>NZ_CP032663.1:0-2400000 GCF_016647575.1 Proteus vulgaris
GTGTCACTTTCGCTTTGGCAGCATTGTCTTGCCCGATTGCAGGATGAGTTACCTGCCACTGAATTTAGTATGTGGATACGTCCCTTGCAGGCAGAACTAAGCGATGATACGCTGGCGCTGTATGCACCTAATCGTTTTGTTTTAGATTGGGTGAGAGAAAAATACATTAATAATATCAACGCATTATTAGTGGATTTTTGTGGCTCTGAAGTCCCTTCTTTACGTTTTGAAGTCGGTAATAAACCCGCATCAACACGTACTACGGAAAGTATTCCTAAAGCAGTTGTACATCCAACGGTGAATACAGCTCCAACGCATAGTCAACCTATTCGCCCAAGTTGGGATAATCAACCTGCGTCTCAACTGCCTGAACTTAATTATCGTTCTAACGTTAACCCTAAACATAAGTTTGATAACTTCGTCGAAGGTAAATCAAACCAGTTAGCAAGAGCTGCGGCAAGACAAGTTGCTGATAACCCTGGTGGTGCTTATAACCCACTCTTTCTATATGGTGGAACGGGGCTTGGTAAAACGCACTTATTGCACGCGGTGGGTAACAGCATTATGGAACGTAAAGCGAATGCAAAAGTCGTTTATATGCATTCTGAACGTTTTGTACAAGATATGGTAAAAGCGTTACAAAATAACGCGATAGAAGACTTTAAACGCTATTACCGTTCTGTGGATGCACTATTAATTGATGATATTCAATTTTTTGCCAATAAAGAGCGTTCACAAGAAGAATTTTTTCATACCTTTAACGCATTGTTAGAGGGTAATCAGCAAATCATTTTAACGTCAGACCGTTATCCGAAAGAGATAAATGGTGTTGAAGACAGATTAAAATCACGCTTTGGTTGGGGATTAACGGTTGCCATTGAGCCACCTGAACTTGAAACCCGAGTAGCGATTTTGATGAAAAAAGCGGATGAAAACCAAATTCAGTTACCTGACGAAGTGGCCTTTTTTATTGCCAAAAGACTTCGTTCTAACGTCCGTGAGCTTGAAGGTGCATTAAACCGAGTGATTGCTAACGCAAACTTTACAGGTCGTGCGATTACTATCGACTTTGTACGTGAAGCATTACGTGATCTGCTCGCTTTGCAGGAAAAATTAGTCACTATTGATAATATTCAAAAAACGGTTGCTGAATATTATAAAATTAAAGTCGCTGATTTACTGTCAAAGCGGAGATCTCGATCGGTTGCCCGTCCGAGGCAAATGGCAATGGCGCTGGCGAAGGAATTAACAAACCACAGCTTGCCTGAAATCGGGGATGCCTTTGGGGGGCGTGATCATACAACTGTACTTCATGCGTGCCGAAAAATAGAGCAATTGCGTGAAGAAAGTCATGACATCAAAGAAGATTTTTCTAACTTAATCAGAACATTATCATCCTAGCGCTATGAAATTTATCATTGAACGTGAACAGCTTCTTAAGCCGCTACAACAAGTAAGTGGCCCTTTAGGTGGTCGTCCAACATTACCTATTTTAGGTAACCTATTGCTTAAGGTTACTGAAAACACCTTATCGCTAACAGGGACTGACCTTGAAATGGAGATGGTGGCAAGAGTTAATCTTAGCCAATCTCATGAAATGGGTGCTACAACTGTTCCTGCGCGTAAGTTTTTTGATATTTGGCGTGGGCTACCAGAAGGTGCTGAAATCAGTGTTGAGCTCGACGGTGATCGTCTCTTAGTGCGTTCAGGTCGTAGTCGTTTCTCTTTATCAACATTACCTGCATCTGATTTTCCTAATTTAGATGACTGGCAAAGTGAAGTTGAATTTACTTTGCCTCAAGCAACATTAAAACGTCTGATTGAGTCCACTCAATTTTCAATGGCGCATCAAGATGTACGTTATTATCTTAACGGTATGTTGTTTGAAACTGAAAATACAGAGTTACGCACAGTTGCAACAGATGGACACCGTTTAGCGGTATGTTCAATGGATATTGGACAATCTTTACCGGGGCATTCTGTTATTGTTCCTCGTAAAGGTGTCATTGAATTGATGCGTTTACTTGATGGCGGTGGTGAAAGCTCACTGCAACTACAAATCGGTAGCAACAATATACGTGCCCATGTAGGTGATTTTATTTTCACCTCGAAGTTGGTTGATGGTCGTTTCCCTGACTATCGTCGTGTATTACCGAAAAACCCAACGAAAACAGTAACAGCGGGTTGTGATATTCTTAAACAGGCATTTTCTCGTGCTGCAATTTTATCTAATGAAAAATTCCGTGGTGTGCGTATAAATCTCACCAATGGTCAATTGAAGATTACAGCGAATAACCCTGAACAAGAAGAAGCAGAAGAGATTGTTGATGTTCAATATCAAGGTGAAGAAATGGAAATTGGCTTTAATGTCAGTTATCTCCTTGATGTACTTAATACATTGAAATGTGAGGAAGTTAAGCTTCTGCTAACAGATGCTGTTTCAAGTGTTCAAGTGGAGAATGTGGCAAGTTCTGCGGCTGCTTATGTTGTTATGCCAATGCGTTTATAATAGTCACTAACATGATTTTATCCCGTTTATTGATCCGTCATTTTAGAAATATTGAACAGGCGGATCTGCCATTAGCGGATGGCTTTAATTTCCTTGTTGGACCTAACGGGAGTGGTAAAACAAGTATACTTGAAGCGATTTACACTTTAGGTCATGGACGCGCATTTCGTAGCTCGCAAGCTAATCGCGTGATCCAGCATGATGAAAGTGAATTTATTCTTCATGGGCGTTTAAGTGGGCTCAATGAAGAGAGCCGTGGTTATGCGATTGGATTAAGTAAAGATCGCGAAGGTAATAGCACAGTTCGTATTGATGGCAGCGATGGTCATAAAATTGCAGAGTTAGCAAAATTGTTACCCATGCAATTAATAACACCTGAAGGCTTTACACTACTGAATGGTGGGCCTAAATATCGTCGCGCTTTTATTGATTGGGGTTGTTTTCATAATGAACCTCGATTTTTTGCTGCATGGTCAGATTTAAAACGTGTATTAAAACAACGTAATGCAGCACTAAGGCAAGCAACGTCTTATCGACAACTGATGCCTTGGGATAAAGAACTTATCTCATTAACAGAACAGATAAGTGAATGGCGAGCTCAATATACCGAAGATATCGCTAAAGATATTGAAGAAACGTGTCGTCTGTTTTTGCCTGAGTTTTCGTTGAAAGTGAGCTTTCAACGGGGATGGGATAAAGAAACAGATTATGGTGAGTTGCTAGCACGTCAATTTGAACGTGATAAAATGCTAGCGTATACCTCACTTGGTGCTCATAAAGCGGATTTACGTATTAGAGCAAACGGCACGCCAGTAGAAGATATGTTGTCACGAGGCCAGCTCAAGTTATTGATGTGTGCTTTGAGGCTGGCACAAGGTGAATATTTCACTCGTAAGAATGGGCAAAGATGCCTGTATCTGCTCGATGATTTTGCTTCCGAATTAGATGCAAGTCGGCGTCAGTTGTTAGCCGAGCGTCTAAAGTCTACGCAAGCTCAAGTGTTTGTCAGTGCGATAACACAAGGGCAAGTGAAAGATATGCTAGATGTAAATAGCAGGCTATTTAGCGTAGAACGTGGCAAAATAGAGGTTAAACCATAGGAATAAAGCGAGAAACGTTGATGTCGAATACATATGACTCCTCAAGTATCAAAGTATTAAAAGGGCTGGATGCGGTGCGTAAGCGCCCGGGGATGTATATCGGGGATACAGATGATGGAACCGGTCTGCATCACATGGTCTTCGAGGTGGTCGACAACGCAATCGACGAAGCCCTCGCGGGTTTCTGTGATGAGATAATTGTCACTATCCATTCAGATAACTCCGTCTCTGTTCGAGATGATGGTCGTGGAATTCCAACCGGCATTCACCCAGAAGAGGGTGTCTCAGCGGCAGAGGTTATTATGACCGTTCTGCATGCGGGGGGTAAATTCGATGATAACTCCTATAAAGTCTCTGGTGGACTTCATGGTGTAGGGGTTTCTGTTGTTAATGCGTTGTCTGAAAAACTTGAACTGACAATCCATCGTGATGGAAATATCCATCAGCAAATTTATCGTCATGGTGTGCCTGATGATCGCTTAAAAGTCATTGGCGATACTGAAAAATCAGGGACATTTGTACGCTTCTGGCCAAGTCTTGAAACCTTTAAAGGCGAGACTGAATTCCAGTATGAAATCTTAGCAAAACGTCTTCGTGAGTTGTCATTCTTAAACTCAGGCGTTTCTATCCGTTTAATTGATAAACGTGATAACCGTGAAGATCATTTCCACTATGAAGGCGGTATTAAAGCATTCGTTGAATACTTAAGCCGTAATAAAACGCCAATTCACCAAAATGTATTCTATTTCTCTACTGAAAAAGATGGTATTGGTGTTGAAGTGGCGATGCTGTGGAATGATGGTTTCCAAGAGAATGTTTATTGCTTTACCAACAATATCCCACAACGTGATGGTGGCACTCACTTAGTTGGTTTCCGTACTGCAATGACACGTACGTTAAACAACTATATGGATAAAGAAGGGTTTAATAAGAAATCGAAAATCAGTGCAACGGGTGATGATGCTCGTGAAGGCCTGATTGCGGTTATCTCTGTTAAAGTACCTGATCCTAAATTCTCATCACAAACAAAAGATAAACTGGTTTCTTCAGAAGTGAAAACAGCGGTAGAAACGCTGATGAATGAGAAGCTGGTGGAATATCTGTTAGAAAATCCAAACGACGCGAAAATTGTTGTTGGTAAAATCATTGATGCCGCTCGTGCTCGTGAAGCTGCGCGTAAAGCTCGTGAGATGACACGTCGTAAAGGCGCATTAGATTTAGGTGGTTTACCGGGTAAATTAGCGGACTGTTCTGAACGTGACCCTGCTTTCTCTGAACTGTACTTAGTGGAAGGGGACTCTGCGGGCGGCTCGGCAAAACAAGGTCGTAACCGTAAAACACAGGCTATTCTTCCGTTAAAAGGTAAAATCCTAAACGTTGAAAAAGCGCGCTTTGATAAAATGTTGGCTTCTCAAGAAGTTGCAACGTTAATCACTGCATTAGGTTGTGGTATCGGTCGTGATGAATATAACCCAGATAAACTGCGTTATCACAGCATTATCATCATGACGGATGCGGACGTCGATGGTTCTCACATTCGTACTTTGCTACTGACATTCTTCTATCGTCAAATGCCAGAAATTATCGAACGTGGTCATATCTTTATTGCTCAGCCACCACTTTACAAAGTGAAGAAAGGTAAACAAGAGCAATACATCAAAGATGACGACGCAATGGACGAATATCTGATGTCGATCGCGCTTGATGGTGCAGCACTTTATGTGAGTGAACACGCACCAGCAATGCACGGTGAGCAACTCGAAAAACTGGTTGTTGATTACCATGCAGCGCACAAGATTATTCGTCGTATGGAGCGTATCTATCCTCTTAGTATGTTAAACAGCTTGGTGTATCACTCAACGCTGACAGAAGATGCGTTATCTGATAAAACTAAAGTTGAAGAGTGGATGAGTGGCTTGGTTAACCGTCTAAATGAAGCGGAAGATCAAGGCAGTACTTATAGTTACACTATCGCTCAAAACGATGAAAACCGTCTGTTTGAACCTGTGTTACGTATTCGTACTTATGGTGTGGATACAGACTACAAACTGGATTATGACTTTATCCACAGTAGCGAATATCAACGTATTACTCATTTAGGTGACATTATCGGTAACCTGATTGAAGAGGGGGCGTTTATTGAGCGTGGAGAGCGTCGTCAGCCAATTTCAAGCTTTGAAGAAGCACTTGAGTGGTTAACAAAAGAATCACGTCGTGGTCTTGCTGTACAGCGTTATAAAGGTCTTGGTGAAATGAACCCAGAGCAATTATGGGAAACCACCATGAATCCAGATACACGCCGTATGATGCAAGTGACCGTGAAAGATGCGATTGCAACTGATGAATTATTTACCACCTTAATGGGTGATGCGGTTGAACCTCGTCGTGCCTTTATCGAAGAGAATGCACTGAAAGCGGCAAATATTGATATCTAGTTTTAGATTAAGTTAGATAAAAAAAGCGGAGCCATGAAAATGGTTCCGCTTTTTTGTTGGCGTAAATAATTACGCTTATCCGCGTTGTCCGACCAAACGACACAGCATCTCTGTTACTAAATAGCTCTTTTCAAATGAGCTAACAGGTAAAAACTCAAAACGAGAGTGGAAATTCAATGCACCAGTGAAATAGTTTGGTGTTAGTAATCCTCTTGCTGAAAGTGCTGAGCCATCTGTACCTCCTCGCATTGGGATCACATTAGGTTGAATATCTAATCGTTTTAATGCCTCAAAAATAAGTTCGATAGCGGTGCGATCTTCCCCAATCGAATCACTGATATTGCTATACACATCGACAATCTCATAATCGATTTGCGCACGAGGGTGACGAGCTTGGATCAACGCAACAGATTGCTTAATAAACTGTTTACGGGCTTCATAACTTTGCTTGTCAAAATCACGAATAGCCATTTTAATCACTGCATTATCAGGATTGGCGATTAAATCAGTGACATAGAAATAACCTTCGCGGTGTTCGGTGTGCTCTGGTGTATCAAAGCGGTCAAAACAGCCAATAAAATCATGAGCAACGCGAATTGGGTTTAATAATACGTTTTTCGCTGACATTGGGTGCGCAGTAATACCTTTTACAGACACTTTAATTGATGCCGCATTAAAGGTTTCATACACCACCTCGCCTAATGCACAGCAATCAATGGTGTAAGCAAAATCAACGTTGAAGCGAGATAAATCCATCAGTTTAGAACCGCGTAATCCAATCTCTTCATCAGGTACAAACGCAACATAGATATCGCCACAATCAAAATCAGCATGTTGAAGTTTATCCATCAACTCCATAACTACGGTGATCGCGGCTTTATTATCAGCACCTAATACGCTTGTACCATCACTGAAGATAATCTCTTCACCAATATAAGGTTCTGCTTCAGGATGTTCTTGTGCTTTAAACCAGACATCTTTCTCTTTATTTAAGCAGAGATCTTTTCCTTCATAACGCAGTGTTTGAGGGTGAATATCAGGTGAAATGCCCACATCAACGGTATCAAGGTGAGCAACAAACCCAACTTTAGGGGCATTGGGTTTAGTACCCGGTCTCATTGCATATAAAATGGCATGAGAATCGATATAGATATCTTTTAATCCATAAGTTTCTAGCTCTTTAGCCAGTAACTTTGCTAACTCAAGTTGTCCCTGCGTGCTAGGCACCACAGAAGCAGATGCATCACTTTGGCTTTCAATTGCCAGATAACGGAAGAAACGCTGTTCTAACTTTTGACCTAGGGTGTTCATTATAATGTTGTTCCTAATACAGTTGTTTTTATAAGCGTGAGTTATGATGCCGGTTGCCATGTATATCCACTGTCAAAGCCAAGAGGAATATCGAGTCCCCAGAAGACAAACAGTGTCGTCGTTAATACAATAAGCAAGCCAATAGTGAACGGGATCATCATTGAGCACAGTGTGCCGATACCTGCCCCTTTATAGTATTTTTGGCAATACATCAAAATCAGTGGGTAGAAGGGGAACATCGGTGTACTCACATTCATTGCGGAATCACTGACACGGAACGCAGCTTGCGTTAATTCAGGTGAAATTCCGACAGCCATTAACATTGGCACTAATACCGGAGCAATAACAGCCCATTTTGATGTTGCTGAGGTGATCATAATATTTAAAATCGCAGTCAGCAAAATCACACCTAATACCGTCATACCTGAAGGCATATTAAGCGTACGCAGTAACTCTGCACCCGATAACGCTAATAGAGTCCCTAAATTCGAGTGTTGGAAAGAGTAAAGAAACTGAGCCGCAAAAAAGGCAAAAACGATAAATGGGATCAGCGATTTAGTGATATTTTCCATTGCTTTGACGATATCTTTTGTGGAAGCAAAAGACTTGGCCATATAGCCATAGATTAAGCCGGGTACAGAGAAGAAGATAAACAGTAAAGGCACCACAATTTGCATAATTGGCGCTTTAGGGCTGGTTAAACTGCCTTCTGGTGAACGTAATGGTGAGGTTTCTGGTAATAGCAGGGCAAATAAACCAATACCCATCAATACAACCGCCCAACCTGCAAAACGGAATGCACGTTTTTCTATTGGTGTGATTTCACCTAACTCTGCATCCTTGGTATCAATCCCTGAAGAGACAGGGCAGTTTTTGTTTAGCCAAGGCTCTACAATTTTTTCAGTGATATACCAACAAGTTAAAATAACACCAAATGTACCGCCTACACTAAAAAAGTAGTTACATAAAACGTTAACGCTATATCCCGGAGCCATAATTTGCGCTGCTTCTTGAGTAAAGCTTTGCATTATTGGATCAATAATTGACGGTGTATAACTTGCGGTAAATCCACCCGCTAAACCTGCAAATGAGGCAGCGATACCGGCTAAAGGATGACGACCACTGGCATAAAACATCATCGCAGAGACTGGCATAAGAATAACGTAAGCAGAGTCAGACGCTAAGTGCGCAACAATACCAACAAAAACAACGGTTGGTGTTAGCATTCTAGGAGAAATAAACGAAAGCATCTTTTTTAACGCTGTTTTAATAAAACCGCTGCTTTCTGCAATACCAATCCCTAATGTTGCAACAATTGTTATCCCAAGAGGTGGAAAACTAATGAAATTTTTCACTGCACTTGTCACAAATAATATAATTTCTTCATATTGAAACATATTAATGACAGTGATTTTCTCTTTAGTCACTGGGTGGAAATAATCAAAATGTACAAAAGAGAGGAGAAATGAAAATATCCAGCAGATCACTAAGGCGTAAACGAACAGCATCGTAACATCAGGCATGATATTACCAATACGTTCTACTCGGTTTAAAAAACCTTTTTTATTGGGTTGTGTTTGTGTTGTCATATTTATAATGCATCTTTTTATAAAAGTAATAAAAATCACCATAAATAAATGACAATACAAAGTAAATTTATTTTTAAATAATAAGTAGTTACCGCAGTTTCTATAAAATGGAGAGAAAAGGAATAATATATTAGAAATCGTTATATTTAGATTTTCTTCATCATTACTTTTCAGTTGTTAAAAAATGCTTTATTTATTTTTGCACTCTATTTTGAATAAAAACAGGTGGATTATGCTGAATAATCTGCCTGAATTCTTTAGAGTTATTTTTGAAACTATTGTAGGAAACGTATTTTATAAAGCGCCATAAAATTAAAAATAAATAAAATATGAAAAATTAAAAAATAGTTTTATGAAGAAAGAAGAGGGGGGAAATAAGAAATGAAGAGAATGACTATTGAGAATAAGAATATCAACCATTTCTATTATCTAAAAATGGCCGATATTCTAAATAATTAATATTAACGCAGAATATTCAGCATACGGCGTAAAGGCTCTGCGGCACCCCATAACAGCTGGTCACCCACTGTAAAGGCTGAAATAAATTCAGGGCCCATATTCAGTTTGCGAATACGGCCAACTGGTGTGCTCAATGTACCGGTAACTGCGGCTGGTGTTAATTCACGTATAGTTAATTCACGATCATTAGGAATGACTTTTACCCAATCGTTATGGCTTGCAAGTAATTGTTCAATTTCAGCAACGGGTAAGTCTTTTTTCAGTTTTAAAGTGAATGCTTGGCTATGGCAACGTAATGCACCAATACGAACGCAAAGACCATCTACAGGAATGATATTTGAACCTGTATTGAGGATCTTGTTGGTTTCTGCTTGCCCTTTCCACTCTTCGCGGCTTTGGCCATTTTCTAATTGTTTATCAATCCAAGGGATCAAGCTACCTGCTAGAGGAACACCAAATTGCTCAGTTGGCATCGCACCACTGCGCGTAAAGTTAGTGACTTTACGTTCAATATCTAAGATTGCTGATGCTGGGTTTTCTAGCTCTTTAACCACTTGATTATGTAAAGAGCCCATCTGTGACAGTAACTCTCTCATATGGCGAGCCCCCGCCCCAGAAGCCGCTTGATAAGTGGATACGCTTGCCCATTCCACTAAATTGTTAGCAAACAGACCACCTAATGACATCAGCATTAAACTGACGGTACAGTTACCGCCAACAAAGGCTTTAATACCTTTATTTAAGCTGTCTTGAATATGCTGTCCATTAACAGGATCGAGAATAATCACGGCATCATCATTCATACGCAGTGCGGATGCTGCATCAATCCAGTAACCTTGCCAACCTGCTTGACGAAGTTTTGGATAGATTTCATTGGTGTAGTCACCACCTTGGCAACTAATAATAATATCGAGTGATGCTAAGGTATCAATATCATAAGCATCTTGCAGAGTGCTACGGTGATTACCATAAGCGGGTGCTGCTTCACCTAATTGAGATGTGGTGAAGAAAACAGGGTTTATCCCATCAAAATCGCGTTCTTCAACCATTCTTTGCATTAAAACGGAGCCGACCATACCACGCCAGCCCACAAAACCAACATTTTTCATTGTAATTACCCTGTCTTTATCTGTAGGAATAGTGAGAGACCTCACACTAACCTGACAAAATATAGAGATGGGTGCAAGTTAATTTATTGATTATTTACCAAAGAATTAGAAGTGTTTCTTATAGTCTTCGTAGAGTTAACAAAAGAAAGCCGCAGAACGAACAAATATCAATGAGTTGTTAAAAAAGAAAATGAACCAACCATAAAAGTGTAAGAATAATCTGCTATATCTTATTTTCTTTTTTAGGATAAATAAAAATATATTCTTGTTTAAGAAAATAGAGTAAAAATAGAAAAATGTAAAATAGTGTAATATATAAGAAAAACGTATTTACTTAGAGATGACTCCAAGCTTTATACTGAAAGTCATTATTCAATAGATGATGTATTTTCATAAATAAAAAATAATGATGAATGTTCTTCATTTAATCTAATTTTTATTTTACCTTAATTAAAAGGCACTAGGAGGCGAAGATGGATATATCCACATTCATTCCATTATCTACATACTACTCATATTTAAAACGGTTTGTGATCTCACCAACCACGATGGGTACTATCGCGCCTTCATCTCGTTGGTTATGCTACGAAATGTTAGATAAACTCAATTGGCAACAGGATCTTCAGGTTGCTGAGTTAGGTGCTGGTACGGGTGTTATTACTCAACAGATCTTAAAAAGAATGTCGTTGAATTCTTCATTAGATGTTTTTGAAATAGAACCCAGCTTTGCGACAGAATTAGATAAAATTAACGATAAACGATTAAGGGTTTATACCGCATCAGCGGAGAAATTAAATAGCCATTATAATATGATTATTTCAGGGCTACCTTTTTTATCTATTCCTAGAAAAACAGGTTTAAGAGTTTTAAAACGTGTACATAAAGAATTATTAAAAACACAAGGTTGTTTTGTATTATTCCAATATACAACTCGATATGAAAAAACGTTATCTCGTTATTTTCATTTAGAAAAAAAATTGGTAATGCTGAATGTTCCTCCTGCTTGGGTTTATTATTGCACACCAAAACATAAGATAGGGTAAATACAAAGCTTGCTCGACGTTTATATTGCAAATAACAAATAAGAATAGATGTTATTTATTTAGATAATGTGTGAGCAAGCAAAATAATACTCTTTTCAATTTCAATAGGATCATGAGCCGCATACCCTAATAATACGCCTTTTTTTGGGTAAGTTTGGATGCAGTAACGGGATAAAGGCTGTATAGCTAATCCAATCTCTCGTGATTTTTTCACAATATATTCTTCTGTATAGCCAGCCTGTAACCAGCAGACAATATGGATACCGGAGTCTGTCGGTTCAACACGGAAAACATGAGATAGATGTGTTTTTATAGCATTAGTTAACACTTGATAGCGTTCATAACAGGCTTTTCGTATTCGTCTAACATGACGTGCATAATGCCCTTGAGAAATAAACAGCGCCAATGTAGCTTGCTCTAAAAAGCCAGAATGTGAATCGGTATAGTATTTAGCAGCTTTAAAGGCATCAACTAAAGGTAAAGGAACCACTAAAAAACCTAAACGAAATCCGGGATACATCATTTTTGAGAATGTGCCGGCATAAATAACGCGCTGGTATTTATCTAATCCTTGGAGAGATTGAATGGGTTTAGAGTGATAGCGAAATTCACTATTGTAGTCATCTTCGAAGATCCACACATTATTGGATGATGCCCACTCTAACAACGCAATACGGCGTGAAAGTGAGAGCGTATTACCTAAAGGGAATTGATGAGAAGGTGTGGTAAAAACAAGTTTTGCTTCAGGGCACTGCTCTATTCCTTGATAAATATCCATTCCATCAATATCTGAATTTATTGGATGTGATTTTATACCATAAGATGTGAAGATCCCCCGAGCACTGTCATAACCAGGATCATCTAACCAAACAGCACCACCTTCTTTTAATAATACTCTGGTGGTGAGATTAATCGCTTGCTGTGTTCCATTCACAATAATGATTTGCTCAGGTTGGCAAAAAAGTCCACGAGTTGATTGCATGTATTGGCATATCATTTCTTTTAAAGGCGTGTAACCTGTTGGCGAATTAAATGTTGCGAGTGCTTTTTTCGATTGTCGCCAAACTCGCCCTAATAATCTTCCCCAAAGCTCATGTGGAAAAAGATCAACACATCCAATACCGACATGAAATATCGGGTTACTATTGATATTGGGTTGCGACTGTTGCCAAAAAGCTTGTGCTTTTTGCATATTGGGGTTTAGTGTTTCTAATGGGCTTTCGATTGCTGGTAATGAATAAGAGTGAGTTGTTTTGATCCACTTATCCGAAATAATGGCATCAGGGATTGTGCTTGCAACAAAAGTACCTGCACCGCGTCGAGTAAATAAATAGCCTTCATCAATTAAACGTTCAAATCCTGCGATAACAGAATTGCGGGAAATCGACATCATTTCAGCTAAGGTACGGCTTGATGGTAAACGACTACCTGACGATAAACGCCCATCTAAAATCGCCTTTCTAATCGCGTGATAAACCTGAGAGCCAATGGGCCCTTCTTCTAAAACAAGATTAGGGAAATACGCTGTTTTTTTCTGTTTCATAAAGTGGACCCTATAAAAACACAAAAAGTGTACCTTATTGAGAACCAAAATTAAACGTACCATGACCACGATTAAAGGCAGGTGATACCTTTTTATAGCATTTATGAAAGTAGAAGGAAGTGAAGAGATGAGCACAACACCAATAACTGTTTCAATTCAGTTTGTTGAACAAGAGCATTATGCTCAATGGTTGCCACATTGGTTAAGTTATCAAGCATTTTATAAAGTTGAGTTATCAGAAGAGACAACATTAAAAACATGGGCACGTTTTTTTGATGAAAAAGAACCTGTTTATTGTGCTGTAGCGATGGAAGGTGAAAAGGTATTAGGCTTTGTACATTATCTTTTTCATCGCTCAACATGGGCTGAAAGCGATTTTTGTTATTTAGAAGATTTATTTGTTTCACCAGATACACGTGGTCGCCATGTAGGTAAGCAACTTATTGAGTTTGTTAATCAACAAGCCAAAGAGCGTGATTGTGCTCGTCTATATTGGCATACACAGGAAACTAATTTACGTGGTCAGCGCTTATATAATTGGGTAGCAGAAAAACCGGGTGTGATTGAATACCGTATGGCGCTATAAAAGAATATTAGGTAGGACAGACAGGGTATAAAAGAGATGGCGATATTTGCCCTCTCTTTTCTGAGTTAGGGTTATTTATTTGATTTTGGGTTAATTAAACTCTTGTTGGCAATAAAACTCATTGCCAACTTTTTTTGCTTCTTCACAAGCCTGTTTCATTAATTCATCTGCTTTTTGCTTGTTAGGCTCAATAATATAATATTGGCCAGAGAACATAAAAGAAGCCATTGCTTGAGCGAATCCTTCAAAAGTCATTTCATTAGCTTTTGCAAACCACATATTCGCTTTTTCAGTATCTACAGGCACATTGTCAACCCCACTATAAAGAACACCTAACCAAATCGGAGCGTAAACAAGTTCTGGTTGATGAGTCGCTGCAACTTCTTCTAATAATACAATCGCTTTTTTATGATCTGTTTCTCCAGATAATGGCGCAATGAGAGCTGTTGCTAAACTTATTTTTCCTCTTATGCTTCCTTTATTTACTGCGAGAGTAGCTAATTTTTTTGCTTCAACATAATAATTTTTAAAATAAGGGTCGGCATTAAATAAGTAAATATCAGCAAGTAATGCATAGGCATCGGCATAGTCGTTTTTTATTGCCTCATTTGCCCACAGTTGTGCATTAAGAAGGTTTTTTTCTACGCCTGTTCCCATCGAATACATTTCAGCTAACTGATATTGAGCTTGTGCATTATGGTTTAGTGCTTCTTTGCGAGTATCTTCAAATTTTCTTTTGTCTTGCTCTTCAAAATTAGCATGCAAAGAAAAGGAGAAAAAAAGTGTAATTAGGCTGATAAAGGTCGAAATATATTTAATAAATGTCATGTAGGGTACCGTTTGTAATGATTTTGAAAATCTTACCAATAATAATGGTATAAAAGCAGTTTATTTCTTCGGCTTAATCAAATAAATAACAATATTGGGAGCGCGATAATGGCGATTGATCTTAGCAATCTTGTCACGGAAAGTAGAAATCATAACAGTGAAAATATAGACACACTTTCAACTTTGGATATGCTAAAAGTTATTAATAATGAAGATAAAAAAGTGCCATTAGCCGTCGAAAAAACGTTACCTGAGATTGTTCAATTAGTTGATAAAGTTGCGACCGCTTTTTCTCAAGGTGGTCGTCTTATTTATTGTGGCGCTGGTACATCGGGGCGATTAGGGATTTTAGATGCCAGTGAATGTCCTCCAACTTATGGTACACCTCATGAAATGGTGATTGGATTAATTGCTGGTGGACACAAGGCTATTTTACAAGCTGTCGAGAATGCAGAAGACAATATTCAACTAGGCGAACAAGATTTACGCCAGCTTAATTTTAACGAGAAAGATGTTTTAGTAGGTATTGCTGCAAGTGGTAGAACACCGTATGTGATAGGTACTTTGCAGTATGCAAAATCATTAGGTGCAACAACAGGGGCGATAAGTTGCAATCCAGAAAGCCCGATTGCCAAACTTGCTGATATTACCATTACACCGATTGTGGGTGCTGAAGTGGTAACAGGCTCATCGCGTATGAAAGCTGGCACAGCACAAAAACTTATCTTAAATATGATAACAACTGGCGCGATGATAAAAATCGGCAAAGTTTTTGGTAATTTAATGGTGGATGTTGAAGCAACCAATGCCAAATTGGTTGAACGCCAAATTCGTATTGTAATGCAAGCAACTGAGTGTGAAAGAGCTATCGCTGAAGAAGCATTATCACAATGTCATCGTCACTGTAAAACGGCAATTCTAATGATCTTAGCAAATGTAGATGCACAGCAAGCCACACAGATGCTTAATCAAAACAAAGGATTTATTAGAAAGGCATTGGGTGAGTGATTTTCATTTATTAAATAGAGAGTTAAATTTTATTCTTGATTAAAGCCAGCAAATACAAGGTATCTACTGGCTTGATAGTCGGCTGTAAATCGCTAAGAAATCTTACTCAATGTTTTGGATCTGCTCACGCATTTGTTCAATTAAAACTTTTAATTCAATGGCTGAATTAGTGACTTCAGTATTAATTGATTTTGATGCTAATGTATTGGATTCACGGTTAAATTCTTGCATCATAAAATCAAGACGACGACCTACCGCCTCTTTTTTCACAAGAATTTTGCGTGTTTCTTTAACGTGGGCTTCTAATCTATCAAGCTCTTCAGCAACATCTAAACGTTGTGCTAACATCACTAACTCTTGTTCTAAACGATTATTATCAATTTGGACTTGAGCTTCTTCTAATTTGCTCGTTAAACGTTCACGTTGCCATTGTAAAACTTCAGGCATCTGTGCTCTCACCTTAACAACTTCTTCGCAAACAGCATCTAAACGCTGTTCAATAAGTACTTTCAGTGATTGTCCTTCAGCTTCACGGCTTGCGATAAAGGCATCAATAGCCAGATCTAACTCAGCTAAAAGTTCAGTACCAATGGCATCTAAATCTTGCTCTTGTGCTGAAATAACACCTGGCCAACGTAAAATATCAAATGGGCTGATAGTGCCTTCATGGCTGTGACTTTTTACCCAGTTGGCAGAAACAATCAGTTGTTTTGCTAAATTTTCATCAAGATTAAGTTCGCCTTGAAAACGAGCATTAAGATCAAAACGTAAGTTACATTCAATTTTACCGCGCGTTAAGCGATTACGTAGACGTTCACGAATAACTGGCTCTAAACTACGTAATTGCTCAGGTAAACGAATATAAGTTTCAAGATAGCGTTGGTTTACGGAACGCAGTTCCCATGCAGCGCTACCCCAGTCTTTTTTGATGTCTCGGCGAGCAAAAGCGGTCATGCTACGGATCATAATAGGGTCTCAATAGTGTAAAAGATGATACGATTATAACCCTAGGCATCGATACAGGATAGGCATAAGCCATTTTAGGTCGTATAATGCGCCCCCAATATGTCAGAGAAAGCGGAGATAACACCATGCGTCCAGCAGACAGACAAGCAGACCAAGTACGTCCTATTACCATCACTCGCCATTATACAAAACACGCTGAGGGTTCTGTATTAGTCGAATTTGGTGATACTAAAGTCTTGTGTAACGCCACTGTAGAAGAGGGTGTACCACGTTTTCTTAAAGGACAAGGGCAAGGTTGGGTAACCGCAGAATATGGTATGCTTCCTCGCGCAACAAATAGTCGTAATGCACGTGAAGCGGCTCGTGGTAAACAAACTGGCCGTACTATGGAAATTCAACGCTTAATTGCACGTTCATTACGTGCCGCTGTTGATTTAAAAGCATTAGGTGAATTCACTATCACTGTTGATTGTGACGTTATTCAAGCTGATGGTGGTACACGTACGGCCTCTATCTCTGGTGCTTGCGTCGCATTAGTTGATGCTTTAAATAAAATGGTTGAAGAAGGTAAACTGAAAAAGAGCCCTCTTAAATCAATGGTCGCTGCGGTATCTGTGGGGATTGTTGATGGTGAACCATTATGCGATCTTGAATATGTTGAAGATTCTGCCGCAGAAACGGATATGAATGTGGTGATGATTGATGATGGTCGTATGATTGAAGTTCAAGGTACGGCAGAAGGTGCACCATTTAGTCACGAAGAATTACTTGCTTTACTCGCCCTTGCAAAGGGGGGGTTAGAGAAAATATTTGAAGCGCAAAAAGAGGCGCTTAAGCAATAAATTATATTTTTAAGGCGACTGAGAAGTCGCCTTTTTTATGCCTAAAATTTGTCATCAAGTAACGTAGAGAGGAGAAAGAAATGAAAGCCTACCAACGCCGCTTTATCGAACTAGCATTAGCAAAAAATGTCCTGAAATTTGGTGAGTTCACACTGAAATCAGGAAGGGTGAGTCCTTACTTTTTTAATGCCGGTTTATTTAATACAGGGCGTGATTTGGCTTTACTGGGGCAGTTCTATGCGCAAACATTATTAGATAATAATGTGTCTTGTGATGTGCTGTTTGGACCCGCTTATAAGGGGATACCTATTGCAACCACAACGGCAGTCGCATTGGTTGAACATCATGATATCGATATTCCTTACTGTTTTAATCGCAAAGAGGCTAAAGATCATGGTGAAGGAGGAACATTAGTAGGAAGCCCATTGAAAGGTAATGTTGTGATTGTCGATGATGTCATTACAGCTGGTACCGCAATTCGTGAATCAATGGAAATCATAAAACAGCATGATGCAACGCTTTCTGCCGTGTTATTAAGTTTGGATAGACAAGAGAAAGGGCGAGAAGAACTTTCTGCAATACAAGAGTTAAAACGTGACTATCAATGCCAAGTGTATTCGATTATTACCTTAGATGATTTAATTAGTTACCTAAGTGAGAATGAAACACTGTCTGAGCATTTACCTGCGGTTAAAGCTTATCGTGAGCGCTATGGCGTGAATTAATAAAGTGAATACGCGATAAACGAGTTGGTCGATTAGAGATAAAAAAAAGCCCTCGCCCAATTATGGGCGGGGTGAGTAGTACAATGAATCTTCTGCGACAATTATCACAGATATTGAAATATAAAAAGGACTTTTACAGCAGGGGCAAAGCGAGTCGCTAATGCCACAATGTAGGAACTGCACGAGTGCTATTCCTGATAAATACATTTAGGTAACTATGTACCAGAGGACGCATGTTAACACAAATAAGAAAAAAACGGCATATCTGTAAATTTCAAATTGTTGAGTTAAATCACGAGTCCATCATTTCATTGTAACTGTGCCAAAATTAATGGCCAGCGAGCTTCAAATTCTTGAGTAGGTTGATAGCGAAATTCTGTGCGTACAAAGCGCGCTAACATACCTTCACAAAAAGCGAGTAGTTGTGAAGCAAGTAACGCTTCATCATGCAAGAAAGCACTACCTTCACGAATTTTACGCTCTTTAATGACTTGTCGTAGCTGAACTTCAATACGCTCATAAAGCTGGTTTATTCGCCCTTGCAATCTGTCTTGTTCAAACATCAATGCATGACCAGTCAAAATACGAGATAGTCCCGGGTTTTTCTCAGCAAAACCGAGGATCAAGATAAGAATTAAGCGAATTCTTGCAACAGCCTCTTTTTCGTCTTTTAAAATCAAATTAATACGGGAGACTAAGCTATCTTCGATAAACTCAATCAAGCTATCAAACATTTTGGTTTTACTGGGAAAATGTCGATAGAGCGCAGCTTCAGATACACCAACAGTGGCGGCAAGCTTTGCCGTTGTGATGCGCTGACTACCATCACTTGATTCCAACATTTGGGCAAGTGACTGTAAGATTTCATCCCGTCTATTTCTTTTCTTTTTGGTTTCTTTTTCTTCTGCCATGACTGATAAGGCCCCTGCTAAAAGCAAAACAAATCAGTAAACCTTTGCACTAAGGTTTTTAGTACAAAGGGAGTGATATCGTCATTGATATAATTAATGCAAGACGTCGTTATTATTGGCGGCCGGAGTGACCAAAGCCACCGCTACCGCGTTCCGTTGCGGTAAAATCTTCAACAATATTAAATTCAGCTTGAACTACGGGTACGATAATCATTTGAGCAATACGCTCACCCGGTTCGATGGTAAACGCTGTTTGACCACGATTCCAAACCGATACCATCAGTTGACCTTGGTAGTCAGAATCAATTAGTCCAACTAAATTACCCAATACAACACCGTGTTTATGACCTAAACCTGAACGAGGAAGTACCATTGCTGCTAATCCTTCATCGGCAATATGTACAGCAAGACCTGTAGGTAATAATTCGGTTTGCCCTGGTTCAAGAACTAATGGTGCATCAAGGCAAGCGCGTAAATCTAAACCAGCAGAGCCTGTCGTGGCATAAGCAGGAAGTGGATATTCTTGACCAATACGTGCATCAAGGATTTTAACATCAATTTTTTTCATCATAATGTTTGGCTATCTCGTCAAGTAGGCGATGGCTAAGTTGTGCTTTACTACTGTGTGGTAAGCGCGTTTCTCCATTAGCCCAAATAAGGTGTAATGCATTGTTGTCACTGTTAAAGCCTTGATTTTCTATTGAAACATCATTGGCACAGATTAAATCGAGCTGCTTTTGTTCGCGTTTTTTGCGGGCATATTCTTCCACATTCTGGGTTTCGGCTGCAAATCCAACAACAAAAGGACGGTGTTCAACCATTTTTCCGACACTCGCGACAATGTCGGGGTTTTTTACCATAGTGATGGTGACTTCATCACCTTGTTTTTTTATTTTTTCAGCCGCGATAAGTTTAGCGCGGTAATCAGCAACAGCCGCACAACCAATAAAAATATCTTGCGAAGGTGCGATTAACATCACTTGTTCATACATTTCTTGTGCGCTTTCAACGTCAATACGTTTAACACAAGCGGGTGTCGGTAATGTGACAGGCCCTGCGATAAGTGTGACATCAGCTCCGCGTAATGCGGCTGCTTGCGCAATCGCAAACCCCATTTTCCCTGAGCTATGATTACTGATAAAACGCACTGGATCTAAGGCTTCACGAGTTGGACCTGCGGTTATCGTGATTTTTTTACCTGCAAAATCTTGTGGCTGTAAAGCAAGTTGTTTTTCAGCTAATGCGACAAGTGCTAAAGGATCTAACATTCGTCCCGGTCCTACATCACCACAAGCTTGACTACCAGAGTCAGGCCCCCAAATTAAACAGCCACGTTGCTCTAAAGCTGATAAATTTTCTTGTGTAATCGTGGCTCTGTACATTTGCTGATTCATTGCTGGCGCAATAGCGATAGGTGCGTTACTCGCTAAACAGAGTGTGGTAAGTAAATCATTTGCCATACCCACTCGTAAACGTGCAATAAGATCGGCAGTAGCAGGTGCAAGTAGAATTAAATCAGCCCATTTACCTAATTCAATATGCCCCATAGCGGCTTCTGCCGCTGGATCAAGTAAATCATCCGCAACAGGAAAACCAGAAACAGCTTGTAGTGATAAAGGTGTCACAAATGCATGAGCTGCGGGTGTCATTACAACTCGCACAATTGCACCTTTCTCACGTAAACGGCGTACAAGTTCAGGTGCTTTATAGGCCGCAATACCACCACTGATACCAAGAATAATCTTTTTGTCGTGAAGTGTAGTCATGATGAAATGCCTAAGTACATAAATAATTGCCCGTAATTTTACCACAAGGTCATCGTGAATTCGGAATTCTATGTAACTTCATGTTTTATAGATTAAATTTTTGCGATTTATCTCGCATAAATTTGATATGTGTCTTTTTTATACAAGATTAGCAGTTTATAGTAAATTAACTGTATAAAACAACAGTTGTTTTGTGATTAGCATTTAATGATGAGTGATGCTTCACCTAAATCCTAATGCTTATGTAAATGAATAAAATAGATCATTAATACCACTGCCTTTGCTTATTAAGGAGTCCATGGATGGAAAATCAATCGGTTAGTGAACTTTTACCTAGAGAAAAATTATTACTTTATGGCGTGGAATCACTCACCGATATTGAGTTATTGGCGCTCTTTTTACGCACCGGTACTTATGAAAAATCGGTATTAGAATTGGCGGCTTTTTTACTTAAAGAGTGCGGTTCTCTTTATCATGTTATTAATGCTGATTATGAAACTTTAGGGCGTTTTAAAGGCGTTGGTGTGGGAAAGTTTACCCAGCTACAAGCGATTAATGAAATGGCACAGCGCTTTTCTACAACACAATTTATGTATAAAAATGTATTATCTTCTTCAGAAGATACAAAGCATTACTTACAAAAATTATTGCATTGGCGAGACAGAGAAGTGTTTGTGGTACTGTTTCTTGATAATCAAAATCAATTGATTGCATTCGAAGAGATGTTTAAAGGAACAATTAACAGAGTAGAGGTTCATCCTAGAGAAATTGTCCGTCAATCAATAAAAAAGAATGCAACATCCATCATTCTTGCTCATAATCACCCTTCTGGTGTTTGCGAACCAAGTCTCGCAGATAAAGAATTAACGGAAAAAATTTTTACTGCTTGCCAATTAGTGGGTGTAAATGTACTCGATCACCTTGTGATAGGGCATGATAATTGTGTTTCTTTCGCAGAACGAGGTTGGTTGTAGCAAATATTTTTGTAATTATTGTCAATCTTTATTTGTACGGGTCTTGAGCGTTGAGGCCATTGGGCGTATACTACGCCACCTTTGAGGATCTTGGGTTTGGCGAGAAGAGCCTATCTCAGCAAGTTTTTTCTGAGGTGTTTACACAGTTTTTCAATCGTTAAAAGTTGCTGAGATGGGCTCCAAAGCCTGACGAGGCGGTCAAACCTGATATTAAAGCTCGAGCTGATTAGATTTTTGGAGAATAGACATGTCCCGAGTCTGCCAAGTTACCGGCAAGCGTCCTGTGAGTGGAAACAACCGCTCTCACGCATTAAACGCGACTAAACGCCGTTTTCTGCCAAACCTGCACTCTCACCGTTTCTGGGTTGAGTCTGAGAAACGTTTCGTAACTCTGCGTGTATCTGCTAAAGGTATGCGTGTGATTGATAAGAAAGGCATCGAATCTGTATTAGCAGATTTACGTGCCCGTGGTGAGAAGTTCTAAGGAGCTGAAAAATGGCTAAAGGTATTCGCGAGAAAATTAAACTCGTTTCTTCTGCTGGTACAGGTCACTTCTATACCACTACGAAGAACAAACGCACTATGCCAGAAAAACTGGAAATGAAAAAATTCGATCCAGTTGTTCGTCAACATGTGCTTTATAAAGAAGCTAAAATTAAATAATTTTAGTTTTCTTAAAAAACCCGACCTTAGTGTCGGGTTTTTTGTTATCTGGAGTCTGCTAAGTATAACAAAGTAAAGCTATTGTGATCTTAGCTTACTCTTTAGTTATACTATGGCTCTTTTTAAACCATCAGGTAAATGGATTGCGGATGAGTAAGTCAGTATTATCAATATTACATACAGAATCATCTTGTGGGTGGGGTGGTCAGGAAATCCGTATACTGACGGAATCTCAAGGTATGATCCGTAGAGGGCACCGAGTTGCATTAGTGTGCTGCCCTACATCCAAAATTGCCAAGGCAGCGCCTGATTATGGTATTGAGGTTTTCACATTACCCATTGAGAAAAAACGCGGTTCAGCGTTAAAAGTACTTCGCCAATGGCTGAAATTACATCATCACCAATTTGATGTTATCAATACTCATAGCTCAACCGATGCATGGTTAGTTGCCGCTTCTTGTGCCACATTACGTCATTCTCCTGTGGTTGTTCGAACTCGACATGTTTCTACGGATGTTTCACGTTCATTCCCAACACGATGGCTTTATCTTTCGTCTAGTGCCCATGTTGTGACAACAGGTGAGAAATTACGCCAGACTCTCCATCAGCATAATAAATTTCCATTAGAAAAAATGACATCAGTGCCTACGGGAATTGATCTACAACGTTTTTTTCCACAAGACAAACAACAAGCTAGAGAAAAAATTGGAATACCGAATAAACCGACATTAGGTATTGTTGCAACTATGCGAGTGTGGAAAGGACATAAATATTTAGTAGAAGCATGGAAATCATTACATCAGCAGTTTCCTGATTGGCAATTAATTTTTGTTGGTGATGGGCCTCAACGTAAAAATTTAGAACCGATGGTGAAAGCGGCAGGATTAGAGCAAAGTATCTTCTTCCTTGGTAATCGTAATGATGTGCCTGATTGTTTAAATGCAATGGATCTCTTTGCGTTACCTTCTTTTGGTAATGAAGGTGTGCCGCAAGGTATTATGCAGGCAATGGCATGTGGTCTGCCTGTTGTATCGACTACAGTTGGCGCGATTAGTGAAGCGGTTATTGACGGTAAAACAGGATTTACATTAGCACCACAAATACAAGAAATATTCACGAGTCATTTAGCTAAATTAATGAGCTCAGGTGAATTACGTGAACAGATGGGAAAAGCCGCGCTTGAACACGCTGTCTCACGATTTGGTTTGGATAATATGTTAGATAAGATGGAAAGGATCTTTATTCAGGCAATTAACGATAAAAATAAATCAGTATGATTAATGTTGATAATAAAGTCGTGAAACGATTATCTCTATTATCAACTTGGTGTATTCATCTTATTGATGAATATTTGTAATACTTTTTAGTGTATAGTCTGAGAAGTAAATGTATCATTTAAGCCAAATAAAAAGCACATGGACCCAAAAAATATATTGGTTATAGCGGTAGCACGTTTTGGTGATACATTACTTATCACCCCCGTTATCCATGCCTTAAAACAGCGTTGGCCCAATGCTCATATTCATGTATTTGCACATAAGCGTAGTGCATGCATTCTTGAGCATAATCCTGATATTAATAGTATTAGACATTTTTCTAAAAAACGCGCTGTTTGGTCAGGTTGGTTACCTAATAAACCTTATGATTTAGCTTTGGTATATGGTAATGATCGTGAATTAGTGAACTATGCTCGTCGCCAATCTCATCATACCGTTGCTTTTGCTGATATATCTGAACAGCAAGGTAATGTTACTTGGGTTGAGCGTCCTAAGTCGCCGATGGTTGCACAAAAAGAGCGTGCCTTATTAATTAATGCATTAGGGATTTATCCGAGTTGTTGGCAATTACGTTACTTTATCAGTGAGGAAGAAGTGACTTTTGCACAACAGTTTTTAAAAGATAATTCATTAATTAATAAGAATATTATTGGTTTTCAGTTACAAAGCTTTCCTGCTAAAGCCTATCGAGATTGGCCAGTGGAGAACTTTCTGCAATTAGCAAAGCAGATTATTTCCCATGACGCGAGTACGTATTTTTTGCTATTAGGTGGTAAGGAAAGTGCGCAATTATCTATTGATTTAGCTAAAAAAATAGGTGAAGAGCGATGTTTAGCTTTAGCGGGGCGTGTTTCGATGCGTCAAAATGCGGCGATTATGGCAAATTTATCGCTTTATGTTGGTGTTGACACCGGTCCTACACATTTAGCCGGTGCTTTAGATATCCCGATGGTGGCGCTATATCATAGCTATCATCCCGGGTGCTATTTAGCCCCTATACAACATTCTTGTTGTCAGGTTATCCAACACCCTACACCATTAGAAAAAGCACGTCGTGAAGATAATATGGCTGAAATCTCAGTTGAGAATGTGTGGAATGCAGTGAGTAATATCATGAATGGAATGAAGGTGAAAAAGTAATCCATGAAGATCGGTATAATTGATGTCACAATCACCATGTCTTATGGCGGGATCCAAACAGCAGTTTGGGAACTGGCTAAGCAATTGCATGATGCTGGGCATGAAGTTCATCTTTATGGTGGCAATGGCGATATTCGACACAATCTGGCAGGACGCCAAATACAAATTCACACTTACCCTTATACACCACGAGATAAAGTTATCGATCTCGGTGGGCGTTTTCGTCGTATTGTTGAGCGTTACACTTTTGCACGACACGCTAAAAAAGATGTTATCAGTCAAAATTTTGATTGGGTTATTTTAACGAAGCCTTTTGACTTTTTTTGGCCTTCTATGATGCCTAAATCATCCTCAACGCGTTTTTGCTATATGAGTGGGGGAACCAGTTTTTTCAAAGGTGATCGCTGGTTAGGTAAAAAGATTTCAGCATGGGTGGCATGTAGCCATTTTAATGCTTGGCAAATTCAACATCATTTTAAGCAATTCCCTAGTGTGATTTATAATGGTGTGGATATTGAAAAATTTAGACCTATGACTACCTCGTTACGTGAGCAATTAGGAATAGCTGGATCTACTTTTTTACTCTCATTTGCTGGGCGATTAGTGGGTTGGAAAGGCTTGAGTGTTGTCATCGATGCCATCGAACAGTTAAAAGGTGAAGATGTTAAGCTCTTGATTATCGGTGCGGGTGATGATCTTGAGCGATTAAAAAAGAAAGCGATTTCTAAAGGTGTTGCAGAGCAAGTCATTTTTCATCAGCCTGTCGAGCATAACGTATTACCTGAATTTTATGCAGCAAGTGACGTGGGTATTTTCCCAAGTACTGGAGATGAAGCCTTCGGTATTACGATTGCCGAAGCGATGGCATGTGCAAAACCGGTGATTGCGAGCCATATCGGTGGTATTCCTGAAGTTGTGGGTAATGAAGGTACCGCAGGGCTTTTAGTCGCATCAGGTAGTGCAGATGAAATTGTGATAGCGATTAATCATCTTCGTGGATTACCAGACAGAGGTAAGGCGATGGGAGAGCTGGCGCGTGTCCGTATAGAAACACGTTATACTTGGCAACACTCAGCACAACGTTTATTACAGGCATTGGCGTCATAATTATGAAAATTGCCTATCTTGATCCTTACCCAGTGCCTGACTTACGTGTGGCTTCATTACAAATTTTACAAAATGTGGATGCATTTGCTCGAGCAGGCGCTCAAGTGACATTAGTCACACCTAAAGGGCAATATCGAGATAGTGATATATTAGGTCGTTCAATTCATACTAATGCGAGTTTAGTTTCTTTAAGAGATATTCGCCGTAAATGGTATTTTCCATTTAATTCACAAAAACTTTTCTCATTACAGATTACTCGCTGGGTAAAGCAAAATAACGTTGATGCGTTGTTTACCCGTAATTTAAAACTAGCTTGTTATCTTTGTGAAAATTACCCAGAAATTCCTCTCTTTTTTGAGAGTCATGAAATTTTCGCTCAATCTTTTGCAGAATCTCATTCATTTGAGAAAAAAAAGAATCGTGCTAAATATCATAAGCTATTAAAAATGGAGAAATTAGTTTACAACCGAGCGACGGGCATTTTTGTTCTTACTTCATTATTAAGAGATGATATTGTTTCGCAGTATCAAGTTACTACGCCAATAACCGTGGTTCCTGATGGAGTTGATTTACATGCTGTGGCTGATTATCAGGTCAAGCCGTTAATTTCTGAGAAAAACTTTACTGAGGTATTGTATTTAGGGAGTTTGCATAAATGGAAAGGCATTCCTACCATGATGCGAGCCATGAAATATCTTGATAATGCAAGGCTGAATATTGCTGGTGGTACATCTGAGCAAATTGAAGGATTAACTTTATTAGCTCAAGAAATGGATGTAAAAGATAAAGTGAATTTCTTAGGGTTTATTGATCCAAAAAAACGTTTTGAAGCAATTGGTCAACATGATATTTGTGTACTCCCGCTTACTTTAACGAGTATTGGAAGCCGTTATACTTCTCCATTAAAGTTATTTGAATACATGGCGATGGAAAAACCGGTGGTGATTTCAGATTTCCCTTCAATCCGTGATGTTGTAGATGATAAAGCGGTAAGCTTTGCTGATAGTGGGAATGCACAGAGTTTTGCAAAACAGATAGTGCAGTTAAGAGAAAACCCACAACGAGCTAAAGAAAAAACAACCCATGCCCGCTCTCTCGTTGAAAATTATTACAATTGGGATAAGCGGGCAGAAACCATTCTAAAAACAATAGAGAAACTAATTAAGTAACCTATTGTTGTTTATCTGATGGTGTTGCTGATTGATGATTTAATAATGAGTGGCGTAACGCCAACATTAATCCCACCAAAATACCCACCTGATTGATATAGGCATTTTCAAATAATCCTCGTAATACATAAACCCCTAAGAAGGACATCAGTAATACAAGAGCAGCTTGACGAATAACCCCTTGGTTTTTTCTTATTAACTGGATACTTTGGGCAATCATTGAAGAGCAGAAATAAAGAATACTAAATAGCCCCAAAATACCGCCAGCAAACCAGAAGGCTAAAAAGATATTGTGGGGACCAATGGATTTTTTAAATATCCAATTGGGGTGGTCTTTAACTCGTTCATTATAAATATTATGGTAAAGCTGATTACCATAACCATAACCTTTAATAGGTTTTTCTAAAATAAGGTTTAATGCTGAGCTATTACTTCCATTATCAAAGCGTAGGCCACTACTTGTTTGAGTTAGTTTTTGCTTCAGCTTAGCTTTAATAATAATATTCGGTGATGATTGTATGATGACTATATATAAAATTATAGTTGTAATTATACTTATTTTTACAAGTAACCAATTCTTTTCAATAATTATTATTGATAATACAATTACTATCAATGTAACCCAAGCTCCTCTTGCTAATGTTCCAAGTATAATAAATATAATTAGGCAATTGAACACTATAAAAAACAACCACTCATAAATACTTGGTCTCTTTTTATATGTCCAATAAATTAAGTTTACAGGAAAAAAAAATAATAATGCATAGGTTATTTCTCGGTGCAGTCGTTGGCTTTGCCATGTAAATGGTTTTACTTGAGGATATTCCAAATAATACTGCACCAACTCTTTAGCCATAATCACCAATAGCCCAATCGCAAAAGCGACCATCACCATCTTCGCTATATCGGCAGGTTTCTCTTTATATAATACAATTGGAAAGGTAACGGCAAAAAGCAGTAATCCATTGAGTATCGGCTTATTAATCTCTTTTATACTGATACTGGGCTCAACCGAAATCACAATGGAATAACCAATCACCAGCAATAAAAACAGCAGTGAGAATGACAGATTATTTTTAAATATCTTACAGATAGTCTTAAAATCACGCACCAAATACCACAGCGCTGTTGCACCAATTAATCCCATCACAATATTTTTATAACGGGTGATATCCGGTAAGTAGATCAATATAATGTAAAGCCCAATAATGGATAAGTTCCAGAGGGATTTTTTACTATAGTCTTTAAACAACATCATAATAATCTGCTATCGTCCTTTCTACTTTAGGGAAGCTGATCATACAATAAAAATGATGTTATCGCTGTATCTCTTATCTGATAATAATGGAGCCACCTGTGCCTGAATTGCCAGAAGTTGAAACCAGTCGCCGAGGTATTGAGCCTCATCTTGTGGGCAATGTGTTGCACTATGCCATTGTGCGCAATAGTAGATTACGCTGGCCTGTTTCAGAGAAAATAAAAACGTTACTGGATGAGCCGATTTTAAGTGTAAAGCGTCGCGCTAAGTATCTGTTAATAGAGCTTAATACTGGATGGATCATTATCCATTTAGGAATGTCAGGAAGTGTGCGTATTTTATTAGAAGAACAACCTGAAGAGAAACATGATCATATCGATTTGATTTTTCGTGATGGCAAAGTATTGCGTTATACCGATCCACGACGCTTTGGTGCTTGGTTATGGTGTGAAGATTTAGAAACTAGTGCTGTATTAGCCCATTTAGGGCCAGAGCCGCTTTCTGATGAATTTAATGCTGAATATCTATATCAACAGTCGAAAAATAAAAAAACAGCTATCAAACCGTGGTTAATGGATAATAAATTAGTTGTGGGTGTAGGTAATATTTATGCTAACGAGGCGCTATTTTCATCGGGAATTATGCCAGATAGAAAAGCTAATAGCTTAACACAAGAAGAGAGTACGGTACTGGTGGCTGCGATTAAACGAGTATTGACGCGCTCTATTGAGCAAGGTGGCACAACACTTAAAGACTTCTTACAGTCTGATGGCAAGCCAGGATATTTTGCTCAAGAACTCTTTGTTTATGGGCGTAAAGATAAGCCTTGTTTGATTTGTGGGCAACAGATTGAAAGCATTAAACAAGGGCAACGTAGCACGTTTTTCTGCCGACATTGCCAACATGGTGAGAATGAGAGCTAAATTTTACCTAACTTTTTTAGCATTGCTGCGGTCACAACTTCAGGTAAAAATGTAGAAACATCACCGTCATGGCGCGCCACATCTTTAATTAAAGATGAAGAGACAAATGAAAAATTTTGGGATGGCAGTAGAAACACACTATCAAGATCAGGCGCAAAGTGCCGGTTCATATTTGCCAGTTGCCATTCATATTCAAAGTCAGAAACGCTACGAACACCACGAATTAAAATAGTCGCTTGTTGTTGTTTGGCAAAATTTGCCATTAGCTCACTAAAACCAACGACTTCAACATTCGGTAAATGGCTCGTCACCTCTCTGGCTAAATTAACTCGCTCTTCTAAGGTAAACATTGGGTTTTTGCGGGCGCTATCAGCAATAGCTAATAAAACGGTATCAAACATACCTGCTGCACGAGTTAATATATCGATATGACCATAAGTGATAGGATCAAAGGTTCCGGGGTAGATAGCTTTATTTTTCATGATTTACCGTCTTCTGGCTGAGTTCCCATAAAGAAGCGTATTTATTAAAGGTATACTGTGCATTAACAAATGCCAGTACTAATCCCTGTTTCCCGTCTAAAAAACCCATTCTTAACAACCAAGTCTTAAAAAAGGCACCTAATGTATGACTTAAGATGGAGCCATAACTGGTTTTTTTACCTTGTTGATGGCGTTCTTTAGCCCACTCGGTAGCATATTTTAGCTGTTTTTGCTGAAACTCCATTAAATCACGGCAGGTAAGATGCAAGAGATCACCTTGCAGCGTTTTAACTATTGCACCTTGAGTTTCTAACGACTCATGAACCAGGTTATTGTTATATTGATAACGTTCACGGGCATATAAACGCGTCACTTTATCGGGATACCAACCACTGTGCTTCATAAATCGCCCCATAAATAAGTTACGGCGAGCACAGTTATAAACTACATTTTCTTCAGGTTGCTGCAATATCGTGAGGATACTGGTTTTGAGTTCAGGTGTGACACGTTCATCACTATCGATCATAAAAATATAATCACCTGTGGCATATTGCTGCGCCAATTGGCGCTGTCTGCCAAAACCTGGCCACTCACTGTTCACAAAGACTTTTGCCCCTTTTTCTGTCGCAATACGACAGGTGTTATCTTGGCTTCCTGAATCCAATACAATGATTTCATCAGCCCATTGCACAGAGTCTAAGCATTCACCAATGATATCAGCAGCATTTTTACTGATCATCACGACAGAAAGGCGCTTGCTTTGGCTCATCAGTGGCTCCGAGGGGGAAGATAAGGTGAAAGTAGGGTGAGTAGACGCAATAATGCACCTTGGTTTTCATGAAGTACTTCAACAGCATGACGACCATAGTAACGGCGATAATCTTCATCATTAAGCAATGAAGCAATAGCAGTTGCCATCGATTCACTGTCTGTAACAGTAATTAACCCTTCAGCTTGATCGAGCTTGGCACAGATATTTTTAAAATTAAAAGTATGAGGTCCCATAATAACAGGGATAGCGTGTGCGGCTGCTTCTAAAGGATTATGACCACCACGTTCGACTAAACTCCCTCCCACAAAAGCCAGATCAGCAATACCATAGAGCAACATCAGCTCGCCCATAGTGTCGCCAATAACGACTTGGGTCTGTGCATCAGGAACAGCATCAGTGCTTCGTAACGTATATTTTAATCCCGCTTCTCGTGTTAATTGCTCAGCTTTAGGAAAACGTTCTGGGTGTCGAGGAACTAAAATTAGTAAAAGTTGTGGGAATTGTGTCAGTAGCTTTTTATGTGTTTCTAAGATAATGGTTTCTTCACCTTCATGAGTACTGGTTGCAATCCAAACAGGGCGATGGGCAGCCCATTGGCGACGTAAAGCAACGGCTCTTGCTGCTAACTCAGGGGTGACAGAAATATCAAATTTTAGGCTACCCGTTACATGTAAATGTGAACGTTTGAGCCCTAATTCGATAAAACGCTCACCATCTTCTTGGTTTTGAGCCGCAATTAAGGTGATTTTTTGGAGCATCGTTTTGACGAAACTACCTAATTTCTGATAACCCGCCGCAGAGCGTTCTGATAAACGTGCATTGGCAATAATCAACGGGATTTTTCGTTGATGTAGTTTTGAAATTAGGTTAGGCCATAGTTCGGTTTCCATAATGATAACTAATTTCGGATCAACCGTTTTAAGAAAACGATTAACTGAACCGGGTAAATCATAAGGAAGATAGACATGGTAAACATCATCACCAAATGCAGAACGTACACGTTCTGAGCCTGTTGGTGTCATGGTTGTGACCGTGATAGGCAAATCGGGATAATGATGACGAAGGGCGCGAACAAGTGGCACTGCGGCGAGTGTTTCACCAACAGAAACTGAATGTAATAATATCCCTTGAGGTACGACTTTGCCTTTGCAAAAGCCATAGCGCTCTCCCCACCGTTTGCGGTAGGCGGGTGCTTTACGGCTGCGTAATAAAAGACGCAACCAAATCAGAGGTTGAATAAGGTAAAGAAGTACCTGATATAAACGCAACAACATGCTATCAAATTCACTTATCTGGACGAACGCTTATAGTATCACACTGTGTAGTAGAAAGTGTGTAAAAACAAACGTTGTGGCGATAAACAACACGGTATAATGCTTTTTTATTAATTTTAACAGGCTTTATTCAGGAAACTTGATAGAATTTTTTTTATAATCAAATCACATTACTAATTATTCAAGTCCATTTGGAATGTTATGAGTGAAAAAATGAAGTTAATACAAAGGGTTCTTGTTATTAAGTTACGACATCATGGTGATACTTTATTGATTACCCCTGTTATTAATACATTAAAAGCTAATTTTCCAAATGCGAAAGTTGATGTCCTCATCAATAAAGAAACCATGCCAATGATTGAACATTTTTCTTCTATTCATCATATCTTTGTACTAGATAAGGCATGGAAAAAAGAGGGAAAGCTGGCAAGATTACGTCATGAGTGGAAATTACTAACAGACTTAAGAAATCAACAATATGATGTTGTTATAAACTTAGCTGATCAGTGGAATAGCGCGATAGTAACCCGTTTTACGGGAGCCAAAATTCGTATTGGGTATGATATTTATAAACGCCAAAGTCCTATTTGGAAAAAATGTTTTACGCATTTGATCCCACTAGGCTCTGTAGATGAAAAACATATTGTTGAGCAAAATTTAGCACTCTTACAGCCATTACAATTGCCTAAAACAGATACTCAAGTATCAATGACGTATAGCCATCAAGATAAACAAATTGTTATCGCAAAATTAAAAGAACATAACGTGTTGAGTTCTTATATTGTTATTCAACCGACCTCTCGATGGTTTTTTAAATGTTGGGATGAAGGTAAATGGTCAGAATTAATTGATACGTTGGAACAGGAAGGAAAACAAATTGTTTTAACATCAGGTCCTGATCCAAAAGAGCAAGAGATGGTTAATACTATAATTGAAAAGAGTACTTCAAAAAATCTAGTCTCATTATCGGGGCAGCTTTCTTTACCTCAACTTGCGGCATTAATTGATGATGCACGTTTATTTATTGGGGTTGATTCTGTTCCTATGCATATGGCTGCGGCGCTTAAAACACCACTTGTTGCCCTCTTTGGACCATCAAAATTATTTCATTGGTCACCATGGGAACATATTGGCGAAGTATTATGGGCAGGAAATTATGGTGAACTCCCAGATCCTGATGATGTCAATACTAACACACAAACGCGTTATCTCAGTTTAATACCTGTCGAAGATGTACTGAATGCCGTAAGAGGACAACTAAAATGAATTCATTCCGATTGGCTATAGTGCGTCAAAAATACCGACCTGATGGAGGCGCTGAACGATTTGTTTCTCGGGCGCTTGAAGCATTGGATAATCAAGCGGTAGAACTTAATGTGATCACGCGTTCATGGATTGGTGCTGTACAACCCCAATGGCATATTCATATTGTCAATCCAATGAAATGGGGACGGATTAGTCGTGAGAAAGGTTTTGCTCAAGGTACAAGGCAATGCTGGCAAAAAGAACAGTTCGATTTAGTACAAAGCCATGAGCGTATTGCTGGATGCGATATTTATCGTGCAGGAGATGGTGTTCATCATCGCTGGTTATTACAACGTTCACGAGTATTAAGCCCACTGCGTAGTCAATTACTGCTTAACAGCTGCTATCACCGCTATGTAATGAAAGCTGAAAAAGAGATGTATCATTCATCAGAACTGAAACGGGTTATCTGTAATTCAGAGATGGTAAAACGTGAAGTGATGGAAGACTTTGGTGTTGAAAGTGAGCGTATTAGTGTAATTTATAATGCGATTGATAATCAGCGATTTTTTCCTGCCACAGCACTTTACCGTGAACAGTTACGTCAGCAATACCAGATCCCAATAGAAGCAAAATGCTTTATTTATGTAGGTTCAGGATTTGAACGTAAAGGCTTAAAAGCGGCCATTGAAGCCATTAGTTGTACTCATGCACATTTGATTGTTGTTGGGCAAGATAAAGAGCAGAAAAAGTATCAACAACTCGCTTATCAATTAAAAAGCCATGAGAGAGTTCATTTTTTAGGTATGCAAAAAGATACTCTACCTTTATATCAAATGGCTGATGGTTTACTGTTGCCGACCTTATATGATCCTTTTCCTAATGTTGTTTTAGAAGCAATGGCATGTGGTTTACCTGTTATCACCAGTTATACTTGTGGTGGTTCTGAATTTATTGAACAAGGTATTAATGGTTTTGTCACAGATGCTTTAGATATTTCTGCAATGATAAGTGCAATAGAAACAATTTCTGCCGATAATCTTGATAATAGAATGTCTAAAGCCGCCCGAAATAAGATATTGCCTTATACGCCAGAGCATTTATCTCAACAACTGATTGGGCTTTACCAAAAGGTTCTTAGTTTATGAAGGAACATATCCTTTTTATTATTGATGGATTACCGGGTGGTGGTGCTGAAAATGTCACTATCAGGCTGTGTCATGGCTTAAGCCAGCGTGGTTATACCGTGACGCTACTCTCTTTAGCCGAAAAATGTGATTATTCTATCCCCGCTAATATTGAGTTATTGATTGATGCAGACAGCTATCGAGGATTATTTCATCGGCAAACTGAACTAAAACGTCGAGCAAAATCGATGGATAATACGTTGAAATCACTATTTGCACGTAAAGGTATTCCATCGCTTGTTGTTTCAAATTTGCATAAGACTGATAGGATTGTTGCTTTATCTAAAGAGTTGATGGATAAAAATACGTGGTATTGCATTCATGGCATATTTTCCCAATCTTATTTAGGTAATAAAACCGGTTTTTCTCGTTGGTTAAAACAAAAGAAGATCCAAAAAGTATACCAAGGGAAGAATATTATTACGGTTTCCAATGCGGCTGGGCAGGATTTGATCCAAAATGTGGGGATATCACCACAACAATTAAAAACAATTTATAATCCGTTTGATATTCAAGAAATTAGAAATCTGGCTTTAGAAAGTAATTCTTATCAAGGGCAAGATTATTTACTGCATATTGGTCGTTTTCATGAAGTTAAACGACATGACAGGTTGTTAGAGGCATTTGCGTTAGCAGATCTACCTTGTAAATTATTTATTGCAGGGCAAGGCTCTTCTGAAGTGACAACTAAAATTAAAAATAAAATAGCAGATCTTAATTTAGAAGATAAGGTGAGTTTAATTGGTTTTTTATCAAACCCATTTGCTGTTATTAAAGATGCAAAAGCGGTTGTTTTAAGCTCTGACAGCGAAGGTTTAGGTAATGTGTTAGTTGAATCTTTGATTTGTAATACACCGATTGTGAGTACCAACTGTCCTGGTGGCATTAGTGAAATTATGGAAGGTGAGCTTGCTAATTATAAAGCGGAACTAAATGCAGCATCGTTAGCAGAAAAGATGCGATTGGTTTATTTTACGCCACCTAAAATTAGACCAGAAATGTACCAAAAATTTGATATTGATGAAGTGATTGATCAGTACATATCACTTATTAAGTAATAAAGTTATTTATTTCTAAAGAAGACGTAAGGTATTTCAATGACTAAACCAGCATTTATTATCACATTAGATACCGAAGGCGATAATCTTTGGGAAAATGAGGGTGAGATCACCACTCAAAATACACACTTTCTTCCTCGTTTTCAGCAACTTTGTGAGCGCTTTAATTTTAAACCTGTTTGGCTAACAAACTATGAAATGGTTATGGATGAAGCCTATATTGAATTTGCTCGTGATGTTATTGCGCGTAATACCGGTGAAATTGGTATGCACTTGCATGCATGGAATAGCCCACCATTAACACCTTTAACGGATGATGATTTACATTATCAGCCTTATTTAATTGAATATCCCAAAGATCAAATGCGAGAAAAAATCGCATTAATGACGCACTTACTTGAAGATAAGCTGCAAACTAAAATGTTAAGTCATCGTGCAGGTCGTTGGGCTTTTAATGAGATTTATGCACAACTTTTAGTTGAGTTTGGTTACCAAGTCGATTGTTCTGTGACACCAAAAGTGGATTGGCGTTTTACTAAAGGTGATCCAGCACAAGTAGGTGGAACAAATTACACCGATTTTCCAAGCCATGCTTATTTTATGGACTTACAGGATATTACTAAAGCGGGAAATTCTTCGCTACTAGAAGTGCCGATGAGTATTCAATATAAGCACTCTCCTTTAATGAATAAAGTTAAGCAGGGTTACGATAAATTAAGAGGTAAACAAAGAGCCCCTTCAGTGAATTGGCTTCGCCCTAAAGGCGGAAATGCCCAACAGATGATTGAAGTTGCTGAAAAATCTTTAGCTCAAGGCCACTCTCATATTGAATTTATGTTGCATTCATCTGAATTTATGCCGGGTGGCAGCCCAACATTTCGTACCGAAAAAGATATTGAAGGGTTATATAACGATTTAGAAACGTTATTTAGTTTCTTGTCAGATAAAGTGCAGGGAATGACGTTAGCTGAGTATTATAAAATAAAAAATAAGGCATCATTATAATGTTTTTTAAGATGGGTTGGCAACAAGGTTCAGAATCGGAATACCGAGAAGCATATACTAAATTTGGAGGTAGTGTAATTACTTCCCCTGACTTGCTTAATTTTATTCATCAACGCTTTAATTTAGATGAGAAGTTTTATATAAGAAAAGATAGAAATAATCAAATTATGGGTGCTTTCTGTACTTGGAATGATAAGTATTTAGCGGGAGAACAGAAAATAGCACATAATTTAGGACTTTATCGTTATATGCTAAATTTCGATGAAATTATATTACCATTGTCGACAGAGGAAAAAGTATTTTTACCTGCAAAAAGTAAATTTTTATCCGAAAAACATAAAGAGCAAGTAATAAATGCATTTAAAAAAATTAATGCCCATCGCGAGATATGTTTAGTGAAATCATTTTCTAAAAAAACAATTAGCACTAGAAATAGAGAATTAAATAAATTTATTAAAAAAGGAGGGAGTGTTGTTAATGTATCTAAATATTCAGTAGAAGAATTTACGGATATTTATGATGAGCTTTATTTCAAAAGACGAAATGAACACTCAAATAAAAAAGAGATACAAGAAATATTAAATACATTCCCTAATTTAGTCTTTGGTAATATATTATGGTTAGAGAATAATCCAGTTGCCATGCAATATGTTATAAAGAAAGAATCACCAAACTGGGTTTGTTTTGATTATATTAATAGCGGAATGGATATGAGTTATCCTGATTTATCTCTAGGAACAATAGCTGCCTGGGTAAATGTCCGTGATGCAATTGAATATACAAATAAAAGAAATTTAGAATTAAGATATTGTTTTGGTAGACCAACATTTGATTACAAAGAAAGATGGTGTAACCGTTCTTCTCTACAAAGAGTAATATCAATATAGTTAGATTGATTTTTTTATGCATAATGCCTTAAAATTAAATTCTATTTTTTTAATCTTTACAATCTACTTTGGGGTGAAATGAAGAAAATAGGTACATTTTATTCTGATATTCAATTTAATAGTATTTTTATTTTCTCTACGACAATGCTTGGGGAACTTTATGTGTAATACTTCTGTGACCTGAGCTTACTATTTTGATGCACATATCATATTGTTTTCTAGCGAAAATAAGTTATTAGTTGAAAATGATAATCAAATAGACAGCATAGTAATGGCTGGTTGTCAGTACACTTTACGTAATACTTATGATGTAATCCTCCATTTGGTTTAAAAAATGGATTGTTGCCAGCATCTAGCCATGTTATTCAAAGTAAACTTGATGAAGTATTATATACATTAACTAAAAAAGATAAGGGACTTAACCCTTATCTTAATTAACTGAATTTAATTTTTAAATATCTTTTCTTTATACTTAGTCTTATTTTTTTATCAAGAATAAAACTAAGCATATTGACTTCATTAATCCTATTTTTTAATTTTTCGATAGTTTCTTTTTTTAGTTCCTTTTTATATTTATATAAATGAATTATACAGTGCGATATATTTAAATGGAGGTGTTTTTTGGGTAGTGTGTCTAGCATGGAGATTATAGCTTCAGCCATCAACTCTATTTTTTCTTTACTTAAATTATTTGATAGACTACTTGGATGTTTTATATAGTTATATAAAATACTATCAGAGTATAGGAATCTATTGGATAGATTTAGATATTTTGGGAAGAAAAAAACGTCTTCATAGCAAAAAACATCAGGAAACTCTATTTTTAACATCAGCTCCCTTAAGAAAAATTTACTACAAAGATGAGCTTGAAATTTTTTATGAACTAAAAATTCAGATATAATCTCATCTTTACTTTCTATTTTATATTTTATATTTTCTTGTTTTTCTATTATTTGTTTATTATTAAATACTTCTTGTATTTTTGTTATAAGAAGATCTGGTTTTTCTTTACTTAGAATAGAAAAAATATCCAGCATATCAAAATTAGAAAGAAAATCATCACCATCTACAAAAGTAATATATTCACCTTTACATAAGGGAATAGTGTATTTTCTTGCTTTACCAACATTATTAAAACAAACTTTTTTATAGTAAAAAGAAGGGTGTGTATTTACATATTCTTTTAATATTTCTTCTGTTCTATCGGTTGAGTTATCATCAATAAGAAGCACTTCATAGTCATTTTGATTACAATTTCTAAGAGCGTAATTAATTGAATTAACACATTTTTCTATTAATGCTTCTAAATTTTTTATATTAACGATAATAGATAAAATCATAATAAATCCTAAAATAATCTTGATGGTAAGATGTAATGCATAGAATCAGAAATATATTTTTAGGTGTAATCATAACGTCAATAGAGTCAATTAAAATTACTTTTTTGTTTACTGAAACTAAGATTAGTTAAAGTATTGAAACACATCATGCGCACTTATCTCCCCAATATCCCCACCTTCTGCTTTTACAGCCGTTTGAGCTTTACCGTAACCGCCAATTAAGCCGGGATCGGTAGGGCCAAATAGGGTGATATTGGGTTTATCTAATGCAGCCGTTAAATGGCTTAATCCTGTATCCACAGAAACGACGCTTTTAGCACCAGCAATAACCTGAGCCACTTGGGCTAATGACATCTTCGGTAACACATCAACGTAGTCAAAATCTTTTGCTAAACGTATTGCACGTTGATGTTCATGCTCGGCACCCCAAGGTAATTTAATGCGTATTCCAGAATCGGCAAGCAGTGAAATTAGCTCTCTCCAATGAGATTCAGGCCAATGTTTCTCATCACGTGTAGTTGCGTGTAAAAAGACTAAATAAGGGCGCTCATCGAAGGCGGGAAGTGAGAGAAAATGCTGTGCAATTCCATAATCACCCTGAGATTGTGGAATTGGATAATTTAAGCTTAAAGCAAACAGTTGGCGAATTCGCTCAACGGCGTGCATCTCTTTACTGACGTTGTGGCGAATATCGTAAAAGAAACTCGCCAAAGGCTCTCGAGCGCATTGACGTGAATAACCGTGCTTGGTGCCTTTGGCGTATCGAGTGACCAAAAATGCACTTTTCAGTAAACCTTGTGCATCAATAACCGCATCATAATGATGAGCTTGAATAGCGCGACGAAATTGCGCGCGTTCAGCACGAATAGGGGCACTAAACCAGCTTTTTCGCCAACGGCGTATTGCGACAGGGATAACTGTATCAATGGCTTGATGCCAGCTTGGGATCTGTGCAAAACCTTCTTCAACGACCCAATCAAAACGGATATCAGGATAAGCATCTATTGCGTCAGTTAATGCTGGCAACGTATGTAAAACATCACCCATGGAAGAGGTTTTAACGATTAATACCCGCTTCACGCTGATGGCTCCGTTGATAGTAAATTTGCTAACTCAGCAAAAACCTTCTCTGGCTGAATATCGATTAAGCTTTGGTGATAGCCTTGTTCAGCATCCCCTTTACGTACTTTGTGATAACCCGTAATTAAACGGATCACACGTGCTTTATGTGATAAAGGTGGTGTAAAGTCAGGGCTACTTGGACCATAAAGCGCCACTAAAGGACGCTCTAACGCGGCAGCAACATGCATTAAACCAGAGTCATTACTAACAACAGCTTTGCAAGATGCAATAAGATTAACCGCTTGTTCAAGACTGGTTTCACCAGCAAGATTAAAACACGCTTCTCGGGCATCAGGTGTTAAAGCTTGTTTTATCTCTTCGCCTGCTTCTTTATCTTTTTGAGAGCCAAACAAGAAGATTTGATACCCTTGCTCTGTGATAAGTTTTTGCGCTAAAGCAGCATAATGATAATGAGGCCAACGTTTTGCAGGGCCAAATTCAGCACCGGGGCAAAAACCAATGGCAGGGCGTTGAGTCGATAATGAAAATTGACTTAATGTGGTAGCAATATCATTTTCGGTAACTGATAACTTCGGCCATAACAAAGGTTGTGGTAAATCAGTCGCTTTTTGGACTTTTTGCTTGTCATAAGCTAGCGCAACATAGCGCTCAACCATCAAAGGAAATGCTTCTTTATTTAAAGGTCGCAAATCATTTAATAGCCCATAACGCATTTCTCCACGCCAACCTGTGCGCTTAGGAATATCTGCAAAAAAAGGGACTAAGGCAGATTTTAACGAGTTAGGTAATACATAAGCGTGAGTATAACCATTCTCTTTTAATTGTTTTCCTAAACGGCGACGTTCACCAATGGCTAAAGCCCCATGACCTAATGGCATCGGGATTGCATTATCAACTTCTGGCATCTTCTCTAATAATGGACGGCACCACGCAGGTGCCATCACATCAATCGTTGCCGCAGGATGTAATGCTTTCAATGTACGATAAAGACTTTGGGACATCATCATGTCCCCGACCCATGAAGGCCCTACCACAAAGATTTTCATAAACAGCGATTACTTACCTTGATTTAACCATTGCATATAAAGCTCTACGCCTTCAGCAACTGTTTTAAAAGGTGCGGTATAACCCGCTTTACGTAAATTCGTCAGATCCGCTTGAGTGAATGCTTGGTAACGACCTTTTAATTTCTCTGGAAACTCAATATGTTCGATAGAGAGATCTTTATCTTTATGATGGGCAATAACGGCATCTGCAACAGCTTGGAATGATTCAGCACGTCCTGTACCACAGTTAAAAATACCAGATACATTATTGCGCCAGAACCATAAATTAACCGCAGCCACATCTCCAACATAAATAAAGTCACGTTGGAAGGTTTCGCTACCTTCAAATAATTTTGGATTTTGACCCGCATTGACTTGGTTATTTAAATGGAATGCAACACTCGCCATGCCACCTTTATGTCCTTCACGAGGGCCATAAACATTAAAATAACGGAAGCCACAAATCATTGAATCTGCTTCAGGTAAAATCTGGCGTACATATTCATCGAATAAGAATTTTGAATAGCCGTAGACATTTAAAGGCGCTTCATATTTTCTATCTTCGATAAAGTTATCTGTACGACCGCCATAAGTTGCAGCAGAAGAGGCATATAAGAAAGGAATTTGGCGTTCAAGACAAAAATGAAGTAGCTCTTTAGAATATTGATAGTTGTTATCCATCATATATTTGCCATCCCACTCAGTAGTAGAAGAGCAAGCACCCTCATGGAAAACTGCATCAATCTCACCGAAATCATCACCAGCAACAACGCTTGCTATAAAATCTTCTTTATCCATGTAATCAGTGATATTCAGATCAACCAAATTCACAAATTTGGTGCCATCTTTAAGGTTATCAACAACTAAGATATCAGTATAACCTTCATCATTTAATGCTTTAACAATATTGCTGCCGATAAAACCCGCACCGCCAGTGACGATAATCATGTGGCTACCCCTTCATATAAAATCTAAAAATTAGCTCTAGGTCTATAATAACACTGAACAGCTTTAACGGTAGCATTCATCATGGAACAACAGACTGAAATTCTCGAAAAAAGCAGAGCGTATTAGTGATCTTAATTACACAAATAACATTAATTATTTACATTTGTCGTTTTTAATAGAACAAAGGCATAGAATAAGAAACAATACTGACTATATTGTAGTCAAACTATTTAAGTTGTCTCTTTTCGAATTGCTGTCTTAGGAGAAAGTATGTCTACTCCCGCGTTTTACCAACAAATTAATCAACAACTAGAACAAACTCGTCAAGATGGCCTCTTTAAAAATGAGCGCATCATCACTTCTTCACAAAGCGCAGATATCGCAGTTGCTGATGGAAGCCATGTTATTAATTTCTGTGCTAATAACTATTTAGGCCTCGCTAATCACCCAAAATTAATTGAAGCCGCAAAAGCAGGTATGGACAGCCACGGATTTGGTATGGCTTCTGTGCGTTTTATTTGTGGTACACAAGATTCACATAAAACATTAGAAAATAAAATCGCTGAATTTTTAGGAATGGAAGATGCCATTCTGTATTCATCTTGCTTTGATGCGAATGGTGGATTATTTGAAACACTAATGGGTCCTGAAGATGCCATTATTTCTGATGCTTTAAACCATGCGTCTATTATTGATGGTGTGCGTTTATGTAAAGCAAAACGTTATCGCTACGCCAATAACGATATGGCAGAGCTACGTGTTCAACTTGAAAAAGCCAAAGCAGATAATGCTCGCCACATTATGATCGCGACAGACGGCGTATTTTCAATGGATGGCGTGATTGCAGATCTAAAATCTATCTGTGATTTAGCCGATGAATTTGGTGCTCTTGTTATGGTCGATGATTCTCATGCTGTTGGTTTTGTGGGTGCACAAGGTCGTGGAACTCATGAGTATTGTGATGTGATGGGCAGAGTCGACATTATCACAGGTACTTTAGGTAAGGCGTTAGGTGGTGCTTCTGGTGGGTATACCGCAGCGCGTAAAGAAGTGGTTGAGTGGTTGCGTCAGCGTTCTCGCCCTTATTTATTCTCCAATTCGTTAGCTCCTGCAATTGTTTCAGCCTCTATTGCTGTTTTAGATATGTTGAAATCAGGGGATGAAATTCGTGCTCGCCTATGGCGTAACGCCTCACTTTTCCGTGAAAAAATGAGTGCCGCTGGTTTTACATTGGCTGGCGCAGATCATGCCATTATTCCAGTTATGTTAGGAGAGGCTAAATTAGCTCAAGAGTTCGCAACACGCTTACTTGATGAAGGAATTTATGTCACGGGATTCTTCTATCCTGTTGTACCTCAAGGACAAGCACGTATTCGTACACAAATGTCGGCAGCACACACTACTGAACAAATTGAGCGTGCAGTGACGGCATTTATCAAAATTGGCAAAGAACTTAATGTGATTGCATAAGGTTACTCTATGAAAGCATTGTCAAAATTAAAAGCACAAGAAGGTATTTGGATGACAGATGTTCCAGTACCTGAACTTGGTCATAACGATGTGATGATCAAAATTCGTAAAACAGCAATTTGTGGCACTGACGTTCATATTTATAACTGGGATGAGTGGTCACAAAAAACAATTCCTGTTCCTATGGTTGTAGGTCATGAATATATCGGTGAAATTGTTGCGATAGGGCAGGAAGTTAAAGGTTTTAATATTGGTGATCGTGTCTCTGGTGAAGGGCATATCACTTGCGGTCATTGCCGTAATTGTCGCGGTGGTCGTACTCATTTATGTCGTAATACTATTGGTGTGGGTGTAAATCGCCCCGGCTGTTTTGCTGAATATCTGGTTATCCCTGCCTTTAATGCGTTTAAAATCCCTGACAATATTCCTGATGAATTAGCGGCTATTTTTGATCCCTTTGGTAATGCTGTACATACCGCATTATCTTTTGATTTAGTGGGTGAAGATGTTCTGGTTTCAGGTGCAGGCCCTATTGGGATTATGGCGGCTGCAATTTGTAAGCATGTTGGGGCACGTCACGTGGTGATCACTGATGTTAATGAATATCGCCTTGATCTTGCGAAAAAAATGGGTGTCACCAGAGCCGTTAATGTCAGCAAAGAAAACCTAATGGATGTTATGAAAGAATTGGGGATGACAGAAGGTTTTGATGTGGGATTGGAAATGTCAGGTGCGCCACCTGCGTTTCGTACCATGCTTAACACCATGAATCATGGTGGTCGTATTGCGCTATTGGGTATTCCTCCTTCTGATATGGCAATTGATTGGGGACAAGTTATCTTTAAAGGATTGTTTATTAAAGGTATCTACGGTCGTGAGATGTTTGAAACATGGTATAAAATGGCAGCACTTATTCAGTCTGGCCTTGATCTCTCCCCGATTATTACTCATCAATTTCCAATTGATGAATTCCAAAAAGGTTTTGATATCATGCGTTCAGGTCAATCAGGTAAAGTTATTTTAGATTGGCAGTAATGCGTGATCTTTAAGTAAAAAAGAGCCTTTTAAGGCTCTTTTTTATTGCATTATTTTTTTACTTTATCAATTTCATTAGGATCAGGTGTGTCAGGTAATTTCTTTTTTTCTGATGAGCTAAATCCGCTGGATAATGTATTAATTAGCGTACTTTTTTTCATCGAAATAATGGCTTCTTGCGCGGGTTTTAACCAAGATGCAGGTTTTGGCTCTTTTGGTTGTTCTGTTAGTGGCACAACTTTTGGCGGTTCTGGTTGTATCGGTTTTTCTGTTTGTGGTTTTAATAGCGCACTTGGTGCCACAAGTTGAATATCAGCCGGTAATAAAGGTAATTGCTGCTGTAATGCTCTAACTGTCGAGGGATGAGGATGTCCGATGGCAATTGCGGAACCATTTTTTCTCGCTAAAGCAATAGCGCGAGCGAGTTGCTGCCTTGTTTCTGCTTCAGTCTGTACGTTATCGAGAAAAACATGTCGACGCAAAGAGGGAACTCCTGCGGCTTTTGCAGCAATGGCGGCTTGTGTATTACCAATGGTCACACTATCTAAAAAATAGAGATTAGAGTGATTAAGCGCTTTAATAACCCTATCCATTGCTTGTCTATCCGATGTCATTGCACTGCCCATATGGTTATTCATACCGACAGCGTAAGGAACATTACTAATAGCATGCTGAATAATGCGATTAATTTCAGCCTGATCCATTGATGGTTTTAGGGTATCGCGCTCTAGAGGTTGTTTGCTAATGGGCGCCATCGGCATATGGATGAGAATTTCACGCCCTTGTGCATGGGCTTTAGTCGCCACTTCTTTACCATGAGGAGAATCAGGTAAAATAGCGATAGAAACCGCAGTAGGAAGTTGTAAAACTTGGTTATCTTCTTTTTTACGATAACCAAAATCATCAATTACAATGGCTAATTTGGCTGCAAATGCAGGTGTACTTACAACCAGACTTAGCAACATTAAACTAAGTAAAAAAGAGCGCTTGCGTTGTAATGTGCCAAGTAATTTCAAACCTACCTCCCAAGCCAAGGAACAGGGTTCACTGCTTTTCCTTGACGTCTAATTTCAAAATAGAGTGCTGAACGCTCTTGTCCACCACTGTTACCAACTAAAGCAATAGATTGGCCTGCTTTAACCTGTTGACCAACATTCACTAAAGCGCTTTGGTTATAACCATAAAGGCTCATATCACCTTTACCATGTTCAACCACAACCACTAAACCGTAACCTTGAAGCCAATCTGCTAATAATACACGACCATCAGCAATGGCTTTTACCTCAGTGCCTTGTGCTGCTGGTATAACAATTCCTTTCCAACGTAATTCGCCAGAGCCAGAAATAGATTCACCAAAACGGTGTAATAAAGAGCCTCTGATAGGCCAAATAGCTTGCCCCGCAGGTTTACCTAAACCACCAGTACGTGACATTAATGATTGCTCTTCAGCTGTCGGTTTATAGGTTGAACCGCGCTGTTGGGCTTCTCGTTGTTTGGCTGCAATGCGTGCTGCTTCTCGGGCTTCACGCTCTGCTCGTGCTTTAGCTTCACGTTCAGCTTGAGCAATTTTATTTCTTAATTGAGCTTCATTAGCTCGCATGGTGGCTAAGTTTTTCTGATCTGCTTTTAAAGTTGATTCAAGTTGTGTCAGCGTTTTTTGTCGGGCAGCTAAAGCATTATCGAGTTTTTGTTTTTCTTGCTGTTGTTTAGTGAGAACCTGCTTTTGCTCATTCTGTTTTGCTTGCTGCGCTGCTTTTTCTGCTTCAAGCTCTTTTGATGTTTGAGCAAGCTCTGCCATTGTTTCTTTGCGAGCATCATTAATATAGCTGTAATACGCTAAAATACGCTCTTCACGTTGGCCTTCTTCGCCACGAAATAAGAGTTCGATACCTTGGTGCTTACCTTGACGATATGCAGCATCCATTTGACGTGCTAATAACTCTTGTTGTGATTGATACTGCTTTTGTAAGCGAGCAATATTTGCGGTAATGGTTTTTATCTCTTTGCCCAATGTTTGTAAGCGGTTTTGGGTTTCGTGTACAGAGCGACCTGCACTAGAAATTTGGGTTTCTTGAGTTTTTAATTGACCAAGAAGAGCTGTTCGTTGTTTTTGTTGTTCTTGAACCTGTTTTTCTTTTTCCGCAATCGTAGTTTGTAGATCTTTTAGCTGATTGCGGTTATCCGTTAATGTGTTAGCAAAAACAGGGGATGCAGAAAAGAGCGAGGTGCTAATAAGCAACGTGATTAACGGTAAAGAAAATACACGATAAGGCGGATGTGTTTTTTTTTGAAGATCCATTTTCTCTGCCATCTGACCAACGTACCTTTCATAACAGTTTGTAAGATTATTTCATGCCATAAAACAACTGACCAGCTAACACGAAATAAAGCCGAAATTTCAGATAATACCTAACAGGTAATCTATTCAATTAATAAGAGATTATAAAGCAATAATAATAGGAGAGAGGAAAAAAGAGGGTTTCTGTGTGACAGCGCAATAGAATATCACGCTGTCCACGAGAGAGATTATTCGACGATAGTACCCCAAAGGTCATATTCATCTGCATGTTCAATAAGAACACGAACGATTTGTCCTGGTTCTACATCAAATTGCTCATTGAGGTAAACAGCACCATCAATTTCAGGCGCATCAGCCATACTACGACCAATTGCACCTTCTTCATCCACTTCATCAATCATGACTAGCAACACTTTACCGATTTTCTCTTGCAGGCGTTCAGTCGAAATTTGTTGCTGTAATTGCATAAAGCGATGATAACGCTCTTCTTTCACTTCTTCAGGTACTTGATCGGCTAATTCATTTGCTTTCGCACCATCAACAGGGCTGTATTTAAAGCAACCTACGCGATCAAGACGTGCTTGTGTTAAGAAATCCAATAGCATTTGGAAATCTTCTTCTGTTTCACCCGGGAAACCAACAATAAAAGTAGAACGTAAGGTTAACTCAGGGCAAATTTCACGCCAGCGTTTTACTCGCTCTAATGTACGCTCAACAGCACCTGGGCGTTTCATCAGTTTTAAAATCTTAGGGCTCGCATGCTGAAGAGGAATATCCAAATAAGGTAGAATTTTACCTTCTGCCATTAAAGGAATGACATCATCAACATGTGGATATGGATAAACATAATGCAAGCGAACCCAAATGCCTAATTTTGCCAGCTGCTCACATAAACTGACCATACTGGTTTTGACCGGCATTCCATCCCAAAAACCCGTTTGATGTTTAGTATCAACGCCATAAGCAGAAGTATCTTGAGAGATAACAAGTAACTCTTTTACACCTGCATTAACTAATCTTTTAGCTTCACCTAAGACTTCACCAATTGGACGACTGTCTAAATCGCCTCGCATTGATGGGATGATGCAGAATGTACAACGGTGATTACAACCTTCAGAGATCTTTAAGTACGCGTAATGACGAGGCGTTAATTTTACACCCTGTTCAGGAACAAGGCTGAGAAAAGGGTTGTGATCAGGTTTTGGCACATAGTGGTGAATATGAGATAAAACTTGTTCGTAACTATGAGGCCCTGTGATCTCAAGTACTTTAGGGTGCACTTCACGAATTTGGTTCTCTTTTGCACCTAAACAGCCAGTAACAATGACTTTACCGTTTTCATCGAGTGCTTCACCAATCGCTTCTAGCGATTCTTGTACTGCACTGTCAATAAACCCACAGGTGTTGACGATGACTAAATCAGCATCATTATAGGTAGGAACAACTTGATAACCTTCTGTACGCAGTTCGGTTAGGATACGTTCAGAGTCCACTAAATTTTTAGGACAACCTAATGAAACGAATCCAATTTTAGGCACTTGATTTGTTTGCGACATGCTCGTGTTCTCAATACTTTTAAATAAATAACAGATAGTTGTTGTATCTCAGACAGGTATAAATCTTACGTAATATGGGAGATTTTATACGTAAGTAGCCACTATTAGGGATGCTGATTTATTAATAGCTTGCCTGAAGAGGGATCCTGTAGAGTAAAAAGGTAAGGCCTTTTTAATTCATCATTTTTCACGGAACCGGCGCTAATGGTACATAAATCCGTCAATAAAAAAAATGATTGTTGAGAAACTTTCCGCAAAAATAGAAAGAGAAAAGCAGGAATAGGCTGTAATTGCGCCATGACAAAGGTATACTTTGGCTCTTTGATACTATTTTTAACCAACGAGAGTGATTGCATCCTATGCTGCAAGAAGTAATGCAATTTTTCAACCGGCACACCCTGTTAAGCTTTGTTTGGGTCGCGTTGCTGGTGGCGGTCATTGTATTGACCTTTAAAGGGCTTTTTTCTAAGACGAAAAATATTTCCCGTACAGAAGCGATTTCTTTGATAAACAAAGAGAATGCGGTGTGTGTTGATATCCGTAGCCGTGATGAATTCCGTAAAGGACACATCATTGATTCTATCAATTTAACGCCTTCTGAAATCAAAAATAATAATATTGCTGAGCTGGAGAAATATAAATCACAGCCAGTTATTGTTGTGTCACCATCAGGTATTGAAGGTGCAAAACCTGCAGAAAGCCTAATTAAACTCGGTTTTGAAAAAGTCTTTATCTTAAAAGATGGTCTTTCAGGCTGGAGTGGTGAGAATTTACCACTGGCTAAAGGTAAAAAGTAACGAGCGGGCAGATTGAGTTCTATACTTACTGCTATTCAATTAATAAGGATATAAAAAGGTAAGATTATTATGTCAGAACAGCAAAACCAAGAGATGACTTTTCAAATTCAACGTATCTATACAAAAGATATCTCTTTTGAAGCGCCTAATGCCCCACAAGTTTTCCAAAAAGAGTGGCAACCAGAAGTTAAATTAGATCTGGATACTTCTTCTAATACTCTAGCTGAAAACGTCTATGAAGTTATTCTGCGCGTTACTGTAACCGCAACAATGGATAACGAAACTGCATTCCTGTGTGAAGTTCAACAAGCAGGTATCTTTACCGTTGAAGGTATCGAAGGCACTCAACTGGCACATTGCTTAGGTGCATATTGCCCTAACGTTCTGTTCCCTTACGCTCGTGAATGTATCACTAACTTAGTTAGCCGTGGTACTTTCCCACAACTGAACTTAGCACCTGTTAACTTTGATGCGTTGTTTATGAACTATTTACAACAGCAACAAACTGATGCGGCTAATGAAGGGGCTGAAGAAGCTTAATGAACGCTTCTATGACAGTTATCGGTGCCGGTTCATACGGCACCGCTTTAGCGATTACCTTAGCGCGCAATGGTCATGACGTTGTACTTTGGGGTCATGATCCTGAGCATGTTGCTGCATTAGAACAAGCACGCTGTAATCAGGCATTTCTGCCCGATGTTTCCTTTCCTGATAGTTTATACATGGAAGCTTCTTTGCAAAAAGCCATTGAAGCCAGCCGTAATATTCTTGTTGTGATCCCAAGCCATGTTTTTGGTGATGTATTACAACAGATCAAACCCTTTTTACGTCAGGATGCACGTGTTGTTTGGGCGACAAAAGGACTTGAGGCTCATACTGGTCGCTTGTTGCAAGATGTAGCGCGTGAAGTATTAGGTAATGAAATCCCGCTAGCAGTTTTATCAGGCCCTACTTTTGCTAAAGAGCTTGCCGCGGGTTTGCCCACTGCGATTTCTGTGGCATCAACGGATAATACGTTCTCTGAAGAGCTTCAACAGTTTTTCCATTGTGGCAAAAGTTTCCGTGTGTATAAAAATCCTGACTTTATCGGTGTGCAATTAGGTGGCGCGGTAAAAAACGTGATTGCGATTGGTGCGGGTATGTCTGATGGTATGGGATTTGGTGCGAATGCGCGTACAGCGCTGATCACCCGCGGACTTGCCGAGATGAGCCGATTAGGTAAAGCATTAGGTGCAGATGCTGCTACTTTTATGGGAATGGCGGGTTTAGGTGATTTAGTTTTAACCTGTACCGATAACCAATCTCGTAATCGTCGATTCGGTATGATGCTAGGTCAAGGCTTTGATGTTGATACAGCCCAAGAGAAAATCGGGCAGGTCGTTGAAGGTTATCGCAATACCAAAGAGGTTCGTGCATTAGCTGAGCAAGTTGGTGTTGAAATGCCTATCACAGAGCAGATCTACCAAATTTTATACCAGCATAAAGATGCTAAAGAAGCGGCATTATCTTTATTAGGCCGTGCAACGAAAGATGAGATAGACAGTAATCTTTTCTAAGTCTATTTTAGATAGTTATTTATTTCTGTTTTAAACATAAGAAGCCTAAGTTTTTACTTAGGCTTCAATGTAAAAAGAATGAGAGTGAGTATGTCGCTAGAAGAACTAAAAAGAGTCTGGGATCATATTAAAGATGAAGCAAGATGTTTGGCAGATTGCGAGCCAATTTTGGCGAGTTTCTTCCATGCGACATTACTCAAGCATGAAAATTTAGGTAGTGCCTTAAGCTATATGCTGGCGAACAAGCTGGCGACTCAAACTATGCCTGCGATTGCTGTTCGTGAGATTGTTGAAGAAGCATATCGTAGTGATAATTCTATGATTGAATCAGCCGCTTATGATATTTCAGCCGTTCGTTTACGCGATCCCGCTGTTGATAAGTACTCCACACCTCTGCTTTATCTAAAAGGTTTTCATGCCTTACAAGCTTATCGCATAGCGCATTGGCTATGGGGGCAAGATCGTAAAGCTCTCGCTATTTACCTACAAAACCAGATTTCTGTGACTTTTGGGGTTGATATTCATCCAGCCGCTCGCATTGGTCATGGCATTATGCTTGATCACGCAACAGGTATTGTGATTGGTGAAACCGCTATTGTTGAGAATGACGTTTCTATTCTACAATCCGTCACTTTAGGGGGTACAGGTAAAACCTGTGGCGATCGTCACCCTAAAGTGCGCGAAGGTGTAATGATTGGCGCAGGTGCTAAAATACTCGGCAATATTGAGATTGGTCGCGGTGCCAAAATTGGTGCTGGCTCTGTGGTATTACATGAAGTACCTGCACATACCACTGTTGCGGGAGTTCCTGCTCGTATTGTTGGTAAACCCACTAGTGATAAGCCTTCACTCGATATGGATCAACACTTTAATGGTGTGGTGCCTGGTTTTGAGTGTGGTGATGGTATTTAATGGTTTTAACTGAAGTTACACTTTCTGAACTTAAGGCTTGTTTACACGCTGAATATATCGGTGATAACAAGCCTTTTAGTTGGATAAGACTTTTTCATCGCGTTTTTTTCTGCCAACGTTCACGTTATCTATTTTGGTGGCGTGTCGCCCAATTTTTTTATTTCTCTGAAAACCGTTTTCTCAAAAAACTTGGCATTCGTATTGGTGCTAAAAATAATCGTAAGTATTGCAACGATATTTCACTAAGAACTCGCATAGGTAAAGGACTTTCATTACCTCATCCCATAGGGATCGTACTGACTAATTACTGCCAGTTAGGTGAGAATGTGACGTTAATGCAAGGTGTGACCATCGGAGTAAAAGAGAAGGATGGTAAAGCAGATATTCGAGTTGGCAACCACGTTTATATTGGTTGTAACTCATCGATTATTGGTGGTGAGATAGAGATAGGTGATAATGCAGTGATTGGTGCTCACGCATTGGTATTAAAGGATGTGGGAGAAGGGTGCAGGTATATCACCAAAGTCGTTGCTGAAATCAGACAACCATCAGAGTAATAAGTTAGATTTTTAGTTGTTTGAAATTAAAAAAGCGCTAGTCATTATTTATGATCAGCGCTTTTTACATTTCAGTCTCTTAGTAATGCACCAGGATAACCAAGTTGACGCCATGCTTCAAAAACTACAACAGTAGTTATAAAAAACTAATAAATATTTATATAAAATAATTTTTTATTTTAAAATAACTCATTCTTAAAATATGTTTTGTTTGGTATGGAGAAAGAAATGTTGAACATAATAAAAGTAGGTATTTACTAGGATTTACATTATTCATCCTAAGTGCTTTTACTAGTAATAGTTGACTTTTAAAATGTAATTCATTTATGATTTTATTCACCTTTATATAATCTAACATTCTTTGTTCATTGTAATTATCTATACCATATTTTTTTCTAATTTTATTCATTTTTATTATGTGATATTGGCATTTTCTTTGTCTTAACGAATTTTTAAAAGATAAAGATTGCGTATTTATTCTATACATTACTAATGGTTTTTCAATATTTGAAATTGTATAATTTTTAGCAATAAGCCTCGAAATAAAATCAAAATCTTGTGAATTGGGGTAATTTCGATATCCTTGCATTTTTTCAAAAATATCTCTCGACATGAACCATGTGGGGTGATAACAAACAGACTTATAACCTAAGGTACTTTTTAGTTTTAAAAAATCATTTGACAAACAGGAGGTAGATATAAATTTACCATGTTCATCAATTCTATTTATGCCTGTACCAATTAATGCAAAAGAATTAGATTTATAATATCTTAGTTGTACATTTAAGCGTTCTGGATCGGCAATATCATCAGCATCTAGCCGAGCAATAAAATTACCATCGCTATGTTCAAATGCTTTGTTTAGTGAACTTGCTAACCCAAGATTTATGCTATTTTCTACAATTATTATTTCAATGTTTTTTATTTCTAGATTATTAATTATATTTTTATAATGTTCACATTTATTAGGGTTATCGATAACAATAACTAATTGAATTTCAAATTTACTATATGTATTTTGAGTGATTATTGAATTAATAGATAGTATAATCCATTCATCTATCTCATTATATATGGAAAGTAATACAGATATTTTATCGGTTTTCATATTTTCTAAATTAACTCAATATACTTTTTGACAATGTGATTTATATTATATTGCTTTGTTTCTTTTGTTAAATAATTAGGTTCTATTACCTTAGTATTTGTTTCCTGTAATGATAATATAAATCCTTTTTCATCATTTATGTTAAACAATATACCAAATTGATTAGATGTAATACTTCCTGATATAATTTCATTATCTATTTTTAATATCTCTCTTGGGCCAGTTCTACAATCTGAACTAATAACAGGTACACCAAGATAGAGAGATTCAATTAATACATTTGGAAAACCTTCTGATATAGATGTAAGTACTGTATATTTTGCATGTTTTATATAAGGGTAAGGGTTTTCTTTATTTCCTAGGAACTTTATGTTTTTACTCTTATATTTTTCTTTATAATCTTCATACAGAGCTCCATCTCCAATTAATAATAATTTGTAATTGGTTTTTTTAAATGTGTCTAATAAGAAAGAAATATTTTTAACAGGGTGAAATCTTCCTACAAATATGAAGTATTCACCAGAAGAAAATGGATTGTCATCTACAATTACTCTAGATAATTCAAGAATATTATCTAAATTATAACAATTGGGGATAACAAAGTTGTTTTTTTCACCGACAATAGGTAAATAATCATTTAACATTCTCTGAGTAAGAAATACTTTTTTAGTGGCGTGTTTAAATATATTCTTTATTATAAATACATTTATTTTTGATTTTAAACTTTTATTAGAATATTTTAAAATTGAGCCATGTGTAACAACTATACTTTTATGTTTTTTAAATAGTGATAGGAATATATTAATATAGTTTGCTCTAAACAAGTGACTAATAATTGTATTTATTTTTTCTTTTCTAAGGATAAAAAATAAATGAATAGCTGCTGAGAAATTATTTATTATTTTTCCAATAAAAGGGGCTTTAATGTTTATAGGGTTTTTTATTAATATTATATCTTCATGTAAAGCATAGCTGATATTGTTTTCTATTATATAGAAATATACTTTATAATTATTTTCTTTTAGTCCATTGGCTAAGTTACAAGCTATTCTCTCACCACCACCATTAGAAAGAGAGTTTGATAAAATTAAAATATTTTTCATGAAATATTATTTTTACCTTTTAAATATAATATTGAGATAAATAAGAATAGTTGACCTAATAAAATAGAAAAAACAAAGTTGTATTGAGAATGATTGAAGTTTTCAATTGATAACATAAATGATATTGTTAATATCCCACTTAGTAAAGAAAATGGGCTTATATACTTTGATCTTTTCATTATAACTAACATATGTACTAAAAAAGAGTTTGCTAAGCTAAAAAATATAATTAGTAAATAAAAGGATAGTATCAGTGATAGTTCTTCAGAGTATTTAATGTTTAATATATGAAAAATATATTGGTCTAATATTGCATAGGTTAACATGCCTAAAATTTGAACAAATATGAAAAATAATAAGATAACATTTATAAATTTATAAAAATTATTTTTATTATTTAAATAAAAATAATTCATTTTGGGAAAAGTAACATCGATGACTGGTGTTAATATAGATACTGAGGCTGATACAATACGTTGTGCTACACCAATAAAACCAACAAACTCAATACCATATATTGATTTTGCTATAATTAGTGCTACGGGATTTATAGCGCCCGTAATCAGCCTCATTGATGTGAGATGCCAACCTTCTTTCAATAAGAACTTACTTTTTGTTGATAGATTAAAGTATTTTTTGTTTTTTATTTTATTTATAGGTAGTCTCTTTATAATATAACAATTAGAGTATATAAATAAAATTATATTAGGTAGTATTAAAAAAAGAAGGTATTCTTCTATGTTTGTATCATAATTAACAAATAGAAAAACATAAATAATATATATTATTTTAGAAAATAAAGATATAACGACTAAATTTATTAATTTATATGTGGCTTGAAAATACCATTTACATTGAAGTATTGAAGTGGAAAACCATACAAATAATATGAGCATTTGTAAGTAAGTCAGTTCAATAATGAATTTCAATAAGATCAAAAAAATAAATATTAATATACAGAATAGAATCTTTATTTTTTGTATTTCTATATATAACAATGTTTTTTCAAAGATGGAAATTTCAGATGAGAATTCCCTTGTTGCATTAGCATTATATCCCCATTCGCCAATAAGAATTATATACGCTGAAATAGCTTGAAGCAAAGCTATAATGCCATAGTTAGATATACCAAGATACTTTATAACTATAGGAATCGCAATTAAGGGAATTAGTAATTCGATTGCTTTAATGAATTGTAGATAAAAAACATTTTTAATAATCATTCTTAAATTATTTAAATAGTCTTATGCATTTAGCTGGGGCTCCTACATAAACACCAGGTTTTTCAATATTGCGAGTTACAATAGAGCCAGCCCCTACAATAACATTTTCACATATAGATACACCAGCGAGTATGATGGCACCAGCACCTATTTGTACATTATCTGAAATTATAATTTCTTTATCTATATGTTCAGTAGTAATTCCATTATCATTAATCAACAATCCCGTTGAAATTAATTTTGAGCCAGCTGAGAGTGTCACTTTATTGCCGAGAGTAATACCCCCTTTGGCATTAATATATACATGATCATTAATATTTATTCTCCCTTTGATAGATAATTTCTTTATATTTTTAATAGTAAAAAAACCAAAATATATAACATTTTTGTTGTAAATTAATTCATTGTAAAAAATGAAGACATAAATTTTTACTATAAGAGAACTTAGTTTTTTTAGGAAAAATGTTTTCATAAAAATTATTTCAATAATGCACCTGGGTAGCCTAGTTGACGCCATGCTTCAAAAACTACAACAGCCACAGTATTCGATAGGTTCATACTACGGCTATCAGCAAGCATTGGAACTCTGATTTTCTGCTGTGTTGGCATATTGTCTAATACATAAGGCGGTAAACCACGAGTTTCAGGTCCAAAAAGGAGATAATCTCCATCTTGATAGCTCACATTGCTATGTGCTGGTGTACCTTTTGTCGTTAACGCAAATACACGTGCACCCGTTGGTGATTGTGCATTATCAGGGTTTAAACCTTCACTTTCTAAAAAAGCATAGTAATCGTGATGCTGTTTAATATCAGCAAACTCACGATAATCAAGCCCTGCACGACGTAGACGTTTATCATCCCAAGTAAAACCCAATGGCTGGATTAGATGAAGATGAAAGCCTGTGTTAGCACACAGGCGGATAATATTACCCGTATTGGGTGGAATTTCGGGTTCAAATAAGACGATATTGAGCATGGTTTATTTAACTTGATAATAGCTTTTATACCAATCAACGAACTGTTTTACACCTTCATCTACACTTGTTTGAGGTTTATAGCCAGTTGCTTTAAATAAATCCTCAGTATCTGCCCATGTGGTGTAAACATCACCAGGTTGCATTGGTAACATGTTTTTATCTGCAGTTTTTCCTAAGTGAGTTTCTAATGCACTAATGTAATCCATTAAATTAACTGGAGAACCATTACCAATATTATAAACCTTATAAGGTGCAGAACTGTTAGCCGGAGTTCCTATACTTACTTTCCAATCTTGTTGTGGCGTCGGTATTACATTTGCAATACGAGCAACACCTTCCACGATATCTTCAACATAAGTAAAGTCACGTTTCATTTGGCCATTATTATAAATATCAATTGGCTCATTGTTGATAATGGCTTTAGTAAATTTAAATAATGCCATATCAGGACGACCCCAAGGACCATAAACGGTAAAAAAGCGTAATCCAGTTGTTGGTATACCATATAAATGAGAATAGCTATGAGCCATTAATTCATTAGCTTTTTTCGTTGCCGCATATAAAGAAACAGGGTGATTAGCTTGATCATGAGGTGAAAATGGCAATTCATCATTTAAGCCATAAACAGAACTAGAAGAAGCATAAACAAGATGCTTAATATTATTGTGACGACAACCTTCTAAGATTGTCAGAAAGCCAGTTAAATTGCTATCAGCGTAAGAAAATGGGTTAATTAGTGAATATCTAACCCCAGCTTGTGCAGCTAAATGAATAACTTTATCAAATTTCTCAGTTGCAAATAGATGAGCCATTTTCTCTCTATCTGCTAAATCAATAAGAGAAAATGAGAAATTGTGTAGTTTATTCAGAATGTTAAGCCTAGATTCTTTTAAGGAGACATCATAATAATCATTGAGATTATCTATACCAACAACAGTTTCACCTTGTTGGATTAGTTTTTTTATTAGATGAAAACCAATAAATCCTGCAGCGCCAGTGACTAAATATTTCATTACGTAATTAACCCGTATTTATTAATTAATCGTTACCAAATAGGTCTCGAGTATAAACTTTTTCTTCAACGTCGTTTAGCACTGATGACATTCTATTGGTAATAATAACATCAGAGATTGATTTAAATTCATTTAAATCACGAACTAATTTTGAATTAAAGAAGGTTTCTTCTTGCATTTCAGGCTCATAAATCACCACTTCAATACCTTTGGCCTTAATACGTTTCATAATGCCTTGGATAGAAGAAGAGCGGAAATTATCAGAACCAGACTTCATAATTAAACGGTAAACACCTACAATTTTTGGTGTTCTAGCGATAATTGAGTCGGCAATAAAATCTTTACGAGTGCGGTTAGCTTCAACGATGGCACTAATAATATTATTAGGAACAGAGTCGTAGTTTGCTAACAGTTGTTTGGTGTCTTTTGGTAGACAGTAACCACCATAACCAAACGATGGATTATTATAATGGTTGCCGATACGAGGATCTAAACAGACGCCTTCAATGATTTGTTTTGCATTTAAGCCATAAGCTTGAGCATAGCTATCTAACTCATTAAAGTAAGCAACACGCAGTGCTAAATAAGTATTAGCAAATAATTTAATGGCTTCTGCTTCTGTGGAGTCAGTGAACAGAACATCAATATCTTTTTTCAGTGCACCTTGCTGTAGTAGGTCAGCAAATTTTTGTGCTCTTTCTGATTGTTCACCAATAACAATACGAGATGGGTAAAGATTATCGTAAAGTGCTCGACCTTCACGTAAGAATTCAGGAGAGAAAATAATATTATCTGTATTATATTTCTCTCTCATTTCTTTGGTAAAACCAACAGGAATGGTTGATTTAATAATCATTGTCGTATTTGGATTATATTCTAAAACATCACGAATAACAGACTCTACTGATGAGGTGTTAAAATAGTTTGTTTTAGGATCGTAATCGGTAGGTGTTGCAATGATAACGAAATCAGCATCTTTATAAGCGAATTCTTTATCTAAGGTTGCAGTAAAATCGAGCTTTTTGGTTGCTAAAAACTCTTCGATTTCTTTATCTGTAATTGGAGAGATTTTTTTGTTAAGTAATTCAACTTTTTCTTTATTGATATCTAACGCAACAACTGTGTTGTTTTGGGAAAGAAGTACCCCATTAGATAGACCGACATAGCCGGTTCCTGAGATTGTGATTTTCATTTTTTATCCTAATCTTGAAAAATTTCTTTTAAAGCATCTAGATATTTATTAATAACAATTTTTTCATCAAATTCAGTTTCAATTTTTTTTCTACTATTTTCACCCATTTTTAATTTATTTTCATAGGGTAACTTAATAAAGGTATCTATTGCATCAACTAAACTTGATACTGATTTAGGTTGGCATAAGTATCCGTTAAATCCATGAGTAACAGTTTCTCGACAACCAACATTATCAGTAGTAATTATTGGTTTCCCCATTGCGCCTGCTTCTAACAATGTTTTTGGTACACCTTCTCGATAAAAAGAAGGTAATACTATACAGTCAGCTTTAGCTATTTCTTGCTCCACAGTATCCGAGGTACCTAAATAATTAATAATACCTTCAGAAACCCAGTTATTCATTTGCTCATGAGTAATAGCTGATGGGTTATTAACACCAACGAAACCTAAAAGACAAAATTCAACCTTGTTGTCATACTTTTTTTTCAAGATACGAGCTGCATCAATATAAAAAGTAATCCCTTTCTCATATAACATTCTTGCAATTAAAATAAATCTTAATTTCTCTTTATTTTCAGATAATGAAAGAGTAAAACGCGATAAGTCCACACCAGAACCTGGTAGTCTATCTATTTGTGATTTCTTCACATAATTTCTTTCCAAAAATAGAGTTAAGTCGTCATTATTTTGGAAAAATATTTTGTTAGCGTATTTTTGGCTATAACGATATAGATTGCGTGCAAGCTTAGAACTGATATTATCATTTATAAAAAGAGTTCCTAATCCTGCAATATTATTTATGACTTTTATTTTATTTAACTTTGCAGCTAAAGTTCCATAAATATTATTTTTAGGTGTAAAATTAAGTATTACATCAAATTTAAATTGATTACATATTTTATAGAAAGAAATTAATGTATAGAGGTCAATAAAAGGATTCTTACTAGCTGAATCAATTTTTATATTGATATGTTTTGCACCTAAATTAACTAATTTTTCTGAGTAATCATCAAATGGTGATATTGTATACACATCAAAACCAGTGTTAATTAATGAAATAATGGTATTTTTTCTAAAGTTATATAAATACCAGCTAGTGTTTGATGTTATTGCGATCGTTCTAATAGTTTTTTTATTATTCATGATTTTCATTTTTTGACGCTTTGTATACAAGTAAGGAAGTAAAAATTATTATAATAAAATCACCTACAGTTCTTGATAGTAAATAAGGCCCTTTAAAGTTATAAAAAATAAAACATGATGTTATTGAAAGAATAAAAAACATATTTTTCTTATTCTTTGATATATTTTTAAATATTGATGTAAATAAATAAAAATAAAAAAATAAAGTAATTGAAAATAGAGTCATTCCACCTTTAAATATCGCTTGAACATATCCTACATCTGAGAATTCTTGAGGGTCTAAGGCATTTCCAAAAGAAAAAGTTAGTAAATCATTAGGCAGTTTATAATGGTTTTTTATTAAATCATTAGTACTATGATCACCTTTTTGTTCTATTAGAAATTCAAATACAACTTTAAATTTGTTAAATATAGCTATCGTGTAATTATTACTATAAATGATAAATAAGGAAGTTGATATTATAAATATAATTATTAGATAGAAAAAATGTCTTTTATTTAAAGATAAGATAACAAATGGAAGTATTAAAATATTGAATAGAAGCGCTGTTCTGGCAGTAATTAATGATGTAATAAAAAATAATATATATATATATATATATATGAATTTTTTATTGTTTCTATATATATAGATTGAAAATATTGCTCCCATATTGGAAATAAAACCAGCAACGGGATATCCCGTAAAATACCCAGGTTTTCTAACAGTATTTATCATTTCTAAAGGAAATTGAGGATTATATAAATAATCAATAATTCCAAAATTAAGGTGAAGAATGAATTGGATAAATATTAAAATAGTATTAATAAGGAGTATATATAATATTATTTTAATAAATTTATCAAAATTTAATTTGTAATGCAATATGGTTATATATAATGAAAATATGATGATTATATTTCTAATTGGAATCAGAACTACATTGGATGTAAATACTCCATTTACTGTGCTTGTTATAATAACATATGATTGAATCAATAATAGAATTATAGTAGCGAATATTATTTCTTTTTTTATATTTATTTTTTTTGTAATAAATAAATATAATGAAAGTGGAGCTAATAAAAAAACAGTAAAATCCAATACTCCTATTTTAGGGAAATAAATTAAAGATAGGATAATAAGAAATATAAAAATGCTATTCTTTTTCTGTGTTTTTTCCATAATGTAGATATATTTCTCATAATGTAATATAAATTGATAACTAATTTTATAACTATAAAGAATATTATATTGCTATTATAACAAAGCTACCGCACTGGGTTTACGGCCCCCAGAGCGCCAAAGTTTATCTCGAAAAGCTCTTATCTTTTTGTAAAATAAGAGTTTTATTATATAAGCATACTTTAACAGTATGCGAAAAACCGCACTGAGAGTAGACTCTTCGAACCAGACGGTCAAGTAATAGCTGGGTATTTTAGCATTGATTGAAGATATATAAATACTGGAATAACGGTCGATTCAGCCAGATCATTCTGAATTACATCAACAAACGTTAACAAAAAGAATATGCCACCTATTCTTCAATAGATGGCAGTATGTTTTGATACAACAGTTTAATTACTCTATTGGATTGTACGTACTTTATGTTTGTTTCCAATGGTTAAATTTTTGTTCGTGATCCATGATATCGGTTATTATTTACTCTATTGTGTTATTCTCAGGCCACTGTAAGAACTTCTTCAGAATTCCAATCACGGCGGTATTCACTAATCTCATTCCTTCCTTTATAGTAATCGTTTATAAGAGTAAGAAACTTTAAGTGTAAAATGAAAAATACCTATAAAATCAGCGTGTTGATGTCAGTATATAATGATTCAATACATTTGAATGAAGCTATAGATTCTATTTTAAATCAGACTTTTAAAGATTTTGAATTTATCATCATTAATGATGGTTCTACTGATTTATCTATTGATATTTTAAAAGGATATGAAGAAAAAGATAGTCGAGTAAAAGTGTATACTAATGTATCTAATATCGGGTTAGCTAAATCTTTGAATAGAGGTTTTTTACTTGCTTCTGGTGACTATATTGCTCGAATGGATGCTGATGATTACTCATATCCAACTCGCCTTCAAAAGCAGTTTGAGTTCATGGAAAACCATAAAAATATTATGGTCTGTGGTACATCAATGGAAATCTATGAATACGACAAAAAATTCATGATTCTTCCAATAAAGCATAATGCAATAGCCGCTGGATTAATTTTTGGAACTAATTTTTATCATCCAACAGTCATGTTTAGATCTGATTTTATTAAAAAAAATAAAATTATGTATCCAGAAGATTATAAATATGCTCAAGATTATGGGTTATGGATAAATTTATTAAAGCTAAATCAGGAAAATATTTTTTCCAATCTAGAAGAAGCGTTATTAAAATATAGAATTCATCCAGATAGAAATAGAAAGAACTATTTTAGTATACAAACCTCATTTGCTATAAAAGCACAAATTAATGCATTAGATATGTTTAATATTGAGGTGGATGAGGATGTATTATATAACTTGAACTTTTCAACTGAAAATCTAAGTTTAGATAATATAAAAAAATGTAATGCAGTTTTGGATAAGATTAAAACTAAAAATAAAGAACTCCGACCTTATTTTTACAAAAACCTTGAAGTTGCTATTGTGCGAAAAAAAGTATCACTATTTCGGCGTTGTGAGAAAAAAAGCCTTTTTTATCCTTATATGAAAGTCAAAGCAAGGCTTATTTACTTAATGAATAGAAGAATGATTAAGGCTCTAAACTAAGGGGTAACCCTTAGTTTTAGGTAGTTTCCAAATATTAGATCAACGTTTTTAGTTTCTTCGTTATTTAATTCTTTATCCATCCCTGCCGATGGAATAAAGGTAAGTTCACCAAAATGGATCACTCCACTATTTAAATATAGATCGACCCTAACAAAAGGAAATGGTTTGGATAATTTTTCAGCATATTCAAAGAGTTTTTGATAGTTTTGTGGTTTATCTAAAACAGTAGATACTTCACTATTTTTATAATCAATGCCATAAGGTAATAATTCCCATTCTTTGTTAACAAAATAGAATTTAGGGTGTTGTGATTCCCTTTCAGTGCAGATCATGACAAACAAAGGTTCACCATGAAAACAGAATAATTTGTAATCATATGGAAGTTCATTATTTTTTGTTTCTATGAATTTTTCACAAATTATTTTTTTAGAGATATCCTTATAAACAAATTCAACAGCTAATCGCCAATAGTCTTCATTTAGCCAAGTTGTTAATGTTTGCCTAATGTTATCTGGGGATATCTTATCTTTATCTCTGCAAATGATATTATAACCTGCACCATGATTGCATTTTAGTACAAATTTATTAGGCAACTCAGAGAAGTTAATATCGTCAGGTTGATCCCATACTTGATGGATTTCATTAAGTATTTCTTCGCAACCACAATCTTTAACATATTCTCGAGCAGCGTATTTATCTGCACATTTTGTAACTAATGGGTTATTTTTATATAAATTTAACTTTAGGTACTGTAATTTCTCATTAAATGTTTGTGGAAAATCTAAATTTAAAGTTTTCCTCATTCGTTCTTTATATATTGATTTAGTTACTAATTCTGGAAAAGTATCACAATATTTATAACGTAATTTATTTCTTAAAATTTTCAGGTATTTGTTCATAAAGGTAATAAAATATAATTTAGCAAAAATCGTATTTTAAGGCTAAAAATCACTTTTAGATAGATTTTACTTTGTTTTTGGCAACCAAATCTCAACCCTCAACCCACCTAATGGGCTATCATCGGCTTTAACATGGCCTCTATGCTGACTTACTGCCGTCTCGACAATAGCTAATCCCAAGCCAGTACCACCTGATTCGCGATCTCTTGCTTCATCAGTACGGTAGAACGGTCTGAAGATATGCTCTCTATCTTCAGGACTAACACCTGGGCCATCATCATCAACAATAATAGTGATACCTTGGTTTTGTTCAGTAAAGGCAACCTCAATGCGAGAATTTGAATAACGTAGGGCATTACGAACAATATTTTCAAATGCGCTAGCAAGTGAATATGGATTGCAGTAGATAGGCCATGCTCCCGGAGGTGTTGTCACTTGTAGCGTCTTATTACTCTGTTCAGCCTCAAATTTAGCGTTATCTAAAATATCATCCCACAGTTCGTTGGCTTTTACTGTTTCACGTAATAACTCGTTTTTATGCTGGTTGCGTGAAAGAACCAGTAAATCATTGATCATGCCATCAAGGCGTTGAGTCTCAGTTTCAATGCGTTCTAGTTCTTTACTTTCTCCACTACGACGACGTAACAATGCGCTTGCTAATTGTAAGCGTGTTAATGGTGTTCGTAACTCGTGTGAAATATCAGAAATTAAACGTTGTTGTGCCTCAACCATGCGTTCGAGTGCGCTTATCATCTGATTAAAACTAGTACCAGCAGCTAAAAACTCTTGTGGGCCAGTCTCTAATTCAGGGTGAGGGCGTAGGTTGCCTTTAGCAACATCATCTGCCGCATTTTTAAGCTGTCTTGCAGGTTTTGCTAAACTCCAAGAAAGCCATACTAATAATGGTGTGCTGATAAGCATGGTGAATATCAGTAGCAATAACGGCTTATCAAATAATAAGTTGATAAAGTCAGATTGAGGGCTACTTGAAGGGCGCACGAGATAAAGTTGGTAATGATCTTCACCATCCCTTACAGAAAATGGTCCTAACATCTCAGAACGACCATATTTTTTCTTTTTAGGGTGATCGGCGTTATCAGATTGACCAATAAAGTTTCTGACAACCTGCATCTCATTACGTTGAGCACCAATGATACGGCCTTCACTCGTAACAATAATTAAGCGCTGACCAGGTGGAGCCCATTTATCAATGGCACGAATTAATCGACGCCACCAAAGGAGATCGTTAGCGGGATCTTGAGCTAATTCAGCTTCGATATGTTGTTCTAGCATAACGCCTTGACGGTATTCACTCTCTAAAAGAGGGGTAAGCTGGCGCGAGTCCAGCTTTGGAACCATCATTACTAGCACAAGAACTAATGCTAGCGTCAGCCAGAATATTGCGAAAATGCGCGCTGACAGACTATTTATCATAAAGAATATTTATCAAGTTATTGAAACCATCAGATAACCGCGGCCACGTAAAGTTTTAAACCAAGGTTGTCCATCTGTTCTTTCTGGTAATTTACGGCGTAAATTAGAAATATGCATATCAATCGCTCTATCAAAAGGTGTTAAGCGCTTGCCAAGCACTTCTTGACTTAGATGTTCGCGTGATACGACTTGCCCTAAGTGCTGAGCAAGTAGATAAAGCAAAGTAAACTCAGTTCCCGTTAACTCTAGCGGTTCATTATCAAAACTTGCTTCTTGTCGGCCAGGATTAAGTTGTAATTTATCGACCTGTAATGTTGGAGATGTATTGCTGTCAGTCTGTTTTTGTTCGCTCCAGTTAGAACGACGCAAAATAGCTCTGATACGAGCAACCAGCTCTCTATCATTAAAAGGTTTTGGTAAATAGTCATCAGCACCTAGCTCTAAGCCAAGCACTCGGTCAAGATCACTGCCTCTTGCCGTTAACATAATGACAGGGGTCTGGAAATTTTGGCGTAACTCTTTGAGTGTCTCAATCCCGTTTTTACGTGGCATCATAATATCCAGTAATAACAGGTCGATAGACGCATCCAAAAGTTTAAGTGCTTGTTCGCCATCAGAGGCGATTACAACATTAAAGCCTTCCATTTCAAGCAGTTCTTTCAATAGCGATGTTAATTCGCGATCGTCATCCACTAATAAGATTTTATGCATTCGTCAATTCCTCCAAGAGAAAAATACGATAATAAATAGCGCGAATCTATGACTTTACGTTCTTTTACACGCTCTGACGCTAGTTTGCAGCCGCAACGGTATAGTAATCCACATAGCAAAGAATTACACATATTTAGGTAGCATTAATTAGGTCGGTATGAAATTACCGAATTAGGAGTGAAAGCAATGCGTAAAGTAGCAGTAGTTGCATTAGCATCAATGTTTTTGGCAGCTCCGACGGTAGTGTTAGCCGAAACCGCCAACACCAATCCGCCTACTGAGCAACGATATAATGGCAATTATCACTGTGATTATGGCTATGGTATGCATGGTGACCGTGATTATCGAGGTCATCGCGGACAACGCGGCCATATGATGAACAACGGTGGACATATGATGGATCGCGGTTATGCCGAATCACGTATGTTTAACGGTATCACATTAACTGAGCAACAACGTACTCAAATGCGCGATTTAATGCGCCAGCATCATCAAGACAGATATAACGGTGTATACCGTCAACGTCATGAGAATATGCACAAATTAGTGACAGCACCTCAATTTGATGAAGCTGCAGTAAGAGCACAGATGCAAGATATGGACAAACAAGCAATTGAACGCCATGTAGAAATGGCAAAAGTCCATAATCAGATGTATCAGTTGTTAACCCCAGAACAGAAAGCGCAGTTGGAAAAGAATTACCAACAGCAAATGTCAGATTTTGACACACGTAACTAATTAGTAAGTAGTTGAGTAAGAGTGTAGTAAAGATGTACCTAGTTAGAGAGTAAGTAGCAACAACGAAGTTTTTTCCTTGCCATAGACACCATCCCTGTCTTTTGCAGCCCCTCTGGAGAGGGGCTTTTTTTTATCCAAAAAACCTACAACAGCGCCTCTGGCGATTCAGGTAAAATCTGTCCGCCATCGACGATAATTGTTTGACCTGTAATATATTTTGCTTCATTTGACGCAAAGAATGCGGCGGCGTAGCCGATATCTTCTGGCTCACCTAATGTGTGGGTTGGGATAGAAGCCTTCATCTGATTTAAATAGGCTTCGCCTTGGGCTTGTAAACCCTCGGTGAGAATATTTCCCGGCATTACAGCATTGATGGTAATGCCATGGCGTGCGTATTCAAGAGCTGCGCTGCGCATAAAACCTAATTGTCCTGCTTTGCTTGCACCATAATGGCTCCAGCCCGGATAGCCAGTAATAGCACCTGTAATGGAAGAGGTAATGATCACTCGACCTTGTTTTTGTTTCTCCATTACACGAAGTGCGGCTTTTACTAAAAAGAACATGCCTTTTAAGTTGACGGTATGCATTTTATCCCAGTCAGCTTCTGTCATCTCTTTAATCGTTGCCTGAGGGAAAATACCAGTATTGGAACAAAGAATATCGAGCTTGCCATACTCTTTTACGACATCATCGACGACTTTTTCACAGGCAGATTGCTGAGTGACATCAAGATGCATAAAACCTACATCTAATTCATCTTTTGTTTTATTACCCGCTACATCATCAATATCCGCAATAATCACTTTCGCACCACTGTTTTTTAGTGCGATAACGATACCTTTGCCAATACCCTTTGCACCACCTGAAACTAAAGCGATTTTACCCGTTAAATCAAACATAAAACCTCCTATAAAGTGTGAGTTCTACTGTATCAGTCTAGGCTAAAAAGCGGAGAATGAACCAAAGAACTTAGCCATAAGTCACAAATGTACCTTAGATGATTTTTTTCTTTAAAAGGATGACTCATCAAAATAGGAAGGTAAACGGTAGATAAAACAGCGTTTAAGAGAAAAACTGAATATTTATCAAAATATGCCGATGCTATTTTTTAGCATAAATAGCGTTTTTTTGAGATGAATGCAAAAAGGCAGTAAAGTGTCTGTATAAAAAGTGTTAACTTATTAGTGAAACACATTTGAGATAGACTAGTATAATCTTTATACAGGCTATCTGATTAGTTTAATGCGCATCAAGTTTATGAAAAAAAATGTACGATAATGATGAACTGGTAAAAAATATGCGTACAATAGTATTGTTGAATCAATTCAGCATTTGCGATATCGGTATATAACACCAGACAAGCCGGTATTGAGATAAAAAAGTTATTCCAACAATTTTGCAATAATTACATCGAATAAGAATCAGAGGTAATCATGGTCAATGGGATCAAAAGAATTGGGGTTTTAACAAGTGGTGGTGATGCACCAGGTATGAATGCCGCGATCCGTGGTGTTGTTCGTGCCGCACTAAGTGAAGGTTTAGAGGTTTATGGGATTATGGATGGCTATATGGGGCTATACGAAAATCGCATGAAAAAACTCGACCGTTTTAGCGTGTCAGACATGATCAACCGTGGCGGTACATTCCTTGGCTCTGCTCGTTTCCCTGAATTCCGTGAAGACAATGTGCGTGCTGTTGCCATCGAAAACATGAAACAAAATGAGCTTGATGCCTTAGTGGTTATTGGTGGTGATGGTTCTTATCTAGGTGCAAAAAAATTAACGGAAGCAGGTTTTCCATGTATCGGCTTACCGGGCACAATCGATAATGACGTTGCTGGTACTGACTACACCATCGGTTATTTCACTGCATTAGAAACTGCTGTTGAAGCTATTGACCGTTTACGTGATACCTCAACTTCTCACAAACGTATTTCTATCGTAGAAGTGATGGGACGTTACTGTGGTGACTTAACACTGTCTGCGGCAATTGCTGGGGGCTGTGAATTTGTTGTTCTGCCTGAGTCCGAATTACCATTTAACCGTGATGAACTGCTGGCAGAAATCAAAGCAGGTATTGAACGTGGTAAACGTCATGCAATCGTCGCAATTACAGAACACGTTTGTGATGTGCATGAATTAGCACGTTTTATTGAAGCTGAAACTAAACATGAAACACGTGCAACGGTATTAGGCCATATCCAACGTGGTGGTTCTCCAGTTGCTTACGATCGTATTCTTGCTTCTCGTATGGGTGCTTACTCTGTACAACTGCTATTAGAAGGCTATGGCGGTCGTTGTGTCGGTATTCAAAACGAAAAACTGGTTCACCATGATATTATTGACGCGGTTATGAATATGAAACGTGTCTTTAAAGCTGACTGGTATGAAACAGCGAAAAAACTGTATTAATTAATAGATTTTTCGCAATACCCGAGCCTTTCTGAGTTCTATCCTTATTCGTGAACTGCTCTGATACATTCTGCTTGTGTCAGAGTAGCTTCTCGAGTGAAAACATTTCACTTAACGATCTCTATCCTCCTTTATTTCTTCTTATTCCCCTTATATTGATAGTTATATTCCTGTTGTGTATATCCATCGGCTTTTTGTTATTTCATCGTTATAAAACTTTCTGTCAGCCTAGTTAAATACTTAACGATAGGGGATGGATAGATATGTTTAAACAATGGGGCTTATTATCGGCAGCTTTAGTGACATTACTTTTTTCTAATATTTTATGGGCTAAAGATATTCAACTATTAAATGTCTCTTACGATCCAACGAGAGAACTTTATCAGCAGTATAACCAAGCATTTAGTCAGTATTGGGAGCAAAAAACGGGAGATAAAGTCACTATCCGCCAATCACATGGTGGATCAGGAAAGCAGGCAACATCAGTTATCAACGGTATTGAGGCAGATGTTGTCACATTAGCCCTTGCCTATGATATAGATGCAATCGCGCAAAGAGGAAGTATCGATAAACAATGGATAACACGATTACCTGATAATTCAGCGCCTTATACTTCAACAATCGTTTTTCTGGTGAGAAAAGGAAATCCTAAGCAAATCGTTGATTGGGATTCATTAATTAAGCCGGGGGTTTCAATTATTACTCCTAATCCTAAAACATCAGGAGGTGCAAGATGGAATTACCTTGCGGCGTGGGGCTATGGATTAAAAGCCAATCATCAAGATAGTGAAAAAGCTAAAGCCTTCGTTAAAGCACTTTATCAGCAAGTCGAAGTATTAGATTCAGGTGCGAGAGGAGCAACAAATACATTTGTTGAGCGAGGTATTGGTGATGTATTGATTGCATGGGAAAACGAGGCGTTATTAGCGATTAATGAATTAGGTGCAGATAAATTTGAGATAGTTACACCATCAATATCTATTCTTGCAGAGCCTACGGTGTCGGTAGTCGATAAGGTTGTTGATAAACGAGGAACGCGAGAAATTGCCACGGCGTACTTAGACTATCTTTACTCACCAGAAGGGCAAGAGATCGCAGCAAAAAACTATTATCGCCCTAGAGATAAAGTAATAGCAGAGAAATACCAAAACAGTTTTCCAAAACTAGAACTATTTACACTGAATGAAGTTTTTGGTGATTGGCAATCCGCACAGAAAATACATTTTGCGACAGGCGGTATCTTTGATGAAATTAGTCGTCGTTGATAATTAAAGGTGAGAGAAACAAAAAAATCACCTTCTGTTTTATATCCAGTAAGGTGATTTTCTCTATTTTTTATCGATTAACCGCATAGGTCAGAAAGATAAAAATTATTTTTTCGCTTTAGCTTGTGCTGCTGCTTTAACGATAACGGCAAATGCGTCAGCTTTCAGTGAAGCACCACCCACTAATGCACCATCAATGTCTGGTTGACCAAATAGTTCTGCTGCATTTTTATCGTTAACAGAGCCACCGTATTGAATGATAACTTGTTCAGCGATAGCGGCATCTTTCTTCGCGATATGATCACGAATAAATTTATGAACAGCTTGAGCCTGTGCTGGAGTTGCTGATTTACCTGTACCGATAGCCCAGATTGGCTCATAAGCGATAACGGCATCTTTAAATGCTGCTGCGCCATGTGCATTTAATACAGCATCGATTTGGCGAGCACAGACTTCTTGAGTTTTGCCAGCTTCGTTTTCTGCTTCAGTTTCACCAATACATAATACTGGTGTTAAACCTAACTCTTTTAACACGCCGAATTTTTGAGCGATAAACTCGTCAGATTCTTTATGATAAGTACGACGCTCAGAGTGACCAATGATAACGTATTTAACATCAACGTTTTTCAGCATTTCTGCTGAAGTTTCACCAGTGAAAGCACCTGATAAGTTAACACCTGTATCTTGAGCACCTAATGCAATACGGCTTCCACCAATTTCATGGCGTGCTTGGCATAGGTAAACTGCTGGTGGTGCGATAGCAACATCACAACCAGCAACACCGCTAACTTCTTTACGTAATGCAGCAATTAATTCATGAACCATATGAATGCTGCCGTTGAGTTTCCAGTTACCCATGACTAATGGATGGCGCATAACTTTTCCTCCAACCGAGTGGTTTAAATTTAGTTTGCTAATAAACACGAATTCTGTTGATGCACAACAGTATAGAGAACAATGAATAGAATAGCTTTGTTTTTTATCACGGAATAGCTGAAACGATCTTGCTGTTTAAAGAAAGCTTAATCGGTTCAATGGCGAAGGTTGTTAATTGGTCACCTTCATGGACAATAATATAGCGAATTGCACCCACATCATGGCTAATGTAATCAGAAGTTTGATTTTTAAATGCGAATAAATTGAGAGCCTCTTGAATTTGCTCTGAGGTTATTGATGAGTCAAATTGAGCAACCAAAGTAATAATGTATTGCGTTGTGATCTCACGATTTATCTTTTCTAGTTCAGGTGAATCAGGGGAGTGGATCAGCGTTAGTTGTAAACTTTTTATTTTTTCGCTACCGCGCTCTAGTATTGCAGATGAATAGAGATAAGGCGTGATGCGTGTTGCTGCTCTGACAAGTGGGATCGCAATATCGTGATTGGTGATAATTTTATATTCATTAAGCGATAACAACGGATTTTGTTGATTAAATTTTGCTCTTAGCTCTGGAATAGTTATCTCAAAAACAGGTGCATCTTGTTTAAGATAAGCAATGTCATCCTTTGAAGGCTGTTTTTGTGCGACAGACATCTCTGTTGCAAAAACAGAAGTTGGCAAACAAAGAGCAATGCTTATGATTATCAGGTATAACGTAGAAAGTGTGTTTGCTTTTATCATCTGTCCTCCGCTTGTCTGTGCTGTTATTGGCTAGTCTGTATTATTTGATACTAAATGGACAGTGTAATTCACAAATTAAGTAAATTATTGAGAATTTATGACATTACAACATTGGGCATTTTCATTCAAAGGACGAATTGGGCGTCGTGACTTTTGGGCTGGTTTGGGTGCTTGCTTTGCACTGTTTTTAGGCCTCTTTATTATTAATGATGTGATTTATCCATTACCTACTACTGTAATATGGATAGTATTCCTTTTTATTCTTTATCCGCTATGTGCAATTTTTACAAAAAGACTTCATGACAGAAATAAAAGAGGGATATGGCTTTTATTACTCCTACTTGCCGTGATGTTAGGGTTAGCCGATACCAGTAGTTTAGAACCATTTTGGCAATGGGCGATTGGACGCTTTCTTCCTTCTTTTATTGGGATGATCATGTTGCTTGATTGCGGTGTATTTGTCGGTAATGACGGCGAAAACTACTTTGGTAAACAAGCAGAACAAGTGAACTATCGTCGTTGGCGTTAATTCATATTATTCAAATCAAATGAATAAGGGTGAGATAAATAGACTCACCCTTATTTTTTGCATTATTACCAATATTGCTCACTGGTGATATGTCCGGGTTTGCGCCGTAAGTGCTTACGCATTTCCCGTTGTTCTTTTAATAATTGTTGAGTGTCTCTGACCATTTGAGGATTACCACATAACATAATATGGCTTTCTTCTGGGCTGATGGTTAAGCCAACCGTTTTTTCTAAAGCGCCACTTTCAATGAGTGCAGGGATACGTCCTGTTAATGAGCCAATATGATTTTCACGGCTGACAATGGTTTGAATACGTAATTTACCTTGATAACGTTCAACGAGTTTTTCCATCAAAGGTAAATAGCTTAAGTCATTGGCGTATCGAACAGCATGAACAAGAACGATATTTTCAAATCGCTCAAGATCGTGTCCTAATTGCAAAATAGATAGAAAAGGTCCAATGGCGGTTCCCGTCGAAAGCATCCAAAGTGTATTTACTGTGGGAACCTCTTCTAATACAAAAAAGCCGCTGGCTTGTTCAGTCACCAATACTTCATCACCGACTTCTAGTGCGCTTAATTTAGAACTTAATTTTCCATCAGGAACAGTCACTAGATAGAACTCTAAATTGGGATCATCTGGTGCGTTTACATAAGAGTAGGCTCGTTGTACTCGCTCACCATCAATATCTAGCGCTAATTTTGCAAATTGCCCGGCTGTAAACTTATCAATAGGAGCATTGACGACGAGACTCATTAACGCATCAGTCCAGTGATGAACTTGAGTAACTTTTCCATTCACCCAATTAGCCATAGAGATTATCTCCTTTTGATAAACATGCTTATGTTGCTTATTTATTCTAAATAGGAAGCGGCTTTTTATTTATCAAGATGGTGTGGTGATGTGATTAATCTAAGATTTTGTCAATAAATGACACAATATGTACATTTATATTGACAACTATGGTGTATTTCTCTGACATTAATCTTTATACAAAAATTGCTGGCTATCTCGCAAATTTCTCCAAATTTGTTAACTTAGTCTCATTCTGAAAAGGTATGCATTTTGCGGAGTTTATTTTTATAAATTCTCTGTAGTGTGCGCCTGTCCGTTAATTTATTTATCTGAAATTCTTGAGCAAAGAAAAGAAATGAGAAAGTTAGAACATGCAAATTTATTATTATTGATAATTGCACTGGTTGCTGTGGGTCAAATGACTCAAACTATTTATGTTCCTGTTATTGCTGATATGGCCGTTTACTTTGGTGAACCCACTGGAGCGGTACAGCAAGTAATGGGTGCCTATCTTTTTTCTTATGGTTTTTCACAGCTAATTTATGGACCTATTTCCGACAAAGTCGGGCGTCGTCCTGTTATTTTAGTCGGAATGACGATCTTTTGTTTATCAACGCTGGTGGCAATTTTCTCGCAAAATTTAACCACACTGGTAATTGCAAGTACCTTACAAGGAATGGGAACAGGTGTTGCTGGTGTTATGACACGTACTCAACCTCGTGATTTATATACAGGAACGGCATTACGTTACGCCAATAGCTTATTAAATATGGGTGTCTTAGTTAGCCCATTATTAGCGCCGATGATTGGTGGTGTTGTTGCTCACTTTTTTGGCTGGCATGCGTGTTATATCTTCTTATTATTATTGGGAAGTAGCGTTCTTTTTTGTATGTATCGTTGGATGCCAGAAACGCGCCCAGTACAAGTTGAAAAACGTAAAATGCTGTCATCATTTTACTTACTGCTTTCAAATAGTACCTTTAGTGCATTTTTGATTATGCTGATTTGTGCATTATCCGGTATTGCTGTTTTTGAAGCATCAAGTGGTGTATTAATGGGCGGAGTATTAGGATTAAATAGTATTACTATCAGTATATTATTTATTTTACCGATCCCTGCGGCATTCTTTGGGGCTTGGTATGCAGGTCGTGAAGGTAAAACCTTTGTACAGCTGATGTGGCACTCCGTTTTTTGTTGTTTATCTGCGGGTATTTTAATGTGGATCCCTGGTTGGCTAAATATTATTAATATCTGGACATTACTGGTACCAGCAGCGCTGTTTTTCTTTGGTGCAGGTATGTTATTCCCATTAGCAACAACAGGTGCGATGGAGCCATTCCCTTATTTAGCGGGCTCAGCAGGTGCATTGGTGGGTGGTTTACAAAATGTGGGTTCAGGTGTAGCAACATGGTTTTCAGCTTTATTACCACAGCATAACCAATTTAGCTTAGGTATGATTATGTTTGGTATGTCAGTGGCTATTATACTTTGTTGGCTTCCTTTGGCTCATCGTTTTAGCCATGAAGAGCATACGATTTAGTAGACTGATGCAATCAGTTAAATAAAAAATGCCGAGATAAAAAATCTCGGCATTTGGGTTTTGTAGCCTAGGCTACTTCTCTCTCAAACTGTTTTACTGCAATTAACCGCGATCTTCCCACTCTTGAGCGCGAGCAACCGCTTTTTTCCAGCCGTTATAGCGATAGTTACGCTCAGTAGTTTCGATGCCAGGGCGGAATTCTTTATCAATCGCCGCTTTGTTTTTAACTTCTTCTAAATCATTCCAGAAACCGATAGCAAGACCTGCAAGGAATGCGGCACCTAATGCGGTACTTTCGCGAACAACAGGGCGTTCTACATGAGTACCTAAAATATCGGATTGGAACTGCATTAAGAAGTTGTTAGCAACAGCGCCACCATCAACACGCAGTGATTGTAAACGCGCACCTGAATCGGCTTGCATTGCATCGAGCACATCACGTGTTTGATAAGCGATAGATTCTAAAGTTGCACGAATAATGTGATTACGGTTAGCACCACGGGTTAAACCAAAAATAGCACCACGCGCATACGGGTCCCAATATGGCGCGCCTAAACCTGTAAATGCAGGAACAACATAGACACCATTAGTATCGTTAACTTTCGTTGCGAAGTATTCAGAGTCAGTGGCTTCATCAATCAGTTTTAGCTCATCACGTAGCCATTGAATAGAAGCTCCACCAACGAATACTGCACCTTCTAGAGCATAGTTCACTTCACCACGAGGACCGCAACAGATTGTTGTTAACAAACCATGATTAGAGCGAACCGCTTCTTTACCTGTATTCATCAGTAAGAAGCAACCTGTACCATAGGTATTTTTCGCCATACCGCTTTGTACACAAAGTTGACCATAGAGTGCAGCTTGTTGGTCACCCGCCATACCCGCGATAGGAATACGTGTACCACCTTTACCACCAATGTTTGTTTGGCCATAAACTTCGGAAGATGGCACCACTTTTGGTAGCATATTGCGAGGAATATCCAGCAGATCGAGGATTTTTTGATCCCAATCTAAAGAGTGGATATTGAATAACATGGTACGAGATGCGTTAGTAAAGTCAGTAACGTGAACGCGACCTTGTGTCATTTTCCAAACTAACCAAGTATCAACAGTACCGAATAATAACTCACCTTTTTCTGCTTTTTCACGAGCACCTTCGACGTTGTCGAGGATCCATTTTAATTTTGTACCAGAGAAATAAGGGTCAACCATCAAACCGGTATTTTGACGAATATATTCTTCAACACCTTCTTTATCTTTTAAGCGAGTACAGAAATCCGCAGTACGACGACATTGCCATACAATCGCGTTATAAACAGGTTTACCGGTTTCTTTATCCCATACAATAGTCGTTTCACGTTGGTTTGTGATACCAATACCTGCAACGTGGTCAGATGGAATATCTGCTTTTGCTAATACTTCAACTAAGGTTGCACTTTGTGTTGCCCAAATTTCCATTGGATCGTGTTCAACCCAGCCTGGCTTAGGATAAATTTGGGTGAATTCACGTTGTGAAATACTGACGATATTTGCATCGTGGTCAATGACTACGGCACGTGAACTGGTTGTGCCCTGATCCAGCGCAACAATGTATTTTTTCTCGGTATTCGATGTATTTGTTTCTGTTGTCATGTTAGTAACCTGTTCTGATAATCAACAATATTGCTCTTAATTTTATTTATCGTCTTCGATTTTGCAGGTATCGCAAGGTAAGTGACGGCCAATTAATTTACGGTAAGCCAATGCACCTAAGATACCACCGATAAATGGAGCAATCATTGGAACTAAGAAATAAGGGATATCACGTCCACCAGTCAGCGCAATATCACCCCAGCCAGCAAAGTACGCAACCAGTTTTGGACCAAAGTCACGAGCTGGGTTTAAGGCGAATCCGGTTAGTGGACCAAATGCACCACCGATTACGGCAATTAAGATACCAATTAATAACGGAGCTAATGGGCCTTTAGGTACACCGTTACCATCATCAGTTAAGGCTAAAATTAAGCCAACAAGGATAACGGCAATGATAACTTCGACAACAAAGGCATGTGCAACGGAAATTTGAGCTGCGGGATAAGTAGAGAATACACCGGCAGTGAAGAGACTTTCTTGTGAGCCCCTGACAATGCCATTAACTTGTTCGTAGTCGATAAAAATATTGTAGTACATAAAGTACACAATGGCTGCGGCAAAGAAGCCACCTAACATTTGTGCAATAATATAAGGAACAACTTTTCTGCGTTCAAAGCAAGCAAATAGCCAAAACGCAACGGTAACGGCAGGGTTCAGGTGTGCACCAGAGGTGCCGGCGGTAAGATAAACGGCTAAGGCAACACCCAGCCCCCAGATAATACTTATCTCCCACAATCCTAGTTGAGCACCTGCAATACGTACCGCAGCAACACAACCAAGACCAAAGAAGACTAGCAACGCAGTTCCGATAAATTCAGAAATGCATTGACCCATAAGAGAGGTTTTCGTCTGGCTCATATATTCTATCCTGAAAGAGGGTTATTTATTGTTAGTATTCTTTTCGAATTGAAAAGATAACTGTGAATTTATCGTTAATGAGCGTAAACGAGAATAAGCGAAATTGAAATTTGTGTGTCTCATCAAGAAAATGAGTGAAAACGCTCTTAATTAGTGACTTGATCGACATTTGTAATGTGATCTGACCAGTGTTTTTGATAAATTGAAAAAAGAATGTAATTCCTCGGAAGATGCTAGACAGTTGTTGATAGGCTACTTACAATCGGAAGTATCGATTATATGGGGGATTACAGTATGTCATTTGAAGTTTTCGAGAAGTTAGAATCAAAAGTACAACAAGCAATTGATACCATCACGTTATTACAGATGGAAATCGAAGAGCTAAAAGAAAAAAATGATGCGCTGAACCAAGAAGTTCAAGAAGCGAAAGGATCGCGCGAAGCTCTTGTTCGTGAAAACGAAGAGCTGAAACAAGAGCAATCAAGCTGGCAAGAGCGTTTACGCGCACTGTTAGGCAAAATGGAAGACGTGCAATAATTGTCTTTGTTTGCTTAAAGCCTAAAAAACAAAAGCCACCGTTAGGTGGCTTTTGAGTATTGAAATCGTAAGAACGCAGATAAAAGTAACAATTACTCTTCAATCAAATCTTCATCTAAGCCTAATGGCTCTTCAGATAAGATGATCCCTGTGTTATCAGCATAAAGATAATCACCAGAGAAGAAGGTAACGCCTCCGAAGTTAACACGGATATCACTTTCACCAATGCCTTCACTTGGGCAACCCGCAGGGATAGCTGCCATCGCTTGAATACCTAAATCAAGCTCTGATAATGCATCAACTTGACGTACCGCACCGTAAACGACAATGCCTTCCCATTCATTAGAAACAGCGAGTCGCGCTAGTTCAGCATCAACTAAGGCTTTACGTACAGAGCCACCGCCATCGACCAAAAGAATACGGCCTTTGCCATTTTCTTCGAGTAAGTCATAAAGCAGGCCATTATCCTCAAAACATTTAACGGTGATGATTTGCCCGTTAAAGGCACTTTGACCACCAAAGTTTGAGAAAAGCGGTTCTACGACATTGATATCTTCTTGATAGATATCACAGAGTTCAGAAGTATCATATTTCATAGGAGATTACGTCAGGTTGCCACAGGAAAGTCCAGTATATCCCTTAACAGGGGCGGTTGGCAAAAGACTCACTGAAAATTCAGTGAGTCAAATCAACAATCGAGTGAAATTATTCTAAAACTAAACCTAAAGAGAAAAGAACGTTAGTTAATAGTGCGGCTTTTACCATGTGCTCAAGTAGGGGACGCATCGCCTCACCTGAGTGATCGGCATTCACACGCTTGATATGCAGTAAAAGCATAGGGGTAGCGAGTAAAAATAACCACGCTGTCCAGCGATGCATATAAAGTAGGGTAAAGATAATTAAGCAAGCTATAGAGAGAAAAATAACACAAGTATGGTAAGTACGTGAGCCAGCAGGACCTAAGCGAACAGCTAATGTATTTTTACCCGCCTGAATATCACTTTCTAAATCGCGCATGTTATTAATATTTAGAACAGCGACAGAAAGTAAACCACAGGCTGTAGCAGGAAGTAGGGTAACAATATCAAAGGTATTGGATTGTAAGTAATAAGTTCCGATGACACTTAACCAGCCAAAGAAAATTAAAACAGAAATATCACCTAATCCCATATAACCATAAGGACGCTTACCCACGGTATAAGTAATTGCGGCAACAATAGCAAGTAAACCCATCACTAAGAAGCCAATAGCGTCTTCAGGCTTTTTACAGGCGACAATAATCAGTGCAATACCACAGATACAAGAAATAATAACATTTAGGATCAGCGCTTTTTTCATTTGAGCTGCTGTTATCATGCCTTTTTGCATTCCACGAAGTGGCCCTAAACGCTCTTCAGTATCCGTTCCTTTTACGGCATCACCATAGTCATTGGCAAGGTTTGATAGGATCTGTAACGTTCCCGCCGTCAATATAGCAAGCAGTGCAATAGGTAGCTCAAAATGACCCATCCAATACGCTAATGCGGAACCCGTTACAATGGCAATTAACCCCAAAGGGAGTGTTTTGGGTCGTAAACTTTCAAGCCAGGCTTGAGTCCGGCTAGTGGAATTTAGAGAGCTCATGCTGAAATTCGATACTCATGTTCGTTGTTATTATAAAAATAAGAATGGGAGGCAAGCCTCCCACGTAAATATTGCTGATAAGGATCGCACAAGTTGATTATAAAATAAATCGACTCAGATCTTCATCTGCTACAAGCTCATCCAGATGCTGTTTCACATATTCTGCATCAATCAATACTGATTGACCTTGACGTTCACTTGCATCATAGGAAATTTCTTCCATCAAACGCTCTAAAACAGTATGTAAACGACGAGCACCGATATTTTCAGTGGTTTCGTTTACGCGCCATGCAGATTCAGCAATTTTGCGAATACCGTCTTCGGTGAAGCTAATAGACACACCTTCGGTAGCCATTAATGCTTCATACTGTTTTGTTAACGATGCATTAGGTTCAGTTAGAATACGCTCAAAATCTTCTGCTGTCAGCGCTTGAAGTTCAACGCGAATTGGCAGACGTCCTTGTAATTCAGGAATTAAATCAGAAGGACTTGAAACTTGGAAAGCACCTGATGCAATAAACAGGATATGGTCTGTTTTTACCATACCGTGTTTTGTTGAAACTGTACAACCTTCAACCAGTGGTAAGAGGTCACGTTGTACACCTTCACGAGAAACGTCAGGGCCGGAACTTTGTCCACCACGTTTACAGATTTTATCTACTTCATCAATAAAGACGATACCGTGTTGTTCTACCGCATCAATAGCTTGCTGTTTAAGCTCTTCAGGGTTAACTAATTTAGCCGCTTCTTCTTCAACAATAAGCTTAAACGCATCTTTGATTTTCATCTTGCGCGCTTTTTGTTTTTGCCCCGCTAAATTTTGGAACATAGATTGTAATTGGTTCGTCATCTCTTCCATTCCTGGAGGAGCCATGATTTCAACACCCATTGGTGTTGCAGATAACTCAATTTCAATCTCTTTATCGTCTAATTGGCCTTCACGTAATTTTTTACGGAAAGATTGACGTGCGGCAGAAGGTTCTGATGCTTGCTCTGCTACCCCCCAGTTATTTTTTGCTGGTGGGATCAGTACATCAAGGATACGCTCTTCAGCCATTTCTTCAGCGCGGAAGCGATTTTTATCGATAGCTTGGCTACGTACCATTTTAACCGCAGAGTCGGTTAAATCACGGATAATAGAATCAACTTCTTTACCCACATAACCCACTTCGGTGAATTTAGTTGCTTCAACTTTGATGAAAGGTGCATTCGCCAATTTTGCTAAACGGCGTGCAATTTCAGTTTTACCTACACCTGTAGGTCCAATCATCAGAATATTTTTAGGTGTTACTTCATGGCGCAGCGCTTCATCAAGCTGCATACGACGCCAGCGGTTACGTAGGGCAATCGCCACAGCACGTTTCGCTTTATCTTGACCAATAATAAATCTATCAAGTTCGCTGGCAATCTCGCGAGGAGTCATTTCAGACATGCTCTCTAATCCTTACTCTTTTGAAGAGAGTTCTTCAAAGTTGACATTATGGTTAGTGTAAATACAGATATCTCCAGCGATGCTAAGTGCTTTTTCAGCAATTTCTCGTGCAGAGAGTTCAGTATTTTCTAGCATAGCTCTAGCCGCTGCTTGTGCATAAGGGCCACCAGAACCGATAGCAATTAAATCGTTTTCTGGTTGAACCACATCACCATTACCTGTGATGATAAGAGATGTATTTTCATCTGCAACAGCAAGCAACGCTTCTAATTTGCGTAGCATTCTGTCTGTGCGCCAATCTTTAGCAAGTTCTACCGCAGCTTTCGTTAAATGCCCTTGGTGAAGTTCTAATTTGCGCTCAAACAGTTCAAAAAGAGTAAAAGCATCAGCAGTGCCGCCAGCAAATCCCGCAATGACTTTGTCGTTATAAAGACGGCGTACTTTGCGAACATTGCCTTTCATGACGGTATTACCCATCGTCGCCTGTCCATCACCACCGATTACAACTTGGCCCTTACGGCGAACACTTACGATTGTAGTCATGAGTCAGCCCCTGGTTTAATCAATAAAAAAGTGAGACGGGTAGTGCCTTTATTTAAGATAAAGCACTGCCCGTTGTGTGAATTAGAATTATAGGTGGGGGAGAAAAATTATTTTTCAACCCCCAGAAGAGCGAAGAATACAACCTGATACGCCAGCTCCAGCTGCTTGTCTACTCACAGAGTTGGCTTGTTCTTTATTGTAAGGGCCTGATAAAACGCGGATCCAACCATCATTGCCTTTCGTTACTCGGCTTTCAACACCAGAAAAAGCCAGTGTTGCTCTCACTGATTCAGCTTGTTCGGTATTTTTAAATGAGCCACATTGCACTAAAAAGTTTGCTTCAGTAACGGCAGGTTTAGGTGGTGTAACAATCGCAGGTGCAGGTGCTTGCGGTTGTTGAGTTTGCACTGGCTGTTGTGCAACAGAAGGCGTTGTTATTGCAGGTGGTGTTACAACCACTTGTGAGCGAGGTACTTCACCATTGTAAGGCACCTCTGGCAGTTGAACGGCAGGTTGGCGTTTATCCGCTTCAATTTGTTGTAAAAAACGCAACTGCTCAGGCGAAAGTGTTGCTTTCGGATTAATCTGGCTACCCGATGAAGGATATTCAGGCTGTAAAGGCGTACCTACCTGACGATTTTCCAATTCTTTAATATATTGCCAACGCTCTTGAGGTTTTGGCGGTAGGCTATTCGCTGGATGTTGCCCAGTGACAGTTGGCGTTGTTTCTACGGCTTCTTTTTTATTATGTGTAATAAAATAGAGGCCACCGACAAACAGCGCCACAATAGCGATTGCCGCGATAAGCGTCGTTAAAGGCAGCCCTTTAGCAGCCTTTTTGCTTTTACTTTTCGTTGTCTTTTTACGACGAGCAGATGTCTGCCCTCGTCCCACATAGTCTCGTTGTGCCACAGTTCGATTCGCTGATAATTAAAGGAATAGGTATCACAAACGATATGTTACTTAACATAGTGTGTTTTGCCTAGCTTTTAAGCCGACAGACACTATCTCTTATAATTAGCTCACAATCTAATAAGCGAGAGCCGGGTGCAACAGGTCTACCTTGTAATTGGTCAAGTAATAACAACATAGATTCACGACCAATTTGATAACGAGGTTGTTCCATTGTTGTTAGTGCAGGCTCGCTATAACGTGTGATATCAAGATTATCAAAACCAATCACAGAGAGATCTCTAGGAAGCTCTAACCCTAATTTTTTCGCCTGCCACATAACGCCAATTGCCATAATATCACTATGACAGAACACGGCTGTCGGTGGCTCAGGTAAAGAAATTAGCTTTTTCAGACTTTCTGCACCGCTTTCATGGGTAAAATCACCCCGAATAATATAATCTTCGCGCAAAGGTACGCCCGTTCTACGCATAGCTTGAATATAGCCTTGTAAGCGATAACGACATAAAGGCATATCTTCAGGGCCTGTAATACATGCAATACGTTTATGACCCATTTGCTGTAAATAGTGTGTAGCTCTAAAAGACGCGGTGAGATTATCTATATGGACGGTAGGTAATTCGAGTTCAGGTGCAAACTCATTTGCCATGATCATCGGTGGCAAATTTTTCTGCTCTTCTTTGGAAACATCAAAAGGAATGTGTGAGCCAAGAAGTAACATACCGTCAATTTGTTTGGTAATAATAAGATTAATAAAGGCATTTTCATGTTTTTGCTGGTGTTTACAATCACCAATTAACACGAGATAACCATGTTGTGCTGCAGTTTCTTCGATGCCGCACACAACATCAGTAAAAAATGGATCACTGATGTTAGGTACGATCACAAGGATCGTTTTTGACTCGTTACGCTTAAGGTTCTTTGACAGGTTATGAGGGTAATAGCCCACATCAAGAACAGCCTGTTCAACTTTCTGACGGGTTTGTGAGGATACTTTTTCCGGATTCATTAAAGTACGTGACACAGTTGCTGTGGACACGCCGGCTGCAAGGGCAACATCTTTCATTGTTGCTTGCGTATTATCTTTATTATTCTGTTGCAAACCCCATACCTCCCTTTTGGATGGTTTAGTTAAACGATTGCTTTTTTATTGCAAAAAAACCGCCAATATTCAAAAAAGGATTTTATCGACGGTTTTTAATTCAAGAAATATTCTAAATTGTTATTCTACCCGCTTTTTAAATAGATTCTGTTACCTAGTTTGCATAAAAAGTGTGATACCAATCGTTTTTATGAGGTAGTTCGCAAAATTGATAAATAGTCTTGGGTGGTAACTAGTGCTCAATCGAAATTATATCCTCATCATAAATCGGGCTAAAATGCATTCGATTTAAGTTGAAAAGACTCTTAACAATCAGTTGGGTCAACATCAATATTCCATTTCACTTTTTTACTCTCAGGCAAGGCGACAATCTGAGGATAAGTGATAGACATTAATTTTTGTAAATAACCCCGGGAAGGATGTTGAAGCAATAATTGCCAGCGATAATTTCCACCTCGTTTAGCTTGAATGGCAGGAACGGGCCCCATTACCCATAAATTAGCGTCTCGCATTGGGTGTTGTTCAAAAAACTGTTTGAGTTGTCGCAAGAACTGAGGCGCACGTTGATTATTGTGATCTTCAGAGCGGATCATGATATGGCTAGAATAAGGGGGGAGAAAAGTTGCTTGTCTCTCCACTAAAGCTTCTTTAGTGAAAGCGTCATAGCCCTTTTCTAATAGTGTTAGCAAAAGAGGGTGATCGGGTTGGTGAGTTTGTAAATATACCGCACCTTGTTTACCTGCACGGCCAGCACGACCTGATACTTGAATATAAAGCTGAGCAAAGCGTTCGGCTGCACGAAAATCACTGGAGAACAGCGCGCCATCTACATCAAGTAAAGCCACTAAGGTGACATCGGGAAAGTGATGCCCTTTAGCTAACATTTGCGTACCGATAAGAATACGTGAGCCACCTTGGTAAATATCTTCCAGTTGTTGCTCTAAAGCGCCTTTTCGACTTGTCGTATCTTTATCAATTCGTGTCACTGGCGTATCAGGAAATAATTCGCCGATCCCTTGTTCAAGTTGTTCGGTTCCTAATCCTACTGGCATTAAATTAGTTGAGCCACATTGTGGACATTGTGCTGGAATTCGTCGCTGACTATCACATTGATGGCAACGTAACATGCCATGTTTTTGATGGATCGTGTAATAGTGATCACAGCGAGGACATTCTGCTATCCAACCACATTCATGACATAACAATGCAGGCGAAAATCCACGGCGATTTAAAAAGAGCATCACTTGGTTACCTGCATTAAGGTGCTCTTTTATCGCTTTAATAAGAATTGGAGACAGCCCTGTTGTCAGTGGTTGCCCTTTTAAATCAATTAAATGCTCTGTTGCGGGTTTTGCATTACCGGCACGTTGAGTCAGCGTGAGTTGTTGATATTTCTTTTGCTCAACATTAAAACTGGTTTCAATTGATGGAGTTGCGGTTCCCATTACGATAGGAATATTTTCTTGTTTTGCACGGAAAACGGCGAGATCACGGGCATGGTAACGCCAACCATCTTGTTGTTTATAAGAGCCATCATGCTCTTCATCGATAATGATAATACCAAGATGCTGAAAAGGGGTTAGAAGTGCCGAACGTGTACCAATAATAATGGCATTATCCCCTCGTTTTGCTCGTAACCAAACGGCTAAGCGTTCAGTATCATTTAATCCTGAATGAAGCACGTCCACTGGGGCATTAAAGCGAGCTTTAAAACGACGAATTGTTTGAGGTGTTAAGCCAATTTCAGGTACCAGTACCAGTGCTTGTTTACCTTGTGCGAGGATTTTTTCTAATACACTTAAATAAACTTCAGTTTTGCCTGAACCTGTAATACCCAATAATAACCAAGGTGAGAATTGATCTGCCTGTGCTGTGATTGCACCTACTGCAACAGCTTGCTCTGTGTTTAATTTAAAGCGTTCACCTTGAACGGTAAGACTGCTCTGCCAGTGTATTGGAGCGGGTTGGATAGGGCGGAGATCCACAAACTCTTTCTTTTTTAAGTTATTGAGTGTTGCTGTGGTGATCTCAAACTCATCAAGTTGATGGCGATACAAAGGTGTACGGCGTAGAGCTGCTAGTGCTTGTTGCTGTTTTTTTGCACCTTTTAAGCTGTTGAGGTCGAGATTAACCCCTTCTTCTGTGGCATACCATTGCCATAATGGTGTGAATTCTGCGGGTTTTCCTTGTCGTAATAAAATCGGCATGGCATGAAAAAGCACTTCCCCTAAAGGATAGTGATAATAAGCCGATGCCCAATTTAGCATATCCCATAAAACACCCGGAAAGAGTGTTTCACTATCAAGGACTTCATCAATAGGCTTTAGCTTTTCGATAGGAAACTCACTGTGTGTACTGAGTCCTTTGACAATACCAAGGGAGCGGCGTTTATTCCCAAAAGGCACGATCACCCGACTACCTACAACCGGCGCATCGATCCCTTCTGGTAACAGATAATCAAAAGAGGAGAACAGTGGTACAGGCAAAATTACCTGAACTATAGTCATATCAGGGTTTCCGAGAGTTTTAGCGAAAAGATGACCTTAAGAATATCACAAAAAGTGTGCAGATTTCATTGCGCGTTTAGTGGATATTCTGTATGATCCGCCCCCTTTGGTAGATAAATTACCAAACACTTAATTTCAATCAACACGACGTGTGGTGTTCGGCTGTGGGCTGAATGGCGACACGGCCTTAGTAGAGGTTTTCCATGCAAAAAGATATCCATCCTAAATACGAAGAAATTACTGCATCTTGTTCTTGCGGTAACGTTATGAAAATCAACTCCACTGCAGGTCATAACCTGAATCTGGACGTTTGTGACAAATGCCACCCATTCTATACTGGTAAACAACGTGATGTTGCAACTGGTGGTCGTGTTGATCTGTTCAACAAACGCTTCAAAATTCCAGGCAGCAAATAAGATATTTGTTGTCACAAGATGTCAGCCTAGTCTGGCATCTTGCAGACAGTTCGGAATTGAAAAAAAGCCCAAAGTTTTTGCTTTGGGCTTTTTTTATGGGTAAAACCTTCTCTTTTTAGATAACAGTGTTGGTAGTGACAAGCGAGATCACAACTGATAAGTTATCTATTCACACATCTATTCATCTATCTATTCATAAAGTAATTAATGTCATGACAATACGCGCTGAAATGATACGACAAATACTACGTAATGGACCTCAGTCATCAAGGCAACTTACTGATATAATAAATATTAGTCAGCCAACGTTGTCACGGGCATTAAATGCGTTGAATGATGATATTGTTCGAATTGGTTCTGGATCTTCTATTCAATATGCTTTACGTGATAGTTTCCGTGGGTTCAATTCAGCTCCTATTTATCGCATAAATGAAGAAGGTAAAGTTAAGCCACTAGGTAAATTAACCCCCGTTTATCCAGAAGGCTTTGTTATGGAGCGGATAGATAATGTGAGCCGACATAGTGAAGGTTTGCCGTGGTGGTTATTGGATATGCGCCCCCAAGGATATCTTGGAAGAGCTTATGCTTCGGCCCATTCGGCTGAGCTTGATTTACCCCACAATCCAGATCGTTGGTCTGATACAGATATAATCAGAGCTTTACTGGCTCATGGGCATGATGCTGTGGGAAATTTGCTAATAGGAGAGCAAGCTAGAGATCAATTTCTGGGTATGCAGACACCAAAAATTGTTGAGCGCGCTAAAACTTACCCCACATTAGCACGAGCTGTTAGTTCGGGAGAGGATCCTGGTTCATCCGCAGGTGGGGAACAACCCAAATTTTGCACCTATACAGAGAAAGGCCATGTTATCGTAAAATTTACGGCTTCCGATGATAACGCCGTTAGTGAGCGTTGGCGTGATCTGCTTCAAGCTGAGCATCTTGCATTAAAAGTGCTTGGAGTTGAAACGGAAGTTTTTGATTTTGAAGGACAACGCTTTCTTGAAATTCCACGATTTGATCGTGTAGGTTCACTAGGTCGTATAGGACTTTTTTCTTTACAGGCACTAGATGCTGAGTTTATAGGACGGGCAAGAGAGCCTTGGCCTGTGTTAGTTAATGAGCTAATTAAGCAAAAACGTGTTCATCCTGATGCTGCGATTAGCACAGCACGCCGCTGGGCATTTGGTATGTTGATTGGAAATACTGATATGCACCATGGCAATTTATCATTTATCAGTAGCCATGGTCGCCCATATGCGCTTTCACCTGCCTACGATATTTTACCAATGGGATTTGCGCCTAAGTCTGGTGGTGAAATAGTTAATACGCTTCGCCCAGTAACATTACTTGATGGGATCAGCGGTGAAATCTGGCAGGAATGTTTAGAGTTAGCCGAGCAGTTTTATACTTTAGCTAATAGCTGTAATTGTTTTTCCGACAATTTTTCGCCATGCCTTAAAGCATTACGTAGTCATCTTGATGAAGCAAGTTCGCGTATATCTCGCCTAGGATAATGACAAATAGACTTAAAAAAAATTAAGTTAAGATAATGCATTGCTGTGTTTGACGCAGATAACTGATGGGAAAAATTTTCGATGTATATCTAAATAACCCCCTTCGAGTAAAACCAAGGGGGTTGTCATAATCTGAAGCCCAAAGTTTTTGCTTTGGGCTTTTTTGTTCGTGTTAATCAAGCAATAAGTCAAAAAATTGACGCTGATTAATACTCCCAAGTATCGGGATCAACCCCGCGCTGGCGCATTATTTCTTTTGCCTCTTCAGGGATTTCATCGTTACGTTCTTTACGTAAGTCTTCATCATTTGGGAGAGGCTGTCCGGTAAATGCGTGCAAAAATGCTTCACACAATAATTCACTATTGGTTGCATGTTTTAGGTTATTAACCTGACGGCGAGTGCGTTCATCAGTCAAAATTTTCAACACTTTCAATGGAATTGAAACTGTAATTTTTTTAACTTGCTCACTCTTTTTGCCATGCTCAGCGTAAGGGCTGATATATTCACCGTTCCATTCAGCCATGGATTACCTTAATTAATATCATTTAGTTGAAGTCAGAATAGGGTTAACCCACATTCTGATGGGCAATACCAGTTTATCATGACTTTTCTAAAACCATCGACTCTTCTGGCTGAGGGTGAGAGAAAAAGTAACAGTCACTGGCGATATTCTCAATTTAGGTATTATTCCATTACTTAATCTATCCGTAAAGGAGTTTAGATGGCTAGATGTATTGACGTCTTGGTGTCTAATTGGATATGCTGTTGTAGACTTCTCCACTTATCGCTGTGACAAGGTGCCTGTATGACGAAGAAAACAGCAACAATTGCTATCCATAATGGGCTAAATGAAGACACTCAATTTGGTTGTGTCGTACCGCCTATCTATCTTTCTAGTACCTATAATTTTTTAGAATTCAATCAGCCTCGTGATCATGATTATTCTCGCCGAGGTAATCCAACACGCGATATGGTGCAAAAGGCATTAGCAGAGTTAGAAGGTGGCGTAGGCGCAGTTGTCACTAGCAGTGGAATGTCAGCAATTCATTTAATTTGTACCGTTTTTCTAAAACCTGGCGATGTGATTGTTGCACCTCATGATTGTTATGGAGGAAGTTATCGTCTTTTTAACAGCCAACAAGAGCGTGGTGCCTATCGTGTGATTTTTGTTGATCAAAATGATGATGTCGCACTGAAACAGGCTTTAGCACATCACCCTAAAATTGTTTTTATCGAAACCCCAAGTAATCCTCTTTTAAGAATAACGGATATTCGAAAAATCAGTGAACTTGCTCATCAACACGGTGCTTTAGTGGTTGCTGACAACACCTTTATGAGCCCTGTTTTGCAAAAGCCATTAGCATTAGGAGCAGATATTGTTGTGCATTCATGCACAAAATATCTCAATGGACACTCAGATATTGTGGCAGGGGTTGTTATCTGTCAGTGTCAGAAACAGCTTGAGGCGCTAAGCTGGTGGGCGAATAATATTGGCGTCACTTCTGGCGCATTTGATAGCTATTTATTATTAAGAGGTATAAGAACATTAGTGCCTCGAATTCGACTTCAACAAGAAAATGCACAGGCATTAGTGGCATTCTTACAAGCACAGCCTTTAGTCGAAAAAATGTATTACCCCGCACTGGAAAATCATGTTGGTCATCAAATAGCAAAAAAACAGCAACAAGGTTTCGGTGCGATGTTAAGTTTTGAGTTAAAAGGGGGATTGGATGTGATTAAACTCTTTTTATCTCAATTAACACTCTTTACACTGGCAGAATCTTTAGGTGGGGTAGAGACCTTAATTTGTCACCCTGCCACCATGACACATGCAGGTATGTCAGAAGAAGCGAAAAAAGTAGCAGGGATCAGCCCCTCATTACTTCGTATCTCGGTGGGTATTGAAGATAGTCAGGATTTAATCAACGATTTGCAAAGTGCGTTTGATGCAGCAACTAAAAGGTAACCATGGATCATGAGCGTAGTGGCGATTAAACAACAGGCGGAGCCGATTTGCCGTCAGTTACATAAATTCGGTGGTAGCAGTCTTGCGGACATAAAATGTTATCAACGTGTCGTGAATATCATGACGAACTATAGCCAACCTAATGACCTAATGGTGGTTTCTGCGGCGGGCTCGACGACGAATCAGTTGATTAGCTGGCTGAAACTTAGCCAAAGTGATCGTATTTCTGCCCATCAAGTTCAGCAAACTTTGCGTCGTTACCAATTATCTTTAATTGAAGGGCTACTTTCAAAAGAGAATGCAGAATTACTTTCTCAAGCTTTTATTGCTGATCTTGAACGTTTAAGCTATTTGTTGGATAAACCTATCACAGACGCAACTTATGCAGAAGTTGTCGGTCATGGTGAAATTTGGTCTGCAAGATTAATGGCAAATCTACTGACAGAGCAGGGTTTACCTAGCGTGTGGTTAGATGCGCGTGAATTCTTATGTGCTGAGAGAGCAGCTCAGCCTCAAGTAAACGAAACTTTATCTCGTCCATTATTACAATCACTATTAGCTAAACACCCTGAAAGTCGTTTTGTTGTAACCGGTTTTATTAGTCGCAACCAACAAGGTGAAACGGTCTTATTAGGTCGTAACGGTAGCGATTACTCTGCCACGCAAGTGGGTGCTTTAGCGGATGTCGGTAAAGTCACAATTTGGAGTGATGTTGCCGGTGTTTATAGTGCGGATCCTCGCAAAGTTAAAGATGCTTGTTTATTGCCATTGTTGCGTTTAGATGAAGCGAGCGAATTGGCTCGATTAGCTGCCCCCGTTTTACATACACGCACACTTCAACCCGTTTCAGGCAGTAATATTGATTTGCAACTTCGTTGTAGTTATCAACCAGAACAAGGTTCAACGCGTATAGAACGTGTTTTGGCATCAGGAACAGGCGCTAAAATCGTTACTAGCCATGATGATGTTTGTTTGATTGAACTCCAACTTCCCTCTCATCAAAACTTTGAACAAGTGGCGAAGGAGGTTGATGAATTACTTAAACGTGCGCAAATCCGTCCTTTAGCGACTGGTGTTGATAAAGACAGCCAACTTTTACAGCTTTGCTATACCAGTGAAGTCGCTAACAGTGCATTAGATGTATTACAAGATGCGGTTTTACCGGGAAAATTACATCTACGAGAAGGCTTCTCACTAGTAGCTTTAGTCGGTGCAGGTGTTTGTAAAAATCCACTTCATTGTCATCGTTTCTATCAACAACTTAAAGACCAACCTGTTGAATTTATTTGGCATGCTGAAGATAACATCAGCTTAGTTGCAGTATTGCGTAATTATACTGAGCATCTACTGCAAGGTTTACATCAAACGCTATTTAGAGCTGAAAAACAGATTGGCTTAGTACTGTTTGGTAAAGGGAATATTGGTTCACGTTGGTTAGAATTGTTTGCTCGCGAACAAGAGCCTTTATCAGCACGTAGTGATTTTGAATTTATTCTTGCGGGTGTCGTTGATAGCCGTCGTAGTTTACTTGATTATCAAGGTATTAATCCAAGTCGTGCATTGGCTTTCTTTGATGAGGAAGCGACAGAGCATAATGAAGAGTCGCTTTATCTTTGGATGAGAGCTCATCCTTATGATGATTTAGTGGTTGTTGATATTACGGCTAATGAGTCTCTTGCTGCCTCTTATGAAGATTTTGCTAGCTACGGTTTTCATGTTATCAGTGCAAATAAAATTGCGGGCTCAGCTTCAAGTGTGCGTTATCGCGCCACACGAGATGCGTTTTCTAAAACAGGTCGCCATTGGCTATATAACGCAACAGTCGGTGCAGGTTTACCGATTAATCATACGGTACGCGATTTGCGTGAAAGTGGTGACACTATTTTATCAATTAGCGGTATTTTCTCTGGCACGCTCTCTTGGTTATTCTTGCAATTTGATGGCACAGTGCCTTTCAGTGAGCTGGTGGAACAAGCTTGGCAACAAGGATTAACAGAGCCTGATCCACGAATTGATTTATCAGGGCAAGATGTGATGCGTAAACTGGTTATTCTTGCTCGTGAAGCAGGTTATGACATCGAGCCAGAGCAAGTACGAGTGGAATCTTTAGTACCTGTACAAGCTGAAACTGGTTCGCTAGAAGAGTTTTTTGATAACAGTGCATTGATCAATGAACAGATGGCACAACGATTAGCTGCTGCAAATGAAATGGATATGGTATTACGTTATATCGCCCGTTTTGATGCTAATGGTAAAGCAAAAGTCGGCGTTGAAGCTGTGAGAAAAGATCATCCTCTTGCCTCGCTATTACCGGGTGATAATTTATTTGCGATTGAAAGCCGTTGGTATCGTGATAACCCCCTTGTGATCAGAGGGCCGGGAGCCGGCAGAGATGTGACCGCAGGCGCAATTCAGTCAGATTTAAACCGCCTTTCCCAGTTACTGTAATTTAATTATTTCTTTTTTATAAAGGTTATCAGCGGGTTATTTTATGCCGATAACCTTTTGTCATTTTTGTGTCATATCACTCAATTTTTTTAAATTCTTTGGCTATACTTGAAGCATCTCTAGTCACAAAGGAGCGATTGATGTCAAAGGTAGTAAGACAGATTGTCCCACTAAGAAATGAAATGACGGAGGTGAACCATCAAGCTAAAGAGAACTTTTGTCAGTAGCTCATGATGTGAAATTTAAGCGTCTTGAGTGGAAGTTGAAGTACGGTTACAACGTGTTTGAACGTTATTAAGAGTACAATTCGATTAACCACATTATTTACAACAGACAACTTAATTTACTGAAAGACAATTCGTTATTCTTAACTTAAAGCGCTGATATTCAGCGCTTTATTCGTTTTTGTCTTATAAAAAACTTAATTGGAAATCGTAGCCTAGTAAAAATGTAAAAAAGAATAAAAATAAGCGATGAAATAGGAATACGAGTCATAACCCACCAGCAAAATTAGCTAAAAACCAAAAAATCGACCAGACAATTTATCAATATTAAAAAAAATCATCTAAATTTCTCGCCAGATAAATTTTCACGTATCTCGCCCTTTCTAGTAAAAAACTCTTCGTAGTAGATAAGAAACGAAAAAAAGTCCTTATTCTAGGTAAAATTGAGCTAGAACAGCATGGATATTAGTCATTCTTATAAGACTAAAGCCGTAATTAAATTTCAGAAAAATCCCCCAAAACGATTATTTTCTGATATGAATAGTAGGCTAAGTAAAAAAAGCAGTGTGGCTTATCACAAAAATCAAAATAAAGTCACATCAGAAATGAAAGTTAATTACACAACTGGGAGGACATGACTTTTCTAATAGGAAGAAGCATGTTGTTACCGCCACAAAGACAAGGTCAGGAGTCTTATGAATCAACAATATTCTGCTATGCGTAGCAATGTCAGTATGCTTGGCAAGCTACTTGGAGATACGATAAAAGAAGCACTCGGTGAAGAAATTTTAGATAAAGTTGAATCAATTCGAAAACTATCTAAATCATCACGAGCAGGTAATGAAGTTCAGCGACAAAAACTGTTGCTGACGTTACAGAATCTCTCTAATGATGAATTATTACCTGTTGCTAGAGCATTCAATCAATTTTTAAACCTGACGAACGTGGCAGAACAATACCATAGCATTTCACCTCACGGTGAAGCGGCGAGTAATCCTGTGGCATTGGCAAAACTGATCACCAGACTAAAAGATAAGAATTTTACCGACGAGCAATTAAAAGAAGCGGTAGAGCAAATCTCTATCGAGCTGGTATTAACGGCGCACCCAACCGAGATTGCACGTCGTACACTTATTCATAAGCTGGTTGAAGTAAATACCTGTTTATCTCAACTCGACCATGACGATCTAGCAGATTATGAGCGTACTAATATTATGCGCCGTCTGCGTCAGTTAGTTGCCCAATCATGGCACACGGATGAAATTAGAAAAATTCGCCCAACACCTATTGATGAAGCGAAATGGGGATTTGCGGTTGTTGAAAATAGCTTATGGGAAGGTGTTCCTGCTTTTTTACGTGAATTTAATGAGCAGCTTAAAGAATCCATTGATTACAACTTACCAGTAGAAGCTTCTCCTATTCGTTTTACTTCATGGATGGGCGGAGATCGCGATGGTAACCCAAATGTGACGGCTGAGATCACACGCCATGCTTTACTATTAAGCCGTTGGAAAGCCGCTGATTTATTCTTAAATGATATTCAAGTTCTTGTTTCAGAACTTTCAATGACAGAAAGTACACCTGAGCTACGTGAATTAGCGGGTGGTGCTGAAGTTGCAGAGCCATATCGTGAAATTGCTAAACAGTTACGTACTCGCTTACAAGTCACTCGTGATTATTTAGAACAACGTATTAAAGGACAGCAATCCTTACCTCCTGAAGGGCTATTAATTGATAATGCCCAACTTTGGGATCCGCTATACGCTTGTTATCAATCACTGACTCAGTGCGGTATGCGTATTATCGCTAATGGGCAACTGTTAGATACATTACGTCGTATCCGTTGCTTTGGCTTACAGCTAGTTAAGCTCGATATTCGCCAAGAAAGTACCAATCACACTGAAGCACTCTCTGAATTGACACAGTATTTAGAGCTTGGTGATTATGCAAATTGGTCTGAAGATCAGAAACAAACGTTCTTACTTGAAGAATTAAATTCTAAGCGTCCACTGATCCCAACTAATTGGCAACCAAGTGCAGCGACTCAAGAAGTATTTGAGACTTGCCGTGTGATTGCTGAATCACCTAAAGATTCTATCGCCTCTTATGTGATTTCAATGGCAAAAGTACCTTCTGATGTATTAGCTGTAAAGCTATTACTGAAAGAAGCTGGCGCGAATATTCGATTACCTGTTGCCCCTTTATTTGAAACGCTTGATGACTTAAATAATGCTGAAAGCGTAATGACGCGTTTGTTTGATATTCCTTGGTATCGCGATTTAATTGATGACAAACAAATGGTGATGATTGGCTATTCAGACTCAGCAAAAGATGCGGGTGTGATGGCAGCATCATGGGCACAATATCGTGCTCAAGATGCATTAATTAAGCTCTGTGAAAAATCAGGTGTGACATTAACACTATTCCACGGACGTGGCGGTACGATTGGTCGTGGTGGTGCGCCTGCACATGCAGCATTACTTTCTCAACCACCAGGAAGTTTAAAAGGTGGTCTGCGTGTGACAGAACAAGGCGAAATGATCCGCTTTAAGTTCGGATTACCACAAGTCACTATCAGTAGCCTTGCTCACTATGCAGGTGCAATCTTAGAAGCGAATTTATTACCACCACCAGAGCCAAAAGCGCCTTGGATTGAGGTAATGGATTCCTTGTCTGACGTTTCTTGTGCAATGTATCGTGACTATGTACGAGGACAAGAAGACTTTGTTCCTTACTTTAGAGCGGCAACGCCAGAAGGCGAGTTGGGTAAACTACCATTAGGCTCACGTCCTGCAAAACGTCGCCCTACTGGTGGTGTTGAAACCTTGCGTGCTATTCCGTGGATCTTCGCCTGGACTCAAAACCGCTTAATGCTACCTGCTTGGTTGGGGGCTGGCGCGGCATTACAGCATGAAATTGATAGTGGAAAACAAGCGGTATTAGACGATATGTGTGAGAACTGGCCGTTCTTTAATACACGTATTGCGATGTTAGAAATGGTGTATGCTAAAGCGGACTTATGGTTAGCAGAATATTACGATCAACGTTTAGTTGAAGAGCGTTTATGGCCATTAGGATCTAAATTACGTCAGCAACTTTCTGATGATATTAAGAGTGTCTTGGCGATTTCAAAAGATGAACACTTAATGGCGGATTTGCCGTGGGTTGCTGAATCTATTGCACTACGTAATGTGTATACAGATCCATTAAACGTACTTCAGGCTGAGTTGTTACAGCGTTCTCGTACTCATAGCGAATCAGACCCTCGTATTGAACAGGCACTTATGGTCACTATTGCAGGTATTGCCGCAGGTATGCGTAATACAGGCTAGAGTCACCAATATTTAGAAATAAAAACAGCGCTTAATAATAGCGCTGTTTTTTTATTTTTTAGCTTTTTCGTAAGACTCAATAGCTCTTATTCGTGCTTTGGCGTGATCAACAATGGGTAATGGATAATCGAGAGAGTTATTGGTTTTTGCTGACCATTCGTGAGGGGTATGAATATATCGATTAGGCACATCGGCGAGTTCAGGAAGCCAATGGCGGATAAACTCACCATCAGGATCGAACTTACGTCCTTGGGTAGTAGGATTAAAAATTCGAAAATAAGGTACGGCATCTGTTCCTGTTGATGCAGCCCACTGCCAACCCCCATTATTTGATGCGAAATCGCCATCAATGAGTTGCGACATAAAATAACGCTCACCCCAACGCCAATCAATTAACAAGTCTTTGATAAGAAAGCTCGCCGTGAGCATACGTAAGCGGTTATGCATCCAACCTGTCTGGTTAAGTTGTCGCATTGCAGCATCAATAATCGGAAAGCCTGTTAAGCCTTGAGTCCAAGCGTTAAATTCATCTTGTTCGTTACGCCAATTGATTTTTTCTGTCCAAAGCTGAAAAGCAATGTGTTTGCATAAATTGGGATTTGCCACAATTAAGTGTTGGTAAAATTCTCGCCAAATAAGCTCGTTAAACCAAACAAATGCGCCTGATGCACTGTTTTCTAAGAAATCAGGTTCAGTTTGGTAAAGGCGATTAAAACATTGGCGAATAGATAACAGACCGATAGAAAGGTAGGGTGATAATCGGCTTGTGCCATCAACTGCCGGAATATCTCGCCATTTTGCATAATGTGGGACACTTTCATAGCAGAACTGTTTTAAACGTTTAAGTGCTTCTTCTTCCGTAGCGATAAAAGAAGATGTGTTTGTGTCTTCAAGTGAAAATAGCGGCGCTTTTAAAGGAGAGACTGTTTTTTGATATGTTCTTATTTCTGGGATAGGTAACGAAGCGTTATCTTGTGAAAAAAAGAGTCGTAAAAATGCGTTTCTAAAGGGAGTAAAAACCTTATACATCTCCCCTTGTTGTGTGACTACATTACCCGGTGGAATAAACACATTGTCATGATAAGCATAAATGGTGGTTTTATTTTCTAGTAACTCAGTAACTTTTTTATCACGGTGTTGTTCATTAAGGGCATATTGGTGATTGAAAAAAAGCGCGCTAACTTGATGTTGTTGGCAATATTCGGCCACTTTATCGGCTGCATTTGAATAAGTATCACAAATCACTAATGTCAGTGGAATATTAAGTTTTGCCAGCGATATTGAAAGATCGAGTAAAGCATCATGAATAAACGCCTGACATGACAAAGCCATATTGTGGGCTTTCCATTGTTCAGGCGTTACGGTGAAAAGAGCATGCACCTGTGCTTGTTTATCTTGGCAAGCGTTAAAGAGTGCCTTGTTATCCGTCACTCTTAAATCATTACGAAACCAGACTAAATGAACAGAAGACGGGTGCATGTAACCTCTCTTAATCTAACTTAGGATGTTGATCGATTAGGGCTTGGCGTTTTTTCTGTAATGCTTCAATTTCCGCTTCGATATCTTCAACACGGTGTTCAATACTATCATAGTGCTCTGATAAAATTTCTTTAGCTTCTGATTTATCCGACGCCGCAGGTGTTGCACCTCGTAAAGGTTTATTTGCGGTTTCGATCATCTTGATACCTGTTATCAAGCCGACAACAGCAACAATCATCAGATAATAAGCAGGCATATATAAATCACCGGTTGCTTCAACTAACCAAGCTGCTGCTGTTGGTGTTGCACCCGCAATTAATACTGAGATATTAAATGCGATTGCTAATGCACTATAACGAATATGGGTCGGGAATATGGCAGGTAAAATGGATGCCATTACTCCAGTAAAACAGTTAAGTAAAACCGCAAGAATTAATAATCCTAAGAAAATTAAACCGATTTCATCACTGTTAATCATCATAAACGCAGGGTAAGCAAGGACAAACAAGCCAATACTACCACCAATAACAAAGGGTTTACGGCCAATTTTGTCACTCAATAACCCAATTACAGGTTGTACGAATAACATACCTATCATAATCGCGATGATGATCAGCACACCGTGATCTGCCGAATAATTTAGGTTATGAGATAAATAACTCGGCATATAGGTTAATAACATATAGTAGGTGACATTAGTGGCAATCACTAAACCTACACAGACGGTTAAACTTTTCCAATATTTCGATGCAATTTCACGTAATGAAACACGAGGTGGATCTTGAATAGATTTTCGGTCGTCGCTATTCATTGCATCAACATGTTGTTGGAATGCAGGTGTTTCTTCTAAAGCATGACGCAAATATAAGCCAATAAGACCTAACGGTAATGCTAAGAAGAACGGAATACGCCATCCCCATTCATGAAATGCGGCTTCACCCAAAATAGTTGAGATAAGTACAACTACACCTGCACCCATAACAAAACCAGCAATAGAACCAAAGTCTAACCAGCTCCCCATAAATCCGCGTTTACGGTCTGGTGAGTATTCAGCAACGAAAATCGCCGCTCCTGAATATTCACCACCAATGGAGAAACCTTGCGCTAATTTAGCGAGTAATAATAAAACAGGAGCCCAAATACCAATGGTTTCATAAGCAGGAATAAGACCAATGGCAAACGTACTAAGCGCCATAATAATGATGGTGACAGATAAGACTTTCTGACGACCAAATTTATCCCCTAACATCCCAAATACAACACCCCCTAAAGGTCTTATAAGGAAAGGGACGGAGAATGTCGCGAGAGCTGCAATCATCTGTACGCCAGGTGATGCACCCGGGAAGAAGACTTGACCTAAAACGTAAGCAAGGAAGCCATAAACACCAAAGTCGAACCATTCCATGGCATTACCTAATGCGGCAGCAGTAATGGCTTTTTTGAGCTTACTATCATCAATAATGGTTATGTCATTGATTTGTAGTGGTTTATTTCTTTTTTTCTTCATTTTCATATTAAGTGACCTTTATTAAGGTATTTGTGATTTTTTTGTTTATCAATTAATTAAAAGAAATGAAGTGACTATTTGTTAGCGAGAAGAGTGAGTGATAAAAATTCACTAAAAAACAGCTTACTTCTACCAAAATTAAATAGTGATATTAAGCTAATAGATAAGGGAATATTTATTAAGTATAGATAAGATTGAATAAGATATTAGGAATTTTTCTTTGTTGTTTTGATATAACAAAACAGAGCCTCTATGTATTAAAATGTGATCAATATCATAACGTAATTCTGCTTTTGTGTAAAATTCATGGTGTTACTAATGGTTAATTTGCGTTAAGTTGACCGAAAGTATCACATAGAAAAACAAGCAAATAAACTTATTTTTTATTTTAATAACAATGTGTTATGTCTATCACCTATTTATTTTTGATATAGGCTAACGTATTTGTATGAGCATTGTGCATAATACAAAGGTTGATCGATAAGTATAAAATAATAACACCTTATTTTGCTTTATTATTCTTTCGAATAGTGAAAGTGAAAATGTGGATAATAGAATAGATCTCGCTATTCTTATTATAAGATTAAATCAAGATAGTATGACGAGATATCACGACAGAGATATTAAAGATAGTTTATCTATTACTCATATTTAGAATAAAAATTTATAAAATTAATAATTAACCGCGCATTTGTGCAGATTAACCCAGGTACCTCTATGAACATTAATCAACTGAAAAGCTTTGTTGAAGTCGTGAAAAATAATTTCAACATTACTAATGCGGCTGAAAAACTCTATACCTCACAACCGACAATCAGTAAGCAACTAAAAATATTAGAAGATGAATTAAGTGTGTCGCTGTTTGTGCGTAAAAATAATAACTTATTAGCATTGAGCCCGATGGGTAAAGAAGTCCATAAAATTGCTTGCGATATTCTTGGGCAGGTTGACCGAATCAAGAGCATTGTGGCTGAAGAAGATCGTAATAAAAAAGTCGATTTACATATTGCGACAACACACACTCAAATACGTTATTCATTGCCGAATGTGATTGATCACTTTCGTCGCTATTATCCTAATATTTCGCTACATTTTCATCAAGGCGCACCCGCTCAATTAGCAGAGATGGTTAAAAATGGCGATGTAGATTTTGCTATCGCAACAGAATCTATGCACCTTTATGAAGATCTTATTACATTGCCTTGCTACCGCTGGACTCGCAGTTTATTAGTTCCTTATGATCATCCTCTTGCGTTATTGAAAGATGATGAGCAGGTTACCATCGAACAAATGGCTGAATATCCACTGATTACTTATGTTTTTGGTTTTACAAGAGGATCTAAATTAGACAAGGTATTTTATAAAAATAATCTTAAGCCTAAGGTGGCGTTAACCGCGACGGATACTGAGATTATTAAATACTATGTTAAGCGCCATTTAGGCATCGGTGTTATTGCAACAGCCTCTTATGATGAGATTGAAGATGGTGGCGCATTAAAATGTATTAATATCGATCATTTAGTGCAACCGAGTTATACCCATATCTGTGTCAGTAAACATACTCATATGAAAGATTATATGCATGAGTTTATTTCTCTCTATGCGCCACATATTGATAAAAATATTATTCAGATGCCAGAGCAATGGGAAACCCAATGGCACAGTAAAGAGGTATACCAAGGATTACCTGATTTACGTTCAGTGAATGTGAATAATAGCGTTGTAGAATAGACGTCAGATCAGAATAGAAAAAAGCCCGTTTTTGCGGGGGCAATAACGGGCTTTGGGCAGAATAATAAGAGATTAGCGAGTCAGAATATTAACAAAAATCTGAGCACCGACTAATAAACAATCATCATCGACAAAATAAGGATTTGCGTGAAGGTAATTATTAATACCTTTCGCTTGATTGCCACTTCCTAAGAAGAACATTGCACCGATTTTGCCTTTTGTAGCGTTAACCATATAGCTAAAGTCTTCACTACCTGTCATTGGCTTACCGTTCGATTCAATATTCTCTTCTGGTAAGAATTTACGCATCGCATCTAACAAACGCTGGTGTGCAGTTGGGTGATTCACAACAGCAGGGTATCCGCTATAGCTTAATGTGGTTTTAAATCCGCCAGCTGTACTGCGTGCAACAATTTCATCAAAACTTGCTTTCAGCACTTGGTCGGTATTTTCATCCATAGAACGGATAGTACCGCGAGCTTGTACGTGATCAGCTAATGCATTAGGGATTGTTCCCCCATTGATCATGCCACAACCAAAGACCGCTGGGCTAAATGGATCTGTTTTCTTTGCAACAACATAATCCATATAATCAATTAAACGGGTTGCTTCACGAATGGCATCTAAACCTTTGTGCGGTGTTGAACCATGTGCAGAAACACCATAAACATCTAATGTCCATGCAGAGCCATAAGATGACATCACACCATCATTAAAGCGAACACAACCTGTTTCAATCGCTGCATCGTTATGAAGTGCGTAAGTTTCATCAACGCCTTCCATGCAACCGAGCTCAACCATTTTTTCAGCGCCAGGTACACGCATATCTTCTTCAGCCATTTGGAAAATAAAGCGAACGTTCGCGCTCATCTCTTCTCTATTTTCGGCAAGATATTTAGCACTGGTTAATGCCATAGTCATATGAGTATCGTGACCACAGTTGTGTGCACAACCTTGGTGAACTGAACTATATTCATTATTCGTTAAGTCTGGCATTTCTAATCCGTCCATATCAGCACGGATAGCAATTAATGGAAATTCAGAATTAACAATTAAGTCTGCTGTGAAGCCAGTATATCCATCAAAAGTTTTAATTTGATAACCAAAACTTTCCATTAATTCACGACAGTATTTAGATGTTTTATATTCTTCACCTGATAGCTCAGGTATTTTGTGCAGGTCTTGTCGTGTTTTTTTACTAAAATCATTTAATTGAAAGAGTTTTTCACTGACATTATAAATATTATTCATTAGATAACTCCCTGGATAGTAAATCCAATTTGCGCGACGATTGATGCGCCAAAGAAACAACAAGTTGAAACAATCATGAAAATAAGAATAACTTTCCATGACATTTTCTTAAGTTCTTCTAATTGACCACCAACAGATAAACCAGCAAATGCTAATAAAGGAACACAACAAGATAAGAAAGAAACTTTACCAATAGAACTAATAAAGAAATCTCTTACCGGAGTTTCGGGTAAACAAATAAGGATCCCGATAATTGTTGCATAAGCAAATGTTGGTAAAGATGAAGGTAAATAATGTTTTGCAACGAGTGAAATAAATACCACTAATGACATAGCAATAAAGCTATCCCACATTGCATAAAGAGCGATCCCTGATGTTAACGTTTGAGTAAACATTGCCAGTAAAATAGCAACGAATACAAATTTCATATCAATAATTATATTTTTCATGCAGTTTTGCCTCTGGTGAAAATTTTATAAATTTTTTCTGAAAGAGGTAAACCTAAATAGGTTAATGACAGTGCGCCTAGTGCTGAAGATAATAAGTTAGATGCAGCGGCAACACTTAATACTTGCTGTGCTAATGCTTCATCAAGACCATTAATTAATGCACCTGATGCCGCACTTAACATTGAACCCGAACCCACGCCAGAGCCTGCTGCAAGAGCAAGTGGGTGTAATCCAGTTAATGGAGCAATACTACCTAATACGCTAAACCATAAAGTACCGATCACAGAACCACATAAATAAATGGCTAATACACCAATATATTCCTGAGAGCCTGTACCAAATTTACCTTGAATAACAGCGATAGACGGTTCACGGCTAATAGATGAACAAGCACCAATTGCACGACGACCAAATCCAAATTTAATGGCTAATGGAACCGCAATTAATACTGGTAATAAGTTTCCGAGTTCCTGAACAAATAAAGGAATACCGACACTTAAAATCATTTTAATATTAGGAACAATCATTCCTGCATATTGCGTACCTAAAATAAGCAGGCTGAAACCTACCATTTTACCGCAGAAGCCTTCTTCTTTTTCTGTAAATAATTTACCCCATACTTTAATTTTTTTACGGGTAAATCCAGCAGATATACACATACCAATAATTACAGCAAATAGCATTGGTAAAATAGGTATTACCGCAATGCCAATCTTAATTTCTTTTTTACCAATGACATATTGTGAAATAAAAATTAAGAAAAGGACTGCCAGAATACTAATAAAGAAAACCTTTATCGGACTTCTACTTTTGTCCATCCGTTAATCTCCGTTGAAAAATAATCAGGCTTTATTCTAGAGGACAAAAAGCAAAAGGTAGCGTGACCAATGTCATGTTTATTTCATACCTCTTTTTCATGGGGCATGAAATAATACAATGGTAATAAATTTATTAACAAATAGAAGAAAGTTAAATTTTTTAATAAAGACAGTGGGTAAGGCTGAAATGAGTCAGCTTAATTGTTAATAAAGATGTGAAGGGAAAAATCATTATTAAAAATTATTTTAATTATTAAAATAATACTATAAACAAACTTTGTCTATCATTTAGTAAATAATAATACGTTATTAATGAGATATATTCTTATTTGGTGCGGTTATTATAAGTTTAATGAATGTATTTGGAAGTGATATTTTATTTTTACATTTTTATTAGTACTCACTTTATCACGACAGTGACATTACAGTGATTGGTGTTATTCTTTATATTTGAGTTAGTAAGATGATTTTCTCTGCAAGCTGGCGAGGAAGAGAAACAGAATATGGGAAGGAGATAGATGTAGCTCGCAGAGGCGCAATTTACCCAAAACTGAGGAAAAATATCACCATGAGTAAGCAAACCGTTGCAACTTATATTGCTAAAGTACTCCATAATGCAGGTGTAAAACGTATTTGGGGCGTGACAGGCGATTCTCTCAATGGATTAAGTGATAGCTTGCGAAAGATGGGAACGATTGAGTGGATGGGAACCCGCCATGAAGAAGTCGCCGCTTTTGCCGCAGGAGCAGAAGCGGCAGTTAATGGCCAATTAGCGGTTTGCGCTGGCTCTTGTGGACCGGGAAACTTACATCTTATCAATGGGCTTTTTGATTGCCATCGTAATCATGTTCCTGTGTTAGCCATTGCCGCGCATATTCCTTCTGCCGAAATTGGTAGCAATTATTTTCAAGAAACACATCCTCAAGAACTTTTTCGCGAATGCAGTCATTACTGTGAATTAGTCTCAAACCCAGAGCAGATCCCTCAAGTGCTAGCTATTGCGATGCGAACCGCTATTTTGAAAAAAGGGGTTGCGGTTGTTGTATTGCCGGGGGATGTTGCACTAAAACCAGCCCCAGAAGATGCGCATGAAAATTGGTATCCGTTGCAGTTTCCACTCATCATGCCTAATCGTTTCGAAATCGAAAAATTATCTGATGCACTGAATAATGCAAAAAACATCACTTTAATGTGCGGTGCAGGATGTGCTCAAGCTCGCGATGAAGTGATTAAACTGGCTCAAACCTTAAAAGCCCCTGTTGTACACGCATTGCGAGGGAAAGAGTACATTGAGTGGAAAAATCCTTACAGTGTAGGAATGACAGGGTTAATTGGTTTTTCATCGGGTTATCATGCGATGGAAAACGCTGACACTTTGGTGTTATTAGGTACGCAGTTCCCTTATCGTGCATTTTATCCATCAAAAGCCAATATTATTCAAATTGATATTAATCCAAGCAGTCTTGGTTCGCATTGCCATGTCGATATGGCGATGATTGGCGATATTAAAGCAACATTAAATGCGATACAGCCTCGTTTAAAAGAGAAAACAGATACCACTCACCTTGATGCTTCATTAAAACATTATGCCAAAGCACGGCAAGATCTGGATGCACTAGCACAACCCAGTGAGCGTGAACTTATTCACCCACAATATTTGGCGCGTCGATTAAGTGAACTAGCAAATGATGACGCTATTTTTACCTGTGATGTCGGAACGCCAACAGTGTGGGCGGCTCGTTATGTTGGAATGAATGGAAAACGTCGTTTACTGGGATCGTTTAATCACGGCTCTATGGCAAATGCGATGGCTCAAGCTATTGGTGTGCAGGCGTTAGATAGAAAGCGTCAAGTTGTAGCAATGTGTGGTGATGGCGGATTTACCATGTTAATGGGTGATTTTATCTCATTAGCTCAAATGAATTTACCGGTTAAAGTGATTATTTTTAATAACAGTGTATTAGGCTTTGTCGCGATGGAGATGAAAGCTGGTGGTTATTTAACTGACGGTACTGATTTACATAATCCGGACTTTGCTGCTATTGCCAATGCATCTGGTATCAAAGGCATTCGAGTAGAAAAAGGTGAAGATTTGGATCATGCTCTGAAAGAGGCTTTTGAACATGATGGCCCTGTGATTGTGGATGTAGTCACTGCAAAACAAGAGCTCTCAATGCCTCCTGAAGTGAAGTTTGAACAAGCAAAAGGTTTTAGCCTGTATATGATGAAAGCGATTATTAATGGTCGAGGTGATGAAATTGTTCAACTAGCCAAAACTAATTGGTTACGCTAATCGCCTATCCGTAACTCGAATTATTTAGAGTATTAATTGAAGATAAAAACCCTATCAACATAAGCTGATAGGGTTTTTTATTATTGCGCTTTTTCTGTTAAACAGAAGTTTTCAATTAATTGCCCCATTAATTCACGCGTTGGCTCAATAAATGCCATATCGATAAATTCATCAGGCTGGTGTGCTTGTTCAATAGAACCTGGGCCTAAAACTAAGGTAGGGCAGAGATCTTGAATAAACGGCGCTTCAGTACAGTAATTCACTGTTTGCGCTTTCTCACCTAATAGTTCTTCGATCACTGCAACCATTTTGTGATCGGTTGGGCACTCATAACCCGGAATAGGATCGTGTAACGCCTCAACACTTAAACGACCCGGCCAGCGTGCTTTGACGGGCGCTAATGTTTCGTGAAGTAAATCATCCAAGTCTTGTAGCGTTAATCCCGGCAATGGGCGAATATCCATATGTAATTCACAGCAAGCACAAATTCTATTTGCTGCATCACCACCATTAATATAACCAAAGTTCATCGTTGGATAAGGGATAACAAACGCAGGGTTGTTATAGCGAGTTTTTAACGTATCGCGCAATGTACTAAGGTGAGTAATTGATTCATGCATTAGCTCTATCGCATTCACCCCTTTTTCCGGATCACTAGAGTGGCCCGATTGCCCAGTAATGCGTATCGCATTCGATAAATGCCCTTTATGCGCACGAATAGGCTTTAGCGATGTGGGTTCGCCAATAATGGCAAAATCAGGACGGATTGCCGTATTAGCAGCAAAATAACGTGCCCCAGCCATAGAAGTTTCTTCATCAGCGGTGGCGAGAATATAGAGAGGATGAGTTAACGTCTTAGTGTCTACATCTCGCAATGCATCGAGAATAAAGGCAAAAAAGCCCTTCATATCAGCAGTGCCTAAGCCATATAACTTATTTTCTTTCTCTGTCAGCGTAAAAGGATCTTGCGTCCAACGACCTTCATCAAACGGTACTGTGTCAGTGTGACCACAGAGTAATAATCCACCTTTTCCTGTTCCTAATGTTGCAAGAAGGTTAAATTTGCCTCGTGTTTCAGGTACAGGTTGAATTTCAATTGAAAAACCTAATGTTTCCAACCAATTAGCAAGCAAATTAATCAGTGCTTCATTACTTTGATCGTTCTTAGCGTCTGTAGCGCTGATAGAGGGTGTTGCAATTAATTGACGATAAATCTCAATAAATGTAGGTAATTTAATATTCACTGTTGACAGCCTTTCTTCATAATAGTATCAATATTCATGCACTTTTTTTGAATAAAAATACATTAATCGGTTTGTGTTCATAGTACAAGGTAAGAATGACATGTTAAATACTCTGATTGTAGGAGCAAGTGGTTACACTGGCGCTGAATTAGCCGCCTATCTTCAGCAGCATCCTCATGTGAATTTGAGCAGACTGATGGTATCAGCTCAAAGTGCAGATGCAGGGAAGTGCTTTTCTGAACTTCATCCACAATATCGTGGTTTAGTGGATCTCCCACTTGAGCCAATGGTTGATGTCGCTAAAGCTGCTGAAAACATTGATATCGTTTTTCTCGCAACAGCTCATGAAGTCAGCCATGACATCGCTCCTATCTTTCTAGAGCAAGGTTGTGTGGTATTCGATTTGTCTGGTGCCTATCGAGTACAAAACAAGCATTTTTATCAACAATACTATGGATTCGAGCATAAGAATACTGATTGGTTATCACAGGCAGTTTATGGATTAGCTGAATGGAATGCTGACATTATTAGTCAGGCACAATTAATTGCTGTGCCGGGTTGTTATCCAACCGTCTCTCAGTTGTCACTAAAACCTTTAGTGGAAGCGGGACTTTTAGATACAGCACAGTGGCCTGTTATTAATGCCACCAGCGGTGTGAGTGGTGCGGGGAGAAAAGCCTCTCTAACCAGTAGCTTTTGTGAAGTGAGTTTGCAACCTTACGGTGTGTTTACTCATCGTCATCAACCTGAGATTGCAACACATCTGGGTATTGATGTGATTTTTACACCTCATTTAGGCAATTTTGCGAGAGGGATCTTAGCCACTATCACCTGTAAGTTAAAAGTGGGTGTGACACAAGAGGATGTAAGACAAGTCTTTGAAGATGCTTATCAAGATAAACCATTAGTGCGTGTTTATGAAAAAGGATTGCCTGCATTAAAAGCCGTTGTAGGAACCGCATTTTGTGATATCGGATTTGCTCAGCAAGGTGAACATCTGATTGTGGTAGGTGTTGAAGATAACTTGCTGAAAGGGGCTGCTGCACAAGCAGTGCAATGTATGAACATTCGGTTTGGTTTCGCTGAAACCGAATCACTTATTTAAATAATGAGTAGGGAAGTTTCATGGAACCATTAATTATCAAACTGGGTGGTGTGCTCCTTGATAATGAAGAAGCGTTAACGCGGTTTTTCACTGCATTACAACAATATCGCTCAACGCATTCTCGTCCTTTAGTCATCGTACATGGTGGTGGCTGTTTGGTGGATGAGTTAATGGGCAAATTGCAATTGCCTGTGGTGAAAAAGCAAGGTCTTCGTGTCACACCGGCTGATCAGATAGACATCATTACAGGAGCACTTGCCGGAAGTGCCAATAAAACCTTGTTATCGTGGGCAACCAAGTTTGGGCTTAATGGCGTGGGGCTTTCTTTGGGTGATGGACAATTAGCTAAAGTCACTCAAATCAATGAAGAGTTAGGTCATGTAGGAAATGCAACTCCCGGCTCTCCTGATTTACTCAATTTATTATTGGGTGCTGGCTATCTCCCTATTATCAGTTCTATCGGGATGACTGAAAAAGGTGAGCTGATGAATGTGAATGCTGATCAAGCGGCAACCGCTATTGCTGAAACATTAGGTGCTGATTTAGTCCTGCTTTCAGATGTCAGTGGCATTTTAGATGGTAAAGGTCAGAAGATTGCTGAGATGTCAGCTGAAAAAGCACAGATGTTAATCGATCAGGGCATCATCACTGACGGCATGATAGTGAAAGTAAACGCAGCATTGGAAGCAGCTAAAACGTTAGGACGACCTGTTGAAATCGCAAGCTGGCGCCATGCTGAAAAACTGACGACATTATTTAATGGTGTTGCAGTAGGAACCCGAATTTTAGCTTAAAAATCACTCTAGAAATCTTATCGCTATTTGGTAGTTGGCAGAATTTAAACAAATTGGGAATTGAAGGTTATCACTATGACTAAAGGTATTAAGAAAATCGTATTGGCATACTCTGGCGGATTGGATACATCGGCAATCATTCCTTGGCTAAAAGAACATTATGATAACTGTGAGGTTGTCGCTTTTGTTGCTGATGTTGGTCAAAGCCGCGATGATTTAGTGGGTGTAGAACAAAAAGCATTAACGTCAGGTGCTTCAGAGTGTTACGTCGTTGATTTACGTGAAGAGTTTATCAAAGACTATGTCTATCCTGTATTAAAAACAGGTGCTTTATATGAAGGTAGCTATTTATTAGGTACTTCAATGGCGCGTCCTGTTATCGCCAAAGCACAAGTTGAACTCGCATTAAAATTAGGTGCTGATGCTGTTGCTCATGGTGCAACGGGTAAAGGTAACGATCAGGTTCGTTTTGAAAGCACTTATGCGGCACTTGCTCCACAGCTTAAAGTGGTTGCTCCTTGGAGAGAGTGGGATTTACGTTCTCGTGAAGCGCTGTTGGATTATCTAAAAGTTCGTAATATCCCAACAACAGCAACTCTTGAGAAAATTTATAGCCGTGATGAAAATGCATGGCATATTTCAACGGAAGGTGGCGTATTAGAGAGCCCGTGGAATGCCTCAAATGAAGATTGCTGGGCATGGACCGTTGATCCTAAGAAAGCACCAGAAACACCAGAACTAGTCACCGTTACAGTTAAAGCGGGTGAAGTGGTCGCAGTAAATGGTAAAACACAATCACCTTTTGAATGTTTAGATACACTAAATACATTAGGTGTTAAACACGGTATCGGACGTATCGATATTGTTGAAAACCGTTTAGTGGGAATGAAATCTCGTGGCTGTTACGAAACCCCAGGGGGCACTATCATGATGGCGGCTCTGCGTGGTGTTGAGCAACTTGTTCTTGATAGAGATGCATTTAAATGGCGTCAGCAACTAGGCTTAGAGATGTCTTATGTGGCTTATGATGGTCGCTGGTTTACGCCAATCCGCGCTTCACTACAAGCTGCCGCTGAATCACTGGCAAAAGATGTGAATGGCGAAGTGGTTTTAGAGCTTTATAAAGGTCATGTAAATGCTATTCAGAAGAAATCAGACAACAGCCTGTACTCTGAAGAGTTTGCAACCTTTGGTGAAGATGAAGTTTATGATCACAGCCATGCTGAAGGCTTTATCCGTTTATATTCCCTGCCATCACGTATTCGTGCACTGAGCAAGAAATAACGCAAAGCAATAGAGTGGTGCTAACAAGTATCACTCTCACTCTTTTTTATTACACAGAATAAATACAGGAAGCGATTATGGCACTCTGGGGTGGACGTTTTAGTCAGGAAGCTGATCAACGGTTTAAACAATTCAATGATTCACTGCGGTTTGATTTTCGACTGGCACAACAGGATATCTTTGGCTCAGTAGCTTGGTCTAAAGCGTTAGTCACAGTTGGTGTATTGTCGCAAGATGAACAAGCTCAACTTGAGCAAGCGTTAAATGAATTATCAGAAGAAGTAACGGCAAACCCACAGTCTATTTTACAAAGTGATGCAGAAGATATTCATAGCTGGGTTGAAAGTAAGCTTATTGCCAAAGTGGGTGACTTAGGTAAAAAATTACATACAGGTCGTAGTCGTAATGATCAGGTCGCAACAGACTTAAAGCTATGGTGTAAAGAAGAAGTCATTCATCTTCGCCAAGCGATTGTTGAGCTACAAAAAGCCTTAGTTATCACCGCAGAACAGAATCAAAATGCCGTGATGCCGGGTTACACCCATCTACAGCGAGCTCAGCCAGTCACTTTTGCACATTGGTGTTTAGCGTACAATGAAATGCTAGCCAGAGATGAAAGCCGTTTAGCTGATGCATTAAAACGTTTAGATGTCAGCCCATTAGGTTGTGGGGCTTTAGCCGGAACGGCTTATGATATCGATCGTGAACAATTAGCGGGATGGTTAGGTTTTGCGAGTGCAACCAATAATAGCTTAGATAGCGTATCCGATCGTGATCATGTCTTAGAGCTATTATCCTCTGCGGCTATTGGTATGGTGCATTTATCTCGTTTTGCAGAAGATCTTATTTTCTTTAATAGTGGTGAAGCGGGTTTTATTGAATTATCAGATAAAGTGACTTCTGGCTCATCATTAATGCCTCAAAAGAAAAACCCAGATGCACTGGAGCTTATCCGTGGGAAATGTGGACGAGTACAAGGCGCATTAACTGGCATGATGATGACCTTAAAAGGTCTACCTCTCGCTTACAATAAAGATATGCAAGAAGATAAAGAAGGGCTATTTGACGCTATCGATACATGGTCTGATTGTTTGCATATGGCAACGCTTGTTCTGGATGGGATCCAAATCCGTCGCCCTCGTTGTGAAGAAGCGGCTAAACAAGGTTATGCGAATGCCACTGAACTGGCAGATTATCTTGTTGCTAAAGGTGTGCCATTTCGTGAAGCTCACCATATTGTGGGTGAAGTGGTTGTTTGCGCCATTGAGCAAGGTAAAGCGATTGAAGAACTCCCTCTTTCTGAATTACAGATGTTTAACAGTAAAATCATGATTGATGTGTACGATATTTTATCGCTTCAATCTTGCTTAGATAAACGTCTTGCAAAAGGCGGTGTTTCTCAAAAACAGGTTGCTTATGCGATAGCAAAAGCCAAAGAAGTTTTAGATATGGATAAATAAGAAAAGCGTTTATCTGAGACAACTTATTGTTATTCAAAAAGAACAGGGTGAATTTCACTCTGTTCTTTTATTTTTAATTGCCGATAATATTGAAAGAAATTATTTTTGTTTGAGTTGTTTATTCAGAAAATATCGAAAAAGAGAGACAGAATAACATTCGACTGATAGAAAAATTTATCAGTTACTATATTATCTATAGACATTAACTATCAGCAATAAATGTGGGATCTGCAATGAATATCCGTGACTTGGAATATCTGGTGGCTCTAGCTGAGCATAAACATTTTCGTCGTGCGGCAGATTCTTGCCATGTGAGTCAGCCAACATTAAGTGGTCAAATTCGTAAACTTGAAGATGAACTTGGTGTGATGTTGCTTGAAAGAACTAGCCGTAAGGTTTTGTTTACTCAACAAGGTTTATTGCTGGTGGATCAAGCGAAAACCGTTTTACGTGAAGTCAAAGTGCTACAAGAAATGGCTTCATTGCAAGGCGAAAGTATGGCGGGGCCTTTACATATTGGGCTTATTCCTACAGTTGGCCCTTATTTATTGCCTCATATCATTCCTGAATTACATAAAAACTACCCTAAGTTAGAGATGTATCTTCATGAAGCACAAACTCATAGCTTATTAGCTCAGTTAGATAGCGGAAAACTCGATTGTGCTATTTTAGCAATGGTAAAAGAGAGTGCGCCATTTATTGAAGTGCCTCTATTTGAAGAGCCAATGAAGTTAGCGATTTATGAAGGACATCCGTGGCATGAACGCGAGTCTGTGCCAATGGGCGACTTAGCGGGTCAGCGTTTATTAATGTTAGAAGATGGGCACTGCTTACGCGATCAAGCGTTAGGGTTCTGCTTCCAAGCGGGGGCGAAAGAAGATACGCATTTTAGAGCAACGAGTTTAGAGACTTTGCGTAATATGGTCGCTGCTGGTAGTGGAATAACCTTATTGCCTGATTTATCGGTACCTCAAGAACAAAAACGTGATGGGGTTTGTTATCTAGAATGTACTGATCCCAATCCATCACGTTCTATTATATTGGTTTATCGTCCCGGATCACCTTTGCGTAATCGTTATGAACAGTTAGCAGAGACAATCCGTGAACATATGACCGCATTTTATGCAGAAAAACAAAACGCATTAAAATAAGCGGTTTAAACCATTAAGTGCAGCAACACGGTAGGCTTCTGCCATTGTTGGATAGTTGAAGGTAGTATTAACGAAATACTCGATAGTATTGCCTTCACCTTTTTGCTCCATAATCGCTTGCCCGATATGAATAATTTCAGCAGCACGCTCACCGAAGCAGTGAATACCTAAAATTTGCTTGGTTTCACGGTGGAAGAGAATTTTCAAACTCCCTACATTCATGCCTGCAATTTGCGCTCTTGCCAGATGTTTAAATTGAGAGCGACCCACTTCATAAGGAATTTTCATTGCAGTGAGTTGTTGCTCTGTTTTACCAACAGAACTAATTTCAGGAATGGTGTAGATCCCCGTCGGAATATCTTCAATTAAATGTGTTTCTGATTTTCCGGTTGTGATCGCCAAAGCTGCAATTCGACCTTGATCATAAGCCGCTGAAGCCAGACTTGGGTAACCAATGACATCACCAACGGCATAAATGTGTTCGCAACTGGTTTGGTAATGTGCATTAACAGAAACTTGCCCACGACTATCTGTTTTAATACCTACGTTTTCTAAGCCTAGTGTGTCTGTGTTTCCTGTTCGACCATTCGCATAAAGTAGGCAATCTGCTTTGACTTTTTTACCTGATTTTAAGTGAACAATCACACCATCATCGACACCTTCAATACTTTCATATTCTTCATTATGGCGAATAACAATGCCGTTATTCCAGAAGTGATAAGAAAGCGCGTCAGACATCTCTTGATCAAGGAAAGACAATAGGTGATCACGAGTATTAATTAAGTCTACTTTTACTCTTAATCCTCTAAAAATAGAGGCATATTCACAACCAATGACACCAGCACCATAAATGATGACATGGTGAGGTTCATGCTCTAAATCGAGAATAGTGTCACTGTTATAAATACGAGAATGAGAGAAATCGACATCTGGCGGGCAATAAGGACGCGAACCTGTTGCAATAATAAAATTATCTGCTGAAAGAATATCGCAAGTGCCATCAGGATAACGCACGCTGATCCTGTGCTCATCAATAAACGCAGCTTCGCCCGAATACATTGTACAATTATTACGCTCATAGAAACCTTGACGCATTTTAGTCTGCTGACTAATTACGGTACTGGCTTGGCGAAGTATTTGAGAGAAAGAGGAGTTAATAAGACGAGATTGGTCACTGTAAAGCGGGTTTTGATTGAATTCGATAATACGGCTTACTGCGTGACGTAGGGCTTTTGAAGGAATAGTTCCCCAGTGAGTACAGCCGCCACCGACTTTGTTATAACGTTCTATAACTGCGACGCGCTTTCCTTGTTTAACAAGCCCCATGGCCGCGCCTTCACCACCAGGACCTGAACCGATCACAATTGCATCGAAATGAGAATGTTGCATAGGAAGAGACCTGTTTTATACAAACCGACAACGCTATATTAACATTAGAATGAATAATAGCCCAATTGACATTAAGGGCATTAGTCACACTTTGTTGAGTTTTTATGAGAATGTGTCTTGAGAGATGATTGTACGCACTGCTTTTTTAACAAAGTTTGATATATTGAGTATAAACCAAATTAGGATTATCAGGATTTCCGTGAGTAATAATATTGGCATCAGAGCTAAACAAAAAGAAAAAACCCGTCGCTCTTTAATTGAAGCTGCTTTTAGCCAACTCAGTGCCGAGCGTAGCTTTACAAGCCTAAGTTTACGAGAAGTGGCTAGAGAAGCTGGTATTGCACCTACCTCATTTTATCGTCATTTTAAAGATGTTGATGAACTAGGACTCACGATGGTTGATGAAAGTGGATTGATGTTACGTCAATTAATGCGCCAAGCACGTCAACGTATTGCGAAAGGTGGCAGTGTTATCAGAACATCAGTAGCTACTTTTATGGAATTCATTGGCAATAATCCTAATGCGTTTCGATTATTATTACGTGAGCGTTCTGGGACTTCGGCGGAATTTCGTGCCGCAGTCGCACGAGAGATCCAACATTTTATTGCAGAACTGGCAGACTACCTTGAGCAAGAAAGTCATATGCCACGTTATTTTACAGAAATGCAATCTGAAGCAATGGTCACTATTGTATTTAGTGCAGGCGCAGAAGCACTGGATATTGATATTGAAAAGCGTCAACAATTAGAAGAAAGATTAGTTATACAACTGCGAATGATTGCTAAAGGTGCCTATTATTGGTATCGACGCGAGCAAGAAACGCAAATACCTCTACAAGATAACCCAGAGATAAAGAAAAAAACGCATCAGAAAGGAGACAAATGATGGAACAAAATCGCTGTGAAAAAAGCACGCTATTACTTGCCACAGTCATTGGTGTCGCTTTACATGGTACTTATTCGAGTTTTTTTAATTCATTTATTGAGACGTGGTCAGTTTTCCCACTCATCAGTTTAATCTTGGCAGTTTACTGTTTATATCAGCGTTATTTAAATCAACCTATGACCGATGGTATGCCTAAGCTGATTTTTTCATTCTTTTTATTAGGCCTATTCGGTTATAACGCTTACACCAGAACCGTTAATCCTGAATGGGGTTCAAACTTTTTCTCTTCTGTTTGTATTGTTATTGTTGCGTTGTGGATTTATCGTCAATTTAAACAGCGCCAACGCTTACGCCTACAAGCTGAAGAAGCTGAAAGAGCATCACAAGCAGAACAGTACTAGTCTGTACTTATCTCTTTGTTGTAAACACAGCGAAATTTTGACACCAGCAAGTTATCTTGCTGGTGTTTTTGTTTTTATTGGTGCTATTGGAGATTTTTTATCTATAACAAGTGAAATAAGCAGTTATCTTTTTTCTAATAGCACGCCACATTCCATATGATGAGTGTATGGGAATTGATCGAATAAAGCTAATTTGCTGATTTTATGTGTTTTAATTAGCGTTTCTAAATTCTGGCACAGTGTTTCTGGGTTGCAAGAAATGTATAAAATGCTAGGGTAACTTTTAACCAACTCTACAGTTTTCTCATCTAAGCCACTACGAGGTGGGTCAACAAAAATGGTTTCACATTGGTAATCTTTTAAATCGATCCCTTCTAGGCGTTTAAATTCCCTTACTCCATTCATTGCTTGAGTAAAATCTTCAGCAGACATGCGAATAATCTTCACATTATCAATATTGTTCATTGCAATATTATATTGTGCGGCATAAACAGAAGGCTTGGCGATTTCTGTTGCCAGTACGCGATCAAAATTACGTGCGAGCGCTAATGAAAAGTTACCGTTACCGCAATACAGCTCAAGCAGATCGCCTTTTGCATTTTCCGTTGCTTTTAATGCCCATTCCAACATCTTAATATTGACCTGTGCATTAGGTTGCGTGAAGCTATTTTCAACTTGGCGATAAATCATCTCTTTGCCAGCAACGGGGAGCACTTCATCAATAAAATCGTTATCGAGCATAATTTTTGTTTTATATGCGCGACCGATTAATTGCACATCAAAACCTTGAGCAATTAATGATTGGCGTAATGCCATTGCTTCTTGTTGCCAGGTTTCATCAATTTTCTTGTGATAAAGCAATGAGACAATAATTTTATTACTCAACGTAGAAAGATAATCAATCTGAAACAGTTTCTTTCTGAGTGTCGGTTTATCTTTTATTTCTGCTAACAAGGCAGCCATCATTTTATTAATAAGTTGGCTGGCAACCGGAAATTGGTCAACACGAATACGCTGCTTAGTCTCTTGGTCAAACATAATATGATAGAGAGAATCTTCTTCATGCCAGATACGGAATTCCGCACGCATACGATAATGCTGTTCTGGTGATGAAAAAACCTCTGCTTCAGGCGCATTAAAAGGGGCCATCATTGTTTGTAGACGTTGTGTTTTTTCATTCAGTTGAGACTGATATGTTTGCGTTGGTAATGAATTCTGCATGGTATCTCGCCTTTTTTTGGCAGTAATAAAGTTAAGCGAGCGAAATTGTAGAGATCCTCATGAAGATGTCCAGTATTCTTCATGTTCAATTTCTGGACTCAGTGGATTTGAAATCGTAGCATAGTTATTCGGTCTCCTAATAGGAGTGAAAAGGGAATCTGGTGCAAAGCCAGAACTGACGCGCAGCGGTAATAGGATCAAGGATAATAAAAGACACTACAAAGCACCTTATAAGTGCGGTGGGAAGTCATTATCTTAAATATACAAAATTGTTTATTTAACCTAGAGTCCGAAGACCTGCCGAAGACCTGTCGCATCTTAAATTAAATACGCGCTTTATTTAATTTTGGCGGCATCCTGCTACTTATTCTGTTGGATGCAGATTTTCATGAATAATAAAAAAGTTTTTCTTATTTCTAGTATGGCTTCGAGTGTGGCTTTGAGTGTCATGGTGAGCAGTTTTGGTGCGTTTGCGAATAACAGCGATACATTAAGTGTGACCGCGAACCGCTTTCAAGAGCCTAACTCTTCTATTCTAGCGCCTATCACTGTTGTTGAACGTGAACAGATCGATCGTTGGCAGAGTAATAGTGTTATTGATGTATTACGCAGAATGCCGGGTATTGATGTGGGGCAAAACGGCGGGATAGGGCAGATGAGCTCTATTTATGTCCGTGGGACTGAATCTCGTCATGTTCTTATCTTAGTGGATGGTGTGCGTTTAAATCAGGCTAACGTATCTGGTAGTTCCGATATTAGCCAAATTCCCCTTTCTCTTGTTCAACGTATTGAATATATAAGAGGGCCTCGTTCTTCTGTTTATGGTTCAGATGCGATTGGCGGCGTGATTAATATCCTCACAGAAAGAAAAACGGAAGGAGGAACGCTTAATGCCACAATGGGTTCTCATGGTTATCAAGAATATGATGGTTCGGTAAAACAGAAAGTCGGGGATAGAACAACATTAACCGCAGCAGGTAGTTATCTCTATACCAAAGGTTATGATGTAGAAGCGAATGGAAATACTGGTGGATATCCACAACCTGATCGTGATGGCTTTATGAATAAGTCACTGTGGTTAGGGGTTAATCATGATATTAATGATGACGTTTCTTTATATGCACGAGCTTATGGTTTTGATAATCGCACCGCTTATGATGCTTATTATGACAGTTATAACGATACATTAACGGATACAAGAGCTCTATTTAGCCGTACCTATGATGGTGGCGTGAAGTTTCATCGCGATAACTACTCTTCTTCTTTAAATACTAGCTATAACTACACCAAAGATTATGACTATGATCCTCGTTATGGTCGCTATGGTAAAGGAAGCCGTTTTACCAACTCTGAGCAATATAATGTGCAGTGGGGAAATCACCTTTTATTAGGGGATGGTAGTATTGGTGGTGGTGTTGATTGGCAACGTCAATCTATTAAAGCAGGCTCCAATGGATTTCCTAATAAAGAACACTTCGACAATACTGGCTTATATCTAACAGGGCAGCAAAAATTAGGTGAGATTATCGCTGAAGCCTCTGTACGTTCTGATAAGCATTCAGAATATGGCTGGCATACTACTTGGCAAACTAACCTAGGCTGGGAATTTGTTGACGGTTATCGTGTGATTGGTGGTTATGGTACGGCATTTAAAGCTCCGACACTGATGCAACTTTATAGTGAATGGGGAAGTAATCCAGACTTACAACCTGAAAAGAGTAAACAGTGGGAAGGCGGCTTTGAAGGACTAACAGGACCTTTAGAGTGGCGATTAACGGCGTATCGTAATGATGTGAACTCTTTGATCCAAGGTGAATCGAACTATCCATATCGTAATTACAATGTTGGTAAAGCTTTAATTAAAGGTGTGGAATTTACAGGTGAAATGGATACTTGGGTTTTTCATCATACCTTTAACCTACAATATATAGACGCAAGAAATAAAGAAACGCATCAACGTCTTGATCGTCGTGCTCGTCAACAACTGAAATATCAACTTGATTGGCAAGTCGAGAAACTCGATATGGGTGTGACTTACCAATATATCGGTCAGCGCACAGATAAAGATTATGGGACTTATGAGAATGTTTCTTTAGGTGGTGTGAGTATTTGGGATTTAACTGCTTCATATCCTATTACATCACATCTCTCAATTCGTGGTAGAATAGCCAACCTGTTTGATAAAGATTATGAGACAGCTTATGGCTATCGCACGCCAGGACGAGAATACTTCCTCACAGGAAGTTACAACTTCTGATGCACTATCTACCGCTAACCCTACTGTATTAGTTTTTGATTCAGGGGTTGGCGGTTTATCTGTTTATCGTGAGATCCGTGAAAAACTACCGGAGGCTCACTATATCTATGTTTTCGATAATGAAGCTTTCCCTTATGGTGAAAAATCACAAGAGTTCATTATTGACCGTGTTGTTCGAATAGTTAGCGCGGTTGCTGAAAAACATGATCTCGCCACTATTGTTATTGCTTGCAATACAGCAAGTACAGTAAGCCTTCCTGCTTTACGCGCCAAGTTTACAGAGATCCCTATTGTGGGTGTTGTTCCGGCGATTAAGCCAGCGGCTAAATTAACATGTAATGGCGTGGTTGGATTATTAGCGACCAGAGCAACAGTTAAACGTCCTTATACCCATGAACTTATTGAACGCTTTGCAACTGATTGCAAAGTTCACTCTTTAGGTTCGGCTGAGCTGGTAGAACTGGCAGAAAGAAAACTTCATGGTGAAGAGGTTTCTTTAGATGAGCTTCGCAAAATCCTTACACCTTGGCTAAAAATGAAAGAGCCACCGGATACAGTGGTACTAGGTTGCACTCATTTCCCTTTATTAGCGGATGAACTTCTTTCTGTTTTACCTGATGGCACACGAATCATCGATTCTGGTGCTGCAATTGCACGAAGAACTGCGTGGTTGGTCGTAAATCAAGCGAAAATAAAAGGTTCAAATGAAATTAGCTTCGCTTATTGCTTAAAAGAAGATGAGAATAGCGAATTACTAAAACCTGTTTTAGCAAGTTTTGGCTTCGAATCGCTCAGAAAACTGGCGCTTTAAGTGCAATTTGATTGAAAATTCAACGGTCAGTAAAAAAACTCAAAAAAAGTGTTGCCAGCTTCACAAAACTCCCTATAATGCGCCCTCGTTGTCACGGCAAACCACGCTAAGTGAGTTAGCCGAGAGAACAAAGAAAAAAGTGAAAAGCCTTGAGAATAAACGCTTGACACTGAATGAGGAAGATGTAGAATGCACCTCCTCGCAACAACGCAGAAGACCGGAAACGGCAGCGAATGTTGCACTGCTCTTTAACAAATTATCAGACAATCTGTGTGGGCACTCGCAGAGACGATATCTTCTAAAATATTAGATGTATCAAGTCTTGAAGAGTGAACAACAAAAGTAAATTCATTTATGAATAGCTAAGTTTTCGATTTCTTTGAGCATCAAACACTTTTAATTGAAGAGTTTGATCATGGCTCAGATTGAACGCTGGCGGCAGGCCTAACACATGCAAGTCGAGCGGTAACAGGGGAAAGCTTGCTTTCTTGCTGACGAGCGGCGGACGGGTGAGTAATGTATGGGGATCTGCCCGATAGAGGGGGATAACTACTGGAAACGGTGGCTAATACCGCATGACGTCTACGGACCAAAGCAGGGGCTCTTCGGACCTTGCGCTATCGGATGAACCCATATGGGATTAGCTAGTAGGTGAGGTAATGGCTCACCTAGGCGACGATCTCTAGCTGGTCTGAGAGGATGATCAGCCACACTGGGACTGAGACACGGCCCAGACTCCTACGGGAGGCAGCAGTGGGGAATATTGCACAATGGGCGCAAGCCTGATGCAGCCATGCCGCGTGTATGAAGAAGGCCTTAGGGTTGTAAAGTACTTTCAGCGGGGAGGAAGGTGTTAAGATTAATACTCTTAGCAATTGACGTTACCCGCAGAAGAAGCACCGGCTAACTCCGTGCCAGCAGCCGCGGTAATACGGAGGGTGCAAGCGTTAATCGGAATTACTGGGCGTAAAGCGCACGCAGGCGGTCAATTAAGTCAGATGTGAAAGCCCCGAGCTTAACTTGGGAATTGCATCTGAAACTGGTTGGCTAGAGTCTTGTAGAGGGGGGTAGAATTCCACGTGTAGCGGTGAAATGCGTAGAGATGTGGAGGAATACCGGTGGCGAAGGCGGCCCCCTGGACAAAGACTGACGCTCAGGTGCGAAAGCGTGGGGAGCAAACAGGATTAGATACCCTGGTAGTCCACGCTGTAAACGATGTCGATTTAGAGGTTGTGGTCTTGAACCGTGGCTTCTGGAGCTAACGCGTTAAATCGACCGCCTGGGGAGTACGGCCGCAAGGTTAAAACTCAAATGAATTGACGGGGGCCCGCACAAGCGGTGGAGCATGTGGTTTAATTCGATGCAACGCGAAGAACCTTACCTACTCTTGACATCCAGAGAATCCTTTAGAGATAGAGGAGTGCCTTCGGGAACTCTGAGACAGGTGCTGCATGGCTGTCGTCAGCTCGTGTTGTGAAATGTTGGGTTAAGTCCCGCAACGAGCGCAACCCTTATCCTTTGTTGCCAGCGCGTGATGGCGGGAACTCAAAGGAGACTGCCGGTGATAAACCGGAGGAAGGTGGGGATGACGTCAAGTCATCATGGCCCTTACGAGTAGGGCTACACACGTGCTACAATGGCAGATACAAAGAGAAGCGACCTCGCGAGAGCAAGCGGAACTCATAAAGTCTGTCGTAGTCCGGATTGGAGTCTGCAACTCGACTCCATGAAGTCGGAATCGCTAGTAATCGTAGATCAGAATGCTACGGTGAATACGTTCCCGGGCCTTGTACACACCGCCCGTCACACCATGGGAGTGGGTTGCAAAAGAAGTAGGTAGCTTAACCTTCGGGAGGGCGCTTACCACTTTGTGATTCATGACTGGGGTGAAGTCGTAACAAGGTAACCGTAGGGGAACCTGCGGTTGGATCACCTCCTTACCTAAGAGATACGTGTTATGTGTAGTGCTCACACAGATTGTCTGATGAAGAACGAGCAAAAGCGCGTCTGCGAAGCTGACAAGAGTCCCCTTCGTCTAGAGGCCTAGGACACCGCCCTTTCACGGCGGTAACAGGGGTTCGAATCCCCTAGGGGACGCCAATTGCGCGGTATGAGTGAAAGGCGTACCACACTATGTCTGATGAAAATCAGAGAATAGTTAAGATAATTCGCATGAGTTATTTTACCTATTATGCTCTTTAACAATCTGGAACAAGCTGAAAAATTGAAAACAAATCAATATATCACCGAGGTATATTGATGAGTCTCTCAAAATCTCAGACCTTGAAGTGTGAACTCAAGACATTGGTCTTCGAGAGAAACATCTTCGGGTTGTGAGGTTAAGCGAATAAGCGTACACGGTGGATGCCTAGGCAATCAGAGGCGATGAAGGACGTGCTAATCTGCGATAAGCGTCGGTAAGGTGATATGAACCGTTATACCCGACGATTTCCGAATGGGGAAACCCAATATCCAATGGATATTATCATGACGTGAATACATAGCGTCATGAAGCGAACCGGGAGAACTGAAACATCTCAGTACCCCGAGGAAAAGAAATCAACCGAGATTCCCCTAGTAGCGGCGAGCGAACGGGGAACAGCCCAGAGTCTTAATCAATAGCAGCATCAGGAGAACGGTCTGGAAAGTCCGGCAGTAAAGGGTGATAGCCCCGTATCCGAAGATGCTGTTATTGTGAACTCGACGAGTAGGGCGGGACACGTGTTATCCTGTCTGAATATGGGGGGACCATCCTCCAAGGCTAAATACTCCTGATTGACCGATAGTGAACCAGTACCGTGAGGGAAAGGCGAAAAGAACCCCGGCGAGGGGAGTGAAAAAGAACCTGAAACCGTGTACGTACAAGCAGTAGGAGCCTCTTTATGGGGTGACTGCGTACCTTTTGTATAATGGGTCAGCGACTTATATTCTGTAGCAAGGTTAACCGTATAGGGGAGCCGTAGGGAAACCGAGTCTTAACTGGGCGAATGAGTTGCAGGGTATAGACCCGAAACCCGGTGATCTATCCATGGGCAGGTTGAAGGTTGGGTAACACTAACTGGAGGACCGAACCGACTAATGTTGAAAAATTAGCGGATGACTTGTGGATGGGGGTGAAAGGCCAATCAAACCGGGAGATAGCTGGTTCTCCCCGAAAGCTATTTAGGTAGCGCCTCGTGAACTCATCTTCGGGGGTAGAGCACTGTTTCGACTAGGGGGTCATCCCGACTTACCAACTCGATGCAAACTGCGAATACCGAAGAATGTTATCACGGGAGACACACGGCGGGTGCTAACGTCCGTCGTGAAGAGGGAAACAACCCAGACCGCCAGCTAAGGTCCCAAAGTCATGGTTAAGTGGGAAACGAAGTGGGAAGGCTCAGACAGCCAGGATGTTGGCTTAGAAGCAGCCATCATTTAAAGAAAGCGTAATAGCTCACTGGTCGAGTCGGCCCGCGCGGAAGATGTAACGGGGCTAAACCATGCACCGAAGCTGCGGCAGCGACACTATGTGTTGTTGGGTAGGGGAGCGTTCTGTAAGCCTGCGAAGGTGTACTGTGAGGTATGCTGGAGGTATCAGAAGTGCGAATGCTGACATAAGTAACGATAATGCGGGTGAAAAACCCGCACGCCGGAAGACCAAGGGTTCCTGTCCAACGTTAATCGGGGCAGGGTGAGTCGACCCCTAAGGCGAGGCTGAAAAGCGTAGTCGATGGGAAACGGGTTAATATTCCCGTACTGGTGGTAACTGCGATGGGGGAACGGAGAAGGCTAGGTTGTCCGGGCGACGGTCGTCCCGGTTCAAGCATGTAGGCAGAGTGATTAGGCAAATCCGGTCACTTAATGCTGAGGTGTGATGACGAGCCACTAAGGTGGTGAAGCAATTGATGCCCTGCTTCCAGGAAAAGCCTCTAAGCTTCAGGTTACCAACAATCGTACCCCAAACCGACACAGGTGGTCAGGTAGAGAATACTCAGGCGCTTGAGAGAACTCGGGTGAAGGAACTAGGCAAAATGGTGCCGTAACTTCGGGAGAAGGCACGCTGGCGGTAAGTGAAGTCCCTTGCGGACGGAGCCGAAGCCAGTCGAAGATACCAGCTGGCTGCAACTGTTTATTAAAAACACAGCACTGTGCAAACACGAAAGTGGACGTATACGGTGTGACGCCTGCCCGGTGCTGGAAGGTTAATTGATGGGGTTATCCGTAAGGAGAAGCTCTTGATCGAAGCCCCAGTAAACGGCGGCCGTAACTATAACGGTCCTAAGGTAGCGAAATTCCTTGTCGGGTAAGTTCCGACCTGCACGAATGGCGTAATGATGGCCAGGCTGTCTCCACCCGAGACTCAGTGAAATTGAACTCGCTGTGAAGATGCAGTGTACCCGCGGCAAGACGGAAAGACCCCGTGAACCTTTACTATAGCTTGACACTGAACATTGAGCCTTGATGTGTAGGATAGGTGGGAGACTATGAAGTGTGGACGCCAGTCTGCATGGAGTCAACCTTGAAATACCACCCTTTAACGTTTGATGTTCTAACCTAGGTCCATAATCTGGATCGGGGACCGTGTCTGGTGGGTAGTTTGACTGGGGCGGTCTCCTCCTAAAGAGTAACGGAGGAGCACGAAGGTTGGCTAAGCATGGTCGGACATCATGCGGTTAGTGCAAAGGCATAAGCCAGCTTGACTGTGAGAGTGACGGCTCGAGCAGGTACGAAAGTAGGTCTTAGTGATCCGGTGGTTCTGAATGGAAGGGCCATCGCTCAACGGATAAAAGGTACTCCGGGGATAACAGGCTGATACCGCCCAAGAGTTCATATCGACGGCGGTGTTTGGCACCTCGATGTCGGCTCATCACATCCTGGGGCTGAAGTAGGTCCCAAGGGTATGGCTGTTCGCCATTTAAAGTGGTACGCGAGCTGGGTTTAGAACGTCGTGAGACAGTTCGGTCCCTATCTGCCGTGGGCGTTGGAAGATTGAGAGGGGTTGCTCCTAGTACGAGAGGACCGGAGTGAACGCACCACTGGTGTTCGGGTTGTCATGCCAATGGCATTGCCCGGTAGCTAAGTGCGGAAGAGATAACCGCTGAAAGCATCTAAGCGGGAAACTTGCCTCGAGATGAGTCTTCCCTGTCACCTTGAGTGACCTAAAGGAACGTTTAAGACTAAGACGTTGATAGGCTGGGTGTGTAAGCGTAGCGATACGTTGAGCTAACCAGTACTAATGAACCGTGAGGCTTAACCTGACAACACCGAAGGTGTTTTGTCTGAGAGACGACAGTAGATGAAGTAAGCTTGTTTAAGATTGAATATTGCTGGTTAATGTGTAGAGATACACAATAACGGGTAATAAAACAGAATTTGCTTGGCAGCCATAGCGCAGCGGACCCACCTGAATCCATGCCGAACTCAGAAGTGAAACGTTGTAGCGCCGATGGTAGTGTGGGGTCTCCCCATGTGAGAGTAGGGAACTGCCAGGCATCAAATTTAGGCTGTGTCAGCCGGTGACAATAAGCCACTAGTGCTGATATGGCTCAGTTGGTAGAGCACACCCTTGGTAAGGGTGAGGTCCCCAGTTCGAATCTGGGTATCAGCACCATAAAAAATTAATTATAGCTACATAAACAGATAGTTATAAAAACAGAATTTGCTTGGCGGCCATAGCGCAGCGGACCCACCTGAATCCATGCCGAACTCAGAAGTGAAACGTTGTAGCGCCGATGGTAGTGTGGGGCCTCCCCATGTGAGAGTAGGGAACTGCCAGGCATTAAATAAGACGAGAAAGCCAACCCAATGGGTTGGCTTTTTTGCATTCTAAGACAACATCTAAAATACAGATGTAATATCTCCACACTAATCACCTATCACTTTGCTATCCTCAGCGATACTTGGCTGTTAAACTAAGCCATCAGCTAAATGAGGTAGACTTTCATGAAAGAATCGGTTTCATTGCAAGCATTTAATACATTTGGTTTGAGAGCAAAAGCTCACCAAATAGAAACTGCAAATAATGAAGATGAGCTTTGTACATATTGGCAAAATGCTCATGAGCAGAAAATGCCCACCCTTATTCTAGGTGGTGGTAGCAACGTACTATTTACAGAAGATTTTAATGGTGTTGTTATTCGCAACTGTATTGCTGGTATTGAAATTACTGAAGATGAGCAATATTGGTCTGTTCATGTTGGTGCGGGCGAAAATTGGCATGCACTTATTGAATTTCTGTTAGAAAAGAACATCTATGGACTGGAAAATTTATCACTGATCCCAGGAAATGTAGGCTCAGCACCAATACAAAATATCGGTGCTTATGGTAAAGAATTAAAAGATGTTTGCGCTTATGTAGATATTGTTGAACTAAGTACAGGTCATGTTCATCGATTAACTAATAATGAATGTCAGTTTGGTTACCGAGATAGTATTTTCAAACATCATTATCAGCAAGGCTTTGCCATTGTTGCTGTAGGCTTACAGCTTAGCAAAAAATGGGAGCCTATTCTTACCTATGGCGATTTATCAAAATTATCATTAGAAACAGTTACGCCAAAAGATGTGTTTGGGTCTGTGTGCTCTATGAGAACGAGCAAACTACCGGATCCTACCATAACAGGTAATGCTGGTAGTTTTTTCAAGAATCCAATTGTTGATATTCGTATTGCACAACATTTAAAAGCAGAATACCCCTTCTGTCCGCAATATGTTCAACAAGATGGTGTAAAACTTGCAGCAGGTTGGCTGATTGATCAATGCGGTCTTAAAGGCCATCAGATTGGTGGTGCGGCTGTTCATATGAAGCAAGCACTTGTTCTTATCAATAAAGACGGTCTGGCAACAGGCAAAGACATTGTTAATTTAGCTGCATATATACGTCAAAAAGTCTTCGAGCGCTTCGGTGTGCAATTAGAGCCAGAAGTCCGTTTTATTGGTCAATATGGCGAAATCAATGCAGTGGACGCTATTTCATGAAAGAAACACCAACACCTTTATTATTAATTGAAATTCTTGCTGACGGAAATATCCATTCAGGAGAGCAACTAGGCGAAAGCTTAGGAATGACACGCGCAGGTATTAACAAACATATTCAGACATTGCGTAGCTGGGGTATCGATGTTCAAACTGTCGCAGGAAAGGGCTATCAATTAGATGCTCCTATGAATTTGTTAAATGCGGATAGTGTAAACAAAAATATCAAAGGTGAACCTGCTAGCGTTATTCCTGTTATAGATTCTACTAACCAGTATTTGATACAACGTATTAGCGCATTAAAATCGGGTGATGTCTGCATTGCTGAATACCAGTCTGCTGGACGAGGCCGAAGAGGACGTCAATGGATTTCGCCTTTTGGTAGAAATTTATACTTGAGTATGTATTGGAAACTCGAACAAGGGCCTGCGGCTGCAATAGGACTGAGTTTGGTTGTCGGCGTTATTATGGCTGAGGTATTGCAAAAGCTTGGTGCAGATGGCGTTAAAGTTAAATGGCCTAACGATCTCTATTTAAATGATAAAAAACTTTCAGGTATTCTTGTTGAGTTAACAGGAAAAACAGGCGATGTTGCTCATATTGTCACGGGTATTGGTATCAATATTGCGATGAGTAAAAATCAAACTGAAGCCATTAACCAGCAATGGATTAACTTAGAGCAAGTTGGTATCAAAATTGATAGAAATAAGCTTGCTTGTGAAATTACTAATGCACTAAGAGAAGCATTTGTTCAATTTGAAAAACAAGGGTTATCTGTGTTTATCGAGCGTTGGAAACGTTTAGATAATTTTATGGATCGCCGAGTGAAGCTTATTATTGGTGAAAAAGAGATCTTTGGTATTGCCAAGGGCATCAATGATCAAGGGGCTTTACTTTTAGAACAAGATGGAAAAATCATACCTTATATAGGTGGTGAAATTTCACTGAGAAGTGCATCGTAATGCTTTAAATTGCATCGAACATCTAAAACTAAAAAAGCTTTCCTAAATTGGAAAGCTTTTTGTTTATCGATATTATTTTGAATAACTAAAATACAATAATACTGAGACCAAGTATCACTAATTGTTTAGATTTATTTACGTAATCGAACGTTGGTGATCGTATGATTTTGGCCTTTGGTCAGTATAAGGCTCGCTCTTTCTTTCGTCGGCAAAATATTCTGTTTTAAATTCAAACCATTAATTTCTTGCCAAATTGAAGATGCTATTTCAATAGATTCTTCTCTGCTTAATTTAGAGTAATTATTAAAATATGATTCAGGATCAGTGAACGCACCTTCTCTAAATTTTAAAAAGCGACTGATATACCAGTGTTTTAGTAATTCTTCTTCAGCATCAACATAAATAGAGAAATCTACATAATCTGATACGAAAACATTATGCGGATCATGAGGATAATCTTGATTGCTTTGTAATACATTCAATCCTTCAAGAATTAAGATATCCGGTTGTTCAATAACCTGTTTCTTATCTGGAATGATGTCATACACTAAATGAGAATAGACAGGGGCTGTTACTTGCTTCTTGCCTGATTTTATATCAGAAACGAAAGAGACAAGGCTATGCATATCATAGGATTCAGGAAATCCTTTCTTCTTCATTATCCCGCGTTTCTTTAACTCCGCATTAGGTAAAAGAAAACCATCAGTAGTAATTAAATCAACTTTACGATGTTCTGGCCAACGGGTTAAAAGTGCTTGTAGTAAACGAGCAGTGGTGCTCTTACCAACAGCAACACTGCCGGCTATACCAATAATATAAGGGATTTTAGCGCTTCTTGTTCCAAGAAACTGCTCTAAGACGGCTTGACGACGTAAGTTAGAACTTATGTAAAAATTGAGCAATCTTGAAAGAGGAAGATAAATCTCAATGACATCATCAATAGAAATTTCTTCGTTAATTCCTTTTAAATCGGCAATCTCTTTCTCGGTTAGTGTTAAAGGAACGGAATCTCTTAACGTTGCCCAGTGCTTTCTGTCAAATTCTAAATAAGGGGTTATAAAGCGTTCTTTGTTATTCATAAGCCAACATCTGCCTAATATTCGCAGGTTGGACAGGCTGTTTAAAACACCCGTATCCGATAAAAAATAAACAGCATCATAACGAGTGATGCCTCTTAGGCGTAGATATTTTTTAAATTTTTTCTACTTTTTTTGACACGAACTGAATAAATTTGTAAAAAAAGTACAAAAAATAGTCATAAAAATAATTTTTTAGCGTAGACTAATAAGGGTGCAATTAATCTTTTTTCTAAAAATTTATTGATGATTAATAAATTTGGGACTGAATAGATAAATTAGCGTGCTAATCTATCATGAATTTTTGTTGGCATTTTGGTCGTTTTTTTCCTAAAAAATCAACAATTCAATCAAAAGTGAACAAAATCTAAGCAAAAGAACAAATATCGCAATTTTTTTGTTGCATCATGATGAAAGTCCTCCTAGAATGCGCACCACTTAGCCGGCATAGCTCAGTTGGTAGAGCAACTGACTTGTAATCAGTAGGTCCCGAGTTCGACTCTTGGTGCCGGCACCATTAAAAATTAGGTTTGGTGGGATACCCAAGCGGCCAAAGGGAGCAGACTGTAAATCTGCCGTCACAGACTTCGAAGGTTCGAATCCTTCTCCCACCACCATTAATTCCTAACTTAAGTGTTTTAAATTAGTAAACACTTAAGTAGAATACAAAGCTGATTTTAAGTCAGGTAGCCGAGTTCTGCGGGCATCGTATAATGGCTATTACCTCAGCCTTCCAAGCTGATGATGCGGGTTCGATTCCCGCTGCCCGCTCCAGATGTGCTGATATAGCTCAGTTGGTAGAGCGCACCCTTGGTAAGGGTGAGGTCGGCAGTTCGAATCTGCCTATCAGCACCACTCCTTCATGTTCTTGCCTCCCTGATTAAAATCTTAACAAGCACTAGCAAATCGCTAATTTACTTACTGCTTGGTTGATGTGGTGTAACCACCGATTCCGTGTCTTAGAGGGACAATTTAAATGTCTAAAGAAAAATTTGAACGTTCAAAACCGCACGTTAACGTTGGTACTATCGGCCACGTTGACCACGGTAAAACAACTCTGACTGCTGCAATCACTACAGTTTTAGCTAAAACTTACGGTGGTGCTGCTCGTGCATTCGATCAAATCGATAACGCACCAGAAGAAAAAGCTCGTGGTATCACCATCTCTACTTCACACGTAGAATATGACACTCCAACTCGTCACTACGCACACGTAGACTGCCCAGGTCACGCCGACTATGTTAAAAACATGATCACTGGTGCTGCGCAAATGGACGGAGCTATCCTGGTTGTTGCTGCGACTGATGGCCCAATGCCACAAACTCGTGAGCACATCCTGTTAGGTCGTCAGGTTGGTGTTCCTTACATCATCGTATTCCTGAACAAATGTGACATGGTAGATGATGAAGAGTTACTGGAATTAGTAGAAATGGAAGTTCGTGAACTTCTGTCTCAGTACGATTTCCCAGGTGACGACACTCCAGTAATCCGTGGTTCAGCGCTGAAAGCACTGGAAGGCGAAGCTGAGTGGGAAGCAAAAATTGTTGAATTAGCAGAAGCACTGGATTCATACATCCCAGAACCAGAGCGTGCAATTGACAAACCATTCCTGTTACCAATCGAAGACGTATTCTCAATCTCAGGCCGTGGTACAGTAGTAACTGGTCGTGTTGAGCGTGGTGTTGTTAAAGTTGGTGAAGAAGTTGAAATCGTTGGTATCAAACCAACAGTTAAAACAACTTGTACTGGCGTTGAAATGTTCCGTAAATTACTTGACGAAGGTCGTGCAGGTGAGAACGTTGGTGTTCTTCTGCGTGGTACTAAACGTGAAGAAATCGAACGTGGACAAGTACTGGCAAAACCAGGTTCAATCAAGCCACACACTAAATTCGAATCAGAAGTTTATATTCTGAGCAAAGATGAAGGTGGTCGTCATACTCCATTCTTCAAAGGCTACCGTCCACAGTTCTACTTCCGTACAACTGACGTAACTGGTACTATCGAATTACCAGAAGGCGTAGAAATGGTAATGCCAGGTGACAACATCAACATGATCGTTGAACTGATTCACCCAATCGCGATGGACGACGGTTTACGTTTCGCTATCCGTGAAGGTGGCCGTACAGTAGGTGCGGGCGTTGTTGCTAAAGTATTAGGTTAATTCCCGATAGATTTATGCATGAAGAGGGCATCGTAAGATGCCCTTTTTTTGTATCTGAAGATTAGATATTTTAAATCTCAGCAAAGTATTAATGTTTTCTCCTGCATCATCATCGTTGATGATATAAATAAGTAAAAACACTTAAGTCAAATAAATAGAAATTGAAATCATAATAATTATCATTTACTATCTTGTTCGTGAGTAGTTAATGAGGTTGTTATTATGTACGTATGTCTTTGCCACGGTGTGAGTGATAAAAAAATTATCTCAACTGTCCATAAACATCAAATCCACACTATTAATGAATTACGCAAGATCTTACCCGTTGGAAGTTGTTGCGGTAAGTGCGTACGTCAAGCCCGTCAACTTATCGAAAATGAGCAATCAGCTCTTTACCCACAAATTTCTGAAGTTGCATAACAAATTTTAAATTTCCTTTCTCTCCTCTTTGTATAAAAGGTCTACACTGAAAAGACTGGAAGCAAAGGAGCATAAAAATGAAAGGTGATAAAAAAATGATAGCCCACCTTAATAAGTTATTAGGTGGTGAGCTTGTTGCAATTAATCAGTATTTCCTACATGCCCGAATGTTCAAGAATTGGGGACTCTCACGTCTCAATGAAATGGAATATCATGAATCCATAGACGAGATGAAACACGCAGATAAATATATCGAGCGTATCTTGTTCCTTGAAGGCATTCCAAATTTACAAGATTTAGGCAAATTAAACATCGGTGAAGATGTTGAAGAGATGCTACGTTCTGATTTGGAATTAGAATTAGGCGGTGCCAAAGATTTACGTGAAGCCATTGCTTACGCAGATTCAATTCATGATTATGTCAGCCGTGATCTCATGCTAGAAATTCTAATCGATGAAGAAGGGCACATTGATTGGATAGAAACCCAGCTTGAACTTATCGAACGCATGGGACTTCAAAATTATCTACAAGCTCAAATTATTGAAGAGTAATTTGGCTCATACAGAAAAGAATAATTCACCTTCGTTAGTGAATTATTAGATGCTTTTTAAAGCAAAGGTAATGAAGGTGCCTTTGCTTTTTTTATTTTTGAAAAGATAAAACGAATTTTTATCGCTGATTTTTTATTCTTGGCTTGATTTCATCACTCAGGCAAGTATAATGCGCAGGCTCACTGATTTAGTGAGGCTGATTTATCAGCTAATGCAGATTTTATATTGCATTAATATAATACTCCCGATTGGGGAGTTATATGCAGAACGATTACACTCTCTCATCAATCGAAATGGGTACGAGTAGTGATCATTTACGTTTATAAAAAATAGTTGGAGCTCTGGTCTCATGCAGAACCAAAGAATCCGTATCCGCCTGAAAGCTTTTGATCATCGTCTGATTGATCAATCAACTGCGGAAATCGTAGAGACTGCTAAGCGCACTGGTGCGCAAGTTCGTGGTCCAATCCCACTGCCGACGCGCAAAGAGCGTTTCACAGTGTTGATTTCTCCGCACGTTAATAAAGATGCGCGTGATCAGTATGAAATTCGCACTCACAAACGTCTGGTTGACATCGTTGAGCCAACCGAGAAAACCGTTGATGCTCTGATGCGTCTGGATCTGGCTGCCGGCGTAGACGTGCAGATCAGCCTAGGTTAATCAGGTCATCAAGCGATTGAGAGGTTGAAACAATGATTGGTTTAGTCGGTAAGAAAGTAGGAATGACTCGTATCTTCACTGAAGATGGCGTTTCAATCCCTGTAACCGTTATCGAAATTGAAAACAACCGTGTTACTCAGGTCAGAGATCTAGAGAAAGACGGTTATCGTGCCATTCAGGTGACTACTGGTAGCAAAAAAGCTAACCGTGTACTGAAACCTGAAGCAGGGCATTTTGCTAAAGCTGGTGTTGAAGCTGGTCGCTTACTACGTGAATTCCGTCTGAATGAAGGCGAAGAATACACTGTAGGTCAAAGCATTAGCGTAGAAATTTTCGCTGACGTTAAAAAAGTCGACGTTACTGGAACATCTAAAGGTAAAGGTTTTGCCGGTACTGTAAAGCGCTGGAACTTCCGTACTCAAGATGCTACCCATGGTAACTCCTTGTCTCACCGTGTTCCGGGTTCTATCGGTCAGAACCAGACTCCGGGTAAGGTGTTTAAAGGCAAGAAAATGGCAGGTCAACTGGGTAACGAACAAGTTACCGTTCAGAGCCTGGAAGTAGTACGTGTTGACGCTGAGCGCAACCTGCTGCTGGTCAAAGGTGCTGTTCCAGGTGCAACTGGCAGTGACCTGATCGTTAAACCAGCTGTCAAGGCGTAACGTCGAGGAGATAGGAATGGAATTGGTAATGAAAGACGCGCAAGGCGCGCTGACTGTTTCCGAAACTACCTTCGGGCGTGACTTTAACGAAGCGCTTGTGCATCAAGTAGTCGTTGCATACGCTGCTGGTGCTCGTCAAGGTACTCGTGCTCAGAAAACCCGTGCTGAAGTTTCTGGTTCAGGCAAAAAGCCTTGGAGACAGAAAGGTACAGGTCGTGCACGTTCAGGTTCAATCAAGAGCCCAATTTGGCGCTCTGGTGGTGTTAGCTTCGCAGCTAAACCACAGGACCACAGTCAAAAAGTAAACAAAAAGATGTACCGTGGTGCTCTGAAGAGCATTCTGTCTGAATTGGTACGTCAAGATCGTCTGATCGTCGTAGAGAATTTTTCTGTTGAAGCGCCTAAAACTAAGCTTTTAGCACAGAAACTGAAAGATATGGCTCTGGTTGATGTTCTGATCGTCACTGCTGATGTAGATGAGAATCTGTATTTAGCAGCACGTAACTTATATAAAGTTGACGTACGTGATGCAGCAACAATCGACCCTGTTAGCTTAATCGCCTTCGACAAAGTCGTCATGACTGCTGACGCTGTGAAGCAAGTTGAGGAGATGCTGGCATGATCCGTGAAGAACGTCTGCTGAAAGTACTGCGCGCGCCGCATGTATCTGAAAAAGCTTCTATCGCGATGGAAAAATCAAATACCATCGTTCTCAAAGTTGCTAAAGACGCGACCAAAGCAGAGATTAAAGCAGCTGTACAAAAACTGTTTGAAGTCGAAGTTGAAAGTGTTAACACTCTGCTGATGAAAGGCAAAGTGAAACGTCACGGTCAGCGTATTGGTCGTCGTAGCGACTGGAAAAAAGCTTACGTAACCCTGAAGGAAGGCCAGAATCTGGACTTCGTCGGCGGCGCTGAGTAAGTCGGAGGAGTAAAGAACAATGGCAATTGTTAAATGTAAACCTACGTCTCCGGGCCGTCGCCACGTAGTTAAAGTGGTAAACCCTGAGCTGCATAAAGGGAAACCTTATGCGCCATTGCTGGAAAAAAACAGCAAGTCCGGTGGTCGTAACAACAATGGTCGTATCACTACCCGTCATATCGGTGGTGGTCACAAACAGGCTTACCGTATTGTTGACTTCAAACGCAACAAAGATGGTATCCCTGCGACAGTAGAACGTCTGGAATATGATCCAAACCGTTCAGCTAACATCGCTTTAGTGCTGTATGCTGATGGTGAACGTCGCTACATTCTGGCTCCAAAAGGCCTGAAAGCGGGTGATAAAGTTCAGTCTGGCGTTGATGCTGCTATCAAAGCGGGTAACACCTTACCAATGCGTAATATCCCGGTTGGTTCTACAGTTCATAACGTAGAAATGAAACCAGGTAAAGGTGGTCAGTTAGCTCGTTCAGCTGGTACTTACGTTCAGATCGTTGCTCGTGATGGTGCTTATGTCACTATTCGTCTGCGTTCTGGTGAAATGCGTAAAGTTCCTTCTGATTGCCGTGCAACTATCGGTGAAGTTGGCAACTCTGAGCACATGTTACGCGTTCTGGGTAAAGCTGGTGCAAGTCGCTGGCGTGGTATTCGTCCTACCGTTCGCGGTACTGCGATGAACCCAGTCGATCACCCACATGGTGGTGGTGAAGGTCGTAACTTTGGTAAACACCCAGTAACACCTTGGGGCGTTCAAACCAAAGGTAAGAAGACTCGTAAAAACAAACGCACTGAACATTTCATCGTTCATCGTCGTACTAAGAAATAATTAGAGGATAAGCCATGCCACGTTCTCTCAAGAAAGGTCCTTTCATTGACCTGCACTTGCTGAAGAAGGTAGAGAAAGCGGTGGAAAGCGGTGACAAAAAGCCTGTTAAGACTTGGTCCCGTCGTTCAACGATCTTTCCTAACATGATCGGTTTGACCATCGCTGTCCATAATGGTCGTCAGCATGTTCCAGTTTACGTTTCCGACGAAATGGTTGGTCACAAACTGGGTGAATTCGCGCCGACCCGTACTTATCGCGGTCATGCAGCCGATAAAAAGGCTAAGAAAAAATAAGGTAGGAGGAAGAGATGGAAACTATCGCTATGCATCGCCACGCTCGTTCTTCTGCTCAGAAGGTTCGCTTGGTAGCTGACCTGATTCGCGGTAAGAAAGTGTCGCAAGCTCTGGAAATTTTAACCTTTACCAACAAGAAAGCTGCTGGTTTAGTGAAGAAAGTACTGGAGTCTGCTATTGCTAATGCAGAACACAACGATGGCGCTGACATTGATGATCTGAAAGTAGCTAAGATCTTTGTTGACGAAGGTCCTTCTATGAAGCGCATTATGCCTCGTGCAAAAGGCCGTGCAGATCGTATTCTGAAGCGCACCAGCCACATCACTGTGGTTGTGTCTGATCGCTGAGACTCTGGAGACTAGCAATGGGTCAAAAAGTACATCCTAATGGTATCCGCCTTGGCATTGTCAAGCCTTGGAATTCCACATGGTATGCGGGTACCAATGAATTCGCTGACAACCTAGACAGCGACTTTAAAGTACGTCAGTACTTAACTAAAGAACTGGCTAAAGCATCTGTATCTCGTATCGTTATCGAACGTCCTGCGAAAAGCATCCGTGTGACTATTCACACTGCTCGCCCAGGCATCGTTATCGGTAAAAAAGGTGAAGATGTTGAAAAACTGCGCAAAAACGTAGCGGATATCGCTGGCGTTCCTGCGCAAATTAATATCGCCGAAGTACGTAAACCTGAACTGGACGCAAAATTAGTTGCTGACAGCATCACTTCACAGCTGGAACGTCGTGTTATGTTCCGTCGTGCTATGAAGCGTGCGGTACAGAACGCTATGCGTTTAGGCGCTAAAGGTATTAAAGTGGAAGTAAGTGGTCGCTTAGGCGGCGCTGAAATCGCTCGTACTGAATGGTATCGTGAAGGTCGTGTACCTCTGCACACTCTGCGTGCAGATATCGACTACAATACCTCAGAAGCACAAACCACTTATGGTGTGCTCGGCGTTAAGGTATGGATCTTCAAAGGTGAGATCCTGGGTGGTATGGCTGCAGTTGAACAGGCGGAAAAACCGGCTGCTCAACCTAAAAAGCAGCAGCGTAAAGGCCGCAAGTAAGGAGAGTCGCTGATGTTACAACCAAAGCGTACAAAATTCCGTAAAGTGCACAAAGGCCGCAACCGTGGCTTAGCTGCTGGTGCGGATGTAAGCTTCGGGACTTACGGTCTTAAAGCTGTGGGCCGTGGTCGTCTGACTGCACGTCAGATCGAAGCGGCACGTCGTGCAATGACCCGTGCAGTTAAGCGTCAGGGTAAAATCTGGATCCGTGTGTTCCCAGACAAACCAATCACTGAAAAGCCGCTCGAAGTCCGTATGGGTAAAGGTAAAGGTAACGTTGAGTATTGGGTTGCCTTAATCCAGCCAGGTAAAGTCCTGTATGAAATGGATGGTGTGCCTGAAGAACTGGCCCGTGAAGCATTCAAGCTGGCGGCAGCAAAACTGCCTATCAAAACCACCTTTGTAACTAAGACGGTGATGTAATGAAAGCAAAAGAGCTGCGCGAAAAGAGCGTTGAAGAGCTGAACACAGAACTGCTGAACTTACTGCGCGAGCAGTTTAACCTGCGTATGCAGGCAGCAAGTGGTCAGTTACAACAGTCTCATCTGTTGAAACAAGTGCGTCGTAATATCGCACGCGTTAAGACTTTACTGACTGAGAAGGCGGGTGCGTAATGACCGATAAAATCCGTACTCTGCAAGGTCGTGTAGTTAGTGACAAAATGGAGAAATCTATTGTCGTTGCTATCGATCGTATGGTTAAACACCCATTATATGGTAAGTTTATCCGTCGTACGACCAAACTGCATGTACATGACGAGAACAACGAATGTGGAATTGGTGACGTAGTAGAAATTCGTCAAACACGTCCACTGTCTAAGACTAAGTCTTGGGCGTTAGTTCGCGTTGTAGAAAAAGCTGTTCTGTAATAAAATAGCCTTTTCGTACGAAATAAACGGCTCAAAACTGAACGAGCCGTTTATTTTTTCTGTCCATATCGAGAATGTGGTGTTATAATGCCGCTCCCTCGTATTATGGGATATTGAACGGCCTCTTCTAATGTGGAAGTGGCTCAGTAGTAGTTGACATTTAGCGGAGCACTAAAATGATCCAAGAACAGACTATGCTGAACGTGGCCGACAACTCCGGTGCACGTCGCGTAATGTGTATCAAGGTTCTAGGTGGCTCGCACCGTCGCTACGCAGATGTAGGTGACATCATCAAAATTACCATCAAGGAAGCAATTCCACGTGGTAAAGTTAAGAAAGGTGATGTACTGAAAGCGGTAGTGGTGCGCACCAAGAAGGGTGTTCGTCGCCCTGACGGTTCTGTCATTCGCTTCGATAGCAACGCTTGTGTATTGTTAAACAACAACAGCGAGCAAGTTATTGGTACGCGTATTTTTGGGCCGGTTACTCGTGAACTTCGTAATGAGAAGTTCATGAAAATAATCTCTCTGGCACCTGAAGTACTCTAAGGAGCAGGCAATGGCAGCGAAAATCCGTCGTGATGACGAAGTTATCGTTCTTACTGGTAAAGATAAAGGTAAGCGCGGTAAAGTAAAACAGGTTCTTTCTTCTGGTAAAGTTCTCGTTGAAGGTATCAATCTGGTTAAAAAACATCAGAAGCCAGTTCCGGCTCTGAATCAACCAGGTGGCATCGTTGAAAAAGAAGCGTTTATTCAAGTTTCTAACGTTGCGCTTTTCAATGCGGCAACCGGCAAGGCTGACCGTGTAGGTTTTAGATTTGAAGACGGTAAGAAAGTTCGTTTCTTCAAGTCTAATAAAGAAACTATCAAGTAATTTGGAGTATACGATGGCGAAACTGCATGATTACTACAAAGACGAGGTGGTCCAACAACTGATGTCTCAGTTTGGTTACCATTCTGTCATGCAAGTCCCTCGGGTCGAGAAGATCACCCTGAATATGGGTGTTGGTGAAGCGATTGTTGATAAGAAACTGCTGGACAATGCAGCAGCTGATTTAGCAGCAATCTCAGGTCAAAAACCTTTGATCACCAAAGCACGCAAATCTGTTGCAGGCTTCAAAATCCGCCAGGGCTATCCGATCGGCTGTAAAGTGACCCTGCGTGGCGAACGCATGTGGGAGTTCTTTGAACGCTTGATCTCTATTGCTGTACCTCGTATTCGTGACTTCCGTGGTTTATCCGCTAAGTCATTTGACGGACGTGGTAACTACAGCATGGGCGTACGTGAGCAAATCATCTTCCCTGAAATCGATTACGATAAAGTGGATCGTGTTCGTGGTTTGGATATTACCATTACTACGACTGCGAAATCAGATGATGAAGGTCGCGCACTGTTAGCAGCGTTTAACTTCCCGTTCCGCAAGTAAGGCAGGGCATTCATGGCTAAGAAATCTATGAAAGCACGTGATGTAAAACGTGCGAATTTAGCTGAGAAATTCTTCGCAAAACGCGCAGAACTGAAAGCTATCGTTTCAGATGTGAACGTGTCTGACGAAGATCGTTGGAATGCTGTTCTAAAACTGCAAACTATGCCACGTGATTCAAGTCCTTCACGTCAGCGTAACCGCTGCCGTCAAACTGGACGTCCGCACGGTTTCCTGCGGAAATTTGGCCTCAGCCGTATTAAAGTCCGTGAAGCCGCTATGCGCGGTGAAATCCCGGGCCTTAGAAAGGCTAGCTGGTAATTACCATAATTGAATCACGGGAGTAAAGACAGATGAGCATGCAAGATCCCATCGCGGATATGCTGACCCGTATCCGTAACGGTCAGGCCGCGAACAAAGTTGCGGTCACAATGCCTTCCTCCAAGCTGAAAGTGGCGATTGCCAACGTGCTTAAGGAAGAAGGTTATATCGAAGATTTTAAAATTGAAGGCGACACTAAGCCAGAACTGGAAATCACTTTAAAATATTTCCAAGGTAAGGCTGTAGTAGAAAGCATTCAGCGCGTAAGCCGTCCAAGTCTGCGCATCTATAAAAGAAAAGATGAGCTGCCACAAGTTATGGCAGGACTGGGCATCGCTGTTGTTTCTACCTCAAAAGGTGTTATGACTGATCGTGCAGCTCGCCAAGCAGGTCTTGGTGGCGAGATTATCTGCTACGTAGCTTAATTCGGGAGGAAAGAATGTCTCGTGTGGCAAAAGCACCCGTCGTCATTCCTGCCGGCGTAGAGGTTAAACTCAACGGTCAGGTAATTACGATTAAGGGTAAAAACGGCGAGCTAACTCGTACTATCCATAATGCAGTTGAAATTCAACATGCTGACAACCACTTAACTTTCGCACCTCGCGATGGTTTTGCTGATGCTTGGGCACAGGCGGGTACTACTCGTTCTCTGTTAAATGCAATGGTTGTAGGTGTTACCGAAGGCTTCACTAAGAAACTGCAACTGGTAGGTGTAGGTTATCGTGCGTCTATTAAAGGCAATGCGGTTAACTTATCAGTAGGTTTTTCACATCCAGTGGAACACCAACTGCCAGCAGGCATCACTGCTGAATGTCCAACACAAACTGAAATCGTACTGAAAGGTGCGGATAAGCAAGTGATTGGTCAAGTAGCAGCTGAACTGCGTGCTTACCGTCGCCCTGAGCCTTATAAAGGTAAAGGTATTCGTTACGCCGACGAAGTTGTGCGTATCAAAGAGGCTAAGAAGAAGTAAGGTAACACTATGGATAAGAAAGCAGCTCGTATCCGTCGTGCGACCCGCGCACGCCGTAAGCTCCAGGAATTGGGTGCGACTCGCCTGGTGGTACACCGTACCCCTCGCCATATTTATGCGCAGGTTATTGCACCAAACGGTTCTGAAACTTTGGTGGCCGCTTCTACTACAGAAAAAGCTATCATTGAGCAACTGAAAAACACTGGAAACAAAGAAGCAGCAGCAGTAGTTGGTAAAATTGTTGCTGAACGCGCTCTGGAAAAAGGTATCAAAGTAGTATCATTTGACCGTTCCGGTTTCCAATATCATGGTCGAGTCCAGGCACTGGCAGATGCTGCCCGTGAAGCTGGCCTTCAGTTCTAAGGTAGGAGTGTAAGATGGCTCACATCGAGAAACAAGCTGGCGAACTGCAGGAAAAGCTGATCGCGGTAAACCGCGTATCTAAAACCGTTAAAGGTGGTCGTATCTTTAGCTTCACCGCTCTTACAGTAGTTGGTGATGGTAATGGCCGCGTTGGTTTTGGATATGGCAAAGCTCGCGAAGTTCCGGCAGCAATCCAGAAAGCGATGGAAAAAGCCCGTCGCAATATGAAAACCGTCGCTTTAAACAACGGTACTCTGTTCCACCCTGTTAAAGGTACTCACACAGGCTCTCGCGTATTTATGCAGCCTGCTCATGAAGGTACTGGTATCATCGCAGGTGGTGCAATGCGTGCAGTTCTAGAAGTGGCTGGCGTTCGTAACGTACTGGCTAAAACCTATGGTTCCACTAACCCGATTAACGTGGTTCGTGCAACACTGGACGCTTTAGATAGCATGAAGTCTCCAGATATGGTCGCAGCTAAGCGTGGTAAATCCGTTGAAGAAATTCTGGGGTAATGACCATGGCTAAGACTATTAAAATTACTCAAACACGCAGCTTAATCGGCCGTCTGCCTAAACATAAGGCAACTATGACTGGTTTAGGTCTGCGTCGCATCGGTCACACTGTAGAACGCGAAGATACACCAGCAGTTCGCGGTATGATCAACTTGGTTTCCTATATGGTTAAAGTTGAGGAGTAAGAGATGCGTTTAAATACTCTGTCTCCGGCTGAAGGTGCCAAGCATGCGCCTAAACGTGTAGGTCGTGGTATCGGTTCTGGCTTAGGTAAAACTGGCGGCCGTGGTCACAAAGGTCAGAAATCTCGTTCTGGCGGTGGCGTACGTCGTGGTTTTGAAGGCGGCCAGATGCCTTTATATCGTCGTTTACCAAAATTTGGTTTTACTTCACGTAAATCATTCGTGACTGCGGAAATCCGTCTGTCTGATTTAGCTTACGTTGAAGGCGATGTAATCGATCTGAATGCACTGAAAGCCGCAAACGTTGTTGGCCCACAGATTGAATTTGCAAAATTAATTCTGTCTGGTGAGGTTAACCGTGCAGTGACTATTCGTGGTCTGCGTGTTACCAAAGGTGCCCGTGCAGCAATCGAATCAGCTGGCGGTAAAATTGAGGAATAAGTGACAGATGGCTAAACAACCAGGTTTAGATTTTCAGAGTGCTAAAGGTGGTGTTGGTGAACTAAAACGCAGACTTTTGTTTGTTCTTGGTGCACTTATTGTCTTTAGGATTGGCTCTTTTATTCCTATCCCTGGTATTGATGCCACTGTGCTTGCCAAATTGCTCGATCAGCAAAAAGGCACCATCATTGAAATGTTTAACATGTTCTCTGGTGGTGCTCTTAGCCGTGCTTCTATCTTTGCGCTGGGTATCATGCCTTATATTTCGGCATCGATTATTATCCAACTCTTATCAGTGGTTAACCCTCGGTTAGCAGAGATTAAGAAGGAAGGGGAGGCCGGTCGTCGTAAGATCAGCCAATATACCCGTTATGGTACTTTGGTGCTGGCGATATTCCAATCAATTGGTATCGCAACAGGCTTACCGAATATGCCAGGAATGCAAGGTCTGGTAATTAATCCAGGTCTACCATTCTATATTACGGCTGTTGTGAGCTTAGTCACTGGGACAATGTTCCTAATGTGGTTAGGTGAGCAAATCACTGAACGTGGTATTGGTAACGGTATCTCAATTATTATCTTTGCAGGTATCGTTGCAGGTCTTCCGCCTGCCATTGGTCAAACCATCGAGCAGGCGCGGCAAGGCGAACTGCACTTCCTCCTGTTATTGTTGGTTGCAGTATTGGTGTTCGCGGTTACTTTCTTTGTTGTTTTTGTAGAAAGAGGACAACGTCGTATCGTTGTTAACTATGCAAAACGTCAACAAGGGCGTAGAATATACGCGGCACAAAGTACACATCTACCACTTAAAGTAAATATGGCGGGTGTTATACCAGCAATTTTTGCTTCAAGTATTATCCTGTTTCCTGGTACAATAACCTCTTGGTTTGGCGATGGTACAGGGTGGGGTTGGCTGACGACGATTTCTTTAAATCTACAGCCTGGTCAACCTATTTATGTGTTACTATACGCTGCTGCAATCATATTCTTCTGTTTCTTCTATACGGCGTTGGTTTTCAACCCAAGAGAAACGGCAGATAACCTGAAGAAGTCCGGTGCATTTGTACCAGGAATTCGCCCGGGAGAGCAGACGGCTAAATATATAGATAAAGTAATGACTCGTTTAACCTTAATCGGTGCCTTGTATATTACCTTTATCTGTCTCATCCCGGAGTTCATGCGTGACGCAATGAAAGTACCTTTCTATTTTGGCGGTACTTCCCTCTTAATCGTGGTTGTGGTCATCATGGATTTTATGGCTCAAGTGCAAACTCTCCTGATGTCAAGTCAGTATGAGTCTGCATTGAAAAAAGCAAATCTTAAAGGTTAATTACTGATAAGCGATTTGTTTTAGAAGTTACGGAGAGTAAAAATGAAAGTTCGTGCTTCCGTCAAGAAAATGTGCCGTAACTGCAAAATTGTTAGACGTCACGGTCACGTGCGTGTAATTTGCAGCGTCGAGCCTAAGCATAAACAGCGTCAAGGCTAATTTATTGCATTTTTTTCTTGCAAAGTTCGGTTGAGCTGGCTAAATTAGCCAGCCCAATCTTTTATAATATATACAGTATTGTTTGAGTATCCTGAAAACGGGCTTTTCAGAATGGTACTGTATAACTGCTAATTTAGGAGTGCATAGTGGCCCGTATAGCAGGCATTAACATTCCTGATCATAAACATACTGTAATCGCATTAACTTCGATTTACGGTATCGGTAAGACCCGCTCACAGGCTATCTGTGTAGCTGCTGGTATTGCTGAGAATGTTAAGATCAGTGAGCTGTCTGAAGAGCAAATCGACAAGCTGCGTGACGAAGTTGCCAAATACGTTGTAGAAGGTGATCTGCGTCGTGAAGTTACCCTGAGCATCAAACGTCTGATGGATCTTGGTACTTACCGTGGTTTACGTCATCGTCGTGGTCTACCAGTTCGCGGTCAGCGTACTAAGACTAACGCACGTACCCGTAAGGGTCCGCGTAAGCCGATCAAGAAATAATCGGGGTATTTGAACAATGGCAAAAGCACCTATTCGTGCACGTAAGCGTGTAAGAAAACAAGTCTCTGACGGTGTGGCTCATATCCATGCTTCTTTCAACAACACAATCGTTACTATTACCGATCGTCAAGGTAACGCATTGGGTTGGGCTACTGCCGGTGGTTCCGGTTTCCGTGGTTCTCGTAAATCTACTCCGTTCGCGGCTCAGGTTGCAGCAGAACGTTGCGCTGAAGCTGTTAAAGAGTACGGAATTAAGAACTTGGAAGTTATGGTTAAAGGACCTGGTCCTGGTCGTGAGTCAACTATCCGTGCATTAAACGCGGCTGGTTTCCGCATCACTAATATTACTGATGTGACTCCGATTCCTCATAACGGTTGTCGTCCACCGAAAAAACGTCGCGTTTAATAACGTTTTCGTTTTTAGGAAAGTTGGAGAAAGAAAATGGCAAGATATTTGGGTCCTAAGCTCAAGCTGAGCCGCCGTGAAGGTACAGATTTATTTCTAAAATCTGGCGTTCGGGCGATTGACACCAAGTGTAAACTGGAACAAGCACCAGGTCAGCACGGCGCACGTAAACCGCGTCTTTCTGATTACGGTGTTCAGTTACGTGAAAAACAAAAAGTACGTCGTATTTACGGTGTTCTAGAACGTCAATTCCGTAACTACTACAAAGAAGCAACTCGTCTGAAAGGCAACACAGGTGAAAACCTGCTGACTCTGCTGGAAGGTCGTCTGGATAACGTTGTTTATCGTATGGGCTTTGGCGCAACTCGCGCAGAAGCACGTCAGATGGTTAGCCATAAAGCAATCATGGTAAATGGTCGCGTGGTTAACATTGCTTCTTATCAGGTTTCCCCGAATGACGTAGTCAGCGTTCGTGAAAAATCGAAAAAACAGTCTCGTATCAAGGCTGCTTTAGAGCTGGCTGAACAGCGTGAAAAGCCAACATGGCTGGAAGTTGATGCTGCTAAGATGGAAGGTGTGTTCAAACGTATTCCTGAACGTACTGATTTGTCTGCTGACATTAACGAGCACCTGATCGTCGAGCTTTACTCCAAGTAAGGCTTAGCACCAAAGAGAGGACACAATGCAGGGTTCTGTGACAGAGTTTCTAAAACCGCGCCTGGTTGATATCGAGCAAGTCAGTTCGACGCACGCCAAGGTGACCCTTGAACCATTAGAGCGAGGCTTCGGCCATACTCTTGGTAACGCACTGCGCCGTATTCTGCTTTCGTCTATGCCGGGTTGTGCGGTAACAGAGGTTGAGATTGATGGTGTACTGCATGAGTACAGCACCAAAGAAGGTGTTCAGGAAGATATCCTAGAAATACTGCTCAACCTTAAAGGGTTGGCGGTAAAAGTTCATGGTAAAGATGAAGTTATTCTTACTTTGAGCAAATCTGGCATTGGCCCTGTTATTGCAGCCGATATCATCCATGACGGTGATGTCGAAATCGTCAAGCCGCAGCACGTTATCTGCCACCTTACAGACGAGAACGCATCTATTAATATGCGTATCAAAGTTCAGCGTGGTCGTGGTTATGTGCCGGCTTCTGCCCGAATTCATTCGGAAGAAGATGAGCGCCCTATCGGTCGCCTTTTAGTAGACGCGTGCTATAGCCCAGTTGAGCGTATTGCTTATAATGTGGAAGCAGCTCGTGTTGAACAGCGTACCGACTTGGATAAGCTGGTTATCGAGATGGAAACTAACGGTACTATCGATCCAGAAGAATCGATTCGCCGTGCAGCGACTATCCTGGCTGAACAGCTTGAAGCTTTTGTTGACTTACGTGATGTTCGTCAACCAGAAGTTAAAGAAGAGAAGCCAGAATTCGATCCTATCTTACTGCGCCCAGTAGACGATCTTGAATTGACTGTCCGCTCTGCTAACTGTCTGAAGGCAGAAGCAATCCACTACATCGGTGATCTGGTACAGCGTACTGAAGTTGAATTACTTAAGACGCCTAACCTTGGTAAGAAATCTCTTACTGAGATTAAAGACGTACTGGCGTCGCGTGGTTTATCTCTGGGCATGCGCCTTGAGAATTGGCCACCTGCAAGTATCGCTGATGAATAAGATCACAGGTTAAGGTTTTACTGAGAAGGATAAGGTCATGCGCCATCGTAAGAGTGGTCGTCAATTGAACCGCAACAGCAGCCATCGTCAGGCTATGTTTCGTAACATGGCAGGTTCTTTAGTTCGTCATGAGATCATCAAGACAACTTTGCCTAAAGCGAAAGAACTGCGTCGCGTCGTTGAGCCGCTGATTACTCTTGCCAAGACCGACAGCGTAGCTAATCGTCGTCTGGCATTCGCCCGTACTCGTGATAACGAAGTCGTGGCAAAACTGTTTACAGTATTAGGTCCGCGTTTTGCGAGCCGTGCAGGTGGTTACACTCGTATTTTGAAGTGTGGCTTCCGTGCTGGTGACAACGCTCCAATGGCTTACATTGAGCTTGTTGACCGTGCTGATTCTGAAACAGAAGCAGCAGCTGAATAATTTAATTATTATTTAGTGAAGCGAATAAAAAGACCGGATTTTTAATCCGGTTTTTTTACATCTATCAAAAATGATAGTTATGAAACTACCGTTATAAAAATAATCTATCAAGCCATCTCCTGACCTTTCTATTTGTTATTCCATGCTTTTTTGCCTACCCTTGTGTTACATCATATTTATTTTCTGTTATTTCAGCATACTGCTATTTTGGTAAGATAAGCTTCGCACTATATTTCAATTCTATTCTTTTGATTATTTGTTATGCTTATGCATCAGCTAAAGTGAGGGAATGATCCATGTATCGTATTGGGCAGGTTGCAAAATTAGCGAATGTGACAACAGATACAATCCGTTTTTATGAAAAACAAGGGTTGATGGATCATGACAGGCGAACGGAAGGCGGTTATCGCTTATATACAGAGAAAGATCTCCAACGTTTACGTTTTATTCGTTATGCAAAGGAGTTGGGCTTTACATTAGATGCGATTACAGAACTACTTTCTATTCGTGTTGATCCCGCTCATCACACCTGTGTTGAATCAAAACACATTGTTGATGCAAGACTTGCTGAAGTTGAAATTCGCTTGAAAGAAATGGAAAGAATGCGAGATTCATTGAAGATGTTGAGTAATGCATGTTGTGGTAGTGCTCATGAAAGTACTTATTGTTCTATCCTTGAAATACTTGAATCTGGAGCCACAAAGCAATAATATCTGTGCCGTATTGTGTTTTATGTTCTTTAACAATTTAAGAGGTTTTTATGTCTAGCAAATATCAGCACCAGAAAGGTGTTATTAAAGATAATGCCTTAGCAGCACTTGTTCATGATCCACTATTTAGACAACGCGTGGAAAAGAATAAAAAAGGGAAAGGAAGTTATATGAGAAAAGCGAAGCATAACAAGAAGGGTAACTGGGAGGCCAGTGATAACAAAAGATTTTTTCAATTGTTATCACTGGCCTTTTAGTTTTTATTTTTGCTGATTTTTTAATAAATCACGAATTTCTGTTAATAGAGTTTCTTCTGCGGAAGGTGCCGGTGGTGCTTTAGGTGCTTCTTCTGCTTGACGACGAGTTTTGTTAATCAATTTGATTGCGCAGAAAATCGCAAATGCAACAATGGCAAAGTCAAAAACAGTTTGAATGAACATACCATAATTTAGTACAACTGCCGGTACATCCCCACTAGCATCTCTTAATACAAGGCTAAACTGTTTGAAATCAATACCACCGATTAACAAGCCTAGTGGTGGCATAATAATATCAGCAACTAATGATGAAACAATCTTACCGAAAGCAGCACCAATGATGACACCGACTGCCATGTCAACAACGTTACCTTTCATTGCGAATTCACGAAACTCTTTGAAAAAAGACATAACCACCCCTTATTTATCTATGCATAGATTTATTATGTAAAAATATAGTATCTAACATGATAATAGTAGACCATTATAAGTAACAATTACTATTATTCTTATTTCTACGTAGTCTTTATAAGAAAAATGGGCTAGGTTGGAAAAGCTTTTCTACTTCAGGGACATATTTTTTATCCGTGATAAACATAATCACATGATCTCCCTGTTCTATGGAGTGACTTGCGTTCGCAATAATAACATCTTGCTCTCTAACAATTGCACCAATGATAGTTCCAGGTGGTAGTTTTATATCTTGTATACGACGACCAACAACTTTTGATGTATTTTCATCACCATGTGCAACGGCTTCGATTGCCTCTGCAACACCTCGTCGTAATGAAGAAACGCTTACAATATCGGCTTTACGAACATGGCCTAAAAGTGCAGAAATTGTTGCTTGTTGTGGTGATATCGCAATATCAATAACCCCACCTTGGACTAAATCAACATAAGCACTACGCTGAATAAGCACCATCGCCTTTTTGGCACCCATTTTTTTCGCCAACATCGCTGACATAATATTGGCTTCATCATCATTAGTCAGTGCGATAAAGACATCGATTTGTTCTATATGTTCTTCTGCTAGAAGCTCTTGATCAGATGCGTCACCATAAAAAACAATAGTGTCATGGAGTAGTTCAGCGAGTTCTGTTGCACGTTGCTGATTATGTTCAATAAGCTTGACGCTATAATCTTTTTCTAATCTAGCGGCTAAACCGGCACCGACATTACCGCCGCCAACAATCATAATGCGTTTATAAGGTTTTTCTAATCGTTGTAATTCACTCATTACTGCACGAATATGCTGAGATGCAACGACAAAGAAAACTTCATCTCCCGCTTCAATAATTGTAGAGCCTTGAGGTCGGATAGGCCTGTCTTGACGAAAAATTGCAGCAACACGCGTATCAATATGTGGCATATGATCACGTAATGTTGATAGCGCATTTCCGACGAGAGAACCACCATAATATGCTTTTACAGCAACAATACTGACTTGGCCATCGGCAAAATTAACAACTTGTAAGGCACCTGGGTATTGGATCAATTTATATACATAATCAATAACCAAATGCTCAGGAGAGATTAAGTAATCAATGGGAATAGCTTCAGGGAGAAAGAGTTTGTCTGCTTCACGAACAAATTCAGAGGCACGTATCCGAGCAACTTTATTGGGTGTATTAAACAAAGTGTAAGCAACTTGGCATGCAATCATATTGGTTTCGTCAGAGTTGGTGACGGCAACCAGCATATCTGCATCTTCAGCACCGGCTTCTCGTAAGATCCTTGGATGAGAGCCATGCCCATTGACTACTCGTAAATCGAATTTATCTTGAAGTTGGCGCAAACGATCTGCATTAGTGTCAACGACAGTAATATCATTATTCTCCCCGACAAGATTTTCAGCGAGAGTACCACCTACTTGACCAGCGCCTAAGATAATAATTTTCATCGTAATTTCTCAGAGTATTCGATTAACAAATAGAAAAGAAACGCAAGATCTTGATGATCTTGCGTTGAAATAGTAGCGGTTTTTAGATCTGATATCATCTTTTATCACAAGATCGTATTTTCTTGATCAATGCATAAAAGAAACCATCGCCACCTTCTTCTTCTGGCAAGCATTGGTGCTGATAATCACATTGTGCATCTTTCGTTGATGCTAAGAAGGCTTCAACTTGTTGTTTATTCTCTTCAGGTAAAATAGAGCAAGTTGCATAGACCAACGTACCACCAGATTTTAGGTATGGCCAAATAGCGTGAAGGATCTCTTTTTGAATTTGAGCTAATTGCTCAATGTCGTCATTACGGCGAAGCCACTTAATATCTGGATGACGGCGGATAACGCCTGTTGCTGAGCATGGTGCATCAAGAAGAATTCGATCAAACTGCATACCTGCACACCATTGTTCAGGATAACGACCATCACCACTTTTGACGACAGCATTAAGTTTTAAACGAGTAAGGTTCTCTTGTACACGTTTCAAACGTTGCTCATCTATATCGATTGCTAATACTTGAGCCTGAGGATCTATCTCTAAAATATGTGTTGTTTTACCACCCGGCGCTGCACATAAATCAAGGATCTGCTCTTTATTTTCTGGCGCTAATAATTCAGCGCAACGCTGAGCTGAACGATCTTGAACTGTTACCCAGCCATCGGCAAATCCAGGAAGAAGATTCACGTTACATGGGTTCTCTAAACGGATCGCAAAAGGGTGGCTATCATCAGCAACAGCGGCAATTTCTTCCTTTTCAAGTAATGTTAAATACTCTTCTCGTGAATGATGGCGTTGATTTACGCGTAGCCACATAGGTGGTTTTTGATTATTACCTTCAACAATATTCATCCATTGTTCAGGATAAGCCTGTTTAATACGGGCAAGTAGCCATGATGGATGGAGAAAACGATTTTCACTATTTTGAAAACGCTCATTTAGAATATCTTGTTGACGTTGAAACTGACGCAACACACCGTTAATTAATCCTTTTAACTGTGGTTTCTTTAGTGCAACAGCGCCATTTACTGTTTCTGCTAGAGCGGCATGAGCAGGAATACGTGTATAAAGAAGCTGATATAAGCCAACCATAATGAGGTAGTGTAAAATACGCTGTTTACCTTTTAATGGTTTATCCATGAGTTGCTGAATAGTCCATTCTAATTGTGGTAATGTACGTAATACACCAAAGCAAATTTCTTGTAGTAATGCCTTGTCTTTGTCTGAAACATTTTTTTGAAGTTCGGGTATGACAGTGCTTAGAGATAACCCTTGATCTAATACTTGGTTAATTGCTTTGGCTGCAATGCTACGTAAGTTGTATGACGTTTTCATGATGAGTCAACGTTTAATATTGAGCGCCAGAGATGTACTACATTGGCGTGAAAAAAGGAAAACCCTGATAAAAGTGTTAGATATCAGGGTTTAGAATTATTATTGAATGATTTTTCCAGGAGTGAACCAATCTCGCTTGGAGTTTAAGAAATCGGCAGAAGCCATAGGTTTCTTACCTGATGGTTGCAATTCAGTAATATTTAGAATGCCGTTACCTGTCGCAATATAAATACCCGTTTTATCTGCTTTTAATAAGGCTCCTGCTGGTTGATTTGTATCGTCAGCAATAGCTTGTGCTTTCCATACTTTCACAGGTTGCTCATCTAACATGAAAAAGCTCATTGGCCACGGATTGAATGCTCTTATGCAACGTTCAATCTGTTCTGCTGATAATAACCAATCAATTTTTGCTTCTTCTTTAGATAATTTTTGCGCGTAATTAGCTAAATTATCATCTTGTTTTTCAGCTTTTATTTTACCTGAGGTAATGAGATCTAACGTAGTTGTTAGAGCCTTCGGTCCAAGCTCTGCAAGCTTTTCATAAAGAGATGCACTGGTATCTTCATTTGTAATTGGGCACGAGGCTTTATACAGCATATCACCTGTATCTAAGCCAACATCCATTTGCATAATTGTGACACCTGTTTCTTTATCTCCTGCCCACAAAGAGCGTTGAATTGGTGCAGCACCACGCCATTTAGGAAGGAGAGAACCATGCACATTAAGGCAACCTAAACGCGGTATTTCGAGAACGGCTTTAGGTAAGATCATGCCATAAGCGACAACAATCATAATGTCTGCTTGTTGTGCAACTATCCACTCATGGTTCTCTTCTGGTTTTAAAGAGGCAGGCTGATAAACAGGAATATTATGAGTTAACGCCAGTTCTTTAACAGGGCTAATAGTCAGTTTCTTACCTCTTCCTGCGGGTTTATCTGGAGGAGTGAGTACTCCCACCACTCGATGTTGGGTTGATAACAATGCAGCTAAATGTCGAGCCGCAAAATCGGGTGTTCCCGCAAAAATAATACGTAATGAATCAGACACGTTTTCTTCCTGTTTCAATTTAACTGTTACTGTCCTGCTTTAGCTCTTTTTTTATCTAGCTTATCGAGTTTTTCAACTTTTTGACGGATGCGTTGGCGTTTTAATGGAGATAAATAATCTACAAATAATTTACCAACTAAATGATCCATTTCATGTTGAATACAGATAGCTAATAAATCATCAGCCTCTAACTCAAAAGGTTGGCCATTGTAATCAAGAGCTCTTACTTTTACATGCTCTGCACGAGGAATAAAAGCACGCTGTTCTGGAACAGACAAACAGCCTTCTTCTATGCCTGTATCGCCATCAGCATCAAGAAGTTCTGGGTTTATTAATACCAGTCTTTGATCCCTAGTTTCAGAGACATCAATGACGATAATGCGCTGGTGGATATTCACCTGTGTCGCAGCTAAGCCGATACCTTCTTCCAAATACATTGTTTCAAACATATCATCGACAATTTTTTGGATTTCGGCATCAACTTTTTCGACTGGCTTTGCAATCGTGCGAAGGCGCTCGTCTGGATAATGTAATACGTGTAACACTGCCATAATTTATTCGGACTGTTTCTAAAATGTGAATAGGATTTAACGTCTATTCTAGACATTTATTGTCTAGATTGACAGTATTTGGTGTGTTTAGCACTCACCCTGTTTGCTAAAAACAATATTAGGATAAAGCATGGATGCTAGAGAAATATGGATAAGGCTTAATGCTGTTTCAAGACTACCCACTAATAAAGCAATTCAAATTGCAGGGTATCTACAATCTTTAACTCAATTAAATCAAAGACTATTAATAGGTTGTGGTCTGTCAGAACAGCAAAGTCACCAATTCTTAAGACTTCATGCAAATACTGTCAACGATACATTAAAATGGTTAGATAAAAACGAATCATCATTATTAACGATTACAGATTCAGATTATCCACCCTTATTAAAGCAAATATCATCGCCCCCACTTTTGCTTTTTGTTGCAGGGAATAGACAGTATTTAAAAAGCACACAAATTGCATTAATTGGTAGTCGAGTTGCTACACCATACGGTTCTAAATGGGCAACTTATTTTGCACAGGAACTAGTAAAGAAAGAGCTCACTATTACAAGTGGCTTAGCTCAAGGTATTGATGGTATTGGACATCGAAGTGCATTAAAAAATAATGGTATTACTATTGCTGTACTAGGGAGTGGTTTAGAGCAGATTTATCCGTCATTTCATCGTACTCTTGCAACACAAATAAAAGAATCTGGTCTTCTTATTTCTGAACATTTACCTATGACTCCACCTTTAGCGCGTCATTTTCCTCAACGTAATCGAATTATTAGTGGATTAAGTGCTGCACTACTTATTATTGAAGCCGGAATTAAAAGCGGTTCTTTAATAACAGCAAACTATGCTTTGCAACAAGGTAAAGAGTTGTTCGTGTTACCGGGACTATTGGGTGATATTCATTTTGAAGGTAATCACCAACTTATTAAGCAAGGTGCAAATTTAACATCTTCACCTGAAGATATCTTTGAATATTTAAATAGTTCTTTGCAGTGGCTTACTTGTGTTAATGAGTATCAACAAAAACAAATCACAGAAGAATATACAACACTTATTAATAGTGAAAAACAAGAGGCTAAAGTAGAACAATTTACACCTGAACAACAGCAGGCGATGGAAGTGATATTACCTTTTCTACGTTTTAATAAAACTGTACCCATTGATATCATTGCTCAGGATAGTGGACTATCAACTTCTGAATTAGCTCCTCTTTTATTAGAGCTTGAGCTTATTGAAAAAGTCGCTATTGTGGCTGGTGGCTATACTCGATTGGAATAAGTGTAATGAGGTAAAACAATGGCAAAGCATATGCCGTTTACACAGCAGCCTGAACAGGAAAAATGCCCTGAATGTGGCAGTGCATTAGTGATGAAAAGTGGAGGGCATGGCCCTTTTTTAGGATGTTCGGCTTACCCTGATTGCCACTATATTAAAACATTAAAATCACAAGGTGATGGGCAAATTATAAAAGTCTTAGAAGGGCAACCTTGTAAGTGTTGTGGTGCAGATTTAGTTTTACGTCAGGGTAAATTTGGGATGTTTATTGGTTGTAGTAATTATCCTGAATGTGAACATATAGAACAAATTGATAAACCTGATGAAACCGTTATACCTTGTCCTCAATGCGAAAAAGGAAAATTACTACAACGTAAGTCTAGGTTTGGTAAGACATTCTATGCTTGTAACCAATATCCAGAATGCCAATTTGTATTAAATAACAAGCCGGTTAATGGTGAATGTGAATATTGCCACTATCCATTATTGATGGAAAAAAGGTCTTCTCAAGGAGTAAGATTGGTGTGCGCCAGCAAATTATGTGGAAAGCAACAAACAAAAAGAGAAGAACATGAATAACGAAGCATCACCTGTAAGCAACACTATAATAGCAGCATTAAAAAATAATAAAGTCATCGCATATCCAACAGAAGCCGTGTTTGGGGTAGGTTGTGATCCTGATAGCGAACATGCTGTTATGGCATTATTAATGTTAAAACAACGCTCAATTGACAAAGGGCTAATTTTAATTGCTGATAATTATGAGCAATTGAAACCTTATATCGACGATAGTGCATTGACTCAAACTCAGCGAGATAGAATGTTTGCGTCTTGGCCGGGACCTGTTACATGGGTTATTCCTGCCAAATCAACGACGCCAAAGTGGTTAACTGGAAAATTTACTTCTTTAGCTGTGAGAGTAACAGACCACCCAGTTGTTAAAGAACTCTGCCTAGCCTATGGAAAACCTTTAGTTTCAACGAGTGCGAATTTAAGTGGATTACCACCATGTCGTACAGTTGAAGAAGTAAAAGCACAGTTTCAGGATACAATTCCTATCGTTGAAGGGAGTGTCGGAGGTAGACAGAATCCTTCTGAAATCCGAGATGCATTAACGGGTGAATTATATCGACAAGGGTGATTGTGATGGAAAAATATTTAGTGATGGGAAACCCTATCGAGCATAGTCAGTCTCCTTTCATCCACCAATTTTTTTCAAAACAAACAGGAATAGAGTATGGCTATGGACGTTTACTTGTTCCTTTAGGTGAATTTGATAAAACAGCCTCACATTTTTTTTCTAATGGGGGGCGAGGTGCTAATGTAACTGTTCCTTTTAAAGAAGATGCATTCCGCTTTGTGGATAAATTAACGGATAGAGCGAAAGCATGTGGTGCAGTTAATTCTATTGTTAAATTGGAAGATGGCTCACTCCTTGGTGATAATACCGATGGGCAAGGACTTATTCTGGATTTAGCAAGACTCGATTTTATTGTGCCTAATAAGATTAAATCAGTCTTAGTTATCGGTGCTGGTGGCGCAACAAGAGGAATACTGCTTCCATTACTTGATTTTGATTGTGATATTACTTTAACCAATCGTACATTTGCTAAAGCTGAACAATTAGTAAAAGAATTTAGTCAATTTGGAACGATCCGAGCAATAGCTGTCGAAGATGTTGCCGATAGACATTACGATTTAATTATAAATGCCTCTTCATCCAGCATGACTAATGATTTACCACCTATTCCTAACACTGTTTATGGTTTTGATACAGCGTGCTACGATCTTTATTATCAAACAGGGATGACATCATTTCTATATAACGCGTTAAAACATGGAAGCACGCGTTTATCAGATGGATTAGGTATGTTAGTAGGACAAGCCGCTTATGCACTTGAACTGTGGTATGAAATTGTGCCGGATATTAATCCCGTCCTTAATGTATTAAGAGAAAGATTGAATCAATGAACCAGTCCATTCAATTTCCAGATCGTGAAATATGGCTAGCTGAGGATAGGAGTGTTCTTTTTCCTATAATGATCAACGGAATGCTTTTTGATTGTCAAATTACAGAGCAAGAGCTTATTGAACGTTTTGGTGTTGGAGAAGGAATTTTATTATTTAAACAAAATCGTTGGGACATTGAAGAAGAATTTGAAGAGTTGGTAACGGAATATGAGTTATCAACTCTCCATCCTATCTATTCTTTATCAATGGCAGATTGACGAGTAGCTAAATAGTTATTTTTCCACCCGACATAATTATTAGCAGAATAGATAAAGTGCTCTATTTCTGCTGATGAAAGTGGACGGATCTTTTTCACTGGACTTCCTAAATAAAGAAAACCACTTTCAAGCCGCTTTCCTGGTGGAACTAAACTGCCTGCGCCAATCATTACATCGTCTTCAATAATTGCACCATCAAGTAAAATAGAACCCATTCCGACTAAAACACGATTTCCTATTGTGCAGCCGTGCAACATTGCTTTGTGCCCAACAGTAACATTATCACCAATGATAAGAGGAAAACCTTCAGGATCCTCGGGTGAGATGTGAGTGACATGAAGGACTGAACCATCTTGAATATTTGATCTTTTCCCAATACTCACGTAATTCACATCACCACGAATAACAACCATAGGCCAGATACTGACATCTTCACTCATACGTACATCTCCAATCACAGTTGCTGTTTCATCAATAAAAACATCTTTGTCGATAGAAGGCGAAAGGTGTAAGTAATTCCTGATTGTTGATTTCCCCATAATTTAACCTCGTATTTGGTTTCACTTTATAATAAGAAAAGCATAGCAGCGGATGGGGCAGGCTGGCGAGAGCAATGATTTTTATACAGTAAGACTATAAAAACCGATAATAAAGGAGAAAGCAGAGTAATAGAGTGTAATTGATAGAATATACCGAATAGACAATAACAAGATAAAGCGTATATTTTTTACACACAAAAGATGTTTTTCGTATCAAAAATAGACGTAAAGTTCAAAAAGAGAACGAACAGAAAAAAAGTTGAAATAAATACTTGCGCTAATCCGAGAACTCCCTATAATGCGCATCCACTGACCGACGATGAGCTGACAACAGCCGCGAAGGACAGCGAAGAGAAAAGAAAAAAGTTTGAAAAAACTCTTGACTCTTCAGAGGAATAACGTAATATACGCCTCCTCGCAACAACGCAGAAGACCGGAAACGGCAGCGAATGTTGCACTGCTCTTTAACAAATTATCAGACAATCTGTGTGGGCACTCGCAGAGACGATATCTTCTAAAATATTAGATGTATCAAGTCTTGAAGAGTGAACAACAAAAGTAAATTCATTTATGAATAGCTAAGTTTTCGATTTCTTTGAGCATCAAACACTTTTAATTGAAGAGTTTGATCATGGCTCAGATTGAACGCTGGCGGCAGGCCTAACACATGCAAGTCGAGCGGTAACAGGGGAAAGCTTGCTTTCTTGCTGACGAGCGGCGGACGGGTGAGTAATGTATGGGGATCTGCCCGATAGAGGGGGATAACTACTGGAAACGGTGGCTAATACCGCATGACGTCTACGGACCAAAGCAGGGGCTCTTCGGACCTTGCGCTATCGGATGAACCCATATGGGATTAGCTAGTAGGTGAGGTAATGGCTCACCTAGGCGACGATCTCTAGCTGGTCTGAGAGGATGATCAGCCACACTGGGACTGAGACACGGCCCAGACTCCTACGGGAGGCAGCAGTGGGGAATATTGCACAATGGGCGCAAGCCTGATGCAGCCATGCCGCGTGTATGAAGAAGGCCTTAGGGTTGTAAAGTACTTTCAGCGGGGAGGAAGGTGTTAAGATTAATACTCTTAGCAATTGACGTTACCCGCAGAAGAAGCACCGGCTAACTCCGTGCCAGCAGCCGCGGTAATACGGAGGGTGCAAGCGTTAATCGGAATTACTGGGCGTAAAGCGCACGCAGGCGGTCAATTAAGTCAGATGTGAAAGCCCCGAGCTTAACTTGGGAATTGCATCTGAAACTGGTTGGCTAGAGTCTTGTAGAGGGGGGTAGAATTCCACGTGTAGCGGTGAAATGCGTAGAGATGTGGAGGAATACCGGTGGCGAAGGCGGCCCCCTGGACAAAGACTGACGCTCAGGTGCGAAAGCGTGGGGAGCAAACAGGATTAGATACCCTGGTAGTCCACGCTGTAAACGATGTCGATTTAGAGGTTGTGGTCTTGAACCGTGGCTTCTGGAGCTAACGCGTTAAATCGACCGCCTGGGGAGTACGGCCGCAAGGTTAAAACTCAAATGAATTGACGGGGGCCCGCACAAGCGGTGGAGCATGTGGTTTAATTCGATGCAACGCGAAGAACCTTACCTACTCTTGACATCCAGAGAATCCTTTAGAGATAGAGGAGTGCCTTCGGGAACTCTGAGACAGGTGCTGCATGGCTGTCGTCAGCTCGTGTTGTGAAATGTTGGGTTAAGTCCCGCAACGAGCGCAACCCTTATCCTTTGTTGCCAGCGCGTGATGGCGGGAACTCAAAGGAGACTGCCGGTGATAAACCGGAGGAAGGTGGGGATGACGTCAAGTCATCATGGCCCTTACGAGTAGGGCTACACACGTGCTACAATGGCAGATACAAAGAGAAGCGACCTCGCGAGAGCAAGCGGAACTCATAAAGTCTGTCGTAGTCCGGATTGGAGTCTGCAACTCGACTCCATGAAGTCGGAATCGCTAGTAATCGTAGATCAGAATGCTACGGTGAATACGTTCCCGGGCCTTGTACACACCGCCCGTCACACCATGGGAGTGGGTTGCAAAAGAAGTAGGTAGCTTAACCTTCGGGAGGGCGCTTACCACTTTGTGATTCATGACTGGGGTGAAGTCGTAACAAGGTAACCGTAGGGGAACCTGCGGTTGGATCACCTCCTTACCTAAGAGATACGTGTTATGTGCAGTGCTCACACAGATTGTCTGATGAAGAACGAGCAAAAGCGCGTCTGCGAAGCTGACAAGAGTCCCCTTCGTCTAGAGGCCTAGGACACCGCCCTTTCACGGCGGTAACAGGGGTTCGAATCCCCTAGGGGACGCCAATTGCGCGGTATGAGTGAAAGGCGTACCACACTATGTCTGATGAAAATCAGAGAATAGTTAAGATAATTCGCATGAGTTATTTTACCTATTATGCTCTTTAACAATCTGGAACAAGCTGAAAAATTGAAAACAAATCAATATATCACCGAGGTATATTGATGAGTCTCTCAAAATCTCAGACCTTGAAGTGTGAACTCAAGACATTGGTCTTCGAGAGAAACATCTTCGGGTTGTGAGGTTAAGCGAATAAGCGTACACGGTGGATGCCTAGGCAATCAGAGGCGATGAAGGACGTGCTAATCTGCGATAAGCGTCGGTAAGGTGATATGAACCGTTATACCCGACGATTTCCGAATGGGGAAACCCAATATCCAATGGATATTATCATGACGTGAATACATAGCGTCATGAAGCGAACCGGGAGAACTGAAACATCTCAGTACCCCGAGGAAAAGAAATCAACCGAGATTCCCCTAGTAGCGGCGAGCGAACGGGGAACAGCCCAGAGTCTTAATCAATAGCAGCATCAGGAGAACGGTCTGGAAAGTCCGGCAGTAAAGGGTGATAGCCCCGTATCCGAAGATGCTGTTATTGTGAACTCGACGAGTAGGGCGGGACACGTGTTATCCTGTCTGAATATGGGGGGACCATCCTCCAAGGCTAAATACTCCTGATTGACCGATAGTGAACCAGTACCGTGAGGGAAAGGCGAAAAGAACCCCGGCGAGGGGAGTGAAAAAGAACCTGAAACCGTGTACGTACAAGCAGTAGGAGCCTCTTTATGGGGTGACTGCGTACCTTTTGTATAATGGGTCAGCGACTTATATTCTGTAGCAAGGTTAACCGTATAGGGGAGCCGTAGGGAAACCGAGTCTTAACTGGGCGAATGAGTTGCAGGGTATAGACCCGAAACCCGGTGATCTATCCATGGGCAGGTTGAAGGTTGGGTAACACTAACTGGAGGACCGAACCGACTAATGTTGAAAAATTAGCGGATGACTTGTGGATGGGGGTGAAAGGCCAATCAAACCGGGAGATAGCTGGTTCTCCCCGAAAGCTATTTAGGTAGCGCCTCGTGAACTCATCTTCGGGGGTAGAGCACTGTTTCGACTAGGGGGTCATCCCGACTTACCAACTCGATGCAAACTGCGAATACCGAAGAATGTTATCACGGGAGACACACGGCGGGTGCTAACGTCCGTCGTGAAGAGGGAAACAACCCAGACCGCCAGCTAAGGTCCCAAAGTCATGGTTAAGTGGGAAACGAAGTGGGAAGGCTCAGACAGCCAGGATGTTGGCTTAGAAGCAGCCATCATTTAAAGAAAGCGTAATAGCTCACTGGTCGAGTCGGCCCGCGCGGAAGATGTAACGGGGCTAAACCATGCACCGAAGCTGCGGCAGCGACACTATGTGTTGTTGGGTAGGGGAGCGTTCTGTAAGCCTGCGAAGGTGTACTGTGAGGTATGCTGGAGGTATCAGAAGTGCGAATGCTGACATAAGTAACGATAATGCGGGTGAAAAACCCGCACGCCGGAAGACCAAGGGTTCCTGTCCAACGTTAATCGGGGCAGGGTGAGTCGACCCCTAAGGCGAGGCTGAAAAGCGTAGTCGATGGGAAACGGGTTAATATTCCCGTACTGGTGGTAACTGCGATGGGGGAACGGAGAAGGCTAGGTTGTCCGGGCGACGGTCGTCCCGGTTCAAGCATGTAGGCAGAGTGATTAGGCAAATCCGGTCACTTAATGCTGAGGTGTGATGACGAGCCACTAAGGTGGTGAAGCAATTGATGCCCTGCTTCCAGGAAAAGCCTCTAAGCTTCAGGTTACCAACAATCGTACCCCAAACCGACACAGGTGGTCAGGTAGAGAATACTCAGGCGCTTGAGAGAACTCGGGTGAAGGAACTAGGCAAAATGGTGCCGTAACTTCGGGAGAAGGCACGCTGGCGGTAAGTGAAGTCCCTTGCGGACGGAGCCGAAGCCAGTCGAAGATACCAGCTGGCTGCAACTGTTTATTAAAAACACAGCACTGTGCAAACACGAAAGTGGACGTATACGGTGTGACGCCTGCCCGGTGCTGGAAGGTTAATTGATGGGGTTATCCGTAAGGAGAAGCTCTTGATCGAAGCCCCAGTAAACGGCGGCCGTAACTATAACGGTCCTAAGGTAGCGAAATTCCTTGTCGGGTAAGTTCCGACCTGCACGAATGGCGTAATGATGGCCAGGCTGTCTCCACCCGAGACTCAGTGAAATTGAACTCGCTGTGAAGATGCAGTGTACCCGCGGCAAGACGGAAAGACCCCGTGAACCTTTACTATAGCTTGACACTGAACATTGAGCCTTGATGTGTAGGATAGGTGGGAGACTATGAAGTGTGGACGCCAGTCTGCATGGAGTCAACCTTGAAATACCACCCTTTAACGTTTGATGTTCTAACCTAGGTCCATAATCTGGATCGGGGACCGTGTCTGGTGGGTAGTTTGACTGGGGCGGTCTCCTCCTAAAGAGTAACGGAGGAGCACGAAGGTTGGCTAAGCATGGTCGGACATCATGCGGTTAGTGCAAAGGCATAAGCCAGCTTGACTGTGAGAGTGACGGCTCGAGCAGGTACGAAAGTAGGTCTTAGTGATCCGGTGGTTCTGAATGGAAGGGCCATCGCTCAACGGATAAAAGGTACTCCGGGGATAACAGGCTGATACCGCCCAAGAGTTCATATCGACGGCGGTGTTTGGCACCTCGATGTCGGCTCATCACATCCTGGGGCTGAAGTAGGTCCCAAGGGTATGGCTGTTCGCCATTTAAAGTGGTACGCGAGCTGGGTTTAGAACGTCGTGAGACAGTTCGGTCCCTATCTGCCGTGGGCGTTGGAAGATTGAGAGGGGTTGCTCCTAGTACGAGAGGACCGGAGTGAACGCACCACTGGTGTTCGGGTTGTCATGCCAATGGCATTGCCCGGTAGCTAAGTGCGGAAGAGATAACCGCTGAAAGCATCTAAGCGGGAAACTTGCCTCGAGATGAGTCTTCCCTGTCACCTTGAGTGACCTAAAGGAACGTTTAAGACTAAGACGTTGATAGGCTGGGTGTGTAAGCGTAGCGATACGTTGAGCTAACCAGTACTAATGAACCGTGAGGCTTAACCTGACAACACCGAAGGTGTTTTGTCTGAGAGACGACAGTAGATGAAGTAAGCTTGTTTAAGATTGAATATTGCTGGTTAATGTGTAGAGATACACAATAACGGGTAATAAAACAGAATTTGCTTGGCAGCCATAGCGCAGCGGACCCACCTGAATCCATGCCGAACTCAGAAGTGAAACGTTGTAGCGCCGATGGTAGTGTGGGGTCTCCCCATGTGAGAGTAGGGAACTGCCAGGCATTAATTAAAGCATTAGTGTTCAATAACATTAATTGCGCAAAGAATACGCGGAGCGGTAGTTCAGTTGGTTAGAATACCTGCCTGTCACGCAGGGGGTCGCGGGTTCGAGTCCCGTCCGTTCCGCCAACTATTTAGGGGCGTAGTTCAATTGGTAGAGCACCGGTCTCCAAAACCGGGTGTTGGGAGTTCGAGCCTCTCCGCCCCTGCCAGTTACCAATTAAGTAATAACAAAATTTATACTTCTTTGTAGCCCAGTTAATTAACTGGGCTTTTTGTTATTTGTATATTCTCAATATTTACTACTCTAAACACTCATCAATTAACCTACTAATACACTCTCTTTACCAATATTTATCGGTAATATTCCCTGTTATATATTATGAATTCTAGAGATAAAACTTAAATCCAAAAGTTATTCGTTAATATTATGAATAACTATAGAGTGGATTTAAGCCTTATTGATTATTTATCGGCTGTTTTAATAGCTGTTGTATCAATACTTGTTGATCACTGGTATTTAGCCAAACCGCGAATAAAGGTTTTTGAATAACTTCTGTCGAGGCAGGGGCAAGATCTGAATAAAGATCGAGCCAATGTGTAGGTAGAAATGCAACTGCTTGAGTTGTTTTCATTAACTGATAAGCAATCATTGCGGAGTTAGTGGTCAAAATAGGATCAATTTTTTGTACTGCACCATTAGGAAGAAAAGGCTGAAAATCAGCACTCCATTCGATTTTGATAAATTGTGCTATTTCTTCTGTTTTATTTGATGCTATTTTCATCAGCTGGAAAGTAATATCACCAATAATTTTACTTTCTAATTCATCCATTTTCGGTGCTTCAGTTGTAAAAAGAAGATCAAGCTCTCTTGCATGAAGTTGTTTTACAAGAGATTGCCTTGTAGAGACTCTAGATTCAATTCTGAGCTCTTTTCTTTCTAGATAAGATTCCTGTAACCAAGATGTTAGATATGCTTCCCAGAGTGATGCTGTAGCGCCAATTGATAGCTCTGAATGTTGAGAAGCATGGCTAATCTCTTTTTTAGCGAGAAGCCATGTATTCATTAACGATTCAGCATAAGGAATAAGCCTCTCACCCGCGACAGTTAGACGAATATTATTACGATGGCGAGTAAACAGATTTGTACCTAATTGTGTTTCCAATTGCCGTATTCTAAAACTAACCGCAGACTGCGTTAAATAAAGAGATTCAGCGGCTCGTCCAAAGTGTCTAGTCTTACTGACTTCCAAAAAGGTTTTCAGTAATTCGGTATCCACATCTATCTCCAAAAAAATTTGTCGTTACGATTTAAATATTTTGTTTTACAGAACCGCATGACTATCTAATACTCCGCGCCATAAGTATGACGATAGAGAATTAGGAGTGTGTCAGATGGCAGAAAGTTTTATCACGACTAATCGTTTTTTTGACAATAAACATTATCCGCGTGGTTTTTCTCGTCATGGCGATTTCACTATCAAGGAATCCCAGATATTGGAACGTCATGGTCAAGCCTTTAATGAGCTTGATTTAGGCAAACGAGAGCCTACAACTGAAGCGGAAAAATTATTTGTTGCCATGTGTCGTGGCGAACGAGAAGCAGCAACGGTCGAAGAAAAAATTTGGAAAAAATATACTAGTCGTATAAGTCGTCCAAAACGTTTTCATACATTATCGGGTGGAAAGCCGCAGCTCGATCCATCTGATGACTATACCGACTCTGATGATTAATATCATTAGTTTTAGTTAAAAGGGGCGTATTTTCGCTCCTTTTTATTTACCCATCTAGTTGCTTTTGTAAATAGATCATTAACCTATCCATTGCCCGAAAGCTTAATGCTTCAATTAAATGATTTCTTTGTATTTTCTCTTCGTTTGCAAGATCTGCGATAGTCCTCGATACTCTTAAAATCTTATGCCAAGCTCGTATTGATAATCCTAATTTATTTAGAGTGTCTTCAAGAAAAGTTGCATCACTAGTACTCAACGAGCAATAGCATTCAATCTCTTTTCCAGTTAAATAAGTATTCACTTTTCCACATCGTGCAAATTGCTTTTCTCTTGCCTTTAGAACACGTTCTCTAATTGCAGTACTACTTTCCGTGGTAAATGTAGGATGAATAAGCGCGCCTTGAGGAAGCAGTGGCATTTCGACAGATAAATCAAACCTATCTAAAAAAGGTCCAGAAACCTTGCTTAAATAGCGCAGGATCTGTTTTATTGGTACTCGATTGTGATTACCTTGATAGTGTCCTGTTGGGCTTGGATTTAATGCACCGACTAATAATACGTTGGCTGGGTAGCTTATTTTGGCTTTTGCTCGTGAAATAGTAATTTCTCTAGCATCTAGAGGTTCTCGTAATGCATCGAGTACACGTCGTTCGAATTCAGGCAGTTCATCTAAAAATAAAATACCGTGATGTGCTAATGTAATTTCTCCTGGCTTAGGAAGAGAACCTCCTCCCGTTAAAGCAACCGCAGAGGAAGTATGATGCGGGGCTCTAAATGGTCTTGTAGGCCATTTTCTTTCATCAAATGTCACTCCTCTTAAACTACTAATGATTAATACATCAAGTGCTTCTTTAGCAGTTAAAGGTGGAAGAAGTGTACTTATTCTTTGCGCCAACATTGTTTTACCTGTTCCTGGTGGCCCAAGAAATAAAATGTTGTGATTTCCTGCTGCTGTGATTTCTGCTGCCCTTTTTGCATTATTTTGACCAATTATATCGCTCATATCTTTATTATCTTGATTTCCAATTTCATCATTAATAATAAAACTTTCTGTTTCAATTAATGGCGTATTATTTTCTAGGTGGTGGCAAATTTCTAAAAGATGAGAGGCTAATAAAGCCGATTTGTTGGGTAATAATGAAACTTCAGTTTGATGTTCTGTTGATACAATGCATATTCGATGATCTTTTGAAGCACTAAGAATTGATGGAATAACTGCATTAACTCGTTGTAATTTACCAGAAAGTGCAAGCTCTCCAATAAACTCATAACACTCTAATTTATTTGATATTAATTGTTCAGATGCAATGAGTATTGCCAGCGCAATAGGTAAATCATAACGCGCACCTTCTTTGGGTAAATCGGCAGGTGATAGATTAATTGTTATTCTTTTTGCAGGATAAGTATATCCGCTATTAATGAGCGCACTTCTTACTCTGTCTTTTGCTTCTTTTACAACAGTCTCAGGTAATCCAACTAATGTTAATCCGGGTAATCCCTGACTAATATGAGCCTCAATAGTAATAAGCGGAGCTGATATTCCTAAAGAGGCACGTGTATATATTATTGCTAATGCCATTTTTTATTCTCCATTATTTTTCTCTTTTTAAATTATTTTTTCTTTTGTGTTAAATGGAGAGTTAAATAAATGCGAAGTATCTCGAAAATAACGTAACGTATTGAAATATAGTAATTAATTATAATGATAAATAATTTAATAAATTAATATAAATATAATAAAAAACCTGTTCTCTTTTTTACTTTAAATAATGACGTGTAATAGTAGAAAAAACAAAATAACGGGTTCTTTCTTGGCATTAATAACTAAAAAATAAATATTTTATAGATAGATGTTCTGGTGGTGATTTGCGGTATAAAAATATTCATTAAATTCATATTGTTACGATTATTTTTAAAATAAACGTTGTCAATTCTAAAATATCATGATAACTCTAAAAGGACAGAGTGAAAGAAAACACAACACAACAAACATTTTAAATAAGAAAAGAAGTTATAAAACTATGAATACTATCGTCCTAGTGATTAGCCTAATTATTGTCAGCGTGGTGGTGATTATTAACCCACCGTGCGGGGCTGCACTAGGACGAAGAAAGGCTAACTAAACTAGCCGGATCTCTTAAAAACCCCCGCACCGAAAGGCGCGGGGGTTTTTTTTGAGCTTGAGTTTGAAAAAGAGATTAAATAGAAAATAAATTCAAATTAAACAAGAAGTTAAGATGGTAGGGTGAGAGAATGAATGGAGCACAGTGGTTAGTACAGGCATTACGAAAACATCAAGTCGAAACAGTCTTTGGTTACCCTGGTGGTGCGATCATGCCTGTTTACGATGCCCTTTATGATGGCGGTGTTGAACATGTTTTATGTCGCCATGAACAAGGTGCTGCAATTGCTGCTATTGGTTTTGCTCGCTCTACAGGTACAACGGGTGTTTGTATCGCGACATCAGGCCCAGGCGCTACTAATGTTATCACTGGACTTGCTGATGCATTGTTAGATTCTGTGCCTGTTGTTGCTATCACAGGGCAAGTTGCCTCCGATTTGATTGGTACTGATGCATTCCAAGAAATTGATGTTTTAGGTCTTTCGTTAGCGTGTACAAAACATAGTTTTTTAGTTTCGACCGTTGATGAATTACCAAGAGTGTTATCAGAAGCATTTTCTATCGCATCTCAAGGTCGCCCTGGACCTGTTTTAATTGATATTCCTAAAGATGTTCAATTGGCTGATGCTTCTCATTTATCAAGTTATGAATTGCCAGAAGAGCAAGAGTTTCCTTACCCAACACAAGAGCTGGCTCAAGCTAAGCAGATGTTAGCGAAGGCACAAAAACCTATTTTGTATGTAGGTGGTGGTGTTGCCATGAGTAATGCTGTGGAAACGTTAAGAGAATTTGTGACGCAAACAGAAATGCCCGTAGTCTCCACTTTAAAAGGATTAGGCTGTGCTGATGCATTAGATGCCAATTATTTAGGCATGTTAGGTATGCATGGTACTAAAGCGGCAAATTATGCTGTTCAGCGTAGTGATTTATTAATTGCTGTTGGCGCACGTTTTGATGATCGCGTAACGGGACGATTAAATACTTTTGCACCTAATGCCAAGGTTATCCATATCGATATCGACCATGCAGAATTAAATAAATTGAAACAGGCGCATGTTGCGTTATTGGGGGATGCGAAAGTGTTGTTACCAGCTTTATCTCAGCCATTATCTATCGCAGCTTGGCAACAAGAGGTTCAAGAATTAAAAGCAGAACACGCGTGGCGTTATGATCATCCCGGCTCTGCAATTTATGCACCGTTATTATTAAAACAATTATCAGATGCAAAACCTGAAAATACTGTTGTGACAACAGATGTAGGTCAACATCAAATGTGGTCAGCACAACACATGACATTTGATGCACCTGAAAATTTTATTACTTCAAGTGGTTTAGGCACCATGGGATTTGGTATCCCTGCGGCAGTAGGCGCTCAGATTGCTAGACCTGATGCATGTGTTATCTGCGTATCAGGCGACGGCTCTTTTATGATGAATGTGCAGGAGTTGGGCACAATTAAACGTAAGCAATTACCTATCAAATTGGTGTTATTAGATAACCAACGTCTTGGTATGGTTCGCCAATGGCAAGAGCTGTTTTTTGAACAACGTTATAGCGAAACAATTTTAACAGACAATCCAGACTTTGTTGCCTTGGCTAAAGCTTTTGATATTCCAGGGCAACGCATCACAGAAAAAGCACAAGTTGCTGATGCAATAAAATGTTTATTAGAGAGCGATGGCCCTTATTTATTACAGGTATCTATCGATGACGCAGAAAATGTCTGGCCTTTAGTTCCGCCGGGCGCAAGTAATGATGAGATGATGGAGAAATCAAAATGAACCAACACAATATCACAATTGAAGCCCGTTTTTGTCCAGAGATCTTAGAACGTATCCTGAGAGTTATCCGTCATCGTGGTTTTCATATATGCTCAATGAATATGAATATCACAGAGAGTAACAATATTAATTTAAGTCTGACGGTGAGTAGTCAGCGACCATTAGAACTTCTGTGCAGCCAGTTAACAAAATTAGCTGATGTTGCAGGTATTCAAGTATCACATCAACAGAAAGAAAAATTACGATTCATGAATGCACTAAGTGCCATGTAAGGATAAAAGAATGACAAAGCAAGCTGATTATATTTGGTTTAACGGTGAAATGGTTCCATGGGCTGAGGCAAAGGTTCATGTGATGTCTCACGCATTACATTATGGTACTTCCGTATTTGAAGGTGTGCGTTGTTACAATTCTCATAAAGGTCCTGTGGTATTTCGCCATCGTGAGCATATGCAACGTTTACATGACTCAGCCAAAATCTATCGTATGCCTGTTGAGCAAAGCGTTGATGAGTTAATGGAAGCATGTCGTGAAACCTTACGTAAAAACAAATTAGTCAGTGCTTATATTCGTCCATTAGTTTTTATTGGTGATGTCGGTATGGGAGTTAATCCGCCAGCAGGCTATAAAACGGATGTGATTATTGCTGCATTCCCGTGGGGAGCCTATCTCGGTGAAGAAGCTTTAGATAAAGGTATTGATGCAATGGTTTCCTCTTGGCACCGCGCGGCACCAAATACTATTCCAACCGCAGCTAAAGCTGGTGGTAATTATTTATCCTCATTATTAGTGGGAAGTGAAGCTCGTCGCCACGGTTACCAAGAAGGGATTGCGTTAGATGTTCATGGCTATTTATCTGAAGGTGCAGGTGAAAACTTATTTGAAGTAAAAGAGGGTGTTATTTTTACACCTCCATTTACTTCATCAGCACTGCCAGGGATCACGCGTGATGCGATCATCAAATTAGCAAAAGATCTAGGTTATGAAGTGCGTGAACAAGTGCTTTCTCGTGAATCACTTTATCTTGCAGACGAAGTCTTTATGTCAGGCACAGCCGCAGAGATAACACCAGTACGTAGTGTTGATGGTATTCAAGTAGGTATCGGACGTTGTGGCCCAGTGACCAAAGCAATTCAAAAAGCCTTCTTTGGTCTGTTTACGGGTGAAACAGAAGATAAATACGGCTGGTTAGATCCAATCAATTCATAAACATAATCAAATAAATTTGTTTAGCGGGTAGATCGTTCCCTACTCGCTTTCTTTATCGCAGGAGTGTGAAAAATGCCTAAATACCGTTCAGCGACAACGACACACGGTCGTAATATGGCTGGAGCCCGTGCCTTATGGCGTGCAACAGGAATGACTGATGCTGATTTTGGTAAACCCATTATCGCAGTTGTGAACTCATTTACGCAATTTGTACCGGGTCATGTGCATCTGCGGGATTTAGGAAAACTCGTTGCTGAGCAAATTGAAGCCGCTGGTGGTGTCGCTAAAGAATTTAATACCATTGCGGTTGATGATGGTATCGCAATGGGACACGGTGGCATGCTTTACTCTTTGCCATCCCGTGAACTTATCGCAGACTCTGTTGAATATATGGTTAATGCGCACTGTGCTGATGCGATGGTGTGTATCTCAAACTGCGACAAGATCACTCCGGGGATGTTAATGGCGTCTTTACGTTTAAATATTCCGGTTATTTTTGTTTCTGGTGGCCCTATGGAAGCGGGAAAAACGAAGCTTTCAGACCAACTGATCAAATTAGATCTGGTTGATGCCATGATCCAAGGAGCGAATCCAAATGTCAGCGATGCTGATAGTGAGCAAATCGAACGATCGGCTTGCCCAACATGCGGATCTTGTTCAGGTATGTTTACCGCAAACTCAATGAACTGTTTAACAGAAGCACTGGGATTATCTCAACCGGGAAATGGCTCATTACTTGCAACACACGCAGATCGTGAAACGCTGTTTATCAACGCAGGTAAGCGCATTGTTGAATTAACCAAGCGCTATTATGAAAAAGATGATGAATCTGCATTACCGCGCAATATCGCTAAAAAAGAAGCCTTTGAAAATGCGATGATCTTAGACATTGCAATGGGTGGCTCGACAAATACAGTTCTGCATTTATTGGCTGCTGCGCAAGAAGGTGAGGTTGACTTCACGATGGAAGATATCGACAGGCTTTCTCGCCAAGTACCTCATTTATGTAAAGTGGCACCAAGTACACAAAAATATCATATGGAAGATGTTCACCGCGCAGGTGGGGTCATGGGTATTTTAGGTGAATTAGACAGAGCCGGCTTACTTAACCGTAATGTAGATAATATTTTAGGGCTAACTTTGCCAGAAACATTAGCGCAATATGACGTGATGTTAACGCAAGATGAGCAAGTAAAATCGATGTTCCAAGCAGGCCCTGCAGGTATTCGTACCACGAAAGCATTTTCTCAAAACTGTCGTTGGCCAACCTTAGATACCGATCGTGAAAACGGATGTATCCGCAGTAAAGAACATGCTTATAGCCAAGATGGTGGATTAGCGGTTTTATCCGGTAACTTAGCAGTAGATGGCTGTATTGTTAAAACAGCAGGCGTTGATGAAGACAACTTAATTTTTAGTGGTCCCGCAAAAGTATATGAAAGCCAAGATGATGCTGTTGAGGCTATCTTAGGTGGAAAGGTAGTGGCAGGCGATGTGGTCATTATTCGCTACGAAGGCCCTAAAGGTGGACCGGGTATGCAAGAGATGCTGTATCCAACCTCTTATTTAAAATCAATGGGATTAGGTAAAGCTTGCGCACTTATCACTGACGGACGTTTCTCTGGTGGAACATCAGGTTTATCTATCGGACATGTTTCACCTGAAGCCGCAAATGGTGGCGTCATTGGTTTAGTGGAAGAGGGCGATATCGTCTCTATCAATATTCCAACTCGTGAGATCTCATTAAAGGTAGATGATAAAACGTTATCTGCTCGCCGTGATGCACAAAATGCCCGTGGTGATAAAGCATGGACACCACAAAATAGACAGCGCCAAGTTTCGTTCGCCTTACGCGCTTACGCCTCTTTAGCCACTAGTGCCGATAAAGGTGCGGTGCGTGATAAATCTAAATTAGGGGGCTAAAAATGGCTGCCTTTAGACCTTTAAATTCAGCGCCAAGTAGCGCTGAATATTTAAAAGCGGCGCTGAGTGCGCCGGTTTATGAAGCTGCAATAGTCACCCCGCTCCAAGAGATGATAAAAATCTCTGAGCGTTTAGAAAATACAATTTTAGTTAAGCGTGAAGACCGACAGCCTGTTCATAGCTTTAAATTACGTGGTGCTTACACCATGATTGCAGGGCTGACTCCTGAGCAAAAAACAAAAGGTGTAGTGACGGCTTCTGCGGGTAACCATGCTCAAGGTGTTGCGCTGTCAGCGAATCGAATGGGTGTAAAGGCATTAATCGTGATGCCAGTGGCAACGGCGGATATCAAAGTCGATGCTGTTCGCCAATTTGGTGGGGAAGCTTTGCTTTATGGTGCCAACTTTGATGAAGCAAAAGCGAAAGCTATCGCGCTGTCTGAAGAGATGGGATACACCTTTGTTCCGCCTTTTGATCATCCAGCTGTCATTGCAGGGCAGGCAACGCTGGCAATGGAACTCTTACAACAAGATGTTCATCTTGACCGTATTTTCGTACCAGTTGGTGGTGGTGGTTTAATTGCTGGGGTGGCGGTATTAATTAAACAGCTTATGCCAGAAATTAAAGTTATTGGTGTTGAAGCAGAAGATGCAGCATGTTTAAAAGCCGCATTAGAGGCAGGACACCCTGTTGAATTAGCTCGAGTGGGCTTATTTGCAGAAGGTGTTGCCGTTAAGCGTATTGGTGATGAAACTTTTCGTTTATGCCAAAAATATGTTGATGATGTCATTACTGTTGATAGTGATGAAATTTGTGCCGCAGTAAAAGATTTATTTGAGGATGTGCGTGCAATTGCAGAGCCTTCAGGCGCGTTGGCATTGGCTGGGCTTAAAAAATACGTTGAAAAGCACCAGATCAAAGGTGAGCGTCTAGCGCATGTGCTTTCTGGTGCAAATGTGAATTTCCATGGACTACGTTATGTCTCTGAACGCTGTGAATTAGGCGAAAAACGCGAAGCATTACTTGCTGTGACGATCCCTGAACAAAAGGGTAGTTTTTTACGTTTCTGTCAGATCTTAGGTCAACGCGTTGTCACGGAATTTAATTATCGTTATAGCGATGCTGATCCTGAAAATGCACGTATTTTTGTTGGTGTTCGTTTAAGCCAAGGACTTGCAGAGCGCAAAGAAATTTTGCGTGAACTTACGACTGCTGGTTATCAAGTGGCTGATTTGTCTGATGATGAAATGGCAAAACTTCATGTGCGTTATATGGTCGGTGGTCGTCCTAATAAACCGCTTAAAGAGCGTTTATTTAGTTTTGAGTTTCCTGAATCACCGGGCGCTTTAATGAAGTTTTTAAAAACATTAGGGACTTATTGGAATATCACGTTATTCCACTATCGTAGTCATGGTACCGATTATGGGCGTGTGCTGGTGGCATTTGAACTACCCGAAACAGAAGGACGTTTCGAGCGGCATTTAGATGCATTAGGCTATGAATATCATGATGAGACAGGAAATCCTTCTTTTCAGCTATTCCTGTCACCACAAACGGCAAACTTAGTCGTGGAGTAATCGCCAAAAAGCACTAATCACAGGCTCTTGAAGGCGTTTGTGTAATCCACAAACGCCTAATTCGAAAGGTTCTACCATTGAAATATTATCCAATGAAGATATGCGATTACGAACGGGCTCAGGGCAGTTATCAACGACAACTTGTGGAATAAGTGCAATACCACAACCTAACGCCACCATTGAGACAATCGCTTCATGCCCAGAAACAGTCGCATAAATTAAAGGATTATGGATACGGTGGCGTTTAAACCATAACGCAATTCGCTGTCGCGATGGGCCATGCTCAGGAATGATAAATGGAATATTGAGCCAATCGGGTTTCTCTTGTGTTGCAAGATGGCGAACATTGCACGGCAGTGCGGGCGCAATCAGTACTAATGGAATTTCACCTATTTTTTCAAAACAGATATTTTCAGGAAGCTTTTCAGGTTTTCCTGCAATACCTAAATCAGCTTCATCAGATTGTACTTTATCGACCGCATCAGCCGCATCTCCTGTGGTGAGCTTTATTTCAACTAATGGATTTTCTGCACGAAAGCGGTCAAGAATAGGTGGCAAATGGCTGTAAGCCGCTGTTACAGAACAAAACAGACGCAGTTCACCAGAAAGGCTGGGGCTATTTTGATTTAACGTGTGCTTAAGTTGCTTATATTGCAATAAGGTTTGTTGAGCATAGCGTTTTAGCTGTTCGCCCGCATCGGTGAGAGTCACCTGTCGGTTATCACGTAAAAACAGGGGATGGCCTAAGCTTTCTTCAAGGCGTTGAATTTGACGAGAGAGCGTAGAAGGGCTGACGTGCATCGCTTGTGCGGTCTTGGTGAAGTGACAACTTTCAGCTAAATGCAGGAAGAGTTTGAGATCACGAATATCCATTGTCAGCCACCTTAGGTGATAAAAAAGAACGTTGCATTTTTTGCAACACTATCTTGTAAATATATCAATTTAAGCAATGGCTTTCATCCCATATAGTAAAGTCATGCAACACCTCACGGAGAGTGAGGACAATAATAGCAAACACATACACAACGATTTTGGAGTCTTCTATGACAAATTATTTTAATACATTGAATCTGCGTCAGCAGTTGTCGCAATTAGGTAAATGTCGCTTTATGTCACGTGAAGAATTTGCTGATGAAGCAAATTACCTGAAAGGCAAAAAAGTCGTTATTGTTGGTTGTGGCGCTCAAGGTCTTAACCAAGGTTTAAATATGCGTGATTCAGGTTTGAATATCGCGTATGCCTTACGCCAAGAAGCAATTGATGAAAAACGTGCATCATGGCGTCGTGCAACCGAAAACGGTTTTGAGGTTGGAACTTATGAAGCGTTGATCCCTCAAGCAGATTTAGTTGTTAACTTAACGCCAGACAAACAGCACTCCGCTGTTGTTCAAGCTGTTCAACCATTGATGAAATCAGGTGCAGCATTAGGTTACTCTCATGGTTTTAATATCGTTGAAGTTGGCGAAAAAATTCGTGATGACATCACCGTTGTTATGGTTGCACCAAAATGTCCGGGTACCGAAGTTCGTGAAGAATATAAGCGTGGTTTTGGTGTTCCAACACTGATTGCAGTTCACCCTGAAAATGATGCAAAAGGTGAAGGTATGGCCATTGCGAAAGCATGGGCTGCTGCAACAGGTGGTCATCGTGCGGGTGTTTTAGAGTCATCTTTCGTTGCTGAAGTAAAATCAGACTTAATGGGTGAGCAAACTATTCTGTGCGGTATGTTACAAGCTGGCTCGCTGTTATGTTACGACAAGATGGTTGCTGATGGTGTTGAGCCGGGTTATGCAGGTAAGTTGCTGCAATTTGGTTGGGAAACGATTACAGAAGCACTGAAACAAGGTGGTATCACCTTGATGATGGACAGGTTATCTAACCCTGCAAAAATGCGAGCTTATGCATTATCAGAGCAACTGAAAGAGATCATGGCTCCACTGTTTGCGAAACATATGGATGATATCATTTCAGGTAAATTCTCTGAAACAATGATGGCTGATTGGGCAAATGATGATAAAAACTTGCTGACATGGCGTGAAGAGACCGGAGCAAGCGCATTTGAAAATTATCCTGAATATGAGGGTAAAATCAGTGAGCAAGAGTACTTTGATCACGGTGTGTTAATGGTTGCAATGGTTAAAGCTGGTGTTGAATTAGCTTTTGATACGATGATTGAAGCAGGGATCTTTGCAGAGTCAGCTTATTATGAATCACTGCATGAGCTGCCATTAATCGCGAATACCATTGCTCGTAAGCGTTTATATGAAATGAACGTAGTTATTTCTGATACCGCAGAATATGGTAACTATTTGTTCTCATTCGCTGTTGTTCCTATGCTGAAAGAGTTTATGACAACATTGCAAGCTGGCGATTTAGCGAAGAAAGTTCAAGATAATGGAACAGATAACGCACAATTACGTGATATCAATGAAGCAATTCGCCAGCACCCAATTGAAGCCGTAGGTAAAACGTTGCGTGGGTATATGACGGATATGAAGAAGATTGCTGTTGCCAACTAATTTTTCGTCGCTCTTTACGCGATAAGTGCGTTGGCTACACTTGGGATAACCTCTTTTGCCGCCTTCTTCTCACGTAAATAGCTTAGAAAAATAAGCGAAAAATGAAGATTGAATTTTTTCGAAAACCGTATTTCTTAATGGAGTACGGTTTTTTGTTTTTATAGTGTGAGAAAAATTGAAAGAGGGAATACTCAAGACTTTGATCGCTTTCTGCTACAATTATCCCCCGTTATGTTCTTGGTTAATGAAGTTTGGAAAAAGTATGCGATTAAATCCTGGTCAACAAAAAGCAGTGGAATATGTGTCAGGCCCTTGTTTGGTCTTGGCAGGTGCGGGATCGGGTAAAACACGGGTTATTACCAATAAAATTGCACACCTTATTCGTCAATGCCAATATCCAGCAAAGCAAATTGCAGCAGTCACGTTTACCAATAAAGCTGCGCGTGAAATGAAAGAGCGTGTTGCTCAAACCTTAGGTCGTCAAGAAGCGAAAGGATTGATGATCTCAACGTTTCACACATTGGGATTAGAAATTATCAAACGCGAATATAAGGCGCTAGGTATTAAAGCTAAGTTTTCACTGTTTGATGATCAAGACCAATCTGCATTACTTAAAGAATTAACGGCTGATTTATTAGAAGAAGATAAAGATTTACTTTCTCAGTTAAAGAGCCAAATCTCTAACTGGAAAAATGACATGCTCACACCAGAGCAAGCAATAGGAATGGCGAGATCGCAACAAGATCATACATTTGCCGAATGCTTTCGACGTTACGAGCAACATCTGCGTAGTTGTAATGTGCTCGACTTTGATGACTTAATTAGCCGCCCAACCTTGTTATTGCGCACAAATGAAGAAGTCAGAGAGCGCTGGCAAAGACGTATTCGCTATTTGCTGGTGGATGAATATCAAGATACAAATACAAGCCAATATGAATTGGTCAAATGGCTGGTTGGTGAAAGAGCTCGTTTTACGGTTGTAGGCGATGATGACCAATCAATCTATTCATGGCGTGGTGCTCGCCCTCAAAATTTAGTGCTATTACAAAAAGATTTTCCACAACTTAATGTGATTAAGCTTGAGCAAAATTATCGCTCTTCTGGGCGTATTCTAAAATCAGCGAATATCTTGATTGAAAATAATCCCCATGTTTTTGAAAAACGGTTATTTTCAGAATTAGGTTATGGTGATGAACTGCGGGTTTTAACGGCTAATAATGAAGAGCATGAAGCAGAGCGTGTCGCTGGCGAATTAATTGCTCATCACTTTATTAATAAAACCAATTATAAGGATTATGCGATCCTTTATCGTGGTAATCATCAGTCTCGTATTTTTGAAAAATACTTGATGCAAAATCGCATTCCTTATCGTATTTCGGGTGAAACCTCTTTTTTCTCACGTGAAGAGATAAAAGATATTCTTGCCTATTTACGAGTAATTACCAATCCTGATGATGATGCGGCATTTTTACGTATCGTGAATAAACCTCGTCGTGAAATTGGGCCTATGACAATTCAAAAATTAGGTGAGTGGGCAAAAGTTCGAGATAAAAGTTTATACAATGCCTGTTTTGATTTGGGATTAGGTCAAACATTAACGGGACGAGGCTTAAATTCATTACAAGCATTCTCTCAATGGATGTCACGTATAGTGCAAAAATCAGAACGAGAGCCACTGTTAGCTGTACGTGATTTATTGCATGAAATGGATTATGAAAGTTGGTTATATGAAACCTCAAGTAGCGCAAAAGCTGCTGAAATGAGAATGAAAAATATTAATCAGCTATTTTTATGGATGAGTGAAATGCTTGAAGGTGATGAATTACATGAACCTATGACGCTTTCTCAAGTCGTTAACCGTTTTACCTTGCGCGATATGATGGAGCGAGGAGAAACAGAAGAAGAGTTAGATCAAGTTCAGTTAATGACATTACATGCCTCTAAAGGTCTTGAGTTTCCTCATGTATTTTTAGTAGGAATGGAAGAGGGCATATTGCCACACCAAAGTAGTATTGATGAAGATAATGTAGAAGAAGAAAGACGTCTTGCTTATGTGGGAATTACTCGAGCACAAAAAACACTTACTTTTACGTTATGTAAAGAAAGGCGTCAATATGGCGAATTAATCAAACCTGATCCAAGTCGTTTTCTTTATGAATTGCCTCAAGATGATTTAAATTGGGATACTAATAAAAAGAAAGTGTTAAGTGCCGAAGAAAAACAAGAGAAAGGGCAAAAAGGTGTTGCGGGATTAAGGGCTATGCTGGCAAGACACAAACCTGAATAATATAAGACTCGGTTAATAAAATTAACCCCTTGGCATATTGATGTTCAAGGGGTTTTTATTTTTGTATAAGTAAAAAAATTAACTTATACGAGAGCTATTTTGTTCTTCAATCATTAAAGACCAATGGACATAGCTCTGAAGTTGGATCTCTTCTTGGAGATTTTCAGCCCGCAATGGATGCTCATTAAGCCATTGATATGGCAGCGTAATAATGAGTTTCTCATCTTCAGTGCGTAATCGTAAAGCAGGGAGAGTATCATCACGGCGACGGCTAGCAAAAATGATGGCTAATCGCAGTAAACGCACTAGTCGATTGGCTTGAGTTATCGGTAGTGCATTTTGATGATTAAGGGGTGCAAGATCGATGATCCCTGTTTGGTTTTTTAGCAAAGAAGCCAATAAACGTCGTTGCGCAGGTGTGTATCCCGGTAAATCAAGATGAGAGATCAGATAGCTTGCATGTGAAGGCGCTTGACGGAAATCGACACTTAGTCCAATTTCATGCAATGCACTAGCGCTGTTAAGCAACTCGCGGCAACGATTATCTAACTGCCAACTCTTGCTGACTTGGATAAAAAAGTGTTCTGCAAGTTGTTGAACTCGGTGTGCTTGCTCAATATCAATCTGAAACCGACGTTGGACATTACGAAGAGTACGTTGGCGGATATCTTGCTCAATAGGGAGATGCAACATTCCATAGACTAAGCCTTCTCGTAATGCACCACCTGCTAAGATCATATTATCGATATGCAGTGTTTCAAATATGGCGATTAAGATAGCAAGCCCACTTGGAAACACTAAGGCTCGTTCAAAAGTAAGCCCTTCAATTTCCAGCTCTTCTAGTTTCCCACACTCAATGGCTTTGTGTTTGAGTCGCTCAAGCTTAGGTAAGGTGATTAATTCATCCATACCTTGGGCAATCATGATCTCTTGCAACGCTTGTACAGTACCAGAGGCACCTACGCACACTTGCCAGCCTTGCTCAATTAATTTATCCGCCACTGGGGCGAGTATCGCTTTGGCTGCATCTTGTGCTTTAGAAAAATTTTCTTGAGTTAAAGAGCGATCAGTAAAATAGCGCTCTAACCAAGTCACACAGCCCATACTTAAGCTCATTAATTGCGTCGTCTTAGCGCCAGTACCTGTAACTAATTCTGTGCTGCCACCACCAATATCGACGACTAAACGTTGCTCTGCACCACCAGTGGTATGTGCAACGCCACGATAGATAAGGCGTGCTTCTTCCTCACCACTAATAACATGAACAGTATTGCCCAATATTTCAGACGCTTTTGCGACAAAAATATCTGCATTTTTAGCAATACGTAATGTGGCTGTTGCTACGACTCTGATTTGTTCAGCCGGAATATCACGCAGATATTCAGAAAAAAGTCGTAAACATTGCCAACCGCGTTCCATTGCCTGCTCTGACAATTCATTTTCACTGTTTAGGCCAGCAGCGAGTCGAACTTTACGTTTCACGCGGGAAAGGACTTGTATAGAGCCCGCGATTTCTCGAACGACTAACATATGAAAACTGTTAGAACCTAAATCAATAGCAGCATAAAGTGATGAGGATTTCAGCATAATTTATGGATGACTCGGGCGTTTATTTCGGTTGTTACGTTGAGTATTATTTCCTCTATTATTTCGCGCCGGCGCATTGTTGCGACGGGGCTGACCTTGGCGAGGACGGTGACGGCGTTTAGGCTCAGGAAGATCAGCTAATAACGCATCACTATTATATTTACTCACAGGAATAGCATGTTGAATATAGGTTTCAATTGCAGGTAAATTCAGTGCATATTCTTCACATGCAAGGCTGATTGAGTTACCACTATTTCCAGCACGTCCTGTTCTACCAATACGGTGAACATAATCTTCACAATCATCAGGTAAATCATAGTTAAAAACATGTGTTACTGATGGAATATGAAGACCTCTAGCGGCAACGTCAGTAGCAACCAGAATATCAATATTACCTTGGGTAAAATCTTCTAAAATGCGTAGGCGTTTTTTCTGAGGAACATCACCGGTTAATAAACCAACGCGGTGTCCATCTGCAGCAAGGTGCGCCCAAATGTCGTCACAACGATGTTTTGTATTGGCGAAAATGATACAGCGATCTGGCCATTCTTCTTCAATTAATGTTTGAAGAAGACGCATTTTCTCTTCATTTGAAGGATAAAAGAGTTCTTCTTTTATGCTAAAACCTGTTTTTTGCTCAGGTTCTACTTCGACATACTCAGGGTTATTCATTTGCTCAAAAGCCAGTTCTCTTACGCGGTAAGAAAGCGTTGCAGAGAACAGCATATTCATACGCTCAGCCGCAACTGGCATACGACGGAAAATCCAACGAATATCTTTAATAAAGCCGAGATCGTACATTCTGTCAGCTTCATCAAGTACCACTACTTGGATTGCGCTAAGGTTAATATGACCTTGCTTAACATAGTCAATTAAACGACCTGTTGTGCCAATAACGATATCGACACCATTGCTTAATACTTTGAGTTGTTCGTCATAGCCGTCGCCACCGTAGGCGAGACCCATTTTAATCCCTGTGTTTTGCGCAAGCTCTTTAGCATCAGAATAAATCTGTACGGCTAATTCGCGTGTTGGCGCCATAATAAGTGCACGAGGTTGATTAGTTTCATGCCCTTCTTTAGCAGGGTGCGTTAAAAGATAATGAAACGTTGAAGTTAAAAACGCCAACGTTTTGCCTGTTCCTGTTTGGGCTTGCCCGGCAATGTCTTGACCTTTCACAGTGATAGGTAACGTCAATGCCTGAATTTGTGTACAATTAGAGAACCCTTTTTTCTCAAGGGCTTCTATCACTTTTGGATGCAAGGCGAAGTCGGAAAACTTCTTTTCTGTCAAATATGTTTTGCTCATAATGTAATAGAATATCAGTTATGGGTTGCATTACAAAAGTTTATCCGCTGAAATGCAGACAGACTTTTGTTATTTAATGTTACACTGGTACGGTCAATATTATTCTTTGGAGTAGAACAATGAGCGATAAAATCCTTCACTTATCTGACAGCAAATTCGATGCTGATGTATTAAATGCAACCGGCCCTGTGCTCGTTGATTTCTGGGCTGAATGGTGTGGCCCATGTAAAATGATTGCTCCTATTCTAGATGAAGTTGCAACAGAATACGCTGGTAAATTAACAGTTGCGAAGCTAAACATCGATCAAAACCCGCTGACAGCACCAAAATACGGTATTCGCGGCATTCCTACACTGATTTTATTCAAAAACGGTGCAGTTGCTGCAACTAAAGTAGGTGCATTGTCAAAAACTCAACTGAAAGAGTTTTTAGACGAAAATATCTAATTTGATTTAGATATCAAAAATAAAGTAGGACGTTTAGACCTTGTCAGTATTTCTGTTATTGACCGCTAGACGTCCGCTTCGAAGCATGATAAGTTAGCGCCACTTACTTACATAATATATCGGATCTACTTGTCAATATGATTAGACACGATTAAATAAGTCTGAGATATTGAATATCAAGCGTACAAAGTAATAGAATTGAATAACATGATATGATATTTAATCTAATATGATATTTAATATAAGTAATCTGAATTCATCTAACCAGTCAAGTTGCCTTAGAATAATCTATAGTATTCAAGGGATATAAATTTTTCCAAAGTATGTTCCTAACCCATAAGTTGAAAGTACACTCATGCATCGCGAAAATGAATGTCACTTCTCTGGGATAAAGCAGATTGGTCTAATAGTATTAACACTCTCTAACATTATCATTTTAGTTATACCCTATGTTAGAAAGTTATAATCTGTAATTTTACACATGACGAAACTGACAGCAATTCGCTGTTATACTATTCACGTTCATAGTTCGAGAGTTACCCCGAGTTATTAAGAACCCACCATTATGAATCTTACCGAATTAAAAAATACGCCGGTATCAGAACTGATAGCACTTGGCGAAAATATGGGGCTAGAGAATCTGGCTCGAATGAGAAAGCAAGACATTATTTTCTCTATCTTGAAGCAACACGCGAAAAGTGGAGAAGATATTTTCGGTGACGGTGTGCTGGAAATATTGCAGGATGGCTTCGGCTTCCTACGTTCCGCAGACAGTTCCTACCTTGCTGGTCCCGATGATATCTACGTTTCTCCAAGTCAAATTCGCCGTTTTAACCTTCGCACTGGTGACACCATCGCAGGGAAAATTCGTCCTCCTAAAGAAGGTGAACGTTATTTTGCTCTCCTAAAAGTTAATGAAGTTAACTTTGATAAACCAGAAAATGCCCGCAGTAAAATCCTCTTTGAAAACTTAACACCTTTACATGCTAATAATCGTTTACGCATGGAACGTGGTAATGGTTCAACAGAAGACTTAACCGCGCGTGTTCTTGACTTAGCGGCACCAATTGGCCGTGGTCAACGTGGTCTTATTGTTGCTCCACCAAAAGCAGGTAAAACCATGTTGCTGCAAAACATTGCAGCAAATATTGCTCATAACTACCCTGATTGCGTATTAATGGTACTTCTGATTGATGAACGTCCAGAAGAAGTGACAGAAATGCAACGCTTAGTAAAAGGTGAAGTTATTGCTTCAACCTTTGATGAACCCGCTTCTCGTCACGTACAAGTTGCAGAAATGGTGATTGAAAAAGCGAAGCGTCTAGTTGAGCATAAAAAAGACGTTATCATCCTGTTAGACTCCATCACACGTTTAGCGCGTGCTTATAACACCGTTGTTCCTTCATCAGGTAAAGTGTTAACAGGTGGTGTGGATGCAAACGCATTACATCGTCCTAAACGTTTCTTTGGTGCGGCTCGTAATGTTGAAGAAGGTGGTAGCTTGACTATCATTGCAACAGCATTAGTCGATACGGGTTCTAAGATGGACGAAGTTATCTACGAAGAATTTAAGGGTACAGGTAATATGGAATTACACCTGTCTCGTAAAATTGCTGAAAAACGTGTTTTCCCTGCAATTGATTACAATCGTTCTGGTACACGTAAAGAAGAGTTACTGACGTCTCAAGATGAGCTACAAAAAATGTGGATCTTGCGTAAAATTATTCATCCAATGGGTGAAATTGACGCAATGGAGTTCCTCATTAATAAGTTAGCAATGACTAAGACAAATGAAGAATTCTTCGACTTTATGAAACGTTCATAAAGTGTATTAACAAAGTGATTGAGCTGAGAATAGGATTAAAATATTAAAATAGTGTGCTCTGTTACAGAATAAGTAATATCACCTCAATTTATATGCTGTTAAGCTCGTTTACTTTGTAAGAATGACGATATGATGAAAACGCCACAATAGTTTGTGGCGTTTTTTGTTTTTTATGGGTGTAATTCAATTTTAGATTGCAATATTTTAGCGAGATGTTGGTATATATATTGCATGTTTTGGTAATTGATAAAAATAGCGATGGCATCAATAAAAATAGTTAAGGAAAACTTATAATTGATGAAGGGTGGTGGGTTTTGAATAAACTCGTCGTGGTGAGGCTGGAAAAAAGAATAAAAACACATGGAAGCGTAAAATAACCAGCTATATTTATTATAGAGAACAGTACTGTGGATATACTAAAAATGAGCACAAGCGTTTTTTATGTGTTCTTATTTTCTTTCGCATTTTTATTCTTGGCTCGTAAAATTGCAAAGAAAATTGGACTCGTGGATAAACCGAATTATCGTAAGAAACATCATGGATTGATCCCTCTAGTCGGAGGAATATCAGTCTATTTTGGTATTGTTTTCGCATTTTATATTTCAGATATTTATATTCCTCATAAGGAATTGTATCTGGCATGTGCGGGACTTCTTGTTTTTATCGGCGCATTAGATGATCGCTTCGATATTAGTGTCAAAATTAGAGCAACAATCCAAGCTTTTGTTGGGATCGTGATGATGGTGGGTGCAGGGTTAAAACTCGACACTCTGGGTCATGCCTTTGGTCCTTGGGAAATGCATTTAGGGCCTTTTGGCTATATTGTTACACTTTTCGCTGTTTGGGCAGCAATCAATGCCTTTAATATGGTTGATGGTATTGATGGGTTATTAGGTGGTCTTTCTTGTGTCTCTTTTGGTGCGCTTGGTATTTTATTATATCAAAGCGGTAACTCAGCTCTCGCATTCTGGTGCTTCTCATTTATCGCAGCAATTTTACCTTACATCCTTCTAAATTTAGGGGTCTGCGGTAAAAAATTCAAAGTATTTATGGGAGATGCGGGAAGTACACTGATTGGATTTACCATTATTTGGTTATTGGTCGCATCAACACAAACTCAGCCTCGCCCTGTTAAGGCAGTAACTGCATTATGGATAATTGCTATTCCACTTATGGATATGGTGGCAATTATGTACCGTCGTTTACGTAAAGGAATGAGCCCTTTCTCTCCAGACCGTCAACATATTCACCATTTGATCATGCGTGCAGGTTTTACCTCTCGCCAAGCCTTTATTTTAATTACTGTGGCTGCTGCGCTATTAGCCGCGATTGGTATTATCGGTCAAAACCTATCATTTGTCCCTGAATGGTTTATGTTGGCATTATTCTTGCTTGCATTTGTTATGTATGGTTATTGCATTAAACGCGCGTGGCGAGTCGCTCGTTTTATTAAACGACATAAGCGTCGCTTACGTAGAGCAACACAACAGCATTAATATAAGCAGAGGTTTTTTAACGTGATGAACTCGGAAAATAACGCCTCCCGACAGGGTGAACAGCCAGATAATGAACTCGATATTCGAGGTCTTTTTTGTGCACTTTGGTCAGGCAAAAGCTGGATTATAGGGTTCGCTCTGCTTTTTGCAGTGATTGCACTCGGTGCATCTTATTTGATGCAACCTAAATGGAGTGCAATCGCAATGACAGAGAAACCAACGATTAATAACTTAGGCAGTTATTATTCGCAATCTCAGTTCTTGCGCAATCTTGATACACAGATTAATCCAGCAGCACAAACCCCAGCTTTAACTATTTCAGATGAAGCTTATCAAGAGTTTATTACTCAAATCGCGGCGTTTGATACACGTCGTGAGTTTTGGTTGCAAACGGATTATTTCAAACAGCGCAAAGAGAGTGATGAACAGGCTAATGCTGCGTTATTGGATGAGTTAATTAACAATATTCAATTTACGCCTGCTGATGAAAAAAAATTAGTTAATGATCAACTAAAACTTATCGCGGAAACTTCAAAAGAAGCGAGCCAATTATTAAATGAGTATATTGCTTTTGCTAATAAGAGAGCATCTACTCATCTTAATGATGAAGTGATAACAGCTTGGGCAACTAGAACTCAATCAATGAAAGCACTAGTTAAACGCCAAGAAATGGCAGCTCAATCTGCGTATCAACGCCAAATTAACTTATTAGAGCAATCAATTAAAGTAGCTGAGAAACAAGGTATTTCTCAAAAACAAACATCGATTGCGATTGATGAGTTACCGGATTCCAAACTGTTTCTGTTAGGTGTTCCTCTGTTGCAATCACAGCTAGAAACTTTAGTGGCAACAGGTGCTGATTTTGATAGTGATTATGATCAAAATACAGCAATGTTAGCGACCCTTGCTGTGGGCGCAAAATTACAAGATAACTTCCAAACTTACCGTTTTCTACGTACTCCTGAAGATCCTGTGAAACGTGATAGTCCTCGTCGTGCCTTTATGATGGTACTTTGGGGCGCTATTGGTGTTTTAGCGGGTGCAGGTGTTGCATTAGTAAGACGCAGTTCATTAAAAAAATAATAATAATTAAATTTTGTCATTGATGACAATAACGAGACATCAGGTGTTTCGGCACCTGATGTACTGAGTATAAGGGCATATTGCTTTCCCAAAAATAAGCGATATAACAATGAAAAAAAGAGAGCCACTGTGAAAGTGTTGACTGTTTTTGGCACACGCCCTGAAGCGATAAAAATGGCACCTTTAGTGCACGCTTTAGCAAATGATGATTCGTTTGAAGCGAAGGTATGTGTTACGGCCCAACATCGAGAAATGCTTGATCAGGTATTAAATCTTTTTGAGATCAAACCAGATTACGATCTCAATATTATGAAACCAGGACAAGATTTAACGGATATTACCTGTCGTATTTTAGAAGGGTTAAAACCGGTATTAGCGTCATTTCAACCTGATGTTGTTTTGGTACATGGTGATACAACAACGACCATGGCAGCAAGTTTAGCCGCATTTTATCAACGAATTCCTGTTGGTCATGTGGAAGCTGGATTACGTACGGGCAATCTTTATTCCCCTTGGCCTGAAGAGGCAAACCGTACCATTGCAGGGCATCTCGCAATGTATCATTTCGCACCAACAGAAACGGCAAAATTAAATTTGGTGCGAGAAGCGGTTGCAGATAAAAATATTTTTGTTACGGGAAATACAGTAATCGATGCGTTGTTTTGGGTAAGTGACAGAGTGATGGGCAATCAAACACTCTTAAATGAGCTTGCTGTAAACTATCCATTTATTCAGCCTGACAAGAAAATGATCTTGGTAACCGGGCATCGTCGAGAAAGTTTTGGTGGTGGTTTTGAACGTATCTGCCAAGCTTTAGCTGAAATTGCATTAGCACACCCAGATGTAGAAGTTGTCTATCCTGTTCACTTAAATCCTAATGTGAGTGAACCGGTTCAACGTATCCTTCATGGTATTGATAATATTAAATTAATACAGCCACAAGATTATCTCCCATTCGTTTATTTAATGAATCATGCTTACCTTATTTTGACCGATTCTGGTGGAATTCAAGAAGAAGCCCCTTCATTAGGTAAGCCAGTTCTTGTAATGCGAGACACAACAGAGCGCCCAGAAGCTGTTGAAGCAGGCTCTGTTCGTTTAGTAGGAACAGATACTAAACGTATTGTTAGCGAAGTAACCTCTTTATTGACAGACGAAAACGCGTATCACCAAATGAGTAAGGCGACAAACCCTTATGGTGATGGTCATGCCTGCCAACGTATTCTTGAAGCATTGAAAAAAAATCAGGTGACATTATGAGTTTTGAAACTATTTCTGTTATCGGCCTCGGCTACATTGGTTTACCTACAGCGGCAGCTTTTGCCTCTCGTAAGAAAAGCGTCATCGGTGTTGATGTTAATCAGCATGCAGTTGATACGATTAATAAAGGTCAAATTCACATTGTTGAGCCTGATCTTGATAAAGTCGTTAAACAAGCGGTTGAAGAAGGCCATTTAAAAGCCTATACCACGCCACAGCCAGCGGATGCTTACCTTATTGCTGTACCTACACCATTTAAAGGTGAGCATGAGCCTGATTTGGCTTATGTTGAAGCAGCTGCACGCTCTATCGCACCTGTATTGAAAAAAGGTGATCTTATTATTCTAGAATCAACCTCACCAGTTGGTTCTACTGAGAAAATGGCTGAGTGGTTAGCGGAAGCTCGCCCAGACTTAACCTTCCCTCATCAGCAAGGTGAAGATGCTGATATCGATGTAGCTTACTGCCCTGAGCGTGTATTACCGGGTCAAGTGATGATTGAACTTATCCGCAATGACCGTGTTGTGGGTGGTATGAACCGTAAATCTTCAGAACGTGCAAGCGAGCTATACAAAATCTTCCTTGAAGGTGAATGTGTTATCACTAATGCACGCACTGCAGAAATGTGTAAGCTGACTGAAAATAGCTTCCGTGATGTTAATATCGCGTTTGCTAACGAATTATCACTGATCTGTGCAGACCAAGATATCAATGTGTGGGAGCTAATTAGCTTGGCGAACCGCCATCCTCGCGTCAACATTTTACAACCGGGCCCAGGCGTTGGCGGGCACTGTATCGCTGTTGACCCTTGGTTTATCGTGTCACAAAATCCAAAACAATCTCGCTTAATTCACACTGCACGTTTGGTCAATGATGGCAAACCAGTGTGGGTTATCGATCAAGTTAAAGCCGCTGTTGCTGATTGCCTCACTGAAACAGGTAAACGCGCAAACGAAATTAAGATTGCCTGCTTTGGTTTAGCCTTTAAGCCTAATATCGATGATTTACGTGAAAGCCCTGCAATGAATATCACTAAACAAGTCGCTGATTGGCACAGTGGTACGACATTCGCAGTTGAACCTAATATTCATGAGTTACCAACAAAACTGAAAGGTATCACAGAGTTAGTATCAACAGAGCAAGCATTGAAAGACGCGGATATTGTCTTAATGTTAGTTGATCATCAACAGTTTAAAGCGATCCCTGGTAGTAAAGTCACTCAAAAATGGATTGTAGATACTAAAGGGGTATGGCGTTGAAACGCATTCTAGTTACAGGTGGAGCCGGTTTTATCGGCTCTGCTGTTGTTCGACATATTATTGATAACACCAATGACAGCGTTGTTGTGGTGGATAAACTGACTTATGCCGGTAATTTAGAGTCATTAGCAACCGTAGCTGACAGTCAACGCTATGCCTTTGAGCAAGTTGATATCTGTGATAGAGTCGAGCTCGATCGCTTATTTGCTCAATATCAACCCGATGTTGTTATGCACTTAGCGGCAGAAAGCCATGTTGACCGTTCTATCGATGGCCCCGCTGCATTTATTGAAACCAATATTGTGGGTACTTACACCTTATTGGAAGCAGCTCGCCACTTTTGGCAAGTTCTACCTGAAGAGAAGAAAACGGCATTTCGTTTCCACCATATCTCAACAGATGAAGTGTATGGCGATTTAGAAGGTACAGATGATTTCTTTACTGAAACTACGCCTTATGCACCAAGTAGCCCATATTCTGCGTCTAAAGCTTCAAGCGACCATTTAGTTCGTGCTTGGTTGCGTACTTACGGTTTACCGACTGTGATCACAAACTGCTCGAATAACTACGGCCCTTACCATTTCCCTGAAAAATTAATCCCATTAATTATCTTAAATGCGATTTCAGGAAAACCATTACCTGTTTATGGTAAAGGTGAACAGATCCGTGATTGGCTCTATGTTGAAGATCATGCTCGTGCTCTCTATTTAGTCGCAACAACAGCAACGCCGGGTAAAACTTATAATATTGGTGGACACAATGAGCGTCGCAATATTGATGTTGTTAAAACGATTTGTGCGCTGTTAGAAGAGTTATATCCAGCAAAACCAGAAGGTGTTGCTCAGTATGTCGATCTCATCACGTATGTGAAAGACAGACCAGGTCATGACCTGCGCTATGCAATTGATGCAGCAAAAATTGAAGCTGAATTAGGCTGGAAACCAGAAGAGACATTTGAATCTGGCATTCGTAAAACTGTTTTGTGGTATTTAAATAACGAAACTTGGTGGAAACGAGTGTTAGATGGCTCTTATGCAGGTGAACGTCTAGGGCTTGGGAACTGATTAAGTAAAGAAGGATAAATGATGAAAGGTATTATTTTAGCGGGTGGTTCGGGTACACGACTGCATCCGATAACCAAAGGGGTATCGAAGCAGTTATTGCCTATCTATGATAAACCCATGATCTATTATCCGCTTTCAGTTCTGATGCTTGCTGGTATTCGAGATATTTTGATCATTACAACACCCGATGACATGACCTCATTTCAGCGTTTACTGGGTGATGGTTCTGCATTTGGTGTTCATCTTCAATATAAAATTCAGCCATCTCCTGATGGTTTAGCCCAAGCCTTTATTTTGGGTGAGGAATTTATTGGTGATGATCATTGCTGTTTAGTTTTAGGCGATAATATCTATTTTGGTCAAGGGTTTAGTCCAAAACTAAAACAAGTTGCTCAACGTGAACATGGCGCAACGGTATTTGGTTATCAAGTGATGGATCCTGAGCGATTTGGTGTTGTTGAATTTGACGATGATTTTAAAGTGTTATCGATAGAAGAAAAACCAGAACAGCCTAAATCTAATTGGGCTGTCACGGGGCTGTATTTCTACGATAACCGAGTGGTTGATTTTGCCAAACGAGTCAAACCTTCGATTCGAGGTGAATTAGAAATTACGTCGATTAATCAGATGTATCTTGAATGTGGTGAGCTTAACGTTGAACTACTGGGGCGTGGTTTTGCGTGGTTAGATACCGGAACTCACGATAGCTTAATTGAAGCCAGTACCTTTGTTCAAACTGTTGAAAAACGCCAAGGATTTAAAGTGGCGTGCCTTGAAGAGATTGCTTGGCGTAATGGTTGGCTCAGTGATGACCAAGTAAGAGAAAGCGCAAAATCACTGTCTAAAACTGGTTATGGTCGCTATCTATTGGATTTATTACATGTCCGTCCTCGCCAATATTAATTATCTTGAGTGGGAAAGTGAGTATTTTTCCCTCAAAACAGGGCGTCTTGAGTTTGATACACAAGCGCCCGCGTTAACAGACGAACAGCTTGACGCTTTTGCTGTGGTTCAAGCTAAAGTCGCATCTCATGAGCTTTCTCTCATCGATAAACTCAGCCAATTAGGTTTTCAATTTGCGGAAGGTGAAATTGATTTTAAACTTTCAATTGGCACAGAAAATGCTTGTAAGAAAACGACGGAATATTGTTTTAGAAAAGCCAATGAAGATGATATCGATTTATTGATGGCAACGGCTTCAGAGGCTTTTGTACAAAGTCGTTTTAGAACACCTTGGTATCAAGAAGGTGATAGCAGTCGTTTTTATGCATTATGGGTTAAAAAAGCGGTGTTAGGCACATTCGATGATATCTGTTTACTGACTAATGATGCTGAAAATAATGTAAGTGGTTTTGTCACTTTACGCCGTCTATCTGAAAGTGAAGCAAGAGTGGGATTACTAGCGGTAATGCCCAACAGAATAGGACAAGGCATTGGTAAACAACTGATGTCGGCCGCGAAGTTTTGGTGTCAACAACAAGGTGTTTCGACCTTATATGTTGCAACACAGATCAGCAATATTGCAGCTTCGCGTTTATACACACACAGTGGGGGCTTAATAGAGAGCACCACTTATTGGTTATACAGGGGATAATATGATTCCGTTTAATAAACCACCGGTTGTCGGCACAGAATTAGAATATATGAAACAAGCTATGGAAAGTGGCAAGCTCTGTGGCGATGGCAATTTCACAAAGAAATGTGAAAAGTGGTTAGAAGAACAATTTCATTGTCATAAAACGCTGTTAACACCATCTTGTACAGCATCGCTTGAAATGGCAGCTATCTTATTAGATATCAAGCCAGGCGATGAAGTCATTATGCCAAGTTTTACCTTTGTTTCGACCTCTAATGCGTTTGTATTACGTGGCGCAACGATTGTTTTCGTTGATATTCGTCCAGATACTATGAATATTGATGAAACAAAAATTGAAGCGGCTATTACAGAGAAAACCCGCGCCATTATTCCCGTCCATTACGCAGGTGTTGCGTGTGAAATGGATACGATTATGGCGATTGCGAAAAAATATAATCTGTTTGTTATCGAAGATGCTGCTCAAGGTGTCATGTCAACTTACAAGGGTAAGGCTCTCGGTACAATTGGTCATATTGGTTGCTATAGCTTCCATGAAACTAAAAACTACTCATCAGGCGGTGAGGGTGGTGCAACGCTGATTAACGATCCAGATTTAATCAATCGTGCAGAAGTTATCCGTGAAAAAGGTACCAATCGTAGCCAATTTTTCCGTGGTCAGGTAGATAAATATACTTGGCGTGATATTGGTTCTAGCTACTTAATGTCAGACTTACAAGCGGCTTATTTATGGGCTCAACTTGAAGAAGCTGAAAAAATTAATGAGCGTCGTTTGGCATTTTGGCAGATTTACTATGATGCATTGACTCCATTAGCGGAAAAAGGCTTATTAGCGCTTCCAATCGTTCCAGAAGGGTTAGAACACAATGCGCATATGTTCTATATCAAACTGAAAGATATCGATCAACGTACCGCGTTTAATGACTACATGAAAGAACACGGTGTTTTAACAGTGTTCCACTATGTGTCATTACATACCAGCCCAGCAGGTATGAAGTTTGGTCGCTTTGATGGTGAAGATATTTTCACCACGCAAGAAAGTGAGCGTTTAGTGCGTTTACCTATGTTCTACAACATGACAGAAGAAGAGCAGCAGACTGTTATTGGTCATATTCGCGACTTCTTTGCTTAATTATGTCATTAGCCAAAGCATCAATTTGGACAGCCGGATCAACCCTGATAAAAATCGGGGCTGGTCTGCTTGTCGTCAAGTTACTTGCCGTCTCTTTTGGACCAACTGGGGTCGGGTTAGCAGGTAACTTTCGTCAATTAATCACCGTGCTAGGTGTCTTATCTGGTGCGGGTATTTTTAATGGTGTGACGAAATTAATCGCACAATATCAAGATGATGATATTCAACGCAAAAAAGTGTTGGGTACTTCATCATCCATGATTTTGCTGTTTTCCACACTATTAGCTATTTTATTTCTTCTTTTTTCTGCTCCCATTAGCCAAGTGTTATTTGGTGATGATTATCATCAATATCAGGATATTGTAAGAGTCGTTGCTTTTATTCAAATGGGGATAGCATATAGCAACTATTTTCTTGCCATATTAAAAGGTTATCGTGATGCGGCAGGTAACGCTTTATCAGTGATTGCCGGTAGCATTATTGGTGTTGTTGCTTATTATTTATGCTATTTATTTGCGGGTTATCACGGTGCATTAATTGGACTTGCATTAGTACCTGCACTTATTTTATTTCCTGCTACATTTTTAGTAGTAAAGCGTAAACGCTTCGCTTTAAGCGAGCTTAAACCCCATTGGGATAAGGCGATAGCAAGTCATCTTGGTAAGTTTACCATTATGGCGATACTGACATCGATTACATTACCCGTTGCTTATATCATGATGCGTAACTTACTTGCTGAGCACTATAGCTGGGAAGACGTAGGGATTTGGCAAGGGGTGACCAGTATTTCAGATGCTTATTTGCAATTTATTACCGCATCTTTTTCTGTTTATTTATTGCCAACACTCTCTCGATTAACGCAAAAGAGTGATATTACCAAAGAGATCGTTAAATCACTGAAGTTTGTATTACCTGCAGTGGCTGCTGCGAGTTTTATGGTGTGGTTATTACGTGATTTTGCGATTTGGTTACTGTTTTCAGATAAATTTGTCGCTATGCGTGATTTATTTGCATGGCAACTTGTTGGCGATGTTTTAAAAGTAGGCGCTTATGTCTTTGGTTATCTAGTCATCGCAAAAGCGGCACTACGTTTTTATATCCTTACAGAAGTAAGCCAGTTTGCCCTATTAACGCTATTTTCGCGTTGGCTTATTCCTGAGCATGGCGCACTAGGTGCCGCTCAAGCCTATATGGCAACGTATATTATTTACTTCCTTCTCTGTAGTTCTGTTTTCGTGATTTATTGCAGGCGCAAATGACAACTTTGATTTACGTACTAGGTTCAGACATTGTGCATCATAACAACACAATGTTACGGTTTTTTAACGACCACCTCGTGACTGAGGCGGGGTTAACGTATAAACCTCGTTTTATCGTTGCCAGTAAAAATACTTCACTGCAAGAAAGCTACCCAGCTTTAGATATTGAGTGTTTAGCTGATAAAAAGCAGGTTGCACAGAGAGTGGTCACATTGGCCAAAGCCGATACTCACCAACGATTCCTTTTTTTAGGTCAGTTTAATGCGCCTATTTGGTTGGCATTATTAACTGGCAAGATCAAACGTCATCAATTTTGGTGGCATATTTGGGGTGCTGATTTATATCAGGATTCTAAACAGCTAAAATTTAAACTCTTCTATCTTCTTCGTAAACTCGCTCAAAAGCGTGTGGGCCGAGTATTTGGTACACGAGGTGATCTGAATTACTTCGCGCAATTTAACGTTAATATTCCAGCCAGCTTGCTCTATTTCCCAACAAGAATGGATCCTGCGCTTACGGTGACAGAAAAAGCGCCTATTGATGAAAAGCAGCTCACCATTATTGTGGGTAATTCAGGGGATAGATCGAACCGCCACATTGAAGCTTTACAGGCAATTGCCGAGCAATATGGAACGCGTGCGAAAGTGATTATTCCAATGGGATATCCTGAAAATAATCACGTTTATATTGATGAAGTAGCCCACGCAGCTAGCCAGTTGCTTCCCTATAATCAGGTTGAAATATTACGTGATAAATTGGCATTTGACGATTATCTCGCGTTATTGAAAACATGCGATTTAGGTTATTTTATTTTCCACCGTCAACAAGGTATCGGCACGCTTTGTCTGCTTATTCAATTTGCTATCCCTTTTGTAATTAGTCGTCAAAATCCATTTTGGCAGGATTTAACTGAGCAAAGTGTTCCTGTTTTTTTCTCAGGAGACAAATTAGATGTTGCGCTGATTGAAGAGGCTAAACGGCAATTGCTGATGCTTGATCGCCAAAATATTGCCTTCTTTGCGCCTAACTTCACGGATGGTTGGAAAGAGTTAATTGAGATGAGTACAGGAGAGCCGCAATGACATTGGCGGAACTGGGTGGCCTAGCACTTGTTTATTTTATCTCTTTAAGTTTTATTTTATTGCTGACTTATCAAGAGTTTCGTCGAGTTCGCTTTAATTTTAATGTTTTTTTCTCAATGCTCTATCTGCTGACCTTTTATTTTGGTTTCCCCCTGACTTGTATGTTGGTATTCCAATTTGATGTCGCAGTTGTGCCCGTTGATTCATTATTATACGCGCTATTAGCCTCTACCAGCTTCTATGCTATTTATTATGTAACTTATAAGGTAAGACTGAGAAAATCGGTTGACGGCCCTTCTAGGTCGCTATTTACGATGAATAGAGTAGAAACCAACCTTACTTGGATTTTATTGGCATTAATTGCGTTTGTTACTGTGGGAATTTTCTTTCTACAAAATGGCTTTTTACTCTTTAAGCTCAAAACGTATAGCCAAATTTTTTCAAGCCAAGTGTCAGGTGTTGCGCTTAAGCGCTTTTTCTATTTCTTTATCCCAGCAATGCTGGTGGTTTATTTCTTAAAACCCACTCAACAGCGATGGATTTTTTTCCTTTGTGCAACGGTGGGTTTTGGGATCTTAACCTACATTATTGTGGGAGGAACCCGCGCTAATATCATCATCGCTTTTGCGCTGTTTTTGTTTATCGGTATTGTTCGAGGCTGGATAACCTTATGGATGCTGGTTGCCGCTGGGGTTATGAGTATTGTTGGCATGTTCTGGTTGGCATTAAAACGCTATGGCCTTGATGTGAGTGGTGCAGAGGCATTCTATACTTTCTTATACCTTACTCGAGATACGTTCTCTCCTTGGGAAAATCTAGCTTTATTACTTAATAATTATGACAAGATTGAGTTCCAAGGACTTGCACCGATTATTCGTGATTTTTATGTCTTTATTCCTTCTTGGGTATGGCCAGAACGCCCAGATGTAGTGCTGAACTCAGCAAACTACTTTACATGGGAAGTACTTAATTACCATGCGGGTCTTGCTATTTCACCAACCTTAATTGGCTCTCTGGTTGTGATGGGAGGCGTTGCCTTTATCCCATTGGGTGCGATTGTTGTAGGACTGATTATTAAGTGGTTTGATTGGCTATATCAGCAAGGGCTCAATGAAAGCAATCGTTATAAATCCGCTATTTTGCAAGCTTTCTGCTTTGGGGCTATTTTTAATATGATTGTTTTGGCACGAGAAGGTGTTGATTCTTTCGTTTCTCGCGTTGTGTTTTTCTGTTTAATTTTTGGTTTATGTTTGGTGGTTGCCAAACTGCTTTATTGGTTATTTGAAAGTGCGGGATTAGTGCGTAATTACGTGACTCGTCAAATACAAAGTGAACCTCGTTGTTTAGAGAAAAAGGAAAAGTAATGGGATCCAATTCAATTCCGAAGTATTCAATCCGCGGACATAATATCTGGGGATTTCGCGATATGGCTCATTTTCTGGATTATCTCTATGAAGGAGCACAAATAAAAAGTGGCTCTCTGATTGCCATTAATGCAGAAAAAATTCTTACAGCAGAAACAGACTCAGCACTTAATGAGCTGCTCAACGAAGCAGATTATCTTTATGCAGACGGTATTAGCGTTGTGCGGGGTATTCGTCGTAAATACCCTGATGCAAATGTTTCTCGTATTGCAGGTGCTGATTTATGGGAAGCGTTAATGGAAAGAGCGGGCAAAGAGGGAACACCCGTTTTTCTTGTCGGTGGTAAACCTGAAATTCTTTCTCAAACCGAAGATAAGCTTAAAGCACAGTGGAATGTAAATATTGTAGGTAGTCAGAACGGTTACTTTACACCACAAGATAGAGAGGCGTTATTTGAGCGTATAAAGGCCTCTGGTGCGAAGATAGTGACTATTGCGATGGGATCACCTAAGCAAGAGTTGTTTATTCGTGCATGTCGTGAAATTTACCCTGATGCTTTATACATGGGCGTTGGTGGAACTTATGACGTGTTTACAGGCCATGTTAAAAGAGCACCGAAAGCATGGCAAAATCTTGGGTTAGAGTGGTTATATCGTTTGTTATCACAACCAAGCCGAATTAAGCGTCAATTTAAGCTGTTAAAATTCGTTGGGTATTATTATTCCAATAAATTGTAATAGGGATCGTGTCTTTTTTTGTTAGATGTGACTGGTTAAATAATTTATTCCTGCTTTTATCTAGCTTCTTGATTGTTTGATTATTATACTAATGGGGCGTTTAGCGTGTTAAAACGCTCCATTTATCGACGAAATGCACAAACTATCGTCAAACAAACTTTTTTTTTCAAAAAGCACTAGACAGACAGAGCGTAAATCCGTACTATCCTTTCCCGCAACGGCGTGAAGCGCCCGTAGCTCAGCTGGATAGAGCGCTGCCCTCCGGAGGCAGAGGTCTCAGGTTCGAATCCTGTCGGGCGCGCCATTAAAGCGTGCTAAGAGTTACGGTGAAGAACGTTGTTGTAAGAAGTAATAAGATAGCTGTTATGGTGGCTATAGCTCAGTTGGTAGAGCCCTGGATTGTGATTCCAGTTGTCGTGGGTTCGAGTCCCATTAGCCACCCCATCTTATCTTAGTTATTGTTTATGCGAGGGTGGCGGAATTGGTAGACGCGCTAGCTTCAGGTGTTAGTGTTCTAACGGACGTGGGGGTTCAAGTCCCCCCCTTCGCACCAATAAACAAGATAAGAGCAGTGATGCAGACGGCGAGTAGCGCAGCCTGGTAGCGCAACTGGTTTGGGACCAGTGGGTCGGAGGTTCGAATCCTCTCTCGCCGACCAATAAGAAAAAGCCTCGATTATATCGAGGCTTTTTCGTATCTACGATTTGCCTTTTTAAAAACCGCAACACCATTTCTACTTCTACTTCTACTTCTACTTCTACTTCTACTTCTATAATCGTTACTCTTTTCATATTTTTTATTTTTGATTATGTATTCCAGATAAGAAAGCCAAAATGACGTTTTTAACAAGAATGCCGTCCTTGTCACTTAAAGGTTATTAATAATTTAATTTATTGCCGAATTTTAATCTTCATAAAAAGATAGGTAAAATACATAAAATAATTAGTTATAATTATATGAAATATAAGCTTTTTATTTTATCTGTCGGTAAATGCCAACACTTGCTATTTTTAATGTCTCCAATAAGAGACATTTAATGCATTGATTTTAAATGACTAAATAGTTAGTGTGTTTTTCTTGTCGTGAAAAAGAGACGTATATCAGACCCTATATTTTCTTTTCTATTTAGCAATAGCATGGTGAAAGCATAGGTCATAGCTTTTTTATCATTGAAAATGAGTGAAGCCGGAAAGGAAAACCAAAATTCAATAAGTTACCTTATGCCTTTTAGAGAAAGGGGATATTTTTAATAAAAAATGGAAAATTGGCATGCTTAATGCAATATCTATCTTGTAGATGCTCATTCCACTCCTTATGACAGCGTATGGCTTCATAAACCTAGGAATGATGCAGAGCCGATTATTCGGTGCCTACGTCCACGTTAACGATGAACATCATTCATCATCAACAGGACGAAACGTTGAGTGAGGCACCATCCGTCTGTAGACCTGATTGTATATTTATGCGCCTGTATAGTTTTATACAGGCGTTTTTTTATATATCAACCACACATCCATTTTGTATTCATTGCATTATCACGCTATTATCCAGCGCAAGGGTAGATTGGAGATAGCATCATTATGATAAATAAACAAAAAGCATATCTTGCACAAGAAAAACTCTTTCTTATAGAGAAGTTTGGCCCATTATTATTCTTTTTGATCCCTCTTATCATGCTTATTATTGGTGGCAAATCATGGGCTAAATATGTGGCCTTTCTTTGTCAGGGGATCGCACTGATTTATATTGTTGTGTTTTATCTGGCGAGAAAACATTATCTGTCATTTCAGCAAGAAAATGAGAAGGGAATACCCACTCGTTTTTATCGTATTGCTTGGGTGTATGTATTTTTGGTTTTATGTGCAGAAGTGGTGTTGTTATTTCAATATGGTTTTTAGATCCAATAAAAAACCCTCAATAAAGAGGGTTTTTAAATTAGTCGATCACTCGATGAATGAACAGGTTCTTATCGAATAAGTTTATTTACTTTTTTTAGGCTCTTCAAAAATGACAGAGTCTTTTTTCAGTGTCATTAATAAAGCATCTTTACGCACTTTCGCCGACTCTTCAGATTTTTTCTGTTTATCTAATGCATCAGCAAGCCATGCAAAGTCATGAACATCAGGACGCTGTTTTAATGCATTACGAAAAGCTTCTTCAGCTTGAGCCCATTGCCCTTGTTGCATTGCAATCTGACCTAATGTGCTATTGAGTAATGGCGTTGGTCCATGTTGTTTAATTAATGAATTGAGTACTTTTAAAATAACATTAGCATCAGTATTTTTTAAACGAGGCAATAATAAGATCAATCGTTCATCATACTGGCGTTTAACGCCGTCTAAGATGATCGTTTGAGCAGTATCTGGATCGTTACACTCAATAAGGTGTTCTGCTAAAACGACACGCAATGCATTATCGTGATGGACTTTACGCGGCTGCGCTTTCCACCAATTTTTCAGACCATCACAGCCATTTTCGGACATTTTCTGTCCCATTATACCGATATAGGCTTTTTGGCGTAATTGCTCTAGTTCATCATCTGTATGTAATGCAATTTTTTGCATAGAAGGAATGATATCAAGCAATGCTTGCCAAGCTGCTGTTCGTGTATAAGCAACTTCTGCAAGACGTAATACTTCTGGATGGCGTGGTGCTTGATTTAATAATTCATCAACCCCAGTACGCGCTGCGTGATTTTCGTTTTGCGCTAATAAAATACGCACTCGTGTGATATCAACAGGAAGCTGATTGGTATCGGCAAGCTCGGCTGCACGTTCAAGGTGTTGCTGAACTCTGAACTCATCACCACGTTGTTGTGCGGCTTCTGCGGCTAATAGATAGTTAACAACAGGTTGTTCTGCATAATCCGCATTACGGCTCATCAGTTTTTCAACTTCTTTAAAATCACCTTCCGCTAATTTCATTAATGCCATGCTGGTTTGTTTGCGTGCACGATTACGTTTACGGAAAGAAAACCAACTATATGCTTTTGAGCCTGTACCAATAAAACGGCGATAACTCCAACCAATGAGTAACAGTGCTAATTGCAGTAAAACAAACATAATGACAAGGCTGGTCACACTGGTTTCAATATCCCAATCATCAGTTTGTATAAGCACATAACCTTGGTGGCCTGCCAAGAGTGGGCCAAAAATGATGCCGGCAATAAGCACCACAAAAAGGAGCAGTATTTTTAACATAAGCTTATTCTCCTTGTTGTGTTACTGGCGTATCAGTCGTTGCGCTATCAGCCGCAGCATCTTGTACGCTTTCTGATGCGCTATCAGCTTCTACAGCTTGGGCATCTTGGGCTTCTACAGCTTGGGCATCTTGGGCTTCAACAGCTTGTGCCTCAGCCACTTGTGGCTCTGCATACTCATTTTGTGCCAGTAGATTGCGAATTTGCTTTTCTACACGTTTTTCTAGCAGTGTCGGGCTTTTCAATTCTGACGGCATTGCAAGCGTAATAGGCTGTTTCTCTAATTCAGATACCGTATCTAAAAATGCAGTTGTACTTGGATCAGAGGTATCAAAATAAGCTCGTACCCAAGTAGATACCGCTTCCAAAGATTGCTGATAAGTTTCAGTTTGGTGACGAGGCACTGCTTGAGAAGCAATTAATAAACGTGAACGGATATTCTCACGTAAATAGACATCTTGATTAGGTGCTAATAAAGGAACGGCTGCGGTATCACGGCGACGAATGGTAATAAAATCGTCCATAAAGCTTTTCCAGCTTTTACTTAGATTTTGTTTCCAATCAGAAAGTGAACCTGAAATGGTTTCGTCGTTTTTATCCATTGGTGAGCCGTTACGCTCCAAACCCGCTAAACGGAGATTATCAATCTGATTCGCTAACTGGTTTAATTGTAAGATGATGCCATCATTATCAATTTTGGTGAGCGCGGCTAAACTACTGATATCTTCATTAATAGCACGACGGATCTCAAGTAAACTCGGATCGTTCATTTCCGCTAAGCTACTGTCGGCACCTTTTAGTAGACTTACCGCGGTTACGACATCCTGATCATTCCATAACTTACGACCAGCCATTTTCACCATAAAATCGGCTTGAGCTAATAACCAACTTTTGACGTCTGCACTGGAAATAGCGGCAAATCGTGTTTGTAGATCTTGAATTTGACGCTCTGTTGTTTGGCGCTCGTTTTGTAATTTATCGATAGTCTGTTTTTGTGAGTTAAACATGCTATCAATATTGTCAAAGCGTTGTTGATAAGTATTTTGGAGTTGTTGTAATTGGGCAAGCTCAGATTTGAGTGATTGATTTTCTACACTCAGCTTTGATGCTTGTTGATTGGTGTAATAATAAAGGCTACCACCGATTGCCAAAATAACAAGGATAGCAACAGCACTTCCAATTAGACCTGAGCGCTTGTTATTAACAGGCTTGACTTCCTGATAGCGGACATTCTCATCAGCTTTAGCTGCATTTTTTGGCAAGTCATTATCATTCGTATTTTTCTGTTCCGTCATATCGGCGTCTCATTTAGGTTCTATATTAATGCATGAAATAAAGCATCATTATTGGCACTTTCAGCAACGGTGACGGTTTCCCACCCTAATGTTTTTGCTATTGTTGCTAATCGTTCACTGACCACAAGTAAATGGCAGTTTAACAGCCATGCTTTTTTAGATTCAGCGACCAGATCAAAGAGTTGTTGTAACATTTCACCGCTAGTGACAACAAGCGTATCAACCTGCGCTTTTTCCCATTGAAGCGCAAAGTCTTCAGGGGAATAATTAATAAATAGGCGTTGGTAACATTCGCATTCATCAACGATCGCGCCTCGTTGACTCAATGTTGTTGCGAGTAAGTCACGACCACCGTTACCTCTAAGCAGTAATATTCGTTTGTTTTTCACCTGATTAAGTGCAGGAAGTTCAAGAAGATCTTCACTGGTTTCTCCTTGCTCAGGGTAGCAAATTGGAAGACTGCTTAAATGTTGGAAATCCTTCGCTGTGCTTTGACCTATTCCATAATAGGATAGCGTATCTGGCCATGATTGTTGTAATTGATTTAGCTGCCAGTTTGCGTATGACACCGCATTTTTGGAAAGTAAAAATACACAATCACCCGCCCTTAATTCTTTTAGTTTAGCATCTAATAAAGGGAGTTCACGACCTGCGGTGATCTCGATTAAAGGTGCTTGAAAGGCTGTTTTCCCTGCATTTATTAAGCGCTGAGTTAATGCCTCTCCTGCTGGATTGGGGCGAGTGACTAAAATACTCATGCAGGTGTGTTGCCTTGATACACGGCGGTTAAAATAGCTCGCGCACCTTTATCTAAAAGCTCTTCAGCCAATGAGATCCCCGCAGTTTCTGCATCTTCTGGAGTCACTAAACGTTCGCCACGTAAAATAGTTTCACCATCAGGAGAACCGACTAAAGCACGTAACCAAATTTTGTCTTCTTGCCAAATGGCATAACTTCCAATAGGAACTTGGCAACCGCCTTCAAGACGAGTATTCATTGCACGTTCTGCTTTAACGCAAATTGCGGTGCGAGTGTGATTGAGCGCATCTAATAGCTGGCGAGTTTCATTGTCATCTAAGCGGCACTCAATTCCAACAGCCCCTTGTCCAACCGCGGGTAAGGATTGCTCAGCAGATAATGGTGTGCGAATGCGTTCGTTAAGACCTAGGCGCTTTAAGCCAGCAACGGCAAGAATAATGGCATCGTAATCGCCATTATCTAATTTTCCTAAGCGAGTACCTACATTACCCCGTAAATCACGAATAACTAGGTCTGGACGCTGTGCTTTTAATTGGCATTGGCGGCGTAAACTGGATGTACCTACAATGCTACCTGCTGGCAGTTCTTCTAAAGAATCATAATGATTAGAGACAAAAGCATCACGAGGATCTTCGCGTTCACAAATAGTAACTAACCCTAAACCTTCTGGGAAATCAATAGGAACATCTTTCATTGAGTGAACGGCAATATCTGCACGTGATTCAAGTAGAGCAAGTTCTAACTCTTTTACGAATAGCCCTTTGCCACCTACTTTAGCTAAAGGTGTATCTAGAATGATGTCACCTTTAGTGACCATCGGTACTAATTCGACGACTAAACCTGGATGAGTAAGTTGTAGTTGTTCTTTCACATAAAGTGCCTGCCACATAGCAAGGGGGCTTTGGCGGGTAGCAATACGGATGGTACTTTTTGACATAATAGTATTATCTCTTCCGAGCGATTAGCGGTATTTTTGTTTAGAAATAAGGCATTGTTTTAACACTTTAAGGCTCAATTTTCCAGTTAAGGCGTTTTGTGTCGTGATTACAATGAAAGAAATGAGGTCATCATCGAAAAAGAAAAAAAGAAAAAGGAAATAGAAAATAAGTAAATTATTAATGAACGCTATTGAGCTTAGTTATTTTTAGAATTTTATTCTTCTTATATCTATATAAAAAGTGTGGTTATTTACAAAATTAAAACATTAAATCAATTTCATTAACATTTAGTGGGTAGAAGATGATGTAAATATCATATTTAATCTGAACATATTGATAAAACAACCATTATTTTAAATTCTCTTATCTTTCTTATTATTTTTTAATATATAAAAACACGATAAATTTTAACAAAATTATTATTAAATAAAAGAAGGAGAAATAATTAAAATAAAGAAAAGAATTTATTTTTGAACTAAATAAATAATTAATAAAAATTAAATATTATTTTAAATATTATTATCGAAATATTAAAAATAGAATTCTTATTTCTATCTGAAACATAAAAAATAATCAAAAAATATAAATAACCTAATATTATCAATTGGTTGCTATTATTTTTTGCTTTTTTATCTATTTTTTATGTTTTGTCAAAATTTATTTTCAGTTTCATCATCAAGTAAACAGGGGTTTTTGTGGGGTAAAGGGGGGATTGAGAGATTTTTTTTATCATTTTTTTCATGAGTAAAATAGCGTATATTTATGATTATAAAGATATTTATTTGATGGCTTTACACGATTAAGCGCTTAAGTATCACTTTTAGATCTTGGTGCTATATTTTGAGTTCCTCTTTACGCCTTGAGCTCAAGGTGTTAAATTGATCACGTTTCCAAGATTTTGTTAGTAAAGTTTTATCTATTAATATTACCTAACTCAACCTTGGTCACTTATAAACTCAGATTCTACTATCTTCTTAGTATTGTTCAGGCGAAACTCTTGTATCTTTATATTGAAACACTGAAGCAACGGCTGGATGCGATTAATCAACTCAGACTGGAACGAGCATTTGCATCGATGTGTGATGTTTTTAAACAGGTCTATGGTTTAATTCCTGTTTTATTGCATTACCACCATCCTGAGTTGCCCGGCTACATACAAGGAAATGTTCCTCACGGTACATGTTTCTTTGAACCTGATGACATGCAACGTCAATGGGCGAATAAGCTGGTTAACGCATTATGTGATGATCCGATGGATGGATACGCCAATGGAGAGTTGCCAATTACTGGCATCTATTCAATGGGGAGTACTTCTTCTATTGGTCAAAGTCACTGCTCCGATATTGATATTTGGGTCTGCCATCAATCATGGCTGGATCAAGATGAACGTGCACTTTTACAACGCAAATGCCAGTTGATTGAACAGTGGGCTGGCGAGCTTGGTATTGATGTTACGTTTTTCTTAATTGATGAAAATAGATTTCGTCATCATGCAAGCGGTAGCTTAGGTGGAGAAGATTGCGGCTCTACCCAACATATTCTTTTACTTGATGAGTTTTATCGTACCGCGGTACGCCTAGCAGGTAAGCGCTTGCTATGGGCGATGGTGCCTATTGAAGAAGAGCATCATTATGACGAATATGTTAACTCCCTTTATGCCCAAGGCGTATTAACGCCAAATGAGTGGCTAGATCTAGGGGGATTAGGTGAACTTTCTGCTGAAGAGTACTTTGGCGCAAGCTTATGGCAACTCTATAAAAGTGTCGATTCGCCTTATAAAGCGGTACTAAAAAGTATTTTATTAGAAGCCTATTCAGCGGACTACCCTAATGGGAAATTGCTGGCATTAGAAATGAAACAACATCTACATCGTGGCGAAATCGTCAATTACGGTTTAGATGCTTATTGTATGATGCTTGAGCGTGTCACTCGCTATTTGGTTTCTATCAATGATTTAACTCGCCTTGATCTTATCCGTCGCTGTTTCTACCTGAAAGTGTGTGAAAAATTATCTAACGAAAAAACACAAAATGAACCAGAGGGTTGGAGACGACAAGTCTTATCGCAATTGGTTACTCAATGGCAATGGGATAATGAACGCTTAACCGTACTTGATACGCGTGATAGTTGGAAAATCGAGCGAGTGCGTGATGCACACAATGAATTATTAGATACGATGATGCAAAGCTATCGTAATCTTATCCGTTTTGCGCGTCGTAATAATTTAAGTGTCAGTGCAAGTCCGCAAGATATCGGTGTCTTAACCCGCAAACTTTACGCTGCGTTTGAAGCATTACCCGGTAAAGTTACACTGGTTAATCCACAGATATCACCTGATTTATCAGAGTCACATTTAACCTTTATTTATGTACCACAAGGCCGAGCAAATCGTAGCGGATGGTACTTATATAATCGTGCCCCTGATTTTGAAAATATCGTTGGACATCAACCATTAGAATATAACCGCTATTTAAATAAATTAGTGGCATGGTCTTACTTTAATGGGTTGTTAACGAAAGAGTCTCGAGTTTATATTCATCAAGGAGAATCCTCTTGTGATGAAATTAAACTGCATGAATTAGTTAGGGATATGTCGAGCCATTTCCCCATTCGTTTACCTGCACCAACCCCGAAAGCACTGTATAGCCCTTGTGAAATTCGACACCTTGCGATTATTGTTAATTTGGAAACCGACCCAACAGAGAGTTTTTCTGATCAAGTGGTTCACTTTGATTTTAGAAAATTGGATGTCTTTAGTTTCGGTGAAAAAGAGCAATGTCTTATTGGTAGCATTGATTTGTTGTACCGTAACTCTTGGAATGAGGTAAGAACGCTTCATTTCAGCGGTACACAATCTATGTTGGAATCGTTAAAAACGATTTTAGGTAAAATGCACCAGGATGCGGCTCCACCTGCCTCTGTTGAAGTATTTTGTTATAGCCAACATTTGCGTGGTTTAATTCGTACTCGTGTTCAGCAGTTAGTCTCAGAATGTATTGAATTGCGTTTATCAACAAATCGTTTGGAGCCGGGCCGTTTTAAAGCTTTACGCATTGCTGGGCAAACGTGGGGATTGTTCTTTGAACGCCTCAATGTGTCGGTACAAAAATTAGAAAATGCGATCGAATTTTATGGTGCAATTTCATATAACAAACTTCATGGGTTGCCGGTTAAATTAGATAAAGACGCTCGCTATTTACCGGCAGTGATTGATGGTTTTGCTTGCGAAGGGATTATTCAGTTCTTCTTTGAAACCACAGAAGATAATAATGTCTTTAATATCTATATCTTAGATGAAGCAAATCGCGTTGAAATTTATTCCCATTGTGAAGGAAGTAAAGAAGAGTTAGTGAAAGATGTTAGCCGTTTCTACTCTTCATCTCATGACCGATTCACATATGGCTCAAGCTTTATTAATTTTAATCTGCCGCAGTTTTATCAAATTGTGAAAGTGGAAGGATCAACGCAAGTGTTACCTTTTGCGGGTGGATCCTTTGGTAAATTATCCGATCTGGGAAGTAAAGAAGCCCAACCTGAGATGAACGTTGTTGCTCACGGATTTACAGATTATAAAGCGGTGCAACACTCTTAATTGAGTACAAGCCAATTAATACAAATGGGAGCTTTGATAGCTCCCATTATTGTAAGTAACTGTTGTAGGTGACTGTTGTAGATAACTGCGTTTCTTAGAAAGAAAACGCTTCGCCACTTTGTTCTGTTATCGCTTGTGCTAGCATGGTTAAAAATTCACCGCCACTTCTATCACAAATCCATTGTTCATCTTTCCAATCAAAGTGATAGCCACCAGAGCGTGTCGCTAACCAAACTTGATGAAACGCTTCCTGACGATTAATAATAATTTTGCTATTATTTTCAAAGGTTAATGTCATTACACCGCCATTGATTTCACAATCAATATCTGCGTCACCTTCATAATTATCAATAGTTTGTTCTATTTCTGACAAGAGTTCGTCAGCTAATTGGTGAAATTCACTGTCGTTCATCTTCATTTCCTATTTGCTTTTCGAGATCTAACTGCGATTATAGAGGATATTAACCAAATAAATGACAGGCAGATTTCGAATGAAAACGTATTTACGTTGCACTCTTGCTATAATAACACTGATTTCTCTTTCTGGTTGTGGCTTGAAAGGCCCTCTTTATTTCCCTCCTGAAGATACTCAGGCAAAAATGACACAGTCATCCCAGCCAACCCAGCAAGTTGAGAGCGCCTCAACTCAGACCAATTAGTCAATCTTAGAAACGCTAACTTCGTTTCAGGCAGGGGCAAGATGCAATTTTCAAAAATGCATGGTCTTGGCAACGACTTTATGGTGGTCGATGCTGTGACTCAAAATGTTTATTTTTCGCCAGAATTAATATGTCGATTAGCGAATCGCCATACTGGTGTTGGGTTTGATCAATTATTGGTGGTTGAAGCGCCTTATGATCCCGAACTCGATTTCCATTATCGTATTTTTAATGCGGATGGAAGCGAGGTTGCGCAGTGTGGTAATGGTGCTCGCTGTTTTGCTCGATTTGTGAGACTAAAAGGCCTTACAAACAAAAGAGAGATAAAAGTCAGTACACAGTCTGGCAGAATGACCTTGCATGTTATGGACAATGACGATGTGTGCGTCAATATGGGCGAACCTGAATTTGAGCCTCAAAAAGTCCCTTTCCGTGCACAAAAGGCAGAAAAGACCTATATTATCAGGGCAATGGAACGTACTGTATTGTGCGGTGTGGTTTCAATGGGAAATCCTCATTGCGTTATTCAGGTTGAAGACATTAAAACAGCAGAAGTTGAGCTGCTAGGGCCTGTGTTAGAGCAACACGAACGTTTCCCTGAACGTGCTAATATTGGTTTTATGCAAATCGTAGACAGAAGTAATCTTCATTTACGTGTGTTTGAACGTGGTGCCGGCGAAACGAAAGCCTGTGGTAGCGGGGCTTGTGCAGCAGTCGCAATTGGTATTTCACAAGGTTTATTAGATAAACGCGTGAAAGTGACTTTACCGGGTGGATCGTTGCTAATTGAATGGAAAGGAGAGGGCAACTCTCTTTATATGACTGGGCCTGCAACACATATTTATGATGGGATCATTCAGCTATAATATTATTTTTTGAGAGGCTATCTGTATGACGGATAAAAATGAGCAGTTCTGTTGCCCTGAAACAAACGAACTTAATGATCAACAAGTGATCCGTTATCTTAGGGAGCATCCTGGTTTTTTTATCCGTAATGCAAGCTATATCGAGCAAATGCAAGTTCCTCACCCCGTCAGAGGAACCGTTTCTTTAGTCGAATGGATAATGTCGCGCCAGCGTAACCGCATCCATTATCTTGAAGAAGATATGCGTTTGTTGATAGAACAAGCCTCTGAAAATGAAGCACTGTTTAGCCAACTCTTATTATTAATTTCTGAACTATCCAACAGTGCTTCTCTTCACGAAATGCTAGAACGTTTAAACCTTTGGGCTAAGGGATTAGGGCTTTATTCAGTTCAATTACGCCTATTTACCGATCGCTGGCAATTACAGCCACCTTTAGATGCACAAGATCTACCATTATCTCGCCAAGCATTTGAACATTTTCGCATTCAGCGTATGGGCGATGATAATCACTATTTAGGTACATTAAATGGGCAAGAGATCATGTTATTGATGCCTAATGTACGACGCTCAGGTTCCGTTGCGCTCTCATTGCTAGGGCATTATGGTGATTTGGGGGTGATTATATTTAATAGCCGAGATAACCAACATTTTCAGGAAGGGATGGGAACAGTGATGCTTGATAAGCTCGCCCATATTTTACCAGAATTGTTACTTCGTTGGATTGCAAGGCAATGAATCAACCAATAGATATTCCAGAAACACTCTCCATCGCTATTGAGCAATTCCTGCGTTATATCCAAGTTGAACGCCGATTAAGCCCTGTCACAGTAGAAAACTATCATCGCCAACTGACCGCATTAGCACAAATGATGGTGGCAATGAAAATCACACAATGGGCATCACTTGAAAGCCAACATGTACGTATGTTACTAGCGAAAAGTCATCGTAGTGGGTTACAACCGACTAGCCTTGCTTTGCGCTTTTCGGCATTACGGAGCTTTCTTGATTGGCAAGTGGCACAGGGAATGTTAGAGGTTAATCCAGCAAAAGGTATTCGCACGCCTAAATCTGGTCGTCATCTTCCTAAAAATATGGATGTCGATGAAGTTAGCCAATTGATGAATATCGATTTAAAAGATCCCCTTTCTGTTAGAGATAGAACCATGCTGGAAGTGATGTATGGTGCAGGATTGCGTCTATCAGAATTGACTAACTTAAACATGAGCGATATCGACATGAATGAAGGTGAAGTTCGTGTTTTAGGTAAAGGAAGTAAAGAACGAAAAGTACCGCTGGGAAGAAAAGCGATAGAGTGGTTACAAAATTGGTTTCCGATGCGAGAGCTCTATGCACCTGAAGATAAAGCTGTCTTTATCTCAACTCAAAGCGGTAAGCGTTTATCTGTGCGCAGTGTACAAAAACGGTTTGAACTTTGGGGTATTAAACAAGGACTAAGTAGCCATGTGAATCCTCATAAATTACGTCACTCGTTTGCCACGCATTTATTGGAATCGAGTGGTGATTTACGTGCTGTACAAGAGTTATTAGGGCACGCTAATTTATCGACCACGCAAGTCTATACCCACTTAGATTTTCAGCATTTAGCGAAAGTCTATGATGCTGCTCATCCGAGAGCTAAGAGAGAAAAATCATAATGCGCTTTTACAGAACTCTGACGCCAATTGCTGCGATGACTTTTGATTTAGACGACACACTGTATGACAATGTGCCAGTAATGGACAGAACTGAAAAAGAGACGCTGGATTTTATTCGTCAATATGATCTGCGTTTTAATCATTTCACAGAAAAAGATGTGAATGCCTATAAAAAGCCACTTATAGAAAATAATCCTGATATTTTTCATGATATTACGCAGTGGCGTTGGCTTGCCGCAAGAAATATGCTGTTAGATTACAACTACAGTGAAGCTAAAGCACAACAAGGTGCAGATGAAATTATGGCGCACTTTGCTTATTGGCGTAGTCGCATTAATGTGCCTAAAAATACCCACCAAGTTCTCACAGAGTTGGCTCAGAAAATCCCATTAATTGCGATTACAAATGGTAATGCAAACCCATTAAGTTGTGGGCTAGGACAGTATTTTTCACATATTTTAAAAGCCGGCCCTGATGGTCGCTCTAAGCCCTATCCTGATATGTTTGATAAAGCCGCTTCACTGTTAAATCTTCCACATGAAAAAATCCTACATGTGGGTGATCACCTTGTAACAGATGTCGAAGGCGCCGTTAATAGTGGATTACAAGCGTGCTGGATTAACCTTGATAACCGTAGTTTGTTTGAAGAAGGTGAAACCAGAGTAATGCCACATATTGAAATTACAGATTTAAGCAAACTAATAGAATTAGTTTAATGTGATATTCGGTAAGAATGGCACAGATAAGCGCGGCTAAAAAAGGCTTTATTTTGCATAGCGCGTGAATTCCTGTTAGTTTGTTGCTTACTCTCTATTTCTGTATATATCCACAGTATTTTCTTCACTAAATGATTGGTAATTATGGACGTCTCATATCTGCTAGAAGGCCTTAACGACAAACAGCGTGAAGCTGTAGCCGCACCTCGTATTAATATGCTGGTGTTAGCTGGTGCAGGCAGTGGTAAAACACGGGTACTGGTACATCGTATCGCTTGGCTATTATCTGTTGAACAAGCTTCTCCTTTTTCGATTATGGCTGTGACGTTTACCAATAAAGCCGCCGCAGAGATGCGCCATCGTATTGAAGACTTAATTGGTACAAGCCAAGGCGGTATGTGGATTGGTACTTTCCATAGCCTTGCTCATCGTTTATTACGCGCACACTATCTTGATGCGAATTTGCCACAAGACTTCCAAATTATTGACAGTGACGATCAATATCGCCTTATTCGTCGTATTGTTAAGTCAATGAATCTTGATGATAAACAATGGCCTGCACGTCAAGGCATGTGGTATATCAACGGTAAAAAAGATGAAGGTTTACGACCACAACATATTCAAACCTATGGTAATCCTGTTGAAACGACATGGTTGAAAGTATATCAGGCATATCAAGAAGCTTGTGATCGTGCAGGGCTGGTGGACTTTGCTGAGCTTTTATTACGCGCTCACGAACTTTGGCTTAATAAACCTCAAATTTTAGAGCATTACCAAAATCGCTTTACCAATATCTTGGTTGATGAATTCCAAGACACTAACCGCATTCAATATGCATGGATAAGAATGCTGGCAGGTCAAACGGGTAAAGTGATGATTGTTGGCGATGACGATCAATCTATTTATGGCTGGCGCGGCGCGCAAGTTGAGAATATTCAAAACTTCTTAAATGAGTTTCCTGGTGCAGAGACTATCCGGTTAGAGCAAAATTATCGTTCTACAAGCAACATTTTAAAAGCTGCGAATGCGCTCATTGCCAATAACAGTGACAGGTTAGGTAAAAACTTGTGGACTGAAGGTGCAGAAGGCGAGCCTATTTCGCTGTATTGTGCTTTTAATGATTTAGATGAAGCGCGTTATGTTGTTGGCCGAATTAAGCGCTGGCAAGAAGAAGGCGGTGCGCTAACAGACTGTGCCATTCTTTATCGTAGCAATGCCCAATCTCGTATAATGGAAGAGGCGTTATTACAAGCGGCAATGCCATATCGAATCTATGGTGGTCAGCGTTTCTTCGAGCGTCAAGAAATTAAAGATGCACTCTCTTATATGCGATTAACGGCTAATCGCCATGATGATGCTTCTTTTGAACGTGTTGTGAATACACCAACACGGGGCATTGGTGATAGAACATTAGATATTGTTCGCCAAGTCGCGAGAGATAACCAAATTACCTTATGGGAAAGCGCATTACAGGTTATCGAACATAAAATGTTGGCGGGACGTGCAACCGCTGCAATTCAACGATTCTTAGAACTGATTGAAACACTCGCCTCTGAAACAGCAGATATGCCATTACATGTGCAAACAGACCGAATTATTCGTGATTCAGGTTTAAAAGCGATGTATGAGCAAGAAAAGGGTGAAAAAGCCCAAGCCCGTATTGAAAACTTAGAAGAGCTGGTCACTGCGACTCGTCAATTTAGTTATCAAGATGAAGACGAAGATTTAATGCCACTGCAAGCGTTTCTTTCACATGCCGCATTAGAATCGGGCGAAAGCCAAGCCGATGCATATCAAGATGCCGTACAGTTAATGACACTTCACTCTGCTAAAGGGCTCGAATTTTCACAAGTCTTTATTGTGGGTGTCGAAGAAGGGATGTTCCCAAGTCAAATGTCGCTAGATGAAGGTGGACGTTTGGAGGAAGAGCGCCGCTTGGCTTATGTCGGTGTTACGCGAGCAATGAAAAAGTTAACACTCACTTACGCTGAAAATCGCCGTTTATATGGAAAAGAAGTCAGCCATCGACCTTCTCGTTTTATTGGTGAGTTACCTAAAGAGTGTGTCGAAGAAGTCCGTTTACGCGCAACAGTTTCACGTCCTGTTAATCATAGCCGTTTAGGCACTCCGATTATCAGCAATGATAGTGGCTATTCACTTGGGCAACGTGTAAAGCACCCTAAATTTGGTGATGGCACCATTATTAATATTGAAGGTAGCGGTGAGCATTGCCGATTACAAATCGCCTTTAATGGTGAAGGGATTAAATGGCTGGTGGCAGCATTTGCTCGGTTGGAATAAGCCCCGATTTAGAGTGAATTCGCATTACCCCATATAAAAAAACACCCTTACTTATTTGGTAGATAAGTTGGGGTGTTTTTTTTAAGGGAAGTTCAAGTTGGTTACTTAATAATCTCGTTATCTATTCTTGCTTAATGGGATTAATTGATGAAACTCTCTAGTGTCTTCTTTCATACTTACTCTTTTATCGCACCTTGCTCGCGAACTTCGCCTGTCTCTTTTTCTAGTAATGAATTATTGATCGAAAATACTGAGGAAGTTCTTTGTGATATTTATCATCCCAGTGAACCCATCAATGAATTTGAAGAAGATTTGTATTGTAAGCTATTGAGACACCAGCGTGATTTTGTTCCTCGCATCAATCTCTATTACAGTATCGTGATTAACCATATTCAATTGATTCATAACGCAATATCAACATTATTTAGGCGTTCATATCGCTACGCAGAGGAGATATCAAAGAGTGCGCATTTATTAAAGAAGAATAAGAAGAAAAAACTCTCTTCCGCTTTTATACAAATCAGCAATTTAGCGGAAGAGCGAATTTTAGAGGATTAGCTGCGTCTTAAACGGCGTTGTGTATAAAGTGCATCAAGTGTAAAGAGGATCAGTGCAACCCAAATAAAGCCGAAGGTGACTAATCGTTCTGCATCAATTTGTTCGCCATATACCATTGTTGCAAGAATAAACATCAAAGTTGGGCCAATATATTGGAAAAAGCCCAAGGTGGATAAACGCAGATGGTGCGCCGCCTCTGTAAAGAGTAATAACGGTACTGTGGTAATAATACCAGCTGCAATTAATAAGGTATTTAATGACCAACTATTTTCAAGCATATTGCTAGTCGGTGAATGTGTGAAAAATAAGATATAAACTAATGCGACAGGGAATAGCCATAATGTTTCTACCAGCATGCCTGTTTGTGCATCAACACCCAATTTTTTACGCAGTAAGCCATAAAGGCCAAAGGTCACGGCGAGGCTTAATCCAATCACAGGTACTGAACCAAAGTGCCAGAGTTGAATAAATACACCAGTAAATGCTAAACCTACTGCTACCCATTGCATACGACGGAAACGCTCGCTTAAGAAAAGCATGCCAAACAGTACGTTAACCAGTGGGTTAATAAAGTAACCAAGGCTGGCTTCTAGCATATAGCCGTGGTTAACCGCCCATATATAGGTAAGCCAGTTAGTTGCGATAATGACGGCAGTCAGTGCTAAAAGAAGAATTTTTTTAGGTTGACGTATTAATTGGCGTAAATAAGGCCAATGACGACTAATTGTCATTAAAATCAACATAAAAAAGAACGACCATAAAATACGGTGCGTTAAGATCTCTTCTGCAGGCACTTCTTGAATGCTTTTAAAATAGACAGGGGCAATACCCCAGATCAAATAGGCGCCTAAGGCACATAAAACGCCTTTCATCGTGTTTTTCTGGCTCATGCTATCTCTGGAATTGATGGAAAGGAAAAGTGTGACGGGGTTATCATACCCAATGACATTATCTAATGTGTCATTAGGCATGCATTTTTACAAGTAATTAATACTAATCTAAGTATCATTGCACGCAATGAATTCTAACAAAGGCTTAACCTACAATATAGGTTGCTGTTCCACTGGCAATATGAACTTGTTTTTCATTATGTAATTCAACACGAGCAACAGACACTTTATTGCCACTGCGTAAAATATGGCTACTCGCTGTAAAACATTCCCCACGCCCTGGTCTTAAATAATCAACACGTAAGTCGATTGTGCCCATGTTAGCGAGTTTCTGTTCAAGTTGCTCTTGGGATATTGGTGCTAAACGTGTTAATGCGTTACCGACACAAACTAATCCCGCACTGACATCAAGTACAGAAGCAATGAGCCCGCCATGTAAGATACGTTGAGCAATATTACCAACCAGTTTATCTTGATACCGAAATTGAATTTCAGCGTAGTCTTGTTCAAAGCGAACTAGCTCTAAGCCGATTAATTGATTAAAGGGCATCTTATAAACAAAAACATGACCAATTAGTGTTTGAGCCTCTTCTAATGTTAACTGTTTTTCCATTTTTAGAACCCCTGATATCACGTCATTAAGTTAATATTATGTTAATGATACATGACAAAATCGTAATTGCACATTCGTGCTATAAATATAATGGTGTAAAAATATACGAGATTTAATGGCGATTACGTGTAAAATATGGACGCTAAAGTGTAATAAAGCACATATATAAGAACTAATTCTAAAGTAAGTACTAACTTCTATATTATTCAATAATGAAACAGGATAATTAACTATGCGTTACATCCGTTCTTTACTTGCGGTGGCTTTATTCTATCCAGCATGGGGATTTGCATCCGAAATACAAGCATCATCATCTCCTGCACCGCTTGTTCAGGGCAGTATCATTTCTGGTTTATTACAAGAATACGACTCACCTTTTGTTCTTTATCCTTATGAATCCAATTATATTATTTACACTGATACCTCTGATATGAATAAAGAGGCTATTCAAAGTTATGATTGGGGTAATAAGGCTAAAAAAGATGAGGTGAAATTCCAGCTTAGTTTGGCCTTCCCTTTATGGCGAGGTATTGCGGGTGAAAACTCTGTTTTAGCGGCATCTTATACCCAACGCTCTTGGTGGCAATTAAGTAATAAGAAAGAATCTGCCCCTTTCCGTGAGACAAACTATGAACCGCAACTTTTTCTAGGTTGGGCAACAGACTATAAATTTGCAGGTTGGACTCTTCGTGAAATAGAAACCGGCTTTAACCACGAATCGAATGGTCGTTCTGATCCCACATCTCGTAGCTGGAACCGTGCTTATGCGCGTTTTATGGTACAAAAAGGCAATTTACAGCTTGATCTAAAACCTTGGTATCGCTTTAGTGAAAGTGCTCAACGTGATGATAATCCAGAGATTAATCGCTATATGGGGTATTACCGTTTAAAAGCGGGCTATCGATTAGGCGAAAGTGTGATCACTGCGACTGGGCGTTATAACTGGAACAGTGGTTATGGGGCGGCTGAATTAGGTTGGAGCTACCCAATTACTAAGCATGTGCGCTTTTATACCCAAGTATTTAGTGGTTATGGCGAATCAATGATTGATTATAACTTTCGTCAAACACGAGTCGGTGTTGGCGTGATGCTTAATGATATGCTGTAATTTTCCCCGTTCTGGGTTAGCATAGCGCTATAAATGATGATGGCACCTTCAACATTGGTGCCTTTTCTTTTACTCCTCATCATAGTTTTTATCAGCAGCTTTTCAGAGGAACGGTGTGTCCACAGCAGAAGTTCTTAATTCAATGCCATCAGCACAAGCTATTTTGCGAGAAACCTTTGGTTATCAGCAATTTCGCCCTGGTCAGCAAGAAATCATCCATACCATTACAACTGGAAGAGATTGTCTAGTTGTGATGCCGACAGGGGGGGGTAAATCCCTTTGTTATCAAATTCCCGCATTATTACTTGATGGGCTGACAGTGGTTGTTTCTCCACTCATCTCACTGATGAAAGATCAGGTTGATCAACTTTGCCTTCATGGTATTGAAGCTGCTTATTTAAATTCAACCCAAACGCGTGAAGAACAGTTTGATGTTCAAATACGTTGTCAAAAGGGTGAAATAAAACTGCTGTATATTGCTCCTGAGCGCTTAATGATGGAGAGTTTTCTTCATCAGTTAGTGCAATGGAAACCCGCATTACTCGCTGTTGATGAAGCTCACTGTATTTCACAATGGGGACATGATTTTCGTCCTGAATATCGTGGCATAGGGTTATTAAGACAATATCTTCCTGATGTTCCCATTATTGCTCTGACGGCAACGGCGGATAATACAACACGTTACGATATTATTAATCAGCTAGTGTTGCGTGATCCGTTAATTCATATCAGCAGTTTCGATAGACCGAATATCCGCTACACTTTAGTAGAGAAATACAAACCACTTGATCAGCTTTGGCTATTTATTCGTGGTCAGAAAGGAAAGTCAGGCATTATTTACTGTAATAGCCGCAGTAAAGTCGAAGAAACAGCAGAGCGTCTGAGTAAACGAGGATTAAGCATCGCGGGTTATCATGCAGGAATGGAAATTGCACAACGTGCGAAAGTACAAGAAGCTTTTCAGCGTGATGATTTACAAATTGTGGTTGCCACTGTCGCGTTTGGTATGGGAATAAACAAACCCAATGTCCGATTTGTCGTTCACTTTGATATTCCGCGAAATATTGAATCTTATTACCAAGAAACAGGGCGTGCTGGGCGAGATGGATTGCCCGCAGAAGCCGTATTATTTTACGATCCTGCCGATATGGCGTGGTTGCGTCGTTGTTTAGATGAAAAGCCAGAAAGCGACCAAAAAGCAATTGAAATGCATAAGCTTAATGCAATGGGAGCATTTGCTGAAGCTCAAACATGCCGACGCTTAGTGTTACTAAACTACTTCGATGAACATCGACAAAATGCTTGTGGTAACTGCGATATTTGCCTTGACCCTCCTAAGCAATATGATGGTTTAGTGGATGCGCAAAAGGCATTGTCTTGTATTTATCGTACTGGTCAGCACTTTGGTATTGGTTATATTGTTGAAATCTTAAGAGGCGCGAATAATCAGCGTATTCGAGATTCAGGACACGATACATTACCTGTTTATGGTATTGGTAAAGCGCAAAGTCATGAACATTGGGTGAGTGTTATTCGTCAGCTTATTCACTTAGGTATGGTGACTCAAAATATTGTTCATCGCTCTGCATTGCAACTGACAGAGATGGCAAGACCGATCTTACGTGGCGAAGTACCATTACAATTAGCCGTACCAAGATTATTAAGCCCGACAAAAAGCCGTAATCAACAAACAAAAAATGCCCATAGACAGTACGATAGAAAATTATTTGCGAAACTACGTAAATTACGTAAATCTATTGCTGATGAAGAAAACATTCCGCCATTTGTCGTCTTTAATGATGTCACATTGATTGAAATGGCAGAGCAGTGCCCCGTTTATCCAGATGAACTGTTATTAATAAACGGTGTTGGACAACGAAAATTAGAACGATTTGGACCCGCTTTTATGACACTCATCCGTGACCATATTGAGGGCTTCGAATAACACCAATAAGGAGAGCCAATGACAACCACTCTGTTTAAATATTCGTGGTTATCGCGTGAAAAGCAGTTTTCTGCATTTACGAACGGCGTCTTATTGGATTTTTGGGGACTGCGTGAAGAGGGTGAATTTATTGGCGTTGATGGCGCAAAAATTCGCTATGTTCATTGGCGTTCACCATCGCACAATAAAGCATTGGTTATTGCTTCAGGCCGTAGTGAAAGCTATGTAAAGTACCCTGAAGTTGCATTCGATTTCTTTCACTCAGGCTATGATGTTTTTCTTCTCGACCATCGAGGACAAGGGCTTTCTGACAGACTATTAGAAGATACGCAAAAAGGGCATGTAGAGAAATTCAGTGATTATATCGATGATTTCTCGACGTTCGTTGATACGATAGTGTTGCCTTTTCAATACCAACATTATTTTGCGTTAGCTCACTCAATGGGCGGTGCTATCTTAGCGGGATATCTTCTAAAGCAAACTCATGTTTTTAAAGCGGCGGCATTAAGTGCGCCGATGTTTGGCATTAAATTACCCATACCTCGCTGGGTGGCTAATTTTTTAGTTAACCGAGCAGAACAAAGTCAATCTGAAAGAAATAACTACGCGGTATCCACAGGTAAATGGTTTCCACTGCCATTTATCCTTAATGTGTTAACACATAGCCATGAGCGATATCGTCGATATTTACGTTATTATGCTGATTTTCCAGAACTACGATTAGGCGGACCGACTTATCATTGGATGGGGGAAAGCCTAAAAATGGGAGATTGGTTAATTGAACATGCGGGAGAGATTAATACCCCTCTATTAGTGCTCGAAGCAGAGCATGATAAGGTGGTAGATAATCAAGAGCTAAGGGCTTTCTGTGAACGTTATAGTCAGTCCAGAACAAGAGAAGAAAAGCAAAAACTGCCACTGGTGATTGAGGGTGCGCATCATGAAATCTTGTTCGAAATAGATAAGCTACGCTCACAAGCATTAAATGAAATCTGTGAGTTTTATGATAAGCATTTATTTTAATCAGGAACGTGTATGTATTCGATAGTTGCTTCAGATCTGGATGGCACGCTGTTATCACCTAATCATGTATTAACTCCCTATACGCAAGAAACTCTGCACCTACTTATTAACAAAGGCGTGCATTTTGTATTCGCAACAGGTCGTCATCATGTTGATGTTGCTCAAATTCGTGATGGGTTAGGCATTAACGCTTATATGATAACGTCTAATGGTGCGCGAGTGCATAACACTCATGGCGACCTTATTTTTAGCCAAGATCTTGAGCCTGAAATTGCTTATGATTTGGCTCTTATGGTTTTTGATCACCCTGAAATTGAAACTAATATTTATGCAGGTGACTATTGGTATGTTAATAAAGAGATGCCAGGGGCTTGTGAGTTTTTTCGAGAATCAGACTTTGGCTATGAGTTATATTGTAAAACAGGATTTCCGACTACCAATGTTTGTAAGGTCTTTTTTACCTCTGATGATCATGAGCTATTACTGAAGCTAGAGAATGAAATCAATCAGCTCTGGGGTGATAAGGTTAATGTGAGTTTCTCACTGCGTAATTGCTTAGAAGTGATGGCAGGGGGCGTATCTAAAGGTGAGGCACTAGAGAGAGTGGCTGAACTGATGCAACACTCTGCAAAAGATGCTATCGCATTTGGTGATGGTATGAATGACAAAGAGATGCTACAGATGGCGGGTAAAGGCTGCATTATGGAAAATGCGCACCAGACATTAAAAGATTTGCTACCCAATATGGAAGTCATTGGTACCAACGCGGATGAAGCAGTTCCTCATTATTTACGTAAGCTATACCAAGTGTGATCCCAGCTAAAAGAAAAGGCGAACAAAATGTTCGCCTTTTGCTTTTTAAATCCATCTACATTTCGTCAGTGGTATTGCATCGTAAACTGCAATGTTCCATTTGCTTTGCCTGCACTCGTTGTATCAGATGTTTGGATATAGCCCGCCTCTAAAGGAATAGAATAACTCCCTGCGCCGCTATTTTTTTCACTCATAGTAATTAATTGCCCGAGCTTGATAGGCTGATTTTTATATTTAACTTGGATACCGTAACCCTTAGCGGTATTGCTGTCTGTTGGGTTACTTAAACCAATGGTTCCAGCTGTTTGTTGATCATCTGCAACACCATCAAATCGGATCTTAATTGGCGAAACCGGATCACAACTCAAATTAATATTAAAATCTTTGATACTGTCAGGGCTTACAGAGCCAACACCACTAAAACTCGATTTAGGTACAGCACCTAATGGCACATTAATATTATTATTCACAACATCACAGCCACTAGAGATAATGTTTAAAGAGGATAGATTAATTCGAGGTTCATTTTTTCCTACATAGTCACTGGTGATAAAGCCATTATTGTAGAGAATAAGCATAGCGACCCATGAAGCAGGGATCGTTTGTGATTTCACATTATCTCGTAATTTATAAAGCTTCATTTCTAATGACACAGAATAATTGCCACTAGTAGCATTGGTTGAGCAAATAAGGCGATTACTGTAGTTACCATCAATATTTTGCTGACCATCGACATAAGCAGAGCCACTACAACTCCCACCAATAGTGCCATGTAAGGTATAACCTACACCACTGCTATTAAGCTCTTTGACATAAGCTCCATTGACTCTTGGGCTTGATGCATTAAAAGAGCCGGGTAAATAAATCCCTGGTCTTACTGCACCACCGGAGAGATTCCACCAAGTCCATGCATTCACCGTACCTAAATTAATCGTTGCGACTTCGGTTAAAATAGGTGCTGAACGTGAGACATAAATGGGAGCGGAATAGGTGACGGTTTTAGTGGTAAGGTCAGCCCTAAACTCTGCAAATGTGGTTGATGTATACAAAACAGCAGACAGACAACCAAGAGTTATATATTTATTCATTGTGCTCACCTATCTGCATTCAAGTTGTAAAAATTGGATTTTTTCTGAAGCAAGATCCACATTTAACGTTGTTTGACACTGTTCAACGGCACTGTTGCCCCATTTAGCTCGCAACTGGCTATGTTCGGGGACACCATTTAAGAAAACCTCACCATCATTGGCGACAATCCCACTTGAAAGCAGATGTGCGTCTTTATAAATCTCAACTTGAGTACCAAATGGCAGTGGTATTCCGTTGTAGCGCAAGTTTGCAAGTACACGAGCGCCCTTTCTTGCTTTGAAATCGGCTAAGACAATTGCCCCTTTGGTTGGAATAACGGTTGTCGATGTTAATTCAACGTCGTTATTGCCCGTCAAAGAAGCGGGATCAACAGTCACTTTATTACGTTCATAACGTGAAACATTAGGAATAACGGCATAGCCTTGAGCATTGGTATAAAGGCTTTGTGCGCTGCTGACTTTTAAGTTATCAACATCTTCTGCTTTAATTAAAATGGCCGAATCGTAAATGGTACGAGATGGTGTTATCCCACCTTTATGAACCAAAAGTGCACCAGTCGCACCCCAATTCATTGATTGATAGCGTTTGTCGTAACTGTAACCCGCACTGATCTCGCCCCCTGAAGCACTGTAGTTGCCATTAACAGAGCCACTGTATTCTTGGCGAGAATGATTGTAGTTTTGGGATATATCATATTGCAGGTTGTTATCTTCCAACTGAGTACCACTTAAACTCACTGAACTAATAGAATCACCTTGTTTGCTGGTGTTATAGCGATAACTTAACCAGTTGTTATTCTGAGCAATATTAAATGGAAGACTAAAATTAATAGATAAAATTTGATCGGTTAATCCACTTTCTTGACGCTTGTTATAGGCATAAGAGACGCTATAACTTAATGCACGATAATTTGAGTTAAAACTCACATTTACATTGCGATCGACTCTGTCTTGATACCAATAATATTGTTGATAACCATTTAATGAGAGATAGCCCATATCCCCTAAAGATTGTGATACAGATAACTGAAACTGTTTTTTCTTACGATAGAGATGAGAAAATCGCTCATTAGCCGCTGAGAAATCGTAATAATCTTTTGTTGAATAGCGATAAGAAGCTAATGAAAAACCTGTTTTGGTATCAGGTAAATATTTCGAATATTGAATACGATAAGATTGGCCTTGGGCTTCATTGTCATTTATTAAGGTTGTTTTCGCGTGAGTAATGTCCGCAGAAACGGCACCTAAATAGCCAAGATTAACCCCAGTACCCAATGCATAAGCTTGATAATCAGCAGAGATTAATGTGCCACCATAAATGGAGAAATTGTAAGGAAGCCCATAAATAGCAGAGGTTTGAAAGAAATTAGGTTTTCTTGCCGCTGTGTCTGCATGATATTTACCAATATCTACACTGTATTTTAAGCTACCCGCACGTTGCATCATGGGAACAGCAGAAAAAGGTTGTGAAAAGGTGCGGGTTGTTCCATCGGCTTCTTCAATCGTAACTTGTAAATCACCACTGTAAGAAGTGGGATATAAATCTGAAATAGCAAACTCACCCGGTGGAACGGAGGTCTGATAAATAATGCTGTTATTTTGTCGAACAGTGACAACAGCATTACTTTGCGCGATTCCTCTAACAACGGGAGCAAATCCACGTTGGCTTTGCGGCAACATGCTTTCATCAGAAGCCAATTTAATACCACGATAAGGAATACTTTCTAATACATCATTATCAGAAGCGGTTTCACCTATAGTTAAACGACTTTTTAAACTACGAATATCTCGTTCAACATAAGTCTGTAAGCTATTCCACTGAGATGAATTATCACTGTTTTTATTGTAGTTACTGTGGTTACGTAAACGCCAAGCGCCCACGTTAACACCACTACGTAACCCTAAGAAAATAGAGTTACTATTATTTTGGTCATGATACCAATACTGATTTTGACGATAAGTGTAATTTACAAAGGCAGCATTTATGCCATCGTTCCACTGTGCTGGTGGAATATAGCCTTGCCCATAATTGTATAAAGCAATTTGTGGTACAGAAAACGACAAACGTGCTCGTGAAAAATCATACTCATACTTTGCATTTGGAATAACGCTAGCAATATCGGTAATTGTTGATGTGCTCGCTTGCTGGTTAAATGACGAAGTTGCAGATTCTTTCACTCCCCAATTTAATAAATCTTGTTTGGTGAGCTCTGGCGCTAGCGTCTTTTTTTCTTCATCAAAAATAAAACGGACTTGGCGATTATCAATTAATTTATTATTGAGATAAATATCAACAGAGTAGATACCAGGAAGTTGTCCTCCAGTATAAGAAAAATAATCAAGGCTATTAATATCCGCGACCTGATTTTCTATTCCTAAATTGAGTGCATCAGGGTTAAATTGCTCTTCAGCAATGACCTGATAAGGAAATAAAATAGAGGCTATCGCCATGGCAAGCACACAGTGGCGATAGAGATTATCAGTAGGAAATACCGGTAATCGTTTTGTAGATAATGCGATGATGGATAAAGTCATAACTCTACACTCTTAATTTAATACTTTATCTACAGTTGCACCGTAGTCATTAATAAACTGCACAGTGACTTTCTGAGAAATTGGACTCTCTTTAAGTAACACCACTTCTTGATAAGGGTTGACTAAAGGGTCGTAAGGGTAGCGTTTGTCATCAATAAAAATATGTTTGATCGTGAGGTGATAAGGTGTCTTGTTGTTAAGCACCAAGCCTTGACTTTGTTTTGATAATTCGACGTTATTAAAGTTAAGTGGCTCAATATCATGGGAGCGTAAAAAGAGTTTAAATTGAGAATTAATGACGAGTTGCAATTGATTCTCAGGGCTTTTTTCAACGGGTGGAATTGATTTTATATTAAGCCAATAGACAACTTCAGTATTGGAATTTAACGGTTCACCAGTATAGGAAATACGCGCAGTTCCTGTTCCATCAGGCTCGATACGAAAAAGCGGTGGTGTTGCAATAAAAGGGGTTTTTTCTGAGCCTTGAAAAGCAGAAACCCAACTCTGGATAAGATAAGGTTTTTCTTTATCGGTATTTAGAATAGGAATGCTTATTTCACGAGCATTATCGTTATAAACAAACCGAGTTCCCCCCACACTTACTCCAGCAGCATGGCTTACCGTTATGAGAGAAAATAATAAAAATAGAGTTAGAAAAATATTCTTTTTCATAAATGGCGCCACAAAGTTAAGGGAAATAAGAGGGTAATAAGGATTACCCTCGTTTTTTATTATTTATATTGGATGCTATAAACCGCAGATCCATTTGCTGGGCCTGGTGTTGCTTGGGCTGTTGCTTTGTAACGTGCAACATAATCTAAGTTAATTTCAGTCCCTTTGATTTCGACTTCTTTCGAATCGTCATATAGGTTTATTTGAGATACGGCATCTTTTTCAAACAGAGCGATACCTACATTTGTCGCGCCACCAGAGACTTGGTCAATGGCTAAAATATCGCTATCAATTGCGTCACGAGTCCCACCAAAACGGACAGCGACAGTCGTATCAACAGGGCAATCAACTAGTTTAATAGTGAAGTCTTTAAGGCCTGCAACTTCACCTTTAGTTGCTAAACTTTTTGATGATACTTTTCCTAAATCTACGGTTAGATTTTTAGAAGAGCTATCCACAGTACAGGCTTGATCTGTTATTTCTCCGGTAAAATTAATTGTGCCCGATGCAAAAGCAGCAGGTGCAGAAAGTAGAGAGAGACTCATCCCTAATAAATAGAGAGATTTATTTAATTTGCTCATGATCGGTCCTATATAAAAAGTAATTATTTTTACTTTTTAATTTATTTATAAGTATAGATTTAAGTATTGGTTTATTCGCATAGGAAATATGCCAATAAAATATAACATCACGAAAAATTTAAGTTAATAAAGATTTACATGAGTTTTTTTGTTTTTATATCAAATTATTTAATGTTAACTTTTAAAATTTAAATAATGTTTAATTAGTCACTAATTAAATTTTGATGTAGCCCATTTATTAAAGATGATAAGTTTGTAATATCTCCTGTTGAAAATGAATTTTTATTCAAATAAAGATAGAACTTATATTCTTTATCTTCATTACGCATATTTAATTGTTTAATCGTATTTTTATTCAATTCTTCTTGAACAACCGTTAATGGAAGTCGAGAATAACCAAGGCCTTGCTTAACAAAGTTTATTGCTGTTTCCACTGAGCCAACATGAATAATTTGATTATTATGATCGGCATCTGAGCTGTTAGCGAGTAAAGAAATATAGGTATGTTGTTGTAATTCCTTTGATAATTCATCATGTTGTAGATGTTGTAAAATACTCTCAGGGTGTGTCACTAACACCGTTTTAATGCTTCCTAAATCAATGGGTTGCAATGATTTTATATTGTAATGTGTTATCACCAAATCTTGATCTTTTTGCGCTAAAATATCTGATTTACTAAGCGCTGTTTTATGAATATTAATATCATAGTGTTTATTATCTTTAATAAATTGAGAAATTTTATTCCAGAAAAGACCCGAAATATATAAAGGATCTATGAGTATATTTATCTTTAACTTATTGTTAAGTATTAGATTTTTTGCCTCTTTTTCTAATGAAATCGCTTTTTCAGTAATTTCTCTAGAGAGTTCAAGTAATACTTTACCTTCATGAGTGAGTACTGCTCGTCTTTTCTCTAAAGAGAGGATTTCAACGCCTAAAGTCTGCTCTAATTTATTGATAGTATAGCTAATTGATGATTGTGTTCTATGTAATGCATCTGCGGCCTGAGCAAAGCCACCGTAGTCAACGACGGCTTGTAAGGTAATCCACTGATCGAGAGTCGTTCGGGATTTTTCCATAATGGAACCTTTATATTATTGTTTATTTAATACTCATTAAAAATGAAGCTAGCAATATATCTTAGCATTGTTAATAGGTACTAATACTCATTTTTAAATCAAGTTTAAAAAATATTAACATTATAATCTGTAATGTCATTTATTAATAAGTAGTACAATTGTGAGAAAAATATTTATTATTTTTTACTTTTTTTATTTAAAAGTTTTTATTTTATAAATTATATTTGGATTATTTTTATTCTTCTTTGTTAATTTTCCCTATATAACTAAAAAGTGTTACTTAGAATAATGACTAATATTTTATATTTATATTAGTATTGGTGTTTGTTCATTTTTTATTTTTAATTTGATATTTTATCAAACTATATTTTTTAATTAAGATGTGTTTTAATTTCTATTGTTTTAAAATAAGCCTGTATTTATTGTTTATAATTATTTTTCTTTTTATTTTTTTATCTATTCTTATTCTTTCTTAGCATTAAAACTTAGAATGTTAAATAATTCATATTTGGTTTAAGGTGATTAAAGTAAGATAAATAAGTCTATCTTTAATAATAAACACTATATGGTAATCTAAATTGGACTATATTTGGTGTTAAATGTTGATATGTGGAAGTGTTCTGCTATGTAAATCTATTAGCATTTTAAATGCTGATGTTAAGTTTTTTACGCTATTAACAGCTTAATTTATTTAACTTAGGGGATCGTAATGGTCAGTTAGATATAATAATTTAGAAGCTAAAAACTAACAAAGAGTAATTTCTACTCATTTAAGGAGTGTAATTAAGTATAAAAACGTAAAAACATGATTTAGATCAATAATTGGAGGTGGATTTTGGTTAGGAGTCCGATTCCGTTAATAGAACGGTAAAATAATAAAGGTAAGACAAAACACATTTCACCTTAAGGTAAATTAAATGCCTTATCCAAAATGACATTTTATTCTCTGGTTAAATTGGCCATTAGTTAGAAAAATATACTGCATTAAAAATGCTTGCCTGAAAAAATAGCGACCCTTTTATGATGCTCACTTTATTATCTTCATATTGCTACATTGTGATAGATAGTTTCTTTTTGTTATTAATTATCAATTTTATTAAACAAAAAATCAAAAAATAATCTGCCTTTTTTCTAGAAATAAGAGATCAAGAAGAGAATACGGATTAATTTTATACAATCAATGAGCTATAAGAGAAACAGATACACAGAGCGGGATGAAAAAGGTATTAGAAAAGGGGATGAAAAGGATGAGGAAGAAAAGAATAAAGCCATTATCTTTCTTTTTTTTTCGAGAAGATAATGGCTTTTTATCAAATTAATTGAAGTGGAACTTATAACCCGCCCACTTCTCTTGGTGTTGCTCGCATTGAGCTACGAATTGTATTACCCATCATATCCACTCTTGCTTGGAATGGTGGGAACGGTAATGGGATACCATGTTCTGCAAAGGCTAAGAGAATATTTTGATGGATTTCGTGTCTTGCTGGCATTCTATGCCCCATTTCTGCGGCATAAACACGTAATTCGAAAATCTGAATACCTTGTTGTAAATCGACCAAATAAACTTCAGGTGCTGGGTTTTCTAAAATCATCGTAGAGCGTTTAGAGGCTTCTAATAACACATTCGTTACTTGCTCACTGTTGCAGTCTGCTGGCGCAGGGATAGTCATTACGATACGAGTGACGGAATCTGACAGTGACCAGTTAATAAATTGCTCTGTAATAAAGGCTTTATTCGGTACGATAATTTCTTTTCTATCCCAGTCGGTCAACGTAGTTGCCCGTGTGTTGATCTTAGAAATATTCCCCGTCAAATTACGAATGGTGACGGTATCGCCAATACGGATTGGTTTTTCAAATAAGATCATCAATCCTGAAATGATATTGGCAAAAATTTCTTGTAAACCAAAACCTAACCCGACACCCATTGCCGCTACTAGCCACTGTAATTTTGACCATTCAATCCCTAATAAAGAGAAGCCCACAATACTACCAATTAAAGTGATGGTGTATTTGGTCATGGTAGTAATGGCGTAACCTGTACCCGGTGTTAAATCAAGATGCTGTAAAATAGCCAGCTCAAGCAAAGCAGGGAGATTTCGAACTAATTGGGTTGTGATAATAATGACGAGGATCGCCACTAAAATAGAGCCCATCGTGATAGGTTGCACTGTGTTAACGCCATTCACTGATGAGGTGACATCCCAAAGTCGAATATTGTCGACGAAAGAGAACGCAGTGTTTAATTCAGACCACAATAAGATCATCGAAACTAATGCGATCATCGTCAGAATAGAGCGAACTAAACCAATAGATTGCGCACTGATAGCATCAAGGTCTATTTCTTGTGCTTCAATTTCAAGTCCTACTGTGCTCTCACCACTGCTTCCGACAATTGTATTTTCATCTTCACCTTTTGCACGCTGAGCCAAAATTTCTGCACGTTTTTGTTTAGCTCGTTCAAAGGCTAATTTCCGGCGCTGAATAAGCATCCACCTTTGAATAATGTGATAAATAATCAGTAGAGCAAACCAAATGGCGACAGACATTTCTAAACGACCGAGTAAAACAATCGATGTAGAAAGATAACCTAACACTGCGGCTAAACCTGCAATAACCGGAGCAAGTAGCAAGAACCACCACAAAATGGTGTTGATCAGGTTATCACCAGATCCATGTTTATCTAGATAAAGCGGAACGTGGGCTTTTTTAAGGCTAGAAGTAATAAAGCTTAAGGCGATACAGAGCAGTAGGAAGCAGAAGCGACCAACTGTCGGTGCAAATTCTCTATCACTATAATATTCAAAGGTAATTAAGGACATCATCAGTGGAACGATGACAAAAATAGAAAGCTGGTAAAAGCGCATTGCTTTTTTAACACGGCTCTCTTTCCATTTAAATTGAGCTATAAACAGACCATTATGACGTGCAAAGGTTGCACTGATCATAAATAACCACAGTACTGGTGCCGCGGCTGTTACCCCATATCCAATCGCTCCTGCCATTGGATAACGCCATTCAACACTTTGTAAGCCATAACCTACGGCAGACCATAACAGAGGTAATGGTAACGCAATTAAAATAGACCAAAAGACAGTGCGTATCGTCAGTGAAAAGTGATCTTGTGTGACCTTACCAATACGGTTACTGACTCTTTCAAGAAATGCGTTGTAGTGTTTTCGAGTACGCAGGCTAAAACCCACAATTGATAAAGTGACAAATAGGAATAGGAACGTATCCTGATTTTTAAGCATGCTAACAGCCGCATGCCCTAATTGTGAAAAGGTATCTAGCGAAAGCAGTCGAGTGATATCTTTGACTAATAAAACCGGATAATTAAATTTGATAGGGCTGATATCAGCAACCCAGAACATATAACGGTTTGTTGCATCTTTTGTTTCTTTTAAAGCATCCGCTAATTGCGTTGTGGCAACTTTTAGTTTTGTTAATTCAAGAATTTGAGAATCATAACCGGATAGCAACGAATTCAATAATTCATGACGTGCTTGAATAAGAGAATCAAAAATATATTGCTGAGCTTCAGGCAATTTAGAGCCATCGGTAGTTTCTGGTGGCTGGATCTTACTTAAGTTTTCCAGCATATCCTCATAACCTAAACGCTCGACACGCAACTGAATAATATCTCTATCAAGCTCTTGTGAACGAGGCATTTCAGGCAAGCGGGAAAGTTGTGTTCTTAATGCTTCGCCCAATGCAGTAGAGCCACTTAGCCACTGTGCTTGTTCTCGAATAGTGGTGAGAGTTTGACGAACTTGTTGTGTCTGCTGTGTGGTAATGCGCTGTTTTTCTGATAGCTCGCTCATTTCCTGAGTTTGTTTATTCAAGATCTGAGAGAGTTCACGGTTAGTTTGGATCTGCTTTGTTAGAAACTCAGGAAGCTCACCACCTTTCTCCGCTAACATTTCTGTTTTTTCTAATGCGAGATCAGCGACTTCTTGGCGCTTTATATTTAATAAGCTGCGCAATTGTTGTAGTTGTACATCAAGACGTTGATAGCGTTTTTTAAACAATTCTAAGCGAAGGCGAGCGATTTCTTGGCGGTTATTAGCGGAAAGCTGTGCCATTTCAAGCTCATTAACCATCGCTTTACGTGCGGTCACTTCTGCTTGTGTGAGCTTATTTTGTGCTTCTGTTAACGGTGTTGTTGATGCACTGGCAGCCGCGAGTCTTGCCGTTGCATCACTGAGTAAACGGCGTGCTTCAGAAAGCTGTTGGGGTAATAAATTTAAAGATTCGCTAATTTCGCGGCTTTTATCTTGTTCTTGTTGTTGAAGCCTTGCTTGTTCCATTAATTGGCTGCTGATTTGAATAATTTTCTGTTCTAAATCAGGAATGCTAATTTTTTCAGGAATAGTGGGAACTGCGTGACTTTCCTCAAGAAGTTTGGTTCTTAGCTCTTGCGTAATTTGAGGGTAATCATCAATGGTTTTTTGATAGCTGTCTGCGTTTGTTTGCGCCTTTTCACCATCATTAATCCAGTTGATAGTCCCTTGTAGCGCCTGAACTGCCTCAATATCTTGAGGATTGGTGCTTCCTTCAAGTTGTTTAATATCTTGACGTAATTTCTCTACATCCGCTGATATTGCGGATGCGCTTAATGAAAACGTCAAAAAGAGCGAGAAGAAAAGACTGATTATCAGGCGCACAAAGTTACTCCGAATTACGTGTTATTCACTGATGGCATTATTGTCATTACCAGCGACATTGATGATGGAACCCAGTTGTTCCCCCATTAATGTAACGGAGCCATTCATAAGATCTTTATTCAATTGAACGGTATTTTCTGGGAAAAGGTTGATGACTGTTGAGCCTAACTTAAATCTGCCCATTTCTTCACCTTTTTTCAAGAATATCGCTCCTGCTTTATCCGCTTGAGGATATGTCCAACGTTTGATAATACCTTCACGAGGTGGTGTTACCATGCCACACCAAACTGTTTCAATACTACCAACAATCGTTGCACCAACTAGAATTTGTATCATTGGACCAAATTGAGTTTCAAAGAGGCAGATAATACGCTCATTACGTGCAAATAGATTAGGGACATTAGCCGCCGTTAATGGATTAACAGAGAAGAGATCGCCCGGAACATAAATCATCTCTTTTAATAAGCCATCGCAAGGCATATGAACACGGTGGTAATCACGAGGTGAAAGATATGTCGTAATAAACTGACCATTACGGAACTTATCTGCCAACATAAAATTACCAGCCAGTAATGCTTCAAGGGTGTAGTGATGCCCTTTGGCTTGCAAAATTTGGTCATCTTGAATTAGACCAAGTTGGCTTACTGCACCATCAGCAGGTAATGCAAGTGTGTCATCACCTTCAACGATAGGGCGAGCACCGTCTTTTAAAGTACGAATAAAAAAGTCATTGAATGTAGAATAAGCTTGGAATTGACTGTCTTTCGCTTCATTCATATCGACTTTATAAGCTTTCGCAAAAGTTTTAATAACAAACTGGGTGATGGCACCCGCTTTTTTATTTGCGAACCAACCTGCTAACTGTGTTAGCCATAATTTAGGCAATAAATACTGTAGTTTAATTTTTAGCTTGTCCAAAATGGCAACCTCTGGGATTAAACGATAAAAAATAGACAAAAGGGGTCTATTGTACCCACCCTTAATAGGGTTGTCAGTGAATCAATTATTAAGAGTCTAAATTAATATTCTTACGAACTTTCACCTGACTCATACTTTCTAAAATTCGATGGTAGTTTTCAAACCGCGTTTCTGCGATTTCGTTGTTTCTCACCGCTTCACTAATTAAGCAACCCGGATCGTCTAAGTGCTTACAATCACGGAATTTACAACCACCAAGGTATGGTCTGAATTCAACAAAACCTTTGGTAACTTGCTCTGGCGTTAAGTGCCATAAACCAAACTCACGCACACCTGGAGAGTCAATCACATCTCCGCCTTGTGGGAAATGGTAAAGCCGTGATGCGGTTGTGGTATGTTGACCTAAACCAGAGTTATCAGAGACCTGATTAACAACAATGCTTTCTTCCATTGGGGGTAACAGCGTGTTAAGTAAACTCGATTTACCAACACCAGATTGCCCAGCAAAAATAGAGATACGACCGATAAGCTCTTGAGTTAGTGCGTCTAACCCTTCTTTGGTATAGCTAGAAACTTCAAGGACGCGATAACCGATATCTTTATAAGTCTGCATCCATTCACTAACTGTCTTACGGCTTTCTTCATCTAACATATCGATTTTATTGAGCACAATGAGAGGTTCAACATTTAAGGTTTCACATGCTACAAGGTAACGATCGATAATATTTAAAGAAAGTTCAGGCAAAATAGCCGAAACGATAATAATTTGATCAATATTAGCGGCAATAGGCTTAATACCATCATAATAGTCGGGACGAGTAAGCACAGAAGTTCGTTCGTGCACAGCTTCGACAATACCATTTACGCGGACATTTTCTTGTGTTTGTAGCGCAGGACGCCAAACAACTTTATCACCTGTTACCAGTGATGAAATTGTGCGTCGAATATTGCATCGTGTAATAGTGCCGTCAGCAGCTTCGATATCGGCATGTTGACCAAAACGGCTGATCACTAAACCTTCGGTCGCTTCGCCTAATTGCGTATCGTCTAATTCAACGTGGTTTTTTTTCTCTTTGCTCTGCAAACGCTTTTTATGATTTTCTTGTACTCGGCGTTGCTGGCCTTTAGATAATTTACGTTTTGTCACCGATCCTCACTTGTATTATTCGGTTAGATGTTCTTCTGTCGTGCTTATTGAGTAAACGCGCTATGATAAACGCTAAAATATCATGTCTCACACTTAGAAACAGCTAGGATATATTATGTCAAAAAGCGAGAATAATCTGATCTGGATAGATCTGGAAATGACCGGTCTTGATCCTGAATGTGACCGTATCATCGAAATTGCCACTATCGTGACAGATCCTCAACTTAATATTTTAGCCGAAGGCCCAGTAATTGCAGTACATCAATCAGATGAACAATTAAGTTTAATGGATGAATGGAATACACGCACCCACACAGGCAGTGGCTTAGTTGAGCGCGTAAAAGCCAGTTCATATGATGATAATTCAGCACAAAAAGCGACAATTGAATTCCTAGAAAAATGGGTACCAAAAGGTGTATCGCCTATCTGTGGTAATAGTGTGGGGCAAGATAGACGTTTTCTATACCGTTATATGCCAGAGCTAGAGCAATATTTTCACTACCGTTATCTTGATGTGAGCACATTAAAAGAATTAGCACGTCGTTGGAAACCTGAAATTTTAGAAGGTTTTGAGAAAAAGAATACGCATCAGGCACTGGATGATATTCGTGAATCTATTGCAGAGCTTGCTTATTATCGTAAAACCTTTATTAAAGAGTAAAAAGCGTGCATTGATGATTGATATTGCATCATTGTGATGATTTTATCGACATGTAATCAAAAAAACGTATTTTTTTGTTGATAAAGGCTTGCGGTTAAGCATTTTTCTCGTATAATGCGCTTCCCGTACCGATGAAGAATTTTGTTTGTACGGGTGTAAGAAAGACGCGGGAATAGCTCAGTTGGTAGAGCACAACCTTGCCAAGGTTGGGGTCGCGAGTTCGAGTCTCGTTTCCCGCTCCAATCTTTCTTAGACAGTTATAAGTAGTGTTATGCGACGCGGGAATAGCTCAGTTGGTAGAGCACAACCTTGCCAAGGTTGGGGTCGCGAGTTCGAGTCTCGTTTCCCGCTCCAAATCTTTCACTTATAATTGTCAAAACTTACCAAATGCGGGAATAGCTCAGTTGGTAGAGCACAACCTTGCCAAGGTTGGGGTCGCGAGTTCGAGTCTCGTTTCCCGCTCCAAGTTTTTTCTCTTCTGCTTTATCAAATCTCATTTTTTAATCCCCATAAAGAAAATTTTAAGTTTTTTCTCTCGCTTTTTTAAATATCGACTACACTGTTTTAGGGTGCAAGTTAAGGGATTTTACTTAATACGCGCAAAGAGAGTGTGTGGGATTTTTTACTCAAAAAAGAAAATGTCATTACTGCATGTAAGATCAAGCTATTTTTTTGTGATCTATCTTTGATCTTTGCTTGCATTTCTATTTTGACAGCACTAGAATGTGCGCCTTTCCTCATTTAGAGGGGAAACGAGAGGCAAGATCATTTTTTAGGTTTTAGGCCTTTATTCTGTTAAACATGCATTGAATAGTATTTTAGAAAAAGAAAAGGGTTTTTCAGGCTTTTCTTTAAAAAAACGTGATATATATTCTACTATTCTTAAAATCTTCCCAAATCGATTTATCCACAGTGAGATGCTAATAACCACTGCATCTAAGCACTATTTATTTTTTTACTGCACAGAGTTATCCACAAGCACGTATCATTAAGTGATAAGGATATTATTCTCTTCAATAAATTGATTGGATTTTATATCTAATTGATAACTAAGTTTATTTTATTTTTTTTAAATTTTGGGTCTTAGTTCGCTTGAATTTTTTGTTCATGTTGATAGGCAAGGGATTTTTATTTTATTCACAGAGGAAATTAATAGTTACTCGTAATGCGTTTATTCTGTTAAAAATTAAGCGTCGCGAGGTAAGCCTTTAGTTATCGCCCTTACTAAGCGTTTTTGTTGTGAAGTCTGTATTTTTACTTCTTTTTCATTTCTCTTCGCTGTCTGTTGTGCAATCGCCCAGTTTAAATGTTCATCTAAAACATCACTCAATCCAAAGCGTTCTTGCAAGGCAAGTATAATTTTATCTTGATAAGGTGCATTTCCTAACGCCACGCTAATATTTCTAAGCCAACGTAAATAGCCAATACGACGGATCGGTGATCCCTCTGTAATACGCAGAAATTTATCTTCATTCCATTGAAAAAGATCGAGTAATTCTGGGGTATGAAGTGCTCTTCTCGGAGAAAAATCTTCTTCGTCAGTCAGTGATGAAAAACGATTCCAAGGGCAGATAAGCTGGCAATCATCACAACCATAAATACGATTACCCATTAGAGGGCGAAATTCTTCAGGAATAGCACCATCGAGCTCGATAGTGAGATAAGAAATACAGCGACGGGCATCAATAGTATAAGGTTCAACAATGGCACCTGTCGGGCAGGTTGTCATACAGGCGACACACTTACCGCATTGCTCTTCAACTGGGCTATCCGTAGGTAATGGCAAATCAATCAGAAGTTCACCAAGGAAAAACCAAGAGCCAGCTTGATTATTAATAACAAGTGAGTGTTTACCAACCCAACCAAGTCCTGCCTTAACGGCTAATGGTCTCTCCATAATAGGTGCGGAATCAACGAAAGGACGAAAGTTGACTACCCCTTGATATTCGAATTGCTGACAATATTGTGAAATTCTTTCGCCGAGTTTTTTAAGACGCTGTCTTAATACTTTGTGATAATCCCGACCAAGTGCATAACGACTGATATAACCTTGCTCAGGATTATTTAAGGTTCGTGCAAAAGCCGCATCTGTGGGGAGATAATTCATTCTTACACTGATAACACGTAATGTACCCAGAACCAGTTCATGAGGTCTGGCTCGTGTCATTCCATACTTTTCCATCCATGCCATTTCACCATGATATTGCTTATCTAACCACGCTTGTAGGCGAGGCTCTTCAAGTGATAAGTCAGTATCACATATCCCTGTTTGTTGAAAACCTAGCTCAGAACCCCATAATTTTATGTTTTGAACGAGAAGATTAAGATCGAGTGATGACATGAATAAACCGAATCAATAGGTAAGAGGTGAGTCCTAAGAGCGCGCAGTGTATCATAGTGAGGCAGTAGGAAAAATCCTCGCAACAAATAGATTTATGGTATGGTTATTTGATAGTGATTTCGATAACTATTTGCCTTAAGAAAACATATAAAGCTTAGTATTGGATGTTCTCCGACGATCTCTCTTTATTAAGCCGTTATAACTTAACAATAGATTATATTAAATATGAAAGAATGGGTTGTTACATTAGAAGATGAAGCGGCGACAGTTAAACTCGGGCGTACTGTTGCAATGGCGACTAATCATAGCGGATTGATCATTTATTTATATGGCGATCTTGGTGCTGGAAAAACAACCTTTAGCCGAGGCTTTTTGCAAGCACTTGGTCATCAAGGGCATGTCAAAAGCCCAACATATACATTAGTTGAGCCCTATATGCTTTCGCCAAATCCTGTTTATCATTTTGATCTTTATCGTTTAGCTTCTGCTGAAGAGCTAGAATTTATGGGAATACGCGACTATTTTGAGCAAGACGCGTTATGCCTTATTGAATGGCCATCGCAAGGCGAAGGTTTTTTACCTAACGCGGATTTAGAACTTCATTTAAGCTACGAAGATGAAGGTCGAAAAGCGCGTTTTGTTGCCCTTTCACAAAGAGGGAATACTGTTTTATCCCGTATTCAGTCTGCATAAAGGAATATTGATTATGTCGAGTCTCATCACTATTGTGAGTCAAAGTCAGCGCTATGTTGTTGCCTTTCTGTTGGTTGTTTTGTCTTTATTTTTTGTGCAAATAGCACAAGCCGCTACTGTGACAGAAGTAAAAGCAGAAAACGGTATTTCAGCAACAACTCTCACATTCACTTTTAGTGATGGGAAGCCGAGTTATCGATATTACTCATTAAAAAGTCCTGATCGTTTAGTGATGGATTTTAAACAGAGCACAAAAATCACGGGATTACCGGCAACATTAGGCAATGGGCAGTTAGTTCATAAAATTCGCTCAACACAATCAAAAGATAGCCAATACCAAAGTATGGTTGTTGAGCTTGCTCAGCCTGTTGTGGTAACTGAAAGTTTGATGAATGTGAGTGGTGGCTATAAGTTAGTGCTTACTATCAAAACCATGAATAGCCGACAAAATAGTAATGCTCAATCGACAGTAAGTGTCGTTGCGTTATCACCGACTGCAACAGCAACTACATCAAATTCCAGTACAAATACAAATTCAAACACAAATAGGGAAATGGCACCTTTAATTACCAAGCCGACACCTGAGGTTGCGCCCGTTATTCCTATTGTAAAACCACGCACCACACCTTCAAAACCACAAGCGGGCTCTCGTCAAATTATTATTGCAATAGACGCGGGTCATGGTGGACAAGATCCGGGCGCGATTGGTCAGAAAGGTAATCGTGAAAAAGACGTAACGCTAAGTGTGGCAAGGAAGTTGGAAGCACGCTTACGTAATGATCCTATGTTTAAACCTGTTCTGACACGTAGTGGCGATTATTTTATCTCAGTTGCTGGGCGCTCTGAAGTTGCCCGTAAGCAAAGTGCGAATATGTTAGTGTCTATTCATGCAGACTCAGCACCAAATCGTAGTGCTAGAGGCGCGTCTGTGTGGGTGCTTTCTAATCGTCGTGCAAACAGTGAATTAGGTAAGTGGCTTGAACAAAGCGAGAAGCAATCTGAATTACTTGGTGGTGCAGGTGATGCTTTATCTGATGGCGCTGATCCTTATTTAAGTCAAACAGTACTTGATTTGCAGTTTGGTAATTCACAACGAGTGGGTTATGACGTTGCTGTTGCCGTATTGTCTGAACTAAGAAAAGTGGGCTCACTACATAAGAAAACACCAGAGCATGCGAGTTTAGGTGTTTTACGTTCACCTGATATCCCTTCAATTTTAGTTGAAACAGGCTTTATCAGCCACGCGTCAGAAGAGCAGTTACTGATTTCTGATGCTTATCAAGAGAAACTTGCGGCGTCAATTCACGCGGGTTTAAGAAATTATTTTCTGGCTCATCCTTTACAAAACGCGCCTAATTGATTGAGTAAAATGGAATAAAGGTAATGGCGATAAATTTATTACCTCCTCAGCTTGCAAACCAAATTGCCGCAGGGGAAGTTGTTGAAAGACCAGCCTCTGTCGTTAAAGAGTTGCTGGAAAATAGTTTAGACGCAGGCGCGACCTCAATTGATATTGATATCGATAAAGGTGGTGCCAAGCTTATTCGCATTCGTGATAATGGATGTGGTATCAATCGTGATGATTTGAAGTTAGCACTTGCTCGCCATGCAACTAGCAAAATATCAAGTCTTGACGATCTCGAAGCCATAATGAGTATGGGTTTTCGTGGTGAAGCCTTAGCGAGTATTAGCTCAGTTTCCCGTTTAACACTGACATCGCGTACTCAAGATCAAGAAGAAGCGTGGCAAGCTTACGCCGAAGGTAGAGATATGGCAGTGACTGTTAAACCTGCCGCTCATCCTGTCGGAAGTACAGTTGAAGTACTTGATCTCTTTTATAACACGCCAGCAAGACGTAAATTCTTACGTACTGAAAAAACAGAATTTGCACATATTGATGAAGTGGTACGTCGCATTGCGTTATCACGTTTTGATATCTCTATAAATCTTACCCATAACGGTAAACGAGTTCGACAATATCGTGCTGTGAAAGATGAAAGTCAGCAAAATCGCCGTTTGAGTGCGATTTGTGGTAATAATTTTGTCAATCAATCAATGCATTTATCGTGGGAACATGGTGATTTAGCAATAAAAGGTTGGGTAGAGCATCCTTTATCACCAGTGCAAAGTAGTGAACTTCAGTATTGCTATGTGAATGGACGAATGATGCGTGATAGGTTGATTAATCATGCTATTCGCCAAGCTTATGAAGGATATTTGCAAGGAGAGCAGCAACCTTCTTATATCTTGTATTTAAGCGTTGATCCTCACCAAGTCGATGTAAACGTGCATCCTGCGAAACATGAAGTTCGTTTTCATGAATCTCGTTTGGTTCACGATTTTATTTATCAAGGCGTGTTGAGTGTTTTACGACAAGCAACGCAAGAGCCTTTATCACTGACTTCAGATGACGAAGAAGAACACGAAATAGCGTTAAATTTTCCTGAAAATCGTCAAGTTGCAGGTGAAAACGTATTTTCTCAGCCTTATCAAGCACCAATGGCTCAAACTCCGTCAAATACATCATCACACCACTCTAATGAACGAGAGCACAATAATAACTCTCATCAAAAACAGGCCTCTCAATTTGGAGGTAGTCGGCAGTTTGGTGAAAGTTATCAACGGACACAAGGTGCGCTTTATCAAAAAATGATGGAAGAAAGTGTATCTACATCAAAAGATAAAGAAAAAATACCCCTATTTCCTGACCGTGCCCCATTGAATTTAGGTGAAATCGTTCATACAACTAATAATATCGAAGAAGATGTTATTTCGGTGATGCCTCGTTCCGTCAATGCGAAAGATGGGCAAACTGATTATACTTTTGGGCGAGTATTGGCAATTTATCAGCAGAAATATGCGTTAATAGAATCTTCACAAGGTCTTGGGCTGTTATCATTGGAAGAAGCTGATTTTCTGTTAAAATGTGCGCAATTACTGCCTAAAGATGAAACATTGAAGCCACAACCTTTGTTAGTACCTTTAAAATTGGCATTGAGCAAAGAAGAAATTAGTGTATTTAATCAGTTTCAAACGCTAATTAGTCATTTCGGGATCGTTATCGAAATTTCTCACGGTAAAGCAACAATACATGCGGTGTCGTTACCTTTGCGTCAGCAAAATTTACCTGTGTTACTGACCGCATTATTAGCCTATTTGTCAGCAGAACAATCTTGTACCGAGCAACAACTTGGACAATGGCTTGCAAGACAATTAGGGGCAGAGCCGGCGCAATGGTCGCAAGCTCAAGCAGTAGGATTATTGGCTGATATTGAAAGACTTTGCCCTCAATATGTCAGACAGCCAGCAAAAAACTTATTACAATTAATTGATTTACAACCGGTGGTAGTGGCATTAAATAATGAGCGATGTGAACACGCAAATAAAACCTAAAGCAATTTTTCTAATGGGACCTACAGCGTCAGGTAAAACAGCATTAGCAATTGCACTGAGACAAAAACTGCCTGTAGATATTATTAGCGTGGATTCAGCTCTTATCTATCGTGGTATGGATATCGGTACAGCGAAGCCGGATGCGAATGAGCAATCGCTTGCTCCACATCGATTAATTGATATTCTAGATCCCGCATTTCCCTATTCCGCTGCGGATTTTCGACGTGATGCATTAAATGCAATGGAAGAAATTACTGCGGCTGGGCGAATTCCACTATTAGTGGGTGGGACTATGCTATATTTTAAAGCGTTACTTGAAGGTCTATCGCCTTTACCTAGTGCCAATTCGGATGTTCGTGCTGAAATAGAAAAAAAAGCAGCAGAGCAAGGGTGGGAGGCAATACATAAAGAGTTAGCATTGGTTGATCCTGTTGCAGCACAACGGATCCACCCTAATGATCCTCAACGACTTTCTCGTGCGCTAGAAGTTTACCTGATTTCAGGTAAGACAATGACGGAATTGACAAAAATATCAGGCGAGTCTTTGCCCTATGATGTTTATCAGTTTGCGATTGCTCCGAAAGATAGAAATGTTCTTCACCAACGCATTGAAGCCCGTTTTAAACAGATGTTAACGTGTGGATTTGAAGATGAAGTAAAATCATTATATGAACGGGGCGATCTGCATGAAGATTTACCTTCTGTACGTTGTGTCGGTTATCGCCAGATGTGGTCATATTTATCAGGCGAAATAGATTATGATGAGATGGTTTATCGAGGGATCTGCGCTACCCGGCAATTAGCGAAGCGACAAATCACCTGGTTAAGAGGTTGGAATGACATTCACTGGCTTGATAGTGAAGATCCAAAACAATCTCTTGACACTGTTTTGCAGGTAGTTAGTGCATAGATGGTAGGTTTGTGTAAAATTGATAGTTGCCAAAGCGCAATTTTTGAGTAGTTCATTTTTCGAACCAATTGGGTTCTAATATAAAACAACAAAATAAGGAAAACATAGAATGGCTAAGGGGCAATCTTTGCAAGATCCTTTCCTGAACGCATTACGTCGTGAAAGGGTTCCCGTTTCTATCTATTTGGTAAACGGCATTAAATTGCAGGGTCAGATCGAATCTTTTGACCAATTTGTTATTTTGCTGAAAAACACAGTAAGTCAGATGGTATACAAACATGCTATCTCTACCGTGGTACCTTCGCGTCCTGTTTCTCATCATAGCAACACAGGCACGAACCAAACTGGTACAGGCTACAATGGTGGCGCTGCTCAGCAGGATGATGTTGCAGAATAATAATCCAATATTATTCTTGATATAAGAAAAACATAGGTAGGGAGACTTTACCTATGTTTTTTCCTGTTTTTATAAAGTCCAAGAGGTTTCGCCTTTGTTTGATCGTTATGAAGGTGGCGAATTAGCCGTTTTAGTGCACGTCTTCTTTTCTCAAGAAAAGGACGTTGATGATTTGCAAGAATTTGAATCTTTGGTGACATCTGCGGGTGTTAAACCAGTTCAGATTATTACAGGAAATCGTAAAGCGCCTCATCCTAAATATTATGTGGGTGAAGGTAAGGCAGAAGAAATTGCTGAAGCTGTAAAAGCAAGTGGTGCAGATGTTGTTTTATTTAATCATGCACTGACACCTGCACAAGAACGAAATCTGGAAAGACTTTGTGAATGCCGTGTGGTTGATCGCACGGGAGTTATCCTTGATATTTTTGCTCAAAGAGCAAGAACCCATGAAGGAAAGCTACAGGTAGAACTCGCCCAGTTACGTCACTTATCAACTCGTTTAGTCAGAGGGTGGACTCACCTTGAAAGACAAAAAGGGGGGATCGGGTTACGAGGACCAGGTGAAACTCAGCTAGAAACAGACCGCCGCTTACTCCGAGGTAAAATTAGTCAAATTCTAATGCGATTGGGTAGGGTTGAGCGTCAGCGCGAACAAGGACGGCAAGCGCGGAGTAAAGCTGATATTCCAACATTATCCCTTGTTGGTTACACAAATGCAGGGAAATCGAGTTTATTTAATCATATTACCTGTTCTGATGTGTATGCAGCAGATCAGCTCTTTGCAACATTAGATCCGACATTAAGACGTATTCAAGTCGATGATGTGGGAACCGTTGTATTAGCCGATACTGTTGGATTTATTCGACATTTACCTCATGATCTTGTTGCTGCTTTTAAAGCCACTTTGCAAGAAACACGAGAAGCTACCTTACTTCTTCATGTGATTGATGCAGCAGATAGCCGTTTTGAGGAAAATATTCATGCAGTTGAAAGCGTATTAGAAGAGATTGATGCTCAAGAAATACCAACACTGCATGTTATGAACAAAATTGATCTTCTTGAAGACTTCACTCCAAGAATTGATCGAAATGAAGAAAACTTACCCGTTAGGGTTTGGGTTTCTGCACAAACAGGCGAGGGTATTCCTCTGTTGTATCAGGCGTTGACAGAACGTCTTTCAGGTGAGATCGCACACTTTGAATTACGTTTACCGCCAGAGAATACAGGGCGCTTACGTAGTCGTTTTTATCAATTACAGTCAATAGAACGTGAATGGATTGAAAAAGACGGTAAAGTTGGGCTAATCATACGTATGCCTATGGTAGACTGGCGTCGCCTTTGCAAGCAGGAACCAAATTTATTGGATTACGTGGTCTGATATTCGGCCATAATAATGAACATTAACTGAGAGCTGGCGACGAAATCGGCTCTTAAGCCTGATAAATCTAATCATAATAATGGAGCTAGAACATGGCGTGGAATCAGCCCGGTAACAACGGACAAGACCGCGACCCGTGGGGTAACCGAAACAGCGGCAATAATAATGGCGATGGCAACGGTAACTCCAACGGTAATCAAGGAGGTCGGAATCGTGGAGCATCAGATCTCGATGATATGTTCCGTAAACTGAGTGAAAAACTTGGTGGTTTCGGCGGTAAAAAAGGTGGAAACTCCTCTTCTGGGCAAAATGGCGGTCCTCGTAGCAATGCTGGAAATCTTTTGATTTCTCTTGCATTAGGTGCGGTTGTCGTGGTTTGGGCTGCAAGTGGTTTTTATACCATCAAAGAGGCAGAACAAGGCGTTGTGACTCGTTTTGGTAAATTTTACCAAATCGTTGAACCTGGTCTGAACTGGAAACCGACTTTCATTGATGAAGTTCAGCCTGTTAACGTAAAAACTATCCGTGATTTAACCACGGGTGGCATGATGTTAACGTCAGATGAAAACATGGTTCAAGTCGAGATAAACGTGCAGTATGTTGTCTCTGATCCAGAAACATTCCTATTTAACCTGACAACACCAATTAACAGCTTAGGTCAGGCAACTGACAGTGCAGTGCGTGGCGTTATTGGTCGTTCAGAAATGGAAAAAATTCTGACTTCTAACCGTTCAGAAATTCGTGACCAAACACGTCAAGAATTAGAAGAGACTATCCGTCCTTATAACATGGGTATCTCGATTGTGGACGTCAACTTCCAAGTGGCTCGCCCACCAGAAGCGGTAAAAGCGGCATTCGATGACGTAATTGCTGCACGTGAAGAAGAACAAAAAACAATCCGTCAAGCTGAAGCTTATAAAAACGAAGTGTTACCGTTAGCAAAAGGTAACGCGCAACGTATGATTGAAGAAGCAACCGCTTATAAAACCAGTGTGGTGATGAAAGCAGAAGGTGAGGTAGCTAGCTTTGCTAAAATCTTACCTGAATATCGTGCTGCTCCTGAAATTACTCGCGAGCGTCTTTACATTGAAACGATGGAAAAAGTGTTATCAAAAACACGTAAAGTCATCGCTAATGATAAAGGTAATAGCATGTTAGTGCTGCCTTTAGAGCAAATGCTACGTCAGCAATCTCAATCTGCACCATCAAATACATTTGAGGCACCTGCTCGTATCAACACGCCCGCGCCAACTGTAAATCCAGCACCGGCACAAAAACCAGCAACAACGACTTATGGTAATGGTGGATATGGTAGTAATAATGGCGGTTATGGTCAGCCTTACGGCAATAATCAAGGAGGACAATAATCATGCGTAAAGTTATCGCTGTTGTTGCAGTTATTATTTTAGCGTTGTTGTACTCTTCTGTGTTTGTCGTTCAACAATATGAGCGTGGCATTATTTTACGCTTTGCAAAAGTTGTACGTGATGCTGAAAATAAACCTGTTGTTTATGAACCAGGTCTTCACTTTAAAATTCCATTTATTGAGAATGTGAAAAAACTGGATGCGCGTATTCAAACTATGAATATCCAGCAAGACCGTTTCTTATCAGGTGAAAATAAAGACTTATTAGTCGATTCTTATCTGAAATGGCGTATCAGTGATTTCAGCACCTACTATCTGGCAACAGGTGGTGGTAACACAATGCAGGCTGAAACTTTACTGCGTCGTAAATTCAGTGACCGTTTACGTTCTGAGATTGGTCGTATGAGCGTAAACCAAATTATTACGGATTCTCGTGGTCGTTTAACCATTGATGTTCGTAATGCACTGAATGAAGGTACTCCTTCTCGTGATTCAAGCGCTGCTGATGATGCAATTGCGATTGCAGCTAAAAAGGTGGCTGAAGAAACTAAAGGCCAAGCTCCAGCTATCAATATGAACAGTATGGCGGCTTTAGGTATTGAAGTGATTGACGTTCGAATCAAGCAAATCAACTTACCTATGGAAGTTTCTGAAGCGATTTACCAGCGTATGCGTGCAGAGCGTGAAGCCGTTGCTCGTCGTCACCGTTCACAAGGTCAAGAGCAAGCAGTGAAAATTCGTGCAGCTGCTGATAAGACTGTAACAGAGACACTGGCTGAGTCTGAGCGTGAATCATTACGTCTTCGCGGTGAAGGTGATGCTCAAGCAACTAAACTGTTTGCTGATGCATTCAACCAAGATCCAGACTTCTATGCCTTCATTCGTAGCTTACGTGCTTATGAGAAGAGCTTTAACCAAGACGGCAATGACGTCATGGTGTTAAGCCCAGATAGCGATTTCTTACGCTATATGAAAGCACCAACAAAAGCGCGAGCGATTGAAGAGTAATTTCCAAACGCGTTAAACCGTTTGAGTAAATAATAAAATCCTCCACCTTAAAAAGTGGGGGATTTTTTTTGATATCAATAAGATAAAGTGAGTAATCAAGCTAAGAAATAAATAATTGTGCATAAAAAGATGAAAATTTACGCTTAATGGTTTCCAAAATGGTTTTAGCTGGGATAGTATAAAGTGAAAATTGCATTTCAAGATAAACCTTCGGCAATTCCGAAGCGTCTTCTTCGCCGTTTTCACTTTTATGTCACTCTGCTTCCTGTTTTTGCGATCAAAACTGTTGATAAAAGTCACAATATGTTTGTGATGCGGATTTTTCGGGCAAAAATATTGACAATGGCAAGATAATCTATTGCTTAAAAGCGGGGATGACATAATTAGATAAAATCTACTGTAACTCTTGAATTGAGATGGTAAAATCCTTTTTTAAGCAACCGAGTGTATTTTGAAATGAGTAATAACGTTGTCGTATTGGGCACCCAGTGGGGTGACGAAGGCAAAGGCAAGATAGTCGATTTGCTGACAGAACGCGCTAAATATGTTGTTCGCTACCAAGGTGGCCATAACGCGGGTCACACTCTAGTCATCGACGGTGAAAAAACCGTTCTTCATTTAATCCCATCAGGCATTCTCCGTGAAAATGTTGTTAGCATCATAGCAAACGGTGTCGTTTTATCACCAGAAGCGCTGATGAAGGAAATGACCCAACTTGAAGATCGCGGTATTCCTGTTCGTTCTCGTTTACTTCTGTCTGAAGCTTGCCCATTAATCCTTCCTTATCACATCGCATTAGACAATGCGCGTGAGAAAGCTCGTGGCGAAAAAGCTATCGGTACAACAGGCCGTGGTATCGGTCCTGCTTACGAAGATAAAGTTGCTCGTCGCGGTTTACGTGTTGGCGATCTGTTTGATAAAAAAGCGTTTGCACAAAAACTCAAAGAAATCATCGAATACCATAACTTCCAACTGGTGAACTACTACAAAGTTGAACCTGTTGATTACCAAAAAACCTTAGACGATATCATGGCAATCGCTGATATTCTGACTGGTATGGTTGTTGATGTTTCTGACTTACTGTACAAAGCAACACAAAACGGTGAGTTAGTGATGTTTGAAGGTGCACAAGGTACTTTATTAGACATTGACCACGGTACTTATCCGTATGTAACCTCTTCAAACACAACCGCTGGTGGTGTGGCAACAGGTTCAGGTTTAGGCCCTCGCTATGTTGGTTACGTATTAGGGATCATCAAAGCTTACTCTACTCGTGTAGGTGCAGGTCCATTCCCAACTGAATTGTTTGATGAAGTGGGTGACTTCTTACGTGAGAAAGGCCAAGAATTTGGTGCAACTACAGGCCGTAGTCGTCGTACTGGCTGGTTAGATATCATCGCTATTCGTCGCGCTGTTCAAATCAACTCACTGTCTGGTTTCTGCATGACTAAACTGGATGTGTTAGATGGTCTGAAAGAAGTGAAACTGTGTGTAGGCTATCGTTTACCAAACGGTGAAGTGATTGATACAACACCTTTAGCTGCTGATGATTGGGAAGGTATCGAGCCTATCTATGAATCAATGCCAGGCTGGAATGAAACGACGTTTGGTGTGAAAGATCACGCCCAACTGCCACAGGCAGCACTGAACTACATCAAGCGCGTAGAAGAGTTAACAGGCGTTCCTGTTGATATCGTTTCTACTGGCCCAGACCGTTCAGAAACCATCATTCTCCGTCATCCATTTGATGCATAATCTGCATTAAATTGGTTTGATGTGAAAATCGTCCCTGAAAATGACAGGGGCGATTTTTTCGTATCTGTTTGTTGGTTAAATTGAGATAGAAATACGCGTTACATACAATAAGATAAGACAGCTTTACACTCGGTTTTGCTTCTGTTTTATCAGTAACGCGTAAAAAACAATAAGACAATGTTATTGTTGTAGAGTTAGAAATAAAGAAAGCGATCTGTTGAAAATCGACAGTATCGCTTTTTCTTTGCCTGTGATGTCGCTATTATTTTGTTAATAGTCAAGTGAGAGACGGAAATAACTCACTTTTGAGCATATCTTTGCTAAATGTCCAAAAATTAAACATAATATTGCTTAATAAAATGATATTCTCATTAATAATTACTTATCCCTTAACGGCTTTAGTAGGGAAAACCACTTTTCAGAGGTCATTGTGCAATTAACCAGTTTTACAGATTATGGATTGCGGGCATTGATATATATGGCTTCATTGCCAGAAGGCAAAATGACAAGTATCACTGAAGTGACACAAGTCTATGGCGTTTCGCGTAACCATATGGTGAAAATTATTAATCAACTTAGCCATTTAGGTTTTGTTGAGGCTATTCGCGGTAAAAATGGAGGGATCCGTTTAGGCAAGCCTGCAACAAATATCATTGTGGGTGAGGTTGTTCGTGCTTTAGAGCCACTTTCATTAGTAAACTGTAGTGCTGAGTTTTGCCACATTACCCCAGCTTGTCGACTGAAACTGGTGTTGAATCAGGCAATTGAGCAGTTTTTGAAAGAGTTAGACCGTCACACACTCGCAGAGCTAGTTGAAAATAATAGCTCCTTATATAAATTGTTATTAGAAGATGTTTGAGTCTACTATTTCATCAAATCTGATAGCTTGGAGGTCATAATGTCAAAAGATCCTTTTCAGGATAGAGAAGCAGAAAAATACGCCTCTCCAATTGCTAGTCGCGAATATATTTTAGAAGAAATGAAAAAGCGCACGGCACCAATGAGCCGTGAAGATTTAGCGCAGGCGTTAAAAATTTCAGGTGAAGAAGACTTAGAAGCGTTACGTCGCCGTTTAAGAGCGATGGAGCGTGATGGTCAATTAGTTTTTACCCGTCGCCAGTGCTACGCATTACCTGAACGTCTTGATTTATGGAAAGGCAAGGTAATCGGTCACCGCGATGGCTATGGTTTTTTACGTGCAGAAGGTCAAAAAGATGACCTTTATCTTTCACAAGATGAAATGAAAAAAACCATGCATGGCGATGTTATCCTTGCCCAACCTTTAGGTATGGATAGAAAAGGTCGCCGTGAAGGTCGAGTTGTTCGTGTTATTGAACCAAGAAATAACCAAATTGTAGGTCGCTATTTTATTGAGTCAGGTATGGGGTTTGTTGTACCTGATGATAGCCGTTTAAGCTTTGATATTCTTATTCCTAAAGAAGATATCATGGGCGCGCGTATGGGAAATGTGGTGGTGGTTGAAATCACGACAAGACCAACTCGACGCACGCAAGCAGTAGGTCGTATTGTTGAGATCTTAGGTGAAACAATGGGAACAGGTATTGCGGTAGAAATCGCATTACGTACTCATGAGATCCCTTATACATGGCCTGCAAAAGTGACAAAAGAAGTTGCTGATTTAAAAGAAGAAGTACCTGAATCAGCTAAAGAAGGACGTGTTGATTTACGTGACTTACCTTTAATTACTATTGACGGTGAAGATGCGCGAGACTTTGATGACGCTGTTTATTGTCAACGTAAAAAAGGTGGTGGCTGGCGTTTATGGGTTGCGATTGCTGATGTTAGCTATTATGTACGCCCACAAACAGCGCTAGATACAGAAGCACGTAGCCGAGGAAACTCTGTTTATTTCCCTTCTCAAGTCGTGCCGATGTTGCCAGAAGTCCTATCTAATGGATTGTGTTCATTAAACCCACAAGTTGACCGTTTATGTATGGTCTGTGAGATGACCGTTTCTGAGCAAGGGCGTCTTTCTTCTTACAGATTCTATGAAGCGGTGATGAGTTCTCATGCTCGAATGACCTACACCAAAGTGTGGAAAATCATTCAAGGTGATGAAGAACTGCGTGAGCACTATAAGCCTATCGTTAAAGATATTGAGCATCTGTATGAGTTATACCAAGCATTAGATAAAGCGCGCGAACAGCGCGGTGCAATTGGTTTTGAATCAGAAGAAGCGAAGTTTATCTTTAATGCCGAGCGTCGTATTGAGCGTATCGAGCCAGTTGTTCGTAATGATGCACACAAATTGATTGAAGAGTGCATGATCCTTGCTAATATTGCAGCCGCTCGCTTTGTTGAGAAAAACGAAGAACCTGCACTTTACCGTATTCATGATAAGCCAAAAGAAGACAGCGTCCTGAATCTACGCTCTGTCTTTAATGAATTAGGGTTAACGTTGCCGGGAGGCTTAACACCAGAGCCAGCAGATTATGCACGTGTCATGAAAGAGGTTGAAGACAGACCTGATCGTGAAATGCTACAAACCATGATTTTGCGCTCAATGAAACAGGCAATTTACGATCCTGAAAATCGTGGGCACTTTGGTTTAGCATTAAAATCTTACGCACACTTTACCTCACCAATTCGTCGTTATCCTGATTTAGCCTTGCATCGTGCAATTAAATATCAGATTGCGAAGGAAGAAGGTCACGGTTCACAACGTTGGACACCAACAGGTGGCTACCATAGTGATATGGACACCATGTTGCAATTAGGCGAGCACTGTTCTTTAACCGAGCGCCGTGCTGATGAAGCAACACGCGATGTTGCTGATTGGCTGAAATGTGATTTTATGCTGGATCAAATTGGTCAACAGTTTACCGGTATTATCACCAGCGTAACGGGCTTTGGTTTCTTTGTTCGCTTAAATGATCTGTTTATTGATGGTCTGGTGCATGTTTCTACATTAAATAATGATTACTATCAGTATGATAATGTAGGGCAACGCTTAATTGGTGAGTCTTCAGGACAAGTCTATCGCCTTGGTGACGAAGTAGAAGTAAAAGTTGAAGCAGTTAGTATGGATGAACGTACTATCGACTTCTCTTTAATTTCAACAACACGCACTGCGCGTAATCCGGGTAAAACAGCCCGTGTTCGTGGTCTAAAAGGCGAAAAAGACAAGAAAAACGCAAGTTCTAGCAAGTCTCGTCGTCGTGATGCAAGCAAAGATAAAAACTTTGAGCCAGATAGTGCCTTCAAAAAAGGTAAATCATCAGGTCGAGGTAATGCGAGCAAAGACAAAGCCGTAAAAGACCAAGTTGCGAAAGATAAAGCGAGTAGCAAACGTAAGAAAGCATCATCACAAACCAAAAAGATAGAAGCAAAACTTAAAGCTAAACGTGCAGCCAAACGCGATAACGCATAATCTTTTGTTCTTCTAGTTCTTTTTTAAAAGGCGGAGACCCCGCCTTTTATCTGTTTTGTGCCTTTTATTTTTTAATGAGTAAGCACCGCTATGAGCGAAGAAATTATTTATGGTATTCACGCAGTAACCGCATTACTTGAGCGTGATCCTGCACGTTTTAAAGAAGTTTATGTATTAAAAGGGCGTGAAGATCGCCGTTTAACACCGGTTATTCATGAATTAGAAGCACAAGGCATTCTGGTTCAGGTCGCTAATCGTCAATGGTTAGATAGTCAAACTGAAGGTGCTGTTCACCAAGGTATTATTGCTAAAGTAAAACCAGGTCGTCAGTATCAAGAACAAGATTTACCAGACTTATTAGCTAAAGTCGGTACACCTTTCTTATTAGTGCTAGATGGCGTGACTGATCCCCATAATTTAGGGGCTTGTTTACGTAGCGCAGATGCCGCTGGTGTACATGCTGTTATCGTTCCGAAAGATCGCTCTGCACAATTAAATGCAACAGCTAAAAAAGTGGCTTGTGGTGCAGCAGAAAGTGTTCCTTTAATTAAAGTGACCAACCTTGCTCGTACACTGCGTTTCCTGCAAGAAGAGAACGTTTGGATTGTTGGTACAGCAGGCGAAGCAGACCACACTTTATATCAAAGTAAACTCACAGGCCCAATGGCATTAGTGATGGGCGCTGAAGGTGAAGGTATGCGTCGTTTAACACGTGAGCATTGTGATGAACTGATTAGTATCCCGATGGCGGGTACAGTGTCATCACTTAACGTCTCTGTGGCAACAGGTGTTTGCTTATTTGAAGCGATGCGCCAGCGTATTAATGTAAAATAATCGCTTAGTTTATTTTATTCTCTATACTCCCTTGAGTTTTATTGACCGCGGGGGTATAGTTACGCGTCAATTTTTTCAGTCACAACTTAAACAAGTTCCTTGCCTCCATGGGTGGTGACTGACCCTGACAGGAGGCTGATAAATCCGTAAGGAGCAATATCAAATGCGTCATTACGAAATCGTTTTTATGGTTCATCCTGACCAGAGCGAACAAGTTCCGGGCATGATCGAGCGTTATAAAACCGCTATTACTAATGCAAATGGTCAGATCCACCGTCTAGAAGACTGGGGTCGTCGTCAATTAGCTTATCCAATCAACAAACTGCACAAAGCACACTACGTTCTGATGAACGTTGAAGCTCCGCAGGAAGTGATTGATGAACTGGAAACTACTTTCCGTTTCAACGATGCCGTTCTCCGCAACATGATTATGCGTACTAAACACGCAGTAACTGAAGCTTCTCCAATGGTTAAAGCAAAAGACGAACGCCGTCGTGATATCGCTGATGACCTAGATGATGAAGATGAAGTTGATGATGTAGCAGAGGATTCTGAAGAGTAATTAGTGCTGTGACGGCTAATAATCATTTGGTGCTAACTGGCACAGTGTGCAAAGCATTAATTCGAAAAGTTAGCCCCGCTGGGATCCCGCACTGTCAATTTGTTATTGAACATCGTTCAATACAAGAAGAGGCGGGATTAAAAAGACAATCATGGTGCCGAATGCCCATTATTGCTAGCGGGAAAGCGTTACAAGCAGTTACTCACAGTATAACGGTCGGCAGCCAAATCACCGTTTCTGGATTCATTAGTAGCCATCAGGCGCGAAATGGATTGTTTAAATTGGTGCTTCATGCCGAGCAGATTGAATTGATAGATTCTGGAGACTAGCCATATGGCACGTTATTTCCGTCGTCGTAAGTTCTGCCGTTTCACAGCAGAAGGCGTACAAGAGATCGATTATAAAGATATCGCTACGCTGAAAAACTATATCACTGAAAGTGGTAAAATTGTACCAAGTCGTATCACCGGTACTCGTGCAAAATACCAGCGTCAGCTGGCTCGTGCTATCAAGCGCGCACGCTACCTGTCTTTATTACCTTATACTGATCGTCATCAGTAATAGGTATATAGTCCATTAATGACTTGTAGAGGATAAGGTAATGCAAATTATTCTGCTTGATAAAGTAGCGAATCTGGGTAGCCTGGGTGATCAGGTTAACGTAAAATCGGGCTATGCTCGTAACTATTTAATCCCACAGGGTAAAGCTGTTTCTGCGACTAAGAAAAACATTGAGTTTTTCGAAGCGCGTCGTGCTGAGTTAGAAGCTAAATTAGCTGAAACTTTAGCAGCAGCTGAAGCTCGTGCAGCGAAGATCAATGCACTGGGTTCTGTCACTATCAGCTCTAAAGCGGGTGACGAAGGTAAACTGTTTGGTTCAATCGGTACTCGTGACATCGCTGATGCAGTAACTGCAGCTGGCGTTGAAATGTGTAAGAGCGAAGTTCGCCTGCCAAATGGCGTTCTGCGTACTACTGGTGACCACGAAGTTCACTTCCAAGTTCACAGTGACGTATTCGCTGAACTGAATGTTATCATCGTTGCTGAATAATCTCTGATTAAACAGTTAATGTTGATAAAGAAAAACGCCAGCTTAGCTGGCGTTTTTTTTTGGATAAATTAAATCTCTTCTTACTATGGTGTACGGTAATAACTTCCATCACTCAAACGAGTGTAAGTGATAACAGTACCGGCGCTATTTGTCACTTCTAGCATACTGACATCACCTTGTGGGTTTCGCTGTAAACGAATAGCTTGCCCTGCGCGTAATTGGCTTAATGATTTCTGTTGGTCTTCTGATTTCGCCATAGAGAATGCATCATTAACAGGAAGTTGATTGTCTCTAAACAGTTGCGCTAAGGTTTGCCCTTCTTTGATGGTGTAGGTTTGCCATGTTTGCGCTGGTGTTGATTGAGTATCTTGTTGTGGCGTTGTTTGAGCAACATTTCCCTCTGGATCACTTGTCGTTGGATCCTCTATTGATGGAGTAACCGCGGGATCGGCATTTAAGCTATCTTGTGCTTGAGGGATCGAGGTTTGATGAGTCGGATCATTTGTTGATACTGATGGTGAAATAGGCACAGGAAGATCATGCGTCGATGATGATGGCTGAGGTGGCTCACCATTATTTTCACTTGTTGGCCAAAAAAATACGACCAATAAAACAACAGCAATAACTAGTATTGCCCGACGATGTAAGCCAGGGAATTTGCCCATATTCACCTCATTATTGATCTGTGAATCAGTATTATGAATTGCTGTAACATCTTTTTTATTCCTTGTAGCCATACTAGCACGAACCATGATCCTAACCTGCTCCCTGAATTCTTTTCAGAATTATCTATTCGCTCTAACCGTTAATGTTCTTTATTTCCTTGATGGTTAACTAAAAATAGTTTCATGCGTTGATACACATTTTTATCCGTTTCTATGGTTAAAGCCTGTGTTAATTCACCATAAAGATCATGAGGCAATAATGTGTCAGACCATGTTGAAAGAACATTCAGCGCCATATTTCTATCACGCAATGTCGGACTACGTAATTGCCTTTTGATAAGTGACCAACCGATACCGGGAAAACCACCAAGATCTTGCATAATATATTCAACGGCATGATGGGGCTGATATTCAGAGTAGGTAGTTATTAATGGATCATCTGTGCTATCTAATGCTGTTAATTCAATTTGTTGTTCTGCAAGTTTAACTACTCTTTCTATTTTGTGAGATGCATCAGTTTGCATTAATTGGTGCCACCAATCCGCATTGGGATTATCTTTTTGTAGTGAAAAGAGTAATTCCCAGATATCAAGGCGAAGCGATTTAGCGACAAGACTTGCTTGGTAATTTTTTGAGCGAGATGGATTTTGTAATGCTTCAATAATGAGAGTTGACCATTCAGGTTTTTGAATAATATTTTGTGACGTAGAGATAATTTGTTGTTGGCAATGATCGTTCCAGCCAAGAGACTCAAGTAATAACCAGTCTTCACCACTATTTTGTACAAAGTCAGCGATTTCACAGACACAATAAAGGAGCTTTAATTCTTTTGGAGGCAAAGCATCGACTTGTGAAATAAAAGCGTTGCATGCTTGGGCACCTTCTACATAATCGTAAATATCTTTTGCGGGACCGCCATTAAGCAGTGCACGTAAAAGATCACTAGAACCAAGCAATAGCTCATTATCTAAAGGGTGCGTATTTAGCATTTCTAATAATGCCCCTTTTGTGACACAGTCATAGGCGACATACTCTGTCATTACATTATTTTTATACCCTTCAGTCAGTAGCCAATAGCGATTATTAACAGACAGTGTCGAAGGTAGATGTTCAATAAACTGGATACGTCCCCAGCCTTTAGTTCGTTGACCTAGAGAGTGTAAAAAAGGCTCAAATTCTTCACAAGAAAGGCGCTGTTTTAGCGAACGAATAGCATAAAGTGTAAATTCAGGGTGTAGGGAAAACAATAAAAGTAAACGCTGAGAGGCGCTATCATTAAACGATCCTAATAGTCCTAAAGCTATTTTGATAGGATTCTTGTCAGGACTTAACTTTAAGATCCACAAGATCAATTGAAAATAAATCTCATGATTAATCAGTGCTTCATCTTGTTCTATTTTGTCTATCAGATGCGAAAGATAGGTGATAGGGGCGAGTTTATCTTGGCAGGCAATTGAATAAAAAGAAGCAACATGCTCTTTATCAGGCAAAAGAACGACATGCTTTATTGCATGATAAAGTGACAGCGAAAATTCTTCACATATTTTTTGAGAAGGCTGTTGTTCAATTGCTCGACCTATTCGTTGATGCAAAATAATACCTTCCCGAGCGCCGGCTGACCAACTAAAAGGTATCGAATCATCATCAGCTTTTGTTTTTAAGTGAGAGTCTGACAATAGATTTAATTCATCAAGCAAAGGTGTATCACCTATTTCATAAGGTGCTAACAGCGAAAGAATTGAAGGAACAGAAGAAGGATAAACGTTAGGAAAGTCTATTGTGAGGTCGATAGACAGAGGTGACTTACTGAAAAGCTTATCGCGCCAATTAGTCATAATAAATCCTATTTGTTTTGCCGTCTTAGTATAACTTTAGCGGAAAATAGGAAAGCTGGACAAAAAAAGCCAGAAAATTCACCTATATCACTTAAAAGAGACTTACCTCAAACACACTTCCTTTCTTGAGATAGAAAAACAAATCAAAAAAAACTGGTCAATAAAATTAAAAAGCGGTACATTAGCGCAATTCAATATTGTTATATTATAACATTACAAATAAGGTGGGGTTTATTATGAAACTGGGTATTCATCCTCAATATCGAACAGTGATTTTCCATGACACTAGTGCAGATGCTTATTTTAAAGTGGGTTCGACCATCCAAACGGAAAAAACAATAGAGTATGAAGGGCAAACATATCCTTATGTAACACTAGATGTTTCCTCTCAATCACACCCATTTTATACCGGTAAACAAAAGACACATTCTCAAGAAGGTAATGTGGCACGCTTTAATAAACGTTTTGGTCAATTTATTAAGTAAGGAAGAAAAAATGCAGGTATTAAGTTCGTTGAAAAGCGCTAAACAACGCCATCCAGATTGCAAAGTGGTGCGTCGCCGTGGTCGTCTTTATGTAATTTGTAAGTCAAATCCACGTTTTAAAGCCGTTCAGGGGTAAGATTATGCAAAAACCAGTCCTTTCTTGTGTTTTAATTATGGGGCTATTGGGTAGTGCAATGTCAGTTTTAGCACATGGGCACCATCATGAAAAAGTACAAACACAAGCTCAACGAGATGCAGCTAATGGAATTTTTGAAGGTAAGGATGTTCTTGATCGCCAACTCAGTGATTGGGATGGTGTATGGCAATCTGTAGAGCCTTATCTTCTCAGCGGTGAATTAGATGAGGTGTTACAAAAGAAAGCGGAAACAAAAAAAGATAAAACGGTTGAAGAGTACCGAGCTTACTATACACAAGGCTATAAAACTGATGTGGATATGATTGGTATTGAAAACAATATCATTGAGTTCCACCGTGGAGAGAAAGTCGATAGCTGTGAATATCACTATGATGGTTATCGTATTCTGTATTATGAGTCGGGTAAAAAAGGGGTACGTTATCTTTTCCGCTGTGATGATGCCAAAAGCCAAGCGCCCAAATTTATTCAATTTAGCGACCACATTATTGCACCAGAGAAAGCAGGGCACTTCCATTTATATATGGGCAATACATCGCAAGATGAATTACTTAAAGAATTAAGTAATTGGCCAACATATTACCCTTATTCGATGAAAGCAGATGATATTGTTCACGAAATGCTTTATCACTGATTTAAGTGGAATAAATAGAAAATAAAATAATAAAAATCTTTAGCAAAGGAGTGCTAGATTTTTTTTAATTAATTATTTGATATAAAAAGAACAATAAAATAATTCATGTGAAAGCCATTTGATTAGTAACTATACTTATGTTTATTTGGTGATAAAATAAATTATATCAAATTAAGTTTCTTCATTTTTATTATCTAATATATGTAATTAATTATTGATTAATTTTTTTAAAAGGAATTTTTATGGCATATCCTATTTATCTAACTTTAAAAGGAAAAGTCCAAGGGTTAATTTCTGTAGGTTGTTCATCTCTTGATTCGATAGGAAACCGTTACCAACTTAATCATGAGGATGAAATTCAAGTTATTAGTTTAAATAATAGTTCTGTTCGTGCACAAAATGCATCTTATCAACCAGTTATATTTACTAAGCCTATAGATAAATCATCACCATTACTTTCAACAGCTTTAGATAATAACGAAGTCTTAGAAGCAATATTCACTTTTTATAGAACAAGCCAACATGGGCAACTTGAAAAATATTATGAAATTAAATTGACTGAAGTTTCTCTAATTGAGGTTTCTGATATTTTTCCTGATTCAATAAATGATAATGAATCAATGCCATATCAACGTATTCAAATGAAATACACCTCAATATCCAGGGTTCATTTGGTTGCTAATACATCAAGTTATAGTATTAACAGTGACATGATTTAATAAGCTTTAGTTCATTATCAAAAGATATGTGCTATTTACACATATCTTTTGATATAACATATTCACTTGGTGCAAAAATTGATTGTTTATAACAAATATAATACCCCTTAGAGACTAAATCATATCTGACATAAAATGAAAAAAAGAAACTGAAAATAATACCTGCTATTGCCATAATTGTGAGGTAACCAGCTATTTTATTATTCATTTTTTGTGTTTTTTTCTTATATGCACAAATAAAAATCAAATAAGAAAAATATATTAATAGGGGAGAACCAAAACACAATAATGCTGTCTGGAAAGAGAATAATATACGTTCTTTCATTGAAAAATATTCAATGTAATATGATATTGAAAAATAAAAACAAAAGATAGATAATAAAAAAACAAATAAAGAAGTTAAAAATAATTTCAGTGGGCTTATTTTATCCACGGCTAAGTCTTCCCCATTGTGTGAAAAATTGATCAGGGTGATAAGGCGTTTCAGGTTTCTTTTCCCGATAAGATTTTAGATTTTTAATTATGGTTTCACTGATCTTAAATTCATCATCTAATTTATATAGGGCAACTGCTATCACTAACCCCACAACAAATACACCTAAAGCAACGACTATAACACTTGTTCCTGCTGTTAATGCTGCTGTTACGATACTACCAGTTAGTAATATAGTATTAACAGTGATATGATTAAATAAGCTTTAGTTCATTATCAAAAGATATGTGCTATTTACACATATCTTTTGATATAACATATTCACTTGGTGCAAAAATTGATTGTTTATAACAAATATAATACCCCTTAGAGACTAAATCATATCTGACATAAAATGAAAAAAAGAAACTGAAAATAATACCTGCTATTGCCATAATTGCGAGGTAACCAGCTATTTTATTATTCATTTTTTGTATATTTTTCTTATATGCACAAAGAAAACCATAATATGAAAAATAAAAAGTTAAAGGAACTCCAAAGCAGAGTAATCCAGTTTGAAACGAGAATATTATTTTGTCTTTCATTAAGAAATAATCTATGTAATAAATTATTGAGTAATAAAATCCAAAAATTGATAGAAGTAAGATACAGATAGAAGATAGTATTAAATTAACCGGTTTTATCTCTATTTTTTTTATTTTATCCACGGCTAAGTCTTCCCCATTGTGTGAAAAATTGATCAGGGTGATAAGGTGTTTCAGGTTTATTTTCTCGATAAGATTTTAGATTTTTAATTATGGTTTCACTGATCTTAAATTCATCATCTAATTTATATAGGGCAACTGCTATCACTAACCCCACAACAAATACACCTAAAGCAACGACTATAACACTTGTTCCTGCCGTTAATGCCGCTGTTACGATACTACCAGTTAGTAAAGTTGTCATTTGCATACTAATAGCCAATTTTGCCATATCCATAGTGATATTTACGAAAAAATTAGTGAGATCATATTCATCTCTAAATATGAGTTCTACAATTCTATAAGCTGCTGAAAATACAATTGCAAAACGTACACCTCCAGCTGAAACGGAATTCATTCCTTGGGTTCCTACTCCCATATATATAATACGAGGATTATTTGCTAGGTATCGAGTTGCATTTAAATAAGCTCTAACGCCTGCATGACCTGAAATTCTTATATAAACATTTCCATTTTTACCTACATACTCAGTCGCTGTGATATTGATATTTCTAAACTCATTAACAATTCTTTCGACTCTATATGATTCATAGATATTTCCAGAATATGATGAAGCGATATCACCAATACTAAATAAAGTATCTTTCGATGATTTGTAAGGTGTTGGGGTGGATAAGTTTTTTAGAACATAATCAGCTTCTTCAAGGGTGATAAGTGCCGCAACATTTTCATCATCTTCGGTATCATTAAGGATCCGCTCAATTCTTTTCTTATTGTTGTATTGTTCTTCTCTGTCCCAATCAATAACGGTGGTATCGTATATATAGCCCATATAAAAAGATCCTTTTTTTATAAATTTAAATTAGATTAATAAAATTTATGATTTTATGCAATTAAAAATATCTGCTGTTAGATTAATTAATTAAAAGTTAGCTTAACAACAAGCGTGCTTTTATTTTTTATTATGTAAAATTCTATTTTGATTATTTTTATTATTTACTTTAAGTAGATAGTATCCTTCACTATAAAAGAAGTTATTTTTATATTTTTTATATAAGTAATAAATAAACTGAGGGGATATATAAATCTAATTTTATATCTTTATGTTAAAAATATAATTTTTAATATTTTTTGATAATAAGAGAAAATAGTAAGGGAAAAAGCAGTAGCATCCATGCTGACTTACTTTTATAAGTTGGGTTAAAGGTTATTTATAATCCTTGGCAGAGATATTTCATCTCCATATAATCTTCAATACCGTGTTCAGAGCCCTCACGACCTAAACCTGATTGTTTAATACCACCAAATGGTGCAACTTCATTGGAAATTAAACCAGTGTTAATACCCACCATGCCGTATTCTAAATTTTCAGCAACACGCCAAATACGTTGTGGATTTTCACTATAAAAATAAGCGGCTAAGCCATAAATGGTATTATTAGCTAAATGCACCACTTCATCTTCATTTTCAAAAATAACTAAAGGTGCAACAGGGCCAAATATTTCTTCTTCAAGGATATGGCTATCAGCAGGAACATTGCCAACAACGGTAGGTTGGAAGAAGTTCTCACCCGCTTTGTCATTATCTCCGCCACAAAGCAGTGTTGCACCGCGTTTTAATGTATCAGCAAGCAATGATTGTGATTTTTCAACAGCTTTACGGTTAATGAGAGGCCCAATAGTGACACCTTCTTCAAAACCATTCCCCACTTTGAGTTTTTTAACGGCGGCAACAAAGCGTTCGCTAAATTGTTGATAAACATCTTTATGAATATAAAAACGGTTAGCACAAACACAGGTTTGTCCTGCATTACGGAATTTTGCTCCCATAGCACCTTCAACCGCTTTATCAATATCGGCATCGTTAAACACGATAAAGGGTGCATTGCCACCTAATTCCAAAGAGACTTTTTTTACACTATCTGAACACTGGCGCATTAATAAACGTCCAACACCTGTAGAGCCAGTGAAACTTAATTTGCGCACGCGGTTATCAGAGGTAAAGACTTCACCAATTTTAATGGCATCACCAGTTACAATATTAATAACACCGGCGGGAATGCCAGCTTGAGCCGCTAATTCTGCTAAAGCCAGTGCAGTATAAGGTGTTTCATTGGCAGGTTTAATTACCATAGTACAACCCGCTGCTAATGCAGGAGCCGCTTTGCGGGTGATCATAGCAGCCGGGAAGTTCCAAGGTGTAATAGCAGCACAGACACCAATACCTTGTTTGATCACCATTAAGCGTTTATCAGCAGAAGGGGAGGGAATAATTTCACCGTTGGTTCTCTTACCTTGCTCTGCAAACCACTCAATAAAAGAAGCTGCATAAGTAATTTCACCTTCAGCTTCAGCAACGGGTTTACCTTGCTCAAATGTCATTAACTCAGCAAGTTTTCTTTTATTTTCAGTAATTAATCTAAACCAATTTTGCAATAATGCTCCACGCTGATGTGCTGTGAGTGCACGCCATTTTGGTAAGGCTTTTTGTGCTGCATCAACAGCCATTATTGCTTCTTGTGTTGCCATATTGGGGACTGTACCCAGTAAAGTACCCGTTGCAGGATCGACAACATCAACAGTTTCGTTATTTTGAGCATTACACCAAAGACCATCAATATAGCCTTGTTCGCGGAAATAGGGATTTGTCGTTATCTTCACTTAATACCTCTCTGAACACATATATATTGATATTTATAAGGCTAGGCAGTTTTGCGCCTGTTTATAATTATATGCCTGTGTTGCTATGTTGTGAAAATAAGTATGACAAATGCCAATAAAAAAGCGTCAAAAAGACGATAAATAGGGTCAATTGCTTATGTTTTTAATGAATAATTCCCATTACTCAAGACTGAAGGTTTACGCTGTACCTTACCACTGTTATTCTTGGATCTAACTTTCATAAAAAACAGGTATTTTTCATGTCAAAACCATCATTTGATTCTATCGAATCACAGGCAAGTTACGGTATTGGTCTGCAAGTCGGTCAACAACTGACTGAATCAGGTCTTCAAGGATTAGAGCCCGCAGCACTGTTAGCTGGCTTGACCGATGCATTAGAAGGTAATGCGCCTTCTGTACCTGTTGAAACATTACACAATGCCTTACGTACTATGCACGAGCGTGCTGAAGCAGTTCGTCAAGAACGCCAAGCTGAGCTGGCTGATGCTGGTAAAATCTTCTTAGAAGAAAATGTGAAAAATGAAGGCGTTCAAGTTACAGAATCTGGCTTACAGTACAAAGTACTGACTGCGGGTGAAGGTGCAATTCCAGCGCGTACTGATCATGTTCGTGTTCACTACACTGGTCGTTTAATTGATGGCACTGTGTTTGATAGCTCAGTTCAACGTGGTCAACCTGCTGAATTCCCAGTAAATGGCGTTATCGCAGGCTGGATTGAAGCATTAACATTAATGCCAGTAGGTTCAAAATGGGAATTATATATTCCTTACCAATTAGCTTATGGCGAACGTGGAGCAGGTGCGGCTATTCCTCCATTCGCAACATTAGTATTTGAAGTAGAATTATTAGAAATTTTATAATTTCTTATTCTGCGGTAAATCAGAGTAAAAAATAGCCGGTTTTTGCCGGCTATTTTTGTCTCTGAACTAAAATAAAGAGACAGTAGGGTAATTAATTTTTATAAGAGAAGTTATCTGCTTATAGAAATAAGAGAGGTGCATTATGTTAGAACAAGTCAGCAAATTAGCTCGCCAAGCAGGTATGGCGATAATGCAAATCTATCAGCAATCAGAGCCTATCCAAGTACAGGAAAAAAGTGATAATTCACCTGTCACAGAAGCTGATTTGGCCGCTCACCAAGTTATCAAACAAGGACTTGCTTCTATTGCTCCAGATATACCTCAATTATCTGAAGAAGATCCCCCTGAATGGGAAGTACGTCGTCATTGGGATCGTTATTGGCTGATTGACCCTCTAGATGGAACTAAAGAATTTATCAGTAAGAATGGTGAGTTTACGGTAAATATTGCCTTAATTGAAAAGGGTATTCCTGTTTTAGGGGTTGTCTATGCCCCGGTTCAAAATGTGTTATATGCAGCGGCAAATAAACAGGCATGGAAAGAAGTGTGTGGACAGCGATTACCTATCCATGCAAGTCGTGCAGAGCCGCCAGTAATTGTGATTAGCCGTTCTCATCAAGATGATGAATTAAAAGAATACCTCTCACAACTTGGCGCACATCAAACCGTTGCTGTTGGTTCATCTTTGAAGTTTTGTTTAGTTGCTGAAGGTAAAGCACAGCTTTATCCTCGCTTTGGACCTACACATACGTGGGATACCGCGGCAGGTCATGCTATTGCGATTGCTGCTGGCGCACATGTCACGGATTGGAAAGGGGTAACGCTAGATTATTCCCCAAAAGAGTCGCTGATAAACCCAGGATTTAGAGTTTCAATCTTTTAGTGCCATTTTATGAAATCGGAGCCCTTTGTTTAATAAGGGCTCTGACACCGAAATTATTCTTTAATTAAATCGTTGATAAGATTGATTGCAGTCGTGATTTCCGCACCGCTTAATACACCTTCTTTGACGAAACGGACTTTGCCTTGTTTATCCAAAACAACAATAGCTGAACTCTCTTTTTCTAATCCCCAGCCTTTTAATGCTATGCCATCAGCATCAACAATAAACTGTGACCAAGGAAACTCTTTTTTACTGTCTTCAACACTGCCACGAACAAATGGACCTGTACCAAACACAGCATCATCAGTATTAATAATCGTTGTGGTTTGATAACTGGTATGTGGGAATTTAGCCAGTTTTACAGCTTCAATAAACGGCGCATTCATCTCCTTAGCTTTGCTACGTCCTGCTATATGCTGAACAGTACGTACTTTTCCACTGAGCAGACCACTATTCCAATTTTGGTAGCTAAACTTATCTTTGGTTGTGTCATAAAGTAGCTCACCTTTGTCATTGATTGTGACAGCGGGAAGTACTGTATTTTCAGTGATGTTATGTGCAAATGCCCATGTGGATGTGCTGAGTAAAAGAGCAGCTAAGGTTATTTTGTGCATAGCCATGATCCTATTATTGAAATCGACGTTAGATTCTATCTAAGCATAGAAGCTAGTGAAGAATAATACCTCATCGCTGATACATTTATTTAACATTGAGTGGGTAAAATCACGTGCACACTATCTTTATTTATATTCTTTACTGTCAATAAATGTAAAAACAGATAAGAAAATCAAATAAGTTGAACCTAGTACTTATAATTAGGTCTTTAAATTTGATATATAAAGATAAGTCTTTATGACTTATTAAACTCAACAACGAGCATGGGAGACTAACTGAAAGATGAAAATCTTCAATCGCTATAACCCTGAAAAAATTGCTCTCTACGTTAAGACATTATTTCGTGGACGGTTTTACATCAAAGGAATGGGTGCATTTGAATTCGATTACGGTAAAATTTTATTACCTAAAATAAGAGATAAGCTACATTTTAATGTCATGAGTGAAGTGAACCAGCAGGTCGTTTTACTGAAAGCAGAAATGGGCTAACTTTTATCTGATAGATAACTGAGTCTTTCTCGTGAGTATCATCGATAAGACTCAGTTATTAATTTCAACTTGTTACTTGTTAACTTACCGTTTTATTCTCATCTGTCTTGATATCGACTTCTGTTGTTGTCTGTATAACAGGAACATGTTCTTGTAAAATCGGCTTAACAGGTGGAATATCATCAACTTTTGTTACAAGTAATTGATCTATTTTGTAATTATCAATATCAACAACTTCAAATTTGTATCCTGAAAACTTCACATAATCAGTGCGCTTTGGAATTTTACGTAAGCGATACATCATAAAGCCTGCGATGGTTTCGTAGTTACTCGAATCAGGGAAATCGTCGATATCAAGTACACGCATTACATCATCAATTGGCGTACCGCCTTCAACTAACCATGAGTGCTCATCACGACTCACAATTTGCTCTTCTTGCCCCGGTCCAATTAAATCGCCCATTAAGGTTGTCATCACGTCATTTAGTGTAATAACACCCATCACCATCGCGTATTCATTGAGGATAATGGCAAAGTCTTCACCGGATGTTTTAAAACTTTCCAACATATCTGAAAGCGTTAATGTATCAGGGATAATCAGAGCCTTACGGATATGAACACCATCATTGAGATTTAAGCTTTGCCCGTTAATAACACGATTAAGCAGCTCTTTAGAATCTACATAACCAATAATATGGTCGATATCACCTTCACAAACGAGGAACTTAGAGTGAGGTTGAGTGGCAATTTTTTCTTTGATATCGCTTTCAGTTTCTTCACGATCAAAATAGACCACATCTTCTCGAGGCGTCATTGCCGACGGTACGGTACGTGATTCTAATTCAAAAACATTCTCGATAAGCTCATGCTCTTGTTTACGCAAAACCCCAGCAACGGCACCCGCTTCTACAATGGCAAAAATATCATCAGAAGTAATATCTTCATTTCTTACCATTGGGATTTTGAATAATTTGAAGATGAGATCTGCCATACCATTAAATAACCAAACCAGAGGGCGGAAAAAGGCAAGGCAGAAACGCATTGGGTTCACAATTCTTAATGCGATAGCTTCTGGTTTTATCATACCAATGCGTTTTGGCGTTAAGTCAGCCAATAAAATAAACATCGATGTGACAATAATAAAGGAACAAATAGATCCAAGCTGTTGCGCTAATGGCTCTTCAAAAAATTGGAGGTAAAAGTTTTTAAGAGAAGGAGAGAATGCAGATTCACCGACAATACCCGCTAAGATAGCGACGGCATTTAATCCAATTTGCACAACGGTAAAAAACATGCCCGGCATTTCTTGCATTTTTAATACACGCGCAGCGTTCATATTGCCCTCATCAACAAGTTGTTTGAGTTTAATTCGACGAGAAGCAGCAAGAGAGATTTCAGACAGCGAAAAAAAGGCGCTGATAGCACAAAGCAAAAGCACAATGAGTAAACTATTAAGCATATAAGGCTCACACCACCCCAAGTATTTAATCCAAAGGGTAATACTAGAGTGTTAAAAATAGAAGATAAATCAATATATTGTGATGAATTTATTCACAAAGATAGATAAGAGGGCGTAATTATATCATCGCCCTGCTATTTTCTGCTAGTTTTACTTTTCAGGGGGATAGCAGATGCCTATTCCACCTAATCCACAATAACCTTGTGGGTTTTTATGTAAATATTGCTGGTGGTAATCTTCAGCAAAATAGAAAGGGCCCACAGGCTGAATTTCAGTGGTGATAGCATCAGTAGTGCCTTGAGTATTCATTGCTTGTTGATAACGTTTTTTTGACTCAATAGCTTGAGCATATTGCTCTTCATTAACAGTGTAAATGGCAGAACGATATTGGCTGCCAATATCATTACCTTGGCGCATACCTTGTGATGGATTGTGATTTTCCCAAAAAAGAGCCAAAAGTTGTGAATAGCTAATTACTGAGGGATCAAAAACAACTCTCACCACTTCACTATGACCTGTTAAACCTTGGCAAACTTGTTGGTAAGTTGGATTTTCTGTTACACCACCGCTATAACCCGCACTTGTTGAGTAAACGCCCTGTTGTTGCCAAAATAGACGTTCAACACCCCAAAAACAGCCCATTGCAAAATAAGCAATGTTCATATTGGCTGGAATATCGTTAATAGAATGCCCATTTACAGCATGATTAGCAGATATTTCTAATGGTGTCGAAGTACCCCTTAAGGCATTCTCTGGTTGGTAAGCTTTATGTTGCAAGGTAGACTCCAGTTTTTATATTTGTAAACGCTTTACTATGGTAAAGGCTTAATATTGTTATAAACTAAATCTACAATAAAGCTTAAAACAGTTTGTCGTCAATTCATCACATGGATTAAATAATATTGAGGAGAAAACGTGCCGAGATACTCCGTTATCTACGTTCTCTGTCTGTCTTTTATCGCGCCTGTTGCCTATGGGGCAAATTTGCGTTTAAAAGTAGAAGGTTTAGAAGGGCAGCTCGAAAAAAATGCGCGAGTCCAGCTATCAAACATTACAACAGAAGAAGTTGCACCTGACGGGCGTTTTCGTGCGCGTGTTGAAAAGGCAATTCAAGAAGGACTTCGCCCTTTAGGTTACTATCAGCCCAAAGTGACATTTTCTTATGAAGAAAATACACCACCTGCGCGCTCCGTATTAACCGCTAAAGTTGAACCGGGTATTCCGATTTTACTGAAAGGCGTTGATGTGGTTCTTGAAGGTGGCGCTAAAACAGATAGCCAATATGCAAAAGTCATTAAAGAAAATACACCTCCTCTTGATAGTGTTTTAAACCATGCAGATTATGAGAAACTCAAAGGTTCGTTAACTGGGCTTGCCATTCGCCGTGGCTATTTTGATGCGGAAATGCAAAAAAGCCAGTTAGGCGTCTCTTTAGATAATCATGCCTCATATTGGGATTTTGTTTTCGATAGTGGAGAACGCTATCGTTTTGGAAAAGTGAATTATACGGGCTCCCAAATCCGTGAAGACTATCTACAAAATATTGTCCCTTTTAAAGAGGGAGAATATTACGCCTCAGAAGATCTGGCTGAATTTAATCGCCGTTTAGCGGCAACGGGCTGGTTTAACTCTGCGGTTGTGACACCTGATATTGCTAAAGCACGCGCTGATAACTCTTACCTGTTACCGATGAGTGCAGTTGTAACACCGCGCTCTCGTAACTATGTTGAGCTTGGTGGTGGTTATGCTACCGATGTTGGTCCTCGCCTTAATATGCAGTGGGATAAGCCTTGGATGAACTCACGAGGTCATAGTTTAACCTCTAATATCAGTGTTTCTCAGCCTGAACAGTCTATTGGTGCCAATTATAAAATTCCACTTAAGGTCAATCCATTAGAACAATACTATGGTGTTCAGGGTGGTTTTAAACGTACCGATTTAAATGACACCCGCTCTGATACCACAACGCTAAACGTGTCCCGTAACTGGGATATGTCGACAGGCTGGCAATACAGTGTGAATACACGTTGGAGCCTCAGCCACTTTACCCAAGGTGAAGTTACAAATACCACTATGTTGCTTTATCCGGGCGTTACAGCAAGTCGAGTACGTCAACGAGGTGGTATGATGCCTTCTTGGGGGGATAGCCAACGTTATACATTAGACTACTCCAATAAAATATGGGGCTCTGATGTTGAATTTGCTGCATTCCAAGCGCAACACGTTTGGATACGTACACCGTGGGACGGGCATCGCTTTGTGGTAAGAGGCAACTTTGGTTGGATTGAAACCAATGCGTTTGAGCAAGTACCGCCTGAATTACGTTTCTTTGCAGGTGGTGATAGAAGTGTTCGTGGTTTTAAATATCAAAGTATCTCACCTGAAGACGGAAAAGGTAATTTAACGGGTGCATCAAGAATGCTCGTAGGATCGTTAGAATATCAATATAACATCACGGGTAACTGGTGGAGTGCTGTCTTTATTGATAGTGGTGAAGCAGTTAATGATTTTACTCGCAGTGATTTTAAAACAGGTGCGGGTGCAGGTGTTCGTTGGGCATCACCAGTTGGTCCAATTAAATTTGATTTAGCATTACCTGTGAGTGACGTGGATAAGCGTAGACTCCAGTTTTATATCGGGTTAGGAGCAGAGTTATGATAAAAAAGTGGTTGAAATGGATTGCGCTAACACTCCTTATCATTATTTTGCTTACATTCGGTGCTGTTGCTTGGATTTTGGGAACGCAATCGGGTTTGCATTTCGCTATTAATAGCGCAGCTCGTTGGGTTCCTGGTTTAGTTATCAAAGATGTTAATGGTGGCTGGCAAGATCTGCGTTTAACGGGTGTTGAATATCAAATGCCTGGGGTTGATGTGAACGTGGGTGAGTTATCTCTAGGATTACGTTTAGCGTGCCTGATGGATAAACAAGTTTGTGTCGATACATTAGGCACACGAGATGTTGTTGTAAATGTTGATACTAGCGCTTTCCCTCCTTCCGAAGAAACACCTCCATCAGAGCCTCTAACAGAGCTTAATGCGCCATTACCTATCTATTTGAATTCACTCTCATTAGAAAATACGCATGTGAAGATTGACGATATGGCAATCTCGCTAGGCGAATTTAAAACGGGTGCGCAGTGGGAAGGCCGTCAAGTTACATTAAATCCAACACTCATTAATGATTTGCTGGTGGCATTACCAAAGACACCGAAAGAAGGGAGTGTTGAAGCAACAGCTCAAGATGTAAAAGAAATCGCAACTGCAAAACCTCAAACTGAGCCTACAACACAAGAAGAAAAAGAGCAGGCTTTAGCTGAGACAATTAAAGCGATTTTTGCGAAGCCATTATTAGCCGAATTACCTGAAATTATTATTCCTGTTGATATCAATATCGAAGGAATTGAAGGTAAGCAATTACAGATTAGTGGTGATACGCCTATTACGATTAATCAATTATCGTTTGAAGCAAAGACGCAAGGTAAGCAGGTTAATCTCACTAAATTAAATATTGATGCCCCAGAAGGTGAGGTGAGTTTAAATGGGGGAATTACCCTAGATAAACAGTGGCCTGTTAATTTAGATGTGAATGCGACTATTCGTGATGTTGCAGGGCTTGAAGATTTTAAAGATCAAAAAGCGACGCTTTCTTTACAAGGTGCATTACTTGAAGAGCTTAAACTAGCGCTCTCTTTAACAGGAACAGTGACAGCAACTTTAGATGCTCAAGCTGAACTGGCAAAACCACACCTTCCATTAAAACTGACGCTTGAAAGCCAGAAAGTTCGTTGGCCATTAACGGGCGATGTGCAGTATCAACTTAACGGTACTCGATTACGCTTAAATGGTCAGACAGATAACTATGATCTCTCATTACGCTCTGATATTGAAGGTCAAGAGATCCCTCCAGCCAAATTAATGCTGGATGCAAAAGGGAATGAAGAGAAAATAGAGCTGACGCGTTTACGTTTAGCTGCTTTGCAAGGTCATGCTGATATCACAGGTGTCGCTGATTGGAGTAAAGCAATTAGCTGGAATGCATTGCTCACGATTTCAGGAATTAATACGGCAAAACAGTACCCTGATATGCCAGCAAAATTAGATGGGCGCATTGCAACAACAGGTAGTCTATATGGCGGAAGTTGGCAATTACGTGTTCCTGAAATCACCTTAGATGGCAATATCAAAAATAATCTTATCAAGGCGAGAGGTAATGCTTACGGTAATGATTCAGGGCAATGGAATATTCCTCAGTTAAAACTGATCCTAGGTAAAAATAACCTCGATATTGAAGGGCATTTAGGTGATAAATGGGCATTAGATGCCAATATTAATGCTCCGGGATTAAATGGTTTAGTACCTGGATTAGCGGGTGTTATTAAAGGTAAAGTTAATATTCGTGGCGATATTAATACACCTAAGATTATTGCTGATATCAACGCTCGTGGTATTAAATGGCAAGATCAAGTCAGTGTTGAATCCATCACTATTAAAGGTGATGTTCAAGCGGATAAAGAAATTGGTGGCAAACTTGCGATTACTGCTCGTCAGTTAAAACAAGCCGATTTAGTTATTCGCAATTTAACGTTGGATGCTGCTGGTACAGAAAAACAGCATAAACTGATGCTAAAAATGGATGGTGAACCTGTTTCTGGTGGACTGACATTAGCTGGCTCATTCGATAAAGAGAAACAGCAATGGAAAGGAACGCTAAATAATACGGCATTTGATACCCCAGTGGGAGAATGGCGTTTAAATAAAGCTATGGCGTTGAATTTGTTGGCAGAGAAGCAAGAAGTCACCATTGGCTCTCACTGTTGGGTAAACCCAAATGCACAAGTTTGTGTTCCTAAAGCGATAACTGTGGGTGAAAGCGGATCTGCGGCAATTACATTGACGCGTTTTGATCTAGCGATGATCAAACCTTTCCTACCACCAGAGACTTCTGTTAAAGGTGTATTTACTGGCGATGCCACAGCAACGTGGAGTTCAAAAGGCGGATTACCGAAAGCATCGGTAACTCTAAAAGGGCAAGGTGTCGCAGTAAAACAGAATATTGAAGGCACTATTTTACCGATTGATTTTGATGCTATTACCTTAAATGCAGGCGTTAACAATGGTAAAGCAACATTACAATGGCTGATTAGTATTGCGGGAAATGGTGATATTAAAGGTAATGTGCATGTTGCTGATCTTGAGAAGAAACGCCAGCTATCAGGTACGGTGGATATTGATAATCTGACATTAGATTTAATCAAACCATTCTTAGGTAAAGGTGAAATAGCTGAAGGTCGTGTTGGTGCGCAATTACGTTTAGGCGGAAATGCTCAATCGCCACTGCTATTTGGTCAATTTGGTATTAATCAATTAAAAGTGGTTGGGCATTGGATCCCGTTTGATATTACGAAAGGGAATGTTGATGTTCAATTCAATGGTGCGACGTCTGATTTAAGCGGTCGAATCGAAACCCCAGAAGGTTACTTAAATCTTACTGGTAACGCTGATTGGCGTAAATTAGACGCATGGCACGCAGTAATAGCCGCAAATGGCAATAAGTTACGTGTTGCATTGCCTCCGATGGTACGTATTGATGTTAATCCTGATTTAGTGTTTGAGGCTCGTCCTCATTTACTGAAACTAGATGGGCGCATTGATATTCCTTGGGCACGCATCGTTGTTCAAGACTTACCAGAGTCAGCGGTATCCGCTTCTTCTGATGAAGTGATGCTGGATAAAAACTTACAGCCAATTGCACCAAAAGAGACATCGATTCCAATTCAAAGTAATTTAGCTATTAATATTGGCGATGATGTGACACTGGACGCATTTGGGCTTAAAGCTAGATTGACGGGAGCGCTTAAAGTCAATCAGAATAAACAAGGACTGGGTTTAAACGGTCAGATAGATATTCCAAAAGGCGAATTCAAAGCTTATGGGCAAGACCTGCAAGTTCGTAAAGGGCAAATATTGTTCTCAGGGCCAGTTGATCAACCTTACTTAAATATTGAAGCTATTCGTAATCCTGAAAATACGGCAAATAATGTGATTGCTGGTGTTAGGGTGACAGGGCTTGCAGATAAACCGAAAGTTGAAATTTTCTCTGAACCCGCTTTTACACAGCAAGAAGCGTTATCCTACTTGCTAAGAGGTGAAGGGTTAGATAAAAGTGGTGATGCGGATTCATCACAAATGACGGCAATGCTGATAGGATTAGGCGTTGGTCAAAGTGGTCAGCTTGTAGGGCGCATTGGTGAAACCTTTGGTGTTTCTGATTTAGCGCTTGATACACAAGGTGTGGGGGATAACTCACAAGTTGTGGTCAGCGGTAAGATCACAAACGATCTACAAGTGAAGTATGGAGTGGGTATATTTGATTCGCTAGCGACGTTAACCTTACGTTATCGCTTGATGCCCAGGTTGTATTTACAAGCAGTGTCTGGTATGAATCAGGCAATAGATCTGCTTTATCAATTTGAGTTTTAAATTATATGCGAATTATTGTTTATGGTAGTTTACGGCAAAACCAAGGTAACCATCACTGGATGACCTATGCGCAACTTTTAGGTGAGCATAAACTAGTGGGGTATAAACTCTATGATTTAGGGTTTTACCCTGCGGTTATTGAAGGTGAAGGGGAGATAGAGTGCGAAGTCTATCGGATAACGCCTTCTATCTTGACAGAGCTTGATGAATTGAAAAAGAACGATCAGGATTACAAGCGCCAACTGATTTCAACGCCTTATGGCAGTGCTTGGATCTACCTTTATCAAAAGCCTGTTGATGGTTTACGTGAAATAAAATGCGGTGACTGGCTAAAACGTCACGAAGAAGAGTAATCAGTAGCATCCTACTTTTGCTCCATGTTATATAAAAATGGCTCGATAGAAATATTGGGCCGTTTTTATTGCTATTAGAATAACCTTGATAAGTGGCATCTTGCTTGTCATGTGTTTGAGGAGAAGAGCCGTACCATCATAAAAAAAGCCCTTCAATAAAATGAAGAGCTTATTTATCAGTAAATTATTAAATAATAACTTACTTAGCTATTCTGAGAGCGTCAGAATTATTTTTTAGCGCGTTCGAAAGAAGACAGAATTTCAGCTTTAGCTGATTCTACGCCTTCCCAACCGTCAACTTTAACCCATTTGCCAGCTTCTAAATCTTTGTAGTGTTCAAAGAAATGTTTGATCTGTGCTTTTAACAGTTCAGGCAGATCGTTCACATCTTTAATGTGATCGTATTCTTTGCTCAGTTTAGTGTGTGGAACTGCAACCAGTTTCGCATCTTCACCTGATTCGTCAGTCATTTTCAATACGCCAACAGGACGGCAACGAATAACTGAACCTGGTTGTAATGGATATGGAGTTGGAACCAGAACGTCTACTGGGTCACCATCTAAAGATAACGTGTTGTTGATGTAACCGTAGTTGCATGGGTAGAACATTGCTGTTGACATAAAACGGTCAACGAACAGTGCGCCACTTTCTTTATCAACTTCGTATTTGATAGGATCAGCATTTGCTGGGATTTCAATAACAACATAGATATCTTCTGGTAGTTCTTTACCAGCAGGAACATGATTCAGGCTCATAAAAAATTTCCTATAAAAAAATTAATTTTACGTGGCCTGTAGTATAGCGAAAAGTTTTTAACAATACCCGTTTTTTGCCGAACATGTTGCGTTCTGACGTAAAAATAAGCAGCAAATAAAAGAAAGTACTATTTTCAAAGATGAAAAAACCGGACGAATAAGAAGTCCGGTTTATCTATGTTAGTGCTAAACGAATGGATTATTCTTCGTCTGGATATTGCGCCATAAAGCTTTCAGCTTGTTCAACCATCGATTTAGTCCCTACGAAGAAAGGCATACGTTGGTGAAGTTCTTTTGGTTCGATATCGAGAATACGCTCTTTACCGTTACTTGCTTTACCGCCAGCTTGTTCGGCTAAGAACGCCATTGGATTGCATTCATAGAGTAAACGTAATTTACCAGTAGGGTGACTTGCAGTACTTGGATAAATATAAATCCCCCCTTTCAGTAAGTTACGGTGGAAATCAGCAACTAAAGAACCAATATAACGTGTGGTATAAGGGCGATTTGTTGCTGCGTCTTGTTCTTGGCAATACTTAATGTATTTTTTTACACCTAATGGGAATTTGATGTAGTTACCTTCGTTGATTGAGTACATATTTCCTGTTGGTGGGAAATGTACGCTTTCATGAGATAAACAGAATACGCCTAAAGATGGATCGTAAGTAAAGGCATGAACACCACAACCTGTTGTGTAAACTAACATAGTTGATGAACCATAAACGACATAGCCTGCTGCGACTTGACGATGACCCGGTTGTAAGAAGTCATCTAAAGTGACAGATTGACCAATTGGCGTAATACGGTGGTAAATAGAGAAAATTGTTCCGACGGAAACGTTTACATCAATATTCGACGAACCGTCTAAAGGGTCCATTAGTACAACATACTTAGCATTTTCAGCACGATCACCTTCAAAGATAACAATATCATCTTCTTCTTCTGATCCGATACCCGCAACTTCACCACGCGCTTTTAATGCAGCTTTTAGTTTCTCATTCGCGTAAAGATCCAGTTTCATCTGGGCTTCACCTTGAACATTAGAAACACCGTTAGTACCCAGAATATCGACTAACCCTGCTTTATTAATATCACGGTGGATAATTTTAGCCCCAAGCTTAATTGCTGAAAGTAATGCAGTAAGTTCACCAGTTGCATGGGGAAAATCTTGTTGTTTCTCGACGATAAATTCGCCTAATGTTTTCATGACGCAGGTCCTGAATGTGAGTGGGTAAAGTAAAAAAGGAGGAAAATCTCCTTGGTGGTGGCAAGTTTAGCCAAAGAATCGAATGATTCAAAGGTTAATCCGTTCCTTATCTGCTTTTTGATCGTTAGAATAGTGACCAACTTCATGCTATTGGACAGAAATTCATGCACATTCATATTCTTGGTATTTGTGGCACCTTTATGGGAAGTCTTGCCATTCTCGCTAGAGCAAAGGGACATAAAGTCACAGGCTCGGACGCTAATGTCTATCCACCCATGAGTACTTTATTAGAAAATCAGGGAATTGAACTGATTGAGGGATATGACCCAAAACAATTAGAACCTGCCCCTGACATGGTGATTATTGGTAATGCGATGACACGAGGAAATCCTTGTGTTGAAGCAGTACTTGAAAAAGGTTTGCCTTATACCTCAGGCCCTCAGTGGCTACATGATTATATTTTACCTGAACGTTGGGTGTTAGCTGTTGCTGGAACTCATGGTAAAACAACAACAGCGGGTATGCTGGCTTGGGTTTTAGAAGACTGTGGTTATAAACCGGGATTTTTAATTGGCGGTGTACCGGGTAATTTCCAAGTATCCGCACAGTTAGGCGAAAGCCCTTTCTTTGTGATTGAAGCAGATGAATATGACAGTGCTTTCTTTGATAAGCGCTCGAAATTTGTTCATTATTCTCCACGCACATTGATTTTAAATAATCTTGAATTTGATCACGCTGATATTTTTGATGATTTAGCGGCAATTCAAAAACAATTCCATCATTTAGTTCGTATCGTCCCAGGCACCGGAAAAATCATCATGCCTGATAACGATATGAATTTAAAACAGACCATTGGAATGGGATGTTGGAGTGAACAAGAATTCACAGGTGAAACTGGAGATTGGCAAGCCAAAAAACTCAGTAATGACAGTAGCCATTTTGAGGTATTCCACAAAGGTGAGCGAGTCGGAGAGGTGTGTTGGGGACTTTCTGGTGAACACAACATGCAAAATGGCCTAATGGCGATTGTTGCAGCGCACCACGTTGGTGTTTTACCAGCGGATGCTTGTGAAGCATTAGATAAGTTTATTAATGCGCGTCGTCGCTTAGAGTTACGTGGTGAGGTTAATCAAGTCAGTGTTTATGATGACTTTGCACATCATCCCACAGCGATTTTAGCAACGCTTGAAGCGTTACGCAGTAAAGTCGGTGGAACGGCTCGTATTATTGCTGTGCTAGAGCCTCGTTCAAATACCATGAAAATGGGAATTAGTAAGGATGATATCGCGCCTGCATTGGGTCGTGCTGATGAAGTCTTTTTATTCCAGCCACCTAATATTCAATGGTTAGTGAGTGATATTGCAGAGCATTGTGTACAACCTGCTCGTTGGAGTACAGATCTCGATACATTAGTCGATATGATTGCGAAAGAAGCTCAAGCGGGCGATCATATTTTGATTATGAGTAATGGCGGTTTTGGTGGTATTCATGAAAAACTACTCGCAAAATTAGCGCAACCTAAAGATCCTGATAGCCAATATTAAAAATAAATAAGCCACTGAAAACTCAGTGGCTTATTTTTTGAAGCTGTAGAAAGGCTAATTATAATTCTTGATCAAAAAGATTCAGAATAGCGTCTCGTAATTCTTCTGTAGAAAATCCCGGAGCCGGTGTTGAAAAAATAGTGTCATCACCCGCAATACTACCAAGGATACCTTCTGCTTTGCCTAATGAGTCTAATAAACGTGCAATAAGTTGTGCCGCACCCGGACTTGTTCTTATCACCACAACAGAATGGTTATGATCGATATCGAGTACCAGATTTTTTAATGGGCTGCTTGCTGTTGGTACGCCAAGCTCAGTAGGAAGGCAATAGACCATTTCCATTTTGGCGTTACGGGTTCTTACCGCACCAAATTTTGTTAGCATACGAGAGATTTTGGACTGATTAATATTATCAAATCCAGCCTCTTGTAATGCAGTCACAATCTCGCCTTGTGAACTGAATTTTTCTTCTTTCAGCAGGGCTTTAAACGCTTTAACCAAGTCTTCTTGCTTAGAAGGAACGCGCATAGTTCACCTTTAGTGAGTTATCAATAACCCGTGTATTATGCAGAGAAGTGAATTTTTATGCAACATAAGACGAAGAAAGGCGAGTGATAGCCTCCTCAAAATTGTAAAGTAGAATGTACTGCAAAAAAAATTTATTTACAGCGTGCAAATGTGATAATTTAAAGAAAGTAAAATATTTGTTAAATAAATGATAAGCTTAAATGATTATCATAAGGATGATGGTGTACTTAACACTTTGCCATATTTATTGAAATTATTTATCAAAAGGGTGTCCACTATCTCATTAACAGATAAGCAATTTGTTTAGAATAACCAAAGTATTATTTTTCACTGAAAATGCCTTATTATGCAATATTGCTGTTAAATAATTGTTTTTTAAAAGGTGAATTGCGTAATAGTGAGTATCTCGAAGGCGTTCCACTATCTCGTAAACTAAGGAGTATCAGAATGAAAGTAGCAGTTCTCGGTGCAGCAGGTGGTATTGGTCAGGCACTGGCACTTCTTCTTAAAAATCAGCTTCCAGCTGGTAGTGAACTCTCTTTATATGATATCGCTCCCGTCACACCGGGTGTCGCCGCTGACTTAAGCCATATCCCGACTCAAGTTACTGTAAAAGGTTTTGCGGGTGAAGATCCTTCTCCTGCGCTAAAAGGCGCTGATGTTGTTCTGATTTCTGCGGGTGTTGCTCGTAAACCAGGCATGGATCGTTCAGATCTTTTCAATGTTAACGCAGGTATCGTGCGTAACTTAATTGAAAAGGTTGCACAAAATTGCCCGAAAGCACTTATCGGTATCATTACTAACCCAGTGAATACAACTGTTGCTATTGCAGCAGAAGTGCTTAAGAAAGCAGGCGTTTACGATAAAAAACGTCTTTTCGGTATCACCACTCTCGATATTATTCGCGCGAATACCTTTGTTGCAGAACTAAAAGGTAAAGATCCACAAAAAACCAATGTTCCGGTGATTGGTGGACATTCTGGTGTGACTATTCTTCCTCTATTATCTCAAGTTGATGGCGTTTCATTTACTGATGACGAAGTTGCAGCATTGACTAAACGTATTCAAAACGCAGGTACTGAGGTTGTTGAAGCAAAAGCAGGTGGTGGATCAGCGACATTATCTATGGGTCAAGCAGCCGCTCGTTTTGGTCTTTCATTAATTCGCGCTCTAAATGGCGAGAAAAATGTTATTGAATGCACTTATACTGAAGGCGACGGAGAATATGCCCGTTTCTTTGCACAACCTATTCTTTTAGGTAAAAACGGTGTAGAGGAATATTTATCTATCGGTAAATTAAGTGATTTTGAAAAGCAATCTCTTAATGGCATGTTAGATGTATTGAAAAAAGATATAATTCTTGGTGAAGAATTTATTAATAAATAAAGAAATACTTTTTTTGCTATAAAAATAATGCAAATTTAAATAAAAACCGCTGATACTATATCAGCGGTTTTTTTTATTAATTATAATGTCTGTAATTATTAGTTAATTATTAGTTTTGGTACGAATCTTTCGTTCAAGTAATTCTCCTGTTTCAGGATGAAAATAACGGCTAGGCCAAATTTCACTAGGAGCTACACCAAGATAATCAGCAATGATTTTCTCTCCTTTAGGCCAAGGGCGAGACAGCGCATTAGCGAGTGTTGAAGAGCTTAACCCTGCTTGGCGAGAGATGGCAGCAAGTGTTGTTCCTCGTTTTCTAAGTGCGGCAATAATATCGGCAGGATGCCAATCAGATTTCCTTGAAATCATTTTTAATCCTTTTTCTATAAAATTGATTGCTGTGTTAGTGGTATAAATAACAGTTTATTAGAAATGTCCTAAAGCATTTAAACTGATTATTTAGAAAATAAAATAACATTATTTTTCTAAAAAGATTTCTGATTTTTTTCTTAATAATTTCTTTTTTGAAGTTGATAACAATTTTAGAGAAACGTAATGAAAAAAGAGTGGTATACGGCAAAGGAATTGACGGGTATAGGTGGATTACCTAAATCACCACAAGGTGTAAATTCAAAAGCGAGACGCGAGTCTTGGCAAAAACAGAATGTAAAAAATAAGCAAGGTAATGGTGTTGAATATCATTATTCTTGTTTACCAGAAAAAACTTTAATTGCTCTAGAACTTTATGAGCCATTAGCACATTACAAATTAAATAAAAAAGAGGAGCCACTCGTTATCTGGGTGAAAGCATTCCAACAACTAAATGATGGTGAACAAAAAACATTAACAGAGCTGATATTGCGGGATGGTATTAGAAGTTTTTTAGAAAAAATCGTCAATGATTAAGCGATTTTAAAGAATCTATTATTGCGTTATCCGCAACAGATATCTATCTGACTAACCTCTTAGTTGAATGTGAGATGAGATCATGAAAAAAGAATGGTATACAGCGAAAGAATTAGTGGGGCTTGCGGGGTTACCTAACTCACCGCAGGGAGTTAACTTGATGGCGCGTCGTGAAGGATGGGAAAACCGTCGTAAACGTGGCGTGCAGGGAAAAGCTGTCGAGTATTCCATAAAAAGTCTACCTGATGAGGTGATTGGTGTGCTCGCTGCACATGAACCTCCGGCTGAGTATTTATCAAAACGTCAGGATGCCTTTTTAATTTGGGTTGAAGCTTATTATCAACTGACCAAATCAGAACGAGAAAAGATTGTGAAATTCGTGCTTCGCGAAGGGCTGGCAAAGCTCATTAGCTATATTGATGCGGATAATCAAGATGCTATTGAACGAGAAAACGAAGAAGTGCTCAATAAATTAAAAAGCCCACCAGAATCGACGTAGTCGCTCTGGCGGGCTTCTTTACATAACTAAGAGGATTTATACATCAAAGTTATGATTGACGTTGTACAGCGACGTGAGCAAGCCCAATAAGCGCATCTTTATACGGTGAGTCAGGTATAATTGATAAAGCTTCAATCGCTTTGTCTGCTTCTTCTTCTGCTTTTTGGCGGGTATATTCCAAAGAGCCACACTGTTTCATAGTATTTAAAACAGTATCCAATAAATGGCGACCATTACCTTGTTCAATGGCTTGGCGAATTAATTGGGATTCTTCTTCATTGCCATTATGCATAGCATGAAGTAATGGCAACGTTGGTTTACCTTCATCAAGATCATCACCAGTGTTTTTACCCAACTGGTTGTTATCTGCATCATAATCAAGCAAATCGTCAATGAGCTGGAAAGCAGTCCCAAGATAACGACCATAATCTTGGAATGCTTTTTCTTGCTCAGGCGTCGCACCAGAAAGAATGGCTGACGCATGAGAAGCCGCTTCAAACAGACGAGCTGTTTTGCTGTAGATAACTTGCATATAGTCATCTTCAGAAATGTCAGGATCGTTACAATTCATTAATTGTAAAACTTCACCTTCAGCGATCACATTGGTGGCGCTAGACATTAATTTTAATACACGCATCGAATCAAGATCCGTCATCATCTGAAAGGATCGTGTATAAATAAAGTCGCCAACAAGTACACTGGCAGCATTTCCAAAGACAGCATTTGCCGTTTGTTTTCCTCTGCGCATATCAGATTCATCAACAACATCATCATGTAACAACGTTGCAGTATGAATAAATTCGATAAGCGCTGCGACCGAGATATGTTTGTCACCTTGATAGTCCAATGCTCGTCCAGTGAGCACTGCGATCATTGGTCGGATCCTTTTACCACCACCACTAATGATGTAGTAACCAAGTTGGTTTATCAAAGAAACATCTGAATTAAGCTGGTAAAGGATTGCCTCATTTACCGCAGTCATATCAGCGGATGTTAGTTTTATAATAGATTCTAAATTCATGTTTTTTCGACTTTGGCTCGCCAATGAGCGCGTTATTATTAATAAAAAATGATCATGCCATAGATTTTACTCTCTTATAATTTAGATTGTACTTTAAAAATGGCTGAAATAAATATCGTGTAAAAAACTCTTTTTTTTAACGCTAGTTTGCGATCTGTACTTGTCATCGGCACTAAATTTGCGTAGAATTCGCGCCCTATGTGAATATTTTAATTGTGCACTCAAATTATACATATTGGGAGTGTGCGGAAAGCGGAGTTTATATGTACGCGGTTTTCCAAAGTGGTGGTAAACAACACCGAGTCAGCGAAGGTCAAACTATTCGTTTAGAGAAGCTGGAAGTAGCTACTGGCGAAACAATCGAGTTTGATACTGTAATGATGGTCGCTAATGGCGATGACATTCAAATTGGCGCTCCAATCCTTGCGGGCGTTAAAGTTAAAGCGGAAGTGGTTGCTCACGGTCGCGGCGATAAAGTTAAGATTGTTAAGTTCCGTCGTCGTAAACACAGCCGTAAACAACAGGGCCACCGTCAGTGGTTTACTGATGTTAAAATCACTGGTATCGCTTAAGGTTTAGGAGAGTAGTTCAATGGCACATAAAAAGGCTGGCGGCTCGACTCGTAACGGTCGTGATTCCGAAGCAAAACGTCTGGGTGTTAAACGTTTCGGTGGTGAAGCTGTATTAGCAGGTAGCATCATCGTTCGTCAACGTGGTACTAAGTTCCATGCAGGTACTAACGTTGGTTGTGGTCGTGACCACACCCTGTTTGCATTAGCTGACGGAAAAATTAAGTTCGAAGTTAAAGGTCCAAACAACCGTAAATTTATCAGCATCGAAGCTGAATAATTACTGGTCCTTTAAGCACCGAGTCAAAAGCCCTGCAAATATGTTGCGGGGCTTTTTATATTTAAAAAAGGCCATCTCTGGGTAATTTCGGCCATCCAGCACGTTAATGGCTACTATACGGAGTAAAATCATGAAATTTGTTGATGAGGCCAAGATCCTAATCGTCGCGGGCGATGGTGGTAACGGCTGTGTAAGCTTTCGTCGCGAAAAATATATCCCTAACGGGGGACCAGACGGTGGTGATGGTGGTGATGGTGGTGATGTCTACATGATTGCAGACGAAAACCTAAACACCTTAATTGATTACCGTTTTACAAAATCTTATCGCGCAGAACGTGGTGAAAATGGTCACAGCCGTGATTGCACCGGTAAGCGTGGTCAAGATATTACTATCAGTGTTCCTGTCGGGACGCGTGTCCGTGATTTAGCAACAAATGAAGTCATTGCTGACTTAACTGCTCACGGCCAAAAGCAAATGGTTGCTAAAGGCGGCTTCCACGGTTTAGGTAATACTCGCTTTAAATCATCGGTTAACCGTGCTCCACGTCAACGTACAATGGGAACGCCGGGTGAATCTCGCGAAGTCCTATTAGAGCTAATGTTATTAGCTGATGTGGGTATGCTTGGTATGCCAAATGCGGGTAAATCCACATTTATTCGTGCAGTATCAGCAGCAAAACCTAAAGTTGCTGATTATCCATTTACAACGTTAGTACCAAGCTTAGGTGTGGTACGCATGGATAATCACCAAAGCTTTGTGGTTGCAGATATTCCCGGATTAATCGAAGGCGCTGCTGATGGTGCAGGTCTTGGGATCCAATTCTTAAAACACTTAGAACGCTGTCGTGTGTTATTACACTTGATCGATATTGATCCTATTGATGGATCGGATCCTGTGGAAAATGCAAAAATTATTATCTCTGAACTAGAGAAATACAGCGAAAAATTAGCACAAAAACCACGTTGGTTAGTGTTCAATAAAGTTGATCTTCTCGATGCTGAAGAAGCAAAAGAGAAGGCAAAAGCCATTGTTGAAGCGCTGGGTTGGGATGAAAACTATTACATGATAGCGGCCATCAACCAAGAAGGTGTGAAAAAACTTTGCTGGAATATCATGGAATTCCTGAATGTTACTCCGCGTGAGCAAGACATTGTTGCGACAAAAGCAGAGCCAGGAAAAGTTGACTTTATGTGGGATGATTACCACAAAGAACAGCTTGAAAACCCTGATTTCGAAGAAGATGACGACGATGATTGGGATGAAGAAGACGACGAAGGTATTGAGTTTATCTACCAACGTTAATCATCATTCTCTATGATTAAAATAAAAAAACGCCTGATTAATCAGGCGTTTTTCATATCTATTGCTTATATTATTAGGAGTAAATCTAACGGTTGTTGTACATATCTTTATACAGGTTTGTTTCAAAACGCACTAAATAAGCGCGTCCAGCATTACGATTCTGTGTAGGAGGTGAATACGCCGAAACGTATTGTACAAATGCTACTTTTTGTCCATTTGCCGTGGTCATAAAGCCCGCAAGATTGTAAACCCCTTTTAATGAACCCGTTTTAGCAGAAACTTTGCCATCGACACCTGCTTCATGAAAACCACCTCGATACTGCAATGTACCGTCATGTCCTGCAAGGGGAAGCATGGTAATAAAGTTTAATTCACTCTCATGTTGTCCAATGTATTGAAGGACTTGCATCATTGTTGCTGGTGAAATGAGGTTATGGCGAGAAAGGCCTGAGCCATCAACCATAACGGTATTTCCTAAATCAATTCCGGCTTTTTGTTTTAAAATAGCGCGGGTTGCTTCTGCGCCAGAGCGCCAAGTCCCTGCAACGCCATAATACTCACGACCAATGGTTCTAAATACGGTGTCTGCAATCATATTGTCAGACTCTTTTAGCATGGTAGTCAGTAAGTTATGTAATGGTTTTGATTGTGTCTGTGCTAGTACAGTAACCGGCGCTTTTAGTTGAGATCGACGTTTGATATATCCATCAAGTTCAATATTGGCGCGCTGTAACTCTTCTTTTAAAATTGTACCCGCCCAATGAGCACCATCTTGAATAGAAAACATTAAAGGGACTGCATCGTCACGTTTAGGAATACAACCTGTTATTACATAGGTATTTAAGTCACGAACAGTGACATCTAATTCACAAAAACGGGTACGAGTTGATCCTTTCTCATAAGTTTCAACTTCACTTAAAACGGTTACAGGATAGAAAGAAGCTTTACGTATTGTGGCAATATCACCTTCTTTGCTGCCACTTTGCAGTAAAACAGAAAAACAGTTCTTATCAACAATTGCGGCACTAGGAGGGGCGCTAAAGCATTGAGTTAGATCATTCCAAACCCAACCGGGTGCTTTGTCATGGCTTGAAAAAGCAGAAGTATCAATAAGCAAATCGCCGTGCACTTTTGTAACACCTGATTGTTTTAATACGGCAACCATTGCTCTTAATTGTTGGCGGGTTAATGTAGGATCGCCTGTAAAACGAAAGATCAAATCACCCATAAGCTGATTGTCTTTTATCTTACCTTCTGTTTCCATTGTTGTGGTGAATTGATAGTTTCCACCTAATTGAAGTAATGCCGCGAGTGCAGTCACCACTTTTTGAGTACTTGCTGGAAGTGCTAATTGATCGGCATGATAATTAAGATTAGGAGAAGCAGCGCCAACGGGTTGAGTTATTAAACCTACTTGAGTTCCTTCGGGAAGAAGGGATGTGTAGTTTTCAACAGGTATCGCTTGAGTTGAAAAACTGATGATACTTAATGTGTAGAGTATCCGTCGAAATGTTGATAGTAAGCGCATAATTTCTCTATCCGTGACTATAGCGTGTAACGTTACAGTATTGATTGCCAAAGGCTAATACTAAAGGGCAATGAGGGCAAAAGTAAACGGTAACAAGCAGGATTAGCTCATTATCGGAAAAAGTCTGTTTATCTCTTTATAAAGAGAGATAAGGCGTGAAGCAATGCGTCTGTTGTGTTAGATTTAGTTTTAAGTCTGGAAGGGTTAGTTTTCGTCCCAACAGCATGAGTTGGGAATATAATAGTGTCCCCTCATTCACCGAATATCCGTAGAGACAGGCCCAATTTAAGGCTGCCTGTGTCTTTTTTTGTCTTGAGAAGAGTAAATAGATCCTTTTCTCTGTGTTGTTAGTATAAAAAATCAGGATGATACCTATTTTTTATTAGGAATAGTATTGAGGTATTAACACATGAATCAGATCCCTATGACAGTTCTAGGTGCAGAAAAATTACGCGAAGAGCTGGAATATTTAAAAGGTGTTCGTCGTCCCGAGATTATTGCCGCTATCGCTGAAGCTCGTGAACACGGAGACTTAAAAGAAAACGCGGAATATCATGCTGCAAGAGAGCAACAAGGTTTCTGTGAAGGTCGTATACAAGAAATTGAAGCAAAGTTATCAAATGCTCAAGTCATTGATATTACAAAGATGAATAACAATGGCCGTATTATTTTTGGTTCAACAGTGACATTGTTAAATGTTGAAACTGAAGAAGAGCAAACTTACCGTATTGTTGGTGATGATGAAGCGAACATTAAAGAAAACTTAATTTCGGTTAACTCACCGATTGCGCGTGGATTGATTGGTAAAGAGTTAGATGATGTCGTTGTTATCACAACACCGGGCGGACAAGTCGAGTACGAAGTTTTAAACGTAGAATATATTTAATTTATAATTTTACGTTTCTATAGAAAACTAGACTGCTATCCTGTGGTAATATAAAAAAGGCCTTAAAAGGCCTTTTTTGCCATAGAGTTAGTTATGGCATTTTTATATAAAGATACAAGTTTTATTTCGGTAAAATAATCTTACGTGCTTCTGAAGGACGATAAAGAACAAGAATTTTTCCGATAACTTGTACATTCTGTGCACCGCTTTCGCGTACAATCGCTGCCACGATCAAGTTTTTAACATCTCGATCTTCGCCTGCGATTTTGACTTTGATAAGCTCATGGTGCGCCAGAGCGAGTTCAATTTCTGCAAGAACGCCTTCAGTCAACCCGTTGTTACCAATCATAACGACTGGATTCAGGTGATGAGCGAGCCCTTTCAGGTGTTGAATTTGTTTTTTGTTAAGAGTCATCATTAATTTTTGCTTTGTTGGGATTGAAAACGATCTATTCTAACGCCATCTCTCACTTATCACCATAAAATGTCGTTAATACGGGGTTAAATGAGTGAAAGAGTAAAAATTTTGATAGCTAAGTGTATGATAGTTGGAAAACGCAATGGCCAATAAAAAACGTTCGGCAAGCTCTAGCCGCTGGTTACAAGAACATTTTAGTGATAAATATGTTCAGCAAGCACAGAAAAAAGGGTTTCGCTCTCGTGCTTGGTTTAAACTGGAAGAAATTCAGCAAAGTGACAATATCTTTAAACCAGGTATGACCGTTGTCGATTTAGGAGCAGCCCCTGGTGGGTGGTCTCAATACGTTGTACAGCAGTTAGGAAGTAAAGGTCGAATCATCGCATGTGACCTTTTACCTATGGATCCTATAGTCGGAGTCGATTTCCTTCAAGGCGATTTTCGTGATGAACTTGTGTTGAAGGCATTGCTTGATAGAGTAGGTGAAAACAAAGTCCAGGTTGTCATGTCTGACATGGCTCCAAACATGAGCGGTACACCCGCGGTCGATATCCCTCGATCCATGTATTTAGTAGAGTTAGCGCTTGATATGTGTCGTGATGTACTGGCTCCCGGGGGAAGTTTTATTGTCAAAGTGTTTCAGGGAGAAGGCTTTGATGAATACCTGGGGCAAATACGCTCCCTGTTTACGAAAGTGAAAGTTCGTAAACCAGACGCTTCGCGGTCTCGTTCTCGTGAGGTATATATTGTAGCCACAGGGCGTAAACTTTAGTACCCTAAAGCTATTTGTTAACACAGTTGTAATATGAGGTTAATCCCTTGAGTGACATGGCGAAAAACCTGATCCTCTGGCTAGTTATTGCAGTCGTTTTGATGTCATTATTCCAGAGCTTCGGACCCAGCGATTCGAATAGTCGTAAGGTGGATTACTCTACCTTTATCAATGAGTTAACTAATAACCAATTACGCGAGGTCAGCATAAGTGGTTATGATATTAATGTAACTAAAACAGATAACTCAAAGTACAGCACGTATATGCCTATGCGTGATGACAACCTGCTGACCACTTTAATGAACCGTAATGTAAAAGTAACGGGCGAACCACTTGAAGGCCAAAGTCTTCTGACTCAAATTTTTGTGTCTTGGTTCCCAATGCTATTACTGATTGGTCTTTGGATTTTCTTTATGCGCCAAATGCAAGGTGGTGGCGGTAAAGGTGCGATGTCTTTCGGCAAAAGCAAGGCACGCATGTTGACAGAAGACCAAATCAAAACAACCTTCGCTGATGTAGCAGGTTGTGATGAAGCGAAAGAAGAAGTAAGCGAATTAGTTGAGTATTTACGTGATCCGGGCCGTTTCCAGAAATTAGGAGGTAAAATCCCTAAAGGTATTCTGATGGTAGGGCCTCCAGGTACAGGTAAAACATTATTAGCAAAAGCCATCGCGGGTGAAGCTAAGGTCCCATTCTTTACCATTTCAGGTTCTGATTTCGTTGAAATGTTTGTGGGTGTGGGTGCTTCTCGTGTTCGTGATATGTTTGAACAAGCTAAAAAAGCAGCACCTTGTATCATCTTTATCGATGAAATCGATGCGGTCGGTCGTCAACGTGGTGCAGGTTTAGGTGGTGGTCATGATGAACGTGAACAAACACTGAACCAAATGCTAGTTGAGATGGATGGTTTCGAAGGTAATGAAGGTATTATCGTTATCGCGGCGACTAACCGCCCAGACGTATTAGACCCAGCATTACTTCGCCCAGGTCGTTTTGACCGTCAAGTGGTTGTTGGTTTACCTGATGTACGTGGACGTGAGCAAATTCTTAAAGTCCATATGCGTCGTGTACCTTTATCACCAGATGTTGATCCAGCGATTTTAGCGCGTGGTACACCAGGCTTCTCTGGTGCTGACTTAGCTAACTTAGTTAACGAAGCGGCTTTATTTGCTGCACGTGGTAATAAACGTGTTGTCTCAATGGTCGAATTTGAGAAAGCGAAAGATAAGATAATGATGGGTGCAGAGCGCCGTTCAATGGTGATGACTGAAGAACAAAAAGCATCAACCGCTTATCATGAAGCTGGTCACGCAATTATTGGCCGTTTAGTACCAGAACATGATCCTGTGCATAAAGTAACGATTATTCCTCGTGGACGTGCATTAGGTGTGACTTTCTTCTTACCTGAAGGCGACCAAATCAGTGCAAGCCGTCAGAAATTAGAGAGCCAGATTTCAACACTTTACGGTGGTCGTTTAGCTGAAGAAATTATCTATGGTGTAGAGCATGTTTCTACAGGTGCTTCTAATGACATCAAAGTTGCAACTAATATTGCACGTAACATGGTGACACAGTGGGGCTTCTCTGAAAAATTAGGGCCATTACTGTATGCAGAAGAAGAAGGTGAAGTGTTCTTAGGCCGTTCTGTTGCTAAAGCGCAGCATATGTCTGATGAAACAGCTCGTACAATTGACGAAGAAATTAAAGCTATCGTTGATCGTAACTATGTTCGTGCTCGTCAGATCTTAATGGACAACCTTGATATTCTGCACTCAATGAAAGATGCACTGATGACTTATGAAACTATCGATGCGCCTCAAATTGATGATTTAATGAATCGTCGTGATGTTCGTCCACCTGCGGGTTGGGAAGGCAATAATGGCAATAGTGGTACAACGACTACTGCCCAGCCAGCACAAACGCATGTAGCGAGTGAGCCAAAAGATAAGCCTGAGTCAGAAAGTGATACACCTTCTGATAAAAATACTCACTAATCCTTATCGGGTTATGCATATTGAGTAAGCTATAAATATAAACCCCAGGCTTCTGGGGTTTTTTTATGAAGGTATCAATGAAATGAAATTAATGGCTAGAGGAACAGAACTTAATTTATCAACACCCCAAGTTATGGGGATTTTGAATGTCACTCCAGACTCTTTCTCAGATGGTGGCACTCATAATTCACTTAACGATGCGGTTAACCACGCAGCAAAATTAATCGCTGAAGGGGCTTCTATCATCGATATTGGTGGTGAGTCTACCAGACCCGGCGCAAGTGATGTCTCTATTGATGAAGAGTTGCAGCGTGTTGTTCCTGTTGTTGAGGCTATTCGTCAGCGTTTTGATGTTTGGATCTCTGTTGATACATCCAAAGCTCAAGTCATTACTGAATCTGCAAATGCAGGTGCTTCAATTATCAATGATATTCGCTCTTTACAAGAGCCGGGAGCACTTGAAGCGGCGGCTAAAACAGGTTTGCCTGTGTGTATTATGCATATGCAAGGCGACCCTAAAACTATGCAACAATCACCACATTATGAGAATGTGTTGATGGATGTTGATCGTTTTTTACAAGAAAATATTCAACGTTGTGTTGATGCCGGGATCGAAAAAAATCAAATTATTCTTGATCCAGGATTCGGCTTTGGTAAAAATTTAGCGCATAATTACCAATTATTAGCACACTTAAGTGAACTTCATCACTTTGGTCTACCCATACTTGCCGGAATGTCACGCAAATCAATGGTTGGACAACTATTGAATGTACCACCACAAGAGCGTGTTGCTGGTAGCGTGGCATGCGCTGTCATTGCAGCGATGCAAGGCGCACAAATTATTCGTGTACACGATGTTAAAGAGACTGTTGATGCGATGAAAGTCGTACAAGCGACTCTTTCTGCAAAGGAAAATAATGAATGAGCGAACGTAAATACTTTGGAACAGATGGTATCCGTGGAAAAGTAGGTGATAGTCCAATTACACCTGATTTTGTATTAAAACTAGGTTGGGCTGCGGGCAAAGTATTAGCACGTCATGGCTCTCGTAAAATCATTATTGGTAAAGATACACGTATTTCAGGCTATATGCTGGAATCTGCATTAGAGGCTGGTTTAGCTGCGGCTGGTTTATCTGCTTCATTTACAGGACCAATGCCAACACCTGCTGTTGCTTATTTAACGCGTACATTCCGCGCTGAAGCCGGGATTGTGATTTCAGCTTCTCATAACCCTTATTACGATAACGGGATCAAATTCTTCTCTATTGATGGCACAAAATTGCCAGACGAAGTAGAAGAATCGATTGAAGCTGAAATGGAAAAACCAATTACCTGTGTTGAATCAGCAGAGCTTGGTCGTGCAAATCGTATCGTGGATGCTGCGGGTCGTTACATTGAATTCTGTAAAGGGACTTTCCCAAATGAAAACAATCTTAACGGTCTAAAAGTCGTTGTCGATTGTGCTCATGGCGCAACATATCATATTGCACCAAATGTATTTCGTGAATTAGGTGCCGAAGTGATCACTATTGGTTGTGATCCTACTGGTATCAATATCAACGAAGAGTGTGGCGCAACAGATGTTCGTATGTTGCAAAAACGCGTATTAGAAGAAGGCGCTGATGTTGGTCTAGCTTTTGATGGTGACGGTGACCGTATCATCATGGTTGACCATCAAGGTCTAAAGGTTGATGGCGACCAAATTCTCTACATTATTGCGAGAGAAGCGTTACGCCAAGGTCAATTACGCGGCGGTGCAGTGGGTACTCTAATGAGTAATATGGGATTAGAGATAGCACTGAAACAACTGGGTATTCCTTTTGTAAGAGCAAAAGTGGGTGACCGCTATGTACTTGAAAAATTACAAGAGAAAGGCTGGCGCTTAGGTGCTGAAAACTCAGGTCACATTATTTTATTAGATAAAACGACTACAGGTGACGGTATTGTTGCGGGCTTACAAGTTTTAAGTGCAATGGTACGTAACCACATGAGTCTGCATGATTTATGCAGTGGCATGAAACTATTACCACAAATTTTAGTGAATGTTCGTTTTACAGGTAGCCACGATCCGCTACAAACACCTGAAGTTCAGAAAGTCGCTAAAGCGGTTGAAGAAGAACTGGCAGGTAAAGGTCGTGTATTACTGCGTAAATCAGGAACAGAACCCTTAATTCGTGTCATGGTTGAAGGTGAAAATGAAGAGCAAGTCACTGCGATGGCAAATCGTATTGCCGACGCTGTGAAGCACGTTGGTTAATTGATGCTTTTTTCTTCAATCAATCACTTTGTAGAAAAATAACCTTGCTTGTCAGTTCAGCTTTGGTTAGTATTCACACCCGCTTAGTAAGGTCTTGAACTAAAGCGGGTGAAGCAATCGAAGGTTATCGTTAAGACGATAAGTTCCATAGAAAAGGTAACGCAAATGTATACGGCACTCATTGTTATTCTTATCATTGTAGCAACAGGGCTAGTTGGTCTGATCCTGTTACAGCAGGGTAAAGGTGCTGATATGGGCGCTTCTTTTGGTGCAGGTGCTTCCGGTACAGTATTTGGTTCAAGCGGTTCAGCTAACTTTATGACCCGTATGACCGCTGTTTTAGCGACAGCTTTTATTGTACTTGCCCTTATTTTAGGTAATCTAAGTGCCAATAAAACTGTGCGTGAAGACAGCAAATGGATGTCTATCGAGCAGACTACAGAAGAAGCTAAAAAAGCTGAGCAGTTAGCAGCGCCTGTAGCGCCAGCAAATACAGATATTCCGCAGTAAACTAAGTAAAGATTTAAATGAGATTGTTAATTTTTACGCAGTAACAGTCTCATTAAGTGCCGAGGTGGTGAAATTGGTATACACGCTACCTTGAGGTGGTAGTGCCTATAAAACGGGCGTACGGGTTCAAGTCCCGTTCTCGGCACCATTATTCCAGATAGCTTGCGTTTTGCTTGTTATCAGCGTAAAATTTGCCACGTTTTTCGAACGCGGGGTGGAGCAGCTTGGTAGCTCGTCGGGCTCATAACCCGAAGGTCGTCGGTTCAAATCCGGCCCCCGCAACCACTTCTAACAATACAGCACTTTTCTCATTAATCATCTTGTTGAACCGATTATGATCCTGAGTGGAATGTGCCGTAAGAAGAGGTTATTCTCGAATGGCAAGTTACAGGGTCCAGTTGCATAAAGCCCCGAATTTCGGGGTTTTTTGTTATCAGAGAATAGAATACTGGGCTATAGGCCCTTTTTTTATGCCTTGGGGGTGGGTTTGTCCACATTAGAGCAAAAATTAACAGCGATGGTTTCAGCACCAGTAGAAGCATTAGGCTTTGAATTTGTCGGTCTTGAGTTTATTCGTGGCCGAGAATCAACATTGCGCATCTATATTGATAGTGAAGACGGTATCACTGTTGATGATTGTGCTGATGTTAGCCACCAGGTCAGTGCTGTGCTGGATGTTGAAGATCCAATTCAAACAGTTTATAACCTTGAGATCTCTTCTCCTGGTTTAGAACGACCTTTATTCACTGCAACGCATTATGAGCAATTTATCGGCGAAGAAGCCGCTATCGTATTACGAATTGCAATGCAAAACCGCCGTAAATGGCAGGGCATTATTAAGTCTGTCGCTGGCGAAATGATCACGGTTACTGTGGATGGTAAAGACGAAGTGTTCGCACTGAGCAACATCCAGAAAGCTAACCTGGTACCCCACTTTTAAGTTTTGAAGAGGCAACTAGGATGAACAAAGAGATTCTGGCTGTTGTGGAAGCGGTCTCTAACGAAAAATCTCTTCCTCGTGAAAAGATTTTTGAAGCACTGGAAACCGCATTAGCGACAGCAACTAAGAAAAAATACGAGCAAGAAATTGACGTTCGCGTATGTATCGACCGTAAAACCGGTGATTTTGATACATTCCGTCGTTGGGTTGCCGTTGATGAAGTGACTCAACCAACTCGTGAAATCACACTTGAAGCTGCTCAATATGAAGATCCTAGTATTGAACTAGGTGGTTATATTGAAGATCAAATCGAATCTGTTACTTTCGACCGTATTACAACACAAACCGCTAAACAAGTTATCGTACAAAAAGTACGTGAAGCTGAAAGAGCAATGGTTGTTGATCAATTCCGCGAACAATTAGGCGAAATTATCACGGGTGTTGTGAAGAAAGTGAACCGTGAAAATATCACTTTAGATTTAGGTAATAACGCCGAAGCGGTTATTTTACGCGAAGATATGTTACCGCGTGAAAACTTCCGTCCAGGTGACCGTTTACGTGGCGTTTTATACGACGTACGTACAGAAACTCGTGGTGCACAACTTTTCGTGACACGCTCTCGCCCTGAAATGCTGGTTGAACTTTTCCGTATTGAAGTACCAGAAATTGGCGAAGAAATCATTGAAATTAAAGCTGCAGCGCGTGATCCAGGTTCTCGTGCCAAAATCGCAGTAAAAACTAACGACAAGCGTATTGACCCAGTGGGTGCTTGTGTTGGTATGCGTGGTGCACGTGTACAAGCCGTTTCCAGCGAATTGGGCGGCGAGCGAATTGATATTGTTCTGTGGGATGATAATCCTGCACAATTCGTTATTAATGCAATGGCTCCGGCAGATGTTGCTTCTATTGTTGTCGATGAAGACAAATGTACAATGGATGTTGCAGTTGAAAGCAGTAACCTTGCACAGGCAATTGGCCGTAATGGTCAGAACGTTCGTCTGGCAGCACAGTTACTGAAAAAACATCGTGGTGATGACAAGTGGGAATTAAACGTCATGACTGCTGATGAACTGAATGCAAAACATCAGGCAGAAGCAAACGCAGCCATTGAAATATTTACTAAGCATCTCGACATTGATGAAGACTTCGCAACTGTTTTAGTTGAAGAAGGTTTCTCTACCCTTGAAGAGTTAGTTTATGTGCCAATCAGTGAACTGCTGGCTATTGACGGTTTAGATGAAGACACCGTTGAAGCTTTACGTGAAAGAGCAAAAGCAGCACTAACAACGATTGAATTGGCTCAAAAAGAAAGCCTAGGCGATAACCAACCAGCCGAGGACTTATTAGCTCTCGAAGGATTGGAGCGCTCTTTAGCATTTGATCTAGCTGCCCGTGGTATCTGCACACTGGAAGATCTTGCCGAACAGGGTATCGACGACCTAACTGATATTGAAGGTTTAAATAGTGAGCGCGCAGGCGAACTCATTATGGCCGCACGTAATATCTGCTGGTTTGGGAATGATGCGTAACAACTGAGCAGGAAGGAACAGAATGACAGATGAAACAGTAAAATCACTGGCAGAAGAGATTCAGACACCGGTTGAACGTTTGGTACAGCAGTTTGCTGATGCCGGTATTAAGAAGACCGTCTCTGATTCTGTCTCCCAAAAAGAGAAAGAAACCTTACTGGCTTGGTTGAATCGTGATAAAGACGTATCAACCAACCAACCAGAAAAATTAACGTTACAACGTAAAGTACGTAGTACGTTAAGTGTTCCTGGTACAGGTGGCAAAAGTAAATCAGTAGCCATCGAAGTCCGCAAAAAACGCACTTATGTGAACCGTGACGCCGTTGAAAAAGCGCAAGCGGATGAGCAAGCTCAGCGTGAAGCGGAAGAAAAGGCGCATCGCGAAGCCGAAGAAAAAGCCCAGCGCGAAGCACAAGAGAAAGCACAGCGCGAAGCTGAAGAAAAAGCAAAACGTGAAGCTGAAAAGGCAAAGAAAGACGCCGAAGAAAAAGTGAAACGTGAAGCTGAAGAAGCAAAACGTGAAGCAGCGGAATTAGCTAAGCGCGAAGCAGCGGAAAAAGATAAAGTGAAACAAAACGATAAACCAAAAGCTGATAAAGCAGCAGATCAGGAAAAAGCACGTCGCAATGCTGAACAGGCTGAACTGAAGCGTAAAACGGAAGAAGCACAGCGCCGTAAAGCAGAAGATGAAGCAAAAGTTGCAGCAGAAAAAGCACGTCGCTTAGCTGAAGAAAATGCTGAAAAATGGACTGCTGAACCTAAAGCGCCAGAAACTGAAGGCTCAGACTATCATGTAACCACATCACGTTATGCTCGTGATGCAGAAGATGAAAGTGATGCTGAAGTTGAAGGTGGCCGCGGTCGTGGTCGCAACGCTAAGGCTCCTCGTCCTAAGAAAAACAACCGCCATTCTGAAAAAGCAGATCGTGAAGAAGCACGTGCTGCTGGTCGTACTAACAAGAAAGGTAAACGTAAAGGTAGCTCATTACAGCAAGGCTTCAATAAGCCAGCGGTTGTTGTAAACCGTGATGTTATTATTGGTGAGACTATTTCTGTTGCTGAACTTGCTAACAAAATGGCAGTAAAAGGGTCTGAAGTTATCAAAACTATGATGAAGATGGGTGCTATGGCGACCATTAATCAGGTTTTAGACCAAGAAACTGCACAGCTTGTTGCTGAAGAAATGGGTCACAAAGTTATCTTACGTCGTGAAAACGAGTTAGAAGAACAAGTCATGAGCGATCGTGATACTGGCGAAGAAAGTGCAGTATCTCGTGCACCAGTTGTAACTATCATGGGTCACGTTGACCACGGTAAAACATCATTACTGGACTACATTCGTTCAACGAAAGTAGCATCAGGTGAAGCGGGTGGTATCACCCAGCATATCGGTGCTTACCACGTTAAAACTGACAAAGGTGAAATCACCTTCCTAGATACTCCAGGTCACGCCGCGTTTACTTCAATGCGTGCTCGTGGTGCTCAGGTAACGGATATCGTTGTTTTGGTTGTTGCGGCAGATGATGGTGTAATGCCACAAACTATCGAAGCAATCCAACACGCAAAAGCAGCAAACGTACCTGTTGTTGTTGCAGTGAACAAAATTGATAAACACGAAGCTGATCCAGATCGCGTTAAAACTGAACTGTCTCAATATGGCATCCTGCCAGAAGAGTGGGGCGGTGAAACCCAGTTTATGCACGTATCTGCAAAACAAGGTTTAGGTATTGACGAACTGCTGGATGCTATTCTTTTACAAGCTGAAGTTCTTGAACTGAAAGCAGTTAAAGAAGGCATGGCAAGTGGTGTTGTTATCGAATCTTACCTTGATAAAGGTCGTGGTCCAGTTGCAACTATTCTTGTCCGTGAAGGTACACTGAATAAAGGTGACATCGTTCTGTGTGGTTTCGAATACGGTCGTATTCGTGCAATGCGTAACGAATTAGGTCAAGACGTTCAATCTGCTGGCCCATCAATGCCTGTTGAGATTTTAGGTCTGTCTAACGTTCCTTCTGCAGGTGATGAAGCAACAGTTGTTCGTGACGAGAAGAAAGCGCGTGAAGTTGCATTATACCGTCAAGGTAAATTCCGCGATGTTAAACTGGCTCGTCAGCAGAAGTCTAAACTGGAAAACATGTTTGCTAACATGGAAGAAGGTAAAACTTCTGAACTGAACATCGTTCTGAAAACAGACGTTCAAGGTACTTGTGAAGCGATTACTGATGCATTAGTTAAACTGTCTACTGATGAAGTTAAACTGAAAATCATCGGTTCTGGCGTAGGTGGTATCACCGAAACTGACGCAACATTAGCCGCGGCTTCTAACGCAATCATTCTTGGTTTCAACGTACGTGCTGATGCATCTGCTCGCCGTATCATTGAACAAGAAAGCGTTGATTTACGTTACTATTCCGTTATCTATAGCCTGATTGACGAAATCAAACTGGCAATGAGCGGTATGTTGGCACCTGAATATAAACAAGAAATCATGGGTCTTGCAGAAGTCCGTGATGTGTTTAAATCACCTAAATTCGGCGCGATTGCGGGCTGTATGGTGGTTGAAGGTAACATCAAGCGTAATAACCCAATTCGTGTTCTACGTGATAACGTGGTTATCTATGAAGGCGAACTTGAGTCACTGCGTCGCTTTAAAGATGACGTCAACGAAGTGCGTAACGGCATGGAATGTGGTATCGGTGTGAAAAACTACAACGATGTCCGTGTTGGCGACATGATTGAAGTCTTCCAAGTTATCGAAATCAAACGTTCTATTGATTAATTTAGTCCGTCTTGTTTTAAAAGGGAGCTCAAGGGCTCCCTTCTTATTCCTTTCTTTGCTGTATTCCCCTTTTATTTCCTCTCCATTTTTCAACATAACCGAAATAGATTGCCTTTCAGTAATTTATGAAAGTGAAATAACAGGGTAAAATAGCACCAAAGAAACATTTTATTTCTAAAGAAAGAAATCAGAGAAAGCGGTTGTTAAATACCACTTCATGTATACTCTTTAGATATCATTGATTTTAGATTTGAATTAACAATGACAATCAGGGCGATACCCTATTGTCAGGGAGAGATAAAATGGCAAGAGATTTTAGCCGTAGTCAGCGTGTTTCTCAGGAAATGCAAAAAGAAATCGCCATCATTTTACAACGTGAAGTCAAAGATCCACGTATTGGAATGGCGACGGTATCTGGCGTTGAGATTTCTCGTGATTTGGCTTATGCCAAAGTATTTGTCACCTTTTTGAACTTATCAGGTGGTGAAAAAAGCGAAGAAGAGATGGTTGCAGAGGGTTTAACTGCACTTAATGAAGCCGCTGGTTTTATTCGTTCTTTATTAGGCAAAGCGATGCGCTTACGTATTGTGCCTGAACTGACATTTGCTTATGACAACTCATTAGTTGAAGGTATGCGTATGTCTAATTTAGTTTCTAACGTCGTTAAAAGCGATGAAGAGCGTCGTCATAAAGAGGACAAATAATGGGGCGTCGTCGTAAGGGGCGTGAGATTAACGGCGTATTGCTACTCGATAAACCCCAAGATATTTCCTCTAACGATGCACTCCAAAAAGTCCGCCGTATGTTTAATGCCAGCAAGGCAGGGCATACAGGGGCGTTGGATCCTTTAGCAACAGGTATGCTCCCTATTTGTTTAGGTGAAGCAACGAAATTTTCACAGTTTCTATTGGATTCAGATAAGCGTTATCGCGTTATTGCACGTTTAGGGCAACGAACAGATACCTCTGATGCACATGGTGAGGTTATTCAAGAGCGCCCAGTACAATTTACACAGCAAGCTTTAGATGATGCCTTGGATAGCTTTCGCGGTGAAACATTGCAAGTCCCTTCAATGTACTCCGCTTTAAAACATCAAGGTAAACCGCTTTACGAATATGCTCGACAAGGTATTGAAGTAGAGCGTGAAGCAAGGCCTATCACCGTTTATGAACTCCAGTTTATTCGCTGGGAAGGTGATGAGTTAGAGCTGGAAATTCATTGTTCTAAAGGCACTTACATTCGAACAATTATTGATGATCTTGGTGAGAAATTACAATGTGGTGCTCACGTTATTTTCTTACGTCGATTAGAAGTCGCAGATTATCCTAAAGAGCGAATGGTAACGTTAGAGCAATTAAGAGCGATGATAGAGGATGCACAAACTGCGCAAGAAGATCCTTTCTTGGCACTTGATGCACTGTTATTGCCTATGGATACCGCTGTTGCACATTTTCCGGTTGTGAATTTAACCACGATTATTGCAGGTTATCTCAAGCTGGGACAGCCTGTTCGGGTTAATCATGATATCAATGAAGGCGAATGGGTAAGAGTAACTGAAGGCGATGAAAAAAAATTCATTGGCCTTGCTATCATTAAAGATGGCCTCGTTGCTCCGAAAAGAGTGGTTGTAGACTATAGCGCACAAGATAACACTTAATAGCAATCTTGCGCTAAAAGTGTTTGAAGCGTAGAATAATGCGGCTATCTGTTTAGGTGGCTGAGTTGGGTAGCTGAATTAGAGATTGGCTATCTGAAAATTTTACTTAATTTGGAGTTTATTATGTCTCTAAGTACTGAAGCGAAAGCACAAATCGTTGCTGAATTTGGTCGTTGCGCTAACGATACTGGCTCAAGCGAAGTTCAGATTGCACTGCTGACTGCAGAAATCAACCACCTGCAAGGTCACTTTTCAGAGCACAAAAAAGATCACCACAGCCGTCGTGGTCTGCTGCGTAAAGTTTCCAGCCGTCGTAATCTGCTGGACTACCTGAAGCGTAAAGATGTTGCTCGTTACTCTGCACTGATTGAACGCTTAGGTCTGCGTCGCTAATCAAGCGAGTTTCATTGGAAAGGGGCCTGTTGGCCCCTTTTCTACTAGAAAGTGCTATTTTTAATATTAGTCGTTATGTTTTAATGTGGTGATTGTTATTTAGTCTCTCTAGTTACGACAATTCGCGCGGCTAATGAAAGTATTTATCGCTAGATGGTTAATATTTTCATTAGTCGCGAGGGGACGTAGCGGAGAAAAGATCATTCATCGTCGCTAAACATCTGGCGACAATAAGATAAAGGATATTATTTTGCTGAATCCTACAGTTCGTAAATTTCAATACGGTCAACATACTGTTTCATTAGAAACTGGCATGATGGCTCGTCAAGCAACAGCTGCTGTTATGGTTGACATGGACGGCACTGCTGTTTTTGTTACCGTTGTTGCAAAGAAAAAAGTTAAAGCTGGACAAGATTTCTTCCCATTAACTGTTAACTACCAAGAGCGTTCATACGCTGCTGGTCGTATCCCAGGTAGCTTCTTCCGTCGTGAAGGTCGTCCTGGTGAAGGCGAAACGTTAATTGCACGTTTAATTGACCGTCCTTTACGTCCATTATTCCCAGAAGGTTTCTTAAACGAAATCCAAATCGTTGCTACCGTTGTTTCAGTTAACCCACAAGTTAACCCAGACATCGTTGCAATGATTGGTGCTTCTGCGGTATTAGCGCTGTCAGGTGTTCCATTCAATGGCCCTATCGGTGGTGCTCGTGTTGGTTTTATCGATGGACAATATGTTCTAAACCCAACAGTTGATGAGCTGAAAGTTAGTAAATTAGACTTAGTGGTTGCAGGTACTGCAGGCGCGGTACTGATGGTAGAATCAGAAGCTGATTTATTATCAGAAGAAGAAATGTTAGGTGCAGTCGTATTTGGTCATGATCAACAACAAGTTGTGATCGAAAACATCAATGCATTAGTTGCAGAAGTTGGTAAAGAGAAATGGGATTGGGCGCCAGAAGCTATCAACCAAACTTTACACGACCGTATTGCACAATTAGCGCAAGCTCGTATTGGTGATGCTTACCGTATCACTGAAAAACAAGAGCGTTATGAACAAATTGAAGCTATCCGTGATGAAGTTATCGCGACGTTAGTAGCTGAAGATGAAACTTTAGATGAAGCTGAAATCAGCGATATCTTCTCAGGTCTTGAGAAAAATATCGTTCGTGCTCGCGTATTAGCTGGCGAACCACGTATCGATGGCCGTGAAAAAGACATGGTACGTGCATTAGATATTCGCACTGGCTTATTACCACGTACTCACGGTTCAGCACTATTTACTCGTGGTGAAACTCAGGCACTGGTTACTGCAACATTAGGTACTGCACGTGATGCTCAAACTATTGATGACATCATGGGTGAGCACACTGATACTTTCTTACTGCACTATAACTTCCCTCCATACTCTGTTGGTGAAACAGGTATGATGGGTTCACCAAAACGTCGCGAAATCGGTCATGGCCGTTTAGCAAAACGTGGTGTGTTAGCAGTAATGCCAACAATTGAAGAATTCCCATATACTGTTCGTGTGGTTTCTGAAATCACTGAATCAAATGGTTCATCTTCAATGGCGTCTGTTTGTGGTGCTTCTTTAGCACTGATGGATGCTGGTGTACCAATTAAAGAATCTGTTGCAGGTATTGCAATGGGTCTAGTGAAAGAAGGCGACAACTTTGTTGTTCTTTCCGATATTCTGGGTGATGAAGACCATTTAGGCGATATGGACTTTAAAGTTGCGGGTAGCCGTAACGGTGTCAGCGCATTACAAATGGATATCAAAATCGAAGGTATCACTCGCGAAATCATGCAAGTTGCATTAAACCAAGCGAAAAGCGCACGTCTACATATTTTAGGCGTAATGGAAGATGCAATTAGCCAACCTCGTGCTGATATTTCTGAATTCGCACCGCGCATTCATACTATCAAAATTAATCCAGACAAGATCAAAGACGTTATCGGTAAAGGTGGCTCAGTTATCCGTGCATTAACGGAAGAAACAGGCACAACTATCGAAATCGAAGATGATGGTACAGTGAAGATTGCTGCAACAAGTGGCGACCAAGCAAAACAAGCTATCGCTCGTATCGAAGAAATCACGGCTGAAGTTGAAGTGGGTCGTATCTACAACGGTAAAGTAACTCGTATTGTAGATTTCGGTGCATTCGTTGCTATCGGTGGCGGCAAAGAAGGTCTGGTTCATATTTCTCAAATCGCAGACAAACGCGTTGAGAAAGTGAGTGACTACTTGGAAATGGGTCAAGAAGTTCCAGTTAAAGTACTGGAAATTGACCGTCAAGGCCGTATTCGCTTAAGCATGAAAGAAGCTCAAGCTAATCAGCAGGAAGCAACAGAAACTTCTTCTGAAGATTCTGCGAATTAATGATATTCTACTACCGATATCTAGACATAGGTATCGGTAGAGACTTATTATGATTGACAAGTAGGACGTCTAGAACGCTTTTTGTTGAAAGGTCTGACTTTGGGAGTGAGAAATGAAAACATTTCTGCGCAGTTGTTCTATTGCTGTTTTCATCTTTATTTCCGGATGCAGCACTAGTCCAGAATGGCGTCAGAATGCGATTTTTGCCACACCATTGCAGCCTTCTTTACAACAAGAAGTGATATTGGCTCGTATAGAACAAATCCTAGCGAGCCGCTCATTAACCGAAGATGAATACGCACAGCTTTTATATGAGCGTGGTGTGCTGTATGATAGCCTCGGTTTACGAGCTTTAGCGCGTAATGATTTTTCAATGGCGCTATCAATACGACCAGATATGCTAGAAATTTTTAATTTTCTAGGTATCTATTTTACGCAGGCAGCAAATTACGATGCTGCTTATGAAGCGTTTGATTCTGTTTTAGAGCTTGATCCAACTTACAATAATGCGCGTTTTAATCGTGGTATCGCTTCGTACTACGGTGGCCGATTGAAATTGGCGCAGGATGATCTGCAGGCGTTTTATCAGGTCGATCCAAATGATCCCATTCGTTCGCTTTGGTTATATCTTGTAGAAAAAGAGATAAACACTGATTTAGCTAAACAACAGCTAAAACAGCGATACCAGCAGGCGGATAAAACGGGGCAATGGGGATGGAATATAGTTGAGTTTTATTTAGGCGACATTAATGAAAAAACATTAATGTTGAAATTAAATGAGGCTTCAACCGATAACACTTCGCTCGCTGAGCATCTTAGTGAAACTAACTTCTATTTAGGTAAGTATTACCTAAGTCTGGGGGACATGGATAGCGCAGAAGCGTTATTCAAGCTGACGGTTGCCAACAACGCACATAACTTTGTTGAGCACCGCTACGCATTGTTGGAATTAGCACTGTTAGGCCAACAAGAAGACCTAGCGGAATCGGACCAGCAATAGCTGACGAACATTTCTCTGATCAGTTTGAAAGCCATCATCTACATAGGATGAGGGCTTGTTTGTTCGTTTAATAATATAATTTGAGCCAGTTCACATTTTAGATGATAAAGACCGACAAACCATGCGGTATGTTATGTCAACTGGCTGCCATAATGAATGAGGCACAGTGACATGACTACTGAAACCGATATGACTTTTGCTGATCTAGGTTTATCAGCACCTATTTTGACTGCACTGAATGACTTAGGCTACGAGAAGCCTTCTCCAATTCAGCAACAATGTATTCCTTTCCTTTTAAACGGCAATGATGTTTTAGGTATGGCACAGACAGGTAGTGGTAAAACTGCCGCATTTAGCCTGCCATTATTACACAATCTTGATGAATCATTAAAAGCACCACAAATTTTAGTTTTAGCACCGACTCGTGAACTTGCGGTTCAGGTTGCTGAAGCAATTGAAGATTTCTCTAAGCATTTACCAAAAGTAAATGTTGTTGCACTGTATGGTGGTCAGCGTTACGACGTTCAATTACGTGCGTTACGCCAAGGACCACAAGTTGTTGTGGGTACACCGGGTCGTTTATTAGACCATTTAAACCGTGGCACATTAGATTTATCTAAACTGAAAGGTTTAGTATTAGATGAAGCTGATGAAATGTTACGTATGGGCTTTATTGAAGATGTTGAAAACATCTTAAGTAAGATCCCAGCAGAACACCAAACAGCACTGTTCTCTGCAACAATGCCAGAAGCTATTCGTCGTATTACTCGTCGTTTCATGAATGATCCGAAAGAAGTACGCATTCAAAGTAGCGTAACAACACGTCCAGACATTAGCCAAAGCTATTGGATGACATTCGGCGCACGTAAAAATGAAGCATTAATTCGTTTCTTAGAAGCTGAAGATTTTGATGCGGCGATTATTTTCGTTCGTACTAAAAACGCAACATTAGAAGTTGCTGAAGCTTTAGAACGTAATGGTTATAACAGTGCGGCGTTAAATGGTGATATGAACCAATCACTGCGTGAGCAAACATTAGAGCGTCTGAAAAATGGTCGTTTAGACATTTTAATCGCGACTGACGTTGCAGCTCGTGGTCTTGACGTTGACCGTATCAGCCTTGTTGTGAACTATGATATCCCAATGGATTCAGAGTCTTATGTTCACCGTATTGGCCGTACAGGTCGTGCGGGTCGTGCTGGCCGTGCAATTTTATTCGTTGATAACCGTGAGCGTCGTTTACTGCGCAATATCGAACGTACAATGAAGATGACTATTCCTGAAGTAGAACTGCCAAATGCAGAACTTATCAGCCAACGTCGTCAGGAAAAATTTGCACAGCAAATCGCGCAACAATTAGAAACTAGCAACCTTGATCAGTATCGTGCTCTGTTACCTAAATTAGCTCCACAAGGTGAAGAAGCACTAGATATGGAAACACTGGCTGCGGTATTACTGAAAATGGCTCAAGGTGAGCGTGCGCTTATCCTGCCACCAGATCCAGTTCGTCGTCCTCGTCGTGAATTTAACGATCGTGACGATCGTCGTGGTGATGATCGCCGTCGCGGTGATAATGATCGTGAGCGTTCTCCTCGTCGTGAACGTCGTGATGCTGGCGAAATGGATTTATACCGTATCGAAGTGGGTCGTGATGATGGTGTTGAAGTTCGTCATATCGTTGGTGCGATTGCTAACGAAGGTGATATCAGCAGCCGTTACATTGGTAATATCAAACTGTATGGTTCTCACTCAACCATCGAGTTACCAAAAGGTATGCCAACAGACTTATTAAGTCATTTCACACGTACGCGTATTATGAACAAACCACTGAATATGCAATTAGTGGGTGATGCTCAATCTCAGCCTTTCCGTGAGCGTCGTAATAACAGCCGTCGTGATGGTCAACCACAAGGTGGTCGTCGTTTTAACAATGGTGATCAACCACAACGTCGTGGTAATAATGACCGCGGTGGTGAGCGTAGTAACGATCGTGGTGGCGAGCGCGGTAATTTCCGTGGTCGTAACAACGAAGGTACACCTCGTCGTCGTAGCAGCTCTCATAACCAATAAGAGCTTGCATTCACTCAATATTAAATTGAGTTGATGATAAAAAATTGAAACCAGTCAACGAAAGTTGGCTGGTTTTTTTATGCTTATTTTAATGATATAAAATCTATCACGACTCATTTCCATCAATAATAGGAAAGCTTATGCAAGCTAATCATTTAGAGTTACGTTGTATTCAGCAAGATGCTGATACGCAACGTGCAGACTTTAATTTTTATATTGATGGTAAAGCACTGGATAAATGGTTGGGGTTTGAGAAACAAACAGATTTACGCTTTTCAGATTTTGACTTGGATTTTTTTGTTGTTGATAAAGCTCGTTTCCCTAATTACGATCGCGATAAAATTATTCGTAGTAAAATAGAACAATATTTAGGAAATAAACCTGTTTACACTCAATTAGATAATAATCGATTGGTGTTGTATCGTTGTCATTGTGGCAGTGATTATTGCTCTGTGATCTCTTGTGATTTAGAAATTACAGAGGATGAGGTGAAGTGGAATAATATTGCTTATGAAGATGGGTTAGATAAAGAAGACGCACTAGAGCTTGATGAACATGGTATTACACCTATTGAGCAGCTTATTTTTGATCGTAAGCAGTATCAGCAAATTTTTAATGAGTACTTAGCTCAATATTTATAAATATCTAAATACTCATTTATTTTATTATTAACTTAAGCCAATCGCTTCTTTTAACGGTTTAAGATAGCGGCGGCTAACAGGAATTTGGCTGTTATTATGTAATATCAATTCGGCTTGCCCATTATCGCCAAAAATAATCTCATTAACATAATCCATATTCACTAAATATTGACGATGGCAACGTACTAATTGTGTTCGTGTTTCTAAAGTCCGTAATGTCAATTCTGTAAAGCCTTCTTGGCCTTGATTATTTGTCACATAGACACCACTGAGCCTTGATGTTGCAAATACAGCCTCATCAATTGGCATTAACCAAATACGGCTATGCCCTGTACATGGAATACACTTTAAACGCTCTTCAGGAGGTGTTAAGAGATCGATATTTTGCTTATTACCTTGGCGTAGACGATTTAATGTTTTTGTTAAACGCTCTTGCTCTAATGGCTTAAGTAAATAATCAAAAGCATGTTCTTCAAAAGCTTGGATCGCATACTCTTCAAATGCGGTTAAAAAGACGATATAAGGGCGATGTTCAGGATCAAGCATTGTGACCATTTCAAGGCCAGTAATGCGAGGCATCTGAATATCAAGAAATACAACATCAGGCTTTTTGCGATGTATTTCTCCTATTGCTTCAATCGCATTACTACATTCACCAACAATATGAATATCCTTTTCAACTTCAAGTAAACAACGTAAGTTTTCACGAGCCAGTGGCTCATCATCAACGATTAATATATTCATTGTTATGTAACGTTATCCATGCTTTTTTCTAGAGGTAAGCAAATTTTCACCTTTGTATATTCATCGGCTTGGCATTCAACTAAAACACCATAAAGCTCGCCATAGCGTAATTTTAATCGCTTATCCACTAGTCTCATGCCTAAACCTAATTGATGCGACGGGCATTGAGGATGGTAAAGTCCAGCATTATCACAAATTTCGATAATGATTAAATGATGCTCTTGATGTGCTCTAATTGTAATCTTTCCTGTGTCTAATAACTGTGACGTTCCATGTTTAATTGCATTCTCGACCATCGGTTGAAGAGAAAAAGCCGGTAAGCGTGCATTCGCTAAGCTTTCAGGAATTTGAATATCAATCTGCAAGCGTTCCTGAAAACGCGCTTTCTCGATTTGTAGATAGGCGTTTACATGTTCGATTTCGTCACTTAATGTCACCACCGCTTCTGGTCTTTTTAAATTCTTACGAAAGAAAGCAGAAAGAAATTGCACGAGTTGCTTTGCTTGCTCGCTATCACGTCGAATAACTGCTTGCAGTGTATTTAGTGCATTAAAAAGAAAGTGAGGATTAACCTGAGCATGTAAGAGTTTAATCTCTGACTCTAAAAGCGATTGCTTATTTCGCTCATATTGCCCTGCTAGAATTTGTGCAGATAATAGGCTTGCGATACCTTCACCCAAGGTGCGGTTAATAGAACTAAATAGGCGATTTTTAGCCTCATAAAGTTTTATTGTTCCAATCACTTGATTATTTTCACCTCTTAACGGAATAACTAAGGTTGAACCTAGCTTGCAATGAGGGGAAAGAGTGCAACGATAGGGCGTTTCATTACCATCAGCATAAACAACTTCATTATTATTAATGGCTTGTTTAGATTGATCTGATGAAATAGGTGTACCCGGTAAATGGTGGTCCGCGCCAATGCCAATAAAGGCGAGTAGCTTTTCTCTATCTGTAATGGCAACCGCACTGACTCTTAATTCTTGATAAATCACTTTTGCTACACGGGTGCTATTATCTTGGTTAAATCCTTTACGTAAAATACCTTCAGTACAGACAGCGATTTTTAATGCTTGTGCTGAGAATGCACTGGTATATTTTTCAAATATAGCGCGTCTATCTTGTAATATTCGAATAAACATTGCAGCACCAACGGTATTTGCTACGATCATAGGAGCGGCAATATCTTTCACTAAAGCCAGTGCTTCATTAAACGGACGTGCCAATAATAAGATGATGCTCATCTGTATTATTTCAGCAAAGAAAGTCACCGCAGCGGCTGTCCATGGGTTAAATATTCGATACATCTGCCCATGTTTTACGTAATAACGGTGAACTAATCCGCCGATTAATCCCTCGACAATGGTCGATACCATACAGCTAAAAGCAGTCATGCCACCGAGTGAATAGCGGTGTAAGCCTCCGGTAAAACCCACAAGGAAGCCAACGTAAGGGCCTCCTAGCAATCCGCCTAAGACAGAGCCAATAGCACGCGTATTGGCAATAGAATCATTAATATGTAGCCCAAAATAGGTACCCATAATGCAGAAAATAGAGAATATGACGTAGCACATCAACTTATGTGGTAGTTTTATCGTGACCTGTAAAAGTGGCGTAAATAGAGGTGTTTTGCTTAAAAACCAAGCAATAATTAAATAAACGCACATTTGCTGTAATAACAGCAAAATAAGATCAAATTCATACATAAGTATTGAGTACCGTTCTCTTTTCTATCTGATAAACATAAAAAGTTCAGATAAAACGGGGATATTAATTAGGCGATAAAGTTTGATATAAGAATAACTTAATCGCACTATCAAAGAAAATATTCCTTTGCATCAGTGATCTGGCGCACAAAATTCTTAAAGAAATTCTGAGTTATTGTGTAATATAACTCTGTCAGTGAGTGTTCTACTTCACTATTAAGGTCTAATCGTTATATGAAAAAAAGAGCCATCTATCTTATTTTATTAATGCTAATACTAATTGCATTAGCCATACTTTTCCGCGCGCATAATCAATATTTATTATTGCAAGGAGAAGTTGACGCTCCAGAAGTCATTGTTGCCTCTAAAGCCAAAGGCCGTGTTATTGAACGCCATATAGAGCGAGGTGATGATGTCAAAAAAGGGCAATTAATGATCACATTAGAAAGCCCTGAACTCAATGCGCAAGTTGCTGCACTTGAGGCCGCCAAAGCACAAGCTCAAGCTCAATTAGATTTGTCATTACATGGCACAAGAGAAGAGAGCATTCGTAATCTAGAAGCAGTGTTATCTCAAGCTAAAGTAGAAGCTGCAAATGCAGCAAGAGATTATCAGCGTATCAGCGCGGTAGCTAATCAAGGCTATGTATCAGCAACAGAGTTGGATAATGCGCGCCGTAGCCGTGATGTTGCATCACAACGTGTCAGAGGCGCTCAAGCAGAATTGGATGAAGCCAAAAATGGCGATCGTATTGAATTACGCCATAAATACACCGCCGCGGTGCAACAGGCAGAACAACAACTTATTGAGTTGAAGATCCAACAAAACGACTTACAAGTTAAAGCACCAGTAGATGGCGAAGTCGGTCCTATTCCTGCGGAGATAGGTGAACTCTTTAATGCCAATAGTCCACTTGCTACCCTTATTCGTATTCCTGATGCTTATTTTGTTTATAACCTTCGTGAAGATATTTTAGCGGATATTCGCAAAGGTGATCGTATTACTATCACGGTTCCTGCATTGGGTAATAAAGAGGTAGAAGCTGAAATTCGCTATATCGCTCCAATGGGTGACTACGCAACAAAAAGAGCGACAAGAGCCACTGGTGATTTCGATTTAAAAACGTTTGAGATCCGATTGTATCCTGTGACGCCAATTGAAGGGCTTCGCCCTGGTATGAGTGCATTATGGCGTTGGGATAAATAAGGACAAACAATGAGAGTAAAGGCAGCTTGGCGTGGCTTTAGTAGCGCATTTTCACGAGAAACGCATATGGCAGTACGTAGCCCAGTTTTTCACTGGCTAAGCTGGCTATTTCCATTGATGTTGTTCACGTTAATTAGTGCTAACTTTTCTGAAGGCACGTTGCTGAATTTGCCAGTTTCGGTGATCAATAACGATAATAGTCCATTATCGAGAACACTGATCAGAGACTTAAATGCAGGCTCTCATGCGCAATTAAATACGCTAGATGGAAATCCTCGTACAGCAATGGAACGGCTTGGTAGTGCAAAAGATTACGCGATACTCACCATTCCTCGACACTTTGAAAGTAAGGTCTTAGCGGGAAAACAACCCACTACACGTATGTATTACAACGGGTTGTATTATGCGGCTGGGAGCTACGCAATACAGGATTTTAGTGGATTAATCGCAGAGCTTAATGCGCAATACCGTACTGTTTTAGCTCAAGAGATGAATAAACCAGTTCCTCCATTGGCAAAAGTGACGCTCTCTTATGACAGCTTATTTAATGCCAGTGGCAGTTATATTTATTATCAGCAATTTGCAGCTACTATTCATATGCTCCAACTCTTTGTCGTGACTTGTACGATTTATTCGTTATCACGCGGTAATATGCTATTGAATATTAAGCCTTTCACATTTGCCCTTATTGGTAAACTCACGCCTTATACACTGTTTTTCTTAACCTTGTTAATTGTTGAATTAGCGGCATTAGTGCATTTTTCGGGGGCGAAGGTAAACGGTAATCCGCTATATATGGTGCTAGTGGGATTCTTCTATATTATTGCGGCTCAAAGTGTGGGGTTGCTGCTCTTTGCGTTTACCAATAGCGCGATAACGGCATACAGTATGATAGGTATGTTGGTGAGTATTGCATTGGCATTTTCAGGTATGGCTGTACCTGAACTTTCGATGATCTTACCTGCACAGATTATTTCTAATTTAGAGCCATTAACTCACGCCTTAAATGCCATGTTTGATATCTTTTTAAGAGAAGTATCACTACAAGGTATTTTATATGTTTGTTCGCTCTTGCTGATTTATCCTTTTGCTATCGCCTTCTTAGTTCGCAAACGCATTTTTAAACGATTGGAATTACAGGTAGGTGTTGCATGATGCAGATGTATTTCCAAACTTTTAAGCGCGTTCTACTGGGTATGTTAGAAAAGCCGATGTGGATGCTACTTATTGTTTCCCTATGTATTATGAGTTTGGTGTATGCCAAACCTGTATTATGGGATTTACCTGTGGCAGTGATTAATCAAGATCATAGCCCCGCAAGCTATTCACTTATTCGGGCATTAAACTCGACACCTAAATTAAGTATTAATAATTACGATAATTTAGATGAAGCTCGTCACGATATGATTATGCGTGAGCTCTTTGCCATCATTATTATTCCAACTGATTTTGAGAAGAAATTACTGAATGGTAAAGATGTCACTGTTCCGGTTTTTGGTGATGCTACAAACCGTCTTGCCAGTGGACAAATTCAGCAAGAATTGATGTTGGCTTATCAACAGTTATTAGATTCTTATAATGGGCGTATTTTACAAAATGCGGGCTTTAGTGTTGAGCAATCGAGAATTCTATTAAAGCCAATCCAAGGCGAAACTATAGCGATGTATAACCCAGGGGTAAGTTTTGCTGCAATTATTTTCCCGGGCTTATTAGTCATGTTATTACAACACTCGCTCTTAATTGCTTGTGTCCGTGTCAGTATTGCAGTGAGAAGTACGCCAAAAGGAAAGCCACCATTAGCGGTTTATTTAGGAGCGTTATCTGCACTTATTCCTATTTGGTTATTTTTATCTGCCGTGTTCTTTGCACTATGGCCTTGGGTATTAGGCTATCGCCAAGAGGCTCCGCTTTACCAAGTATGGATGCTTACTTTCCCATTCCTATTGGCTGTATTAGGTCTTGGTAAATTGATTACAGAGTGCTTACGCAGTGTTGAGATGATTTATCTGACATTGGCGTTTGTAACAACACCTGTATTCTATATTTCCGGCACGATTTGGCCATTACAAGCGATGCCTGACTGGGTATTTGCAATCTCATCCGCACTACCTTCTACATGGGCAGTAAACGCCATGGCTGGTATTAACCAAATGGGATTATCATTCCAAAGCATATTGGGTGATATTGTGATGATGTTGGTTTTAGGCGTGATTTACACCGTGTTAGGTGTGCTGGTGGGTATGTTACGTAATGGAGAGTTAAGGCATATTACGCACCAATTTAAGCATTGGTTACATCATCGCGGTTCTAAATAGTGATTAGAGCACTGAAATGCAAATCCCTTTAGGAAGAATAAATCCACTCTACGATTAGATTGAAATAGAGTGGATAACGAAACTTATTCTACCAACTCCAATCCTGCCAACTTACGCCAATAGCCGTTACAGTCATGGTGATGAATTGTTGTCAGTGGTTGTTGACCTTGTTCATTTTGGCGAAATTGTTGTAAGGTATCAAAAATAGCATCAGATTCAGGAGATAAACGGATAATATCCACTAAGCCTGTCATTGATGTTTGATCGTTACCTAAGTTATAACAATAGCCACTTTGTGTTTGAATACCATTAAGAACAAATACTTGCTGATTTTCTTGTGAGCGTACTTCACGACCTTGAGGGTATTTTTGGCAGCAGGTTTCACAATCATCTTTAGAGCGATTTTCAGAACGAGCAGTAAAACAGCGCGCTGAATAAGCCAAAGGAAGATGCCCATAAGCCAGCACTTCAACCTCGAACTTATCTCTAATACCTAATGTTTCACATTGGGTTAGAAGGTTGCTTAACCATTCGCGAGAAAGCTCAACAGGCATACACCAACGCATCATTCCTTGTTTATGCAACAAACGTAACGCATAAGCGTTGTAGCAATTAAGCCCGTGACCTGCCACAAAAGGGAGATGACGCTCGTAAAGCATATTGATCACACCAAAATCATGCGCCTCAACTAAAAACTCACCGTTATCAACTAACTTAGCAATTTCTTTTAATTCCGAAGGTGCTTGTAATAATGCTAAGGTAGAAAGCACCACTTGCTTACCACTTTTAGCGACTTCTTTGGCGAGATTTATCCAATCTTGAGGCTTGGTTTCTCGGCGTTTACTACAAACCGTTTCACCTAAATAAATAATATCAGCATCACTATGTTTTGCTTTTTCATAGAAGGCTTCAAGTGCTTCTTTTTGCCAATAATAAAGTACAGAGCCTAATGCATATTTCATTTTCTTATCCTTATTATTGCCATTTGCGGTGATAAGCACCCAATGTTGTTTGTGTTCCTTCTGAAATTTTTCCTAATGCGTTCATCCAACGAGGGTTAGTACTAAAGCCTTGAGGATCTTTTTTGCATTGATCGATAGCTGCACGCCAAACTCTTGCGACTTCAGTAACATAAGCAGGACTACGTTGACGACCCTCAATTTTGACGGATGCGATATTCATCGCCATTAACTCTGGTAATAGTGAAAGCGTATTGAGGCTCGTAGGCTCTTCTAATGCGTGATAACAGTGGTCATCAACAAAATAACGCCCTTTGCATAATGTTGGATAACCCGCATTCTCGTCGGGTGAATAGCGGTCGATAAGTACGTCATTAAGGCGAGACTCCATTCCTTGTGGTGTCTGTTGCCAACGTACAAAACGAGCCGGAGAGCAAGCACCTACGGTATTAGGGGATTCACCGGTTAAATAAGAAGATAGATAGCATCGACCTTCAGCCATAATACATAAGCTACCAAAGGCAAAAACTTCTAAAGGTACTGGACTAGTTTGTGCTAATTGTTTTACTTGATGAATAGATAGAACTCGAGGAAGAACAATACGAGCCACATCAAAGTTACGTTGGTAAAATTCAATCGCTTGTGTATTGGTTGCAGAAGCTTGCACTGAAACATGGCGCTCAATATGAGGATAACGCTCTGCGGCATACTCTAACATGGCGATATCCGCCAAAATAAGCGCATCAGCACCTAAAGATGCTGCCATATCAACCGCTTTTTGCCAGCGTTCAAATCCATCAGGGTGAGCAAAGGTGTTTATTGCAATATGCAATTTTCGCTGGTGGCGGTGAACATAATTAACCGCTTCTTGTAACTTCTTTTCTGTGAAATTTAAACCCGCAAAATGTCTTGCATTCGTATCATCTTTTAAGCCGATATAAACGGCATCCGCACCATTATCTATGGCCGCTTTTAAGGCAGGTAAATTACCTGCTGGGCACAGCAATTCCATCTTCACTTCCCTTTAGAAATTAAGAATGATCAGAAATTGTAATGAGCAAGATAAAAAAAGGTTTTGATTTAGGGCAGAGAACTCTGTTTTTTGCTTAAGTAAAATCAAAGAACTCAAAATGTGAACAACGGATTAACCGAATATTGATATAGGATCGCAGAATATCTGTCTATATCTGGCACAATAGCCCGTAATTTTATTTATAGGAGTCCGAACGTGTTTAACAAAATTCGTACCCATTTGGTTAAAGAGGGTCCTCGTTTTTTACGTTACCCTTTACAGGTTACCCCATTTGCTCTGCAACGCGATATCTTAGAACAGTTTTTAAGTTGGCAGTTTCGTGAGTCGTTAGCTGAAGGTGATTTACACTTTTTAGAAGATAAGTGGCTAAAAGTTGAGATAAGAGACTTACATTTACAGTGGTTTATCAGTGTTCGTGATGATAAATTAGTGGTCAGTCGCTTAGAAAAAGAAGATGTCAGCTTTAGCGGAAATGCTAATGATCTTATTTTAATTGCTGCTCGCAAAGAAGATCCTGACACCTTATTTTTCCAACGTCGTCTACAAATTGAGGGTGATACAGAACTCGGGTTATATGTTAAGAACCTGATGGATGCAATTGAATTAGACTCAATGCCATCTGTGTTGCGTTTTGGTTTATTACAACTGGCTGAGTTTGTAAAAAGTGGGCTTCAAGAAGAAAAAGAAGACACTCTGCACAGCCATGAACTGAGCTCAACTTCATGCTAATACGTGTTGAAATTCCCGTTGATATTCCTGCAATTGATAACCTTTTACGCCAAGCGTTTCCGACAGGTAGTGAAGCTGATTTAGTCGGGCATTTACGAGAAGAAGGGTTATTAACATTAGGCATGGTGGCAATTAACGATGAAGGCCAATTAATTGGCTATATCGGTTTTACACCTGTTGATATTGATGGAAAAGATTGCCAGTGGGTAGGACTTGCACCACTTGCTGTTGCGCCTGATTTCCAAAACCAAGGTATTGGACGTCAACTGATTAATGAAGGGCTAGATAGCCTAAATGAATTTGGTTACGGTGCCGTTGTGGTGTTGGGGGAGCCTGAGTATTATCAAAAATCAGGTTTTATCCCAGCTAAGTCACAAGGCTTACATTGCAAATGGCCTGATACAGAAGAGGCTTTTCAGCTTTATGCGTTAGAAAATGGCAATGTTGATGACATCCATGGTTTAGTCAACTATTCACCATTGTTTGACCAATTTAGCTAAATTTATTTATCCTGTATTAAATACAGTGCAATGTCTGAAGGCTGGTCAATGATCAGCTTTTCTTTTTGCGTCTTTTTCAACTGTTTTAACTGGTATTCAAGTTGAGAAGCACGCTGTCTATTCCCTACCTGACAATAAAATTCTAATAATAAAGGGCCTTTACCTTTCAGTGCCTTAGCGCCCGTTCCATTCTGATGTTGTTGAAAACGCCTCTCAACATTTGTCGTGATCCCTGTATAAAGAGAACCGAGACGATTTCTAACAATATAGAGTGACCACATTGTCTCCGTCATCATTTTTTCCTTTTCGTGCTACTTTCTCTTTTGATAAATAATACTTCTTAATTTTTTAATTGAGTAATTTATCGTTTTATCAGAATGAAATCTATTAGATATATCAATATGTTGTGAAATATTTGTGACAGTAAGTTCTATCATTTAAAAAATAACATTCAATTTTTTTGAAAATGAACAGCAATTATTGCTAATTTTAAAGTTAAACTAAAGCGCATAATATGATCCACATCACAGAGAGACACTCCGCGATACCTAACAAAATTAGAATTTATTTGGAGTTTATTATGAAAAAATCTACATTAATCGCTGCTACATTAGCTTTAAGTGCTATTTCATTTGGTTCAATCGCATCTGATAGCGTATCAAAAAGTCCTTCAGTGAATGGTGAGTATATCACAATCACAGGTAGCGATACTTTAGATGGTTTAACAACTAAAATTGCTCAAATTGCAAAAGATGAAGGCGCAAAAGGCTTTAAAGTTGTTGGTGCTACAGGTGATGATTACCTCACTGTAAATGCTGAAATTTATCGTTAATTTTAACTGTTTTCGATAAATAACCTGTAATAAGAGACACGCGGTAAGACGCTCGTTTTGGTGATATAATTATCAACTAAACAGCGTCTCTTTTTGTATCTATACAGGTATATTATGTCTCCTTTAGACTCGATCAAAATAATTAAACAATATATGCGTGAAAACCATGTGTTCACCTTATGTACAACACGTTCATTGGGTGATATTTGGTGTGCTAATTGTTTTTATTGGTTTGATGAAAGTCAGATGAGGCTTGTTTTTCTTTCTGAAAAGAAAACACGTCATGCTCAAATGATGCAGGAAAACTTATTAGTTGCAGGAAGTATCAGCACACAAGAAATTACCGTATCAGATTTACAAGGTATTCAATTCACGGGGGCTGTTTCTTTACTAACTGGTAAGGACGACATCAACGCAAGAAAACATTATTGTTTACGCTTTCCTGTCGCATTAGCCGCCATCCATGTGCCTTTATGGGAGCTACAATTGCAAGAAATTAAGATGGTGAATAATCAATTAGGTTTTGGTACTAAGCTCTATTGGCAATGTGATTAAACTTTTTTCTTAACTTTCCACTATTCCCAAAAGTAATGATTTTTTTGTTCCCATCCTTTTAAAGACATACAAGAGGTATAGAAGGTTTTTCTGTCTTCTTGGTTAATGTCTTCAACATAGCTTTCTGTCATTGGTACACGTTCAGTGTAGGTTTTTTTATCACCGCAGTGATCTTTGTCATCTTTACGACACGTCTTTTGCACATCACGATAAACAGTACGTTGTAGCACTTCTTTGCGGATAGGGTAACGAGTATTGGCATCAAACTCACAGAGCATTTTCGCTTCCTGCAATGTGTAATCTGATGAACCTTTGGGCTCCCAAGTACTGCTACAACCAGAAAGTAAGATTATTGAAAATAAAGGGAAAAGTGCTAATTTCATATCAAGTATCATCATAAAAAGAATAGTTAAGAGCGCTAATAATAAAACAAAACTAATCACTTTGACTATCATTTTTGAAAATGATTCGCATTTGATAACGGAGGTGATTAAATGAGAATGATGAAAGAAAAAAGCCCACTATAAAAATGGGCTTCTAGATATTATCTCAATTTATGAATAACCTGATTACTACTACCACGCCACAATAATCCGGGATCATAAAGTTCCTGTACAAACTTTCCATCAATTAGCACGTTTATATAGCTAACAACTTCTTGTTGCTCTGGTGTCAAATCTGCCAGTAAATAGCCTGTCCAAACCCAAATATCTTTTTCAGGGCATTCGGTTTTGACTCGTTTTACCAAGTGCAAAATTGTAGATAAATTTTGCGGATGTAAAGGATCACCCCCTGAAAGCGATAATCCTTGTCGTTTAATTCGACTGTCTTGAAGATCCGCAATAATCTGATCTTCCATCTCTTGTGTAAATGGCTTGCCTGACGTTAATGACCACGTTGATTTGTTATAACAGCCTCGGCATTGGTGTATGCACCCTGCAACAAACAGGGTGCAACGAGTACCAGGACCATTGACAACATCAACAGGGTAATATTGATGGTAATTCACACTCTTAACCTAATTGACCATTTGCCAGATGTTTCACACGACGCTTAACTTCTTCTTGCTTACCCGCATTAAATGGGCGTGAATCTGGGCTACCTAAATATCCACATACACGGCGGATCACTGAAACTCTTGCAGGGTTGTGATTACCACAACGTGGGCAAGTAAAGCCTTTGCTAGTGCAAGAGAACTCACCGGTATAACCACAGTCATAACATTCATCAATCGGAGTATTCGTTCCGTAATAAGGAACGCGGGTATAGCTGTAATCCCACACATCCTCTAATGCTTTAAGGTTATGCTGTAAGTTTGGATATTCGCCGTAACAAATGAAACCGCCATTTGCTAATGGAGGATAAGGCGCTTCAAAATCCAGTTTGTCGTATGGATTTACTTTTTTCTCAACATCTAAGTGGAAGCTATTGGTGTAATAACCTTTATCTGTCACACCCGGTAAAATACCGAATTCAGCTGCATCTAAGCGGCAGAAGCGATCACATAAGTTTTCACTTGGTGTGCTGTAAAGGCTAAAGCCATAACCTGTTTCTTCTTTCCACTGATCTGTTGCTTCACGCAGACGATTAATAATCGCCACTGCTTTTTCTCTTAAGGTTTCATCATCAAAAACGTGTTTTTCAGTACCAAACAGTGCATTAATGGTTTCATGAACACCGATATAACCTAATGAGATTGATGCTCTGCCATTTTTAAAGATTTCAGAGACATTATCATCTGCTTTTAAGCGAACACCACAAGCACCTTCCATATAAAGGATAGGGGCAACACGCGCTTTGACGTTTTCTAAACGAGCAATACGAGTCATCAGTGCTTTTTTCGCTAGTTCGAGGCGATCATCAAGTAGTGACCAGAATGTTGCTTCATCACCTTGAGCTTCAATCGCAATACGCGGTAAGTTCAGGCTGATAACACCGAGGTTATTACGACCTTCATGGATCATCTCGCCATTTTCTTCGTAAACACCTAAGAAGCTACGGCAACCCATTGGCGTTTTAAATGAACCTGTTACTTTAACGACTTGATCGTAATTTAAGATATCGGGATACATGCGTTTACTTGCACATTCGAGAGCAAGTTGTTTGATATCGTAATTAGGATCACCAAATTTATGGTTTAAGCCATCTTTAATGGCAAAAACAAGTTTAGGGAAAACAGCTGTTTTACGGTTTTTGCCTAAACCAGCCATGCGATTTTCAAGAATAGATCGTTGAATTAAACGCGCTTCTTTCGACGTACCAAGGCCAAAACCAAAAGTGACAAATGGGGTTTGTCCATTAGCAGTATGTAGTGTATTAACTTCATACTCTAAAGATTGGAATGCGTCGTAACACTCTTTTTCAGTACGCGCATTAGCATAAGCTTCTTTATCAGCAATCTGCCACTCTTGCGCTACTTTATAGTGTTTGTCATAGCTTGATTTTACAAACGGCGCTAATACTTCATCGATACGATTTATCGTTGTACCACCATAAATATGGCTTGCCACTTGTGCGATAATTTGTGCAGTTACTGCTGTTGCTGTTGAAATAGATTTAGGGGGTTCTATTTCCGCATTTCCCATTTTAAAACCGTTGTTTAACATGCCCTTAAGGTCAATTAGCATACAGTTAAACATTGGGAAAAACGGTGAGTAATCGAGATCATGATAATGAATTTCACCACGCTCATGAGCGAGTACCACATCTCTTGGCAGGATATGCAATTTTGCGTAATGTTTAGCCACAATACCCGCAAGTAAATCACGCTGGGTAGGGATAACCTTACTGTCTTTATTCGCATTTTCATGAAGAATAGAGACATCACTTTGTTCGATAAGACCTCGGATTTCCTGAGTTAGTCTTCCACGTTGCTCACGAGCAACATCTCGGTCATGACGGTATTCAATATAGGCTCTGGCAACATCTTTATGTTCGCCAGCCATCAGCTGATTTTCTACGGCGTCTTGGATCTCACGGATATCGACATTCGAACGTCCTGCGAGAGATTGTGAAACGGATTGCGCGACAGAATCGCAATAATCATCATCAGTGATCTCACAAGCTACGGCGGCTCTTTTGATAGCATCGCTGATGCGGGTTTGGTCAAAAGAGACTTTACATCCGTCTCGTTTTATCACAATGGTTTTCACAATCTTGCTCCTTAACTATTTATCCACAGGCTCAAATCCCATAAAAACAGGTGATGGCACAGCATTCAGGCTTATTGTGGATAAGATGTGTATAATTACTATATGTTGTAGGTCGGTATGTATTAAAGCACAATATATAGTAATTGAAAGAGAAATAATCTTCATTAAAACTGATCTGCATCAAGGTATTTTTGCTACATCAGGCATCAAGAGGGATTGGCTGAATTGTAAATATGTGCCAAAAACAGAAGTGATAAATTATTCATCAAAAAGTGAGAACATAAAAAAAGCAAAGTGCTCATAAAGAGACCTTTGCTTTTTTATGGCTTGCTGTTGAGACGAAATTAACGGATAGCGATAACTTCGATTTCTACTTTTGCATCTTTTGGTAAACGTGCAACTTCAACACAAGAGCGAGCAGGGAATGCAGCGTTATGCTCTTTGAAGAATGCTTCATAAGCAGCATTGATCGTACCGAAATCATTTAAATCTTTTACGAAAACAGTTGTTTTGATGATATTAGCAACAGTTAAACCCGCTTTTTCAATGATTGCTTTTACGTTTTCTAAAGATTGACGAGCTTGTTCTGCTGCATTATCAGAAACAAATTCACCGGTTGCAGGATCAACAGGTAATTGACCTGAAGTGATCACTAAATTACCTAAATCAACGCCTTGTACATAAGGGCCAATCGCAGCTGGGGCTTTATCGGTATTAATTTCGTAAGACATGTAGAACTCCTGTTTTTATAAGATTAACGCTAACATTCGATTAGTGCGACGCTATTATAGCCAGCGCTTCAGGTTAGCAATATGACAGATGTCAGGCTTTATCATAAAGTCTGCAATTATAAAAAGAAAATGAACTCATGTAATTACTTCATTTTGATGTGTATTTTTCCCTGAATAAAAGGGCTTTTTATAGAAAAATTTTTTATAAAAATCATTTTTTATATAAGTTTATTTTTCAAAAATATCCCGTTTATGCTTTTAGAGTGGAATTATTCTATAATGAAGAAACATCGTGCTTTTTATAACAACTTTTATCGATGTATTGTTTGATGCAAGATTTAGAATAATAGTAGGTGGCTATGACGCAATTCAATTCACTTTCTGGTATCACCGCTTTTGTTGCAACGGCTCAAACAGGTAGCTTTACTGAAGCTGCATCTCGTTTAGGAATAACTAAATCAGCCGTTGGGAAAAGTGTGACTCGGTTAGAAGAGCATTTAGGTATTAATCTACTATTAAGAACAACACGACGTTTAACGTTGACCTCTGAAGGTGAGTATTATTTACAGCAGTGTCAAATAGCACTTTCTATTCTTGAACAAGCTAATAATCAAGTTCAAGAAAACCAGTCGGTATTAACAGGAAAAATTCGTCTGGATTTACCGTCTGCTTTTGGTCGTAAATGTATTATGCCTGTTTTAATGACATTAATGGATAAGCAGCCCCAGCTTAAAATGAGTGTTTCATTTAGTGAGCGCTATATTGATATGCATGAGGAGAGCGTGGATTTAGTCGTTCGTATCGGGCATTTACCTGATAGTAGCAATGTTGTTGCACGACAACTGACAACACAAAAACTGGTTCTCTGTGCTTCACCGATTTATTTGCAAAAATATGGCATACCTAAAGAAATCGAAACGTTATCAGACCATCGTTGTATTGTGGGATTTCGGCAAGATACCCCTTTTTATTGGATGCTAAAAGAAGAAGGAACCTTCCACCAATATATTCCAACTCCTTTTTATGAACTTGCTGATGGTGATGCAATGCTTGACGCAGTGATCCATGGCTATGGTATTGCTCAACTTCCGTTATGGATGATTGGGGATAAGCTTAAAGAAGGGCAATTACAGCGCATCTTGATCAAAACAGAAGGGTATCAATCTCCTATCAATATGATGTGGCATAAAGGGCAAAAACTACCACCTAAAACACGTTATATAGCAGATGCATTGCTTCAGGTGGCAAAAGAAGGCGGATTTGATGAGTAAATATTTATTGCTGATAAGCCATTTCACAATTTGGTGATTGCAATCGTACTCGTAACCAAATGGTACCCAATGCAAGTAGTGAAAAAAGTATACCTACCCAAATTATCATTTGTAATTCAATGTGTTGAATAACCCAAGCTCCTACCATAGAACCCACAGTTATCCCTAAATTAGAAAAGGCGATATAAAGGCTATTTGCAAATTCGGGTGCTGCTTTTGCATCTCTCATTAACCATGTTTGAGAAATAATTAATCCTGATGTGTGTAACATGCCCCAAAGAATGATCAGAGGGATCATGGCAAGCGCCTGAGAACCGCTTAACCAGATAAATAAATAGATAAAACAAAACAAGATTGGGTAAGTTATCGTTGTTTTAACGACATTTCGCTGTAAATAGTGACTAAAAATAAAATTACCAAAATAACCACTCACACCAAATACAATCAGTAATGTGCTGGTCATATTGTTTGAAAACCCTGTGATATTCACTAAAAAATCAGCAATATAGCTAAATCCAGCAAACATGGCTGAAAAAATAAGTGTCACAGTAATAATGCTCAACCAAACTGTTGATTTTTTTAATACTTTTAATTGATCACTAATTTTAAGCGGTGCAGTGACTTTAATTGAAGGCACAAAAAACACAATACCAATAAAAGCGATAACACTGGTGATAGCGCCAAACCCAAATGCCATACTTAATGACCAAGTTTCAGCAATAAAAGCGCTAAGTGGCATACCTAAAACCATTCCCACCGCAACACCAGAAAAAACAATAGCAACGCCATGAGTGGATTTTTCTACTGGTACTGAATTTGCCGCCACCATCAGTGCTATTGCAAAAAATAGCGCATGGGTAAATGCAGGCAAAATACGAAAGAGCAAAATAACGTGATATTGATGTGTTAATGCATAAACAGTATTGGAAATAATAAATAAAGCCATTATGACCAACAGTATCGTTTTGCGATTAAATCGCCCAAATAAAAGTGTAATAGTAGGACCTGTTATTGCGACAACAATCGCGTAAATGCTGACTAAAAAGCCCACTTGTGGCGCAGTGATATTCATTTGTTCGACAAGTTGTGGTAGCAATCCAATCACCGCAACTTCGGTTGTGATCACACCAAAAACAGCCAGTGACAGTGTTAAAAGTAATAAGCGAGTTTTTGTTTGCATAAGTCTATCCGCAGAAGGCGAAAATTCGTCTCTGTTAAAGTAATTAAGTAAGTGATTTAGCGGATATATCCAGTCTTTATGGTGACAAAAAGTGAGAGAAAACAGAAGATCTACTTTGGTGATTCTAAGTAGAGAAAATATCTACAATGAAGAGTATTGTTGCTTTAATAGATAGTTATGACAAAAAAACTATCTGCCCTTGCGAGCAGATAGTTAAAAGAATTAACGAATAACCGCGTGGCGTTCGAACTCTTTTTCACAGTACTTGCAGGTTAATACAACATCTGAGGCCAGTTTTTTGACACGGAAACTGCTTTGTACTGGCTCGTTATGGCTAATACAGTTGCTATTAGGACAAGGCACCACATCTTCAAGCAATTCTGGCAAGCTTAATGCCATTTTATTAACGACTTGATAATCATCGATGATATTTACAGTTGCTTGAGGCGCATACATCGCTAAACGGTTTGCTTGCTCAGAGGTTAAAAAGACATTTTCGATTTTAATTAAGTCTTTTTTACCTAAATTTTCTGAAGGTAAATTAAAACCTACTGTTATTCTTTCATCCGTTTCTGTTAAGCGAAATAGTGACAGAATTTTAAAGCCCACCTGCGCTGGAATATGATCAATAACAGTCCCACGTTTGATAGCTTCAACTTTTAGTTTGTGATCATGTGTCATGGTGTGCTCCTTATTAAAGAACTAAGTTTTTATTCAGAACTAAGGCAAGTAATGCCTGACGTGCGTAGATACCGTTGCCTGCTTGTTGGAAATAATAAGCGTAAGGTGTTTTATCTACATCTGTCGTGATTTCATCGATACGTGGCAGGGGGTGTAGGATCTTAAGGTTATCTTTCACATTCACAAGATCTGCACTGGTTAAGATAAATTGTGCTTTAACATTCGCGTATTCAGATGGGTCTAAACGCTCTTTTTGTACGCGAGTCATATACAGAATATCTAGTTCTGGCATCACTTCATCTACTGTTTCATGTTGGCTGTATTCAACACCATTTTCTTCCAGCAAGTGAAGAATATGCTCTGGCATGGCGAGTACTTTAGGGGCGATAAAATAGAGATGATTACCTTTAAATTTCGCCAATGCTTGTGCCAGTGAATGTACTGTTCTGCCATATTTTAAGTCACCGACCATCGCGATATTGAGGTTATCTAAACGGCCTTGTGTTTCTTGGATGGTAAACAAATCCAGCAAAGTCTGTGTTGGATGCTGATTTGCACCATCACCCGCATTGAGTACTGGAATATCGCCCGCAAACTCAGAGGCTAAACGTGCTGCACCTTCTTGAGGATGGCGAATAACAATGGCGTCAGCATAAGTGCGAAGAACCGAAATGGTATCCGCTAATGTTTCACCTTTTTTACCCAGTGAAGTGTTGCTTCCATCAGAAAAACCGACAACTGATGCACCTAGGCGGTGGATAGCTGTCTCAAATGATAAGCGAGTACGTGTTGATGCTTCAAAAAAGCAGCTCGCAATCACTTTGTCTTTCAACAATTCGTTATTAGGTTGCTGTTTGAGTTTATTAGCAACGTGAAGAACAGACTCCAAATCTTCCCTGTCCAGATCATTGATGGAGATAATATGCTTTTGGTAGAGCGGATTAGTCATTAGAGTTCTCCTTTGGCGATGAATTGTGCGATAGATGGTTTTTTATAGGCCAAAAAAAACCCCTCAATAAGAGGGGCTTTAAAAAATTGGGCTATTGGAAAAAAGAGAATGCGCTTGCGACCAGTTAAGGTGCTTGTTTTTGTTACGAATTGGAATAGGCGCTGTTTCATCTTTCCTCCTGACAAATTGTGGCGCATTATACGCATCTTAGAGTTGCACGCAAGCGTTTGCTTTTATTTTTTGCAAAAAAAATTTTTTTAATTTAAAAATCAATAAGCTTGAGATAAAACAAAGAAAACACCTATTTTTTCATAAATAAAAAATAGGTGTTTTGCATGATTATGTATTTTAGAAAGGATTTGCAAGGGTAGCGACCATCACTGCTTTTATGGTGTGAAGACGATTCTCTGCTTCATCAAACACAATGCTGTGTTTTGATTCAAAAACCTCATCAGTAACTTCAAAGCCACCATAGAGATTAAATTCTTCAGCTAATGCTTTACCCATCGTTGTTTCTTCGTCATGAAAAGCGGGTAAACAGTGAAGGAATTTGACGTCTGGATTTCCGGTTAATTTTATAACATCCATATTGACCTGATAAGGCTTCAGTAACGCAATACGCTCTTTCCAAACCTCTTTTGGTTCGCCCATAGAAACCCACACATCAGTGTAAAGAAAATCAGCGTTTTTAACACCTTCAGCCACATTTTCAGTTAGCGTGATATTTCCGCCATTTTTCTTGGCAATTTCTTGGCATTGAGCAACTAAACTCGCTTCAGGCCAACATGCTTTAGGCGCAACTAAACGTAAATCCATACCTGTTAATGCAGCCGCTTCCAGCATAGTATTACCCATGTTGTTACGAGCATCACCAAGGTAAGCAAATACCGTTTCTGATAATGGTTTAGCTTGATGTTCAGTGATAGTCAGTAAATCGGCTAATAACTGTGTTGGGTGGAATTCATTGGTTAAACCATTCCAAACAGGTACACCTGAATATTGTGCAAGTGCATCTACTGTTTTTTGTCCATAGCCCCGATACTGAATACCATCGTACATACGACCTAATACACGAGCAGTATCTTTTATCGATTCTTTATGTCCAATTTGGCTTCCTCCCCCCAGATAAGTCACTCTTGCACCTTGATCAAATGCAGCGACTTCAAACGCACAACGGGTACGTGTTGAGTCTTTTTCAAAAATTAGTGCGATATTTTTTCCAGTAAGATACTGAGTTTCTTGACCGGATTTTTTGGCTTTTTTCAATTGTGCTGACAATGTAAGTAGTTGTTGAATTTCAGCAGGTGAAAAATCAAGTAAACGTAAGAATGATTTCTGATAAAAAGGGTTCATAGAGTGATATCCTGTCATTGAATTTATATTCAATTTATATCAATAAATATTCATCATCAACCCCTAAAGGAAAACTTTTAATTTAAACAGTATGCGATAAGGAGATCATATTAAGTATGGAGTGTTGATCCTGCCTGTGGGACAATGAACGAGATACCTTTTCAGACTATTGCGGAGCATGATTATGGCGGACAGCAAAGAGTTAGCAGAACAACGTGAAGAAACACGTCTTATTATTGAAGAATTACTGGAAGATGGCAGTGATCCTGATGCACTGTATGCCATTGAGCACCATATTTCTTGTGAAAATTTTGAAACACTAGAAAAAGCAGCCGTTGAAGTTTTTAAATTAGGTTACGAAGTGACTGAGCCTGAAGAAATTGAAGTCGAATCAGGTGAGATTTTAGTTTGCTTTGATGCAGTCAGTGAAAGTGGTTTGAATGCTGAACTTATTGATGCTCAAGTTGAGCAATTAATGAATTTAGCTGAAAAAATGGGTGTCTATTACGATGGTTGGGGTACTTATTTTGAAGATCCTGACGCAGAGTATGATGATGAAGAGGGTGAAGACGAAGACGACGAAGAAGAGTCTGATAAGTCATCACGTTTACATTAATTTTTGCTAAATGTTGTCCTTTTGTACCTGATTTTTCAGTGCAATATAGCACCAGCCACAAAATTGTTGCTTTGTGACTGGTGTTATTGTTTTTAAGCTAATGTCATTAATCCATTACGCCAAATTTACCATTGTCATAATCATCAAAAGCTTGTTGTAGCTCTTCTTGCGTGTTCATCACAAAAGGTCCTTGCCCTGCAATAGGCTCATTAATTGGCTCACCGGTTAAAATTAAAACAATGGTGTCACCCATTGATTCTAATGTGAGCGTATCGCCATGATTATCTAACATCACCATATCGTGTTGACGTGCAATTTCACTATCATTGATATGTACGGCACCTTTTACGACAAACAGCATTGCATTATGACCTTCAGGAATACTGTAATGTGAAACACCTGCGCGATTTAAACGTAGATCCCACACATTCAGCGGCGAGTAGGTCATTGCCACACCTTGTGTGTTGGCATAATTACCTGCAATCACTCTGACATAACCTTGGTTATTTGATAATTCAACATGAGGGATATCCTCTGCTTTCAGCGCCTGATAACGAGGCTGTGTCATTTTGTACGCTGTTGGCAGATTCACCCAAAGTTGCACCATTTCCAATACACCGCCTTCTTTGGTCATTTTTTCAGAGTGATACTCTTTATGCAAAATACCAGAAGCAGCGGTCATCCATTGCACATCACCTGCGGTAATCGTTCCTGCGTGACCTTTAGAGTCATGATGAGAAACTTCACCTTGGTAGGCGATTGTTACGGTTTCAAATCCACGATGAGGATGCGCTCCTACACCACGGGCATTGGTAACAGGTTTAAACAGTGTTGGCTCGGCATAATCCATCAGCAGAAACGGGCTATGTTTCTCACCATTTTCCTGATAGGAAAATAAGGTGCTGACTGGAAAGCCATTACCTACCCAGTGTGAATTTGGCGCCGAATAAATATGATTAATCTGTCTGATAGTCATGATTGTTCTCCGAGTTAAGGAAAGAAACCGCAATAACCAAGACACAGAAGGAGGTAATACAGATTATTGCGATTTCTTAATGAGGCTGATCATAAAGTGTTCTGATGATGAACAAAATAGGGGGAATTTGTTGATGGTGTTCAAAAAAAATGAATGAATTTCTAAAATGAAGATAAATAGGGATATTGATTGAATGTGTAATTTGGCGACTACGAGGTTAAATATTTTTTCATCTTTATTTGTCGAATATTGGTATAGTTTTATAGCCTGTCTGATATCGTATTTTGTACCAAAACCATATTAGTACAGTAAACCTAGCGAATTTATTGTAGTTAGATCCCCTCTATCTTTGATAGCTTCTTGATAATATATTCTCGCTTCACCATATTTTTCTAATTTACTGTACAATATTTCTAGTTGAGTAAATGAAAAACAATCTTTAACTTGATTAATAAATTACACTACTTTTAGTTAATTATATATTTTTTTAGTGCGTATGCTAAATTTGTAGAGAATTACAGGTGCTATTTTTTATTATCTCTGTAATCTTTATATATTTCATATGTGAAAATTGTTTCTTTAAGAATATATTTAATTTGATTATTTTAATATAAAAATATAAAGTTAGATAAATATAGAAATAACGTGATGATAATAATCATATTGTTTAATATTATATAAACGTATCTAAAAATGGACTTTATTAATGGCTAATTTAATTTATCTTACATTAGAAGGTCAGCAACAAGGCCTGATTTCTCGTGGTTGTGGAACATTAGATTCAATAGGAAATCGTTATCAATTAGGGAAAGAAAATGCAATATTTGTTACAGAACTAAATTTTTCAGTATCTAGAACTCAAAATCTAGCTCATCAACCAATAGAGTTTACCAAACTGATTGATAAATCTTCCCCTCTATTACTTATTGCGGTTTCAAATAATGAAATTCTTAGTTTAGTTTTTGATTATTATCGTACCGCACAAAATGGTGGAATTGAAAAATATTTCACAGTGAAATTAAACGAAGCATCTATTATTGATTATTCACATCAATGCCCAAATAATATTTTACGCAATGATATCGATCCTGAAGAGCAATTAACTGTTAGATATCGTGATATTACCACCTCGCAAATCATGGCTGGTACTTCTGGGTATAGCATATCAGATGAGAGTGTATTCTAATTTTTATATTTATTAATTAAATGGCGTACCTCAGAAATAAAAGCATCATCACTAGCTACACTACCTGGGCTTGCAGCTAAAGTAATTAAAGGTCCTAATTCTGTTTCAACAAAATAATAGGCCATGGTGATCTTGCTTTTATTCATTACGTCGTAAACCATTTTATTTTTATTTTCAAGTCTTCTTGCTGCTTCTGACATTTTTTCAATCGTACCGTAACCGTACATTAATGTTGCAACTAAAGTTGTCCTTTTGATAATTTGGGTTGGTCTAAAAGGTTTAAAAAAGGATGGGTAATTTGTAATAATACCTGCAACCATTTGAGTGATTATAGCGGATACAATAAATTTTCGAATTTTAGAATCAGCCATAATATCAACGCCAACATCTGTTGCAAAATTTCTAACTGATGAATTAACTTGAGGTCTTACATCAAATCTATCTTCAAAGCTAACAGTATTACCTAGATTAGAAACATTAGTTATCGCATTGATATAATGAGATAGTTTTTGTTTTCTAGATGGGGACATATTATTGATTATTGTATCAATAATAATATTGACGACTTCAGTAATATTTTCATAGGGATCATAAACAAATCGTAGTAGATAAATGGCTTCAATATTTTCTTGTATGATACGAGGCTTTCTAGATAGCCGAGATTTAAGAACATAATTCATACCCTCAAGAGCTGGGGGCAGTATACCCAGTTCAATGAATGTATCTATCGTTCTGTTTACTCCTTTTGCAGAAGTAATACCGAAATCTTCTATATATTTTACCCAAGGGTTATTCAGAGCTACTTCAACGGAAGGAGCATTTCCTTCACATTTATAATAAATAAATTCATCCAATCCACTGGGTGAGCATCCCTTTGAGCGATTTTGATTTTTACTAGAAGAGTCTTCATATTGCCAAGTTTTTTGGGCAAGATTATGTGCACTTTTCAGTTCCCGACCTATTTTTTTGTAAATAATAAGTCGCTTTTCCATTGCCTCATTAGCATTTAATATTTCACCATCTTTACAGTAAAACCACTCTAAATCACCACACTGCATATAAATCTCCTTTTTATTTATAGTTAAACTATAAATAAATCTATTTAGATGAATAGATATCTGGAATTATTTACCATAGCAACTAATATGTTAAAGTTAATTTTTATGGTTATATTAATTTTTGTTATTATTTATAAAGTGTTTATTTAAGAAATTAATTCGTAACTGAATATCGGTATAACCTAATTGATAGGCTCTTGTATATAATTCGATGGCTTTTTCATAATTTTGAGGTACCCCAAGGCCTTCTTCATACATTAGACCAAGGTTAATCAGCCCTCCGATTTCGTCTTGTTCAGCGGCATCTTGATAAAAATTAACCGCTTTATTGATATCACGTTGTACACCAAAACCATGTTGATATAGTAATCCCATTGAATTCATTGCGGCGGGATCACCTTTTTTGATCGCTTCTTGATAATATACTATCGCTTCATCATATTTTCCCAGATTGCCATACAGTATTCCCAATCGTGTAATGGCAAGATAATGATCAGCTTGAATAGCGGCTTTATACCAGTGCTCCGCTAATTCCATATTTTTTTCAACACCAAATCCATCAAAATATAAATCGCCTAAACTCATCATAGCTTTACCTGAATTATTATCGGTAATTGCTTGTTCAAACATCTCTTTTGCTTTTTTATAATTATTATTATATTTGTACAGTATACCTAAATTATAATTAGCAGATGATGAGCCGAGTTCTATTGCTCTTTGGTAAAGTAAAATAGCCTCTTGTTTTTTGCCCTGATCTTCCTTAAGCATTGCCAATTGATTAAATCCATCAGCATCATTTTTATCTGCTAAGAGTTGATAGATTTGTTCGGCTTTCTCTACATTTTTTTCAATCCCAGTACCCGTTTCATAGAAACGCCCAAGTACTAATAATGCCTTATTATCTCCCTGCGTTGCTAATATTTCACATGCGGAAAAGTTTTTTTCTTCGGGAATACATTTAGCTTGGGGGGAGGAATAAGCCAACATAGGAATAGATAAAAATAATGTGACGATAATAATCTTGTAGTTTAATGTCATATAAAATTACCGAAAATAGATTTTATTAATGGTTAATTTAATCTATCTTCCATTAAAATGGAAATACTAAGCTCTGATTTCTTATGTTGGTGAGGAATGAGACTCATAAAAAACGAGTAAAAATATAAGGTATGATAAAACAAAAAACTACATCCTTTCTTAGCAACAATAAGTCAGAATGTAGTTTATTAATATGTTTATTTCTTAAATCTTATTTGCTTGTGTCGCCACAACCGCCAATGATTTTAGAAATAGAAACTGCTGGGTGCAGTAAGTAGTCGTAGTTACAGTCTTTTTCTTTATTGTATACGCTACCAGTACAACCGGTCATTACGGTAATTACAGAAGCAATAAGTGCAATTTTAACAAAGTTTTTCATGAAAAAATTCCTTTTAAATTTTAGAGTTATAAAAGCCAATGCATGACTTTATCTGCATAAAGATATTAAATTAGCTATAAATAGCAATATAAAAAAATCTCTTTTTTAAAATATAAAATAAGATAAATAATATTTTATTTAAGAGGGATAATGTGATTATCTAGAGTGGAATGAAAAATAATTTAAACTTGTGGGTTTTAATGAAATTTAAGATAAGAATTTCATTAATAATATTTTGATAATAATTAATTAAGAAATTAATTGTGAAAATAAGCACATAAACATACTGTATTTATATCATTTTGATAAACTGGATTTGTGTTAATAGATGCTATTTATTGCTAATAAAAACCCGCATAAGAAATGCGGGTCAAGTAGAGCTTATTTTATTTATTGTATTACGTAGGGAATAGCAAGAACGCTTAAAGTGGCTTCACCATACGGATCTCACAATCACTATGTCCAGTGTTACCTAATGCTTCATCAATAAATTCGAATCCTAGTTTTTCGTATAAACCGACAGCCGCTTTTAAGATATCTGTGGTTTCTAAATAGCAACGGCTAAAGCCTTGCTCTTTACCAAACTCAAGAGATTGCAGAACGATTTTTTTCGCAATACCTTTGCCACGTAATTTGGATGAAAGGTACATTTTTTGTAGTTCACAAGTATTGCCATCGCCACCAGCAAGTGGTGCGACACCACCCCCACCAACAACTTCTCCATCCATTTCAACAACCCAGTAAGCACTGCGTGGCTGATGATAAACTTCATAGAGGGTATCTAAAATTGGATCGGCAACCGCAAAGCCTTTATCGGCAGTTAAACCGTGCTCTGCTGATACTTCACGAATAACGCGTGCAATACCTGCGTTGTCTTTTTCTTCAATGGCTCGAATAACAATATTTGAGTTTATAGCTTGGGTTGCAGTCATAGTTGCACTCATCGTTTTCACTTATTAGTAGAATATTTTTTGATTATTTATTGAGAGAGCACCGGAAAGGAACTTCTTCATTGAAAGTAGCACTGATGGCTACAAAAACTATCTTAATTGATTTTATAAAATTGTAAACGACAAAAATTATCTTTAAATAATCAAACCTAAATAAAATATTAATTGGTAGTATTAAATATCAACACAAATAAATGTGAAAGGATAATATATCAAAAAATTATTTTTTATTTTCATTTTAAAAATTTTATTTTTTTAATGAAAAATAGGTCTAATATAAATTATTCCATATATAATACATTGATAATTTTTATGTTAAAAATAGTAAAGGCTAATATTATGAGAACACAAGACAGTTATCTTCATCTACCTCGGCTTATAGTCAAAAAATCCTCAACATTAAATGAAAACCAAGGATTTGTAATACCATTACTTGAAGAAAAAGATGCCAATACTTTTATACCAATAAATAAAAGTGATTATCCAAGTGATATATTAATTACAAAGGGTTTTCCAAGCATTGATGAACGTTTTTCACCAACAGACTTGTTTGTGTTATCTAGCCATTCTTATGATGAAGACAAAAGCTTAAAAGATGGTATTGATCGTTATTGGGCGTTAGGTTCCGATGCTGAAAACTTACCACAAAATACCCTACTTCCTATATTAAAAACTAATTTACCAGATAAACAGTATGGATTACTACCACAAGAAATTATTCCACCAGAGCAACCTTTTTTTATTTTAGATAATGATGTACTTTATGGACCATTAGTGAGCACTCAAAATGAGGATAAAAGATATATAATTGAGCCACATGTGCATTCATTATTAAGTTATGGGAAAGGGTATTTAGGATATTTTAATTTTCAAAAATTAAATGATGTAATTGTTAAAATAAATGATGCTAATGTTGATTTGTTATTTGTCTCATCTTTTAAATCTATATCAAGATATAGATCTGAAAGTATAGATTATCTTTCAGATGATTTATTAATTAAAGTTGTTAATTCTCAAGGCTTTGGTAAGCGAACTCAATCATTGGGTAAAAAAGAAGCTCAACGTTTACAATTAATTATTGCGGAAAGTGAAAAATCTAATCAAATTTTTAAACAATATGAAAGAATTGAGCGGCTTAAAAATCTGCTTGATCGTTATTTATCTGAATCAGATATTGGATATTCTTTAATAAAAGAGTATTTAGGAAGTAATGCTGGTATTAATTTTCTAGAAAATTATATTGAAGATAATAAAGTATCCATATTACATGAGCATTTGGAAAAAATAAAAGATGATATAGAAAAGGAAGAAAGCAGAATTAGAACTAATCTAAACAGGCTTGAAGAAACATTAAAAGATAAAGAAAATCTTGTTTATGAATATGAAAACAAAATAGAAAAGAAAAAAATTGAAGTTGAACGGAAGATTGCAGAGTTTGAAGCAGAAAAAGAAGAAGCAATAAAAAAACAACTAGAAAAAAAACAATTAGAGCTTTCTAATGAAATTGAAAAAGCTAGTGATACATTAAATAATATAAAAAAAGAAATATCCGTTAAATCAGACTTATTAAAAGTTGCAAATGAAGCAACACAACTTAATAAAAGAAAAGATTATTTAGAAGAACATAATATGCTTTTAAAATCAACAGCTGACGGATATCAAGACATTTTAAGGACTACTAATAATCAAGATCTAGCTAAAAAAATTGGAGAGATGGAAGCTATAAATAAAGTATTAAATGGGCAGTCATATTTGGATACATCTACATTTGATGCTAGACCCATTGCTTTTGCAACTAATAAACCAGAGCGAATTGAGGATTTAATAGATTCTTTATGTTCTAGCTTTTCTGAAGATGGCGGTAGAAATTTTTCCCGAGAAGAAATGACGAATCTACTTGTTTCAGTTAATCAATCATTTTTAACCGTATTAAGTGGACCTCCTGGCACTGGTAAAACATCAACTGCAACAAGACTTGCAGAGGCGCTATATCTTGGAGATGCAACAGGAGACAAGAATTTTTTATTTGTACCTGTAGGCCGAGGTTGGGTCTCTAGTAGGGATATTCTTGGTTTTTATAATTCTTTAAAAGGAATATATCAAGAATCGAGAACAGGGCTCTATAGTTTTTTACAAAGAAAAAGTAATAATGCTCAAAAAATAATATTGCTTGATGAAGCTAATTTGTCTTCAATGGAACACTACTGGTCTGATTTTATAGGATTATGTGATGCAGATTATAGTTTTAGACCTATAGATACTGGAATTCCGAAAGATGAGTTAAGATTTTTAAAAATTGATAGTTCAGTTAGATTTATTGCAACAATAAATAATGATTCAACAACCGAAAGATTATCACCTAGATTAATTGATAGGGCTCCAATAATAAACCTGAATATAAATAATGATATAGTACATGATGTTACTGGTAAAAAATTGAATGGTGCATTAAGTAATGAGGTTTTAAGTAAATTACTTTCGCCTAAAGATGATTTCGAATTATCCAAATCAAGTGAATTAATATTACATAGAGTTATTGAGAATTTAATAAAAAGAGATATTAAATTAGGTAATTCAATTTATATTAGCAAGAGAAAAATAAATATTATAACAAACTATTGTTCTGTTGTTAGTCCAATACTGGATAATGAGGTTGCTATGGATTTTGCAATAGAACAGCATGTATTACCACATATTGAAGGTTATGGATTAGGTTTCAAAAAACGGTTAGAAGAATTATTAGATATTTTAGGTCGTTCATATCCTCGTTCAACTTCTCAATTAGAACGTATTATCGCAAGTGGAAATGAGTTTACTAATTCATTTTCATATTTTTAAGAAGGCATATAGATATGTTATTAGAAATTAAAATAATATCAGGAGAGAGATACGGTACAATTTTAAAGTTGGATGAACTTGATATTAACAATTCAGTTAATTATTGGATTAAAGAAAATGAAGCATTGGAATTTTATTTAGAAATAAATGAGAAGTATAAATATGCAGAGTTAATTCTTAATGATCATAATATAGAACCTACAGAAATTATTGTTGATAATGATGAAATTAAATTTATTTGGACCCCTAGTTTTAGTAGGCAGAAAAAATATGAATGTCTCTTTGCTAATTACTTTGGTATTGCTGAATTTACAATAAAATTATCTAATGAGATATTAGATGAGTTTGAGTTGTTTAATTTTCAGCCAATTGAAATACTTGCATCAAAGGCTAATGCTGATAATGTTGAAAAGATGCTATTATACTTATCAAGATTAAGTGAAGACGAACTATACTCTATTTTTCAAACTACTAAATATAATTCTGGTTTTAAAGAAGGAAGAAATTCTCCATCTAGTAATCTAGAACGTCTCGAATATGTATTCGAATTAATTTGTTCTGTATTACCTGACATATTAAAAAAACCAATTACAAAACTTACACCTATTCAAAAAATAATAACACCTAATCATAATAATATATTTGATGATGAATCATTGGGTTGGTTGATGTCTAATCTATCAGTGCTTCATGAATGTGATGATATTAACAAGTCTCACTTAATGTATAATAATCATATGTTTATGGCTTCATCTTTACAAGTGTCTGAGCTTGAAGAAAATCATGATATATATGAAAATTGGATAATTCATGGATTCTTATCATTCATGATAATGGAAATATCAAAACAATTGAGTTCATATGAATGTTTACCATCATATTTACTAATAAATCAGAAAGTTAAACCAGAAGGATATTTTTCTTTTTTTGAACAATTAAATAAGTTTAAGAAAAGGATTTTATCTAATCAAATTGCCAGATGTGAAAATTTATTGAAGTTAGCAAATGAAATAAAATTTCATTTGGAAAAGACACTACCTGTTTCTAAAATTATTACACAAAGACCTATATTAACTCCCAAGGCTATATCACATTTAGCATACCGATCTATATTTATAGAGTATATAGATTGGTTTGAAAAAAGTTCTCCAGATTGGTCTGCTTATGAAAATTTATTTGCTATAAGAAATATACCAATGTTATTTGAATCATATTGTTATTATAGAGTTTATGAAGTATTAAATGAATTATTTGATTCGAAGCTTATGGTGAGTAGCTATTGGGAGAATAAGTATGGACATGAAATTTCTTTATATAGAGAACCTGTATATTGGATGAGTAAAAGTGATAATGTTTTAGATTCATTCTTTATAAATTCAGAAGGATTGGCTTATAATAAGAAAAATATTAAAAAACGAACTCATAAACATAAATATTCACATCGATGTCCAGATATCGTAATTGAGATTAAATTACTTAATGGTGAAAGAAAATTAATAGTACTTGATGCTAAATATACGAATGAACATTTAGCGGTCAGAAAATATTTACCTGAATGTACAATGAAATATGTTCATGGTATACACGAAAAAAAAACAGGTGCAGTAGCAGTCAATTCAATGAGTATTTTATTTCCCTCTCATGAAGGGCATTTTTATAGTTTTCATTCTTCAGAATATGATATTTTTAGTAAGAATTATGTTACTCCATCTTTACAAAGTATAGGTATTGATTTGAATGATAAAAAGCATAATGATTCATTGAATCTAGTAATTGTTCAATTAATAAAGAATACAATAAATATTAGTGAGTTAGAATATGAAAAAATGTCGATTCTTTAATTAAAATGAATACTAATTCCCGTATTAATGAGAATAGTTTGTACTTGACATAATTTAATGAAAAATGGTTTTATTTTTTGGCTGAAAGAGACTAAGTAAAAACCCGCGATAACCGCGGGTTTTCATTATCAATCTCGGCGTCTTTAAAGCGATAGTGCTTATAAAGAGGCAATAGAGATTTTCTGTGCGATTAGCTTCTCTTTTGCACTTAAGCATGTCGCTAAGCGTTCACGCTCTTTAGCAACAACCGCTTCTGGCGCACGGCTAACAAAGCCATCGTTAGATAATTTGCTGTCTAAAGTTGTGATATCTTTTTCTACTTTTTCAAGCTCTTTATCTAAACGTGCAAGCTCTGCATCTTTATCGATAAAGCCTGCCATTGGGATCAGCAATTCTGCACCGTTGACCAGTTTGTTTACTGATAATGGCGCTTCTTCACCTTCTGCTAATGGACGGATATCGGCTAAACGACCCATTGCTTTTAAGAAACCAATATTGTCACTAACGCGACGTTTCGCATTGTCATCGGCACCACGTAAGATTACTTCAAGTGGTTTACCCGGAGCAATATTCATTTCAGCACGGATATTACGAACCGCAACGATAACTTCTTTGATCCACTCCAGATCGTTCAGTGCTTGTTCGTCCACCAGTGAAGCATCGAACTCAGGGAAAGCTTGTAGCATGATGGTTTCACCTTCAATGCCTTTAACTTCCTTCACACGTTGCCAGATTGTCTCTGTGATAAATGGAATAATTGGATGAGCAAGACGCAGTAAGCCTTCTAACACTTCAATCAGTGTATGACGTGCTGCGCGTTTTTGTGCATCATTACCTTTGTGTACCGCAGGTTTTGATAGCTCAAGATACCAGTCACAGAATTGGTTCCAAGTGAACTCATATAAAATACCAGCAGCGATATCGAAACGATAGTTATCTAACGCTTCACGATAGGCTTTAACGGTATTGTTAAATTCAGCTAAGATCCAGCGGTCAGCCAGTGAGAATGTCATCTCACCACCTTGGTAGCCACAATCTTGATCTTCAGTATTCATCAGAACAAAGCGGCTTGCGTTCCACAGCTTGTTACAGAAGTTACGGTAACCAGACAGGCGTTTCATATCCCAGTTAATATCGCGACCTGTTGAAGCTAATGCCGCTAAGGTAAAGCGCAGAGCATCTGTACCGTGTGCTTCAATCCCTTCTGGGAACTCTTTGCTAGTACGTTTAGCAATTTTTTCAGCCATTTGTGGCTGCATCATATTGCCAGTACGTTTTTCTAACAGGTTCTCTAATGAAATACCGTCGATCATATCCAGAGGATCAAGTACGTTACCTTTGGATTTTGACATTTTCTGGCCTTCTTCATCACGAATAAGACCTGTCATATAAACCGTATTAAATGGAACTTGCGGTTTACCGTCTTCATCTTTGATAAAGTGCATGGTCATCATGATCATGCGAGCGATCCAGAAGAAAATGATATCGAATCCACTGACTAATACATTCGTTGGATGGAATGTTTTTAGTGCTTCAGTGTTTTCAGGCCAGCCTAATGTTGAGAATGTCCACAGTGCAGATGAGAACCATGTATCCAGTACGTCGTCATCTTGGCGTAATGCGACATCAGCGGCGATATTGTTTTCACGACGAACTTCTTCTTCATCACGACCAACATAAACGTTGCCTTGGTTGTCATACCAAGCAGGGATACGGTGACCCCACCACAGTTGACGAGAAATACACCAATCTTGGATATCATTCATCCATGAGAAGTACATGTTTTCGTACTGTTTTGGTACAAATTGGATCTCACCATTTTTAACAGCTTCAACGGCTGGTTTCGCTAAAGGTGCTGCACGAACATACCATTGGTCTGTTAATAAAGGTTCGATAACCACGCCACCACGGTCGCCATAAGGTACGGTTAAATCGTGAGGCTTGATCTCTTCTAATAAACCTAAACGTTCAAATTCAGCGACCATTGCTTTACGTGCAGCGAAGCGTTCCATACCTTGGTAGGCTTCTGGAATTTCAGTGCTGTAAACGTCAGATTCAACACCATTGGTGTCTAATACTTCTGCGCTAACACGGATATTGCCATCAAAATCCATGATATTAATCATTGGTAATTGATGACGACGTCCAACTTCATAGTCATTAAAGTCGTGAGCAGGGGTGATTTTTACGCAACCCGTCCCTTTCTCCATATCCGCGTGTTCGTCCGCTAAAATAGGGATACGGCGGTTAACGATTGGTAGAATAATTTCTTTACCAATTAAATCTTTATAGCGAGGATCTTCAGGGTTAACAGCAACACCGGTATCACCTAACATGGTTTCAGGACGTGTTGTTGCAACAATCAGGTAATCTTTACCTTCTGCTGTTTTTGCCCCATCCGCTAAAGGATAACGTAGGTGCCACATTGAACCTTTAACTTCACGGTTTTCAACTTCAAGATCAGAAATCGCCGTGTGTAATTTAGGGTCCCAGTTTACAAGGCGTTTACCACGGTAGATGAGATCTTCTTTATGTAAGCGAACAAAAGCTTCTTTAACTGCTTTAGATAAGCCTTCATCCATTGTGAAACGTTCACGTTCCCAATCAACAGAGTTACCTAAACGACGCATTTGGTTAGAAATGTTACCGCCTGATTCTGCTTTCCATTCCCAAATTTTGTCGATAAATGCATCACGACCATAGTCATGACGATTTTTACCTTCTTCAGCTGCGATTTTACGCTCAACGACCATTTGAGTCGCGATACCCGCATGGTCAGTACCTGACTGCCATAAGGTGTTTTTACCTTGCATGCGCTGATAACGGATCATGGTATCCATAATGGTCTGCTGGAAAGCATGGCCCATATGTAGGCTACCTGTGACGTTTGGTGGTGGGATCACGATACAGAAGCTTTCTTTCGTTGTATCGCCATTGGCTTTAAAGTAGCCGTTTTTTTCCCAATGCTGATACAGAGGTTGTTCAATCTCTGCTGGATTATATGTTGTGTCGAGCGATGGCTCTTTCGGTGCGGATTTATTTTCCATATTCTTTACGTATTCAATAGGTTGGCGGCGTAGCCATTGTCAAAGTAAAGCCGACGCTACGATAAATTTTATATCGTTCACGCGCCAACTGTTTCAATTGTTCATCAATAGGTACAAAGTCTATCACTTCATGGAAAGCTGTGGCAAAGTCTACGAATTGCAATTGCAAATTAATCAAGAGATCACGAGGTGCATTACCACGTTTTCCAGGCCAACATAGTTCAACAGGAGAACCATAACGAGGGCCTTCACCTGCTAGATTATGAGGAACAAACTGATGAGGTTCTCTTGCCCATAATGCCTCATCAAGCAATTCAGCTTGAGCCTGAGACTCACAAACCAACAAGATACGTTTGCCTAATCGCCAATGTTCAGCGGTAAGTTGACAGGCAAGCCACTCATGAGCCTGTAAATCATCGTGTATTGATGGGTGTTCCATTAAATAAAACGTGGCGTTTTTCATGATATCCCGATAACAGAAGGGTATTGCGTTGCAATACCCTTCTTGGAGTCTGCTCTATTTACCATAATAATAGGGTAATACCTTAACCCTGATAATTATGCGGTATTAATCGTCGCTATTCAAACCCGCGCGATTAAGTAAGAACTGAGACAATAAAGAAACAGGACGGCCTGTTGCGCCTTTTGCTTTGCCAGAACGCCATGCGGTACCTGCAATATCCAAGTGAGCCCAGTTATATTTAGTCGCAAAACGCGCTAAGAAACAACCGGCAGTAATTGCGCCACCTAAACGGCCACCTGTATTCGCTAAGTCAGCAAAATTAGATTCGATTTGTTCATAGAACTCATCGCCTAATGGTAAACGCCAAGCGCGATCACCTGCTTGCTCTGATGCATTCATTAATTCATGTGCTAACGGGTTATGATTAGACATTAATCCGCTGTAGTGATGCCCTAAAGCCACCATACAAGCACCTGTTAATGTGGCGATATCGACAACTAATTCAGGCTCAAAGCGCTCAACATAAGTTAACGTATCACACAGCACTAAACGACCTTCAGCATCAGTATTTAATACTTCAACAGTTTGGCCTGACATGGTTGTTAAAATATCACCAGGGCGATACGCTTTTCCACCCGGCATGTTTTCACAACCTGCAAGTACGCCAATAACGTTGATTGGCAACTGGAGTTCAGCCACAACACGCATCACACCATAAACGGTTGCTGCACCACACATGTCGTATTTCATTTCATCCATGCCATCAGCAGGTTTGATAGAAATACCGCCCGAGTCAAATGTCAGCCCTTTACCTACTAATACGATTGGGCGAGCTTCAGGATCTTTATTGCCTTTATATTCGATAATCGACATTAACGATTCATTTTGAGAGCCCTGACCTACCGCAAGGTAAGCATTCATATTGAGCTCTTTCATTTGCTCTTCGCCAATAACACGCGTAGAAACATTTGAAGATGAGTCTGCTAATTGACGAGCTTGGGACGCCAAATAAGCGGCATTACAGATATTTGGTGGCATGTTAGCTAAATCTTTACATGCTTTAATACCTGATGCGATAGCTAAACCGTGTGCAATTGCGCGTTCACCACTTGGTAGTTCACGACGAGTAGGTACATTAAAGACCATTTTACGTAATGGACGACGTAATTCTGTTTTATTGCTTTTCAGTTGATCAAAGGTATAGAGGCAGTCTTTTGCAGTCTCAACCGCTTGACGCACTTTCCAGTAATTATTACGACCTTTAACATGTAACTCAGTCAGAAAGCATACGGCTTCCATCGAGCCAGTTTCGTTGAGTGTGTTAATGGTTTTTTGAATGATCTGTTTATACTGGCGTTCATCCAATTCACGCTCTTTACCGCAACCAATCAGTAAAACGCGCTCAGAGAGAACATTTGGTACATGATGTAACAGCAATGATTGTCCGACTTTGCCTTCCAGTTCACCTCTGCGTAACAGGGCGCTGATATAGCCATCACTGATTTTATCAAGTTGCTCCGCGATCGGAGATAAACGACGAGGCTCAAACACCCCCACGATAATACAAGCGCTGCGTTGTTTCTCTGGGCTGCCGCTTTTTACATTAAACTCCATGCGTTCTCCTGAATATTAAAGACAAAAACGGAAAGTATCGTTTAGAATAGTGATCCGCATTAATCTACCCCATAGAAAGTTTACTTTTTATGTTAAGCTAAATGCATTAATTGAACACAACTAATTTAGCTAACTTATAAGCTTGTTCTTATTGGGAACCTGTTTATAGCATGTTTTGATATCATTTGGGCTGCAAGAATGTCTAACTGAGATGCACAAATGATAGATATACAACGAAGTTAGCGATTTTCCTGCAAAAAGACAAGTTTTCACAGGCATAACTAGCGTGATTATAATTCGATATTTAGCTCGGGAAACCCTTAAAAGTCAGATAGCCATCTTATTTATTCTGATGCTTATCTTCTTTAGCCAGAAACTGGTTGAAATTTTAGGGGCTGCTGTTGAAGGTAACATTCCTACAAACCTCGTGATTTCTCTGCTGTGGCTGGGAATTCCTGAGATGGCACAGCTTATTCTTCCATTAAGCCTTTTTCTTGGGCTTCTGATGACTTACAGCAAACTTTATGTTGAAAGTGAGATAACCGTCATGAATGCGTGCGGAATAGGTAAGAAAGCATTAGTGCAAGCTGCACTGTTGCTCTCATTACTGACCAGCGCATTAGCCGCAGGAAATGTCATTTGGCTTATTCCTTGGTCTTCGGTGCATCAAGAGCAAGTCCTTGAGGATGCTAAAGCAAACCCAAGTTTAGCGGCATTGATGGAAGGGCAATTTAAAATGTCCAGTGACCGCAATATGGTGCTCTATCTTGGTAGTGTAAAAGGAAACCAATTCCAAGATGTGTTCCTTGCACAGTTGCGTCCAACACAAGATCAGCGTCCTTCTGTCGTGGTGGCAGATAAAGGTTATACCAAAGAGTTACCTAACGGGAATCAGATAGTCGTATTAAGTGAGGGAACTCGCTATGAAGGTACGGCGGTATTGCGTGATTTTCGTATTACCGATTTTAATGACTACCAAGCCGTTATTGGGCACCGTGAATCTACCATTAGCAGTAATCGTGTAGAGCAAAAAACGATGACTGAGCTTTGGCATTCTAATGAAACAGAATCTATCGCTGAATTCCATTGGCGCTTAACCTTGATTTTTTCTGTCGTCATTATGGCTGTGATGGTCGTACCTTTAAGTGAGGTAAACCCACGCCAAGGTCGCGTATTAAGTATGCTGCCTGCCATGCTGCTTTATCTGGTGTTCTTCTTACTACAAAGTTCATTGCACTCTAATGGTGAAAAAGGAAAATTGGACCCTCTCATTGCAATGTGGAGTGTTAATGGTGTTTATCTTGCCTTGGCTATCTTATTGAATGTTTGGGATACCTTGCCTATGCGTAAATTCCGTGCTCGCTTTAAGAAAGGAGTTGCCTGATGTTTGGTGTATTAGATAGATATATCGGGCGTACTATTTTACAGTCAATTTTGATGACACTATTTTTGCTGGTTTCACTATCCGGCATTATCAAATTTGTCGATCAACTCCGTAAAGTAGGGCAAGGGGATTTCACCACACTGGATGCGGGTATTTATGCCATTTTAAATATCCTTAAAGATGTGCAGATTTTCTTCCCTATGGCGGCATTATTGGGGGCGTTATTAGGATTAGGCGCATTAGCAACACGTAGTGAGCTGGTGGTGATGCAAGCGTCAGGATTCACCCGTTTGCAAATTGCAGGCTCTGTGATGAAAACCGCTATTCCATTAGTATTGTTAACAGTACTCATTGGTGAATGGGGCGCACCACAAGGTGAACAATACGCACGTAACTATCGCGCTGAAAAAATCATGGGTAACTCTTTAGTTTCTACCAACCGCGGTATGTGGGCTAAAGATGGCAACCAATTTATTCATATCAACCGAATAAAGAGCCAAAATGAGATGCAAGGCATCACACTCTATGATTTTAATAATGATAGAAAACTAGAAACGGTACGCTATGCATCAAGTGCAACCTACGATGTGAATAAAAAAACGTGGATGTTAAAGCAAGTTGAGCAGTCAGATTTAACTAATCCACAAAAAATCACAGGTAAAAAACAGGTATCACTGGAGTGGCCAACACGACTAACGCCAGAAAAACTAAGTGTTGTGGCGTTAGATCCGGATGCATTATCAATCAGTGGACTCTATCAATACGTTAAATATCTAAAACAGAGTGGGCAAGAATCAGCAAACTATGAGCTGAATTTCTGGAAAAAAATCTTTGCTCCAATCTCTGTTGCAGTAATGATGTTGATGGCGTTGTCATTTATTTTTGGTCCATTACGTACAGTACCAATGGGATTAAGAGTCTTAACGGGTATCTCTTTTGGCTTCTTATTTTATATCGTCAATGAGGTTTCAGGACGATTAAGCTTGGTTTATGGCATACCCGCAGTGATTGCAGCATTAGTGCCAGGAATACTCTTCCTAACATTAAGTTTATGGTTATTGATGAAGCGTAATCGCTAAGTAATATCAGCCAAGAAAAACAAAAGCGCCTTACAAGGCGCTTTTTTTATCGCTATTGGATATGCGATCACTGATAAAAATCTTTTGCTAGAGCACGAACAAACGCATTAGTACCCTGAGTCACTTCACTAAATTTGGTGCCGTTAGGTTTACGGGTGATCACCACAAACACACCGATATTCAATTCAGGAATGGTTGCCATATAAGTATTAAAGCCACCACCGCCCCCAGTTTTTTGGTAAATCGCTGGAACACCATTGGCTGGAGCCATATAAACCCATCCTAAACCCACGCCATCAGCACGACCTGCAACGTCCATTCCTTCTATTGAAGAGAGTCGATTACGAGGAAAGTAGACAGATTGCTCTTTACTTGCGGTTGCTTTTCGCATGGCATTATGAGAAGTCAAAAAGCCTTGCATCCAGCGTTGCATATCTGCTGGTGTTGAGTACACACCACCACTTCCAGCTGCTGCAATAGTGTCAGAGCATGGACTTGGTTTATATCCTACTAATAGCCGCTGGCATTGTTCTGGGGTCGGCGTCAATGTGGTATTAGTCATACCCGCAGGTCGAGTAACATATTGTTGTAAAAGTTGAGGATAACTTTTACCCGATGCTTTCACTAAGGCATCCGCTAATAGATCGTAAGCTAGATTTGAATAAGCGGCTTGATCCCCTGCGGTTGATGTCAGGGTTGCTTTTTTCAACCAGTTCCAACGGTCGCCATGTGTTGGCCATATAAAAACAGGTCTTCCCCATTTTCCGCCGGGTTGTTCTCGTGGAAAGCCACTAGTATGGCTTGCTAAATGATAAAGACGGATAGGGGATTGAGAGCTGACTAATGGGATATTTACGCCATAGTAACTGTATTTTTGCAGTGGATCGGTGACTAATAATTTTCCATCATCTTGTAACTTTAACATTACTTCACTGGTCATCAGCTTTGTGATAGAAGCGATACGGATCAGTGAGTTCATTGATGGTGCATTGCGACTTTCAGGTGTTGTCGTCCCAAAAGAACGATTTAAGGTTTGAGAGTTATTGATCATGACAATAACCATACCTTGAGGATTACTCTTTTGATAAATCTGTGAAGCGTATTTATCAAACAGCGCACTTGCATTACTTACATTAGGACTTAATACCGTAGGCCATTGCGTCAGTTCAGGCACATTGTTCTGTTGATTTAACATAGAAGGTTGTGTCGCTGGTGGTAATGGCGAACGTTGGCTACACGCATTCAATGTCAGTAAAGCGACGGGGATCATAAGATACTTTAGAAAATGTTTTTTCATTTTTACTTTCAACAGAAGTCAGTGAGGTGAAAGGAATGCGATCAACATAAAATTGTTTATGTTTTAATTTGGTGCCTTTCTTATCGCGCTATTTTTTCTTTATCATTTTTAATACGGCACCTAAGATAATACCAACAAATATACCCGTTATAATCCAGCCAACAATGCCCATAACACCGCCTTCTAATCAGTTTTAAACCAAATTTTGATTATATTATCAGAAATAAGAATGTCTATCAGTGCAAGAGCCAGTTATCAAAAAGTTGGCATTAAATGTGTCAAATTGTCTCTAAGAAAAAGATAGTGAAGAAAAATTGCATCATAAAAAGATATTTTCCTCATATTTCTCCTCTAAAAATGAGGTAAGTATTACCGTTAAGTTACAATCTCCCTCGGTTTACCTTAGTTTTTAACCCTATTATTAGCTTTTCTTTATTATTAAGTTAGGATATGTATATCAAGAAAATGTTAATGAATGGTGTTATGGTCTTTTGATTATTGTTTTTGTGGTTTATTATTCCAATATTTGTTGTTTTTTATCTTTATGTTGAAGCTTTATAAAGATAATATAAGAGTGTGTCATATTTTGTAATAATTTACTGATTGTGGGATTGTGAAATTAAATTTATTATAGCTTCATCAAGTCGAGAGACTGAGAATATAAGAGTTACAGAGCAAAGATAACACAGCAATAATAGAGTGAAGTAATAAGAAGGCATATTATAAAATAGCCTCTTCAATAATAATTTATATATTAGTAGTAATATTTCAACACCATTATATTAAATAGCAGTACCTTCGTTAAAGCAGTAAATAAGTACCTTTATATTAGATAGCAGTACCTTCGTTAAAGCAGTAAATAAGTACCTTTATATTAGATAGCAGTGCCTTCGTTAAAGCAGTAAATAAGTACCTTTATATTAGATAGCAGTACCTTCGTTAAAGCAGTAAATAAGTACCTTTATATTAGATAGTTGTGCCTTCGTTAAAGCAGTAAATAAGTACCTTTATATTAGATAACAGTACCTTCGTTAAAGCAGTAAATAAGTGCCTTTGTGTTAAATAGTAATTTCCTATGTAGTAGTAAGAAGTACCTTGTTAAAGTAGTAAATCCTTATATCAATAATATGTAGTATAGATAAAGAAGTACATTATATTAATAAAACATAACCACCTTCTTCCTCACACCAGGGAAGAAAAGGGCAGTGACACTATAAAAATAACTTATAGTCATTAAAATAAAATTAAGCCCTCTATTAGCAGTACTGTCGGATCAAAACACTAACCCAAGTTTTGATCCTTTTTTTTATTCACCGTTATATATTTTAAAATATATCGATTGGTTAAAATAGTTTTAATAAATTTATGTAATGATGGTGTGATATTTAAAATAAAAAATAAGAGGTAAGAAAGTATAAATAAAATAATGACTAAATTTAAATACAAGAACGACGAGATAATTGATTTATCGATACAACGTGATTAAAGCATTAACGATAGGTACTTTGATGTAACCTATAAATGGTGTTTTATGATAACAACAAACCTCAAATGCACTTTTTTTCGCCAATCAAACTGAAAACTAACAATAATTGTTGCGAGGGTTGTTCACGCAAGTATAATGGGCAGGTTTTCCAGACACACTTCAGTGCCGGAGTGGCGAAATTGGTAGACGCAGTTGATTCAAAATCAACCGCCTTCGGGTGTGCCGGTTCGAGTCCGGCCTTCGGCACCATAAGAACATCAAGAGACGTCAACGGACGTCTTTTTTTGTATCTGAAATCCCAGTTTTACAAGGCTTTTTCCCACTTTTCAGTCTTCCCAAGTATACTAAGGTCAACCCACATCAAGTACCTGCTGTTGGTATATGTGTTGGTATCTCTCGATTCGATAATAGTTTGTACCAACGCAAGGAGATAAATTATGGCTCTTACTGATGCTAAAGTCAGGGCTGCTAAACCTTTGGATAAATCGTATAAATTGACCGATGGTGATGGTATGCACTTGATGGTACATACCAACGGCTCAAAATATTGGCGTTTACAGTATCGTTTTGGCGGTAAGCAAAAAATGTTAGCTCTGGGTGTTTACCCTGATATTTCACTCGCAGAAGCCAGAGAGAAAAGAGATGCCGCCAGAAAGTTAATTGCTAATGGTTTTGATCCAAGTGAAAAACGCAAAGAAGTGAAAGAAGAGCAGCAAAAAGAATTTAATACATTCGAGAAGGTTGCACGTGATTGGCATGCAACCAATAAGAAATGGTCGGAAGGGCATAGCCATAGAGTCCTCAAAAGCCTTGAGGACAATATCTTTGCGGCTATTGGTAAACGCAATATTACCGAACTAAAAACTCGTGATCTACTCGAACCTATTAAAGCGGTAGAGATGTCTGGACGTCTTGAGGTCGCTGCACGTTTACAACAACGTGTGACAGCTATTATGCGTTATGCCGTACAAAGCGGTTTAATCGACTATAACCCTGCACAAGATATGGCTGGCGCAGTTGCGACAGGCAAACGAGTTCATAGAGCGGCATTAGAGCTTAAACGCCTACCTGAGTTCTTACAACGCATCGATGATTATAAGGGAAGACCTTTAACTAAACTTGCAGTCAAACTTACCTTGTTAGTCTTCATTCGTTCCAGTGAGCTGCGCTTTGCTCGTTGGGATGAAATCGATTTTGAAAATGCCATGTGGACGATCCCTGCGGAACGCGAAGCGATAGAAGGGGTTAAACACTCACATCGCGGATCAAAAATGCGTACTACTCACTTAGTCCCTTTAAGTCGACAAGCTATTGAGATCTTAAAACAGATCTATCAATTCAGTGGTAACCATGAGTTGATCTTTATTGGCGATCATAATCCAAGAAAACCAATGAGTGAGAACACGGTAAACAACGCATTACGTGTGATGGGTTATGATACTAAGACAGAAGTGTGTGGTCATGGTTTCAGAACGATGGCGTGTAGTTCGTTGATTGAGTCGGGTCTATGGTCGAAGGATGCAGTAGAAAGGCAAATGAGCCACCAAGAGCGCAACTCAGTGAGGGCTGCTTATATTCATAAGGCTGAACATATTGAGGAAAGGCGACTGATGGTGCAATGGTGGGCTGATTATCTGGATGCGAATAGGACGAAGGAGATTTCACCTTTTAGTTTTGCTAAATCGGGTAATCTTGTCCACTCCCCATTAAAGATAATTTAAATTAGGTTATTGAGTTGTTGGGGTATAAAGGAAGGCTAACAGGGCATGGCTTCCGCCACAGGATGAGCACAATTTTGCATGAGAAAGGATATAACTCTGCATAGATTGAAATCCAGCTTGTTCATATCGATAAGAATGCGATCCGTGGCACGTATAATCATGCTCAGTATATGGATGGACGCAGGGAAATGATGCAGTGGCATGCGGATTATATGGATAAGTTGGAAGTGTCCACTTTATTGGGAGCAACTGGAACACTCTAATCAAAGTTGTTTCAAATAAAGAAAAGTTAACAAGGGAAATTAATAGCCACCTTTACGTTTAGACGTAAAGGTGGCTATTTTTATTATTTTATAAAGCATGAATAGAATAGTTATTTTGAGAACATAACTCTATCAATTTCCCAGTAGTCAAGAAGGCAAAAGAGAATACTTCGAAGATTAGAACTAGCTGTTTTATGTGATAGGAAATCACGAGACATTGCTAAGTGCTCAAACTCTTTAGCCACAGAAAATAATGTCATAGCTACATCATTTTTCGAAAAGAAATCACCTAGTATAGTTGTATTCAATTGAGATAATTGATTTTCAACATTGAGTCTTACTTGCTGGGATATGGCTAAGCCATCGTTGGCATGTTCTTCTACAAGTCGCATTGAAATATCTAGTATTTTTTTCATACCAGAACTTCCTCTAGAACCATAAGTAAATCCATCTTTGATCAAAATATTACGTTCAGGTTGATCTAGGAAAGATAATTCTTTCATACAATAATCTATTGAAATAGAGATGAAAGAGCAGATCAAGTAAAGGCATCGCAGCGCTGTTTCGTGTTGTATTTCTTGAGTTATAGATTGTTCTGCAAAAAATTTTCCGTGGGAAATCCATTCATTACAGCTATCAAAAGATAGTGGTTTTGCTAATAGGCCCTTTGAAGATAAAATTCGCCCTCGCCAGTTTCCATCTAATTTACTTAACGAATAATCATCTATTTTTGTAAAAAATTCTTCATCTGAAAGTCTATTAATATTTGGACTATCTGAATTAGCAAGTTTTGTTAAAAAATTACCATCAAGAACTAGCACATCAAGTTTCCTACCAAAATCTTTTACTTCTTGACGTCTATCTGTTGTTGCTACAATTGCATTTGTAGCTTTTGTTGCAATACGTAATCCCTGAACCCAAAAAATTCGTTCAATTGCTTGAGGTGTTTTTTTATTTTTTGCATCAACTAAAGTAATTTCTCGAGAAACAGAGGACGTCCTGCTATACAGCCATAAATCGATATCTGTAACATCAAACCCTTCATAGCTGAATGGTACACCGCGAATAACGTAGTACCCAGCTTTAATGAAATAACTACGAAGTAGTTCTTCCATCATGAATCCTTTTGGTAATGTGTGTTTATATTTACTCATAAGCCACCTCCAGTCCGAAGGACAGATAGCATATCATTGGTCGCTTTAGGGCTTAATCTTCTTTGAGTTCTTCGGGTTAATTCTCTATTTTGTTCAGGCCCATTGAAAGATGTTACTGCTGCGGTGGGAAAGTTTTTTAATGAATGTTCACTTACATCACCTTGCCTTATTACTTGAAGGGCTAACTCTCCAACCTCAATTTTAAGGAGCTCAAGCATAGGGCCTGTACGTCCTTTTTTTGATCCTTGACTAACTTTAACTACACCTTTTAATTCAAGAAGCTTATAGTCCTCTGAAATTGCTTGAACGGGGCCAACACTTTCACCTCGTACTAAAGCACTTAATAAAGCATCAACCATTTGAATTTTTCCACGGGTATAAGAACTTTTAGTCATACCATATGTTATTGAGCTAACAAATGCTTTAGCAAGATCAAATGCATCATCAACCATAGAGTTACTATATTTAGAAAATGCAGAAGGTAGCGTAATAAATCCTATATTTTCAGTTGAATTACTGACAACACTTATATCAAACAAACCGATAGCAGTAACTTTTTGAAATAATTGAGTGCCAAGAAAATTCTCAGCTTGCTCAACATTGAGACATGCTTGCTTTTTTAATGTATCTTGGAGTTCATTTAATTTTATTTGCTCATCTGGTTTAAGTGAGTCAAGGACAGCCTTTATTTTTTTTGTTGAATCTCGGCGAAATAGATTACCATTGAATAGCAAGGTGTTGTTATTATCTAGCTTTTCAGAATCAACAAAACCAATTTGTTCGGCATTTGTAAATAGTTGGTTTAATTCCTCCGATGCTAGTTTATATGTATCTGCTAATTCCGTAGCAACATCCTTTATAAAAATAGGTGACATTGAAGCTCTTTCTGCAAGCGAAATAGATGCTATTTCGCTTGCTTTTGGTTTTAAGCTATCAAAAAGGTCAGATGTGTGTTGAAGTGCAGATGTAGTTGTTACACCTAATACAGCAATACCACCAGTAGCTGTATCTATAAGTTGTTGTTTCTTTAATACATCAATAAGTTTGGGAAGTTCAAATGATAAATTGATGTTTGCAGCCGTAGCTAACACGGATAACTTATTGTTATCTAAGGTTGTATCTTTATTTGCAGAAATTGCAGATAATAATATTCCTGCTTTCCCTGCCAAATATGTATTATCATAACCAAATTGGTTGGTAACACCTTGTAATTTATTAGTATGATGTATCAACCACGATCCTTTAATTTTCTTATCCATTTTTTTTCCTTAAGAGATTAAATTTAATTTAACTCATTGATATACAATTTAATTTAGATTGAAATAGGAATGGGAATAGGCAGTCGTGGCTGTATTTCGATTAATTTTGTATTGGATTTAAGGATATCATTAAAAATATCTGGTGTTTTAGGTGCTTCGAGAGATACTATAAAAGCATATTTAATAATTGCTGCTTTAGAACCAGATATCTGATCACCTCCATCTCTTGCCATGTAATGGATTTCAAAACACGGATCATTGAGACTACTTCCTAACTTTCCTTTTTCTTCATGCAAAACAGACTCCCATTTTCCAGCATCCGAACGTAATTCAGCTTCAGTCGCAACTGTTTTCTGTTTAAAAAATGTATCTGTTTTATCAGGTGTTGGTCGCCATGTAATTTCTATACCTGCTTTTGTATACATAGATGTGTCTTGAGGATCAACTGGACTAGAAAAACAGCAGGTTGCCTTAATTTTTACCTTTCCAGTTATTCCATTTTTCGGTATTGGTAATGGAACCCTAAGATATTTGCCAGGGTAGAGTTCGCCTTGATATAGAATTTTAGCGGTACCATCTGGAGACTCGACAATTTGACTAATTGAATTGGGTATTTTCCCCCAACCAACTTCTGTTTTTTCATGCGTTGATTGATCTGCTGAATTAATCAGTAGAGCTTTAATTGCTAGTGTCGATATTTCATACCCTAAAATTGCACGTATACCAACAGCATATCGTAGGAGATAAGGTGCTGAAAAACTTGTTCCACAAATAGGTGTTAACTTTCCAAAATCAATAGAGCTTGGTATATGGAAATATTGTTTTGGTGTCCCACCAAAAGTAACTAGATCAGGTTTTACTAAACCAGGAGATCGGCCAGGACCAACTGCGCTATAAGATGCTCGTTTCCATCCTGAATCAACTTGATCAATGGCTCCTACGGAAAGAGCATTTACACAGTCAGACGGAACCTGAACCCGATCTAAGCCTAATGAATTGTTACTGTTACCATTATTTCCTGCTGCGATTGTCAGAAACGTTTCACCATCAGATAAATAAGTATCAATTAATGAGGTCCATGGATGAATTTCATCATCATCAATAGGTAGATCAGGCCCTAAACTTAGATTCATGAATTCATATTGTCTAGATAATAATATGTCTTCTAGGTGTGAAAGTGTTCTATAAAGTTCATATGGGTCTTCTTCTGCAGTTTTTTCGTCTAAAACCCTATAGTGATCGACATATGAAAATGGTCTGGGTGCTTCTTCATCAGGCCAAAGAGGACCAAAAAGAAAAGCTGAAGTTACACCTAAACCGTGTGATGGTCCATCAGGCAAATCATTTGCTGATGGATCAGAAAGATTATAGTTTGATACCCATGGCTCTAATACATGTCTATCAGGAAGTCCACCATCAAGAATGGCTACTCGAATATCAGAAGCGTAGGGATGTACGTTTGGTAGATTTACATCAGCTCCTATACTCATACCTCTAGTTAAAGGTCTAAAAGATCGCATTGAAGGTAATGGACGGATAACTCTTACAAATGAAAAGGCTGCAAGAGTTATCAATTTATTATCATCTCCAGCCATAGGAACAAACCAAAGATTGGAAACTTCAATAGCTAGGTTTTCTTTAGGTTGAAAGCCCAATTCTATTGCATAATTGATGAACGCATTTTTTATAAACTCTGAGTTCCCACCAGGAATTAGTTGTAGGCCAACTTCCCAATATCCATCATAGGCAGCAGGGTTCGCTTTTATCTTTTCGCGTTCATCAACTGTTGCTATACTCCAAATACGAAAAAGATCTGATGCGCCAGGGCTATCTTCTGAAGATAAAGATATACTTTTGGTAAATTCAGCTAGTCGCTCCCGTTTTCCTGCAACAAATATTTGAGTTGTAGGGGATTCTTTTGGTTTTCCGACTCTAGTCCACCGATCTGGTAATACATTTGTACTTTTGCTACCAACCGAACGAACTCCCATCTCTTTAAATAATGCCCTTGGGAAATGTCCTTTTGCAATGTATGAGGGATGTAACGTAATTGCGCTCACTGCAAAGTCTTTCGGGCATATATCAGTACCTAGTGTACTTAACTCTTTAGCTGTTTTTTCGAATTGTGGTTTCAGCCGAGCAATGACCTCCTCAAATGTATAAATAGGGTCTACACTAGGATTTATCCTTGGTGGTGGTTTTAATGATGTTAACTCTTCTGCTTTACCGATAATATAATTTTTTTTCTCACTCACTTTGATTCTCCTTACCCATGAGTCTCTTGCGAATAGTATCTCTACTTACATTGGTAACTTTTGATGCTTTTTGCTGCGTAAATCCAAATTGACTTACTAGTTTTACCGCGAAATTAATTTTTTCAGTTTTAGTTTTTGCATTTAAATCAAAATTAATCTGAGAAATAAAGTTGGAATCAAAATCATCCGGTTGAAGTAAATATAGTCTACGTAAATGAAGTATCTCACGCTTTATATTACTGTAGGATTGCCCGTAAAAATTTTCTTTTAATAACTCTAACCATGGCTCTAATACTTTAAAATCTTTACCGGAATATAAACGGATAGCTTCACTAACTTGCTTATTATTGGGTAATGAAAACGTAATTTCACAGTCAAAACGACGCCATAAGGCAGGATCTATTAGCTCTGGATAATTTGTAGCTGCGACGAGTAACCCTGTAGCAGGCCAGTCTTCGAGTTCTTGAAGCATAATGGTTACAAGTCTTTTTAGTTCGCCAACATCAGATTCATCTGTACGTTTTTTTGCAATAGCGTCTATTTCATCAAGTAAAAGTATCGATGGGTGAGATTTAGCATAATCAATTACATTCCTAAGGTTGTTTCCTGTTTTACCCAAAAAACTACTCATTACTGTTGTTAAATCAAGTGTATATAAAGGAATATTTAGTCTTGATGATAACCATTGCGCAGTCATTGTTTTTCCAACTCCCGGAGGACCACTAAAAATAAGTGATTTTGTGGGCGTTAAACCATTTCTAGTAAGTAAGTCAATTTTTTTTCTTTCGAGAAGAACTTGTTCTAGTTGCTTTTTTACCGATTCTTGTAAAAGGGGTTCGTCGCGATTGTTGATGTCTACCTGTTCTTTAAGGAGATTCAAAGGAATGGCGGGTTTATCATCAGTTTCATTTATCGGAAGATCGAATGAGTGGGTCTCTTTTCTCATTATTTGATGAGACCTAACTGGCTGAGTTTTTAGTAACTCTTCAATTTGTTTAGCTAGTAAAGGGTTACTCTTTCTGAGTGAGCGAATATGTTTGGCTAAGTAAAGCCTTAAGTCTTTATCCTTACCCTCGAGAGCTAGTTTGATAACGCTGACTAAATCTAGTTCCATTATAACACCATTGTCAGTTTGATTTGTAATTAATTGATTTTTAATAAATAAAACAAACCAATAACTATGACTAGTTTTTCATTAAAAAAACATTATAGCCTTTTCGCATGATAAATCTAGATGTGCTGTGTTTTTTTACAGTGTGAAAATTGTTAGTTCCATTTCTTGAGTCAACAATTATAGAAGTGATATGATTTTTTGACTGAATAGCTGATTAAATTTTATAGGTTAGCAAACAATACATACTCATCGATGATCCTAGTTAGGCCCCTGTTCTTCATCGGCCTGCCAATGATCCATTCCACCAGCTGTTCTTCAGTTCTCATCTTTAGGGCATTCAGCCAATCATCTAAAGGAAAACCCAGCATCAAATCATACAAGTACAGCCACATCACTTTATGGCGTAGATCAGGTTCATTAAACTGCTTGAATAGGCTAATCAGTTTATTAGCAAATGAAAGTTGTCCAAGGCGAACGCATTCGCTGAGAAGAATCCCCCTCTAACATGGGTTGATAACGTAGCAGACGGTTATCAACCATTAACTCACATCCATATCAGACTGTACTGATAATGGCTCAGGGAACGTTCTACCGTCGATTAAACGGTACAGGCATAGCGGGTGTGCTGTCGGTGCCAGGAAAGCGTATATCTGCTAGCATCCGCTGGACTATATAGGGATGTTAGATGCCGTGATTGATAGTGAATTTAGTAAAGCCATTTAGCTTGTATTGATAACGGCGTAGCTATGCCTCATGAGAGTCATGATACTTTTTCATTGTTAGGTTTCCGGTGTGATTTAAGTGTTGATGCTATCAGCGCAGAAAGGGTAGCGGTACGATGGTTACGCTCTGGACTCGGCAATACGTGCTTGTAACCAATTTTCAACTTCGCTCTTTAACCAGCGAGAGCTACGACCCAGCTTTATAGGCTTTGGAAACTCTCCATCTTGGATCAATTTATAAAACCACTTGTCTGTTAGTCCCGTTAAACGGGTTATAAATTTCATATCAACAAATTGGTCATCTAATAAGGGAATCGCTTGAGTACTCATTATTGAACTCCTGTCTTTAAAGTTAAAAGGCAGAAGGGATATCGATAAATGTTTAGGGATATCTCTCTTCCAAAAGATATCCCCCTCATGTTTTTTATTGGTAGATTAACGGCTGCATCCAAAAGAACGCTCGCCATCACCATAATATTTTGTATGCTCTTTGGCTAAGTAACTACAACGCTGGTTTAATTCGAATATCGTACTTTCATTGTTGGTATTATTGTTATCTAGCCAAGTAACTGCATTGTCTGGGATATGAACTAAATAACGCTTGTCAGGGAAGTTAACATCTATAGCACTACACCATGCTTGTTGTATGAATACATAGAGCGTCCCTTCGGTTTTAATAAAGTCGCCAAGACCCCAATAGACATCTTTATTTAATAGCAAAAGTACATGGTAGTGTTTTTTGTTTTTTATCTCACCAAACTCTCTGACCCATACATAAAACAAAGGGCATGAATGGTTACGCTTCCATATTTTATTTTTACGTTTTAGGTCAGCATTTATTTTTGCTTTTAACGATTCAAAAAATCGGGTGATGGCATTGGAGTCACTTAAGTGAAGTATATCCGATGAAGGAAAGCGCAAGTCCACTCGAATAGCAGTAACTCGATTATAGGTTAAGAGTGATTTACGGATGGTGTGGTTTATCTTTTGAATGTAATGCTCGTTGTAGGTGTTTCTAGACATGATTGATACCTTTGGTTGGTTTTATTTTCATATCTATAATGGATGTTGTTAAAAATAAGAATTCATCACTTTAGAAAAATGATGAGCATATGAATTAGTGAGTCAGTGACAGGGTAATGATTAATGTTCTAGGTGTAGTTATGGGATAGGTTTTCTTTATTAAGATAATACTATACCAACACGGCAAGGCTCTTCTCTATCTCATCATCGATGACCGTGACAGAGCGCTTTTGAACAAAGGTGAACTGATACTTTTTCAAGTAGATCAACTCTGATATTAATTTATCTAAAGATTATCCTTCATTCTAACTATAATTTTACTATTATAGTGATATTTAGCACGTAAATCCTGTTTCTTACATGATACAAGGTAACTATAAATGCTACGTAAAATACTACGTTAATTGCTAGGTAAGGATAAAATTTTATGATAAAAATTGACGATGATTACTTAGGTTACAGGCAGATATATGCAATAGAGTTTTATTTGTTAAAAAATAAAATCGTAATAGATCAAAACTTTAATATTGGTCATTTCACTGATAATAGAAAAGGAAAGTCTAATCGTGATCTGTTAGATGAAATAAAATTGTATATGTCAGAAAGAAATACTTTTTTAAATTTTGAAAATTGCTTGTCTTGTTATAAAGAAAATTTAATTGAAATTGGAAAAATAAAATCTTTAAAGAGTGAACGGATTTTACTTATAGTAATGAATTATTTAATGATATTTTATAATGAAAAACTAAAAGAGAATGAAAATAATCACCAAATAATGACAATGAGTAGTTATTCTCCATTTGACCTTGATGAGATGATAGGGAACGATTCTTTATTAAAATATGTAATTTGTTTTATTGACTATATTTGTATGATGGTGAGTAAAAGCAATTTTGAATTTTTGTTTTTGGATTTTTTAAATAAAAGTATGTCATATGTTAATAAATATAAAGATGTATTTTCATTTATTAATAAAACCGATGATTCATTAGATTGGTTGATTAAGAGAATGGTGAAAGAAGATGTGGAGATTTCTCGCGACATAGCTCTTTTGATAAGGAATGAAAAATGGAAGGTAATTAACTCTTGCTTTGATTACTGGGCAATCACTTCAAATCCTAAACACGTGGATTATTTTCTTTCCAGAACAAGAAAAGCATGGAGTCAAAAGAAATTCCGTGATGGCGTTAAAGGTAAAGAGGTATTGAATACCTATATATCTAAAGAATCAAAGTTAAAATTAAAAAAAATAGCAAAGCTTCATAATAAAAATATTAATGAAATTATTGAAGCTATGATTGATCAAATTGACTTACCAGAGGAACCATTAAAAAAGCTAATATTGACAGCTAAAAAGGCAAATTAAAAAAACTACAGATATATATTATTAACTTGAATAGCCACAATGATTTTTCAAGGATGTAATATGAACCTACAACCCGAATTAGGAAGGGTGATATCCGCCTTTCCTGCTTCATTTAAAAATCTGTTTTTCAACCAACTTAATCACCTAATTAGCTACTCTCCCACCATCGGCCTGATGGGAAAAACAGGGGCTGGAAAATCCAGCCTTATCAACGCTCTATTCCAATCAATCCTATCACCTGTGAGTGATGTATCCGGCTGTACACGGCATGCTCAGCGCTTCAGTATGACGATGAACAATCACACGCTTACCTTTATAGATTTACCCGGCGTAGGTGAAAGCCTTGAGCGAGATAAAGAGTATCACCAGCTCTATCGTAACTTACTGCCAGAGCTGGATTTAATCATCTGGGTACTTAAGGCCGATGATAGAGCGTGGTCTTCTGATGAACAGTGTTATCGCTTTCTCACTGAGCAATGTGGCTACCAACCTAAGCGATTTCTATTTGTGCTAAACCAAGCAGACAAGATAGAGCCTTGTCGCCAGTGGGATGAATACAAGCATCAGCCATCCCCGGAGCAAGCGGCTAACTTAGAATTGAAGCAACAAGCCGTGATAACCGCATTTAAGCCGCATCATCCTGTGATGACGGTTTCTGCGGCAGAAGGTTACCAACTGACTGAATTAGCAGAGCAATTAATACAGGTATTACCGGCAGAGGCTAGTAGCGGTGTCGCTAGGCAACTGAACAATACTTACCGGACGCAATCTGTAGAAACTTCGGCACGTAACGATTTTGGGCAATGTGTCAGTGATATTGTTGATACTTTAATCGACATCATTCCGTTGCCACCACTGATAAAAAGTACGATTGGTACGGTCAAAAATAGCATCGTCTCCGTCGCTAAGTCCCTGTGGAGCCTATTCTTTTAGCTTCTTAAATTAACGCAACATTAATGACATCTAGCGCCACTCCTTAACGGGATTGGCGCTTTTTTATTTCTTTTTAATGGAGTATCAACTAATGAATCATTCAACTGAATCTGCTATCACAATGGAATTAGTCCCTGATGAGCAACGCCTAGATTTTTGGTTCAACCATTTTGGTGCAGTAAAAGGCTGGGCTACCTTTGAAGTGGTGATCTTCACCACGATGGGTCAATTCTGCGACGAATATCATGGCGGTTACTGGGAGTACGGCTCGCTTAATAATGGCGGTGCCTTTATCTACCCCGATATCAACGCAGATACCTTAACCCTATTCAACATGCACAACGGCAATGAAGCCACCGTGAGCCAAGAGGCTGCAGGGATTGCGGTGTGTCTGATCTTGTACAGCATCTGGTCATTCCAAACAGAAAGTGAAGTGATGTGCGACCGCTTTTATCAGCTGCGTGACTACGCTTCACAACATCCCGAGTCCGCTGCCATTTTCCACTTAATTGATTAATCAGGAGTCTATCATGAGTTTATTAGCTTCGCGTTTTGGCTCTGCTAACAGTATTCGCCGTGACCGTCCACTCACCATTGAAGAATTATTTCGTACTGTACCGAGCGTTTTCTCCGAAGATAAGCATGGGTCACGCAGTGAACGTTATACTTACATTCCCACCATCACCTTGTTAGACAGCCTACAAAAAGAAGGCTTTTACCCGTTCTTTGCCTGCCAGACTCGAGTGCGTGATGTCAGCCGTCGAGAGCACACCAAGCATATGTTACGACTTCGGCGACATGACCAAATTACGGGCGTACAAGTGCCTGAAATTATTTTGCTCAATAGCCATGACGGTTCGAGTAGCTACCAGATGTTGCCGGGACTCTTTAGAGCTGTATGCTCCAACGGTTTGGTGTGCGGTGATGTATTAGGTGAAGTGCGTGTACCCCATAAAGGGGATGTGGTGGGGAAAGTGATTGAAGGGGCGTATGAGGTACTCGATACGTTTGAGCAAGTGGCTGAAAAACGCGAAAGTATGCAGTCGTTATTGTTACCCCCACCAGCCCAGCAAGCCTTTGCTGAAGCGGCTTTGACCTACCGCTTTGGTGAAGAGTTCCAGCCAATCACACGAGAGCAAATTCTACAGCCTCGACGCGTTGAAGATAAGAAAGAAGACCTTTGGACGGTGTACCAACGTTTACAAGAAAACCTGATTAAAGGGGGATTATCAGGCAGAACCGCAAAAGGTAAACGGGCCCGCACTCGTTCGGTGAATGGGATTGATGGCGATATCAAACTTAATAAAGCCCTGTGGGTGATGGCGGATACCTTATTTAACCAACTTGCTCCTCGCCAGCCCAACTAATTTTCCCGCCCTGACAGGTTGTGTCGTTACGCCCTACCTCCTTATTGTTCAAATAATCGACATAACATTATTTATCAATAAATTACTTGTAGTGGTTTTTCACTAAAAAGCCTAATGATAATTTTTCCCAACAGACATAACCTGTCAATCCCCTAAGTTAAACTCCCTTACTTCTTAATTTCCTAACGTCCGTTATTGAGAGCAATACGTTATGTTTCAGACCAACCGAAAATATGACCGCATGGCTGTGCGACTCTCTGCGCTGATTGCCCGCTTAATGGCGGGCGAAAGCCTAGTGCTCTCATGTTTAGCCCAAGAATTCCATGTTTCTGAACGCACGTTACAACGGGATTTACGTGAACGCTTGGCTTATCTGGGTGTAGAAGGTCGGCAAGGTTGTTATCGCTTGCCCATCAATACGCTAAAAGCTTATCGAGACAAAGATATTCTTACCTTTGTGAAACAGATTGGGATGACTCGATTGTTTCCGGGGCTAGACAGCCGCTTACTGGGATTACTGCTAACCCAACAACCCCATGCACCTTGTTTGATTTGGCACCACGCCCATAAGATTTCGGCTTTGCATGCCGACCATTTCTATCAATTGGTGTATGCCATTACCAGTAAGCAATCTATTAGCTTACTCACACCTGAGCGTCGTTTTAATCCACTACAACCTTATCAACTGATTTACCGTGAAGGCCAGTGGTATTTACTGGCTGAATATCATCAGCAAGTGCATGTTTTGCTGTTGGAGGATATCCAACAAGTTCAGCCGCTAAATACCCCCTTCACACCGAAACATGCAGTGATGCAATTGTCACAACAAAACAGTTTTATCGCAGCCTTACCGCATTTTCGATTGATATCACAAGTACTTACCTCTCTTCCATCACACAAAGAAAGGAGCCGACCATGACGTTATTAACCTCACCAGCATCGCATCCTACACATTGCCCTCACTGTTCTTCAGAGCAAGACATCATTGCATGGGGCTCAGGCTGGATGTGCCGCGATTGCGGTTACGAATGGGCCATGCCTATTCAAAATCACCCTCACACCGTGAATTCATCATCACATAAGGAAGCTTAGAAATATGAACACAGTTTCACACTTACAACTGGGTTTAGAACGGATCGCTGTCGTTATCAGTATTTTGTTATGCCTTTGGATCACTGGCGTATTGCTAACACATTTCCAGCTTATCGCTCTCATCATGAACCCGTATGGGATCACATTGATGTACTTCGTTTTATATCTCTTTGCTCTGGTTATCCCACAACTCTTGGCGCAATTGGGCTTATGGGTTTTGAGTGCCTTTAAGGGAGTTGATTATAAAATCCATTTCAACCCCAAATTAGTTGCCATTATCTCGTCCATCATTATCGGATTAGCCCTCTCTAGCCTACTGATTATCATGTCATCCGGTTGGCTATACGGTTTTACTGAAGGAGTTGCTACTACAATATTGTTGATTGATTTACTTATCGCCAGTGGTATTGCCTTTTATCTTCATCGGCGAATTCGTCACTGGATTTCAGTGCGACTAAACCGTCAGTCATCACATTAACTATGATCAGCAATTTTTGTTGTGGATACCTTATTCACCATTCACCCGATAACCACCGAATACGCCATATCAGGGAAAAACAAGCACCCATTAGACGGTGTTCATCAAGCGTCAATCTGACGTTTCTATTTATGTTGATAGGAATTTATAATGAAAAAATATGTATTCGTAACTGCATTAGCCTCACTGTGGTTGATAACATCACCAGCTTCTGCCACCAGCCAGCCCCCTAAAAATACCATCTGGGAGTATAAAGATGATGGCGGTAAAACCTTATGGCAAGTGTGTGGAAGCCAAAACAGTACCTGTAGGATTGTAGGCTCAACCAAGCATTATGTTGCTGTACTGAATCATAAATCCGCATCAGGTTGTGCATTTGGTGATTTCTACATCGTGGCAAGAACTGACGGAAACTGGCAACAACGCGATACAGGCACTTGTAGCCCTAACGCCTACGTCCAAAAAGGATACATAAATAACGGGCAATATTCGTCAGTTGATATTGGTGTCAACGGTACTATCGTCAAACGCTATCCGATAGGTTACTGGAACCAGCAAAAAGAATTATCAGGTAAAAAACGCCCACATTGGAAAGAAAAAGACCGTACTAAAGGTGGATTGCAAACCAACCAACAATAAATAACATTCTCGCTACCGTTACTTGCGGTAGTGAGGGCAATAAAAGATAACTAAAGGTAACGTAATGAATAAGATAAAAATCCTATTTGCGATAGGACTATTAGCAGTTAGTGCATTTAGCTTGGCTGAAGAACAACAGCGTTATGCGAGCATCACGCATACAAGTTCAAACTTTATTAACCAAGGTTACTGTGGTTACTCATTTACCCTTGATAATGGCGGTAGCCATATGGTTCTAGACCACGCGGAGTTTGGTGCGCTTGAGATAACCTTGAGAATGAAAGATAGGCAAGGAAAGGTATTAGGGGATACGGTACTGGAAGTGGAACCTTTTGGCGATTCTAGCGCAACGCGTGCCACCTTTGCAGGACTGGAAATACCTTGTGATGATGTCGTTGAGTTTGAAGTGGTTAAAGCGGTAGAAGATCAGAACGGGCGTAAGGTTGAATTACCACTATCAATCTTTGAGGCGAATAATCCAGAGTTGGCGAAGATGTCGGTGGCTGGAAAAAAATAATTTTAGTTGTATTTATTCTGCCCTAAATGGAGAGCATTACAATCAGCGTTTTATATTAGCTTAATAGTTTGACTTGATAGTATTGATACTATCAAGTCAATTTTTGGTAGTGAAAACTAATTATCAACCAAAGCCTAGACTGTCATATATAACACTACTACAAATCAGTTAAGTTACTTAACGTTGCCAATCATCAGCTATCAGTTGCCAATCAACTTTGCGAGGATTTTCTCCAGTATTAGACCATACGTCCCAAAAATCAGGATCGTCAGATTGAGGTCTTTGTGTTTCAGTAAGCTCTCTCATTCTAACTAAAACCGGAAGTTCAGAAGCCCATCCTAGTAAAATAGCATGCCGAGATGGTAGAGATGGCAACTCCCTCAATAATCCCCTCATATTATCGGGAACAAGCCTATGGACTTGCTCTTGGTCTCTATCATTACTAATCCGGTGCAACAAAAAAGTATTACATTGAGACAACACTGTTGGAGATAACTCTGACGGCCGTTGGGACGAAACCACAAGACCTAATCCAAATTTTCGTCCTTCTCGAGCTATTTTTTCAAATACTTTGCAGCATATGTCGGAGACTGACTGACCCTCACTATCCTCTTTGTAGCGTTTAATAAATGTATGAGCTTCCTCTGCAACCATAACTGTTGGCAGTGGTTTTCCATTTAGCCTTCGATAACGTTGTAGTGCTTCAAAAGTAACCCTGGAAATTACAGCAGTTACCAAATGTATTATTTCATTTGGTACCAGTGATAAATCGATTACGGTTATAGAACTTTGCCCATCTATCCCTAGAAAAGTGTTTAACCAATTAGTTAAACTGATAGGCTCTTCAGAATCATTTGTTACTACACTTATTCGGGTGTCACCTAACATTGTCCGAATACGAGTCAGAAGAAACTCCACGAACTGCTCTGTACCTGTTTCTTGGGCTAAGGCTTCGAGATACGCTACAAAATCGTCACCTTTAAAACGAATAGGCGCATCTTCACTTTTCGGAAGAAGTTCTTGCTCGTCCCCACCAAGCGTAGCATGCGCATTTTTTAATTCGCTAATCAACTGATCAGTGTCGGAAACTTCAGGTTTTGACGGCCACTGTACACCTGTTCGAGTGGAGAGATACACATTAATCGTGTTTATTAGGTTATCAAAAGGTTTTTTATCGATTTTTTCATTCAACGTGGAGAGACTATTAGCCCATGAGGTTAAACTTTCAACGAAACCTTTCGCATGACCGCCATTTACATATATCTGGCCTTGGCTTGCTAATTGTCTCATTGACACGAGAAGGATACCGCAAAAGTGTTTCGCTTGAATTGTCACATTATCTTCTGACAAAACAGCATTTCTCATAGCCCTCAGAGCTCGGCGCAATAAGGGAAGTTGAACTTTTGAACTTGCTTGAGTAAAAGCAGCCCATTCAGAACTATTCCATAACCATGACGGCACTTTAAGTTCAATTTCTTCAGCATCCGTGTTAGCTTCTACACGTAATAGCTTACCCTTGTATTTTGATTTTGGTCCGAATGCTCTACTGTATTCTCCATTTGGATCAAGTATTATGAACCGAGCATTAGGAGTTTGTTCCTGTTGCAAAACTGCATCTAAAGACCATTGAATTAACCCCGCCACTGAGCATGATTTACCACTACCTGTATTACCCAAGACAGCTATATGTCGTCCAAAAAGCCTATCAGGGTCCACTTTTATTTCTGCATTGTTAGCTAGGGGGCTATCCCCTATTTTTACTCTTCTATTGTCACCTGACTCGATTATTGATTTTAATTGCTCGTCAGTGGGCAGGAGCACTGAGTCACCTACCGAGGGAAAAGCATCTGTTCCTCTTGTGAACTTGAAACCTTCGTTTTTTCTATCAACTCTTAACGTGCCAACAGGATTGATGCTGAGCTTTTTAAGTGGAAAAGGAAGGTCTATCAAGCCAAAATCTTGCAATCCCCTTCTTTTAGGGTATGGTGAATGTTCTACGGCAATCCACTCAACCTGCCCAACAAGAAATCCATCATCACTACTTATAAGTACATAACTATTTATTCGAGGAAAATTACGAGGTGAGCCACCTTGAAGCGATACGGAATCTGGAGAGTCAATCTCTAAAGAAACTCTGATTTCACTAGGCGATACAAAACCAACAGTTCCAATTCTTAATTGCTCTAACCTTTCAATTGGTAAGTAGCTCATAGTGATACCTCGGAGTCAGTTGAATTACCTAATTCTTTTGGCTGCATGAATCCCCTTTGCTTGAGCAATTCAGCCATCTTTATTGATGCTTTATCAATAGCAGGTTTAGGTAGATAGTTATCAACTAAAGTTTTAAGATCTCCTAAATGATCTCCCATTAACAGAGTGATCTGAGCTTTTCTTCCACTCTTAGTAATGAAATTCATAATTCTTCCAAGTGGATCTCCGAAGGCTATTATGACTATATGAGTCGAAGGAACTGTAAGCATGTCTTCAATTACCCTATTGATATGCTCATCACCAAAGCTATAGCCATAGGTGACTAATGTGCTATTTGGACGGCTAGTTGCTGCTGCAAAATCTCGAAATAGCTCAACATAAGGGTACTCGGCAGTTTCTCTATCTTTTACTGAATTAGGATAAATCATGAGCTGTTCATAGCTATTGCTTTCATGACCTTCGGCTTCTAAAAACGGATCAACAGAGCGTGCCCCAAAAGGTAAACCAAAGCGCCGAATTGCACTATTTTGTTCATGCCAATCAAGGGAACCATGAAGCTTAGTAAAACGCGCAACTCCTTCTAAATATCTTGGTTCGCCACGGATTCCAGGAGGATTATAGTGATAATCAACTTCTAATCTTGAAGAACGAAACACTGGAGCGATACTTCCTACAAAGCGATCTATAAGTCTCAAGCCAGCAAGCTCCGCACCTACTTCGATAATACGGTCGTAGTTTGTTGTGAAAATATGTAACCTATCGCGAGTGGCAGTTCTACTTGCAAAGCTCATCAAGAAGCTCACCAGATAATTGAATGTTTCCTCTTTTCGCTTAGGGTCAGCATTTTTAATCAAGTATTCTCCAGTACTTACAGATCTTGAAAACTCACCTAGGCATCGAGAAAGCTCTCCCCTAAGTGCTTTCAAATCAGCTTTTAGATTTCTATAAGCAACATGAGGAGCTGGAGGGTTTTCAGGTTGAGGGGTATTCAGCACTGTCAGAATTTCAAGCCCTTTAATAAGTTCATTAATAGCTCTAATTTGATCTTCTATATTTCCCTTATCGCGGCCAGCAGCTTGGGCGGCTTGGGTAGCAAATGTATCTATTTCACTTTGACATACTGCTAGGTCGCTTATCCAGCCCATTCCTGCTGGAGGTAAACCTGTAGCAGACATTTGAATAGATGTGCTTAAACCTGCACCGATCAATAAGTTTAAATGTTCGGATTGGAAGAGTGCGGTTAGCCAAGGCTCGATATTTTGGCGTAAATTCTCTATTGATATTTCTGCTTCCTGTTTTCCCCATGCACAGTTTGCCGATAGGGTAAAAGGATAAGAGTAGGAATCAGCTTGCTCGCTAGAGTTTGGTAACAGTCTAATAATTTCGGGTACACTACCAACCTTTATGTACTGAATATTCATAAACACACTTCTTTTATTTGTATAAAAAACATAATGTTGTAGGCATAAAGGAGAGCTACTAGTATGATAATTTAAGTTATTGCTTTTGAATCTTATGCCTACAAGGCTCTAAAATCCTCAGAGTATCATCTATACAACCCCAAGGTATCCAACATGCTTTCTAACTTAGCAAGGTTAAATATCAACCTATTAGCATATAAGCTCTTATGATTCAACATAGGTGGAAGAAATGCGTGAGAAGAGTTTTTAAATTTATTGATATGCACATGCAGAAATGATTTGATCAAATTCTAAAACGATTGAGAGACAATATGGGCTATGAAAAGTCATTCCCAGAGGGAACGGTGTTTGAATAGGCGGAAAAATACGGGAAATATATCATCTCATATGCGTGCCTCTTCTTCATAAATCAATTAGTAATTGCTCCTACTTAGATGAGGAGGGCTGTTAGCAGCTGATCAGCTATCCTACTCTATCTGACCAAAGATAAGCGAGTAACTATGAAGTATCAGTAGCTAACCGAGAGGCAATGATACCAGATCTTGATGCTGCATGAAGATAACTTATAAGATTATATTGTTTCATCAGCATCACGATTACTTGTATTAGATAACCATCAGAGAAAGTAAGAATTTTATCTGTTGGTACATGCGTTGGTATAAATAAATTTATACTTTAATATTTTAATTTAGATCATGAGGTTAAGTGTTATGTACGAGTCCGGCCTTCGCACCAAAAATCAGACGCTAAAAGCGTCTTTTTTTATGCCTGAAATTTATGGTTTGTGGGGTGTTACCCTTCCACTTACCCTTCCTCGCTATACTAAAACCAACTCACATCAAGTATCTGCTATTGCATGTTGTGGGTATAAGCGTTTTGGTATCTCTCGATTCGATAATAGTTTGTACCAACGGCTCAAAATGTTGGCACTGGGTGTTTACCCTGATATTTCACTTGCAGAAGCTAGAGAGAAAGTTAATTGCTAATGGTTTTGATCCCAATGAAAAATGCAAATAAGTGAAAGAAGAGCAATAAAAAGAATTTGATACATTTGAGAAGGTTGCACGTGATTGGCATGCAACCAATCAGCGATGGTCAGAAGGGCATAGCCATCGAGTTCTCAAAAGCCTTGAGGACAATATCTTTGCTGCTATTGGTAAACGCAATATTGCTGAACTGAAAACTCGCGATCTACTCGAACCTATCAAGGCCGTAGAGATGTCTGGACGTCTCGAGGTGGCTGCACGTTTGCAACAACGCGTGACAGCCATTATGCGTTATGCCGTACAAAGTGGTTTAATCGACTATAACCCAGCGCAAGATATGGCGGGTGCAGTCGCCACAGGTAAGCGAGTCCATAGAGCAGCCTTAGAGCAGCCTTAGAGCTTAAACGTCTACCTGAGTTCTTACAACGTATCGATGATTATAAGGGAAGGCCTTTAACTAAACTTGCCGTCAAACTTACCTTGTTAGTTTTCATTCGTTCTAGTGAACTGCGCTTTGCTCGTTGGGATGAAATCGATTTTGAAAATGCTATGTGGACGATCCCCGCAGAACGTGAAGCGATAGAAGGGGTTAAGCACTCACATCGCGGATCAAAAATGCGCACTACCCATTTAGTCCCTTTAAGTCGACAAGCCATTGAGATCTTAAAACAGATCTATCAATTCAGCGGCAATCATGAGTTGATCTTTATCGGCGATCACAATCCTAGAAAACCCATGAGTGAAAACACGGTAAACAATGCATTACGTGTGATGGGCTATGACACTAAAACGGAGGTGTGTGGGCATGGTTTTAGAACAATGGCGTGTAGCTCGTTGATTGAGTCAGGCTTGTGGTCGAAGGATGCGGTAGAACGACAAATGAGCCACCAAGAACGCAACTCAGTAAGAGCTGCTTATATTCATAAGGCTGAGCATATTGAGGAGCGGCGATTGATGGTGCAGTGGTGGGCAGATTATTTGGATGTGAATAGGGAGAAAGAAATTTCGCCGTTTAGTTTTGCTAAGCCGGGTAATCCATTAAAGGCAATTTAAATTAGATTATTGAATTGTTGGGGGAATAAATGAAAGCTAGCAGGGCTTAGTTTCCGTCATTTGGTAAATATGATACTACATGAAAAAATCTATAACCCAGAGCGGATAAAAAACCAGCCTTGCTTGTATCGGTAAAAATGCGAACCGTGCTAATTATAACAATGTTCAGTATATGAGGTAGGGAGATGATGCAAGCTACAAGCTGTAGTTGAGAGGGATATTGATTACAGCGTCTTGACAGAGACATCTTTCCAATGGTTAGACCTAGCAGCTCGTTTAGGTGAGCGATACAGCTCTTTATAGCAGTACTCTAGGAATGAATTCATTGCCAATACATCAACTGGCCCCATTTTAACCATATAAGAGGTAAATTATCTACCTAGTGCTCATTTCGGTACTAAATGGTTTTTATTTAATGCTCGACAATCTCACCTTATGTATATTTGTTCTATTTTTTTGCATTAACTTTAATGATGCAATTTCATCTTGACATTTAACTAGGATTAATAGATTATTTTTGCATCATTGGCGATGAAGAGGGTGTGAGTGTGAAGCTCAAACAGATAGCAACCATCAATGCTGGCTATCCATTTCGAGGGAAACTTCCTGAAGTGCCAGGCTCTGCTGTAGTAGCAGTTCAGATGAAGGATGTTTCTCTAACCGAAGGGATTCGCTGGTCAGACTGTTTAGAAACAGAGCTAACCGGTAAGCGTGAACCCGACTACCTTACTACAGGTAATATTTTGGTGGCTGCCCGAGGCAGTCATAACTACGCCGTACAAGTGGATAAGTTACTGGCTACCACAGGTAAACAGGCCGTTGCCGCGCCACATTTTTTTGTGGTCAGCCTGAAGAAGAAAGACATTCTGCCTGAGTTTATGGTGTGGTTACTGAATCAAGTACCGGCTCAGCGGTATTTTGAGCAGAACGCCGAAGGCACCTTAACAAAAAGTATTCGCCGCAGTGTGCTGGAAGATGCCCCTGTCGTTGTTCCGTCACTTGCCAAGCAGCGAGCAGTCATTGCGATGGCCAACACTTTGGGTGAAGAGCAAAGGCTGATTCAGAGGTTAGTAAACAACGGTGAACGCGTGATGGGCGTAATCGCCAACGAATTGTATCAGGCGCATTGCCACTAAACAGCCAGCACAACGAATTTAAGACTTGAACCGGGCCAGCTATTGATTAGCCCCACTAAAAGGAAGCAATGGATGAACGACAAGATTAACCAAGATAGCATTAACAAAGCGCTGTGGAATGCCTGTGATACCTTCCGTGGCACCATCAGCGCCGATACCTATAAAGACTTCATCCTGACCATGCTGTTCCTCAAGTACATCTCCGATGTATGGCAGGATCACTACGATGGCTACAAGACCGAGTACGGAGATGAGCCAGAACTCATCAAAGAGATGATGAAAAATGAGCGCTTTGTATTGCCCGAAACGGCCAGCTTTTATGCCCTGTACGAACGTCGTTATGAACCTGGTAACGGTGAGCGTATCGACCAGGCGCTGCACGCCATTGAAGAAGCCAACGGTACCAAACTCAAAGACGCAGGCAAGAGCGTGTTCCAGGACATAAGCTTCAATACCGACAAACTGGGTGAAGAAAAGCAAAAAAACACAATTCTGCGTCACCTGCTGGAAGACTTTGCCAAACCTGAGCTGAACCTTAAACCTAGCTGCGTCGGCACGCTGGATGTGATAGGTAACGCCTACGAATACCTTATCAAAAACTTCGCGGCCAGTGGTGGCCAGAAAGCTGGTGAATTTTATACCCCACCAGAAGTCAGTGATCTGATCGCCGAGTTATTAGATCCTCAACCGGGCGACATCATCTGTGACCCTGCCTGTGGCTCTGGTTCGCTCTTGATGAAGTGTGGCCGCAAAGTCGTAGCTAACCACGCTAGTCGCCAATACGCCCTATATGGGCAAGAGTCCATTGGTTCCACCTGGTCGCTAGCTAAAATGAACATGTTCCTGCACGGTGAAGACAACCACAAAATTGAATGGGGCGACACCATCCGCAACCCCAAGCTGCTCGATAAGAATGGCGACTTGATGCTGTTTGACATCGTGACCGCCAACCCGCCGTTTTCCTTGGATAAATGGGGTCATGAAGAAGCCGAGCACGATAAATTCAGTCGCTTTCGCCGTGGCGTACCACCGAAAACCAAAGGTGACTACGCCTTTATCCTGCACATGATTGAAACGCTTAAACCTAAGACAGGTCGCATGGGGGTAGTGGTACCTCACGGTGTACTATTTCGAGGCTCTAGTGAAGGCAGAATCCGCCAAAAACTGATTGATGAAAACCTATTGGATGTAGTGATTGGCCTGCCTGAGAAACTGTTTTATGGTACAGGTATTCCCGCAGCGATTCTGATTTTCAAAAAAGAAAAAGTGGATGATAACGTTCTGTTTATCGATGCATCACGCGAGTTTAAATCTGGTAAAAATCAGAACCAGCTTAGTGAAGAAAATATCTCTAAGATCCTCTCTACCTATAAAGCGGGAGAAAATGTCGATAAATATGCTTATCTTGCCAGCCTGAAAGAGATCCAAGAAAACGATTACAACCTAAACATCCCGCGCTATGTTAATACTTTTGAAGAAGAGGAAGAAATCGACTTGATGGCTATACGTGGCGAGCGCGAGCAATTGAAAGCGCAGTTGACAGCCTTGGAAACAGAGATGGCTAAGTATCTGGAGGAGCTTGGATATGGTGCCTAATGGGTGGAAAAGGCAGCCACTTGAGCAGGTTGCAGAAGTTAGGTCCGGAGTCGCTAAGGGAAAAACTGGATTAAAAGATCCAGTAACTGTTCCATACCTACGGGTTGCCAATGTGCAAGATGGACATATCAATCTTGAGGACGTGAAAGAAATTGAGATTGAACGCGATAAGTTGGAGCGCTTCTCTTTGAAAAAGGGGGACGTTCTTATGAATGAAGGTGGCGACTTCGATAAGCTAGGTCGAGGAGACGTATGGTTAGGCCAAATAGAACCATGCCTACATCAGAACCATGTGTTTGCGGTTAGGCCAGATCAAGAGTTAATAGATTCATTTTTCCTTGCCGCTTTGGCGGCTAGCAATTATGGAAAAACTTACTTCCTAAGCTGCGCAAAACGCAGCACGAATTTAGCCAGTATTAATTCGACCCAGATAAAGGTATTTCCTGTTCTTGTACCTCCACTCCCCGAACAAAAAAAAATAGCCGAAATCCTCTCTACTTGGGATAAGGCCATCACCACCACCGAACAACTGCTTGCCAACAGCCAGCAGCAGAAAAAGGCCCTGATGCAACAACTGCTCACCGGGAAAAAACGTCTACTGGATAAGAATGGGGTTAGGTTTAGTGGGGAGTGGAAGTGGTCAAAAATTCAAGAAGTCGGCATGGTTGTTACTGGCTCCACACCTCCAAAAAGTGATGAAAACAACTATGGTGGAGATGTGTTATGGGCTACTGCAGAAGATTTTACGGGAAAATACGTTTCAGATACGAAGATAAAATTATCTGATAAAGGTTCGACCAAGGCGCGGATTGTGCCTAAAGGGAGTGTCTTAGTAACTTGCATTGCTTCGATTGGAAAAAATGCGATTGCAAATGAGGACATGGGAACCAATCAACAAATAAACGCAGTGGTAGTCAGCGATAGCTTCTCCAATGAGTTTTTTTACTATCAGATTGAATTCAACGTTAATAAGCTAATTAGTATTGCAGGTGTAACCGCCGTACCAATTGTAAACAAAAGTAGCTTTCAACAAGTGAAATTGATTTTCCCTGTTCTAGAAGAGCAACAAAAAATCGCCGCCGTGCTTTCCACCGCCGATCAGGAAATCTCCGCCCTGCAACAAAAGCTAGAAGCGTTAAAGCAAGAGAAGAAAGCCTTGATGCAGCAGTTGTTGACGGGTAAGCGAAGAGTAAAGATTGATGATAAGGAGGTTGCGTAATGGCAAAAGGTAAAAACCAACACGTAGTTAAACATCTAGATGGGTGGGCAGTAAAAGGCGAGGGTAATTCAAAAGCGACCAAGGTCACCAAAACACAAAAAGAAGCCATCGAAGTTGCTGAAGAGATCGCTCGCAATCAGCAATCCGATACCAAAATTCATGGCACTGACGGAAAAATCCGGGCTGGCAATAGCTACGGGAATGACCCTCACCCGCCTAAAGATAAAAAATAAGGACGTTTATGACTACTTCGGAGATGTTTACTGATTTTTTGAAAAATTTGGCCATTGATAACGGAACGTCAATTACTTCTAAATATGAAGAAATTACATCCGCACTGAACAAAAAATTTAGGGATACGGAATCTAAAACTGCCAATAGTTTGCAGGTTGGTTCTTATGGTCGTTGGACAGGCATTAAAGGCATTTCAGATCTAGATATGCTTTATATCATGCCAGCTTCTAAATGGAATAACTATAAAGACGGAAAACAATCCAAGTTACTCGATGATACTCGTGACGCGATAAAAGCTAGGTATTCAAACACAGAAGTTAAAAAAGACCGTTTGGTTGTTCAAGTGCTGTATAAGAATTTTACTGTGGAAGTTCAGCCAGTATTTGAACAAGATGATGGTAGTTTCAAGTACCCAGATACATACAACGGTGGTAGCTGGAAAATAACAAAGCCACGCGATGAAATTAAAGCCATGAAAGAGTTTGTGGATCAAAAAAATAAGAATCTTCGTAAGCTTTGCAAAATGGCTAGAGCATGGAAAAACAAGCACGGCGTGGGGATGGGAGGACTTTTAATTGATACTCTGGCATACAATTTTTTAAAATCTAGAACGGATTATGACAACCGGTCAGCCGCATTTTATGACTGGATGTGTCGAGATTTCTTCCTTTATTTGTCCGAAGAGCCAAATAAGGACTATTACCTTGCCTTAGGCAGTAATCAACGAGTAAATGTAAAAAGCAAGTTTCAAAGAAAAGCCAAAAAAACTTATGACTTATGTTGCGATGCCATCGCAACGGGTGAAAATGACTCAGCAAATAAAAAGTGGAAAAAAGTTTTTGGCAGGCCTTTCCCGTCAGCTACGAAGGCAGAAGCAAGATCTATTGCTAAAGCCTTCAAAGATACTGAGCAGTTTATCGAAGATTTGTATCCGCTTGATATTCGTTTCAATCTTAAAATCGAATGTGAAGTCTCGCAAGACGGATTTCGTGTAGATTTGCTGCGTACTATGCTTTCCAGAAAGCTTAAGCTTTCCCCTAAGAAACAACTCAACTTTTATGTCGATGAAATAGACGTACCGGGTGAGTTTACTTTGAAATGGAAAGTCTTAAACCGAGGGGCGGAAGCTGAGCGTAGGGATTGCATTCGGGGTGATATCGTCATTGATAAAGGCTTTAGAGAAAAGCAAGAGAAAACTGATTTTGCAGGGGAGCATATAGTTGAATGCTACGCCATTCAAAATGGTGTTGTTGTTGCGAAAGATAGAGTTCACGTGCCGATTCAGTGAGGTGTATATGGAAAATAATAATTTACTTAAGCATATTTCAGAAACTGGTTACAACGTTGGCTATAGTGCAAAGTTGCATTTTGCTAGCTTTGAAATGATTGAAAAAGTTCCGGGCCTTCTCAGCTTTATTTCACTGGCTTTTGGTGTGTATGCTCTAGCATTTGCAGAACTCTCAACCAAGCTAGCGTCGAGTACACTGCTAGTTTTAGGCATCGTTGGACTCTACATCAGTCTTAAGAATTCTGATAAAAGTGATTTTGAGCAAAAAGGCATCGTATTAACAGATTTGTTTAATGAATTAAAACATTTAATGGCTGAAGTAAAGGAAAATACAAAGTCAGCTCAAGAAGCATCAGAAATACTTAAGGATATCGAGAAACGTTATAACACCTGTTGCGCTTCACACCATCCAATGTTTGCAACCTGGTTTGCTCACTATAAGTTTTTTTGGGAGCAGCAAACTGCTTGGATCGGGGAGTATCGCCCTTTTAGTTTTTGGCGAGATAAAGTGCCACTATCTTTGTGGTTCACAATACTTTTAATAATTATTGGATCAGTTTTCTTTTTTTCTGATATTACGGCCATTATTTGCAGTATACCAACAGCATAACCCGAAGCTGCACCTTGGGTATCAGGGGTTGAAGAGAGATAACGAATGACACAATATACACCCAAATTTCAGGAAGAATACAGTGCAAAGTTACCGGCGCTGATGCTATTGACCAACCTAGGGTGGTCATTCCTCTCTCCTGAACTCGCATTAGCCGCCCGCGGTGGTAAAGTTGATGAAGTTGTTTTACGCCAGGTGCTAAGCAGAGAACTCCAGAAGCGCACTTTTACCTTTGCTGGTAAAAACTACCCGCTGTCTGAAAAGTCTATCGACAACCTGATTGCTGAGGTGTGCAGTCCAGCATTAAACGAGGGCCTATTAACTGCTAATGAGCGCCTGTACAACCACCTGCTGTATGGCATCTCTGTCACTGAGTTTGTGGATGGTAAAAAGGCCAGCCCGACTATTGCACTAATTGACTGGCAAAACCCAGTCAATAACAGCTTTGCATTTACCGAAGAATTTACCGTTACCCGTTCTAGCGGAGTCGAAAGCCGCAGACCCGATATTGTCTGCTTTGTTAACGGTATTCCTCTGGTTGTAATTGAGGCCAAGCGCCCGGATGGCAATTCCAAGAAAGGCCCGACAATTGACGAGGGTATCTCGCAAAGCCTACGTAACCAGCGACATGATGAAATCCCGTCATTGTTTGCCTATAGCCAAATATTACTGTCCATAAACGGAAATGAAGGCCGTTATGGTACCTGTGGCACGCCCGCTAAGTTTTGGGCCGCCTGGCGTGAAGAAGATATCTCCGATGCCGAGATGTACGCTATCAAAAACAAAACGCTCAAAGATGAACAGTTGGCAAGCTTATTCAGCCATCGCCCAGCAAAAGATCTGGATTGGTACCAGAGCTTGACCGCTGCGGGGGAGATTGCTGTGACTGGTCAGGATCAATTACTGATCAGTCTGTTAAGCCCTTCCCGGTTACTGGAGATGACCCGTTACTTCACCTTGTTCGATAAAAAGGCTGGCAAAATCATTGCCCGTTATCAGCAGGTATTTGGTATCAAGCGCCTAATTGAACGCATCAATACCCGAAGTAGCACCGGTGGCCGTGAAGGCGGTGTAATCTGGCACACCACGGGTTCTGGTAAGTCATTTACTATGGTGTTTTTAAGTAAGGCGCTGATCCTGCACGAAAGCCTGAAGCAATGCCGTATCGTGGTGGTGACTGACCGGGTAGACCTGGAAACCCAGCTGAGCAAAACCTTTGCCTCGGGCGGTGAACTCGCCGGTAAAAAAGACAAAGAAGCAGCTATGGCCACATCAGGCAAACGCTTGGCTGAACAGATTGGTAAAGGCACGGAGCGAATTATCTTCTCACTGATCCAGAAGTTTAATACCGCTACCAAAATGCCAGAGTGTGTAAACAACAGCTCTGACATCATTGTACTGATTGATGAAGGCCACCGCAGCCAGGGCGGTGAAAACCATATTCGTATGAAGCAGGCTCTGCCTAACGCTGCCTTTGTCGCCTTCACCGGCACACCACTGTTAAAAGACGATAAGACCACAAATAAGTTTGGCCCCATTGTACATGCTTACACCATGCAGCGCGCCGTGGAAGATCAGACAGTGACGCCGCTGCTGTACGAAGAGCGTATTCCCGACCTGGATGTGAATGAACGTGCTATCGACAGTTGGTTTGAGCGTATTACCGAAGGGCTTTCAGAAGAGCAAAAGGCCGACTTAAAGCACAAGTTTGCCAAGAAAGGCCAAATTTATGGTGCGGATGATCGCATTCGCTTGATTGCTTTGGACATAGCCAACCACTTTGTAAAGAACATCGATGAAGGTTTGAAAGGCCAGTTAGCTTGCGATAGCAAGGCCTCGGCTATCAAATACAAAAAGTATCTGGACGAAGCAGGCTTGTTTGAATCTGCCGTCGTGATGAGCCCGCCGGATAGCCGTGAGGGCAACACCGCTGTAGATGAGGCGACCACACCAGAAGTCACCCAGTGGTGGAAGGACAACGTAGGCAGTCAGGATGAGCAGGTTTACACCAAACACTTGATAGAGCGCTTTGATAAAGATGACTCACTGAAGATACTCATCGTGGTCGATAAGTTGCTCACAGGTTTTGATGAGCCGAAAAACGCTGTGCTGTATATCGACAAACCCCTAAAAGAGCACAACCTGATCCAAGCGATTGCACGGGTAAACCGTCTGCACCCGAAGAAAAAATTTGGCATACTTATAGACTATCGCGGCATTTTGGCCGAGCTGGATACCACCATTCAGAAATATCAGGATCTGGCCTCTCGTACCCAAGGCGGTTACGACATCAATGATATTACTGGCCTCTACAACCAGATGAGTACCGAGTACAAGCGCATGCCACAGCTTTATAAACAGCTATGGGCCATATTCGATGGCGTGAAGAATAAGAACGACATCGAGCAATTGCGCCAGGTACTGGTACCAAAGATTGAAGAGTTCGGCGGCGAGCTGGTTGACGTGCACCTGAAAGTGCGTGAGGACTTCTACGAAGCCCTGACTGCCTTTACTAGTTGTTTGAAGGTAGCGCTGCAATCAGCTACCTTCTTTGAAGACAAAAGCTTTAGTGACCAGGATCGACTCCATTACAAAGAAATGGTAAAGCAATTCTCTAGCTTACGCCAGATGGTACAACAAGATGCGGGAGAGAGGATTGACTACGACGAATACGCTGAGCAGGTAAAAAAGCTACTAGATAAGCATGTGGTGGGTGTCGAGGTTAAAGAACCCGGTGGCGTGTATGAAGTGGGTAAAATGGGGCAAAAGCAACAACCTGAGGACTGGAGCGAAGATAAAACGCGCAACGAAACTGACATTATCAAAACGCACGTAACCCGAATGATTGAGCAAGAGTTACGGGATGATCCCTATGCTCAGGAAGCGTTTTCCAAGTTGCTGCGCCAAGCCATTGAAGAGGCCGAAAAACTGTTCGACCACCCTCTAAAGCAGTATATGCTGTTCCGTGAATTTGAAGAGCAAGTACAAGATAGGCGCTTGAACGACATACCCGATGCGTTTACTGGTAATCGTCATGCACAGGCATATTTTGGTGTGTTCAAGAAAGTGCTTCCTGAGGCCTTGGCCGTGCTTGACAGCCAGGTTCAGGATAAGTGGATAAAAGTTGCCTTTGAAATAGACCAGGCGGTAGAAACCTCTGTCGCGGAAAACTCCATAAACCCACAGAACATCGAAGCGGATATTCGTAAAAAGTTACTGCCGCGAATGTTCCAAGAGTGCAAAGCCATTGGTGGGGGTATGGATCAGGCTAAGAAGATTGTTGAGATGATTGTTCAGATCACTCGTGTGGGCTTGAGTGGGGTTTGATATGAAAATTTATTTTTCTGATTTTTTTGACGTTTCGCCCAAAGAACTAGAGGAATATGGTGCATTTGATCTTTCATTAATCAATGATCTTCCCCTGTTCATTGACCCATTCCTTTTATTTAATAGCGACAAACCGGAGTATAAGAAACTACATGATGACATTATTCAATATGTTGCATTTTTGCGTGCTTGTTCAGAAAAAGAAGGGATCAGCAAAGGTTTAATAAAAGCATGGTTCTTATTCCCAGAAGTAAAACAAACATGGTTTGGATACAGCAAAATTGGTAATGGTGGAAGTGGCCTTGGTCAGAAGTTCGCAAAGTCTCTTAACGAAAACCTGAACACTGTGTTTACGAATTTTGGCACTGAAGAGATTACCAACGGTAGTCACCTTGAGAAGCTTTGCTTAATCAAAGATGGCGTTGGAAGAGATAATATAAGCGACTTCACAACCAATCTTATCAAAAAGTTTTTACTTGATTACACTCAAGAATTCGCTCAGGAGCATATTGATGCTCGTTTTTTATCCACTCATTTAGTTGATAAAGTCGAATTTAACTACAAGACAAGATCATGGATGGCGAAAACCTATACACTACCAATATTTCAAAATGATTATGTACTTTTGACCCCTAAGGACATCCTCACGAAAGATGAAAACTGGATTAATAAGTCTGACATGATTGGTGATTTTAGAGGTGTGCTTGAAAGTATCCCCAATGACCAACTTAGAGCACAGTTGAATGACTATCTAGCCAGGATTCTTCCTGAAAATCCTGATAAAAAAGAGTTTGATAAAGCCGTCGTAAGCTCGATCATAAAATTCCCTCAATATATTGACTATTTTATAAAGCTTAAAGAAGAGAATGGTGACCAGGCTGTTAAGCTTAGTGAGCTAAAGGTAAATGAGACAGAGTATCTGTTCATTCAAAAAGTTAAAGAGCTTGTGAACAGCCTAGAAAAAGATACGACGTTTTATGATCAACCATCAAATTCATTAGACGAAGCGTATCAACGTGTTCTCTTTCTAAAGCAGATGGTAGAAAACAATGATGGTTACAGGTTTTTCTATGTAAAAGGAAATCCAATAAAACGAGAGCAAGACCTTCAGCTCCTATTTAAGCTGACATGGTTTGCTAGTAAATATGATGTAAACGCAGAAGTTAATAATGGTCGAGGGCCCGTTGATTTCAAAATATCAAATGGGAGCAAAGATAAATCCCTTGTTGAGTTTAAGTTGGCTTCAAACAAAAAGTTAAAGCAAAACCTGAAACACCAAGTTGAAATTTATGAGGCTGCAAACTGCACCCATCAGTCAATTAAAGTCATTCTCTTTTTCAGCGATTCCGAGCTTGAATCTGTCAGTAAGGTTATGAGGGAGTTAAAACTAAAAGAGGACAAAGGTTTCGTATTAATTGATGCACGCCCGAACAAAGTATCTGCTTCAAATGTAAGAGACATGTTTGAAGATGACTGATTCAACACGCTTTGAATTCCGCTACAGCGATCATCTTATCCCGTTCGAACGAGTAACGAGAAGGTCAGTCTCAAATAGAATATTAATCAAAGTTCATCCAGATTGCAGGGTTATCGTGTCGAGTCCCGAAGATGCAGACAATGATGCGGTTCTTTCTGCTGTTAAGAAGCGTGGGCGTTGGATATACGAACAGCTTAGGAACTTCCGCGAACAACTTGAATTCATCCCCTCTAGACAATACATCAGCGGTGAGAGCCATTACTACCTTGGAAAACAGTATCTGCTGAAAGTGATTGAAGCACCAGAACAGGTTCAAGGTGTGAAACTACTACGCGGCAAGTTGGAAGTTTCGGTAAGAACAAAGTCCGCTGAAAAGGTTAAAGAGCTACTAACAGACTGGTACAAAGCGCGAGCCAAGGAAACCTTCACCAAGCGGCTCGATACCATGCTGGAACAAGCCCTTTGGGTAGAAGAGCGACCATCGCTGCGTATTCTGGCAATGCAAACCCAATGGGGCAGTTGCTCACCTAATGGGCGAATTGCACTGAATCCTCATTTGGTAAAAGCGCCTCGTGAGTGTATTGACTACGTGATTTTACACGAGCTTTGCCACATAGCAGAGCATAACCACAGCGAGCGGTTCTACCGGCTAATGAGTCAAGTCATGCCAAAGTGGGAAAAGACCAAAGAACGACTGGATGGGATGGCTTCCGTCTATATTGAATGGTGACCAGAGAATGACAAATAGAATACAAGTGCAAAGCGTAGTGAAAATGCAGGAAGTTAAACAGTCAAATTTATCAGATACTGAGTTAGCAACCAGGCTATCTATACGCTACCTAATTTAAATTTTGTTGTTTACACATGCGTCAAATACTTATTCAAAGTTTTATCTGGTATGAACATTAATAAATAGGCTATATTAATATAGTCGTTATTTATGGTTCCTCAACCACTACTCAAAATAATCCATATCTAGCTTCGGTAACTTAATAATTTGTGAACTAACGCCTATCTCGTTATCCATCATTAGGTTAACTAAGAGGTTACCATCAATAAGGACTAATCCCTCAACAGATTTAGCAAAATCAATAGCTTGTGCTGTGTAACCAGACGTAGTTATAAAAATACCACGTTTGGCTTTTTGCCCTGCAAGAGCGCCATAAAATGCTTGTAAATCAGGGCGACCGACGGTGCCTTGCCAGCGTTTTGCTTGTACATAAATTCGCTCTAATCCGAGTTTATCTAACGAAATAATCCCATCAATTCCACCGTCACCTGTACCACCAACACGTTGTAAATCATCACGATGGCTACCATAACCTAGTTTATGTAGCACATCTAGTACAATGAATTCGAAGCGGGTAGGGGATACTTGAAGTAAATTTGCCAGTAAATCAATGGCGACAGATTCACGAATTTCTTTCAGTGCATCGTTTAGACGGTCATCTGGGCTACGAACGTGTTGAGAGTTGTCAGGATTTATTTGTGTATCTTCATCTAGTGGAACTATATCAGGATTCGTTTTAAGTTTTATGTTCATAAAATCAAAAGCTAAGTGGTCAACTTGTTCTTGGGTCAGTGGAAATGGGTTGTTTTTAATCCACTCGAAACCACTTTCAGTTAGGCACCACTTTCCTCGAGATAGGCTTTGTGAAAGCCCTGCTCGTTTTAACCTATCATGAGCCCAACCAGCACGATTTTTATAGACTAATTGGCCACTTGAAATCAGTTCGGAGCGCTGGTTGTCATCTAACCCTAGAATGTCTGCAGCGCCTTCATGAACATCTTTGGCAGCAATACCTTCAGGGTGATGTTTTAAAAAACGTAATATAGGCTCAATAAATTTATCGTAGGTTGGAACTGCCATAGAAACCTTCTATAAGAGATACTTAACATGAATTTCTATACTATGGCATCTAACGTCACAGATGTTAAGTTAGACATTGGATATTTAATTGTGTGTAACTTTTATATTCAGAATTCATGTAAATGTATGTTACTTATTTTTCTGCAAAATTGTAGAATACCTCTATTCCTACTGGGTATATTAGCAAGCAATAATATGAAATTAGCTTTCATGATTGGTACCCGTTTAAATTTCTAAAAGAAAATGTCACCTGCGATGCGAATTGCAAACAACATATAATCATCCATTATCCTCATCAGTCCCCAGTTCTACATTTGCCTGCCAATTATCCATTCCACCAATTGTTCTTCAGTTTTCATCTTCAGGGCATTCAGCCAATCATCTAAAGGAAAACCCAGCATCAAATCATACAAGTACAGCCACATCACTTTATGGCGTAGATCAGAGTCATTGAACTGGTTTAATAGGCTAATCAGCTTATTAGAAAATGAACGTTATCCAATCCTCAGGTACTTGTTAAGAAAGATCCCCCCAGCATTGGGGGGATCTTAGCAGGGGGTTATCGATGATTAAGCTGGTGGCTATTTTCGATAGGAATGACTCCTTCCCCGATAAATGGTGATTTTGGTAAAGTCATCCAGTCAACTCTAGTCGTGGCGTAGCTATGTCTTATGAAAATCATGATACTTTTTTATTGTTGAATTTTCGGTGAGATTTAAAAGCTGGTGCTATTGATACGGAAGGAGGGGGGATGGACTCGGTAATACGTACTTGTAACCAATTTTTAACCTCGCTCTTTAACCAGCGAGGGCTACGTCCCAGTTTGATAGGCTTGTGAAACTCTTCATCTTGTAACAATTTACAAAACCACTTATCTGTTAATCCAGTTAAACGGGTTATAAATATCATATCAACGCATTGGTCATCTAATAAGAGAATCGCTTGAGTGCTCATTATTATCACTGCATCAATCATTTTCACTCATAAGCTACGGCCTAAAATCTATATAAAATGTATTTTTATTGTTGATCCTCTTATCTTCTGGAGGTGCAGTAAATGTTGTTTCTTTAATAATTTCAAGGCCAGCATCACAAAGCGCTTTATCATTTTTTTCGTTTCTATCATCTACAACAGCTGAAATTAATTCTCCATCATCAGATAGTGTCACCTTAATCATGCACTCTTTACCTTTATAGTTTGCTGAATTATGAAAATTAGCACTAACTGATTTTTGGGTTTTTTCTACAAAATTTATTATAGGGCTGCTATCGATGGAAGAGGCGCTTAAAGATCCAGAGAAAAAGAGACTAAAAAGTAGAATAAATTTTTCCATACCAATTAACTTCCTTTTAAATCATATTGTTATTTGTTTTTATGATTGATTTTATTTTTATAATTATAAGCATCAGTTAGAAGATTATACCTAATTAATAACTTGTTGACTGTGTTGATAATAAAAAACGCCATTAAATCTAATTTAATGGCGTTATTAATCTGTGCGTTTAATTTTTAACTTGGCTTGCTTATCGTGTATTTAATTAATCAAACTCCAACACAAAGTTTGCGGAAGCACTGAGCTTGCCGGGTTTTACCTCATCGCCATAGCGATAATATTCAGCTTTTAAGGGAACGTTATTAATACCACTGGCTAAATCAGCAAGTTTTACAAACTGATTATTAATTAAGACGGTATCGCCACTGGAAGGAGATGAAACCACAAAACCGACACCTTTGGCATTATCACTATTACCTTCATTATCGGGTTTGATAATTGTTTTTTGCCCCTCATAACTTGTGGTGTTGTGAGCCATTAATTTTATTTTAGCGGAGGCATCACCTGTGCAATTTATTCTGAGATGATCTTCAGCATATTGATTATCGCGTGGAAAACCGATATCAGAAAATGCAGTAATAGGCATCTTAGGTAAGTTCATCTCAAGATCTGTATTTTCAGCACTGCAAGATGTTGGCGCACTAATAATATTTACAGATAAACGATAACTAAAACCAACTGCCGTTGTTCCACCACCAGAATTAAAGCGATTAATTAATATCGAGCCAATATATTGAGTCGTAAAACGCTGTGATTTAGGGTTATCTTTAGTCGCATAAACAATTACCGTAGCATCTCTTGTATTAAGTTTGGGCGCATTAACAGGGACTTCTTGTCCTGGTTGGCTTCTAAATGAAAGACCAGATTCATTCTCAATAAGAACATAAGCATAATCATCTAAACCGGTATTAGGTTTGCGTACAACATAATATGCAGGTCTGCCGTCAATATCCATATAGTAACTTGGTATAACCCCGCTAGCTTCGCTATATGTTGCATAAGCATAGAACTCAGCACCATCTGGGCAATCTGCGACTGCAACATCAGAGCCATCACGCTTAAATGTAAAACGAGCTACTTCTTGATTCTTTTTAATCATTCCTTTTAGTTCAATGGTGCCACCTCTGGCATCCATCGTGCCATGTTTAATCCCCCCGTTATTGACACAATCAGGAGCCGCATGGCTGTAAAAAGAGAGAGAAGATAAACTAAGAGTAAAAATTAGAAATAGTAATTTATTCATCTTATTTTTTAAGTTAGTCATTTTATTTCCTTATTTACACTCAGTATCTAAAATATATAAGCCATTAGCGGGAGTTTTATTATCAATATCATAGGTTGCATGGCAGCTTTTTTGCTCGCCATTAATTGTCCATGAAACTTGAATATTGCCCTGCGGTTTATTGGCAACAAAATAGAGTTGATGGAAGCTTGCGACTAATTGCGTATCATCGTTATCAATTTCGGCTTTAGCTCCCATTGGGATGGTACTCTTATCCGGAGTTTGTAATGTCAGTAGGAATTTAAATCCTTTTTTAGCATCGAAATCTGCTAACACTAATGCCCCTTTAGTCGGAATAATATTACTAATAATATTGTTCGAGATTTCAGTATTACTTGGGATTGAATTAGTGTTAACGCTAATGCTATTTTTTTGGTAAGGAGACATACCAGAAACAACAGCTAATCCACTATTATTAGTTTTAATAGATTGACCATTAATCACTTCTACACCTGAAGTATCTTTGGTTAAAATTAACGCATTCGTCTGTTGTAATGACGGTGCAAACACCGCGCCATATTGTGTTGCAACTAATGCACCACTAATACCATAGTTGATATTTTGCTTATCTTGCGTATATGAGTAACCGGCATTAACAACAGCACTTTGGGCTTTATAAGAGCCATTTAAACCACCACTATAATTAACACCTTTATTGCCATATCCTTGATAAACATCCCAATTTGCTTGGTTTTTATCACCATAGGTGCCACTTAAACGCGCGGTTTGTAATACTTGGTTATCATTATTGGTCGATATACCGTAATTTGCCCAAATGTAGTTCTCATGCAATGAAAAAGGAATGCTGATATTCATGCTTAAATCGTGGCTATTTTTATTATTATCGTTATAGCGACTGCCATCATAATAAGTGTAATAAACACTATAGTTAATTTTATTAATCGCGCTGTTAAAGCCTGCATTATAAGAATGAACAGTTTTGCCACTCACATACTTATAAATAACAGAATTTAAATTAATTGAAGCATTATTAGAAAATAAAGGCTGGTTAATAGAGAGTGTATACTCATTTTTCAATCCATCGCGTGGATTGTATTTTGTATCCTTGTGCTCCATCGCTTGCGCAAAGTTAAGAAAGTTAGCATCAAAATGACGATAACCAACTAACGAAAGCGTTGTATCGGTTATTGATATATTTTTAGAATAATTTACTCTAAATGCGTTGCCATGCAATAAATCATTGCCATTGTTAGTGGAAGATTTGGCGTAGAGCAAATCGGTAGTGATCGCGCCATAGCTCCCTAAATTTACCCCTGTACCAACACCAACAGATTGATATTTTTCGCCGAGAAGTACACCACCATAAAGAGTGACGTAATCAGTTAAACCATAGAAAGCTTCGGTTTGAACAACATAAGCCCCATCACCACTGTTATTGCCGTCATATTTACCAGTTGAAAAGCTATATTTTATTTCACCTTTTCTTTCAAGATTGGCAATAGAAGAAAAAGGCACAATGAAATTCTTTTCAGAGCCATCGGCTTCAGTCACGCTGACATATAAATCACCGCCACTGTTCATTGGGTAATAATCGGTGATATTAAAAGGACCAGCAGGTACGCTACGCTTATAAATCACTTGGCCATTTTGGGTGATAGTGACAACGGACTCTGTATTGGCAATGCCAGAAACACTAGGTGCATAGGTTCTGTTTTGTGTTGGTGTCATCAATTTATCCGTGACGAGTTTAATACCTCTAAATTTTACTGAATCAAATAGCTGTGAAGAGGAATAGAGATCACCAATCATTAACTCACTATTAATGCTGGTAATTGCTCTAGAAAGAACATTACTTAATGTATTCCATTTTTTATCGCCATTTTCATTTTTCGTCCATGTTGAATAATTATTAAAACGCCAAGGACCTAAATTAACTTGGGTTTGAATATTGCCATAATAACTGTCTGTTGTATTACCATGACTACGGCTATTGAATGAAGATAAGGCATAGTTAACTAATAATGCAGGAATACCTGAATCCCAATTTTTTATTTCATTCTCTTTTAATCTATCTTCGTTAACATATAACTGTGGCAGTGTTAAAACATACTGTTTTCTATTTAAATCTAAATAACCACTTGCATTGTTGATATCGTTGAGATTAATAAAATCACTATTTTTGTTTTTATTAATCACATCATGAGGAAGATCTATGCCTGCTTTATACCACTCTTCAGCTGAAAGACGAGGGGCTAATATTTTATTATTACCCTCATCTTCCATGAGAATAAAATTAAATTCACGGGTTGATATACGATTGTTATTTACAAAAAGTGTTACTGTATAGAGCCCTGGAGCGATGCTATTCTCTCTAAAGACATTGAGATCTTCATTAGTGACTTGTTGTGTGCTTCCTTCAATATTTAATAGGTTGGCTGGATAATAATCGTTTGCTGATATGTTAAAAGAAGCTAATAAAGTACCAACAACAAATAAATGAAGTGATGATTTTTTAAAATAATTATCCATTGTCTTTTTCATATTGAATAATATCTCTTATTATAATGAGAATTCCATTGTCAGGCTTTTTCCAAAATCATCGATATAAAATAATTTTATTTTTTCTTTACCAGAAAGTGTTTTATTTACGCTAATGGCTGTTTCTGATTTTGGTGATAGAAAGCTAGGTATTTTTTCAATCTCTTTTCCATCAATAATAAGTTTTCCAATATTGACAAAATAAGGTGAGTTGTTTGATACCACTAGGCTGTTATTTTTCGCGTTCCATTTTAACTCTTTGATTTCTTTTTCAATATTTACATCTTTAAGGGATTGAGGTCTGTAAATTAGCTTGATCCTATTGGTTAGGGAATAGCGAAGAACATTCTCTAAATTTTCATTACTTGGTGCGACAAATTTAACATTGATCCAATACATAGATTCAATATCATTAGGCAAAGTGGTATTTTTAGTCACTTGTAATGTATTTTTTTGCTGTGCCATTAATTTAATTAATGGTGGAGTAATAACAAAATCTTGAGTGAGTTTACCATTAAGATCTTCGACCCAAGACTGTAATAAATAATTAGTATTTTTATCGCCATTAAAGGCGACAAAACCTTCATTATTATTTGTTTCATTATAAACAACACGTGTTGTTTCTAATCCAAATCCAGCAAAACAAGATGTGATTGAGCTAATTATTAGTCCTAATCCTAAAAGTGTTTTTTTAAATAGCATCGATAAATACCTCTTTAATAGATGCAGGTTAATATAGTAATTAACCTGCATTTATTTATTATTGATAAGTCAGGGTGTAATTTAATGTTGCATCAGCACGACCTGCTTCAACGTCATCATCAGTACTAACATATTTGGCAATAAAAGAGAGAGTTTTGGATTTAAGATCACCAGTATCTTTAATCTCATACTCTTCAGTGAAATTGATATAGTAAGGATTAGCCAAGTCGTCATAATCATAAAGATGGATACCGACATTTTTAGCAGTATTAGGATCATTTGGATTATCTAATGCTAAAATTTGATCGGAACTACTGTCAGCTTTACCTGATAATTTTAATTTAACTTTACCTTGTGGTGGGCAATTAATTAAAGAGATATCTAATTTACCATTACCCGCTGTTCCACCAACTTCGCTACCTGCATCGCCAAATTCGCTGGTAGCATAACGACCCATATTAACGTTACCATCAGAACCTGTGCCATTAATATCAATAGTACAAGTCGATGAATAAATTAAGCCAGTAAAAGAAATCTGACCAGTTTGTTCTTCAGCAGAAACTGTAGCACTTGCCGTTATTGCAGAAATAACGAAAGCCATTGGAAGTAATTTTTTTGTTAAAATAGGCATGTTAACCCCTAGTGATTGATATAAATAGTATTTAATAAATCATATTAAGTGCTATTTATTCTAAGATTAGTTTATTGTTACAGTATATAAATCCACTAAAGTCACCAGGTAATGCAATCACTTTAAATAGATAAAACTAATAAAAATATAATCTTAAATAAAATAGCTTTTAGTATTAATCATAAAATTCACAGTCAATTTTTATTACTTTGTTTTTTATAATTAATACTAATTCTGGATATATAAAATGACTTCAATTTTGTGTACAAGCGAATTCTATGGTGTTTATTTGGCTATGTCTCATGCACAGTGTTACAAAATTCTCTTATGTAATAGGTAAAATTCATTAACAAGATAATAAAAGATAATTTTTTTCTTGTTATTTTTCATTTAATTATGTTTTTGAGGGGAGTTAAGGATAAGAGGGGATAGTTTAAATTTACTTTAAGGAAAGTATATTTTGTTACAAATAGAATTAAAATTAAATTGTATTAATGACAATACTTTATAAAAACCAATCATTAAAAGAAGAGTTCCTAATAATAATGAAAACAGTATTAGTGGGAATAATTATTATTAATAATTTCCTTTGTCCGTTTTTTTATTTAATCCCATATTCGGTGTCTTAAATATGAAAACACTCATATTAAATACATTTTACTGAGCTTTCATTTTTCTATATAGAGTCGCAATGCTTATTCCTAAGATTTCTGCCGCTTTCTTTTTTCCTTCCAATGTTGTTCCCGTTTTTTCTAATATGCTCATAATGGTTTGATACTCTGATGTTAAGCTTTTAGTTTTGAGAAGTTCTTGTGTGTGTAATGATTGAGTTTTATTTCTATTGTCTGTTTTAGTTTCAGTATAGATACCACTGGTTTTTTCTTTTTCTAAAGGATCAAAATGAGGAGTTTCTAACAAATAAGGAGGAAGGTGGCTGAGGTTTAAATCAACGGTATCGCCTTGCATAACATACATATACTCAATCACATTGCGTAGCTCCCTGATATTGCCGGGCCAATCATAGGAATATAAGTAGTTAATAATAGAGTTAGGGATCTTCGTCGCAGGTCGCTGATAGGTTAATGCTAAATCGTCGGCAAAAAATTGCGCAAGCTCTGCAATGTCTTCCCGATGATCACGTAATGCGGGAGTATGGATCGGAACAACATTAAGACGATAAAACAGATCTTCACGAAATTGCCCTTTATTTACCATTTCACGCAGATCTTTATTGGTGGCGGCAATGATCCTCACATCTATATTGATCATATTATTAGAGCCAACGCGAGTGATACTTTTTTCTTGGAGTACACGTAAAAGCTTGGCTTGTAGATGCAAAGGCATATCCCCAATTTCATCTAGGAATAGGCTTCCACCATGTGCTAATTCAAATTTACCAATACGCCCCTTAGGATCAGCGCCACTAAATGCACCACGTACATAACCAAAGAGCTCACTTTCTAGTAGTTGTTCTGGAATAGCTGCACAGTTAATGGTAATAAAAGGCTGTTTTGTGCGTAGGCTTTGTTGGTGAATAGTGTAAGCAACCACTTCTTTACCTGAACCGCTTTCTCCGGTGATAAGTACGCTGGCGTGACTAACGGCGACTTTGCTTAACATGCTTTTTAATTGAAGCATATTTTGTGAGTTACCAATTAAAGGGGAGTGGGGATTTTCATCAACAGAGAGGGTATTTATTTGTGTCATATAATCACGAGCATCATGAAAAATAACCATGCTGAGTTGGTCATTATCAACCGATGAAAACGTAATTTTTTTACACAGAACATGATAGCGTTGTTGGTTTAATATCAGCCATGCTTCTTCATCGCCATAAAGAATATCGCCTGTCATCTGAATATCGAGAGATTGACCAATCAATTCACAATCAAAAAAGCGCAAAGCAGAAAGATTGGCGTGCCAAATTTTGCCTTGGCTATCGATCGCAATAACACCTCTATCCATTACATCAATCAAGTTACGGAAAGTGCCAAATCGTTCTTGCTCTCTAAGCCTTTCAAGGCATTCAAAAACGCGACTTGAGATCATCTCTGAAAATTGTTCAATAAAGGTAATAAAAGCCTGTTTTTGTTTCATCAGAAATTTTTTTTGTTCCCGATTAGAGCAGATAATGCCAATAACACCAATAACTTGATTATTAAGGAAAATTGGCGCATTTAGATCAAGCTCTTCGGTACAAGTTAGGCGATTTTGACATAGTTGGCAGAGATCGTTCTCTTTTGGATCTTCAATTAGAATGGTTTTTTGAACTTGCAGTACATGGCGGTAAATATACCCATTACTGGAGACATCTTGATTGAGCATATAGCGATAACGACCTGTACCAGCAATACGCATTAAGTTGTTATCAATAATTTCAACATCGGTACCAGTGATACCCGCAATGGCATCGGTGTATTTGCTAATTTCATCTTGTAGGGTACTGAGTAACGAGTGCATCACATTCTCACCTTAAATTATCAATATTGATAATAAATTATCATCACCTGTTTTGGGTGTTTAATTTAATTGTTATTTATTAATTAGTTATTTGATTTTTGTATAAAGCTCACACAGTTTATTATTATTGATAATTTATCACTTAAATAAAACCGCCTAGATCACAGCTTTTCTGCATGATTAATTTCATCTCTTAATCGTTAAAACAATAAAAATATTTAAAATCAAATTGTTATGTTTTTATTCAATGCTTTTTGAGTGAGTTGGCATACATATTGCGATATAGGGGATAACCCTATGTATTCCGATTAATCGCGATATTGGGTTATCGCGAATTTTAAAGTGTGATTAAGAGGTAATTCCATGCAGGAGCAATTGCAGTACCTGATTAACCAAAGTTCATTTACGCGAAAACCAACCGCTGAGCTTGCCCCTTTTCGTTATGAAGAGTTAGCCAAAGCGTTGGATTTTCACAGAACTATTCCAGGATACGCACCTACACCGTTATTTCATTTACCCCAGTTAGCCAAAACTTTAGGGGTTGGTGAGTTATATCTCAAAGACGAATCTTTCCGTTTTGGTTTAAAAGCGTTTAAAGCGCTAGGCGGTGCTTATGCGATGGCACGCCATATTGCTGACTTCCTCGAAATGGATATAAGTGAATTACCTTATGAGGTAATGATCAGTGATGAGATCAGGAAAAAGTTAAATGGTGTAACTTTTGCGACAACCACTGACGGGAATCATGGACGTGGTGTTGCTTGGATGGCAAGACAGTTAAAGCAAAAAGCTGTGGTCTATATGCCAAAAGGATCGTCACAAGAACGTTTGGATGCCATTTTACGTGAAGGTGCCGTCGCTGAAATCGTTGATATGAACTATGACGATGCAGTGAGAATGACGGCTGAAATGGCTGAAAAATACGGCTGGATAGTGGTTCAAGATACTGCATGGGATGGTTATGAAGAGATCCCACTTTGGATCATGCAAGGCTACGGCACTTTAATGCTGGAATCTCTCGCACAATTACATGAAGTACCTCCGACGCATATTTTTGTGCAAGCCGGTGTGGGCTCTTTTGCGGGTATGGTGCAAGGCATGGTAACCGCCGCTTATGGCAAACAAGCACCGAAAGTGATTGTGGCTGAAGCACGTATTGCCGACTGTTTATATCAATCTGCGGTATCAGGAAAAGCGGATGCTATTCCTGTTGGTGGGGATCTACAAACAGTGATGGCAGGGCTTGCTTGCGGTGAAGCGAATAGTATTGGTTGGAATTTATTACGCGATTATTCAGCGGCATTTTTCTCTTGCCCTGATGCCGTCGCGACTAGGGGAATGCGGATTTTAGGGAACCCTTTACCTGGTGATCCGCACATCATTTCTGGTGAATCTGGCGCAGTGACAACAGGCTTGCTCTCTATTTTGATGCAATCACCTGTTTATCAGAGTGCGAAAGAAGAGCTGGGATTAGATGAGAATGCAAGAGTGCTTGTGATAAGCACTGAAGGTGACACCGATCCTGAGCGTTATCGCGATATCGTGTGGGATGGCGAGTTGCCTAGCTTCAAACAATTTTAAAAAACAAATAAGTCTTTTGGAGTGAACAGTATGTTATCAGCAAACCGATTTGATGAAGTTATTAAGAATTGCCAATTATTAATCCAACAAAAAAGCTATTCAGGTGAAGAAGGTAACGTTGTTAAGGTCATAGAAGAGATGATGAAAAACTATGATTTTGATGACATTCATATTGATAAATACGGCAATATCATTGGCGGAATTATAGGTCAACACCCAGGGAAAACCCTTGTTTTTGATGGTCATATCGACACCGTACCGGTTAGTGAGCGTGACTGGAAAGAAAAGCCTTATGGTGCAGAAATAAAAGACGGCAAGATTTATGGCCGTGGCACCAGTGATATGAAAGGGGCTGTCGCTGCCATGATTTCGGCGATAGGTTTTTATGGCCAAGATAATCAGCGTAACTTTGCTGGTCGCATTTATGTCTCTTGTATTGTGCATGAAGAGTGTTTCGAAGGTGTTGCCGCAAGACTCGTTTCTGAGCGCTATAAACCAGACTATGTAGTGATTGGTGAAGCCTCCGAATTAAACCTCAAAATTGGGCAACGTGGTCGTGCTGAAATTGTAGTTGAAACCTTTGGTAAACCTGCTCACTCCGCTAATCCAGATGCAGGGATCAACTCTGTTTATAAAATGGCAAAACTGATCGAGAAGATCAGAACCTTAACGCCATCGGTTCATCCTGTATTAGGAAAAGGGATCTTAGAACTAACGGACATTAAATCATCACCTTATCCGGGTGCTTCGGTTGTACCTGAGTATTGCCGTGCCACTTACGATCGCCGTTTATTAGTGGGTGAAACTAAAGAACAAGTGCTTGCACCATTACAAAAAGCGATTGATGAGCTTGCTTCTCAAGATGCTGATTTTAAAGCTAAAGTCTCTTATGCCTATGGCACTGAAAAATGTTACACCGGGGCTACTATTGAAGGTGAACGTTTCTTCCCTGGTTGGGTATTAGAAGAGAGCGATCCTTATGTACAAAGCGTTTTAAAAGGGCTGCATGAATCAGGCTTTAACCCTACTGTCACACAATATTCTTTCTGTACTAACGGTAGCCACTATGCAGGTGAAGCGGGTATTAAAACCATTGGTTTTGGTCCATCCCGCGAAAACTTGGCGCACACCATTGATGAATATATCGAAATTGAACAGCTAACAGGTGCTGCGAGTGGTTATTACAGCATTATGAACAGCCTTTATCACCTTTAATTCTTACGAAATAAATCCTTACTAGAAGAGTATCTGACAAAATCGTCAGATGCTCTTTGGAGAAATAACAGAATGAAAACAATATTTAAAAACGCCACTGTTATTGATGGAACAGGGGCAAGTGCATTTCAAGCTGATGTTGTGGTTAATGAAGGAAAAATAATAAAAATCGGTCAGTTTGATGCAAAAACAAATGATCAGATCATTGATGCAACAGGGAAAATAGTCTGTCCCGGTTTTATTGATACTCATACTCACTCTGATCTGTCTGCTCTGCTTAACCCCGCTTTATCCGCCAAAATCCGCCAAGGGATCACCACTGAATTGTTAGGGCAAGATGGTGTCGCGTTAGCACCATTACCGGAACAATATATTTCAGCGTGGCGCAAGAATATTGCGGGTTTAGATGGTGATTCTGACAGCATTGATTGGCATTTTAAAAATACCGAAGGTTACTTGGGGATGTTGGAAGCCAGAGGCTCTGCAACGAATCTTGCTTACCTTGTTCCTCATGGCAACATACGAATGGAAGCGATGGGATTAGAAGGTAATCCTTCAACTCGCGAAGATGTCGCCAAAATGTGTGAGATCTTAGAGCGTGAATTAAAAGCAGGGGCATTTGGTTTATCAACAGGATTGATTTATATGCCTTGTGCCTTTGGTGATACTGCTGAAATGATCGAACTTTGTAAGGTGACAGCAAAACACAATGGTATTTTTGTCGTTCACCAGCGCAGTGAAGCTGACGATATTATTCAATCGACTCAAGAGCTTATTGATATGGCCAAAGCATCGGGTGTTTGGTTGCATATTTCTCATATGAAGGTTTGCGGTAAGAAAAACTGGGGATTAATTGACGAAATGCTCGGTATGTTAGAGCAAGCACAAAAAGAGGGTATCCGTATCTCTTTTGACCAATACCCATATGTAGCAGGCAGTACCATGCTTGGGGTAATTTTACCGCCTTGGGTTCACGCCGGAGGTACAGAGAAACTATTAGAACGCTTAGCTTCTCCTGAACTGCGTAAAAAGATGATTGAAGATATCGAAAAAGGCATTCCGGGTTGGGATAACTTTATTGATTTCGCAGGGTTAGAAAATATTTATGTCACTAGTTCTAAAACAGAAAAAAACCAAGATGCCGTTGGTCTTAGTCTTGTAGAGCTAGGCAAATTGAGAGGAAAAGATCCGTATAACGCAACTTTCGATCTGCTATATGAAGAAGAAAATGCGGTAGGAATGGTGGATTTTTACGGTACAGAAGAACACGTGATCAAATTCTTATGTCGTCCTGAACAAAACGTATGTACTGATGGGCTAATGGGCGCAGGTAAGCCTCATCCCCGTGTATTCGGTGCCTTTCCTCGTGTTTTAGGGAAATACGTCAGAGAAGAAAAATGTCTCACTTGGGAACAAGCTATCCGCAAAATGACAGGTAAACCTGCCGAAGTCCTTCGATTAACCGACAGAGGCTTAATTAAAGAGGGATATGCCGCAGATATTGTGATGTTTGATCCTGAAACCATTATTGATAAAGGCACGTTTGTTGAACCAAACCAATACCCAGAAGGGATCGACTTGGTGATGGTCAATGGCCGTATCGCATTAATTAATGGGGTCGAAAGTTACGCTTGTAGCGGTCATGTTTTAAGAGCATAGCCGCACAATAGCGCTCTTAAACGTTAAACCTTATCTCTGTTTATCACGGTTGTTTTTCAACCGTGATGGTTTCCCCTTACCTGAGGAACAGGAAAATGAGTTCAAATATTATTCCAGACCTTCATCAGAAGAAAACATGGAAAGCTCGTTATACCGTTTTATCCTTAATTTGGTTAGCATGGTTACTTTCATTCTTAGATAGAATGGTAATGAGTGTTTCATTACCCTTTATTGGACGTGATCTTAATCTTGATACCACCCAACAAGGCTTAATAATCAGTGCGTTTTTTGTCGGTTATGCGGCATTCCAAATCCCCGGTGGTTTCTTAGCTGACCGTTTTGGTGCACGTAAAATCATGGCGATCGGTATTGCATGGTGGTCAGTATTTACCAGCTTAACAGGTATGGTGTTTACATTACCGTTAATGCTTGCCGTACGATTCTTATTCGGTATTGGTGAAGGCTGTTTTCCCTCTGCCTCTTGGAAAATGATCTCAACTTATTTCCCATCTAAAGAGCGTGGTCGCGCAACGGCAATTCAATCAACAGTAAATACCTTAGGGCCAGCATTAGCGGTAATTGTTGCCGCGAGTATTATCGGTGCTTTTGGCTGGCATATGGTGTTTATTGTTTTAGGTATTCCGGGTTTATTAATTGCAGCCGGTATTTATTTCTTCACTCGTGATAATCCAAAAGATCACCCAAGTATTACTCAGCAAGATCTCGATGAGTTAGCGGCGGATGGTACATTAACGGATAAACCTGTTGAAGTGGTACCTTTTAAAGACGTTTTAAAGATGCCTGTGTTGTGGCAAATGGCAGCAATTTGGTTTCTGTTTGATATTACCTTCTGGGGATTCTCAACATGGTTACCAAGTTATTTAATTACTGTTCGTGAATTCTCTTTGGCTAAAACTGGGGTAATGGCGGCTATTCCATTCTTATTTGGTGCTGGTGGTACATTATTAGGTGGTTATGTTTCTGATAAATGTAAATCACAGCGTAAATGGTTATATATGGTTACCGCAGTGATTGCAGCAGGCTTCTTATATATGACATATACCGTTGAAAGTGCTGATATGGCGGTTGTATATCAGTGTATTTCAGCATTATTTATGTTCTTCGCTATGGCAATGTTCTGGGGTATTTTAATGGATACTATCCCGAATAAAATTATGGGGCGTGCTTCAGGGATTGTTAACTTCGGTGGTCAAATGGCGGGTGTTGTTTCCGCACCTGTTATGGGCTTCTTAATTAAAGCCAGTGGTGGTAGTTATGACAGTGCATTTATGTTTATGATAATTGCATTGGTTGCCTCTGCTGTTGTGACGTTCACTGTTAAAATGCGAAATACACCCGCAGAAATTTAATTAATCAGTATTAATAATATTTATATTTAAATAAGTGTGATGTTATTAAAAGAAATAAGATTAATTAAATAAAATAAATGTATTAACTGTAAGATTTATTTATTAAAACTCACTATACGCTTTATTGATTTTTTAATTTAAAAAATCTTATTGCAGGATACTTTTGTCTTAAAAAAAGCCACGATTAAAAATCGTGGCTTTGCTTTTGTTAGCTTAATAACATTATTTGCTTATCAGAACAAAATCATTACCACTAAAACAGAGTGTGGCATCGCCACGAATAACTCGGTGATGGGCAATATGGCGTTGGCTATTTAATGAGGCGTGTTGCTTCATCATATAAGACTCTAAATGCCATGCGATAAGTTGCTTAGCGAGCTTTTTATTGGCGTGCTGACTACGCTCTGATTGCACTTTTACACTAATGCCGGTGGCAATATGTGTTGCTCTGACCGCAGATTCTGTTTTGTTAACATGCTGACCACCGGGACCATTGGAACGCATGGTTTCAAAGACAATTTCTTTGTCATTAATTTCATCAGGTTGTTCAAAACAAGCAACACCAATAAACCAGTTTTTACGCTTGTGTCGTGGTCGTAATGTGCTTGCACACTGCCATTGCACTGAACCTGCCCACTGTTGTGCGATAGCTTGTGCATCACTACCTTCAAGAGACACTAACGCAGATTTTAAGCCATGACGTGAAGGCTCTTTTTCAAGAACAGTAACGTTCACCTGCTGTTTTGTCGTTGATTTCAAAAAGTAATTTAAGGCTTTTTCAACAGCTAAACAGCACTCTTCAGGGCCTTGTGCGGAGGTGAATTGTAATAACATTACTCCATCTCCCCACTTGTTTTATAGGTGATCACGGGTTTTAAACGTGCAATAACTTCGATTAATCCAATGCTCACCATACTTTCAATCACAGTCTCAATTGATTTATAAGATTGTGGTGCTTCTTCATAAATCAGTTGTTTATTGGCACAAATAATACGGCTACCTAATGCAGTTCGTGAAAGTTGTAAAGGTGTAAAACGGTGTGATAAACGGCCTTTACACTCTGTACGCATCCATTTTCTACCTGCACCATGCGGTAATGAATGAAGGCTTAATTCAGACACAATGGGCTTAACAATATAGCTGTAATCACCGCGTGAACCCGGAATAACCACCATATCGTGATGTGCCGGTGTTGCACCTTTACGATGTAACCAACCTTGTTGACCATGTAATTCGCAAGGTTCGACAAGATTATGATTTACATCAGAAATAACTTCGCCTTGAGTGCGAATTTGGTGCATCATTCTTTCACCAATAAGGCGACGATTAATCTTTGCATAATCAAGTGCATTATTGTGAGCTTGCAAATATTCATTTGCATCTTCGGTGTTAGCAATCAGTCCTTTATGACCAAACTGTTCTGTATGGGCACGTAAGATAGATTGTCCTAAACCTCTCGATCCGCTGTGAACGAGTAGCAATAACTGTTTTTTATTGATACCACTTTCAGCAAAAAGCGTTTCATTGATCACTTGGTCAATTTGTTGGAATTCAGCAAAGTGATTACCGCCACCAATAGAGCCTAAAGAGCCAGCAAAAGGATGGTTTTGCATTTCAGTCGGTAGATGTGCTTCTAGCCATTCTGAAGGTGCGATATCACTCATTTCACTCAACTGTTTTTCTGCTTTATTTAAGTTAAGTTTGCTGTTTTTAAATTCAGTTTGAAAGAGTGTCATGCCACAGCCGATATCATTTCCGACTAAAGCAGGGTAAAAACGATTAACAGAAAAAAAGGCTGCACCAATAGGATAACCGCGACCTGGGTGTAGGTCTGGCATACCTGCCACATAAGCCATATCAGGAAGTTGAGCCGTTGTTTCTAGTTGTTGGATTGCTTTGCTTTCAATCCAAGTATTATCCGATGCGATATAACAAACGCTATCAGATAAATAATGAACACACTTGTCCATATACCAATCCATATAATGTAAAGGATAAAAAAATAAATTGATTGGCGGACAGCAAAAAGAAGGAAAAAAGGATTACTTCTGAGATTGTCCGCAAAGAGTATTCATATTTGTAGTTGTCATGGGATACCTCCTTGCGTTAATTAAAATGGGTGAGAAATAATAAATCGCTGGCATAGTAACCACTTTTTTTTGCCTTGGCAATCAAAAAGTGGCGTGAATTTTCTTTATTTTTATAAAAGAGAATAAATATAATTTATTTAATTTAAGGCTAACTTTTCTTTATTAACTATTTTAGTTAGCACTCTATTTTTAATTAATAAATCACTTTTACTGAGCTTTTTCGGCAATAATCTTCGTAATCATCCGTTAATTTTCTATCTGTGATAACAACATCAAACTGAGCTAAATCGCCCATATTGCCTGTCGCTGTTTCATCAAAATAGTGATATTTGGTGAGTAAGATTTTACGAATAGATTTATCCATCGCTTTTTTCTTCATATAAAGATCGTCGATGTTATAACAGGTAACGCCAAAATCGAGATGAACACCTTCAGCTGAAATAAAGGCTTTCTTAGGATTAATGCTATCAAGATAAGAGGGTTGGGTAGGATTGTAGAATGAATCACTCTTAGGGCGATATTCACCTCCGCAGAGTAATACGGTAGCATTTTTCTTCTGGCTTAATGCCAAAAATACACGATGAGAATAACAAATTCCGGTGAAATGCAGGTTATCGGGAATAAGCTCAATCAGTGTAGGAATAAATTGCCCATTATCGAAAAAAAGCACATCGCCGTCAGAGACCATACCTGCGGCAAGATTGGGAATATGAAGTTCTTCAGTTTGATCCGGCGTAATAATATCAGAGGATGTTGAGATTAACCCTGAATGAGGCTGAGCTAATGCAACAACGTAACCCCCTAATAATGACATCGGAAAAGGGTTTTCGGCGTCAGAACTAAGGTCGCGCCTAATTGTCATTTCAGAAACTTCAAGGATCCTCGCGGCGTCTTTAAGATGTATGCGACCTGAGCGTTTAATACATTCACTGAGGCGGCGCAAACGTTCGTGCTGTTTGGTCTCTATCACCGAAGGATCCTTGTGTTATCGAATAGCGTACTCCAAGAAAATATACGCTAAATAATTAGTAATTTGATTCAGGTGCATCTGAATCTGTTGCGATAGCGACACTTGCGCTAGCACCGATACGTGTTGCACCTGCTTTGATCATGTTTAATGCTGTTTGACGATCGCGAACACCACCTGATGCTTTCACGCCAACTTCATCACCCACTGTTTTGCGCATTAAAGCAACATGATGTTCGGTTGCGCCCATTGTACTGTATCCTGTTGATGTTTTCACAAAATCAACGCGGATCTCACGACACATTTCACAAACTAAACGTACTTCGTCGTCAGTTAATAAGCAAGTTTCTAAAATAACTTTCAGAGTTGTATTACCACAAGCTGCTTTTACTGCTTCAATATCTTGTTTTACGAAGTCTAAACGACCGCTTTTTAACATACCGATATTGATAACCATATCGACTTCTTGTGCGCCTTGACGAATAGCTTCAGCCGCTTCGAATGCTTTTGTTGCTGTTAAACCAGCACCAAATGGGAAGTCGATAACACAACATACTTTTACATCACTTCCTTTAAGGCAAGTTCTTGCTAAAGGGATGTAAGAAGTGTTAATACAAACAGAGAAGAAACCGTGTTCAGCTGCTTCAGCACACAATTTCTTGATTTGTGCTTCAGTTGTATCTGCAGCAAGAAGGGTATGATCGATATAATTAGCTAATGGACGCATAGTATATTCCTTAATAAGAAGATTGTTATTTATCACTCATGTTAGTTTGGCAACATATTAGTGCTGTTTTAACGAGATAACAATCACAAATGATATTTAAATAACATGATACTGTTATGCATCTATCAAAATGTCACTATTTTCACATTTATAAATTTCACATAAGAGTAAGAGGCGCTATGGATATCGCAGTGATTGGTTCAAATATGGTGGATTTGATCACCTATATAGATAGGATGCCAAAAGAGGGCGAAACCCTTGAGGCGCCGGCATTTAAGATTGGTTGCGGTGGTAAAGGGGCTAACCAAGCGGTTGCTGCGGCTAAATTAAATTCAAAAGTGATGATGTTAACAAAAGTTGGTGATGATATTTTCGCGGATAACACCATCATGAATTTAGAGTCTTACGGTATTAACACTCGCTATGTTGAAAAAGTGCCTGGGACAACAAGCGGTGTTGCACCTATTTTTGTGACTTCTCAATCATCAAATAGCATTTTAATTGTGAAAGGCGCTAATCAGCATTTGTCGCCAGAAGATATTGATAGAGCGACAGATAGCCTGAAAAAATGCAAAATAATTGTATTGCAATTAGAAATCCCGCTTGAAACGGTCTATCACGCTATTGAGTTTGGTAACAAACACCATATTCCTGTGTTATTTAACCCTGCGCCCGCTTCAAAAGCATTAGATCTTAATATTGCTGCTCGTTGTGACTTTTTTGTTCCTAATGAAACAGAACTGGAAATTTTGACGGGTATGCCAATCACCACAATGGATGAAATTCGTGAAGCCGCTTGTTCTTTACTACAAAAAGGCTTTAAGAATGTCATCGTTACATTAGGTGAAAAAGGTGCATTATGGATGAATGGCGAAATTGAGAAGTACATTCCTGCCATCGAAGTTGATGCAATAGATACCAGCGGGGCAGGTGATGCCTTTATTGGTTGCTTCTCTCATTATTATGTTCACACCAATAATATTGAAGAAGCATTAAATAAAGCCGTGATGTTTTCAGGCTTAAGTGTTGCCGGAAAAGGCACACAATCTTCTTATCCAAGCATTGAAGAATTTGGGCAGTTTTTAGGAAATAAAAAATAACGGATAATTCTATTTAGGACATTATCTGATTATGATGATTTAATCGTTTAAGCTACACTATTATCCTTTCCCTCATCTATTTAGATGGGGGATTATCAGTTACATTAATCAATGAGAAAATACGTTTTAATACATTATTAATTGCATGTGACTTCACAAATTTATTAATTGATGAGGTTCTTCTTTAATTTTTTGCCAAAAATAAATACTTCTTGTCTGAATGTTAAAGGTGATTTTCCTTTTTACTGCTTAGAATTAGTTATTCTTGTTGTTTTTGTACCTTATAAGTGACTTTATTTTATATTTTTATTTTTCAACCATATTTTTTCAAGAGTAGTTCTTAATAAAAGAACTATTTGAGAAAGTAAATAATAATTATGCTTAAGGGTGTCAAATGAAACTATACAGTGAAGATTATTTTTCTGCACCAAATCAACCCATTGCGGTAGAGCCTAGGGTTCCGCAGCCTATATTTCCTGAACATACTCATGATTTCAGTGAAATATTTATTGTCACCCAAGGGATTGGATTACATGTCTTAAATGGACAACCTCATACGTTATGTCCAGGGACAGTCTGTTATATTAAATCTGAGGATTATCATTTATTTGATAATGTTTCAGGTTTAAATTTAACGAATGTTTTATATCGCTCTATATCAGAGTTTACATATTTAAATAATATTAGTCAGTTTCTACCTGTGAATAATAAAGATAAATGCTCACATTGGTTATTAAATAAAGTTAATTTTATTAAGTCACAAAAAATAATTGATAAATTAAGTAAGGTGACAGGAAAAGATATTGCTGAAGAAGAGAGTCTATTTTTTCAATTATTGGTGACACTGCAAGAAGGAAAATATAATACTATAACAGATGGAAGTAATGAACAAAAAATGATGCAAGTATTACGCTGGTTAAATATGAATTATCTTGAGGTTGTTGATTGGGCAGCACTTGCTGAAAAGTACGATATTTCATTACGAACGCTACATAGGCACATAAAAAATCATTTGGGGTTATCGCCTCAAAATTATTTAATGAAACTAAGATTATCAGATGCTTATTATAAAATTCGTTTTTCGGATGAGCGTATTACTGATATTGCATTGAATTGTGGTTTTAATGATAGCGCCTATTTCTCTACCTGTTTTAAAAATGAGTACAATGTCACACCCAGAGCGTTACGTTATTGTACATAGAATGCAATCTAGCAATGATGTTTTTTTAAGTATTTGGGAGTGGTAATGAATAACAATATTTTAACCCTAAAAGGTAACAATTATTTTATTTGTGATGAGAATACTATCACAATAGAAAAAAGAAAATCGCAAGAGAGTTTTGTTATTCATGATCATGATTTTAATGAATTAGTCATGGTTTTTTCGGGAAATGGCATTCATACATGGAATGGGGATGATTACCCTATAACTTGTGGTGACTTTTTTTATATTAATGCCAATGATAGGCACGGCTATTATGCCGTTAATCAGTTAAAACTAGTTAATATCTTGTATAAACCTGAAAAACTGTTATTCAATCAAGAAATATCAAAATATCTTCCTTTAATCACAGAAGTAAAAGAGATGCGTCAGTGGAAATTACCACCTTCTTGTTTATCTCAATTTGTTCCTATTATCGAACAAATAGATAAAGAGTGTCGTAAGCCTGACAGCCTTTCAATTCACTTATGTGAATCTCTTTTCTTACAGTTTATCTTATTGATTTATCGTTATCGCTATCAACCCAATAATTCACCTGTAAGCTCTGTACATTTAATTGATATTTTAATTACAAGACTAAATCAAAGTATATCAACACCATTTTCTTTAAATGGGTTTGCACAAGAGCATCAGGTTGCTTCTCGTTCATTATATCGATTATTTAAATCGAATACAGGAATGACAATCACTGGTTATTTACAGCAATTACGTTTATGCCATGCGGCAACATTATTAAGAACAACCGATTTATTAATTAGTGATATTGCTGCGCAGTGTGGTTATGAAGACAGTAATTATTTCTCATCTGTTTTTCATAAGAAAATGAATATTACGGCAAGTGATTATCGACAAAATTTTCATAACAATAAATAAGTCAGATGGGCGATATTATTAAAATATCACCCTAAATGAACGGTTATTTAAGAAAGAACACTTCTTGTAAATCATCGCTTACAGGGCTGTTGTCTGGATTTGATGGCATAACATCAGACATGTATTTCCACCATTTTTGGCAAATTTCTGTCGTAGCGACCGCATTCCACTGCGCTTCTGACTCAATTTGCACATAACCAAAAAGTAGGTTTCTCTTTTTATCAAGGAAGATGGAGTAATTATGAGCACCATGAGCTTTTAATGTTGCTTCAAGCTCTTGCCAAATTGGGTTATGTCGTTGTTGATATTCTTGATGAGCATTGGCATTAACTTGCATAACAAAGGCTTTTCTTATCATGGGTAACCTCTTAATTAAGATAAGATTTTTATCAGGAAATATCAGGGCTAATGCACATTAACCCTGATAATTAATTTATGCAGCCATACCTAAGCCCACAATATTGGCAGCAAGAATAATCACTAAACAACCCAGAGATAAAATACGTACAGGTTTTCTTCCAGTATCTTTCCACTCTTTTAATATTAAGCCGACGATACCACCACATAAGACATAGAAGCTCATATGTAGCATCCAGCTCATAAAGCCGTATTCTGTTGGAATATTGGCGTGTCCCCACGCATAAAAGAAGAATTGGAAATACCACATACCGCCACCCAAGATGGCAAATAAGATATTGCTAATAAGTAGTGCTTTAGGGACAGAAATATCAAGTTTGAAAGAGAGATCTCTTTTACACATCAGGCGACTAAAGCAGTAGCCTAAATTAATTAATGCACCACCCCCCATAATTACCACATAGCTTGGCAAAGCCACATAGAGAGGAGAAACGCCTAATTGGGATGCAGTTTCATGCATAGGAACGGCTGCACTCATCGCAAATGACATGCCAGCAGAAAAAATACCGCACATTACGGCTAATAATAAGCCTTTTTTCAGATCAAACTCTTCAGCTTGAATACCAGTTGCACGCTCTTTTAAAAGCCCTGCATAAGAGACTATCGCCACGCCAACGAGGGCAATTGCCACTCCGGCCAAAGTTAGTTTTCCCCCAGTTGAAGCAACGAGTTCACCAAATTTACCTTGAATAATCGGAGTCATTAATGTGCCGACAATTAAGGTTATTCCAATGGCAATACCAATCCCCATGGACATTCCCAAATAGCGCATTGTCAGACCATAACCAATGTTTCCCACTCCCCACATTGCACCGAATAAAAAGACAGGTAACAGGATCTCACTACCAAAAGAGGCGTAATATGCCCAAAAATCAGGAAGTAGTAAGTAGCTGATTGTCCAAGGTAAAATTATCCAAGAAAATATCCCAGCCACAGACCACATGGTTTCCCATGACCATCTTTTAACTTTTTTCAGTGGTGCGTAAAAACATGCAGCGGAGGCGGCACCGACAAAGTGCCAGAAAATGCCTAATATAATTCCACTACCCATGAGTTTTTCCTCATACCATTATTATTGTGTTTTTCTTTGTGACAAAGGAACGGCTTTGCCACAAAGAAACGGGTGTTATTTCAGTGCTTCGCGCATTGGAGAAACATTAAAGCGTTTAGCTAACGCAATAAGATTTTCGGTAGAGATGGTCTGCTTTTTACCGCCCATTGAGAGTACTTTGACTAGAATTTCAGCTGATTTTTCAGCGGTATCAATTAAGCCAAATGCATCATCAAGAGTCGGTCCTGAGCCAAAAATGCCGTGGAATGGCCATAAAACCAATCCGTGTTTTTCCATTTGTCGTGCTGTTTCAAGTCCAATGCCATCTGTCCCTGGCACCATCCAAGGAAAAACACCAATACCGTCAGGGAACACCACTAAACACTCTGTACTCATTTCCCAAAGTTGGCGTGTAATAGTGGCACTATCGAGCGGTAGCACGTAGCTAAGTGCAATCAAGTTTGTCGCATGGCAATGCATAATGACGCGATTTTGTCCTTCAGTGACTTTTAGCCGCGTAATATGTGATTGAAAATGGGCTGCAAATTCAGATGTTGGAACACCACCATTAACCAATCCCCAAACGATGTGATAACCCTGACCTTCTTCATCAATTTTTACCAATCCCAAGGTATCTTCGGGATCGAGTGCCACATTGCGAAAAAACTTACCTGATCCTGTCACGATAAAGTATTGATTTGCTAATTCTTTAACGGATTCTGTGACTTCGATATAGCGTGGTGTTGAATAAAAGTCTCCTTGATAAGGTAGAACTTCCTCTGGTGTTAAGCGTAAGCTGACATTCCCGCCATTACGTTCATCCCAGCCTTTGAGCCACATATCACTGGTGGCTTTGATCATGCCTTGCACAAAACAAGATGTGAGAATTTTTTGCATGGAGTTAACCTTATCTCTTTGATAAAACACTATTTTCGTAATGACGAACTTCTTGTAACCACTTATCACCAACAGGAACATTTTGGCGCTCGCAGTATTCGTCCCAAACGGCTTGCCAAGGTAGTGCTTTTTGCTCTTCCAATAAGGCAAGACGTGCCGTGAAATCACCATCAATTTCTAATTGGCGTAACATTGGGGTTGGCTCGAGTAAGGCACGTAACAGTGCTTTTTTCATATTACGTGTACCAATAACCCAAGCAGCGATACGGTTAATAGAAGCATCAAAGAAATCAAGACCGATATGAACACGGTTTTGTAAGTTATGTCTGATGATTTCATTTGCAATCGCCTGTGTTTCATCATCGAGTAAAATAACGTGGTCGCTATCCCAACGAACAGGGCGACTCACATGGAGAAGTAAGCGTTCAACGTAAGGCATCACCGCAGAAATTTTGTCTGAAATAACTTCTGTCGGATGGAAATGCCCTGCATCTAAACAAAGTGCGGTTTGACGAGTAATGGCGTAGCCGAGGTAAAACTCACTAGATCCCGCGGTATAAGACTCAGCACCAATACCAAACAATTTACTTTCAACAGCATCAATATGATGCTTAGTGGAGAATTTCTCGCTAATAGCTTCATCAAGTGCTTCAACAAGACGTTGCCTTGGAGCGTAGCGATCGATAGGGGTATCTTTCATGCCATCAGGGATCCAGATGTTCATCACCGAAGCCGTATTCAGTGATTCACCGAAATAGGCAGAAATGCGACGACATGCTTTGGCGTGACCAATCCAGTAATCACGGATCTCTTTATTAGCGTGCGTTAATGTGGCTTCAAGGCTTAAAGGGTGAGAGAAAAAGGAAGGGTTAAAGTCGAGGCCAACTTTTTGTTGCTTTGCCCATTCAACCCAATTGGCAAAGTGCGCGGGTTTGATTTCATTGCGCTCAACAGGTGTATCAGATTCTAAATAAAGAGCATGAAGATTAACTCTTTTTGTACCAGGAATAAGGCTCATTGCCTTTTCCATATCTGCACGTAGTTCTGTGGCATTACGCGCTTTACCCGGATAATTCCCCGTTGCTTGAATGCCGCCAGTTAATGCGGAATTTGAAGGTTCAAATCCTGCAACGTCATCACCTTGCCAGCAATGAATAGATACAGGCAATGCTTCCATTGCTTGAATAGCTTTTTCTGTATCAACACCGATTTGTGAAAAACGTTGCTTGGCAAGTTGATAACTTTCTTTAATGTTAGACATGGCACTTTCCTTATCCGTAAATCGCGTATAAAAATCTTTAGCGTTTAGTTTCAATAAGTTGTAAAAATGATTGCCACACATTTTCGCTTGGTGGCGCTTTAGGCATAAACGTAGTGTGAGTGGTGCTTTTGCTTATCAAATGGCGAAAATGGTCGATATCTTCAATTTCATTTAGTGCAATGAGTTGTAAGCCCACATTACCTAGCGTTGATGCTTCGATAGGACCCGTAATAACGGGAATTCCACAGGTGTTGGCACAAAGTTGGTTAAGCAGAGCATTTTGACTGCCTCCGCCAACAATATGTAATTGTGTTAATTGCGTACAATGAAGTGTTTGTAATTCAAGGAAAACATAGCGATAAAGCAGTGCCAAACTGTCAAAAATACAGCGTGACAATTGTGCTGGTGTGCTAGGCGCGATTTTTCCCTGTTGTTGGCAGTAGTCTTGGATTGCTTTACTCATCGAGTCTGGGTTGAGAAAGCATTCATCATTAGGATTAATCAAATAAGTAAAAGGAGTGATGTGTTCGACATCATTAATTAATCCAGCAATATCAGTGATGTGGTGTTCTTTACATATAGACTGAAATAACCACAGCCCCATAATATTTTTAAGAACACGATAACGACCTTCAACACCACCCTCATTAGTAATATTAGCATGTAAAGATTGGGTTGAAACACAAGGTGTGAAGCGTTCAATTCCCATTAAAGACCAAGTTCCTGAACTTAAATAAGCGCACTGTTGATCTTTTAGCGGCGTAGCAATCACCGCACTTGCTGTATCGTGGCTGGCAACAGAAATAACAGGAATTGCCTCATTTTTGCTATTTTGCCAATAACCAATCGTATTTCCGGGTTGTTTAATGGGCATAAACCAATGATGAGGAATTTGCAGATAATCAAGCAGTGCTTTATTCCAATCTCCGGTTTTTACATCGACTAATTGTGATGTGGTGGCATTGGTGTATTCACAATTAAGCTCACCAGTTAAACGGTAGGCAAGATAGTCAGGGATCATCACAAAATGCGCCACATTCTCTCGCCATGATGGCGCTTCAAGTTGCATGGCTTTAAGCTGATAGAGGGTATTAAAGGGAAGAAATTGAATGCCCGTTTGTTGATAGATCCATTCAGTTTTGAGATCTTGTTGCACTTGTCGCATCACGTTTTCAGTGCGTTTATCACGATAAGAGTAACTTAGACCAACACGCTCTCCTTGTGCATTTAACAGCACATAATCAACGCCCCAAGTATCAATACCGATGCTACTTATGACAATATTTTGCTGCTCTATTAAAGATAAGCCTGTGCGAATATGTTGCTCTAGTAAGTCTAGATCCCAGCAAGTATGGCCTTCATTCATAATAAAACGATTAGTGAAACGATGAATTTCAGTCAGTGATAATTGCTGATGAGCTTTATCAAAGCTTGCTAACATGACGCGACCACTTGAAGCACCAAGATCGATAGCAACGGTGTATCGGATACTCATAGTCTAAATTCCTGTGATGTAGAAATTCAGGCTATCTTAAGAAGTGAGTCAAAATGATGCGTTAAACATTCTGCCAATAAACTGAAAAGTTGGCAGAATAACCAAAGTCGGCGTGATGCTATTCACAATTTCACCAATAAGCTTTCAAACGAGATCCTTTATGACCTGTTTTATAATGTGACTGATTTCACAAAGTGATGACAAGTATGATTGAAATGTAATTTCATAAGATGTAATTTTTATTGAAATTTGGTTTCATTAGGGTTGTTGTGATGAAAGAAGATGCATTGAGCGAATGTCTTAAAAATGAAAGCAATCAAGAAACAGCACAGTTTTCTGAATTAAGCGCTTTAGAGTTGGTTACGCTTATCAATAATGCAGATATGACTGTTGCCAATGCCGTTAAAAAAGAATTGCCCGCTATTGCTAAGGCAGTAGAAAAAATTACTGAGCGTTTGCAAAAAGGTGGGCGTATTTTTTATGTCGGCGCAGGAACAAGTGGCCGATTGGCGGTCTTAGACAGTGCGGAATGTCCTCCTACTTTTGGTGTATCTCCTACATTAGTGCAGGCGATTATTGCAGGCGGTCATGATGCAATGCTAAAAGCGGTCGAAAATATTGAGGATAGCCAAGAAGCGGCAATCGAAGAACTTCAACGTCGTCATGTCAGCCATAAAGATGTCGTTATTGGTATTGCTGCAAGCGGTCGCACACCCTTTACTGTCGCTGCTTTGCAATATGGTAAAAAGCTAAAGGCGTTGACTGTCTCTATTACCACACGTGGCAAAAGTATGATGAGTGAAATTGCAGACTTATCTATTGCGCCAGATGTGGGCGCAGAGGTGTTAACAGGCTCTACAAGAATGAAAAGCGGCACGGCTCAAAAAATGATTTTGGGTATGTTAAGCACCAGCGTAATGACTAAGCTTGGAAAAGTGCATAAAAACCTTATGGTGGATGTGATTGCAAGTAATGAGAAATTGCAACGTCGTGCTGAAGGCATTGTCAGCGAAGTGTGTGGAATTTCCAATGAAAGAGCCAGAACGCTGTTACAAATGGTTAATTATCATCCTAGAAAAGCCATTTTAATGTATGAACTTCACTTGAGTGTGGAGAAAGTCGATCAAATTACACAGCAATATCCTTATTGTTCGCTACAACAGCAACTTGCCCTATTTAACTAATAACAATATGAGTAAACACTCTGAACTTTAGCAGGCACATATATGGCTAATAAAATAGAACATCTCGACACGTTAGCAATAGAAATAGAAAGACACGCTGGTGGGTTTCAAAATGTGGCAATCCTAACACATTGTATGACCCGTATTCGATTGATTTTAAAAGATAGCTCGCTATTTGATTCGGACGCTTTAAAACAAGTCGAAGGCGTTAAAGGTGTTGTATTTAATGGCGAACAGCATCAAGTAATTGTAGGAATGGGAACTGCGGCAAAAGTTTATTCCATCATGAATAAGCGTATGCAAAACAGCTCTGCAAGTAGTGAAGATGAGCCTGCGTCAACACCAGTGAAAAAAGGCTTTTCCATTCGTCGGATGCTAAATACATTAGCGGCTATTTTTGTTCCGACAATTCCTGCTTTAATTGGCTGCGGTTTGATTATGGGGCTAATTAATATTATCCGTTTAGTCGCACCGGGCTTAGTTGAGCAATTCCCCGAGCTATTTAAATTATTCAAATTAATTGGTAGTACGGTATTTGCCTATCTTTCTATTATGATTGGGATAAATACAGCGAAAGAGTTGGGAGCGTCAACTTCGATTGGTGCGGTAATGGCGGGGTTATTAGCCATGCCGGGACTTGCTGATATCACTTTATTTGGCGAGAAATTACAGCCAAACAGTGGCGGTATTTTTGCGGTACTAATGGTGGTCGTGTTCTCTTCAAAATTAGAATTATGGTTTCGTAGTATCGTTAAAGAGAGTCTCGATCTTATCTTAACGCCGTTTGTGACTATTTTAGTCTCTTCACTTGTGGCGATTATGATATTCCAACCAATCGGTCATTATCTTAATCAGTTATTAGCACAGGGCGTTTCACTATCACTTTTAAATCAAGGTGGTGGCGCAGTTGTAACGGGTGCAGCGTTAGGGGGAAGTTTCTTATTTTTACTCTTAACGGGATTACACCAAGGGTTAATTCCTATTCATACCGAAATCTTAAATACTTTTGGTTTAAATTACCTATTCCCTATTTTAGCTATGGGTGGAATGGGGCAAGTAGGCTCTTGTTTCTGGGTTTATTTACGTACTAAAAATCAGCGTTTAAAGAAAACATTAATGGGTGCATTACCTGTTGGTATTTTTGGTGTTGGTGAGCCTTTATTATTTGGTGTTTCTCTTCCATTAGGAAAACCGTTTGTCGCAGGATGTATTGGTGGCGCTGCGGGTGGTGCATTAATGGCATATTTCCAAGTTGGGATCATTATTCCATTTGGTACAGCTGGGTTATCATTAATTCCGTTAGTCGGTGATGGTCAAATTATTAAGTTCTTGATTGCAGTATTAGGTGCATGGATTGTCGGTTTTATTGCCAGTATGCTAATGGGATTTACTGATCCAGAGAAATAAGTCAGAAATAAAAAGGATAACAGAATGTCGACACTGACCAAAAAGCTTGAAAGTTTGCTAACACAAGGCAAAGGCACAGAACAACGTATTGCTCATTATTTATTGGAGAATAGTGAGAATATTGCCAGTATGAATGCCGCTGATCTGGCACTTAAAGCAGGTGTAAGTAGTGCTTCTGTTATCCGTTTCTCTCGTCAAATGGGATATCGCGGTTATCCTGAATTTAAAATTGATTACCTTTCAGAAGAAAAGCAACAAAAAAGTAGTGGCGATATTCTCTATGGCAATCTTGCAAAAACAGACTCGACAGAATTAATTATTTCCAAAACAGGGCATCTGTTTACCAGCGCTATTTTGGATTCGTTGGCTTTGTTAGATCCCAATACCATTGATGTGTTAGCTGAAAAAATGGTATCAGCAAAACGTATCGTATTGTTTGGTATTGGTGCATCGTCGGTTGTGGCGAGTGATATTTTTCATAAATTAATTCGTGTAAATAAAAACACGTTATTTAGTCCAGATCTTCATGCTCAACTGGCTTATTCCGCTAATTTATCTGTTGATAATATTGCTATTGCTGTCACGGCTAGAGGGAATACGGCGGATATTAATCGAATGCTGAAATCAGCAAAAGATGAAGGTTGTTTAACGGTGGCATTAACGCGTTTTGGACAAGATGAAGCAACGCGATTATCTGATTATACGTTGCCTTATTTTTATGACGAGCAACACTCTCAATTAGGGGTGATCACGCCACAAGTTTTACAAATGGTCGCCTTTGATGTGCTGTTTTTTAAATATATGACATTAGCCAGTGAGTCAGCAGAAAAAGCATTATTAAAAGGGCGAGAAGCTGTTATGCAAGGAAATCAATAATGTTACTTATCACCACATTAGCGGTGGGTGCGGCTATTGGTTTAATTATAAGCACGACGGGTGTGGGTGGCGGGGTTATTGTTTTACCTGTATTGACCTATTTCTTTGGCATGAATGCATTAATGGCAGTCGCAACGGCTAATTTATTATCCATGTTGATGAAAGTCACTTCGTCTTATATGCATTTTCGCCTTGGAAATATTCCCTTTAAAAGGGCGATGATTGTATTAGGAATAATGCTACCAAGTACCTTTTTAGCCAGTGTTTTGGTTAATTACTTAGGTTCACTAGAGCAGTATCAGCAACAAGTTGAATGGGGAATTAATGCGCTTGTTGTTAGTGCTATTGTTTTTTCTCTATTTCTCTTTGTACAGAGAATGTTTTTCTCATTACCTCCGGTTGTCGTTGAAAATACAGCGTTAGCACCTTTAAATATAAAAGCACTATTACTTCCTGCAATTGCAGCAGGTGTTGTTTTAGGTGCGACAGGGGTGGGTGGTGGCGTAGTTGTATTACCGTTATTGCTGCGTTATGCAAACCTCTCGATTAAGCAAGCCATTGGTACTTCTATATTTACCACGACATTATTATCGGGATCTTCAGCACTCGCCTATATGCAAGATGGGCATACAGATATTCATTTGGCTCTGGTGTTATTTTTAGGTTCGTTGATCTCTATTCCGCTGTCTAAGTGGCTGTTAATCAGAATGCCTGACAGGGTGTTTCAGTATGCGACTTTGATCTTAATTATTTGTAGTGCCGTGATGATGTTAGCTAAATTATTCTAGTATCAAAATGTATCATTAATGTTAACTATAAACGCATAATTTAAATAATAGCCAAATAAAAATAATTTTTTATTGGCTATTATTCTATTATCTCATTAATTTAATTGAGGTCATTATTAATATAAAAATGATCAACCACTTTTTTATTGTGTGTTAATGGAATGTGTTTTTGATAATTTATTTTTACTGATATATGGTTTTTATCGTAAATAGATAATTGAGATGATAGTCACATTAATGTTAATTCCTATATGTTTCACTGTAACCCTCATTTAATACCTATAAGTGAAGGTACTAGTATTATGGAAAATAATAATAGGAAAACACCTCATATTAGACGTATTGCCCACATTATGATGTATAAACAACGTCAGTGCTTCCATTTCTCTGTTTTTAACGGATAAACCCTCTTTCTATGCTCTAAAAATATAAAGCATACTTCTTAATAACCTAGGTTATTGAGGAAGGTTCTCTATTTTTTAAATAACAAAATATTTTTTAACTCTATTATTATCAGAATAATTAGGAGATAGGATTATTATGTCTATTAATATTAAAGGTAGAAGTTTTTTAAAATTACTCGACTTTTCATCAGCTGAAATTCAATATTTATTAAAGCTTTCTAAACATTTTAAATCATTAAAAATGGCGGGTATTCCTCATCGCTCTTTAGAGGGTAAAAATATCGTTTTATTATTTGAAAAAACCTCAACACGTACACGTTGTGCCTTTGAAGTTGCGGGTTATGATTTAGGAATGGGAGTTACTTATCTTGATCCAGGCTCATCACAAATGGGGAAAAAAGAGTCTATTGAAGATACTGCGCGTGTGTTAGGGCGTTTCTATGATGGTATTGAATATCGTGGTTTTGATCAGTCATTAGTTGAAGAATTGGCAGCGAAATCAGGAGTACCTGTATGGAATGGTCTTACCGATAAATTCCATCCAACTCAAATGTTGGCGGATATGCTGACAGTTGAAGAAAATTTTGGTCATTTAAAAGGGCTTAAGCTGACTTTCTTTGGTGATGCCCGCAATAACGTTGCTAACTCTTTAATGGTGGTTTGCGCGAAATTAGGCTTACATTTTACCGCATGTGGCCCAGCATCTTTAATGCCAGAAGAGCAGCTTGTGAAGGAATGTCGTGCAATCGCAGCTGAAAACGAAGGCTCTATTACATTGACAGAAGATATCGAGAAAGGGGCAAAAGACGCTGATGTTCTCTATACCGATATTTGGGTTTCAATGGGTGAGCCAGACAGTGTTTGGGATGAGCGTATTCGTTTATTAAAATCCTATCAAGTTAATGAATCTATGATGAAAATGGCAAATCCACACGCTATTTTCTTACACTGTTTACCTTCATTCCATGACCGTTTAACAACTATTGGTGAAGATATTTATCAAAAATTTGGCTTGAGTGAAATGGAAGTGGCAGACGGTGTTTTTGAGTCCCGCCAATCAAAAGTTTTCGACCAAGCTGAAAACCGTATGCATACCATTAAAGCCGTTATGTTTGCGACTTTAAGCTAAAGCAAGGAGTTAACGATGCCTAAGAAGGTATTTATTGCTTTAGGGGGAAATGCACTGGGCAGTACGCCACTAGAGCAAAAACAGATAGTACGGAAAACCGCAAAACCGATTGTAGATTTGGTTGAGAAAGGCTACCAAGTCATTATTGGTCATGGAAATGGTCCGCAAGTAGGGATGATCAATTTAGCTATGGATTATGCATCGCAACAGAACATAGGCACCCCTTATATGCCATTTGCTGAATGCGGTGCAATGAGCCAAGGCTATATCGGTTATCATCTACAACAGGCGATTAATGATGAATTATGTACGAGAAATCTGAATAAAAATCATGGCTGTGCAACCATTGTGACGCAAGTGGTTGTTGATAAAAATGATCCTGCTTTTTTATCACCCACAAAACCAATTGGCGCGTTTTATACTCAACAACAAGCAGAGGCTATTGAAAAAGAGCATGGCTTCCACTTTATGGAAGATGCAGGGCGTGGATATCGTCGAGTTATTCCATCACCCAAACCGCAAGAAATTGTGGAATCACCAATTATTAAACAGTTAGTCGAACGCAATATTGTGGTGATCACGGTTGGTGGTGGTGGTATTCCTGTTATTCGAAAAGGGGAGCAATTAGAAGGTATTGATGCTGTTATTGATAAAGATAACTCTAGCGCTAAATTAGCTGTCGAATTAAAAGCAGATACTTTATTAATATTAACGGCTGTTGATAAAGTCGCTATTAATTTTAATAAACCAGAGCAAGTGAATTTAGATAAATTAACCCTTTCCCAAGCTCAGGAATATATTTCTCAAGGGCAATTTGCAAAAGGAAGTATGTTACCTAAAGTCGAGGCTTGCCTTAATTTTATAAAAGAGAGTGATAAAGGTGTACAAGCGATTATTACTTCTTTAGATAATGCATTATCTGCTTTAGAAGGAAAAACAGGTACAACAATTATTTCTGATTAATATCATACTTATCATCATTCTAAATTTAATTCTAAAAATAAACACTGCCAGTTAGATATTATTTCTACTGGCAGAGTTACCTCTTATTTAAGTCGAGGGCGCTTATGAAACTTAAAAAGTTTGCGTTTCCGACCGCATTTACTATTTTATTTGCAATTACAGTAATTGTGGTTGGCTTAACGTGGATTATTCCGGCTGGCGAATATCAACGATTAAGTTATAACTCAACAGAGCCATCATTAGTGGTTGCGAAAATAGATGGTTCTCATGAAGTGTTACCTGCAACTCAAGCCACATTAAATGATTTAAATGTCTCTATTGAGATTGATAAATTCACGGATGGGACAATTAAAAAACCGATAGCAATACCCGGAACCTATGAACGCGTAGCACAGCAACCTAAAGGGATAATGGATATTACCGAAAGTATGGTGAAAGGGACGATAGAGGGAGCTGATGTTATTGTTTTTATTCTTGTATTGGGGGGGCTTATCGGAGTTGTTAATAAAACTGGCGCATTCAATGCAGGTTTAACAGCACTGGCAAATCGAACCAAAGGCAAAGAGTTTTTAGTGGTATTTGGTGTCACGATTATATTATCCATAGGCGGGACAAGTTGTGGGATTGAAGAAGAAGCCGTCGCCTTCTATCCCATATTAGTCCCTATATTCTTAATATTGGGCTATGACGCTATTGTGTGTGTCGGGGCTATTTTTCTTGCCTCTTCAATGGGGGCAGGTTTCTCAACTGTCAATCCTTTCTCCGTTGTTATTGCATCAAATGCTTCGGGGATCAGTTTTATTGAAGGAATTGGCTTTCGTACTATTGGGTTAGTGATTGGTACGATCGGTGTTTTGGTTTATTTATATTGGTATTGCAAGAAGATCAAAAAAGATCCGGCTTTCTCTTATAATTATGAAAATGCCGAAAGTTTTAAACAGCGCTTTTTAAGTAATTACGATCCTAATGAGATATTAGAATTTTCGTGGCGTCGTAAAGTGATCCTCTGCTTATTTGTTGCTGCTTTTCCTATTATGGTTTGGGGCGTTATGGACATGGGCTGGTGGTTCCCACAAATGGCGGCTCTGTTCCTTGCTATCGCTATCATCATAATTTTCCTTTCTGGATTAAAAGAAAAAACAGCCATTGATGGATTTATTCATGGGGCTTCTGAACTCGTTGGCGTTTCATTAATAATTGGTTTAGCTCGTGGTGTTAACCTTGTGATGGAACAAGGTAAAATTGCCGATACTATCCTTGAGTTTATGTCTCATATGGTTGCAGGAATGCCACCAAGCCTATTCTTATTAGCACAGCTCGTTGTTTTTATCTGTCTAGGTTTTATTGTTCCTTCCTCTTCAGGTCTTGCGGTTTTAGCGATGCCAATTATGGCGCCATTAGCTGACGCAGTTGGTGTTCCTCGTTATATGGTGGTATCAGCATATAACTGGGGGCAATATATTATGTTGTTTTTAGCACCTACCGGACTGGTGTTAGCGACATTGCAAATGCTAGATATCTCCTATAACAAATGGCTTAAATTTATTATGCCGATGGTGATATTTATGTTTGTACTTTCAGCAACACTGTTATTGGTTCAAGTCGCTTTTCTATAAAATTAAATTGATGTGTTTACGTTATTAAATGGATTTTTGGTTATTCTGTAATGTGAAATTAATCTAGTTTTTTATGCTGCAATCGGAGTTATTTTTTGATTTTCACTAGAAGTGATCTAGCTCTCGTTTTTAGCGGTGATAAAAAATAAACCGAAAAAAAAGGTTGTTAATTTGTAGAAGTTATGTTTTTTTAAATATAGATAACACGTAAACACATCACTAAATTAATTGATAGGTAACCCATGATCATCACTAATCTACTACAAAGCCTACGACTAACAGCGCACATCGCGGCTGTGGTTGTCGTGCGTGTGGTGGTGGTCGTCGGCAAAGCGCCGTAACGGGTCCGAATCAACACAATTTCGAAACCCCGCCGGCGCACTAACCGGGCGGGGTTTTTCTTTTCTACCTGCCCATCAAGTCCGGCTTAAAACAAAGGACAGATAAAAATGGGTGATCAACAAGAAAACGCCACAACAAGTAGAACGTTTACTGGTGCGCAATTAATCGTTTATTTACTGGAACGGCAAGGCATTACGACAGTTGCAGGGATCCCTGGTGGTGCAGCGCTTCCGTTGTATGACGCATTGAGCCAAAGTAAATCTATTCGACATATCTTAACTCGCCATGAACAAGGTGCTGGTTTTATTGCACAAGGTATTGCCCGTGCAAATGGTAAACCTGCTGTTTGTATTGCTTCAAGTGGACCGGGTGCGACAAATTTAGTCACAGCAATTGCCGATGCTAAGCTTGATTCTATTCCTTTAGTTTGTATTACAGGTCAGGTATCTTCAGCGATGATTGGAACTGATGCTTTCCAAGAAGTTGATACTTACGGCATGTCTATCCCAATTACTAAACATAACTATTTAGTTCGTGATATTGCTGAGTTACCTGAAATTATTTGTGATGCGTTTCGTTTAGCGATGTCAGGAAGACCGGGTCCTGTTTGGGTTGACGTACCAAAAGATATTCAGCAAGCCAAAATTACATTAGAAGTGTTACCGCCTATTCCACAAAAAGATCCTGTTCCCGCATTTAATACTGATTTAGTGATACAAGCGGCGCAAATGATTAATCAGGCTAAAAAACCTGTTTTATATTTAGGTGGGGGGATCATTAGCTCGGAAGCCTGTAAAGAAGCAATTGAATTAGCAGAGAAAAACAACCTGCCAACAACAATGACCTTAATGGGGTTAGGATTAATGCCACCTTCGCATCCTCTGTATTTGGGGATGTTGGGTATGCACGCGACTCGTAGCACCAATTTTATTTTAGAAGAAGCCGATCTGTTGATTGTATTAGGGGCTCGATTTGACGATCGCGCCATTGGTAAAGCCGAGAAGTTTTGCCCTAATGCTAAAATTATTCATGTTGATATCGATCGCGCTGAAATTAGTAAGATCAAACGCCCTGATATTGCGATCCACGCTGATGCAAAATCAGTGTTATCACTGTTATTACCATTGATTAATACAAACAAGCGCAATGAATGGATAGAGCGTGTTACGACACTGAAACAAGAATATCCATTAGAGATGAAAAACTCTGAAAATATTCTGAGTGGTTACGGTATTGTATTGGCAGCCGCAAATTGCGTAGATGATGATGCCATTATTACAACAGATGTTGGGCAACATCAGATGTGGGTAGCACAAGCCTATCCGTTAAATCGACCTCGACAGTGGTTAACGTCTGGCGGTTTAGGTACGATGGGATTTGGTTTACCAGCAGCAATTGGTGCCGCATTAGCTGAGCCAGATAAGAAAATCCTCTGCTTCTCAGGGGATGGTAGCATTATGATGAATATTCAAGAATTTGCTACGGCAGCTGAACATCAATTAGATATCAAAATTATTTTGATAAATAATCAGGCGTTAGGATTGGTTCACCAACAACAAACGCTGTTTTTTGAAGAGCGTATTTATGCTGCGGCTTACCCTTATCAAACAGATTTTATTCGTATTGCACAAGGTTTTGGTTTAGATACCTGTGACTTAAATCAGGAAGCGGATCCTGCCAGTGCGCTAAAAGCAGCGATTGAAAAACCAGGTCCATGTTTAATTCATGTAATGATTGATATTCATGAAAAAGTATTTCCAATGGTACCGCCAGGGGCGGCAAATATTGAGATGATAGGAGCTTAATTTATGTCACAACAATCACAACCTATCGCGCTGGAATTGATTGTTCGCAATCATCCCGGTGTTATGACCCATATTTGTGGGCTATTTGCTCGCCGTGCATTTAACGTCGATGGTATTTTGTGTTTACCGATGAAAAATAGCGATAAAAGCCGGATTTGGCTATTAGTGCAAAAAGATGATCGCTTAATGCAGATGGTGAGTCAGGTAGAAAAGCTTGAAGACGTAAAAGAAGTGAGATTCAGCGATGACTTACGTGTTTTTGAGCAAATGGAAAGTTATTTAAATTAATACAGATTGGCTCTCTCTTTAATCATTAAGAGAGAGCCAGAATTTTATGAGTGTATAAATTTATTCTGTTTTAGTGGTGATTTTCTTCAAGCTGTTGTCTGTCCTCACATTCCATCTGTAACGTAATATGGTTGATATGGAATTGCTCACGAAGTTGTTGCTCAAGGTGAATTCTAAGTTCTTCATGATTGGCATTAGGTTGATAAACGATGTGTCCACTTAAAATAAGTTTACTTTGTGTGAGTGCCCATAAATGCAAATCATGAGAGCCTACAACATCAGGATTATTATTAATTGTTTCAGTAACCTGAATAAGATCGATACCGCGAGGCACGCCCTCAAGTAAAATATTCAGACATTCTTTAAGTAATATCCAAGTTCGTGGGAAAACCATAAAACCGATTAACACGGCAATAATAGAGTCAACAAGCTCCCAACCTGTAAACCAAATAATGACCGCACCAATAATTACGCCAATTGAGCCCAACATATCAGCCCAAACTTCTAAGTAAGCGCCTTTTACATTAAGGCTTTCATCCTTTGTGCTGGTGAGTAATTTCATTGAAATCAGATTAACTACAAGACCTATTAACGCGATGATAAGCATCCCAACAGATTGAATATCTGGAGGAGAAGATAAGCGCTTATAGGCTTCATATAAAATATAGAAAGCGACTGCCATTAAAATAAGTGCATTCATGGTTGCTGCTAATATTTCAAAGCGTGCATAACCATAAGTTCTAAAAACATCAGCGGCTTTTCTGCCTGCATGAATAGCGATCAGTGCAAGTAAAAGTGCGAAAGCATCCGTCATCATATGCATGGCATCGGAAATTAATGCCAAGCTACCCGTTAAATAACCACCAATAAATTCGACTAACATAAATGATGATGTTAAGCCGAATGCAATTAATAATCGCGATTCAGGTAGTGTTTTTACGTCCGCATGTTCATGATTTCCACTCATTGAAGTTCCTTATTATCCGAATAGCATTAATAAAAACATAGCTGAAAATAAAGAAAAATAAATTAGATAAAGAGAGGATTTCTAGACAACTTGAAGCGAATATGAAGACATTAAATGAAGGGGTATTGATCGTTAAGTTCACACGATAATTAAAACCAGTTAAATGATTTGCTAATTATCGTGTGAGTAATAAAGCTAGGGCAATAAATTGATTAAGGACGATGGTGGTAATGCTGTTGATTTGGGCTAGACATAATCACAGAGGCGCGCAAATGGCCTTCTACACAAATATAAGAGTGGGGCGCATTACCATGAAAAGCATAAAAATCACCGGTTTCTAATAAAACCGTTTCGTCGTTATCAAAACGCATCATTAATTTACCAGAATAGACCATGATGTGTTCTTGAGTACCATCTGCGTGAGCAGGGCTATTAATAATCGCACCATGCTTCATTTCGATATGCCAAATCTCAGTAATATTGCCGATACCAATACGGAATTTAAACTCTTGAGCATAATCCCCAACGATAGGTTTATGTCGTTCTAAACGAGGGTATTCTTCACGCGTAAAACTAAATAAATCTCCCAAAGGAAAGCCAAGCGCTATCGCGATAGCCTCTAAGGTATCGATTCTAGGATTAGAATCACCGGATTCTAATTTTGACAATGCAGCCTTGGATATTCCCGATTTTCTTGATAACTCATTAAGTGACAAGTTTCGAGATTGTCTTAACTGTTTGACTTTATTACCAAGGTATTCATTCGTTTTTTTAGGAGGTTGTGGGTTCATTGCCAATTCAAAATATCGTTAGTTTAAAAGTGTCATTCCGATTAGATAATAACACTAATTAGCTGTATTCGGAAAAATGAGATCCTGTTTCTGCTGTATTTTGCGAATAGTTTTACGATCACTGTTCGATTTTTAATAATTACGCTAATATCCTTCATTAAATGATAATTATTCAAGGTTTATTATGATGGACTTACTTAGTTGGTCTGATCTTTTTATTTGCTTACTTACCTTATTTTTTGCTTATGTTATTTTCGGTATGGCTGGGTTTGGCTCGGCGTTAATTGCAGGCCCAGTATTAGCACTTTATTTGCCTCTTTCAATGATAGTGCCTTTATTGGCATTAATCGATTTAAGTGCTGCCATAGTGAATGTCTTAAGAGATGGTAAACAGGCAGATTTTAAAGAGATACGCTATCTTATTCCGCTTATTATTATAGGTAGTCTTGTTGGTGCAACAATTTTATTAACCACACGACCTGATTTACTTTCTCTTCTTTTAGGTATCTTTGCCGCTTGTTATGCAATCTATGCACTGTTTTGGAAAAAACAGGAAAGCCAATTTTCTCAACGTTTGGTTTATCCTTTTGGGTTAATTGGTGGGGTATTTAGTGCTTTGTTTGGTAGTGGTGGTTTTTTATATGCGATTTATCTATCAGGCAGAATTGCAGACAAAAATAAGTTTCGTATTACACAAACCACATTGATTGGTTTTAGTACACTAACGCGAGTGGTAATTTTCTTATTTGCGGGTATTTATTGGCAATTGGATATTCTTAAGTTAGCCGTTATTTTCTTGCCCGCGATGTTTGCTGGTGTGTGGTTAGGGCGAAATTTAACATTACGTATGTCAAAAGCACGATTTATGAGTGTGATTTATACCATTGTATTGGCATCAGGTACTGTGCTTATCTACCGTTATTTTTCTTAAGCGTTGTAGGATAAATGACGGTGAAGTGAGAATATTGTGAAAGGTAAAGATCTTCGTGAGTCAAACGGAGATCTTTCTCTGATTAACGTTACTTTTTAAGCATGTTTATCTATTTCTTATCCCCTATAATATAACAATATTTTATTTAACCACCTTCCTTTTATTACAGAGGTTTCTGTTATTCACAGAAACAAAATAACATGTCACATCAAAATTATCGCCAATCCGAAGTTTTTGCGATAACAACTATCACGGTAAGTATTGGCGTTATCGGGATTGTTATCGGATTAACTATTCCTATGGTTGCACTACGCCTCAATTTAGTGGGTATTAGTGAATCTATCATTGGACTTATTTCCGCCGCGCCAGCTATTGGGATGTTAGTTATTTCACCTTTTGCTCGGCGTATTGTGCAATGGATTGGTAAACGCTTTGCGATGCTATTAGCAACCATTGTTTCTGCAATCAGTTTATTACCTTTAATGGGAAGCTTACCGCTAGAGTTGTTATTTCCTTTACGACTTATCACTGGTATTGCCAGTGGTGTGATGATTTGTTTAGGAGAGACGTGGATTAATGAGCTTTCGCCAGATAATAAACGTGGGCGAATTTTAGCGGTATATACCACGGTATTTACCATCAGTCAGTTATTAGGGCCTTCAATTATTGCGCTTTATGGTGTCGCAGATAAGACACCTATTTTAATTAGTGTCTTTATTCATATTATTTCTATTGTCCTGTTTTTAATGATGGATCAGAAAACAGGAGATAAATTACCGAAAGATACGCAAGAGCCTAATTTCTCTATTATTCGCTTTGTTAAAGTTGCACCCGCAATCTGCGGCGGTATTGTTTTCTTTGCTTTTTTTGATGGTACCGTGCTTTCAATGTTTCCTATTTATGGCTTAAGTGTGGGACATACTGAAGCGATTGCAGCAATGATGATAAGCGCTATTTTAGCCGGTGACGCCATTATGCAAATGCCATTTGGCTGGCTTGCTGATCATATGAACAGAACGCGGTTATATCGAATTTGTGGTGTGGTGACTTTACTCGCAAGCTTATTATTACCGATCACGATGTCTCATACATTTTTGATTTGGCCTTTATTACTGGTGCTGGGTGCAACAGCAGGTGCGATATACACCATTGCGTTAGTACAAATAGGGCAATATTTCTCAGGTAATGATCTGATGGTTGCAAATGCGTCTGCGGCGATGTTATGGGGAATTGGTAATTTATCTGGACCTTTACTGGCTGGCGCGATGTCAGAAATTTCTTCATCTTCACTACCATTCTTATTGGTTGCAATGACGGGTTTATTCTTAGTATCAACGATGGAACGTTGGAATCTAGGCGTTGAAGCACTGAACAGTAGCTCATCTTAATATCATTCCTCTTCTATCGTATTCCATTTAGAGTGATAGGAATATGATAGAGGAACTCTCTCTTTTCTTTATTTCTAAATATTTAGTTTTATCTTATTGTTTTTTATAAATGATTATAATTATCTTTCGTAATTATACTTATTTTAAAACTTATTAAGAATAATCTAGAAATGCCTATATTGAACAGAAAGTTGTTTGCTAAAACAACGTTTATTCATCTAACGTTAGAAGTAGAAGATGACACCATCTTCAGATAAAAAATAATGAATACTGCAAACCATTAATCGCCACACATTGGGAACGGGAGGTATTATTTATCTAGGCAACTTATTAAGGCTACTAATAATAGATAAATATACCTAGTTATCAGGTTGTTTAATATAATTTTAATAAAAACAATTGGTTAATCTGTTTTTCTACTGTGAGATAAACATGATATTAGATGATTGTATAAAAGTAGAATGATGAGGAAAGTAGATAGTCGCTTTCCTCTTTTTCTTTTTTTCTGACTTTAAATTATCTTTTTATGACATTTTTATTAAAAATGTATTTTTTCGCTTGATTCTTACCCTAAAAGCACCAGATAATCGTTTGCGTCAAATTCTCTCACTCAATCTACACGAAAAACCAAACGTTTGCTTTTGACTCCCTCTTAAGATTTTTATCAATAAGAGGTTATTTTAATTGATACGTAATCGTTTTCGTTTTTTGGAGAGTGAACCGTTTTTATGTCAGAGGAATGTAATGTCTGCTAATCAATCAGCAACCACAGGTAAACTGGATAGCTATTTTAAACTTACAGCTCGCGGTACAACTGTTCGCAAAGAAATGATCGCCGGTTTGACGACATTTTTGGCGATGGTGTATTCCGTGATTGTTGTTCCTAGCATGTTAGGACAAGCCGGTTTTCCACATACAGCGGTTTTTATCGCAACCTGTTTAGTCGCGGGATTGGGCTCTCTTCTAATGGGATTGTGGGCAAATCTTCCTATGGCAATTGGTTGTGCTATTTCATTAACAGCATTTACCGCTTTTAGCTTGGTCTTAGGACAAAACATCTCTGTACCTGTTGCTTTAGGTGCCGTGTTTTTAATGGGGTGTTTATTCACCGTATTCTCATTAACCGGCATTCGTACTTGGATCTTAAAAAATATTCCAATCGGTATCGCACATGGTGCGGGAATAGGGATAGGGCTATTTTTACTTTTAATCGCAGCAAATAGTGTTGGATTAGTGGTGAAAAATCCATTTGATGGCTTACCTGTTGCAATGGGGAAATTTACATCATTCTCTGTTCTTATGTCACTTGCTGGATTAGCCGCTATTTTCGGATTAGAAAAACGTAAAGTACCGGGTGGCGTGCTATTAGTGATTGTGGCTATTTCGATTATTGGTCTTATTTTTGATCCTAATGTGAAATATCAAGGCATCTTTAAAATGCCTCAATTAGGTGAAGAAGGGCTTTCTTTATTGTTTGCGATGGATATTAAAGGTGCTTTACAACCTTTAGTTTTACCAAGTGTTCTTGCGTTAGTAATGACAGCGATTTTTGATGCAACAGGGACTATCCGTGCCGTTGCTGGTCAAGCAAACTTATTAGATAAACGCGGACAAATTATTAATGGTGGAAAAGCACTAACTTCTGACTCTGTCAGTAGTATTTTTGCTGGTGTGATTGGTGCCGCTCCTGCTGCGGTTTATGTTGAATCAGCCGCAGGAACAGCCGCTGGTGGTAAAACAGGATTAACCGCAACTGTGGTTGGTATTTTATTCTTACTGATCCTTTTCTTATCGCCTCTCTCTTATTTAGTTCCAGCTTATGCAACGGCACCTGCATTAATGTATGTAGGTTTATTGATGCTAGGCAATGTCACTAAGCTAGATTTCAGTGATTTTGTTGACGCAATGTCAGGCATGGTGTGTGCTGTATTTATTGTTTTAACGTGCAATATCGTCACAGGCATTATGTTAGGTTTCGGCTGTTTGGTGATTGGTCGTGTATTTGCCGGAGAATGGCGTAAACTCAATATTGGTACAGTATTAATTACTATTGCTCTAGTGGCATTTTATGCGGGTGAGTGGGCAATTTAATTAAAATAATCGGTTTTAAAGACAAAAGGCGGAATATATTTTTATTCCGCCTTTTTGCTATTTATTTATCTACTTTTATTCGCTATTGTCGAAATTAAACCTAGTTATTAAATAGTTGGTAGAATATATGCAAGAAATAAAAATACGCCACGGTGAACCTGACGACGCATCAGCAATTCAACAGTTATATACACATCCTGATTTATATATTTGTACTTGCCAATTTCCTTATCCTTCAGTCACGATGTGGAAAAAAAGATTACTTGAATTTTCAGAGCAAAATATCCCTAATTTTGTTGCAACCATTGATGGTCAAGTTGCGGGACATTTAGCACTGATAATCGATAATCACCCTCGTCGTCGCCACATTGTCAGTTTTGGTATCGGTGTTGGCGCTGAATACTCTGGGAAAGGTGTCGGTAAGTTACTCATCAATACAGCAATTGATTATGCTTTCAATTGGTTAGCAGCCACACGATTAGAATTAGAAGTGTATTCAGACAACGAAAGAGGTTTGCATCTCTATAAGAAGTTAGGCTTTGAAGTTGAAGGTGTACGTCGTAAAGCCGCCTTTAGAGAGGGCAAGTATTGTGATGTTGTTATGATGTCGATGTTAAGAACAATTGAATAATCATTAGCACTACGAGTTAGCTCTCAAATTTAATCGCTATTGTTATTTATCTATTATTTTTTATTTAATTACTTAACGTTTTACGTTTTTATACGGTCTATTACATTGCTTAGACTGAAAAAGAGAAATAAAAACGTATGCTTTCTATAATTAATGCCGTTAATAAATAGAGAGTAATAATTTGCATACAATGTGCGGTGTTAGATACGATTAATCTTAATTTTTAAATATTCTCACAGAGTCTGTGTGGGATCTGTTTAAAATAAGCGTGGATGCATAGATAGAGATAAAGAAAGATATGATGCGCAAATTTTACATAATGTGTTTCTTTATCATTCGGTAGGTTTTCCTTATGACAAGGAAAAGATGCTAGGTTTTCAGGATAAAAATAGGCATGTAAGGGTAACATGGAAATTTTCTTTACTATTTTGATTTTAATACTGGTGGTTTCAGTTTCGGGAGTTATCACAAAATTAATTCCCTTTCGTGTTCCGTTACCATTAATACAGATTGTGATAGGGGCTTTATTGGCATGGCCTCAGTTTGGTCTACATGTCACTTTTGATCCTGAATTGTTCCTCGTTCTATTGATCCCACCTTTGCTTTTTGTTGATGGTTGGAAAACACCGACACGAGAATTTATCCAAAATGGGCGTGAGATTTTTATTCTTGTGCTTGTTTTAGTCATGGTGACAGTTGTTGGTATCGGTTATCTGATTTATTGGATGATGCCAAGTATTCCTCTTATTTCTGCATTTGCATTGGCGGCAGTACTTTCGCCAACAGATGCGGTCGCACTCTCGTCCATTGTCGGTAAAGGGCGAATACCTAAGCGAATAATGGGTATTTTAGAGGGTGAAGCATTAATGAATGATGCTTCAGGTCTGGTTGCCTTGAAATTTGCGGTTGCTGTAGCAATGGGCACAATGGTGTTTACTGTTGGTGGTGCAACCCTTGAATTCTTCAAAGTCGCTGTTGGGGGATTACTGGCAGGTATCGGTGTCACCTTGCTTTACAGTAAATCTCTACGATTAATGAGCCGTTGGAGTGGAGACGATCCTGCTACACAAATCGTCTTTATGTTGCTGCTGCCTTTTGCCTCTTATCTTATTGCAGAACATATTGGTTTTTCAGGTATTTTAGCTGCTGTTGCTGCCGGTATGACTATCAGTAAATCAGGCGTTATTCGTAATGCACCGCTTGCGATGCGTTTACGTGCCGATAGCGTGTGGTCAATGCTTGAATTTGTTTTTAACGGACTTGTTTTTATCATGCTTGGCTTACAACTTCCTATTATCTGGACAAGCTCTGTTATTCAAGCAGATCTTGACCCTGAAGTTGAAGTCTGGATGTTGTTTGCAGCTGTCTTCGTTATCTACTTTGCACTGCTGATCCTGCGATTTACATGGTTATGGCTAATGAAGAAAATTAGCCGTATCTTTATGAAAAAGCATCCACTTGATTTTGCTAATTATACAACGCGTGAGTTGTGGTTATCGTCATTTGCTGGTGTTCGTGGTGCTATTACGCTTGCGGGTGCACTCTCTATTCCACTATTTTTAACCGATGGCAGTACATTCCCGGGGCGTTATCAAATTATCTTTATTGCTGCTGGCGTTATTTTGCTGTCGATTTTAGTGGGTATTATTTCTCTTCCTTTCCTATTAAAAGGCGTGAAAGCAACCGACAAAGAAGCTGACAAAAATGAAGTGCGCTATGCACGTAAAGTAATGGCAGAAGTAGCAATTGTCAGCCTGAATAAAATGGAAGAGCGTTTAGCAGCAAGTACTGAAGAGCAGTTAGATGCTGAAGAAATTAATGAAGTGGCTTCTCGTGTAACGGGGTATTTAAGACGCCGCACAGCAAATCAAGATGAAATGGTTCATAACGCGTTAGAAGAAGATCTCGAAAGGCGTTTTCGCTTAACGGCATTACGTGCTGAACGTGGTGAGCTTTACCATCTAAGAGCGACGCGAAAAATCAGTAATGAAACGCTCCAATTATTGCTACATGAATTGGATTTAATGGAAGCATTGTTAGTAGAGAAAGACAGTTAATTATGTGGTTGCTCGTTATTACAACACTGTTATGGGCAGCCTCTTTTAGCCTGATCGGCGAGTATCTCGCGGGTCAGGTTGATAGCTGGCTTTCTGTTCTGATCCGCGTTTCTTTGGCGGCTTTGGTCTTCTTACCTTTCTTACGTTGGAAGGGAATTCGTTTTAAGGTGATTTTGCTTTATATGCTCGTGGGAGCTTGCCAACTCGGTATTATGTATCTGTTTGTCTTCCACGCTTATAACTATTTGACTGTCGCAGAATTTTTACTTTTTACTGTATTAACACCGCTTTATGTCACGTTAATTTATGATTTATTAGAGCGTCAGAAATTACGTTGGGGTTATGCATTTAGCTCATTATTAGCGGTATTAGGTGCGGCAATTATTCGCTATGACCATTTAAGTGATGATTTTTGGTATGGATTATTATTAGTGCAATTGGCTAATATTTTCTTTGCTATCGGTCAGGTGGGTTATAAACGGTTAATGGAAGTACATCCTATTCCTCAACATCATGCATTTTCTTGGTTTTATCTTGGTGCAGTTGCGGTTTCATTGGTTGGTGCATTGTTTTTTGCTGATTGGCAGAAAATGCCAACAACATCACTACAATGGAGTGTTTTACTCTGGTTAGGAATTGGCGCTTCTGGAATAGGGTATTTCATGTGGAACTATGGTGCCACACAAGTTGATGCCGGAACCTTAGCTATTATGAATAACATGATGGTTCCAGCTGGGTTATTAGTGAACTTCTCTATTTGGCAACAACATCCAAATTGGCCAAGTTTCATCATAGGCGCGAGCCTGATTGTTGCATCACTTTGGATCCATCGACGCTGGATACGCCGACCTGCTTTACAAAAGGAAGATTGTTAACAGCGTGCTGACCTGATAAGCGAATAAATTCTCGAATTGCCGGTTGATGTTGCTCTCCACTACGGTTAGCGGCATATAACCGGCTCCATAATCCCTCTCCTAATGTTTTTGTAACAACTAATCCCTGTTTTTCAAAATTCTCAACAGCCCAATGAGGTAATGCAGCAATACCCATACCGGCTGCAACCATTTGAATTAATAACAACGTATTATCGACGTGTTTAAAATGTGGAGTGATCCCTGCGGGCTGCAAGAAATGACGCCATACATCAAAGCGCTCTCTTTGTACGGGATAAATAAATAGCGTTTCTGCAATTAAATCTTGTGGCTGAATATGTAAGCGATTAGCCAGAGGGTGGTCTGGCGATAAAACTAATTTCACTTCATAGTCAAATAACGGTGTGTAATGTAAACGAGGATCATCCAAGATATCGGAGGTTAGCACTACATCTAATTCACGCTGTAATAATGCGGGTTGTGGATCGAATGTCACTCCGGAATGAAAATCAACAGTCACTTCAGGCCATGTTTGACGATATTGCTGTAATGCAGGGGTTAACCATTGAATGCAACTATGGCATTCGATAGCAATATTCAAATTCACACTACCCGGTTCATTACACGCTTCAATCGCCCTACGAACGATAGGCAATACTTCTTCTGCTAATTTAACGAGCACTTCCCCTTGTGAAGTAAAGCGCAGTGGTTGGCTTTTACGTACAAAAATTCGATAGCCAAGGCGATGTTCTAATTCACTAAACTGATGTGAAAGAGCCGATTGTGTTTGATGCAGTTGATTTGCTGCGTTAGCAAGAGAGCCAGTGTGCTTCAAGGCTAAGATCGTTTTTAAATGTTTTATTTCTATCATGAGAAACCTTCAGGTTGTTGATGAAAAATTTGCGCTTGTGATTTATACACTACCTGTAGATTATGGATGTGTAAACATCTAGACGGCTAAAAATAGGATTTTAATTATGACAATTCGCAATCACACACTCGGTTTCCCTCGTATTGGCTTAGATAGAGAGCTAAAAAAGGCGCAAGAAAATTATTGGGCAGGCAAGATTTCACAGGAAGAATTGGTTGCAGTGGGTAAAGAACTTCGCGCTCGCCATTGGCAACAACAAGCAGATGCAGGTATTGAATTATTACCTGTCGGTGATTTTGCTTGGTATGACCAAGTATTAGGTACAAGCCTACTGTTAGGTAATGTGCCACCTCGTCATCGTAATGAAGATGGCTCACTCGATCTTGATACTCTATTTAGAGTCGCTCGTGGTAGAGCACCAACAGGTAAACCTGCTGCTGCATCTGAAATGACGAAATGGTTTAATACTAACTATCACTATATCGTACCGGAATTTCAGCAAGGTCAGTCATTTACCTTTGCATGGAAAGAGTTGCTAGAAGAAGTCGATGAAGCATTAGCACTGGGTCATAAAGTAAAACCTGTTTTACTCGGTCCTGTGACTTACTTGTGGTTAGGTAAAGTGAAAGGCCCTGAATTTGATAGATTAACGCTGTTAAAAGATATTTTACCTATCTATCAACAAGTCCTTACTGCATTAAAAGAGAAAGGTATTGAATGGGTGCAAATTGATGAGCCTGCATTGGTACTCGATTTACCTGTTGAATGGCAAAATGCGTACCAAACAGCTTATCAAGCATTAACGGGACAAACTAAATTACTGCTGACAACCTATTTTGATGGTATTTCTCATCATCTTGATATTATTAAAAATTTACCTGTTAATGGGCTTCATGTTGACATTTCAGCTGGGCTAGATGATTTGCAACATTTACACCAAGCGTTACCTAAAGACTGGGTACTGTCATTAGGTGCCATTAATGGTCGAAATGTTTGGAAAGCAGATTTAAGCGCACGTTATCAGCAAGTGATTGCGCTAAAAGATAAGCGTCCTTTGTGGATCGGAACATCATGTTCATTACTGCATAGCCCAATTGATTTAAATGCAGAGACGAAACTTGATGATGAAGTAAAAAGCTGGTTTGCTTTTGCTGTTCAGAAATGTGAAGAAGTGGCTTTGTTAGCCAAGGCGTTGAATGCACCAGAAGGTGAGTATGATGAACAATTGGCACAGTACAGTGCGCCAATTCGTCAACGTCAGCACTCGACTCGTGTACATAATGCAACAGTTGAGGCTCGTTTACAGGCAATTGAAGCACAAGATAGTGAAAGAAATTCACCTTATACTCAACGTGCAGAAGTACAACGAGCTCGATTTAATCTGCCATTATGGCCTACGACCACGATTGGCTCATTCCCGCAAACAACAGAAATTCGTACTGTTCGTTTAGATTTTAAGAAAGGGCGTATAGATACGGCAGCTTATCGCACAAATATTAGTGAACATATTAAGCAAGCAATATCAGAACAAGAAAACCTTGGTCTTGATGTATTAGTTCATGGCGAAGCTGAACGTAATGACATGGTGGAATATTTTGGTGAACATTTTGATGGTTATGTGTTTACGCAAAATGGCTGGGTACAAAGTTATGGCTCACGTTGTGTAAAACCACCAGTGATTATCGGTGATATTAGTCGTCCTGTACCGATTACCGTGGATTGGGCAACTTACGCGCAGTCATTAACGGAAAAACCAGTTAAAGGCATGCTTACAGGTCCTGTGACAATTTTATGTTGGTCATTCCCTCGTGAAGATGTGACGCGTGAAACAATTGCAAAACAGATTGCATTAGCACTGCGTGATGAAGTGGATGATTTACAGAAAGCGGGTATTGGTATTATTCAAATTGATGAGCCTGCATTACGTGAAGGATTACCACTGCGTCGTAATGAGTGGCAAGCTTACCTTAATTGGGCTGTCGATGCCTTTAAATTAAGTGCCGCTATTGCCGATGATGAAACACAAATCCACACTCATATGTGTTATTGCGAATTTAATGACATCATGGATTCTATTGCAGCACTGGATGCGGATGTTATTACTATTGAGACCTCACGTTCAGATATGGAGCTTTTAGAAGTCTTCGAACATTTTGATTATCCAAATGAAATTGGACCGGGTGTTTACGATATTCACTCACCTAATGTACCAAATGTGGAATGGATCGTGGGTTTATTAAGAAAAGCACAATCTCGAATTCCCGCAGAGCGTTTATGGGTGAACCCAGATTGTGGATTGAAAACACGAGGCTGGCCTGAAACACGCGCAGCATTAGCGAATATGGTTGAGGCGGCTAGGTATTTGCGTCAGAACGTGTAATAAAATAATTAATTATTTATTAGCCTGTTATTTTTGATCTGTTACTTTAGATAAGTCGCGCAGTCAAAATAGCAGGTTAAATTTATATAAAATAAAAAAGAAAGGTATTCATTAAAACTTAGAGTAAATCTTATTATTGATATTCATGATAGTTGCTATACTGCGAAAACTCTCTAATTTTATGGATATAATTATTGTGCAAACTAGCATTAAACTTTCGGATAAAGTATTAGATGCTTTTCCAACTCGACCTTTGAAATTAGTTCCACTAAGAGGAGACGGTGGATTATTTCGCACCTTATTCTTAGTTATTTTCATGCTAGCAATGACGGTATTTAGTGCTTATCAAATTCCCAATATTCTTTATGATTATAAAATCAGTGAGAATGCAGTACCTGTTGACGCTACGGTGAAAGGCTCTTGTCGCTCGCAACTCTTTGTTCTTACTAACTGTAGTGTTGATTTGCGTTATAAAGGCAATGAAGTTTCGCGTAATTTTACTTTTTTAGATTTAGGTCCCAAAGATGTGTTAGTTGAACCCGTCGCTGATGCAAATGATCTAAGTAAAATGACCGTTGATGTGGCGATAGATAATATTTGGCTTCGTTTAATTAGCACTATTATTTTTATCGGCTTATTTGGTTTTAGTGTGATCTTTTTTATTTATCGTCAAATATTGACGAGTAAAGTGAGAAAAGCATTATTATCAGTGGGAACTCAGCCTTTAAAATTAATAGCCATCCCTGCAAAAATGGTTGTGAGTAATAAGCAATTTATTGCCACTTATCGTCTTAATTTAGATGGTAAAGATATTCGTATTGCTTATTCAGGGAATAAGAAAACCCCTCCTATTGTGATTGAGCAAAATGGAAATACTTATGTATTAGCCGTTTATTCACCACAGCAGAATATCCCTTATGCTTTAGATGTACCTTTAGAACGTATTCAGGCAACACCTGAAGAGAAACAACGTTTTCATGAAGCGTTGATTGAAGAAGGTTTGCTGTAATCAATTTTGATTATTAAGAACGTGATGCGTTTTCTCTTATGGGATGTAAGGGAAAACGCATTAAAACAGTCGGTTTATTTAGCCACCGAAAATCTTCGCTTTTAAAATATCCATACCAGCACTGACTAAATCTAAGTCTTTAGGTACAACGCCATCCGGTGTGACTTTATCAATTAATTTAGGCAAATATTGAGCCGCCATTTCAGAAGCTTCTGTCGCATTTAAATTAATTTTTGACGCAAGTTCATTAATAACAGGCGATGAAAAAACCGCTACGATTTGTTCAGCACTGATAGGTAAATTTGTATTGGTACTTATCCAAGATTGAATAAGCTCACTTAAACCCGCTGTATCAAATTGCTTTACTAAGCCTTCAATGCCGCCTTGAGATCCAATCCAGTCAAGGACAGTTTTATATTGATTGATTTTTTCGCCACCAAGTAGGCTCGCAATTTGGTTAAATAAGCTCATGTTTACTCCAGTGACGATGTGTTTGTCACATTAGGTGTTTATTTTAAGGGCGGGTAGTGTACGCGTTATGTTCGTCATACTTCAAGCTACTCGTCATACTTCAAACTGTAGCGTTGTTGACTTCATTCTCTCGCGCCAGTCACATACTATTGTATGCTCCTAGCGACTCGTTCGTTTGTCGCCTAGCTACATCTTGAACTATTTAGAGTATTTACTCGTCATACTTCAAGTCGTAGCGTTGTTGACTTCATTCTCTCGCGCCAGTCACATACTATTGTATGCTCCTAGCGACTCGTTCGTTTGTCGCCTAGCTACATCTTGAACTATTTAGAGTATTTACTCGTCATACTTCAAGTCGTAGCGTTGTTGACTATATTCTCTCGCGCTAGTCACATACTATTGTATGCTCCCAGCGACTCGTTCGTTTGTCGCCTAGCTACATCTTGAATTATTTAGAGTATGTATTTGGGTATTTATATTCGCTAGGGTTTTTATTGCATCTATACTAGTAAGCGAATATGGGTGATGTATTCGCTGAAAATGTATTTCGAATGCCATTTTTCGTGATTATGGTCGCAATTTTATGAAATTGTTACTTTGTTTGGTGCCTTGTAAGTGATGTTAGTCACTAAAAAGGTCTGGAAAACTGATACAGTAACTTTTAATTTAATGATCATTGGTTTTGTCCCATTGAGGAGTCCGATATGTCTGATGTATTTCACTTAGGTTTAACCAAAAATGACCTACAGGGTGCCACTTTAGCAATTGTTCCAGGTGATCCTAAGCGTGTTGAAAAAATTGCAAAATTAATGGATAACCCAGTTCATCTGGCTTCTTTACGTGAATACACGTCATGGCGTGGCGAAATTGATGGCAAAGCCGTCATTGTTTGCTCAACAGGTATCGGTGGTCCATCTACCTCTATCGCAGTTGAAGAATTAGCGCAGTTAGGTATCCGTACTTTCTTACGTATTGGTACAACAGGTGCAATTCAAGAGCATATCAATGTAGGTGATATCCTTGTCACCACTGCTGCGGTTCGTTTAGATGGCGCAAGCTTACATTTCGCACCAATGGAATTCCCAGCTGTTTCTGATTTTGAATGTATGAACGCACTGTATAAAGCCGCTAAAGACAATGGCTCAACTGTACACGTAGGGGTTACTGCATCTTCAGATACATTCTATCCAGGACAAGAACGTTACGACACCTATACAGGTCGTGTTGTTCGCCGTTTCAAAGGCTCTATGAAAGAGTGGCAAGAAATGGGCGTAATGAACTATGAAATGGAATCTGCAACATTATTAACAATGTGTGCAAGCCAAGGTTTACGTGCAGGTATGGTTGCGGGTGTTATCGTAAACCGTACTCAACAAGAAATTCCAGATGCGGAATTACTGAAGAAAACTGAAAATAATGCACTAGGTATCGTTATCGAAGCCGCTCGCATTTTAATGAAATAAGTTTTTTTTAATCAAATATGAAAGCCCTTAATACATAAGTATTAAGGGCTTTTTTTGTATGGTAATTCATCAAGTTAATGTGTTAACAGGCGCTGATTTCTGTTAAGGTCTTTGAGGTCTTAACAATACAACAATGAGAAGAGGCATTATGACTGATATATTACAAACACATCCTTCGGTGTTGCCTTTAGTCGGCGGAATTAACTTCCGTGATTTAGGCGGTAAAAAATTGAGTAACGGTGGGGTTATTAAACCCGGAATGCTCTTTCGCTCAGGCTCGCTGGATAGATTAACCAATACAGACCAATCTCTTCTCATTGATAAAAATCTTTTTCAAATCATTGATTATCGCGATACTGGTGAAATCGTTGATAAACCAGACCGAGTCTGGGACGGTGCGCAATATTATCATGCACCCGCCAATCCGTTATCCAAAGAAGTCTCTGCCAATCTTGAAAAGCTGACACCTGAAATACTTGAGCAATTTGATGCTAAAGCCTTTATGTTTCAGCTATATAAATTGTTACCTATTAACAACCCTGCCTATAAACAATTAGCTACGTTATTAAAGCAGCCCGAAAAGGGGGGCGTAGTGCAACACTGTGCAGTAGGTAAAGACAGAACAGGTGTTGGCTCAGCTTTAGTGTTATTCGCACTCGGTGCATCTTTAGATGTGGTAATGGAAGATTACTTGCTAACCAATGAAACATTAGCGCCTTATCGCGCTTATCTTTTAGAAGAACATGCCAAAACAATGAGTGATAACATTGTTGATAAATTTGCCTATGTTTATTCAGTACAAGAAGAGTTTCTGCAAACGGCATTAGCGAGTATTAATCAGCATTACGGTAATGTGGATACTTGGCTAGAAAAAGATATCGGTTTAGATGCTTCTAGCCGAGATGCCTTACAAAATTATTTTCTAGAGTAATGAAGTGATTTATATTCGGTTAATCAGAATATTTTATTTCACTTAGGTTAACCGAATTTAAGGTCTCTATTTTGACAGTACAAGACATTATTCATACCATCACCCTCTTTGTAAAAGAGCACGAGATCTGGGCTATTCCGATCGTGTTCTTTCTTGCTTTTGGTGAATCACTCGCGTTTATCTCTTTGCTTATTCCCGCCACGGTTATTTTATTGGGATTAGGTGCCTTAATTGGTGAGAGTGGCCTGTTTTTCTGGCCGATTTGGCTTGCGGCTGCATTAGGCGCTTTCTTTGGTGATTGGATATCGTACTGGGTAGGGTTTCACTATAAAGACGGTGTGAAAAATTTGTGGCCAATTTCACGTTCACCACAAACATTGGTTAGAGGTCATCAATTCTTTAATCGTTGGGGAATTTGGGGGGTGTTTATTGGACGCTTTTTTGGGCCTTTTCGTGCAATTGTTCCGTTAGTTGCGGGTATTTGTGCGATGCCACAACGTTATTTTCAAATTGCTAATTTAACATCAGCCATGATTTGGGCTTTTGGCATTTTGGCGCCCGGTGCTTTTGGTTTGCAATGGCTTGCGAAATGGATGGGATAACTGCGTCCTTTATCGCAAATCAAGTCATGATGTAAATTGTTGCTAGACAATATTACCTATGCGTTTTAACGTAGCCCGCTGGAAAGTAAAAAGGTCACTTTAGTGGATATTCAGTTGTTATATGGGATCATTGGTTTATTAGGTGGTGTACTTGTTGGAGGCGCGTTGGTTTGGTGGTCTATCCAACAACGTTTATCCGATAAAGAAGCCATGTTACGTGAAAATCATACACAGCTTGCTATCGCTCAAGAAAAAGCGGTAATTATCCCTTCTTTACAACAACATATAGAACAACTAGAGCAAGAATTACGTGCTCAGCGAGAAATTATTACCTCTCAAGAAGCTGAATTAAGAGAAGTGACAACTCGCTGGGAAGAAAGCCGAATATCCGCAGAAGAAAAACAACGATTATTAATAAATAGTGAGCAACGGCTTGCAACGCAGTTTGAGAACTTAGCTAATCGTATTTTCGAACAAAGTGGACGTAAAGCTGAAGAGTTGAATCGCCAAGGATTGACACACTTACTTTCCCCCTTTCGTGAACAGCTCGAAAGCTTTCGGCGACAAGTTCAAGATGGTTTTGGGCAAGAAGCCAGAGAGCGACATACCTTGGTTCATGAAATTCGCCAGCTTCAACAATTGAATGTAAAAATGGCACAAGAAGCCGTTAACTTAACTAATGCCTTGAAAGGGGATAATAAAGTTCAAGGTAACTGGGGCGAGACAGTATTAGCACGTATATTAGAGTCTTCAGGATTACGTGAAGGTCATGAATTTGAAACACAGGTGAGTATTCGACATGAAAATGGTAGTCGCTATCAACCTGATGTAATTGTGCATCTACCTCATGGTAGAGATGTTATTATCGACGCTAAAATGTCGCTGGTGGCATATGAAAAGTATTTTAGTAGTGATAATGATAATGAACGCAAACAAGCGCTTTATGCGCATGTGAACTCAATTAAAGCGCATATTAAAGGATTGAGTGTAAAAGATTATCATAAACTACCGGGTGTAACGTCTTTAGACTATGTTTTAATGTTTATACCTATTGAGCCCGCTTATCTTGTTGCGATTGGTCATTCTCCAGACTTGCTAGAAGAAGCATTGAAAAACAATATTATGTTAGTTGGGCCATCTACTTTACTTGTTGCTTTGCGTACAATAGCCGCATTATGGCGTTATGAATATCAAAGCCAAAATGCGCAAGAAATTGCAGACAGAGCGGCTAAAATGTATGACAAATTAAGACTTTTCGTTGATGATATGCAAGGGCTAGGAAACAGTATTCAAAAAGCGCAGTCTGGCTATCTATTAGCGATGAAAAAACTCTCTGAAGGTCGTGGAAATCTAATCAGTCAAGCGGAAGGCTTTAAATCCTTAGGGGTTGAGATAAAAAAAACGATTGATAATGATCTCATTGAAAAATCAGCATCTGATTGATTTGATAAAATAAAGAGATAACGATTTCTGAGAACGACCAGTACTGAATTTACTAAATTTTGATTAATTAGCGGGCAAATAATATGACTCAACAAACTAAGGAAACAACAGATTTTGGTTTCCAAACCGTTGACAAAGATGATAAACAAACCATGGTTGCAAGGGTTTTTCACTCTGTCGCGTCTAAGTATGATTTAATGAATGACTTGATGTCTTTCGGTGTTCACCGCATTTGGAAACGCTATACCATTGAAGCAAGTGGTGTTAGACGTAACCAACGTGTTCTTGACCTTGCTGGTGGTACTGGTGATTTAACGGCTAAATTCTCTCGTCTTGTGGGGGAAAATGGGGAAGTTGTTTTAGCTGATATCAATGACTCAATGCTGAAAATGGGACGTGAAAAGCTACGCGATCACGGTATTGTGGGTAATGTTAACTATGTACAGGCAAATGCTGAAGAGTTACCGTTCCCAGATAACCATTTTGACTGCATCACTATCTCCTTTGGCTTACGTAATGTGACAGATAAAGCAAAAGCGTTACGTTCTATGTTCCGTGTATTAAAGCCAGGTGGACGTCTGCTGGTGCTAGAATTCTCTAAACCTGTTCTTGATCCTTTAAGCAAGATTTATGATGCTTACTCTTTCCATATCTTACCCAAAATTGGTCAAGTGATTGTCAATGATGCTGAAAGCTACCGTTATTTAACGGAGTCAATTCGTATGCATCCAGACCAAGAAACGCTAAAAGGTATGATGGAAGAAGCTGGATTTGATCAAGTTACCTATACCAATATGACCGGAGGTATAGTTGCATTACACAAAGGATTTAAATTCTGAGATGGAAAAAGCCACTTTTTCTCATGATATTGCTTCTCAAGTACTGTATCCGCTGCTAACAGCATCAATGGAGACAGCACTTAATCACGTTTTATATCAGGAAAATGTGCTTAAACCTGCCCGCAATCGCCTTGCGGGCAAAGTGTTGGCGCTTTCTATCAATGAGTTTCCTCGTTCCATCTACTTAGTCTTTAGTGAACAACAAGTTGATGTATTAAGTCAGTGGGATGATGAAACTGATTGTTTGATAAAAACAAAATTATTAACTCTAATTAAGCTTCGTGACCGCCAAAAAATGTCAGAACTAATCAACCGTGGTGATATCACTATTGATGGTGATATGCAGGTTGTTCAAAATTGGTCTGCATTATTGGATATGGCGCAGTGGGATCCCGCGCAATATTTAGCACCTTATATCGGTGATATTGCAGCGCAAAGCCTGACTGTTGTTGCAGGAAAGGGTGTTCAGTTATTTTCTTCACTCTTAAGTCACCAAAAAGATTATTTACGTGACGCATTAATTGAAGAGTGGAAAACCGCACCTAGTGCATTAGAAACAGTCCATTTTTATGATGAAATAGAAGAACTTGCACAGCAAACAGCCGAGCTGGAAAAACGGTTAGGCACATTGGAGAAAAAATAATGCTCCTTAGTGAGTTAAAGCGCCTCTATCATATTATTCAGGTATTTTTATCTTATGGGCTTGATGAGTTAATTCCTAAACACCGAATTACTTTACCTGCAAGATTAGGATGCCGAGCACTATTTTGGATCAAAAATAAACATCCAGAAAAACCATTAGGTGAACGCTTACGACTCGCATTGCAAACATTAGGCCCTGTTTGGATTAAATTAGGTCAAATGTTATCAACTCGACGTGATCTTTTCCCTCCTCAAATTGCTGACCAGCTTGCTTTATTGCAAGACAAAGTCGCTCCTTTTGATGGTAAGAAAGCACGACAATATATCGAAAACTCATTTGGTGGCCCTATTGACCAATGGTTTGATGATTTTGATGAAACCCCACTAGCTTCCGCTTCTATTGCACAGGTTCACACTGCAAAATTAAAAGAAAACGGCAAAGAAGTGGTACTAAAGGTTATTCGTCCTGATATTCAGCCTGTTATCAAAGCGGATATCCGTTTGATGTATCGCTTGGCAAATTTATTACCGTTTTTACCTGATGGTCGTCGTTTACGACCAAAAGAGGTGATCCGCGAATATGAAAAAACATTACTCGATGAGCTAAATTTACTGCGTGAAGCGGCTAATGCTATTCAATTACGTCGTAATTTTGAAAATAGCTCTATGTTGTATATTCCTGAAGTGTATTCAGATTATTGTCATGAAAACGTGATGGTAATGGAGCGTATTTATGGTATTCCCGTTTCTGATATTGAAGCGTTGAATGCACAAAAGACGAATATGAAGCTTCTTGCAGAGCGTGGCGTAAAAGTCTTTTTCACTCAGGTGTTTAGAGACAGTTTTTTCCATGCTGATATGCATCCTGGTAATGTGTTTATTAGCTATGATCACCCTGAAAATCCATATTATATCGGTATTGATTGCGGGATCGTTGGGTCATTAAATAAAGAAGATAAACGCTATTTAGCTGAAAACTTCTTAGCCTTCTTTAACCGAGATTACCGAAAAGTTGCAGAATTACATGTTGATTCAGGCTGGGTGCCAGCGGATACTAATGTAGAAGATTTTGAATTTGCGATCCGTACTGTGTGTGAACCGATTTTTGAAAAGCCACTTTCCGAAATCTCATTTGGACATGTGTTACTTAATCTTTTCAATACAGCACGCCGTTTCAATATGGAAGTACAACCGCAGTTAGTTTTACTTCAAAAAACATTACTTTATGTTGAAGGGCTTGGTCGCCAGTTATATCCACAATTGGATTTATGGAAAACAGCCAAACCTTTCTTAGAAGATTGGTTACATAGCCAGATTGGTATCACGGCACTAGTGAATGGTATAAAAAGCAAAGCGCCTTACTGGATTGAAAAAATGCCAGAGATACCAGAGTTGGTTTATGATAGTCTGAAGCAACATAAAAATATGAAGTTAACGCTAGACAAATTGACGGAACAAATAAGTTCGCAAAGAGTCAAACAGAGACAGTCTCTATTTTTATTGGGTATAGGTACAACACTGTTTTTATGCGGTAGCCTGTTTTTTGTTTCTGGTTTTAAAACATTATTCAGTGTTTTTATCAGTTTAGGCCTTCTTGCATGGATTTTGGGTTGGTTTAGATCTGGTAATGCACAATAAAAACACATCAAAGTTTGTCTTTGAGCAAGTTAAAAGATGAATTCGAGATTCCCGAAAATTGAATTCGTTGTATATAATGGGCACTGTTATTAAGTATAACCCCGAAAATAGTTGAGGAACATAAAATGGGCGGTATTAGCATTTGGCAATTACTCATCATCGCTGTCATCGTTGTCTTATTATTTGGTACAAATAAACTGCGCACACTGGGCTCAGATTTAGGTGCATCAGTAAAAGGCTTTAAAAAAGCGATTGGTGACGAAGCTGCAGATAAAGACACCAACAACGCTGAAAAAACAAATAACGACGCAGATTTTGATACTAAAAATTTAGCGCAGAAGACTTCAACAGAAGAGAAGTCTACAACTGAGAGCAAAAACAAAGAGCAGGTGTAAACCGTGTTTGACATTGGTTTTAGTCAGCTGCTATTGGTCATGGTGATTGGTCTTGTTTTTCTGGGGCCAGAACGTTTGCCCGTAGCAGTAAAAACAATTGCTGGCTGGGTAAGGGCGTTACGCTCTTTGGCTGCGAATGTGCAAAATGAACTGACTCAAGAACTAAAACTTCAAGAACTCCAAGAGAGCTTGAAAAAAGTTGAAGAGAAAGCAAATTTGCAAACGCTATCGCCAGAGCTGAAAGCGTCTATGGATGAGTTAAAAGAGGCTGCACAGTCTTTAAAACAAACTTATCAAGCACCTACAACGCCAGACTCCACGAAAGAGCAGTCTGTAAAAACCGACTCTACGGAACCTTCACCTTCTGATTTAGCCGCACTTGCTGAAGCTGATGAAGTTAATGATGATGCTAATCGCCATAAACCTGTGGCAGAAAGTGTTACAAAAACAGAAGTTCCTGTTACTCAACCAGTAACAATAGAGAAAAAAACAACTGATCAGGTCAATGGTGAGCATTAAAACATGGCAGTAAATGATACCCAACCGCTGATCAGCCATTTAATAGAACTACGCAAGCGTTTGATGTATAGCTTAGTGTCAGTTCTGGTGGTTTTTTTAGCGCTGGTTTATTTTTCTAACGATATCTATCAATTAGTCTCGGCTCCATTACTCGAAAAGTTGCCAAAAGGGTCAAATATGAGTGCGACGGATGTTGCCTCTACATTTTTGACACCGATTAAATTGACAATCATGGTATCCGTTTTTGCTTCTGTGCCTGTTATTCTTTATCAGGTATGGGCTTTTATCGCACCAGCATTGTATAAACACGAACGCCGCTTAATGCTGCCATTACTTGTTTCAAGTACAGTATTATTCTATCTCGGTATGGCGTTTGCTTATTTTGTTGTGTTCCCTCTCGCGTTTGGCTTCTTTGTTAATACAACCCCTGAAGGGGTTAACTTTATTCCAGATATCAGTAAATATCTAAGTTTCGTAATGACGCTATTTATGGCGTTTGGTGCTGCTTTTGAAGTACCTATTGCGATTATTTTACTGTGCTGGAGTGGTGTAACAACACCAGACGCCTTAAAGAAAAAACGTCCTTATATTCTTGTGGGTGCCTTTGTTGTTGGTATGGTATTAACCCCGCCAGATGTTTTCTCTCAAACCTTACTAGCAATACCTATGTACTTACTGTTTGAAATCGGTGTCATGGTATCGCGCTTTTATGTAGGCAAGGGAAGAAGAGCATCTGAAGAAGAGCCTGAGGAAGCAGAGGCGGAAGCTGAAGCAGAACAGCAAAAATAATTTTAGAAACGATTTTCTAAAATAATATGATATTAGCCCAGCAATTGCTGGGTTAACTTTTTCTAGAGTGACTCTTTTTTAAACTCTTTATTTCCTACTGATTTTTTCACTTCACTATTTAATATATTCAAAAGCAAAATTGAACGGGTCTCTCCATCAGGCTCTTGATATATGGCTTTGATCCCTTGAAAAATACCCTCTGTAATTAACACACTGTCGCCACTATGAGGCACATTTTCTTCACTATAAGTTAGCGAAGAAAGTTGCGGTATTTGCAGTGTGTCAATTACATCTTGAGGAACGGTGACAGGATATTGCCCAAAGCGAACAAACGAATTTACGCCACGGGTTGAGTTAATGGTCGTGGTATGGATCACTTCAGGATCAAACTCAATGAAAAGGTAATTAGGGAAAAGCGGTTCTGTTACGGTAGTGCGCTTTCCTCTTAATACTTTTTCTATGGTTACCATAGGTGTAAAACAGCCCACTTGCTGACGTTCTAAGTGTTCGATAGCACGAGGAATTTGCCCTCGTTTACAATACAGCAAGTGCCAATTTTTCATAATAGAGACAATAAGTTAGTTAAATTTAATTTAAGCGATGATAGCAAATTTATAATTAAGGTAACAGTATCTATCAGGGATTAAATAAAAAATAGAGTAACGTGGTTTTATACTGAAAAAAGAACAAAAAAGCCGTGTTTATACGCAATAAAAAGGCTTGTTTTTGTGACTTTCAGTTGGATCTCGGATAGAGGTAACAAGTTGACAAAAAAGTGATGGTAAAAACAAGAAAAAGCTTTCAAGATAATTATCTTAGAATTTTGTTCATAATTATAAAGAGGTTCTGTAATGGAAGTTTTTTTATTAAGTAACGGAAAAATTGCCGGGGATCCACGTTGGTTAAGTTATGCAAAAGATAATATCGATAGCATGATTAAAAAACGCGGTATTCGTTCTGCTGTATTAATTGCTTATGCCGTTATTCGTTCCGATCATGATCAACGTGCTCGTGATTTATCAGAAGTGTTAGGTATTGAAGTTACTTGTATTGAACATTTTGATTCAGAAGTTGATGCAATCAACAATGCAGAATGTATTTTAGTCAGTGGTGGTAATACTTGGTTATTAAACCAAATGCTGCATGAAAAAGGATTGGTTGTTCCAATTCAACGTGCAGTACGTGAGCGCAATATTCCTTATATTGGTTGGAGTGCAGGTTGTAACGTTGCAACACCAACAATTCGTACTACTAATGATATGCCAGTACGCTCTTCTGTTATTATGCCTTCATTAGGTTTATTCCCTGTTCAAATTAACCCACATTACATTGATGCTTCTATCAGTGGTCATATGGGTGAAACTCGCGATGAGCGTATTGCAGAATTTTGTGCAATTAACCCTGAAGAGATTGTCGTGGCTATCCGTGAAGGTAGTTACTTATATATTCAAGGTGAAGAATTACATTATTACAGCGCTAAAAATGAAGGTTTTAAAATCTTCCAACATGGAAAAACATTCCCTGAACAGTTTGATACTAAATTGCTTTCAGAGTGGGTTCCATTCCGCTGTTTATAAGTATAGTGAACGCTACTAAATAAAAAGCATTGCATTTTAGTGAGTTATGCGTTTAGCTTATAGCGTCTCAAAGAGGGCATTAGCCCTCTTTTCTTTCACTCACTGGCTCGTAAGATTATGATGAAATACCGCGATTTAAGAGATTTCCTTTCATTATTAGAAGAAAAAGGTGAATTAAAACGTATCACCTATGAAATAGATCCCTACCTTGAAATGACCGAAATAGCGGACAGAACTTTACGTGCCGGTGGGCCAGCGCTGTTGTTTGAAAACCCTAAAGGGTTTGATATGCCAGTGCTTTGTAACTTATTTGGTACACCAGAGCGTGTAGCAATGGGGATGGGGCAAGATGATGTTAAAGCCCTACACGAAGTTGGAAAGTTATTAGCTTTTCTAAAAGAGCCTGATCCTCCGAAAGGTTTTCGTGATCTCTTTGATAAGTTACCTAAATTTAAGCAAGTTTTAAATATGCCAACAAAACGCTTGAGTAAAGCCCCTTGTCAGGAGGTGGTTTTAACCGGTGACGATGTTGATTTAACGAAGATCCCTGTTATGCATTGTTGGCCTGAAGATGCGGCGCCTTTAATTACTTGGGGATTAACGGTGACTCGCGGTCCATTGAAAGAGCGTCAAAACTTAGGTATCTATCGCCAGCAAGTGCTGGGTAAAAATAAAGTGATTATGCGCTGGTTATCGCATCGTGGTGGTGCTTTAGATTTTCAAGAGTGGTGCCAAAAACATCCCGGTGAGCGATTCCCTGTTTCCGTAGCATTAGGGGCAGATCCTGCCACTATTTTAGGTGCGGTAACACCTGTACCAGACACCTTATCTGAATATGCGTTCGCAGGTTTATTGCGTGGTAATAAATCAGAAGTTGTAAAATGTCTTTCAAATGATCTTGAAGTGCCTGCAAGTGCTGAAATTATTCTTGAAGGTTACATTGAGCCGGGCGAATTAGCCCCAGAAGGACCATATGGTGATCACACAGGATATTATAATGAGATTGACTCTTTCCCTGTGTTTACCATTACGCATTTAACACGCCGTAAAGATGCAATTTATCATTCAACGTATACAGGACGTCCGCCTGATGAACCTGCAGTATTGGGCGTTGCGTTAAATGAAGTACTTGTTCCTATTTTACAAAAACAGTTTCCTGAAATTGTAGATTTTTATCTGCCTCCAGAAGGATGTTCTTACCGTTTAGCGGTTGTGACAATGAAGAAACAGTATGCAGGTCATGCTAAACGCGTAATGATGGGAGTTTGGTCTTATTTACGGCAATTTATGTACACCAAATTTGTGATTGTTTGCGATGATGATGTCAATGCAAGAGATTGGAAAGATGTGATTTGGGCAATCACGACCAGAATGGACCCTGCGAGAGATACCATTATGATGGAAAATACGCCTATTGATTATCTCGACTTCGCTTCACCTGTTTCTGGATTAGGCTCAAAAATGGGGCTTGATGCTACCAACAAATGGCCGGGTGAGACAGATAGAGAATGGGGTAGACCTATTGTGATGTCTGATGAAGTTAAGCAACGAGTCGATACTATTTGGGAACAGCTCGATATTCTTAAATAATAACAGAGGAACAACATGGCAATACTGAATTGTAAAGTCTCACTTGTTGAGCCGATGACAGATACGGTTTATCGGGTAAGGCTATTACCCGATGGCGAATTTGATTTTCAGGCTGGGCAATATCTTTTAGCGGTTATGGATGAACGTGATAAACGTCCTTTTTCTATTGCATCTATACCTGAAAACAAAGACTTTATTGAACTTCATATTGGTGCGTCTGAACTCAATCTTTATGCGATGGCAGTGCTTGATGTGATATTAGAAAAACAGCAGCTTACCATTGATATCCCTCATGGGAATGCGTGGTTTAAAAAAGGGAGTCAACGCCCTCTATTATTAATTGCTGGCGGTACAGGATTTTCTTATACCCACTCAATTTTATTGGCTGCATTAGCTGAAAATCCACAGCGACCTATTACGATTTATTGGGGCGGAAGAGAAAGCGTTCATCTTTATGATCTCAATGAATTACAAGAATTATCAGAATTACATCCGTCTTTGTCTGTGGTTCCTGTGGTTGAGCAACCAGATGAAACATGGCGAGGCAGAAAAGGTACGGTATTAACGGCAATAAGCGAAGATTTTGGTGATTTATCAGAATATGATATTTATATTGCAGGGCGTTTTGAGATGGCAAAAATAGCCAGAGATCGTTTTTGCAATGAGCGTAATGCAGATAAAGCACGTCTATTTAGCGATGCTTTTGAATTTATCTGATAAAACGAGAGTACCCCGTTATTTGTTATTATTTTCGTTTTTAAAACCATAAAAAAACCCGCCCCTGACGGCGGGAAAATGGTTTCTAACCATGCAATCGAAAAGAATACTTTCTCAACGATAAGAATGTGGATATACAGAATACAGCGTTAAACACGTTCTATAATCGTTGCAATACCTTGCCCTAATCCAATACACATTGTGGCTAAGCCAAATTGTGCATCTTTACGCTCCATAATATTTAATAATGAAGTGGTTATTCGAGAGCCTGAACAACCTAAAGGATGTCCTAAGGCTATCGCTCCGCCATTTAAATTAATTTTGTCATCGATACTATCGAGCAAATTCATTTTCTTCATGCAAGCTAATGACTGTGCAGCAAAAGCTTCATTTAGCTCAAAAATATCAATATCGCTCAATGTTAACCCTACTTTTTTCAACGCAATTTCTGTCGCAGGAACAGGGCCATAACCCATAATTGCGGGATCACATCCTGTCACAGACATTGCACGAATAACGGCGCGAGGTTTTAAGTTGTGTTCTTTAGCATAACGTTCACTGGTGATAAACATCGCGGATGCGCCATCAGAAACTGCAGATGAATTACCCGCTGTTACCGAGCCTGTGGCGGGATCAAATACAGGTTTAAGTTGCGCTAATTCCTCAAGACTTGGGTTATAACGAATAACTTCATCATTTTTTACATTGATAAAATTACCCGTTGCATCATGACCATTGATAGCCACTATCTCATTATCAAAATAACCTTGCTGTGTGGCTATCGCCGCTAAATGATGCGAGCGATAAGCAAATTTATCTTGCTCTTCGCGTGAAATTTGGAATGATTTTGCTAGCATTTCTGCTGTTAATCCCATTGAAAATGAGGCCTTAGCAACAGAAAGATTAAGTGATGGATTAAAATCCGCATTATAAGTCATTGGCACATGACCCATATGCTCAACACCACCGATTAATGCTACTTGGCTATCACCCAACATAATTTGGCGTGCACCATCATGTAATGCTTGCATTGATGAGCCACATAACCGGTTAACTGTAACTGCAGGAACCTTGTGTGGAAGTTCAGCCAATAACGCCGCATTACGAGCAATATTAAAACCTTGCTCTAAAGTTTGTTGTACGCAACCCCAAATTACATCGCCGATATCATTAGGATTAATATTAGGATTACGTTTTAGTAGTGCTTGCATCAGGTGAGCAGAGAGATTTTCCGCTCTGACATGGCGAAATGCACCACCTTTTGAGCGTCCCATTGGAGTACGAATACCATCAATTATGACAACCTTTTCCATTTCATATCTCCTTAAGCGAGTTCTCTGATGTTAACATCTACTTTTGCGGGTTTTGGATAATAGGTTTCATTGCGCTGTGCTTTTTGTTTTAAGCTTTCAGGGATTTGATAAAGCGGCCCTAATGATGCGTATTGCTGTGCATCTGCAACAAATTGCGCTAATCCGATAGTATCAAGATAACGGAATACACCACCGCGGAAAGGAGGGAAGCCTAAACCATAAACTAATGCAATATCAGCTTCTGCTGGTGAAGCAATAATACCTTCATCTAAGCAACGGATAACTTCATTGATCATTGGGATCATCATACGAGCGATAATTGCATCTTGGCTAAACTCTTGCGTTTTGCCTGCATTTTGTTGAATAAGCGTTTGAATTTGACCATCAACTGATTTCTGTTTTTTACCTCGTTTATCAACAGAGTAATTATAGAAACCATGATTATTTTTCTGGCCATATCGCTGTTGCTCATATAAAAGAGCAATCGCATCTCGCTCAATTGTCCCCATTCTGTCAGGGAAACCTTGAGCCATTACTGCTTGAGCATGATTTGCTGTATCAATACCAACAACATCAAGTAGGTATGCAGGTCCCATAGGCCAACCAAATACCTTTTCCATCACTTTATCAATGGCAATAAAATCAGCACCATCTCTTAGTAGTAGAGAGAATCCTGCAAAATAAGGAAATAGGACTCGGTTTACGAAGAAGCCGGGGCAATCATTAACAATAATCGGTGTTTTTCCCATTTTACTGGCGTAGCTGACTATACGGTTAATGGTTTCTTCACTGGTTTTTTCGCCTTTAATGATTTCGACCAGTGGCATTCGATGAACTGGGTTAAAGAAGTGCATCCCACAGAAATTCTCAGGGCGTTTTAAGGATTTTGCGAGTAATGAAATAGGAATAGTTGAAGTATTGGAAGCAAGGATCGCGTTATCAGCTAATAGTGCTTCTGTTTCTGCAAGCACAGTTGCCTTTACTTTTGGATTTTCAACAACTGCTTCGACAACAACATCCGCATCGCTGACAGAGGCATAATTTAGTGTTGGTTGAATAGAGGCGAGAGTTTTCGCCATATCTACGGCACTCATTCGACCTTTTTCTTGGCGTTTTTGCAATAGGCTTAAGGCTTCATTCATACCCAGCTCAAGGGATTTTTGGTTAATATCCTTCATTACAACAGGAATGCCTTTTAGGGCAGATTGATAGGATATTCCACCTCCCATGATCCCTGCACCTAATACGGCAGCCTGTTTAGGTAATTCGGCATGACGTTTTTTCGTGATATTTTTCACGTACTGATCATTAAGGAAAATACCGACTAAGGCTTTTGCAACATCAGTGCGTGTGAGCTTAACAAAGTTTTCAGTTTCGAGAGCTAGTGCTTCGTCTCTATTTAGAAAAGCTGCTTTTTCAATAGTTTTTACTGCAGTGATGGGCGCTGGATAATGGGGACCTGCTACTTTCATCACCATACCTTTTGCGACACTAAAAGACATTTTATGTTCAAGCTCTGTCAGTCTTAATGGTGCTGTTTTTGGATGACGTGCCGCTTTCCAATCAATTTTGCCTTCAATTGCTTGTTCGATTAACGAAATAGCACTCTCTTTTAAATTTTCTAGAGGAACAATTGCTTGGATTAATCCATTTTGAAGGGCTGTTTGAGCATCAACATCTTTACCCGCAGTAATAATTTCTAATGCGTTATCGACGCCAATTAAACGAGGAAGACGTACAGAACCACCAAAGCCAGGCATGATCCCAAGTTTCGTTTCTGGTAAACCGATACGCAAATCAGGAGAAGCAATACGAAAATCAGTAGCAAGTACGCACTCACAGCCACCGCCAAGTGCATAGCCATTAATCGCCGAAACGGTAGGAACAGGTAAGTCTTCAAGTCGACTAAAAATCTGATTAGAGAAATGTAGCCACTGAGATAATTCTTCTTCAGGGGCATCAAAAAGGGATAAAAACTCAGTAATATCAGCACCGACAATAAACGCCGGTTTTTCTGAACGCAAGATAACGCCTTTTAGGTTCGGTGTTGCTTCTAATACCGTTAAAGCTTCACTTAGCATTGCAACCGTTTTGGTATCTAATTTATTAATAGAACCTTTGGCGTTGAAAATGAGTTCAACAATACCTTGTTTCACCCAATCGGCTTGAATATTTTCGCTTTGATAGAGCATTTGTATTCTCCCTAAATATATAGACTGGTATGACCAGATATTAAGAGTGTGAATACTATGTTAAATAAATGCAAATATTTGATTAAAAAACTGCAAGGGTGATCACAGTGAAATTATTCAACTTATTGAATTCTATGTTGTTGCTCAGTTTGCTAAAAAGAGGAGCGATAAATCGACAATAATCTATTTTTGTTATGGGGTTAGCCACTAAAAGAGTTGGCGTGTTAAGCTGAATCATTAACAATGAATAAGATAAGGTAATTAATAATGGAAAAATTGCTCTCTCTGTACCAAGAACATATCAAAACTCTACAAAATCGTACTCGTGATGCTTTATCCAGACACCATCTTGATTCTGTATTGATTCATTCTGGTGAACCTATTCGAGTTTTCCTTGATGACAGTGATTATCCTTTTAAAGTGAATGCTCATTTTAAAGCATGGGTGCCTGTGACAGATGTACCACATTGCTGGCTATTAGCGGATGGTGTTAATAAACCTAAATTATGGTTCTATTCCCCAGTTGACTATTGGCACAGTGTTGAAGCTTTACCAAGTAGCTATTGGACGCATGAAATTGAGTTAATTCATCTTAAAAATGTTGATGATATTCAAAAAGAGCTAGCACCTTATATTAATAAAAATACTGCTTATATTGGTCCAAATACACAGCGAGCAGAATCACTAGGTGTGAGTATTGATAATATCAACAATCAATCTCTTCTTAATTATTATCATTACTATCGTGCTTACAAAACTGGTTATGAATTAGCCTGTATGCGTGAAGCACAAAAAATGGCTGTTAACGGGCACATTGCTGCTCGCGAAGCATTCCAAGCTGGATTAAGTGAGTTTGATATTAATATGGCGTATTTAATGGCAACAGGTCATCGTGATACCGATGTACCTTATGGCAATATTGTCGCCTTAAATGAACACGCGGCTGTTTTGCATTACACAAAGCTAGATCATGAATCCCCAGATGAATATCGTAGTTTCCTTATTGATGCAGGTGCAGAGTATAATGGTTACGCAGCCGATATCACTCGTACTTATAGCGCAAAAGAAAACCATGAATTTACTTCGTTAGTTAAAGATATGAATGATGCGCAACAAGCGCTGATTGCAACGATGAAAGCAGGTGTGCGTTATACTGAATACCATGTTCAAATGCATCAACGTATTGCTGGATTACTTAATAAGTACGGCATTGTTAAAGGTGTTAGTGAAGAAGAGATGGTGAGCGCTGGATTAACTACACCATTTTTACCTCATGGTTTAGGGCACGCTTTAGGTCTGCAAGTTCATGATGCAGCTGGTTTTATGCAAGATGATAAAGGTACCCATTTAGCGGCTCCTGCAATGTATCCATTCTTACGTTGCACACGTATTGTTGAACCGGGCATGGTATTAACAATTGAACCTGGATTTTACTTTATCGACTCTCTGCTAGAGCCTTGGAAAGAAGGGAAATACAGTGCTCATTTCAATTGGAAGCTGATTGAACATTTCAAACCATTTGGTGGTATTCGTATTGAAGATAATATTATTATCCACGATAACAAAATTGAAAATATGACCAGAGACTTACACTTAGCCTGATGAAAGCATATTTGATCCCCGCTGAAACCGTAGAATTCAGTGAAGAAATAAAGAAGAGTCGTTTTATTACATTTATTGCTCACACTGAAGGTATTGATGCAGCAAAAGCTTATATTCAGTCTATCAAAGAGCAATTTCCTGATGCCCGACACCACTGTTGGGCTTTTGTTGCAGGAAGACCCGATGACTCACAACAGTTAGGTTTTTCTGATGATGGTGAGCCAACAGGTACTGCGGGAAAACCTATTCTTGCACCTCTTTTAGGGAGTGGAATGGGCGAAGTTACCGCGGTGGTTGTTCGGTATTTCGGTGGGATCAAATTAGGAACTGGTGGATTAGTTAGGGCTTATGGTAGTGGCGTTCAACAAGCATTAAAGCTTTTGCCAACAAAAACAAAAGTGCCACAATTGCGTTTTAGTGTAGCGTGTGAATATTCACTTGTTTCATTACTTGAACAAGTCGTTGAACAATATCATGGGCAAGTACTTTCAAGTGAATATACTGATAAAGTGACTTTTATACTTTCATTGCCAGCTGTAGATAGCGGTGAAGTCGAAGTTAAACTTCGTGATATAAGTCGTGGCAGTATGCAATTAATCCCGTTAGATAAAAATGAATAACCTTTGCTACCAAGGAAATCGCTAAATGCATTTTCGTTCAATAACCCGTATTGTCGGACTGCTAGTCATCTTATTTTCTGTCACGATGATCATTCCCGGTATTGTCGCATTAATATATCGAGATGGAGCAGGGCGTGCATTTAGCCAAACATTTATTGTTGCATTGATCATTGGGTTAATGCTGTGGATACCCAATCGACATAAAAAAAGTGAGCTTAAGCCTAAAGAAGGCTTTCTTATTGTTGTCTTATTTTGGACGGTACTGGGTAGTGTAGGGGCATTGCCGTTTATTTTTTCTGAACAACCCCATCTTTCTATTACTGATGCCTTTTTTGAGTCTTTCTCTGGACTGACTACGACTGGAGCCACAACGCTTGTGGGGCTAGATTCATTACCTAAAGCTATTTTGTTTTATCGCCAAATGCTCCAATGGTTAGGCGGGATGGGGATCATTGTATTGGCTGTCGCTATTCTTCCACTTTTAGGTGTTGGGGGAATGCAGTTATATCGTGCAGAAATGCCGGGGCCATTGAAAGATAATAAAATGCGTCCCCGAATTGCAGAAACAGCGAAAGCACTTTGGCTTATCTATGTCTTATTAACCATCATTTGTGCCTTAGCATTATGGATTGCAGGCATGGATGTGTTTGATGCTATTTCTCATAGCTTTTCAACGATTGCAATTGGTGGGTTTTCTACTCACGATGCCAGTATCGGTTATTTTAACAGCCCAACCATTAACATCATTATTGGTGTATTCCTTTTGATCTCTGGTTGTAACTTTGGTTTGCACTTTGCTGTATTAACGGGAAGAAGCTTAAATATCTATTGGCGTGATCCTGAATTTCGTATGTTTATCTCCATTCAATTGGGATTAGTCATTATCTGTAGCGGTATTCTGTGGCTTTATTCTGTATATGACACAGGATGGATAACTGTAAATCAGGCTTTTTTCCAAGTTGTCTCGATGGCGACAACAGCAGGTTTTGCCACAGATAGCTTTGCACAATGGCCTGCATTTTTACCTCTTCTATTATTATGCTCTGCTTTTATTGGTGGTTGTGCAGGATCAACCGGTGGGGGATTAAAAGTTATTCGTATTCTGCTTTTATTCCTACAAGGGAATCGTGAATTAAAACGCCTTGTTCACCCGAATGCGGTTTATACCATCAAACTTGGTCACCGAGCATTACCTGAACGTATTATTGAAGCAGTGTGGGGATTCTTCTCTGCTTATGCATTGGTATTTATTATTAGCTTAATGTTGTTGATAGCAACAGGCGTGGATGAATTTTCTGCATTTTCTGCTATTGCAACCACATTAAATAATCTTGGCCCTGGATTAGGTATTGTTGCTGACAACTTCACGACAATGAATCCAGCTGCAAAATGGATACTTGTCGTAACAATGCTATTTGGACGACTTGAAGTTTTCACACTATTGGTTTTATTTACCCCAACGTTTTGGCGTGATTAACCTAATACAAGGAGTAATGTATGAGCGCACTATTGCTGTATTGTAGTACTGATGGTCAAACTAAAAAGATAATGACGCAAATTGCGAATGAATTAAGACAACATGGTCATGATTGTGATGTGAGAGATTTAACCTCTGTTCAGCAGAGTTTAAATTTGTCTGCTTATAGTAAAGTCTTAGTCGGCGCTTCTATTCGCTATGGTTACTTTAATAAAGTTCTCGATAAATTTATTACTCGCCATCTTACACAGTTAAATAATATGCCATCCGCATTCTTTGGCGTTAATCTTACGGCAAGAAAAGCTGAGAAGAATACACCAGAGACTAATTCCTATATACGCAAGTTCTTAGAGAAGACACCTTGGAAGCCAACCTTAACAGGTGTATTTGCTGGTGCTCTTTATTATCCTCGTTATAAATGGATTGATAGAGTCATGATCCAGTTAATTATGAAGATGACTAAAGGTGAAACTGATCCAACAAAAGAAATTGAATATACGGATTGGAATAAAGTAAGCGAATTTGCGACGAATTTTGCCAAAATTGAGTGATGTTTAATCTTTACTGTGGGGTTTTTATACGTCTTGTTGGAGTTTTGAACGAACAGAAAATTATTTTAAAAAAACACTTGCGCTAATCCGGGAACTCCCTATAATGCGCATCCACTGACCGACGATGAGCTGACAACAGCCACGAAGGACAGCGAAGAGAAAAGAAAAAAGTTTGAAAAAACTCTTGACTCTTCAGAGGAATAACGTAATATACGCCTCCTCGCAACAACGCAGAAGACCGGAAACGGCAGCGAATGTTGCACTGCTCTTTAACAAATTATCAGACAATCTGTGTGGGCACTCGCAGAGACGATATCTTCTAAAATATTAGATGTATCAAGTCTTGAAGAGTGAACAACAAAAGTAAATTCATTTATGAATAGCTAAGTTTTCGATTTCTTTGAGCATCAAACACTTTTAATTGAAGAGTTTGATCATGGCTCAGATTGAACGCTGGCGGCAGGCCTAACACATGCAAGTCGAGCGGTAACAGGGGAAAGCTTGCTTTCTTGCTGACGAGCGGCGGACGGGTGAGTAATGTATGGGGATCTGCCCGATAGAGGGGGATAACTACTGGAAACGGTGGCTAATACCGCATGACGTCTACGGACCAAAGCAGGGGCTCTTCGGACCTTGCGCTATCGGATGAACCCATATGGGATTAGCTAGTAGGTGAGGTAATGGCTCACCTAGGCGACGATCTCTAGCTGGTCTGAGAGGATGATCAGCCACACTGGGACTGAGACACGGCCCAGACTCCTACGGGAGGCAGCAGTGGGGAATATTGCACAATGGGCGCAAGCCTGATGCAGCCATGCCGCGTGTATGAAGAAGGCCTTAGGGTTGTAAAGTACTTTCAGCGGGGAGGAAGGTGTTAAGATTAATACTCTTAGCAATTGACGTTACCCGCAGAAGAAGCACCGGCTAACTCCGTGCCAGCAGCCGCGGTAATACGGAGGGTGCAAGCGTTAATCGGAATTACTGGGCGTAAAGCGCACGCAGGCGGTCAATTAAGTCAGATGTGAAAGCCCCGAGCTTAACTTGGGAATTGCATCTGAAACTGGTTGGCTAGAGTCTTGTAGAGGGGGGTAGAATTCCACGTGTAGCGGTGAAATGCGTAGAGATGTGGAGGAATACCGGTGGCGAAGGCGGCCCCCTGGACAAAGACTGACGCTCAGGTGCGAAAGCGTGGGGAGCAAACAGGATTAGATACCCTGGTAGTCCACGCTGTAAACGATGTCGATTTAGAGGTTGTGGTCTTGAACCGTGGCTTCTGGAGCTAACGCGTTAAATCGACCGCCTGGGGAGTACGGCCGCAAGGTTAAAACTCAAATGAATTGACGGGGGCCCGCACAAGCGGTGGAGCATGTGGTTTAATTCGATGCAACGCGAAGAACCTTACCTACTCTTGACATCCAGAGAATCCTTTAGAGATAGAGGAGTGCCTTCGGGAACTCTGAGACAGGTGCTGCATGGCTGTCGTCAGCTCGTGTTGTGAAATGTTGGGTTAAGTCCCGCAACGAGCGCAACCCTTATCCTTTGTTGCCAGCGCGTGATGGCGGGAACTCAAAGGAGACTGCCGGTGATAAACCGGAGGAAGGTGGGGATGACGTCAAGTCATCATGGCCCTTACGAGTAGGGCTACACACGTGCTACAATGGCAGATACAAAGAGAAGCGACCTCGCGAGAGCAAGCGGAACTCATAAAGTCTGTCGTAGTCCGGATTGGAGTCTGCAACTCGACTCCATGAAGTCGGAATCGCTAGTAATCGTAGATCAGAATGCTACGGTGAATACGTTCCCGGGCCTTGTACACACCGCCCGTCACACCATGGGAGTGGGTTGCAAAAGAAGTAGGTAGCTTAACCTTCGGGAGGGCGCTTACCACTTTGTGATTCATGACTGGGGTGAAGTCGTAACAAGGTAACCGTAGGGGAACCTGCGGTTGGATCACCTCCTTACCTAAGAGATACGTGTTATGTGCAGTGCTCACACAGATTGTCTGATGAAGAACGAGCAAAAGCGCGTCTGCGAAGCTGACAAGAGTCCCCTTCGTCTAGAGGCCTAGGACACCGCCCTTTCACGGCGGTAACAGGGGTTCGAATCCCCTAGGGGACGCCAATTGCGCGGTATGAGTGAAAGGCGTACCACACTATGTCTGATGAAAATCAGAGAATAGTTAAGATAATTCGCATGAGTTATTTTACCTATTATGCTCTTTAACAATCTGGAACAAGCTGAAAAATTGAAAACAAATCAATATATCACCGAGGTATATTGATGAGTCTCTCAAAATCTCAGACCTTGAAGTGTGAACTCAAGACATTGGTCTTCGAGAGAAACATCTTCGGGTTGTGAGGTTAAGCGAATAAGCGTACACGGTGGATGCCTAGGCAATCAGAGGCGATGAAGGACGTGCTAATCTGCGATAAGCGTCGGTAAGGTGATATGAACCGTTATACCCGACGATTTCCGAATGGGGAAACCCAATATCCAATGGATATTATCATGACGTGAATACATAGCGTCATGAAGCGAACCGGGAGAACTGAAACATCTCAGTACCCCGAGGAAAAGAAATCAACCGAGATTCCCCTAGTAGCGGCGAGCGAACGGGGAACAGCCCAGAGTCTTAATCAATAGCAGCATCAGGAGAACGGTCTGGAAAGTCCGGCAGTAAAGGGTGATAGCCCCGTATCCGAAGATGCTGTTATTGTGAACTCGACGAGTAGGGCGGGACACGTGTTATCCTGTCTGAATATGGGGGGACCATCCTCCAAGGCTAAATACTCCTGATTGACCGATAGTGAACCAGTACCGTGAGGGAAAGGCGAAAAGAACCCCGGCGAGGGGAGTGAAAAAGAACCTGAAACCGTGTACGTACAAGCAGTAGGAGCCTCTTTATGGGGTGACTGCGTACCTTTTGTATAATGGGTCAGCGACTTATATTCTGTAGCAAGGTTAACCGTATAGGGGAGCCGTAGGGAAACCGAGTCTTAACTGGGCGAATGAGTTGCAGGGTATAGACCCGAAACCCGGTGATCTATCCATGGGCAGGTTGAAGGTTGGGTAACACTAACTGGAGGACCGAACCGACTAATGTTGAAAAATTAGCGGATGACTTGTGGATGGGGGTGAAAGGCCAATCAAACCGGGAGATAGCTGGTTCTCCCCGAAAGCTATTTAGGTAGCGCCTCGTGAACTCATCTTCGGGGGTAGAGCACTGTTTCGACTAGGGGGTCATCCCGACTTACCAACTCGATGCAAACTGCGAATACCGAAGAATGTTATCACGGGAGACACACGGCGGGTGCTAACGTCCGTCGTGAAGAGGGAAACAACCCAGACCGCCAGCTAAGGTCCCAAAGTCATGGTTAAGTGGGAAACGAAGTGGGAAGGCTCAGACAGCCAGGATGTTGGCTTAGAAGCAGCCATCATTTAAAGAAAGCGTAATAGCTCACTGGTCGAGTCGGCCCGCGCGGAAGATGTAACGGGGCTAAACCATGCACCGAAGCTGCGGCAGCGACACTATGTGTTGTTGGGTAGGGGAGCGTTCTGTAAGCCTGCGAAGGTGTACTGTGAGGTATGCTGGAGGTATCAGAAGTGCGAATGCTGACATAAGTAACGATAATGCGGGTGAAAAACCCGCACGCCGGAAGACCAAGGGTTCCTGTCCAACGTTAATCGGGGCAGGGTGAGTCGACCCCTAAGGCGAGGCTGAAAAGCGTAGTCGATGGGAAACGGGTTAATATTCCCGTACTGGTGGTAACTGCGATGGGGGAACGGAGAAGGCTAGGTTGTCCGGGCGACGGTCGTCCCGGTTCAAGCATGTAGGCAGAGTGATTAGGCAAATCCGGTCACTTAATGCTGAGGTGTGATGACGAGCCACTAAGGTGGTGAAGCAATTGATGCCCTGCTTCCAGGAAAAGCCTCTAAGCTTCAGGTTACCAACAATCGTACCCCAAACCGACACAGGTGGTCAGGTAGAGAATACTCAGGCGCTTGAGAGAACTCGGGTGAAGGAACTAGGCAAAATGGTGCCGTAACTTCGGGAGAAGGCACGCTGGCGGTAAGTGAAGTCCCTTGCGGACGGAGCCGAAGCCAGTCGAAGATACCAGCTGGCTGCAACTGTTTATTAAAAACACAGCACTGTGCAAACACGAAAGTGGACGTATACGGTGTGACGCCTGCCCGGTGCTGGAAGGTTAATTGATGGGGTTATCCGTAAGGAGAAGCTCTTGATCGAAGCCCCAGTAAACGGCGGCCGTAACTATAACGGTCCTAAGGTAGCGAAATTCCTTGTCGGGTAAGTTCCGACCTGCACGAATGGCGTAATGATGGCCAGGCTGTCTCCACCCGAGACTCAGTGAAATTGAACTCGCTGTGAAGATGCAGTGTACCCGCGGCAAGACGGAAAGACCCCGTGAACCTTTACTATAGCTTGACACTGAACATTGAGCCTTGATGTGTAGGATAGGTGGGAGACTATGAAGTGTGGACGCCAGTCTGCATGGAGTCAACCTTGAAATACCACCCTTTAACGTTTGATGTTCTAACCTAGGTCCATAATCTGGATCGGGGACCGTGTCTGGTGGGTAGTTTGACTGGGGCGGTCTCCTCCTAAAGAGTAACGGAGGAGCACGAAGGTTGGCTAAGCATGGTCGGACATCATGCGGTTAGTGCAAAGGCATAAGCCAGCTTGACTGTGAGAGTGACGGCTCGAGCAGGTACGAAAGTAGGTCTTAGTGATCCGGTGGTTCTGAATGGAAGGGCCATCGCTCAACGGATAAAAGGTACTCCGGGGATAACAGGCTGATACCGCCCAAGAGTTCATATCGACGGCGGTGTTTGGCACCTCGATGTCGGCTCATCACATCCTGGGGCTGAAGTAGGTCCCAAGGGTATGGCTGTTCGCCATTTAAAGTGGTACGCGAGCTGGGTTTAGAACGTCGTGAGACAGTTCGGTCCCTATCTGCCGTGGGCGTTGGAAGATTGAGAGGGGTTGCTCCTAGTACGAGAGGACCGGAGTGAACGCACCACTGGTGTTCGGGTTGTCATGCCAATGGCATTGCCCGGTAGCTAAGTGCGGAAGAGATAACCGCTGAAAGCATCTAAGCGGGAAACTTGCCTCGAGATGAGTCTTCCCTGTCACCTTGAGTGACCTAAAGGAACGTTTAAGACTAAGACGTTGATAGGCTGGGTGTGTAAGCGTAGCGATACGTTGAGCTAACCAGTACTAATGAACCGTGAGGCTTAACCTGACAACACCGAAGGTGTTTTGTCTGAGAGACAAACAGTAGATGAAGTAGGCTTGTTTAAGATTGAATATTGCTGGTTATGACGAGAAATCGATGTAACGGGTAATAAAACCGAATTTGCTTGGCGGCCATAGCGCAGCGGACCCACCTGAATCCATGCCGAACTCAGAAGTGAAACGTTGTAGCGCCGATGGTAGTGTGGGGTCTCCCCATGTGAGAGTAGGGAACTGCCAGGCATTAAATAAGACGAGAAAGCCAACCCACTGGGTTGGCTTTTTTGCGTTTGGGGTTTAGTAAATTTTAAGTGCTATGCTAAATTCTAAATACAAAAATGCCCTAAATTAGGGCATCTTTTATGATCTTTTAGCAAAAATTATGACGAGAAAATGCAGCAAGGACTGTTCTTTCTGATATTTCTAAATAGTCTTCCATTGCTGTTGCTGCTTCTTGGGCTTTTCCATCCATTAAAAGTGTTAAAATCTGTTCATTCTTCTCAATATACGGTGCATGTAGTAATTGAGGATCGTTTAATAAACCGAAGGCTAAACGTAACTCTGCTAAAATAAGTTGGTATTGTTTAAACAATCTAGGACTATCTGAAAGCTCAACAATCGCGGTATGAAAATGCATATTACAGGTTCCTACACCGCTCCAATCTTGTTGTTCTTGAAAGACTTTTGCTTGGTTAACACTATCTTGCATTCTAACAATAGCTGGATGCATAGGATAAGAATGTCGCAGAGCATCACATTCAATTAATCGTCTTACACGATAAATATCCATAATACTTGCCATATCTGGCACAGAAACAAAAACACCACGATTAGGTTTATAAGTTAAAAGCCCTTCTTGGGTAAGAACGCGAAAAACCTCTCTTAAAGTATTACGCGATATCTCTAGCGTTTCGCTTAATGCAGTTTCTGACAATCTTTCACCAGGAGGTAATTCTCCAATAGTGATTTTTTGCCGAATAACATTTGCGACTTTTTGAGAAAGAATTTGTGGAGATGTTTTTTTCTGCATTATCTTCTGCTATTAGCTTAATTGAAGCGCCTATTCTATCAGTGTGTTTTGTAATATATAACCTCTATTGTGTCACTCTGTCGTACTTCTCACTGTATCGAGTATGACTTTCTGTTTATTTCCATCAAAAAAACTTAATTTTTTATCACGATATTTTAGTGATTAAACTTATTTTTCCTTCAATCTTGTGCACTATTTTTGTGCATCTCATCTTTTTATGCTGCATTTAGGTGCATATTCATTACTTATTAATTAATGATAATTGTCAATAAAATGTTAAAAATGCGATCTTCACTGCACTTTTATCATCCCATATTTAAATCTATTTGCTTATTTATTCATCTATTATTATTAATTGTTCAACAATCTAATATCAGGTGATTAACAATTACGTATTCATGCTCAACAATGGCACGCTAATTGCCTTAGTAATAATAATTAAAATAATGATGATAAAGGGGGTAGCTCATGGCTACACAAGATTCTGCAAACACAACATCAAGTTCGTTTATAAAAAATAGACGCTCTTCATTGATAGCTGCCATTTTTTTAATGGCGACATCCGCTATTGGTCCGGGTTTTATTACTCAAACTGCAACCTTTACTGCCACTATGGGGGCAGCATTTGCATTCGGTATTTTGGCATCAATCATCATCGACTATGTTGTTCAGCAAAGTATTTGGCGAGTGATCACAGTTACCAATATGCGAGCTTCAGACATTGCTAACAAAGCAATACCCGGTAGCGGTTACTTACTTGCGGTATTAGTTATTTTTGGCGGTTTAGTGTTTAACGTGGGTAACATTGCAGGTGCTGGTTTGGGGCTTAATGCAATGGTGGGTCTTGATCCTAAATGGGGTGGGATCTTAAGTGCTTTACTTGCGATCTATATTTTCTCATCACGTAAAGCCAGTAACTTTATCGATCGTATGATTATCGTTCTTGGCATTGTCATGATCTTACTGACTGTTTTTGTGATGTTTGCCTCTAATCCTCCAGTAGGTGAAGCATTAAGACAAACTGTTTTACCTGATGCGATTAACTTCGCAACGATCACTACAATTGTCGGTGGTACTGTGGGCGGTTATATCTGTTATGCCGGAGCTCACCGTCTTCTCGATAAAGGAACTACGGGTATTGAGAACATTGATGCTGTATCAAGCGCTGCAACTAAAGGAATTTTAGTGGTTGGATTAATGCGCTATATCCTGTTCCTTGCCATTTTGGGCGTAGTTGCCAGTGGCGTAACATTAGATATTTCTAGTCGCGCGGCTAACCCTGCATCTCAAGCATTTCAACACGCGGCAGGTTTAACTGGATTACGCATCTTTGGTCTTATTTTATGGGCAGCTGCATTAACAAGTGTAATTGGTGCTGCTTATACCTCAATGTCATTTATTACAGTATTTAAAAAAGGTGTTACTGAGCGTCAACGTAATATCGCAACCATTATTTTCATCGCTATTTCACTTGTCATTTATATGGTTATGGGAACAGCGCCAGCTGCATTATTAGTCTTCGCCGGTGGTTTTAACGGTCTGATTTTACCTATTGGTATGACACTATTTATTTTTGTTGCATGGCGTCGCCAAGATCTCATGAATGGCTATAAATATCCTGCATGGTTACTGTGGTCAGGTATTTTGGTCTGTGCGCTGACTTGGTATATGGGCATTATGTCCGTGGGTGCTATTTTCAACTACCTCAACATTGCTTAAGAGAACAATAATGATGATAAAAGCAGTCGATTTAAACAGTGATTTAGGTGAGAGCTTCGGTCAATGGACAATGGGCAATGATGATGCGGTGCTTGAAATTGTCAGTAGCGCTAATATCGCTTGCGGTTTTCATGCAGGTTCACCGGATGGAATTTTAAAAACATTAAAAGCGGCGAAACAGCGTAATGTCGCGATAGGTGCGCATGTTGCTTATCCTGACTTAGTCGGTTTTGGTCGTCGTAATATGGATATTGCCAGTGATGAATTAACCGCAGATGTGATTTATCAAATAGGTGCTTTACAAGGATTGGCTAAAGCAGTGGGTTTAAGTGTGACCTATGTTAAGCCTCATGGTGCGCTTTACAACACAATTGCGCATGATAAACGTCAAGCACTTGCTGTTATTGAGGCGATACTTGCTGTAGATCCTCAACTGACATTAGTTGCTTTAGCGGGATCACCTTTGATTACACTTGCGAAAGAAAAAGGTCTTCGAGTAATTGCAGAAGCCTTTGCTGATAGAGCTTATCATGCTGATGGTACGCTAGTTTCTCGTAAAAAAGAGGGAGCTGTTTTACATGATCCTGAACGTGTTGCTCAACGTATGTTGCGGCTTGTGCAAGAAGGTGGTGTTGAGTCCATAGAAGGCATTTTTACAACGATACAAGCTGATTCTATTTGTGTTCATGGTGACAGCCCAGATGCCGTAGCTCTCGCTAAAAGTGTAAAAGAAATTTTAATTAATCATGGTGTTAGCATTAAGCCTTTTGCACCTCTGCCACTTAAAAAGGAGGTTCAAAAATGACTAATTTAATGCAAGCAACCGCGGATGCAATTGCTAATGCACAAGAAGCTCGATTAGCTATTCGCAATGGTTTAGCCATACCAACCGCCGGTATGGCTAAAGGTATGACGCAAGCTAATATGATTAGTTTACCTCGTGATTGGGCATTTGATTTTCTGCTCTATGCTCAACGTAACCCGAAAAGTTGCCCAATATTAGATGTTTGCGAATCAGGTAGTTATCGCACTGTTTTAGCGAAAGACGCCGATCTGCGTACTGACATTCCTCTTTATCGTGTTTGGGAAAATGGCAAATTAACGGGTGAAATTACGGATGCCACCAAAATTTGGGCACAACATCCCGATCTTGTGACGTTTCTTATTGGTTGTAGTTTTACTTTCGAAACACCCATGTTAGAAGCGGGTATTGAAATTCGCCATATCACAGATAACTGCAATGTTCCGATGTATAAAACCAATCGCTTGTGTCGTCCAGCAGGACGATTAGAAGGCGAATTGGTGGTTTCAATGCGTCCTATTCCCGCTGACAGAGTCGCTGATGCGGTGATGATAAGTGGTCGTTTCCCTTCTGTACATGGTGCTCCCGTACATATTGGCTCGCCAGATGCTTTGGGTATTAAAGATATTATGTCGCCAGATTTTGGCTCACCAGTGAGAATTGAAAAAGGCGAGATCCCCGTATTTTGGGCTTGTGGTGTGACACCACAAGCAGCAGTGATGCGTTCAGGTGTTCCTTTCGCACTTAGCCATGCTCCGGGGCATATGTTTATTACCGATGTGCCTGATGCAGCTTATCACGTATAAGGGAGGAAGATACTTTGCGCTTTTTACCCGTTAACCTATCTCATTTACTTGTTGAGCTTTCCTCTTTAAAAGAGACGCTCGCATTGTATGAATCCGTTAAACAAGCGGATATTGCTGCTATTCAAGACATTGTACCTGCGGCGAAAACACTCTTAATTCACTATACGCCGTGGCTAATCACAGCTGAAGAACTTGTGCTTCAGCTTCGACAGTTAGAAGTTAAAGCGGTATCAGCACGTCAAATACAATCATTAACGATCCCCGTTCATTATCAAGGTGAGGATCTTAATGAGGTCGCTGAATTATTAGGGATCGCTACCAGTGAAGTGATCCGCAGACACACAGAGCAAACCTATCAAGTTGCATTCACAGGTTTCGCCCCAGGTTTTGCTTATTTGATTGCAAATGAAACTCAGCTTTACGTACCTCGCCGTAAAACACCTCGTACACGTATCCCCGCAGGATCGGTCGGATTAGCTGGCGAGTTTAGTGGCGTTTATCCACAACAAAGCCCCGGTGGTTGGCAACTTATTGGTACCACAGAAATAAAGATGTGGGATCTCTCACGCGAACAACCTGCTTTTTTATTACCAGGTAATGAAGTGCATTTTGTTGATGCAAAAAAATCACCGATAACCGTTTCACTACCGGAGAAAAAAGCCGTAGTTGCTTCTCCACTCTCATTAAATGATAAAGGGCTATATGTCATTTCAGCAGGGCTACAAACTTTATTTCAAGATGAAGGGCGTATTGGTGCTGCATCAATGGGAGTATCTGCTTCAGGCGCACTTGATAAACCCGCTTTACATGCAGCCAATCGTTTAGTGGGTAATCCTGCAACCTTTGTTGCACTTGAGATAACCCAAGGTGGACTGACACTTAAAGCACGACAAGATTGTGTGATCGCTTTAACTGGGGCGGATTGTTCCATTACACTAAAACATGAGTCAGGTGAGAATGAATCCTTATCTGGTTATCAACCTATCGATGTTCGCTGTGGCGATGAAATTATTTTAGGTATGCCAAAAGCAGGTGTACGTAGCTATCTTGCCGTGAGAGGTGGATTTGAATTACCCAAGGTGTTAGGGAGTTATGCATTTGATACCTTGGCACAAATTGGTCCTAATGCTTTGCAAGAAGGCGATGTACTTCATTTAAATAATGAAAGTACTTCAAACGGTATTCTTGCTGATGAACAGCCGACATCAACACTGCCAAAACAAGATGATATCGTCACGCTTGATGTTGTTTTAGGTCCTCGCACTGACTGGTTTACCACTGAAGCTATAAAAACATTAACCTCTCAATTATGGCAGGTGACACCACAATCTAACCGTATTGGGTTGCGTTTACTGGGCGAAACCCCTCTTGCTCGAGAACAACAACAAGAGCTATCGAGTGAAGGCACTTGCATCGGCGCAATACAAGTTCCGATTAATGGGCAACCTGTTTTGTTTCTTAACGATCACCCACTAACAGGAGGATATCCTGTTATCGGCGCTGTTGCTGAATATCACTTACCACTTGCAGGGCAGATCCCTGTTAACGCTAGAATTCGTTTTAATCCAATTACCGAATTTCAAGAATATTGATAGGAGAATGCCACTCATGACAACAATTAACCAAAAACAACGAGTGAAGCATAGAGTACTTATTGCAAACCGAGGTGAAATTGCGGTTCGTATTATTCGTGCTTGTCAGGATCATGGTGCGACTTCGATTGCCATTTACGCTAATGATGATATTGATGCACTACACGTCCGTCTTGCTGATGAAGCTTATGGACTCAATGGTAATTTGCCGAAAGAAAGCTATCTAGATATTAAGAAAATTATTAATATTGCCCATAAAGCTAATGCCACAATGATCCATCCCGGTTACGGTTTTCTTTCCGAGCGAGCTGATTTTGCAAAAGCGGTACAAGACGCAGGATTTATTTGGATCGGCCCTAACCCAGAAACGATTGAAGTGCTTGGTGACAAAGTGAAAGCACGTAAAATTGCACAATCTGTTGGTGCACCTCTTGTAAATGGTACGTCTGATCCTGTTAATGACGCCAAAGAGGTTATCGATTTTGCTAAACAGCATGGTCTACCTGTTGCCATTAAAGCTGCTTTTGGTGGTGGTGGGCGGGGTTTGAAGATCGCGCATAAAATGGAAGAGATTGAAGAGCTGTACCATTCTGCTGTACGAGAAGCCGTAACTGCATTTGGTCGTGGTGAATGTTATGTTGAGCAATTCCTAGATAAACCTCGCCATATCGAAGCGCAAATTATTGCAGACAAACTGGGCAATGTTGTTGTTGTCGGAACACGAGATTGTTCGTTACAACGCCGTAATCAAAAGCTTATTGAAGAAGCACCAGCACCGTATTTGACAGACGAACAACGTGAACGTATTCACCAATCCGCTAAAGATATTTGTGCGAAAGCAGGTTATGTGGGCGCAGGTACCGTTGAGTTTTTATTAAGTGCAAATGGCACTATCTCGTTTCTAGAAGTGAATACACGCTTACAAGTAGAGCACCCTGTTACCGAAGAAACAGCAGGCATCGATTTAGTGATTGAGCAGTTACGTATTGCTGAAGGTTTACCACTAAGTATTGATAAAACGCCTGTTCCACGTGGTCACTCTTTTGAATTTAGGATCAATGCAGAAGATCCTACTAAAGGCTTTTTACCTACACCGGGTTTAATTACGCATTTCTCTCAGCCTTCAGGTCCGGGAGTTCGTGTAGATAGTGGTGTTGCTGAAAATAATCAGGTTTCACGCCAATTCGATTCTATGATGGCAAAATTGATAGTGACAGGTGCAACTCGTGAACAAGCCATTGCGCGAGCTCGTCGAGCATTATCCGAATTTAAAATTGAAGGGGTAGCGAGTGTGTTGCCTTTCCATTGTGAAATGATGGAACATGCCGATTTTACTGAAGATTTCAAAGTGCATACCCGTTGGATTGAAACAGATTTTCAGGCAAAAAATACATATTTTCCTCGTAGCACGCCTGCAAAAAATGAAGAGCTTGTTCGTACTTTTATTGAAATTGATGGTCGTCGTCATGAACTTGCTTTACCAGCTCAATTACTGTCACTCTCCGCGGTAATACCAACAGCAATTAATGCCAGTCATGAGAAAGAAGAGAATGAAAAAGCCGTCACTGCACCCATCTCTGGCGTATTACATAGCTGGATCTTAGCTGATGGCGATAAAGTCAAAGAAGGTGATGTTATTGCTATTATGGAAGCGATGAAGATGGAAGTTCAGGTAATCGCTTCTTGTGATGGAGTACTACTGCAAAAAGCGAAAACAGGTGATTATTTTTCAGCAGAATCGGTCTTAGCTGAAATAAATTAAATATATTAAAAATATCATATTGATTAATAAGAATAATATCTATCATTAATATCTGCCCTTTAATATGAGGTAATTTCATATTAAGGGGCTTTTTTATAATAACGTTATTTATATTCCTATTTATTATATCTAATTCCTTTTGGTTATAAGTTATTTTGCCTATAATCGAAGCTTGTTAAATTTTAACCAAAAAGGAAATAAGATGTTGCTTGTAACACAACTACTTATCGGCGCTGCAATCGGGTTAGTTATTACAACGACCGGTGTAGGTGGTGGTGTTATTTTATTACCTGTTCTTATTTATCTTTTTGGTATGAATGCATTAGCTGCGGTTGCGACAGCAAATTTACTCTCGATGCTAATGAAGCTCTCATCTTCTTATATTCATTTTCGGTTAGGTAATATCCCATTAAAACCCGCACTATTGATCTTAGGGGTAATGTTTCCGGCAACATTTTTAGCGAGTTATGGTGTGACATGGTTGGGATCGCAACCTCAATATTACGATCGTGTTGAATCAGCGATTAATATTTTAATGATCGTTGCTATCGTATTTTCATTGATCTTATTTTTACAGCGAATGGTAAGAAGATCAGCAATTTCAGATCCCTTAATTTCTTTACCTCCGCCTTCTTCAGTGACTTTTTCTTCCTTATTTGTACCGGGAGTCAGTGCAGGATTTGTACTTGGTGCGACGGGTGTTGGAGGAGGATTAGTAGTGTTGCCTGTGTTAATGCGTTTTGCACAAATGGGTATTAAAGAGGCAATCGGCACTTCTATTTTTATTACTACGATCCTTTCTGGTGGCTCTGCTATTGCTTATAGTGCTGGTGGCTATACCGATGTTCACACAGCACTTATTCTCTGCTTAGGCTCATTACTCTCCATCCCATTAGCTCGTTATTTACTTGTGTATTTATCAGAGCATTTTTTCCAATATTTAACTCTGTCTTTTATTCTGATCAGCATCATTATGATGAGTTGGAAGTTAATAAATTAACTTAATGTAATATCGAGTGAGTCAATCTTTCTCTTATTGCCTTTAGTTAGACTAAACTTATTCTATCATCATTAGATTAACTACTAAGAGTAAGTACAACGAGATGAATATTAAAACAGGTGATGAGTTTTTGGTTTATATGGCACTGGGTGAAGAGAGCTATATGAAAGAGTATTACCGTGTGATTGAAATTGACTCAACGCTTTCTCAAGTGACGGGTAAATTGCTAAGAAGAACAACGGCTGATGACAAAAATATTGGATTAGGTCGTTGCGAGTTAGAAGGCGGTATTGAGCAGTTTGCGTTAGAAGATATCTATCCTGTTAAAGAGTGATCCGTTATTGGGATCACTCTCCTTACTTAATTTGTCGCTTAGGCTGCGGGTGCATTCTCAGGTAATGCAGATTTTGGTAAGCCAAAAATTTTGTCAAATACCCAGTTATAAACGAAGGTATAACAAGGGATGATGATGATCAGCGCAAAGTCCATAACTAACGCTTGCCACAATGAAACATTAAGCCACCATGCAATCAGTGGAATTAAATAGAGCACCAGTGTTAGCTGAAATCCAATTGCATGGACTAGACGGCGTCTAAATGTTCGAATTCTTGAAACCTGCCTACTCTCCCAAAATTCAAATATGCAGTTATAAATAAAATTCCAACTTACTGCGATAGTTGTGATCACCAGAGCTAATGGACCCGTTACTGCTGTTGAGCTATCAGCCAAAAGTGCAAGCCCGACTGATGAAATAATCCAGCCAAAAATTTCATAAGCTGTTACGTAGACAATTTTTCGTTTGATACCTTGCATTGTGCTCTCTTTTTCTGTGGATCTGTGTCGTTAAGCATCGTAAGATAAATCAGCAAGAATGATAGAAAAAGTTAGCTAGTATCAATTTGACTGAAACATCAGGAGTGAACATGCAGTTCTCAAGTGAACATATTGCGATATTTTTAGCAGTGATGGATAAGGGATCTTTCTCTGCGGCTGCACGTTCATTAAAACGCGTTCCATCAGCAGTCAGCATGGCGATTGCTAATATGGAAGCTGAATTAGGTTATGCACTTTTTGAACGTTCATCACGAGAGCCTCAGCCAACTGAAAAAGCCAAAGCACTTGAGCCTCATGCCAGAATGATCGCAGAGCAATTAAAATTATTACAAGTGCATGCACAAGAGCTTTCGATGGATCTCGAAAGTGTCTTAAATATTGGTGTTGCGGCTGATATTAATCCTGATTATCTATTACCTGCGTTATCTGAATTAACGCAACGTTATCCATTACTTAATGTGAATGTGATAACCGCGGCACAAGATGACATTATTGAGATGTTGCATTCACATAAAATTCAATTGAGCCTAGTTTATGGGGGCTTGTATGTGAATGGCGATGAACAATTTCAATATCTTGGCTCTGAGTCATTGGTCGCAACAATATCAGCAAGTCATATTGCATTAGCACACCCTGCTGGCGTGTTTATTGAGGATCTTGTGAATGTTCGCCAAATCATGATCGCAAGTCACACCAAAGAGTTAAGAGATGAGCGCTCATTAGTGGCGACGAATTATTGGCAAACAGATAGCTTTCAAATGGCGTTGGGTATGGTTGAAGCAGGGATGGGATGGGGTAATTTACCGTATTCGTTGATTTATACTCAATTGCAAAAAGGTAAATTAAAACAGCTTCAGTTTAAGAATACGAAAAATGAATTACGATTACCTATTCATGCCATGTGGCTAAAAGGGGAGTCGTTACAGAAAGGAGCAAAAGAGTTAGTTGAGCTGATGAGTACCCACCAGCCCATCGTACCTAACTTTAATTAATCGACGCGTTGTTGATGAACCCAAACAGCAACTTCAACACGAGATTTTAGCTTCATCTTTTTCAGTAGATGTTTTACATGTACTTTGACTGTACTTTCTGTGATATCAAGCTTACGGGCGATCATTTTATTTGATAATCCTTGCGCTATCAGTTTTAAGATATCGCGTTCACGCGGGGTGAGTTGTTCAATATCACGCTCACCTTCAGAACGATCTTCACGTAAGGATTCGGCTAAAATAGGGGTTAATGCAGGGCTGACGACCATTTTTCCGGCTGCTGCCTGTTTTAGAGCCGCTAGTAATTCTTCAGGCTCCATATCTTTTAGAAGATAACCATCTGCACCACGTTTTAACGCTGTGACTAAATCATCACTATAATTTGATACGCTGAAAACAACGATCCGACCTGACAACGACTTTAATCGCAGTTGATCGAGCGTTTCAAAACCATTCATTCCTGGCATATTCAGATCCAGCAAAATTAAATCAGGATCTAATTCTTCAGCTAGCTTCACACCTTGAATACCATCTCCCGCTTCCCCAACGACAGTTAGTGTTGTATCAAGACTTAAAAGTTGTTTTACACCATTGCGTAGCATCGGGTGATCATCAATGAGTAAAATTGTCGCTTTTTCTGCGGGGGATCCCATATTATTCATTACGACTTGCTCCAATTTAGACAGGGTCTTTATGAGTAGTTATTAATGGAAATTTAACAAACACTTGAGTACCGCCCTGTTCGCGTACTTTTATAGTATAAGAACCATTTAAGCTATTTGCGCGTTCACGCATAATAATAAGGCCATAATGATTTAATTTTTCAGGATTAGGGCTAATTCCTTCACCATTATCATTAATTTTTAGTTCGACCATGCCATTATTTAGAGATAAAGAGACTTCAGCCCAATTGGCATTGGCATGTTGTAAAATATTATTTAAGGCTTCACGGACGATTTGAACAACGTGAATACTTTGATGCGAATTCACACATTTTGCGGGTAATTGATAGTCAAAATTAATCGAAAAACCAAGGCGCTGATTAAATTCAGTCAGTGTACTTTCCAACGCGGCAAGTAATCCCGGCTCAGTGAGTTTTAAGCGAAACGTAGTTAACAACTCTCTTAATTGGCGATAAGCCACATTAAGCTCTTCTCGCATCTCTTTAAGTAGCTTTTGGCAATTATCAGGTAAGGTTTCTGACTGCATCTGCAAATAGCTCACTTGCATTTTTAAACAAGAGAGTGATTGAGCAATAGAGTCATGTAATTCGCGTGCAATTGCCGAACGCTCATCCATTAACAAAAGCTGTTGCTGTTGCTCATTTTGCTGTTCCATTGCCAGCATGGCTGAGATCTGTTTTGTCAGTAATAGCATTAAATTATTCTGTTCATCCGTCAGCGTTGTATGCTCGGGTAGTTGCATAACAAGTAATCCATAACGATGAATTTGGTCAGCAAGTTCCCAATGCAATAATTCACTACGTAATGGAACGGTAACAGAAGAGGTATCATCACAACGTTCACATTGTGGATCTGGACAATGTTCTGGGCGTGATTGAGGTTCTAAACTGATTTCATTAAAGAGTGTGTGATGATTATCTTCATATAAACGTATCTGCAAATAAGCATCAGGAATGATTTGTTGAAGCTCAAATAATATCTGTCTTAATCGGGCACAAAGTGGCGCGGGAGAGTGTAATTGTTGGCTTGAGTGATAGAGATAAGAGAGTACTTTATTTTTCTGTTGTAAGTCGTGTGTTTTTTCAACCACTCTTTTTTCTAATTCGCTATACAGTGTAGAAAGCTCTTTTGACATGGTATTAAGTGCAATACCCAGCGTGGCAATTTCATCATGGTGTGTACGCTGGTGGAAACGGGCTGAAAAATTACCATGACCAATCGAATTTGCCATCGCCATAAGCTGTTGCCAAGGATGTAATAAACGGCGACGGAAATGCCAAACAGAGCCAAACAGCAATAACAGTGTCAGCGCCGTGAAAATAAGCTGAGTATAAGCCACCAGCCTGATTTTTTGCTCTGTAAGTTGGTCGATACTTAATACTAATTTATCTAGCTGTGAAACAAAAAACGCAACCTCTTGTTTGGCTTCATCGCGTTGTTGCACATAAAGCAAGGTTGGTTTTAGGGTATCTTTCCAGTAAGTATTTAATTGAGCATATTGTGATTGTAGCGATTCATTGCTTAGGACTTGAAGTAACTCACCGCTATCTAAGTCGGTTTCTAACTCGTGAAGATAATAACGATGTTGCTCATCTAGAGGTAACGCAGATAACAAGCGATAGCTTTGCATCCGTAGCGATCCAGACTTATTAATCGCATGAGCATTACCTTGTACACTCAAAATAATATGGTTAGAAATTGCCATTCCCACCACACCCAATAGAGTGAAAAGTAACATTAATATCGCTATCTGATTAATAATTGAGAAACGGTAGTGCCATTGGATTTTATTTGTACTCATCGTTATTTTTCCAAATTTATTCTGGCGCTATATTGCCTTAAAAATACATCAAATGTCATATACCACTAAAGTATTACCCCTAAATATCTGATAGAGGTAATTTCACTTCTAAATTATAGCGCTTTTAATTTAACTTATTAATTTAAAATGAAAAATTAAGGATAATCCTATTAACACTTAGGTGTAAAGAACGACTTTAGCTTAAAAATCAAACAAATCTTTGCTTGATGCAGATCATGACTAATTAACAATTCTAATCGTACAAAGGTGCCAATCTAACCGTTAATCGAGGTTGTTATGGCACTCACTCAACACCCAGAAAAAATGAGAAAAGGGGTGATCGAAGATTGGCATCCTGAAGATAAAGCTTTTTGGGAAAAGACTGGTCAAAAGATCGCTTCACGCAATTTATGGATTTCTGTTCCTTGTTTACTTTTATCGTTCTGTGTATGGATGCTTTTTAGTGCAGTTGCAGTAAATTTGAACAAAGTAGGTTTTAACTTTACCACAGATCAGCTGTTTATGCTGACTGCACTGCCTTCAGTCTCTGGTGCTATTTTACGCGTTCCTTATTCTTTTGTTATTCCTATTTTTGGCGGTCGTCGCTGGACAGCAATCAGTACCGTCTTTCTCATCATTCCTTGTATCTGGCTTGGTTTTGCAGTGCAAGACACCACTACGTCTTACTCAACCTTTATTGTGATTTCACTGCTATGCGGTTTTGCAGGTGCAAACTTTGCATCCAGTATGGCAAACATCAGCTTTTTCTTCCCTAAAGCACGTCAAGGTGGTGCTTTAGGATTAAATGGCGGATTAGGCAATCTGGGTGTTAGCGTTATGCAATTGGTTGCGCCATTAGTGGTTGGTGTTGGCGTGTTTGCTATGTTTAGTGGCCCTGGTGTTGTTCAGCCTGATGGTTCACGTTTATGGTTAGAAAATGCGGCATGGGTTTGGGTTCCTTTCTTACTTATTCTGACCTTTGCTGCTTGGTTTGGCATGAACGATCTGGCGGCTAACAAAGCCTCTTTAAGCCAGCAATTACCCGTATTAAAACGGGGTCACCTTTGGTTATTAAGTATTTTATATCTGTGCTCCTTTGGTTCATTTATTGGTTTCTCTGCGGGTTTTGCAATGCTTTCTAAAACCCAGTTCCCAGATATCGTCATTCTACATTATGCGTTCTTCGGACCTTTATTAGGTGCTTTAGCTCGCCCTGTAGGTGGTGCTTTATCGGATAAATTTGGTGGTATTAGAGTCACACTGATCAACTTTATCATCATGGCAATTTTCTCTGCTCTGCTTTTCTTAACACTGCCTATCAATGGTGCTGGTGGCTCATTTATCGCCTTCTTCGGTGTCTTTATGGTGCTGTTTTTAACCGCTGGTTTAGGAAGTGGTTCTACATTCCAAATGATTGCTGTGGTGTTTAGAAAAATCACGATTGATCGCATGAAAGCACAAGGTGCCTCAGACGAAGCCGCTCAAAAAGAAGCGGTGACTGAAAGTGCAGCGGCGCTTGGCTTTATCTCTGCAATTGGTGCAATTGGTGGCTTCTTTATTCCTAAAGCCTTCGGTACATCATTGGCTATGACTGGCTCTCCTGCCGGTGCCATGAAAATCTTTGTTCTATTTTATATCGCCTGCGTCTTGATCACTTGGTTGGTCTATGGACGTAAACACAATAAACAATAATGACGAATTATACGCAATGTGAGAGCGCTCGCGCGCATTGGGAGAGTATCTGATGAGTAAGTTTCTCGATAGATTCCGCTATTTTAAGCAACTTGGTGATACCTTTTCAAAGGATCATGGCCAAGAGCTAAATGTTAACCGTGATTGGGAAGATGGTTACCGTAGTCGTTGGCAACACGACAAAATTGTTCGTTCTACTCACGGTGTAAACTGTACCGGCTCTTGTAGCTGGAAAATTTACGTCAAAAATGGGTTAGTGACATGGGAAACCCAACAAACGGATTACCCACGTACACGTCCTGATTTACCAGATCATGAGCCTCGTGGCTGTCCTCGTGGTGCAAGCTATTCATGGTATTTATATAGCGCGAACCGCGTTAAATACCCAATGGTACGTAAACGCCTAATTAAATTATGGCGTGAAGCAAAAGCACAACATAGCGATCCTGTTGATGCATGGGCTTCTATTGTTAGTTCACCAGAAAAAACTAAAAGCTATAAGCAAGCACGTGGGCGTGGTGGTTTTGTTCGCTCGTCATGGTCAGAAGTGAATGAAATCATTGCTGCTTCTAACGTGTTTACAGCAAAAGAGTTTGGCCCTGATCGTATTATCGGATTCTCGCCAATTCCGGCTATGTCGATGGTCTCATATGCTGCGGGTGCGCGTTATTTATCTCTGATTGGTGGCGCATGTTTAAGCTTCTACGATTGGTATTGTGATTTACCACCTGCATCGCCAATGACTTGGGGTGAGCAAACCGACGTTCCTGAATCAGCAGACTGGTATAACTCTTCTTACCTGATTGCATGGGGTTCTAACGTACCGCAAACACGTACTCCAGATGCCCACTTCTTTACAGAAGTTCGTTATAAAGGGACTAAAACCGTTGCGGTAACACCTGATTACGCTGAAATCGCGAAACTCTGTGATCAATGGTTAAATCCAAAACAGGGTACTGACAGTGCGATGGCAATGGCGATGGGACACGTTATTCTTAACGAATTCCACGTTAAACGCCAAACTGAATACTTTAGTAACTACGTGCGCACTTACACTGACATGCCAATGTTGGTGATGTTAGATAAACACGACTCAGGCAAGCTAGTTGCAGGTCGTATGTTGCGTGCTTCTGATTTAGTGAACAATCTGGATCAAGAGAAAAATCCAGAGTGGAAAACCGTTGCTATTGATGAAAAAACACAGCAATTAGTTGCTCCTCAAGGTTCTATGGGCTTTCGTTGGGAAGGTGCAGCTAAATGGAACCTTGAGCCTAAAGACGGCAAAAGTGGCGAAGATGTCACTTTACAATTAGGTCTTTTAGATAACCACGATGATATTGTTGATGTAGCATTCCCTTACTTTGGTGGGATCAAGAGTGAATACTTTGAAGGTGTTGCCCTTGATGATGTGATTGTTCATAAACTGCCTGCTAAGCGTATTACACTTGCGAATGGCGAAGAGAAATACATCACAACTGTTTATGATTTATTGTTAGCTAACTACGGTGTAGATCGTGGTTTAAATGATGAAAACTGTGCATCAAACTACGATGAAATCAAAGCATACTCACCAGCATGGGCTGAAAAAGTGACAGGTGTAGGTCGCCAAGATATCGCTCGTATTGCACGTGAATTTGCGGATAACGCAGAAAAAACACACGGTCGTTCGATGGTGATTGTGGGAGCCGGTATTAACCACTGGTACCACATGGATATGACTTATCGCGGCATTATCAATATGCTGATTTTCTGTGGTTGCGTCGGTCAAAGTGGTGGTGGCTGGGCACACTATGTTGGACAAGAAAAACTGCGTCCACAAACTGGTTGGTTGCCATTAGCCTTTGGTCTTGACTGGCAACGTCCGCCTCGCCATATGAACAGCACATCATTTTTCTATAACCACTCAAGTCAGTGGCGTTATGAAACCGTATCACCAACAGAGTTGTTATCACCATTAGCCGATAAATCTCGCTTTAGCGGTAGTTTGGTCGATATGAATGTGCGTTCAGAGCGTATGGGATGGTTACCATCAGCGCCTCAATTAAATCTAAATCCTCTATCTATTGCGAAAAAAGCGCAAGAAGTGGGTATTAGTGCCGCTGATTACACGGTTAATGCATTGAAATCAGGTGAAATTCGCTTTGCAGCTGAGCAACCAGATAATCCACAGAACTTCCCACGTAATTTATTTATCTGGCGTTCTAACTTATTAGGCTCTGCGGGTAAAGGGCATGAATATTTACTGAAATACTTGCTGGGAACTGAAAACGGTTTACAAGGTAAAGACTTAGGTGAGCAAGGCCAAGTTAAGCCACAAGAAGTGGAATGGCAAGATAAAGGCGGCGAAGGTAAAGTTGATTTAGTGGTGACTTTAGACTTCCGTATGTCAAGTACCTGTCTCTTCTCCGACATCGTTTTACCAACCGCTACATGGTATGAGAAAGATGATATGAATACTTCGGATATGCATCCATTTATTCATCCATTAACTGCCGCAGTTGATCCTGCTTGGGAATCTAAAACAGACTGGGAAATCTATAAAGGCATTGCTAAAACTTTCTCTAAATTGTGTGTTGGTCATTTAGGGGTTGAAACAGATTTAGTGACATTGCCTATTCAGCATGACTCTGCCGCTGAAATGGCACAGCCTTTTGATGTGAAAGATTGGAAAAAAGGTGAATGTGACCTTATTCCGGGTAAAACAGCACCACACCTTATTCCTGTTGAGCGTGATTATCCAAATACCTATGCTCGCTTTACCTCACTTGGCCCTCTGATGGACAAATTAGGTAATGGCGGTAAAGGGATCAGTTGGAATACGCAAACAGAAGTCGATTTCCTGAAAAAACTCAACCGTGTCCGTCATGATGGTGTGGCAAAAGGTCGTCCTGCTATTGAAACGGCGATTGATGCAGCTGAAGTTATTCTCTCTTTAGCACCTGAAACTAATGGTCAGGTTGCTGTAAAAGCGTGGGATGCACTCAGTAAAGTGACAGGACGCGATCACACTCACTTAGCCAAAGTGAAAGAAGACGAAAAAATTCGTTTCCGCGATATCGTTGCTCAACCTCGTAAGATCATTTCAAGCCCAACATGGTCTGGTCTTGAAGATGAGCATGTCTCTTATAACGCCTGTTATACCAACGTTCACGAGATGATCCCTTGGCGTACTTTAAGTGGTCGTCAACAGTTGTATCAAGATCACGAGTGGATGCGTGCTTATGGTGAAAGTTTAGTGGTCTATCGTCCACCGATTGATACCAAAGCCATTGATGCCGTTAAAGGTAAAAAACCAAATGGTTTCCCTGAGAAAGCGCTGAACTTCCTGACGCCTCACCAAAAATGGGGTATTCACTCAACCTATAGCGATAACTTACTAATGTTAACGCTAGGTCGCGGTGGTCCTGTGGTTTGGCTGAGTGAAGATGATGCCAAAGAGATGGGAATTAGCGATAACGATTGGGTTGAAGCATACAACAGTAATGGTGCATTAACGGCAAGAGCCATTGTCAGCCAACGTATTCCTGATGGCATGATTTATATGTATCACGCACAAGAGCGCCAAATAAATCTGCCGGGATCTGAAATGACAGGAATGCGTGGTGGTATTCACAACTCAGTGACGCGTGTTTGCCCTAAACCAACGCATATGATTGGTGGATACGCTCAATTAGCTTATAGCTTTAACTATTACGGTACTGTGGGCTCTAACCGTGATGAGTTTGTTGTGGTGCGTAAAATGAAACAGATTGATTGGCTTGATGGTGAAGGTGATGCTTATCAACAGACCCTGAATGGACAGGAGAAGGCATAATGAAAATTCGTTCACAAGTCGGTATGGTACTGAACCTCGACAAATGTATCGGTTGCCATACCTGTTCAGTAACCTGTAAAAATGTTTGGACCAGTCGCGAAGGTGTTGAATACGCATGGTTCAATAACGTTGAAACCAAACCGGGTACAGGGTATCCCCAAAATTGGGAAGACCAAGAGAAGTGGAAAGGTGGCTGGATCAAAAATATCAAAGGTAAATTAGTACCAAGAATGGGTAACCGTGTTGGTCTATTATCGAAAATTTTTGCCAACCCTGATGTTCCTGCATTAGACGATTACTATGAGCCCTTTGATTATGACTACGAGCATTTAAAAAATGCTCCAGAAGGCTCGTTACCGACTGCACGTCCTCGTTCGTTGATCACAGGTCAGCGCATGACCAAAATCGAAAAAGGCCCAAACTGGGAAGACGATTTAGGTGGCGAATTTAGTAAACGTGCAGCGGACAAAAACTTCGCCAACATGCAAAAAGAGATGTATGGGCAGTTTGAAAATACATTCATGATGTATTTACCTCGTTTATGTGAACACTGCTTAAATCCTGCTTGTGTTGCGACATGCCCAAGTGGTGCAATTTATAAACGTGCTGAAGACGGTATTGTGCTTATCGACCAAGATAAATGCCGTGGATGGCGTATGTGTTTAACAGGATGCCCATACAAAAAAATCTACTTCAACTGGAAAAGCGGTAAGTCGGAAAAATGTATTTTCTGTTATCCACGTATTGAAGCAGGTCAGCCAACACTGTGCTCAGAAACTTGTGTAGGACGTATTCGCTATCTGGGTGTGATGTTATATGACGCAGATAAAATCTCACAAGCTGCCAGTGCGGATAATGAAAAAGATTTATACCAAAGCCAGTTAGATATCTTCTTAGATCCATTCGATCCTGAAGTGATCAAAGCCGCTGAAGAGCAAGGTATTCCGTTAAGTGTGATTGATGCAGCACAGCGTTCGCCTGTCTACAAAATGGCAGTGGATTGGAAGCTTGCATTACCACTGCACCCTGAATATCGCACCTTACCAATGGTTTGGTATGTGCCACCTTTGTCACCTATTCAGTCAGCTGCTGATGCGGGGGTATTACCACATACTGGTGTACTGCCTGATGTCGAAAGCTTACGTATTCCAGTTCAGTATTTAGCTAACTTACTGACAGCGGGCGACACAGCACCTGTGTTATTAGCATTAAAACGAATGCTTGCGATGCGTCATTACAAACGTGCTGAAACTGTGGAAGGAAAAACAGACTTAAGTGCATTAGAACAAGTCGGTTTGACTGAAGCACAAGCACAAGAGATGTATCGCTATCTGGCTATTGCAAATTACGAAGATCGCTTTGTTATTCCATCAAGTCATCGTGAACTCGCAAGAGAAGCTTTCCCAGAACGTAATGGTTGTGGTTTTAGCTTTGGTGACGGTTGTCATGGTAGTGATAGCAAATTTAATTTGTTTAATAGTCATCGTATTGATGCGATTGATATCACATCAAGAACACCTCAGGATGAGCGTCGTTCAGAGGAGAAAATATAATGATCTCTCTGAAAATCATTTCCCATCTCTTAGATTATCCCACACAAGAATTGTGGGATAATCGAGGCGAACTGCTCAATGCATTACAGGAAGCCGATGAGCTTCCTGTGACTCAAGTTGCTAAATTAATGGCATTTATTCATGCCTTAACGCAACAAGAGTTGTTAGATGCGCAATCCAATTACAGCGAACTTTTTGATCGAGGTCGGGCGCGATCACTGTTGTTATTTGAACACGTTCATGGTGAGTCTCGCGATCGTGGTCAGGCAATGGTTGATCTACTCAATCAATATCAACAAGCAGGGATCACATTAAGTAGTCGTGAACTTCCTGACTATTTGCCTACTTACCTTGAGTACTTAACGCTTTTACCTACAACGGAGTGTATTGAAGGGCTAAATAACATTGCGCCTATTTTGGCTCTGTTAGGTGAGCGTTTAAAACAGCGAGGCAGCGATTATCACGCGCTCTTTGATGTGTTGCTTTGTCTCTCACAAAGTGGATTAGAAGCATCACAACTGACCGCTCAAGTAGAGAAAGAGCCTTTAGATGATACACCTGCTGCATTAGATGCTGTGTGGGAAGAAGAACAAGTGACGTTTCTTGGAGAAGGTACGCAATGTGGTAGTGGCAAGATCAGCCAACATCAGCGTCGTTTTGCACAAGAGACCGCCGTTCAATATCTCAACGTGGGGAATTCGTTGGATACGGGAGCACAAAAATGAATTACATCAATATGTTATTTTTTGATATCTATCCCTATATTGCTGGTGCCGTTTTTATTATTGGTAGCTGGTTACGTTATGACTATGGTCAATATACATGGCGTGCTGGCTCTAGCCAGATGTTAGACAAGAAAAACATGCGCCTTGCCTCTAACTTATTCCATGTGGGGATCCTCGGTATTTTTGCTGGTCACTTTCTGGGGATGTTAACACCACATTGGATGTATGAATCTTTCTTGCCGATTGAATATAAGCAAATTATGGCGATGGTCGGTGGTGGTACTTGTGGTGTGTTAATGCTGGTGGGAGGTGTAATGCTATTAAAACGCCGTTTAACCAACCCACGAGTAAGAGCCACATCTTCATTTGGTGACATCATGATTTTAACGCTGCTGGTTATTCAAGTTGCGTTAGGTCTGCTGACGATTCCTTTCTCGGCCCAACATATGGACGGTAGTGAAATGATGAAGCTGGTGGCTTGGGCACAATCTATTGTGACATTCCACGGTGGCGCTTCAGCAAATCTTGAAGGTGTTGCATGGGTATTTAAGTTACACATCTTCTTAGGAATGACGATTTTCCTATTATTCCCATTCTGTCGATTAGTCCACATTTGGAGCGTGCCAATTGAGTATTTAACTCGTCGCTATCAAATTGTGCGTAATCGTCATTAATGACTGCTCGACCTCCTGATAGTAAGTTAGAGACCTTTTAGTTGCGCTTATCTCACCCCCGCCCGCGGGGGTTTTTTTTATCTCTTTTTCCTCTTCTAAAACATCAACAAAATTTTTGAATGGTTAAAACAATAATCTTTAGATTCATTTAAGCAAGATTGTACTTATAATTCTTTTTAACAAAACGAATAAATTTATATAAACAAATAAGCAGTTAATTAAATATCGTGATATTTAATTAAATTTAAAGTTCTACCATCGATTATTTATTATTAATAAATAAATCAAAGTGTAAATTTAAATTAATCTGATTATTGCCATATAAATTTGGTGCTGCGATCTAATTAAGTCTTACCTCTATTATGCTATCGGAGATTATTATGAGCTTTAAATATCATCGTATCGATAAAAATAATGCTGCTGTTCTGTTGGTAGACCATCAAGCTGGATTACTTTCTTTAGTCAGAGATATTGAGCCTGATAAATTCAATAATAATGTATTAGCATTAGCTAACGCCGCTAAATACTTTAATTTACCTACCATTTTAACGACTTCTTTTGAAGATGGCCCCAATGGCCCTCTGATGCCTCAACTTGTCGAAATGTTCCCAGATGCTCCTTATATCGCCCGTCCAGGTCAAATCAACGCATGGGATAATGAAGATTTCGTAAAAGCGGTTAAAGCAACGGGTAAAAAACAACTGATTATTGCCGGTGTAGTGACTGAAGTGTGTGTCGCATTCCCTGCATTATCAGCACTTGAAGAAGGTTTTGAAGTCTTTGTGGTAACGGATGCTTCAGGTACTTTCAACGCCATTTCTCGTGACTCTGCGTGGGATAGAATGTCAAAAGCAGGGGCACAATTAATTAACTGGTTTGGTTTAGCTTGTGAGTTACACCGTGATTGGCGTAATGATGTTGAAGGATTAGGTGCGCTATTTGCTAACCATATTCCAGACTATCGTAATCTTATGACAAGCTATAATACTTTAACAAAAAAGTAAGCGGTTAATTTAAGTTTTATCTAAAAATAGGGCTTATATTCTTTTTCGATAAATATAGTTTAATTGAATTTTGAATTTATTAAATTATAGATATAAGCCCTTAATTAATAAATGGATCTAAAATGAAAAGTAAAATATTAAAAACCACTGCTATTGCGATGGCATTAAGTGTGGGTGTTGCACAAGCAGCTGAATATAAAGCAAGTACCGCAGAAGGCCCAATAAAAATAGTTAACTTAAAAGCGATGGAAGCACAAGTTCAAGCGAATATGGATAAAGGGGCTTTCGGTTATATTCGTGGTGGTGCTGAAGACGAAAACAATTTACGTTCAAACACAACGGCATTTGATAAAAAATATATTATGCCTCGTTCATTACAAGGCATCGAATTTTCTGACTTAGATTTAAAAACAGAATTTTTGGGTATTAAATTAGATACGCCTATTATTCAGGCACCGATGGCAGCTCAAGGGCTTGCACATCAACAAGGCGAAGTCGCCACAGCAAAAGGTATGGCAAAAGCAGGCTCTATTTTTTCATTAAGTACTTATGGTAATAAAACCATTAAAGAAGTGGCAGATGCTCAACCGGGTTATCCTTTCTTCTTCCAGTTGTATATGAGCAAAAATGATGCCTTTAACGAGTATATTTTATCTCAAGCAAAACAGTATGGCGCTAAAGGTATCATTTTAACTGTTGATTCACCTGTCGGTGGTTATCGTGAAGATGATATTAAAAATAGCTTCCAGTTCCCACTAGGTTTTGCCAACTTAGAAGCATTTGCAAAAATTAGCGATGATAAATCTAAGACAGGTAAAGGTGCGGGTATTAGCGAAATTTATGCTCAAGCTAAACAAGCCTTCACACCAGCAGATATTCAGTATGTGAAAAAAATGTCTGGTTTACCTGTGATTGTAAAAGGTATCGAATCACCTGAAGATGCAGATATGGCAATTAAAGCAGGCGCAGATGCTATTTGGGTTTCTAACCACGGTGGTCGTCAATTAGACAGTGCACCAGCAACGATTGATGTCTTACCTGCAATTGCTAAAGTGGTAAATAAACGTGTTCCTATCGTTTTTGATAGTGGTGTACGTCGTGGCTCACATGTCTTTAAAGCATTAGCCAGTGGTGCAGATGTTGTCGCTGTTGGTCGTCCAATTCTTTATGGATTAAATTTAGGGGGCGCTGGAGGTGTAAATTCAGTTATCCAACATTTAAATAAAGAATTAAAAATTAATATGATGTTAGGTGGGGCGAAAACAGTAAAAGATATTCAAGCCACTCAACTTTATACTGATGCCAGTTTCAATCAATAATTAACTTATTTAAGTTAAGAATAATAAAAAACCCCATGCTTGATATTGAGCATGGGGTTTTGTCTATTGGTTATTACGAAAATTTAATTTTGGGTTGATGGTGTTTCACCAAAACAGAGGTTATTTTGATTGTTAATACCACCATCTGGAGATGAATAACCCAAGCAACCTAACATCGAATCAAAAATATTATGATGATAGAACGTGCGCTCTGCATCTTGATTACGTTTTAGGTTATCAAATAATTGCTTATTTTCAGGCTCTGCTAAATAGCTATCTGACATCCAAACTAAGAAAGGTACTTTAAATTGTTCTGGTGGTGCAATTTCTTTTGGTGTGCCATGTAAGCCACCTTTTTCAGAAATGGATTCTCCGTGATCGGAGGTATAAAACACAATGGCTTTTTTATCGCGTAATGTGTCGAGTATGCCATCAATAAAATAGTCGGTATAAAGAATAGAGTTGTCATAAGCATTCACTAACTGCTCTTTAGTACACTCATCATCCACGTTTAAACATTCAGGTTGATACTTTTTGAATGATTCAGGGTAACGTTGTGAATACATAAAGTGAGAGCCTTTAGTATGTAAAATGACGAGATGATTTCCTCTTGGATGCTGAGAAACTGCATTCGCCGTTTCAGCAATTAATAAGGTGTCATCAAGTTCTTTACCAAAATTGCTATTTTTGGCTGTCATCATCTCTTTCATTGCGTAGTTATTTAAATCAAGTTTATTGTAAAACCACAACTCGCTTTGCATTGAGAACAGCTCTGATGACATACCCAATTGGCTTAATACTGAAAAAATATTGTTCTCTTTTAATGTTCGCTGATCGTTACTTTCTGTTCCGTTTTCTCGAACAAACATACATTTTAAAGAGAGCTTTGTTGCGGTATCACAAGAAACACCTTTAAAGGCAACGAGGTTTTTCTCTTGGCTTAATAGCGGGTTTGTTTGACGTTCATATCCTAATAATCCCATATGATCCCATCTTGCTGTTTCACCAATAATAAAGACGACATACACATCTTCATTCGCCTTTGAAGATTGATAAGTAAAGTGATCGGCAGGATTAAAAATATTTTGGCTATTAAACGTATCGTCATACTGTGTTATTGCATATTGGAATAATGGAATAATCCAATTTGTAGGTAAATAGGCATAACTTAAGCCACCACTATAACTTGGCAGATCCAAATTATTTTTTATTTCATAGGCTTTTTGTTTTGAATCGAGTGTTTTTAAATAGGCAAAAACAGCCAGTGCAATCACCAACATTTTGGCGGTGTTCTTTATCCAGATTTTTTTCTTTTGTTGTGTCGTGAGATTTTTTTCTGGTTTTTTACATAGCCAAATAAGTGCTAATGGCAAAATAGATAAGCCAATAATCCAAATAATCACATTTGGACTAACTAGCTCTTTAGATAAATCTGTATCTGTAGTTAGTGTTGAAATGATAATGCCGTATCCAATGACTACATCATAAAAAGAAATATAGTAACTAGCACAAACACTCACGACGAGAATAAAAGAGGCAATTATTTTAAAAAAGAGAGTGCCGAAGAAAGAGAGTAATCGTAATAAGAAGAAGGTAAAGGCAATATTAACCGCAATTTCACCTAGGATATATAATGCATCAATGAGGGGGTTGTTTGTATTCTGTGTGCCGTATCGGCCAATGTAGACGGAAAGATTAAGAAAAAAACCAAGGTAGACAGCTAAAAAAAGGGCAATGTTTTCTTTCGAAAACCTTAAAAACTTTAGTTTTTGCATGTTCAATTATTATCAATTTATAAGGTGTAGAGGTCTTTAAGACCGCGAAGTTGTTTTCAGGTTCAGTATTATGTTCTTTTTTTTATTGAAGTTTAAAAATTTTTTATTTGAATTGCATTAATATCAAAATTATTAATTTTAAATAGTTCTAGTAGATAGGAATATTGATAGAGATATTAGAAGGTTGTCATCATTATATACGGCAAGACTCCGATAAAGGCAGATAAGAAAGCGTATTTATTATTTTGATCCCACAGATAAAATGAAGAAGCATAATTACGTTATAAGCGTTAATGCATAACGAATTTTGATAGAAACACTAATCGACATAAATATCGTCATTAGTGTCGAGCACTTCCTATTGTTTTAGTTTTCATTGTTTTCTTACTCACTCAATGTTTTTTATTTTTCTTTATTTTTCATTGCGTTGTAGAAAAGTAAAAAAGCGTGCTTATTTGGCACACTCTCTGCATAGATAGAGGAGAGAATCAGGTAATAACCTGAAAGTTGATGAACACAGGAGCAATGTTGATGAAAAAAGTCATCACGGTCTGTCCGTATTGCGCCTCAGGATGCAAAATCTACCTGAAGGTGGAAAACGGTAAAATCATTGGCGCTGAAGGAGCCAATGGTTTAACAAACCAAGGTGAGCTGTGTCTGAAAGGGTATTATGGATGGGATTTTATCCATGATACTAAGATACTGACTCCACGTCTTAAAACACCAATGATCCGTCGTGAAAGAGGCGGAAAATTAGAATCGGTTTCTTGGGAAGAAGCGATTGAGTTTGCGAGTAGCAAACTTCTTGCTATCAAAGAGAAATACGGTGCTAAATCTATTATGACAACCGGCTCTTCACGAGGCCCTGGTAACGAAGCTAACTTCGTTATGCAGAAATTTGCTCGTGCGGTTATCGGAAATAATAATATAGACTGCTGTGCTCGTGTCTGACACGGCCCTTCGGTTGCAGGTCTGCAGCGTTCGGTCGGTAATGGTGCTATGAGCAACTCAATCGTTGAGATTGAGGATACCAAATGTCTATTTGTCTTCGGTTATAACGCCGCAGACTCGCATCCTATTGTTGCTCGCCGTATTGTTAAGGCGAAAGAAAAGGGTGCCAAAATTATTGTATGTGACCCTCGTTACATCGAAACAGCACGTTTAGCCGATTTACACTTAGGCTTAAAAAATGGCTCTAACATTGCGCTATTAAATGCGATTGCGCATGTGATTATTGAAGAAGGATTGCATGATAAATCCTTTATTGAAAATCACACCGAGCAATTTGAAGAATATTGTAAATTAGTTGAAAGCTATACACCTGAATCCGTTGAAGAAACAACAGGTTTAAGTGCTCAAATTATTCGTGAAGCTGCGCGTATGTACGCGAAAGCAGAAACAGCAACAATTCTTTGGGGAATGGGTGTTACTCAGTTCTACCAAGGCGTTGAAACTGTTCGTTCACTGACTAGCTTGGCATTATTAACCGGTAATTTAGGTAAAAAATATGTCGGTGTTGGCCCTGTTCGTGGTCAAAATAACGTACAAGGTGCGTGTGATATGGGTGCATTACCTAATACACTGCCGGGTTATCAGTACGTTACTGACGAAAAAGCGCGTGAGAAATTTGCTAAATTCTGGGGCATTGAATCCATGCCTGATGAAGTGGGCTATGCGTTAAGTGAAGTCCCTCATAATATCGATCACGGCTTATTAAAAGCTCACTATGTAATGGGTGAAGATCCACTGCAAACTGAGCCTGATTTAGCAACCATCCGTAGAACGTTTGAAAAACTGGATCTACTGATAGTACAAGATATCTTTATGACCAAAACAGCAGCGATTGCTGACGTTATTTTCCCTGCAACATCATGGGGTGAGCATGAAGGTGTTTATACTGCGGCAGACCGTGGCTTCCAACGTTTCTATAAAGCCGTTGAACCTGTTGGTGATGTAAAAACAGACTGGCAAATCATCAGTCTGATGGCAACAGCAATGGGTTATCCAATGCATTACAACAATACCAAAGAAATTTGGGATGAGTTGCGTGAGTTATGCCCAATTTATTATGGTGCGACTTACGAAAAAATGGCGGACTTGGCTTATATTCAATGGCCTTGCCCAACAGAAGATAGCCCTGGTACACAATATCTGTACGAAGGCGGTAAATTTGATACCCCTAACGGTAAAGGTCAATTCTTTACTTGTGAGTGGGCACCACCAATTGACAAACTGTCTGATGAATTCCCAATGGTACTGGCAACAGTCCGTGAAGTTGGGCACTACTCTTGCCGTTCAATGACAGGTAACTGTAAAGCATTGGCAGCATTAGCAGATGAGCCAGGTTATGTTCAGTTAAATACTGAAGATGCCAAACAACTGGGTATTAAAGATCAAGAGTTAGTTTGGATACGCTCTCGTCAAGGTAAAGTGATTACGCGTGCTGCGGTCAGTGATAGACCAAATAAAGGCGCAGTATATATGACTTACCAGTGGTGGATTGGTGCTTGTAACGAACTCGTTGCAGAAAACTTAAGCCCAATTACTAAAACACCTGAGTATAAATATTGTGCAGTATGTGTTGAGCCAATCAAGGAACAGGCTCAGGCAGAACACTATGTGAAAACGGAATATAGCAATATTAAACGTCGTTTAAGAGAAGCCGCCGAGGGCTAATCTGACCTAATTAGTATTGTTTTTCTGCCTTAAGACCGAGTTTATTAACCTTGTGTTAGTAAGCTCGGTTTTTTTATGATTTTTTATTGTTGTCTGGACTTTTTCTCTTCTGCTTATCGTCGAAAAATCACTAAACTTTTGTCTGAATATTCACCATGCGTTGGCTCACAATAAAAAAAGTAACATGTTACTTTTGGCGTAATCCGTTTCTAAATCAAGTGGATAAATTGCTTTTTATTTAATGCCAGCGCAGGATGCTGTCATGGAAATGAGTGTAAGAAAACAACAACGAGATACCGTATGAAAAAACTCATTAATGCCCTACAAGCGTTTGGTAAATCCTTATATGGGCCAGTCTTGATATTGCCTATTGTCGGTTTATATATCGCTTTAGGTAATGTCTTTGGCAATGGCAATCTTGCGGAATATATTCCGTTTTTAAATCACCCGGTTATTCAAAGTATTGGGCAATTACTCGCAAAATCATCTGTTGCTATTTTAATCAATTTAGCACTGATCTTTGCTGTGGGTATTCCCGTTGGTTTAGCGAAAAAAGACAAAGGCTACGCTGGTTTAATTGGCTTAGTGGTGTTTGTTATTTTCACGAATGCCATGAATATTACGCTAACGCTACAAGGTAAACTGGTTAGCGCAGAAGAGATGCGAGCTGCTGGTCAAGGCATGGTATTAGGCGTCCAAGTCCTAGAGATGGGCGTATTTGCCGGTATTTTAACTGGGGCAATATCAGGGTGGCTTTATAATCGTTACTCAGGTCGTCAGTTTAACGGCATTATGGCTATCTACTCTGGTCACTGCTTTGTCGCCATTATTGCTATTCCATTCACCATTGCACTTGCTGTTTTAATGTGTGAAGTCTGGCCTTTTGCTCAGGCAGGTATTACTAAGATGGCGCTTGTTATTCATGATTCTGGTGCTTTTGGTGCACTGATTTATGGATTCTTAGAACGTATTCTTATCCCAACTGGATTACACCATTTAGTCTATACCCCATTTTTGTATACCGAACTAGGCGGTGTTGCTGATGTTTGCGGCACAACTTATCAAGGTGCAAGAAATATCTACTTTGCTGAAATGGCGTGCCCTGAGGTTAAACAACTCAGCAGCACTGTGATTTGGGATGCGCGCGGTATTGCTAAAATGTTCGGCTTAACTGCCGCAGCGGCTGCCATGATCTCTGTGGCTAAAAAAGAGAAAAAGCAGATGGCGAAGGCGATTTTAATTCCTGCGGCTGCGACCTCTTTCTTACTTGGTGTAACAGAGCCTCTTGAGTTTTCCTTCCTATTTGTTGCCCCTGTTTTGTTTTTAGTTCACGCCGTATTAACCGGTATTGGCATGATGCTGTTCTACCTATTAGGTGTTCATGCGATTGGTGCGAACGGTGTCATTGATTTCATTTTATATAACCTGCCGTTAGGCACTGAAAAATCAAATTGGCCTATGTATATCGTGGTGGGTTTGATTATGTCAGTTCTCTATTTCGTTATCTTTAGAACCTTGATTTTAAAACTCAATCTTAAAACACCGGGTCGTGAAGATGATGATGAAGAGACGCGTTTATACAGCAAAGAAGATTACAAGAAAAAAGCAGAAGCAGTCACTGCCTCTGAAGAAACCACTCAAACTATCAATGAGTTAGGTGAAGAGATTATTGAAGGACTCGGTGGACGTGACAATATTGAAGTGGTTGATAATTGTTATACCCGCTTAAGAGTCATTGTTAAAAATGTCGATGTAATTCATGAAGATATCTTGAAGAAAACCGGTGCTAAAGGCGTTGTGCGCCATGGTAATAATGTTCAAGTGGTTTATGGATTACATGTGAAAAAAATGCGTGAAGCGGTCGAAGCCGCACTTTAATAGGAGAAAGAAAGATGACTAAATCACCCTTTATCTTAAGTATTGCAGGCGGCGGAAGCACCTATACACCGGGAATTGTCAAAAGCTTAATGGTACGTTTAGAGGATTTCCCACTGAGTGAAATTCGTTTATACGACATCGATCAAGAGCGCCAAGATACCATCGCCCCTGTTGTTGAAAAAGTGATCCGTGATCATAGTGATACCATTAAATTTACAGTGACAACGGATGCAAAAACCGCATTTGATGGTGCTCATTTTGTGTTTGCTCAAATGCGTGTGGGTCAATACAAAATGCGTGAGCAGGATGAAAAAATTCCATTACGTCATGGTGTTGTAGGGCAAGAAACCTGTGGGCCTGGCGGACTTGCTTACGGTTTACGTACTATTTTACCTATGGTTGAATTAATTGATTTAGTTGAGGAATATGCCTCTCCTAAAGCATGGATTGTAAACTATTCAAACCCAGCGGCGATTGTTGCTGAAGGTGTACGTCGTTTACGTCCTAATGCTCGAGTATTGAATATCTGTGATATGCCTGTTGCGGCGATGCGTAATATGGCAGCCGTATTAAATGTTGATCGCCATGATTTAGATGTGGATTATTTTGGTCTAAATCACTTTGGTTGGTTCACTTCTGTACGTGTAAAAGGTGAAGAGAAACTGCCTGAATTACGTGAACATATCGCTAAATTTGGTCTTTTAACTGAAGATGCAGCTCAAACTGATCCACAACACTCTGATCCATCATGGGTGAAAACATGGCGTCATATTCAGCCATTAATGGAAGCATTCCCTGAATATATTCCAAACCCATATTTGCAGTATTACTTGATGCCAAATTATATCGTTGAGCATCAAGATCCAGATTACACCCGTGCGAATGAAGTGATGGATGGTCGTGAAAAACGCTTATTTGAAGCTGCGCGTGAATACAAAGAGACCGGTATTTTACCTGATGCTTTCCACGTTGGCGTTCATGGTGCCTTTATTGTTGATGTGGCATGTTCTTTAGCCTTTGATTTACGTCAGCGCCATTTAGTGATTGTTGAAAATAAAGGTGCGATTGCAGATTTACCTTATGATGCAATGGTCGAAGTGCCAGCATATATCACTTCTCACGGACCAGAGCCTATTCGTGTTGGCGACATCCCGCGTTTCCATCGTACTTTGTTAGAGCAACAATTGGCATCAGAGCAATTGTTAGTGGAAGCAACCCTTGAAGGTAGCTACGAGAAAGCACTTGAGGCGTTCACACTGAATAAAACAGTGCCAAGTGTGATCCACGCTAAGAAGATCCTCGATGATATGATTGAAGCAAATCGTGAGTATTGGCCTGAATTACGTAAAGCTTATGTAAATGGTAAGCGTGTTTGATCTCAAGACTTGCTGTTAATGAGTAATTGAATAAGAATGCTGTTCTATCACCAGAACAGCATTTTCCTTTTATGTTGGTAAGGACGATGTATCAATTAAGGTAACAGGTATGTCGGCACGATTATCATCTTTACTATCAAGAGCAGCAGAATTAACCCGTGCAGAATATCGCATCCTTTCTTATCTAATTGATAATCCGACACAAGTCGGCAAGCTGACCATTAGAGAACTTGCACAAGCCAATTTTGTTTCGACAACCACTATTATGCGTCTTTGCCAGAAATTAGGTTTTTCTGGTTATAGTGAGCTGGTGTATTACTGCAAACAGTTGTTATCTACGGCTGAAAAATCCCATCAACTGAAAAGTGATGAAAATGAGGTAGCAGAGCCTCTTTTTGATCAGTTTTTGGCGAACTATTTAAAAACTTTCACCTTAATTTCAGATGAACGAAGACAAGCTTTTGCTGATTTAATTAACAGTAAGAACTCATTTTTTATTTATGGTGCAGGTTTTTCTCATATATTTTCAGAATATATCAGTAAGCGGTTACAGCTGATTGGTAAAGATGCTTTTCTTTCTGGACTGAGTGACAGTAAGAATATCTTTATTAATAATGCGTCACGCTATACGGTTTTTATTGCGATATCTCGTAGCGGAGAGACAGAACAAGTTGTTGAAAAGGCGAGAATAGCCAAAAGTATTGGTATGAAGGTTGTTGCCTTTACTCGAGCAAGTGCCAATCCGTTGGCTGAACTTGCTGATATTCATTTCCCCATTTATGACGATGCAGTGAATTATCATTGTGACACTATCGAGAGCTCGTCTTTTGAATCAAACCTTGTCTTGATGATTGATTTATTACTCAGCCGAGCTCAACGATTTTAATTTATGCGATGATGCTTTAATTAAGCGACTGACTGATTTAAATAAAGCGTTAAAGGTAAGTCAGGATGTGAATTCATCGAATCAAATTTATGTGATGGATGAGAATCAACGGTTGGATAGCGAGATAACAAAACGATAAAATCTTGGTAAGCCTGATTTTTATTATCATGAGTAAAAATAGGTGTACCGCTATGATTTAATTCATTATCTGCAATTAATAGAACATCAAGATATTGCGCATTATTGTGTTCATAAAGCACATTTTCAGGGTTAACTTCTTGCCAAGGTGTTCCTATGGCTTCTTTCGGTGAATGAACACGTAAAGCCCCTGTATTATCTTTAACGTTATTCTTATTCATCATCACAATCATGGTGTGATCAACGCCATCTTTATGAACTCCTTCAATTGAAAGTTCACTTAAAGAATCTGGTTGGGCAATTAACCTTAAATGGAAAACAGTAGATATTGATTTAGGCGAATTTTGATCTGTTAAGTGACGTGGTGTAAATGTATTACCCTGAATTAATAGCATTTTTAATTTTAATAACGCTTGATAAGCTGTATTGCTCTGCCAGCGATCATCAAGTGCTCTAAAATGCCGTTGAGCGCCACTATCTTCACGAATAAATCCATCTTCTTCAGTGAGAACAAAAGGTTGATACTCTAGTCTGGAGATCGTTGCTATATCATTATCAAAAAGGTAGCGTCCAGTTCGAGAGTGACGAAATGAAAGCGTTGGATCTTGTGCTAAATAGTCACCATATTCCATTAGTGCATTAATATCTTTTTCTTCAGCACCTAATTGTTTTATTAAATCAATGACAATATCTTGAGGAATAAAAACATATTTATTATTTTTGTATTCTTTTCTTATTTCACTAATTTTATTTATAAACAGGCTATTCATATAATATGCTCCATTGATGGTTTATATTATTAATAATTAATTAGAGGAATAACTAATAAAATATAATCAACTAGATTATAGATAGAGATTAATAAGTTTCAAATTGATGAAAAAAAAGAGTGTAATTAATTTATTACACTCTTTTTAAATAAGTAATTATTTCAGAATTAAAGTATTTCTGGAATTGAAATGCCTAAACGTTGCATCCGTGATAATAACGTTGTTCTTTTTAATCCTAATTTTAAAGCAGCGCCTCTAGCACCAGCAACCACACCATTGGTTTCTCTCAATGCTTGAATTATCCTTTCTCGCTCCTCATCATCACTTTCTGGCGCATTAGTTTGCATACGCTTTTCAATAGATGAAGGTTGAGATAGTACCTGTTTTAAACGAGAGGGCTTATTAATATGAAGCTCTTTTAACTGAAGATTTAATGTTGATCCTCGCGTTAAAATAACTGCGCGTTCAATAATATTTTCAAGTTCACGAACATTACCCGGCCATGGATAAAGTGTTAATTGTTCCAATGCATTAGCTGGAATACAATCTATTTTTCTATCCATTCTTCGCGCAATTTTTTGCGTGAAATGTTTTGCTAAAAGCGGGATATCTTCAGGTCGCTCTCTTAGGGGAGGAATAATAATAGGAAAAACATTAAGGCGATAATAAAGATCTTCTCTAAATTCACCTTCATCCGTTAAATCATGGAGATCTTTATTGGTTGCTGCGATAAGTCTAACATCCACAGGAATAACTTTATTACCACCTAATCTTTCTATTTCACGCTCTTGAAGTACACGAAGCAATTTAGGTTGTAATTCAATGGGCATATCACCAATTTCATCTAAAAATAGCGTGCTTTTATCCGCCATTTCAAATCGACCAATATGCGTATTTGTTGCACCTGTAAATGCACCTTTATCGTGACCAAAGAGGTCGCTTTCTAAAAGACCAGAAGGTACTGCTGCACAGTTCATTTTTATCATCGTCTTATTTTTTCGCTGGCTTAGACGATGAATAGCGCGTGCAATTAATTCTTTACCAGTACCCGTTTCACCTAATATAAGAACGGTACTATCACTTTGTGCCACTAACTCAATTTGTTCGAGCACATTATGCATAGCATCGCTTTGATAAATAATCTCACTAAAGCATGCATTATTATCTATCTGTTCATTAAGCCAAATATTTTCATTCTTTAAACTATCTTTTAAGTGCGTTATCTCTTCATAAGCGGCGGCATTTTCAATGGCAATACCAATACGTGCCGCAATTTGTTGAAGCAATTGGCAAGTATCGTTAGTAAAAACACTTCCTATTTCATGCGCTAAAATTAATAAACCGAGAGGTTTATGATTAAAAGCCAGTGGCAATAACAAAGCCGTCTGCATATTTTGCTTAACTAGACGCTTAATCAAAACATCTTCCTGATCTTCTTTATTAATATCAATTAAGACAGGTTTATTCTGATTAATAATTTCTTCGGCTTTGTTATTCGCGCTACTAAATTTACGTTGTTGACGAATGACAGATTTCCCAGTCTGATAACGACTAGAATAAAGAATACCTTCATGACTATTTTGTGATGAGGTACGGCATAACATAAGACTAATATGGTTCAGTCCAAAAAAACGATGTATTTCTTTAGAGACTTCAGAAATAAGACCATCCATGTCTAGATGAGCTAATACAGAATTTGTGATATCAACCAATATTCGATATTGGTTACGCTCATTACGAAGGCTCTCCATAGTTTCAGCATTGTTACTGCTTAATTTCATGACACCACCGATTGCCCTAAAAAATTAGCTATATTGTAGTAGGTTTATAATAAAATTATATCAATGACTGAATCATTTTTGATCCAACCCGCTATTTTTGTATATGTAATGAAACTTAAGAATATAAACGTATCAAATCACTATATAATCAAATATATAGCGATTTATTTTATCGTCAAAATTGTCGAATAATTTGACGAAGTGACTTATTTATTAATTAATAATCATTTTTATTTGAAAATTATTTAATTGAAAAATAAGGAATAGTTACATCAAAAATATATTGGCATGAACCGTGCTAGATTCATTCTATTGATACTCTAATTATTACTCTTAATTAGAATAACGCGTTGCATTTATCGCCATATATAACGGCTATATAACAGCTATATATAACAAAAAGCAGGAGAATATGATGAACCGTTTCATCATTGCAGACCCTAAAAAATGTATTGGTTGCCATACTTGTGAAGTGGCTTGTGTTGTGTCACATCAGCAAGCAGACCAAGATAATTTAGCCATTGACCAAATTAGTGAGCAAAATTTCCAACCTAGAATTCATGTGATCAAAGGATTCTCAATCAGTACAGCAGTTGTTTGTCACCAATGTGAAGATGCCCCTTGTGCCAATGTGTGCCCAAATGGCGCTATTATTCATAACAAAGATTATTACTATGTCGATCAGGAAAAATGTATCGGCTGTAAAACCTGTGTACTGGCTTGTCCTTATGGCACGATGGAAGTGGTTTCTCGTCCTGTTATGCGCAAATCAACTGCACTTAATGCGATTGAAGCATTTAAAGCAGAAGCAAACAAATGTGATTTATGTCACCACCGTGAAGCGGGCCCTGCATGTATTGAAGTCTGCCCAACTCACGCTTTAGTGTGTATTGATAGAGATACACTTGAAGAAATGGTTAAAGAGCGTCGTCGTAAAGCTGCTTTTGACACCGGTGCTGAATTGTTGTTCTAAGATCAATAATAAAGCAACTATGTACTGATACTATAGTTGCTATTATTTATCCTGCTTCAATAAGGTATCGACATGCATGAAATCACGCTTTGCCAGAGCGCATTTGAGATAATAGATTCTCAAGCTAAATTAAATAATGCAAAAAAAGTAAAAAGCGTATGGATGGAAATTGGCGCATTATCTTGTGTTGAAGTCAGCGCACTTGAATTTTGCTTTGATATTGTTTGCAGAGACACCCTTGCCCAAGGCTGTGAATTACATATTGAGGTTATCCCCGCAAAAGCATGGTGTTGGGATTGTCATCAAGTTGTCACTGTTTCAACCTTTAATGCAGGTTGCCCATCTTGTGGTAGTCAGAATATGCGCGTTGAAAATGACGATGCAATGCGAATAAAGCAAATAGAGATCGAATAGGGGTTGTTATGTGTCTTGGTATTCCAGGTCAGGTTGTTGAAGTTGGAAAAACAATCACTGAAAATGCGATGGTCGATGTTTGTGGCGTTAAACGAGAAGTGAATATTGCGCTAGTCTGCGAAGGTGAGCCTCATACCATGATTGGCAAATGGGTGCTGGTGCATGTTGGTTTTGCCATGAGTATCGTCAATGAAGAAGAAGCAAAAGAGACTCTGGATGCTTTGATGGCAATGGGCGAAGTGGAAGATGATGTCTCCGCTTTTCTTTATGGTGAAGAGGGCGCACCGAAGAAAAACTGAGTTAGTTTTGTACTATTGCACGATTAATTTCTTTTTCTTATACTTGACCTTCATCTTTCGAAAGCTGGGACGACCCAGCTTTTTGTCTTTGTATTCAGGGGACGACCCCAACTTATCGAGTAGGGGAAGTTATGTCTTGGATTATTCTTTTTATCGCGGGTTTATTAGAGATCGTTTGGGCTGTTGGCCTTAAGTACACACACGGTTTTACGCGTCTAACACCAAGTATTATTACTATTAGTGCTATGGTTGTGAGCATGGGGATGTTGTCTTATGCCATGAAAGGCTTACCTGCGGGTACAGCTTACGCAATTTGGACGGGTATTGGCGCTGTGGGTACCGCGATTTTTGGTATTTTGGTCTTTGGTGAGTCCGCGAATATCTATCGTTTACTCAGTTTAGCTATGATTATTTTCGGTATTATTGGACTGAAGTTAGCGAGTTGATTATCATCAATTTTCCATAAAAAAGCCACTCAATTGAGTGGCTTTTTATCTTACGTATTAATCAATTACAGTGTAAATACACCAATGATAGAGATAACGCTGATAATTGCTGCACCACCATAAAATACCCATTTGCTTGCAGGTACATGCACTTTAAAATCGTGCAGAGTATGGTGAATACGGTGTAATGCACACCAAACTGGTAGAATAATCATTAGCAGTAAGAACAGACGACCAATGATGCTTTGGCTAAATGCCATAATACGTTCGTAAGTAAATGCTTCTGGCGCAATACCCATAGGGATTAGGATACCGAGCAGGATGATGATTGCTGGAGAAACAATCGCACTCCACATACCACCTGCACCAAATAATCCCCAGAAAATAGGTTCATCAGAGCGCTTAGGAAGTTGATTCTGATTCATTATTTCCTCCTGGGTTAAATTAACGCCACTGCCAGAATAGCGGCAGTAACAACGATAGTGACACCCCAGAAACCACGAACGATAGGTTCTTGTGGCATTTTTTCATCTTTAACAACGATAACCACTGCTTTTGGTGCAAGTTTGAACCAAGTCGCAGAGTGGAAGACCGTTGCAATAAGGGTCACAATGTTAATCAGCATTACAATTGGGTTGCTCAGGAATCCAACGAAACCTGCCCAACTTTCTGGTCCATTTTTCAGTGCGAATACACCAAACAGTACAACCAGACTGAACCAAAGTTGTGGAAGACAAGTCCCTTCACGGGTGATGTAGAAACGATAGAATCCAAGTTTCGTCCACCAGTTTGGTTGCATGCCACGAACATAAGGCTTACGTTTTGTTGTCATGTCTTGTTTCCTCCTTAACGTGGTTTCAGCATCGCAATGACAAAGTCTTGCGCACTGGCTGCTTTACCTTGCTGAATAGCGGCAGCAGGGTCCACATGTTTTGGACAGACTTCAGAACAGTAGCCAACAAAGGTACAAGACCAGACACCGTTCTCACCATTTAACTGAGGCATACGCTCTTTTGCCCCATGGTCGCGACTATCTGTGTTGTAACGTTGAGCTAATGTAATCGCTGCTGGGCCAATAAACTCTGGGTTTAGACCAAATTGCGGACATGCTGCATAGCAAAGACCACAGTTGATACAACCAGAGAATTGGTGGTATTTCGCCATTTGAGCAGGAGTCTGTTTATTCGTCCCTTCTGAAGGCTTACGATCATTACCGATGATATAAGGTTTAATCGCTTCTAAGCTTTCAATAAAGTGAGTCATATCGACAACAAGGTCACGCTCAACTGGGAAGTTACCCAGTGCTTCAACTCTTACACCGTCTGGATATTCACGAATAAACGTTTTACAAGCTAATTTAGGCACTTTGTTGACCATCATGCCGCAAGAGCCACAAATCGCCATACGGCAAGACCAACGGTAAGAAAGATCAGGCGCTAAATTGTCTTTAATATAACCCAATGCGTCCAGTAATGAGGTTTGCTCATCATAAGGAACATCATAAGTGACGAAATGAGGCGCTTCGTCCGTTTCTGGGTTATAGCGCATGACTTCCATTTTAATGTGCTTCATGTCATCAGCCATTCGCTTTCTCCTTATTCTGCTTGTCTTGTGCAGTCGCTTCACCACCATAGACACGTTTAGCAGGAGCAGATTTCGTGATCTTCACATCGCTATATTCTAAACGAGGGGCACCTTCTGGGTTATAGAACGCCAGAGTATGTTTCAGGAAGTTCACGTCATCACGCTCAGTACAACCTTCGTCAAGACGTTGGTGTGCACCACGAGACTCTTTACGATTGATTGCGGAATGAGCCATACATTCAGCGACATCTAAACCAAAGCCAAGCTCAATTTTGTACAGTAAATCTGTATTAAAGACGCTACTGGTGTCTTTAATTTCAACGCGTTTGAAACGTTCTTTTAATTCAGCCAGTTTATCAACGGTTTTTTGCATTAATTCAGGTGTACGATAGATACCGCAACCTTCTTCCATTGATTCACCCATTTCATCGCGAATTTGTGACCAGCTTTCAGAACCTTTTTGGTTCATCAGATTTTTCAGGCCATCTTCGATATCACGAGTACGAGCATCTAATGCTGATGCGTTAGCTGGTGCTGCTTCTTGAACACAACGAACCGCTTCTTCACCTGCAAGACGACCGAATACAACTAGCTCTGCCAGTGAGTTAGAACCTAAACGGTTAGCGCCGTGTAAGCCAACAGATGAACATTCACCCACCGCAAACAGACCTTTAATACGAGTCTCAGTTTGTTGGTTAGTTTCGATACCACCCATCGTGTAGTGAGCAGTAGGACGAACAGGGATTGGTTCATTAACTGGGTCAACACCCACATACGCTTTTGCCAGTTCACAAATAAATGGCAGACGTTCATGAAGTTTTTTCGCACCCAGATGACGTAAGTCAAGATGAACAACGTCACCACGGTGAGTTTTGATGGTACGGCCTGCACGCCACTCATGCCAGAAAGCTTGAGAAACTTTATCGCGAGGACCTAATTCCATGTATTTATTTTCTGGTTTACCTAATGGGGTTTCTGGTCCTAGGCCGTAATCTTGCAGATAACGATAGCCATCTTTATTAACCAGAATACCACCTTCACCACGACAACCTTCGGTCATCAGGATACCTGAACCTGGTAGGCCAGTTGGGTGATATTGAACAAATTCCATATCACGCAGTGGAACGCCATGACGTAAAGCGATACCCATACCATCACCCGTAACAATACCGCCATTGGTATTGAAACGATAAACGCGTCCTGCACCACCTGTTGCCATAATGACAGCATTAGCACGAATTTGAACTTTCGTACCTTCCATCATATTAATCGCAACAAGACCACGAGCATGACCTTCATCAACAAGAATATCGAGAACAAAGTGTTCGTCGAAACGTTGAATTTGTGGATATTTTAAGGATGTTTGGAACAGGGTATGTAGCATGTGGAAGCCGGTTTTATCGGCTGCGAACCAGGTCCGTTCGATCTTCATCCCACCAAAACGTCGGACGTTGACTGACCCGTCTTCTTTACGGCTCCAAGGACAGCCCCAGAGTTCTAGTTGAGTCATCTCTGTTGGACAATGCTCAACGAAGTAATCTACGACATCCTGTTCACACAACCAGTCACCGCCTGAAACGGTATCATTGAAGTGGAAATCATAGGAGTCGTGAGCCTGAGTCACTGCTGCTGATCCGCCTTCTGCTGCCACGGTGTGGCTACGCATTGGGTAAACTTTTGAGATCAGAGCAATTTTCAGTTGAGGATTCGCTTCCGCTGCAGCTATTGCTGCTCGTAAGCCTGCGCCCCCGGCTCCGATTATCGCTATATCGGCATTAAAGGTTTGCACTGCGCTTCTCCATTGTTCAAGTGAAAATTGGAATAATTGTCTAGAATTCAATTCACTGACATTATTAATTTGTAATGCTATTTTTTTAAGCTATCCGTAACGAAATTGTTTCACTGCCTTGTGACTGCGCTTGATAACATCTTTATTATCATTGACTGTAATTTTAGTATAACGAAATGTAGGGCACCGAAATTTGATATGAATGATGGTTTTCCCGTATTTCGCAAAAAAAGTGTGATCCACACCAAGAATTCTGGGTTTTGATAATAAGCTGCCAGAGAAACTTGAAGATCAAATAGAATATATTTTTCTAAATTGAAAATTATAAATAGTAATGAATAACCTGTTTTGAAAGTATAGATAACTTTAATTGAAAATGACAATGATTTTTTATTAAATATTGATTTTAAAGGGTAAATGTTTTTATCTTTCTTAAGTCTAATTTAAATTAATAAAAACACATTCCAAATTTTAAAATAAATTTTTTACTATTTATCTAAAACAAATCGGTTTGTCTTGTTAATTGTTAATAAAATATTAATAATATTTCTAAAGGTTTTTAATACTAATCAAAATACGTAGATTTAAATAGAAAGTTAACTTTGAAGTTTAGATGAATTTAGCTATTTAAATATAAGCATAGTGTTAGTTTATTGTTATTTGTAATTGAGAAAAAGAATTATTCTAATTAACTCTTATTATAAAAATAGCGAAAAATCACTGAGTTTCTTACGCTAAATTGGTGTTTATTTAAACGATAAAAAGTGCCAAAAAGTAGATGTTTTGTAGAATTACATTTATTTGTCTTATGTGTTTTTACTTAAAAAAAGAAAAGATGAGTGAAAAAATATAAAATGAAATCCCTCTTTATTAGCAGAAATTTGTCTGTTGAAGAGGATGCGAGTAAACTGCATGCTTTGTTTTCTGTTGGAGTTTTTCGTTCATGAGTGAAATCGCGGATTGGCAGCCAAGCGCCTCAATCGCCAACTTGCTAAAAAAGGCGAAAATAGTCAGTAATATTAGGCGTTTTTTCGCTGATCGTGGTGTGTTAGAAGTTGAAACACCTATGATGAGTCAGGCTACCGTTACCGATGTTCATCTTTACCCATTTGAAACCCAATTTGTGGGGCCTGGCGCTTCTCAAGGGCTAAAACTTTATTTGATGACAAGCCCTGAATACCACATGAAGCGTTTATTAGCCGCAAACAGTGGGCCAATTTATCAAATGGGGCGTTGCTTCCGTAATGAGGAAGCCGGTAGATATCATAATCCGGAATTTACGATGCTAGAGTGGTATCGCCCTTGTTTTGATATGTACCGGTTGATGAATGAAGTCGATGATCTACTGCAAGAAGTCTTAGATTGTGATGCATCAGAGTCACTCTCTTATCAACAAGCATTCCTGCGTTATCTCGATATCGACCCTTTATCTGTTGATAAAGAAAAATTACGTGAAGTGGCTGCAAAACTGGATTTATCAAATATTGCAGATACTGAAGAAGATAAAGATACGTTACTTCAGTTGCTATTTGTTTCTGGGGTTGAACCTCATATCGGTTTAGAAAAGCCAACCTTTATCTATCATTTCCCTGCGTCACAAGCTTCATTAGCTGAAATTAGCTCTGAAGATCATCGTGTAGCAGAGCGTTTTGAAGTTTATTTTAAAGGTGTTGAGTTAGCGAATGGATTTCGTGAGCTGACGGATGCACAAGAACAACGCCATCGTTTTGAACGTGATAATCGTCAGCGAGTGGCAATGGGATTACCAGAGCAACCTATTGATGAGCGCTTTTTAGCGGCGCTTGAAGCAGGATTGCCAGAGTGTTCTGGTGTGGCTTTAGGGGTTGATCGTCTCATTATGTTGGCGCTTGGTTTAGAGCATATTAGCGATATAATTGCGTTTCCTGTTTACAGGGCATAAGTCCATCTATCGATGAGAATTAAAAAAGAGAGCCTAGGCTCTCTTTTATTTTTTTGATTTTCGGTTTTGTCTTCGCTTTGCTTCTGCTTCAAGCGCTTTTTCTTGAAACTTCGCAAATTTATTCCCTGTTACGTCTTTCATATAGCGATAATTAATAAACCAATATGTAATACATGAAAATAAAATAACCCACCAGATTAAGAGTAGTTTTAATGCAGAATTAACACCGAGTATTAAATTAAAACTAATCAAGACCATTAAGCTGACAAATACCGAGCTAAATAACCCGCCTGCAATTTGTGGCATATATTTTTTTAAAGGAGTGATACTTATTAATGGTAAAATAATCGCCATTGAAAATAACGTACCAAATGTGGCAAGCATAATAATCATGATGGGATCACCGAGACCTAATATCCAATCGGTGATACCAAAAAATGAAAAAGGAATTTCTATCATAAAGTTGCCTCCCTACTTGGATAGAAAAGAGGGATGTCTTTAAAATTAAAAATCAATTTAAACAATACATTAGGAAAAATATGTATTTCGGTATTATAGAGTGTGACGGATTGATTAAAAAACTCTCGTCTATCTGCAATACACTCTTCTAATTCTTTAGCTTGTGCTTGTAATACGTGTAAGTTTTTTCCGCTGATAAGTTCTGGGTATTTTTCAGCAATGATAAGTGATTTTTTTATTTGAGGTAACAACTGGTTAGCTAAATCAACTTTTTGGTCTAATACATCTGCGCGCAAATAGTGTTCTCTATTTTCAGCTAATTTTTCAAACAAGACTTTCTCATGATCCATCGCTTTTTGTGTAATCACTATCAACATGGGGATCAAGTCGGCTTGTTTTTTTAATAAAACATCAATATTTGCAAAGGCTTTATAGCAATTGTTCTTTAGCATCACCATGTTGTTATAAATCATCACTAATTGGCGTATTAAAAAATAAACCAAAGCGAGAATAAAAATGATGAAAATAAGCCATTCCATATTAATCAATTACCAAGATGAAGAGGTGCTATTAAAATAAAGTGTTAGTATGCCGTTTTGGTAATCCATTGGTATCACGAGAATGGATAAGATAACAAAAAGAGCAATAATAACGATGATGGCCGAGTTACGACGAAAGGGGCGTGCTTTGTTCCAGCTAACAACATAATCTTGTGGTGATAAACCTAATAGATAGTGAGGAGCACTGTGTGTGATAACAACTTCATCATTGATAGGTTCTGCATTCCCAATTAATAAATAAGTGGTATCAGCTTCTAAGATGTACTCCTTAAAACGTTTATTGTTATATTCCAGATCTTGGTGAGGATCGATACCAAGATGAATTAAAGGTTTGTCAGCTGCAAGAATTTGAACCGAACCGGTATCATCTGTCATCGTGAAATTGTTGATCTTTTTGTCACAGAGTGTTTGGCGATAGCTTTTCTTACCTTCTTTATTTGTGGATATGTCATATTCATAATAGCAGTAGCCATAGCACTCTTTTTTGCCTAGGCGACTTGTTAGTTTTTTACCCGCAGTTATCTTGCCTTCAATTTCAACAAGCCCAATGGCTAAAGAACGAATTTTAGATGTCGCTAGAATTTTTTGAAAACGTAAAAAACGCTTTTCAGGTGTTTTTTTGGCAATTTGATAAACGAACATTAAAACGAAACTTAAAAAGAACAATCTATGGTCAATAAAAAAGCCAAAGCTTAAAAAGAGTAGCAAAAGGCTAATAAATACGGTGTTAACAAGTGCCGAAAACTTAGACTCACCTTCCATTTGTAATTGATGATAATTTTTTATCGCCTTTTCACCAATATTTCCAATATGATTTGAAATACCATAGGAAAATATCAAAATGACAGCGAATGCAATGCAGGAGATAAGATTAACAACAGAGTCTTCACCGCTAGGATAAAGGTCATTTCCTCGCGAAAAAAACAGATAATTTCCAGCAGCAAAAGCAATCCCTAAAAAGGGAACAATACCCAAATTGTTCTTCTTTTCTTGAGCGCGTTTACTGCGTAAAAAATAGATTAATGCGCCCACAGCACAGCCGATAAAAAAATAAATTAACACTGCAATTTATCCTTAATGCGGTTATTTAACTTCTTGTTATTTAAATTATTATTATTTAAATTTGATGCCTTCAAATTTCATTTCTTCTTTTGGTATTTCGAGTAATTGCATACGTTCAAAGCGGAAAAGACCGGCAATTAAGCTATCAGGAAACATCTCTATCGCAGTGTTGTAGTGAGTTGTTGCATCATTAAAACCTTCACGACGTTGAGCAATTTTATTTTCTACGTCACTAACAGCTGTTTGAAGTAATGCGAGTTGTTCACCTGAAATTAACGTCGGATAATTTTCAGCAAGGGCAATCATGCCTCGTAGTGCCGTATTCATCTCATTTGTAGCGCTAATTTTTTCATTAATATTTTGTGCTTTAAAATAGCGTTGTCTTGCGTCACTTAATGCAATAAATACACTTTTTTCGTGCTCCATTGCTTTTTCAGCTACCGCCATTAATTGAGGAATTTGGTCAGCTCTCTGTTTTAAAATAACGTCAATATTCGCAAACTGATTACTTACTTGATTACGTGTCGCAATAAGACGGTTGTAAATTGAAATTCCCCAACCAATAAAAAGAACGATAAGAATAAGTAAAATAATAGCCATTATTGTCATAATGATCCCTTCCTCTAAATATTTAATAAATAATGATAGCTAAATTAAAAAGTAATTATGGTTTTTAATTGAATTATTAGGGTAAGTTAGAGAAAGATGAAGAAATATACAATCAGAAAGGGCGCAAAGATCCTATTCTTTTACAAGAAAGAGCAAGATACTTGTCATACTTCAAGTTGCTGTGTTGTTGACGGCGTTTACTCGCACTAGTCACACACTCATGTATGTGACTAGTGTTTCATTCATTTGTTACCTAGCTACACAATGAATTATTTAGCTTGTTTTTGTAAGAACTTAACCCCTAAATCAGGGAAGTCTGTAAAGACACCTTCAGCACCTGCTTGGTTATAAATGATATCGTAAAGCTGATCACCATCTTTTGCGTATTTAGGAAGTTTATCAATACGAACAGTAAACGGATGAATGGTCAGTTTATTAGCATGAGCATCAGCTGACATACCGGTTAAGGTGATTTTTTCTGGCGTTGAATCTTTTTCAACTAACATATGGTAATCAGGACCGATAGCATCAGCATAAGTTGCAATTTCTTTCATTGCACCTGGCTTAAACATCCACTCATAGCTGTAGTTTGTCCATGTACCATCAGGCTGTTTCTCATAGGTCTCATTCCAGTCGGTATAAGCAATTAACTGAACGAGTTTTAGATCCATGCCCATTTTGGGCATCAATTCTGTTTTGATGCGTTTTAGGTCGTTAGCATCGAATGATTGTAGATAAACATTGTCAGTTTTTTTTGTATAACCGTACTGTTTAAGCACTTCCAGTACTTTGGTGGTAATGTCTTTGCCTTCTTGTTCATGGAACCAAGGTGCTTTGATTTCAGGATAAATACCAATATCTTGGCCTGTTGATTTGTTTAGACCTTGGATAAATTCAATTTCTTCTTGGAAAGTATGTACACGGAAATCCGATTTACCCATAGGGAAGCGGTTTGGATAACTTTGGACTTTTTTACCATCAACAATGTCAAAACCTTCAGTAAATTTCAGTCCTTTAATTTCTTCAAGGGTGAAGTCGATAGCGTAGTAACGGCCATCTTTTCTTGCTCTATCAGGATAACGATCAGCCACATCTGTTACACGATCAAGATAATGGTCATGTAAAACAACTAATTCGTTGTCTTTGGTCATCACCAAGTCTTGTTCTAGATAATCTGCACCTTGGGCATAAGCTAATGCTTTGGCAGGAAGCGTATGTTCAGGCAAATAACCACTTGCACCACGGTGAGCGATAACGACCTTATCACTTGCCGCTTGTGCGATTGCACTTAAAGATAGAGTTAAAAGAACGCCTGCAACTAACGGTTTTATTCTAAAAGATGTACTCATAAAGCTGCTCCATTTTAATTCTACGTACAACAAAGTTATGTACAGTTGGCAATAAAAAAGCCACATCAAAACAGTTGATGTGGCTTGGTTTTTAGAGATGAGATTTAATTAATTTCATAAATAATCAGTTAGCGATTATTCGTACTTCTGAAGCATTTCACGTTTGTGTTTGGTTTCAGTAACCATCACGATAAGTAATAACACAACAGACAGTGCACTACCGCCGATCATGACCATAAAGCCGCCATCCCAGCCGAAGAAGTCAACTGTGTAACCTACGATAGCACTCGCCGCAACAGAACCACCTAAGTAACCGAATAAACCGGTAAAGCCTGCTGCTGTACCTGCTGCTTTTTTCGGTGCAAGCTCAAGAGCATGCAGACCAATCAACATAACAGGACCGTAGATTAAGAAACCGATGATTAACATACACGCCATATCAACATTCGGGTTACCCGCTGGGTTCATCCAGAATACGATAGTTGCGATAGTTACTAAGGTCATGAAGAACACACCTGTTGCACCACGGTTACCTCTGAACACTTTATCCGACATCCAACCACACAGCAGTGTGCCCGGAATACCTGCGTATTCGTATAAGAAGTAAGCCCATGATGATTTATCCATTGCGAAGTCTTTTACTTCACGTAGATAAGTTGGTGACCAGTCCAGTACGCCGTAGCGCAGTAAGTAAACGAACACGTTCGCGATTGCAATCATCCACAGAAGTTTGTTAGGGAACACATACTTCATAAAGATTTCTTTTGCAGTCAGTTCTTGCTCGTCTGTTTCTTTATAATCAGGTGGGTAGTCGTTTTTGTACTCTTCAATCGGTGGAAGACCACAAGATTGAGGGGTATCGCGCATTAATGCGAATGCAATCATTGCAACTAAAATTGCTGCAAATGCTGGCATATATAACGCTGCTTTCCAGTCGTTAAACCACGCCATACCTAATAAGAATAGTAATGGAGGTAAACCACCACCGACGTTATGCGCACAGTTCCAGATAGAAACGATACCGCCACGTTCTTTCTGTGACCACCAGTGCACCATGGTACGTCCACAAGGAGGCCAACCCATACCTTGGAACCAACCACAAAGGAACAACAGAACGAACATTACCATAATGCTCGAAGTTGCCCATGGTACAAAGCCCATAAATAGCATCACTAAAGACGCTAAAATAAGACCTGCTGGTAAGAAGTAACGAGGGTTAGCGCGGTCAGAGAACGAGCCCATGATAAACTTAGAGAAACCGTAAGCAATCGAGATCCCTGATAAAGCAAAACCTAGGTCACCTTTAGAAAACCCTTCTTCTACAAGGTAAGGCATTGCTAACGCAAAGTTTTTTCTTACTAAATAATAAGCAGCATAACCGAAGAAAATCCCCATAAAGATCTGCCAACGCAGACGACGATAGACAGGATCTATCTGCTCTTTTGGCAAACGCGCTTTATGTGGCGCAGGTCTAAACAGACTTAACATATTAGCCTCCGATGGCTTTTATTTTAATATGTTGATATTAAATAATGACAAAACGAACAGTGAAGTTATCAAAAAATTTTCTTTAACGAACTTAATAGTAAACTTATACAATCAAATTTACTGTGAGGTATTACTCAGTTGTCGAATAATTTTTCAAGATGTGCAATTTTGAGTGATATGTTAACTTTATCAAATACTTTTTGTTAAATAATTTGTGATTAGTATCACAGATGTGGTTTTAATTTTTCACTCGTGAGCGTTTCTCTTTCGTTTTTGCTCATTATCAAACATTAACCACATTTTTTGTGTATCTTATACACTATAATTAACGCTAAAGAATAAATAAGCGTTTGCTGAATGTAATGTGAGAGGGCATCTCTATGATGAGCGGTTCACCAGTGACAGAAACTGATGTCATTATTATTGGCGGGGGAGCAACCGGTGCTGGCATGGCAAGAGACTGTGCACGCCGTGGGTTACGTTGCGTCCTGCTAGAAAGACATGATATTGCAACCGGTGCAACCGGTCGAAATCATGGATTGTTACACAGTGGTGCGCGTTATGCAGTAACAGATCCTGAGTCAGCGCGTGAGTGTATTGAAGAGAACATGATTTTAAAAAGGGTCGCTCGTCATTGTGTTGAAAAAACGGATGGCCTTTTTATTACCCTACCTGAAGATTCTTTAGAGTTTCAACAGACCTTTATTCAATCTTGCCAAGCGGCAGGTATTGATGCTCAAGCGATTTCACCCGAAGAAGCTATTCGCTTAGAGCCTTCTGTTAACCCTAATTTGATCGGTGCAGTTAAAGTGCCAGATGGTACTGTCGATCCTTTCCGTTTAACTGCCGCAAATATGTTAGATGCCCGCGAACATGGCGCTCAAGTACTGACTTATCATGAAGTCGTTGGACTTATTCGTGAAGGTGACCGTGTTAAAGGCGTGAAAGTTTACGATCATCAAGCGAAAAAACTGTATGAAATTCGTGCACAAATAGTGGCGAATGCAGGGGGAATTTGGGGACAAAAAATCGCTGAGTATGGCGAGTTAAAAGTGCGAATGTTCCCAGCCAAAGGCGCATTGTTGATTTTGGGTCATCGTATTAACAATATGGTGATCAACCGTTGCCGTAAACCTGCGGATGCCGATATTTTAGTGCCTGGCGATACAATTTCATTGATTGGTACAACATCAACACGTGTACCTTACGATGAAATCGACAATATGTATGTGACTCCTGAAGAAGTCGATATTCTTATCCGCGAAGGTTCAATGTTAGCGCCAAAACTGGCTCAAACTCGAATTTTACGTGCTTATGCTGGTGTGCGTCCTTTAGTTGCAAGTGATGACGATCCATCTGGTCGTAATGTTAGCCGTGGTATTGTTTTACTCGACCATGCGCAACGTGATGGATTAGAAGGCTTTATTACCATTACTGGCGGTAAATTAATGACTTACCGTTTAATGGCTGAATGGGCAACAGATAAAATCTGCGAAAAATTAAATGTCTCTGCAAAATGTACAACAGCAGAAGAAGCCTTACCGGGCTCTCGTCAGTCAGCAGAACAAGCATTACGTAGCGTTGTTTCATTACCTGCGCCAATTCGTGGTTCTGCGGTTTATCGTCATGGTGATTTAGCCAATAAATTATTGAGCAATGAGCGTAGCGATAAGAGTTTAGTTTGTGAATGTGAAGCTGTTACTGCGGGGGAAGTTCGCTATGCTGTTAACTCTTTAACAGTCAATAACTTACTTGATTTACGTCGCCGTACTCGCGTGGGTATGGGAACATGCCAAGGTGAACTTTGTGCTTGTCGTGCAGCGGGTTTATTGAACCGTTTACAAGTCACTACTCCTCACGAGTCAGAACAACAGCTTGCCCATTTCTTAAATGAGCGTTGGAAAGGTATTCGACCAATCGCTTGGGGTAATGCATTACGTGAAAGTGAATTCACCAGTTGGGTTTACCAAGGTTTATGTGGTTTAGATGCTGATATGATTGAAAAAACAGCTTCAGCGGAGGCAGATAATGAAATTTGACGTCATCATTATAGGTAGCGGACTTGCCGGTTTAACCGCAGGTATTCGTCTTGCTGAAGCCGGTAAGTCTTGCGCAATTATCAGTAATGGTCAAAGCGCACTACATTTCTCATCAGGTTCTCTGGATCTATTAACTCATCTTCCTGATGGTTCATTAGTGACTCAGCCTAAGAAAGCCTTAGCAACATTGGCTGAACTTGCCCCTAAACATCCTTATAGCCGTATGGGTGAAACGCAAGTTTCGACTTTAATTGAACAGGCTCAAGCATTACTGGCAAGTACAAAGGGCCTTGAATATCAAGGTAATGGTGATGAAAACCATTATCGTATTACACCTGTTGGGCGTTCACGTATGAGCTGGATGAGTCCAAAACGTGTGCCAACTCATGGCGTTAATCAAGCACTGCCGTGGAAAAAGCTGGCGGTTGTTGGAATTGAAGGCTTCTTAGATTTTCAGCCACAATTTGCAAGCAATACGCTGAATGAGCAAGGTGTTGAGTCTATTCCTTATCATATTCACTTACCGTTATTAGATAGATTGCGTGATAATCCAAGTGAATTTAGAGCAGTCAATATTGCGCGCTATTTAGATAAGCCTGAAAACACCAAAGCGTTAGCAGAAGAGCTGAAAAAACATATTGATGATAGTGTTGAAGCGATTATTTTACCTGCATGTATCGGGCTGGATGCAGAAGAGCCTGTGACGCTACTTCAACAACTTGTAGGTAAACCTATCTGTTTATTACCGACATTGCCACCATCACTATTAGGTATTCGCTTACATCAAGCATTAAAACTGCGTTTCCAAAAAGCTGGCGGTTTAATTATGCCGGGCGATCGTGCAGAACAAGTTGATTTAATTGGTAATAAAGTTACAGGTATTCATACTCGAAACCATACTGATATTCCTATTCGTAGTGAACATGTTGTATTGGCAACAGGGAGTTTCTTCAATAATGGTTTAATTGCAGAGTTTGATCGTGTCTATGAACCTTTAATGGAGCTTGATTTGCTAGAGACATTACCTCGTAATGAGTGGACACAAGTGAATGTCTTTGCAAAACAGCCTTATATGCGATTTGGTGTTGATACAGATAGTCAATTAAGACCGATGAAATACGGTGAAGTCTTAGAGAATGTTTACGCTGTAGGTGCTGTATTAGGTGGATTTGATCCGCTTAATGAAGGTTGTGGTGCAGGTGTTTCAATGATCAGTGCACTTTATGCAGCGCAACAAATTTTACAGCACAATAAATCAGAACAGACCACATCTGCGGTTGTGGAGGCAGCACAATGAGTTTACATGATAACAGTTTTGAAGCGTGCATTAAGTGTACTGTTTGTACTACTTACTGCCCAGTTGCAAAAGTAAATCCACTTTACCCTGGCCCTAAACAAGCGGGCCCTGATGGTGAGCGTTTACGTCTAAAAGATCCGATGCTTTATGATGAAGCATTGAAATATTGCACTAACTGTAAGCGTTGTGAAGTTGCTTGTCCGTCAGATGTGAAGATCGGTGACATCATTTCGCGTGCGAAACTGAACTACAATACGAAAACACCAAAACTTCGTGATGCTATTTTAAGTCATACGGATTTAATGGGAACATTATCAACGCCGATGGCGCCGATAGTAAATACTATTACAGGATTAAAACCTGTACGTAAGATCTTGGATAAAGCACTTAAAATCGACCATCGTCGCGAATTACCAAAATACTCTTTTGGTACATTTAGAACATGGATGAAAAAACAAGTTGAAGAGCAAGCGCGTTTTAAAGATCAAGTTGCCTTCTTCCACGGTTGTTACGCTAACTATAACCACCCTCAATTAGGGAAAGATTTAGTTAAAGTATTCAACAAAATGGAGATTGGTGTTCAGTTATTAAAACGCGAAAAATGCTGTGGTGTTGCATTAATTGCGAATGGTTTTGTTAAACAAGCCAAAAAACAAGCCGCAGTAAACTTAGAATCGCTGACAGAAAAAATTGTTGAAAACAATATTCCTGTCGTTGCAACATCATCTACTTGTACTTTCACTATTCGTGATGAGTATGAACATATCCTCGATGTTGATACATCAAAAGTACGTGAAAATATTGAATTAGCGACACGCTATATTTATCGTTTATTAGAAGAAGGTCGTGAGTTACCACTGAAACATACTCCGTTAAAAGTGGCGTATCACACACCTTGTCATATGGAAAAAATGGGATGGACAGCCTATTCCATTGATTTAATTAAACGTATCCCTGGTGTTGAGGTCATTGTTTTAGATTCTCAATGCTGTGGTATTGCCGGAACTTACGGTTTTAAATCTGAAAACTACGATGTTGCTCAAGGCATTGGCGCAGGCTTATTCCGTCAAATTGAAGAGAGTGGCTGTGATTTGGTGATTACAGACTGTGAAACCTGTAAATGGCAAATTGAGATGTCAACGACGAAAAAATGTGAACACCCCATTAGTTTACTGGCAAGAGCATTATAAGTATTGCCTATTAGATAATAAAAAAGTAATTGATTACTAAGATAACAAGCAGCTAGGGAATAAAAGAGGATCTTTTATTCCCTTTTTTTATTTTTAGTAAAAAAGAGATGAAATATAAAATAATAAAGAAATTAAATAACCTGACACTGTGGATCACAGGTTATTTAAATACTCTCATTTTTAATGAGAGATATAGGTGTTTTGATAAAGCCAAATATTTTGGACTTTTTTAAGTGTGATATTTTGCCCGTCAGTCAGAGAAAGAGCTTGTCTTCCCGCCTCGTTAATAATTGGAATATCTAATGCATTAGCTAATACAGTGGTATTAGATAGTGGGTTCCCATGACTTAATAAAATCCCTTTGATCTTGTTGGTATCCAGAGCCATTAATGTTGAAGGGTGAAGCTGTTTTGTTACTAGAACTGCATTTGCATAAGGAGGATGTGTAATTGGAGGAGGGGCAGAGGTTAAATAGCGTAGTAATCGAGATAAAATATCATCTAAATCACTTTCACGAGCACGCATATTATCATCATCCATTTGCGCGTAAGTATCTATTAAATCAATAAATGTCTGCTGTAAGGCAAATTCTGCATTGCAGTGATGTTTACTTATCATGCTACATACGGTCAGTTGTAATTCGGTATTTTCTAATAAGAAGCGATGACTCGAAAAAATATGGGCATATTGCTCTCCAATCTTGCGATAGGCTTCTTCAGTTAACCAGTCTATGTCCTTTTTGGATCGCTCAATCGCTTTAATGAGGCGTTTTTGCTCTTCAAGCAATAAATGAGAGGATATTTTTTTACGAGGGATCACGAAACGATGATAAGGGTATAGCCAAACAGGTGCGGTGATAATTCGGACGGGTTCGTAATTTGTATTTTTAGGGTGAATATTAAAATTAGGAAGATTTTCGCCTAATTGCAGTTTTTTAATTGTAATGGTTTTATGTGCTGCTTTTTCTGCTTCTTCAAGTGAAGCGCCTAGTGCAATGCTATTGGCGGCAGCCAAGGTGCCTTCAACAATCGGAGCCGAACTTAACGCGACATTTGTGGCAATGTTATGCTCAAGATTAGCGATGGCGAGTGCTGCATTTTGTGCTGAATGATAAGTATCGAGTAAAACGAGTACACCTTGCTTGCTATAACACTTTTTAATTGCTGAAAGTATGGTTTCTGGTGACACTTCATTAGCAAGATCAGAAGGTGTTTGATAGTTGGTCGCAATGGCAATTTTTACTTGGCGATCTACAGTCTGATTAACGAGCTCTTTGATACCATTGGCGAGCGTAAGGCTCTTTGAAACTAATACGATACTGACCATAAAACACCCTTTCTTGTAAATGCAAACAGGGAGATAGGCACTCCCTGTTTACTCAGGCTTTAATAAAGCCATTCCCGTCCTAATTGGTCGGCAGTTAAAATCGCGGCATAAACCTTATCGGAATCGATATCAAATGGCATGTTATAAATTGTCTCACCTTCAGCACAACTTAACTCAGCAACAGCCATAATTTTTTCATTTAATTCATCGCCTGTTGCATTGATACCCAACTCTTCTAAAGTGACAGGCAGTCCGACTAAAATACAGAAATCTAGAAACTCTTCTAACTCTTCTAATGGACTGTTTTCTAACACTAATTGGACTAATGTACCAAAGGCAACTTTTTCACCATGATACATGTTGTGACACTCTTCTAATGCTGTAAATCCATTATGAATGGCATGAGCTGCCGCAAGACCTGCACTTTCAAAACCAATACCACTTAAGAAGGTATTTGCTTCAATAATATTTTCTACCGCAGTTGTACAAACACCTCGGCTTACTGCGAGTTTTGCTTTATAGCCATCTTCTAAAAGGGTGTTATAGCCAAGTTCAGCCAAAGCTAGGGCAGCAAGTGTCGATTTACCTCCTGCCATGGTCTGTTTTTGCGCATGACTACACGCTCTTGCTTCAAAGTAGGTTGCTAAAGCATCTCCCATGCCTGCCACTAATAAACGAGCTGGTGCAGAAGCGATGATGTTGGTATCCATCACGACAACGTCAGGATTTGTTGGGTAGAAAAGATAACTATCAAATGCGCCTAATTCAGTATAAATCACAGAAAGTGCGCTTGTTGGTGCATCAGTGGAAGCAATGGTTGGGGAAATAACGACAGGAAGTTGGCATTTATAAGCAACAGCTTTGGCAGTATCAAGTGTTTTACCACCACCAACGCCGATGATCACAAGAGAGGCTTGTGCTTTTGCAAGTTCAGATAGTCGATTGATTTCGTTGTGTGTGCATTCACCATTAAAAAGTTCGAAGTGCCCATTAACTTCATATTGAGACATACTATCTTTAACGGTACTACCGACGAGTTCCATCACAAATTTGTCGGCAATAATCAGTGCTCTATCACCAAACGGCTTCGCGTATTTACCAATATGATATAGCGCGTCTGGCCCTTGAATATACTTAGCGGGGGATTGAATAACTTTTAACATAATAGACTCCTACTATTCGCAAAAGAGAGTAAAAAATCCTTATGGTGAGACTCGTCATCCCAACTGACATATAACAATATGGAGACGTTCTAAGAATACATTAACAGTTTAATAGATGAATAAAATAATTTATTGTAAATAATTAAGACTTTTTATATTAGCATGTGAAAAACATCCTAATAATGATATTTAAGTAATATTTCGTGAGTTGTTTAACTAATCATGCTAATTAATTACTATACGAAATATTTACGTAAAATAATAAATTATTCGAATCAGAATAAAGCTTCATAAAATTGGCTTATGAAGCTTTATTGTTTGAATTATGACATTTATGTCATTATTTTTTTGCGAGGTGAGCCGGATTATGAGCGGATTTCAGCATAATCTTGTTTTTGACTTTCTTCTGCGAAAAAGTGACGCAAAATAAAATTCAATAAGACACCATAAGCAGGTAAGAAGAACAGCATACAAATGGTTAATTTAAACACGTAGTCAACTAATGCAATTTCAACCCAATTCTCCGCCATAAATGCGTCAGTACTACGATAAAATGCAATAAAGAAGAATGCGAGTGTGTCGAGTAAATTACCGAAGAACATAGCTGCACTTGGCGCTACCCACCATTTTTGTTGTTGTCTTAAACGATTAAAGACAGACACATCCATGATTTGACCTAACACATAAGCCATAAAGCTCGCTGTCGCAATTCTTGCCACCATGATATTAAAATCAGCTAATGAGGCAAAACCCTGCCAACTGCCTTGGAAAAAAAGCGTTGAGATCAGGTAAGAAATTGCTAATGCAGGTAGCATAACGGCGGTAATAATGCGTCTGGCAAGTGGTGCGCCATAAATACGAACCGTTAAATCTGTTGCCAGAAAAATAAACGGAAAGGTAAAGGCACCCCAAGTGGTATGGAAACCAAAAATGGAAATAGGTAATTGCACAAGATAGTTACTAGAAGTAATTATCAGGATGTGGAACAAAGAAAGCCATAATAGCGCCACCGCTTTTTGGCGGGGAGTAAACGTATACATAAATTGTACCTTTTTAGTGATTGGGGTGAGGGAACCCAATAAAACAGTGATTTCTCTCTTAAATGAGAGGATGCGCATAATACGCCTGTTGCGCAACAAAAGCAAAGGTTAGGGGGAATACCTTTGTGCTTAATGTGCCGTGATGTGAACACGAAAGCGAGATATAATAACGAAATCTGTCAGTGTAAGAAGAATGGTTAATAGAATGAATGCTCAATTTGATGATGCAACCAAGACATTAGATACGCTAGGACTACGTTGCCCTGAGCCTGTGATGTTAGTACGTAAAACCATAAGAAATATGGCATTAGGTGAGACATTATTAGTGATTGCTGATGATCCTGCCACTGTGCGTGATATTCCTGGCTTTTGCCGATTTATGGAACATGATTTATTAAATCAAGAGACGCAATCTGCACCTTATCGTTATCTTATCCGTAAAAAAGAGAGCAATCTGTAATTTATACTGTAAATATTGCTTATCATCGCACTAAAAAATAACCCAAACCCCACATACTGAGGTTTGGGTTTTGTTATTTTAACGTGCTTACTCTTTGCTTGAGGCGCTAATTTTTACTCTTAATAGTCTTACGGCATTGGCTGTTACCAGTGCTGTCGCTCCTGAGTCAGCAAGAACAGCAACCCAAAGCCCAGTAATTCCTAATAAGCTTGTTACTAAAAATATCGCTTTTAAACCAAGTGCTATCGTGATGTTTTCACGGATAATTTTACGTGTCGCACGAGATAACTTAATAACTTCAGGTAAGCCCGTTAAACGGTTATGCGTTAATGCTGCATCAGCTGTTTCAAGTGCAACGTCTGTACCGCTTCCCATCGCGACACCAATGGTTGCAGCTTTCATTGCTGGCGCATCATTGATACCATCACCCACCATCATTGTGTTATGTGTTTTACTGATTTCCATTACTGAAGTTACTTTATCTTCAGGCAGTAATCCTGCTCGGAAATCCATACCTAATTTTTTCGCAATAGCCGCGGCTGCTCTTGGATTATCACCAGTTAGCATAACGGCATTGATGTTCATCTCTTTCAATAACTTCATTGATTCAACAGCATCACTGCGTAAGGTATCTTGCATAGCAATAACACCGATAAGCTGGCTCTCTTTTAATACGACAACCACGGTTTTACCTTCATCTTCAAGGCGTGCAACTTCTTGTTGCCATTGAGAAGAGAGTAATGTGGCTTCTGATAATTGAGAAGGTGCACTCACCAAAATATGTTGGCTATTTAAATAACCTTCAATTCCTTTACCTGCTAGCGCTTTACGATCTTCCGCTTCAACAACAAGCACACCTTCATCTTGTGCTTTATTGATAATGGCTTTTGCTAATGGGTGATGAGAGCCAATTTCTACGGATGAAGCAAAAGTCAGTACTTCTTTTTCATTAAATCCAGTTTCAGCTACAACATCAGTAACTTGAGGTTTCCCTTCTGTTAATGTGCCTGTTTTATCTAATGCGATAGTGTTAACAGTGCCTAATTGCTCTAATGCTGCGCCACCTTTGATAAGCGCTCCGCGTTTAGTTGCTGCCGCTAATGCTGACGTGATGGCGGCGGGTGTTGAGATAACTAAAGCACAAGGACAGCCAATCAGTAATAGGGTTAAACCGCGATAAATCCATGTTTCCCAAGGTTGTGAGAACAACAGTGGTGGAACAATGATAACCAGTGCAGAGAACAGCATAATCGCAGGTGTATAGTAACGACTAAAGCGGTCAATAAAGCGTTCAATAGGGGCTCTACGCTCTTCAGCTTCTTCAATCAATTGCAAAATACGGTCGATAGCATTCTGCCCTTGTTCAGATACCACTTTCATCTGTACAGATCTATCGACAGATAAACAACCAGCAGCGACCTTTTCGCCTTGTAAACGCTCTACGGGTACGGATTCACCCGTTAATGCACTTTCATCAAAGCTTGCAAATGCACTAACTAGTTCGGCGTCTGTTGGCAAACGTGAACCTGGCGCAATCTCAATAATGTCGCCCGGACGTAATTGCGCAACAGGAACAGTTTGTTTTTTACCATCTTTGACTAATGTTGCTTCTTCTGGCACTAATGCCATTAAGGCGCTCACACCACGACGAGCACGTCCTGCGGCATAAGACTCCAGCATTTCACCAATCATAAACAGCAAAATGACCATTGCTGCTTCTTCGGTTGCATTAATAAATAGTGCGCCAATTGCAGCAACACTCATCAATGTTTCGATAGCAAACGGCGTACCACTGCGAATAAGTTGTAAGGACTTTTTCACAATGGGGAATAGACCAATTAAGGTTGTTGCAATAAAGGCTGCACGACCTGCTTGGGGATCAATAAACTCTGCACCCCAGCTAATCGCCATTAAAAGTGCCAAAACAATCACAAATGAGCTTTCTTTTAAGAAGCTTTGCTTCGCCACTTTTTGGGATTGAGGTGATGAGAGATCAAAAAGCTCAAAACCAGCACTGTTAATGGCTGCAATCACATCTGCACGTAGGTCGCTATCAGCATCAACGACTAATTTTTCGGTGGCAAAAAGGACTTTTGCTTGTTTTACACCTGCAACTTTGAGTGCGGCTGTTTCAATTTTCTGAGCGCAACTTGGGCAATCCATACCTTGCACTTTCCAGCTAAAGCGCTGTTGTGCAATCTTTTCTGGCTCAATATTAGAGACAGGGGCGTTGATATCACAGCTTCCATGAGCGTGATTGTGCCCATCATGGCTATGGTCGTGGTCATCATGATCATGCTGGTGATCATGTTCGTGGGAGTGTCCGTGGTGGTGCTCATCCTCGCATTCAGGATCACTTTTATCTATCTTGGTATGAGAATGTCCGCTTTCAGTATGTGAGTGCGTACTATTCTCTGAGTGACCTGAACAGCATTGAGAGCTTGAGCAGCAAGCATCGGTATGTTTATGATTATCGTGTTGATGAGCATGTTTAGTCATAACTGGCTCTCCTTGTTCAACAAAGTAAAGTCTAAATTTATCTATCTGATAAGTACTTTACAGCTTGGAGTAGAGTCCAGAGTCAAGATACCGAAGGCATATTCATTGGCAAAAAGTGCGAATTAGGTCAAAAAATTAACCCCTTGATTTAAATGTTTAAAACAAGGGGCTGGATTTAGACTAAAGGAACAGTGCTCTGACAATAAAGAAATGACCAATAAAATAACAGGCGCTGACAAGCCCTTTAGACGCTGAAAATGAGAAGCGGAAGCGGTTGATTAGCCATACTGAGTAAGCAATCACTAACAATAATGAGCCAATCATCACTGATAAGTTGTAATCATTACTTAAGTAGAAGAATTTTTCACCCGCAATCCAAAACATAGCAAATGCGGCTAGTAAAGTTAAAGAAGCTGGAATGGCTAATTTATCGAGCTTAGTCCAAACAATGGCTAGAATGATGATAAAAGCAAGAATCACGAATCCAAGTAAAGGAAGATAGAAAGAGAGTTGGAGTGGTAATAAAAAACTCACCATATAAAGTATGTAACTTAGAAAAACTAAGGCAAGAGAAGGTAGTAAATACTTACCATCAAACATTCTTAAAATATCAGAAAGCAAAGTCGCTAATAATGCACCTACAATTAGGTAACTATTAATATTGTGCTCGGGAACTTGCCATGCCCAAAGTAATAAAAGCAGTAGCGTGATAGGACGGAATAGCCATCGTTGCCAATTAGGACCTCGATATGCGGCATCTATATAAAGCCATCCGGAGAATAATACGGCGAGAAAAGGCCAACTCATAATATCTTCCTTATATTCAGAACTGTTTCATTATTCATAACAGAAAGATTAATTTAAGAATAGCGGTTAATGACGAAACTGATGGACTTATTAAAATAATATAAAGCACACTGTTTTTTAATCCATATAACGATAGGAATTAATGTAATGAATAAAGCGGCTATTTTAGGAATTGCGGTACTGGTGATTATTATAGCGTCAGCAACTTATCGTTTCTTCGAACAAAGAAAACAGCGGATAAGTGACGATAATTCACCTGTTATACTCTATATGGTTGAAGTCATTGACAAAAAAGAAGTTGCAGCAAATGAACGGCGTTCAAGAGAAAATGATGTAAATGGCCCAGAAACAATACATTATTATCAAGTGACCTTTCGTTTAACCACTGATGATCGTAAAGACTTAGTGTTAAGAATGGATAAATCAGCTTATCAAGATATTGAACCTGAAATGAAAGGGCGTTTGTTTATGCAGGGCAGTCGTTTTGTAAAGTTTGAAACCGATATGCCAAGTGATGAGCTAAATAATAAATAAGATGGAATATTTATTATTTGGCAACCTCTGGGGTTGATTATCGACCCCAGATAATTGCGAGGATATAACAATATTTACGGCTGTGGTTTAGTTTTATTCTTCTGTTTTTCTTCGTATTCTTTGCGTAATTCTTTTTGTATTTTTAACAGCTCAAAGATCCCGAAGAAGAAAATACGAAATTGTAATGCCGTTGAGGGTTTTTGATCTTTAGGTTGTCCTGCTTTATACATAACAATTTGTAATCCATGCATAATCACCATAAAAATCAATGCAATATCCATAAAATATTTTAGAGGCTTAGGAAATGGGGAAATAATATTTAAAAACAGAAAGCCCCAAACACCGACCATTAAAAATCGGCCAAAAAAGATTAACATAGCAGCTCCATAAAAAATTAAGCAGATAAACTGCGAATATAAAGACGATACGCGACTTGCCCTGCGATCTTCTCTCTATGTAATGTCCAATGAGTCGGAATTGTATAAGTCTGTGCTTTAACTTCTTCCTCAATATAAATATAGCAATCTTGCGCTAACCAACCGTTATTTTCTAATAATTGGATAGTGTCTGACAACATGCCTTTATGAAAAGGAGGATCTAAAAAAACGACATTATAAGGCGAACCTTGTTTAGCAAGATATGACAATGCACTGTCTTGAATGACATGCCCATTCTCGGCATTAAGTAAGGTTAAATTTGCGGTAATTTGTTGGGCAACTGCACGTTCATATTCGATAAACGTGGTTTCAAGAGCATAGCGAGAAAGGGCTTCAATGCCTAAACCACCGCTTCCTGCAAAACAGTCAAGGCAACGGGCATTTTGGATAACGGGCATTAGCCAATTAAAGAGCGTTTCTTTTACTCTATCCGTTGTTGGTCGTAATCCTTGGCTATCGAGAACCGGAAGTTTACGACCACGCCATTTTCCCCCAATTATTCTGATTTGTCCCATTGGGGCTTTTTGTGGTTTTTTGGCCATATTATTTTGATTTATATCGTTTAAACGTGAGTTTTGGAGTGTCTTTTGGAATAAGGAATTCGTGTCTGTTGTTATCTCGATGACTTCCCTTGATTTAATCCGGAATAATTTACCATAAAATTCGTATAAAAGATGCGTTTATCCATGATCAAATGATAGACTTCATTATTATTTTCAATATCGTCAATGTAATCGCGCCATGATTTAGTGCGAGGAGTTTAGTAGCTAATGGCAAAAGAAAAAAAAGGTTTTTTCTCGTGGCTCGGTTTTGGGCGTAACAAAGAAGAAAATATTGAGCAAGAGAAAGAACAGCAACGCTTAGAAGAAGAGCGTTTAGAACAAGAACGTTTGGCAAAAGAAGCCCAAGAAGATGCGGCTCGCCAAGCGCAATTACAAGCAGAGCAAGAACGTTTAGAAGCAGAGCGCCAAGAAGCGCAACGTGTTGTGCAAGATAGATTGGCACAAGAGGCTGAAAAACAACGTTTAGAGCAAGAACAAGCCCAGCGACAAGCAGAAATAGATGCAGAGCAAGCGCGTTTAGAGGCAGAACATGCAGAACAAGCTCGTTTAGCTCAAGAAGCACAAGCCCAACGTCTTGCGCAAGAAGAAGCTCAGCGTCAAGCTGAACTTAAAGCGGAGCAAGAACGTTTAGAAGCGCAACGCCAAGAAGCGGAGCGTGCAGAACAAGAACGTTTAGCTCAAGAAGCCGAAGCCCAACGTCTTGCGCAAGAAGAAGCTCAGCGTCAAGCTGAACTTCAAGCGGAGCAAGAACGTTTAGAAGCGCAACGCCAAGAAGCGGAGCGTGCAGAACAAGAACGTTTAGCTCAAGAAGCACAAGCCCAACGCCTTGCGCAAGAAGAAGCTCAGCGTCAAGCTGAACTTCAAGCGGAACAAGAACGTTTAGAAGCAGAGCGCCAAGAGGCGGAGCGTGCAGAACAAGAACGTTTAGCTCAAGAAGCCGAAGCCCAACGCCTTGCGCAAGAAGAAGCTCAGCGCCAAGCTGAACTTAAAGCGGAGCAAGAACGTGTAGAAGCAGAGCGCCTAGAGCAAGAACGCTTGGCTCAAGAAGCCGAAGCCCAACGCCTTGCGCAAGAAGAAGCTCAGCGCCAAGCTGAACTTAAAGCGGAGCAAGAACGTTTAGAAGTAGAGCGCCTAGAGCAAGAACGCTTGGCTCAAGAGGCCGAAGCTCAACGTTTAGCGCAAGAAGAGGAAAACGAACGTCTCGCTATTGCGCAAGCAGAAGCTGAAGATATTGAATCTTTACGCGAAGAAGTGCTGGCAGATAAAGTTGTTGAACAAGAGAAACCTAAAAAAGAAGGTTTCTTTAGCCGACTGAAAAAAGGCTTACTGAAAACTCGCCAAAACTTAGGTTCAGGATTCCTTGGTCTATTTCGTGGTAAGAAAATTGATGATGAGCTGTTTGAAGAGTTAGAAGAGCAACTCTTAATTGCTGATGTGGGCATGGAAACCACAACTAAAATCATCACTAGTCTGACTAAACACGCTACTCATAAAGATCTTAAAGATGCTGAAGCCCTTTACGGTAAATTACGTGAAGAGATGGGCGATATTTTAAGTAAAGTTGATAAACCATTAAATATTGAAGGTAAAAAACCTTTTGTTATTTTAATGGTTGGTGTTAACGGTGTTGGTAAAACAACCACAATCGGAAAATTAGCGCGACAATACCAAGCTGAAGGTAAATCTGTCATGTTAGCTGCGGGTGATACATTCCGTGCGGCAGCGGTTGAACAGTTACAAGTTTGGGGTGAGCGTAATAATATCCCTGTTGTGGCACAACATACTGGCGCTGATCCTGCATCTGTTATTTTTGATGCAATTCAATCAGCCCAAGCAAAAGGTGTCGATGTTCTTATTGCTGATACCGCAGGACGATTGCAGAATAAATCCCATTTAATGGAAGAGCTGAAAAAAATCGTTCGTGTTATGAAGAAATTAGACGAAGAAGCACCACATGAGGTGATGCTGACGTTAGATGCAAGTACCGGACAAAATGCAGTTAGTCAGGCAAAACTCTTTAATGAAACAGTTGGGCTAACTGGATTAACATTGACTAAACTCGATGGTACAGCAAAAGGGGGAGTTATCTTCTCCATTGCTGATCAGTTTAGTATTCCTATCCGTTATATTGGGGTAGGTGAAGGTATTGAAGATCTACGTCCGTTTAAGGCCGACGATTTTATTGAGGCTCTGTTTGCCCGCGAGGAGTAGTTTTAATGATCCGCTTCGAACACGTCAGCAAGGCTTATTTAGGTGGAAGACAAGCATTACAGGGGGTTGATTTTCATCTTCGTCCTGGTGAAATGGCTTTTTTAACGGGTCATTCTGGCGCCGGTAAAAGTACATTGCTTAAGTTAATTTGTGGAATAGAACGCCCAAGTGATGGTGCTATTTGGTTTGCTGGTCACGATATCAGTAGACTCAAAAATAGTGAGATCCCTTTTCTTCGCCGTCAAATTGGGATGATCTTCCAAGATCACCACTTATTGATGGATAGAACGGTTTATGACAACGTTTCTCTTCCCCTGATTATTGCTGGCGCGAGTGAAGAGGATATTCGGCGAAGAGTTTCCGCCGCTTTAGATAAAGTGGGGCTATTGGATAAAGCTAAAAATTATCCTATTCAACTCTCTGGTGGTGAACAACAGCGTGTCGGTATTGCGCGCGCTGTTGTGAATAAGCCGACTGTTTTGCTCGCAGATGAACCAACAGGTAACCTTGATGGCGAGCTTTCAGAAGGTATCATGCGCCTTTTTGAAGAGTTCAACCGTGTTGGCGTAACCGTGTTAATGGCGACGCACGATATGTCGCTGATAGAACGTAGAAATTATCGCATTCTTACATTAGGGCAAGGCAGAATGGTGGGAGGGCAAAATGGCTAAAGCAAAAAGTTCCCGTAAATCAATGCCAACGCCGGGTGCAAAAACCAAGGCGCTAAAAGGGGGAAGACGCGAACAGTGGCGTTATGCATGGCGTAACACGATGGCAGATTTTTTACGCCAACCGCTCTCCTCTTTTTTAACGGTAATGGTTGTCGCGATATCTCTTACCTTGCCTAGCATCTTTTATATTGTATGGAAGAATGTCTCAACAGCGGCAGAACAATGGTATCCAACACCACAATTAACTGTTTATCTCGATAAATCTCTTGATGATTCATTAGCTGAAGCCACAATCAAAAAAATTGAAGCCTTAGAAAAAGTCGAAGGTGTTAACTACCTTTCGCGACAAGATTCGCTGGTGGAATTTCGTTCTTGGGCTGGCTTTAGTAGTGCGTTAGATATGTTAGAAGAAAATCCATTACCTGCGGTGGCGATTGTGACACCCGTTATGGAGCCTAGCGATCAACAATTAATGGTAAATCTGCGTGATACAGTAGCGAAAATACCTGGTGTTGATGAAGTCAGAATGGATGATAGCTGGTTTTCTCGGCTTTCAACGTTAACGTCATTAGTCGGGCAAATCGCCTTGGTGATTGGTACATTGATGGTTGTTGCTTTGTTACTGGTGATTGGTAACAGTGTACGCCTCAATATTTTCAGTCGCCGTGACACCATTAATGTGATGAAACTTATTGGTGCAACTGACGGCTTTATTATGCGTCCATTCCTTAATTGGGGATTAATACTTGGCTTTATTGGTGCCGTATTTGCCTTAATTTTTTCAGCTTTACTGGTGTGGAAGCTCTCTGATGTGGTGACTCAAGCTGCGACCGTGTTTGGAACTTCATTTTCTATTTCAGGATTAGGTTTTGATGAATCTATCATTCTTATTCTTGTTGCTATGACAATTGGTTGGCTTGCTGCATGGTTGACGACAATGCAACATTTACGTCAATTCACACCGGAATAATCAATTAGAGTGTTTTTATACTTATCCTCTAAATAATGAGAAGATATTTTTTATCAGGCTGGGTTACGTTAATATCGTCACCCAGCCATTTTATCAACGCCCCGTCTCTGGCATAATAATGCGCGCACTCTTTTCTACGATAAGGCAACAGCCATATTTGCTTCAGTGATAGAAAAGTACAAAGATATGTAAACATAGATGCGAGATGAACCTTTAGCCTTTATGCTGGTCAAATAGTCGTTATGATAAAAACACATCGTAAAAAACCTTAACTGACTTCCTATTTAAGCTATATTTAGAAGGCTCATCTACTTTCCCTTACAGCATTAATTTTAATTATTTATTTGATTTTTATGAGGATTTGAATGACAAAAGAAATGCAATCCTTAGCATTGGTTCCGCAAGGCAGCATCGAAGCGTATATACGTGCAGCCAATTCCTATCCGATGTTAACCGCAGAGGAAGAAAAGGAACTCGCTGAACGGCTGCATTACGATGGTGACTTGGATGCGGCAAGAACGCTTATCCTTTCACATCTGCGCTTCGTTATTCATGTTGCTCGCAGCTATTCAGGTTATGGCTTACCACAAGCTGATCTTATCCAAGAAGGTAATATTGGTCTGATGAAAGCGGTTCGTCGTTTTAACCCAGAAGTGGGTGTTCGACTGGTCTCTTTTGCTGTGCATTGGATCAAAGCTGAAATTCACGAATATGTGCTACGTAACTGGCGTATCGTGAAAGTGGCGACTACAAAATCACAACGTAAACTGTTTTTTAATCTGCGAAAAAATAAAAAGCGTTTAGGTTGGTTTAATCAAGATGAAGTGGAACTTGTTGCAAGAGAATTAGGCGTATCAGAAAGTGATGTCCGAGAAATGGAATCACGAATGTCAGCACAAGATATGGCATTTGATATGACTGCTGATGATAGTGATGATTCACATCCTATCGCCCCTGTACTCTTCTTAGAAGATAAATCTTCTGACTTTGCCGATGGCATCGAAGAAGATAACTGGGATAATCATGCAACGGATAAACTAACGTCAGCAATTGAAACCCTTGATGAACGTAGCCAAGATATTATTCGTGCTCGTTGGTTAGATGATGATAACAAATCGACATTGCAAGACTTGGCGACAAAATACGGTGTTTCTGCTGAACGTGTTCGCCAATTAGAAAAAAATGCGATGAAGAAATTGCGTTTAGCGATTGAAGATTAATCACATTTCAGACCAAGCACACTCTCTCATAAAGTAGAGTATGTTATAAAAGCGATATGAAAATATCGCTTTTTTATTGCTTGGAGAAAAGAATGTGAAAATAGTTATCGCCCCTGATTCTTTTAAAGAAAGTTTAAGTGCGAAAGATGTTGCGCTGGCAATAAAACAGGGATTTTCACGTTATTTACCCGATGCACAATATTGCTGTATTCCTATGGCGGATGGCGGCGAAGGAACGGTGACATCGCTGGTGGATGCAACGCAAGGCCGTTTTATATCGACACCAGTGTGTTCGCCCTTAGGTAAACAAGTAACTGCAACTTGGGGACTTTTAGGGGATAACACCACTGCCGTGATTGAAATGGCACAAGCTTCAGGTCTTCATCTTATTCCTTCATCTCAACGCAATCCCAATTTAACGACCAGTTATGGTACGGGTGAATTAATTAATGCTGCACTTGAAATGGGCGTTAAAAAAATCATATTGGGATTAGGCGGAAGTGCCACAAATGACGCGGGTGCAGGAATGATGCAAGCGCTTGGTCTAGGTCTTAAAGATAAGTTTGGTACATCTCTGCCGTTTGGGGGACTTGCCTTAACACAACTTCACTCTATCGATATTACAGCCCTTAATCCTAAACTAAAAAATGTTGAAATTGAGATTGCCTGTGATGTAACAAATCCGTTGTGTGGAGAAAGAGGGGCATCCGCTATTTTTGGTCCTCAAAAAGGGGCGACTAAAGACGATATTACGCAACTTGATAACGCATTACATCATTTTGGTACTTATCTTGAGAAAATGACGCAACGTAGTCTTATCAATGTTGTAGGAAGTGGTGCTGCAGGTGGATTGGCTTTGCCTTTGCTTGCATTTACGCAAGCAACACTTTCTCAAGGTGTTGAATTGGTGGCTAATGCTGTTGAATTAGAAAAACAGTTAATTGATGCGGACTTGGTAATAACCGGTGAAGGTCGAATGGATAGCCAATCGGCACAAGGTAAAACCCCAACGGGCGTAGCCTTGCTCGCAAAAAAATACCATCTTCCTGTCATTGCTTTGGTTGGTGGTTATTTACCTGATTATGATGTAGTTCATCAGCAGGGTATTGATGCTGTTTTCTCTATTGTGCCGGGTGTTTCTACACTGGCTGATGCACTTCATAATGCGCAAAAGAATTTGAGTGAGACGGCTTATAATGTGGCTAGACTTTACTCGTCATACTTCAAGTTGTAGCGTTGTTGACTACACTCACTCGCACTAGTCACATACTTATGTATGCTCCTAGCGACTCGTTCATTTGTCGCCTAGCTACACCTTGAATTATTTAGAGTAATAACATTGTTAAATATTTAGAGTAATAACATTGTCAAATATTTAGGGTAATAGTTTAGGGTAAAAATATTGTGATTGTTTAAGGTAAGAACATGTAGATATCACGTCTGCCGGTAATCTTGTATTTTTAGTGTAATGACATTGACATTACACCTATGTATACTTAGAAAAATATGCAATAAATTGGGGGGTTAATATGCCAACTCAAAATGATGTGCCTGCAACACGTTCATCACTGAACCTGAGAATAAAACCGGAAGATAAAATCCTGATCGACCGCGCAGCGAATGCTGTGGGAAAAAACCGTACTGAATTTATCCTTGAAGCCGCTCGGCGTGCTGCTGAAGAAACACTGGCGGATCTGCGAGTGATTAACGTCAGCCCTGAGGTATACCAGAAGTTTATTAACCAGCTTGATGCCACGCCCGTTAGCAATGAGGCATTGAAGAAAACGATGATGTCTAAATCCCCTTGGGAGAAATGACATTGAAACTGACTGCACCTGAACCTCTCAAAACCAGCCATTTGCTGGAAGGCTTTTCCTCCGGTGAAGAGGCCTTAGATCTCTGGCTAAAAAACAGGGCGATGAGTAATCAAAACTCTGGAGCATCGCGTACTTTTGTGACCACTTCGGATAATCAGGTAATGGGATATTATGCCTTATCCACAGGAGTCATAAGCACGAATCAAGCTGTTGGTCGATTCCGCCGTAATATGCCCACCGACATTCCAGTCATTCTTCTCGGCAGACTAGCAGTGGATACAAGAGCAAAAGGGCTTGGGATTGGAAGAGGGCTGGTCAAAGATGCCTGTCATCGTGTTATTCAGGCTTCTGGGCTGGTGGGCATTCGAGGAGTAGTAGTCCATGCTCTAACTGATGATGCTAAGCGGTTCTATGAGCATATTGGTTTCGTCCCTTCACCGCTTGACCCCATGATGCTGATGGTAACGCTTGCCGATCTGCAACTCGCAATGGGTATTCACTCAAACTGATCAAGCCCAGAGTGAAGTGACTCGATAAAGTTGGACACTTTTAGTTAGCGATACATTCATTTGTCGCCTAGCTACACCTTAAATTATTTAAAGTAAGAACACTGTCAAATAGTTAGGGTATAAATATGAGCTTGTGGTGATGCACTAAATTGATGATGCATTAAAAATGCATGAGCAATATCATACCCGCTTTCTTCCGCTGATAAGCTTATTGCCTGCCAATGGTGAATATCAGGATAGGCAGATAAGCATTGTGTCAGTAAATAATGTCCAACACCGCGACGGCGTGTTACTTCTCTAACCATAAAATCAGTAATAACCGCTTTTTTATCCGATAATTTTACCCAGCAAGCGGCTAACAATCGTTCGTTAAATCTTGCCACAAAGAGTACGTTCTCGTTGTTGATCGCGTTTTTTAGGGCTGATTGATAACGTGCATCTTGCCAAATTTTGCCTAAATCAATACGGTCTTGTTCAGAGGGCTGTGTCAGTTTTTCAATGGTCAGTTTCATTAAATATCCTGTTGATTTGCAGTTTGTTTTTTTTCTTTTAATGAAGACATTAAGGTCTTAATGGTGAAACACAATGCCAAACTCGTTAAGATCACACAAGAATAAAAGACATATTCATAATTATTGTCAGTCACAAAATAGACTGAAATCATAGGTCCCGCAGCCATTCCACAATAACGAATAAAGTTATAAATCCCCATTGCCGTTGCTCTCATCGAGCTAAAATAACTTGTCAATAATGTCGTGTGCGTTGGCATGGTTAAACCTAAAGAAAACCCATATAACACGGTTAAACCAAGCATTATCGGTAGTGAGATTTGCCAAAATAGTGCAAATAACATCAACATAATCAAATTGATACAAGAGGTGAATATCACTCCATATTCAACACTAAATAGATGGCAAACTTTACGATAGAAATAGCTACCTAAAATAAGTGCAATCGACATTGGTACATATAATCCACCAATTTCAGTACTGTTTAGCTGATAGAGATGAAAGGCAATCAAGGGTAAAAATACCAAGAGGCAAAAATAGTTATAAAACACCATAAAACTTATTACAAAAACGGATTTACCCGCAGGTGCAGTGAGCACTTGTTGCATTGCAGATAAGCTTTTAAAGGGATCTTTTTGCTCAGGACGTGTTTCTGGTAAATAAAAGAGATGGGTAATAAGCAATATGACACCTATAACCGCCAAGAAAATAAAGATGCCTTGATATTGGTAGTGTTGCGCTAAATATCCCCCTAATAAAGGACCACAAGCCGGCGCTAGCGCTAATAGCATTTGATACGATCCCATTGCTTTAGCACGATCGTTTCCTTGATAAAGATCGCCAAGAATAGTGGCGGCAACCACAGGGATAGCGGCGATACCTATAGCTTGGATCACACGCCAAAAAATTAATAAATTTATAGAATCAGACCAAACACAACCCAATGCACCCACAATAGAAACGGCTAATCCACTGAGTAAAATCGGTTTTCTTCCCCATTTATCAATCAATGAACCATAAAATAGTTGCATAACAGCCATCGCAAAAGTAAATGCAGATACCGTTAAATTAACCAATGATAACGTGGTATTAAATTGCTGCTGGACCAAGGGAAGTACAGGAGTATAGATATTTTGTGCCAAAGAGCCTAATAGTGCGCTAAAGCAAATAAGATAAAACAGACTGCGGATTGATAATTTCATTATATTGCCTCTCATTATCTATTTTGTTTCTATGGAAACAAAATAGATAATAGCGATATTTTGATTGTTGTAAATACTTTTGGTACTATTTTATAAAATATTTTTTCCAAGGAAACAAAATGGCAAAAGAGAGTGTAACAACACAAGATTTACTAAAAGGGTTAAGTGATTTTTTGCATCTTAAAGATGAGCGCACAGATAGCAGCCATAAAAAAGTATTAGAAGAGAATGGGTTAGATAATTATTCACTTACTGAACTGCATGTGATCCATTGTATTGGTGAAGAGAGTATGAGAAATCTCACAACCATCAGTGAATATATGTCTATGACACGAGGGGCTGTCTCAAAAATTTGTAGTCGTCTACAAAAGAAAGGAGCTATTGAAAAAATAAAGTTAGCAGATAATCAAAAAGAAATATTTTTTATCTTAACTGCTGAGGGAGAGCGTCTTTTTCATGCTCATGAGGTGTTACATCAACAATCTCAAGCCAAATGGTCTGCGCTATTTGAGCAATATGATCAGCAAGAAAAGCAGGCGATTAAACGCTTTTTTACCGATGTTGTGGATAGTTTTCGTCGGCCGTAATAAATAAACCTGAAAAGAAAACCCCCATACCATGAGATATAGGGGCAAGATAATTATTTCTTATCTTCAGCGATGCGATTACGCATGTTATCCGCACGCTCTTTTGATGGTGGGTGAGAAGAGAACATACTTGATTCTCCGCCACCTAATTTAGCGAGCTTATCAAAAGCTGTGACTAAACCGGCAGTATTCACACCGCGTTTTTTCAGCAGATCGTAAGAGAAATTATCAGCTTCTGATTCTTGATGTTGAGAGAACTGGGCGTTAATTAATTTTTGACCCATTTCTGCTAATTGAGAGCTACTTAATTGTGCCGCTACACCACCTGCTGATGCCGCTGCTGTACGTGCAGCAACTGTTGCGTGAGCAACTTGGATTGCTTTACGAGTATGACCTAAGGCAACGTGACCCATTTCATGACCTAAAACGCCTTCTACTTCGTTATCTGTCATCAGATCCATTAAGCCACTGTAAACACGCACACAACCGTTAGCCATTGCCCATGCATTCACTTCTTTATCCATATAAACTTTATAGTTTACAGGTGTACCATTAACTTCATTACCTAATGCTTTAGCGATGTTATTTAAGCGTTTGGTGTAGTTGCTATTTGCAGGAGCAACTTTATTTTGTGCATCCATTTCTTTACAAGCATCATTCGTTAACGCTTTGATATCGTCATCACTTAATGTCGCTGCTTGGAAAAGTTGAGTTCCTGATTTGGTCAGCATATCCGTATTCATGTTTTGGCAACCAGAAAGTAGCGCTGCTGATACCATCACCGTAGCAAGTAATTTAATTTTCATTTTTAATTAAGTCCTTTTCTGCTTTGCAGTTTATATAATTGCAGATCAATTTCGAGCAGAAGAATAACAGCGCTTATCTATCGGTGCAATATAAGCATTTTATGTGAGAAATATTATCTCAATATATATTCTTCGGTTTTCAGTAGAATTGAATTATTTTTTATCTCCTTAATAGAAAATAAAAAATGAATTAATAATTTTAACTTCTTTAAATTTAAGAGAATTAATTGATAAGTTAAACTTGGAAAGGTAAGTTTTCTTGATATAAATATTATATACATCATTTAATTGTACTTACTTTAAGAGTGAGTGATCTTGTTTTTAATTTATTTGGAATAATATAAAAGCAACAGTCTGTTTAGATATGGTTTTTATTTGTTTAATTCTGACAAATTTTATATTTTTAATATTTATTGCTTAATGGTAAATAAATAGCGACGTTTAAAACATCGCTATTCAGATTAAACCGAAAATGAATCAAGGGATATCAGCGCGTTATGACACCATTAATTCACTGATGAGCATAAAAGGGCGATTAATACGCTTCCCTGATTGTTGATTAAAGAAATGAAGATTTTCTGGGTGAATGGTAAGACCTATTCTATTACCAACTTTCACACCATGATCGTTTGGTGCACGAATAACGAGAGGTTGTTTCTGTTTATCGCAAGTAGTGGCATAAATCAAAACATCTGCACCAAGTGCTTCAATAAATTCCACATCGACATGAAAAAGAGGATGTTGATGACTAATAATCAAATGTTCAGGACGTAAACCCAATTTAATGGCTTGATAAGAAAAATGCTGAGATGAAACGGCAATATGCCCATCAGCGACTTCAATCACACCATGATTAATCGGAGTATCTAAGATATTCATTGCTGGCGAGCCCATAAACGTAGCTACAAACACGGAGGCTGGGCTTTCATAAATATCTAACGGTGTGCCTACTTGCTCTATATTTCCTTGATTTAAAACCACCAGCTTATCGGCTAATGTCATCGCTTCCACTTGATCGTGTGTTACATAAATAGAGGTTGTGGAGAGTTTTCGCTGTAATTTTTTGATCTCCAGACGCATCTGCACCCGTAATTTAGCATCAAGGTTAGATAGAGGTTCATCAAATAAAAAGACTTTAGGATCACGAATGATGGCTCTTCCCATTGCGACACGTTGGCGTTGCCCACCTGAAAGCTCTTTAGGTTTTCTATTAAGCAAATGACTGATTTCTAGCATTTTGGCGGCATTGGTAACGAGTTCTTCAATTTTTGCTTTGGGTGTTTTTCGATTACGTAAACCATATGCCATATTGTTATAGACCGACATATGAGGGTAAAGAGCATAGTTTTGAAACACCATGGCGATATCACGTTCACTAGGTTCATGCTCATTAACCCGTAAATTATCAATAAATAAATCACCTTGTGTAATGGTTTCTAACCCTGCAATCATTCGCAGTAAAGTCGATTTACCACAACCACTTGGGCCGACTAACACCACCATTTCACCTTGCTCAATAGAAAGATTTAATTTTGAAATAGCTTGGTGACCATTTGGATAACACTTTTCTAAATTTGTGAGAGTGACGGTTGTCATGTTATTTCTCCGTATCAATAAAGCCTTTTACAAAGGCTCTTTGCATCAAAATGACAATAAGGACGGGAGGCAACATTGCAATTAACGTAGTTGCCATGATCTTATTCCACTCAACAACACCATCAGAAACCGCAACCATCTGTTTAATGCCCATGACAATGGTGTAGTAGTGAGTATCGGTTGTGATCAACATCGGCCAAAGATATTGGTTCCAGCCATAAATAAAAGTGATAACAAATAAGGCGGCAATATTGGTGCGAGAAAGAGGAAGTAAGATAGTGAAAAAGAATTTAATAGGGCCTGCTCCATCAATTTTAGCGGCTTCAATTAATTCAGGAGTGATAGTAAGAAAAAATTGGCGGAATAAAAAAGTGGCTGTGGCGCTGGCAATTAATGGAATGGTTAAACCTGCATAAGAGTTCAACATATTGAGATTAGTGACAACCTCAAATGTAGGCATAATGCGAACTTCAACAGGTAGCATTAACGTAAAAAAGATAGTCCAAAAGGCGAGCATTCTCCCCGGAAAACGAAAAAAAACGACGGCGTATGCCGATAAAATCGAGATTGTTAATTTCCCTATGGTGATAACTAACGCCATAATCAATGAATTCAATAACATGCTGTTAATTGAGATGGTGCTATTTTGTGTGGTTCCTGCCTGTGAAAATATCGATTTAAAAATATTGAAGCCTTCAGTGCCGAACCAAAGAGGAGAGCCAGTAGCAAATTCAGTGTTTTGATGTGTTGTTGCCACAAGTGCAATCCAGACAGGGAATGCAACAGAGAGAATGCCGACAATAAGAATAAAGTGGCAAAAAGCATGAAATAAAGGTCTATGTTCAACCATCAGTAAGCCACCTTTTTCTCAACATAGCGAAATTGAATAATGGTTAAGATCGCGACAATAAACATCAAAATAACGGATTGTGCGGCAGAAGAGCCTAAATCTAATCCCACAAAACCATCGTTATAAACCTTATAAACCAGTGTTGATGTGCTACTTCCGGGACCACCTTGCGTCATCGCGTGAATAATGGCGAAAGTATCAAAGAAGGCATAAGCAAAATTAACCACGAGTAAGAAAAAGGTGGTAGGAGAAATTAAAGGAAAACTGATCGTTATAAAGCGCTTAATCGGACCACTACCATCGATAGCGGCTGCTTCTAAAAGCGATTTGGGTACAGACTGTAAGGCAGCAAGAAAAAACAGAAAGTTATAGCTTATTTGTTTCCATGTCGCCGTTAAAATCACCATCCACATAGCATGATGTGTATTCAGTACCGGATCCCAATTAATGCCTATTTTCTTTAATTGCTGGCTTAATACGCCAATTGTGGGATCAAGCATAAATAACCAAAGAAAGCCTGCAATAACTGGCGCAATGGCATAAGGTGAAATTAAAATGGTGCGATAAAAAAGTTTACCTCGCAAAATTTGTTCGGCAATGCCAGCCAAAACCAGCGCTGATAACATAGATAAAAAGACAACGCTGGTACTGAAAATAAGCGTCGTGATCAAACTATCAAAATAATAACGATTGCTAAAAAGCCGCTGAAAATTTTCAAAGCCAACAAATTCTCGACTCAATCCAAATGCATCTTCTAATTGAAATGACTGAAAAAAAGCTTGCCCAGCTGGCCAAATAAAAAAGATAAGTGTGATAGCTAATTGAGGAAAAATCAGCGCTAGAGGTAACCATTTTTGTTTGAAATAAATGGATTGAGAAGCCATACAATATCCAGTAAATCGATAAAAACAGAAGGCGAGCTATTTTGCTCGCCTAATACAAGTGACTATTGTTGAGTACGTTCAAAACGGCGTAACTGCTCATTCCCACGTGTAACCGCATTATCTAACGCAACTTGAGCACTCTGTTTTCCTGACCATACTTTCTCTAACTCTTCATCAACGATTTCTCGAGTTTGTAGGAAATTACCAAAGCGTAATCCTTTTGAGTTTGCAGTAGGCTCTGAGGTTGTCATTTGTAATATTGCAGTGTCAGCCCCCGGATTTTGCTGATAAAAACCCTGTTGCTGTGTTAATGCATAAGCCGCTTTAGTAACTGGCAAATAACCCGTTGCTTGGTGCCAATCGGCTTGAACTTCAGGACTTGAAAGATAGGTGAAAAATTTGGCAACACCGTTATATTCGGCATCTGGTCGCCCAGACATAACCCATAATGATGCCCCGCCAATAATGGTATTTGCTGGTTTTTGTACAAGAGTATCGTCGTAAGGCAATTGGCTAACGCCAATATCAAGACCTTTCATGTTCTCTTTAATACCCGCAAAGCCCGCGGATGATTCCATCACCATGGCACACTCTTGGGTATAAAATAGAGGCATTGCATCTGATTGGCGTCCGCCATATTTGAAAATACCGGATTTCGACCAATCTGCCATTTGTTGAATATGCGCGACGAAAGGTGCCTTATTAAATAAGAAGGTGGTATCAAAACCATCGAAACCGTTATTTTTTGTCGCTATAGGTAAATTATTGCGTGCGCCAAAGTTTTCGATTTGTGTCCACGATTGCCATGTAGTGGTAAATCCACATTTAACACCAGAATCGAGCAGCTTTTGAGACACAGTTTCCATCTCTTTCCATGTCTTTGGTGGTTGTTCTATGCCTGCTTTTTTAAAGAGTGTTTTGTTGTAGTAAAGCACCGGAGTCGAACTATTAAATGGCAACGACATCATTTTGCCGTCGCTGGTGGTGTAATAACCCGTGACAGTTGATAAATAACTATTAGGATCAAAAGGCTCGTTAGTTTTTTCCATTAATTGATAAACAGGAAAAACAGCTTTTTTAGCCCCCATCATACTGGCTGTACCCACTTCAAATACTTGCACGATAGCGGGTTGGTTTTTAGCACGAAATGAAGCCACAGCACTGGTCATCGTTTCAGCGTAAGTGCCTTTATAAACAGGTTTTATCTCATATTCAGATTGACTGGCGTTAAAATCAGAGGCAATTTGATTGACTTTCTGACCAAGCGCGCCTCCCATTGCATGCCACCATTCAATTTGTGTTTTTGCGTGTGTAGGAGAAGTAAATAACGCCATCGCAACAGCAAGACCTGTTATTGATTTTATCGACATGCAGAATTTCCTTTTTAATCGAAAGTTAAAGGTGCAATCTAATCTGCGAATTACCCTAGATGTTATTTATGACAAAAGGGTGACAATTAAATGAAGATATATTGATGGCATGACTGTCAAATTGCTGTCATAAATGGTTGTCATGATGTCGGCACAAATGAAAAGGAGAGAGAAATGAAGATAGCTGCTCACCGAGGTTTTTCTGGAAAAGCCCCTGAAAATACACTGGCTGCGTTTAAAATGGCGATTGATTTCGGATGCGAATGGATTGAAACGGATGTGCAATTAACCGCGGATCATGTTCCTGTGCTTATTCATGATAAAACAGTTAATCGTTGCACGAATGGGCAAGGTGCTGTGCGTTTTCATACCTTAGACGATTTACATCGCCTTGATGCAGGAAGTTGGTTTAGTTCACTCTATCAAGGTGAGAAAATTCCTTCTTTAAGACAAGGATTGCAGCTCATTAAGCGTTCAGGAACAAAGCTTAATATTGAGCTGAAAACGTGGCCCGATGATGATGTTGAGCGTTTATGTTTAGCGGTTTCTGACATGATAAAAAGTGCAGATATTCCGAATGAGCAAATTCTATTTTCTTCTTTTGATACACATGCACTTATTATTATGAAACGATATTTGCCTTTTATTCGTAGAGGGCAATTATGGGATGAGATCCCTGATAATGCGCTAGAAACGCTAAAAGCAATTGATGGTTTTAGCGTGCATTGTAATTACAAGTACCTTACGCAAGAACAAGCGCAATGGTTAAAACAAGCAGGCTATGAAATTTATTGTTATACCCCGAATGATCCTGAAGAGGTGAAAGATTTTGAGCAATGGGGTGTTGATATGCTAATTACTGATATGCCTGATGTTTATCAACCGGATGTTTATCAAATAGCAAAATGAAAAAGTACTAACTATCCCGCTTATTTGTACTGAATAAGGCGTTATTGATGTGTTTGATGACGCCTCTCATCTCCTTTCTTCCTTATTCCATTTACAGAAATTAAATAAGAGGATCGTTGAGTAATAGGTGTTTTATTTACATTCTCTGCTATTATCCTGCGCAATTAATGAATAGATATTGTTCAACATAATAATGTTTATCTCATTAAAAATAAAAATGGGGAAAATGGTTAGCGAATATGGCGACCTTATCAACCCAACCTCTAAGAGTAGAGGCGTGTTATTTCTACTTTAATTGCCAATAATATAATTGAGAGTGAAATATGAAAGAACTCGTTGTTGTTGCCATAGGAGGCAACAGTATTATTAAAGACAATGCTAGCCAGTCTATCGCTCATCAAGAACAAGCAGTACAAGAGGTTGCAGCCCATATTAGTGATATGGTGGCTGAAGGGTATAATATTGTTTTAACACATGGTAATGGGCCACAAGTAGGGCTTGATTTACGTCGCGCTGAAGTGGCGCATGTGCAAGAAGGTTTACCGTTAACACCATTAGCTAATTGTGTTGCAGATACACAAGGCGGTATTGGTTATTTAATACAACAAGCGTTAACGAATAAGCTTCGTGTTCAACAAAATAAACAAGCGATCACCCTTATTACACAAGTTGAAGTCGATAAAAACGATCCAAATTTTGTTTCTCCAACAAAACCTATTGGTGCATTTTTCTCAGAACAAGAGATGGTGCAATTAAAGCAAGAAAATCCTCAATGGCATTTTGTTGAAGACTCAGGTCGTGGTTATCGCCGTGTTGTTGCCTCTCCAATTCCACAACATGTTATTGAATCTAAGGCAATTAAATCACTATCAGAATGTGGCTATGTTGTGATTGCGGTAGGCGGTGGCGGTATTCCAGTTATCAAAAATGAACATGGCAATTACCAAAGTGTTGATGCAGTTATTGATAAAGATCTGTCATCGACATTGCTCGCAAAAGAATTACATGCAGATATTCTTATTATCACAACGGGTGTTGAAAAAGTCTGTATTCATTTCGGTAAACCAGAACAAAAGGCATTAGGTGAAACGTCGGTTGAAGAAATGAAACAATATATGCATGAAGGGCATTTCCCTCCGGGAAGTATGCTTCCTAAAATTGAAGCTAGTCTCTCATTTTTAGCTGCTGGTGGAAAAAGAGTGATTATCACAACGCCAGAAAAATTGGCTTCAGCCTTAAAAGGTGAAACTGGAACGCATATCGTTGCTTAATTATCTCCATCAGTAATATTCGATTATCTCTTTAATAAGCGCCTTATCTGTAAAAAGTAAGGCGCTTATTTTATATGAGTCTTAAATATAGGGCGTTATTGAGTAGGATGATTTGCGGGATAGGCTTTCGCATAATGACGAGGGTTTAATCGTGCAAATAATCCTATAGTCACAATTACTAAAATGGCATGAAATGCCCATGCATAAGTAAAACTTCCATCAGGCTGGCGTAATAGCACTGCAATTAATGGGCCGAAAGCCGCAATAATAAAGCCACCGCCTTGCATTAATGCTGACAGAGCACCAGCTTGTGCTGGATCAGGAATATGATCGAGAGCGACAATCATCATCATGGAAAAACATCCCCCCAAACCACAGCCTAAGAAAATACTCCAAAGATAAGGGGCGCTCATCGGAATAGTCATGATTGCGCCGAAACCGATAAATTGGCTTATTAATGTTATCGTAAGCCAAAAACGCCTGTCGTGATTTTTAGCTGCTAAGAAAGGAATAATTAAAGCGGCAGAAGCTTGGAAAAGAGAAAGAATAGCGACAAGTGAGCCACTTTGGGCGCTTGGCATTCCTAAAGATTGGTAGAATGGCGCTAACCATGTCACAACAGAGGCATAACCTGCATTAACGCAACCAAATCCTAAGATAAGCAATCCTGTTCTAGGACGCCAAATTAAGGCATTTAGTGATATTTTATTTGCAGATGAGGCACTGTTTTGAATTGAGAAAAGAATAGCGATAAATGCAAAGCCTGCGGGGAGAGCAAACCACGCTAAAGCGCTTTGCCAATGTCCATAAGTTGCAGTAAGAATAGGGGATAATTGCGCCCCGAGTGCGCCTCCGCCCATAAGCATAGCGGAATATAAACCCATCATGATAGGCGTTCGATTTCCAAACCACCCTTTAATAATGCCGGGAAATACTGCTTGAATATAGGCGACGCTTAAACCACAAAAGAGTGCTGTCAGTAATAGCTGGTTGCCATCAGAAACATAAGCTCGAGAAAAAGAGCCCATCAGAAGCATTAGCATTGCGACTAAAAGCCCTTTTCGGACTTGAATATAAGGCTGTAAGAAGGGAACGATTAATGCGCCTATTCCCATTAAAAGCATGGGTAATAGTGTAAGTAATGAGACTTGGCTATAACTCATTCCTGTTGAGACAATAATATTGTCAATAACAGGGCCGGGACCAGTTAAGAATGGGCGTAAATTTATCCCAACTAAAATAATAGTGAGGACAATCTGCCATGTTTTTTTTCTTGGTAAGGCAGTCATTGTAATTCCCTGATAAACATAAATATTGTCTATTGTATAGACAATATCTGTATAAACAAATGGCTATATTAATAATTTAGGTTTTATTTACTGCGATTGAATGTGGGCTAGATGCATTGTTAGGAACATCCACTCAGAATATTGATAGCGTATTTAATCGAAGATAAAGAGGCTCAATCATAAAATAAGGCAATGCACAGATTTAAAATATGTGCACTGCCTTAATAAGAAAACGAGAAAATAACGATGGTTATGAAAGACAGCTAAATTCACGAATAAGTTGCGCTATTTTTTCTGCGCCTTTATTCGATTGAGTCAGTGTAATGGTATAAATTTCGTTATTTTTATCAGTAATAACAATCTCTTTAGAAATTTTTCCTTTTACAATTACATTCTCAATATCATCATAAGGAAGGTAGAAGGAGTCATATAATTTACTTAAAACGCAGTAAACGCCATCTTCAGTTAAGACAACGCCGTGATCACCTTTACCAAAAACCGTTTCATCAAAATAGTAACGAATATCATTTTTATTGAATAAAGGCTCACCCAATACATTCATGGCTTTTTGAAAGAAGTGGGTGATTTTTTTATTATCCAAATCACTATGATGATAAAAATGCTGGTCTTTATTAGTTTCAAATTCAGTGACTTTAGCAAGAGACATATAGGTCACTTCAGGTAACTCTGGTGATGTGGTGTTTTGCTGTTTAGGTGTGAGATTGCCTGCAACAGATGCAGTCATCGCGCCAGCCCCCGGCAATATCGAGGTTGTGGTAGTGGTAATTGTTCTGGAGACTTCACGAGTGTAATTACTGACAATAGTGTCACCACGTACATAGCCTGATACGTTTTGGGTAACTCGGATAGGTGATGTCGTTGTGCTGATCACGGTTCTAAAGGCTGAACGTACCGCAGAAACAATGGTGATAATTAATATGGCGATAAGAGGCGCAGAGATCCACATTAATGAAAGTTTAAAGAGTTGGTCTTTGGTTGATGAAGCTTGTTTTTTTAATCGATTATTGTAGTTAAATGCGACAACAACATAAATAAGCCCCGCGATTATACGAGGAATATAATTAACTTCATGGCGAGTTGCTAAGAAATCAATTAAGGGATAAGCCAAGCAAGCATAGAGAATGATGCTAAAAACAGCTTCAGGGAAAAGACTTTTTATACTGTCTACTGCTTTAGCAATATTATAGATTATCCAGCCAATCAGGATAATCGGGCCAATAAAAGGAATAATGCTGGCAATAATAATGATCAAAAAGCCTTTTAATATTCCCCATACTATCTCTGATGCATGACCTTCAGAAATAAGAAAATAGATAAAATAGGCAGCGGACGAAAACATGATAATAGGTAGAGTAATAAATGAAAACTCTGGCGCGATAAAGCTAGGTGCCCCTATTAATAGCATGATATAAAAACAGATATTTTTTGATTCATTATTGGAATAGTCAATTTCTGAATTGCTAGACATTATAGTACCTAAGGGGAGGATAATAATGGCAAAGATAATACATGATATTGGCTTTTAATAGATACTGTTTAATTACGTATTTTTTAAACCATGATTTAAGTAATAAATATCTAATATAAATAAAATATAATTTTTATTATTTGAAAATTATAGGTGATAAATATTTTAATAACATAACAGAGATAAAATGAGAGTCATGACTTTATATCACTGATTATTCTCTGTATATCTTATAAAAGATAATGCTAATTATAACTAATTGATAAAGATAAACATTGCCTGTTATTAAAGGAATGTTTATCTAAATAGAATATTGATGCCAGTGTTAGAAGTAGGTGATTTTACGGTTGAGTTTCACCTATATAACTTAATTTCCATTGTTTTATTTGGCTTTTAGGATTAATCGATGTGAATTTATAGTGTTCAAAATGAGAAAGTACTTTTTTAAATTCAACTGTCGCTTTATCTAAATCCCATGATTTAGGGAAGTAAAAACCATCAAAAGAAATATTTTCTAATCTTGCAATAAATTGATGGATAAACTCATCAAATCCCCCATAAGTTAGTGCGATTTTTCCACTCCAATTAATGTGATAAGTGTTATCTTGTTGACGTTGGAAGTGAATTTGATGATTTTTACATTCATCATGTCCTAATAAATAAATACTGAATGCGGAGATTTCTGTTGGCTCATCCTCATCGTCATCGTCAGAATGATTTATTTGTGGGGCAGTATCAAGATTAAATTGGTGCGTGATAAAATTGTCAAAATCAAAAGGAACTTCGCCTGAACTCAGCAAAATGCCTTTTTCATCTGACCAAAATGTTGAAGAGAGAGTGCAACGATGATAATTATCCCAGACAATTCTAGATTGCCAATCAACGAGGCTGGTATATTCTTCCTCGTCATCTAACTCATCTTCGTCTATATCATCAAGATAATCCTCACCTTCACTTAAATAGTAACTGGCACTTCTAAGATGCAGATCAAACCAAAGTTGGCCATGTTTATCTAATCGCCCAGACCAGACAAATTCTTCAATGTTATGAGGTTTAGGGTAAGCGCTATCAATAAATGTAATGGTATGTGAAGGTATTATCATTATTATCGTCTTGTTGGTATCGCATTTTTATCACGTATCTAGAGTGATAGAAATTAGCAAAGTTATGATCAAAATAAGGTAAAGATAAAATACCATAAATTGAGTGATAAAATGGAAATCAAATCAGTGAGGATAGAATGTTAACAGCATTAAATCAGTGGCTACCAATACCTCTATGTTCAATAGAACGAGGAGAAGACAAGGAATGGCCTCTTCTTGATAATCGATACACCTTTCCTCAAGACTATATTGAATTTGTCACGCAATATGGTTCAGGACACATAGCCAATTTCATTACGCTATTTAATCCATTTAGTGAGAATGACTATCTTAATTTCTTTCAGCAAAAAGAGGCAATCCTTAAGGATTTTGATTCATTAATACAGGACGATCCTGATTATTATACTTTTCATCTGTACCCTAAAAATAATGGGCTTTTGCCTATTGGGGAGACAGATAATGGAGATACGCTTTTTTGGGTTGTTTCATCCAATAATAGCAATTTATGGACAATGGCTATTATTCCATCCAGAGCCTCTGAAGTAGAATTTATTGCAGAAAATCTGACGGGATTTTTAGAAGGTGTGTTATCAAAACGAATATGTTGCCAGTCATTTCCGGCAGGGTTTCCATCAGAGAATATAACGTTTATTTCAGACAGTTGATGGGTTATTTGCCTATGGGTAATTGAGTTACTAGGTATGTTGTGGCAAGCCCAGTAAGGATGGAGATGCTAAAGCTAATAAGTGTACCTAACATAACATATTCTGTTAGTTTTTTATCTTGGTCATTTTGTAACTCACCAAATCTAAATATAGATTTAGCTGCTAGTAAAAAACCAATTGCTGCAAATTGGTTTAAAAGAATGAAAGTTAAAATAAGCATTCTTTCCAAGTAACCAATAGATTGGCCAGCAGAAACGAGCGTTGAGCCTTCTTCTGCAACAGGTGTCCATTTCTTGAGTAACATATAAATAAGGATAGAAATCGGCTTTAAAATAATGATGTAGGCAAGAATAACAATCAAATATTTATAGTTAATATTTTTAAAACTAAGATCATGGAATATTTGAGTATTTTGATCAATTAAGATTATCCATAAAAAGGTAATTACGAATAAATGAAGAGCTTGATCAGTAATAAACCATTTTAAAGAGTTATCAGTATAAGATTTTCCAAGATCGAAAAGATAGTGTGTTATTAATACAATAACACTGTAAATGAAAATAGAACCAAAACTTATCTCTGTCATTAAAACGAGAATAGTAAAGGTTATCCCACCTTGCAGTAGTGAGTGTAAGTAAAGCTCTTTAGATTTGTAATGTAGAGTATTTCGCGCCTCTATCCATGCTTTAGGTTGTAAATAAAAATCAAAAGCAATATGAGCAATATAGAGAGATATAAGAAGTGCGAAATTATACATATCAATAAGCCTTGTTAATTAAATAATTAAAGTATTGAATATATTCATCTATTAACTGGTAGTGGCTAGCATTTAATAATCTAGTAATATTACTTCTCGATTTTTTTAATTCATCAGCGATAGCATAGTGAGATTTATCTTTATTGACCATGTATTTAAGTAAAACTTGCGCTTGTGCTCGAGTAATTTCTTTGAGTTGTATATTTAAATACTTAGTGACTAAGGTAATGTTTTGTTGAAAATCTGAGTTAGATGCCGATATTGTCAAAATTTCACCTTTAATTTTATCGAGTCCTTCACCAGATAAAATAAAGGCCTCACCAATTGAAGTTCTTACATCATTACGCAATGAGTCAATTTTGCCGATGCCAATACTTTGACGAGCACTGATTTCTAGATTTGACGTTTTTAGTGCCAATTGGATGACGATGGCGGCTTTGATAGCATCCTCTGCTTGTAAGCAAACAATCTGAAAAGAATCGCCACGGTATCGATCATATTTAATTGGTAACTGTTCTGAGAGTAGCTGAACTGTTTGCTCCAAAGTGTAGAGCATAAGGTCATAGTTTTGGGTGGGGATATTTTTAGAATCAATGATATCGCCTGTAATGACACTTACGATGTCTTTATTCATCTTTTGTCTCTTATTATTTTGTGGGTTGAGTAGAATGTTACCATATTTGGTAACATTCTGTCATGTTACCAAATATGGTAACATGCACATTAACTTTATAGAGAAAGTATGAAAAATAAGCAACAAAAAAGCCTTTTCTGGAAAACCAGAAAAGGCTTTTTATAAAAATAGACTTAACTGACTAGGATCAGTTCATGCCGTATTTTTTCAGTTTCTTACGCAGTGTGCCGCGGTTAATGCCCATCATTTGCGCTGCACGCGTTTGGTTGCCACGGGTGTACTGCATTACCATGTCCAACAATGGCTGTTCAACTTCAGCCAATACTAGCTCATATAAGTCATTAACATCTTGACCGTTTAATTGAGCAAAATAGTTCTTCAGTGCTTGTTTAACTGAGTCACGTAAAGGTTTTTGGGTCACCTGATCTTGTGAATTTACGGTGGCAACTGTTAGTACGTCTGAATTTACGCGTTGTTCGAACATAGTTCTGTCAGCTCTTTTATTTATTTACGCAAAAAATTTTCGAAATATGCTTCCAACGCCTCCAGCTGTTCGCTGGCATCCTCTATGGCGTTGAAGGAGCGCCGAAACTGGTCATCAGGGGCATGTTCCTTGAGATACCAAGAGACATGCTTGCGTGCAATGCGAGTTCCTTTGCCTTGACCGTAAAAGTCGTGCAACTCACGCACATGCTTTTGCATTATTTGTTGTACCTCTGCAATCGGCAGAGGGGGCAACAGTTCACCTGTGTCCAGATAGTGCTGGATTTCCCGAAAGATCCAGGGTCTTCCCTGAGCAGCGCGACCGATCATCAAAGCATCGGCTCCAGTGTAGTCTAATACTGCTCTGGCTTTTAGCGGGTCTGTTATGTCTCCATTCGCAATAATGGGAATAGAAACACTCTGCTTAACTGTCCGAATGCTGTCGTATTCGGCTTCCCCTTTGAACAAACACTCGCGTGTACGTCCATGAATAGTGAGAGCCTGAATACCACAACGTTCAGCCAATTTGGCAATCTCTACACAGTTACGTTCATCAGGTGACCAGCCAGTACGGATCTTGAGAGTAACAGGAACATCTACCGCGTTAACCACAGCAGAGAGGATCTCTGCGACAAGGTCGGGATGACGAAGTAGTGCTGAACCGGCTAGCTTTTTATTCACCTTTTTTGCAGGACAACCCATGTTAATGTCGATAATTTGAGCGCCACTATCTGCGTTTATTTTCGCAGCTGCCGCCATATCAACGGGATCACTTCCTGCAATTTGTACGGAGCGGATCCCCAATTCATCACTATGTACCATTCGTAACCGAGACTTGTCTGTCTGCCAAACCTGAGGATTGGAAGAAAGCATTTCAGAAACTGTCATACCCGCACCCATATCATAGCAAAGCGACCGAAAAGGTCGGTCTGTAACGCCAGCCATGGGAGCCGCGATAAGGCAATTTTTTAACTGATACTGTCCGATTCGCATAGATGAAAAGAGGGCCAAACTGTGACTGCAAGGGCGCGTATATTACGCATTTTTTGCCAGATATGAAAGGACAAAGTTTAACCAAATCGCGAAAAAAAGTTACTTTTTTACACTTGATTTTTTATGAATTCATTATTTAATCAATAAAAACATAATGTTATGTATTTTTAAAAAATTAAAAATTGATGATATAGAATTGATAAACAAGTGAAACTAAGTAGAGTTTATCAGGCAAAAATGTGATTAATGCCTGATAAACAATAATTAAGTGAAATTTTAACGCAATGAGATCATCTCATTTTGGTTAATATTTGTTCAGTGTTATTTTTTCACGCCGGTAATACGGCACCACTCTTCTTTTTCAGCAACAGGATCTAAGTTAAATAATCCTTCATAGGCAGCAGCTACACCTTCTGCTTGTGTCGCTAACACACCTGAAAGACCTAGATGCCCACCTTGGCGAGGCAGTGTACTGATAACTGGTGCCAGTTCACGCAATGGACCTGCTAAAATATTGGCGACTACAACATCAGCACTGAGGTTATCAGGCTGGTCTTTTGCAAGATACAGTGTGAGTGCGTCAGAAACACCATTACGCTGTGCATTATCACGACTTGCTTGGATAGCTTGAGGGTCGATATCAATACCAATCGCTTTTGCTGCACCCAGTTTTAATGCCGCAATAGCTAAAATGCCAGAGCCACAACCGAAGTCGATAACCGTTTTACCCACTAAATCTAAACCATCAAGCCACTGAAGGCATAATGAGGTGGTAGGGTGGGTACCTGTACCAAATGCAAGACCAGGGTCTAGCATGACGTTAACGGCGTTAGGATCAGGTACTTCACGCCAGCTTGGGCAAATCCATAAACGCTCGCCAAAACGCATCGGGTGGAAGTTATCCATCCACTCACGTTCCCAATCTTTATCTTCGAGTTGTTCAATTTTGTGCAGGAAACCTTGACCGAGTAATGGCGTATTTTCTAACATCGCCACAACGATTTTCATGTCAGTTTCTGCATCATATAAACCGATAACGTCAGTATCACCCCAAAGACGAGTTTCACCCGGTAAAGGTTCAAAAATAGGGGTATCGTGACTATCTTGGAAAGTCACTGAAACGGCACCGCTTTCAACCAGTTCATCACCAATAGCTTCTGCATTAGCGGCGGTTGCATTAAGTCTTAATTGTATCCAAGGCATAATTAGTCTCTTTAAAAACGAATTCACTGTAATGATGCTGATTGGGGCAGAGTATGCTCTCCAAATCGATTAGCCACAAGAAACGCAACTAAGCTCAATAACAGTGATGGAACAATGGGGTGGAATCCAGCTATCTGGATATTAAATGTCGCAAGGGTGGCATAGAGTGTGGCACCAGTGATCATGCCCGCAATCGCGCCATAACGGTTGGCTTTTTCCCAATAAAGCCCAAGAACTAAAGGCCATAAGAAAACCGCTTGTAGGCCACCAAAAGCCAGTAAGTTAAGCCAAATAATCATCGATGGTGGGTTCCATGCGGCAAACAGCAGTAACACACCTAAAATCAAGGTCGACAGGCTCGATAAACGAGAGATACGTTTCTCATTCGTGATCGCATGTGGGGCGATATTGAGATAGAGATCTTTGACCAACGTTGCTGACGATTGTAACAGTTGCGCATTAATCGTCGACATAATGGCCGCCATCGGTGCCGCAAGAAAAATACCTGCTGCAATAGGCGGTAAGACTTCAACCATTAGTGTTGGAATAACCTGATCAGGAACAGTTAGATCAGGAATGATCGCTCGACCTAATGCGCCAGCAAAGTGCATACCAAACATCAATAATGACATCACAATGGTGCCAATGATGATCCCTTTATGCATGGCTTTACTGTCTTTGTAAGAGATGCAACGTACCGCAGTATGTGGCAAGCCAATAACACCAAAACAGACCAGTACCCAAAATGAAGCCATAAATGGGCCACTTAAAATACCATCCGCCCCTTGGGGAGATGTTAATGCAGGATCGATTGCATTGAGTTTTTGTATTGCAACATCTAATCCGCCTGCTTTATAGATAATGGCAAACAGGAGAATAAAGGTACCAAGCAGCATCACAAGGCCTTGTAAGGCATCGTTTAATACACTGGCTCTAAATCCACCAATCGCAGTGTACAGAGCAATGGAGATCCCAAAGATCAGCAAGCCGAATTCATAAGGAATACCTGCCGCAGTTTCTAATAAACGTGCTCCACCAATAAATTGCACTGTCATTGCGCCGACAAAAGCGACTAACAGGCTTAAACTGGCAAACCAGACTAGAAAACGGCTTTTGTAACGCGCATAGAGCATATCGTTTAAGGTAACGGCATTATAACGGCGCGCTAAAATGGCAAACTTTTTCCCTAAAACCCCCAGAGAGAGCCAAATAGCGGGAAGTTGGATCATCGAAAGTAATACCCAACCAATACCGTATTTATAGGCAGCACCCGGCCCGCCAATAAAGGAGCTGGCACTGACATAAGTGGCAGTGATAGTCATGGCTAGCACGAAGCCACCCATTGAGCGGTTACCAAGAAAATATTCGTTAAGAAACTCGCCTTTTTCGCGCTTACGATATGCGTAAGCCGACAGCAGAAAGACCAGCAGAAGGTAGCCAATCAATGGCACTATGACCTCAGTTTGCATCGTCATGCTCATCTCCTAACGGCATATCTTTGAAAAAGTAGCGCACCATCAGATAGCACAATAGAAAAAACAAAACAGGTAAGAATAAGCATGAAAGCTCAAACCAAAGAGGTAAACCAGTAATGCCTAGTGTGTTATCAGGTAAATAGGCGGTAATTAACCAACCTAACAAATACATAAAAGTTAAAATTAGGGCCCAAAGGGCTTCTTTGTGGGCCTGAACAAAACGTTTGTCCATCTGTTCTCCCAATCTTAATAGGGTTAAAAATGAATGGGAGGATTGTACGGGAAAGTGAGTATTGATTCAGTGAAAATTAATCACAAAGTCTCGAAGGGATATTAAAAATAGATTATCTTATTGTTTTAAAAGGATTAGTGACTATTTTCTATTAAGAAAATAATACAATAAAGATAGATTTGTATATTAATCAACAAATAAACTGTTGAAATAATCGCCACAAATAGGGTGTTTAAGATAATGGAAATAGAAGAAAAGAAGAGCAGACACTGAAATAAATTAATCAAACGTGGTGCTCTTCTTTGTTTTACTCATCTCATAAATTAAAAATTAAAGGGCATTTTTTATTCTTTCTAAACCTTCTTTGATAATGGCACGAGGACAAGCAAGGTTAATACGAATATAGTTATCGCCATTACTTACAAACATATTTCCACCTTCTAATAAAATGCCTGTTTTATTAGCAAAATAGAGTGAAAGCTGTTGGTTATCGACATCTTTAGGTAAATAATCTGCCAAATTAATCCATGCTAAATAGGTTGAATCAGGTATTTTAAAGTTTGCTTTTGGAAAATGAGTCTGAGTAAATTCTTGTACTAATTTAAAGTTATCATCGAGATAGTTTCTTAGTTCTTTTAACCATTCATCACATTGAGAATAAGCGGCTTTTGTTGCAACTAAACTTAATGGTGAAATAAAGTCATCATAAAGACGAAGCCACTCTTTTTTTACTTCTTCATCTTTAATAAAAATATGAGACATCAGATTACCTGCAAGATTAAATGTCTTGCTTGGAGCCATGCAGGTAACAATTTTCTCATAATGAGGGAAAAGTTTAGCAATAGGGGTATGCGTCACACCGTTACGTAATAAATCACAATGTATTTCATCTGATATCATCCAAATATCATTTTCAACACAGAGTTTCCCCATCTTAATTAGCTCTTCTTCAGTCCATACTTTACCCGTTGGGTTTTGAGGATTACATAAAATAAAGAGCTTAATATTAAGTGATTTATCTTTAATTTTGCGTTCCATATCGGCAAAGTCGACAGCATACTCACCGTCTTTTTCTAATAAATCAGAGTAGATCACTTGGCGAAAATTATAATCTCCCGCTTGCTTAAATGGCGTATAAGAAGGTGTTTGAATAAGGATACTTTCATCTTCTTTTATTAATAAAGGCACTAGGCGATTTAATGCAGGAATAATACCCGGTGATAATACGATTTCACGCGGATCAATTTCCCAATCATAATGTCTTTGGCACCAATCTTTAAATATTTGGTAATACTCGTCATCATACACTTTGGTATAACCTAATATTTTTCTATCGAGGCGCGCTTTAATGGCATCAAGCACTTCAGGAGGAGTAGAGAAATCCATATCCGCAACCCACATTCTAATAAACTCATTATCAGCGAAGGCAAATTGTGCATCTTTTTCTGCTTTAAAAATATACTGACGCCAACCATCATAATTTAAAGCATCGGTATCTTTTCTATCTATAATTTCATCAAAGTTATATTTCATGGTTAAGCCTTTAATACATCTAATTTAATTAAATAAATTTTAAGAAAGGAGAAATACAAAGCAGGATGCCCGTAAAAATAATTAAATACAGTGATCCACCTTTATAGCGGTGCAATGAAGGTACTTTGTAAACTAAATAAGCGGGAATAAGACAACCTACAATCCCGAAAATAGGGCTACATATTGAAGTGAACATCAATACTGGAAGATTAAGAACAATGGCTCCCCACGCAATAACGACAGTGAAAATGACAATACAGAGCGAGAGGACTTTCTGATTGATTTTTTCTGCAGGAATAATACGAGTAAGAGCATTCATGACTAAGCCTTGTACTGCTTCTTTAAAGCCAAGATAGACCCCAAAGAATGCCGTCATAAATGCAAAGATATTGAGTGCCACGCCGACGGGAGTCACGTATTTAGCCGCATCACCCTCAATAAATTGTGCTGCGATCGCTAGTGCAGAAATATTCTGTTCATAGGCTTTAACCGCTTCATCATGTCCAATGGCAAAAGTAAAAGAAACCGCATAGAAGAAGACAACACAAAATAGTGTACCGAAAGAGATATTCATGGCTCTTAGGGCTTTGTAGCGAGCGACTTCAATCGACTTATTTTTAGCACGATAAGAAATTACCATTGGGCTAAGGGATTGAATAAAGAGTATAGAAGTAAGCGTAAAAGGTAGGGTAATAATAGCGTTTTTAATTAATAGGCTAAAAGGCGGGAAGGTATCGATGTTTTTCGATAGATCCCACATGCTGATCATCATGACACCCAGCGCAAACACAACCAATAATTTAGATAACACCATAAAGCTTGAGATTTTAAATAATAACTCTTCGCTTCGTGATGCAATTAATACGAGAAATGAGATAAGAATTAGGCCATAGAATGGATTTTCTGACAGTAATCCTTCTGTGACACCAAAGGTGTGTAGATAAGAGGCGGTATCATTGGTAAGTGCAGTCGGATAAGCAAAAATCCATATCACCAACATTAAGAAATAAAGTAAACCTAAAAACATTCCCCAGTTTTTACCAAGATAGCCTTCGATAACACTTGGGTAGTCTTTACATTCTTTAGAGTCGGCAAGGGTATTGATAAACAGGCGTTGAAAGAGGTACATGGCAGGGTAGCCAATAATAGAAGAGAGTAGAAATACCCATAACCCAATTAAGCCAACTTGTACGGGTAAAAAAACAATACCTGCACCAATTGCCATACCGATACTGATAATAATCCACCCCATATCGGTATTATCAAATCGAGTTAATTTTTTCCATTCTTCTTTTGAGAGAGAGGCCCTATCAACTTTTTGTTCTAATAAGGTCATACATGTAATCCCATGTGAAAGTAAAATTTATAGTATTTGTTTTGTTAAGTTTATTTTTGGAACATGATTTCTAATCATTTTGTATTAGCTGAATAACGATACTTCGAGGATGATTTTAGCAATTAGTGTGATTAATTATTTCTCCATATTGGAAGCAATACAGACTTATTTATTAATAAAATTCGATAAAATTGGGCTATAAATTAATTATCTTTGATAAAAACGTTATTTTGATTAATGTCACAGAGGTGCAAATAGGATGGATCTTGACAAAACGGATATGGGGATCCTTAAGTTGTTACAAGAAGAAGGGCGATTAAATAATGCGGAAATTGCTAAGCGTGTTTTTTTATCCCCACCGGCTTGCTGGAAGCGACTTAAGGCATTAGAAAAGGGAGTGATAAAGAATTATCGAGCAATAATTGAACCTAAGCATTTAGGGTTTAATTTTTATGCATTTATGAACATCACGTTAGATCTGCATTCTGAAGATAATATGGCGCATTTTGAACAAGAAATAATGAAAATTGATAATGTGATTTCTTGTCATAATATCTCAGGGCGATACGACTATATGTTGCAACTGGTCGTTAAAGATATGGAAGATTTTCATAACGTTTCAATGATGAAAGTGCGCGCAATTGGCAATATCAAAGAGATGAATACCAGCTTTAGTATTAGAGAAATAAAACCTTTTAAAGGGTTCCCTATTAAATAAATACCCATTAGAAAATCTGCAATAAAAAAGGCATAGTTAATAAACTATGCCTTTTCTTGTTAAGCGAGAAAGATTATTTCTCAGCTAAACCTAAACGTTTTTCAAGGTAGTGAATGTTGGTACCACCTTTTTGGAATTGCTCATCATTCATAATGAACTGGTGTAGTTCAATATTGGTTTTAATACCATCAATGATAAGTTCCGCCAGCGCATTCTTCATGCGAGAGATTGCGATTTCGCGTGTTTCACCGTAAGTGATCAATTTACCAATCATTGAATCATAGTGAGGTGGAACAGTATAACCAGCGTAAATATGCGATTCCCAACGCACGCCAAATCCACCTGGTGAGTGGAAGCGAGTGATTGTACCCGGGCTTGGCATGAAGGTTTTTGGATCTTCTGCGTTGATACGACATTCAATTGCATGACCATGAACGTTAACTTGATCTTGCGTTACTGATAAAGGTAAGCCAGATGCAATGCGTAACTGTTCTTTGATTAAGTCGATGCCAGTGATCATTTCTGTTACTGGATGTTCAACCTGAATACGGGTGTTCATCTCAATAAAGTAGAATTCACCATTTTCATACAAGAATTCGAATGTACCTGCACCACGATAGCCGATTTCAATACATGCGTTCGCACAGCGTTCGCCGATATTTTTACGGATTTCAGGGGTAATCCCCGGTGCTGGTGCTTCTTCAACCACTTTTTGGTGACGACGTTGCATTGAGCAATCACGTTCAGCCAAATAGATTGCATTACCTTGACCATCAGCCATAACTTGAATTTCAACATGGCGTGGGTTTTCAAGGTATTTTTCCATGTATACCATGTCGTTGCTAAATGCCGCTTTTGCTTCCGCACGCGTCATTGTAATGGATTGTTCTAGATCTTTTTCAGAACGAACAACACGCATACCGCGTCCACCACCGCCACCAGAGGCTTTGATGATAACTGGGTAGCCAATACGTTTAGCAATTTCAATATTTTTCGCAGTATCGTTACCTAAAGGACCGTCTGATCCTGGTACACAAGGAACACCTGCTTTTTTCATCGCTTCAATAGCAGAAACTTTGTCACCCATTAGGCGGATGGTTTCAGCTTTCGGACCGATAAAAATAAAGCCTGAGCGTTCAACTTGCTCTGCGAAATCAGCATTTTCAGACAGGAAACCGTATCCTGGATGAATGGCTTGTGCGCCACTGATCTCAGCCGCTGCAATAATTGCAGGGATATTTAGGTAACTTTTTGCTGAAGCAGCGGGACCAATACAGATAGTCTCGTCTGCCAGCAGAACGTGTTTTAAATCACGGTCTGCCGTGGAGTGTACAGCGACTGCTTTGATCCCAAGCTCTTTACATGCTCTTAGGATACGCAGTGCTATCTCACCACGGTTGGCAATGAGGATTTTTTCTAGCATGGACCTGCCTCGTTATTCGATAACAAAGAGTGGAGCGTCAAACTCAACGTTGTCGCCGTCTTGGCAAAGGATAGATTTAACAACACCCGCTTTGTCAGATTCAATCTGGTTCATCATTTTCATTGCTTCAACGATGCACAGAGTATCGCCTACATTGACTTGCTGACCGACTTCAACAAATTTCTTAGCTTCAGGGCTTGGTGAGCGGTAGAACGTTCCGACCATAGGTGAACGAACAACGTGACCGCTGATTTCTTGCGCTGGTGTAGCTGCTGGTGTTTCTGGCGCTACAGGCGCAACCGCATTTGCTAATGCAGGTTGAGGTGCCACTGGTGCCGCAAAATATTGCTGAGGAGCCATTTGACCCTGAAGACCAGAGTTACGACTAATACGTACTGACTCTTCACCTTCAGAGATTTCCAGTTCAGAAATGCCAGACTCTTCGACTAGCTCGATCAGTTTTTTAATTTTACGAATATCCATGAGTTGATTCCGTACTCTTTTTGATGTTTTTTATTAAGACAAGCGGCTGACCGCTGCCTGTAAAGCAAACCGATAACCTTCTGCACCTAATCCACAGATTACGCCTGTTGCGATATCAGAGAGATATGAATGGTGACGGAAAGGCTCCCGACTGTAGACATTGGACAGGTGAATTTCAATAAATGGAATATTCACCCCTAATAATGCATCACGCAGTGCAACACTGGTATGCGTGAAAGCTGCAGGGTTGATTAATATATAATCGACATTACCCCGAGCTGCATGAATTTTATTTATCAGCTCAAATTCAGCGTTAGACTGAAAATGACTGAGTTTCACATTTAATGCCTGAGCATCTGCTGACAAACTTTGAACGATATCATCCAGAGTTAAGTGTCCGTAGGTTTCCGGCTCTCTTGTTCCAAGCAGGTTTAGATTCGGACCATTCAGGAGCAAAATATGAAAATTTTCCGACATTATGCTTCTATCTCCGTCAATTCGTCAACGAAATGACAAAATAACCTGTGCTTTTCGTTTTGTCATCTTTTATTGTATCCAATGCTACGATACATATCACAAAGTCCGACATTATAGACATTTCACAGAAGATAACAGCAAAATACTGGTCTAATCAGGGAATGAAGGGTTTATTTTGATGAAAAGTTAAAAGTTTTTACAAGATTGTAAACGCGAGAAAGCAAAATAAACAGGTGTCTAAAAAATAATCATAACACTACGTTATTTATTGATGTCACTGGAAATCTGAGCTTCTTTGAGACTAATCATCAATATATATCATAAATGTGATCTGTGTCACAATTTAATATCACTTTCACACACAAAGAAGCTTATTCTGGCACTAAATAAGGTGAGTTAATGCCAGAAATAAGCAGATAAAAACCGAAAATTAGAGCTTTACTAAGGTTCGACCTGTTACCTGATTATCCATAATCATTTGGGCATAACGAGGAACCTCATCAAGCGTAATTTCTGTTGTCGCTTGTTGATAGAACGTTTCTGGCAGTAATTTTAATAAACGTTGCCAAACTTGAGCGCGTTTTTCTGCTGGAAAATAAACAGAATCGACACCCTGTAAGCGAACATTACGTAAAATAAAAGGCATGACTGTGGTTGGTAAAGAGAAACCACCTGCTAATCCACAAGCCGCTACGGTTCCGTTATAGTTTGTTTGTGACAGAATATTGGCAAGAATTTGCCCTCCTACGGTATCAATTGCACCCGCCCAGCGTTGTTTATCTAAAGCTCTACCTGCAGGTTCAAACTCTTCACGAGTGATAATATTTTTGGCACCGAGTTTGCGTAAATAGTCATGGTTACTCGCTCTGCCACTTAATGCGGTAACTTGGTAGCCTAATGCTGTTAGCAAACTAATGGCGGTACTTCCAACACCACCGCTGGCTCCAGTGACTAAAATATCACCACTTTCAGGTGTGATACCGCCTTGTTCTAATGCCATTACACAAAGCATGGCAGTAAAACCCGCAGTTCCAATTGTCATGGCATTTTTTAAAGAGAGTCCTTCTGGCACTACCGTTAGCCAATCACCTTTTACCCCCGCTTTTTGTGCAAGACCACCCCAGTGGTTTTCACCTACACCCCAGCCAGTTAATAAAACATGTTGACCAATATGGAAGCGAGGATCTTCGGTGTGATGAACAACGCCTGAAAAATCGATTCCCGGTACCATTGGGAATTGGCGCAGGATTTTTCCTTTGCCTGTGATCGCGAGTCCATCTTTATAGTTAAGCGTTGAGTAATGGATGTCGACAATAACTTCATGAATAGGCAGTGTTTTTTCATCAACACTTTGTATGCTGGCACTGAGTTTGTTGTCATTTTGTTCTACTAATAATGCTTTCATCTTGACCCCTCATCGATTTCTATTTGTGTCATGATAGGTGATTTTTTAGATCTCGTCGTGATTGTGCACAATATCTATTGTAATAATGAGACAAATAATCCTTTTTTAGTGTATAAACGGGGGTCCTACGTTTATTGGGGCAGAGATTATTCTGAGTTTTATATCTTGGTTATTAGATAACACCGTTAATGGTTTACGATTGGATAAAAATTAGCATTTCTCTTTATTACTCGAAATAAAGATAATGTGTTGCCTTAGAAGTATTCGAGGTAGGTACTCTGGTTGTTATCTCAGTCAAATTTTGCCGGTGAAACACCATTTAATATCAATAGAGTGATTGTGTTTATTCAAATGAATAAATTTTATTTGAACTTGCAACGAGACTTTTGAGTCACAGTTTGGCAACGAAGTGAGATTTTTCTTTATTGATGTGAACGTTGTTTGTATTGTTACATAACTTAAATATGAACAGCGTAGGATCGAAATTATGCGTTAATCGTTCTAATTAGCCCATTTTTATGCAGTTTTTTTCTGCTCCAATTGGGAAAAGTAACGTAGAATATTGTGCCTTTATGATTATTTACGTGTCCACTTTAATTTAAGTAGTGAATCGCGCCTTGTCGCTGCTTATTGTGGTTGATAGAGTAGACGGATTTTTCCGTCCCGGCTTGCAGGATTATCCTTTCGTATGTTTAAAAAATTTCGTGGCATGTTTTCCAACGATTTGTCTATTGACTTGGGTACCGCCAATACCCTTATTTATGTCAAAGGACAGGGTATTGTTCTCGATGAACCCTCCGTTGTCGCTATTCGTCAAGATCGCGCTGGCACATCAAAAAGTGTTGCAGCTGTAGGGCATGAAGCCAAACAGATGTTAGGGCGTACACCTGGGAATATCGCTGCTATCCGTCCAATGAAAGACGGTGTGATTGCTGATTTTTATGTAACCGAAAAAATGCTTCAGCACTTCATAAAACAGGTTCATAACAATAGCTTTATGCGTCCAAGTCCTCGTGTATTAGTCTGTGTACCAGTAGGGGCAACTCAAGTAGAACGCAGAGCTATCCGTGAATCAGCATTAAGTGCAGGTGCTCGCGAGGTGTTCTTAATTGAAGAACCTATGTCTGCGGCAATCGGTGCAGGTTTACCTGTTTCTGAAGCAACAGGCTCAATGGTGGTTGATATTGGTGGTGGTACAACAGAAGTTGCCGTGATCTCATTAAACGGTGTCGTTTACTCTTCTTCTGTTCGTATCGGCGGTGACCGTTTTGATGAAGCTATCATTAACTATGTGCGTCGTAACTACGGCTCACTGATTGGTGAAGCAACCGCAGAACGTATCAAACACGATATTGGTTCAGCTTACCCTTCTGATGAAGTCAATGAGATTGAAGTTCGCGGTCGTAACCTTGCAGAAGGTGTACCTCGTAGCTTTACATTAAACTCTAATGAAATTCTTGAAGCCTTACAGGAACCATTAACAGGTATTGTAAGTGCAGTCATGGTTGCATTAGAACAATGCCCGCCAGAGTTGGCTTCTGATATTTCAGAGCGCGGCATGGTATTAACCGGTGGTGGTGCGTTATTACGTAACCTAGACCGTTTATTAATGGAAGAAACAGGTATTCCGGTGATTGTGGCTGAAGATCCACTGACTTGTGTTGCACGTGGTGGTGGTAAAGCATTAGAAATGATCGATATGCACGGTGGCGATCTGTTTAGCGAAGATTGAGATTAATTCTAACAAGGGAGAATGGATTCCCCCTTGGTGAGAATATTAACGCCTGTTCTTTTACTTCTCCGTGTGAGTGATCTTAGAGTTTATGAAGCCAATTTTTAGTCGGGGCCCTTCCCTGCAACTAAGATTAATAATCGCCGTGGTTGTCGCTATCTCTTTATTGATTGCTGATAACCGTATTGGTGCATTTTCTAAAGTCCGCCAGTATCTTGATACTGCTGTTAGTCCCTTCTATTTTCTTGCAAATGGCCCACGCCGTTTCCTTGATCAAATTTCAGAAACATTTGCCACGCGTGAGCGTTTACAATTTGAGAATCAAGCGTTAAGAAAAGAGTTGTTAGTTCGTAGCGGAGAAAGCCAATTACTTGAACAATTTAAGCAAGAGAATGCCCGTTTACGAGAATTACTTGGTTCACCACTGCGCCAAAATGAACAAATGACAGTGACACAAGTGCTGTCTGGTAATAGTACGCCTTATCGAGATCAAGTGGTTATTGATAAAGGAACCAATGATGGCGTCTATGAAGGACAACCTGTTATTAGTGATAAAGGTGTTGTAGGACAAGTTATTGCCGTAAGTGAGCTTACGAGTCGTGTTCTATTAATATGTGACACTTCTCATGCATTACCAGTACAAGTTTTACGTAACGATATTCGTGTTATAGCTTCTGGTGCGGGTTGTGCTGATGATTTATTGTTAGAAGCATTACCTGCCAATATTGATATTCGTGTAGGCGATGTTTTAGTGACATCAGGATTGGGCGGTCGTTTCCCAGAAGGTTATCCGGTTGGTGTGGTGTCTTCCGTTAAAGTGGATAATCAACGGGCTTATTCCGTGATTAATGTTCGTCCATCAGCTGAGCTACAACGTTTACGCTATTTGCTTTTATTATGGAATGCATCAGATAAAACGGGAGAGCCCCCTCTGCCTTCAGAGGTTTATCACGCTGCTAATGAGCGTTTAATGCAACTGATGCCTCAAGTTTTACCTAATTATGAACAAGCAGGGCCACCGCTTCCTCGTTCTATGTCTCAAGAGCCGTTAGATAATACGGCTGAAGGGACTAACGGAACTGAGACACCAGCAACAACGCCTGCTGCAACAAATACACCTGCAAATACCAATAGAAGTAGGTAGACACGATGAATCCATATCAAAGTCGTGGGCGTTGGGTAGTTTGGCTCTCTTTTCTTGTCGCATTGGTTTTACAAATTATGCCATGGCCAGAACAGTTAGCAGTGTATCGACCTATTTGGCCTATGCTGTTTCTTATTTATTGGATAACCGCGATTCCTCATCGTGTCAGTGTCGGAACTGCATTTGTCTTGGGTATGATTATGGACTTAGTCCAAGGAACGACCTTAGGCGTTAATGCACTGGCTTATACTTTAGTGAGTTATGTCATCGCCTTTAAATATCAGCTTTTTTGTAATTTAGCGTTATGGCAACAAGCCTTAGTGGTGATGTTAAGTGTTGTCGTTGTTGATCTTACTGTATTTTGGGCGGAATTTTTACTTTCACCTGTGACTTTTCACCCTCAAGTATTCTGGAATAGCCCAGTCAGTGGTATTCTTTGGCCATGGCTTTATTTTTTGCTTCGCAAAATCCGTCACCAGTTTTTAGTTCACTAAGTTATTGGATCATGGCGGTCACTTTTGCGTTACCGTCATGAGGACATTATTTGTGACCACGCTTTACCTTGCTTCCAGCTCACCAAGAAGACGTGAACTTCTCGCGTTATTAGATATTGAATTTAGTATTATCACGCCAGCAATTGATGAAATTTGGCAACAAGGTGAAAAGCCAGAAGAGTATGTTCTTCGTTTGGCAAAAGAAAAATCACAAGAAGGTGTAAGACAAGCACCTCATGATTATCCCGTTTTAGGCTCTGATACTATTGTGGTTCATGATGGTCATATTCTTGAAAAGCCTCGTGATAAAACTCATGCCGCGCAAATCCTACGTTCACTTTCAGGCGCAACACATCAAGTGATGACGGCAATTGCTATCTCTAATAGAACACGTACATTGAGTCAATTAGTCGTCACACACGTCACTTTTAGAGAGATGACAGAGAGTGAGATTAGCGCGTATATTGAGTCAGGAGAGCCAATGGATAAAGCTGGCGCTTACGGTATTCAAGGAAAAGGAGGCCGTTTTGTTCAACGGATTGAGGGAAGTTATCATGCTGTTGTCGGATTGCCTCTTGTTGAAACCGAAGCGTTGATAGCTCAATTTTCGTCTCTAGCTAATGAGAAGGAGATTTCATGACAGCTGAGTTATTAGTGAATGTGACGCCATCTGAAACTCGTGTTGCCTATATTCGTGGAGGCATACTTCAAGAAATTCATGTCGAAAGAGAAGCAAAACGAGGTATCGTCGGAAACATCTACAAAGGTCGGGTAAGTCGCGTATTACCCGGGATGCAAGCTGCATTTATTGACATCGGGCTGGATAAAGCCGCTTTTCTACATGCTTCTGATATTATGCCTCACACCGAATGCATTGCGGGTGAAGAGCAGAAAAAATTTAATGTTCGTGATATTGCACAACTGGTGCATCAAGGACAAGACTTAATTGTACAAGTGGTTAAAGATCCTTTAGGAACCAAAGGCGCTCGCCTTACCACTGATATTACATTGCCTTCTCGTTATTTGGTCTTTATGCCTGGCGCATCTCATGTGGGCGTTTCTCAGCGAATTGACAGTGAAGAAGAGCGTGAGCGCTTAAAACAACTCGTTGAAGAGTATTGCGATGAAAATGGCGGTTTTATTATTCGTACAGCCGCTGAAGGTGTTGGCGAGAATGAAATTAAGCAAGATGCCGCTTTTCTTAAACGCTTATGGAATAAAATCATTGAGCGTAAGAAAAGAAATAAAACTCGCATTCAAATTTATGGCGAACTGGCTTTAGCGCAGCGTATTTTACGTGATTTCGCAGGTTCTGAATTAGATAGCATACGAGTTGATTCTAAATTAACCTACAATCAATTACAGGAATTTATTGGTGAATATATTCCTGAATTGACCGCTAAACTTGAATTACACCAAGGCAATCAGCCTATTTTTGATCTCTATGGTGTGGAAAGTGAAATTCAACGGGCTTTAGAGCGCAAAGTTGAATTGAAATCAGGTGGTTATTTAATTATCGATCAAACTGAAGCAATGACCACTATTGATATCAATACAGGGGCATTTGTTGGTCATAGAAATTTAGAAGAAACGATTTTTAATACTAATATTGAAGCAAGCCAAGCCATTGCTCGTCAATTACGGTTACGTAATTTAGGCGGTATCATCATTATTGACTTTATTGATATGAATAATGATGAACATAAACGCAGAGTATTGGCATCACTTGAACAAGCACTAAGTAAAGATAGAGTGAAAACAACGATTAATGGCTTCTCTCAACTTGGCTTAGTGGAAATGACTCGTAAAAGAACTCGAGAAAGTCTCGAACATGTTCTTTGTGATGACTGCCCAACTTGCCAAGGGCGAGGTACGGTAAAATCAGTTGAAACGGTTTGTTATGAGATTTTACGTGAAATAGTGCGCGTGCATAAAACGATTGATGCAGATCGCTTCTTGGTTTACGCCTCTTCAGCAGTGGCAGACACATTAAAAGGCGATGAGTCACATGCATTAGCAGAGGTTGAAATTTTTGTCGGTAAACAAGTGAAAGTGCAAACTGAGCTACTCTATAGTCAGGAGCAATTTGATGTGGTGATGATGTAATGGATTCGCCTTCCTAATGAATATGATGGCAGAAAGGAGACAAAAATGAAGCGGCTGCCTAAATACCTGTTAGTGATAACAGTTTTTTGCCTCATCGTTTTTGCCTTGGTATTAAGCGGATTTCGCTACTTTCTGCCTCGCTTAGATAGTTATCGTTCTGAAATAGAATCGTATCTTACGAAGCAACTCAATAGCCCTGTCTCCATGACAAAGATCGTGGGAGAGTGGCAAAATTTTGGTCCTGATATTCAAGTTGAAGGGCTGAATATTACCAATAAAGATGTGAACGTTACGGCAGAAAAAGTGACTTTTTCTTTTGACGTTTGGCGTTCATTATTCGCTTTTCGCCTTCATTTTCGTGAACTGACCTTTGAACAGTTATATGTTAATTACCATAGTCCTATTTTTACTGGGCAAAGTGGGGATATAACGTTAACTAAACCTGATGATATTTCTGCCATTTTCCTTGAACAGTTTGATCGCTTTAAACTGATTGAAAGCCGTTTTGTTTTTTTAACTCCTTCAGGAGACACCAGTACATTACATGTGCCTGAATTGATGTGGTTAAATCAAAAAAATCGTCATCGTGCTCAAGGCGAAGTCACTCTTGATACACCGATTAATCATTATGGTGGCTTAAAGGTACGTCTTGATCTCTATACCACAGAGAACGGTTTAATCGATAACGGTAAGGTATTTCTTACCGCAGATGATATTGATATCTCACCTTGGCTTAGTCAGTGGGTAAAAAATAATAGTGGGGTAGGCGAAGCTAAAGCGAGTTTATCTAACTGGATTGAAATTACTCAAGGACGTATTACGGGAAGTCAGTTGCAAATTCATCAAGGTGAAATGGACTGGAGTAGTGATGGAACCTCGCATGCATTAAAAGTTGAAGACTTAATATTGCGGATGAGAAGGCAAGAAAATGGTTGGCTTGCAGATATTCCTTATACTCGAAAAATTATAATGGATGGTGAAGAGTGGCCTGATGGTTATTTAGCAGTTCTTTATCAACCAAAAGAAAAACAACATGACGAAGCATGGCGTATTCGTGCCAAAAATATTGAGTTAGATAGGCTATATGCTGTATTGCCATTATTCTCTTTTTTAACACCTGATTTTGTTCGTCAATGGCAGTATCGCCAATTCTCTGGGGTAGTTAATGATTTTGCATTAGATCTCACTCCTGAGCATTTCGAGCAAAGCGCGATTAATCTCTCTTGGGAAAATGTGGGTTGGAAGCGTTGGCAAGAGATCCCTTCCGTGCAACATTTCAGTGGGCAATTAAAAGGCAGTATGCAACGCGGTGAGCTTAATTTCACTCTAGCAAACAGCGAAATAGATACTGGCGAATTGTTTAAAGCACCACTGAATATTGAGAAAGGGAAAGGCGCAGTTTATTGGACTTATTCTGGAGATGACTTATCTCTTTGGAGTGAAGGATTAGATGTTCAAGCTACATCAGCATGGGTTGCGGGTGATTTTCGTTATGAGAAACAAGGTGAAGATCAGCGCCTTTCTATACTCTCAGGTGTAAGAGTGACAAATGCAGGAGATGCATGGCGTTATTTGCCAGAAGAGTATGTTGGTAAAGAGCTGACACAATACCTCTCAGAGGCGATTATTGCGGGTAATATCGATAATGGAACCTTTATTTTTCATGGTGATCCCACCGATTTTCCTTTTGATAATCACAAAGGGTGGTTCCAAGTTTATGCCCCTGTCAAACACGCCACCTTTAAATTTGATAGCGAATGGCCAGCATTATTCGATCTAGATATTAATTTAGATTTTAAAAATGATGGGCTATGGATGTCTTCTGCACAAGCGAAAGTGGGTAAAGCCACTGCCACAAATTTAAGTGCGGTGATTGAGAGCTATCGACAAGAAAAGATCTTAATTAATGCAGATATTCAAGCCACAGGTGACGAGCTGAAAGAGTATTTCTTAGATTCTCAAATGGCGAGTATTGGCCATACACTTGAAGAGCTTAAAGTCGCAGGGAAAATCAATGGTACATTGAAATTAGATATTCCTTTTGGTGGTGAAGATGTGGTTGCTTCGGGTGATATTAATTTAAAAAATAATGATGTCACATTGAATTTTATGGATACCACCTTAAAGGGTGTCAGCGGACAATTTCGTTATCACAATGACAAACTTGAGAGTGATACATTAACGGCTAATTGGTTTGGGCAGCCTCTCGCTTTCTCATTTACAAGTCACAATGATACGGATAATTATCAGGTTGATGTCGGCTTGAAAGGGCAATGGGATATTCAAAAAATTCAAGGATTGCCTAGCGATATTCAACAGAAATTTAGTGGTGTATTTCCTTGGAGTGGCAAGGTTAATGTTAAGATCCCCGAAAAAGGCGATGTCGATTATCAAGTCGATTTAACCGGAAATATCAATGCATTAAGTAGCAAATTAACCGCGCCTGAAACCCTAGATTTAAAAAATTCACCGCCTATTGTTATTTCTGCAAAGGGTAACAGTGAAACCTTAAGCGTGAATGCAAGTGCTGAGAAACAGTGGAAGCTAAATAGTCAGTGGGCATTAGGAAAACAGTTACGATTATTACAAGGTAACCTTGTTTCTTCTTCTCTTAAATTGCCAGAATTGAGTTCACAACAACGCTTAACTATTGCCCTTAAAGGATTAGAAGGTGATAAATGGTTGCCAACATTAATGGCTTTTTCGTCTTTAACGCCGTCTGAAAATGAAGTCACTTTTCCTGATAATGTGCATATCAGTTTGCCTGATTTAAATTTTGCAGGGCAAAAATGGCGTGATCCTCAAACTGAAATTATGCGCATTCGTGAGGGTGTAAAATTTGCATTTTCAGGAAATGAATTACGAGGTGATGTGTTTATTCCTGAAGCATCAACACCTTGGCAAGTGAATATTAATTATCTCTATTTTAATGGTGTCTCTTCTACCCAAGAAGAAAAAACGTTAAAAATGGCGAACACTACTGATCCTAATGTATTGAAATTTTCTGTAAAAAATATCCCTTCTATTGATTTTGAATGTCGAGAATGTTGGGTAAATGGTCTACTTTTAGGACAAATTCAAGGTTCATTAAAGCAGAGTAATGGCACATTGCTTTTAACTAACGGTAAATTAGTAAATAGTAGCGGTGAGCTACATGTTAATGGCGAATGGTCGGACGATATCGCAGGAAACAACACTACAAAGCTACAAGGTAAGCTAAAAGCAGATGAAATTGATGAAATGGCAGCTTACTTTGGTTATATCGTTCCTATTTTGCAATCTCCTCTTTCTGCTGATTTTTCATTACAATGGCATAATACGCCGTGGAGTTTTGATCTTGCGACCTTAAATGGCGATATCAAATCGACTTTAGGTAAAGGGCGGATAGAAGAAGTGAATGTCGGACAAGCCGGTAAGTTACTTCGCCTTGTGAGTTTCGATGCACTTTTACGTAAATTACAGTTTGATTTTAGAGATACTTTCAGCGAGCATTTTGAGTATGACTCGATTAAGAGTGAAATTACGATTAATCAAGGTATTATGAATGCTGATAGTGTCCGAGTTGATGGTGTTATTGCCGATATTGCAATCAGTGGGAAAGTTGATTTACTTGAACGTAAAATGGACCTACAAGTTGTGGTAACGCCAGAGATTTCAGCAACAGTCGGTGTTGCTACTGCATTCGCTATAAACCCAATTGCAGGCGCCGCAGTGTTTGCGGCATCAAAGGTTCTGGGGCCACTTTGGAGTAAGATTTCAGTTATCCGTTATCATGTGACCGGAACTATGGAACAACCCAAAATTGACGAAGTACTGCGTCAGCTTAAGGAGAATCAGGCGTTATGAAAAAAGTTAATGTCGCACTTTTGCAACTTTGTAGCGGTAAAAACACAAAAAATAATCTAGCGCAAATTGAGCAACAGATTAAGCAATTACCCGATTCAGTGAAGCTTGTATTAACACCTGAGAATGCGTTACTTTTTTCAAACTCTAAAGATTACCATAAACACGCTGAAATTCAGGGCGATGGGCCTTTACAAAATGCTATCGCTAAAATGGCTCAGCGTTACAAAGTATGGATCTTAGTCGGTTCTATGCCATTGATTAGTCGAGACTCTCCAGATCAAATTACCAGCAGTAGTTTGGTGTTTGATGATGAAGGTGTTATTCGCGCTCGTTATGACAAAATCCATATGTTTGATGTCAGTATTGATGATGAGCAAGGCGAATATAACGAGTCTTCTATTTATCAACGCGGTGAGCGCCTAACCGTCGTTGATACTCCCGTTGGAAAATTAGGTTTAACTATTTGTTATGACTTACGCTTCCCGGGTATTTTCCAAGCATTAAGAGAAAAAGGAGCAGAGATAATCTCTGTGCCAGCTGCTTTTACCCGTTTAACAGGAAAAGCACACTGGGAACCTTTATTACGTGCTCGTGCCATTGAAAATCAGTGTATTATCTTAGCGCCAGCACAAGTGGGTACACATGATACGCGCCGGACTTGGGGCCATACCATGGCGATTGATGGTTGGGGTAAAGTCTTGAAAAAGAACCCAGATGCTGTCAGTGCACTAACGCTGAATGTTGGCGTCGAAAGTTTACACGGTATGCGTGAACAGATCCGAGTTGTAAAACATAACCGTTTTCGCCCGAAACTGACCCACTTAATCAAAAAAGTTAAGGATAAAGAAGAATTATGAGTTTAGCTGTTGTCAGCGAAAGTCTGTTGGAAGCAAACAAACTTAGTTTAGATGATTTAGCATCAACACTAGAGCAGCTTGCACAGCGTCAAATTGATTATGGTGATCTTTATTTTCAGTCAAGTTATCACGAGGCTTGGATCCTCGATGATCAGATCATTAAAGATGGCTCTTACAATATTGATCAAGGTGTTGGCGTTAGAGCAATTTATGGTGAAAAAACCGGTTTTGCTTATGCTGACCAACTAACGCTTAACGCACTTAACCAAAGTGCTCATGCTGCACGAAGTATTGTTCAGGCTAAAGGTAATGGTCGTATCCATACTTTAGGTGCTATTCAACATTCTCCGCTATACAGCTTAAATGATCCTCTGCAAAGCCTCTCTCGTGAAGAGAAAATTGCATTATTGCATGAGGTAGATAAAGCCGCTCGTGCTGAAGATAAACGCGTTAAACAAGTTAATGCGTCATTAACGGGTGTTTATGAGCATGTGTTGGTTGCAGCAACCGATGGTACGTTAGCCGCTGATGTACGTCCTTTAGTTCGCCTTTCTGTCAGTGTGCTGGTGGAAGAAGATGGCAAACGTGAGCGTGGCGCAAGTGGTGGCGGTGGTCGCTTTGGTTATGACTATTTCTTAACTAAAGCAGATGGTGAAAGCCATGCAGTTACTTATGCTCGTGAAGCAGTACGTATGGCATTAGTGAATTTATCAGCGATTGCAGCGCCCGCTGGAACAATGCCTGTGGTATTAGGCGCAGGATGGCCGGGTGTATTATTGCATGAAGCTGTGGGTCATGGTTTAGAAGGTGATTTCAACCGCCGTGAAACTTCTGTATTTTCTGGTCGCCTTGGTGAGAAAGTCACTTCCGAGCTTTGTACGATTGTTGATGATGGTACTCTTGAAGGCCGTCGAGGCTCTGTTGCTATCGACGATGAAGGTGTTCCGGGTCAATACAATGTCTTAATCGAAAACGGCATCTTAAAAGGCTATATGCAAGATAAGATGAATGCGCGTTTAATGGGTGTTGCACCAACAGGAAATGGTCGTCGTGAGTCTTATGCGCATCTTCCTATGCCTCGTATGACAAACACCTATATGTTAGCTGGTAAATCTTCTCCTGAAGAAATTATTGCCAGCGTTGATCGCGGTATTTACGCACCAAACTTTGGTGGCGGTCAGGTTGATATCACATCGGGTAAATTTGTTTTCTCAACCTCTGAAGCTTATTTAATCGAGAATGGAAAAATAACAAAACCAATTAAAGGGGCAACTCTGATTGGTTCAGGTATTGAAGCGATGCAACAGGTCTCTATGGTGGGTAATGATCTCGCTTTAGATAAAGGCGTCGGCGTTTGTGGTAAAGAAGGACAAAGCCTCCCTGTTGGTGTGGGTCAACCTACGTTGAAGCTTGATAAGATCACCGTAGGCGGTACTGCTTAATCTTTTTAATAGTTATTTATACGTATTAATTAAACTCCATCTTTTGATGGAGTTTTTTATCCCAGCGACAGTGAAGGTGCTAATTTATGGGTAAACGTTTATTACCAGTTATTATTGTTATTGCTGTTTTATTTGGTGTTCTCTATAAAGGTTTGCTTCCTGAAGCGAATGTATCCTCCTCTTCATCGCCAGTTTCTGTTCCAACATCATCAAGCAATAGCAGCAATAAACCAGCACAAATTCCTCTTTCTATTGATGAAAAAACACAAGCCAATGCAGTGGCTAACTATTTACAACGTCATCAACAGCTACCAAGTTTTTATCTCACTAAAAAACAGGCAAGAGAACAAGGTTGGAATGCGAAAGAAGGTAACTTATGTGAAGTTTTGCCGGGAAGAGCAATTGGTGGTGATCGCTTTATGAACCGTGAAAAACAGCTACCAGAAGAAGCAGGACGCCAGTGGTATGAAGCTGATGTGAATTATCACTGTGGTCATCGTGGTAGCGACAGATTGCTCTATTCGAATGATGGGTTGATTTATGTCACCACTGATCATTACCGCACAATGACAAAGGTTGCTCCTTAATGAAACAGGTTATCTTCGATTTTAAGACGCTAGTAGATAGAGATGCTTTTTATCAGGATTTTGCACTGCAATTTCAGTTAGATGATAATTTTGGCGATAACCTAGATGCATTGTGGGATGCGTTAGTAGGAGAAATAGAATTGCCTGTCAGTATTGTTTTTAAGCATCTACCTCATCATTCCCGTGATTTTCAGCCTTTAGTGGAAGTGATGCAAGAAGCACAGAATGAACTTGGTAAAGAGGCATTGAGCTTTCATTGTGAGCACAAAGCGAAAAAGTAATTAAGCGCAAAAAGTACGCCCTGAAAATCGCAGTGATACAGAATTTACACTGCGTTTTCAGGATGATCAGGTTTTATGCTGATTCTGATAAATCTTTTAGATATTGAAATAGTAAGCGGAATGATTTTGGTGGCTTATTCGCTTCTTTTTCTTTTTTCGCATTACGGATAAGTGTGCGTAATTGTTGACGATCTGCCATTGGATAAAGCGCCACGACTTCTTCAATCACTTCATTACCGCCTTCGACAAGGCGAATTCGCAGATCTTCAAGTTTATGTAACACTAAAATCTGTTGGTTGTGACGGTTTTTCAGTTTATCAAGCGCTTGACGGATCGGATCTTCGTCCACATTGCGCAGTAGTTTTCCAATATATTGAATTTGGCGACGGCGCGCTTCACGCTGTACTTTTTGTGCTAATTGAATAGAGGCTAATAATTTCTCATCTAATGGTACACGCTCTAATTCTTGTGCACTTAATTCAACTAATTCAGTACCCAGTTTTTTGAGTGCTTCAGCATCACGTTTAATTTCGCTTTTGCTGACCCAGATGATTTCGTCCTCTTCTTCCTCTTCTGACGATGTATCGTCAAATTCAGGATTGAGGTAATGCCACTCTTCAGGCTGCTTTGCCATAATAAAAATTCCTGTTGCAGAGTAAGCCGGGAGTGTGATTTGGTGAATGACCAAAAGCCCGACGGGTGATAACATTCATATATCTTCTATTGTAACTGGGAAAATCGCTTGTTGACCACCTGTCAATTGATTTACTTTGCTAAAAATAAGTAAAAAGTGGTGTTCTCCTTAGGAAAAAATGGTTCTCAATGAATAATTCAGATCAGGTAAAACAGCTTGAAGACGCCGTCTCGCTTGCATTAGAGCTGGCTGCTAAACAGTGTGATAGTGCTGAAGTCGCTATTAATAAATCGACGGGCATTAGTGTGAGTACGCGTTACGGTGAAGTTGAAAATGTTGAATTTAACAGTGATGGTGCTTTAGGCATTACGGTTTACCAACAACAACGTAAAGGTAGTGCATCTTCAACAGATTTAAGTCCTGATGCAATTAAGCGTGCTGTACAAGCCGCTGTGGATATTGCACGCTATACTTCAGTTGACCCGTATGCAGGACCTGCTGATCAAGAGCTATTAGCCTTTGATGCGCCTTTCCTTGATCTTTACCATCCTACCGAAGTAACGGCAGATAAAGCGATTGAATTAGCATCACGAGCAGAAAAAGCCGCTTTAGATAGCGATAGCCGTATTATTAATACAGAAGGGGGCAGTTTTAATAGCCACAGTGGAACCCGTGTATTTGGTAATAGCCTTGGCTTATTAAAAAGCTATTCATCTTCACGCTATTCTATGTCGAGCTGTGTTATTGCTCGTGATGGTGAAGATATGGAGCGCGATTATGCCTACACCATTAGTCGTCGTTTTGATGATCTGGAATCGCCTGAATGGGTAGGTCAAGAGTGTGCTCGCCGTACTTTATCTCGCCTTGCACCTCGTAAGCTCCCAACCATGAAAGCCCCCGTTATTTTTGCAGCCGATGTTGCGACTGGTATTTTTGGCCATTTGGTGGCGGCAATCAGTGGTAGCATGATTTATCGTGAATCTTCTTGTTTACTCGATAGCTTAGGGAAGCAAATTTTCCCTCAATGGCTAAATATTCAAGAGCGTCCTCACTTAATGAGAGGCCTAGCATCAACACCATTTGATAGCGAAGGTGTGCGCACAACTGATGCCGAAATTATTAAAGATGGCGTATTACAAGAGTGGCTATTAACCACTTATTCAGCAAGAAAATTGGGTTTAAAAAGTAATGGTCATGCTGGTGGTATTCATAACTGGTATATCCCAGGGCAAGGTTTATCATTTGATGCACTGTTAAAAGAGATGGGAACAGGGCTAGTTGTGACAGAATTGATGGGACAAGGCGTCAGCACAGTAACAGGTGATTATTCTCGTGGCGCGAGCGGTTTTTGGGTTGAAAACGGTGAAATTCAATATCCTGTAAGTGAAGTCACTATTGCGGGTAACTTAAAAGATATGTGGGCAAATATTGCCACTATGGGTGATGATATCGAGATGCGCAGTAATGTTCAGTGTGGATCGTTGTTATTACCAGAAATGAGTATTGCAGGTGAGTAAATTCTAGATACTGATCGCAACCTTTAATCTCAGCCCGCAATGGGCTGAGATATCGCGTTTATCAGTGTGCTTTTCAATTTGAGAAGATAAAAATAAGACGCGAACCTTCAGCTCTGCTTAACGGTGTAATTCACCCGCAGCTTCAGGTTGGTATAGAATTTCTAATACTTTAACCTTAGTTTCAAGGCCATTAGGCAGCTTCCAACTGATCTCATCATCAATCGCTAAACCTAGTAGCGCAGCACCCATTGGTGCCATAACGGAAAGTTCAGTAGTGCTGTCTTTTAATGAAGCAGGATACACTAATGTACGAGTACGCTCTTCATTATTTTTTAAGTCCATAAAACGGACTTTGCTGTTCATTGTGACAATATTAGCAGGGATATCAGCTGGTGTAACAATGTCAGCACGATCTAACTCTTCATTCAATGCTTCAGCAATCGGGCTATCTGCAAATGCCGGTTGTTCAAGTAGTGAATCTAAACGTTCTGCATCAAGTTCGTTGATGATAATTGTTGGCTTTGTCATACCACACTCCAATTTATTCCAATGCAAAACAACACCCCCACGGGTGAGGTGGGGGTGTTGTTAAACTCATATAAGAGATAATAGGCGGTTCTGTATAAAAAAGAAAGAGACAGTGATCACAGTCTCTTTCGGGTTATTTAGTTAAGAAATGCTAATCTATTGTTTTCTATTACGATTATTCTTCATCAAACCCCGATTCAAATAATGCGATAATAGCATCAATAGCTTCATTTTCATCACTACCTGTAACTTCTATATCAATTTGACTGCCTTGCTCTGAATCTAACATCAGCATAGCAATCACACTATCCGCTTGTGCCTCAACCCCTTCGTTGTTGCGTAAAATGACGGTTGATTGAAATGTTTTTACTAAATCAAACAACTTCATTGCAGGTCTTGCATGCATACCGAGTCGATTTTTAATCGCAACTTGTCGATATTGGGTCATTTGCGTTTTTCTAGTGTTCTGTGACGTGATTGTACGTTTTTCCCTCTAGAGCGGAAATAATCTGCGAGTTGCTCTGCAACATAAACAGAACGGTGTTTACCACCCGTACAACCAATCGCAACCGTCAAATAACTACGGTTATTGGTTTCTAACATCGGCAACCAAAGTTCAAGGTAGCTTCTAGTTTGATAAATAAAGTTATGAACTTCAGTGTGCCTATCTAAAAATGCCGCGACAGGGCGATCAAGACCTGTCATTGGACGCAGTTTAGGATCCCAATGTGGATTTGGTAAGAATCGCACGTCAAAAACATAGTCTGCATCAATAGGAATACCATGTTTAAAGCCAAACGATTCAAAGACCATCGTCAGCTCACGTTCACGCTTACCTAACAAGCGAGTACGCAGCATTTCTGCGAGCTCATGAACTGACATCTCAGAAGTATCAATGATGAGATCAGCGCGTGATCGCAATGGCTCAAGCAGATCACTTTCGGTATCAATTGCCATTTCTAACGAAAGGTTCTTGGTCGAAAGAGGGTGAAGACGTCGAGTATCACTATAACGACGAATTAAGGTATTTCTATCTGCGTCTAAAAATAAGAGTTGTGGAGAATATTCAGCGGGTAAACTTTCCAGCGCTTTTTCGAAGATCTCCGGCGACTCTGGCATATTTCGGACATCAATACTGACTGCGGCAGCAGAAGCATCACGTTCAGCCAGTGTTTTTGCGAGCTCAGGTAAAAGATCAACAGGTAAGTTATCAACACAATAAAATCCCATGTCTTCAAGCGCACGCAAAGCGACTGACTTACCTGAACCAGAGCGTCCGCTGACTATCATCAGCACCATGAGGTAGCTCCCCTATAATTTCCCAGTGATGAATATCATTCCACTGTATGCTATTCGCGTCCTACTAAACCCGTAGGGGTTATTCTGTGATAATCTGATAAAGCTCTTCATCACTTTGTGCGGAGCGTAGTCGGCGACATAAATTTTTGTCTGCCAACTGTTTTGCAATCAAAGACAGTGTGTGTAAATGTTCCTTACATTGTGTCGCAGGAACGAGTAATGCGAACAACAAGTCGACAGGTTGATTATCAATAGCGTCGAAGGCAATAGGTTCGCTTAGGTGAAGAAACACACCAACTACTTTTTCTGTTTCATCACTTTCAATACGTCCATGAGGGATAGCTAACCCCCCCCCAATCCCTGTTGTACCGACTTTTTCACGCGTTAATAAAGCTTCAAATATCAGTGTTTCGGGTAAATTAAGTGCTTTAGCTGCATTTTCACTGATAATTTCTAACGCGCGCTTTTTACTCGTGCAATGTACATCATTATGCGTACATGCCAGAGAAAGTACGTCGCTAATATTCATCTTTGTATCGTTGTTCATTGTCTTATTCACTTAGACCAGCAAACCAGATGCCACAAAGTGACATCTGGTTTTTTGTTACTGATATTGATTAGGCGTTGGCTTAAACCGAGTCATAAACAACGCAGTAACTTCGCCGATTGTATCCCCATTTTACAATGGGAAATGAATTAATGTTGTCTCAGTTTATCTTTGTGTTTGGTTAATTGACGAGCCAGTTTATCCATTAATCCATCAATTGCTGCGTACATATCTTCTGCTTCCGCAGAGGCATGCAATTCACCGCCGTTAACTTGAATGGTCGCTTCCGCGATTTTATTAACTTTCTCGACTTTCAGGATCACCTGAACGTTATTAATTTTGTCAAAGAACTGAGGTAATTTCGCGCTTTTTGCTTTGACGGTATCACGCAGAGCATCGGTTAATTCAATATTATGACCAGTGATTTGAAGTTCCATAGTGTCTTCCTTCTCAATTATGCTCAAACCAACTCTTTGCGTTGATTTGAAGGCGGGATGGATAATGACTCTCTATACTTCGCAACAGTGCGTCGAGCAACCTGTATTCCAAGTTCTCCGAGCATATCAGCCAGTTTACTATCACTAAGTGGTTTCGCTGGATTTTCTGCTGCGATTAGTTTCTTCACTAAAGCCCTGATTGCTGTTGAAGAGGCTTCGCCTCCGCTATCAGTATTCACATGGCTAGAGAAAAAATACTTCAATTCGAAAATTCCTCTCGGGCAATGCAAAAATTTTTGCGTTGTCACTCGAGAAATGGTGGATTCGTGCATTTCAACCTGTTCAGCAATATCTGCTAACACAAGGGGTTTCATATGCTCTTCACCCAATTCGAAAAATGCCTGCTGTGTGTCAACAATGCAATGAGCGACTTTTAATAATGTCTCATTACGGCTTTCTAAACTTTTTATCAGCCATTTGGCTTCTTGTAAATTATCACGAATAAATTTTCCATCACTCTCATTTTGGGTCGATTGACCCAATGCTGCGTAGGTCTCATTTATTCGTAGGCGAGGAATGCTATCTGTATTTAACTCAACTTGCCAGCGCTCACCTGATTTTTTTACCAGTATATCTGGAATAACATACTCTGACTCGCCTGTATCAATACTTAATCCGGGTTTAGGATCAAGAGACTGGATCATCTCAATAACCGATTTAAGTGTCTCTTCACGTAACTTCGTTTGACGCATCAATTGGCGAAAGTCACGGTTACCTAGCAACTCTAAATATTGGCTGATCACTAACTGCGTTTCTTTAAGATAAGGTGTTTCTGTTGAAAAAGCGGATAGCTGAATCAAAAGACACTCTTTTAAATCACGCGCAGCAACACCAATAGGATCAAAGCGTTGGATACGTTTTAATACGGCTTCGACTTCATCAAGCTCTAACTCATCATCGCCCATTCCAGCAAGGATGTCATCTGTTGTGACAGTTAAATATCCTGTTTCATCAATAGCATCGATAATACTTATCGCAATTGCTCTGTCTGTTTCTGAAAACGGAGTGAGATCAGCCTGCCATGTTAGGTAATCTTGCAATGAAGCCGTTGTTTCGCCTTGATACAGTGGAAGTTCATCATCAGTATAGTCATTACTGGTGCCAGAAGGTGTGCCTGCGGTGTAGATCTCTTCCCATTGAGTATCTAAAGGGAGATCATCAGGCATCTCTTTTTGCTCTAAAGCATCCAGCGTATCGAACTCTTCAACTTCGTTTTCGGTTGTTGTTTCTGTTGTAGAGTCGGACTGATTTTCTGTATGAGAGGTATCGTCTGAAACGGGATCTTGTTGATCGTCGTCTTGTTCTAGAAGTGGATTAGACTCAAGCGCTTGCTGAATTTCTTGTTGTAATTCAAGCGTCGAAAGTTGCAACAAACGAATAGCCTGTTGTAGCTGTGGCGTCATTGCCAGTTGCTGACTAAGACGAAGTTGCAGACTTTGTTTCATAATAATGCGATGAGTCCTTTGCTGTTGTCATCCATGACAGAGTAAAAGTGAATCAAAGATTACAGGCGGAAGCCTTCACCTAAGTAAACACGTTTAACTTGCTCATTTTCAAGAATTTCTTCTGGTGAACCATGAGCGATAAGGTGACCTTGGCTGACAATATAAGCACGTTCACATACATCTAATGTTTCACGAACGTTATGGTCAGTAATCAGTACACCTAATCCATAATCACGTAGATGCTGGATAATTTTTTTAATATCTAATACCGAAATAGGGTCAACACCCGCAAAAGGTTCATCTAATAAAATGAATTTGGGGTTTGCTGCCAATGCCCGCGCGATTTCAACACGGCGGCGTTCACCCCCTGATAATGATTGCCCTAAGCTGTTACGCAAGTGGCTGACATTAAACTCTTCTAGTAGCTCTTCTGCACGGTCTTTTCGTTCTTCAGGCGTTAGATCATGGCGGATTTCTAAGATCCCCATAATATTGTCATAAACGCTTAAGCGTCTAAAAATAGACGCTTCTTGAGGAAGATAGCCAATGCCTTTACGTGCTCGTTCATGTAACGGTAACAGCGTAATGTCTTCATCATCAATTGTAATACTACCTGCATCACGAGCTACAATGCCAACAACCATATAGAATGTGGTTGTTTTACCTGCACCATTAGGTCCAAGTAAGCCGACAATCTCACCTGAATTAACGTTCAGACTTACATCACCGACAACGGTGCGCCCTTTGTATGCTTTCGCTAAATTTTCAGCTTTTAACAGCGCCATAAAGTGTTACTTACCTTTGTTGTTAACACCAGGGCCTTTCTCTTGCAACTGGGAAGGCAGTAAAACAGTAGTCACTTGTTTACCTTTACCGCTAAACGCTTCCATTTGCTGAGTTGGGACGAGATAAGTGATCTTATCACCGGTGATATTACTGTCTAATTGTTCAAGATAGGCTTTACCCGTTAAGGTCATTAACTCTTTATCCATTTCATAGGTCATTTTCTCGCCACGACCTTTGATAGGTTTGCCATCATCTTGTAACTGATAAAAAGTCACAGGGTTACCAAACGCTTCTATTACGATCCTTTTGGAGTCACCACCCGGGCGTGTGACAACAACTTTATCAGCACGAATATCGATAGAACCTTGTTTGATCACAACATTTTGTGTAAAGGTTGTAACGTTTTTTTCTAGATCAAGCGACTGTTTCTCTGAATTCACAACAATAGGTTGTTGTGTGTCATCTTTAAGCGCCATCGCAGGTACACTTATCGCTAAAAGTGTACCGATAATCAGTGTATTACGGATTTTTTGATTCATTAGGGATCTCATAATAGGTGTTTACCTTTTCAATCAGCTCTGCACGTTTCTCGCGCAGATTGCCTCGCATTTTTAAGCCGACTGATTTCAGTCCGACGCCGATAATAGTCACTTCATCATCAGAGGAAACATCCTGTGTATCCAAATTTGCGATAGCATTGTCTGTGCTTATTCTCTGTAGTTGAGAATCATCTGTTAAGCTATCAATTTGAACATCGCCATAAAGATAGAGCATTTTACTGTTTGTTAGCTTGGCTTTATTTGCGCGTACTGTCCATGTTGCATCCCCTGTCGGTGAATAGGTAGTTAAGACAGGGTTAGTAAACCATGTAAACTTTTGCTGAGCATAGTTTTTAACATCATCAGCAACAAGTTTATATCCGAGTATACCCGTTGGTTCATAAACAAAAGATATCGATGATTTGGATTGATAGGTTGGCTGACCATCATCAACAATCTCACCATCACCGAATTCAGTGTTATTAGTATAGTTCCAGCCAATCAGCCCAAGGGCGATAATGGCAAGAATTAAGGTAAACCAGGATTTTAATTTATTCATTCTGTATCGTTATACGTTAAATCGAAAGACCTTTAGCTTCTTCAAGCCGACCTTGCGCTAAAAGGATTAAATCGCACAATTCTCGTACTGCACCACGCCCCCCCGCAATGCGAGTCACGTAATTAGCACGAGGTGTAAGTAATGGATGTGCATCAGCCACGGCGACAGAAAGTCCTACTTTTTCCATTACAGGTAAATCAATCAGGTCGTCACCAATATAGGCTGTTTGTTCAGGTTTAAGGTTTAGTGTATCTAACAGTTGTTGATACGCCAAAAGCTTATTATGCTGACCTTGGTAAAGATATGTAATGCCAAGGGTTTTAGCACGATCTTCTAACAGTTTAGACTGACGACCTGTAATGATAGCAACCTCAATGCCTGATGTAAGCAAACAACGGATGCCATACCCATCACGAACGTTAAAGGCTTTTAATTCTTCGCCATTATTGCCCATGTAAATGAGTCCGTCCGACATCACACCATCAACATCACAAATCAGCAATTGGATTTTTTCTGCTTTTTTGATGATTTGCTCGCTTACTGCACCATAACAAGTTTCTATCATTGTATTCATTTTTATCCTTCGAACGTTATGACTATCTTATACAACACCAGCCTGTAATAAATCATGCATATGTAAAACACCTAACAGGATATCACTATCTTGTTCTGTTACTAATAGCGAGGTGATATGTTTTGCTTGCATTAAATTCAGTGCTTCAACTGCCAAACAATCTGGGCGAATACGAATACCGCCTCTTGTCATAACATCTGAAATTTTGGCATTGTTCAGATCTATCCCTAAATCAAATATTCTTCGTAAGTCACCATCAGTAAAGATACCGTTGATCAGCATACTATCATCGCAAATGACGGTCATACCTAATTTTTTACGGGTTATCTCGACAAGTGCTTCACGTAAAGTGGCATCTTTAGTGACGCGAGGGATATCTGCCTCTTTATTCATTAAATCACTGACATGAAGGAGTAATTTACGACCTAATGCCCCTCCAGGATGAGAGAGCGCAAAATCTTCAGCAGTAAAACCACGGGCACGTAACAGTGCTATTGCTAGTGCATCCCCCATTACCAAGGTTGCCGTTGTACTGGTTGTTGGTGCAAGACCTAAAGGACAGGCTTCTTTAGGTACTTTGATACAAAGATGAATATCAGACGCTTTCCCCATTGTACTTTGAGGAGTGCGTGTCATACAAATCAGTGTTATCTGTTTACGTTTAAGTACTGGGATCAGCGCAAGGATTTCGCTGGCTTCACCTGAGTTTGAAATCGCCAAAACAATATCTTTTTCTGTCACCATGCCTAAGTCGCCATGGCTTGCTTCACCGGGATGAACGAAGAAAGAAGGTGTTCCTGTGCTGGCGAATGTCGCCGCAATTTTATGTCCAATATGGCCAGATTTACCCATACCCATAACAATGACTCTACCTTGGCAGTGGAAAATTTTTTCACAGGCTAGAGTGAAGTCATCATTGATGTATTGTTCTAGTTCAGCTAACCCATCACGTTCAATATGAAGGACTTTTTTACCCGCTTGCTGAAAATCAAACTCGGTCATTTTTTTGTACCATTTATTTTAGGTTAAGAGAGAATGTGCGACGCACAACACCGTAATATAAACAATAAAGCAAACTAACAAGAATATCCCTTTTCCTCGATTAAGACGTCGTTTGCGCCCTAATGAAAAGAGAGAAAACAGTAAACTGGCGACACCAAGCACAGCAAAGCTAAAATAAAATGTGTTGATATTAAATGTGCTTGGTGAGAGTAATGCTGGCATTCCTAACACAAAAGTGAGATTGAAAATATTAGCACCTATAATATTCCCTAATGCTAATTCATTCTCGCGTCTTAGTGCTGCCACAATAGTTGTTGCTAATTCAGGTAGGCTTGTTCCAATCGATAGCAAGGTTAAACCAACAAAAAAGCCACTAAGATGATACTGTTGCATTAAAATAAAGACATTATCCAATATCATTTGGGTTGCAACTGGAATAATAAGTAAAGCAATAACAACCCAAAAAAGTGCAACAGAATTACGGGGATTTGTCTGTAATTCAAAACGCGTTAAGGTTTCTAAAGGTAATACGTGACGCTCTTGTGTTAGTGTTTTATGCATCGTTTTTATCATTAGAAAGATGGATGCAAAACCAATAAAAAAGAGCAGCGTGCCTTCTCTAAGCCCTAAGTTTCCGCTAGAAACGATAATGCCAACAAGTATGATGACTATAATCATCAAGGGAAGCTCTTTTTTTAGCACTGCGGATTGAATGTTCATAGGATAAATCATCGCGCCAATACCAGCGATGAGGAGAAGGTTGGTGAGTGTAGAGCCAATGGCTGTCCCGATAGCAATATCAGGTAAATTATGAACAGCAGCATCGGTTGAAACAAAAAGCTCAGGCAGTGAAGTACCGGTGCCTACAATTAAGATACCAATAACGGCAGGTGGGATTTTTAACGATTGCGCAAAAACGCTCGCACCATAAACTAATCGGTCTGATGCATAAACGAGTAGCATCAACCCAAAAATTAAAAGAGACAAAGTAATCAACATGCCATCAGTTTTCCAACAATGAGCGAATAAAGAAAAAACCAATAAGACAGGGCTGATAAAAAAACATATTGTCAAAAGGTTTTGCTAATTAACCATATTTTGACTAGCCAAGCACGAAAAGTAAAATTAACCGTGCAATAAATTGCTAAATAGTGGTGATTTCTTTGTAACATAGCGAATGACCTGCCAAAATAGCGTAAAAATTCGTTTATGCAGACAGGCTTGAGGATGTTTTATTCATGAACGCACAATCTGACAATCTAATTGAAGTGCGCAATATGAACTTCACTCGCGGTAGCAGAAAGATTTTCTCTGAGATCAATCTTGTTGTACCAAGAGGAAAAGTGACTGCGATTATGGGCCCTTCAGGGATTGGTAAAACAACCTTGTTACGCCTAATGGGAGGACAAATCCTTCCAGATAGTGGTGAAATTTGGTTTGATGGCGACAATATTCCTGCGCTATCACGCTCCGCGTTGTATCAGGCAAGAAAGAAAATGAGTATGCTTTTTCAATCAGGCGCACTGTTTACAGACATGAATGTGTTTGAAAATGTGGCATTTCCACTAAGAGAGCATACAAATTTACCTGAAGCATTAATCCGTACAACGGTGATGATGAAACTTGAAGCCGTGGGTTTACGTGGTGCAGCAAGTTTAATGCCTTCTGAATTATCAGGAGGAATGGCGAGAAGGGCGGCATTAGCAAGAGCCATTGCGCTTGATCCTGAATTGATTATGTTTGATGAGCCTTTTGTTGGGCAAGATCCTATCACAATGGGTGTGCTTGTTAAGCTAATTGATGAGTTAAATCATGCGCTTGGTGTGACTTGTGTTGTGGTTTCCCATGATGTGCCAGAAGTGTTAAGTATCGCCGATTACGCCTATATTGTTGCAGAGCAGAAAGTCATTGCTCAAGGTAGCGCACAAGAATTACAGGACAATCCAAATAGGCAAGTAAGACAGTTTTTAGATGGTATTGCTGATGGCCCTGTACCATTCCGTTTTCCTGCGGGAGATTATCAGGACGACCTATTAGGACGAGGAAATTAGTACGTGGTAAATTTATTATCTCGCATTGGCGTTAGAGCGTTAGCGATTTTTGCAACCTTCGGTAGAGCAGGCATTATGCTCTTTCGAGCATTAGTCGGTAAGCCTGAATTTCGTAAACAGTGGCCTCTATTATTGAAGCAACTGTATAACGTCGGCGTTCAATCCTTATTAATTATCATGGTGTCTGGCTTATTTATTGGCATGGTGTTGGGATTACAAGGCTATCTTGTTTTAACAACCTTTAGTGCTGAAGCGAGTCTTGGCATGATGGTCGCACTTTCATTGTTAAGAGAATTAGGTCCAGTCGTGACGGCATTATTATTTGCGGGTCGTGCGGGCTCTGCTTTAACAGCTGAAATAGGCTTGATGAAAGCCACAGAACAAATTTCTAGTTTAGAAATGATGGCAGTCGATCCTTTAAGACGTGTCGTTGCGCCTCGTTTTTGGGCAGGTCTTATTAGTATGCCATTGCTTTCACTTATTTTTGTTGCCATCGGTATTTGGGGTGGTGCAATTGTGGGTGTGGATTGGAAAGGGATCGATGAAGGCTTTTTCTGGGCATCTATGCAAGGTGCCGTTGAATGGCGACTCGATTTAGTAAACTGCTTTATTAAAAGTGTCGTTTTTGCCATTACCGTCACTTGGATAGCGCTCTTTAACGGGTATGACGCAATCCCAACATCAGAAGGGATTAGCAGAGCAACAACACGTACCGTTGTTCATTCATCGTTAGCCGTATTGGGTTTAGATTTTGTGCTAACAGCACTGATGTTTGGGAACTAAGTCATGCAAAGTAAAAAAATTGAAGTTTGGGTTGGTCTATTTGTTCTGATTGCGTTAGCTGCCGTGATTTTCTTATGCCTTAAAGTAGCTGATATTAAAGAAATGGGTAATCAACCAACTTATCGTGTTTATGCCAGCTTCGGTAATATTGGTGGGTTAAAAGAACGCTCCCCAGTTAAGATTGGTGGTGTGGTGATTGGTCGTGTTTCTTCTATCACTTTAAAAGAAGAAGATGAAGGGAACTATCGACCTGAAGTCGCTCTCGATATTTTGAGCATTTATGACCACATTCCAGAAAGTAGCTCACTGTCTATTCGTACATCGGGTTTATTAGGTGAACAGTTCCTTGCATTGAATTTAGGTTTTTATGATGAAGCATTAGATTCTACTCTGCTCAAAGACGGAGGACGGATCACAAACACCAATTCAGCAATGGTACTAGAAGATCTTATTGGTCAATTCCTTTATAAAACGGGTGATGGTGATGATTCAGCAAAATCTGAATCTCAACCAACGCAAGAACACTCTGCATTACCTTAATCATTAATTCCTATACGATGCACTTATACATTTAGCTAGATCTAGCGTCATAAATGCATCGTATTATTGAAACCCTATTTGAGGAGAAGCGAACGTATGTTTAAACGCTTATTGATGGTCGCACTATTAGTGATAACGCCTTTTGCAATGGCAGTAGATAAAACTAATCCTTATGCATTGATGGAAGATGCGGCGCAAAAGACCTTTAGTAAATTAAAAAATGAACAGCCTGAAATTCGTAAAAACCCTGAAGTTTTACGTCAAATTGTTCAGCAAGAATTATTGCCTTATGTGCATATTAAATATGCGGGTGCATTAGTGTTAGGACCGCATTATCGTAATGCAACACCAGCACAACGTGATGCTTATTTCACTGCATTTGAAGCGTATCTAGCTCAAGTATATGGTCAAGCATTAGCGATGTATGAAGGCCAAGAGTACCGTATTGAACCTGCAAAACCTTTCGCAGATAAATCAACGTTAACTATTCGTGTCACTATCATTGATACAAATGGTCGCCCACCAGTTCGCCTTGATTTCCAATGGCGTAAAAACAGCAAAACAGGCGAATGGCAAGCTTATGATATGATTGCTGAAGGTGTCAGCATGATCACTACAAAACAGAATGAATGGTCAGATATTTTAAATTCTAAAGGTGTTGATGGTTTAACAAAACAGTTAGAAATCAGTGCTAAAACACCAATTACACTGGATGAGAAAAAATAACATGTCAGCTTCGTTAAATTGGGAAAAAAAGGAGGGTGTCCTCTATTTCCAAGGAACGCTAGATCGTGAAACGTTATTGCCTGTTTGGCAGAAACGTAAAACATTATTAGCTGATATTAATATCATTGATATTTCTGCCTTAGGACATATTGATTCAACTGGGTTGGCACTTTTTGTTCACTTAAAAGCAGAAATGGAAGAGCAAAATCGTCAATTTATTATTCAAGGCGTAAGTGAGCGTTTTCAGACCTTAATTACACTCTATGATCTTGATGAAATTATGAATATTGCCTAATACAGATTTTGAGTAAAGGTATTAAAAAGCCCCCTTCGTGATACTTTTATCATTAAGGGGGTTTTTGATGGTTTAAGAGTAGAGCGGATTCCATTAGGATAGACGACTGATTATTATTTTAACGTTGAGATTGAGCAATTATGGATACAAATGAAATCAAACAAGTATTAATGGACAGCCTGTCTTTAGATGAAGTCATCGTCAATGGTGATGGTAGTCACTTTCAAGTTGTCGTTGTTGGCGCAATGTTTGAGGGAATGAGCAGAGTAAAACAACAACAAACCATTTATGCCCCTTTGATGGAATATATCGCAGATAACCGTATTCACGCTTTGTCTATTAAAGCCTACACACCTGAAGAGTGGAAGAGAGATCGTAAACTTAACGGGCTTTGATTCAGTAGGTATACAGCGTACAGCAAAATAAAAAAGAGAGTTCTACAGATGGATAAATTTAGAGTACAAGGGCCAACCTGTTTATCAGGTGAGGTCACTATTTCAGGCGCAAAAAATGCCGCACTACCAATCCTGTTCGCTGCGATCCTTGCCGAAGAGCCAGTAGAATTAACGAATGTTCCTAAATTAAAAGATATCGATACCACGATTAAGTTACTTAATCGCTTAGGAACTAATGTTGAACGCAATGGCTCTGTTTTCGTTGATGCTCGTAACATTAATGAATTTTGCGCTCCTTACGAATTAGTAAAAACCATGCGTGCTTCTATTTGGGCTTTAGGTCCGCTGGTGGCGCGTTTTGGCCAAGGTCAGGTTTCTTTACCGGGTGGCTGTGCTATTGGTGCTCGTCCTGTTGATCTTCATATTACAGGTTTAGAGCAATTAGGCGCTGAGATCACACTGGATGAAGGTTATGTGAAAGCACGCGTTGATGGACGTTTAAAAGGCGCACATATCGTCATGGATAAAGTGAGCGTGGGTGCCACTATCACTATTATGACTGCGGCGGTGTTAGCTGAAGGCAAAACCATTATTGAGAATGCGGCAAGAGAGCCAGAAATTGAAGATACTGCAAACTTCCTTAATACATTAGGTGCCAAAATCAGCGGTGCAGGCACAGATAGTATTACTATTGAAGGCGTAGAGCGTCTTGGTGGTGGTACTTATCAAATCCTACCTGATCGTATTGAAACAGGTACTTTCTTAGTTGCTGCTGCGATTTCTCGTGGTCGTGTTGTTTGTCGTAATGCTAAACCTGACACATTAGATGCAGTGTTGGCAAAATTACGTGAAGCAGGTGCTGATATTGAAGTTGGTGAAGATTGGATAAGCCTTGATATGCATGGTAAACGTCCTAAAGCGGTGACATTGCGTACTGCGCCACATCCAGGTTTCCCTACCGATATGCAAGCACAATTCAGCCTTTTAAACTTAGTTGCTGAAGGTGCAGGAATGATCACTGAAACTATTTTTGAAAATCGTTTTATGCACATTCCTGAGTTAATCCGTATGGGGGCTCACGCTGAAATCGAAAGTAATACTGTGTTATGCCACGGTGTTGAAAAACTTTCAGGCGCACAAGTAATGGCAACGGACTTACGTGCTTCTGCAAGTTTAGTACTTGCAGGTTGTATTGCTGAAGGCACAACCATTGTTGATCGTATTTATCATATCGATCGTGGTTATGAAAATATTGAAGCTAAATTACAAGGATTAGGGGCAAAAATAGAACGTTTGCGCTCTAATGACTAATTTATTTTAGTCATCCTTTTTAGCCTTTAAAACCATAGCATATTGTTGTGCTATGGTTTTTTTTTGCGCATTATTTTAATAGGGCTCTCAATAGAATAGGATAATTCATAAGGCATTTCTTTCGTGGCAAGATACAGTAAGAAAAACAGACCTGTGTTATAAAAATCACTATGAGCTAAAAGGAAAGAACATATATGCAGGTAACAAGGAAACAAGAGCGCCTGGTTCGTCAAGCACTGGATGAATGGCAACAATCCGGTGAGATTTCAGAACAAGAATATCAGCAATTAGGAAGTACATTGCACCGAATTCCCTTTGATTGGAAACGGTTGAGCCGCTATGCATTTTGGATAGCAATGGTGTGCTTGATTATTGCTGCTGGCAGTATCTTTAGTGATAGTGCATTAGTTTATTATCTTATTGAGATTTTTAGTGTTTCTGAAATTATGCGTGTGATATCTCCTGCACTGATTGCTTCAGCGCTCTATTTTTGGGGATTTAAACGTCAGCGAAAAGAAACACAGTGGCATTACAGTACCGAATTTATTCTCTTTTTAGGTGTGATGTTTACGGCTATTTTTCTTTGGCAACTGGGAGAATTACTGGATACAGGAAGTGGCCATATTGCGCCTCTCTTTTTAATTGGCTGTGTCATTTATGGTGCAATTGGATTTATTAGTCGCTCCTCTTTGGTGTGGTTATTCTTCTTGTTGATGTTAGGAAATTGGTTTGGTGCTGAAACAGGCTATGTCTCTGGTTGGGGCGCTTATTGGTTAGGGATGAACTATCCTATCCGTTTTGTCTTCTTTGGTGCGATATTATTAGCAGGCTGTTATTTCCTACAAAATATGTTGGTACACCGTCGTTTATTTACCATGACAAAAATAATGGGGCTGACCTATCTGTTTATTGCGCTATGGATAATGTCTATTTTCGGTAATTACGATCCTGATACTTGGTATCGTACTTCAAGTGTGAATTTGTTACCTTGGGCACTGTTATTTGCTGTCGTTTCAGTTATCTGTATTTATATTAGCCTTAAAACCGATGACGGTATGTTAAGAGGTTTTGGTCTAACATTCCTTGGTATCAACCTTTATACCCGATTCTTTGAATATTTCTGGGATAGTTTACACAGTGCGATTTTCTTCTTTATTTTGGCGGTTTCACTGATTTTTATTGGACGAAAAGCGGAAAAGATTTGGCATACTGTTGAAAATAACTCAGTTGCCAATAAAGAGAGTAAGAGCGAATAGTATCATTAATAATGTAATAGGAGAGCCCATCCTATGGAAAAGCGAAGTTGTCATCTTCCTTTAGAAGTGAGTTGTGTTGCGTGCCATTATTTTGTTTTCAAAGATAAAGATGAGGCATTTTTTGAGATCTGCCCTGTATGTGGTTGGCAAAATGATGGTACTAAAGAAGGACAATATAGCGGTTGTAATCACAGCACATTAGAGGACTATCGCAACACTGAAAGCTTTAAAGAAAATTGCTTACAAAGTGCGACGTTTTATATGAAATCTCCCTACTAGCTAAGCATAGGGAGATTTTTTGTTAGTTATGATTCAGGCTGGTATTCAGAAATAGTCACATCAACATTGATCTCATTGCCTTCGCGTAATACCGTGACAGGTAATACCGTACCGGGGCGCGTTTCTGCAATATAGTCCATCATTTCCATCGCAGAAGTCGCTGGCGCATGATTAATACTAAGGATGATATCGCCTGTTTTGATCCCCGCTTTATCTGCAGGGCCATTTGGGGTGATCCTAAAAATACGCAACCCTTGAATTTGCTTAATATCGGTATTCGATGAGCGAATTCGTGGTAATTCTTTTGCTGTAATACCAATAAAGCCACGGATAACACGACCATCACGAATAAGTTTATTCATGATTTTTACAGCCAGTTCGGTCGGAATAGCGAAGCCGAGACCTTCAGCACTAGGGCGATACCCATTGTAGGTTCCTGAGTCAAACGTCATAGTATTAATCCCCACAAGTTCGCCCTCTGTATTAATGAGTGCTCCACCTGAGTTACCTTCATTAATCGAGGCATCTGTTTGCAGGAAATTTTGGTAACGTGTTGGACTTAATCCAACGCGACCCGTAGCACTGATGATCCCTTGCGTAATAGTTTGCCCAATATTAAATGGATTACCAATAGCCAGTACAACATCACCAACATGAGAAATTCGTTTAGTATTAATGGGGATCGTCGGGAGTTTATCGGCATCTATTTTTAATACTGCAAGATCGGTTAACGGATCGGAGCCAACAAGTAAGCCTTCATAAAGATCACCATTTTGGAGCGCGATAAGGATCTGATCCGCATTATTAATAACATGTTGATTAGTCAGAATATAACCACGACCATCCATAATGACGCCGGCACCTAAAGATGTCAGTTCACGACCTTCTTGAGAAAAACTTCCCATCGTACTGCTATAAACATTAACAACCGCAGGGGCAGCTCGTCGTACCGCAGTGTTATAGCTAAAAGGCGCATTGAGAAAATCACCATTAAGTAGGCGTTCAATAAAAATAGGGCGAATTGAAGGGACTGCAATCAAGAGAATTGCTGCTGTGAGAAGACCAATGAGTGTTGATCGCAGTAACTTAGTTAACATAAAAATCCTGTATTTATGTCTGACTGTAAAATTATTCGCGTAGGAGCGGTGAGAATAGCATAGTTTAACTTATGAAAGCATCGCTCAGCGCATAAAATCCCCTTTTAAGCCAATGACTCTTATCAAAAATAGGGATAAAAAAAGCCCTATAATGGAAATTATAGGGCTAAAGAAATCAATAAATTAGATAGGTGAAAAGCTTACTTCTTAGCGCGGTGTATTACGTAACAGCAGGTAAATTTCTTCATTACCACGCTGAATATTCAATGCAAGAACAGGCGGTTTAGCGTCAATTGCTTTACGTAAATCGCCTAGTGAGGTAATTGGCGTATTATTGATACCAATAATAAGGTCGCCTTTCTGTAAACCAGATGCCGCAGCCGCAGAATCTTTCTCAACAGAATCAACCGCGACTGCTTTAACTTGTTTGTTTAAGTAGTTACTTAATGTGGCACCTTGTAGTGCAGGAGAGAAGTTATCTGCACGAGTTGCATCTGCCGATTGTTTCTCTAATGTCACTTTAACATCCATTGGTTTACCTTGACGGATCAAGCCAATTAGGATCTCTTTACCCGGCGGTGTAGTACCCACTTTAGCTCTCAATTCAGCAAAGCTATTGATACGTTTTCCATCAACTGAAATTAAAACGTCACCGGGTTTAATGCCTGCTTTTGCAGCGGATGAATCTGGCATGACTTCGCTAACAAAAGCACCGCGTTGTGCATCAATATTAAAGGATTTCGCCAGATCAGAATTCATTTCTGTACCACGAATACCTAAGATGCCACGTTTAACTTCACCATGAGAAATCAGTTGCTGGCTAAGATCACGCGCCATATTGCTTGGGATAGCAAAGCCGATACCAATGTTGCCACCACCCGGTGCTAAAATAGCGGTGTTAATTCCGATTAATTCGCCATTTAAGTTAACGAGCGCACCACCAGAGTTACCACGGTTGATTGAAGCATCAGTCTGGATAAAGTTCTCTAAACCTTCAAGATTTAAACCGCTACGACCTAATGCGGAAATAATGCCGGATGTTGCTGTTTGGCCTAAACCAAATGGGTTACCTACTGCAACAGCAAAGTCACCAACACGTAATTGGTCAGAGTCTGCCATTTTAATTGCGGTTAAGTTAGTTGGTTTTTCAATTTGCAGTAATGCGATATCTGTTTGTGGATCGCTACCAATTAATTTTGCACTAAATTCACGACCATCATTAATTTGCAGTTGAATTTTATCTGCACCATCAACAACGTGGTTGTTTGTTAATACGTAGCCTTTTTGTGCATCAATAATGACACCTGAGCCTAAGCCTTCAAAAGGGCGAATACTTTGTTGTTGTGATGGGAAGTTTGGACCAAAGAAGAATTTGAACTCTTCAGGTACTTGCTGGCTTTGTACTCGTGTTCCTGAAACGTGCACACTGACAACCGCAGGTAACACTTTTTCTAACATCGGTGCAAGGCTTGGCAGTTGTTCGCCTGATGGCATAACCGCTGGCAGTGCCGCCATGCTGGTTGCTGGAATAGTAGAGAGTGAAAGTCCGACACTCATTGCTAACGCACTAAGTAATAATTTTCTTTTTTTAGTCAACATGAATTAGAGTCTCTTGATACAGTTATCAAAATAAAAGTTATTGCTCAAAATGAGCTCGATGTCACTAAGACCTGTACTGACAAAGGAAAGTTCATTAAGACATGATGTGCTTTGCTTCCTTTTACACGGATTTACAAGACAAAAGCTATCTTTAAAACCATAGCAAATAATTGTCATTTTATGATATTTAGTAGAAAGAAAAACGCCACAATAAATGTGGCGTTTTAATATTAACTGTCTTTTTTCTCTGTGGGTCTGAACAATCCAGATGCCCCTTCGGAGTAATCACGAGGTGGCATTTTTATTGGAGATTGATCATTAGCCGCTTCTGACTCACTTAATCGGTAATTAAATGGATTTTCTTGAGCAGGCATATCAGGCATGAGCTCATTAGAGCTTTTTGCCATATGTTGATAAAGCTGACGGTAATCTCTCGCCATGTTATCTAATAGTTCAGCACTTCTAGCAAAGTGGCTGACAAGTTCATTGCGATAAGTATCAAGTTCTTCTTTTTTCGTGTCTAACTCTGCTTTGATAGCATCTTGTTGGCGAAGGGTGCTGTTACCGTAACGCATTGCAAGTGCGCCGATAATAAGACCGACAACTAATCCAATCAGTGCATAAACCCAAACCATGGCAACTCCTTTTCATCTAATAGTGAGGACGATGGATTCTTATAACATCATAACCGCTAAAAGGCATGGGTGGAATAATATCCTTAAGCTTAATATAAAATTCGTGTGTTACGTTGATGTTAAAACAATTCTTAATGCTTATAATAGAGGCATTCGACAGACACAAATCAGTATGTCAGAAAATTAAGGATAAGAGGGCATTCATGACTGTTAGTACGCCGTTATCACTTTATGAAGCCGCATTGAAGCAAGGTGATTATCAACCTGATGATGTTCAGAGAAAAACGGTTCTCCACCTTCAACAGATATACCATGCATTATTAAAAGAGACTCCACCAGAAAAAAATTCGCTAACACAGCGATTATTCGGGCGAATTCGCACAAAAAAACAGATTGTTGCACCAGAACGTGGTTTATATATGTGGGGCGGTGTTGGACGAGGTAAAACATGGTTGATGGATATGTTTTATCAAAGCTTGCCAACAGAGCGAAAACTTCGCTTACACTTCCATCGCTTTATGTTACGTGTTCAAGAAGAGCTAAAAAACTTACAAGGGCATGAAAATCCGTTAGAAATTATTGCTGATGGGTTTAAAGCACAAACCGATGTGCTCTGTTTTGATGAATTTTTCGTTTCTGATATTACTGATGCCATGATTTTAGGTACCTTGCTTGAAGCGTTATTTGCCAGAGGTATCACACTGGTGGCAACCTCAAATATTCCACCTGATGAGCTTTATCGTAATGGATTACAACGTTCTCGTTTTTTACCTGCAATAGAACAAATCAAACACCATTGTGACATTTTAAATGTGGATGCAGGCATTGATTACCGTCTTAGAACATTAACGCAAGCGCATCTTTTTTTATCTCCACTTAACGATGAAAATCGTCAGGAGATGGATAGAATTTTCATGCATTTGGCAACCAGTGAGCCACAAGTTGATTGTACCTTAACCATTAATCATCGCCCTATGAAAGCAAGAAAAGCATCTAATGGTGTGCTCGCTGTTAATTTTTCAACCTTGTGTATGGAACCGCGTAGCCAGCTTGATTACATTGAACTTTCTAAGCATTACCACTCTGTTTTGTTATATGACATGCAACAAATGGGAACATTAAATGAAGATGCTGCGCGTCGGTTTCTAGCGCTTGTTGATGAATTTTATGAGCGCAAGGTGAAACTCATTATTAATGCAAATGTAGAAATGCACGAGATTTACCAAGGTGATTTTTTACGTTTTGAATATCAACGTTGCCTATCTCGTTTACAAGAGATGCAAAGTGAAGAATATTTAGTACAACCTCACCTCGCTTAATTTTTAATTCTTGAAGAAAGTCATCTTTCATTATGATAGGATGGCGCAGGTTAAGCTGCTTGATGTTTTTTTCTATGAAAATAGAAAGTATTAAGCAGCTTACAAGCGCTCTGGAAAGGAACAATTCTTCTCTTCAGGTAGCAAGAATTTATCAGTCAAATCAGAAAAAAGTGCCAGATTCGTTTTTTTCGCTGAAATATTGAAAAAGAATTCAATTGTTTTTCAATTATGACTCGATTTTTTTTTCTGACTTCTCTATAATCTTGCGACCCCACGTTGCAGCAAGTTTTTTATTTCCCAAAAAACTCGCATTTTAGAGTCAGCAGTGCTACTCGAAGGGGTAGGTTTGCTGGACACAAGAGTCGTGTGAACCTCAATAGTATTTGAACCGAGCGTTCACCAACGTGTAACTAAACATTGGGTAATTTTCAATAATGAAAACTTTTACAGCTAAACCAGAAACCGTAAAACGCGACTGGTACGTTGTTGATGCAGACGGCAAAACTTTAGGCCGTTTAGCAACTGAAATTGCTAGCCGTTTACGCGGTAAGCACAAAGCGGAATACACTCCGCACGTTGATACTGGTGATTACATCATCGTTTTAAACGCTGAGAAAGTAGCGGTAACTGGTCATAAACGTACTGACAAAGTTTACTACCGTCATACTGGTCACGTAGGTGGTATCAAACAAGCGACTTTCGAAGAGATGATCGCCCGTAGTCCTGAGCGTGTAATCGAAATCGCGGTAAAAGGCATGCTGCCAAAAGGGCCTCTGGGTCGTGCGATGTACCGTAAACTGAAAGTTTACGCAGGATCTGAGCACAACCACGCGGCACAACAACCGCAAGTTCTGGACATTTAATCGGGATAATAGGCAATGGCTGATAATCAATACTACGGCACAGGTCGCCGCAAAAGTTCTTCCGCACGTGTCTTCATTAAGCCAGGTAGCGGTAATATCGTAATCAACAAACGTAGCCTAGAAGTTTACTTCGGCCGCGAAACAGCGCGTATGGTTGTTCGTCAACCGCTGGAATTAGTTGATATGCTGGGTAAATTAGATTTATACATCACTGTTAAAGGTGGTGGTATTTCTGGTCAAGCTGGCGCGATCCGTCACGGTATCACTCGTGCACTGATGGAATATGATGAGACTCTACGTTCTGATCTGCGTAAAGCTGGTTTCGTAACCCGTGATGCGCGTTCTGTTGAACGTAAGAAAGTGGGTCTGCGTAAAGCACGTCGTCGTCCACAGTTCTCTAAACGTTAATTTGTTATCTTTTAGATATCAATTTGATGTTGAAAACCCGTCTTCACAGGCGGGTTTTTTATTTTTGACTTATTTGTGTTTATTAATAATAAAAACATAATGTTGCTAAAGCATGATGCTGTTACTCATAAAACAGGCTTTATGTAAGATAACGCTAGTATTAAAAAGCGTATTTTTTAGATGTTATTTCTAAATAATTTTATTTTTTGATATTATAATCTTAGTTTTAAGGTAGTGTGGCATATTGTGTTGAATTATTTGCATTAGCCCCCCTAAGTAACATGAATTCTGGTAGAATAGCGAGCTTTGGTGTCTTTCTTTCTATGACTTCACAATGTTGCCAATGGGTATATCGATAGTAATACCTGTAATGAGTTTGAAAGTCATACCAAAATTATTATGACAATAATGATTGTTGAATGATTATTTTGGTATTACTTGATAATGATATGTGCCGCAAAGACAGGTGAGTTTTTAACCCTGTAAAATATGATTATCCCACGATAACACTGTTATACAGGTAGTTACCCAATGCAGTTAATAACTTAAATGTTTATTTAGGTCTACTGCGTTTGTGTGCTTGTCTTTTAGGAATGGGGAAATGGAAGGGGCATTGTGCTAATTCATTTCTTTAATTGATTAACTTGGAGGTTTTCATGGCTGTCGCTGCCAACAAACGTTCGGTAATGACTTTGTTTTCCGGTCCGACTGATATTTTCAGCCATCAGGTCAGAATTGTCCTAGCGGAGAAAGGTGTCAGTGTTGAAATTGAACAGGTTGAAGCTGGTAATCTTCCACAGGATCTTATCGATCTAAACCCTTACCAAAGTGTACCGACTTTGGTTGATCGTGAGCTGACTCTGTATGATTCACGCATCATCATGGAATACCTTGATGAACGCTTCCCTCATCCTCCTTTAATGCCAGTTTATCCTGTTGCTCGTGGTAGCAGCCGTTTAATGATGCATCGTATCGAGCATGATTGGTATTCTTTAATGAACACCATCGAGAAAGGAACAGAACAGCAAGCAAATGCTGCTCGTAAACAGTTAGCAGAAGAGCTACTGGCTGTATCTCCTGTGTTTAAAGAATATCCTTACTTTATGAGTGAAGAGTTCAGCTTAGTAGATTGCTACCTAGCTCCTCTGTTATGGCGTTTACCAGTACTTGGTGTGGATTTAAGTGGTGCTGGTGCTAAAGATGTACAGATTTATATGCAACGTGTTTTTGAACGTGATTCTTTCCTCGCGTCATTAACCGAAGCAGAGCGTGAGATGCGCTTACCTTCAAGAGGGTAATAAAGTATGGAGATTATGGATATGTCTCCGCGTCGTCCGCATTTATTACGTGCGCATTATGACTGGATCATCGAAAACGATTTAACACCACATTTAGTTGTTGATGTGAATATTGATGGTGTCCAAGTCCCAATGGAATATGCGCATGACGGTCAAATTGTACTAAATATCGCATCCCGTGCAGTAGATAACTTAGAGTTAACGCCGTATCTGGTTTTATTTAGTGCAAGCTTTGGTGGCATACCTCGTAAAGTGCGAGTGCCTATGGCTGCTGTTATGGCTATTTATGCGAGAGAAAACGGTGCGGGAATGATGTTTGAGCCAGAGCCTGCTTATGAATCTGGTGCATCATTACAGTTTGCTGAAGATGATAGTGAAGAGAGCGATATAGCTCCGGCTAGCGAAGGTTTATCTCTCGTCACTGATGAAGCTGTTGAAGCTGATACCTCTTCACCAGATGATGATCCAGAACCACCTCGCCCAACGGGTCGTCCAGCACTGCGCGTTGTGAAATAAGAGATTATCTTATTAGTATGAATCAAAAGCCCAGTTCAAGTGAACTGGGCTTTTTTATACACAAAAAAAGCGCTCTATATTGCTATAGAGCGCTTTACTGGATTATGTTACCGACAAATTATTTCAGTAATTCTTCTAAACAACCGGTGTAAAGATTAACCGCGGTCATTAATTGTTTTTCATCGAAATCAAAGCCTGCTTGGTGGTGACCCGCCGTTCTATCAGCACCAACAACGAAGTACAGTGATTTACCACCACAACGTTGTACACGTTTTGCTAATACTGTCGCATCTTCACTACCACCGAATGGGCGCGTTGCAACCGCAGTTAGCTCAGAATGTTTACCAACAACTTTGGTCATAACATCAATCAGTTCTTGGTCATTTGTCAGGTCAACGGCTTCACCCATAATCTCGCTTTCCATTTCTAACTGGAAGCTATGTGCTGCGCCTTCAGCCATACGTACTGCATTTGCAGCCATAAAGCTGTTGATCTCTTCGTTTTCACCACGAACTTCAATTTGCATCTCAGCATTAGCTGGGGTGACGTTACGGCCTTCACCGGCTTTTAATACACCGATGTTGATACGTGACATCCCTTTACCATGACGAGAAATACCCAGCATTTGTGTTGCTGCATGGCAAGCACCTGCTAACGCATTACGACCTAATTCAGGCTCTGCACCTGCGTGAGATGGTGCACCTTTAAAACGGAAGTCATATTTAGTGGTACATAAGAAATGTGTTGGGTTGATAACAATTTCACCACTGTTTGCGATAAAGCCTAAGTGTGCACCTAAGAAGTAATCTGCATCATCAGCGATACCACTTTCAGCCATCGCACGAGCGCCACGAACACCTTCTTCTGCTGGTTGGAATAAGATTTTAACTTTACCAACGACTTTATCTTTATTCTCAACTAACCAGTGAGCAACACCTAAACCGATAGAAATGTGTCCATCGTGACCACAAGCGTGCATTTCGCCAGCGTGACAAGAAGCAAAGTTCTCGGCATGAGGGCGGTGTTTAGTTTCGGTTGCTTCGTTAACACCAACACAGTCGATATCAAAACGCAGTGCTACGGTTGGGCCAGCTTTACCACTATCAAAGATAGCCACGCAACCCGTTAGCTCTTTCATTTCATCAAGCAGAGCTTCATCAACTTTATGCTCTCTTGCAACAGCTAGACCTTTTTCAACGACTTGACGGCGGCGACCAAAAGCAAACTCTTGATTGATAACGTCTGGGCCAACTTTAACTTCTAAACCTAAGCTACGTAATTCTTTAACGATTTTTGCTGTGGTTAAAAATTCTGACCAACCAATTTCTGGATATTGGTGAAACTCACGACGCCATTTAATTAATTTTTCTAGTGTAATTGCTGACATATTCATTTCTCCACTTATAACATGAATAACGCAACAGCGATGACGCCGATAATCATACCTGGTGCAGTACGTTTTGCGATTTCCATAGGGTTAACATTTGCAAGGCCAGCACAAACAATTGCTGCACCTGCTAGTGGTGACATAGTACGACCTAACGCGCCAGATAATGCCGCTGCCATACCCATATCAGGGATTTCATAACCGAATTGTGCAGCATGAGGTGTTACTGTTTCGTTGAATGCGAATGCTGCTGCGTCACCAGAACCTGTGATAATACCCATTAAGAATGGCCCTAAAGTACCACCCCAACGAGCAAATTCAGGAGAATGAGTTAAGAAGTTGATGAACGCGTCGATTAAACCAGATGCTTTCAGACCTGCTGCGAATACTGCAGCTGCAATGATGATACCTAATACATCACCATAAGCATTACCCATACCTTTAAAGAACTCTTTCGTAATTTGAGCTGGGTTAGTTAATGTGATGAACAGGGCATAGATAGAACCGATTAACATTGCCGCAGGAACAGACAGTTTAAATGTACTGAAAGTCTCGAAGAATGGCAGAATTAACAGGATTAATGGAATGAAAGGTGCTGTTGCATATAAGTAGTTAGGACGAACTGCTTCTGGCGTTGCTTGTGCTGATGAAGATGATGCATCACCAGTAACAGAAGCCATTTTGAACTCTTTTTTCACTAAAGCGACAACGGCAAGTGAAACGGCTGCGATACCACCAGCCATTAAGCTGTATGGGCTATGGCGAGCGATTAAATCAACCACTTCCATATTTGCCATGTTAGCAACGAAGGCATTATGCGACATACCTGGGCTTAGCATTGAGCCGATAGTACCACATAACACCGCACCACCTGCGATAGCTGGGTGAATACGTGCTGCGATTAATAATGGAATAAGTGTTGCACCTACCGCAGCCGCACAACCTGCTGCTGATGGGATTGCGATATTAATAAAGTAAGTTACGACAACAGTGGCTGGAATAAGGAAGAAGCCCAGACGAGTCATTACTTTTGATAAAACATGAACCAGATGCATGTCGCATTTGGTGTATTTCATAACATAAGCAAAACCCATACTCGAACAGATTGCTTGAATTAATGATGAAGACACCATGCGCTCACTAAATGCGGCAAACGCATCTAATGGGCTTAGACTTAAAATACAGAGTAATAAGCCCGCACCAATTAGCACCATTCGGGTTTCATATTTTTTTATTAGCAAATAGACAGTTACGATAATAACGGCTACTGCTATAAGTTGCATCACCATAGTGATCCCCTAGTTAATTGTGACAATACTATTAATTGTGAAAACGAACCTAACATCAATAAATTATATTTTTCTGTAAAGTTATTAGGTGACTCCATTATGAAGTTGGTAGGTTGACAATATTTGATTGTTATCAAATTTAATAGCCGAAATAAAATCTATTTTTTTAGACTGTGATGTTATTAACAAATGCTGTAAAACAATTATCATTAAAAGATGACGGAAAGGTTAAATAAAAAGAGATAAAGTAAAAAATACGAAAATAAATTATATTTACTATAGATCAAGAGTGTTATTTTGATACAAAAAAGAATATCGCTTTTTATCAAACTATTATTCTAGAAATTACATTAAATGGTAATGAGAATGATTATTTAGTCAGATATATTGATGATCCTTAAATACTATTTATTAGTTTCACAGATAATATTTAAAAATTATCCCACTTAAATTAAATGGGATAATAAACAAGAGAAATTGTTATTTTAAATAACGAAAATAAAAAATATTTAACATGATAAATAACGCAATATGCCTTCAGCTGCCTCTCTTCCTTCTGCTATTGCAGTAACAACAAGATCAGAGCCTCGTACAATATCCCCCCCTGCAAATACTTTAGGGTTTGTTGTTTGATTTTGTATTTCTTGATTATCTGAAATAATAATTCTGCCTGAAGAGGCATATTCAATATTATTTTCATCTAACCATGGGTAATGTGCAGGTTTAAAACCAAATGCCAGAATAACTGCATCAGCAGATAACACATGTTCACTTCCTTCAATCGGCATTAATGTTTTATCGCTTTGAGTTTTAATAACGCGAATACCAACCACTTTATTTTGATTATCGACTTCAATATCGATAGGTTGAAGATTAAATAAAAAATCTCCACCTTCTTCTTTGGCATTTTTTACTTCACGTTTTGAACCCGGCATATTGCTTTCATCACGGCGATAAACACAAGTGACTTTATTTGCACCTTGTCGAATGGCAGTGCGTACACAGTCCATTGCGGTATCTCCTCCTCCTAATATCACCACATTTTTATCTTTAAGATCGATATAAGGCGCTTGAGGATCTTCATCATAATCCATTAAATAACGTGTATTCCCAATTAAATAAGGTAGTGCGCTATAAACTCCATTAGCATTTTCATTAGGAAAATGGCCACTTAAACTGTGATAAGTGCCCAATCCTAGAAATACAGCGTCATATTGTGTTATTAGGGTATTTAGGGAGATATCTTTGCCTATTTCTGTATTGAGGCAAAACTCGATACCCATTTCACTAAATAATTCACGGCGTCGGATCATCAGTGATTTTTCGAGCTTAAAAGAGGGGATCCCAAACGTAAGTAATCCTCCTATTTCTGGGTGTTTATCATAAACAACGGGTTTCACACCTTGTCGAATAAGAACATCTGCACAGGCAAGACCTGCAGGACCGGCACCGATAATCGCGACCTTTTTATCGGTCATTGTGACGTGAGAAAGATCAGGCCGCCACCCTTGTGCTAAAGCGGTGTCATTGATGTAACGTTCAATATTGCCAATTGTGACAGCACCAAAATCATCATTTAGCGTACAAGCGCCTTCACACAGCCTATCTTGAGGACAAACACGACCACAGATTTCAGGCAAACTGTTTGTTTGATGAGAAAGCTCAGCAGCCTCAATAATACGTCCTTCGTTTGCCAGCTTTAGCCAATTAGGAATGTAATTATGAACAGGGCATTTCCATTCACAATAAGGATTACCACAGCCTAAACAGCGATCGGCTTGTGCGGAGGCTTGTTGCGGTGAAAAAGCTTCATAGATTTCAACAAATTCAATTTTGCGGATTGCTAATGGCTTTTTGGTCGGCTCAACACGATTTAAGTCGATAAACTGATACACATTCTGACTCATAATATTCTCCTATTGTGCCTGAACGCGTAATTCAGCAGATGAACGACGAGGATGACCAAGCAACGCATTAACATCACTGGATTTTGGTTTTACCAATTTGAAATGTTGTGACCAATATTCCCATTGTGAAAGTAATCTTTCACCTTGTTGTGAACCAGTTAGTCTGACATGTTCTGCGATCATGCCACGCAGATGTTCAGCGAGAATGGCAAAGGATGCAACAGGAAGCAACTCGATTGATGAAGTGTTGATCCGTTGTGATAATGTGAGATCTTCATCTAATAGATAGGCAAATCCACCCGTCATTCCTGCACCAAAGTTAATCCCTGTTTTACCCAGAACACAGACAATACCACCGGTCATATATTCACAACCGTTATCGCCAACGCCTTCAACAACAGCAATTGCACCGGAGTTTCTGACAGCAAAGCGCTCCCCAGCCAAGCCAGAAGCATAAAGTTTTCCGCCTGTTGCGCCATAAAGGCAGGTATTTCCCATAATGGTGGCATGATGACTTTTAAATGCAGAGCCAACAGGAGGCGAAATGACAATACGGCCTCCTGCCATACCTTTACCAACATAATCATTGGCATCACCCACTAAGGTTAATTCAACGCCTTGTGCATTCCATACACCAAAGCTTTGACCTGCGGTTCCGGTAAAATATAGTTTAATTGGTGTGGCAGATAGGCCACTTTCACCATATTTTTTGGCGATAATGCCTGATAATGTTGCCCCTACAGAGCGATCTGTATTACGAATATCAAAATAGTGTGTTTGGCTTTTTTGTTGTTCAACAGCATCGCAAGTTTGAGCAACAATCCGCTGATTTAACTCACCTTTATCATAAGTATGATTATTTTCCTGACAATACAGCGCATTGCCTGATGGTGAAGTTGCTGTTTCTAACAATCCACCTAAAGAGAGTTTTTGCTGTTTACTGTTAACACCTTCTAGGCATGAAAGCAGATCAGTTCGACCGATTAAATCGGTGACTTTTCTCACGCCAAGTAGTGCCATTAACTCACGGGTTTCTTGCGCAATAAAACGAAAGTAGTTAATAACACGTTCAGGTAATCCATGATAATGGTTACGACGAAGTGTTTCATCTTGGGTTGCAACACCCATCGCGCAATTATTTAAATGGCAGATGCGTAGATATTTACAGCCTAACGCCACCATTGGCGCAGTACCAAATCCAAAGCTCTCTGCGCCTAAAATCGCGGCTTTAATAATATCTAGACCTGTTTTTAATCCACCATCGACTTGCAAACGAATTTTATGGCGTAAATTATTTGCCACTAACGCTTGTTGAGTTTCAACTAAGCCCAATTCCCACGGGCTACCAGCATATTTTACGGAAGTTAAAGGGCTTGCACCTGTACCACCGTCATAACCCGCAATAGTGATCAAGTCTGCGTAAGCTTTAGCAACACCCGTAGCAATAGTACCTACACCGGGCTCTGACACTAATTTTACAGAAATCAATGCAGTTGGATTGATCTGTTTTAAGTCGAAAATAAGCTGTGCTAAATCTTCAATAGAGTAGATATCGTGATGAGGAGGCGGTGATATTAGGGTAACACCGGGTACGGCATAACGCAGTTGCGCAATATAAGGAGTCACTTTATCGCCGGGAAGTTGTCCGCCTTCACCGGGCTTCGCCCCTTGTGCGACTTTGATTTGCAAAACATCCGCACTCATTAAATAAGAAGGTGTTACACCAAAACGACCAGAGGCAATTTGTTTAATGCGTGAGACTTTATCTGTACCGTAACGAGCCGGATCTTCGCCTCCTTCTCCTGAATTTGAAAAACCTCCCAATGTATTCATCGCTTGCGCAAGAGCTTCATGAGCTTCTCGGCTTAATGCCCCAATTGACATAGCGGCAGTATCAAAGCGTTTAAATAACTCGGTTTCAGGTTCGACTTCTTCAATCGAGATAGGCGTTGTTTTGTTATTGAGAACTAACATATCGCGCAAGGTGGTGATTGGGCGCTGTTGCACAAGGCTTGCGTAATGCTGATAGTCTGTATATTCCCCACTATTTACAGCTTTTTGTAGCGCTTGAACGACATCAGGATTATAAGCGTGGTATTCCCCTTTATGGGCATATTTTAATAATCCACCTGTTTCTAAAGGATAACGAGTTAACCAAGCTCGCTTAGATAGATTAAATAAATCCTGTTCAAAATCGCTAAAATCAGCACCATTAATCCGATTATCAACGCCCGCAAAACAGAGATTAACAACGTTATCGTTTAATCCGACCGCTTCAAAAAGTTGAGAGCAACGGTAAGATGCTACGGTTGAAATGCCCATTTTGGACATGATCTTATACAACCCTTTATTTATGCCGTTGCGGTAATTAAGCATCACTTGGGCATAGTTTGCTTGCAGAATTTTTCTATCAACACGTTGAGCTAAAGATTCATAAGCAAGGTAAGGATAAATAGCGGTAGCACCAAACCCAAGTAATACAGCGAAATGGTGTGGATCACGGGCGCTAGCGGTTTCGACAATGATATTGGCATCACAGCGTAAATTATTATCTACCAACGCTTTTTGTACTGCACCAACTGCCATAGGGGCAGGAATAGGCAGCCGCTCTTTAGTGATGTTTCTATCGGATAAAATCAATAACACCGCACCACTATGAACTTCTTGTTGCGCTTTTGTACATAACTGGCGTAACGCAGTTTCTAGATTGCATTCTGTTGGTTGATAAGTGATATCAAGATGAACGGAGCGGTAATAAGGGCTTTCTTGATTAATAAGCTGTTGAAAGTCGCTATAAAGCAAAATAGGCGATTTAAAACTCAGTCGATGTGCTTGACCTTCCGCTTCGCAAAACACATTCATCTCGCGTCCAATGCAGGTCGCTAAAGACATGACATGGGCTTCTCTTAATGGATCTATGGGAGGGTTTGTGACTTGCGCAAATTTTTGTCTGAAATAGTCATAAATAAGGCGAGGACGTTGAGAAAGTACAGCAAATGGGGTGTCATCGCCCATTGAACCTGTTGCTTCTTGCCCATTTTCTGCAAGCACATGCAAAATGCTTTCAAGCTCTTCTTGGCTATATGCAAATTGTTTTTGATAAGTAGCTAATAAGGTGTCATCAAAGGCGCGTTGCCCGGTGGCTTGCTGCTCTGGCAACTCTTCAAACGGTGTTAAGCGTTTGACATTGCGCTCTAGCCACAGTTTATAAGGATGGCGTCTTTTTAAATCTTCATCAGTTTCGGCAGAGTGGAGAATACGTCCATGATGAGTATCGATAACCATTAGCTCGCCGGGACCGACACGCCCTTTTTCTCGTACTTCATCAGGCTGATAATCCCAAATACCAATTTCAGAAGCACAAGTAATGATGTTATCTGTGGTAATAACATAGCGAGCAGGACGTAAACCGTTTCTATCTAGCGTACACGCAGCATAACGACCATCTGATAACACGATGCCCGCAGGGCCATCCCAAGGCTCCATATGCATTGAGTTAAAATCAAAAAATGCTCGTAAGTCATCATCCATCTGTGGATTATTTTGCCATGCTGGTGGCACTAACAACCGCATTGCACGAACAATATCCATTCCGCCATTAAGAAAAAGCTCTAGCATATTGTCGAGTGAACTTGAGTCTGAGCCACTTTCATTCACAAAAGGGGCGGCACTTTGTAGATCAGGAATAAGAGGTGTATGGAATTTATAGGCACGAGCTCTAGCCCATTGGCGATTGCCGGTAATGGTATTAATTTCACCGTTATGCGCTAAATAACGAAAAGGTTGTGCAAGAGGCCATCTGGGAGTGGTGTTAGTTGAAAAACGCTGGTGGAACAAACAAATTGAAGACTCCATGCGTAGATCAGCGAGATCGGTAAAAAAGCGTGGCAGATCGATTGCCATACAAAGGCCTTTATAAATCGTCACCAAATTAGAAAGGCTGCAAATATAAAAATCACTATCAGTAATACGTTTTTCAATACGTCTACGAGCAACAAAGAGTCGTCTTTCAATATCACTTATCCGCCAACCTGCAGGAGCATTAACAAAGACTTGTTCAATTAAAGGAAGAGAAGAAAGGGCGATACTGCCTAGAATATCGGTGTTAATAGGAACTTTACGCCAGCCCACAATAGAGAGTGTTTCACGTTGAAGCTCTTCTTCAATAATAAGGCGACATTGTGCCGCGATATTAGGATCTTGGCTTAAAAATAGCATTCCAACAGCGTAGTTTTTAGCTAAATGCCAGCCTTTTTCCTCAGCAACCAATTGGAAGAAACGATCGGGTTTTTGTAAAAGTAATCCGCAACCATCGCCCGTTTTACCATCAGAAAGAATGGCTCCTCGATGTTGCATTCTGGCGAGGCCATGGATCGCGTTTCTGACAATTTTATGACTGGCTTGCCCTTCAATATGCGCGATCAACCCAAATCCACAATTGTCTTTTTCCTGTGTCTTTTGATAGAGCATTTTTTGCTTCCTACTTAGTTTACTGGGCACCTCAAAACAGAGCGCAAAAGGAACGTTTTGGCTCAAAGTATGTAGGTAAATTTATGGGTGCTCATCGGGTGATGTTGTGTTTGCCTAGCTTGGAGTGTTTTTATATTGCTACGCAATGCCTTTTCAACTTATCGATAAATAAAAATGAGGTCAATGTATGAGGAGATTTGACTAGAATAAGATGAATAAGAAATTTTTTATTTTAATTTATTGATAAATAAATAAAATATCCTATTTTATTAGGAGGTGGATACCTATTTTTAGTGTGAGTTATATCACTTTATTTAAGCCATTTCGCTTTATCACATCCTTTAATGATAAAAACGAGTAGTTAGTTATTCTAATGATTATAACAAATTTAGTTTTTTATTGTTTTTATACAATTTGTATAAAAAAAGACAAATTGAATTTTTCCTAATAAGGTCTATTTATCGTTGATATCGCTATCGTTTATGTAATTGGGCTTTGTATTATTTTTGTGAATACATATATCGGAGAGGTTCTTGTTGAGAGAAAATAGAGGGTTAAATCAAACAAAGTAATGAGAAATAACCACTCTTAGCAAGATTTCTGAATGTTCGCCACTGCGCCAATTCATTTTTGGGTTATCATTCCATAGATTCAATATATTGGAGTTTTCAATGAAATTGCTCAAAGGGCTTGCCCAATACTACGTTGACTTAATGATGAGGCTGGGGCTAATTCGCTTCTCATTATTGTTGGCTTCTGCATTAGTTGTTTTAGCGATGGTTGTTCAAATGGCGGTGACATTCTTGCTTGCAGGTGATGTTACCAGTATTGACCTTGTTCGCTCTATTTTCTTTGGGCTGATTATTACGCCTTGGGCTGTCTATTTTCTTTCTGTTGTGGTTGAACAACTTGAAGAGTCACGACGCCGTTTATCTCGTATGGTGGATAAACTGGGTGTAATGCGACAGCGCGACTTAGAGCTTAACTCTCAATTAAAAGAGAATATTGAGCAATTAAACTTGGAAATTCAAGAGCGCGAAAAAGTTGAAAAAGCGCACCTTGAACTACTCGAAAAACTAAAAAGCGAAATGAAGCGTCGTGAATTGACGCAAATCGAGCTTGAACAACAATCCTCACTTTTACGCTCATTCCTTGATGCCTCTCCTGACTTAGTTTATTACCGTAATGAAGATAATGAATTTTCAGGGTGTAACCGCGCGACAGAATTACTAACAGGTAAAAGCGAGAAGCAACTTATCGGTTTAACACCACTTGATGTGTATGACGAAGATATTGCGATAAAAGTGATGGAAACAGATGAGAAAGTCTTCCGTCATAATGTGTCACTCACTTATGAGCAGTGGTTAGTTTATCCTGATGGGCGCAAGGCTTGTTTTGAACTGCGCAAAGTGCCGTTTTATGATCGTATTGGTAAACGTCATGGCTTAATGGGCTTTGGACGTGACATTACAGAGCGTAAACGCTATCAAGACGCGTTAGAGAACGCGAGCCGTGATAAAACCACCTTTATCTCAACAATCAGCCACGAATTGCGTACACCGCTAAATGGTATTGTTGGATTAAGCCGTATCTTATTGGATACCGAGCTTTCGCCAGAACAACTCAATTACTTAAAAACTATCCATGTGAGTGCGATTACGTTAGGAAATATTTTTAATGACGTGATTGAAATGGATAAAATTGAGCGTAGAAAAATTCAGTTAGATAACCAGCCAATTGACTTTACTGAATTTATTTCTGATTTAGAAAATCTGTCTGGACTGTTAGTACAGCCAAAAGGATTGAAATTCACACTGGAAGCAGAAGAAACGCTACCGCATAAAATAACCTCTGATGGAACTCGATTACGCCAGATCTTATGGAACCTTATCGGTAATGCCGTGAAGTTTACCCAAGAAGGCGAAATCAAAGTGCGTATTTGGCAAGAAGCGCCAGATAAGTTGTTCTTTGAAGTGAAAGATAGCGGAATTGGTATTCCAAAAAGTGAGCTGGAGAAGATCTTTGCCATGTACTATCAAGTCAATGATAGTCAAGGTGGTCGTTCTGCAACGGGAACGGGTATCGGACTTGCCGTCTCAAAACGCCTAGCACAGCATATGGGCGGTGATATTCGTGTTGAGAGTGAGTTAGGTAAGGGTTCTACCTTTACTCTCTCTATCGTCGCTCCTGCGATTGAAGAGCATCACGATATCGAAAATGATGATGAGCTCTTATTACCAGCTTTAAATATTCTGCTTGTGGAAGATATTGAGCTCAACGTAATTGTTGCTTGCTCTGTTTTAGAAAAACTGGGTAATACCGTCGATGTAGCAATGACAGGGCAAGAAGCGTTATCGATGTTTAAGCCTGATGAATATGACTTAGTGCTATTAGATATTCAATTACCGGATATGACAGGATTCGATATTTCAAGAAAATTACGTCAAGAATTCGACAGTAATGAACTACCTCCTCTTATCGCTTTAACAGCAAATGTTTTGAAAGACAAAAAAGAGTATTTGGATGCGGGAATGAATGATGTGCTAAGTAAACCACTTTCTGTGGATGCACTTACCGCGATTATCAATAAATTCTGGGGTGATGGTGCGGTTTCTGTACCATGTAATGAGTCATCGGAATTGTTGAATAAAAATGAAGAATTATTAGATATAGACATGCTGAATCAATACATCGAACTTGTCGGACCTCAATTAATCACTGATGGTCTAGATGTTTTTGAAAAGATGATGCCAAGTTATATGTCAGTCCTTGAATCTAACCTAACGGCTCGTGACGAGAAGGGGATTTCTGAGGAAGGACATAAAATTAAAGGTGCAGCGGGTTCTATAGGTTTAAAACATTTACAGCAACTCGCTAAACAGATCCAATCATCAGAATTACCTGCTTGGTGGGACAATGTACAAGAGTGGGTAGATGAGCTAGAAAGAGATTGGAGAAAGGATGTGGAAAGTTTAAGAAACTGGTTATCAGACACTAGAAAAAAATAACCCCAACCGAAGGTTGGGGTGCGCGAATACTGCGCCAACACCAGGGAAACTTTTCTATCCGCTTTTTTTGATTCTCATTACATAGGCGAATAGGATGAAACTATTCCATACATCATACAAGCAACAAAATAGCAAAGATAAGTTTTTTTGTTACAAGAAACATTTAAATATGTGATGCCGATTGGTGTTTACACCTATAAATGGGTAACTAGTAATCTACTACAAACGGAGAAAGATATGAAATCAATTGCGGTAATTTTAAGTGGCTGTGGTGTGTTCGATGGGAGTGAAATCCATGAATCAGTGCTCACAATGCTTGCTTTAAGCCAAAATAATGCTGAGGTTCATTATTTTTCACCTAATGATTTACAACCAACTGTAATTAATCATATTACAGGGGAAGAAAAATCAGAAAAAAGGAATATGATGGAAGAATCTTCTCGTATTTCTCGTGGAAAAATATCCCCTTTATCAGAGGCAAAGGCTGAAAACTTTGATGCTGTCATTATTCCTGGTGGTTTTGGTGCGGCGAAGAATTTATGCAATTTCGCAACAAAAGGGAGTGACTGTGAAATTAACAAAGATCTCTTAAGATTTGTACAAGCGATGCATCAGCAAAATAAACCATTAGGGCTAATGTGTATTGCACCTGTAATGTTACCAAAAATGTTAAATTCTCCAGTAAAATTAACAATTGGAAATGACGCAGAAACAGCACATGCAATCGAAAAAATGGGTGGCGTCCATATAGATTGCCCTGTTGATGATATTGTTGTTGATGAAAAATATCGTGTTGTCACAACTCCTGCGTATATGCTTGCACAATCTATTGCACAAGCACAGGTAGGTATTGAGAAACTGGTTAAGAAAGTCCTTGAGATGGCATAAATAGTAGGTAAAACAGCAGATGGTACTGGTGAGAAAGTTAAAGAAACTATTAATTATTTTAATTGCTTTATGGCTGTTAACAGTTGTGCTGTTTTCTTTTTTACCAGTGCCTTTTTCTGCTGTTATGGTTCAAAGACAAATTTCTGCTTGGAGTGAGTTTGATTTCTCTTATGTGTCTCATTCCACTTGGGTAAGTGAAAAAGAGATAGCATCAGTGATGTATTTAGCCGTGATTGCTTCTGAAGATCAAAATTTTCCCAAACATTGGGGTTTTGATTTTGATGCTATTGAGAAAGTTTTCAAAAAAAATCATAACAACGGGAAAACATTACGTGGTGCATCGACGATTTCTCAGCAAACCGTCAAAAATCTCTTTTTATGGGATGGTCGTAGTTGGATAAGAAAAGGGCTTGAGACAGGAATGACGCCTGTTGTCGAACTTATTTGGTCAAAAAAACGTATTTTGACCGTGTACCTGAATATTGTTGAGTTTGGTGATGGGATCTTTGGTGTAGAGCAGGCTTCCCAACACTATTTTAGAAAGCCCGCGAAACAACTCACAAGTCATGAAGCTGCACTATTGGCCGCAGTATTACCTAATCCGCATATTTACCACGTAAATAAACCTTCTGCTTATACCCTAAAGCGGCAACAGTGGATCTTAAATCAGATGCGGCTAATGGGGGGAATTAGCTTCTTAAAGAAAAATAATTTGTCATAACTCTATAAGGTTTGAAATATCTTTCTATTAGGTTCAGCAATCTTCTCTGATAATTTTGTTATCGCAGAGGGATCGTTAGATTGACGAGACTGAATACGAAATTGTGAAGGCGTCATGCCATATTTACGTTTAAAAGCATCGCAAAAATAGGCATTACTGCCAAAACCACAGCGATGACTTATTTGAAAAACAGAGTAATTGGAAAATGTCAGGTAATTTAAAGCAATCCCCATTCTGACATCCAGTAATAGCTGGCAGAACGAGACACCTTCTTTACTTAAATGCCGACGTAACGTTGATGGCGTTGTAAAAAGCGTTTTAGCCACATCTTCTAAATGCCATTTTCTTTGCGGATCTTGCGTAATTAAATGTGTAATTGCCTGATTTTTAGGCTCATCATAGTTAAATCGGAAGATATTTAAAATATCGATACCTTCTTGATACACCGCCATCAAAATAAAAAATAAACATTGCTGCATAAACATGGTTTCTTGAGATGGAGAGCCATGTGGAAGTGGTAAGCACTGTTTTAAAATTCCAAAATTGCTTTTTATCACTTCAGGAGTCGATAAATGGTAAGCAGGAAGGTGGCTTGTTAGTGGTGAACTAGATTTAATTAAAGGCTTTAGTAAAGAGAAAACAGATTGAAGCTCTGTTTCACATAAAACAAGCGTGTGTAGTTCAATCGATTTATGCGTAAATTGGCTGACTATATCGCAAGAGATTTGACTGTATTTTGGAATAATAAGCGTTAAATGGCTAGATACATCAATAGTTTGCCCATTGATGCTAATCGTACCTTTTGCGCCACTAACCATCGCTATCATCGGGTTTTCGATGTAAAACGTTTTTAAAGACATTTGGTTAGAGGACAGGATGTGTTTGTATTCCATGATCTCCGATATACCGTAGGCAAGTTAAGCATTAATCTTGCTTAAATGGACAATACTCAAAATTAGCTCATTTGTTGTATAAACTGATAAGCCACGTCTAGAATAATAAATAGAGAGATTATTCTAATTTAAATTAGTGTTGTCATGCAAAGCAGAATGAGAGTGAAGCAGAATATAATCTTGTTGGTAAAATATGACAATATAGATATCTGCTCATTTTTTACATTTATTTTAAACAGTGTCATTTTTTCTAAATAAATTGTTATTTATTCAAAACGCATTTTTCGTAATAAGGTGTAGAATCGCGCGTCACAGGCGAAGGAGATTATCCTGTTCTTAGGATATCACTGTTTGTCTTTTATCCACACCCTATCCAACATTCATTAGCTTATTTTCTATTTGATTTTGAATGACTCAATCTTATGGATAGCGCTGTATGTATTCACGTATTTTCCTGATTTATTAATAATTTTGCCGAGTTGGCAGGAGTGAGTATGTCTGACTTTTCAGGGAAGGGTTGGCTTGCTGAAATCGTTTTACGTTATGAAGTAAAGCGCGAAATAACACGTCTTACAGAAAAGCGCCATATCGGCCCATTAATGGTTCAGCGTCCTTTTTATCCTGAGCAAGGTATTGCACACACTTATTTGCTTCATCCCCCAGGTGGTGTAGTCGGTGGCGATAAACTATTGATTAATATTGATGTGCAATCTCACGCACATGCATTGCTCACAACACCCGGAGCCACTAAATTTTACCGTAGTGCTGGCGGTGTTGCTCGGCAAGTTCAAACCTTAAAAGTGGCGGCTAATGGTTTTTTAGAGTGGTTACCTCAAGAAAATATCTTTTTTCCTGAAGCCCAAGTTCGCCTAGAAACGCATATTCATATTGCATCTACTGCCAGATTTATTGGTTGGGAAATCCAATGTTTTGGTCGCCCCGTTTTAAATGAATGGTTTGAAAATGGCAATGTAAAAGGGCGTTTAAATTTCTATATCGATGAAAAACTGACATTAACGGAGTCGCTTTTTGTCGATGGTTTACAAAAAAGATCGGCAGCCATGCGTGAGTTTCCGATGCTGGGATCACTTTATATTTATCCCGCAACGGACGAATTAAAAAGCCTTATTCAACAAAGTATCGAGGATTTCTCCACTTCTTACGATCATGTTATCGAATATGGTTTAACGGATGTAGACGGTATTTTAGTTTTACGGTTATTAGGCTCGCAAACAGAGCCGATGATGGCGTGTTTTGCTCAAGTTTGGCAAACCGTCAGACAACACTGGTTAGGGTATTGCCCTGAGCCGCCTCGTATATGGGCGACATAATCGTTAATTTTAGGAGCAGAAATGGAATTAACACCAAGAGAAAAAGATAAATTACTGCTTTTTACAGCGGGTCTTGTTGCTGAAAGACGTTTAGCGAAAGGGCTCAAGCTTAATTATCCTGAAGCGGTTGCACTTATCAGTTGCGCCATTATGGAAGGGGCGAGAGAGGGTAAAACTGTTGCCCAATTGATGAGTGAAGGGCGCACTGTTTTGACGGCGGAACAAGTCATGGAAGGTGTGCCAGAAATGATCAAAGACATCCAAGTGGAATGTACATTCCCTGATGGTACAAAACTTGTTTCTATTCATGATCCTATTGTGTAGGTAATAACATGATACCCGGTGAAATTAGAGTTAACCAAGCATTAGGCGATATCGAACTTAATGCAGGTCGAGAAACAAAAACAATACAGGTTGCCAATCATGGCGATAGACCCGTGCAAGTCGGCTCTCATTATCATTTTTATGAAGTGAATGAAGCGCTGAAATTTGAACGAGAAGGTACATTAGGTTTTCGTTTAAATATTCCAGCAGGCATGGCGGTTCGTTTTGAACCGGGTCAAAGCCGTACTGTTGAATTAGTGGCTTTTGCTGGAAAGCGTGAAATTTACGGCTTTCATGGCAAGGTGATGGGTAAATTGGAGAGTGAGAAAAAATGAAAACTATCTCACGTCAAGCTTATGCAGATATGTTTGGCCCAACAACGGGTGACCGTCTGCGATTAGCCGATACTGAGCTTTTTCTTGAAATTGAAAAAGACTTCACCACTTATGGCGAAGAGGTCAAGTTTGGTGGCGGTAAAGTTATTCGCGATGGCATGGGGCAAAGCCAAGTCGTCAATGCTGAATGTGTCGATGTGCTTATCACAAACGCCATTATTTTAGATCATTGGGGTATCGTAAAAGCAGATATCGGTATTAAAGATGGTCGCATTGTGGGTATCGGTAAAGCGGGTAATCCTGATGTTCAACCTAATGTAGATATCGTTGTGGGACCTGCCACAGAAGTAGTTGCGGGTGAAGGCAAAATTGTTACCGCGGGTGGCGTTGATACGCATATTCACTTTATCTGCCCTCAACAAGCACAAGAAGGTTTAGTGTCTGGTGTCACCACGTTTATTGGTGGTGGTACAGGACCCGTTGCAGGAACAAATGCAACCACAGTAACGCCGGGTATTTGGAACATGCATCGCATGTTAGAAGCCGTTGATGAATTGCCTATCAATGTGGGTTTATTCGGTAAAGGTTGTGTGAGTCAACCTGAAGCGGTTCGCGAGCAAATTGAAGCCGGTGCTATTGGTCTAAAAATTCACGAAGACTGGGGGGCAACACCGATGGCAATTCATAACTGCCTTAATGTTGCCGATGAAATGGATGTGCAAGTTGCTATTCACTCTGACACCTTAAATGAAGGTGGTTTCTACGAAGAAACTGTGAAAGCGATAGCAGGTCGTGTGATCCACGTTTTCCATACAGAAGGCGCAGGTGGTGGGCACGCACCTGACGTAATTAAGTCAGTTGGTGAGCCGAATATCCTGCCGGCTTCCACTAACCCAACAATGCCTTATACCATTAACACTGTCGATGAGCATCTTGATATGTTGATGGTTTGCCATCACCTTGATCCGTCTATTCCTGAAGATGTGGCTTTTGCTGAATCTCGTATTCGCCGCGAAACCATCGCAGCAGAAGATATCTTACATGATATGGGTGCTATTTCTGTTATGTCGTCAGACTCACAGGCAATGGGACGCGTAGGTGAAGTTATTCTTCGTACTTGGCAATGTGCGCACAAAATGAAATTACAGCGCGGCACATTAGAAGGTGATACCGCTGAAAGTGATAATCATCGCATTAAACGTTATGTGGCGAAATACACTATCAATCCTGCTTTAGCACATGGTATTGCACACGAAGTCGGCTCTATTGAGCAAGGGAAATTAGCGGATCTAGTTTTATGGGATCCGGCTTTCTTTGGTGTGAAACCAGCGTTGATCATGAAAGGTGGCATGGTGGCTTATGCGCCAATGGGTGATATTAATGCGGCTATTCCAACACCTCAGCCTGTGCATTATCGCCCAATGTATGCTTGCTTAGGTAAAGCGAAATATCAGACGTCGATGATCTTTATGTCGAAAGCGGGGATCGACGCGGGTGTACCTGAAAAACTGGGCTTAAAGAGCTTAATTGGTCGTGTTAAAGGTTGTCGTAACATCACTAAAGCTTCGATGATCCACAATAGTTATGTGCCTCATATCGAGCTTGATCCTCAAACCTATATTGTGAAAGCTGATGGTGTACCATTAGTGTGTGAACCTGCAACGCAATTACCAATGGCACAACGCTATTTCCTCTTTTGATTAGCGTTTTACCGAGAATGTAGAGAATGAAAAGATTTACTCAACTTATTGATAAACAAAAAGCACTTGAATTAGAAACGTCAGAAACACAAGCTCTTACTTTATGCTTAACGATGGATGAAAGAACCAAAAGTCGTTTAAAAGTGACGTTAAGTGATGGGCAAGAAGCAGGGCTATTTTTGCCTCGTGGTACGGTGCTAAAAGAGGGTGATATCTTACTGTCAGAAGATAATGCGCTAGTCACAATTGAAGCGGCAAAAGAGCAAGTTTCAACGGTATATAGTGACGATCCGCTATTGTTGGCTCGTGTTTGTTACCACTTAGGTAATCGTCATGTTCCATTACAAATCGAAGCGGGTTGGTGTCGTTATTTTCATGATCATGTTTTAGATGATATGGCGAGAGGTTTAGGTGCCAATGTGGTTGTGGAGTTAGAGAAATACCAACCTGAGCCGGGCGCTTATGGTGGATCGTCAGGTGGTCATCATCATCATCACTCTCATGACGATCATCACCATCATCACTAATTATTTGAACAAGGGAGCTTATTGATGCTTGCAGATCTGCGCTTATATCAATTAGTCAGTCCTTCTTTACCAGTGGGATCGTTTACTTATTCTCAAGGGTTAGAGTGGGCGATTGAAAAGGGCTGGGTTTGTTGTCCTCAAACATTAGCGGACTGGCTAAGTACCCAAATGGCCGGCACTTTAGCAACGTTAGAGCTCCCTATCTTACGGCGATTACAAGAAAATTTGGCTCAAGCCAAAATGAGTGAAGTGAAGTATTGGTGTGATTTTATTGTCGCAAGCCGTGAAACTAAAGAGTTGCGACAAGAAGAGCGCCAACGAGGTATTGCTTTTGCTCGTTTACTTCCTCAATTAGATATTGAGTTAGATGAAACCTTACAAGCTTGTGTAAAACAGACACAACTCATGGCATTTGCGTTAGCTGCCGTGAAATGGAATATTTCTGCTGAAAAGTTATGTTGTGCTTACGCTTGGGGTTGGCTTGAAAATACGGTGATGTCAGGAGTAAAACTGATCCCTTTAGGGCAAAGTGCAGGACAGAAAATATTGTTTACATTAGCAGAGCAGATCCCTGTAATTGTTGAGCAATCCGCACATTGGCCCACTGAAGATATTGGAAGTTTTACACCTGCACAAATTATTGCCAGTAGTCGCCATGAAACACAATACACTCGACTTTTTCGTTCATGAGAAATCTATATGCAAGAATATAATCAACCACTCCGTATTGGTGTTGGTGGCCCTGTTGGATCAGGAAAAACAGCACTGTTAGAAGTTCTTTGTAAAGCGATGCGTGACACCTATGAAATCGCGGTCGTGACTAATGATATTTATACTCAAGAAGATGCCAAGATCTTAACGCGTGCTGAGGCATTAGATGCGGATCGTATTATTGGTGTTGAAACAGGCGGTTGTCCTCATACTGCTATTCGTGAAGATGCATCAATGAACCTTGCCGCGGTTGAAGAATTAGCAATGCGCCACAAAAATCTTGATATCGTTTTTGTGGAAAGTGGTGGTGATAACTTAAGTGCGACATTTAGCCCAGAGCTTGCTGATTTAACCATTTATGTGATTGATGTGGCTGAAGGGGAAAAAATTCCACGTAAAGGTGGCCCCGGTATTACACACTCAGATCTATTAGTCATTAATAAAATCGATCTGGCACCTTATGTTGGCGCATCATTAGAAGTGATGGAAGCAGACACAGCAAGAATGCGTCCAGTGAAGCCTTATGTTTTCACAAATCTAAAAGAAAAAGTCGGCTTGGAAACTATTATCGATTTTATCATCGATAAAGGCATGCTAAGACGCTAATAGCTTGCTGAGTAAAGGCGAGTTTTAATCGAGAAAGAAACAGTCAGTATCGGTCATTTTATAAAGACCGATACTGTCAGGATAATATAAAAACGATATTAGTAATCAGATTAGTTAAGGTAGGTAAATGCAGTGGTTACTTTTACTACACCTTTGGTTTCACTGGCAATTTTTGCAACCGCGGCCCCTTCTTGGCGAGTCAAAATACCAAATAAGAACACTTCACCATTTTCAGTGATCACTTTTACAGAAGAAGATTTTACTGAATCACTGCCTAAAATCTGAGAGCGAACTTTGGTTGTTAACCATGTATCTGAAGATGCTGTACCTAATGTCACAGGCTCGCCTTGGCGCACTTCGTTGTAGACGTTATTTACGCCTTCAACCTTACTTGCAACTTGTTTTGCTGTATTCGCAACAGACATATCAGGGCTTTGACCGGTTAACAGGATATTGCCTTGATAAGCCGTAGCTACGATACGTGAATTGCTTTTCTTGATCTGTTCGTTTTTGTTTAGAGCACCAGAAACACGTGCTTCCAAAGTACCATCGTCAACTTGTTGCCCTAATGAGCGAGGATCGGTTGCAGTTTTACCCGCAACTGCGGCAGTGCCGACAACCGCTGCGCCGATACAACCTTGCAGTAAAAGTGCAGAACACAGCACTGCGGTGATAGGAAGCAATTTCATAGTAACTCCTTAGTCATCCTGATGTGGGAATAATGTATTATCAATTAAATCACAGAGACAATTGACTGTTAGCATCTGAACTTCCTGTATTCTGACGGTGCGTTGAGATGGAATACGAATTTCAACGTCTTGAGGGCCTAATAATCCGGCAAGCTCTCCGCCATCATAGCCTGTTAATGCAACAATGGTCATATCTCGTGTAACAGCGGCTTCAACGGCTTTAATAATACTTCTACTGTTACCGTGAGTTGAGATAGCAAGTAGCACATCTCCAGCTTGTCCTAATGCACGCACTTGTTTTGCATAGATTTCATCGTGCTGCTGATTCCCCATAATTGCAGTCATCACAACGCTATCTGTGTTTAACGATAATGCAGGTAAGCTTGGGCGCTCTGTTTCAAAACGATGGATCATGCTTGCGGCAAATCGCTGTGCTGTTGCTGCTGAGCTACCGTTTCCACAGCTTAATACTTTATGGCCGTTTAACAAAGATTGAACCATCATCATGGCGGCTCTGGAAATGGCATCTGGTAATGCTTCTGCTGCTGCAATTTGAGTTTGAATACTCTCTGTAAAGCAGACTTTGATTCTATCAAGCACGTTAAGACCTATATAATCTAATTTAACGAATAAATTCCGTATAATCGAGAATGTTTTTTAACCATATTAACTGGCGTTGATTAAATGCACAAATATCAAAACGACAGTCTGATGTCTCGATGCTTTCTTGGCGTTGTGCTAACCAATATTTTGCTGTACGCCATAAGCGACGCCGTTTTGAGGTGGTAATAGAGCTTATTGCATCACCAAATAAGATGTTACGTCTAAAACGAACCTCAACAAATACCCATGTCCTCTTTTCCTGCATAATAAGATCAATTTCTCCACAGGGAAATCGGACATTACGCTCAATCAATACTAATCCTTGTTGGCGCAAATATTTTAGCGCTTTTTGCTCATAGTATAGCCCTAAAAAATAAGGGCTTTTAGAAAAAATCATCCATGATTTCCTTCTTTATCTCACTCATAAAATAAACCGCCATTATGGCGGTTTATTTTAATGATAACTAAATGCGTGCATTACTGTGCAACAGGTTCAATCTTACCTTGTTTAAATTGCATCCAAGGAAGTTGTCTATAAACAGTACAGTTATTTTCAACACGTAATGAGCCTGAAATACCATTAAAACGCAATGTGCCTTTTGTCAGATCATTGTAATTGTTTGCTAATGACCATGCATCAATTCCCATAGCATAAAGACGCATTAATGAGTAATCGTTCGCAAATTTGCTTGATGCTTTTTGCATTAACGGCAAATTAGCTCCAGTCATCAATGGAATATCACTAAACTGAATACCATCCATTTCCATACGGAAATCAGGGCCTGTTCCACCTTGGTTACTGCGTGAACTCACATAAATTGGTGGACGTTTCTTGGTGCTGATTGCCATATCAATCATTGGCTTAATTAAGGTTAATTCATCGCTAGTCGCAATGATATAAACAGAATCAATGGCACCACCTGCTGATGGAATAGATTGAGTCTCTAATGGTAAAGGTGCATTAGCCGTTGGTAGAACAGGCGTACCTGTCATGCGAATACCTACACCGCGGTTGATAGAGGCTTTTAAGCTTTCAACAGAACTAAAAGTTTGTTGTAAAACGGTGCCACCACCAGTGCGTTGCCACTCATCAGCAAATGTTTGTGCCATTCTTTGACCAAATTTATTATCAGGAACAATAATTAATGGGTTTGATTTTTGTTGCTGACGTAAATGTTGTGCCGCATTACGGGTTTCATCTTCTGGTGAAAGAGAGAAGAAACAAACGGTTGTTGCTGAAGGAACACTGTCTAATTCATTTAATGCCAATACAGGTAAGCCACTTTGAAGCTCAATGGTCTTCATGACTTCAGGTTTTAGCAGAGGGCCGACAATTAAGTTAGCACCATCTTGCTGTACTTTTTTCAGTAAAACGTCGATAGATTGGCTATTGGTATCATAAACAATCACTTGGCGAGAGTTTTGCGCAACCGGATCTAAGCGTAATGTTGTATCACCAGAAAATGTTGAGCTCTCTTTTTCTTGATCTTGAGTCGCTGGCGTATTTTCTGTTGTTTCTTTTGCCGTATCTATTGTTGCTGTATCAGTTGTTGGTGTTTCAGTATTTTTGATACCTAATTCTTCTAAAATTGAATTAAGGCTATCGTCATTTTTAGGCGCTTGTGGCGCTGGCATTGCTTGAGGCTGTGGTAAACCACTTTGCGCATCAAGGAAGCCTTGACGAATAGCTTCACCAAAAACTTTTGCTTGCCCAGTTAAAGGCAACAATAATGCGATTTGGCTACTTGCACTCACAGAAGGCTGTGAAAGACGTAATAATGATGCTGGAAGTGTTAATGCAGCTGGATTACGAGGATAGCGAGTTTGCCACTCTCTGACCGCTGTTGATAACTTATCAGCATCGTCTTTGTTGTATTCATAGGTATTCAGTAAGTCTAACCAACCTTGCAGCGTATTTTCATCTGCTTTGATAACAACACCACGGCGTTGTTCTGGTGTAAGTTTGGTTAGAGTGAGCCATGTATCATCAATATTGTTCTGATGCAGTTGAGGATCAGTAATTAATGTTTCTAACCCAATATAGGCTCTAATAACATCTAAAGATGCCAGCCCTTGAGCGTCATCAATCACTTTTTGAAATTGTTTCATCTCCATTTCTGCTTTTGCAGCGGGAGTGAGAGGTTGTTCTTGTTGCCCCGTCAGGGTACAACCTGACATAATCAGCGCAGAGAGTATCGCAGTATAGGATAAACCTGTTTTAAAACGCACAAAAATTGAGGAAAGCATACTGTACCCAGTGATGTTTTATAATTATGCTCAATTTTAAATCGGTCATTCGGAATAAACAATGAATCAACCTAATCGAGCAGCGGTAACGACATCCACACTGTACATAGTACCCACACCTATTGGTAATCTGGGCGATATCACCCAGCGGGCACTTGATGTGCTGTCTCATGTCGATTTAATTGCTGCAGAAGATACCCGTCATACAGGGCTTCTATTACAGCACTTTGCCATTAACGCACGTTTGTATGCGTTACATGATCATAATGAACAGCAAAAAGCAGATCAATTAATTAGCAAATTACAACAGGGGCTAAGTATCGCATTAGTCTCTGATGCAGGTACACCATTAATTAACGATCCTGGCTATCATTTAGTCAATCAATGTCGTAAGAATGGCATAAATGTCGTGCCATTACCCGGCGCTTGTGCAGCTATTACGGCACTGTCTGCTGCTGGGCTTCCTTCAGATCGTTTCTGCTATGAAGGCTTTTTACCTGCAAAAACCAAAAGTCGTCAGGACTGTTTACGTGCATTATCAGAAGAGCCTCGTACATTGATTTTTTATGAATCAACACATCGGCTGTTAGATAGTTTAGCTGATATGGTGACAGTTTGGGGTGAAGATCGCTATGTAGTATTAGCGAGAGAGCTCACAAAAACGTGGGAAACTATTCAAGGTATGCCTGTTGGTGAATTACTTAAATGGGTTCTTGAAGATGAAAACCGCCGTAAAGGTGAAATGGTATTAATTGTTGAGGGTTATGACAAACCTGTTGATGACGATTTTTCTCCAGAAGTATTACGGACATTGGCGATTTTACAAAAAGAGTTACCACTGAAAAAAGCAGCCGCAGTCACAGCTGAGATTTATGGCGTGAAGAAAAACGCACTCTATAAACATGTCATTGAGCAAAATGGTGAAGCTCAAGACGAGTAAAGTGATTTTTTAGCTTCTTTTGCTATACATTTTCTACCAAAATCCCTATAATCCGCACCCTGAGTTGACTAGACAACCGCTGCTTTATCGTTGTCCCTTCGGGGGAGACGGATAGAGGGGAGGAAAGTCCGGGCTCCACAGGGCAGGGTGCCAGATAACGTCTGGGAGGCGCGAGCCTACGACAAGTGCAGCAGAGAGTAAACCGCCGATGGCCTGTTTACAGGATCAGGTAAGGGTGAAAGGGTGCGGTAAGAGCGCACCGCGCAACTGGTAACAGTTTGTGGCATGGTAAACTCCACCCGGAGCAAGACCAAATAGGGGTTCTTATGGTGCGGCCCGCATTGAACCCGGGTAGGTTGCTGGAGCCAGCGCGCAAGTTCTGGCCTAGATGAATGGTTGTCCACGACAGAACCCGGCTTAACGGTCAACTCACCTCATAAAAACCCTCGATTCACATTGTGTTTCGAGGGTTTTCTGTTTTTAAGCCCATCTAAATTGATTATCACGAGATAATATCAATAAATAAGCCACGAAACTCAGCCGAGCTTTTCAATGTAATACTATGGCTATCTTGAATAAAAGCCCCGTCACCACACTGAATTTGCCCATTTTCTTGTGTTGATGTTTGCAAATAGGTGCCACCTTTTATGGATTGCAAAAAGCCTTTCTGTCCTTTTATTGGCAGTGTAATTTCATCACCTGCTTGCAAATGAATATGATAAAGCCAGATGGTTTGCCTTAACATTAACGAGCCATCATCACCGGTAGGTGAGGCTAATAATTGATATTTTAAATTTTCATCTAATACCAATTTTTGTGAGGCTACACTTTCTTGTTGTGGACACGCATTTAACCATAATTGAATACGGGTTAATGGCGTATCAGGACTACTGTTTTTCTCTATATACGTATCAGTATTATGCGGTGAAATAAGTAAGCACTCATTTTCTTTTGCTGTTACTGTACGTCCCATATTATCAAGGTATGTTGCTTCCCCTTGTAGAATAAGATTAACCACATCCACATGAGGATAGGTCTTTGCTTTAAATTCAGAATTTGGGGCAAGCACTTCTTGGTTGAGTACTCTCAGCGTGCCATAGTCTAAAAAATGAGGGTCAAAGTAGTGGCCAAAGGAAAATGTGTAGCGAGCTTGTAGCCAGCCATAATCCGCTTTACCACATTGTTGTGCTGTTCTGTATTTTATCATAGCGGTATTTTTCGAGTAGATTATCAATATATTTATCATAGAGGTATGGACTGTCTATTGTTAGCAAGTTAATCTGGTGCCCATAATCAAATTATTTGATAGAGATAAGTATAATGAGTAAAGACAAAGCAATTACGTTGGAATCTTTACGAGTCATGGATGCCATTGATCGTAGAGGGAGTTTTGCAGCTGCGGCTGATGAACTAAATCGAGTTCCATCGGCACTCAGTTATACCATGCAAAAATTAGAAGAAGATTTAGATGTTGTCCTTTTTGATCGTTCTGGCCATAGAACTAAATTTACCAATGTTGGCAGAATGCTTCTTGATAGAGGGCGCATATTACTTGAGGCTGCTGACAAATTAACGTCAGACGCAGAAGCCTTAGCAAGAGGCTGGGAGCCACATATCACTATTGTTTGTGAAGCGCTCACTCCTGCATCTCGACTCTTTCCGTTGGTCGATAAATTAGCTGAAAAATCCAATACGCAACTCTCTTTAGTAACCGAAGTCTTAGCGGGCGCTTGGGAAAGCTTAGAAAGCGGTAAATGTGATATTGTAATTTCACCGGATATGCATTTTCGTACCTCGTCTGAAATTAATTTCCGCCCTTTATACAATACCACCAGTGTTTACGTTGCCAGCCCAGATCACCCAATTCATAACGAACCAGAGCCATTAGCAGAAGAAACTCGCTTAAAATATCGGGGTATCGCGATTGCAGATACAGCAAGAGAACGCCCTGTATTGACAGTATTGCTGTTAGATAAACAGCGCCGTTTGACGGTTAGTTCTATTGAAGACAAACGCCGAGCATTAATTGCAGGTTTAGGTGTGGCGACAATGCCGATTGATTTAATTGAAGATGATATCAAAGAAGGGCGCTTACGTGTTGTTGGCCCTGAATATCACCATGAAAATAATATTATTATGGCATGGCGCAGAGATAGCATGGGTGAAGCTAAATCGTGGTGCCTACGCGAGATCCCAAAACTCTTTGCTAGCGATAAAAAATAATTAAAACAAATATAAATAATGAATAAGTTTTATTTTAAGCAAACAAAAAAGATCCCCAAGGGGATCTTTTTTATTTCTAAATTCGTTATTACCAGTTTTTATTGAAAATACGATCTAAGCTCCATTTACCCGGGCCTGTCACAACCAGTAATAAATATCCGCCTGCAATTGTCATGTTTTTCATAAACATTAATTGGTTCATGCCTTCAGCAAAATTACTGTGGAACAGTAATGCGGTTAAGAGAGTAAAGACCGCGGTAAAGATTGCAGTGGTGCGAGTTAAGAAACCAAATAAGATGGCTAATCCACCGCCTAATTCTAATAAAATAGTTAGTGGTAATAAGAAACCGGGAACGCCCATTGCTTGCATATATTGCTGTGTACCTTCGTAACCACCAATTTTTCCGTAGCCTGCGCTGATAAATAAAATCGGCATTAAAATACGGGCAACTAATAACGCAATGTCTTCAAATTTTTTCATGATGTTTATTCCTAATCAAACTCTATTATCTGCAATGTATATCTGTTTATATTTGTATTTTCGTTGGTTAATTTTCTATTTTTAGAATTAATAACCACGACTACGGTGTGAGATATACAATAATGGCAAATTGAAAAAGAGGATATTAAGAAGAATTAACATTCTTAGACAAAAAAATTGATGTTCAATCTGAGGTTTTTTTGAAGGACTTCTGTATTGCTCGAATGAGGCCAATTGCACCGATGGCACGTTGTCCCAACCGTATGATTTTTTTAGGGTGTTTAATACTGTAAAGAGAAATAAAACTCGCACCGACTAAAAATGCAGGTTTTAAAGAGATTAAAATTCGCCACGCTTTATCATAAGGCTCTGTCACATCAAGCCAAGTTTGTGTGCTTTGCCCTAAATCAGAGCGCTGTTGCTGAATTTTATTCAACAACAGCTTTTTACGTCTTGCGAGGATCGCTTGCTTATTTTGTCTGTTCATCATGATATTGCTCCAAAAGACGTTTATCTAATTCCAATTGCTGGCGAGTATCGCCCAACAAGGTGGAATTTCGTGCTTTTCTTAATGTCATGATGGCACCAATCAGTGCACAGAAAAGTAAAGTAGCGGTTGTGATGGCTAAAGTATAGACTCGATATTCAGGTGGAATAACCCAAAAAATCAGTATAAGCAGGCTCATTAGGCCAAAGGCGGTGAGTAACAGTGTGACACCAGCCATTAAAATAAGCTGGATCAGGGTCGTTTTTTCTTCTTCCAGTTCAATGGCGATTAGCCGTAGGCGAGTTTCAACCATGCCTATCATAATAGCGCCAATTTTACTGAGAGAATTCAGAACCCCAGATGCGGGGCCCTGTGGTCTTTGAGTATCACTCATTATAAATTAGCGTTTTGCTAGTAGAACACCAAGAACAACACCAACTGCTGCACCAATACCGACACCTGTCCATGGGTTTTCACGAACATAGTTATCCGCTTTTCCGGCAATTTCTTTGGTGTTATCGACAATTTCTCGACCAGCATCGCTAAGTTTTGCACGAGAGCCTTTGATTGCCGATTCTGCTTTTGCACGCAAGCTTTGGATTTCTTCTTTGGATTTATCTGCAGAGGAGTTCAGCACTTCTTCTAGAGTATCAGCAAGAGATTTCAATTCACTACGCAGATCTTCATTTGAACGTTGATGAGACATAATTAACTCCTTTAATAGAGATAGATGTGATACTTATAACAATAGACTAATTTTACCGCTTAATGAAATTAAATAACGACTTATTGGTAAAAAAAAGAGATAAATCTTAATAGATATCCGCAGTTAAAAGAGTGAGAGGGTGTTAAGGCGAGTGTATAGCGAAATAAAATAAAGGCCCGTTCAATTAAATGAAACAGGCCTTTGTCATTTTTTCTTACTGCTTTTTATGGTAGTCGGAATATCTTTATATTATTTGAAGAACTTACACTTTCGCTTTTTTCTTTTTAATAACAACCCAGATGCTACCAATTAATCCCATCACTAATAGGCAAACAGGTAATAGCATAAGGATATTCATTAAATGGTGTTCGTACTGACGAAATAGTGGGCTGTTACCTAATATATAACCCAATGTGGTCAGTATACCGACCCATAAAAGTCCACTTAACCAATTGAAAATTTGAAAGCGAGTATTATTTAACCCAGCAAGGCCGGCAATTGTTGGTAACAATGTTCTAACGAACGCTAAAAAGCGACCAATAAGTAATGCAGCTAAGCCATGACGATGAAAAAGCCCATGTGCACGTTGGTGATAATGTTCTGGTAGATGCGATAGCCAACTGCGTACTAATTTCGTATTACCAAGCCATCGCCCTTGAAGATAGCCCAACCAACAACCTAGGCTCGCTCCTGCGGTCAAAATAAGTAAGGTCAATGGAAAATCCATTGTATCTTTAGCAATTAACACGCCCACTAAAATTAATAAGCTGTCTCCTGGTAAGAAAGCTGCGGGCAATACTCCGTTTTCTAGGAATAGTATGGTGAATAATAAAATGTAGATAATCCATATTAATGAAGGATTAGCTAAGGTTTCGTAATCTTGATGCCATAGCGCCAAGAATAGCTCTCTTACGATTTCCATATAAAAGGCTTCCTAAAACTGAGTCATTTGGGGGTAAATATAAAATCAATAGGTGTTGTAATCTATTTACCCGTTTTCTACTTCATAGGGTCTATTTTTCATTGTTTAAAACAGCAACACTCTAACAAAATCAGGAAAAACTAGACAGAAAATTTTTCAACTCGATGACTACACAAGTTACACATAGGTATTGAGTCTTCAAAAATAGACATCTAATCTCTTTTTGAGTTCAGAGTAGGGAATTTTTTAAAAGAAAACCTTAAGACGATGGATAATAAAAAGCAGTGTTTCGTATTTTATTTAGATCATAAAAGATAAATTTTTAATATTCATTGAGAGAAAATAAAACGTTATCTTGTTTATATTGTTCATCTTTTTTCTGTTTATTATTTATGCAAAATAGGGGTGATCAGAACGGATAATTGTTAGTGATAATGTTAATAAAAAAGGCTATCAGTTGATTAAAAAAAACCAAAAGAAGAGAAATAAAATAAAAAGTAAGTAAGATAACTAAGTATAACTTACTGATAATAATAATTTCTTTCATTTCGTGTCGGTATACTAAAAAGAACAAAATCCTATTATGATCACAGTTATGTTATTTTATTGTTAACAAAAACGGTTAATGCTGTATATTTTGCATAATCAGCTTTTCAGCGCGATTCAATTCCTTATACTGGCATTGCAAACACTCAATAATGCCTTTTTTAAATATTATTTTAAGTAATGGAATAGCTATGGATAAACAACAATCCAGAGTCTTCAGCTTGTTCTTTAAGGGAAGCCTCGTCAAACAAATACTCGTTGGTTTAGTCGCAGGGATCTTACTTGCTTGGTTAGCGCCAGAAGCTGCCAAGATGATGAGCTTACTAGGTACCCTGTTTATTAGTGCACTGAAAGCTGTAGCACCTATCTTAGTATGGGTACTGGTTATGGCTTCGATTGCTAATCACCGTCAAGGGCAAAAATCGAATATTCGCCCAGTATTAATTTTATATCTGTTAGCAACGTTCTTTGCTGCGTTAACCGCAGTTGTTGCAAGCTTTATGTTCCCATCCGTTTTAACGCTGGTTGTTAATGAATCACAACTGTCACCACCTGAAAATATTGCTGAAGTGCTTAAAGGCGTATTAATTAATGTGGTCGCAAACCCTGTTGATGCACTTATCAATGGTAACTATATGGGTATTCTAGCGTGGTCTATCGGGCTGGGCTTAGCATTACGCCACGCAAAAGATACTACTAAAGCCTTAACGCAAGATTTAGCTGATGCAGTAACAAACGTAGTACGTGTTGTTATTCGTTTAGCACCTATCGGTATTTTTGGTCTAGTGTCATCAACTATCGCAACAACAGGCTTTGAAGTTCTCGCAGGTTACTTACAAGTTCTTGTGGTACTACTTGGCTGTATGCTGTTTGTTGCTTTAGTCGTGAACCCATTGATTGTATTTTGGAAAATTCGCAGTAATCCATATCCATTAGTGTGGGCATGTCTGCGTGAAAGTGGTGTAACAGCCTTCTTTACACGTAGCTCAGCAGCAAACATTCCTGTGAATATGGCAATGTGTCGTCGTATGAATTTAAACGAAGATACTTATTCTGTTTCAATTCCATTAGGTGCAACCATCAATATGGGTGGTGCGGCGATTACTATCACTATTTTGACATTAGCCGCAGTAAATACACTGGGTATGCCTGTTGATGTACCAACTGCATTGTTATTAAGCCTTGTTGCTGCAATTTGTGCATGTGGTGCATCGGGTGTTGCTGGGGGTTCTTTACTGTTAATTCCACTGGCTTGTAGCATGTTCGGTATTAGCAATGATATCGCTATGCAAGTGGTTGCAGTAGGTGTGATGATTGGTGTATTACAAGATTCAGCAGAAACGGCACTTAACTCATCAACAGACGTTCTCTTTACTGCAACAGTCTGTATTGCTGAAGATAATCGTATTTCAGATAATCCATTAACTGAAAAAAATAATGGGTAAAAAGGGTAAGTAGTAAGACAGGAAGATGCTGTAAAAATAATAATCAATAATAAAAAATAGAACCCCACATTTATGTGGGGTTTCTTTTTGCTATTTTATCGTCATGTTCACGATTTAAATGGCGAGTGCTAGCTCAGTTCCTTGTCTAATAGCGCGTTTTGCATCTAATGCACTGGCATCTTTCGCTCCGCCAATAAGATGAACTGTTTTGTTTTCTTTTTCTAAAGGTGAAAATAAAGGGTGATAAGCGCGTTGTCCTGTACACAATATAATATTATCAGCCATAAGAAGTTGTTGTTTGCCATCTTGTTCAACCACAAGACCTTCTGGCGTAATTTTTTGATAATGACAGTGTGTTAAGAATTTAACGCCTTTTTTCTCTAATGTTAGCCTGTGTATCCAACCTGTTGTTTTGCCTAAACTTAAACCTATCTTTCCGGCTTTACGCTGTGTCATCACAATGTGTTTAGTATCGTCTTTAAAGTGATCTGCGGGCTTGATGCCACCACGAGATGAAAGCGTCGGATCAATGCCCCATTCTTTGTTAAAAGCACAAGGACTTAAGCTACTGCATTGCCCTTTTTGCGTAAGATAAAGACCAGTATCAAAGCCAATACCTCCGCTACCAACAATCACCACATTTTTACCCACAGGTTGATGGTGTTTTAAAACATCAAGGTAAGTTTTAACTATCTCATTATCTTGCCCTTCAATGTCTGGGCTGTGAGGAGTAACACCACTGGCTAAAATAACCTCGTCAAAGTTTTTAAGATGATGAGGAGTGGCTTCAGTATTATTTTTAACAATGACACCCGTGAGTTGTAGTTGCCGTTTAAAGTAACGTAGGGTTTCTTGAAACTCTTCTTTTCCCGGGATTTGGCTAGCAATGTTCAGTTGCCCACCAATAATATCTTCTTTCTCAAACAGTGTGACATGATGACCACGTTTCGCCGCGGTTACTGCAAAAGATAATCCCGCAGGACCAGCACCAACAACCGCTAACTTTTTAGGCTGTTTGGTTGGAATAACCAGAAGTTCGGTTTCTCGGCAAGCAAAAGGATTAACTAAACAAGAGGCTGTTTGACCTGAAAAAATTTCATCAAGACACGCCTGATTACAAGCAATGCAAGTATTGATTTCATCTTCACGTCCTTGTTGTGCTTTAAGCACGAACTCAGGATCAGCAAGAAAAGGGCGAGCCATTGAAACCATATCAGCACAGCCTTCCGCTAAAATAGCTTCTGCGGTTTGTGGTGTATTAATACGGTTTGATGTAATAAGAGGGATATTCACTTTTCCCATTAATTCGCGTGTTACATTCGCAAATTGACCTCTTGGTACCATTGTGGCAATAGTTGGAATTCGCGCTTCGTGCCAACCGATCCCTGTATTGATCATTGTAGCACCTGCCTTCTCTACGGCTTTGGTAAGATAAAGTACCTCTGATGCATCTGAGCCATCTTTAATTAAATCCAACATAGAAAGACGGTAAATAATAATAAACTGCTCACCGACTGCTTTTTTTATACCTTCAAGAATACGTAAAGCGAAACGACAACGATTTTCAATATTTCCACCCCATTGATCGTCTCGCTGATTAGTATGTCTGACTAAAAACTGATTAATTAAATAGCCTTCAGAGCCCATTATCTCAACGCCATCATAGCCCGCTTTTTGGGCTAATTGAGCACAGTGAATGTAGTCATCGATAGTTTGTTCGATTTGTTCATGACTCATTTCTGTTGGCATAAAAGGGGTTATTGGAGATTGAATAGCAGAAGGGGCAACTAAGTTCGGCTGGTAACTATAACGACCAGTATGCAAGATTTGTAAAGCAATTTTACCTCCTTGCTGATGAACTGCATTAGTAACAAGCTGATGAGTCGCCAGTTGGCTTTCGGACATCAATGTCGCAGCATGTGGCAATAACACACCTTGTTTATTGGGAGAGATCCCTCCAGTCACTATTAGTGCAACACCTGCTGCTGCACGTTGGGCATAAAACTGTGCAAGTTTTGGAGCATCATTTATATTTTCTTCGAGTCCAGTATGCATAGAGCCCATAAGAATACGGTTTTTAAGTACAGTGAACCCCAAATCAAGCGGCGAAAATAGATGAGAATAATGTGCCATCAGATACCCTTTTTAGACTGGTCAGATGAGATATCTATAGCATAACGAGAAGTGAGTGATTAAGAGTTTATTATGTTAAAAAGTTGTGATCTTAATCATGGAAAAGGTGAATAGTACGTTATAAAGCAATAATAATCTAAGTGATTAGTTAATGAGAACAAATAGTGATAATAAAAATCACACTCATTCATAATATTTCATCATATAATATAGTGTACCTATTAATACGTATTAAAAACACACATCACTATTTTGAATTTGGAGACGTTATGATTAATAAATTTAATCAACTTGTTGACTGTTCTGACTTGGGTAAACTTGTATTACGTGTTTCTCTTGGCGTTTTAATGTTATTACATGGGCTTCATAAAATGGAACCGGGCGGATTAGCTGGTATTCAGGGCATGTTGGCTAATTTTAATCTACCTGCCTTTATTGCCTATGGTACGGTGATTGGGGAAGTGGTTGCACCTATCTTACTGATTATAGGTCTATTTACTCGTGCATCAGCACTTGTTTTAGCAGGTACAATGTTTGTTGCTGTCTTAATGGTTCACTCTGGTGATTTATTTGCGTTAAACCCTAAAACAGGGGGATGGGCACCAGAAAGCGCTGGTTTTTACCTATTTGCTGCGATTGCGGTGATGTTTTTAGGTAGTGGCCGTTTTGCAGTGAAAAAAGATTAATAAATTTAATAATCAATAAATTTGAATGTTATTGCTGTAACTTGATTAAAATAGATGAATAAACGCCCAGATCTCACGCTATATGCAGACTCGATCTGGGCGTTTTATTTTAAGCAACTTTATGGCTTATTTTTGAGTTGCTGGCGTTAACTTAAAGACCTTTTCATTTTCACCTAACCATTGGCGAGCTACTTGGTTTATATCGTTAACACTTAATGTTTTTATAATGGCAGGATCAGTGAGTAAACGCTGATACTGTTGGTCATCCGTTGCAACTTGAGCAAGAGCCTCTGTCCAATAACTTGCACTGTCATTTACCTGTGAATTTTCAGTTAACCAGATATTTTTAGCCTCTTGTAACTCTTTATCTGTAATGCCTGATTGCTTAACTTCATTCACGACTTTGCGAGCGAGAGTGATTAATTCATCTGCACGTTCAGGTGATGCTGTAAAGTTTAAACGACCGGTATAGTAGCTTGTAGGCACTTTCGTTAACATTTCAGAGAAACCAAGTGAATAAATACCGCCTGCTCTTTCACGTAGGTTGAGTCTTAAACGTTGGCTGATCACTGTATCCAGTAAATTTAGCGCTAATACTTGTTGCTGTGACCATTGAGCAGGTGCTGCATATTGAATGCTAATCATGCTCTTATCACTACTTGCAATAGGATATGTTTTGCTAAATGAAGTGAGTTTAGGATTAATGGCGGGATCTGCCCAAAATAAGCGTTGCTCTGAACGTGTTGGCAGACTCGCAATCCAGCGTTCAACCAGAGGTTTAACTTGATTTAGATTGACAGGACCACTGATAACTAATGTCATATCAGCAGGTTGACCTAAGATCATTTGGTTTGTTTGCTGTAATTGTTGAGCAGTAAACTGTTTCCAAGTACCTTGCGGAGAAACCACTAAGCGATCGCCATTTTGATAGCTTTCTTTATTGATATTATCCAAGAAAGTACGTTCAACAGGTGTTTTTGAAATACCTAATGCCATGGCTTGCTTTTGTTGCTCTAATTTCTCACCGTTAAACTGTGGCGACGTAATTTTTAGATGCATCAGTGTTAGCAAGGTTTCTAATTCATCAATTGGCGCTTCACCACGAAAACCATGAAATAACAGTTCGCTATAAGGGCGTAAGCTGATCTGGTGTTGCTTGGTAAATAACGCTAATTCACGCGCATTATAATTACCATATCCGCTTACTTCTGGTAATTTTAATGCCCATTGAACCATACCTAAGCTTTGATTTGTTTCAAGTGAAGAGCCGCCTGGAATACGCAGTGAAACTTGAATATTATCTTTGAGATAACTGTCATTTTTCACAATCACTTTTACATTATTGCTCAGTGTCCATTCTTGCGTTTTTTCAATCGGAAGTGATTGCGTTGAAACGACTGAACCTGTGAGCTCAGGTTTAATATCGAGTACAACGGCTTGCGTTTTTAGGGTAAATGCGCCCGGATTTGATTGTCTAATTTCTTGCCAACGTTGTGCAGCTTTAGTTGCATTAAACACATTAGCATCATTATCAGGGCCAATCACAGCAACTCGTGGTGATGATTGTTTTAGATATTGAGCAAAATAAGCTGACAATGTTTCAGGAGTCACTTTATTGATTAATTGATAGCTTAAATTTAGCGCCTGTTTTTTCGTTTGAATTGGCATATCCAATTCAATAGCTGTTGTGATTTGATTGGCTAAATAATCGTGCTCGTAACGCTCTTCACCAGCTGCTTGTTGGCTTAGACGTTTTAGCATCGCGTTGCGAGCATTATCTAACTCTTCTTGAGTTACTGGAACGGAAGCGAGGCGTTGAACTTCTGTAAATAAGATATCTAATGCACCTTGGTAATCATTACCTTTAGGGTGCGCAATCATCAATTGTTGTGAACGACGAGAGTCTAACATTGCACCTTGAGCATTGGCGCTAATAGAAGCCATTAATCCATTATCAACGATAGTGGAGAAACGTTGATTTAAAATAGATAGCCATAATGAATCCATTAAATCTTCATATTGGCCTTGGCGACTATTTAAAGGGGCTGGCAAAGTACGTTGCAAGGTGAACTGTAAAATACGCGAACCTTGCTCTTTGTCGAAAATCGTTTTGACCAGTAGATCTTTATGATCGATAAAGTTGTGCCAAGATGGATCATCAATCCCTTTATTCTCGCTATTTTTAGCATTAAACAATTGCTTTATATCAGCAATAGCATCGCCCTGATTAAAGTTACCGACCAGTACTAATGCCATTCTTTCTGGTTGATACCAAGTATCGTAATAACGCTTTGCATCTTTCACATCGCCATGTTTAACAATTTCTAAATCGCCAATAGGATCACGATCCAGATAACGGCTACCGTAATAACGCAATTCTTCTAACTGGCGATTAATACGAAAACCAATGCCTTGACGTAATCGCCATTCTTCAACAATAACTGGACGCTCTTTATCAAACTCAATCGGGTCAAATGTCATTTCAAAAGCCCAGTCTGATAAGATTTTTAACCCTGTTTTAATTTGGATCGGATTTGCATTCGGTAATGACAGTTTATACGTTGTCGCATTTAAACTTGTCGCGGCATTAACGTGACTACCTAATTTCATGCCTAGGCTTTCAAGCTGTTTAAAGCCCGTTGTACCCGGAAAATGGGTTGTACCTTTAAATGCCATATGTTCAGTAAAGTGTGAAAAACCGAGCTGTTTTTCATCTTCTTGAACCGAGCCACTTTTTACTAGGAGGCGCATTTCAACACCGGTTTGTGGGCGTTGTAGTAAGTAGACGTCTAAACCATTATCTAGCGTAAAATGGCGAACATCAGGGCGCAGTAATAGAGTATTCTTGTCATTTTGATTAGGGGTGCTTGCTGCACACCCTAAAAGTGAAAGACTGACTGAAACAATCAGTAATTTACGATACATATTCGGTAACTCCAGCAGGTTGAGAGGAGGACACGGTAGGGGCTTTAAGTGAAATCACATTATCTGCAATCACATGTGTAAAGCGCTGGTGGCTGACTAAGGCAATACCTGCGGTTGGCAGATGTTGTTTTAGTAACTGCAACATGTTTAATGCATTTTGTTCATCAAGTGCAGAAGTGGTTTCATCTAATAAAATAAGCTCAGGTTTATTGAGTAATAAACGGGCAAAAATAAGGCGTTGTTGCTCACCACCGGATAGGCGTGTTGTCCAATCAGTTTCTAGTGAAAGTTGATTTTTTATTTTGTCTAAGCCCACTAAATGAAGCACTTCTTCGTACTCTTTGGCGGAGAACTGATTAGGCTGACAAGGATAAGCGAGCAAACTGTCTAAACGTGCAAAAGGCAGATACATACGTTGTGGGACCCAACATATATTTGGCGAGCGTTGAATATCCCCTTTGAAATAAGGCCAATGCCCACTTAATGCTCTAAGCAGTGTTGATTTGCCTAAACCAGAGCAACCTTCAATAACAGTTAACTCACCCGCTTTTACCGAGAAGTTAATGTCTTGGATTAACAAGCTATCATCTTGCATAAATAGGGAAAGATTGGCTTTTAATTTAGTCTGTTTATCATTTAAATCAGCGACTTCCGGTTCATGATCGTGTTCTAACAGCACCACAAAATTATAAAGACGTGTCACTGTTGCTTGCCATGCGGCAATCTCTTTATACGAGAAAATAAACCAACTCAATGCACCTGCAACACTAGAGAATGCTTGTCTCAACTGCATTAATCCCCCTAGCATTAATTCACCAGCAAGGAATTTAGGTAAGGCAAAAATAATTGGTGCCATTGCAGTAGCTTGTTGATAGCCCACCGTAAAGAATGCGAGATTTCTTTCGTAGCGAATAAGGTTATTCCAGTTATGAATAACCCCTAGAAAACGGCTCATTAATTCGTTGCGATCACTGATTTCACCACGTTGACCTGCAATCGCATCGCCATGTTGTTTTCGGGTGATGAGCGCAGTACGGTAATCAGCTTCTTTGCGCTGTTTATCCATATTAATTTTACGCAATGGTGAACCAATTAATTGCGTAATGGTGATCCCGATAATGGTATAGATAATACAAGCCCAGAACATATAGCCGGGAATTGTCCACTCGCTACCTCCTAATGTGAAAGAGATAGCGCCAGACAGTGACCAAAGAATGGTAGCAAAAGAGATAAGTGTGAGTAACGAGTGCAAAAATGTCACGGTTAAACGCATTGTGGATTCAATCAGTAAACGAATATCTTCTGCAATACGCTGATCCGGGTTATCAGGCTCTTGAGAAGTGAGTCTTAACATGTAGTGCTTACTGTTTTTTGATAACCAGCGATCAAGCACTTGTTCAGTCATGCCTTCTCGCCAGCGAATAACCATTTTTTGACGTAAGAAATCGCCCATTACCACAACAGTAATTAATCCCGCGATGATAATGACAAATTGTTGAAGAAGCTTGTAGAGCGCTTGCCCATCAAGTTGTTGTAATGCGTTATAAAAACCGCCATTCCATTCATTCATTTTGACGTTAAACCAGACGGATGACAGGGTTAAGGTCAAAGAGACAATCAATAGAAACCAGCAGTAAAGGGCGGCACGCCGCCCCCAAAAAGGTGAAACTAAATAGAAAAATTGTTTTATTGTTTTCATTGCTTATTGGTCATATTTTTATTGTGTATCGACTTGGTTGCTCACATTAACTTCGTCAATTTATTAATAGTCGTAGCTGACTTGTAACCAGAACTGACGGCCTGGTTCATACGACTTGTAATCTTTATCTTGATAAGTGAAGTAGTCAGTCACATTTTTAGTGTTAAGGACGTTATTCACTTCAACAGAGATACCTACGCCATAAGCAAATTCAGGTTTCCAACCCAATTTGGTATCCCAAGAAAAACGACTGCTGTAATTACGTTTTTTGTATTCGAATAATGGGCCATATTCACTTGGTCTTGGGGAGCCATTATTGGCTTTCTCTGCTTGTGAACGAGCGCCATTCCATTGAAGACGGTTATACCAAGTCAAATCCAAATCATCCCAAACACTGGTGAGTTCAGCCGTGACTTTTAATGGTGAGTTAAAATTGCCAGAAGGTAAGTCTTTGGCATTGATGATTTTTCCGTCATACCATACTTTGTCGTAGTTCATCCCTTGTGCACTAGGATCGAAGTTGGCATAACCAGAGTCTTTAGGCGTATTGGTTTTACTTTTTTGCCAGCTAATAGAGGCATTAAAAACATGATCGGCGTGTGCTAGTTCCCAAGGCTGACTGTTTTTCACAGAAAGCGTTAAGGTATCGTGAGTACTGCGTCCATTATTATTAAAATGGCGAATTCTTATTTTATCTTTGTCATTTGGATATTTGGTATCACTACGAACTTCATCACGACCTTCACGATGAACATATTGTAAACGCCAAGTGGTTGATGCAATTTCTTGTTGCAAGCCTAGTGTCAGCTCATCGTTATAAGGTGTTTTTAGTGAATCAACACCTTCAAAGTCGGTACGGTTTTCCCAATCATTTGGATTATCGTTATCACAAGAGTAGTAGCAATGCTGTAAGCCTGCGTTCTGTGCGCCATAAAGTGCATAAGTCAGCATTGAACGGCCATAATAACGGTTTATACCACCAATAATTAAGGTATTCCCTGTACCCCAAATATCATAGGTACCACTTAAACGTGGAGAGATATTATTTTTTTGAACAAAATCATCTCTATCTAAACGAATACCTGGACGCAGAGTTAAGCGCTTATATTGGAGATTATCATCAACATAAATTGCGTAGTTGGTATATGAAGCATCATGTGTACCCGCTAAGAAACGGGTTGTTTGTTGTAATGAACCCATCCACTGATCATCCCATGTGGAGCCAGTATAGGTATGGTTGTAATAGGTTTTATCTCGAACATAAGAGCCTTTAGTACGGCTAACTTCAAACCCTGTTGTTGGCTGATGGCTAACCGAGCCCCATTCAATTGGGTTAAATCGCATGATACTTTTGGCATTGTAGGTTTCTTGTTTGCTCTTCAAATCGCCTTGACCACCACTGCTTATCTGCTGTGGGTTTTGCCAATCGGTATAGTCTTTTATGGTGACAAAGTAGTCTTGATCATTAGAACGCTTGTCTTCAAGGTTTTGATAACCCGCAGTTAATTCTAATGAACCAAGATCAAGTTGATGCTTATAGAGTGCAGTAAAACTTAAACCATTATGCTCATTATCATAGCCTGAGTTATAGACTGAACCTGAGAATAAATAGCTTTTGTATCGCGCAATATTTGTTGATAAATCAAAGGTTTGTTTTTCTGAAATATCCCACGAATATTTAATAAAATAGTTATCGGAAGTACGGGTCTGGTCACGATAATGTGGCGTTTGTTCAACTTGTTCTAACTGACCATCTGGCGTAAGGATAATTCCGCCCTCTGCACTAATCATCATCGGAATGGTTGATTCACGACGTGATGCAGAGAAAATTAGCCCCGTATTGTCAGTTAGACTCGTTTCAAACCAACCACCAAAGTTTTGTTTATCATATTTTTTCTGGAAACGAGCAGGGTTACTAAAATCATTATTGGCTGTATCAAAATTCAGCTTGGGATCAGTAAAAATATTGTTCCAGCTTGAGCGCGTTGTGCGGTAATAGGCATTGGCATGCGTTTCGCCTGACCAGCGACGGCTTTGTACTTCGACAGTCCCGCCAGTAAAACCACCAAATTCAACAGGAATGTTGTTATCGTAAACCGCGACGCTATCAATTAATCGACTATCAAGGTACATACCTTGTTCGTCACTGGTAACACGAGTATTGGTTTCACCATTACCTGAGTTTGCTGGGTCAAAGTCATTATTAAAGCTGACACCATCAAGTTTATAGGAGTTTTGATAACTGCTAGAACCATGAATAGAAATACGTGAAGGTTTAATTTCACCCTGATTCATTGATGTGCTGTCATTATTGGAAAATTGAACAGCAGGGTTACTTTTCAGTAAGTCAGTTACGTTTCCATCACCGGTATTACGCTGTTTTATCTCTTCTGCGGTGATGTATTGTGGTGCGGAAACGACATCGGTAGCTGGGTGATAAGTACTACCAACACCGGTGACTTTAACTTCAGGAATAACAATCGCGTTAGTTGTTGCAAGGGGACGAATAACAAATCCACTACCTTGTGGAATAATTTCTAACCCGCTACCAATTAAGACTTTTTGTAATGCAGTTTGGGTTTCAAATTGACCTGAAAGTGCTGGAGCACGCAGGTTTTTGACCGAACTTGCATCAAATAAAATTTGTACTTGCCCTTGTTTTGCAATGGCACTTAATGAATCAGCCAAAGACTGTTCTGGTAAAGCCACCGAAACTGTAGATGCATAAGCACAAGGTGCGGCAATAGTCGTACTTATTAGCAATGCTAGTAGAGACCTCTTAAGGGTCCCTTTTTTGTTATTCATTTTCATTTCACCAATCCCATTCACTAACTTAATAATTGTTGTTACTAGGGAAGAGGGTGAAATGAGAATTATCCTCACCTGTAAAAAAGAATATTTTTCATATTTCTTTTTACTTGTTGATAATTAACGCATTATTTTTATCAGTAAAAACGACATTAACCGGCAATATAAGTGGAATTGCGGTAATAAAGTCTTTGGCGTCATTTATGTTAGCTATTCCTGAGACTTTCATTTTGGCAATTTCGGGTGAGGAAATTTGAATATTGATATCAAGATAAGGTTTGAGCTTGGCTATCACTTCATTCAATGGGCGCTCAAAGAAATGCAGTTGACCAAAACGCCAACTTCCCACGGAATCAATGTTGACCGAAGAGATAACAAAACTGTCATTTGCTAATGTGCTGGTGGCTTGAGAGCCTGCATACAAATAGGCTGGGGAAGATTTTGGTGCTGCTTTTACTTCAACAATCCCTTCATGAACAGCAACGTTAACTTGGTGGTTATCATAGCGACTAACTTCAAATTCAGTGCCGACAACTTTAATTAATCGAGTATCCGCATGAACATAAAAAGGGCGATAAGGATTTGATTTAACTTTGAAATAGGCCTGTCCTTTATCTAGCCATAGCCGTCTTTCTTCTTGCACATAAGCCACTCTTACCTGTGTGTTTCTGTCTAAATAGACTTTAGATCCATCAGCTAAGGTCATTTCTTTTGGTAAGTCGCTGGTTGCAAGCGTCATATTATCCATCAGTAATGCAGGTAAATGACTATAAGGAAGATATAAAACGGTGAGCAAACAAAGAGTAGCAGAGGTGTGGATCATTGGACGCCAAGGAGAGCGTTTTTTCTTTTCAACTGTGGCTATCGTTGGTCGTGGTAATGCATCGCATTGACGCCAGATCCCCGCAATATCTTGATACGCTTGCCGGTTTACATCATTTTCTATCCATATTTTAAATGCTTGGCGTTGTTTGGGAGTCATCCTTTGGCTGTGTTGTCGGGTGAACCAAAGGGCTGCTTGCTCATCAGTCGATTCATTGAGTAATTCATCATTAGTCTCCAAAAAAAGGGAGTCTAGATCCTCATCTGTGTGAGGTTTCGTTTCCGGTATGTTTTTCTCCGGCTTACTCATCATTCGTGCATTTCTCCTGTCCTGCATCGACATATCTTTTGCAATGTAATAGGGCAGCAGCAATATGTTTTTCCACCATGCTGATTGAGATTTCCATTTGCTCTGCAATTTCGCTTTGTGATAGTCCATCAAAACGATAAAGAACAAATGCTTCTCGACGGCGTGGAGGTAATGTTTCAATTGCTTCGCTAAGTAGATCTAAACGCTGTTGATGCTCAAGGACATATCCCGGATCAAGCTCCGTGGTATAGCTTTGAGCGGCGTCATCTAGTTCACAATCATTCTGATAGATATCTTTTTGCTTTTGATTTTTTCTCCAATGGTCAATCAAAACATGGTTCGCTATTTTAAACAGAAAAGCACGCTGTTCTTGTACAGGTGTTTGTTCTTTTCTGTTTAGCCATAGTGTAAACACATCTTGAGACAAATCATCTGCGTCATGGTAATTCCCCGTACGTTTGTGGAAAAAACGCACAAGTTGCCCATAGGTTGATTGATAGGCACAACTAATTTTTTGTGCCAATGATTTATCGCTAGCCATAATCTCTGGTGTCTAAAAAAGAGTGAAATAATAAGCTCTTACTGCTTCTCATGCGAACAAGTTATGATAATTATCAAGCTAATTTTTTATTGTATTATTAATAATAAGCAATATCATTTGTGTTTATATTATGCCTATAATTCACAAGAAAGAAAATCAGAGGCAAGAATTATGAGTAGTATGTCGGCGACTTTTTCACGCCGTGGTTCATTTTCTATTGGTGGATTAACCGCCAGTATTTTATTTCATGCAACGTTAGCTGTTGTCGCTATTGGCTGGATAACATCTAAAGATGAACGCCATGGCGTTTTACCACCCGCGATGACAATGGATCTCGGTATCTATCAATTAGCACAGGCAGAAACAAAAGAAGTGCCTGTTGGGCCTGAGAAAGTGATGTCTGTTCCTGAGCCAGCAGAGACAGAACCTGAACCTATCAAAGAAGTGTTAGATTTGCCTAAAATGCCAGTAGTAGCACAAGGCACTTATGAGCGTATTCCAGAAAAACCGAAAGTAAAGCCCGTGGTTAAACCCAAACCGGTTGCGGTAAAAGTCCCTGATGATCTTCCTGTCTCAGAAGCGCCATCAGATGTAACAAGCGCACCTGTTTCTGGCTCGAATACAAGCAGTAGTGCTCAATTTAATAGTTTATCTTCCTCTTCTGTAAGTGGGCAAATGGGATGGGAAAGCTTGGTTCATAGCCATATTAATGCCTATAAACGCTATCCTCGAACAGCATTGCGCTTTAAAGCAACGGGCGTGACACAAGTTTCTATTGTGTTAAATGCAAAAGGTGAGTTATTAGATGCGAAAGTGGAAACATCATCAGGTAATCGCCTTCTTGATAAAGAGGCTTTAAATACAATTAAACGCGCTTCACCATTTCCTGCACCTGAGAGCTATCGTTTAGAAAATGGTAATATTTCATTTACAGCGCCTTTAAGTTTTGATTATAGGCAAGAGAGTTAATAACTATATAACGATAAAAAAGCAGAGAATAATCTCTGCTTTTTTAGTATCGAATATCGTAAATAAACTCGATTATTTACTCATACGTTTGTACTTCATGCGACGAGGCTGAATAGCATCGTTACCTAATGTACGTTTTTTGTATTCTTCATATTCGGTAAAGTTACCTTCGAAGAATTCCACTTTACCTTCATCTTGGTAATCGATGATATGTGTGGCAATACGGTCAAGGAACCAACGGTCATGGGAAATGACCATTGCACAGCCTGGGAACTCTAACAGGGCATTTTCTAATGCACGTAAAGTTTCAACGTCGAGGTCGTTGGTTGGTTCATCGAGCAGTAACATGTTGCCGCCAACTTGTAGCAGTTTAGCAAGATGTAAACGACCACGCTCACCACCAGACAGTTCGCCAACACGTTTACCTTGGTCAACGCCTTTAAAGTTAAAGCGACCAACATAGGCACGGCTTGGAATTTCAAAGTTACCAATACGCATAATGTCTTGGCCACCTGAAACTTCTTCCCAAACCGTTTTACTGTCGTCCATACTATCGCGGAACTGATCAACCGATGCCAGTTTAACAGTATCACCAAGTGTTAAGGTGCCTGAATCAGGTTGTTCTTGACCTGAGATCATACGAAAGAGTGTTGATTTACCCGCACCGTTAGGACCGATAATACCAACAATCGCTCCTTTAGGAATAGAGAAGCTTAAATCATCAATCAGAACGCGATCACCATAAGATTTTGTTAGATTATTAATTTCTAACACTTTATCCCCTAAACGTGGTCCAGGTGGAATAAAGAGTTCACTGGTTTCGTTACGTTTTTGATAATCAACGTTATTAAGTTCTTCAAAGCGAGCAAGACGAGCCTTACCTTTTGCTTGACGACCTTTAGGATTTTGGCGGATCCACTCAAGTTCTTTCTGAATAGATTTATGGCGAGCAGCTTCGGTTGCAGCTTCTTGCTCAAGACGCGCGTCTTTTTGCTCTAACCATGAAGAGTAGTTACCTTCCCATGGAATACCTTCACCACGGTCAAGTTCTAAGATCCAACCAGCTACGTTATCAAGGAAGTAACGGTCGTGCGTGATCGCCACAACAGTACCTTCATAATCGTGTAAGAAGCGTTCTAACCAAGCGACAGACTCTGCGTCTAAGTGGTTAGTTGGTTCATCTAATAACAGCATATCTGGTTTTTCTAAAAGAAGACGACAGATAGCAACACGACGGCGTTCACCCCCTGAAAGTTTCTCAATCTTAGCGTCCCATTCAGGTAAACGCAGTGCTTCTGCTGCACGCTCTAATTGGTTTTCAAGGTTATGACCATCATGAGATTGAATAATCGCTTCTAACTGACCTTGTTCTTTTGCTAATTTATCGAAATCAGCATCAGGATCGGCATAAGCCGCATAAACTTCATCAAGGCGGTTTAATGCGTTTTTCAGTTCGCTGACGGCTTCTTCAACGGCTTCACGTACGGTATGCTCAGGGTTTAATTTGGGTTCTTGTGGTAAGTAACCAATTTTAATACCTGGTTGTGGACGTGCTTCACCTTCGATATCAGTATCAATACCTGCCATGATGCGTAGTAATGTCGATTTACCGGCACCATTAAGACCAAGCACACCAATTTTCGCGCCCGGGAAGAAGCTGAGTGAAATGTTTTTAAGGATATGTCGCTTAGGTGGGACAATTTTCCCGACACGCAACATACTATAAACGTATTGAGCCACTATAATTACCCTTTGATTATAAAAGAGATTTTATCTGAGGTGCCACTTTTTGCGCTAAAAACAAATTTTTTGTGATTAAGCCGCGTGTTTATGGCACCAAAATGAACAATAGCAAAGTCAATGTCAGTATTTGCCAAAGACCCGAAAATGATGAAAGTCGCCAGTATACCCGATTTATAAAAGAAAACCTTAGTCAAAAGAGAGGTTTTTATCTACCTTTCGTACTTCCTCTGAAAGTAATGAAAATTTCTCTTAAAGAGGGGAACTTACATTGTTAATGATTATCATATTAGCTAATGTATTCAGTCTTTGGTGGTTCTATTTGAAGTGGGAGAAATTACGTGGTGAAGCAAACATGGTCATTAGCAGTAGCAATAGGCGCATTGTGTTTTTCTACATGGGCACAAGCGGATTCATTAAGTGAACAACGTGTTCGTTATCAAGAAATTAAAGCTGCATGGGATCTTAAAAAAACAGACGAAGTAGAAAAATTACTCCCAACATTGCAAAGTTACCCACTTTATCCCTATTTAGAATACCGTCAAATTACGGACAATCTAGATGTGATTGCACCTGCTGTGGTCACTGAATTTGTTGCTAAATATCCTACATTACCGCCAGCGAAAGCACTTCCTTCTCTATTTGTGAATGAATTGGCAAAACGCCAAGAGTGGCAGAATTTACTGACTTTTAGCCCAAATCCTCCTAACCCTAAAGCGGCAAGATGTAATTATTATTATGCAAAATGGGCAACAGGCGATGTTCAAACCGCATGGGTAGGCGCTAAAGAAGCATGGCTAAATGGCACCTCAATGCCATCAAGTTGCGATGCTCTTTTTGATGAATGGCAAAAGGCGAATCAATTAACTCCAGAATTAGTGTTAGAGCGAATTAATTTAGCGATTAAAAATGGTAATACGGGACTTGCTGCTTATTTGGCTCGTCGCCTTCCTCAGAATTATCAAACCATTAGCGATGCCTTAGTTGAATTACAAGACTATCCAAACTTAGTGGGGCGTTATGCAACCGCGCTTTCACCAACGGATTTTACTCGCTCAATCATACAATCTGCATTTTCTCGTTGGGCAAGAAAAGACGCAGATGCTGCTCGAGCACAGATTGATAATATCGCACATGCCCAAAAAATGACGGCGAGTGAACGCCAGTTAATGCGTGATACTGTGGCGTGGCAATATATGCCTTATGCGACACCAGAGCAGGTAAAATGGCGTGATAGCGTTATTCAAGATACGGCATCAGATACATTGCGTGAGCGTCGAGTACGCCTAGCATTAAGCCAAAACCAACCAGCTGAATTGGCATTGTGGTTAGAAAGACTCTCACCTGAAAGTAAAAATAAGGAAGAGTGGCGTTATTGGCGCGCAATGGTGTTGCAATCACAAGGTAAAAACAGTGAAGCACAAGCTATTTTAGAAGCGCTGACACAAAATCGTGGTTTTTACCCAATGGTTGCAGCGACTAAATTAGGTAAGCCTTATGTGATGGTGATAGATAAAGCACCAAGTGTTTCATCAAGTATCCCTAATCAGCCAGAAATACAGCGCGTTCGTGAATTAATGTATTGGCAGATGGATAACTTAGCGCGATCAGAGTGGGCAAACTATGTTGCTTCACAGCCAGCGCAAATGCAGTCTGAATTAGCGCGTTATGCGTATGAGCAGAAATGGGCTGATTTAGCGGTACAAGCCACGATCACAGGGAAAATGTGGGATCATCTAGAAGAACGTTTCCCTCTTGCTTGGAAAAATGAATTTGAGCAATACACGAAAGATAAATCGATAGACCGTAATTATGCGATGGCAATTGCTCGTCAAGAAAGTGCGTGGAACCCTCAAGCTCGCTCTTCAGCAGGTGCAACAGGCTTAATGCAGGTAATGCCAAAAACAGCAGAATTTACGGTAAAACAAGCAGGTATTACAGGATATGTAAGTAGTGCTCAGTTAACCAATCCTGTGAAGAATATTGAGATTGGTACGGCTTATCTTGATTCTGTCTATCAGCGTTTTAACCAAAACCGTATTCTAGCAAGCGCTGCGTATAATGCGGGACCTGCACGTGTTGATCGTTGGTTATCTGATGCAAATGGTCAATTAGATGCGATAGCGTTTGTTGAAAGTATTCCTTTTGCTGAAACGCGAGGTTATGTCAAAAATGTACTCTCTTTTGCTGTTTTCTATAGCTACTTTGCGGGTGAACAGCAGCCAGTATTGACTGAAAATGAGTGGAATAGTCGTTATTAAGAGAGAATAACGCGGATTTATCGTCGGAGCCTCTTTGTACATTAGCAAAGTATGTTATATTGTGTACTAGTTAATGAGTGTGGCAAAAAGAGGTTCCCACGATGCAAGATCCTGCATTATCACCTGAAGAGAATGAGCACTGGCTAAGATTTGTTGCGTTATTACAACATGCTTTTGAGCAAGATGTGCAATTTCCTATTTTACAACTTTTAATGACACCCGATGAACGTAGTGCTTTGGCAACGCGAGTCCGCATTGTGCAAGAGCTAATGCGAGGCGATTTAAGTCAGCGTGAGTTAAAAGAAGAGTTAGGCGTTGGTATTGCCACCATCACTAGAGGCTCTAATAGTTTAAAAACAGCGCCACATGACGTGAAATTATGGCTTGAAAAAGAGCTAATGACGAAAAAATAGTCGCGTTGTTATGATGTAAACTAGAGTAATAAAAAAGCCATTTAATTATTTGATTAAATGGCTTTTTTTGCTTCTTGTTTATTTAAAAGCTAATTTATCTAAAAAAACGTATCAGATTAATTATTAATCTTCTTTTTGATTGAGTTCTTTATAGATATCATGAGTGACAGGCACTAATGCCAGCACTAATGCTTGTTGATACACAGAAGTACGACTGAGTAGGCCATCAGTAAAATAACCAATTGCACCACCGCGCTGTTTAATATTGTCAATCTTTGTTAAGAAAGCCATTTCATCGCCAAGCTCGCGACCTTCACGGATACCTTTTAAGATCTGTTCTGGTAGCATAAGGCTTGCAGAGCGTGATTCTCCACGAATTTGACCATGTTCGACAACAATCCAAGCAAAGGTCATATCATCTTCAATACCGGCTTCGACGCCAACCCAAAAATCAGCTTCAGGGCGAACTTGACGAGCCGCCATCACACGTTGACGTGCGCCAGTTCTCGTTTCTGTATTTCCGATAGGTTGCTGTGGAACACGGCTATCGACATTAATATCTTCAATATCAAAGGTATCTTTACCGAATACTTGCTCAAAGGCGAGTTTTATCGCGTTGATTTTTGCTGGATTCGTAGTGGCTGCAATGACATGATACATAATGAATTAATCATCCTTTGAAAAATTAGAGCAGTATAACGGAAAAAATGTATGTTACAGGTCTATCTTGTTCGCCACGGTGAAACTGAATGGAACGTGGCGAGACGTATTCAAGGGCAATCTGATAGCCCACTAACTGCAAATGGTGTGCGTCAAGCACAGCAAGTTGCTGAAAAAGTAAAATCAGCAGGCATTACCCACATTATCTCAAGCGATCTTGGCCGCACTCGTCAAACGGCAGAAATCATTGCACAAGCTTGTGGCTGTGAAGTGATAACTGACCCACGTTTACGTGAACTCAATATGGGCGTTCTTGAACAACGAGAGATCGCAACATTAAAGACACAAGAAGAGGCTTGGCGCAAGAGTTTGATTGATGGTACACCTGATGGACGAATTCCCCAAGGAGAATCAATGACAGAATTAGCAAGTCGTATGCAGGCTGCGCTAAATCAATGTCTTGATTTACCCGAAAATAGCCGTCCACTCTTAGTCAGTCATGGTATTGCTTTAGGGTGCTTACTGAGCACCGTGTTGGGATTACCTGCATATGCAGAACGCCGTTTAAGATTGCGTAATTGCTCAATTTCACGCGTTGATTATCAAAATAGCCCTTGGCTTGCCAATGGTTGGGTGATTGAAACGGCAGGTGATGTAAGTCATCTTACTGATACTGCACTAGATGAAGTTCAGCGCTAAAAAATAAAAGCTCTCTTTTTCATATCACAAAGAGAGCTTTTTATTATGCAGTTACATCTTCACGTTTAATGGGAATGTAATATTCAAAACGTTCGATATGATCTTGTGGTTCAGTCACCATCTCATTGCTGTAACGCACATTTTTAAGATAGTATTTTTCAACGTCATAGCCTTTACGGCGTGTTAATCCCATATTAGGTAAACAGACACCATAAATTAGGAATAAAAACTCCTGCATTGCGCCTCGTTTCGCCTCACCTTCAAAATCAAAGCGAATATAATCACCGCCAGCAAGAGAGACTTCATTTGCTGCATCATCATCAATAAACGTTGCGTAATCAGGCTCAACGGCAGTGGTATAAAGTACACGCTGTTCGTCTTCATGCTCATCGCTATGCTGGGCGTGATGAAGCCCATACACTTGATGAGGAACGGCACTTATCTTACTCATATAGTAGCGCCAGAAGGTTTGACGCATGTCAGAGCAGGCTTCAGCCCATTGCTCAAGGGTATGGCTGCAAGTTTGCTCAATGCCAATTAATTTCTTCTCAGATAACGTTACAAATTCCCATTTAGGTAAATTTTGAGGATCTAAGGTAATTGGTGGACAAATTCCTACCGCACACCATTCATCAGAACGGCGATAAAGAGCGGGCGTTCTATCAAATTGCTTTTTAAAAGCACGGGTAAAAGTCTGTTGAGAATCAAAACGATATTGCAAAGCAATGTCTAAAATAGGGCGGCTCGTTAAACGTAATGCAACGGCTGCACGGGATAGACGCCTTGAACGAATATAAGAACCAATCGCTTGTCCTGTAACTTCTTTAAACATGCGTTGTAGATGCCACTTGGAGTAACCCGCTTTAGTTGCGACATTATCGAGGGATAATGGCTTATCTAGGTTACTATCAAGCCAAGCGAGCAAATCACGTATGATGTTGGTTTGATCCATACATCTCCCTTAGTCATATTCGTTTATTTATTGCTGTAGATGGTAAATAGCCTGAACATCTATAACAAGTTATATTGTTAGACAATCGTAAAATATAGTCTTTTTCATCGACTAATGTACACAAATTCTTCTATCAGTTAGTAATGGATTGTTTTATTCTAGACGGAATTATTTTCTCATCTTTTCAATGGAACAAGGTAAATATGTTAAATTTCAAAAAGATGCTAGCAGTATCTATCTTACTCCCTTTTTCTTTGATGGCAAAAGCGGAAGAAATTGGATACGTAGATACGGTATTTAAGTTTTTTGGCGCTAACCATAAAATTGTGATTGAAGCATTTGATGATCCTGAAGTTAAAAATGTCACATGTTATTTGAGTCGTGCAAAAACTGGGGGCATTTCAGGAAGTTTAGGTCTTGCTGAAGATACTGCTGATGCGGCTATCTCTTGCCAGCAAGTAGGGCCTATTGAACTAAGTGAAAAGGTTATTAAAGGAAAAAATAATGGTGATGTTGTTTTCCAGAAAAGAACATCACTCGTATTTAAAAAGCTTCAAGTTGTGCGTTTTTACGATAAACAGCGCCACGCTCTGGTTTACCTGACTTACTCAGATAAAGTCATTGATGGCTCGCCAAAAAATGCGATTAGTGCAGTACCTATTATGCCGTGGAAAGAGTGATTTTTATTTGCTAGAGAAATTAATGGTTAATAAAATTAATACGAATAAGGTTAAAAAAATTTTTTAAAAAGAAGTTATATTTTTTTTCAAAACAGTTGCTGAGATCAATTTTCACCTTTTGTGATTTTATTAACCTTTCTTTAGATAAAAGAAAACCCCCGAATATCATTTCAGGGGTTTTTTATTAGTTAAGTGTTTGAGGTTGGATCAAATCACTCGTCTAAATCACCACAGAAGCGATAACCTTCACCATGAATTGTTGCAATGATTTCTGGTGTATCTGGTGTTGATTCAAAATGCTTACGAATACGACGAATGGTTACGTCAACAGTACGATCATGAGGTTTCAGTTCACGGCCTGTCATTTTCTTCAGTAATTCTGCACGAGTTTGGATTTTTCCTGGATTCTCGCAGAAATGTAGCATCGCACGAAATTCACTGCGTGGTAATTTATATTGTTCACCAGCAGGGCTGATTAGTGAGCGACTGTTAATATCAAGCTCCCAACCATTGAATTTATAGCTTTCAACTAAACGACGTTCTTCTGTGCCATTAACTAAATTCATGGTACGTGACAGTAAGTTACGTGCACGAATCGTTAATTCACGAGGGTTAAATGGTTTAGTAATGTAATCATCAGCACCAATTTCTAGGCCTAAGATTTTATCCACTTCATTATCACGACCCGTTAGGAACATTAATGCAACACTTGCCTGTTCACGTAATTCACGAGCAAGTAATAGCCCGTTTTTACCAGGAAGGTTAATGTCCATAATGACCAGATTAATATCATGATCAGATAGAACATTGTGCATTTCGTTGCCATCAGTGGCTTCGTGTACGATATACCCTTCAGCTTCGAATATGCTTTTCAGGGTATTACGAGTAACAACTTCGTCTTCAACAATCAGAATGTGCGGGGTTTGCATATTTGCTACCTAAAATTACCAAAAATAGAAAAAGGAAATCTGTGTTTAACTTCTGTGTGCATTTGTGTGGTTATTCATTTTTGTTATTAGCACGTAAAAACTAGACCCAGATTGAAATTCGATAAATAACCATCACGTTATTACAAAACTTGCAATTTTAATCGACAATGAACGCTAAAATCAGAATGCAAAACGCCCATAGTCTATTAACAGCAATATAACACCAGTTGTATTAAATACCATCTAAAAAGCTAACTTTTGTTGACACATATCAAAATCAAGATAACAGCTTAACCTTGATTTCAATAGTTAACTATATAATTTGATTTATGTAATGTAAAAGAAAAATATATGTTAAATATAGTGGGGTTTATTTTTTTTTCCAGTTTTGTTACACAAATTAAAGTAGCATAAAATACCTTATTCCTTATAAAAGTACAAATCCCCAAATAACCCTAAAATGGTAGCTTTATTTTCTTTGTTTATCCCTTTGTGATAGCAATATCTATACTACAATAGGGGTAAGGATCGAATATATTTTATTTAAGTCGAGTTTATTTTTCGGTGAAAAAAAAGAAAAAATTTGACATCTCTCTCGCTTTGCTTTAACCAGTATATAGTCAAACTAAATTTGAGACAGACAGGATAGTTATGCGTATTTACAGCCCAGCTAAAATGACAATTATTACCACCACCACCGGAATCTTATATTGCGGGGCGGGCTGTCGCATATAAAAAACGAAAATCGAAAAAGCCCGCATTGAGAAATGCGGGTTTTTTTTTGGGTGAAAAATCAGGAGAGCTGTATGCGAGTGTTAAAATTTGGAGGAACTTCAGTTGCCAACGCAGAGCGTGTGCTGAATGTTGCTGATATCGCTGAGAAAAAAAGAGAGCAGGGACAAGTCGCTCTCGTATTATCAGCACCAGCCAAGATAACTAACTACTTGGTTGCAATGATTGAAAAAACGGCAGAAGGCGAAGATCCTCTCACTCAAGTACGAGAAGCCGAGCAAATTTTTGCCAACTTATTACAAGGTTTAAGAGAAAAACAACCCGGTTTTGATTATGAACGCTTAAAAGATAAAGTTGAGCGTGAATTTGCAGAGATTAAACATATCCTTCACGGGATCTCTTTATTAGGACAATGCCCTGATAGCATCAATGCGGCAATGATTTGTCGTGGTGAAAAGCTTTCTATCGCTATTATGGAATCCGTTTTACAGGCTCGTGGCTACAATGTCACTGTAATCGATCCTGTCAAAAACCTACTCGCACAAGGTCATTATTTAGAATCTACCGTTGATATTCCTGAATCTACTCGTCGCATCTTAGAACTCAATATCGCAAAAGACGATATGATTTTAATGGCGGGTTTTACTGCGGGTAATGAGAAAAATGAACTCGTGGTATTAGGCCGTAATGGTTCAGACTACTCGGCTGCTGTATTAGCCGCTTGCCTACGTGCAGAGTGTTGTGAAATTTGGACTGACGTTGACGGTGTTTATACTTGCGATCCTCGTTTAGTTCCTGATGCACGCCTGTTAAAAGGCATGTCATACCAAGAAGCGATGGAACTCTCTTACTTTGGTGCTAAAGTACTTCACCCTCGTACAATTGCGCCTATCGCCCAATTCCAAATTCCTTGTTTAATAAAAAATACAGGCAATCCAGATGCTCCGGGTACATTAATTGGTGATGGTCAAAAAGATGACAGCACTCCAGTTAAAGGGATCACCAACCTTAATAATATGGCGATGATCAACGTATCTGGCCCTGGCATGAAAGGTATGGTGGGGATGGCTGCTCGCGTATTCTCTGTCATGTCGAGAGCCGGAATTTCTGTTGTTCTTATTACACAATCTTCTTCTGAATACAGCATCAGTTTTTGTGTGCCACAAAAAGAACTTATTAGAGCGCAAAAAGCATTATCAGATGAATTCTATTTAGAATTAAAAGATGGTGTACTTGATCCTTTAGATATCATGGAAAACGTCGCTATCATCTCTGTTGTCGGTGATGGTATGCGTACTTTAAAAGGGATCTCAGCGCGATTCTTCTCAGCATTAACTCGTGGCAATATTAATATTGTTGCTATTGCACAAGGTTCTTCAGAACGCTCAATTTCAGCCGTTATTGCTAATGATTCAGCAACCAATGCTGTGCGTTTGTGCCATCAAATGCTTTTCAACACCAATCAAATTGTTGAAGTCTTTATTGTTGGTGTTGGTGGTGTGGGTAGCGCATTAATTGAACAGATCCATCGCCAACAAGCATGGTTGAAAAATAAGCATATCGATCTTCGTGTATGCGGTATTGCTAACTCAAGAGCCATGCTGACTGATATGCAAGGTATTGATTTAGATAATTGGCAACAAGCTTTAAAAGAAGCGAAAGAACCTTTTAGCTTTAGCCAACTTATTCGTTTAGAAAAAGAGTACCACTTCTTAAATCCTGTGATCGTTGATTGCACATCTAATGAAGAAATTGCGCAACAATACGCAAATTTCTTACAAAATGGCTTTAACGTGGTTACACCAAACAAAAAAGCGAATACGCTGTCGATGGATTATTACTATCAAATTCGACAAGCAGCAGAAGCTTCGCGCCGTAAGTTCTTATATGACACTAACGTGGGTGCTGGTTTGCCAGTTATTGAGAACTTGCAAAACTTGTTAAATGCAGGCGATGAGTTAGTTCAATTTAATGGTATCCTTTCAGGCTCGTTATCTTACATTTTTGGTCAATTAGATGAAGGTAAAAGCTTATCTGAAGCGACTCTTTCAGCAAAAGATAAAGGTTTTACAGAACCTGATCCTCGTGATGACCTTTCAGGTATGGATGTTGCGCGTAAACTGCTTATTTTAGCGCGTGAAGCGGGTTATAAATTAGAGCTAAGTGATATCGATGTGGAGCCTGTACTGCCTATTTCATTTGATAGCTCAGGTGATGTAGCAAGCTTCTTAAATCGTTTACCTCAAGTTGATGTTGAATTTGATGCTAAAGTCGAAGAAGCACAAAAAGCAGGTAAGGTATTACGTTATGTTGGCATCATCAATGAAGGTAAATGCCAAGTTAAGATAATGGCAGTTGATGCGAATGATCCTCTGTTTAAAGTGAAAAATGGTGAAAATGCTTTAGCCTTTTACACTCGCTACTATCAACCTATTCCATTGGTATTACGTGGATATGGTGCTGGTAATGATGTTACTGCTGCTGGGGTGTTTGCAGATGTATTACGTACCTTATCATGGAAATTGGGAGTTTAAGCGTGGTTAAAGTTTATGCACCAGCATCAATAGGCAACGTGAGTGTCGGATTCGATGTCCTTGGCGCGGCAGTTTCACCTATTGATGGGCAATTACTGGGTGACTGTGTCACTGTTGAAGCGGCTTCGGCATTTACACTTGAAAGTAAAGGACACTTTGTTAGCAAATTACCTTCAGATCCTAAGCAAAATATTGTGTATCAATGTTGGCAGTTGTTTTGTGAAAAGTTAGGCAAAGAACTTCCTGTTGCAATGACACTTGAGAAAAATATGCCAATTGGTTCTGGTTTAGGATCAAGTGCTTGTTCTGTGGTTGCGGCATTGGTTGCACTTAATGAATTTGCTCAAAAGCCTTTTGGTGAAAGGCAATTGCTGCTGATGATGGGCGAGCTTGAAGGACGTATTTCAGGTAGTGTTCACTATGATAATGTTGCGCCTTGTTATTTAGGTGGACTACAACTTATTTTGGAACAAAACGGCACTATTTGTCAGTCTGTACCAACTTTTGATGATTGGTATTGGGTTATGGCATATCCGGGCATTAAGGTCTCTACGGCAGAAGCTAGAGCGATTTTACCAAAACAATACTCTAAAGCTGACATTATTAACCACGGTCGTTATTTATCTGGCTTTATTCATGCCTGCCATACTCAGCAATCAGAATTAGCCGCTAATTTGATGCAAGATGTGATTGCTGAGCCTTATCGCACCCAACTTCTTCCGGGATTTGAAAAAGCCAGAGAGGCTTCGCAGAAGAAAGGCGCATTAGCTTGTGGCATTTCAGGCTCAGGACCTACCATTTTTACGATTAGTGATTCATTAGAAATCGCACAAGAGATGGCCGAATGGCTGAAACAAAACTACGTACAAAACAGTGAAGGTTTTGTACATATCTGCCGTATAGATACGCGTGGCGCAAGACAGATAGGGTAAGTCATGAAATTATATAATTTGAAAGATAATCAAGAGCAAGTCAGTTTTGCTCAAGCAGTAAAACAAGGTTTGGGTAAACAGCAAGGGCTCTTTTTTCCACAAGACTTACCTTCGTTTTCTAAAGCTGAAATTGATGAATTATTAGCACTTGATTTTGCAACACGCAGTAGCCGCATTTTAACGGCCTTTATTGGTGATGAAATTCCTGCTGATGTATTAGCAAAACGTATTAGCACCGCATTTGCATTCCCAGCACCAGTAACCCAAGTTGAAGATGACGTGAGTTGTTTAGAGCTTTTTCATGGTCCAACACTGGCATTTAAAGACTTTGGTGGTCGCTTTATGGCGCAAATGTTGTCAGAAGTTGCTGGCAACCAACCTGTGACTATTTTAACGGCAACATCAGGTGACACGGGTGCCGCTGTTGCTCATGCTTTCTACAAATTAGAAAATGTACAAGTTGTTATTCTTTATCCTGAAGGCAAAATTAGCCCGTTACAGGAAAAACTGTTCTGTACATTAGGTGAAAATATTCACACTGTTGCAATTAAAGATGATTTTGATGCTTGCCAATCATTAGTAAAACAAGCTTTTGATGATGAGTTCTTAAAGAAAACAATGTATTTGAACTCGGCGAACTCCATTAATATCAGCCGATTACTTGCTCAAATTTGTTATTACTTTGAAGCTGTTGCACAAATTCCTGCTGAAAAACATGGGCAGCTAGTGATTTCAGTACCAAGTGGTAACTTTGGTGATCTAACTGCAGGCTTATTGGCTAAATCCATGGGATTACCAGTTAAGCGTTTTATTGCAGCAACTAACGTGAATGACACTGTTCCTCGTTATTTAGATAATGGTAAATGGGAGCCTCATCGTACTGTTGCAACACTTTCTAATGCGATGGATGTTAGTCAACCAAATAACTGGCCTCGTATTGAAGAATTGTATTGCCGTAAAGGTTGGGATCTTTCTGATCTTGCTCATGGTTCAGTGAGTGACGAAACAACCGAAGAAACAGTGCGTGAACTTGCGAAGAAAGGCTATATTTCAGAACCTCACGCTGCGATTGCATATCGTTTACTGCGTGATGAGCTTCAAGAGGGTGAGTACGGTTTATTCTTAGGCACTGCACATCCTGCGAAGTTTAAAGAAAGTGTAGAGCGTATTTTGGGCGGTGAATTGCCACTTCCTAAAGAGCTTGCGGAGCGCGCAGATAAAGAGTTACTCTCACATTTCTTACCTGCTGATTTTGCTCAATTACGTGCATTTTTGCTTGAACGAGCTCCTAAATAATAATCACATTAAATAATTAGATACGTATTTAATTAAATAGCTCAACAAAGTGTTGGGCTATTTTTTTATCTAAAATAGGAAAATCAGTATTTAAAAAAAGTAAAAATAAATTTATATATTTTATTTCCTGTAAGTAAATTAATTAGAATCAAGGAAATTAAATATGAATGGATTCAAAGAGGTAACGTTTAAGGATAATATTAATAGTATTGTATTAAAAATAGAAAATCATATAAAAGAAAATAGGTCTGAATTATTTTTCAAGATAAAATCTGTAAAAAGAATATTAACTGAGAATTACATTTCTATTTTTATTTCTAAAAATGAATACGCTGCAGATGAATTCTTAGAAAAAATAGAGAATAATTTCTTGCTGTATCATAAGAATGATTTTACAAAAAATATTGATTTTATTAGAAAAGAAATTAATTCAAGTATAGAGGCTTTATTTTTTAATAGCGCTAAATTAGCAAGTAGAGAACCCAGTAAAATTCAAAAAGAACGATTAAAACTATTAATTCAGAATAATTTATCTGGTGATTACTATTTGGAATTTGATGATAATAAGGTATTTATACAAATAGATAGTGAAAACAATAACTTTAAAATTATTAACTTTGATGGATATGCTGGTTTTTTTTATAATAAGAATGAACTAATAAATAAAGTTTATAATATTATAAGTGAGAACAGTAATAGTGATTTTTTATATTACCGTTTTTATAATAGGAAAGAATATGTTAGCTATTTTAATAATGCAGAAAATTGGAAGATAAATAATAAAGATATTCTTAGAGAAATAATTAATGATATTAAGAAAAAGAAACAAATAAATGTTAATGAATACATATCTATTGAATTAAATGAAAGTTATTCATATAAAAATATTTTTATTATCAGAGATAAATTAGAAAATACAGAAAAAGTACTACATATTTATGTCGATGATATAGAAGAAGCATTTACAATTGCAAAATCTAAATACGGTCAGATAAAAGAGAGTGGAGAACATTTACTTTATAAAGTGGGTACGGGGTGGTTTATTACTAAAATAAAAAATAATATTATGAAGCGATTTTCACAATATACCGATCTATTAAAGCCTTTAGAAAGAGTTATGAGTCGAGTTAATCTGATTGCTTCTACTGAAACTAATTATGATTTTAGTCATGTTCATACTTTAGCTGGATTATGTTATGGGTTGAGTTTAAATTATTTAGTTGAAGTTAGAAATAATGGCTTAGAAGGAGGAAATAAATATTTATTCTGGTTAAAAGAAAATATACGCTCTTATCAAAATGAAAAAGAATCTATAGTCGATAAACTGGATTCTATATTATTTAATAGTATACAAGAGTATGAGATATTAAACCTAATTAAAGAAATTAAGAGTATTATAATTTCTCAACACTTTCAAATGGAGAGATTAGGTGAAAAATTACAATACTTTGTTTTTGATGCACTAAAATCACTTGAATATAGTCAAATACTAGAGCATCGGGGACTAAAAAGATCGCAGGTTAAAAAAGTAGTCTTTAATAAAGATAATATTAATAAACACTTAGTAGATGTTATGAAGAATTATGATGATTATTATTCTATTATTGCCTTTAAAGATCATGCCATTGCTATTTCTTATAAAAAATATTCTGAGAATAATTATAAATTTTCTTTATTTGATTCTAATAGTGAGTTATTAGAATATTCGAGTATTACGTCTATAAAAGAAGTGCTAGATAATAAAATGGACTTTTATGGCTCGCATGAAATTGATAATGAGAAATATATTATCTTTGATGAGTATAAAAAAAGTGAAGTTTCAAATTACCAAAGTGTTTGGGATTATAATAATGTAGAGATAAATAAATGTGTTGCAGAAAATATAAAGAAAATAGGTTTTTCATTACCTTTCAATGACAACATTACTGGGCGAATTATTCATTATAATGAACAGCGAGATCTTATTGTTGAGCTTAACAGAGATAATAAAATTATAGAAGTTATTGTAAAAGATTCAAATGTCGATGAAGGAATTTATTTAATAAAAAATTATCTTTCTGAAATAATAAAAAATAATAAAGCTAGTAAGATTATCTTAAATAAAAGTGATAATGGTGATATAAATATTCAAGAATCTGAATTTGATAATTTTCAAGAAATAAGAAGAGATAAAAATTATGTTGAGTTTAGTGATATATACTATCGTGAGTTGATTAAAATTAATAGTTATTTATTAAAAGGGAATAAATCTGTTTTATTAAATAAAATAATTTCTTTAATAGATGTCTTGGAGGGAAATATATACTTTGATAAATTATCAGCAAGTTTCTCTCTTATTAATAAAATAGAATATTTTAATCATGATAATGAAAATATGTCTCTTATTAATATATTAAATAAAATAAAAGAAAAGTTAGAAAGTAAATTATTTTATGATGAGTTAATTTATGGGAAAGATAAATTAATAGCCTTATCTAAAAAGAATAGTTCAGTTACTGCAAAATTTTATCAATTAATGATTAATGAAATTAATGGTGGGAGAAATGGCGTTAGTAATTTTATTTACAATAATATTATTGAAAGCCCTTATTTACTATTGGATAAAAATAGAAGCGTGGGTATCAATGGATATGATTATACAATTGAATTTAAAGAAAATTACCAATACTTAAATGAAATAATTAAAGGAATTGATATTCCTGAGTTAAAAAATACATTTTTGATAGAAGATCAAAGTAAACTACATTTAAAAGAAAATTATAAAAAATTATTAGAATATAAAGAACATGATAATGTAAATAAATTAATCAGGTTTATTGAAAATAAAATAGACTTGAAAAGAGAGGGAAGCTTAAATTCTTATCATGATTTATATTTTGATCTTTTTATAAATCATCAATTTGTTAATAGAATGATTATTCATGAAATAACTCAATTAGAAAATTATTTTCTTAATAACTATCGTGAAAAAAACTATGATTATCATCAAAATAATTTCTATCTTAATGAAGATGATCCTCGTACTCTTTTAGAAAAGTCATTAAATAAAAACAAGAATAAAATAGATTGTAGCTATTTATTATTTGATGATAATAAAGAAACGTTTAAATTTTTATTTTCTGAAAATACTATTTTTACTGATAAAGTGATAGACAATATTATTGTTGATAATATAGACTCTGTTTATCAAGATGATATTATAAATTATTTTTATAATGGTATTAAAAGTGAAGAATTAATATCTTATCTAAAAGATAGGTCAGAAGTAAGTCATTTTCTCGATTATTGTATGAAAAATAAAATACGAATTACAGTGGCCGGAAATAGTGATAAGGTTTTTTTTAATCAAGACTTTATTAAACAGAAAAATGAAGTTGAAAAATTATATAATATTATTTTAGAAAATCAGTTTTTTAATGAAAAAACTATTGTGCTTGCTAAAAGAGAAAAGTTGCTAAGTTATCAATATGGTGATTTTTTTATTGAAGGTATTGCTCAACGACTCAATATGCCGATCTATCAAATTAGCGATAGTAAAATTTCACTGTTAAAAGAGCATGTTATTATTAAACCTGTTATTGAAAGACAGTATATTGATAAACCTTTACTAGCAAGTACAATATCATCCAATGTAATTATTCCTGAAGTGGAATGTAGTGATTTTGTTCCCATTTCAATGGAAGATAAGTTAAAAATTGAAAATGAAAAATCAACAAAAGAATTATACCAATTTACTTCAGAGTTATATCCTCACTATCGTGATAACAGTGAATTTAAAATAGGTTATAAAAAAGAGATTAAAACGTTAATTTATGATTATTCAGATGATATAACCATATTAGATATTTTTAATTATATCAAAAATAATCGTTATCAACTTACGATTGATCAGATTGGAACATTAATTAATAAAGTAGATATTATTAATGCTGAACAGCATAGAATAATCTTAAAAGAGTTAATTGATAAAATAATTAATAATAATATTTCTATGCATGATGCACTTTTAATATACTCAGATGAATTATCTGCTGTTTTTAACGCTTCAGAAAAAAGCATGATTAAAAGTAAGTTACAGCAGGCAATATATGATCCATTGATTAATAAAAAATTTAATCAATATTTAATGGGGGAAGTTTCTTTTGATGATGGCTTTTTTACTTTTCAATATAAAGATAACGCTCTCTCTTTAACAGAAAAGGAAAATAAAGCTATTGAGGTTGTGCATGCTATATATGATAATCCTAAGCTAATAAATAACTTAAGTTTACTATCAAAAGAGTTACTTTCTTCATTTTTTGATGAAAATAAAAAAGGCACTCTATATCGAGTATTACTTGATAATATTTCTACATTTGAAAACTATAAAGGCTTAATCGATACTCTTCAGAATGCTATTTATATAGAGAATAATAAAAAAGGTATTGAAGGAACTTCACCCGCTAAAGCACTTGATAAAGAAAGTAATTTAAATGCTTTGGATTTCTTCGATAGCAGAAATAATATTGCCTCTAATAAAAATAAAGAAATAGTAAAAATAAATGATATATCTTTTAATAAAAGATTATTAATTGGTTTGGGTGCGAAAATAAATAATGAAAATATAGATTCCATCTCGCTGAATAGTTTGGCTAAATGGGAAGAAAAATTAACATTTGATCCTTATCACCTTAATGATTATTTTTTTTCACTCTCAGGTAGTGAAGAAGATAAGAAAATTATTTCACTTTTTAGAACTTTATTGAATAACAAACAAAACAAAGTTAAGCACCTACTTTCTAATGATACAAGTAGGATCGACTATTTAATGGCATCTGAAAGACTCTCTGAAATTATTAATTTAGGTAGTAAAAACTATGATATTAATGATTGGAATACATTGAGAAAAAATTCGTTAAATATTCCTCGACATATGCGAATAATTAGCAAAATCGGCTACGCTAATATTACGTTTGGTATGTGGCAATCAATTAACGCTACATTTATGCTTGCTGAACAGCTCAATAATCCATCATTAGCCGCAAAAGAACGTAAAGAGATCATTAATAATCTAGCCATTATGTGGTCTGAAATGGCTTACAATGGCATTTCAGAAATGATTGAAATTACTTTAGCTAAAGGATTACTAAAATATAGACATAATCCATTAGAATACGTCAATAAAATAAGCACAAGAATTGGCATTGGGCTTAATGTGCTTTCTATTGGATTCGATATTTATAATGCTTACGATAATTTTAGCCGAATTTCAGTTGAAACTAGTGAAAAACAACGCATCGATTATATTGTCAATGGCTCTTTTGCCGTTGTTTCAGGATTAATCACATTGGGGGTTTCTATTGGGATGCTTGCAGGCTCTACTATTGCAGGCCCTATTGGTATTGTTGCTGGCGCTGTTATCGCTTTAGCAACTTCAATTTATAATGCGGCAAGGCTTATCGAAGAAGCAAAAACAAAAGTTCATTTTACACCACTAGAAGAGCTTAATAACGGGTTTTATGCCTTTTTAATGGGGGATCTTATTCCTGACAAAAAAAATGAAATAATCTATTTAGAAGCAGAAAACCAATTAGAAGCAATGATTGATAAGAAAGCGATTAGTTATCTTGAGAAAATAAAAAAACAATCTCACCTTAGTCGTTATTTTTACACTAATGAAAAACAAATTTATCAAGAATATTATTACTATAAAGTTATACCTAACCTAATGGGAAAAACATTAGACTCAATTTTAAATCCTTTAGGAGAATATGTTGCTCAACGAATATCATTAAATATAAGCCAAGAAGAAGCAGAAACAATAGCTTCGCTTTCTTATCATTTACGAGCAGAAAAAACAGAATATAAATACTATCTTCCTAAAGAAGCAATAGCGACGAATGAAACACTTATTTTTGATATTGATTTTTATGTCGATGAATTAAAACGTTATACTCTAGATATTATTTCTGATAATGACTCACCTATTTTTGATAATATTGTTGATGATGATTTTATTCAAAAGATGAAAACAACGAGAGAAAACAGTATCCTATTATTTAATGAAAATAAAGTAATAGAAGATTTAATTAAATCTAATAAAAATAGAAAATATTATTCATCTGGTTGGAGTGAGAATGAAGATTTTTATTTTAACACTCATAATGGTAATGATATTATTACTGCTCCTTCAAATACTAAGAATACCTTTGATATCTATAATGGAACTAAGCGATTAAGCGGAGGAAATAAAAATGATATGTTTAATTTATTTACTTCAGAGTCTCCACTTTATGCAAGTCGTTTTTATGGGCGAGGAGGGAATGATACCCTTCGTATTGTAAAAACAACAAATAAATATCAAGGATATGAAATTAGTTTATTAGATAATTACGTCAAATTTAAGCATTCATTAGATCAAACAAATAGTCAAAATTTTCATTCTAAACTTTTTCTTTATCAAGAAAATGAACATCTTTATTCAACGAAAATAACTGATACTATGCCTAATATTGTATTGCAAGATCACGAAGTTATTGCTTATTTAGACAGTATTGAAAATATTTTTGGTAGCGAATTTGGCAACGACACTATTTATGGTAATCAAGAAGATAATTATTTAGATGGTGTTGGTGGTGCTGATTTATTATATGGATTAGATGGAAATGATACTTTAGTTTTACAAGAGGGGTATGCAGAAGGTGGTGATGGAACTGATAATTATCTTATTTTAAGGGCTTCTTTAAAGAATAATTATAATATTCAGTTTGAAACAATTGTTAATGAAAAAAGTGAAAATGAATCTAGTATTGTAAGGTTAAACTATCATTTTGATGAAATATCTTCTATTCGTCGTCAAGAGAAAGACATTGTTTTTTATATTAAAGTAAATGATGGGAATCAATATAACGAGCCAATTTATCATTTAATAACGCTAAGAAATGTGTATTCTGGCAGAGAAAATTATTCATTAGCTCATCAATATACTTTAACAACAATGGATGGTTTTATATTAACAGTGAGTGAAAATAAAGCTATTAAAGATAATATATTATATGATTTTAGTTATATAGATAAATATGATAACACTGAAGAAAATCTTCAATTATTATATCTTGATGAAAATAATAGCTCTTTATCTCTTTCATATTTGAATAAAAATAAGACAATTAGCTTGTTACCACAATTAAAATACAGCGGATTTTCTGCGGGAGAGAACTTACGGTTTGGTTTTCAGGGTGATTCTCAGGATAATCATTACTTTGGTATCACAAAAAATTCGTTTATTACACTAAGTTCAGGCAACGACAGTTATCAAATTAAAACATTTTTAGCTTCTAACAAAAACGAAAAAATTAATATTTTATTTCCTGATAATAGCGAAAAACTATCTCATCACGATACCAGTAATTTTTTTCTATCTGATATTAGCGGTTTTGATTTAATGTTTCATAATAATGTTCTATTACATCGTTATCGCCCAGATGCTCATTTAAAGTTGGCTTTTGAACCTTCTCAGATTAATGCTATTTGGGATTCAGGAATGCAGGTTCGCTTTATTGATAAAGATAATATAGTTTTTACTCTTCCTACAAAAGAGAGTCGGCAACGTTCGCTTGTTCCTATTACTGATTTAAATTTAGCGATAACAGCAGAAGATGATGTACTTATGATCCCTGAATCACTCTCTTTAAATAAAGAGACATTATCTGCATATTCTCTTTCTCATTCGTCATTTTATTCAATTACCTCTCAAAAAAAATCAAATCAGGCTGTTGACTTATTATCAATTATTGAGCCTATGGAAGGGAATGATATTGTTGTTAATCGTAATAAAAATAGTTCGGTGATTAATGGTGGAAAAGGGGATGATCATATTGTCGTTAACCACGGACATCATGTTTTAATTGCTGGAGAGGGAAATGATAATCTCAATGCCGGAAGTGGAAATGACTTACTAATTTCCGATTCAGGCAATGACTATTTAAGTGGTGGTACGGGTAATAATGTTTATATTGTGAAAAAGCGTTATGGTGAAGTGACTGTTTATGATGAGGGGAACAATAGTCATCTTTTTATTTCAGGATTATCAGAACACGATAAGCTTATTGCTTCTCAAGTAGACGATGATATGCAGTATAAAACACAGGATAATCAGTTTGTTTTAACTGTAAAAAGACCGCAAGATGAAGCAGATAAAACGGTTTCTATTATTGAGAAACAAAGTGTGATTTCAACACAGTCTCTTGCTGCGATTATTCAAGAAATGGCACAGTTTAATGAGAAACAATTAACGATAATGCAAGGTAGCGAATTTACTCCACCATCAGTATGGTCGCCATTATCAGTGGTGGTAAAGTCTTGGGAGTATTAAGGGTTAAAAAAATAGCCCTTTAATTAGGGCTATTTAATTATTGAATATTCAATTTAAACGATATCTATTTCGCCATAGATTCAGCGCGTTTAAATACTAGGGTATTGCCCTCTGATCCTGCTGAATTAAATTGATAGCCTTCAAGATCAAACTCTTTAAGTTGTGCTTTGTTAGTCAGTTTTTCTTGAATAATAAAACGGCTCATTAATCCACGGGCTTTTTTAGCGTAGAAGCTGATAACCTTATATTTGCCATTTTTTTCATCAAGGAAAACAGGTTTAACAATTTCAGCATTGAGTTTCTTCGGGTTCACTGATTTAAAATACTCATCAGATGCTAAATTGATTAAAACATTATCGCCTTGTTCTTCCAGCGCTTTGTTTAATGCTTCTGTAATGGTATTTCCCCAAAATTGGTATAAATCGCTGCCTTTGCTATTTTTTAGCTTTATTCCCATTTCAAGGCGATAAGGTTGCATTAAATCAAGAGGACGAAGTACACCATATAAGCCAGAAAGCATGCGTAAATGTTGTTGTGCAAACTGAAAATCATCTTCAGAAAAAAGCTCAGCTTGCATTCCTGTATAAACATCACCTTTAAACGCCAAAATAGCTTGGCGTGCATTTTCTGGTGTGAAATTAGGTTGCCATTCACCAAAACGAGCAGCATTTAATCCTGCGAGTTTATCGCTTATTTTCATTAAGCTTGCGATGTCGCTGGATGATAATTTTCGACATTCTTCGATAAGTTGTTGGGAATATTTTAGCAATTCAGGTTGGGTGAAGTGCGTTGTTGCTAAAGGCGATTCGAAATCCAGTGTTTTAGCTGGTGAAATGGTGATTAGCATAATTCCCTCGATACGTTATTTTAATGTTGACCAAATATAGCAAATTCTTTCGATTAAAGACTAAATTATAGTAATAGGAAAAAACAATGGTTTCTCTTATTTGTCGTAAAATTCGACAATTTAAACGATTCAGCCTGTGATTATCTTTTGTTTTTTTCTGCTTTTGTTTTGCGAAAACGTTTGGCATTCAAATAATTGCTTTGTATGAATCTAAGCGTCTTGTAGTGTGAGCAGTCCATGTTATTATCAATAGATATCCGCAGGTGACTGCAAACAGATTTACCTAGTAGATGAGATAAACAAAATGACCAACAAATTGACTTCTTTGCGTAAGCTGACAACTGTTGTTGCTGACACTGGTGACATCGCAGCAATGAAACTGTATCAGCCACAAGACGCAACTACCAACCCATCTTTAATTTTAAATGCAGCTCAAATTCCTGAATATCGTAAATTAATTGATGAAGCGATTGAATGGGCTCGTTCACAAAGCGATTCTCGTGAACAACAAATCGTTGATGCTTGCGACAAACTGGCAGTAAATATCGGTTTAGAAATTTTAAAACTGATCCCAGGTCGTATTTCAACAGAAGTTGATGCACGTCTTTCTTACGACACACAAGCGTGTATCGAAAAAGCACGTCATCTAATGAAACTTTATAATGATGCCGGTATCAGCAACGACCGTATTCTTATCAAATTAGCATCTACTTGGCAGGGTATCCGTGCCGCAGAGCAATTAGAAAAAGAAGGTATCAACTGTAACCTGACTTTACTGTTCTCTTTCGCTCAAGCGCGTGCATGTGCTGAAGCAGGTGTTTACCTGATTTCTCCATTTGTTGGTCGTATCATGGATTGGTATAAAGCCAATACAGATAAAAAAGAATTTGCTCCTGCTGAAGATCCAGGTGTGATTTCTGTTACTGAAATCTATAACTATTACAAACAACACGGTTATAACACTGTTGTTATGGGCGCAAGCTTCCGTAATATGGGTGAGATTTTAGAATTAGCAGGTTGTGACCGTCTGACTATTGCTCCAGCTCTGTTAAAAGAATTATCAGAAGCTGAAGGTGAAGTTGAACATAAATTATCTTACAAAGGTGAAGTGAAAGCGCGTCCAGAAGCTATCACTGAAGCTCAATTCTATTGGGATCACAACGCTGACCCAATGGCAGTAGATAAATTATCTGACGGTATTCGTAAATTTGCTGTCGATCAGGAAAAATTAGAGAAAATGATTGCGGATTTATTATAATTCGTCGTTAAACTCTTATAAAAATCTTAAATACCCATCTTATATAGATGGGTATTTTCATTTTTTTTCTCTCAAAATAACATTTAAGTAAATTTTAAGATTAAATTGATTGGAATATATTATTTATCCGGTAATAATTATAAAAATATATTATTAAAATACTCTATTTATTATTGGTGAATTATGAAAAAAATTGTCTTGGCAACGGTACTTGCATCGTTATTTTTTAGTGGCGCTGCAATGGCAGAAAGCAAAACGGCATTCTCTTTACCTGCAATTGAAAAAAGTGCTGAAAGTGGAAACTCAGCATCTCAGTATCAATTGGGCGTAAAATATGAGAATGGCGAAGGTGTTGAGCAGGATGCACAAAAAGCACTGGAGTGGTATACCAAAGCGGCAGAGCAAGGCCATGCTGAAGCACAGTTAAATTTAGCACTTATGTATGACATGAGTGATGATATTGACCGTGATGCAGAAAAAGCGGTTTATTGGTATAACAAATCGGCTGTTCAAGGTGTCTCTTTAGCGCAATACAATCTTGCTGTTTCTTATGATGATGGTGATGGCGTAGAGCAAGATCATGAGAAAGCAGTATATTGGTATACTAAAGCCGGTGAACAAGGTGATAGTGATGCACAATACAACCTTGGTATCTCTTATGATGAAGGCATCGGTGTAGCACAAGATCATGAAAAAGCAGTAGTTTGGTATACCAAAGCGGCAGAACAAGGCCATTCTGATGCACAATATAATCTTGCTGTTTCTTATGATGATGGTGAAGGTGTAGAACGTAACGGTACTAAAGCAGTTTTCTGGTATACCAAAGCAGCAAACCAAGGTAATCGTGATGCGCAAAATAACTTAGGCGTAATGTACGATGAAGGTGATGGCGTTGCTAAAGATGCGCGTAAAGCGGTTGAATGGTATAGAAAATCAGCTGTACAAGGTAATGGTCTGGCACAAAATAACCTTGCTTTAAACTATTACTACGGTAAAGGTGTTAAACGCGACCTGAAAGAAGCTTATGCATGGTTCTCTGTTGCTGTTGAAAATGGCGATGGTGATGAAGCTATGTTAAAACGTACTGCTCGTACATTAAATGCAGCACAATTAGCTGAAGCGAAAAAATTGGCAGCTTCTTATATTACTAAATATATTGATGAATAATATTAATTAATATTGTTCAATATTAAAGAGAGGGAGCTTATGCTCCCTTTTTTAATTTCAGTTAAAGCCAAATAAAAATAGATTGTTATCATTTCTTTATTATCTATTCTCAATAATCCAATATTAAATATCAGTAATATATTGAGATTCTTTTTAATTCTCTTGTGTTCTCATGATAATATCTGCGCGCAAGTTAGATGGTTATTGATTAATTGAGGTTTGATATGAACGAATTACGCATAGGGTTAGTTTCTGTTTCTGATCGTGCATCAAGTGGGGTTTATGAAGATAAAGGCTTACCCGCTTTAGAAGCTTGGCTAAAAGCTGCATTAACAACGCCTTTTCATATCGAATCACGCTTAATTCCTGACGAACAACTGATGATTGAACAAACACTGTGTGAGCTTGTTGATGAAGTTGGCTGTCATTTAGTGTTAACAACAGGAGGGACAGGTCCCGCGCGCCGTGATGTCACTCCTGATGCTACATTGGCTATTGCAGACAGAGAAATGCCTGGTTTTGGCGAACAAATGCGCCAAATTAGTCTGAAATTTGTGCCTACAGCTATTTTATCTCGCCAAGTTGGTGTTATCCGTAACCAAGCGTTAATTCTAAATCTGCCGGGACAACCTAAAGCCATCGCAGAAACGCTGGAAGGATTAAAAGATAATGATGGCAATGTGATTGTGAGTGGTATTTTTGCCAGTGTACCGTACTGCATTCAACTGCTTGATGGCCCTTATGTCGAAACAAATGAAGCTATCGTTGCCGCTTTTAGACCTAAATCAGCTCGCCGTTCTACTTCAGCATAAATAATGTAAGAGGTTATTTTTGTCGTCAAGCTTCAGGCTAGGAAATATTCTGACTAAATTTGGATAACGCAAAAGTAACCTTATATTTATTTGATATGTTTATTTAAAAAGCTAAAAAATATTATTTTTCAATCTCTTATGACATTATTCTAAGTCTAGTCTTAAAAAAGCATTTCAGATAAGTCACAATGTTATTTGTAACCAATCTAACATCATGAAAAATAACAGCTTTTAATTCCTGTTTTATTCTCAGACACAAATTTTTCGCATTTTTTGCATTTTTTTTCATTATTCCCCTTGATGAATGTATTTATGACCCCATCTTCTTTTCAACTGCAATTACCACTATTGAGTTGCGTTGATTTTATATCCGCTTCGAGATGATGTTGTTAAGTCTATTAATTTGTGACTTGAAAAATGAATATTCATCCTCATATAGATTGGTAGTCAAATTGATAAAGAATTCTCTTTGGAGGCGTTTAAATGGGTAAAATTATTGGTATTGACCTGGGTACAACTAACTCTTGTGTTGCTGTAATGGATGGCAAAAATGCCCGGGTTATTGAAAACAGTGAGGGCGATCGTACTACTCCTTCAATCGTTGCTTATGCACAAGATGGTGAAATCTTAGTTGGTCAACCTGCAAAACGTCAGGCTGTGACTAACCCACAAAATACTTTATTTGCCATCAAACGTTTAATTGGTCGTCGTTTTGAAGATGACGAAGTTCAGCGTGACGTTGCTATCATGCCTTACAAAATTGTAAAAGCTGATAATGGTGATGCTTGGATTGAAGCGCGTAACGACAAAATGGCTCCACCACAAGTATCTGCTGAAGTCCTGAAAAAAATGAAGAAAACAGCAGAAGACTATTTAGGTGAAGCGGTTACTGAAGCAGTTATTACTGTTCCTGCTTACTTTAACGATGCTCAACGTCAAGCAACTAAAGATGCGGGTCGTATCGCAGGTCTTGAAGTTAAACGTATTATTAACGAACCAACAGCGGCTGCTCTGGCTTACGGTTTAGATCGTGAAGTGGGCAACCGTACTATCGCAGTTTACGACTTAGGTGGTGGTACATTCGATATCTCTATCATCGAAATTGATGAAGTTGATGGCGAAAAAACCTATGAAGTTCTGTCAACCAATGGTGATACTCACTTAGGTGGTGAAGACTTCGATAGCCGTTTAATTAACTACTTAGTTGATGAATTTAAGAAAGAGCAAGGCATTGATCTGCGTAACGATCCATTAGCAATGCAACGTCTGAAAGAAGCAGCAGAAAAAGCGAAAATCGAATTATCTTCTGCACAACAAACAGATGTTAACTTGCCATATGTCACTGCAGATGCGACTGGCCCTAAACACTTAAATATCAAAGTAACTCGTGCAAAACTGGAATCTTTAGTTGAAGATTTAGTTAAACGTTCAATGGAACCAGTACGTGTTGCATTAGAAGATGCTGGCCTGAAAGTTAGCGAAGTTAACGACGTTATTCTGGTTGGTGGTCAAACTCGTATGCCAATGGTTCAAAAAACCGTTGCTGATTTCTTTGGTAAAGAGCCACGTAAAGACGTTAACCCAGATGAAGCTGTTGCAATGGGTGCGGCTGTTCAAGGTGGTGTATTAGCGGGTGATGTTAAAGACGTTCTGTTACTTGATGTAACACCACTGTCTTTAGGTATCGAAACAATGGGTGGTGTAATGACTTCCCTGATCGGAAAAAATACCACAATCCCAACTAAACATAGCCAAGTGTTCTCTACTGCAGAAGACAATCAATCTGCTGTAACTATTCACGTATTACAAGGTGAACGTAAACGTGCAAGTGATAACAAATCACTGGGTCAGTTTAACTTAGATGGTATTCAAGCAGCACCTCGCGGTATGCCACAAATCGAAGTTACTTTTGATATCGATGCTGATGGTATCTTGCATGTATCAGCGAAAGATAAAAACAGTGGTCGTGAGCAAAACATCACAATCAAAGCTTCTTCTGGTTTAAATGAAGATGAAATCCAAAAAATGGTTCGTGATGCAGAAGCAAACGCAGAAGCTGACCGTAAGTTTGAAGAATTAGTACAAACTCGTAACCAAGCTGACCAATTAGTTCACGGTACTCGTAAACAAATTGAAGAAGCGGGCGATAAATTACCAGCGAACGATAAAGAAGCTATCGAAAAAGCGGTAAGCGAGTTAGAAATTGCTTCTAAAGGCGAAGATAAAGACGCTATTGAAGCAAAAATTAAAACATTAGTTGAAGCTTCTGAAAAACTGCTAGAAATCGCACAACAACAAGCTCAAGCAGGTGCAGCAGGTAATGCCGCAGGTGCTGATGCAAGTGCGAAGAAAGATGACGACGTTGTCGATGCAGAATTTGAAGAAGTTGATGGCAAAGACAAGAAATAATGCCCTTAACGGGCTGCGGTAACTCACCTGTGAATAGTTACTGATACCGAACACGGGCGTCGAGGAAACTCAACGCCCGTGTGCTTATGTCAAGGGTAATCTAGAATGGCGAAAAGAGATTTTTACGAAGTACTCGGTTTAAGTAAAACTGCCGACGAAAAAGAAATTAAACGCGCATATAAGCGTTTAGCAATGAAATATCACCCAGACCGAAATCAAGGTGATAAAGAGTCAGAATCAAAATTCAAAGAAATCAAAGAAGCTTATGAAATCTTAAGTGATGCTCAAAAGCGTGCTGCTTATGATCAGTATGGTCATGCTGCATTTGAACAAGGTGGATTTGGTGGTCAAGGTGGCGGCGGCTTCGGCGGTGGTGCTGACTTTGGTGATATCTTTGGTGATGTATTTGGTGATATTTTTGGTGGTGGTCGCCGTCAACAACGCGCAGCGCGTGGTTCTGACTTACAATACAACATGGATCTAACGCTTGAAGAAGCGGTTCGTGGTGTTGCTAAAGAAATTCGTATACCTACACTAGAAACATGCGACAAATGCCATGGTAGCGGTGCTAAAGAAGGCACATCAGCAGAAACATGTTCTACTTGTCATGGTGCTGGTCAGGTTCATTTACGTCAAGGTTTCTTCACTGTACAGCAAGCATGTCCAACTTGTCATGGTCGCGGTAAAGTGATTAAAGAGCCTTGCTCTAAATGTCATGGTGATGGTCGTGTTGAACGCTCTAAAACGCTATCTGTCAAAATTCCAGCCGGTGTTGATACAGGCGACCGTATTCGCTTAAGCGGCGAAGGTGAAGCCGGTGAAAATGGCGCACCAGCAGGTGATTTATACGTACAGGTTCATGTTCGTCAGCATCATATTTTTGAACGTGATGGCAATAACCTTTACTGTGAAGTCCCTATTAACTTCGCTATTGCTGCTTTGGGCGGTGAAATTGAAGTCCCAACACTTGATGGCCGTGTGAAACTTAAAATTCCAGCAGAAACACAAACTGGTAAAATGTTCCGCATGAAAGGCAAAGGTGTTAAATCAGTACGCAGTAGTAGTATTGGTGACTTAATGTGTCGCGTTGTAGTTGAAACACCGGTTAAACTCAATGAGAAACAAAAAGAGTTAATGCAGCAACTGGGTGAATCATTCGGTGGCAAGAGTGGTGAGAAAAACACTCCTCGCTCTAAAAGTTTCTTAGATGGTGTGAAAAAATTCTTTGATGATTTAACCAAATAATTTTTCTTACCACCTTCAAAAAGGCCTGATGATAAAGACTGTCATCAGGCTTTTTTATTTGAAGTTACCCTATCTTGATAGCAACAATACCCGCTAAAATCACTAAACACGCTAATAGCTGTTTACGGTTAAATTGCTCTTTTAACAGATAGACAGATAAGATCATGGCAAATAACACGCTGGTTTCTCTTAATGCAGCCACAAGTACGATTGACGCATGACTCATCGCCCATATCACAATGCCATAGCTTACCAATTGCATGATCCCACCCCAAAATGCGGGTTTCCAATAATCTTTTATTTTGGCTTTTAAATGTTGGCGATAACGAAGCCAAGCAAGTAAATACATTGCAATACCATTTAAAAAGAAGAGCCATAAAATATAAGCAAAAGGTGTTTCACCTACACGAGAGCCATTACCATCGGATAGGGTATAACTTGCGGTAAATAATGCGGTAAGCAACGCAAAAAAGAGTGCATCTTTACGTAAATTAAACTCTGCTATTTTCCTACTGCGCGAGATAAGGATAATACCCAAAATGATAAATAAAATGCCTAGCAAGCCAGCTATTGGTAGTGTTTCATGAAAGAGAAAGAAACCAAGAAAAGCGGTCATTAATGGCGCACTACCGCGAGAGATAGGATAAACCTGATTAAAATCAGCCAAGGTATAACAACGGCTTAAAGAGAGTGTGTAACCAATATGAAATAAAACAGAAAGGGCAAGCCACTTCCATGCACCAACATCAGGTAGCCCAACCCAAAATAGGGCGGGTAGTGTTACAACACCAGAAAAGAAAGTCAGTAATGAGATCCCTAAAAATCGATCATTGCCTACTTTAACCAATGCGTTCCAGCATGCATGAAAGATAGCAGCAAATAAAACGGCAATAAAAACAGTAATCGACATATTGATAGAAACCTTAATATGGAAAGGGTAATTTTTTATAAAACAATAGCACAGTGGTTAAACAGTAAATACGCCACTATTTCTTTTTTATCATTTGAGATGATTTTAAGGGTGAGGAGTAAACGCCATTTTTTCAGTAATAAAAATTAATACGTTTTAGCTATTTTATCAATTGGCATCATTTATTAAAAAAGACGCTTGTTTTTACTGAATGGTGAAAAATAATATTTATATTCAATTGGTTATTATTGTAACTCTTAATTATTATCTTTTTTTCACTATTGAAAAACTATGTTGATGAATTGATCTTATTCATCTTGTTTTTCTTGGTATTTCTTATTTAGCTCGAATAATCCGAGTTATTATCCATAAATAATCTGTTTTTTACGAATCCATGATTAGCATATTATTAACAAGATTAGTGATTCTGAGGTTAATATTATGACGGCAATTATTAGACAATTTTTGAGATTAGAGGCATCAGGCGGTATTCTTCTGATTATTGCTGCTATTATCGCATTGATTATGGCGAATACACCTCTAAGTGCTTTGTATAATGAGTTTTTATCTATTCCCATTATGATCAAATTCGGTGCATTCGAACTTGATAAACCATTATTACTTTGGGTAAACGATGCCTTGATGGCAATCTTTTTCTTAGTAGTGGGATTAGAAGTTAAACGCGAATTAAAAGAAGGCTCTTTGGCTCAGCGTGATAGAGCAATTTTCCCTGCGATAGCTGCGGTGGGTGGTATGTTAGCTCCAGCATTGGTTTATTTGATGTTTAATCATACTGATGCCGTTGGACAGCAGGGTTGGGCAATTCCAGCCGCGACAGATATCGCTTTTGCATTGGGTGTTATGGCGTTACTTGGCAAGCGTGTTCCTGTTGAATTAAAAGTCTTCTTATTAGCATTGGCTATCATTGATGACTTAGGTGTGATCGTTATTATTGCACTCTTTTATTCAAAGAGTATTGCACTAATGCCTCTTGCTTTGGCAGGTTTAATCGTGATTGCTCTGGGCATAATGAATTGGCGTAAAGTGGGTAATACGGCCGCTTATCTAATTCTTGGGTTCATCTTGTGGGTGTGTATTTTAAAATCAGGTATTCATGCGACGATTGCGGGTGTGATTGTGGGATTCCTTATCCCATTAAGAAATAAAGAAGGGGATTCTCCTTCTGAAGAATTAGAGCATGTGTTGCACCCTTGGGTTGCCTATTTTATTTTACCGCTGTTTGCATTTAGTAACGCAGGGGTTTCTTTAAATGGTGTAACGCTTGATGGCATGTTGTCTGCCTTACCGTTAGGTATCGCGTTAGGTCTATTTTTAGGTAAGCCGATTGGAATTTTCCTCTTTAGTTGGGTTTCGGTAAAACTAGGCATTGCAAAATTACCAGATGCGATTAACCTTAAACAAATATTTGCAGTATCTGTGCTATGTGGTATCGGTTTTACTATGTCTATCTTTATCGCAGGATTAGCATTCGATGGCGCGGATGAAGCTTATAATACCTACGCTAAGCTTGGTATTTTAGTAGGTTCAACGGTAGCCGCTGTTGTGGGATATTTGTTACTTCGCTCTGTTTTACCGAAGTTAAAAACAAAGTCAATATAGGGAAGTTCATTACGGATTTGAGTTTTTCAACACAATAAATACCGAGCTATACATTTAAACCTACGGTGCAATACAGTGTATTGTGCCGTAGGTGTTTTTATGAGGATTGGATGCAAGGAAAGCCAATCGTAAACTAATGCGTTATTACATAGTCTGTGTTTGAAGCACAGAAGTTGAAAGGAAGATAACTATGCGGGTGTCACATCTCAATTTTAACCATCTTTATTATTTTTGGCATGTGTGTAAAGAAGGCTCTGTTGTGGGTGCAGCGCAAGCGCTGTATCTGACACCTCAGACAATTACAGGGCAAATTAAAGCATTAGAAGAAAGATTGGGTGGCAAATTATTTAAACGCCAAGGAAGAGGGTTGGTTCCGTCAGAATTGGGGCAGCTCATTTTTCGTTATGCTGATAAAATGTTTATGCTCAGCCAAGAAATGCTGGATATCGTCAACTACAGTCGTGAATCGAATTTACTGTTTGATGTCGGTGTTGCGGATGCATTATCAAAACAATTAGTCAGTCGCGTATTAGAAACAGCTGTTATTGATAATGAACAAATTCATCTGCGTTGTTTTGAATCGACTCATGAACTATTACTCGAACAATTAAGTCAGCATAAGCTGGATATGATCCTATCCGATTGTCCTGTGGATTCATCACAACAAGAAGGTTTGTTCTCTGTAAAACTAGGCGAATGTAATATGAGCTTTTTTTGCAGTCATCCTCTTCCTGAAAAACCGTTTCCTGAATGTTTAGAAGAGAGAAAGCTCCTCATTCCTGGCCGTCGATATATGTTAGGTCGCCATTTATTAACATGGATACGTAACAAAAACCTGCAAGTGGAAATACTGGGTGAGTTTGATGATGCGGCATTAATGAAAGCATTTGGCTTAAATTATAATGCTATTTTTGTCGCGCCTTCGCTGTATACCGATGAAACTTTTGCTCATAGTAATATCGAAGAAATTGGGATGCTTGATACGGTTAAGGAAGAGTACTACGCGATTTTTGCAGAGCGAATGATCCAACATCCAGCCGTTCAACGTGTTTGTAATACTGATTTTTCAGAACTCTTTAATGGAGATAAGAAGAGTGTTACAAACCCATAAGCGGGTTATGGTTAAAAAGCAGAAAACAAAAAACCGGCATAAGCCGGTTTTTTATAACACAAGAAAGCAATATTACATTGCTTTGATTTGTGCTTGCAGATTAGCTTTATGACGTGCTGCTTTATTCTTGTGAATTAAGCCTTTAGTTGCCTGACGGTCAACAATTGGTTGCATGTCATTAAATGCTTTTTGTGCTGCTTCTTTATCACCTGAAGCAACTGCTGCGTATACTTTTTTGATGTAAGTACGCATCATAGAACGACGGCTTGCGTTGTGCTGACGACGCTTTTCAGACTGAACCGCACGTTTCTTAGCTGATTTGATATTAGCCAAGTTCCAACTCCCAAATATATTCTAGCGAGGACAAATACAAAGGTGAAGGAATATGCCTTTTCAACCTAAGTTTGTCAATGGATTTATACAAAATTAGCGTCGTTGTACGCGACACTTGTTTCGTTGTGATGGCGCAAGATTTTATCAGTTAAGACGGGTAGAATACAGTCTTTTGAGTGAAAAAATCATCAAAATCGTGTATATGAGTAATAAATAATAGATTCTAATAGGATCTATGCTGGATTTTATGCGATTTTATAACCAAGAAGTGAGTGATAGTTCATTTTTTGTTTGATGTGAGCAATCAAATTTAAGAATAACAGTGAATCGACTTATCGAGATATTACTCATCAATAAACATTGATATATTGGGTTACTCTCAAGCCTTTGACAAGGTATAATCCAATAATTTCCACGGTATTGAGCCAGTTATGGAGCTAATTCGCGGTATACAAAATATTAGAGCGCTACACCACGGGTGCGTTCTGACAATTGGGAATTTTGATGGTGTCCATAGAGGCCATCAGGCATTATTGAAACACTTGAAGCAAGAGGCGTCACAGCGAGGATTACCTACTGTTGTGATGACATTTGAACCTCAGCCACTTGAGTTCTTTTTACCAGAAAAGGCGCCAGCACGTCTGACTCGCTTGCGAGACAAGATAAAGTATTTAGCTGAATGTGGTATTGATTACCTTTTGTGTGTCAAATTTGATAAACAATTTGCAGCACAAACCCCAGAAGAGTTTGTTTCATCACTATTGGTGAATAAATTAGGGGTGAAGTTTCTTGCTATTGGCGATGATTTTCGCTTTGGCAAAAATCGTGAAGGTGATTTTCACTTTTTACAACAAGCCGGTGCAAGATATGGATTTGAAGTCGCTAATACCGAAAGTTATTGCGATAAAGGATTACGTATCAGTAGCACTGCGGTACGAGAAGCGTTACTCAATGATGATTTAGTCCTTGCTGAATCACTACTAGGACACCCTTACAGTGTTTGTGGACGTGTTGTTCATGGTAATGAATTGGGTAGAACCATTGGTTTTCCGACAGCCAATATTCCTATGAAACGCTTAGTTGCACCTGTTAAAGGCGTTTATGCCGTTGATGTCTATTTATCAGATAATCAATCACCTTTACCCGGTGTGGCAAATATCGGAAGTCGTCCTACTGTACAAGGGAAGGGCGTACAATTAGAAGTTCATTTAATCGACGTTAATATGGATTTATATGGACGTCGTATTGATGTTGTGTTACGAAAGAAATTACGTAATGAACAGCGATTTGCATCATTGGATGCATTGAAGCAGCAAATCGCAGATGATGTGGCTACTGCTAGGGATTTTTTATCGCAGCGGTCGGAGTCATAAACTAGCGGAAAATTGGAACTGAGAATCGAATGAGTGACTATAAAAATACCCTGAACTTACCAGAAACAGGGTTCCCTATGCGCGGGGATTTAGCAAAGCGCGAGCCAGAGATGTTATCACGTTGGTACAAAGAAGGTTTGTATCAAGCAATTCGTCAGGCTAAAAGTGGTAAGAAAACATTTATTTTGCACGATGGCCCTCCATACGCCAACGGCAATATTCATATTGGTCACTCAGTAAACAAAATTCTCAAAGATATTATTATTAAATCCAAAGGGCTGTCAGGCTTTGATTCTCCGTACATTCCAGGATGGGATTGTCACGGGTTACCTATCGAACTAAAAGTTGAACAAATTGTAGGTAAACCAGGAGAGAAAATATCTGCAGCGCAATTCCGCGAGGAATGCCGTAAATACGCTTACGAGCAAATTGAAGCACAGAAAAAAGATTTTATTCGTTTAGGTGTTCTAGGAGATTGGGAAAAACCTTATCTTACAATGGACTATAAAACTGAAGCGAATACTATCCGTGCATTAGCGCGCATTATCGCAAATGGTCACCTGTTAAAAGGGGCTAAACCTGTTCACTGGTGTACAGCGTGCGGCTCATCATTAGCAGAAGCTGAAGTTGAATATTACGACAAAACTTCACCTTCCATTGATGTGCGTTTCACAGCCGTTGATCCAAGTGCTGTAGCTGCTAAATTCCATGCAACAACGGATAAGCCAGTTTCTTTGGTTATCTGGACAACAACGCCTTGGACATTACCTGCTAACCGTGCGATCGCCTTAAATGCAGAATTTAATTATGTTTTAGTCTCTTTTAACGATGAATGCGTGATTTTAGCCGCTGATCTTGTTGAAGGCGTAATGAAGCGTATTGGCGTAACAAGCTGGACTGTTTTAGGTGAATGTAAAGGTACTGATTTAGAGCTACTGCGCTTTAATCATCCATTTATGGGCTTTGATGTACCTGCAATTTTAGGTGATCACGTTACATTAGAAGCAGGTACAGGTGCTGTTCATACTGCACCAGGCCATGGTCCTGATGACTTTGTTGTTGGTCAAAAATACGGTTTAGAAGTTGCAAACCCAGTTGGACCAAATGGTTGCTACTTAGCAGGCACTTACCCAACATTAGATGGCGTTTTTGTTTTTAAAGCGAACGATGTCATTGTTGAATTGCTAAAAGAAAAAGGTGCGCTGTTACATCACGAAGCCTTACAGCATAGCTATCCTTGCTGTTGGAGACATAAAACCCCAGTTATTTTCCGTGCAACACCACAATGGTTTATTGGCATGGATAAAAACGGTTTACGTCAACAATCATTAAAAGAAATCAAAGGTGTTAAATGGATCCCTGATTGGGGTCAAGCACGCATTGAATCAATGGTTGAAAACCGTCCTGACTGGTGTATTTCTCGTCAACGTACTTGGGGTACGCCAATGTCTCTGTTTGTTCACAAAGAGACTCAAGAGCCGCATCCACGTACTTTAGAGTTGATGGAAGAAGTTGCAAAACGTGTTGAAGTGAGCGGCATTCAAGCATGGTGGGATTTAGATATCCGTGAAGTGCTGGGTGATGAAGCTGACGATTACATGAAAACGCCAGATACACTGGATGTTTGGTTCGATTCAGGATCAACCCACTCAACGGTTGTTGACGATCGTCCAGAATTCCACGGTAATTCAGCAGATATGTACTTAGAAGGCTCTGACCAACATCGTGGTTGGTTTATGTCTTCACTGATGATCTCGACTGCAATCAAAGGCAAAGCGCCTTACCGTGAAGTTTTAACACACGGTTTTACCGTAGATGGACAAGGCCGTAAAATGTCTAAATCTATCGGTAACACAGTCAGCCCACAAGATGTAATGGATAAACTGGGTGCTGATATCCTGCGTTTATGGGTTGCATCAACAGACTACACCGGTGAAATCGCTGTATCTGATGAGATCTTAAAACGTTCTGCGGATACTTATCGTCGTATTCGTAATACTGCACGTTTCTTCTTAGCGAACTTAAATGGTTTTGATCCTGCAAAACACCAAGTTAAGCCAGAAGAGATGGTGACACTTGATCGCTGGGCAGTTGGTCGTGCGAAAGCAGCACAAGCAGAGATCCTAAAACACTATGAAAATTACGATTTCCATAATGTTATTCAGCGCTTAATGCAGTTCTGTTCAGTGGAAATGGGTTCTTTCTACTTAGATATCATCAAAGATAGACAGTACACCGCGAAAAGCGATAGTGTTGCTCGTCGTAGTTGTCAAACTGCGTTATTCCATATCAGCGAAGCATTAGTTCGTTGGATGGCTCCAGTTATGTCATTCACAGCAGATGAGATCTGGAATGAGTTACCAGGTGAACGTGCAAAATATGTCTTAACGGAAGAATGGTATACCGATTTATTTGGCTTAGATGCATCAGAAACCTTAAATGATGACTACTGGGCTGAATTACTTGCCGTTCGTGGTGAAGTCAACAAAATATTAGAGCAAGCTCGTACAGATAAACAACTGCGTGGCTCTTTAGAAGCATCAGTAACTCTGTATGCAGATAAAGCTTTAGCAGATAAGTTAAATGCGTTAGGTAACGAACTGCGTTTTGTTTTATTAACTTCTCAAGCGAAAGTGGCAGATATTAATGAAGCACCAGAAACAGCATTAGCTTCTGATATGGCGGGTTTAAAAATCGCCTTTAACAAAGCAGATGGCGAAAAATGTCCTCGTTGCTGGCATTATGCGACAGATATCGGTCAAGTAGCGGAACACGCTGAATTGTGCGGACGCTGTGTTACTAACGTAGCCGGTAACGGTGAAGAACGTAAGTTTGCTTAATTAATGAAGAAAACACTTTGCTCTACAGGTTTACGCTGGCTATGGCTGGCCGTCGCCGTAGTGGTGTTGGATTTAGGAACGAAACAGTATTTCATGCAGACATTTCGTCTGTATGAATCTGTTGCCGTGATGCCTTTTTTCAATTTCACTTACGCCCATAACTATGGTGCTGCCTTTAGCTTTTTAGCAGATAAAGGGGGATGGCAACGTTGGTTTTTTGCACTGATTGCATTGGCAATCTGCATTACGTTATTGGTAATGATGTATAAAAACAAAGCGAGTGCCAAACTAAGTAACGTTGCTTATGCGCTAATTATTGGCGGAGCATTGGGTAATCTCTCTGATCGTCTGATCCATGGGTTTGTTATCGATTTCCTTGATGTTTATATCGGAGATTGGCATTGGCCTACCTTTAATATTGCTGATATGGGGATTTGTATTGGTGCAGGGCTTATCATTATTGAGAGCTTTTTTCCTGATAAAAATGTCAGTCCTCAAGATGCAAAAAAGCAAAAGTAATCAGACAAGAAGTTAACTAAAATAACCCCTGCCTTATGGCGGGGGTTACGCTTAATAGAAGGTATTAGTATGGTTATGCAGGTACTCAATGACAGCGCAGTGTTGCTGAATTTCACTTTAAAGTTAGCAGATGGCTCTGTTGCTGAATCTACACAAGCGCATGGTAAACCCGCACTTTTTCGTTTAGGTGATGAAAGCTTATCGCCAGCCTTAGAAGCTGAATTATTGGGATTATCAACGGGAGATAAAAAAACCTTTACGCTTGCGGGTGAACATCTTTTTGGTAAATACAATCCTGACTTGATCCAATACTTTATGCCTTCTGACTTTGCAGAGTCTGGTGTGCCTGAAGCAGGTACTATCATGCTATTTACCGCAATGAATGGCAGTGAAATGCCGGGCATTGTCAGAGATGTCACTGAAGATTCTGTGACTGTTGATTTTAATCATCCGTTAGCATCAGAAGAAGTGACATTTGATATTGAAGTCGTCGGCATCAATCCTGAGGAGGAAACAACACATGCAAATACTGCTGGCTAACCCACGAGGCTTTTGTGCGGGTGTTGACCGAGCTATCAGCATTGTTGACCGCGCTCTGGAAATCTATGGCGCACCTATTTATGTTCGTCACGAAGTCGTTCATAACCGCTATGTCGTTAACGATTTACGTGAACGTGGCGCTATCTTTATTGAAGAAATTTCAGAAGTCCCTGATAACGCGATTTTAATTTTTTCTGCTCATGGTGTTTCTCAAGCGATTCGCCAAGAAGCTCGTTCACGTAATTTAACCATGCTTTATGATGCAACTTGCCCATTAGTAACTAAAGTTCATATGGAAGTGGCAAGGGCAAGCCGTAAAGGCAAAGAAGCGATTTTAATCGGTCATGCGGGACATCCTGAAGTTGAAGGCACAATGGGGCAATACAATAACCCTGAAGGGGGAATGTATTTAGTTGAGTCACCTGCTGATGTTTGGAAATTAGAAGTAAAAGATGAAGATAATCTTTGTTTTATGACTCAAACAACGCTTTCTGTTGATGATACATCTGAAGTGATTGATGCTTTAAATGCACGCTTCCCAAAAATTATTGGGCCTCGTAAAGATGATATCTGCTACGCAACAACTAATCGCCAAGAAGCTGCAAGAGAACTTGCAGAAAAAGCAGATGTTGTATTTGTAGTGGGTTCTAAGAACTCATCAAACTCTAATCGCTTGGCAGAGCTTGCTCAGCGCGCAGGTAAGCCTTCTTATCTTATCGATAGCTTTGAAGATATTGATGAGTCATGGGTCGCTAATGCCAATATTGTTGGCGTTACCGCAGGAGCTTCAGCTCCAGATATTTTAGTTCAACAAGTATTAGAGCGTTTAAAAACCTTTGGTGCTGATGAAGTGATCGAACTATCTGGGCGTGAAGAAAATATTGTTTTTGAAGTACCAAAAGAACTTCGTCTAGATTATAAAGTTATCGAATAAGACAATCTAGAAAGCGTGATTTTTAAAAGCAGAGTTTAAATCTCTGCTTTTTTTATACCTAAAGTTAAATGAATAATCATGCTGTTCATCTCTTTTACTGATAATGACTACGGTTTTGTGTGTTTTTCTTATCTCGAACGTTAAATGCTGGCATCAAGCGGATGACATCGCTAATCTGTAAACAATAAATAGAGATAATAAGTATCGTTAAGGAGAAATTTAGTTATGTCTGCAAAAGAACTTCGTCTTGCTGTCGTTGGTGCTGGTGGTCGTATGGGGCGTCAATTAATTCAGGCAATTTCTCAACAAGAAGGAACCGTTTTAGGTGCTGCTTTTGAGCGTACTAATTCTTCATTGATTGGTGCTGATGCTGGAGAATTAGCAGGCATTGGGCATATTGGTGTCACAATCACTGATAACTTGCTAGCTCAAGCGAATGAATTTGATGTGTTAATTGATTTCACACGCCCTGAAGGAACACTTTCTCATATTGCATTTTGTGTAGAGCAGAAAAAAGGCATGATCATTGGTACAACGGGCTTTGATGATGAAGGCAAAAAAGCCATAGATGATGCAGCGAAAATCATCCCGATCGTGTTTGCAGCTAACTTTAGTGTTGGTGTTAATTTAGTGCTTAAATTACTTGAAAAAGCAGCTAAAGTGATGGGATCTTACACTGATATTGAAATCGTAGAAGCTCACCATCGTCATAAAGTTGATGCGCCATCCGGTACGGCATTAGCAATGGGAGAGTCTATTGCAGATGCGTTAGGTCGTGATCTTAAAGAGTGCGCAGTTTATGAACGAGTAGGGCATACGGGAGAGCGTGATCCTCAAAGTATCGGATTCGCAACTATTCGTGCAGGCGATATTGTGGGTGAGCACACTGCAATTTTTGCTGATATCGGTGAGCGAGTAGAGATAAGTCATAAGGCTTCTAGTCGAATGACATTTGCAAATGGCGCTGTTAAGGCATCACTTTGGCTAAGTGATAAAAAATCAGGTCTTTATAATATGAAAGATGTGCTTTCATTAGAGGATTTGTAACTTATAAAAAATATAATTTATTGAAAACTCATAAGTATTTTTATATTTATGAGTTTTTTGTTTTGTTTATAATGTTATTTAATTATTTGTCTTATTTTTATTTATTATCTCTTCTTTTTCTTCGTGTTAGCCTCTAAAAATACAAAAAAAACTCATTTTATTCCTTCTTTTTTCTATTTTTAAATTATCTTGGTAAGCAAACGGTTAAATTTGTAAGATTGATTGTATAAATTGTCACTTGGTTAACTAAATTGCTAATGAATGATATTTTTTAAATTAAAAAGGTGTTTTTTCTAGACATCTGCCTATTCGATCTTTAGAATGCGCCCAATTTGCCAAAAATTTGCCCAATTTTATGTTTTTGGCATTGATTTAGAGTCTTAAATCTGAATTAATATGCATGAAATGTGATTTATTATTCTCTGGAGGGCATTTTGATTAAATCAGCTATACTGGTTCTAGAAGATGGGACCGAATTCCACGGCAAGTCGATTGGCGCAGAAGGCGCCGCCATCGGTGAAGTCGTTTTTAATACTTCAATGACCGGTTATCAAGAAATACTAACCGACCCTTCTTACTCCCAACAAATAGTTACTCTCACCTATCCCCACATTGGCAATACCGGCGTTAATCGTTCAGACGAAGAATCAGAAACTATCCATGCTCAAGGCTTAATTATTCGCGACTTGCCATTAGTGATGAGCAACTATCGTGCACAAGAAACGTTATCTGATTATCTTAAACGCCAAAATATTGTCGCTATTGCGGACATTGATACACGTAAGTTAACTCGTTTGTTGAGAGAAAAAGGCGCACAAAACGGTTGTATCATCGTCGGTGAACATCTTGATACCAAACTTGCTCTTGAAAAAGCCAAGGCCTTTCCTGGCTTAAAGGGAATGGATTTAGCCAAAACAGTAACCGTCAAGCAGGCTTACCAATGGACTCAAGGTAGTTGGACGCTAGAAAATGAACTACCAGCAGCAAAATTAGCGACTGAATTGCCACTGCATATTGTGGCGTATGATTTTGGTGTGAAACGTAATATTTTACGTATGCTGGTGGATAGAGGGTGTCGAGTCACCGTTGTACCAGCACAAACGCCAGCTCAAGATGTTTTAGCCCTTTCTCCTGATGGTATTTTCCTTTCCAATGGTCCCGGGGATCCAGAGCCCTGTGATTACGCCATTAACGCCATTCAAACCTTTTTAACCACTGATATTCCCGTATTTGGTATTTGCTTAGGGCATCAATTACTCGCATTAGCCAGTGGTGCAAAAACCATCAAAATGAAATTTGGTCACCACGGTGGTAATCATCCTGTTAAAGATCTAGATAAAAATACTGTGATGATCACGGCGCAAAATCATGGATTTGCTGTTGATGAAACATCACTTCCTACTAATTTACGAGTGACACATAAATCTCTGTTTGATGGATCTTTACAAGGTATTCATCGTACAGACAAACCTGCATTCAGTTTCCAAGGGCACCCAGAAGCTAGCCCAGGGCCACATGATGCCGCACCTCTTTTTGATCACTTTATCGAGCTTATCGCGCAATATCGTCAAAACCAGCAATCAGTGACAACAAAATAAATCAGGAGCGAAAGAAAATGGCTAAAAGAACAGATATCAAAACAATCCTGATTTTAGGTGCTGGGCCGATTGTTATCGGACAAGCGTGTGAATTTGACTATTCAGGCGCTCAAGCATGTAAAGCCCTTCGTGAAGAGGGATATCGAGTTGTTTTGGTAAATTCAAATCCTGCAACCATTATGACTGATCCTGAAATGGCCGATGCAACGTACATCGAGCCCATTCACTGGCAAGTTGTGAGAAAAATTATTGAAAAAGAGCGCCCTGATGCGGTATTACCAACAATGGGCGGGCAAACAGCACTGAACTGCGCTTTAGAATTAGAGCGCCAAGGTGTTTTGGCTGAGTTTGGTGTCACCATGATTGGTGCAACAGCTGATGCAATTGATAAAGCAGAAGATAGACAACGCTTTGACAAAGCGATGAAAAAAATCGGCTTAGATACTGCTCGCTCAGGCATTGCACATAACCTTGATGAAGCTTTTGCTGTTGCTGAACTAGTTGGTTTCCCTTGTATTATCCGTCCTTCATTCACGATGGGGGGAACCGGTGGCGGTATTGCCTATAATCGTGAAGAATTTGAAGAAATCTGTACCCGAGGTTTAGATTTATCACCAACCAATGAACTGTTAATTGATGAATCACTGATTGGTTGGAAAGAGTATGAAATGGAAGTTGTGCGCGATAAAAACGACAACTGCATTATCGTCTGTTCTATCGAAAACTTTGATGCAATGGGAATTCATACGGGAGATTCCATTACTGTCGCGCCAGCACAAACCCTTACCGACAAAGAATATCAAATTATGCGTAATGCCTCGATGGCGGTATTACGTGAGATAGGTGTTGAAACTGGTGGTTCTAACGTTCAGTTTGCGGTTGATCCTAAAACAGGGCGCTTGATTGTTATCGAAATGAATCCTCGTGTTTCGCGTTCATCCGCGCTTGCCTCTAAAGCAACAGGTTTCCCGATTGCGAAAGTCGCTGCAAAATTAGCAGTAGGTTATACCCTCGATGAGCTGATGAATGATATCACTGGCGGGAGAACGCCAGCCTCTTTTGAACCATCCATTGATTATGTTGTGACAAAAATCCCTCGCTTTAACTTTGAAAAATTTGCAGGAACAAATGACAGATTAACAACGCAAATGAAATCTGTTGGTGAGGTGATGGCAATTGGTAGAACACAACAAGAGTCCTTGCAAAAAGCATTACGAGGCCTCGAAGTTGGGGCGACAGGTTTTGATCCTAAAGTCGATTTAGACGACCCTGAAGCATTAACGAAAATTCGCCGTGAGCTAAAAGAAGCCGGTTCAGACAGAATTTGGTATATCGCAGATGCTTTCCGTGCTGGACTATCCGTTGATGGTGTCTTTAATCTCACTAATATTGACCGCTGGTTCTTAGTTCAAATTGAAGAAATCGTTCGTCTTGAAGAAAAAGTCAGTGAAGTCGGTATCAAAGGGTTAAGCGCTGATTTCTTGCGTCAGTTAAAACGTAAAGGCTTTGCAGATGCACGCTTAGCTAAAATACTTAACGTAAAAGAGCGCGCCATTCGCCAATTACGTGAGCAATATCAACTCCATCCTGTCTATAAACGTGTTGATACTTGTGCGGCAGAATTTGCTACTGATACGGCTTATATGTACTCGACTTATGAAGAAGAGTGCGAGGCAAATCCACATCAAGATAAACCTAAAGTGATGATCTTAGGTGGTGGACCAAATCGTATAGGGCAAGGAATTGAGTTTGATTATTGCTGTGTTCATGCTGCGCTTGCGTTGCGTGAAGACGGTTACGAAACCATCATGGTGAACTGTAACCCTGAAACGGTTTCAACGGATTATGACACCTCTGACAGACTCTATTTTGAACCTGTTACGTTAGAAGATGTGCTTGAAATTGTACGTATCGAAAAACCGAAAGGGGTGATCGTGCAATATGGTGGACAGACACCATTAAAATTAGCCAGAGCGCTAGAAGCTGAAGGTGTGCCAGTCATTGGGACAACGCCAGATGCTATCGATAAAGCTGAAGATCGTGAACGTTTCCAAAAAGCGGTTGATAAGTTAGGGTTAAAACAGCCTGAAAATGCCACTGTAACGGCGTTAGAAGAAGCGGTAGAAAAAGCACAACAGATAGGGTATCCGCTGGTGGTTCGTCCTTCTTATGTCCTTGGTGGACGCGCAATGGAAATTGTTTATGACGAAGTTGATTTACGTCGTTATTTCCAAACCGCAGTCAGTGTGTCAAATGATGCGCCTGTCTTATTAGATCGTTTTCTTGATGATGCGATTGAAGTCGATATTGATGCGATTTGCGACGGTAAACAAGTCGTGATTGGTGGCATTATGGAGCATATCGAACAAGCGGGTGTTCACTCTGGTGATTCAGCTTGCTCATTGCCTGCCTACACCCTAAGCAAAGAAATTCAAGATGTGATGCGTAAACAAGTCCGTGAGCTCGCTTTTGAATTAGGTGTAAAAGGGTTGATGAATGCACAATTCGCGGTGAAAGGTGATGATGTTTATCTTATTGAAGTTAATCCTCGTGCTGCTCGTACCGTTCCTTTTGTGTCAAAAGCCACAGGCGTACCATTAGCCAAAGTTGCTGCGCGTGTCATGATTGGTCAAAGTCTTGAAGAGCAGGGCGTAACAAAAGAAGTTATTCCGCCTTATTACTCTGTAAAAGAAGTGGTTTTACCTTTCAATAAGTTTGCAGGTGTTGATCCAATTTTAGGACCAGAAATGCGTTCAACAGGTGAAGTGATGGGCGTTGGTGCAACCTTTGCACAAGCCTTTGCTAAAGCGATGTTAGGCAGCAGTTCTACTATGAAGAAAAAAGGTAGAGCCCTTCTTTCTGTGCGTGAAGGTGACAAAAAGCGCGTTGTTGATTTGGCGACAAAATTACTAAAAAGTGGATTTGAATTAGATGCTACACATGGTACAGCCATTGTATTAGGTGAAGCAGGAATAAATCCACGTTTAGTCAATAAAGTGCATGAAGGGCGGCCGCATATTGAAGATAGAATTAAAAATGGTGAATATGACTATATTGTTAATACCACATCTGGTCGTCAAGCCATTGAAGATTCTAAAATTATTCGTCGCAGTGCATTAAGATATAAAGTCCATTATGACACGACGTTAAATGGCGGATTTGCAACAACACTATCATTAACGGCAGATCCGACGGCGAGTGTTATTTCAGTTCAAGAAATGCATAAAAAGATAAATAAAGTTTAAGTTTATTTGTTGCCGTAATAATGATCCCGAATATGAAGAAACTTGTATTCGGGATTTTTTGTTTTTTATCGCTATTTAAAAAAAGAAAATCTTACGGAAAAAAGAAAGCCCCAAATAAATTTATTTGGGGCGATTGCAAAACAAAGAGGTGGGTGCGGATCTTTTTTCAAGTAAGGAGTCAAGAAAATAAAACAAGTTAATTTCTTTGTTTTAGCGAATTTATTTTGTCTTTTTTTGGCGTTTGAGTCAATAGTAAATCATTTTACGCAATCAGCTAATATGTTGTTTTAACTTGATTAAATTTGTGATTTACCACTGATAAGGTATAGGGGATAGAGAAATTTCTGTTACTATATTAGTGGGTGCTTGGATCATTTTGGTTCAAGCATTTTGCAAAAGCCAGAAAGAGAAAAGCCCCGAATTTTATTCTCATAAAATCCGGGGACAGACTCAAACCTGAACAACTTGATTCTGTCTCCTTTTCACAAAGGAGTCAATAAAATTGACTAAAATAACCTTATTTGGAATTACTGTTATTTGTGCGACCGTTCTTTCTTTCACAATGATTGTAGGTGAACGATTATGTTCTCTTAACATTAGTGATGGAAGCACTGTAGTTCAAGCTATTTTGATGTGCAATAAATAGTTTGGTGGGGGAGGTTTTCTCCCCCCAATTTTTCTTCAAGTTGTTAGATTTGTGGTACAAGCACCCTGTCTTTAAAATAGGCTATTCGACATAAATGATAATGATTGCTATTTCGTTGAATGTTTGACAATATAGCTGACAACATAGGTGATTATTTACTCTGCTGATATCTTTCTATTATGTCTCAACACTCTTCATTCTATTCATACATTGGTTATCAACCTAAGCATCAGCAGGTTGAAGAATATCGCTTTCAAGACCAAATTCTATTGCGCCAAGGTGTATTAGAAACCACGGAAGATCTGCAGATTGAAGAGACTTATCAAGCCGGCTTTAATTTAGTGGCTGTTCATAGTGGAAGTGTGATTAGTGAAAGTGTCAATGGGCAGAAAATAGAGATAGCAACACCAAGTATTTTTATTGCTAATAGTGTTGAACGCTATTCTTTATTGAATCAATTTAAATCTGGCGATCCCCTAAGATACACATTATTGCAATTATCATCTCAGTGGCTTGAGCAACAACATATTTTGTTGCCTCCCATCCTGCAACAAAATCAATCACTCATGTTGCATCATCTGACTATGGATAACACTTTTTTGGCGTTAACCATGCAGTTATTTCAAAATCCAGTTCACGACTCTTTAAAACCACTTTATTACTCTGGTAAAGCGTGCGAATTTGCTTCATTAAGTTTGCAATATTTATGTCATGCACAAGAGCCAGCTAATAGACCATTAAGCCAACGTGAAAAAAACAGCTTAAAACAGGCGAAAGAGATTTTAATTGCTGAAATGGAAACACCACCGAAACTTGAAATATTAGCAACACGCGTGGGATTAAATACACGAAAACTCACCCAAGGGTTTCGTCAATTATTTGGTAATTCTGTTTATGGTTGGCTACAAGAATATCGCTTACAAACCGCATATAATATGTTGCTAAATGAAGGGGAATCTATCTCAAGTGTTGCCTATTATGTTGGGTATACGCCAGCTCATTTTTCCGTCGCATTTCGTAAACGTTTTGGTATATTACCGGGTGATGTACGCAAAGGGCATTTTACACCTTAATTGATTTTATTAAGTTTATGGGTAATATTGATATTCTTTCAATGTTAATTACTACACCTTAAACAGGTAATTAATTTCACTTCTCTCTATCTTGCTTAGTAAATAAGCAATTTGCTTCTAAATCGAAAGTAATAGTCACGCAATCTAAAGCCTTGTCGCTAGAGGGTAAATACCCTTTTCGTTATAGTGCCACAATATGTTGTGGAGATTATTATGCATAATGAATTATGGGCATTATTACGTCCTTATCACCCTTTATTAATAGGTGCCTTGTTGCTACAAGCAGTTGCAGGTTTTAGCTCTTTAGTACCGTGGTTAGCACTTTATCAGCTTCTTCTTTCTTTCCCCTCTAGTAATACGTTGTGGTTAACCATTGCTGTTATTGGTGGCGTTGTATGGCTAATATCACAAACCATTGCATTTCATTTAACACATTTAATGGATGCCAAATTAACCTACCAATTACGATTAGCATTATCAGAAAAAATGCAGAAATTACCGTTAAATTGGTTTGTTAGCCAAGGAAAAAATGGCGTTAATCAATATGTTCAGCGTGATATTAAAGCGTTACATCAATTAATTGCTCATGCACCTGCTGATATTGTGCAATTTATTGTTGTACCTGTTATTGCGATAATGGTGTTATCAATATTAAATCTTTCTTTACTGCTTTTTGCTCTTATTCCTCTCATCATCGCTTATTTTTGTTTTAAACAAACACAATCTTCACGTTATCAAACCTATTGTGAACAGCGTGATAGTGCGATGAAAGCACTCTTTGAAGATTATCAACTCCTGGCAGAAAACCCACTTGTTGCACGTCAATTTCCACATAAAGGCATTATCAGTAAAACAGAAAAAGCCTTATTTAATTTTGTTTTTCATTTTCAAAATTGGGTTAAACGAGTTGGACTATTGGGATCACTAACCCAGTTATTATTAAGTGCAACCTTACTCACGGGCTGGTTATTACTGGGAGCGGTTACTTTTGAACAAACATTACCGTTGGCAGATTTATTGCTGTTTATTTTATTACTAAGACGTATTGCTGAACCAGTCATGGCGATGGGACATGGTGGCGATGCATTACGTATTGCAAAACAATCCGCACAGCAAATCCAGCAATTATTACAGCAATCTGAAATGCAATATGGTGAGCAATCTGTAGAGAGTATTTCTCATCAGGTAGCGTTAACGGCAGATTCTGTTTGCCTCGCTTATGGTGATAAAAAGATCCTCAATAATATTAATTTTGAAATTAAAAAAGGAGAGTTTATTGCCATCGTCGGACCTTCTGGCGCAGGTAAAAGCTCGTTATTACAACTGATTGCTCGATTTATGGATGCAACATCAGGTGAGATCTTAATTGAGAATAAGCGCTTACAAGCATATTCACGTCATGCATTAAACCAAATCACCACAGTGGTAATGCAAAATAGTCAACCATTGCCTTATTCGATTAAAGATAACCTATTGTTATTTAATCCAAATTGCAATGAAGAACAACTGCAATCTGCAATTAATGATACGCATTTTGCTGAAGTCATTGAACTTCTACCTCAAGGTTTATCAACGATCATCAATGATGAAATGCCACTTTCTGGTGGTGAAGCACAACGCTTAGCGATAGCTCGCGCTTTTATTGCTAATAGCCCGTTGTTATTGGCTGATGAACCTTCTTCAGCGCTTGATCCTGATAATGCACAACATATTTTTAATGCATTGAAAAATAAAACAATGACACGAATTGTTGTGACACATTCTTTGGCGTTAGCACAGCAGGTGAATAGAGTGATATTTATGGTTGATGGAAAGTTAGTAGCAATGGGAAATCATGATGATTTGCTACTTGAGTGTGAACGCTATCGTGATTTTGTTCAGAAACAAGGAGAGCAAAATGAAGACTAATCCCTTTGTTTCATTACTCTTATCTTTAAAATTTCCCCTTAGTTTTATGGTTTTTAGTGCCATTTTAGAAGGGCTATGTGGATTATTGTTATTACCTATTATTATTTATTGGCATCAAGACCCAAGCCAATATTTATGGATGTTAGCGGGATTAACATTAATTACATTGGTTTTTCAGTACATTGCGACATTAAATGGTTTTCTTGCGGGGACGACGGTGATGAAAATCTTGGTTCAAGCCTTGATCCGTCATTTGCCTCGTAGTTTAACGCCACCTCCCCAAGCGCAAACACTGTGCTCAGGGGCTGCTATGAGTGCAATGAGCATTCCTGCCCATTTACTGGCTCCGGTGATCAGTGTGGTTGTCACACCATTAACGGTCATTATTGGCCTTTTATTTTATAACGTCACTTTTGCATTTATTTTTATGCTATCTGCGTTCTTGCTTGTTGTTGTGATGCGGATCAGTGCCAAAGGATTGCATAAACAAGAGGCTACACTTCAAACTGCGGAGAACGTTGCAGTAAAAACATTGGCTGATTTTGCACAACATCAGGCGTTATTGCGTAAAAGTGGACGCAATACACAATTTTCACAGCAATTACAGCAAGATTTGTTAGCGCAACATCACCAACAGGTACAGTTATTACAGCGGAGTTTACCTTACCATTTAATTTTTTCTCTCTGCATTCAGGGTATTTTTATCGCAGTTCTCGTGTTTGGTGTGATAAATGTTGATGCTAACAAACTCACCTTAGCGCAGTGGTTAGCTGTTGTCGTATTAATTGCTCGCTTTATTGAACCGTTATTTCAGCTTTCTCATATTGATCAAGCATTAAGACAAAGCAAGCAGTCACTAACATTAATTAAAAACGCATTGGATGCTCCTACATTACAAAGCCCAAAACAGAGTGATACGCCTAAAAGCAATGACATTCGTTGTGAACAACTGGATGTGAATAATAGTTTAGGTACGCCGATCCTCTCTAACATAACAGCGCTATGCCCCGATAAAAAAATGACGGCAATTGTCGGCAGTTCTGGTGCAGGTAAAACAACATTACTACGTGTTTTAGCGCGTCTTATTGATGCGGATAAAGGGCAAGTTTTTTATGGAGATAAAAAAGTTAACGACTTATCTGGGAGTGTATTAGCGCAAACAAGACAAATCGTATTTCAGCATAACCAGTTAATTAGAGGCACTTTACGCTGGTCATTATTACAAGATGAGCAATCAACAATCAGTGATAAGGATATTTTACAGTTACTCAATGCATTGAATTTACCGTTGATTCAAACTGATTTAGATGAAGATGTAGGAGAACAAGGTGACCGTTATTCTGGAGGACAAAAGCAACGATTATGCTTAGCGCGTTCATTATTAGCCGATCCTAAGATCTTATTTTTAGATGAACCTACGGCAAGCCTTGATACAGTCAGTCGTGAAAAAGTGGCTCTTTATCTTGAAAACCTAACATCCACTCGAGTCGTGATCACTCATGATCCGGATATTGCCAAACGGGCGGATCATGTCATTGTGCTTGATGATGGAAAAGTCATTGAAGAAGGTTCTCCTGATGTATTGTTGTTATCTTCAATATGGTTCTCACGTTTTTGTGGATCATATTGAGTTTTTCGATCTTCATTAGTTGTTGCGTAATATCGATTGGCAATCGAAAGAGATAATTTGGCAATCGAAAATACCTTAATCCCAAAATTGATAGAGTGATAACCATTATCATTTGAATATTTTGGGATAGGTATGGTTTACATTTCTTCTTTAGCTGACTTAGATAAAACACAGAAATTATCACCAGTATTAAATCAACGCACACAAAATAAATTGGCATTAACACAATGCGCTATTTTGTGTTCTACCGCTTTATTTTCACTTTCTGCTATCGCTAATACAGCAACAGAAAATAATAAAGAAGTCGATGTTTTGGTGGTGACGGAAAGCACAGCACAACACCGCGATAACCTTGCTCCAGGCGTTAGTACATTAAGTAAAATGGCACTTAAGCCCAGAGAGATCCCTCAAACAGTCTCTGTGATAGACAGAGAGCAAATAGAAACTCAAAACTTAAATACCCTTGATGAAGTAATGACTCGCGCTAATGGGGTTACTAGCGCACCTTTTGTTTTATTAACAACAGCTTATTACGCTCGTGGCTTTCAAATCAATTCTTTTGAGCTTGATGGTGTTCCTGCTTTAATGGGAAATATGGCAAGTTCGCCGCAAGATATGGCTGTTTATGAACGTGTTGAGATCTTAAAAGGCTCTAACGGATTAATGCATGGAATGGGGAATCCTGCGGCAACCGTCAATATGGTACGTAAACATGCACCTTTAGACGATCAATTAAAAGCAACATTTACGGCTGGAAGTTGGAACCGTTATCGCGGTGAAGTCGATGTGGGCGGGCGTTTAAATCAAGACGGTAGTGTCCGTGGTCGAGTTGTAATGGCATGGGAAGATAAAGATTTCTTCTACGATATTTCAGATCAAAAAACACGCTTAATTTATGCCACTGTTGATGCTGATTTAACATCTAACACGCTATTACGCACAGGTATTCAATATCAAACAATCGATTCCATCACCAATATGGCTGGTGTGCCAATGGGGAAAGATGGGAGCGATTTACATCTTTCTCGTAAAACCTATTTAGATGCTGATTGGGATAAATTCAAATGGGATACCACACGTCTATTTACTGGAATTGAACATCAAATTAATGATGATTGGCTGTTTAAAATAAATGCTGATTATCAATATGCTAAAGCGCGTTTGCTGTATGCAGGAGCATGGGGAAATATTGATCCTGAAACGGGTGATGGAGCCATGCTGATGGGGGGCGCTTACAAGTTCCATAACTATCAAACAAGTCTCGATACCAATGTCACAGGAAAACTCAGTGGCTGGGGATTGCAGCATGATGTGATAGTAGGGATGAGTTATTCGAAAGCTAGCGAGGAACAACATACTGGGCAATTTAAAGATCCTCTCAATGTTCCTGTGAATGTTTATCGTTGGGATCCTCATAGTGTACCAAAACCACAAGTAACGGGCTATTCCTCTCAAGGTGCGACAAAAACAGAACAAACTGGCGTTTATGGAATGAGCCGGATCAAGCTTATTGAGCCTGTTACGTTGGTTGCAGGAGCAAGGGCAAGCTGGTGGGAAGTGACAAAACCGCAAGCTAAGTTCACTGAAAATGGAAAAATCACGCCTTATGGTGGTTTGATTTGGGACTTTGCACCTCAATGGTCATGGTACAGCAGTTATTCTACGGTTTATCAACCACAAACAGGGAAAACTTGGAGTGGTGAAATGTTAAAACCAGTAGAAGGACAAACTGTTGAAACGGGATTCAAAGGTGCGTTGATGAATGGTGGGCTTAACGTCTCCGCCGCGGTTTTCCGTATTGATATGAAAAATAATCCACAAGAAGATCCTGCACATCCTGGTGGTGGTTTTAATACCTATCTTATTAGTGGTGGCAAAGTTGTTAGCCAAGGCTTTGATATTGAAGGAATGGGGTATTTATCGCCATTTTGGGATCTCTCTGTCGGTTATACCTACACTGACACAGAATATAAAGAAGACACCCTTAATAAAGGCAATAGTTTTAACTCATTAGTGCCTCGTCATATGGTCAGAGCGTGGACAAACTATCAATTGCCTTGGGATGCACGTAAATGGAGCGTGGGCGGTGGTATTCAAGCACAAAGTGAATATAGCAAAACTAACGGAGAAATTACGTTACGCCAAGGTGGCTATGCGATATTTAATACACGTTTAGGCTACCAAATTAATGAAAACTGGTCTGCAGCATTAAATATTAATAACGTCTTTGATAAGCGTTACTACTCAAGCCTGTTCTCTCCGCAATGGAATAACCGTTACGGTGAACCTCGTAATGTGATGTTGAATATCAAGGCTGATTTCTAATGCAAAAAGCACTGCTGATCAGTTGTGCTGTTTTAGGCAGCGTAATCGGAAGTATTACGCTGTCATTACTGATAACAACCTTTTATCCCAGTGTAGATCCGCTTGATCGTCTGTATGCAGCCGTCTTTTTACCTGTTTTATTTCTATGTGGAATGCTCTGTTTTAGTTTGCTTTCAGTGAATGGAAAACAGGTATTTTGGCGAGCATGGAGCTGGTGGCCTTTACCTTTAATATTGTTGGAGTTTACTTTATGAAAGCGATATTAAAACGCCAGTTCTCACAACTTCATCGTCAAACAGGAACCTTATTTGGCATTCTATTATTTGTTATTTTATTTACAGGTACATGGTCATTAGCGCATGAAAATTTAAATTTATGGGCTCAATTTAAGCCGTTAAATAAAGAATTATTGCCATTAGATCAGTTATTAGTAAAAGGTGAATACCTCTTAGGTGAAAACGGTTTTAATAGTGTGAAATTAGCATCGATTGATCATCCTATTATTACTTTCTGCCAAGGAATGGGGGATTGTTCACTACAATTAAATGCACAAACAGGTGAAGAAATTAGATTAAGAGAGGTAATCTCTCCTATTGTTAATCTACATAAAAATCTATTTTTGGGTTTTTCTGGACGATTATTTATTAGCTTATTTGGTTTTGTTTTTGCGCTATTACTAATAACCGGCATTGTTATTCATCACCGTAAAATCTATCAATTATTTCGACTCCGTTTTAATCAAGGGCGTAGGCTGTTTTTCTTTGATTTGCATAATGTTATTGGATTATGGAGTTATCCGTGGCTCGTTATATTTGCTTTAACCGGGGCATTATCAGGATTAGGGGCATTCGGTACATTAATGCTGGCGAAATATGTGGAGCCTGATGCACCAGCACAAGTCATGATGAAACTAATGGGACAATCAACACCCATTTCATCTGAGTTTACTGCATCTTCTCCTAGCTCATTGTTAATTCAACTTTCACAAGAAAAACCAGACTTTATTCCTGAAGCTATTAATTGGAAACATAAAGATCGTGCTGAACAGCAAATCACAGTCAGTGGTACTCATTTATATTTACCCAGCACCGCTAATTTTGAGCAGTTCTTTTTTTCTGGCTTAGATAATCACTGGGTTGCAGAAAAAAGTTCTGCATCTCAGGCATTTTGGACGCGTGCTTTTATTGCCGTTCAGCCTTTGCATTATGGTCAATATTTATGGACAGGTGCTGCAAACTTTAGTTTATCGGTGCTTCATTGCCTAATGGGAATGATGGCCTGTGTATTGACCTTTAGTGGATTAGTGATTTGGGTATTAAAAAAGCCCATTAATATCAGTTCCCGTTTAGTGTTAGGAGGTTGTTCTGGTTTAATTTTTGCCAGTACATGTTTAATTCCTATCGCTATTTTCTCCGCGTTATCACCGATACTGCCTTTTTTTGGTGTTTGGTTGATAACGCTTCTTTTTTATTTTCTTTATCCGCAAGTGATCAAACTTACTTTTCTTATTTTAACCATAAGTAGCGTGGTTTTATTTATCAGTGTCTTTAGTCACTTATTTATAACTCATGCTGCTTTGTGGTGGGTAAGTTGTGCCTTGTTGATCAGTGCCGTTTTCTTTTTTTTGATGGGTCTTTTTCTACTAAAAAGACAGTAATTGGAGTCTGTTATGCAAGAATTATTAAAACATCGGCAATTAGTGATAACGCTAGGTTTACTTTATTTAGCACAAGGTATTCCGATGGGAATTGCAATGGATGCATTGCCTACATTATTACGCCAAGAAGGCTCAGCTTTAAGTGCAATCGCATTTATTCCACTAGTCGGATTACCGTGGGTATTAAAATTTTTATGGGCACCTGTGGTTGATAATTATTGGTTTAAATCTTTAGGTCGTCGCCGTAGCTGGATTATTCCTATGCAGATCATTGTGACGTTTTGTTTATTGCTTTTAGCATTAATAGGTATTTCTGTTGAGATGGCTAAATGGGGTGTGGCTTTATTAGCTATCGCTTCATTAGCGAGTGCAACACAAGATATCGCGACGGATGGAATGGCGGCTGAACATGCGAGTGGCACACTATTATCTAAAATTAATGCGATTCAAATTGCAGGCGTGATGGGGGGCTTTTTCTTAGGAGGGGCTGGAATGATGATGTTAAGCGATACATTAGGGCAGCAAAATACATTGTTATTCTTTGCGTCGATCCCTGCCATTAGTTTGATATCAATTACGCTCTTTCAACAAAAAGCCAAATATGAAGCAGGGGAAAACAGTGATCATCCTAATGCAAGCTTATTAAAAACGGTACGAAGAAAAGGAGCTATCAGACTATTAACCCTGACATTGCTTTCAGCGGTGACGGCAGTTTCAGGCTTTGGTTTAGCAAAATTGTTTTTAACTGACAGTGGCTGGTCTTTAGCTGATGTCGGAAAAATGGGCATGATGGGAGGAATGGTAACTCTGTTCTTTGGCTGCGGTGGTGGGGCTTGGTTAATTAATAAAATCGGCGTTTGGCGAGCTTTTTCCGCAGGATTGCTGTGTGCTTTAGGCTCCTCATTATTATGGCTTTCACAATCAACGGGCACGATTAGTCTTCCAATGGTTGCTATATGTATAGTTTTAGGCTCTTTATCATCAGGGATCACTTCTGTGGCGATTATGACCGCAGGTATGCGATTTGCCTCAACCGATAATCAAGCGGGTACGGATATGACCGCCGTACAAAGTATGCGTGATATAGGGGAAATGGCGTGTGCAATGATGTTAGTGAGTTTAACTGCTGTGATTGGATATAGCGGAGGCTTTGGGCTAGCCGCAGTGATTGCCCTCTTTGCTTTATTGGTCACATTGGTAAATGTGAGATATCAAGAGAGATATAAATTAACGGAATAAAATTATTAGAAAAATAGCTTTAAATTAATAAAGAGCCCTAATGGGCTCTTTATTATTAATCTAATCATTTTGATTAAAGTTGACTAATTTTCTCTATGTTATTCAGGGATGCTCCACCATCACCATCCCAGTTTACATGTTGTTGAAATTCATGTGTTTCACCAGCGATAGTGACATAAGTTATTAATGTTGCATTACCACGGTGTGCTGAGGAGCCTGCACCAGTAGACCAACAATCTTCTTTCATTGCCATAGTATGACTATTAGATTGAAGTTCTTCATTATAAACCGTTGAGTCATAATTGTTTTCGTCTTGATAGTCGACCGTGCTACGGGATGATGCACCTTTTATATCAATAAGTTTATGTGAAACTGTTATTGGTGTAAGGAAATGATTAGTGCTATTTCCTAAGGTGAACATTGGTCTTGCAATAACATGCACCATATCATCTAATTGAGTCGCTCTACATGAATTTCTTGATACACTCGCATCACGAGTAGTAATAAATGAAATAGAACCGCTTAATTCTAAATCCATATACATAGGATCAATGTGTTTTACATCTAGTGGATAATAAACCGCATATTGCCTACCTGTATTTGTATTCGGATCATGGTCAAGAAGATCAAATACAATGACTTTGATTTTAAGCTGAGTACTTGTAAATAAAGTCTTATCGATTTTGAATTCGGTTTTTTGTGCTTGTCCTCCAATAAGTTGAGTTCGGTCATAAGCAAATATTTGGCTAGTTTTTTGATTACCATCCCATAATTCAAGATTAACGGCATAATCACTTGCAGATGTATCTGGCGGTAACCAAGAAAAGGTTAATGAGTCTTTGTCATAAACAGGAGTCCAATTTATTGGTGTATTTGCATTAGGTGTGATTTGTGCATTTTTTTCATTATCCACTCTTCGTGTTACAGAATTCATAGTGATATGAGGTACTTTTCGGACATCTACAGAATAAGAACCTTGAGATTGATAAAAGTAGTCATTTTCTTTTGAAGTCAAAATGATGTCTGTTCTACCGGGGTTAACTTTAACAATAACGCCACTTTCCTTTATCGCGACAATATTCGGATCTTTTGCTGACCAGATACCTTGAGCTTGTTTAGGTAATGGCGTTGTGGGTTGTTGTACATCAATATTAGTATCTGTTTCAGATAAAATAATGTCATTTTTTGCAAAAGTGATTTGGAGTGTGCCTTTATCTTGCTCATAATCCACAGTAACAGCATCTGCTAGAAATTGATCAGTTGCATCACTTTTGATGTGTATTTTAGTTTTACCCGGCTTCACTTCTGTAATAGTTCCTTGTGTATCAACGATGGCTATGCGTTGATCATCACTGACATAATATAAAGGAATATTTTTTACGTCGGTATTACCAAAAGTGGCATCAACCTTGTGCGTTATTCCATCATTCCACACAGATGTAATTGCACCGGATGAAGCTAGTTGCAAAATAGGCGCGGCTTTTTCAATGACTAAAGGATAACTACTTTGAGCCGGTTGATATTGATCATTACCTGATGTTTGTAGTGTGATAATGGCAGTACCCGCTTTTTTCATCGAAATACTCCCACTAGTTGTATCAATAGAGGCAATAGTGGGATCAGAACTAGACCACATCACATTAATATTATTAGGTAATCCCGTATAACCTAATGCATTGACAGGTGCTGAAGCATAGGTCTCTTGCTGGATTTGTTTGTCAAAAATAATATCAGGTTTTGGAATAGTCACTTTAATGGTTAATGGCTTCGCAATGGTTATTCCTTCTGCTTCCGCCGTGACGATAATATCTGTTTTAATGTTTGAAGTAAGACTGGTTTGATATTTACCCTTTCCTAATGAATTTAGTGGGTTATCACTAAAATTAGCTCTACCACTGGTGGCTTTAACCGAAACAGTTTTACCATCAATAGTATTACTGTATTTATCCATTAAGTTCACAGTCAGTAGGGCGCTATCTTTATCATCTCCACCTATTGATTGGCGATTGCTACTAAAGGTTGATTTATTGGCATCAATATCAGCAGGAGTTACAGTGACATCTTGAATTGGCTTATGATTATTTAAATCAAGATAAGCACTCATTTTCAATATACCGGCAACTGTGCTGGTGACTTTGGTTCTTGCGACACCATTAGTGTCTGTATAGGTACTAAAGTCATAGTCATCAGCTAAACCTTGTAACTTCCATGACACAATAATGTTAGGCAATATATTGTCATTAGCGTCAACAATGATTGCTTGATAATTAACGCCTTTATCACCCGCAATCATGGTTGTTCTATCGACATCGACAGATTTTACTTGCCAGGTTGTTGCGTCAGCACGCAGTTGTAAGGTTTTTTGTTTTTTGAAATCAACACCATTAACTTTAACACTTAATTGCGCTGTACCTGATTTAGTCCCTGTGGCTTCAATTTCATAATGACCCGGAGAGACTTGTTTGGCTGAGCTAAATTGAATGGTTGGGTTATTAGAGGTCCCCTCAACTTGCTGATCTGGCAGAATATTACCGCCTTTATCTTTAATCGTTAAAGTCAGTAATGCTTTATCTGTACCATTGGCGATGATTGTTGCCGGTATTAAGTTGATTTCTGAACTATTTTCATCAACATCATCAGCCACAAAATTGACATCAGGGGCAGGGTAACTACCTGAAATTAATACCGCATTAACTTTAGCGATACCTGCTGGATTACGTGTTAATTCAACGTCTGCAACACCTTTATTGTCTGTAAATGTCAGTGGTCTATTGAGTAAGCTCTCTTTATCTGCCGTCCATGTGACACTTACGCCACTGTTAACAGGATTATCATTCTTATCGCTAATATAAGCGTGATAAGTAATGGTGTCGCCTGCATGAGGTTGTGTATCACTGATCACAAACTTATCGACTTTGGCTGTCTGGCGATTAGGTAGAACCGTCAATAGTGCAGTTTGTGTCAGTGTCACTGAATTTATTTTGGCACTGATTGTTGTTTGACCTGCTTTCAACGCACTAACTTGTGCTTGATAAACCCCAGTGGAGATTTCATTAAATGTTGTTGTGGTTGCGGTTAAATCAGCACTATAGGTAACGCTGATTTTGTCCTTTAACCCTGTTAATAAATTATCGTATTTATCTTTTAGCGTTAAAGTAATTTGAGAACGACCTGTTTCAGAAATAATGGTGTTGGGGATAAGTGATAGTTGAGACTTATCGGCAGAAACCACATCAGTGTTAAAGTTAATCAAATGGTCAGCATCAAGAGATTGTTGGCTATCGAGCATCGCTGTAACTTGTGCTGTACCCGCTTGTGTACTACTTAAGGTGATTTCTGCAATCCCATTTTTATCTGTTTTGCTGATAGGTAACGAAAGTCTGCCTAGTGAGGTTAACCAACCCACAGCAATACCTTCCATGCTTGGGTTGCCTTGTTTATCAACAATTTTTGCACGAATGATGACTTGATCTGTGCCATTTGCCGTGACATCAAAAGGGGCAATAACATTAACTGCATTAATTATGGCATTTTGCTTGTCAGCAATAAAACCAAGAGGTTGAGTTAAATTAAAGGTATTTGTTGCATTGGCATATTGAGCACTAATAAGACTAATACCTTCTTGCCTACCGTTAATCGTTGTCTGATAAACGCCAGTATCGATTTCTTTGAGTGCGCTAAATTTGATGGTGGTGTTATCACCAGAGAGAGCAATAAATTTCTCTTGTTTCGGAACAAGGTTACCGAATTTATCTTTTAGAGTAATTGTCCCTGTTGCGAAGGAACTGCCATTTGCCACGATAGATTGAGGATCAATCGAAAATGTACTTTGTGATGCATTAACTTGGCCTGCAATAAAACGAAGATTTTGGGTAGCGCTTTGGCTATTTTCTAGTGTTGCTGTGACCGTTGTCGGTTGTGCTTCAGTCCCTTTTATCACAACTTGTACATTACCATTATCATCGGTTTTCACCATATTCTCACTCAACACATTATGGGTTGAATTCCAGAATACAGATTGTTTTATTAATGGGTTATTTTTAGCATCCGTAACATGTGCCATTAAGGTAATAGTATCGCTATTATCTGCAACCGCTTCTGTTTTGTTATTTACAGTGGTTAAGACAATATTGGCGCTATTTGGATCGGCAATAGCGGTTAATGTGACTTGTGCTTTTTCTTTATTTGAAAGAGTGGCAATAATTTCTGTCGCACCTGCTTTTTGGGTCCGAATTTGATTGGTTGTCTGTCCTTGATTATCGGTCACACTTTTTTGTTTATCGAGTGTGGTTGAGACACTCGATTGCCATTCAACGGTGACGTTAGGTAATTTATTACCAAACTTATCTTTCACCACGGCGGTGAGTATTGCTTGTTCTTTATTATTTGCAATTAATTCAGTTTTATTCGTGGTTAAAGTAATTAAACCTTGTTGATGATTAGCAGTGAAAGTAATAGGTGATGCATCGAGTGATTCATTACTGATACTTGCTGTGACAATAACATCAAAGGCTTGAGTACTAGTTACCGTCGTTTGAGCAATACCGTGATTATCTGTTGTTGAAACTTCATTAATAGAAACAATTTGTTGATCACGATTAGTAGACCAAATGACTTTCGCATTCGGTAAGATATTGTGATTCTTATCTTCAACGACAGCAGTAAATGTTACTGTTGTTTTGCCATCTGCAATATAGGGTGGTGCCGATGGTGTCACTGAAATAATTTTACCGTTGGATAGGTCGGCAATAAACTGCGTTGTTTTCTGCGTTGCTATATTATTGACCTGCGCAATTACAGTGACTGTACCTGCTATTTTACTGGTCATCGTTGTTGATGCATTACCTTGAACATCCGTTAGTAACTCTGTTTCTTTGAGTTGTGCTTGATTATCAGCAGATAATTGAATTTTGGCATTAGGAACAGGATTGTTGTTTTTATCAATGATATTTAAAGCAATAAATTTTTCATCTGTCCCATTAGCAAACGAGCTGTTTGGGTTAATAGTGAAAGTATTTATTTTTGCTGAGTTAATATCGGCAATAAAATCAACATTGGTTGAATAGGTAATATCTTTAACACTAACATTAATGATGCTTTTACCAATATGCGTATTGGTGATTGGAACAATAATTTTACCTTCAGCATTTGTATTTGCTTGAGCAATAATCGTTGCGCCATTATCGGCAGTAAAAGAAACTGGATAGTTAGGAATTCTATTGGCATTAATGTCTGTTACGATAACTTGAATTTTATTTTGGCTTTTACCGTCAGCAGGTGCGTGGTTTTTAATTACAGTTAATCCACCTTTAGCAATAATGGCGGAATGTGTATCCGCAACAAAAGTCACTTGAGCCTGATTAAAGGTATTATCCCTAAACTTGGGCGTTAATGTCACAATTTCAGGAGTACTTCCTGCGGTGATTGTGACTTGATATTTCCCTGCATCAATTCGACTGAAACTTGAAACTCGGCTATTGCCAGTTGGATCATCAGATTGAATATCTAATGAAAGTTCTTTTATATCGATATCAACAGGAAGCTTATCATTATCAAGAATTGATAAAGTCAAATTTTGTGCAGAATGATTGTCGGCAGGTAGTTGTGTTGCTTTCGGCGTAAATTGGCTATTTTGCGTATTAATCGCAGACTGATCGACGATGATTTTACTCTGTACCGGATCAGAACGATTACCTTGTTCATCAATAGCAACGGCGCTTATTGTGTAGCTATTCTTTTCAGGTGAACCTGAAATATGACGAGGAAGAATGATTGAATAGCTAAGATTATTATTATGATTAATCTTACCTCCATTAGCGATTAAGCGACTCGCAGACCATTCAATCTGTTTAACAGGATATTTAGAACGAACTTGTACACCTAAATCTTTTTCTTCTTTTGCGTAGCCATTAATTGTCGGTGTAATTGAGAGAAATACTAAGGTTTTCTTTTTATACTCTAAAACGATGTCGTTATTTCTGTTCACAAAATCATAGCGATTTCCGGACATTAAGCGCATTGCTCGAACATTATCTGGATTAAGTTGTGAGGAGAGTGATTCTCCAAGTCGATATTGGATATTTACATCAAACTTATTATCACTATTATCATTTAAACCAAAGCGACGTTCAGCACCGAAGGTAATTAAAGGCACTGGCGTATAAGTGAGTCCAGCCGTATAAGCGTGAGGATTTTCTTGGCGATTATCTTTACCAAATAAGCCGACTTCTTTCCCGTAATATTGTTCAAATATAAGCTTTGCGCCTAATTGTGGATATGCAGGTAGATAGCTCTCAGTGCGAATATCCCAACCATTAGCAGGGCGCTCATTATAATCCATAACATCGTCAGAGGTACGCCAGTTAGATAGACGATGATAGTGATTGGCACTTAACTTAAAATAGTCTCGCCATACTTCAGCACCAATACCAAAACGGCTGTGATATCGACTTAAATCGTAGTCATAAAAAGCATTAAAGCCAACCATAAACTTGTCAGTAAAATGTCGGTAACCAATACCTTGATTTAACTGGCTTCGAGAATCTTTACGGTGATAACTGGTTTGAGAAAAAACTAAATTCTTTTCACTATCATAGAGTGGAATAAGAAGATCAGCAGAGCTTCCTTCCAAGGTGAATTTTTTATCTGTTGAAAGAGAAACTCGAGCATGACCGAACTGATTTAACCATTGTTCTATTTGTTGATTGGCCTTGCTTGATATTTGGCTTATTGCATATTGTGTTGCGTCAGTCTCTTTATTTAATAAAGATGAGTGAGCAACAATAATTTGTGCAAGCTCTTGCTCGTTTGTCGTTGGAATAGATGTGTCTTGATGGTTATTTAGCCATTTTTTTGTCGAGAAAGGCTCATTAGGTATATTAAGCGTAATACCTTCTTTTATTTTTAATTTACCGACTAAAGAAACATAATTAGGATTTGCTTCAATAAGCCTAAATAATTTTATATTAAATTTTTTCGCAATAGATTCAGGTGTGTCATCTTTCTGAACCTGATAACTATTTGTTTTTTGTACCAAATTAATAGTTTGTTTTTCTTGGCTATTCTCTTCTGCGAAAACGTTAGCAGGGAGCGTTGCCGAGATGGGAAATGCTAATTGAATAAAGATATTAAACCAAGCAACTTTCTTTGTAATAGAGGAAAGCTGTGGCGTTAGTCCACTTTTAAATTTTGTCATTTTTAAACTCACCGTAACAAATAATGATGAGATTCTCGTATTTATAGATGTATTAGATATCAGAAAGTGAACGTGAATTAATTAATTTATAAATATATAAAAATTAAAGATCAAAAAAATAAAAATAAGAGTAAAAAAGAAGAGAAAATATTTTGACATAGAAAGACCAATAGAAATGTATTCTATTGGTCTTTTAATAGAGGTTAAAAAATTAGATATCGACAAAAATATCAGGATCAGGGCCTAAACGTTTTTTCTGTTCAAGAGCGGTAATTTCAGCGACTTCTTCTTTTTCTAATTTAAAATCAAAAATATGGAAGTTCTCTTCAATACGAGAAGGTGTAACTGATTTTGGAATAACCACAAGACCACTGTCTAAATGCCAGCGTAAAACAATTTGTGCTGGGGTTTTATGGTATTTTTCAGCTAGTTTTTGAATAATAGGGTGCTCAAAGACACCTTCACCACCTTGTGCTAATGGGCTCCAAGATTCGGTGACAATATTATGAGTTGCGTTCCATGCTCTTAACGGTGCTTGCTGCATTAAAGGATGAATTTCAATCTGATTAATAACAGGAGTAACGCCTGTTTCTGTAATGATCCGTTCCAGATGTTCTTCTTTAAAATTACAGACACCAATGCTTTTTACTAACCCTTCTTTTTGCAAAATTATCATTTGCTTCCAAGCTTCAACATAAAGCTCTCGTGAAGGTACTGGCCAATGCATTAAGTAGAGATCAATATAATCAAGTTGCAAACGCTGGAGACTTTCTAAGACGGCACCACGAGCATGAGTCTGATCGTTATTCCATAATTTTGTTGTGATAAAAAGTTCATCACGAGGAACAGTGATCTGTTTTAATGCTTTACCTACACCTTCTTCATTATGATAAATCGCTGCCGTATCAAAAAGGCGATAGCCTGTATCAAGTGCGTGATGAATAGCTTTAACAACTTGATGATTATCTGCTTTCCAAACACCAAGACCAAGTTGTGGGATGGCATTTCCATCAGATAATTTGATCAGTTTAGGTTTATCCATTTCTATCTCCAGAGTCGCAAAAAGTACTTAGAGTGCCGCTGTATAAATACGTTGACTGACTTCTAATGTGATATCTTGATGCTCACCCAGTGCAATTTGTCCATGCTCTTCCAACTTTCGCACTAATGCAGGAATATCTTCTTCACCGATTTTGAAATCAGCCAGTCGAGTTCTAAGTCCCATTAATTCAAAGAATTTTCGAGTTTCATTAATCGCAGTTTCAATTTTAAAAGCGTCAGAACCTTGGTTTATCCCCCAAACTTTTTGTGCATATTGGATTAACTTGCCGTATTTAGCCTGACGTTTTTCATTTAATAATGCAGGTAAAACGATGGCGAGAGTTTGCGCATGATCAAGTCCGTGTAAAGCCGTGAGTTCGTGACCTAATGCATGCGTAGCCCAATCTTGAGGAACACCAACACCAAGAATACCATTTAGCGCTTGTGATGCTGTCCACATTATATTAGCACGGATATCATAGTCTGTAGGTGACGTCAGCGCTTTTGGCCCTTGATCAATCAAAATACGTAAAAGGCCTTCTGCATATTCATCTTGTACACGAGCATTCACTGGATAAGTGAGATATTGCTCTAATATATGAATAAAAGCGTCAACAACACCGTTGGCAGTTTGTCTTGGTGGCAAAGAATAAGTGGTTGTTGGATCTAAAATAGCGCAATGAGGGTAAACATGAGGGCTGGCAAAGCTTTGTTTATCCATTGTCTGTTTTCTACTGATAACAGAGAAACTGTTGGTTTCTGTTCCTGTTGCTGGAAGTGTTAATACACAGCTTAACGGTATCGCTTTTTCGACCACTTTACCGCGACTGGTTACGATTTCCCAAGGCTCGCCGTGATAAGGTATCGCTGCTGCAATAAATTTTGTGCCGTCAATAACAGAACCTCCACCCACGGCTAATAAATGCGTAATACCGTGATATCTGGCATAAGAAACTGCTTTCATGAGTGTTTCATAAGATGGGTTCGGTTCAATGCCACTAAACTCATGAATTTGATAGCCCGGAAGTGCGGTATAAATCTGGTCTAATACGCCATTGCGCTTAATGCTACCGCCACCATAAGTCAGTAGAATTCTTTCATTTTTTCCAATTTCAGAACGTAGTTTATCTATTTGTCCTTGACCAAAATGAAGGCGAGTGGGCGAGTAATAAGTAAAGTTTTGCATTTTGTTTCCACCTTAATTCGATGTTCTGAAGTATGACAATTAATCAGGAAAAAGTTTTCCGTTGTGCCTAGACTAGATAGTCTGACATAACTATAACTACAAGGTTGTAGAAATAAGAGATGAATTATTTCTCTTAATGCCTACAACAGTTCAATTGTAGTTAATTTATAAGGAGTAATATGGAAAGTCATTATTTAACATTAAACCAAGAGCATTGGGATAAACAAGCCGCAATGGAAAATCAGTGGTCTAAGCCTGTGAGCGATGAAGAAATTATCGCAGCAAAGCAAGGTGACTGGAAAGTGCATTTAACACCAAGCCCTGTAAAGAGCGAATGGTTAGTGGATATTAAAGGTAAAAAAATACTCTGTTTAGCTTCTGCAGGTGGGCAACAAGCGCCTCTTTTGGCGGCTGCGGGCGGTATTGTGACCGTGTTTGATTTATCAGAAGGTCAATTAGACAAAGATCGCCAATTGGCACAAAAGCATCAGCTAGATTTGGTAACAGCACAGGGTGATATGGCTGATTTAACCGCATTTGCTGATGAAAGTTTTGATATTATTTTTCACCCTATTTCAAATCTATATGTACCGGATGTAAATCCTGTTTGGCAAGAGTGCTACCGTGTTTTGAAAAAAGGCGGTGTACTAATGGCGAGCTTTTATAATCCTGTTGTATTTGTTGATGATAGAGATCCGCAATTACGTTCGCAGGGATTAATGAAACCAACGTACCGCTTACCTTATAGCGACCAAGGCTCATTACCTTCGGATATTCTGCAAGAAAAAGTCGCAAGAGGTGATGGACTGGTCTTTGGACACTCATTGACTGATCTTATTGGCGGGCAATTAGCAGCAGGTTTTTTATTACAGGATTTTGTTGAAGATTTTGCTCCTCATGCTCGTTTCTTAGTTGATAGTTATATTCCAACGTTTCTTGCTTCAAAAGCCATTAAGTTTTAAAAAAAATAGAGCAGGAAGAATATGATTGTGATTAATATAAATGGGATTTTAGTCAGATATTAATTGATGTGGAGATAAGACAATGAACAACTGAACTTTTATTGCAGTATCAGATAATACATAAAATACGCCATTATTCTTGCTCTAAATAATGGCGTGTTTTTTTAATTACTTACTGCTGGCGCTATTTTTACGATGGCGAATATACATCACAATCGAGCCAATTAAGCCTGCACTTAAAAGCAATACGGGTAATGTCATCAAGATATTCATGACAAGTGTTTCATGCTTTTGTACAAATGGAATAAGGTTTAGCACATAGCCTAAAGAAACAATAATCCCTACCCATAAGAAGCCACTTAACCAGTTAAATATTTGAAAGCGACGTTGCTTTAATTCAGATAAACCTGCCAAGGTAGGCAATAATGTACGCACGAATCCAATAAAACGACCCAGTAATAGTGCATATAAACCTTGGCGATGGAAGAGATCATTTGCCTTATGGTGATATTGCTCTGGTAATTGAGCCATCCAACGTCTAACTACTTTTGTATCACTTAGCCAACGACCTTGTAAAAAGCCGAGCCAACTCCCAATACTAGCGGCAGTGCCTAATATAATGATAGTCGGGAAAAAGTGTAAAACACCTTTTGCAATTAAGGCACCGCAAAGAATAAGCAGTGTATCTCCTGGCAAAAATGCGGCGGGCAATACCCCGTTTTCCAGCATAATAATAACAAAAAGAACAATATAGATAACCCACAGCACATTAGGATTAGCTAACACCATATAATCGTGTTGCATAAGTGCGTGAATTATCTCTTTTAATGTACCCATTAGCGAACTCGCATTAAAAAAGGACTTTATATTCGCTATTCTAACGCAAAATAAAGAGAACAGTTTGATTTAATCCCTGTGGAACCACAGGGATAGATTTTTTTTAATAAAAAATTCATTCTTTATTAAGAAATGCGTAAAAATGCCTGCTCTAGATCCTCAATAAGATCATCTACATTTTCTAATCCAATATGAATGCGAAATAGTGTTCCAGTAAATGTTGGCTGAGTTTCATATTGGCGCATCGCTTTAATATCATTGGGTTGATAACCTAAAATTAAAGATTCAAATCCTCCCCATGAAAATGCCATCTTAAATAATGAGAAGTTATCTAAGAAATGCGCAAATTCTTCAGGTGTTAAGATTTTCTTTAGACTAAAAGAGAATAAGCCGTTGCTACCCGAGAAATCACGTTGAAAATATTCATGTCCCAGACAAGAAGCTAATGCAGGGTGATAAACATTATCAACTAAAGGGTGTTGTTTTAACCAGCGAGCGACTTCTAATGCACTTTGTTCGTGTTGTTTCATCCTAACCGGCAGTGTTCTTAATCCTCTTGCTGTCATATAAGCAGTATCAGGATCAACACATTGACCTAATAAATAGGTATTCTCTCGTAATTGCTCCCAACAACGTTTATTCGCCACAGCAAAACCTAACATGCCATCAGAGTGACCATTAATATATTTTGTGGCGGATTGGATTGAAATATCGACACCCAATGTTAGTGGTTTAAGCAGTAATCCTGCCGCCCAAGTGTTATCAATCATAATAATGATTTCAGGGTTATATTGGCGAACTGAATTGACTATTCCTTGTAGATCTTGAATTTCCATCGTGATTGATCCCGGAGATTCAAGAAAAACAATTTTTGTTTCAGGACGTAGCAATTGGCTGATCTCTTTGCCGATTAAAGGATCAAAGTAGGTCGTTGTGACTGAGAATTTACGTAAGATCTGATCACAAAAATTTTGAGTCGGATCGTAGGCAGAGCCTGTCACGAGAATATGAGAACCTTGCTCAACAAATGCGAGTATAGATTGCGTAATCGCCGCTGCACCTGAAGGAAATAGTGCACAGCCTGCACCTTGCTCTAATTCAGTTAACGCTTCTTGTAAGGCAAAATGGGTAGTTGTGCCTCGACGTCCATAAAAAAGTGTACCTTCTGCCCGTTTTTTCGTTGCTTCACGTTTTTGTGCAACGGAATCAAAAATAACGGATGATGTTCGTTGTATAATTGGGTTTACTGCGCCTTGGGAATATTTTTTAGCTCGACCAGAAAGGAGGAGTGAGGTTTCTTGTTTTTTTAGCGTCATCCTTAATACCTTCTTTTAATTGATGGTGTGTTTACCTCAAGTTAATTCATTTTTTGGATAAGTACAAAAGGCTTGCAGGGTAGTTGATAAAATTTCACGTTACGTGAAATAACGATAATTTGTCTTAAAAATCGACAAATGAAAAAAAAATAGCCAAATAGTAATGATAATTACTATCAAAATGCTTCATGTTTGATATCATTTGAGCGTTTTCTCTTTCCTGATGGCAAACAGGATGATTGTAAGCGAACGATTTTGGGTAAGTAGTGGCGTAAAGATGTCATTACTGAATAAATAAATAGATAAAAAAGAGAGTAAAAGGCCAACTGATGCGTAATTTGACAGCTTCTATTCTATTGGCAATCGGTCTGACAGGCTCTGCTTTTGCGGATACGACTCCTGCCACACCAACTGAACAGCCAACTACTGCTGCCGTTTCTTCAACAGCTTCTACACAGGGAACTGCTACACCGACAATAGTCACACCAACAACTGCTACTTCTACCACGGAAACGGGTAATGAAGTGAAAGCAGTCGGTACTGAAACCGCTAAGCCTGAAGGTGAAAATACACCTGCAACAACGGCTGAGAATTCAGAAAATGCACCTTTAGCGACAGAAAATGCATCGTCAGAAGTACAACCTGAAATGGTTGCTGGTGGCGGATTTGCTGAAGATTTATCTGTAATGGGTATGTACCGTAACGCAGACTTAGTCGTTAAGAGTGTCATGATTGGCTTACTGTTAGCCTCTATTGTCACTTGGGCACTATTTTTCGCGAAAGGAAGCTACTTAATTTCACTGCGTCGTCGCCTAAGAAATGAGACAGCTCAGTTAGTTGAAGCTAAATCACTCAACGATGCGTTAGCGATTAGCAAAAAATTTGGTAATAAAAGTGCAACCGCTGATTTCTTTAATGATGCAGAATTAGAGCGTACTTACTCTCAAGAAAGTAAAGTGGCTTCAGGTATTAAAGAGCGTGTTGAAATGCGAATGGAACGTCGCGTTGCAGCAATTATCCGTGAATTAGGTCGCGGTAATGGTTACTTAGCCACCATTGGTGCAATTTCTCCTTTTATCGGTCTTTTCGGTACGGTTTGGGGGATCATGAATAGCTTTATCGGTATTGCTCATTCTCAAACGACAAACCTTGCTGTTGTTGCACCAGGTATTGCAGAAGCGCTATTAGCAACCGCGATTGGCCTGATTGCGGCAATTCCAGCGGTTATTATCTATAACATTTTTGCTCGTATGATAGCGGGTTATCGTGGTGAAATTGGTGATATCGCAACAGGTGTGGTGACATTAGTCAGCCGTGATTTAGATATCGAAAACAGCAAAGCAAGGTAATGAATTATGGCAATGCGTCTTGGTGATGATTCAGGTGATGATAATGAATTGCATGATATCAATGTGACGCCTTTTATTGATGTCATGTTGGTTCTGCTCATTATCTTTATGGTGGCGGCACCTTTAGCTACTGTTGATATAAAAGTAAATTTACCCGCTTCAAGTGCAAAACCACAACCTCGCCCTGAGAAGCCTGTTTATTTAACAATTAAGTCGGATAAACAAATTTTCATTGGTGAAGAGATGGTCACACATGAAACGATGGCGAATGTGTTAGATACCATGACACAAGCAAACAAAGAGACAACCATCTTTTTCCAAGCTGATAAAACGGTTGATTATGAAACGTTAATGGCAGCAATGGATTCGCTAAGAAAAGCGGGTTATCTCAAAGTTGGACTTGTGGGAATGGAAACTGTCTCTACAGGCGGTTAAAAATTAGCAAATAAGCTATTTATCTAAGTATTATTACGCTATTTTAAAAGCACTTTATTTGTCGTTGTGAAATGATGAATAAAGTGCTTTTTTATTGTATAGAAAAAACAGAGTTAATATTTTTACCGTTTTTAGTGGTTATCGATATTATTAATAAAATTGAGTTAGAATAAAATTTAACTTTAGTATTAAATAATATTAATAATAGATAGATTAAGTTATAGAATAAACAATTAACTAAGTTTATTGAGTAATAGTTGGCTGAATCAATTAATGCTAAGTAGATATCATTATTTGAACTCTCTTAACATTAATATTCATTAACTCTTCATTTTTTTTCATTTTTAGATTTGTTGAAATCAACTTTTTAAAGTTAAATTTTTCTATAACCTTGTGATTTATAATGTCTTTATGTGAATTTGATTTAAGTGTAAAAAAACTTGCGCAAAAAATCTTATTGGATATAATGCACCCACGTTACAAATTGAAATATTCTGTAACGTGTTTAAACGCCTAATTTATTTATTATCTAAGTTGTCCGCATTTGGATACTTATTTTTTTATTGCACCAGGTAGACCGTTGTTTTCAGTCATTCCAATTTCAGGTAAGTAGATTTTATTTACTTATTCAAACCACTTCTTATCCTTGATAAGCGGTGAGTAAAATAAAGCGTGAAAGGCAGAGAACTACACATAGCATTTTATTATTTTAATAAATTTAGAAGCCATAACATTTCGGTGTTATGGCTTTTTTATTTTGCTTGTTATATCTGTCGTTCCTGTCGTTCCTGTCGTTCCTGTCGTTCCTGTCGTTCCTATTGCTTCTACGTCGAGATCTTCAGCGTGGGTATTGGGTGTTTTGTTGTGTGCCATTTTTATGCTTATTCCCACTTTATTGCTCGCTATCAGCGAGAATTTGCCTGATTAAAAAACACAAACAGTTAACAAAGCATTTTTCAATTTTTTAGATTTCTGACCACTTCTTTTATCTATTCTCACAAAAAAAAGAAATAGACTCTATTTAGGGATTATTTATCGATAAATTGTGTTTTTTTTATCCACAAAAACAACAGGGATTTAACATTAAATTTTATTTACGTTAATTTCGTTATAAATTGGATATGTTATAAAATAACCTAATGAAATTATTGCTATTATGTACTGATTAGTAATTATTAATAATCTTGGCTTTTGATTGTCGTCATACATCGATATGTATTTAATTTTATAGCGATTTTATACTAAGGGAACTTCTTATTCCAAAAACGAATATACTTATAACTATATGAAAAATGATAAGAAAAACAGGTTGGTTTTTGTCTATAAAATAAACACTATCATGATGATTAAAAATTAATAACAAAAGAAAAGTAGCTAAATGGGTAATGAAAATAAGCTGAAATTAAATATATTAATGTAATCATTTCTTGTTTATGAAATGCAATTTTTAACATTATTTGTGATGTAATATAAAGGTTGATAATATGAAAAAAAGAGTCATCATTATAATTAAAAAATATATTAGAATCTATTTTTAATAATTTTTATTAGAAATTAGAAATAATGAATTATTAATTTTGTATTATTTTAAATATATTGTCTTATAATTTGGTTGTTTTTTGTCTTATCTGTAATTTGTTGATTAATAAGGTTTTAAGTTTTCTCTTTTGTTGTGTTATTGAGATAATGATAATTATTTCTATTTCCTTTATCATTATTAAATAGAGTTTTAATAAATTTAAAATGACGAAATATATAAAAAATAGACATTAAACCTTATATTGCTGAAACGTTTTTACTCACATAAAAGAATAATTTATTTTTTAATGAATTATCGCTTGATAATGATCAAGTCATTATTGTGTCGGAGTGTTAAAAAGGCGGTGTTTTAAAATTATTCCAATTAAAAATCATCATATCAGGAGAGATATATGGCCTTGGGGAATAATGTTTTTTCCCATCATGGTATTAACCGACGCGATTTTATGAAATTGTGTGCTGCGCTGTCAGCTACCATGGGATTAAGCGGCAAAGCTGCCGCAGAAATGTCAGAAGCAATGGCATCACCTGAACGTCCACCCGTTATCTGGATTGGTGCTCAGGAGTGTACTGGGTGTACGGAGTCTTTATTACGAGCAACTCACCCGACTCTGGAAAACCTCGTTCTTGATGTTATCGCACTCGAATATCACGAAGTGCTTTCTGCAGCTTTTGGTGATCAAGCTGAAGAAAATAAACACAATGCGATGGAGAAATATAAAGGTAAGTACGTCCTCGTTGTTGACGGTTCAATCCCAGACAAAGACGGCGGTGTTTACTGTATGGTTGCGGGAAAACCAATTCTTGAGCATATCAAAGAAGCCGCTGAAGGGGCTGCTGCGATTATTGCGATTGGTTCATGTTCTGCATGGGGCGGTGTACCTGCGACTGGGGGCAACCCAACTGGCGCTAAATCACTGGAAGCTATTTTACCGGGCAAAACCGTTATCAATATTCCAGGATGTCCACCAAACCCACATAACTTCTTAGCAACTGTTGCACATATTATTACTTTCAACAAATTGCCTAAGTTAGATAGCAAAAACAGACCGCTTTTTGCTTATGAGCGTTTAATTCACGAAAACTGTGAACGTCGTCCTCATTTCGATGCGGGTCGTTTTGCTAAAGAATTTGGTGATGAAGGTCATCGTCAAGGCTGGTGTTTATACCATTTAGGCTGTAAAGGCCCTGAAACTTATGGTAACTGCCCAACATTAGAATTCTGCGATGTCGGTGGTGGGATCTGGCCTGTCGGTATCGGTCACCCTTGCTATGGTTGTAACGAAGAAGGTATCGGCTTTACTAAAGGTATTTTCCAATTAGCGAACGTTTATCAGCCAACACCAAAAGCACAAGTACCTGATGTTAATGCAAAAGAAGGTGGTGGTGTTTCTTATGGTGCTGCTGGCTTACTGGGTGCTGTCGTGGGTGCAGTTGCGGGTGTCAGTGTGATGGCTGTGCGTCAATTAGGCCGTGACAAGAATGCCACAGGAGCCTCACAGGAGGATAAACGGTGAATAGGCGTCATTTCTTTAAGCTGGCATCAGGTGGGGTTCTCCTTGCGGGAATGGCACCCACTGCGAGTCATGCTGCGGCGCAGAACCGTCCCCCAATTCCTGGGTCTCTCGGTATGCTCTACGACTCTACACTGTGTGTAGGCTGTCAAGCATGTGTCACAAAATGTCAGGAAATTAATCACCCGGAGCCAATGGAGCGTGGTGATACTTACGCTAATGGTGATCCGATTTGGTCAAACAATGACAAATTAAGTCCTTACACAAATAACATTATTCAAATTTGGCGTGATGGTACTGGTGAAAATAAAGACCAACTGGAAAACGGTTATGCCTTTATTAAGAAACAATGTATGCATTGTGTTGATGCAAACTGCGTTTCTGTTTGTCCTGTTTCTGCGTTAACCAAAGATCCAAAAACCGGTATTGTTCATTATCACGCGGATATCTGTACAGGTTGTCGTTACTGTATGGTGGGATGCCCTTATAACATTCCAAAATACGATTATGATGATCCATTTGGTAAGCTCTATAAATGTGAGCTTTGTAACCAAAAAGGTGTTGAGCGTTTAGATAAAGGCTTATTACCAGGCTGTGTTGAAGTTTGTCCTACTGGTGCAGTTATTTTCGGTACACGCGAAGAGTTGCTGGAAGAAGCAAAACGTCGTTTAGCGAAAAAAGCGGGTGAAGAATATCATTACCCTCGTCAAACCATTAGTGGTGGCGATACTTATCTACATAAAATTCCTGAATATCAAGATCATATCTATGGTGAGTTTGAAGGTGGCGGTACGCAAGTCATGGTACTTTCTGCGGTTCCTTTCGACAATTTAGGAATGCCAGAAGTGGCACCATTATCAACAGGTGCGCGCTCTGAACATATTCAACATACGCTTTATAAAGGCATGGTATTACCAATAGCAGCCCTTGCAGGGATCACCTATTTGGTTAACCGTAATAGTAAAAAACAAGAGCAGGAACACCACAAGGAGGATAACGATGTCGAGTCATGATCCTCGTCCACTTGGCGGTAAGTTATTTACTCTAGCAGTAAGAGTATTTTTACCGCTTGCTGTGCTCGGTTTTATTCTTATTGGTAAGCGTTTGGTATTAGGTCTGGGCGATGTCTCTGATCTGAATGGGGGATATCCTTGGGGTATTTGGATTGCCTTTGACTTATTGATAGGAACAGGCTTTGCATGTGGTGGTTGGGCACTTGCATGGGCTGTTTATGTCTTTAATAAAGGGGAGTTTCACCCATTAGTGCGTCCTGCATTGTTAGCGAGCTTGTTCGGCTATTCATTAGGTGGTTTATCCATCGCTATTGATATTGGTCGTTATTGGAACATGCCTCACTTCTTTATGCCGCAATACTTTAACGTAAACTCAGTGTTGTTTGAAACAGCGACCTGTATGACCATCTATATTATGGTGATGGCATTAGAATTCTTACCTGCGTTATTAGAACGTTTAGGTTGGAAAGTGTCGTTGAAACGTCTTAACAAAGCGATGTTCTTTATTATTGGTCTTGGTGCTTTACTGCCAACCATGCACCAATCCTCAATGGGATCATTAATGATTTCAGCGGGTTGGAAAGTACATCCACTGTGGCAATCTTATGAGATGTTACCGCTGTTTTCTCTGTTAACTGCTTTCCTCCTTGGTTTCACTATCGTTATTTTTGAAGGCTCTTTGCTAAAAGCAAGCCGTACCATGAATGATGATGAAACACCGCTATTTACCAAGTTAACACGCGTGATTGAAGTGTTACTGATTGCTTTCTTGGTATGTCGTTGGGGCGAGGTCATTTGGAACGGTAAACTGAGTTATATCGGAAATGGGGATATGTTCTCGTGGTTATTCATTGCTGAAAGTGCATTGTTATTACTTCCTCTGATTTTGATGCATTTAAATAATAACCGCCGTAGTCCAAAAATGCTGTTTGTTTGTGCTGTATTTATCTTAATCGGCGCAGCAATGTGGCGTATGAACTACTCTTTAGTTGCTTACAATCCAGGTAATGGTTACCACTATTTCCCAACAGCAAGCGAATTGCTGATTTCTATTGGTTTCGTTGCATTTGAAGTAACTGCTTACATTCTTATTATCCGTTTATTGCCGGTTTTACCTGCACAAACAGATTCAAATATACAATTAAAAAAGGCTGAGGTTAAATCATGAGCCAACGCATTACTATTGATCCTATTACCCGTATTGAAGGGCATTTACGCGTCGATTGTGAAATTGATAACGGAAAAGTTGTTAAGGCTTGGTCTTCCGGTACCATGTGGCGCGGAATGGAGGAGATCCTAAAAGGAAGCGATCCTCGTGATGCATGGATTATCGTGCAACGTATCTGTGGTGTTTGTACGACAGTTCACGCGATTGCCTCAGTACGTGCTGTTGAAGACGCATTAGGTATGGATATTCCTGTCAATGCGCAGTATATCCGTAACCTAATTTTAGGTTCACATATCATCCATGACCATATCGTTCACTTCTATCAGCTGTCTGCGATGGACTGGGTTGATATTACTTCTGCATTACAAGCCGATCCTGAAAAAGCATCAGCGATGCTAAAAGGGGTTTCTGAATGGCATCTGAACTCTGCTGAAGAATTCAGAAAAGTGCAGAAAAAAATCCAAGGTTTAGTGGATAGCGGTCAGTTAGGTATTTTTGCTAATGGCTACTGGGGTCACTCAGCCATGAAATTACCACCAGAAGTTAACCTGATTGCGGTTGCTCACTATTTGCAAGCACTTGAGTGCCAGCGTGATGCAAACCGTATCGTGGCTATTCTGGGCGGTAAAACACCTCATATCCAAAACTTGGCTGTGGGCGGTGTGGCTAACCCAATTAACCTTGATGCACCAAGTGTTCTTAACTTAGAACGTTTAATGTACGTGAAAAGCTTTATCGACAAACTGGGTGATTTCGTTAACCAAGTTTATAAAGTGGATACTGCTATTTTCGCTGCATATTACCCTGAATGGCTAAAAATCGGTAAAGGCGCTAACTACTATCTGTCTGTACCTGAATTACCAATTAATGGTAATAACACTGAGTTCTTACTTTCTGGTGGTTATATGGAAGGGATTGATTTCTCTACTTATCGCCCAATTAAAGACTGGAAAGATCAGAATCTGAAAGACGGTATTGAAGAAAGTGGTAAACACGCATGGTATGAAGATGATGAACCATTAAAACCATGGGAAGGTTTAACTCGTCCTAAATACACAGGTTGGGATGAGAACAACAAATACTCATGGGTTAAATCACCAACATTCTATGGCAAGCCTGTAGAAGTCGGTACTTTAGCATGGTTAGTGTGTGGTTTAGCAGGTAAGCACGAAGGAACTGTTAGAAACTACAACGACATCAACAAGATCTATACTCAATTAACCAATGAAACACTGGTAACAGAGCAGTTAGAATCTACTTGGGGTCGCATTATTGGACGTACCGTTCACGCGTGTGTATTACAAGAGTCTCTGGCAACGCTATGGCAATCACTGGTTGATAATATTGGTCGTGGTGATACTGCTGCCTTTATTAAACCAGAGTTTGAACCAGGCAAAGAGTATCGTGGTGTTGGTTTTGAAGAAGCCTCTCGCGGTATGTTATCTCACTGGATCGTGTTTAAAGACGGTAAAATCACTAACTATCAGGCAGTCGTTCCATCAACATGGAATGCGGGTCCTCGTAACTTTAATGATGAGCCGGGTCCTTATGAGTTATCTCTTGTTGGTACACCTGTTGCTGATCCGAAAAAACCATTAGAAGTGGTAAGAACGATCCACTCCTTTGACCCATGTATGGCATGTGCTGTGCATATGGTTGATTTAACAGGTAAAGAACTAAGTAAGGTGAAGGTATTATAATGCGAACTCTCGTCTTAGGTATTGGTAATTTATTACTAAGCGATGAAGGCATTGGTGTTCGTATAGTAGAAGCGCTCGAAGAGCGCTTCTCTTTACCAGAGAACGTCGATGTTATTGATGGTGGCACATCAGGTATGGAAATTTTGCAAGATATCGCTGCAAGAGACCTCCTGATTGTTGCCGATGCGGTAAGAAGTAATCATGAACCGGGCAGTATTTTTGTGTTACATGATGATGATGTTCCCGCACTTTTTACACAGAAGATCTCGCCTCATCAGCTAGGCTTATCTGATGTATTAATGGCACTGCGTATGACAGATGAATTTCCACGTAAACTTATTTTAGTGGGAATCGAACCTGCATCATTAGAGCCAAGCATGTCGCTGTCTGACATTGGTGAGAAATCAATGGAAATTGCACTAGAACATGTGGTGAATATTTTGCGTGAATACGGCATTTCTGTCACACCTAAAGAGGTAACAGCATGAGTGAATTAAGCTGGGATATCATAGGATATGATGAACCGCCTGTTGAGCAACTTGAAACACGTTTTAGTGAAATCGCTGAAAAAGAGATGAGAGGGCTTCCTTTTTATCGCGAAGGCATTCCTGTAAAAGCAGGGGGCTTTACCTTATTTGAAAATCAGTGGATTGGTTCTGTTCTTACTCCTTGGATGCTAGAACTAGTTGTCTTCCCAGGGCCTTCACAAGAATGGCCACATCGAAAAGTCGGTGATCGCATTGGATTAGAATTACCTTGTGGTCAGATTAAATTCGTTGTGGGTGAGCTTACTGATGGTATGCAGTATCTTGCTTGTTCATTAATGTCGCCACTTGATAGACATTTAGCAGCGGAACATGCTGTTGAGTTGGTTGAAAATAGTGTAAAAATGGCTCTTTCTCTTCCTGTTCAGACACAATCCGTAGCAGAAGTTGATTTAAGTCGTCGTTCTCTCTTCCGTGGTCAGTTAAGATCATAGTGTAGAAATTTTACGCGACACTGAGTCACATTCTTCTTATTGAATAGTACAGGAGTCAGAATATGTGTAGCACTTGCGGTTGTGGCGAAGGCAATGTCAGAATTGAAGGCGTAGAGCCTCATTCACATGAGCACCACCATCATCACTCTCATGACCATGATCATCACGACCACGGTCATCATCATGATCACGGCCATCATGGGCATGATCACCATCATGAACACAATGCTACTCCAGCGAATACTGTTCATAAATATATTGATAAGTCTGAACAAAAGCATAAGCATAACTACGAAACACATGGTCAGCCTATCATCGTTCATCACCACTATTACCATAACAGTGGTGATGTTCATCTTCATTTTCATAACGATGCACAGCTAAACGAAACCCCTGTTTTCCATGAACATCATCATGGACATGACGATCATCATGAACACGATCATTCACACAGTCATGACCATTCACACAGTCACGATCACGAACATGCTCATGATCATAGCCATGAACATTCTCATCACCATTCTCACAGCCACGATCACGATCATGCACATGACCACGATCATGAACACGAGCACGAAGAGCAATTTAGCCCAGTGATTGAAAATCAGAATATGCATTATGGCCAAGGTGAAGCAGGAACACATGCTCCCGGTATTAGCCAAAAGCGTATGCTGAAAATTGAAATGGATGTGCTGGATAAAAATAACCGCATTGCCGTTCATAACCGTGAACATTTTGAGCAACAAAATGTGTTGGCATTGAATTTAGTTTCAAGTCCTGGTTCCGGTAAAACGACACTGTTAACTCAAACATTAAAACAGTTAGCGCAACGTGTGCCTTGTGCTGTGATCGAAGGCGATCAGCAAACCACTAATGATGCGGATCGTATCCGTGAAACCGGTGTGCCAGCGATCCAAGTGAATACAGGCAAAGGCTGTCACCTTGATGCACAAATGGTGCATGATGCGACACACCAATTAGGTTTACAAGATAACAGCGTTCTCTTTATTGAAAACGTGGGTAACTTAGTTTGTCCTGCCAGTTTTGATCTGGGTGAAAAGCATAAAGTCGCTATTCTCTCTGTCACTGAAGGCGAAGATAAGCCTCTGAAATATCCGCATATGTTTGCTGCGGCTGATTTAATGATTATCAACAAAATTGATTTAGTGCCACATCTGAATATCGACGTTCAAGCTTGCATTGAATCAGCTCGCCGTGTTAATCCAAATATCGAAATCATCGCGTTATCAGCAACAACAGGCGAAGGCATGGAAGAGTGGTTAGCTTGGTTGGAGAGTCGTTTATGTGCTTAGGTGTTCCAGCTAAGATTGTTGAGGTGGGCGAAGACGTCCACCAACTCGCTTATGCCGAAGTCAGTGGCGTTAAACGTGCTGTTAATATTTCAATGGTATGTGAAGGCGAACCTAGTGAATTATTAGGCAAATGGGTACTTATTCATGTGGGATTCGCCATGAGTATTCTTGATGAGCAAGAAGCGCAAGATACTCTTGATGCATTACAGCATGTTTATGGTGTGACTCTTGAAGAGGCTGATGATGCAGTACGTTGATGAATTTCGTGATCCCGAACTAGCGAAAGCCTTACTAGCCCAAATTCGTGAAACTATTTCACAATGGCCTCACCCTATTAAACGCCCATTACAAATAATGGAAGTGTGTGGTGGGCATACACATGCCATTTTTAAATTTGGTTTAGACCGCTTATTACCAGAAGAAATTGAATTTGTTCACGGACCGGGTTGTCCTGTTTGTGTATTACCAATGGGACGAATTGATGCGTGCTTAGAAATCGCGGCTCGTCCTGACGTAATTTTCTGTACTTTTGGTGATGCAATGCGAGTGCCGGGTCGTAATGGCTCAATGCTTGATGCGCGTCGTCGTGGTAGTGATATTCGTATTGTCTATTCACCGCTCGATTCACTCAAAATTGCACAAGATAATCCAGACAAACAAGTTGTCTTTTTTGGTTTAGGTTTTGAAACGACAATGCCAAGTACGGCAATGACGCTACAACAAGCGAAATTGCGTGGACTGAAAAACTTTTCTCTGTTTTGTCAGCACATTACTATCGTGCCGACTTTACGTTGCCTCCTAGAGCAAGATGATGTCCGTATTGACGGCTTTATTGCACCGGGGCATGTGAGTATGGTGATTGGCTGTACGCCATATCAGCCGCTATGTGACGAATTTGAAAAGCCTTTTGTGGTGACAGGATTTGAACCATTAGACTTATTACAAGCTATACTGATGGTCATTAAACAACTTAAAGCAAAAGCAGAAAATACAGATTATGTTTTAAGTATTGAAAACCAATATAGTCGCATTGTACCGAATGAAGGTAATAAGTTGGCTCAAAAAGCACTTAGCGAAGTGTTTATGTTAAAAGAAACCAGTGAATGGCGTGGATTGGGTGAGATCCCAATGTCAGGTATTCAATTAACACCGGCTTATTCTGAGTTTGATGCTGAATTACGTTTTACACCTGCACCGCAGAAAGTGGCAGATAATCCACAATCTCGCTGTGGCGATGTATTAACAGGACGATGCAAACCTTCCGATTGCCCACTCTTTGGTAAAAGTTGTACACCAGAAACGGCATTGGGTGCCTTAATGGTATCATCAGAAGGTGCATGTGCGGCTTATTATCAGTATCGCCGTGAAGGTAATATATGAAACAACCTGATGAAATCACCTTAGCCCAAGGAAATGGTGGGCAAGGTATGCAACAACTTATCGAAGGACTGTTTTTAAAAGCGTTCGATAATCCGTTATTAAATGAAAAAGAAGACCAAGCGCGGATCGCGTTAAATGAGTTAACGACTCTTGGCGATCGTCTTGCATTTAGTACAGACAGCTATGTTATCGATCCCATTATTTTCCCCGGTGGAAATATTGGTAAATTATCTGTTTGCGGTACGGCTAACGATCTTTCTGTTGGTGGTGCGGTTCCTCGTTACCTTTCTTGTGGTTTTATTCTTGAAGAAGGGCTTCCATTTGAAACCCTAGAAACCCTTGTGATGGCGATGGCAAAAGCAGCTGCGCAAGCAGGAATACAGATTGTCACAGGGGATACGAAAGTAGTTCCTCGTGGCGCTGCGGATAAGATCTTTATCAATACTGCTGGTATTGGTGTTATTCCAACGGCAATTAATTGGGCTGCAAGCAATATCAAAGCAGGCGATAAGATCTTAGTGAGTGGTACTATTGGCGATCACGGCGCAACAATCCTGAATCTTCGTGAAAATTTAGGATTAGAAGCAGATCTACAAAGCGACTGCGCTGTTCTTGAGCCAATGATTGCACCTTTACGTCAAATTAAAGGTATTCGCGCCTTACGTGATGCAACACGAGGCGGAGTGACCGCAATTTTACATGAATTTGCTCAAGCCAGTGGTTGTGGCATGAATGTGCATGAAAGCAAATTACCAATGAAACAATCTGTTCGTGGCGTTTGTGAATTATTAGGGCTTGAAGCACTAAATTTTGCTAACGAAGGAAAAATTGTTTTAGTGGTATCACCAGAAGCTGAAGCTCAAGTACTTGAAGCATTACATCAACATACTTTAGGTAAAGACGCTTGTACGATTGGTGAAGTTACCGAGGATAATTATATTCGGTTAACAGGAATTTTCGGGACTAGCCGTATTCTTGACTTACCTTATAACGAACCATTACCTCGTATTTGCTAATCACTTATTTCCCACTTATAGGTTGAATGTTCACAAGATTTATAAGTGGGATAAGTTTCCTACCTGTTACAAAAAATTTGTTATAACGCAAATTTCTCTCATTTATCTGAATACTGACTCTTTGATAAAAAAATTATTGGAGTAACATGTTCGGCCAATCCTACTGCGTGGAGAGGGTCTCTCGTAGAGGTAAGCTCTAGGAAAAAACATGTCTTGGTCAGAATTTAAATCCCAGTACCTGATCCGTTTTTGGAAGCCTCTTCCAGCAGTTATCGCGGCAGGTATCTTATCAACTTACTACTTTGGTTTAACCGGCACTTTCTGGGCTGTCACGGGTGAATTTACTCGCTGGGGTGGTCACGTTATGCAATGGTTTGGCGCTCACCCTGAAGAATGGGGTTATTTTAAAATCATCGGTCTTGAAGGTACGCCATTAACGCGTATTGATGGCGTTATGATCATCGGGATGTTTGGAGGTTGTATTATGGCCGCTCTTTGGGCTAACAACGTCAAACTTCGTCATCCTCAACATAAAATTCGTATTCTTCAAGCTGTTCTAGGTGGGATCATCGCAGGTTTTGGTGCCCGTCTAGCAATGGGTTGTAACCTTGCGGCATTTTTTACTGGTATTCCTCAGTTCTCTTTACATGCTTGGTTTTTTGCTGTTGCAACGGCAATCGGCTCTTACTTTGGTGCCAAATTATCATTGATGCCTTTGTTTCGTATTCCGGTAAAACTGCAAAAAGTCAGTCAAGCTTCACCTATCACTCAAGATAAACAACGTGCGAAACGTCGCTTTAGGTTGGGAATGGTGATCTTTTTTGCCATGATTGCGTGGTCTTTAATTATTCTTTTTGATTCACCAAAACTGGGTTTCGCTATGTTAGGCGGTATTGGTTTTGGTATTTTAATTGAACGTGCGCAAATCTGTTTTACTTCTGCTTTCCGTGACTTATGGATAACAGGCAGAACCCATATGGCAAAAGCGATTATCATCGGTATGGCGGTGAGTGCGATTGGGATCTTCAGTTATGTTCAGTTAGGTGCCGCACCTAAAATTATGTGGGCAGGTCCGAACGCCGTCATTGGTGGCTTACTTTTCGGTTTCGGTATTGTTCTGGCTGGTGGGTGTGAAACAGGTTGGATGTATCGTGCCGTTGAGGGTCAAATTCACTTTTGGTGGGTTGGGCTTGGTAACGTAATCGGTTCAACATTACTGGCTTATTATTGGGATGATTTTGCCTCTGTGATCGCAACTGATTATGACAAGATTAATTTACTTGATACCTTTGGCCCTGTAGGTGGTTTGGGTGTGACGTATCTGATGCTTGGTCTGTCATTTGCATTATTACTTTGGTGGGAAAAACACTTTTTCCGTAAAAAAGCACAACAAGAAAACGCTATTTCAACACAGCTCAATAAGGAAATCGTATGAGCCAGAAAGACACCATTATTCCTGATTATCGTCTAGATATGGTCGGTGAACCTTGTCCTTATCCTGCGGTGGCAACGCTTGAAGCTATGCCATCACTGAAAAAAGGCGAAATATTAGAAGTGGTGAGTGATTGTCCTCAATCAATCAACAATATTCCACTTGATGCGAAAAATTATGGTTATACCGTGTTAGATATTCAACAAGATGGCCCGACTATCCGTTATTTAATTCAAAAATAATAATCAGATATCTTGGTTGAAATAATCGCAATAAAGACAGTGAGTACAGCAAAACATATGCTGACTCGCTGTTTTTATTTTTAAGGTTTTAATATCGGGATAATAAGCTGTATAGCTTGTTGAATTCGAGGGCTAAAATCAGATTTTGGCGTTGGAGGGATTATCCCTAATGCAATTTGACGCAAAGGTTCAGCGATCACCATCGCTAATAAAAGATCACTTAATACTGCATAATCATAATGCCTGATTATTGCGTTTTTTTCTTGTTGTTGTAACCACTGCGTAAGTAGACTACGACCTCTTAATATTCCGCTTCGTTGATATTTTTCCATAAGTATTTCACGGCTAGGAAAGTTTTCTTGCAATAACTTATACAAGCCTACTGCTTTATCATTAAGTACTGTTTGAGTCATGCTGTTTAAATGTTGTGATAACAACAGGGTAAACTCGTCAAAATCAGTGGCCTTATCATGAAAAATAGCGACGAAATTGTCAGTCCATGACAACACAATTTGTTCCACTAAGTCTTCTTTATCTTTGATAAAACGATAAATCGTTTTTTTGGCAATGCTTGCCTGTTTTGCAATGGCATCAATGGTTGTTGCGCTGTAACCCTGCTCTAAAAGTAAACTCATGGTCGCTTCATATATTTCTTGGCGGATCTCTTCTTCAGGGCGGGCAGGGCGTCCTCGTTTTTGATTAATCTTGCTATCTGTCATTTTTTAGCCTCTTTTTTAGTTGATTTTATCACTCTTTAGGGATAAAACAATTAGGAAACGAATTGTGTTTCCTAATTAATTGGAGTTGAGAAAATGAAAAAACAAACATTGCATTTACCTTGGGCTTTAAATGACATTAATGAACTTTTATCACCTGCACCATTACGCTTGGAAATGGGAATTGAAAGGGATGAAGCGGGGCATTTGACGGTCGCAGTACGTACCGATTTACATGGTTGTAAAGGCAAGATGCTAGAGTGGTGGTTTACCTTTTTTGAAACATCACAACATATTCGCTGGTGGCATCCCCATGATCATGTTGCTCACAATGGTTGGGATGATAAATGGATCAAAGGAAAAAGTTATATCGGGGCATCAATTAAGGCAGTTGAATCCTTAGGGGATATTCCACCCGTTGGAGCACAACTTAAATTCCATGACGCGAAAGATTTTTTTGATAACACATTATTAGAAGAAGCCTATAAAACAGGCGCACTTTCTGGTGCGGTATGTGCCACTATTGGTTTTGGCTCTGATGTGAAAACAGATGAAAACGGTGATCCTACCGACGGTAAAATGGTGCATTTAACGCGAGATACGGATTGGGGATGTGTATTAAGAAGCCGTTTTTATTTAGGTCACTCATTAGAAAATCCAGCTGTAGAATTACCAGATGAGATAGCTTTTGGGTTATTGCAGCACTGTTATAACGAGTTTACTTATCTTTCTCGTTTCCTGCCGTCATTGTATTACGGTGAACATGCGAATGGGGAGAAGGGGGCGTTGCCTTGGTAGTAACAATGCTCGTCATACAATACTCGTCATACTTCAAGCTGTAGCGTTGTTGACGGCATTCACTCGCACTAGTCACATACTATTGTATGCTCCTAGCGACTCGTTCATTTGTCGCCTAGCTACCTCTTGAATTATTTAGAGTATTCAATAGGGTATAACGAGTAGAAGAAGACAAAAATAGAAGAATAAGAGAGTGTGTGAGAGAGTAACTTCGAGCAGATCAGTGGTTGGACTGATCTGCTTGTTGTATTTTATTCGCAGATTACTCTGCTTCGCCGCCGAGGACTTCGGTGACGCGTTCAATTAAGGCGCTTAATTCACCGGTCATTAAAACAAAGTCGGCATCAAAACGTTGGGCAAAATCGGCTTTATCAATATCGTCATTTTGCTCACGTAAAGTTTCACTGAATTTGATGCGTTTGATAGAACCATCATCACAAAGCATAAATTGCAGGCGATCTTCCCAATCTACAGAAAGTTTGGTGACAAATTTACCCGCTTCAATATGTGTCGCAATTTCGTCAGAAACTAATTCTTGTTTCTTACAACGAATAACACCACCTTCATCTAACACCGCTTTTAGCTCTGCTTCATCCATTAAGGTAAAGCCAGCAGGGAGTTCTCCAGAGCGTACCCACTCTGTCATTTTTAACTCAACGGATTCATTAAAGTTTAGAGGAACAACTGGTAGTGAACCTAAGGTTTTACGTAGCAAAGCTAAGTTATCTTCGGCACGTTTTGCACTGCCTGAATCAACAATAACGAGTTGTTTTTCTAAATCTAGCCAAATAAAAGTCTGTGAGAATTTACTAAATGCGCGAGGGAGCAGAGTATGTACCACTTCATCTTTTAAGGTGGCTTTCTCTGTCTTTTTCAGTTTACGGCCTTGTTCGCCTTCAAGTTTTTCAACTTTGTCTTGCAGTGCTTGCTTAATGACTGTCGCAGGTAAGATTTTGTCTTCTTTTCGTGCGCACATCATGACTTGTTTACCCGTTACATGGATAAGCGCTTCACCACGATCGCCCATTGGCGAAACCCAACCTGTTCGAGTCATATCTTGGCTACTACAAGGTGTGAATGCCAATGAAGCAAGCTGTTGTTCTAACTCATCCATTGACAGTGCTATCTCTTTATTTAAGCGATAGACCAAAATATTTTTAAACCACAGCATCTGACATTCCCCTTAATCATTATTTACCGCAATATGATACTGAATGTTTAGGGTATCTAAAAGGTAATATCCCTTAAAAGAAAATCAATACCGAGTTATTTAATAAAAAGATAAAAAAAGCTGAAACGAATAATTAGTAAATCTACTCTATGATAATGAGTTTTATTCTTATTTGAGTTGGATTAATTAAGAATATTGATAATGAAATAACATGATTTTTAGCACAAACCATTATGTGATAATAATCACATAATTTTATTTTTATACTCTTTTTTGTTTACAAACTGAAATCACTTTCAGATTTATCCCTGCATTAATTTACAAAACAAAAATATTCCTGACACTCTCATGTGATAATTATCACAAAATCAAGAAAATGTGTAAGGGTGTTTTTCACAATTATCGAAGTGATTTTGATCACAAATTTTGATATTTTTTTTTCAAATATCGATAAAAGAGCACGATTGGGCTTTTTATATTAACTATGGTAATAGTTTAGATTTTGTAATGTTTCATTTGGTTTTGTTGTTACTTGTACGTATTGATTAGATATTGTGATTGAATAGTATTCTTGTGCTTCTTTTTTTAATATTTACAGATAATTATTCTTTTTATGATGGAGTGTTACTCGTTACCACCAGTTAAATTGTATTTAAATTCGACTTCGCCTTTATTTAAATAAGAAATAAATATAAAGATAAAAAATTATTAATTAGGAATAACAATATTCAAATCTTTAGTGTTATTTATTTAGTGGTTAAAAATAATACTTCCTTTTAAATATATTAAATAGGGAGATAAATTTTTTATTAGCAAAAAAAAGAGTCTTATAAAGAAATGAAATATAAAAGAAAAATCCAAAAGTACTATTTTTAAAAAGTTGATTAAGTTCAAAAAACACGTATCTTTACCTTTAATTGTGATACCTATCACTTGGGTATGTAACCATGAAAATGCACATTGGTGTAATTGTGGGCTACATCACGAAAGCAGGGCTTTTTTTTGAGTAACATGCCATCGAAAACTCAACGACCTATTTCTTTTCCTGACAGAAATAAAAGCAATGCCCTTATTTAAAATATAATGAGGATATTATTTTTGTGTCTTATTGGTGATTACGTCTGTGTCAAGGAAATTAAAACCTTTAAGAAAATTTTGTAGAGTCATAATTAGTAGCTATAAAAATTATCAATTGTGAGAGCGATTTTCTTTTTCGAAATTCGTGGCAGGGATCTTTTGTCTGAATCTCAGGTCAACTATATACGGCGGTATTATTTTTGACCTTAAAGAAAATCATAAAACTATAGAAAATAGATGGGTATTTTAATCATGAAAAGCTTGAAGCCTCTAGCAGCACTGGTTGGTTTGTTGGTTCTTTCTGGATCTGCAAACGCAGTAAACGTGTATAACGATAAAGGTACACGTTTTGATGTAAACGGTCAGTTCCGTTTAAAAACACAAGTGACTAGCCAAAATCATGAAATGAAAATGACGGATGATGGTAGTCGTATTGGTTTCTTTGGTTCGCATGAGCTGACTAACGATATCAAAGTTTTTGGTAAATTAGAGTGGGGTTCGGATACTCAAAGAACTAACAGTGACAACCCTAAATCAAACTTTGAAATGTACAACCGTGTGGGTTATGTCGGTTTCTCTCATCGTGATTATGGTCAAATCCAATTTGGTCGTACCTATATTCCGATCGACTGGGTTAAAAAATCAAGCTATGGCTATGGTAACACGGGTGTATTCTACTTTAGCGATGTATTAGGTCGTTCAGTAGGTTTCTCTGGTGGTAATACGAATATTACAGAAGATAAGTATGGTAATCATCGTATTGATTATAACGGTGTTGGTAAAAACAACTTTATGACCCGTTTACCACAAACTATTTTCTTAGAAACTAACCGTTATGAAGGCTTTAAATTAGCGGGTACGGTGACTGGTAAATCTGGTGATGACGGTCGCCGTGTTGCAGGTGATATTACTCGTGCATATTCAGTAGTTGGTTTCTATAAATCAACTTTCGGTTTGGAGTTCGATGCGGGTTACTCAGCAGCTAAAGGTGAAGCAAATACTTCAGGTCCAAATAAAGACAAAACACCTGAAAACAGTATTTTAGCTTTTGGTGCTGAATACTTCTTCCCAGGACGTGAATTCTCTATTGGTTTAGACTATGGTCAATCTCGTGCTAAAAACCCAGGTTTAGCACTCTATGAAAACCAATTTAAAAACCCTCGTGGTTGGAACTCAGTTAAAGGCGACTGGAAAGCAGATTTATATGGTGTTGGTGTGAAATGGCACTGGGATCGTATCGAAAGTGGTATGTATGCAGGTTATTATCTGCGTGATGGTGATGCAAACACGTTCAACTACAAAAAAGAAACCTATACTGTGGGTGTAGATAAACGTTTTGCAGTATCTAAATATAACAACTTACGTTTATTCGCTGAAATGGCATACGATGATGCTCGCAGTGATAACGTGAAGTATGAAGATAAAAAACAATATATCTTCGAAACTGGTATGCGTCTGTACTTCTAGTCCTAGTAAAGGCACTACCGTTTGAAAGAAGTAATGAAAGGAGAGCGATATCGCTCTCCTGTTAACCAATATATAAGGGGTGTGTAATGGTTAAGAATGTGTTGAAAATTTCAACATTAGCAATGTTTGTCGCATTCAACGTGAATGCTGCGACAGTCGATCTTCGTATTATGGAGACGTCTGATGTTCACAGTAACTTAATCGACTTTGACTACTTCAAAGACAAACCAACAGAACAGTTTGGTTATGTCCGTACTGCTAATTTAATTAAAGCAGCAAAAGCTGAAGCAACCAATGCGATTTTAGTTGATAACGGCGACTTGATCCAAGGTAGCCCGCTGGCTGACTATCAAGCAGCTAAAGGCTTAGAAAAAGGCGAATCTCATCCAGCTCACCAACTGATGAACACCATGGGCTACACAGTAGGTAACTTTGGTAACCATGAGTTTAACTATGGTTTAGATTACCTGAAAAAAGCCATTGCCGGTGCTAAATTCCCTTACATCAACGCCAACGTGATGGATGCGAAAACAGGCAAAAACTATTTCACACCTTATATCATTGTTGATACACCAGTAAAAGATCGTGATGGTAAAGAACACACTATCAAGATTGGTTATATCGGCTTCGTACCACCACAGATCTTAATCTGGGATAAAGCCAATCTGGATGGTAAGGTCGTTGTAAACGATATTACAGAAACAGCGAAAAAATTCGTCCCTCAAATGAAAAAAGAGGGTGCAGACCTGATTGTGGCTATTCCTCACTCTGGTTTCGCGTCAGAGCCGTACAAAGCAATGGCGGAAAACTCTGTTTATTATTTAAGTGAAGTTGAAGGCATCAATGCAATCATGTTTGGTCACGCTCACGGCGTATTCCCAAGCAAAGAATTTGAAGGCATTAAAGGTGTAGATACAGCGAAAGGTACCGTAAACGGTGTTCCTGCTGTTATGCCTGGCCAATGGGGTGATCACTTAGGTGTCGTTGATATGGTTATCAATAACGACAGCGGTAAATGGGTGATGACTGAAGCAACAGGTGAAGCGCGTCCTATCTTTGATAAAGCGAACAAAAAAGCATTAGTTGAACGTGATGCTGAATTAGCTCAAATCATCGAAAAAGCACACCAAGGTACCCGTGATTTCGTGGGTAAACACATTGGTAAAGCTTCTGCTAACATGTACAGCTTCTTAGCATTAGTACAGAGCGATCCAACTGTACAAATCGTTAATGATGCACAAGTTGATTACACCAAACACTTTATTCAAGGTGATCCGAACTTAGACGGTTTACCAGTATTAGGTGCAGCTGCGCCATTTAAAGCGGGTGGTCGTAAAAACGCACCAGCAGACTTCGTAGAAGTTGAAAAAGGTGACTTAACATTCCGTAACGCGGCAGACTTATATCTGTATCCAAACACATTAGTGGTTGTTAAAGCGACCGGTGCTGATGTTGTTGAGTGGTTAGAATGTTCAGCAGGTATGTGGAACCAAGTTGATCCTAACTCAACTAAACCACAAGAACTGATCAACTGGGATGGTTTCCGTACTTATAACTTCGACACCATTAGCGGTGTGAACTATAAAGTTGACTTAACTCAACCAGCTAAATATGACGTTGATTGCCAAGTGGTTAACAAAGGTGCGAATCGTATCAAAGAAGTCACTTACGAAGGCAAACCAATCGATCCTAAAGCAACATTCCTGATCGCAACAAATAACTACCGTGGATACGGCGGTAAATTTGCAGGTACTGGTGAAGCGAATATTGCGTTTGCATCTCCAGATGAAAACCGTGCGATTTTAGCTTCTTACATTGCTAAGCAAACTAAAGAAAAAGGTGAAGTTGCGACTAAAGCTGCTAACAACTGGTCATTCTTACCGATTAAGACTGATAAAGCGTTAGATGTACGTTTTGAAACTTCTCCAAGTGAAAAAGCTGCTGCATTTATTAAAGATTTTGCTCAGTATCCAATGACCTTCGTGGAAAATGATGAAATCGGTTTTGCAATTTACAAAATCGATTTAACTGAGAAGAAATAAGCTATTAAACCTGCCCATTCAGGGCAGGTTTTTCTTACCTTTTTTGAACCAAGAGAGTAGATTTAATTGCTCTTTAAGGGGATTTTATGCGCTTTATGAAGCTATTACCTGCTGCTTTTGCTTTAGTGCTAGCAGGATGTGCAACGCAAGCACCTGAAATTACAGAACCATTAAAACCTCAAGCTAAATTAGTTGAAGGCGTATCTTGTATTTTACCTGATGCTCCAACAGCACCTTACGACTACATTGCTTCTAATGATCGCTATGGTCAAAACAGCACAGCATCAACAGATTACTTTAAGTTAGCGATTAACTACTCACCGGCTTTTTGTGATTACAAAAGCAATAATATTAAACGTTTAAATAACGATAATGAAAAAGATCGTGCAAAACGTGAGTACGATAAATTTGAAATCCAGTGCTTCTCTGATAACAAATTTGGCTGGATTGTTCATGGGCTGTGGGCTGAAACCTGTGATGGTAAATCATGGGAAGAGTGCCGCGATTGGAAAGACATACGCAAGCATCCTCGTTTATGTAAAGGCGATTTACCACCTTTAGAATACTCTGCTATCAAACCTTATCTGTGTGATTCTCCAGGTATCGACTTGTTACAAGGTGAATGGGAAAAACACGGTGTGTGTGCGTTTGATACACCAGATGCATTCTTTGGTAAACAAAAAGAGTTGTATGAAGCGTTAGTATTACCAGAAGGCCGTCCTTCAAACAGTGCATTGATTAAGTTCTTAAAAGAACACAATCCATCACTGAAGGACAAAGAAATTCAAATTAATCGAGATGAATTCTATATCTGTTATAGCAAAGATTTCGAAGTAATTGATTGTCCGAAACGTGAATTTTGATCTTAGGGATAAATTTTAAATGAATCATAAATACAAACTCGTTGCACTTGCAGTAAGCTCAGTCTTATTAGCAGGTTGTGCAAAGAACTACGACGAAGCTAATGTTGTTGATGTGCGTGTTATCGCAATGAACGACTTCCACGGCGCGCTGAAAGCACCAGAAGGTAAATCTGGTGGTATCGAGCACATGGCTACGTTAATCAAAGAAATGAAGAAAGATAACCCGAACAACATCGTTGTTGCGGCGGGTGATATGGTTGGTGCAAGCCCACTGTTATCTTCAATGTTCCATGATGAGCCTTCAATTGAAGCATTATCATTAGCAGGCTTAGAAGCAACTTCTGTGGGTAACCACGAATTTGATAAAGGCATGGGCGAGTTACTGCGTAAACAAAACGGTGGTTGCCACCCAGTAACTGGTTGCCAAGGTCCAACTGAGTTTAAAGGTGCTGATTTCCAATACTTAGCGGCTAACGTTATTGTTAACGAAACGGGCAAAACTTTATTCCCAGAATACGTTATTAAAGAATTCAACGGTATTCCTGTTGCGTTCATCGGTTTAACTTTAGAAGGTACAGCGGCTATCGTAACTCCTAAAGGAACTGAAGGTTTAAGCTTCCACAATGAAGCAAAAACGATCAACGCATTAGTACCACAATTAAAAGCGAAAGGCGTTCAAGCAATTGGTGTTCTGATCCACGAAGGTGCTGCACAGCGTCGTGATGGTGGCCCAGTTAATATCAACGCATGTAATGGTATTACAGGTAAAGTACTGGGTGTTGTTGAGCAATTAGATCCAGCTATCGACTTCGTTGTTACAGGTCATACTCACCAAGCTTACAACTGTACTATCAACGGTAAATCAGTGACATCAGCACAATCTAACGGTGCAATGTTAACGCGTATCGACCTGAAATTAGATAAAACAACGAAAGACGTTGTAGATATCAATGCAAAAAATATTTGGGTTGATAACCGTAAATATGAAAAAGATCCAGCAGTTAGCAAACTGTTAGAAGCTTACGAAAAAATTGCTACCCCATTAGCTAACCGTATTATCGGTAAGTTAGAAGGTAATTTAACTAAGCAAACTAACGATGCGGGTGAGTCTGGATTAGGTCAAGTGATCGCAGATGCACATCTGTATACTGCAAAATCTAAAGAAATGGGTGGCGCACAAATCGGTTTAATGAACGGCGGTGGTATCCGTGCTGATATGAAAGGCGGCGACGTCTCTTATAACGCAATCTACACTGTACAGCCATTCTCTAACGTACTGTTAACTCAAACGTTAACGGGTGAGCAAATTAAACGCCTGTTAGAACAACAATGGGATCGTTCACGTCCACAAGTGTTAGCGGTTTCAGGTAACTTCCAGTACACATGGGATAGTAAAGCTTCTAATGGTAACCGTGTTATCGTTGAATCAATGAAAATTGATGGCAAACCAGTAGACATGAAAGCGAATTACCGTGTTGTTGCTAACGAATACTTAGCAACAGGTGGTAGTAACTTCTCTGTACTGAAAGAAGGTAAAGATCCAGTTTACAGCGTGCCAGATGTTGATGCAGTCGTGAAATACTTTGCTGAGCAGTCTCCAATTGCTCAACCAAAAGCAAATAACATCACACGTAAATAACGTATTTTCATACGCCTTGTGAAAATCGCACCTTTTACTTCGGTAAAGGGTGCGTAAATAAATAAAGAGAGCAAAGTGTTGAACACAAAGGGTCCATCCCTACCTTTGTATTCATTGCGCACTTTGCTCTTTTTTTATGGAATTTTTAGAATGGTGGCATAAGGCCACCATTCTTGCTTTGTGGGAATGTAATAAAAAAAAGCCCACAGTGGCTGTGGGCAAGGAATGAAAGTAAAAAAAGAGGGTATTATTGCTAGGGTCTTTTGTCAGATGTCTGTTCTAACACTTATTTGAAGATTTTAAAGCGTGAATCATCTTCCATATAATTCTTCTCGCCAGCCTCTTGTTCAATCGAACCAAAGACCATTTGAGCTCTTAATTTCCATGTTTTTGGCAGATCCCAAGTTGCATGAACTTCATCATCAATAATTGGGTTGTAGTGTTGTAATGAAGCACCTACGTTCTCTGCTGCTAATGCAGTCCAAACAGAAAGTTGCGCCATACCACTTGCTTGTTCTGACCATACAGGGAAGTTATCTGCATACAGAGGGAATTGCTCTTGAAGACCTTTTACGATATCTGTGTCTTCAAAATACAGAATTGAACCAGCACCTGCGGCGAAGCTATTAATTTTTGCTTCAGTTGCACTAAATGCTTCTGCGGGTACTAATTTTTTCAGTGTGTTTTTAACGATATCCCACAGTTTTTGATGTTGTTCACCAAACAGAACAACAACACGAGATGTCTGTGAGTTAAATGCTGTTGGACTCTCTTTAACCGCTTCTTTGATAATCGCAGTGACTCTGTCTTCGCTAATTGGAAGTTGATTACCTAAATGATAAATTGTTCTACGTTTTTTCATTAAATCAGTAAATGCGTTAGACATGATTGTCTCCTTGATAAATTTAAGCGCTTAAAGCGTGTCTTAGCTTGAGCTAATCTATGGACATACTATAGGGCTTAGCAGTGATTTATTGATATATAAAAAATTTAATCAGCTACGTCAAAATATTCGACCTAGTTTTTAACTGTTTGATTTAGATTCTGTTTATCTACATATCTAAACTCGGGAGCGAGTTGGCTAATACCTAAGCCTCCAGCTTTCTTCACTTTAATTTGCACAGGAATGCGCTCTTTCATGGCTTCTACGTGACTAATCACACCAATAATTTTACCGGATGCATTAAGGCTATCGAGCGCATCTAATGCAATATCTAAGGTATCAGGATCTAATGTCCCAAAGCCTTCATCTAGAAATAGTGATTCGATTTGAGTCTTGTTACTGACTAAATCCGAAAGCGCTAAAGCGAGTGATAAACTGACTAAGAAGCTTTCGCCACCAGACAGCGTGCGAGTATCCCGCAGTGCATCTGCTTGCCAAGTATCTGCAATTTGTAGTTCAAGGCTTGCGGGTGTTTTGCGTTGCAAGAAATAGCGTCCATGAAGCTTTTCTAAACGACGGTTAGCCAAATAAATTAGATGATCAAGCGTTAAACCTTGAGCAAAACGGCTAAATTTATCCCCTTTGGATGATCCCACCAATTCATTTAAGTAGCTCCAATCATCAAAGTGAGATTGTTGTTTAGTAATACGCGTCAGTAATTCCTGCTGCTCTTTACGTTTTTCTTCGTCAGTGCGCAGTTGCTCTTGAATACGAAATTTCGTCTCTTGTAACTGAGTAAATTGAGTTTCTAACATCAATAACTGAGCGGTAATTTGTTCGAGATTTTGTTGTGTTGCCAATAATGGTTGTTGTAATAAGTGCTGTTGATATGCATTTTCTTGTGTATCCAAACGTGTTTTTTCTTGCAGAAGCTTATCAAGCCGTTGTTTTTGTTGTTCTTGTAAACGATTTCTTTCTTCCACTGATAGCAATGAAGCTAAAAAGGCATTTTCATCAGCAAATGGGCTGTTTTTTAATCTATTTTGATATTGTTTAAGGATATCTTGTGAGTGAACATGAAGCCGTTGTAGTGATTTTTCATTTTCCTGATATTGACCAATAAGCTGATTTAAACGGATTTCGAGTCGGTTTTTTTCTTCGCTATATTGCTCAATTTGTTTTTGTAACAATTGACTTTGTTTATCCAACTCATTGCGAGCATCTTCGGTAGTTTGTGTGCCGAATAAAGCTTGGCGTTGTGCTTTTAGCTGTTCTTGTTGCTGATGTAACTGCTGTAAATGGATCAAAGCAGCACCAAGTTCTTTTTGAACTTCAGCTAAATAGCGTTTTCTCTCTTCTTGCGTTAATGACAATTCACGAATTGTTTGTTGCAATTCGTGATGTGTTTTTAATGTTGATTGATATTGCTGGTTCTCTTCTTTACGTGCATTAAGCCATTGAATTTTATCTTCAGATGCCTGTAACTCATAACCTTGCTGTTTAACAAGTGATTGAATATCTTGCGCCAACTGAATTTGTTGTTGAAGATACTGCGCTGTTTGTTGTTGCTTATTGGAGACTTCTTTTTGTTGCTGAGTTAATTCATTTTGTTGATGAAGAATGGCTTGCTGTTGCTGATAAAATTGTTCTTTGTTATCAGATAACAGTTTGTATTCTTGTTGAGTTTTGGCATCTAATGCTTGGTAACTTACTCGTTTTTGTGTCAGTAATTTATCTTCTTTTTCAAGTGCTGCATCTAATTGAGTTAAAGTAGTTTCTTCGCAGTCAACATCTGGTAATGCGTGAGAGTGAGCTAAAACTTTCCATTGCTGTTTTAATGACGCAATATCTTGTGTTAGTTGCTCAAGGTCGCTACTTAATTTTTCATTTTGAGCTTGATAATTAGCACACTGTGTTTTTTGTTCCACTAACTCTATGGTTAATGTATTAACTTGTTGCGTTAAAATATCTAATCGTGTTTTTGTTTCATCTGGTTTAATTTCTTTATATTTTTCAACATAAGGATGTTCAGTAGAGCCACAAACAGGGCAGGGATTATCTTTAACTAAATGTTGTCTTTCTTCTTCGTATTCGGCTAATTTTCGTATTAAAAGATAATTGTCATTTAAGTCTTTAAGATGTTGCTTTTTCTCTTTTAAAACGATGTCGTTTTTGCTGATATTTTCAGTCAGCGAGGCTATTTTTTGCAGGTTTTCTGAATGGCTTTTTTGGTACTGATGTTCAGTTTTTAGAGCATGCTGTAATTGAGCCTGTAATCCCATCAATTTCGCGAGCGCATTTCTTTGTTGAGAAATTTGTTGCAAGCGATGAGGAATATCTGCAATTGCATCTACTTTATTTTGTTGCTCAAGTTGTGTTTGTAATTCGCTTAATCGTTGTTGCTGTAAATTAAGGTTGTGTTGTTGTGCCTCTAGTGTGTGCGTTGTTTTTTCGAGGGCAAGTTTAAGTAATTGCTCTTTTTCTTGTTCTGCCTTTTCACTTTTCTGGCTAATTAGATATTTTTCTGTAATTTCATCATATTGTTCAAAATAGCGTTGCCATAAAGGTAAATTCTCAGCAAGTTGAGCATAAGCTGTATGCTGATTTAAATATTCACTTAATTCATTAAATTGCTTTTGTGAGCCAGTTAATTGGGCTTCTGTTAATTGTATTTTTTCCAGATATTCTGACTGTGTTTTTTCCAGCGTATTCTTTTGTTGTGTTTTTGCTGAAATATCTTGTTGTAACAAGACTAACTGATTATCTAATGGCGTCACTTCTTCACGAATAAGTCGTAATATTTGCTGTTTTTTCTCATCGTGTTGTTTAAATGCGTCACGAGCCACCATTAAATGCTGATTAATTGGTTGGCTTTGTTGTTCAATAAGCTGTTTTTCTGTTTTCAGTGTTGAGAGTTGTGACTCAATATAGGTTTGTTCTTTTAATAGACGATTTTTTTCATCATAAATCGGACGAATTTTTTCTGCGGGTTCGCTATTTTCAAGACGTCGAATATCGGGCTTGGCAGCAACTAAAGCTTCTTGTGCTAAGTTAACTCCATTTTGTGCTAATAGCTTGTTTTTATTGATTTCAATATCTTTTTCTTGCCACTGCTTTGCTGCTTGATATTCCTGTTGTTCTTTTTGTAATAAGCTCTCTTTGGCAAAAAGATCAGTTTGCTCAGTTAATAAAGCTTGGCGAGCATTCTCATCTAATAACGCCATCATTTCGGCTTGTTGCTTTAGTGTTTTTAAGGCTTGTTCTTCTTCACGCCAATGTTTAAAGATAGATTGGGAGATATGGCGATAAATATCTGTGCCAGTCAGTTCTTCGAGTAATTCAGCGCGAGATTTATCATCTGCATTTAAAAAGGCGGCAAATTGCCCCTGAGAAAGCAACATAGACTTAGTAAAACGATCAAAATCAAGCCCCGTAATATTAATGATCATCTCTTTTACTTGGCTTATTTTGCTGGCTAATATTTTGTCTTCACCTCCCGTTGTATTTATTTTAACGAGTTCAGCCTGTGGTGCTTGAAGATTGCCATCTTCCTTATAATTGGCACGGCGTTGTTCCCAAAATGCACGATAAGCCACACCTTTGACTTCAAATTCAACTTCAGTCAAACACTCCGCGGTATGACGCGTCATTAATTCATTTTGTGATTGTGTGATTTTATCTAATCGTGGAGTTCGATGATAAAGTGCTAAGCTAATCGCATCTAATAGTGTGGTTTTTCCTGCACCAGTAGGACCTGTGATAGCAAATAATCCGTTGCTAACAAAAGGCTCTTGGTCAAAGTTGATTTTCCACTCACCTTTTAAAGAGTTAATATTTTTAAATCGCAGACTTAAGATTTTCATTATGCTTCGTTATCCTCTTGTTCTGCCATTTCAACTGCTTGTTTAAATAGTGTTATTAAACGAGTTTTCGTTTCTTCTGAATCAAATTCATGTTGTTCTAAGCGTCTTTCAAAAACATCATAAACGGTTAATTCGGTGAGTGTTTCTTTCTCATTTTGCGTGAACGTTTGGCGCTGTTTTCTGGATCTTCTTAATAAGATCACATCAAAAAGGGGATCGTTAGTTAGCTCTTGAACTCGGTTTTGTATATCACTGAGATAATCTTGTGTTGAAACTTCGATATCCAACCAAATAGTGGTATCGGTTTCACCATATTGTTTTTTTAAATCGTCAAGTTGTACGGCTATCTCTTTTAATGATCCACTGATGGTGCGTAGCAACTGAAATTCAGGAATAGGTAATAGTGTGAGGTGAGTTAATTTGTCTTGTTCAAAATCGATAAGGCAGACGCTTTTTTGCTGACCACTTTCATCAAAACTTAAAGGAATAGGAGAGCCACTATAACGAATATGACCTGATTTATTCACTACTTGAGGGCGGTGAATATGACCAAGAGCAATATAGTCAAATTCAGGAAATAGCGTTGCAGAGAAAGCCTCTAAAGTACCGATATAAATTTCACGTACAGAGTCCGTTACTTTTGCACCAATGGTTGTAAGGTGACCTGTTGCAATAATCGGAATATTGACGTTCAGTTGCTTACGTAAATCAAGAGCCTCTTGATATTGAGCTTGATAATAATCAGCAATCGCTCCTTTTAGAGCATTTTGTTTTTCAGCACCTGATTGTCCACTTTTACTGCTTATCATATCTCTAGGACGTAGATAAGGGATCGCACAAAGTAGTGCGCCCGGCGTATTATCTTTTTGAGGAAGAATGAGTGGGGCTTGCGGTGTTTCAGCATGAACATTGGCAATAACCGTTGTATTTAAACATGCTAATAATGATTTAGATTCATTTAGTGTTGCGACAGAATCGTGATTACCACCTAAAATAACAAGCTGACATTGTGTATCTCGAATAGCAACAACAAAGCGGTTATAAAGCTCTCTGGCATAACTTGGGGGGGAGCCTGTATCAAAAATATCTCCTGCAACAATCAATGCATCAACTTGATAATGTTTAATTTGTGCTAATAACCAATCAAGAAATTGTTGATGCTCTTGTGCGCGAGTTTTAGTAAAAAAATATTGCCCTAAATGCCAGTCTGATGTGTGAATAATCCGCATTGCTATCCCTCTTTTTTATCTGATGAAGAGTATAGCGCACCTTACTTTTTTAGTGAAAACCCAACAATAAGCCTTCTTTTTGAGTGATATTTCACCGAAAAATGATTTATTTACCTTAACAACAGGGATCTATTTCAGTAATGTTAAGGTTAGTCATAAATCTGTCATAAAACTGCATCATAATCATTTTGACCCTCTATATACATTACACAGGATAGAGTATGGCAAGGCGTATTCTTGTTGTTGAAGATGAAACCGCAATTCGAGAGATGATCTGTTTTGTTTTAGAACAAAATGGTTTTCAACCTATTGAAGCAGAAGATTATGATTCTGCATTGAGCTTTCTTATTGATCCTTACCCTGATCTGGTTTTATTAGATTGGATGATCCCCGGTGGATCAGGCTTGCAGGTAATAAAACAGATGAAGCGGGAAAGTAATACCCGTGATATTCCAATTATTATGCTAACGGCAAAAGGGGAAGAAGAAGATAAAGTCCAAGGGCTAGAAACGGGTGCTGATGATTACGTCATTAAGCCTTTCTCACCGAAAGAGCTTGTGGCTCGTGTGAAAGCAATTTTACGACGATTATCACCAATGTCTGCGGAAGATATTATTGAATTCAATGGATTAGGGCTTGATCCTGTTTCTCATCGAGTGACGAGTCAAGATAAACCGATTGATATGGGACCCACCGAATTTAAACTCCTGCACTTTTTTATGACACATCCTGAACGCGTGTATAGCAGAGAACAACTGCTAAACTATGTTTGGGGAACAAATGTTTATGTCGAAGACCGTACTGTTGATGTGCATATTCGTCGTTTACGTAAAGCCATTGAAGAAGATGGCCATGACAGAATGATACAGACAGTACGTGGAACGGGATATCGTTTCTCTGCCCGTTTCTAAGTCAATATGGGAGTAATCGTCAGGTGTTAGAACGACTATCGTGGAAAGCCCTCGTTTGGGGGCTATGTCTATTTTGCTTACCTGCTTTTATATTATCGCTTTTTATCGGGCATCTTCCTTGGTTGCTGGTGGCATCGCTACTCAGTGCACTTGTGTGGCATGCCTATAACTTGCTGAAATTATCTAAATGGTTATGGCTAGATCGCTCAGTACTGCCTCCGGAAGGAAGAGGGGGATGGGAGCCTATTTTTTATGGTATTCGACAGACTCAACAACGCAATCGTAAACGACGCAGAGAACTAGGTGACTTAATTAAACGTTTTAGAAGTGGTGCTGAAAGCTTGCCAGATGCTGTTGTGATGATGACAAATGAAGGGAATATTTTTTGGTGTAATAGCCTTGCTCAACACTTACTCGGCTTTCGCTGGCCCGAAGATAACGGACAAAATATTTTTAACTTATTACGTTACCCTGATTTCTTGCACTATTTTACCGCAGGCGATTTTAGTCGCTCTTTAACTATTTCACTTAATAATGGCTCTATTGTTGAGTTTCGAGTGATGCCATACAGCGAAGATCAGCGCTTAATGGTGGCACGTGATGTGACAGAAAAAAATAAGCTAGAAAATTCACGACGTGACTTTTTTGCTAACGTTAGTCATGAGTTAAGAACACCACTCACCGTTATTCAAGGTTATCTTGAAATGATGGAAGAAACTAGTGCCTCCAAACCCGCAGAGCATAAGGCGATAGTGACGATGCAGGAGCAAGCTAAGCGCATGGATACGCTTGTTCAACAACTCTTACAACTTTCTCGTATCGAATCTGCTCCTCATATCGATTTAAACAAGATTGTTGATATCCCTGCCATTTTGGTTCTATTACAACAAGAAGCGAACTCATTGAGCCAAGGCCAACATCATATTGTTTTTGATGTTGATGAACAGTGGGCTGTTCGTGGTAATGAAGAGCAACTGCGTAGTGCGGTTTCTAACTTAGTGTATAACGCTATTAATCACACTGAAGAAGGCACAACAATTAAAGTCAGTTGGAAGAAAATTCCTCAAGGCATGTTATTTAGTGTTTCAGATAATGGGTCGGGGATCAGCGCTGAACACCTAACTCGTTTAACAGAGCGCTTTTATCGTGTTGATAAAGCTCGCTCTCGCCATTCTGGTGGTACTGGGTTAGGTTTGGCTATTGTGAAAAAATCGCTGCTTCATCATCACTCTCAATTGAATATTGAAAGTAAAGTAGGTGTTGGAAGTACGTTCTCTTTTATCCTTCCTCAAACATTGCTTACCGCTAAAAAAGCACACTAGCAATATGTCTTTTTAAAGCCTTTATCACTTATCTTTAATCTGTGATAAAGGTTTTTTTGCCCCTTTCTTGATCTTTTTAATATCAATAAAAACTAATATCGTAGCGTTAAATTTTAATATTATTAATTAATGGTAACTTTAAATGATGCCAATGCTCAATATTATTGGTGATAAAATGCACAAATCATATCATGTATATTCGATGATATATGACAGTTATAACTAGTGCTGAAAAATAGTTTAGATGATTATTCTGGTTTTAGGATTGGCTATTGCCTTTTTTCATTATAAAAGTTTTACTTGTGAGCAGTTATCGGCAATTTTTTCTATTTAGTACCTAATTGCTCTGCATGAAATGATTATATATGGATATTATCCTGAATAATGACGGTCTGAGCTTAAATAGATATTGTTGATTTTATGTTGCGCTACCTTGGCGTAATTTAACCATTATTGTAACTACATATTAACAAAACTTATGGCACATAGATTAACTTCCAGAGATATCCTGGCATTAGGGTTTATGACATTCGCCCTATTTGTTGGCGCTGGCAACATTATTTTTCCTCCAATGGTGGGGTTACAATCAGGCGAATTTGTTTGGACTGCCGCGATTGGCTTTTTGATCACCGGCGTGGGTTTACCTGTTTTAACGGTTGTTGCACTGGCAAAAGTTGGTGGTGGTATTGAGGCATTAAGTACACCTATTGGTAAATCAATGGGATTGTTATTAGCCATTGTTGCCTATCTTGCTGTTGGACCTCTTTTTGCAACCCCTCGTACTGCAACGGTTTCTTTTAAAGTGGGTATTGCACCTTTAGTGGGTGATACAGAGATGTCATTGCTGATTTACAGCATTGTCTATTTCTTAATTGTTATTGGTATTTCGCTTTATCCGGGGAAATTGCTAGACAGTGTTGGTCATATTCTTGCGCCGATTAAAATTCTGGCATTAGCGATATTAGGTGTGGCTGCGGTCTTTTGGCCAGCTGGTGGCGCTATTCCTGCGACTGAAGCTTATCGTGATATGGCGTTAACTCAGGGATTTATTAACGGTTACCTCACCATGGATACATTGGGCGCTATGGTTTTTGGTATTGTTATTGTTAATGCCGCTCGCTCTCGAGGTATTGATAATTCGTCACTGTTAACACGTTATACCATGTGGGCGGGAATTATTGCGGGTGTATTGTTAACTGCAATTTATTTGAGTTTATTTAAATTAGGCTCTAGCAGCGGCAGTATCATTCCGGGTGCTCAAGACGGTGCTGATATTTTACATGCCTATGTTCAGTACACTTTTGGTAATTTTGGTAGCTTCTTTTTAGCCGTACTGATTTTCTTAGCCTGTATGGTGACTGCTGTTGGTTTAACCTGTGCATGCGCAGAGTTTTTCAGCCGTTATTTGCCTATCTCTTATCGTGTATTAGTGTTGATTTTAGCGATATTCTCAGCTGTTGTTTCAAACTTAGGTTTGAGCAAACTGATCGCGTTTTCTATTCCTGTGCTGATAATGATTTATCCACCTTGTATTGTGATTATTTTAATGAGTTTCACATTACGTCTGTGGAATAATCCAAGCCGTATTATCGCGCCAGCAATGGCTGTTAGCTTATTTTTCGGTATTTTTGATGCAATAAAAGCGTCCGATTATTTGAAACATTTATTACCAGAATGGGCGACAAAACTGCCATTAAGTGAGCAAGGTTTAGCGTGGTTAATCCCAGTCATTGTGACGATTGTTGTGTGTGGTATTTACGATAGAGTCGCTGGTTCACAGAATAAAAAAGTGATCCATACTGAAGCGATTCATAAGCAATAAAATACATTGATTGCAAAAGTAAAAAGGGAAACGAAAGTTTCCCTTTTTTAATAATATATATTTGAAGTATTAATTAACAGAAGTCGAGTTCTGTTTTATATGTGCAACAGGATGCTGATTTTCATCTAAATAGTAATGAACTCCAGCGACGATACCCTCTTCACCTTCATAGAAGATCTTAAAGCGGGTACGATTACCGTCATGATAAGCAATAACTGCACTACCGCCTTTTCCTAAGCAGAACTGATGGATATTACCTGTTGAGATACAAATACTGTTATCACCAGATACCGTGACTTTACAGTTATCGCCTGTATTAATTGCTACGGAGTTATTTCCAGTAACATTGATTTGCGCTAAATCACCCGTGTTGGTGACTTTTGCGCGATCTTGAGAGGCAGTAATAAAATTACGTATACCGCTATTGGCGATATGGACACCATTACCTGACGCATAAATTTTTACATCATTGCCACTATTACAAATGCGAGAGCGTCCACCTAAGCTACCGATACGACACTGATTTCCTGTATTACACACTTTTCCTGCGAAACCAGTATTCATTAATTGGTTACTATAACCGGTGTTGGAAATGCTGTTTTCATCACCAGAAAAAGCCACGATGTTATTATTGCCACACAAAGCGAGATCGGTACTTAGTTGCTGACTTTTTAAGATCAATTGATGCCATTCAGTAGAAAATTGAATATTTTCAGAGGTTGGCAACGTATTGTGATAGGGCAGGCGTTGTAATGTCACGCCTTGCTGTTGTTCATTGCCGAGCAGGAACAAGATGTTTTCCATCACTTCTTGTTCCTGTTTGGCAAAGGATGCTTCACTAAAATGACGTAAATAAATATATTGAATAAAGCTTTCTATCCACTGTGTACGGCGCTGTTTTATTAACTCACTATGAATAGCACTGTAAGTGCCTCCATCAGGAAAATAACGTAAAAACCAACGATAAAGCGAAGTTGAAACATGCAGCTGTCGTAAGTCTTCTTTTGTTAATCTAATATCTTCCTTTGAAGGGACTGACATATAAGCTCCTTAATCCATGTATTAATTAGTGTCTATGGTAACCATCAACCATACTGCGAAATGTTTGGAATGGTGTTTTTCCTGTTGTACACAGATAAAGGTGACCAATGATAAAAAAGACACTACATACAGCTAATATTTGGTGCGCGATTAATAACCAAGCTTTAAACATGACGGCATCAGCAGGAATAAATGCTGGATTTTGAAGTAAAACACCCGTTATCAAAAGCAGTGGAACTAACGCATACATCACACCTAAATAAGCCATTTGTTGTAGTGGATTAAACTTAACATTAGGTGTCGCTGGGAAGGGATGACCTTCTCCTTTGATAATACCGTAGAGATAAAAACGAGTTTGCATAAAGGCGCGTTGAAACCAGTTTTTGCCATCAATGCGGTAAAACTTGCCATTACCACCAACAAGGTTAATAAGAATAAAGGACAACCAGCAAACCAAAAGCAGATAACCACAGATTTCATGCACACTGACTAATAACGCAGTATCGTGGGCTGAAAGTAGGGCGAAATGGTTAATGCCACCACTTAGAAGTAACAGAATAAATAAAGAGGCATTACTCCAGTGCCACAAACGAACAGCTTTAGAGTAAAGATAGAGTTTCTCTTCTTTATGCGATTCACCATGAGGTGTGGCAAAGCGATAACGTAAAAAACCATGCAGTGCGAGAACAAGTAGCATGCCAATAAATAATACGCCCGCAACAATTAGCCAAAGAGGTAAATAGTCAGGTGTATAGATTAAAACATACTCTTTTAGTGCGGCTTGGAACTGAGCACTGTCTGGCATTGTATTGACGATACTCATACTTTACCCTCCTCTTGAACATGAGGCCCTACACGGCGATAGAGATGCGGTTTTCCTACACCATCAAGTTGATAAATATAGTAATCGTGTGTTTTGAGCCATTCTTGAATTTGAGGACTGTCTTCTCTACCAAATAACAAGGCATTTTGTGGACAAGCACTCACACAAATCGGTGGGAAACCTTTTTGTAATCGAGACTCAAGACAAAAGTCACATTTATCAGCAACATGTGTCACAGGGTTAAGATAACGAACTTGGTATGGGCACGCTGATATACAATAGCTACAACCAATACATTTATCTTTATTAACACGAACAATGCCATTGGTCTCATCACGCCAAGAAGCACCCGTAGGGCAAACCGGAATACAAGGGGCATCTTCACATTGCTGGCAAGAGTGTCTAAAGAAATGGTATTTATCGTTGTCTTCTTTGAGGCTTAATGGAATATGAGCGATATCCATTCGTGCCATACCATTGGGTACTTTATTTAATCGACGACATGCAGTGGCGCAGATATTACAGCCATTACAGAGCGTCTCATCGTGGATCATGGCATAGCGGATAGGTTTTTTTTCTGCAGTTGCTGCAAGCGCACTTCCTAGTGGTGCACTGAAAAAAATGACCGATCCCATACCTGCTACAAATTTACGGCGAGAAACACGCATTATTTTTGCTCCTCAGTCTGATGATGTTGTAATACCCACATCGAATTTCGTTGATAAGGCTGAACATTAAGGGTTTTCATGTTGTTCAACCTCAATCCATTCAGTTAAGCCTCGTGCTTTGCCGTAACTCATTAACGTATTGCTAAAGAGATAAGGGGCATCGTTGGATGCTAAAACTTGCTGAATATCCTGAAAATCAGGGTGAGTTTTCATCAGTGTCAGTGCATCTTCAATCTCTGAAGCCGTGTACTTAAAGGGTTCAGACATCAACATGCTTTGTTTCAATGGTCGAGGATAGGTTTCGCATTCAAAACGAACCACACCTGCAATTGCCGTACAAATATCTGCATGGCGGTTTAATAATTGCAGTTGTGCGAAGTTATCTGACATAAATTCATCAGAGTAATAATAATCCTCGCCATTGAGACTTAAATGGGCGATATCAATAAACTCGTCGCTCTTTAACGCGGTTTCTAACTGCGCAATGTCCTCTTCAGTCAGAGAATAGGGCGCATCATACAGCGTTGAAATTGCTAATAGTTCACCTTCTTTTGAACATTGACGTATCGCATTCGCTAGATGTTGTTCGGCAGATAATTCTGCTACTTCTTCCGCAACGGGTTCTTCTGCGATATCTGTTGAGGTGTTAGCACTACGTCCAACACCTGTTTCTGATAGTGGCAGTAACCAACGGCGACGAGAGATATCAGGTTGCTCTAAAGCAATATCTGTATCATCAGCGATATCTTGTGGTATAGAAGCCGATGCATTTTGTTCTATCATCATGATCTCCTTCTTTTACCTATTAACTTGGTAATAAACCACGAGACGCTAAATCGTCTGCAACATCTTGTAATCCAAGGCGAACTAAAGTTTCTTTTGTTGGGCAACCTAACTGTGGATCCCAGCCCATTTCTTCATAGAACATGGTAAGAGAAAGCTGCATATCGACTCTGTCCATTTTGTCTGTGCCTTCAGTAAAGACTGGAATATCAGGATCTTTATCGAATACCCATGAACAGATTTGGTCATGCTCATTACGCATATCCATGGTGTTCATTAATTTAACGGTATAAGCGCGGTGTAAAGTGAAGATACGCTCTGAGGCTAAATCCAGATCTTTAGACGTGGTTGGTTCACCTGTGATAGCGGTAAAGAATTTGGCTTCCATTTCTAAGTCACCACGATAATTACGGCTCTTATGAGGAGAAACCGTCATTGGCCATACCCAGTTACATAAGGTGACCGCATCGTGTAAGCAACTACGTAAAATTGTCCACTTGGTATAAGCAATTTTGGCTTTATTGATTGGTGTATAGTTTTTGGTTTCATCAAAAGCATCACCAGAGCCAAATAGCTCACCTGCAATCTCTTTTTGTAGTTTTAGAGGTAAACCACTACCGATATAGTTGATATGTGTATGTGTCATTGCATCGCGGTTAAACATACAGTTAACGATAGAACCCACTTGAGCCGATGCTTCATTCGCGTGGTGAATTGGGAAGCCCATTGGTGACCAGAGTTTATTTTTCTTATCAGCCCAATACTCTTCACCTAAATTCCAGCGTTGTGCAATTAGGTAAGAGCCATCAGCAAGGTGGCTAAATTCACCTTTGCGATGCGCTAAACGATAGTAGAACTCTTTGATAAATTCAGGGTTACCTTCTTCCAGCTTATCCCATGGGATTTCATTGTATTCGGCTTCTGGTAATACACGTTTAAAGACACCGTGGGTATAACAATACGTGAAGTCGCGATGAAGCTGACCGTAGTTACACCAAAGCCCCATATCATCAAAAATATTCAGACCCACTAAGTTACCAACAACGTTACCATCCCCTTTTTTCTCAACATCCTTAGGGCCATTAGGGAAAATGGTTGTGTGAACGAAGTTAGCAACACAAGTGTTACCACCTGTTTGTGGCACACCAAATTTTTTTGCTTGTGGAACATTGAGTTGAGCCATACAACGGATAGGGCAAGAGTGACAACCACCCATTTTCACGGTGTATTCTTCTGCTTCTGGACCTAAGTCAAAGGTTGATTTCATTGTTCTGAAACCAACAGTATTGATATCACCTGGAGGGATTTCACCTGTTTCAATTGGGCCACCTTCAGCTGCTCCCCAATACAGACCTTTACGTGCAGTCCAACGAGAGCCTGGGTGTGAATATTCTGCCCATGATTGTGGTGTACTTGGTACAACGTGGTTGTTATTAGAGCCAATCAGTTGTGTCATCATATAGTCGTTAAGTTCTTTTAACGCTTTTCGGTCAGCAACGTTAACCCCACGGCTACCTTCGACAACAATGGCTTTTAATTTTTTAGAACCTAAAACTGCACCAACACCAGCGCCACCACTGTGGTTACGGCTATTAATAATGCCAGATAAAGGTACGAGGTTTTCACCAGCAGGACCAATGGTAGCAACACAAGCTTCAGGACTTGTTTGAGCACATAACTCTTCTGTGGTTTGACGAACACCTTTCCCCCATAAGAAGGAGGCATCTTCAATAGAAACTTGGTCATCATCAATATGGATCCAAACAGGCTTATCTGATTTACCTTCAATAATCAGAGAGTCATAGCCTGCAAACTTCATCCATGCTGCAAAAAATCCACCCATATGAGCATCAACGACAAGATTGCCACGAGTAAAGGTGGAAAGAGAGGTGATATTGACGCGAGAGCTACAAGGTGCGCCCGATCCAGTTAAAGGCCCTACAGCGAAGACAACTTTGTTTTCTTCATCAAAAGGTTTAACGCCGGGAGCAACCTCTTCGTACATAATTTTGTAGCCAAAGCCCATACCACCAATCAAAAATTTATATTTGCTTGAGCTTTCACGAGTGATGGCACCGGTAGTTAAGTTGATTCTTAGAATATTTCCAGTCCAGCCGTTAGTCATAATATTGCTTCCTAATCTAAATGTGGTTCAGTGATGTGATTGTCTGGATTTATTAAACAGTAATTTCTTTCCATTCAATGATTTGCAGAGCACCTGTTGGGCACGCTGATGCACACTCACCACATAAATTACATTTGCCGGATTTTTTAGTTTGTGGATTGACAGTTGCCATCATCCACGGACAAGCTGTTGTACAGGCGGCACAACCAATACAACGACGTGTATCAACGACAATACAACCAAACTCTTCTTGATAACGGATAGCTTTTACTGGGCAGACCTTCATACATTCAGGATCTTTACATTGGCGGCATGTATCTGTTGTAAAGTTTAAATCGCCATAAAGTCCACCACCGGAGCCAATGCCTTTATCACCAAAATAAAAATGACGATGGATTTTGGTGCGTGAGAAGAAGGAACCTACGCTTCCATCATTCCATGTTGTACATGCTGTTTCGCAGCGGTGGCATCCTGTGCAACGCGCTCTATTTGTGACTAAAACACCTTTAGGTGTTGTGGTTAATTGAATTATTCCGCTATCTATTTCTTCTTGCTTACAACCTAAAAGAGAAAGTAATGCGGGTGCTATTGTGATCCCTGCAAGACCTTTACCGGATATTCGCAGAAACTCTAGTCTTGATAGCCCAATATCTAATATTGGACGATGATGTGTATCAGACATTAATATTTATCTCCGCTTAACTAATTTATATAAGAAATAAGTTGTGACGATAAATTCTTTATTTATCCGCTTGCTTTACCGTTATATAAAAAATATAATAACGGTATCGTTAGAAGATATATTATAAGATTCAACTATTTTTATGATAAAAATACACTGTGATGAAATGTTAAATATTTGTATTTACAATGTGTTATCTCCACTTTTTTGCATATTTTTATTATCCTCTTTGATAGTGTGGGTATTAAAAAATTTATACTGTGACAATTATCATAGAAATAAAAATAATCAGTGCTATTAATTTAGTTTAATTAAATGATTATTGTTTTTATCTGTAATTAAGAAAGAGAATAAATACCATTCATATATATTCTGTTATTGAAATTAAATTAAAGGTGATTTGCTCTTATATTCTATCTAATATTATTGTTTTAATAATAATTTGATATTCAATATTAAATATATATCTAATCAAAAATAGATATTGATTATTATTAATAGAATTAAATATGAATAAATTGTAAAACCATGACTAGATCATTTTTATAAAAAAAGAAACCTTATCTAATAGAGAGAAGGTTTCTTTTGTTTGTTTTATTCGATGGCTTTATTGCTAGTAACCTACGGCTTTACCTGCTGGGCGACGAACATCATTTGATCCATAAAGATAACCTTCACGTACTGCACCAGAAACAGCGGAATCATTACCTGATGATGCTGGGATCACACCTTCTTCTCCTGGGAGTCCGACCATAATAAGTTCAGCCGCTCCCCATGGAGTCTGTTCTACCATTTTATATCCCATGGCAGAGAGTTTTTCTAAAGTGTCTTTTGATAATCCTCGTTGCTCATAATAAACCTCATCCGGTAACCATTGATGGTGAATACGGGGGCTATTAACCGCTTCTTGCGGTGGCATACCAAATTCAATAATATTCAGTGCTGTTTGTAAGGTAATTGAGATAATGCGAGAACCTCCCGGTGATCCTAAAATAAGGAAAGGTTTACCTTCCTTAGTCACAATCGTTGGGCTCATTGATGATAATGGGCGTTTTAATGGTGCAATACTATTACGCTCACCTTGTACTAAACCATATAGGTTTTTTTCGCCGACTTTGGTTGTAAAATCATCCATCTCGTTGTTGAGGAAAAATCCAGTTCCCGGTGCGATGACTACAGCACCAAAACGACCATTTATAGTATAAGTGGTTGAAACAGCGTTATCATTTTTATCTATAACTGAGTAGTGCGTTGTTTCAGGGCTTTCATGAGGAGCGATACCGGGTTGTACATTTTCTGATGGCGTGGCTTCATTCGGTTTGATTTGTTGGCGTATTTCTGTGGCATAAGCTTTATTTAATAACTTTTCCGTAGGGTTTTTAATAAATTGGGGATCACCAAGAAACGTATTTCTGTCCATATAAGCATGACGCATTGCTTCTGTTAAAGTATGAACATATTCAGCTGAATTAAAGCCCATCGATTTAAGATCGTAACCTTCTAAAATATTTAGCGTTTGGCAGATAGTGACTCCACCTGAGCTTGGAGGCGGTGCAGAAATAAACTCATAACCTCGGTAAGTACAGGTGATAGGTTTGGTTTCTGTAATAGTAAAATTAGCAAAATCTTCTTGAGTTAACAGGCCATTATGTTGTTTCGAAGCTTCTTCAACTTTTTTAGGGATCTCTCCTTGGTAAAATGCATCAGAACCTTGGCTTGCGATGAGTTCCAATGTATTAGCTAAATCAGTCTGAATTAGGCGATCACCGGGTTGCCATGGTGTTCCATCTGGTTTTAAGAAAATTTTTGCAGACTCAGGATCTTGTTTAAAACGCTCTGTTGTCGTTTCTAACACATCAGTATCAGCGCGGGTTAAAATATATCCCTCTCTTGCAAGCTTAATTGCAGGCGCCATGACATCTTGGCGTGAAAGCGTACCGTATTTCTCTAATGCTGAATTCAACCCTTTTACTGTGCCGGGTACTCCTGAAGCAAGATAACCATATAGGCTGGCATCTTTAATCAAATTTCCATCTTTATCTAAATACATATTCTTAGAAGCAGAAGAGGGAGCCGTTTCCCTAAAATTGATAAAAGTATTTGTGCCATCAGCAAGGTGTATAGTCATAAAACCACCGCCACCAATATTACCACAGCAAGCATTTACGACAGCTTGTGCATAACCGACGGCAACGGCAGCATCAATCGCGTTACCCCCTTTTTGTAATATGTCATTCCCGACTTGAGATGCGAGGTGTTGAGAGGAGACAACCATACCGTGTTGTGCTTCAACAGCGGGTTCATAGGCTGCATAAAGTGAATGTGAGAAAAGGGTAGTGAGTAATAGCAGGTGAGTTTTTTTTATCGTAATCATTATTATCTCCATTAATAACAGGGAGTTATTTTGAATAGATACAAATATAGAGTTTTACGCTGTTATTAATATGAATTAACAATTGCGTAACAATAAGTATAGAGAGAGGTTATTGGTGATGAGAATTTTTTTTGATGTGATGATCACAAAATTATCTTTAAGCAGATAAACAATAAGCTTATGTATAACTAATAATAGTAATAAATAGAGTTGATAAAAAATGAAAAGATAAGTGCGGAATAAATAAAAAAAGCCTGTTTTCACAGGCTTTTAAAAATGCGTCAGCTTACTGAGCTATTACAGTTTGCCAGAGTTTGCTTTCAGGTATTTAGCAACGCCGTCTGGAGATGCGCCCATACCTTCTTGACCTTTTTCCCACTGTGCAGGACAAACTTCGCCGTGCTCTTCGTGGAATTGCAGTGCATCAACCATACGGATCATTTCGTCGATATTACGACCTAAAGGCAGATCGTTAACGACTTGGTGACGAACAACGCCTTCTTTGTCAATCAGGAATGAACCACGCAGCGCAACGCCTGCTTCTGGATGTTCGATGCCGTAAGCTTTGATAATGTCGTGTTTGATATCAGCAACCATTGGGTATTTAACTTCACCAATACCGCCATCATCAATTGGAGTTTTACGCCATGCGTTATGAACGAATTCTGAGTCCATAGAAACGCCGATGATTTCAACACCACGTTTTTTGAATTCTTCAAAACGGTGATCGAATGCAATCAGCTCTGAAGGGCAAACGAAAGTGAAATCCATTGGCCAGAAGAAAATAACGGCAGGTTTGCCTTTGATAAATGAATGCAGGTTGAAATCATTAACAATCTCACCATTACCTAAAACGGCAGCAGCTGTGAAATCAGGGGCTTTGCGAGTAACCAGAACCATAATGTACTCCTGTAAATTGAAAGAGTTTATACTCGTCATATTTCAAGTTGTAGCGTTGTTGACTGCGTTCATTCGCACTAGTCACATACTTTTGTATGCTCCTAGCGACTCATTCACTTGTCGCCTAGCTACACCTCGAACTATTTAGAGTAAATTCAGAGTGTATACCCTGTTTATACTCGTCATATTTCAAGTTGTAGCGTTGTTGACTGCGTTTATTCGCACTTGTCGCCTAGCTACACCTCAAACTATTTAGAGCAAATTCAGGGTGTATACCCTGTTTTTAAATGATGCATACAGCATAAATAATCAATCGCTATTGATAAAGTCAAACAGAACAATCTATTTGATAGATTATAGCTATCAGCTTAATACAATAAAGTAGGATTATTTATGACTCCTTGTATAACGATTCATTCTAATCAACTTTGGAAATGAATACTATGCTTGTTAACAAATCGTTACGAATAATATGATAAATTGACTCAACATCTCTTTGATATATCAAATGTAATTCGACAATATGACAAAAAGATGAAACTCAAAATGGCAGTTAAATGTATCAGTCATCAAGTTGGTGATGCTGTGCTCTTTCTAGCAATTGTGGATAAAACTGCCAAAAAATCTCACTTAATTCATCGTAATGTGTTTCGAGTACGATATAAGAGCCCGCAAGTGCGCTTAATCGTGGTCTTCTTCTCGCCATTCCTTTCAATGTTTGAGCAATATATGCCTTGTCAGCATAACGAATTAACCAAGATTGTGACCATAGATATTCGTTGAGCTCTTGGAATTTTTCAGGCGTTTGCCATAAATCTGGTTCAATAATATTTCGAGTCTCGATGACAAATTCAGTCAACGGTATATTTGGTTCGAATTTTGACCAATTTAAAGAAAGAAAATGATCCCAAAAAACATCTAAGGTAATCGGTGAAACTCGGCGATATTCATCAGGAAATAAAAGGCGAGCTTGTTTGACTAATGGGTGAGTATCAGTGAGTACATCAATACGTCTATGCATACGAATGCCCTCAATAACAGCTTGGCTGTAATCAGAGCTAGGTGCGCCTTTGACGTAATCTGCCATCATATTGCCTAATAGAGAGCTTTTTGCCCTAAAGGCCAGATGTAAGTGAGCAAGATAATTCATCTCATCATCATAGCGCTTTTTGAATAAAAAAGGGCTTCTTTGTTGCACTGATAAGCTGGCAGCACTAGACTAGTCCGCCTGTTTTTTATGAAAGTAGTCGTTTAATTATGCGTGTATCAGACTTTACATTTGAATTGCCAGAAGCCTTGATTGCTCACTATCCTCAACCCCAACGCAGTGGTTGTCGTTTGCTCTCTTTAGAAGGTGAGACTGGTGCTTTATCACACGGTATTTTTACCGATGTGTTAGATAAAATAAATGCCGGTGATCTACTGGTTTTTAATAATACTCGCGTGATCCCTGCGCGTATTTATGGCCGTAAAGCGTCAGGCGGTAAAATCGAAGTGTTAGTTGAGCGTATGCTTGATGAACATCGTGTGCTTGCCCATGTTAGAGCCTCTAAATCACCAAAAGAAGGCGCTGCACTTGTGCTAGGGGAAGATGAAAGTGTACAAGCAACTATGGTTGCGCGTCATGATACACTTTTTGAAATTCGCTTTGATGATGAAAGAGATGTTCTCACCATCTTAAATAGCATTGGTCATATGCCTTTACCTCCTTATATTGATCGCCCAGATGAAGAGTCTGATAAAGAACTTTATCAAACGGTCTATAATGAGCGTCCGGGCGCTGTCGCCGCACCTACTGCGGGATTACATTTTGATGAACCATTACTTCAAGCCTTAAAAGAAAAAGGTGTGGAGATGGCATTTGTTACACTGCATGTTGGTGCTGGTACTTTCCAACCCGTGCGTGTTGATAACATCGAAGAGCACACAATGCATTCTGAATACGCAGAAGTACCACAAGAGGTGGTTGATGCTGTATTAGCGTGTAAAGCGCGTGGTAATCGAGTAATTGCAGTGGGTACAACCTCTGTTCGTTCTTTAGAAAGTGCTGCGAAAGCAACAAAAGATGCGTTAATTGCACCTTTCTTCGATGATACCCAAATTTTTATTTATCCGGGTTATCAATATCAAATTATTGATGCATTGATTACGAATTTCCATTTGCCTGAATCAACTTTAATCATGCTGGTTTCTGCTTTTGCAGGGTATAAAAATACCATGAATGCATATAAAGAAGCTGTTGAGCAAGAGTATCGTTTTTTCAGTTATGGTGATGCGATGTTTATTACTCGTAATCCTTTAGCTATCAATGAAAAAGTAGGACAAGAATAAAGATTTATTATTCTTTTTAACGTTTTTCTTCGTTTTATGAATTGTTATTTCGATTTTATTGCTTAATCCCTTTGACTAAGCACGAGTTTTTGTTGAAGTAACATATACAGCCGTCTAACAAATGATTAGAATGTGCTGTTTTTTATTGCGCATTGGACTGTTTTTCTGATGCTTGGAGGATAAGTGAAATACGAATTAGACAAAACCGACGGTAATGCTCGTCGCGGTCGCCTTATTTTTGAACGTGGTGTTGTTGAAACACCTGCATTTATGCCTGTGGGTACTTACGGCACAGTAAAAGGAATGACACCTGAAGAAGTAAAAGCTACAGGTGCACAAATTCTTTTAGGTAACACCTTCCACTTATGGTTACGCCCTGGTCAAGAAATCATGAAATTGCATGGTGATTTACATGATTTTATGCAATGGCAAGGTCCTATTTTAACGGATTCAGGTGGTTTCCAAGTCTTTAGTTTAGGCGCAATGCGTAAAATTAAAGAAGAGGGGGTTCACTTCCGTAATCCTATTAATGGCGAAAAGATTTTCTTAAGCCCAGAAAAATCAATGGAAATCCAATACGATTTGGGTTCTGACATTGTGATGATTTTTGATGAGTGTACGCCATATCCTTCAGATTGGGATTATGCAAAAAACTCAATGGAGATGTCATTACGTTGGGCTAAACGTAGTCGTGCGCGCTTTGATGAACTCAATAACAAAAATTCATTATTCGGTATTATTCAAGGCGGTGTTTACGAAGATTTACGTGATATCTCTGTAAAAGGGCTAGTCGAAATTGGTTTTGACGGTTACGCTGTCGGCGGCCTTGCGGTCGGTGAGCCTAAAGAAGATATGCACCGTATTTTAGAGCATGTCTGCCCTCAAATTCCTGCGAATAAACCGCGTTATTTAATGGGTGTTGGCAAACCAGAAGATTTAGTTGAAGGTGTTCGTCGTGGTATTGATATGTTTGACTGTGTCATGCCAACACGAAATGCACGAAATGGCCATCTGTTTGTAACCGATGGTGTCATTAAAATTCGTAATGCGAAACATCGCTCTGATACATCAACACTTGATGAACATTGTGACTGCTATACCTGTAAAAATTATAGCCGTGCTTATTTACATCATCTTGATCGTTGTAACGAAATTTTAGGTGCAAGGCTGAACACTATTCACAACTTACGTTATTATCAACGTTTGATGGCTGAAATTCGTCAGTCTATTGAAGACTCACGTTTTGAAGAGTTTGTACACGAATTCTACGAACGTATCGGAAAACCCGTCCCACCGCTAAATGGCAGTGCGACTAAGTGTGAATAATGTATACGAGAAAGCCCAATTCTGTGTATGATATTGGGCTTATAACTTGAATATCGTCGATATCGACAACAATGAGGAAAAGTGAATGAGTTTTTTCATTTCTGATGCTGTAGCTTCTGCTGGACAAGCAGCGCCTGAAGCTAGCTTTATGTCTATTTTACCGATGTTAGTGATCTTTATTCTGATTTTCTATTTCATGATCCTACGTCCACAGCAAAAACGTACTAAAGAACATCGTAAACTGATGGATTCTATCGGTAAAGGTGATGAAGTTTTAACGACTGGTGGTTTAATTGGTCGTGTTGTTAAGGTTTCAGATAACGGCTATATCGTTGTTGCTCTGAATGAAACAACTGAAGTAACTATCAAACGTGACTTTGTTGCCGCTGTATTACCTAAAGGCACAATGAAAGCTATTTAATAACATTTCCCCAAAGGGAAAAGGGAACTGCCGTGCTAAACCGTTATCCTTTGTGGAAGTACCTGATGTTGATAGCCGCTATCCTCATCGGTCTGCTTTACGCACTTCCTAACCTATATGGTGAGGATCCGGCTGTTCAAATCACTGGCGCGCGGGGAACCGCCGCCAATGAGCAAACACTGGATCAAGTTCGATCTTTATTAGATAAAGAAAAAATTGAAGCGAAATCTATTGCACTTGAAAATGGTGCGATTTTGGCTCGTTTCGGTAATCCTGACATTCAGTTACGTGCCCGTGAAGTGTTGTTGCCTGCATTAGGCGACCAGTTCGTTGTTGCACTTAACCTTGCACCGGCAACACCAAAATGGTTAGAAGCCATTGGCGGTGAGCCGATGAAACTGGGGTTAGACTTACGTGGTGGTGTTCACTTCCTGATGGAAGTTGATATGGAAACTGCGTTAGGTAAACTTCAGGAACAAAATGTTGAAAGTCTACGTACATTATTACGTGACGAAGGCATTCCGTATTCCTCTATCCGTAAAACGGATAACTATGGTGTTGAAATCCGTTTCCGTAATTCGGATGATCGCTCTAAAGCTTCAGATTACCTAACTCGTCGTAATCAAGATCTCATTTTTAGAGATGGCGCAAATAACTCATTAAGAGCTATTTTTACTGACGAACGTTTACGTGATGCACGTACTTATGCTGTACAGCAAAACATCACTATCTTACGTAATCGTGTTAACCAGTTAGGTGTTGCAGAGCCATTAGTTCAACGTCAAGGCGCTGACCGAATTGTTGTTGAATTACCGGGTATCCAAGATACCGCTCGCGCTAAAGAAATCTTAGGTGCGACAGCAACATTAGAATTCCGTTTAGTCAACACTACCGTTGATCCTTCTGCTTTAGAAACAGGTCGTATTCCGGGCGACTCAGAAGTGAAATATACCCGTGAAGGTAGACCAACTATTCTTTATAAACGCGTTATTTTAACGGGTGACCACATTACTGACTCAACCTCTCAGGCTGATGAATATGGTCAACCTCAAGTGAATATTTCACTTGATAGCGCGGGTGGTTCTATCATGTCTAACTTTACGAAAGACAACGTCGGTAAACCGATGGCAACACTGTTCGTAGAGTATAAAGACAGCGGTAAACGCGATGAGAATGACCGTGCTGTATTGGTTAAAAGTGAAGAAGTTATCAACGTTGCGAATATTCAGAGTCGTTTAGGAAATAGCTTCCGTATTACGGGTATTTCAAATGCGAATGAAGCACGTCAATTATCTCTGTTATTACGTGCTGGTGCGTTGATTGCACCTATTCAAATCGTTGAAGAAAGAACGATTGGTCCAACTTTGGGTCTGCAAAATATTACCCAAGGTTTAGAAGCGTGTTTATGGGGTCTGATTGCGTCAGTTGCCTTTATGATAATTTATTATCGTAAATTTGGTGTGATTGCGAGCACTGCATTAATGGCAAACTTAGTGTTAATCGTTGGGGTAATGTCACTATTACCGGGCGCAACACTGACCATGCCGGGTATTGCGGGTATCGTATTAACACTTGCCGTCGCCGTCGATGCCAACGTACTGATAAACGAACGTATCAAAGAAGAGTTACGTAATGGTCGATCAGTACAACAAGCAATCCATGAAGGTTATAAAGGTGCCTTCTCCAGTATTATTGATGCGAACTTAACCACATTAATTACAGCTGTGATCCTTTATGCAGTCGGTACCGGCTCAATCAAAGGCTTTGCTATCACAACTGCAATCGGGGTTGCAACATCCATGTTTACCGCTATCGTCGGTACTCGTGCGATTGTAAACCTGCTGTATGGTGGTAAACGCGTTAAGAAACTGTCTATTTAAGGAGCACGTTGTGGCACAGGATTATACTGTTGAACAATTAAACCATGGTCGTAGAGTCATTGACTTTATGCGTTGGGACAACGTCGCCTTTAGTATTTCGTTTCTGCTTTTGATAGCATCAATTGCTATCATTTCCGTGAAAGGATTTAACTGGGGACTGGATTTTACAGGTGGTACAGTAATTGAGATCAATCTCAGTCAACCAGCCGACCTTGATAAAATGCGTGATAGCCTAGATGCAGCGGGCTTTAAAGATCCTCTGTTACAAAACTTTGGTAGCAGCCGCGATATTATGGTGCGTATGCCTCCTGTTGAAGGACAGGCAGGTCAAGAATTAGGTAAGAAAGTTATCGATGTTATTAATGCTGAAGTTGATAACGATGCCGTGGTAAAACGTATTGAATTTGTTGGGCCAAGTGTGGGTAGTGAATTGGCTCAAACAGGTGCTATGGCGTTATTATCTGCACTTATCTGTATTCTTATCTATGTTGGATTCCGTTTTGAATGGCGTTTGGCGTTAGGTGCGGTTATTGCGCTTGCGCATGACGTTGTGATAACACTGGGTGTTCTTTCACTGTTCCACATAGAAGTTGACTTAACCATTGTGGCGTCATTGATGTCTGTTATCGGTTACTCACTGAACGATAGTATTGTTGTATCAGACCGTATTCGTGAGAACTTCCGTAAAATTCGTCGAGGAACATCATATGAAATTATGAACGTTTCTCTGACTCAGACATTAAGCCGTACCATCATGACATCAGCAACAACATTACTGGTTGTATTAATGCTGTATATCTTTGGTGGCTCAATGCTTCAAGGCTTCTCTTTAGTTATGTTAATCGGTGTTTCAATCGGTACTATTTCTTCTATTTATGTGGCTTCTGCATTAGCACTGAAAATGGGAATGAAACGTGAACACTTGATTGTACAAAAAGTGGAAAAAGAGGGTGCCGATCAGACAACACTCTTACCATAATAGAGCGTTTTTCTGATAAAACATCGCAAACACCCTGCCAGTGTATACTGACAGGGTGTTTTTTGTTCACTGAACAGGTACACTGTTTATGAGTATTGTCAAAAGTAGGAATAACTATGCATTGCCCATTTTGTGGAGCCGTAGATACCAAGGTAATTGATTCCAGACTTGTTGGTGATGGTTCACAAGTGCGCCGTCGTCGCCAATGTCTTGTTTGTCATGAACGTTTTACTACCTTTGAAGTTGCAGAGCTAGTGATGCCTCGTGTTGTGAAAAGTGATGAAATACGTGAGCCTTTTGATGAAGAGAAACTTCGTCGAGGTATGCTTAAAGCATTAGAAAAACGTCCGGTTAGTTCAGATGATGTTGAAGCTGCGATAAGCCATATCAAATCACAACTAAGAGCGACGGGTGAAAGAGAAATACCTTCAAAAGAAATTGGCAATTTTGTTATGGAACAACTAAAGAAACTCGATAAAGTGGCTTATATTCGCTTTGCTTCGGTTTATCGTAGTTTTGAAGATATCCGCGATTTTGGTGAAGAAATCGCAAAATTACAAGATTAGTATATTAATACTGTGATTTATTTAATGATTTGATAAATAACGATAAATAATAAAATTATATGTAATTATTATGACAAATAACAACAGCAACAATCCAAGTGAAAATGAAAGCCTGCATGATGAACACTATATGCGTCGAGCCATTGAGCTTGCCGCATTAGGTCGCTTTACTACATCACCGAATCCTAATGTGGGGTGTGTTATTGTAAAAGAGGGTGAGATTATCGGTGAAGGTTATCACCATCACGCAGGCGGTCCTCATGCTGAAGTCAATGCATTAAAAATGGCAGGAGATAAAGCAAAAGGGGCGACAGCTTATGTCACACTTGAGCCTTGTAGTCACTTTGGTAAAACGCCACCTTGTGCTGATGCCTTGATTAATGCAGGTGTAAAACGTGTTGTTGCTGCGATGCAAGATCCTAATCCTCAAGTTGCAGGACGAGGGTTACACAAATTATTATCAGCCGGAATTGATGTTTCACACGGTGTTTTAATGCAAGAAGCTGAAAAGCTTAACGTTGGCTTTTTTAAACGAATGAGAACTGGCTTCCCTTATATCCAGCTAAAATTAGGTGCATCTTTAGATGGTAAAACAGCATTAGCATCTGGTGAAAGCCAATGGATAACGTCTAAAGCATCTCGTCGAGATGTACAAAATTTCCGAGCTCAAGCTAGCGCTATTTTAACAACAAGTGCAACAGTGCTTGCTGACAACCCTTCTATGAATGTTCGTTGGGATGAGCTGTCAGATGAAATTAAAGCGCTTTATCCAGAAGAAACGTTACGCCAGCCTATTCGTATTGTTACTGATAGCCAAAATAGAGTGACTGAAAATCATAAAATCACTCAAATTGAAGGCGAATGCTGGTTGGCACGTACAAAATTACAGCCAAGCGACTGGCAAGGCAATGTATCAGAAATCCTGTTACCAACGAATGGCAAAAATAGTGGTGTGGATTTAGTTTTATTAATGATGCAATTGGGTAAACGCAATATCAATAGCGTATGGGTTGAAAGTGGCGCTCATTTTGCTGGTGCATTATTAGAGGCGGGGCTTGTTGATGAGCTTATTATTTATATTGCGCCTAAAATTTTAGGGAATGATGCACGAGGATTATTTGCACTTTCTCCACTTTCATCATTATCCGAAGCACCTGAATTTACAGTAGATTCTCTCCAACAAATTGGCTCTGACATCAGAGTTTGTTTAAAACCTCGTTATTAATAGACGCAAATAAGTGTGTCTACGGCGCTATTTGTAGTAAAATAGCGCCGTGTGTGTTATTTCCTGTCGTTACGACATCGTTATCAGCCAACTAAATGCCTTGATTTATCAAGGGTTTTTGGCTCCTTTGCTGTGTAATAATAAAACAGAGCGCAGTAAAGGAAAGAATATGATAAAATCCGCGCCCCGCGGATAGGAGAAAAAGGTAACCTATGAACGTAATCAAAGGTGTTGTCGCGGCGCCAAATGCACGCGTAGCAATTGCAATTGCCCGTTTTAATAACTTCATCAACGACAACCTATTAGATGGTGCGGTTGATGCATTAGAACGCATTGGACAAGTTTCCTCTGAAAATATTACTGTTGTTTGGGTTCCTGGCGCTTATGAGTTGCCATTAACTGTTAAAGCATTAGCAGAAAGCGACAAATACGATGCAGTTATCGCATTAGGTACTGTTATCCGTGGTGGAACCGCACATTTTGAATACGTTGCTGGCGAATGTAGTTCTGGTCTATCTCAAGTTGCAATGCAAAGCGAGATCCCTGTGACTTTTGGTGTATTAACAACTGAAAGCATTGAACAGGCTATTGAACGCGCTGGAACTAAAGCGGGCAACAAAGGTGCTGAAGCGGCAATGACAGCACTTGAAATGATCAATGTACTTAAAGCCATAAAAGGCTAATCATCTGTTTTAACTTAAGGGGAATTTTGTGAAACCTGCTGCTCGTCGTCGTGCTCGTGAGTGTGCTGTTCAAGCTATCTACTCATGGCAATTATCCGGAAATGACATCGCGGATGTGGAATTGGAGTTTTTATCCGAGCAGGATACCCAAGGTGTAGATATTGCTTATTTTCGTGAGCTTTTAGTGGGTGTTGCCATTAATGCAACACGTTTAGATAAGGCAATGGAACCTTATTTATCCCGCCAACTTGAAGAATTAGGTCAAGTTGAAAAAGCAATTTTACGTTTAGCAATGTTTGAACTTAGCTTCCGTGAAGATGTTCCTTACAAAGTTGCGATTAACGAAGCGATTGAACTGGCTAAGGTATTTGGTGCTGACGATAGCCATAAATTTGTTAATGGCGTGCTTGATAAAGCTGCACCAACTGTACGTAAAAAATAACGTTTTTCACGTTTCCTCTATGGTAAATAATTCAAGGCCGGTATTTCCGGCCTTTTGTTTAATAAAGCTAGTCTAGTATGCATAGCTCAATAGGAAATAGATAATGCCTTGTGGTGAATTCTCCCTTATTAAGCAATATTTCACTTCACAACCTGTAAAACGAAAAGATGTGAATACAGGAATTGGGGATGACTGCGCAATATTGACAGTACCTGAAAAGCAACAAGTCGCTATTAGTACCGATACTTTAGTGAGTGGCATTCACTTCCTTCCTTCTATCTCACCTGAAGATTTAGCCTATAAAGCACTCGCTGTAAATATTAGTGACTTAGCTGCCGTTGGCGCAGATCCTTCTTGGGCTTCATTAGCTTTAACACTACCGGATACAAACAGTGAATGGCTTGAGGCATTTAGCCGTTCTTTCTTTGCGCTAGCTGATTACTATGCAATCCAGTTAATTGGTGGTGATACTACTCGTGGCCCTTTAAGTTTAACAATCACAATACAGGGGCTTGTTCCACAAGGAACTGCATTACTTCGTTCTGGTGCTAAAATTGGTGATTGGATCTATGTTACGGGTTTCTTAGGCGATAGCGCAGCAGGGCTTGCTGTATTACAAAATAGATTACAGCCGACAGAAAAAGAACATAGTGATTATTTTGTCGCACGGCATTTGCGCCCGCAGCCTCGTTTACTACAAGGTCAAGCATTACGCCATTTAGCGACATCTGCGATTGATATTTCTGATGGACTTATTTCAGACTTGAACCATATTCTCACAGCCAGTGGTTGTGGTGCTCGCTTAAATTTAGATGCATTACCATACTCGCCAGCGATGAAAGCGGAAGTGAACGAAGAACAAGCAGAGATTTGGGCATTAAGTGGTGGTGAAGATTATGAGTTATGCTTTACGGTACCTGAAATCAATCGTGGTGCTTTAGAGATTGCATTAGCGCATACTGGGGCAGATTTTCATTGTATAGGGCAAATTATGCCGATTGCTGAAGGCATTCGTTATTTACGTGATGGCAAAGATGTTTACCCTAATCTAAAAGGGTTTGATCATTTTAGTGAGTCTAACGAGTAACCTTACTTTAATTTAAAGGCGCTTTATTAGCGCCTTTAAGAATATTTTGAAGAGGTTGTTAGGTTCTTTCAGCTTTGCGTTTAGCAATACGTTCTTTTATGGATGCTATATCTAGTACAACGCCTTTGTTTGTACCTGACGTTTTCACTGCAACTCTCGTTTTGGGTTTAACTGAATTATTCATGCGAGAGCCTCCTTTTGTTTGCAGAATATTGGTCAAATTATGCTCATGAGTAAATGCGGTGTCAACCGATTTGATTTCTCGTTCTAGTTCCTCTTTATCTTTTTCCCATTCATTATCCATCATTAGTATTAATTCACTTAGTTCTTCTTTATTACCACAGTTTTCTTTAATTAAATGGAGGATCTTTTTATTATATTGCTCTATTGTTTCTGTATCCAACCAATTTAGTTTATCAACGATAAGATCTTTTTCTAGCCACTTAATATAATCAAATCCTCCACCGGAACAACGATCTTTTATAGAGGCTGAATTCATGCTTATTTTAATAAAGTGATCACCGTATTTGATGAAATCATAATATTGACCATTAATAGTAATTATTTGAATATTATTTATATAGCACTCGATTGCATATTCAGAACCAGATCCAGCACCATAAAAGATATAATTATGGTTTTTCGTTGTAGTCGCACCTTGAAAATAAACAACTTCTCCATTTTTTCTATCTACTTCAATAAACTCACAAATATCCTCATCCATATTTGAAAGAATACCTATTAGCGTAGCATATTCTTCATCTATTCCTATATTATCTCCAATATAAAATGCCAATATAGCTAATATTGCATTTATATAACCAGAATAGAATATGATGCTATCATCAAGAACATAAAATTTTTTAAAAGGCGCAGGAGCAGGGTTATCATCACAATCAGTCCATAGTCTATCTGCTGCTACAAATGTTAAATTTTGAGAAATAATCGTAGTCATTACTTATAATGGTATGATTTAATTTAAAAAGAATTGAATGATTCTATATTGATAAAGGATAAAAGTGAAAATATATTTTATACTTAAATACTTAAATACTTAAATACTTAAATACTTAAATACTTAAATACTTAAATACTTAAATACTTAAATACTTAAATACTTAAATACTTAAATACTTAAATACTTAAATACTTAAATATATTTAAAAGGCGCTTTATTAGCGCCTTTGATGATCTTGATAATATCTAAATTTATATTTAAAAAGATTATTAATAATCTATTATCTTAGTTCTTTTTCACAAATTCAGATTTCAATTTCATCGGTCCAAAGCCATCAATTTTACAATCAATATTATGGTCGCCTTCCACTAAACGGATACCTTTTACTTTAGTACCAATTTTCAGCATGGTTGAGCTACCTTTGACTTTGAGATCTTTAATCACAGTCACTGAATCGCCATCAGCTAATAAATTACCGTTAGCATCTTTAACCACTAACTCATCGCTATCAACAGTTGGTTCTGCATCGTTCCACTCATGTGCGCATTCTGGGCAAACATACATTGCACCATCTTCATAGGTGTATTCAGAATTGCACTTAGGACAAGAAGGTAATGACATAATAATACTCTCAAATTTTATCAAAATGGGAAGTGATTAATCGTCACAATGAGGATAACACTTGCCCCATAAATTAAAGGACACATTATCATTTAAGAGTGAAAGTTCTAAGCAATCCCCTAAATGGTACTGCCTCTGATAATGCGAAAGGGCAATAGTATAATGGATTTGATGGAAATTTGCATCTTTCACAGGTTATGACGTAAAGAGTGAGGAAAAGTAGGCTAAATATAGAGAGTTAAATAGAAAATAAAGATAAATAAATGTAGTTTTGAAATTTTTGTAATTTCTTGATATTAAAACAATAATTTAATAAATGTAACTAAAAATAAATGCCCTCATCTTAAAAGAGAGCATCATCAATAATAGTGTTAATCTTCTTATTATGATTTTACAAATTTACTCACCGAACCACGCTCTATAAGTTTGGGGGTAAGAACCAAAACATTGTCATCAGCGTCGATATTTTCCATACGATGTAATAATTGGCTGACAGCAAGTTTACCCAATTCATCTTTAGGTTGGTGAATGGTAGAAAGAGGAGGGATCATATAAGAGGCGAGATCGATATCGTCATAACCCATGACTGAAATATCATCAGGTACGCGCAAACCTTTTTGATAAATAGCTTGATAAGCACCAACAGCCATTGCGTCATTACAGGTAAAAACCGCTTGTGGTAAGAGAGAATGTGAGAGTAATTTTTGCATTGCGCTAAACCCACCGGCAAATTCAAAATCACTTGTTAACACAAACTCTTCTCGAATAGAGAGTCCTGCTTTTTGCATTGCATTGTAATAGCCTTGCAAACGATGTTTTGCTGGGAGTTTATCTTGTGGACCTGCAATACATGCAATTTCAGTAAAGCCTTTTTCAATCAGATAATTGGTGGCGATTTCTCCCCCAAGCAGGGAGTTATCTTGAATAATATCTCCGCCGTATTCAAACGGAGACCAATCCATCATGACCATAGGCAAACGAGGATAACGATTTAGCACTTCATGAGAGGGCGCTCGGGCTTCTGTTGACATCAATAATAAGCCATCGACACGTTTTTGTAGCAACGTTTCAAGGCTACTATCCATACGTTCGTAATCCCCTTCGGTATTACATAAAATTAGGCTATAGCCTTTTTCGTAGCAACTGCGTTCAACACCACGTACAACTTCTGCATAGAAAGGGTTGCTACTGGCTGTCACTAACATACCAATAGTGTGAGTACAGTTCATTTTTAAACTGCGCGCTAAAGCAGAAGGCGCGTAATTTAAGGTTTCGATAGCATCGTTAACCTTTTTACGAATACCTTCGCTAACATAACGATTGTTATTGATAACGTGAGAAACAGTTGATGTCGAAACGCCCGCCAAACGGGCGACATCTTTCATTGTTGCCAAAGTACTATGCTCGCTCTGCTAAAAATGATTCGATTTCATGACGCCAAGGAACAGATGATTGCGCACCATGACGTGTAACTGCAATGGCAGCTGCTGCGTGAGCAAAACGGATAGCCTCAACGGAAGGTTTCCCTTCTAATATTGCAGTGACAAATGCACCGTTAAATGTATCACCTGCGGCAATGGTATCAACAGCATCGACGCGAAATCCAGGAATTATCATGCCTTTCCCTTGTTCACTAAACCATACACCACGGCTACCCAAAGTGATAAGCACTTGTTTGATACCTTTTTGATGTAAAATTTCGGCAGCTTTTGCAGCACCCGCTTCATCATGCACAGAAACGCCTGTTAATATTTCGGCTTCCGTCTCATTTGGAGTGATAACATCAATAAAACTCAGAAATTCATCAGATAAAGGTTGTGCTGGTGCTGGGTTTAAAATGACTTTAGTTTGGTGTGATTTTGCTAGTTTTGCGGCTTCAAAAACAGTCTCTAATGGTGATTCTAATTGCATCAGCAAGGCATCAGCATGCTCAACAACATGATGATATTGCTGAAAATGAGTAGGTGTTAGTGCGCCATTAGCACCTGCAACAATACTAATTACGTTTTCACCTTGTTCATTAACAAGTATCATCGCCACACCTGTTGGTGTTTGCGGAATAATACTAATTGCATCAATATGAATATTATCTGTTTTAAGCTGTGAAATTATCTCACTACCAATCGCATCATCACCGACACAAGCAATAAAGGTTATATCGGCACCACTGCGACCACAAGCAACTGCCTGATTTGCACCTTTACCACCAAAGGCTATTTTGTATTGATGACCAATAATGGTTTCACCAGGTTTTGGAAATTGTGAAATATTCATAATGTGGTCAACATTAATGCTACCTAGAACAGCAAGGCGAGGTGTTGTCATAGCCTTTATCCTTGTGAAAACGTGTTTAATGATTAAAGCTACCACGGAGCAATATTACTCCGTGGTATTTATTGTTGTTATTTTTTAATAACTAACTCAAGTTCGACAGGGATTGTTGCATCCACTTTTTCGCCTTTGAGAATTTTATCTGCGGTTTGAATACCGATAATACCAATTTGGTCTGGGCGTTGAGCAATGGTTGCACCTAACATGCCACGGTTTACCGCTTTGATCCCATCATCTGTACCATCGAAACCAATCACTAATACATCGGTACGACCGGCAGTTTGTAATGCACGTAATGCACCTAATGCCATTTCATCATTTTGTGCAAAAACAGCTTGAACCGCAGGATAAGCAGTTAATAGATTTTGCATTACGTTAAGACCTTTTGTACGGTCAAAATCAGCAGGTTGGCTGGCAAGTACATTCAGTTTGTGAGCATCAACCGCTTGTTTAAAGCCTTCACCTCGTTCACGAGATGCAGATGTTCCGGTGATCCCCTCTAGTTGGATAACTTTGGCATCACTAGCCACTTTCTCTGCAATATAATCACCCGCCATTTTACCACCAAGACGGTTATCTGAAGCAACGTGGCTGACGACTTCGCCTTTGTTTGCAACGCGGTCTAAAGTGATAACAGGGATTTTGGCTTTATTAGCTAAAATAACGGCGTTACCCACAGCATCAGAGTCTGTCGGGTTAATGAGCATTAAGCGTGTGCCTTTTACTGTCAGATCTTGCACGTTAGCAAGCTCTTTAGCTGGGTTGTCCATAGAATCTAGAACAACAAGATCGTAGCCTAATCGGTTAGCTTCTTTCTGTGCACTGTCTTTCATGGTGACAAAGAAAGGGTTGTTAAGTGTTGAAATAACAAGCGCGATCGACTCTTTTGCAAATGCGTTGGCGCTGATTGTGGCGCTTAATGCAACAACAGAAAGAAGTGTCGCCATTTTTTTGAGTTTCATAATATAAGTTCCTGTCGGGATTCGGATTAAGAGAATAGAGAGTTATTTTTTGTTATCTACCAAAACAGCAAGTAAGATGACCACCGCTTTTACTATCATTTGATAGTTTGATGATATTCCTAATAAATTCAGTGCGTTATTTAAGAAACCTAGAATAAGTGCACCAATTAATGTACCGATAATACGACCTTTACCACCTGCAAGACTGGTACCACCCAGAACAACGGCGGCAATAGCATCTAGCTCATAGCCATTACCTGCCATTGGTTGCGCTGATGAAAGGCGAGCAACTTCAATGACACTGGCAAGGGCAGCTAATAAACCACACAGTGCATAAACAATGATTTTGATTTTATCGACGCTAATGCCGGATAAACGTGTTGCTGATTCATTACCGCCAAGCGCATAAATATAACGGCCTAAACGAGTATGATGTAATAAATACCATGCGCTCAAAAAGACAATCATCATCAGCCAGATTGGGGTTGGAATACCAAATGGGCGACCAATACCAAACCAGCTAAACAGATCAGCATTATCGCTAAAGCCGGTATTAATTGGGCTACCGTCGGTATAGACACGAGTAACACCGCGCAGCAATAACATCATGACTAGCGTAGCAATAAAGGCTTGAACTTTACCTTTAGCAACGATAATCCCTGTTACACCACCAATGGCTGCACCTAACGCTAATGCTCCAACAACAGCAACAAGTGCATTAACATCAGCACCTACCATAGAAGCAGCAACAGCACCAGTTAATGCAAGCAATGAACCAACAGATAGGTCGATGCCAGATGTCAAAATAACCAGCGTCATCCCAACCGCCATAATGGCATTAACCGATGTTTGTTGGAGAATGTTGAAAATATTATTTAAGGTAAAAAAATTGGGACTGAGTGTGGAAACGACGACAATCAGGATAAGCAGAGCAATCAGTGATTTTTGCTCTAATAGCCAAGCTTTTGAGAACCAACGTTTTGACGCTGGAATTGAATTCGTGCTCATATCAAACTCCTACTTTAGCGTCATATTGTTTACCAACAGCCGCTGCCATTAGCATTTCTTGTGTGACATTGTGAGCGGAGAACTCACCACTAATACGACCTTCATGCATAACCAAAATACGGTCACTCATTCCCATTACCTCAGGCATTTCAGAAGAAATTAAGATGATGCTTAATCCTTCTTGTTTAAATTTATTAATTAGCTGATAAATTTCTTTTTTAGCGCCCACATCAACGCCACGAGTGGGTTCATCAAGAATAAGTACTTTAGGGCGAGTCATTAGGCCTCTTGCGATAGCCACTTTTTGTTGATTTCCCCCTGATAAGAAACCGATGGTTTGATCCATTGAAGGGGTTTTTATATTGAATAATTTAATAAAATCGCCAACAGTGAGTTGCTCTTCTTTATGATTAAGCACACCCATACCGCGGCTAAAATAGCGTAGTGCAGTCAGAGACATATTTTCTTTCACCGACATACCGAGCACTAAACCATCACGCTTTCTATCTTCAGAGATGTAAACAATGCCTTGTTCTAAACCTTCAGCCGGCTTTTTGATTTGGCAGGGTTTACCATCTAACTCAACGGTGCCATTGGTTTTGGGTAATGCGCCGTAGATAATTTTCATTAATTCAGTACGACCCGCACCCATTAAACCTGAAATACCAAGAATTTCGCTTTCATGTAATGAGAAACTGACATCATGAACATCTTCGCCGCTGAGGTTAATGACATTGAGTTTGGTTTTACCTTGAGGGATATTAATACGAGGGTATTGGTCTTCTAACTTACGACCAACCATCATTTCAATCAGAGTGTCTTCTTTTAATGAGGCGACAGGTTTTTCACCAATAAACTGACCGTCTCGCAGTACAGTCACGTCATCGCAAATCTCAAAGATCTCTTTTAAACGATGCGAGATATAAACAATGCCGCAACCTTGATCTCTTAGTTCACGAATAACACTAAATAGCGATTCAGTTTCAGTGTCAGTTAATGCGTCTGTTGGTTCATCCATAATAATGACTTTGGAACCAAAACTAAGCACCTTGGCGATTTCTACCATTTGCTGATCACCAATCGATAATTCAGACACTAAACGGTGACTGCTGTAAGCAAGGTTTAATCGGGCTAATAACTTATCGGCTTCTGCATACATTTTCTTCCAGTCAATGGCGCCAAAAGCACGCGTAAATTCACGACCTAGGAAAATATTCTCTGCGATGGTCAATTCAGGAATAAGGTTAAGCTCTTGGTGAATAATACCTATTCCTGCTTCTTGAGAAGATTTGGGACCATTAAAAGCACAACTTTCACCTTGATAAATCACTTCGCCAGCATCTTTTTTATAGATCCCAGTGAGTACTTTCATCAGTGTTGATTTTCCTGCGCCATTTTCACCGACTAAAGCCATTACTCGACCAGGGTAAATTCGTAATGTAGCGCCGGATAGTGCTTTTACACCGGGGAATGACTTATCAATATCTTTAAGTTCAAGTAAAGGTTCCATATTGTCCTCAAAAAGTCACACCAGAAAACAACACAATATTGGCATAAGGCGTACATTCACCGGTTCTAATAACAGCTTTATTTTCAGTAAGTTGCTTTTTGAATGCTTCATGTGAAACATACATTATTTGAATAGACTTCTTCTGCTCTTGCTCTAATAAATAGAGATAAGAGAGGATTTCATTAAAAAGAGAGGGATTGATGGTTTTAATTTCTTCCGCCAGCATCACGGCCTCGACTTGCATCTCATGAGTGATTGTTTGCAACACGGACATAAAGTCCGGAATACCCTGAGTGAGAGCAAGATCAATACGTTCAACAGAGGAGGGAATAGGTAATCCGGCATCTGCAATAGTGATTTTGTCAGTGTGTCCTAAACGTGAAATTACACTCGAAATAGGACTATTAAGTAATACACCTTTTTTCATGTTTCCTCCTCAGCGAAACGTTTCGCTGTCTACATAGTAGAAAAGAAAGGCGGGAAAACAAGTTTGATTTATTCATATTGTGAGCATGATCGAAACGTTTCGTTGGCAAACAAAAAGAAAGAAAAATATAACTGATTGAATAAATTAACGCTGAATGGATTCAATAAGGAAAGTGGTTATTTTCAGTGAATTTCATAAAAATGTGATGATGGACAAGATTATAATTGAAGAAAATATGAGGTGTGAAAGCGTGAACCAGTATATAAAAGTAGACAAATTTTAGCTTAGAAAATACATTAACCTCTCCTATAGTTAATTAGGAGAGGTTATTTTAAATCATTTTAATTCAATTAGTTAGCTTGATAGGCTTTAATTGATTTTTCGATACCGTCTGCATCTAAACCTAAGTCAGTTCTGATCTCTTCTTGTCCACCTTGTGGTACAAATAGATCAGGTATACCTAAGTTTAAGACAGGTACTAAGCAACGTTCTTGCATCAGTAATTCATTAACACCACTGCCAGCGCCACCCATAATCGCATTCTCTTCTAACGTTACCAACATATCATGTTGCTCTGCCAGAGAAAGGATAAGGGATTTATCAAGAGGTTTGATAAAACGCATATCAGCCACAGTTGCATCAAGTTTTTCAGCGACTTCTAACGCTTCAGGCAGTAATGTACCAAAGTTTAGAATAGCAATGCCTTTACCTTGGCGACGAATAATGCCTTTACCCATAGGCAATGGACTGAGTGGTTGTAATTGCGCACCAACACTAGAGCCTCTTGGGTAACGTACTGCAACAGGGCCATCTTGATAGTGATAACCCGTGTGAAGCATTTGGCGACACTCATTTTCATCACTTGGTGCCATAATGACCATATTAGGAATACAGCGTAAGAATGAGAGATCGAAAGCACCTTGGTGAGTTTGACCATCTGCTCCCACAATACCACCACGATCAATAGCAAATAAAACAGGCAGTTTTTGAATGGCAATATCGTGGATCACTTGATCGTAAGCGCGTTGTAAGAATGTTGAGTAGATAGCAACAATAGGCTTATAACCACCAATTGCTAAACCTGCTGCAAAGGTAACGGCGTGTTGTTCTGCGATCGCAACATCAAAGTATTGTGATGGGTATTCTTTTGAGAAACGCACCATACCAGAGCCTTCACGCATAGCAGGGGTAATTGCCATGAGTTTTGGATCGGTTGAGGCTTCTTCACATAACCAGTCACCAAAAATTTTAGAAAATGTAGGTCGTGCATTAGGGCTTTTAGGTAATGTACCTGCTTGTGGATCAAACTTAGGTACAGCATGCCAGCTAATAGGATCACGTTCAGCAGGTGCATATCCACGACCTTTCTTAGTCATAATATGCAGGAGTTGAGGACCTTTTAGATCACGCATATTAGCGAGTGTTTGCACTAACGCAATAACATCATGACCATCAACTGGACCGATATAATTAAAGCCCAATTCTTCAAACATGGTGCCGGGAACAACCATGCCTTTAATATGTTCTTCTGTCTTTTTCAGTAATTCTTTAATCGGTGGAATACCAGAAAAGACCTTTTTTCCACCTTCACGTAAGGTGGTATACAGTTTGCCTGATAACAATTGTGCAAGATGATTATTCAATGCACCAACGTTTTCGGAGATTGACATCTCGTTGTCATTAAGTACAACGAGCATATCTGGCTCAATATCACCTGCGTGGTTCATTGCTTCAAAAGCCATACCCGCAGTAATTGCACCATCACCAATCACACAAACTGTTTTTCTGTTCAGCTTTTCTTGTTCAGCTGCAACAGCCATACCTAAACCTGCACTAATAGAGGTTGAAGAGTGACCGACACAAAGTTTGTCGTATTCACTCTCTTCTCGCCAAGGGAAGGGGTGTAACCCATTTTTTTGGCGGATAGTATCAATGCGGTCACGGCGACCTGTTAAGATCTTATGGGGATAGGCTTGATGACCCACATCCCAAATAAGATTATCAAAAGGGGTTTTATAGACGTAATGAAGAGCAACCGTTAACTCAATAGCACCTAAACCTGAGGCGAAGTGACCACTTGAGCGGCTGACACTGTTAAGAAGAAATAGCCTTAGCTCATCACAGAGTTTAGGTAAACTCTCTTTTGGTAATAGGCGCAAATCTTCTGGTGTTTCAACCAACGCCAATGTGGGATATTTTTCGATATCAATGCTCATGTGATGCCTATTAATTAATCACTTGTAATAGGGAAAGAACAGGTAAGCTGCTCTCTTTATTTTTTATTAGTTTTTCCGTTCGACGATAAAACTCGCTAATTGTTTAAGCGTGGTCGTATCGTACTCGTATTGCTCAAGAAACGCTAAGGCATCCAGTGCTTCGTTATACAATTCCTGTGCTTTCTTTTGAGCTTGCTCTAACCCAAGAAGTGCAGGATATGTGCTTTTTCCTGACTCTTGGTCGCTACCTTGACGCTTTCCTGTTTCTTCAGTACTGCCAATGACATCTAAAATGTCATCTTGTACCTGAAATGCAAGGCCAATAGAGTGGGCATATTTATCTAATGCGGGTAATACATCGTGACCTTTTGAGCCAGCACTAAATGCGCCTAAGCGAACAGCCGCACGAATTAATGCACCTGTCTTGTGTAAATGGATTTTTTCAAGAGATGCGAGATCAATGGATTTATCTTCGGCTTCAAGATCAAGAGCTTGACCACCACACATACCAGCAAGCCCGCTGGCTGTTGCTAATTCAGCAATCATTGCAACCCGATCACTCATTGCAACATCAGGCATTGGATTTTTTGCTAAGATCTCAAAGGCAAGTGTTTGTAATGCATCGCCCGCTAAAATTGCGTTGGCTTCACCAAACTCAATATGACATGTAGGTTTACCACGACGTAAATCATCATCATCCATCGCAGGTAGATCATCATGAATAAGAGAATAAGCGTGAATACATTCTACTGCAGCGGCTGGTGCATCAAGGTTAAGAGCAGGGATTTTAAACATTTCACCTACTGCATAAACAAGGAAAGGACGTAAGCGCTTTCCACCTAAAAGGGCACCATAATGCATGGCTTTACCTAGAGGCATGTCAGTAAATGGTAAAGCGGATAGCGCTTGGTTTAATGCATCGTCAACACGCTGGTGGGCGGAATCTAATTTATGACGGAACGCATCCGTACTTGAAGTTGCGTTACTCAATTATTCTGCCTCTTGGATAAAATCATCAGGAGTTGCATTATCATCTTCTTTTAGAAGAATACGAACACGCTGTTCAGCGTCTTGTAATGTTTTTTGTCCAACACGGGCTAGACGAACGCCATGTTCAAATTCATTAAGCGCTTCTTCTAAAGGGAGTTCACCGGATTCTAAACGGTTTACGATTTGCTCAAGTTCTTGCATAGATGCTTCGAAACTTGGTGCTTGTGCGATGTCTTCGTTAATTGGTGTCGTTTTCTTAGCCATAATATTTTTGATAATAAAGCATGTTAGCGCTGAATAATAGCGATCATCTTACTACAATTGAGAAGAAAATTTCTTATTCAGTCGATGATTTTTGCGGGTGAGCCCTAAATATTGGTGATATACTTTGTGACTTTTATAAACTCCAGTCAATTTACATCACTGTAGTTTATGTTTCTACTTAATAACCTATGACCATTGACTATGAAGTTTATTATTAAATTATTCCCCGAAATTACGATCAAAAGCCAATCAGTTCGTATACGTTTTATCAAGATCCTCACTAGCAATATTCGTAATGTTCTTAATACATTAGGTGATGAAATCACCGTTGTCCGCAATTGGGATAACATTGTTGTTGTCAGTAAGGATGAAAGCAAAAGTGAGGCGGTATGTGATGCATTAACGCGTATTCCTGGTATTCATCACTTTCTACAAGTAGAAGAGCATCCGTACACTGATCTACACAATATTTTTGAGCAAACTTTTGCAGCATTTAAGCATTTAGTTGAAAACAAAACATTTTGTGTTCGTGCCAAACGTCGTGGTAAACACAGTTTTACTTCAAATGAAGTTGAGCGTTATGTTGGTGGTGGTTTTAACCAACACATTGAAAGCGCAAAAGTGAAATTAACCCGCCCAGATGTCACCATTAATTTGGAAATTGAAGACGACAAACTTATTCTGGTAAATGCGCGTTATGAAGGTATTGGCGGTTTCCCAATTGGCACACAAGAAGATGTTTTATCACTGATCTCTGGTGGTTATGACTCAGGTGTATCGAGCTATATGTTAATGCGTCGTGGTAGCCGAGTTCACTATTGTTTCTTTAACTTAGGTGGTTCTGCTCACGAAATTGGCGTTAAACAAGTTGCGCATTATTTATGGAACCGTTTTGGTCGTTCACATAAAGTGCATTTCGTTGCTGTTGATTTTGAGCCAGTTGTCGCAGAAATCTTAGAAAAAGTCGATGATGGTCAAATGGGTGTTGTATTAAAACGTATGATGGTACGTGCAGCATCAAGAGTGGCAGAACGTTATGGTGTTCAAGCAATTGTTACTGGCGAAGCATTAGGGCAGGTTTCTAGCCAAACCTTAACTAATTTACGTTTAATTGATAATGCGACAGACACGTTAATTTTACGTCCTCTTATCACTCATGATAAAGAGAACATTATCAATATCGCACGTCAAATTGGTACAGAAGATTTCGCTCGCACAATGCCTGAATTCTGTGGTGTGATTTCAAAAAGCCCAACAGTGAAAGCGGTAAAAGCGAAGATCGAAGCAGAAGAAGAGAAGTTTGATTTTTCTATTCTTGATAGCGTTGTTGAAAATGCTAAAAATATGGATATTCGTCGTATTGCAGAAGAAACCGTACAGCAAGTTACTGAAGTTGAAATGGTCTCTGAATTCGGCGCTAACGACGTTATTCTGGATATTCGCTCACCAGAAGAGCAAGAGACTTCACCATTAAAGATAGAAGGTATTGATGTTAAAGAGCTACCTTTCTATAAACTAAGCACTCAGTTTGGTGATTTAGATAACGCAAAAACCTATGTACTCTATTGTGATCGTGGAATGATGAGCCGTTTACAGGCGCTTTATTTACGTGAGCAAGGTTTTGAGAACGTTAAAGTCTATCGTAAAAAATAATATATAACGTTTATATTGTTGATAAAAAAGCCACTATAAAGTGGCTTTTTTTAATTATACAACTTTTATGTTGGGGAATGTCGCTGCCATTCTCCGGATGATTACTTTGCTCTTATTGCTTGACCATCATCATGGTGCTTGCGCGAGCCCACATTTTTTACAAAATGTTTCATATTTATAGAGCCAAGGGCGTATGTTGGCTCTTAAGCTAGAAATATTATCTAGAACTAAGGAATATATATTAATCTTAAAAAGAGATCAAATTCAAAGATTACTTAAAAGGCAGATTGCAGTAGAACATGTTAATCCTGATCTATTTAATTCTATAGTTGCTGTATTTAATGTTGTTCCTGTTGAGAGTAAGTCATCAATTAAAATAATATTATAATGATTTAATCTATTAATATCGAAATCTGGGTTTATTTTCCAAGGGGAAAAGTAGTGCCTGATTTTATTTGGAATTTTTTTTATTGTGAAAATAGTATTAGGTGGTAATTTTTGTAATTCAGATAATGTTCTTTTTATTGGTTTTATATGGGATTCTTTTTTATTTGTTTCTTCATTAAAATAATTATTAACTACTTCTTCCACAGTGCATTTAATAAATACATCATCGCAAAAACTTGATCTGAAGTGGCGAGAGATCCTTCTTGCTAAGAAGTATGGTACTGCTGTAGATGACGGCATGACGATAAATATAATATTTTTATCTATTATTTTAGATCTGATTTTATTTAAAATAGCTAAGAAGGAAGGTTTGAATTTGTATAGCTCATTTTTTGTTATTTTATAATTATAGATACCTTTTAATGAGTATATTAAAGGGTTACCATCTCTATCACTATCACCAAATTTAGTTCGTTGATAAATACTGAATATAGTTAATTTGTTTTTCTTACCTATTATGCTAATTTTAGGGTTTTTATTAGCGCTCGTTATTACTCGACGTTCATGCTGAGTATTTAAAGTAATTATTTTATTTTCAGAAATATCTATACCCAGAAGATTGTATCCTTATATATTAGTCGAGTAGCTAAATTCATTTCTCATAATACTAACATGTTGAAAATAGCTTAAATATAAAGAATATCTGAAATAAAAATGGAACCGCTTTAATAATATTATATATTTGCGGTTCTAGTTATCTACTAACCTACTTACCTATCCCCAAAGCCTGTAAATTCATCTTGGTAATTATAAATGCCGGGTGGTAATACAAGTTGTTTGGCAACATCGGCAGCGACTTCTTTGCCTTTTAAGCGCTCAATAATTTTTAGTGCAAAATCGATAGATGTTGCAGGTGCTTGGCTAGTAATTAAGTTAACTCTTTCATCAAAATAGACTCGATAATCAACCCATTTTTTCGGTGATATTTTATCTTTTAATGCAGGAAAGCCCGTCATGTTGCCGATGGGAAAAATATTGTGAGATTCAAGAATAATGGCAGGTGCTGCACAGATGGCTGCGACAAGTCTATTCTCACTGTGCATACGGCGCACTTTCTCAACCACTAAAGGGCTGTCTCTTAAGGTTTCAGTACCTTGTAACCCACCGGGTAGAATAATAACGTCGTAATGATGATCAACGACACGAACTAAAGGCGCATCAGCTACAATTTTAATACCACGAGAACAAGTGATAACAAGATCATCGACATCATCTTCTGCACTCGCAAGTACAACATTAATACCGGCTCTTACCAGCAAATCTGCGGTGGTAACGACTTCGGTTTCTTCACTTCCATTAGCTAGGCAGATGAGCGCTGATATGGTCATAATTGCCTTCCTGTTGTTTAATAAATTGAAAAAGGCGGTTATTTTCGGGTAATACGAGCCCTTGTTCTGAAGCTCGACGTAATAAATAACCAGTAATATAGTCAATCTCTGTATGGCGTTGATATTTCACATCTTGATACATAGACGAATAATTATTTGCTGTCTGTTCTATCGTATCAATAATATAACCATGAAGATGGGCTTGAGACGTTGGTACAACACCTTCGCGCTCCATTACTAAATAAACTTCATCGCATATTTTTTGAATATGTTCAGGATAACGTAATAAATCCCCATTACGGCATTGATAATAAACGGTAAGAGGGTTGATAACGCAATTAACTGCAAGTTTTAGCCAACTAATCGTATGGATATCATTATGCCAAGCGACATCAGGTAAAGCATGATGCAAGATTTCTGCTAAATAACTGTATTGCTGAGCTGCATGATTTAATGGGCCTATATGTGTTATTCCTGTTGCTGTATGAATAACATCTTGCCCTTGTTGATAAGCACCATGAGTAATAATGCCTTGTAAAATAGGTCTGATAACGGGGTGCTGTGTTGCTGTTAATTCATCAGCAGTACCCATACCATTATGAATTAATAAAATAGGACATTGTGCAGAAAGATAAGGTAGTAGCGCATTAACCGCATCTGAGACTTGCCAAGATTTTAAGCAGACAATTAATAATTCGCTTTGTTTTAACCATTCAAGTTGATTTGCGGTAATACGTTGATAAAAAGGCTCGCCATTAATGTTATCAACACTCACGTCTAAAAAAGGCTGAGGTACTCTTAGCCAACCTTGTACTTCATGAGATTGAAGTGTTAAAGCTGCAACCCAAAGTTTACCAATCGAACCACACCCTAAAACGGTAATTTTCATTGTGCCTCTTTTTACAAATCGTAATAGCGTAAGGTGGCTACTGACGGTCATTAGACTATTTAGCTAAAATTATAACATTGATTACACTTCTCTGTTTAAAGTATGTTTGCGCTTTACTGTAAGAGGAAATTAAAGGGATAAATTTGTTATTGAATGTGCAATGCTTTTTTGCAACCCTAAAAGAAGCTATTATTCGGGTTGTATTTATTTATTGAGGAAGAAAGAATGCCATCTTTTGATATCGTATCTGAAGTTGACTTACATGAAGTGCGAAATGCGGTAGAAAACGCACAACGTGAACTGACTACTCGCTGGGATTTTCGTAACGTTGAAGCAAGCTTTGAATTAAACGAAAAAGCAGAGTCAGTGAAAACGACCAGTGTATCTGAATTTCAGGTTCAACAATTATTAGATATTCTGCGTGAGAAAATGGCAAAAAGAGGGATTGATGGTGCGGTATTAAATATCCCTGAAGAAATGACTCACAGCGGAAAAATGTACAGCGTAGAAGCCACCTTAAAGCAAGGTATTGATACAGCTTTAGCGAAAAAAATTGTTAAGCTGATCAAAGACAGTAAATTGAAAGTTCAAGCCCAAATTCAAGGCGAGCAAGTTCGTGTTACAGGTAAATCGCGCGACGACTTACAAGCCGTGATGAAATTAGTAAGAGAAGGCGAGTTAGGGCAGCCATTCCAATTTAACAATTTCCGTGACTAATTATTTACCCCTTTAGTCATACAAAAATGCGCTGTTGAACCAGCGCATTTTTATTTCACCTAGTAAGCTTATTGACCTTTAAACTAAAGGGATCAGAGCCTCTAATGTTGCTCTTGGCGTCTGTTTAGTATCAACCTTGATATAGGCACTTTGTTCATCCGCCATAATCACAACTTCATTAACACCCGGTTGTTGCTTAAACAATTGTTGTAGTTGCTGTTGTTGGCTTGAAGACAAACTTTCAGGTAATTCAACACGTAAGCTACTGACATAAGAGGGTTGGCGTAATGTTAGGCTAATGAAAAACCAAATAAGACCAATCACTAAACAGCCTAAAAATACAGTTTGCGCACTATAATGTTGATAAAGCCATCCTCCTAAAATTCCGCCTAATGCCACACCTAAAAATTGGCTGGTGGAATAAATTCCCATCGCTGTACCTTTATAACCTGCTGGTGCTTCTTTACTAATTAATGAAGGAAGAAGTGCTTCCATAATATTAAATCCAATAAAGAAAACTTGAATACCTGCAATAATTAACCACAAGCTAGAGCCTGAAATAATCAAAATAGCTTGAGCAATAATAAGTAGGGAAATACAGAATAAGAAAACTTGTTTCATTTTTCGTTTCTTTTCTGCATAGATAATAAAAGGAAGTACAGTAATAAAGGCAATAAGCATGGTGACTAGATAAACAATCCAATGTTTTTCTTTCGCTAAACCTGCGCTACTCATAACCAGAGGAAGTGCAACAAATGCCGCCATTAATAAAGTATGTAGTGAAAAAATACCGGTATTTAATTTAAGAAGTTGTGCATCAAATAAAACTTTTTTTACGCTACCACGAACAAAGCCAGACTCTCGATTAAGAATATGGTGTTCGCTATTCGGTACGGTAAAAAGCGTAATAATAATGCCACCAAAGGCGAGTAGGGCAATTCCCCAAAACAGACCATGTAAGCCAAAAATATGCGTTAAAATAGGCCCTAAAACTAAGGCTAAAGCGAACGTTATCCCAAAGCTAATACCAATAAAGGCCATTGCTTTTGTTCTATTTTGTTCTCGTGTTAAATCTGATAATAAAGCCATTACTGCTGCTGAGATAGCTCCCGCGCCTTGTAATGCTCTACCAATAATAATGCCATAGATATTGTCACTGAGAGCCGCAATCAGACTACCAATAATAAAAATAATTAAGCCAAAAACAATCATAGGTTTTCGACCAAATTTATCAGAGAAAATACCAAAAGGAATTTGGAATATAGCTTGTGTTAATCCATAAATACCGATGGCTAATCCAATGAGAGATTCTGTTGCGTGTTGTAGTTGAAGCCCGTAGGTGGTTAAAACTGGGAGTACCATAAACATGCCAAGCATGCGAAGAGAAAAAACAGTGCCTAGTCCCCATGTTGCTTTGCGCTCTAATGGGGTCATTTTATTATCATTCATGGATTACCTCGTATTACTGATACCTCCATTGTAATGACATTTTCCAGTGAGGTTAATCAATAAATGGGATACAAAAAAGACAAAACTGTACTGATATCATGCGAAGTCGTAAAAGAGATAAAAAAATACCAGTCAGAAGGCTGACTGGTATTTAGGTTACTTTAATAAATACATTATCTTAGATACGCAAGAACCGCTTCTGTTGAGCTTGTTGGATCAACAGACATCATTACGCTTAATGAAGTGATTGCGACAATAGAGAAAATAAATAATTTTCGTGCCCACACAATATCATTGGTTGCTTTATAACCTGATAAAGCCATGCCTAACCACCAAATACTGACGGCTGAAGCCACAATCAGGTATTTATAGCCGGCATAACCAACTAATGTCAGCATTAAGGTTGCGATCATAAACGCCAGAATATAAAGAATGATATGGCGTTTAGCGACTGAGATCCCTTTAATTACAGGTAATACAGGGATATTTGCAGCTTGGTAGTCTTTAAAACGGAAAATAGCAATGGCATAAGAGTGAGGCATCTGCCACAAACTAAAGATAAGTAATAGGATTGCCGCGCCTGCATCAAATTCACCGCTAACGGCACAATAGCCAATAACAGGAGGTGCAGAGCCAGATAAACTTCCAATCAGTGTGCCATAAACAGATTTACGCTTCATGTAGAGGCTATAAACCCCAACATAAATAATAAAACCGAATACAGCGATAAACATTGCAAGTGGGTTGGCTGCTACATAGAGCAGCACAACACCTGCAATACCTAATACTGAGGCATAAATCAGGCTAATTCGAGGGTCAATTAATCCTTTAACTAATGGACGATTCTTCGTTCTTTCCATGATACGGTCAATATCACGGTCAATGTAGTTGTTAAAAACACAACCAGAAGCAACGACCAGAGACACCCCAAGCAGAGTCGCGAAAAATAGGGAGTAATCAATCTCACCTTTAGAAGCGAGCAGAAAACCACCTATTACAGAAATTAAATTTCCGAAAATAATTCCTGGTTTGGTGACTTGTAGGTATTGCTTAATCATAGCGACAACTCTTAATCCATCATCATATTGATGTTCAGGTTGTACATAATCCACAACGAGCCTACGACAACAATGCCGATAATAAGCAGTGTGAACAGGAATGCGACGACGTTCCAGCGCTCTTCTGATGACGTATTCATATGCAAGAAGCAGACTAAGTGAACCACAATTTGCACAACTGCCATACCGACAACAGTCCATAGAATTGTTGCTGGTGTCGCTGTTCCTTCCATCACCATCCAAAATGGAATTACGGTGAGGATAACAGACAGAATAAAGCCAATCAGATAAGACTTCATGCTGCCGTGGCTTGCGCCTGAAGGAGAAGTATTTGGATGACTCATTACATCGCTCCCATCAGATAAACTACGGTGAACACACAGATCCAGACAACATCAAGGAAGTGCCAGAACAGACTTAAACAGCTTAAACGAGTACGGTTAACTTCAGTTAAACCACGGCGTGATACTTGGATCATCATAATAACAATCCAAATTAAGCCAGCCGTTACGTGAAGACCGTGTGTTGAAACTAATGCAAAGAATGCAGATAAGAATGCACTGCGATCTGGGCCATAACCTTCTGCGATTAGCTCATGGAATTCGTAGACTTCCATGATGACGAAACCTAAGCCGAATAAGAAAGTAACAAATAACCACAGATTAACTTGGCTAACGCTACCTTTGTTCATGCTCAGCATAGCGAAACCAAAAGTGATACTACTAAATAGCAGTAGGAAGGTTTCAACTAAAACAAACGGTAAGCTAAAAATTTCTTTACCTGAAGGGCCATCCGCAATCCCGTTAACAAGCACCGCATAAGTGGCGAATAAGCTGGCAAACAGGATAAGGTCGCTCATTAGGTAGATCCAGAAGCCGAAAACTTTCGTCGCTCCTGCATCGTGGTGCCCATGATGCTCATGGGCGTTTGTGTTATTTACAGTTTGAGTAGACATTATTTCACACCTGCTTTTTTCAGTTCTTCATAATGCTTATTCTCGAGAGCTTCAATTTCAGGTACTTGGACATAGTAATCCACATCTGTATCAAAGCTTTTCACGATCCAAGTGACAATCATGCCAGCGAAACCAACGATAGCTAACCACCAGATATGCCAGATCATGGCAAAACCAAGTACTAAGCTAAATGCTGAGATAATCACACCAGCGCCTGTATTTTTAGGCATATGGATTGGTTCGTATTTAGTTGGACGCTGATAAGCTGTGCCTTTTTCTTTCTGATCCCACCACTCATCACGCGTTTGAACATTAGGTTCAACGGCAAAGTTATAGAAAGGAGCAGGTGAAGAAATTGACCATTCAAGAGTACGTCCACCCCATGGATCTCCCGTTAAATCACGGTTTTGATCACGGTCACGGATACTTACGTAGATCTGGACAACTTGACAAGCGATACCAATAGCAATCAGTGCAGCACCACCCGCAGCAACCATCAGCATTGGATGGAATTCTGGGTTGATGTTTTGGCTGATACGACGAGTCATACCCATAAAGCCAAGGACGTACAGTGGCATAAAGGCCATAAAGAAGCCGATAAACCAGAACCAGAATGCACGGATACCCCATTTTTCATTCAGTGTGAAACCAAATGCTTTAGGGAACCAGTAAGTCATACCAGCGAAACAGCCAAATACCACACCACCGATAATAACGTTATGGAAGTGAGCAATTAAGAATAAGCTGTTATGTAGAACGAAGTTTGCACCCGGAACGGCTAACAGAACCCCAGTCATACCCCCAACAGAGAAGGTGATAAGGAAACCGATAGTCCACAGCATTGGGCTTTTATATTCGATACGGCCTTGATACATCGTAAACAGCCAGTTAAAGATTTTAACCCCTGTTGGTATTGCGATGATCATCGTGGCGATACCGAAGAAGGCATTGACGTTGGCGCCAGAGCCCATAGTAAAGAAGTGGTGTAACCAAACGATAAATGACAACACGGTAATTACGACAGTTGCACCAACTAAAGAGGTATAACCGAATAACCGTTTTTTAGAGAATGTTGCTGTAACTTCAGAGAACACACCAAATACTGGCAGAACAAGGATATAAACTTCTGGATGACCCCAAGCCCATACAAGGTTGATGTACATCATCATGTTACCGCCCATATCATTGGTAAAGAAGTGCGTACCAAGATAGCGGTCTAAAGTTAACAGCGTAATAGTGACTGTTAAAATTGGGAATGCAGCAATAATCAGGACGTTAGTACATAAAGCAGCCCAAGAGAATACTGGCATTTTCATCATGCTCATACCCGGCGCACGCATACGCAGGATAGTCGCGAAGAAGTTAACCCCAGTTAGAAGCGTACCAATACCGGATATCTGTAAACTCCATATCCAATAATCGACCCCGACTCCTGGGTTATATTCCAGACCAGAAAGTGGCGGATAAGCTAACCAACCTGTTTGTGCGAATTCACCAATACCTAAAGAAAGGTTGATAAGAACCACACCAACAACAAAGAACCAGAAGCTCAATGAGTTAAGGAAAGGGAAGGCAACATCACGAGCACCAATTTGTAAAGGTACAACGAGGTTCATCAGACCCACAACGAAAGGTGTTGCCATGAAGAAAATCATGATAACGCCGTGTGCGGTAAAAATCTGATCATAGTGATGAGGTGGTAAGAAACCAGCTTCGCCAGCAGAAGCGAGAGCTTGTTGGCTTCTCATCATAATCGCATCGGCAAAGCCACGGAACATCATGACCATTGCAACGAGGATATACATAATACCAATTTTTTTATGGTCAACGCTGGTTAACCATTCGGTCCACAACCATTTCCATTTACGAAAATAAGTTAGTGCGCCAACAACAGCAAGCCCACCAAGAACAATACCGAGTAAAGTAACGACGATAATTGGTTCATGTAGCGGGATTGCATCAAGAGTTAATTTTCCGAACATGCCTTTATTCCTCTGCTCCTGCATGCGCCGCATGGCTCATGTTCATATTCATTGTTGCATCAGCATGTGCTGTCTGATTGCCACTGGTGTGAGCGCCATGACCTGTGTGACCAAATTTAGAAATGGTCTCTTGGAATAGCATTGGCTTCACGCTTGAATAGTAGGTCACTGGATTTTTCTGGCTTGGTTTAGCAAGTTCATTAAATGCAGCGGTCGTATTTAACGTATCTGACGATTGTTTGACTTTTTCAACCCACGCATCGAAACCGGCACGATCAGGTGTCGCAATCGCTGTAAATTTCATATCAGAGAAACCGTGTCCACTATAACTTGCTGACATTCCTGGATATTCACCAGGTTCATTAGCAATTAAGTGCAACTTAGTTTGCATTCCTGCCATCGCATAGATTTGCCCACCTAATCGAGGGATAAAGAATGAGTTCATGACAGAGTCAGAAGTGATTTTGAAATTAACAGGAACATTAGTAGGAAAAGCCAGTTCATTAACTGTTGCAATACCTTGTTCTGGATAGATAAATAACCATTTCCAATCCATTGAAACTACTTCAATGGTGACAGGTTTTTCTGTGGACTCTAATGGTTTGTAAGGATCAAGCTCATGGGTTGTTTTCCATGTGATGCTCGCCAAAATCACAATGATGATAATTGGCACAGTCCAAACGACGAGTTCAATTTTATTTGAGTGAGCCCAGTTTGGGCGATAGGTGGCTTTAGTATTGGATTCACGGTAGCGAAAAGCGAAAACAATCACCATCAGTATTACCGGTATCACAACAATTAACATTAAACCAAGCGCAATGAGGATTAATGTTTTTTGCTCAGCGCCGATAGCGCCTTTGGGATTCATTAACGCCATATCACAGCCACTTAATAGAAGAGCTGCTGCTAATAGCGAGAGTGTCCCAATACTTTTTATGTATTTCATAAGTCTCATCCAACGACCCAAATGACAAAGGTTCTATTGTTGTTTCATCAGTATCAGTAAGGACATTTTACGGTAAGGTTGCGACAGTGTAAACAATTGTAATGGTAAGTAAGTGGTTGGTTAGTCTTTTGTGTTAATGTGATCACAAGTAATCAAAGTATTAAATAAATGTTAATTTAATTATTGCGTATTAACTATAATTTCATAAAGTACCATGTTTTTAAAATAAATACATATTTTTACAAATAAAAATTCAATAAAAAGTGTAAGAAAACGTATTCTGATTAAAAAAGTAACAAATTAGAGGTCAGAGGAGAGTTGAGGGGTAAAATCCTTTTTATATTGATGTTTAATATCCATATTTGATGCTTGTATGATTTTTAATATGGGTAATTAGTGATTTGATGAATGTTTATATCCAATGAGAAAAATTTTCATTAAGTGATAAAAAGAGGTTACAGCGAATAAAAATGCTTTCGCTGTAATGGAAATTAACAATTAGCGATCAAAAATTATATTTCAGGCTATATACAATGCCGTCTTGCAGAAAATCTTCGCCTAACTTTTTATAAGCATAACGATATTGAATACCAGTGGTAATAGAAGTCGTTGGGTGCCACCAAAAAGCTAAAGCGCCATTAAACCCATTTTGCCCACCATTGCCATAACGCTCATGACGGCTAAACTCCATTTCATGCCAATTGCTAATACTAAATTTTTGATTACTAATGGAAAAATCATATCCAGCAACCCAACCAACGACGTAGCCATTATTTCCTGAATAGTAAGTTTGATCGACATAATGAAGCGCGACAAATGGTTTAAACCATAAATTATCAATTTGTGTGTTATAGCCTAAACCGTAAAGCGTATTAACTTCATGGAAGTTGCCATTGTTTTCTTTACCCGGAAGTGACCATGTACCGTAAACGTGTCCGTATAGATTGAAATGACTTTCACCTAAATAAATGCGGCTTGTTGCTTTAACTGTATAACGTTGATTATCACCCGGTTGTGTTTTTCGAGGATTAAATGGATTTTCAAGATCAAAAAAGCCGTAAAACTCACCCCATGAAAAGTTAGCGCCACCTTCAAGTTCTAAATAGGCAAAATCATCTTTATGAGAGGATTGCCCTGTTTTGTGTGTTGTATGAGAAGTCCAATCAAGATAGTTGATACTGGTATTAGCGAAACCACCTAAATAACTAGCTTGGGCTGATAAAGAAAGTGTACTTGCGATGGTTAATAAAAATGTTTTTTTTATCATGAATAATCTCAATTAAATTTAATGAAATAATTTTGCGGTGAATTTATTTTTTAATATATTTTGAAACTATAACCCATTAAATCTCTATTTGTAGATCATAATATTGAAAATATGATCTATTTCTAGAATATTAAATTGATAATTAAAAGTGAGAATTTTAGTATTGTTTAGTTTATTTTTATAATCTGATCTTTTTTGAATGAATTAAGTATTTGGTGATTGGCTTTTTTGGCAAGAAAAAAAGGAAGTAAAAGAGGAAAGAAAAAAATGTGGCGAGGGTCGCGTAAAAATACCTCACGACACGGGAATAAAGGGATAGTATCATTAACCCATATTCGTTTTTATCTTACTTGGAATTTTCATTGTGACCTCATTTGCTGAACTTAACGCACTTCCTACTGAACAACTCGCTAACCTTAATGAATTGGGTTATCTCACTATGACTCCAGTTCAAGAAGCTGCTTTGCCCGCCATTCTTGAAGGAAAAGACGTTCGTGCTCAAGCAAAAACAGGTAGCGGTAAGACAGCTGCTTTCGGTTTGGGGCTATTGCAACACATTGATGCAAAACAGTTTAATACTCAATCACTTATTTTATGCCCAACGCGAGAACTTGCTGATCAAGTTGCAAATGAATTACGTCGTCTTGCTCGTTATCTTCCAAATATCAAAGTATTAACGTTGTGTGGTGGTGTTCCATTTAGCATCCAGCGTGATTCATTGATTCATGCTGCACATATTATTGTTGCAACGCCGGGTAGATTGCTTGATCACCTAAAAAAAGAAACTGTTACTTTAGATGATGTGAAAACATTGGTATTGGATGAAGCAGACAGAATGTTGGATATGGGATTTTTTGATGATATCAACGACATTATTTCTCGTATGCCAACCGCACGTCAAACATTGCTCTTTTCTGCAACTTGGCCAAATGAAATCGCAGCAATTAGCCGCAAAATTCAGCAAAATCCAGTAACTATTGAAATAAACTCTGTTGATGAACTTCCTGCGGTTGAACAGCAGTTTTATGAAATCTCTCGTCATGGAAAAATAGGATTACTGCAAAAGCTTTTAAGTCGTGAGCAGCCCGCTTCTTGTGTCGTATTTTGTAACACGAAACGAGATTGCCAAGATGTGTATGAAACACTGACAGAAAGCAACCAAAGTGTACTTGCTCTACACGGCGATATGGAACAGAGAGAGCGTGACCAAACACTTATTCGCTTTGCTAATGGGAGTTGTCGTGTATTAGTGGCAACAGATGTTGCGGCTCGTGGGCTTGATATTAAAGCGTTAGAAATGGTGATTAACTACGAATTATCGTGGGATCCTGAAGTTCATGTTCACCGAATTGGTCGTACAGCGAGAGCGGGTGAAAGTGGATTGGCTATTAGTTTTTGCGCACCAGAAGAAATTCAGCGTGTTAACGCTTTAGAAGAGATGCTTCATATGAAGATAAATTGGCTACCAGTACCAACTGGGCTACAAATTACGCCTCTTGAAGCAACAATGGCAACATTATGTATTGATGGTGGTAAAAAAGCGAAAATGCGTCCAGGTGATATTTTAGGCGCATTAACGGGTGATATGGGTTTCAATGGTGCCGACATTGGTAAAATTATGATTAACCCAACACATGCTTATGTTGCCGTAAAACAATCTATCGCCAAACAAGTTTGGAAACAGCTGCAACAAGGTAAAATTAAAGGTAAAGCAGTAAAAGTAAGATTGTTTAGATAATTTCTCTTTACTAAGAATGTAAAAGGACAGCTTAAGCTGTCCTTTTTTATGGTGCATATTTTGAGAAAGCAACAAAATTAATGTGTTGTTTTCTTCAGTGCCAAATAATCTAGGATTGTGCCAAAGACAAGGCTTATCGCACCAACAATAACACCATATAAAAAGAGTGTTGAAGCCCAAGCACTTAATCTTTCAGTATCTATTGATTGAATAAAATCAGCAGACTGGAACATTTCTAAAGTCGGTAGTGAATTTGTAATAACAAGAATTAAACTACAAATAAAGAAGAGAACGGTTAGCATCAAACCATAAATAGCAAAACGGTACTGCTTAATAAATAAAGTTCTTCTGAGGAATTCACCCGTTCTTTGCGTATAAATAAGTGTGTTTTTCGAAATCAACAGCAAAATAAGACCGGGGACCGAAGCAACAATAGAAAAAAGGTAAAAGGCTTCCCAACCGTGACTTTCAACGTACCAACCGGCAACTGGGCCAACATAAACACGACCAATGGCTGAGAGAGCTGAAAGCAACGCAAACTGTGTAGCTGAAAAGGAGAGGTGGCAAAGTGTCATTAATAGAGCAACGAATGCAGCTGTACCCATTCCGCCACAGATATTTTCAAATGCAACTACTGCACCCATGCTATAAATACTTTGCTCAGAAATAGCTAAATACCAGTAACCGATATTTGAGCCACCTTGCAAAATACCAAAAATCATCAGTGCTTTAAATAAACTCCAACGGCGCATTAATAAACCACCTAATAATGCCCCAACAATTGTGGCTGCAAGCCCAAGTGTTTTATTCACTAATCCTACTTCACCAGCATCAAATCCAGCACCACGAATAAGAAAGGTGGTACTTAAACTTAAGGCAAAGGCATCACCCATTTTATACAGCACAATAAGCAATAAAATTAGCCAAGCATTATTACGAGAGAAGAATTCATATAAAGGCTCAATAACCGCTTCATAGAGTGTACGTGGCGGATTTACGGCAGTTTCTGGCTCTTGAGCAAGTAATGTGGCAATAATACCAATACCCATTAAGGCAGCCATTAACCAATACATGTTTTGCCAGCCAATATATTTATCAGCCAACCAAAGTGCCATTCCTCCAGAAACAAGCATAGCTATGCGATAGCCTAATACAGAAACCGCAGCACCTGTACCACGCTCGTCTGCTTTTAGTATATCTGTTTTATAGGCATCAAAAACAATGTCTTGTGAAGCAGAACAAAAGGCAACAATGACCGCTAAAGAGGCAAGCCACCATAAATGATCATTAGGATTTAGAAATCCCATTCCTGCAATACCAATCACTAATCCTATTTGAGTGAGCAACATCCATCCTCGGCGACGGCCAAGAAAAGAAGGGGTATAGCGATCCATAAAAGGAGACCAAAGGAATTTAAAAACATAGGCTTGTCCCACCAATGAGAAAAAACCAATGGTTTTTAAATCGATATCTTCTACTGTCATCCATGCTTGTAATGTACCCGCGGTCAACGCCAGAGGTAATCCAGAAGTAAAGCCAAGTAATAGAAGAATAAATGATTTATACCAAGTGGTTTGTTTGAAGGCGGGCTGAACCATGCAAAAATTCCTTTCAACGACCTGTTTGAGATAACAGGTCGTTTATTCTAATAAAATTAACGGGCGTTAGATTTGATAAATTGACTGACTGAAGCGTCTTTTGCCATATCGCTAACGAGTTCACTTAAGACATTGTTAATCGCGGCGGCAATTTTCTCATTAGTTGCACCAAATGGACCTTGAACATTGTAGCTAGTACGGAATGTTTTGGTATTAGAACTGCCATTCGGTAAGGTGACGATAATTGAAATATCCGCTTTCGCACTGATATTATGACGAACACTTCCTTCACCAACTTCTGCATTAAGTTTATTGATAACAATAATCACATCAGCAGAAGCAGGAGAACCCATCATAAAACCACGGGCTGTCATTTGTTTTTGTAAAACTTCTTGCATTAAAAATGCAATATCACGAGTTGGAACAAGAACTTCTAATTTACCGTTGCGGTTAATTTCCGCTAGGTTTTTAGATGCACGTTTGTCTTGGCTTGAAATGTTCAGTGAAATAGGGCGCATTGTTGGATCGGCCGCAGGAACTGACATCACAGGTTCGATAGATAATTTGTTACTAGGAGTTGCACAACCTGAAAGCAGTGTTAATGCAAAAACAGCACAGAGTAAATTTTTAATCATGAGGTAATCTCGGTTAAATATGTCTGTTGTGTTAACAAGTAGAATAGGCTTCAAACTTTAGCCTATCATACCACTGCTGATAGGTTGCTAATATCCCCTTAACGAACGAAATTATCTGATTTTATCAATTGATTTTATTTCAAATTACCCTCATTTTTACTCATACATTTGACAATATTCGGCCAATGGTTTTACTCAAGATGAAAAATAAGCGATTATCATCAGCAAAATTAAAAAGAATAAGCTCATCATTTCGTATTGATAAAGACTAAATCAATATAGTCTGGTTGACTTGTTTTTTATTCACCATGGTATAAAGGCTAGAGTATTAGGGGCAGAGATGATCCGTGATGATATTGAGAATAAGCTGATTTCACGCTTTTCACCGCATTTTTTACAAGTAATAAACGAAAGCCATCGCCATAATGTGCCCGAAGGCTCTGAAAGCCACTTTAAAGTCATTATCGTTAGTGATGATTTTAATGAAAAACGTAGTGTTTCGCGCCATCGTGATGTGTACCAAACATTAGCTCATGAAATGGAAAATGGTGTTCATGCATTAGCATTGCACACCTTTACTTTGAGCGAATGGAATGAACAACAGGATAAAGCATTACGCTCTCCTGGGTGTCGTGGCGGAAGCCAAGAAGATTAACAACCTTATCGTTAATCGTGAGTAAATAGATCCTAAGATGCGTATTTTTTGTTCTTTATAGAGGAAAAAAGGGGAGAGTTGCTCGATTTTATGAAAAAATTGAGGAATAAAACGGCTCTTTCTCGACTCAACCCCTCTAGATCGTTATAATGTCGCGTCTAATTTTCAGTAAGGTTTCGGGATGCTTCTGATATCAGGGATCCTCGTTTTTTTAAATGTGGCGGCCCCGGTTCTGAAAGGAAAATAAACCTAAACATGTCAATATCATGTTAGTTTCCTTTAAAGTAGACCGAGCACTAAAACTTATTTTGAGGTAACAAGATGCAAGTTTCTGTTGAAACGACTCAAGGCCTAGGGCGTCGTGTCACAATCACCGTACCAGCCGCTGATATCCAAACTGCTGTAGACAGTGAACTGAAAAAAGCTGCTAAAACTGTTCGCATTGATGGTTTCCGTAAAGGTCACGTTCCAATGTCAATGGTTAAACAGCGTTACGGCATGTCAGTACTGAATGACGTTCTGGGTGACCTGATGCAGCGTAATTTCATTAACGCTATCATCGAAAACAAAGTAAACCCAGTTGGCGCGCCTGACTACAAACCAGAGCAATACAAAGAAGGTGAAGACTTTGTTTACTCTGTAGAATTCGAAGTTTTCCCAGAAATCGAACTGAAAGATCTGGAAAGCATTGAAGTTGTAAAACCTGTTGTTACTGTTAAAGACGAAGACGTTGATAACATGTTAGAAACACTGCGTAAGCAACAAGCAGAGTGGAAAGACAAAGACGGCGAAGTTGCAGCAGAAGATCGCGTAACTGTTGATTTCAACGGTTCTATTGACGGTGAAGAATTCGAAGGTGGAAAAGCTGAAGATTTCGTACTGGCAATGGGTCAAGGTCGTATGATCCCAGGTTTCGAAGAAGGCGTTATCGGTCATAAAACTGGCGAAGAATTCACAATCGATGTGACTTTCCCAGAAGATTACCACGCTGAAAACCTGAAAGGTAAAAAAGCACAATTCGCTATCAACCTGAAAAAAGTTGAAGAGCGTGAACTGCCAGAATTAACTGAAGAGTTCATCAAGCGTTTTGGTATTGCTGATGGTTCTGTTGATGGTTTACGTGCTGAAGTACGTAAAAACATGGAACGTGAACTGAAAAATGCAATCCGTACTCGTGTTAAATCACAAGTTATTGATGGCTTAGTTAAAGCAAACGAAGTTGACGTACCTGCAGCCGCTGTAGACAGCGAAATCGAAGTTCTGCAACGTCAAGCAGCTCAACGTTTTGGTGGCGACGAGAAACAAGCTCTGCAATTACCACGTGAACTGTTCGAAGAACAAGCTAAACGTCGTGTAATCGTTGGATTACTGTTAGGTGAAGTGATCAATAGTAATGAACTGAAAGCAGAAGACGACCGTGTGAATGCACTGATCGACGAAATGGCTTCAGCTTACGAAGATCCATCAGAAGTTGTTGAGTTCTACAACAAGAACGAACAACTGATGAATAACATCCGTAATCTTGCGTTAGAAGAGCAAGCGGTAGAAAAAATCTTAGCAAATGCTAAAGTAACTGAAAAAGAAACTAACTTCACTGAACTGATGAACGAAGTTCAAATGGGTTAATTCTTAACCGCGAATATCGGTTTTAAGCAAAAACCCGTGGTTTTTACCACGGGTTTTTTTCAGTTTGTATATATTTATCAAATTTTGCCTTGAAATTTGAGCGATTATCTCCAGATAATTCTATATTCTCTTTATCACTCCTCGCGAGGCGCCTTGAATGTCTTGTGAGAGATTAGATCATTAGAAATGGTCATGATCAATTATCTCAAGTAAAATTGTTGTCATTGGCACCAATAAGAATGCAATAGGAGACAGACATGTCATTTAACGACACACAGGAACAATTCGCACCTAATATGGCTCTGGTGCCGATGGTTATAGAGCAAACTTCGCGAGGAGAGCGTTCTTACGACATTTACTCACGTTTATTAAAAGAACGTATTATTTTCCTGACTGGCCAAGTTGAAGATCACATGGCTAATCTTATCGTTGCTCAAATGCTATTTTTAGAAGCAGAAAACCCAGAGAAAGACATCAACCTGTATATCAACTCACCAGGTGGCGTAATTACTGCGGGTATGTCTATCTATGACACCATGCAGTATATCAAAGCAGATGTTAGTACAATTTGTATGGGGCAAGCGTGTTCAATGGGCGCTTTCTTACTATCTGCTGGTGCGAAAGGTAAACGTATTTGCTTACCTAACTCTCGTGTGATGATCCACCAACCGTTAGGTGGTTTTCAAGGTCAAGCAACAGATATTCAAATTCATGCTCAAGAAATTTTGAAAGTAAAATCCCGTATGAATGAGCTAATGGCTCAACATACAGGTAAATCTATTGAAGAAATAGAAAGAGACACTGAGCGTGATCGTTTCTTATCCGCTAACGAAGCGTTAGAATACGGATTAGTGGATAAAGTCTATACTCAACGTAGCTAATCATTACACGTTGTAATAGTAACTGAATTAATACGTTTCCTTTGTTGGTCAATGATGCAAAGGAAGCTGCTATCAATATTTATGTAAAAAGACTTTCTTCTTCTTATAAATGATAAGAGGAATAACTAAGTGAGGTTGACTGATGACAGATAAGCGCAAAGATAGCTCAGGGAAGCTTCTGTATTGCTCTTTCTGCGGTAAAAGCCAGCATGAAGTGAAAAAATTGATTGCTGGTCCGTCGGTTTATATCTGTGATGAATGTGTCGATCTTTGTGTTGATATCATTCGTGAGGAAATAAAAGAACTGGCACCTCATCATGAACGCAGTGAATTGCCAACGCCACATGAAATCCGTAAGCACCTTGATGACTATGTTATCGGTCAGGAATTGGCTAAAAAAGTTTTGGCTGTTGCCGTTTATAACCACTATAAACGTCTGCGTAATGGCGATAAAGCCAATGGTGTTGAGCTAGGGAAAAGTAATATTTTGCTGATTGGCCCTACTGGTAGCGGTAAAACGTTATTAGCAGAGACATTAGCACGCTACCTTGATGTTCCTTTTACTATGGCAGATGCCACAACGCTGACAGAAGCGGGTTATGTGGGTGAAGATGTTGAAAACATCATTCAAAAACTGCTACAAAAATGCGATTACGATGTGCAAAAAGCACAACGTGGTATTGTTTATATTGATGAAATTGACAAGATCACTCGTAAATCTGAAAACCCATCAATCACTCGTGACGTGTCTGGTGAAGGTGTACAGCAAGCATTATTGAAATTAGTTGAAGGTACTGTGGCTTCTGTTCCTCCTCAAGGCGGACGTAAGCACCCACAACAAGAGTTTTTACAAGTAGATACTTCTAAGATCCTCTTTATCTGTGGTGGTGCATTTGCAGGGCTCGATAAAGTTGTTGCACAGCGTTTAAATACACATTCAGGTATTGGTTTTGGCGCAGAAGTTAAAAGCCAAAAAGAGAAAGCTAGCGAAGGTGAATTATTAGCCCAAGTTGAGCCAGAAGATCTGATTAAATTTGGTCTTATCCCTGAATTTATTGGTCGTTTACCTGTTGTTGCAACGCTAGGCGAATTAAGCGAAGAAGCATTAATCCAAATCTTACAAGAACCTAAGAATGCACTGACTAAGCAATATCAGGCATTATTTAAATTAGAAGGTGTGGATTTAGAATTCCGTAAGGAAGCGCTGACTGCAATTGCGAAAAAAGCGATGGTACGTAAAACAGGTGCTCGTGGTTTACGTTCAATTGTTGAAGCAGCATTACTTGATACGATGTATGACCTTCCTTCATTTGAAAATGCAGAAAAAGTGGTCATTGATGAAGGCGTTATTAATGGAAAATCTGAGCCTCTGGTTATTTATAGCCAACCAGAAAATCAGGCTTCAGGTGAATAATGCATCGTAATTTGGCAATGTCTCTTGTCTGACATTATCTAGTTTTCTCTCAAAATAAGAGAGAAATTTAAGATAAAGCGTGCCAACGCAATAAAAATGAGGGAATTTTCCCTCATTTTGTTTTTTTAATGGGTAATGCTATTGAATGTCAGAAAAGTGCCCTTATATATTTTGACAATCCGTGGAATTAATTTTATTTGGTGACATGCGAATAAAATTACCTGTAAAAGCGTTAAGCTAAAAACGAAGAGAGAGCTCTATGAATCCTGAGCGTCCAGAACGTATTGAAATACCTGTATTGCCATTACGTGATGTCGTTGTATATCCGCATATGGTGATCCCGTTGTTCGTTGGTCGTGAAAAATCCATTCATTGCTTAGAAGCTGCGATGAACGACAACAAACAAATTATGCTGGTTGCGCAGAAAGATGCATCTACTGACGAACCAGGTGTTAATGATCTTTTTTCTGTTGGTACAGTTGCCTCTGTTTTACAGATGCTAAAACTGCCTGATGGAACAGTGAAAGTACTTGTCGAAGGTATTCGTCGTGCCAAAATTACGACGTTATCTGACAATGGTGAATACTTTCAGGCGAAAGCAGAATACCTTGAAACGCCAGCAGTTGATGAGCGCGAACAGGAAGTCTTAAATCGTACAACGATTAATCAGTTTGAAGGTTATATCAAGCTGAATAAAAAAATTCCGCCAGAGGTATTAACCTCATTACATGCTATCGAAGAATCAGCGAAATTAGCAGACACCATTGCTTCTCATATGCCGCTGAAATTAAAAGATAAGCAAGCTGTACTTGAAATGTCTGATGTTACAGAACGCCTTGAATATTTAATGGCGATGATGGAATCAGAAATCGATCTGCTACAAGTTGAAAAACGCATTCGTAACCGCGTTAAAAAGCAGATGGAAAAGAGTCAGCGTGAGTATTATCTCAACGAACAAATGAAAGCGATTCAAAAAGAGTTAGGTGAGATGGATGATGCACCTGATGAAATGGAATCGCTGAAACGTAAAATCGACGCTGCAAAAATGCCGAAAGAGGCAAAAGAGAAGACAGAAGCGGAACTTCAGAAATTAAAAATGATGTCGCCAATGTCAGCTGAAGCCACGGTTGTACGTAGTTATATTGATTGGATGGTTCAAGTTCCTTGGAATAGCCGTAGCAAAGTTAAAAAAGACTTAGTGAAAGCGCAAGAGGTTCTTGATACTGACCATTATGGTTTAGAGCGTGTTAAAGAACGTATCCTTGAATATCTCGCGGTACAATCTCGCGTTAGCAAAATTAAAGGGCCAATCCTGTGCTTGGTAGGGCCTCCGGGTGTAGGTAAAACCTCACTGGGTCAATCTATTGCTAAAGCAACGGGCCGTAAATATGTTCGTATGGCGTTAGGTGGTGTACGTGATGAAGCTGAAATCCGCGGTCACCGTCGTACTTATATCGGTTCTATGCCAGGTAAATTAATTCAGAAAATGGCGAAAGTTGGCGTCAAAAACCCACTTTTCCTGTTAGATGAAATTGATAAGATGTCATCAGATATGCGTGGCGATCCAGCTTCTGCACTGTTAGAGGTGTTAGATCCAGAGCAAAACATCGCGTTTAACGACCATTATCTGGAAGTTGATTACGATCTGTCTGATGTTATGTTCGTGGCGACATCTAACTCCATGAATATACCAGCACCGTTGCTAGATCGTATGGAAGTTATTCGTTTATCAGGCTATACCGAAGATGAAAAACTGAATATTGCTAAGCAACATTTGCTACCAAAACAGATTGAGCGTAATGCATTAAAACCAAGTGAGCTGACAATTCATGACAGCGCAATTATGGGCATTATTCGTTATTACACGCGTGAAGCGGGTGTACGTAGTTTAGAACGTGAAATCTCTAAATTATGCCGTAAAGCAGTAAAACAATTGCTAATGGATAGCACAATCAAACATATTGAGATTAACGAAGATAATCTCAAAGACTACTTAGGTGTTCGTAAAGTTGACTACGGTCGTGCTGATACAGAAAACCGAGTGGGTATGGTTACAGGACTTGCATGGACAGAAGTTGGTGGTGATCTACTGACTATTGAAACAGCAAGTGTACCGGGTAAAGGCAAGCTAACATTCACCGGCTCTTTAGGTGAAGTGATGCAAGAGTCTATTCAAGCGGCAATGACCGTGGTTCGTGCTCGTGCTGATAAACTTGGTATTAATGGCGATTTCTATGAAAAACGTGATATGCACGTACACGTTCCTGAAGGCGCAACACCAAAAGATGGTCCAAGTGCAGGTATCGCAATGTGTACTGCATTGGTATCAAGCCTAACAGGTAACCCTGTACGTTCGGATGTTGCAATGACGGGCGAAATTACGTTACGCGGACAAGTATTGCCAATTGGCGGACTGAAAGAAAAGTTACTTGCTGCACATCGTGGTGGAATTAAGACAGTTCTTATCCCTGATGAAAATAAACGTGATTTAGAAGAAATTCCTGAAAATATTGTTGCTGACCTGGATATTCACCCGGTGAAAACAATTGAGGAAGTTTTATCGCTAGCCCTGCAAAACTCGCCGTTTGGCATGGAAGTTGTGACTGATAAATCACACTAAAGAGTGATATTAGTCATAAATTATAGCTAAAAAAAAGGCTGGATAAGTAATAAAAGCTTGCCAGCCTTTTTTTGTGTCGCTAATTTAATTGGGATTTTAATTAAAAATGCTGTTTTATCGGTCTTGCTATATCTAAAAAGGCTTGATATAACGACGTTTGCAAAATTTGCCATTAATGGTGAAAAATAACGCATAAAATTATGGGGATGAAAGCGTGAATAAAACTCAACTGATCGACAAAATTGCTGCAAATGCAGATATCTCAAAAGCGGCAGCTGGTCGTGTTGTAGATGCTCTGGTTGCTTCTATCACTGAATCTTTACAAAAAGGTGATGATGTAGCATTAGTAGGTTTCGGTACTTTCACTGTACGTGATCGTGCAGCTCGTACAGGCCGTAACCCACAAACAGGTAAAGAAATTCAAATTGAAGCTGCGAAAGTTCCTGCATTCCGTGCTGGTAAAGGCTTAAAAGACGCAGTTAATCAATAATAGTTGAACTTATTTTCTGCCAATTTGTTATTAGCTTAACGTTATGGATAAACAGAAAACGACTCAATTAAAAAATGAAGCGCATCTTTTTGAGATGCGCTTTTCTTTTTTTAGGTTATAAATCACGATTAAACCTTGTATTCTCTGGCGATAAGACGTGAAACTGAAGTAGTCATTTGATAGAATGACGCGTTGTTCTATAACTGAAATAGACAACAATGAATGATTCAGTGATGGGTTAAATGGTTATCGTAATCAATGAATCAAATAATGCTGTTTAGTTTTTTCTTAGTTATAGAAAGTGCGTGTTAAGACTGCGCATTAATACGGGACTGGCTGTTTTTAATGATTGTCGCGTGTCGCGACATTTTGATATTAAGCCAGCATGGGCATATTATCTTTTCGCTGTGCTCAAAATAGTCGTGTAACACCCATAAAAATAATTTTTATTTCACCAAACGGAGCCTCGTCTCGTTATGATGGACAACATTCGTTCCACTGCTAATAATCCATTTATAAAGATATTATTAGCTGTGATCATCCTCTCCTTCGTCCTAACCGGTGTGGGCGGATATCTCTTTAGTTCAGGCGTTAATGATGCTGCTGAAGTTAACGGATATAAAATTAGCCGTTCTCAATTAGAGCAAACTTATCAGCAACGTCGTGCTCAATTACAACAAGATATGGGTGAAAATTTTGCTGCTCTTGCTTCATCGGAAGAAGGTCAGAAACTTATTCGCCAACAAGCGCTTGATATGCTGATCAACCAAGCATTACTTGATCAATTTGCACAAAATCTGGGTATTTCAGCCGGTGATCAGCAAATTAGAGATGCTATTTTTGCACTTCCTTACTTTCAAACTGATGGCAAATTTGACAATAAAAAATATGTCGATTTATTGAAAGGCAATAATATTGATGCTGATGCCTTTGCAGAAGGTATTCGTCAAAACCTTATCAATCAGCAATTGAAATTTTCTATTCAAGGTACAGATTTTGCCTTAGATAGCGAAGTTAAAGAATTTGCAGGCTTGATGCTACAAAGCCGTAATGTACGTTTAGCATCATTGGACATTCAGCCATTCCTTGAAAAAGAAACGGCATCTGATGAAGAAGTGAAAGCGTTCTATGAGCAAAATAACCAAATGTTCATCGCGCCAGAGCAATTTAAAATTAGCTATATTCAATTAAATGCTCAAAAAGATTTTAATAACATCAACATTACTGATGAAGAAGCGAAGGCTTACTACGATAGTAATATTGATGAATTCACAGCAGCAGGACAAAAACAATACAGCATCTTAGTTCTAGCTGATGAAGCAGCCGCTAAAGCAGCAGAAGAAGAGCTGAAAAAAGGCGCTGATTTTGTTTCGTTAGTGAAAGAAAAATCTATTGATAGCTTCTCTAAAAAACAAAATGGTTCTTTAGGTTGGATAACTATCGGTCAAGAATTACCAGAGCTAGCTAATGCAAGTTTGACAGAAAAAGGCCAAATTTCTGCACCTGTTAAAATCAGCAACGGTTACGCAATTTTCCGCCTTGATGATGTTAAACAATCTGTTGTAAAACCATTTGATGAAGTGAAAACAGATTTACTGGCAAAAATGCGTGAAAACAAAGCAATTGACGATTTCTTCGCATTACAACAAAAAGTGAGTCAAGCTGCATCTAACGACAACGACACATTAGCTCCTGCGGCTAAAGCGGGCAATGTAACTGTTGTTAATACTGATTGGTTTGATGAAAACACCGTTCCTGCACCATTAAATAATGAAAAACTCACCCAGTTAATTTTTGGTGGTTCATTAGTGGATGAAAATGGCCCAACAGGCATGAATTCAGACATGGTGACGTTGGGTAATGACAGCGCATTTATCGTGCGTGTAGAAGGTTATAAGCCTTCAGCAAGTCAACCATTAGATAAAGTGCGTGATCAAGTCGTTATGCTAGTTAAACAGCAAAAAGCATCACAAGCAATGAATGCTCAGGCTCAAAAACTTTTAGCTGCATTGAAAGAAGGCAAAGGCGAAGAAGCACTGAAAGCGGCTAATATTTCGTTTGGTAGTGAAGAAAGCATTGTTCACTCATCTGCAACAGATGTAGTACAAACCGCTATTTTCTCTATGCCAAAACCTGCTGAAGGTAAAAAAGAGTATGGTATGACTAATGTACCTGGTACCAAAGTCGTCCTCATTCAATTAGACAGCGTAACAGATGGCAAACCAACAGCTGAACAACTAGAGTTTATGACTAATCTCTATCGTGCTCAGATGGGCGAAGAAGCGTTACAACTTATGTTACGTGACCTAAAAGATAACGCTAAAATTGAAATTTTTGATAAAGATTATCAATAATCAATTTTGAGTTATTACATTAAAAACCCAGCATAAAGCTGGGTTTTTTTATGGCGAACAGTCTTTGATAATTTAAGCTAATAACTCCATTTCTAGAAAAGTTCACATTTGAGAGCAAGTCCGACAATTTTTTGTAATGCTTCTTCTGTTCATTTTTATTTTTCCTGCTTTCTCGTAGTTTTCTTTTTATACAATTGTCGATTTATCAATATATTGGCATTCTTTTTCTGCATTCAGAAATCTCTGTTTGCTATTGAATTTAAAATTATTGAATAAAAGGAAATTATGATTATGAAGATGGATAAAAGAATGTTGTCAGGTTTTATGGCCTCTATTTGTCTTGCTTTAGGATTAGGGCTTTCTCCTCTCTCTTATGCAGAAGAAACACCGACTTCAACACCAACAGTTTCTATCGAAACTCACACCTCAGTTGATCGTGATGCAAAAGAAAATAAAGCCAATGCAGATGGTAAAGTTAATTTAAATACGGCAACAGTAGATGAATTAATGGGATTAAAAGGGATCGGAAAAGCAAAAGCGCAGGCCATTATTGATTATCGCGAGCAGTTAGGACGTTTTACCTCTATCGATGAACTTGAAAAAGTTTTTGGAATTGGTATGAAGTTGGTTGATCAAAATCGCGATTTTATCGTTATTAATTAAGGTGTTCATTCTTATACGATGTAGGTATAAGTGATAGCAAAAACGTGAATATTGATTGAAAGTCCCCGTGTTTCTCTTTGATTTTTTTGATAAGAGAAACACGTTTTCTTAGCACTTTCTGTTCTGAAAGAAAACGAAATAAACCTATATCAGAAATTACTAAATTTATTTTCTTGGCTATATTTATGGTATCGCAAAAAAACTTTATAAAAAGTTTATTAGAATAATCAAGAGGTAATAAATTGATATGAGTACATTAATTAAAGTTTATGGCTTTCATTTAGATGTTTTTGAACATGTGAATAATGCACGTTACCTTGAGTTTTTAGAGCAAGCCCGATGGGATTGGATTGAGCAACATTTAGATTTTGACTGGTTTAAGCGTAATGGCTTGGCATTAGTCGTTGCTAATATCAATATTAATTATCGCTTACCTGCAAGTTTAGGCGATGAGTTACTGATTGATTGTGACGTTGCTGAAGTGGGGATTAAAAGTGGCGTACTTTCTCAAAAAATCGTGAGAAAAAAAGACGGTGCGCTTATCTCTGATGCATTAATTACTTTTGTTCTTGTCGATATTAACACCAAAAAAGCACTGACCTTAACGGATCAATTAAGAGAGAAGCTTGAGTATGTACGCCAATCATCCTAATACAAAAAAAGGGTATTAGAGCTCTCTCGCTCAATGCTATTAGGCTAATTAAAGATGATTTAATGCAGTGATAATGCTTTGTGAATTATCACTGCATAAGCGAATAGAGCGACGGGTAGCAGTGATAATAAGCAAAGTAATTATGATGATTATTTAAGGCCCACTTTCTGTTTCATTGCCTGCATAATTGGTGTTTTATCGGCTAAGTAAGTGCTTAATCCACGTTGTCTTAAATGGCAAGCTGCACATTCACCACAACCATCACCTTGAATACCGTTATAGCAAGTTAAGGTTTCGTGACGAACGAAATCTAACTTTTTATAGTAATCAGCAAGGGCCCATGTTTCGGCTTTATCTAGCCACATTAATGGGGTGATAAATTTAATATCACGTGCAATACCTAGGCTGACAGCATGATTCAGTGCTTTTACAAATTCATCACGACAATCAGGATAACCAGAGAAATCAGTCTCACAAACACCCGTGATAACACTCTCAGCTCCAATTTGATAAGCGTAAATTGCCGCCAAAGTGAGAAAAAGAATATTTCTACCCGGTACAAAGGTACTTGGAATATCACTTTCTTCACTTTCTTTGAAATCAGGAACAGGAATATTGTCGCGAGTTAGGCTACTGATAGCGAGTTCATTGAGTAAACTTACATCTAAAACTTTATGCGCAGTTGCCCCCAGTAATTGACTAACTTTTTGTGCTACCTCAATTTCTTCTTTATGGCGTTGCCCATAATTAAATGTAATGCAATGTACTTCATCGTACTTTTCCAATGCTTGAATAAGGCAGGTTGTCGAATCTTGTCCACCACTAAAGACAACGACCGTTTTTTTCATCAGAATACTCCTGAATATTGAATTTCTATAGGGATTAGTACGCATAAAAGTACATATATTATGGCAATTTATTACCGATTTATCATTAGATGATTACTCTTATAGTAAGGGGCAGGTTATCATTATTTTTTGTAGGGGCATATTTTGAAGGAGTATCTATGTTAGATAAGATTGACCGTAAACTATTAGCGCTGTTACAGGAAGATTCAAGCCTCTCACTGAATACTTTGGCTGAGGCTGTTAACCTAACCTCAACACCTTGCTGGAAACGATTGAAAAGACTAGAGGATGAAGGGTATATTCGTAAGCGTGTTGCGCTGCTTGATAGTGAAAAAATCGGGCTAGGTCTAACAGTTATTGTTATGATTAGAACACAGCAACACAATAGCGAATGGTACGAACAGTTTGTTTCATTTGTTAAGCAAATGCCAGAAGTACTGACATTCTATCGAATGGCGGGTGAGTGTGATTATCTAATGCATGTTGAAGTAGTAGACATGAAAAGTTATGACCTATTTTATAAGCGTATGGTTAATGGCGTACCGGGTCTTATTGACGTGACTTCTAACTTCGCAATGGAAAAAATTAAATACACAACGGCAATGCCGATACCTGAATAAGGTTCATCTTTACCAACTGGCACTTTTATTTTTTGTATAACCTTAGGATTTAAGGCGTGGCTCTATTTTCACAGCTCAGTTGGTATTTCCTCAGTGAATGGCGTCGTTATGTAGGTGCCATTTTCTTATTGATGGTTATCGCAGTATTACAGGTGATCCCTCCGAAGATTGTTGGGATCATTGTGGATGGTGTCGATAACCATAGTCTGACATTTAGCCAAGTGATGAATTGGATTGGTGTGATGGTATTAATTGCCCTCGCAGTTTATCTTTTGCGTTATTTTTGGCGTCTTTGGTTATTTGGTGCATCTTATCAACTCGCAGTAAAACTGCGGATGCAAATTTACCAACAACTTAACCAACAATCCTCTTCATTTTATCACCGTTATCGTACTGGTGATTTAATTGCACGTACCACCAATGATGTTGATAAAGTCGTTTTCGCAGCGGGCGAAGGTGTACTGACCTTAGTGGATTCTATGGTGATGGGGCTTGCTGTACTTGTCATGATGAGTGTTCAGTTGAGTTGGGAACTAACACTAATTTCATTATTACCTATGCCAATCATGGCGATTTTGATTAAGCGATATGGCGATAAACTACACAGTCGCTTTAAAACCGCACAGGCACTTTTTTCTTCACTCAATAATCAAGCACAAGAAAGCTTGAGTAGTATTCGCATGATCAAATCATTCGGACTAGAGCAACAACATGCCTCTCGTTTTGATGATGTTGCAAAAGAAACTGGACGCCAAAATATGCGTGTTGCACGAATTGATGCGCTATTTGATCCTACTATTTTCATGGCTATTGGTTTTGCTAATTTACTCGCTGTTGCGGGTGGCAGCTATTTTGTTATTAATGGCAAAATGACATTGGGTGAATTAACCAGTTTTGTGATGTATTTGGGGCAAATGATCTGGCCAATGCTGGCATTAGCATGGATGTTCAATATTGTTGAGCGTGGCAGTGCTGCTTATAGCCGAATTAATAGTTTATTGGATGAAAAACTCGATATGATTGATGGTGAATTATCACCAAAGCAAGGTCGAGGTGTGCTATCTGTTGATATCAAACGTTTCCAATATCCCGAACAAACAACAGAATCACTGAAAAATGTTCATTTCACATTGTCACCCGGTGAAATGTTGGGTATTTGTGGAATGACTGGGAGTGGAAAAAGTACATTACTTACCGTTATTCAACGACTTTACGATGTGACTGAAGGTGAAATTCGTTTTCAATCCATACCTATTTATCAATTGAAACTTGATGAATGGCGAGCCCGTTTGGCAGTTGTTAATCAAACACCATTCCTATTTTCAGATACCATTGCGGGAAACATTGCCTTAGGTCGTCCTAATGCGACAAAAGAAGAAATAGAGTCTGTTGCGAAACTGGCAAATATTCATGAGGATATTTTACGCTTACCTGAAGGGTATCAAACGCAGGTAGGTGAAAAGGGTGTAATGTTATCTGGTGGGCAAAAACAGCGTATTTCTATCGCTCGAGCGCTATTATTGGATGCTGAAATTTTATTATTAGATGATGCTCTATCCGCTGTTGATGGACAAACTGAATATCAAATTTTGCAGAACTTGTCGCAATGGCGAAAAGATAGAACGTTAATTATTAGCGCTCATCGCTTATCTGCATTAGTTGGTGCTACGAATATTTTAGTTTTAAAACAGGGTGAAATTATAGAACAAGGTACACATCAGCAATTAATTTCAATACCGGGTTGGTATCAAGATATGTACCATTATCAGCAATTAGAGGCCGCGCTGGATGACGATGAATAAAAATAAATCCGTTAAAGCGCTATTACCTGCATTAAAGCGTCTTTTGACTTATGGCAAAACCTATCGCAAACCCATGACATGGGGAGTCATTATGTTGTGGGTAGCCGCCGTTGCAGAAGTGGGTGGCCCATTAATTGTTGGTTATTTTATTGATGCAAAAGTCGCCACAAATAATGTGGAATTAATGTCATCATTAGGTTTGGCGTTAGCTTTTATTCTTTTACAGGTGATAGCCGCCACACTTCACTATTATCAAGCTATTGTGTTTAATCATGCTGCCGTTGGGGTTGTGCAACAATTACGCACGGATGTAATGAGTGCGGCACTAAAACAGCCGTTAAGTGCTTTCGATAATCAACCTGTGGGGCAGTTAATTTCTCGTGTAACAAATGATACCGAGACGATTAAAGACTTGTTTGTGAACGTGTTACCGACATTATTCCGAGCGATTGCTTTAGTGGTTGTAATGCTGATAGCCATGTTCTTATTAGAATGGCAAATGGCATTAATCGCGATGACAATCTTCCCTGCCGTTATTGGTGTGATGATGCTTTATCAGCGGCTTAGTACGCCAATAGTTCGTAATGTGCGCCATTTCCTTGCCAATATAAATGATGGCTTCCACGAGGTCATCAATGGTATGTCAGTTATTCAGCAATTTAGGCAACAAGCTCGATTTGGTGAAAGAATGTCGGATGATAGCTGGCAGCATTATCAAGCACGTATGAAAGCGTTAAAACTCGATGGCCTGTTATTACGTCCTTTACTAAGTATGCTCTCTGCGTTGGTTCTATGTGGTTTATTAATGCTGTTTGGGTATCAAGGCAGTGCTGTTATTGGTGTTGGGGTTATTTATGCATTTATTAGTTATTTAGGTCGATTAAATGAACCCTTGATCACCCTGACATCGCAACAATCGATTTTACAACAGGCGGTTGTCTCTGGTGAGCGTGTTTTTGAACTAATGGATGCTCCTTTGCAGCACTACGGTTCATCATCACATATCATCACCCAAGGTCATATTGACGTTAACTCTCTGTGGTTTGCGTATCGTGATGAGCAATGGGTATTAAAAGATATCAATTTAACTATTCCTGCTCGTCATTTTGTCGCATTTGTTGGGCACACAGGAAGCGGTAAGAGTACTTTAGCCAGTTTATTAATGGGAAATTACCCTTGGCAAAAAGGGAGTATCTCTTTAGATAATCAACCGTTAGAAGCATACTCTCACGCCGCATTACGCAGTGGTATTGCGATGGTGCAGCAAGATCCTGTTTTACTGTCAGGTTCACTGCATGACAATATTACGTTAGGGCGTGAATGTGATGAATCACATTTGTGGCAGGTACTAGAGACAGTGCAACTTGATCAGTGGGCTAAAGCCTTACCTGAAGGGCTACAAACAGAACTTGGTGAGCAAGGTAGTCGCTTATCTGCTGGGCAAAAGCAGTTACTTGCATTGGCGCGTGTACTATTAATACCTCCTCGTATTCTTATTTTGGATGAGGCAACAGCAAATATTGACTCAGGAACAGAGCAAGCCATACAGAAGGCGTTAAAAGTGGTTAGGGAAAAAACGACACTGATTGTTATTGCTCACCGACTTTCCACTATTATTGAAGCCAATGAAATTGTAGTGCTTCATCGTGGTGCAATTGTCGAGCAGGGTGATCATGCTAAGCTACTCTCACAAAAAGGCAGATACTATAATATGTATCAATTACAGCAAGTCAGAGAGTCTTTACAAGAACAAGAGCCTATTGAAGTAGAATAATAACCTTAAATAAAAAATATAATTTTAAAGGGCACATCATCTTTATGTATGTGCCCTTTTTTATTTCCCGATTATCTTGCTTTGAGCAAAATAGCAGTCATCTTTTTGCACCAATTCTGTGAATTTTTCGATTTTAATTATTCTAAGTTTCGATATTTAACTATTATATCAATGGGTTAAATAATGGCATGTCTTTTGCTTTGCTATATAGACTTTGTTCTTTCAAATATCGACGAGGTTTATATGAAATATATCATCGCCATTATTAAGCCATTTAAATTAGAAGAAGCACGAGAGTTACTTTCTGAGTTAGGCATAAAGGGAATGACAATCAGTGAAGTAAAGGGATATGGGCGGCAGAAAGGACATGCAGAGTTATATAGAGGAGCAGAATACGAAGTTAATTTTCTTCCCAAAGTAAAAATAGAACTCGCTATTTGTGATGAACAACTTGAGCCAGTAATGCAAGCGATTATGCAAGTCGCGGATACAGGAAAAGTTGGTGATGGAAAAATTTTTGTTTTGGAATTATTGCAGGCAGTCCGTATTCGTACCGGTGAATCTGGTGATGAAGCACTTTAAAGGAGATATTCGATGAAACGCTTACTTTCTTTGCTATTAATGTTAGTGCTTACACACTTTTCTTCACCTGTATTTGCGACTGAAACAGTGCTTGTTGATAAAGCGGATAATGGCTTTATGTTGATATGTACTGCTTTGGTTTTCTTTATGACTATACCCGGTATTGCCTTGTTTTATGGGGGATTACTAAGAAGTAAAAACGTACTTTCATTGATAACACAAGTGATGATGATCTTTAGTGTTGTGGTCATTCTTTGGATAACTTTTGGTTACAGTTTGGCTTTTACTGTGGGTAATAAAGTTTGGGGTGGGTGGTCACTTACTTTTTTGAATAATGTCTCACTGGATTCACTATCTGGTTCAATTAATCAATATGTACATGTTGCTTTTCAAGGATCGTTTGCGGTTATCACTGTTGCATTAATTGTTGGGGCATTAGGAGAGCGCATTCGTTTTTCTGCATTACTTATTTTTACGATTATTTGGTTCACTTTTTCTTATATTCCTATTGCGCATATGGTATGGGGAGAAGGTGGCTGGTTAATCGATGATGGCGCATTAGATTTTGCAGGTGGAACGGTCGTACATATTAATGCTGCTATTGCGGCACTTGTTGGTGCTTACTTACTTGGTAATCGACGTGATAGCCAGCATACAGCGCTTAAACCCCATAACTTGCCCATGGTTTTTACAGGTACAGCTGTACTTTATATCGGTTGGTTCGGTTTTAATGCAGGCTCTGCTGGCAGTGCAAATGCAATTGCGGCTTTAGCGTTTTTAAATACAGTCATTGCAACCGCAGGAGCCGTGCTTTCTTGGACTGCGTCAGAATGGATCACCAGAGGCAAACCTTCTATGTTAGGCAGTTGTTCAGGCTGTATTGCAGGGTTAGTGGCGATTACGCCTGCTGCTGGCACGGTCGGAGTGATGGGCGCTTTATTTATTGGTGTCATGGGAGGAATTATTGGGCTTTGGGGAGTTGTTGTTTTAAAGCGCTGGTTAAAAGCTGATGATGTTTGTGATGTTTTTGGTATTCATGGTACTTGCGGTATTGCAGGTTGTCTATTAACGGGGGTATTTACGGCTTCATTTTTAGGTGGTGTGGGATATAGTGATGATATGACACTGATTAAACAGGTTTTAATTCAATTTATGAGTGTTGTGATCACTGTGATTTGGTCTGGTATTGTCGCTTATATCAGTTTTAAAATCGCCGATAAGCTGGTGGGTTTACGTGTTTCAGAAGAGGAAGAGCATGATGGATTAGATTTAACAACTCATGGTGAAAGAGCTTATCAACAGTAATTGTCTATTCCCCCTCTTTTGAGGGGGGAATATGCCAAGATATTATTTTGAATGTTTAGTACGTTTTTGGCGAATAACCCCTTCTTGAACAGAAGACGCCACTAGCTGACCATTTGTATTAAAGAATTTACCTCTCACAAATCCTCTACCGCCTGATGCTGAAGGGCTTTCGATCACATAAAGCAACCAATCATCCACTCGGAATGGACGATGAAACCACATAGAATGGTCAATGGTAGCAACTTGCAGACTTGTATCCATAAAGCCTAAACCATAAGGTTGGAGAGCGGTTGGTAAAAAGTCAAAGTCAGAAACATAGCCAAGCAAGTATTGATGCAAGAAAGGATCTGATGGCATTTCACCACGGCTACGATACCAAACATAGCGTTCAGCAGGCGCTTTAGAGTAGCCAAAAGGGCTAAAATATTGCACTGGACGCGCCTCAAAAGGCGTTTCTCGTAGCGCTAAAGATTTAATCGGTTCAGGTAATTTAGGCGCTAATTTCTTTAAAATCTCATGTTGTGAGATAAGTTCATTTGGAAAAGGAACATCAGGCATTGCATCTTGATGTTCAAAACCTTCTTCAAATTCTTGAAAAGAAACCGTCATATAAAAAATAGGTTTACCATGCTGAATAGCACTGACTCTACGAGTGCTAAATGAGCCGCCATCACGGATAAATTCCACATCATAAACAATAGGCTTATGGCTATCACCAGGACGTAAAAAGTAGCTATGAAATGAGTTGATATAACGGTTATCAGCAATTGTCTGTTTTGCAGCGTATAGTGCTTGGCCTACAACTTGCCCACCAAAAACTTGAGGTAATCCTAAATCTTCGCTTTGACCTCTAAATAGACCTTCTTCTATTTTTTCAAGCGCCATCAAATTGATGAGATCTTTCAATGCCTGACTCATAGTGTACCTGTATCATTAGATCTGGTTATTTTTTATAAAGTTGATTATATACAATCCTAAGAAGATAAAAAATAATCTCCTTTTTTCTCTTAGATCGCAATCTAGTGATAAACGCACAGAGTTGCTGGAGATTATTATTTATCAGCTTATTGAATACTTTTTGATGAATTTATGAGAGGCAAAAAGAGCGTTAAAGGCAATTGAATAATCAGCGAGTGTAGATTTGGGTAATTAATCATCACTTAGGTTTGCTTTCCTTGCTATTTAAGTCAGTTTAAAACATAATGCGTGACGTCTTAGCAATAAGACAATCTATGGGGTCTTGTTGGTTCTCCCGCAACGCTAACTTGTTAACTCGGTCAGGTCCGGAAGGAAGCAGCCATGGCAGGTGTCGCGTGTGCCGGGATGTCGCTGGCAAGGCCCCACCCAATTTCTAGCCCTTCATAAATGTTATCCTCTAAGAATTTTATCCCTCTTTCTAATATTTTTACTCTTTATCAGTATGTTTTTAGCCCCATTCTCTGTGGGCTTGAGAGTCGATATTATTAAATAGAAAATAGTGTGCTTAATGTATCAATTATTATTGGGAAATCTGCGACAGTGTTTATAAATGGAAAGAATATTTGGGCAAAGCAGTGCAGTCATGCCGTAATAAGTCAACGGCATGATGGTGTGTAATCATTCTACTGATAAGAAAACGTGAATAAAACGATATCTAAATTAAGAACTAATAACCCTACTACTATAAAAAATAAAAATAGCAAAAATAAAACTAAGGCAATTAAATAGAACTAGATTATCTTACAAATTTCCAAACAGACGCTGGAATTTTATCATATAGCTTATTCATTGTGAGTTCTGCTAAACGGTGGTCTGCGGCTGAATAAAACAGCTCCAGCTCATCATCAGAGAGTTCATATTTGTTTTTTTCAATCACACGTTCTAATGTCTCGATTGAAGTACATTTTCTTAAACGCATTAGATAGTCTGTCTTAGTCATGTTGTCTTTTCTCTATTATTAAAATAAAACTAAAGATAATTAAAATTACTTAATATAACTTTTCGGGTTTTTGGCAATGAGAGTTAAAAGTGATTGGTTTAACTCTTTCCAATTATTGATATCTGAGTAAGAAATTGATGTATTACCAAATAAACGATAAGTCTCTTCAAGGTACTCTTCTATAAGCGTGTTAATTACATGTTTATCTGGGTGTTTAATCTTAAATTTCCAACTGAAGTCCATAATGTGTTCAATTAAGACATTAAGGTCAACGCTTTTTGTGCTACTCAGATCATTGTGCCAAACTGTGCTGCCTTTATCTAATGAGCCTAAAGCTTGCTGTAATAGCTCTTCGCATAGAAACGACAATTCGGCTAAATCTACTTTTTCTGGTGAATATTCGTCCATAACATATCGTAATTGAATTAATAGAAAATATTCATTAATAATGATAAATACTTAAAGATGAGCTTATTAATAGGATACATCACATAATTCATTAATGGATTAATAAAAAACATAAATTTGAAAATGGGTGTTTATATTTACTCGTATGCTAAAAGAGTTTAATAATTATATTTATTATTTCTAACAAAGTAATAGCATATCGAAAGACAATACTAAACACTCAATTACACACAAATGAGTTTAAAATTTATACAGTAAGTATTTCTTTGCTTAATATAGCACTATTATTGCATAAGTCACTATCTGAACAACAGAATTTTGTCTATTTTCGTAAAAATCGAGAAACCCCAATTAAAGACTATTCTTCTTAACGTGATGATTATCTTTGTTTTTATTGTTATTTGAATGTTTAAGCGTGTAAATGAGGCATAATTATCGCTGTTATTTATAAATAACAGAGCTGTTTAATTTTGACAAAAAGTCGCATATAAGAAAAAAAATAAAATGAATTTATTGATTAAAGAGATATTTCCTAAAAATAATATAATGAGATAAGTTTTCATTTTAAACAATACATCAACAGATAAAGAAAAAGGTCGCTTTCGCGACCTTTTTGGCATTTTTACTCAAATTCATTCAAATTAGTGTGAATGATTTGGATGCTCTAAATCTTCATTTTTCTTCGCGAATCGTCTACGGATCACGACGAAGAAAATAGGAACGAAGTAGATAGCAAGGGAAGTTGCGGCAATCATACCACCGAATACACCTGTACCTACTGAGTTCTGAGCACCAGAACCTGCACCGTTACTTAATACTAGAGGAATAACCCCTAACATAAAGGCCAGTGAAGTCATTAGAATTGGACGTAGACGCATTCTAACAGAGTCTAGCGTTGCTTCTATGAGTCCTTTACCTTCTTTCTCCATCAAGTCTTTGGCGAATTCAACAATCAAGATTGCGTTTTTCGCCGATAACCCAATGGTTGTTAAGAGCCCAACCTTAAAGTAAACGTCGTTCTCAAGGCCTCTTATTGATGTTAATGCAAGCGCACCAATAACACCGAGTGGAACGACTAACATAACAGAGAATGGTACTGACCAGCTTTCATAAAGAGCAGCAAGACAGAGGAATACAACTATCAAGGAAATGGTATACAGCGCAGGCGCTTGGTTACCCGATAAACGTTCTTGATATGACATTCCTGTCCATTCATAACCGATACCGCTTGGTAATTTACTTGCGAGATCTTCCATCATCAGCATTGCGTCACCACTACTTTGACCTGGTGTTGCACTACCTTGAATTTGAACTGCTGGTAAACCGTTATAACGCTCTAAACGAGGAGAGCCGTATAACCAAGGATCTTTACTTGTATCAATGAACGATGAGAATGGAACCATCTGACCGACATTGTTACGAACATAAAGATTACCGATATCTTGTGGCAACATACGGAATTCAGATCCCGCTTGAACGTAAACTTTCTTAACACGACCGCGGTCGATAAAGTCGTTTACATAGCTACCACCAAACATTGTACCTAATGTTGAATAGATATCGCTCACTGCAACGCCTTGAGCTTGTGCTTTTTCTAGATCGATATACAGACGATACTGTGAAGTATCTTCCTGACCGTTAGGACGCACACCCATTAACATTTGAGGCTGTTGTGCTGCCATTCCAAGTAGTTGATTTCGAGCTTCCATGAGTTTTTCGTGACCGAGGTTAGCTTTATCCACTAACTCGAATTCGAAACCACCCGCAGAGCCTAACTCAACAATCGCTGGAATATTAAATGAGTAAACAAAGGCTTCCTTAATTTGGGATAATGCCATATTGGCACGACCTACAATTGCGGGAACTTTGTCTTCATCTGCTTTACGTTCATCCCAATCGTTCAATACAACGAAAACCAGACCCATATTTTGACCTTGACCACCGAAGCCGAAGCCACTAACGGTAAAGACAGATTTAACGAGTTCTTTTTCATCGGTATTGAAGTAGTCGTTTACTCTTTCTAATACGTCTTGCGTTTGTTCTTGCGTTGAACCAGCTGGCAACTGAACCATTGTCAGTAATACACCTTGGTCTTCTTCAGGTAAGAACGATGCAGGTAAGCGAATAAACATTAATGCCATACCCGCTACTAATAAAACGTAAATCAATAAGTAACGACCAGTACCACGAAGTGTACGGGATACGCTGTCAGTATAGTGATGGCTACTCTTTTCAAAGGTACGGTTAAACCAACCAAAGAAACCAGTTTGCACACCATGACTGCCTTTCGGTACAGGTTTTAACATGGTTGCACAAAGTGCAGGTGTTAAAATCAAGGCAACGAAAACAGACAGAACCATTGCTGATACGATGGTGATAGAGAACTGGCGATAAATCGCACCTGTTGAACCACCAAAGAATGCCATTGGAATAAATACCGCAGAAAGTACAAGGGCGATACCGACCAATGCACTTTGGATTTGTCCCATGGATTTACGTGTTGCTTCTTTAGGTGATAAACCTTCTTCTTGCATAACACGTTCGACGTTTTCTACCACAACGATGGCGTCATCCACCAGAAGCCCGATGGCAAGTACCATCGCGAACATCGTCAAGGTATTTATCGAATAACCGAACGCTGAGAGTATGGCGAAGGTACCTAATAATACAACAGGTACTGCAATTGTTGGGATTAACGTAGCACGGAAGTTCTGTAAGAACAGATACATAACTACGAATACCAGCATGATAGCTTCAACAAGCGTTTTTACCACTTCAAAAATAGAGATCTTAACGAATGGCGTTGTATCATAAGGATAAACGACCTCTAATCCTGCAGGGAAGAACGGCTCCATTTCAGCTAATGCAGCACGCACAGCGGTGGCTGTATCTAATGCGTTAGCACCCGTTGCTAATTTAATACCGATACCAGAAGCAGGTAAGCCATTAAAGCGAGCAATGGTACTATAGCTTTCAGCACCCATTTCAACTACACCGAGATCTTTTAGCTTAACCTGAGAGCCGTCTGTGTTGACCTTCATCAGGATATCGCTAAATTGCTCTGCGTTATTGAGTCGAGTTTGAGCAATGATTGATACGTTTAAACGCTGACCAGGAACAGGAGGTGTACCCCCTAATTGACCTGCTGCCACTTGGTTATTTTGCGCTCTAATTGCACCAATAACGTCAAGTGTTGTCATGTTGTATTTCACCAATTTATCTGGATCTAACCAAATACGCATTGCGTATTGGGTACCAAATAATTGGGTTTCACCCACGCCAGTTACACGGCTTAACGGGTCTTTAATCGTTGCACCCACATAGTCTGCAATATCATCTTGTGACATTGAGCCGTCACTTGAGATGAACCCTGCAACCATCAAGAATGAACTTGAGGATTTATCAACACTAATCCCTTGTTGTTGCACTTCCTGAGGTAATAACGGCATGGCAAGTTGCAGTTTATTCTGCACCTGTACTTGCGCGATATCAGGGTCAGTACCTGCTTCAAAGGTCAGAGTGATATTCATCATACCTGCTGAGTCACTGGTCGCAGACATATACACCATGTTATCGATACCATTCATATTCTGTTCGATAACTTGGGTAACAGTGTTCTGCACAGTGGTGGCGTCAGCACCAGGATAAACCGCAGAGATAGAAATCGCTGGCGGCGCAATCGTTGGATACTGGGCAACAGGCAGTTTGATGAGTGCCAGAAGACCTGCGAGCATGGTAATTATCGCAATTACCCACGCAAATATCGGTCTATCTATAAAAAACTTAGGCATGGATCACCGACTCCTTATTGAGGATTCTTAGCTGGCTCAGTTTGTTCAGGTGATGGCTTCGCATCTAAATTCTCTTCTTGAGGCGTTACTGTCATTTTTGGTTTTGCTTTTTGCAATCCAGAAACGATAACGCGCTCACCAGCCTGAACACCACTATTAACGAGCCATTTATTACCAACAGCTTGTGACACTTCGATGGTACGAACTTCAACAACGTTGTCTTTATTAACAACCATTGCTGTTGCATCACCACGAGCAGTACGAACAACAGCTTGTTGTGGGATCAAAACTGCATTTTGGCGAATACCATTTTCTAATTTAGTGCGAACAAACATACCTGGTAATAATTCCCCATTTGGGTTAGGTACGATAGCACGCATAGTAATTGAGCCTGTTGTCTCATCAACAGTTACATCAGAAAATTCTAAATGACCTTTCTCTGCGTAAGCTTGCCCATTAGTCAGTGTTAAATGAACAACAGGTTTGCCTTGCTCTTGACGAATAACACCACTTTCAATTTCATTTTTGAGCTTCAGGTAATCTTCACTCGACTGAGTCACATTGACGTAGATCGGATCAATTTGCTGAACAGTCGTCAGTGCAACTTGTTGACCCGGAGCGACAAGCGCACCTTCGGTGACACTGGACTTACCTGAACGGCCTGAAATTGGTGCCGTTACTTTGGTATATCCAAGATTAATTTTTGCTGTTGTTACAGCAGCTTCGCCTGCTCTAACAGCGGCAACAGCCTGTGCATACTGAGAAGTTGCAGAGTCAAAATCTTGTTTACTGACATAGTTTGTACCCAGCAGAGGCTTATAACGCTCCACAGTGAGACGAGCTATTTCAGCATTAGCTTTAGCTTTAGCCAGTTCAGCTTGTGCACTATTTAAAGTTGCTTCAAACATAGCTGGGTCGATTTGGTACAAAGATGTACCTGCTTCTACATAGCTACCTTCGGTATAATTGCGTTTTAAAATAATGCCGCCAACTTGAGGACGAACTTCAGCAATACGGAAGGCTGATGTACGACCAGGTAAATCAGTGGTGATTGTCAGAGCTTGCGCCCCTAAAGTCACAACACCGACAGCCGGTGCAGGAGGTGGACCCCCAGCAGACTGTTTAGCTTTGTCGTCACATCCAGCAAGAACCAAGCTGCCTGATAGCACTAACAGAGCCAGAGGCAAAACCCCTCTGTTTTTTCGCATAAGAAAACCTCTATTCAAACGTTGTTTCCCGGGATAAAAATAATTAAGTTGATGATTGGTTGCGATGTATAGTACAAACATACATGAATGTATGTAAATTAACTTCAGTCAAAATCGAGGATTAATGGCACGAAAAACTAAACGGCAGGCACAAGAAACAAAACAGCAGATTATTGATGCTGCACTTAGGCTGTTTACTGTGCAAGGCGTTTCTGCCACATCACTTTCAGATATTGCATCCGCGGCAGGTGTTACCCGTGGCGCAATATATTGGCACTTTAAAAATAAAGTGGATTTATTTACTGAAGCGTGCGAACTCACCGACTTAAAAATAGAATCTTTAGAAATAGAGTATCAAACAAAATATCCAGATGATCCACTATTTGTATTAAGAGAATTGCTTATTTACATATTGACATCGATTGTCGAAGATCCCAAACATAATGCACTTTTAGAAATATATTTCCATAAATGCGAATTTGTCGGTGAAATGACACCAATTGTTGAAATTCGCAGAGAATTGTGTGCAGCCGATCACTCCAGAATAGAACAGTCTTTATCTCGTTGTATTGAAAAAAAACAACTTCCTGCCGACCTTAATTTAAGAAGATCTGCCATCATGTTAAGAGCAATGATGACAGGCCTTGCCGAAAACTGGTTATTTTCACCAGAAAGTTTTTCTATCAAAGATGAATGTCAATATTTGGTTGATAGCTTTATTGATATGATAAAGCACAGCGCAAATATGAGAATATCAACGCCATCTTAATTTCTTATTAAACTTGAGGAAGATGTTTATGAGTAAGGTATTAGTTATTGCTAATGGTGCAGCTTATGGTAATGAATCATTATTTAACGCCCTGCGTTTATCAATAACATTAAAAGAGCAGCATCCAGAAACTGAATTAAATATTTTTTTAATGTCAGATGCCGTAACAGGGGCTTTAGCTCGTCAACAACCTAAAGAAGGTTATAACTTACAGCAAATGTTGGAAATTTTAACAGCACAGAATGTTCCAGTTAAACTCTGTAAAACATGCACAGATACCCGTGGCATCAGTGAGTTACCACTTGTTGATGGCGCAGAGTTAGGCACATTAGTAGATTTAGCTCAGTGGACATTAGACGCTGATAAAATACTGACTTTCTGATCGCCATTTCGTTTTCTCAGGCGAGAAACAAATCAAGCAACTTGTGCTGTTTACACTGCCAATTTAAAGCAATTGGATTATAATAATGAACAGTTTTTCAATATTAATTGAACAAGTTGCTTAACGATGCGTAATCAAACTTTTTTCTCTCAGTTTAATAATCGAATAATGACGGTTGTTTCTGTCTCGGTTATTATTTTTATTATTTGGAGTTTCTCCATCACCTCTGTTTTAGCTGCGGTCCCCAGTAATTTACCTACTCAAGAAAGCATCCAAAACCAGCTTAATTTATTAAACAAACGTAGTGAGTTAAGTGCAGAAGATAAATTAACGATTGCTGACCTTGAACAATCGCTCTTATTACTTGATAACATTCAACAGTTAGAAAAAAAATTAGCGAGTTATGACAAAACCGTAGAGCAATTACCTGAAAAACTGCGTAATGCACAATATCAACTTAATCAATTAAAACAGAAAGTCGCTAATAAAGAAACGGAAGACTATCAAAAGTCACTGGAAGCATTGCCGTTAGCAACGTTAGAGTCACAATTAGAGAGCGTTTTACAATCATTACAAAAAGCTCAAGATGATTTAGCAAATTACAGCAATGAACTTATTGTGTTACAAACACAACCAGAAAGGGCGCAATCTGTGTTATTTAATAACTCAGAAAGACTGCAACAAATAAGAACATTATTGAATAAAAGCAGTGCAGATAAAGCGCAAATGCGACCTTCAGCAGTACAGTTATTGCAATTGGAGCAATACTATCTTCAACAACAGAATAATTATCAAAAGCGCACCTTACAATCTAATGTGCAGTTGCAAAGCCTATTACAACTTCAACGTGATTATAGTTCTGCTTACATCGATCTTTCCCAAGAACATGCTCAACTAATTCAAGACGCGATTAGTGATAAGCGTTTAGACAGTTCAGAAGAAACAGCGAAAGAAGCGCAAAGCGCAGGGCTTGAAAATCAGGTCATTAATAGTAATCCTTTTTATTTAGCGCAAACAGAAATCAATAAGCAGCTTAGTGATAAGCTGATTGTTACAACGCAAAATAATAATGAGTTAAATCGCCATAGCTTAATGGTTAAAAACCGTTTAGACAGAGCCATTCAATCTGAGCGAAATTTAAAAGAACAAATTGATGTGCTCAAAGGAAGCTTATTGCTTTCTCGTATTTTATTTGAAGAGCAGGTCGATTTACCTGATGGCATTTTTATTAATAATCTACCCGATAAAATTGCAGACTTACGCTTAGAACAATTTGAAATAAACAAACAACGTGATCAGATAATACAGCCGAGTATTTATATTGATCAGTTGATGCATGAATACCAAGTCGCCCATCCTGAAGTGACAGATCCTAATGCGCAAAAAGAGCTACGTAGTGCATTAGAATTGCTTGTTGACGCTCGACGTGAATTACTTGATAAGCTCAATAATCAATTGGGTAATCAAATCTCAGGTTCGATTAACCTGCAAATGGATCAACAGCAATTACGCAGTGTAGTGAGCTCACTCGAAAATACATTGGCTCAGCAAATTTTCTGGGTAAGCAGTAATAAGCCGATTAATCTCAATTGGTTCTCAACATTTCCTGCTCAGGCTGTTGCCGAATTTCAAGGTTTTAAACTTAATTGGTCAAATGAAAATCTGCTGATCGGGGCTAAGAAATCACTTCCTGTTCTTATTGCACTAATTTTGTTCGGTTCAATACTGATTTGGCAGCGTAAGAAACTTGATATCCAGTTTGAAAAACTCAATGGGGATATTAATAAACTCAATAAAGATTCACAGCTACATACACCACTCGCGCTGGGAATTGTCTTTCTAAAAACATTACCGCTCTCTTGTTTCGTCTTAGCGATAGGATATTGGCTAATCAATAGCTTTAATGTACAGCAAGAATTTATCTGGTCTTTCGCTTGGCAATTTGCGGTATTTTGGCTGATGTTTGAATGGTCTTATCGCTTAATGTCTGACAATGGTGTTGCAGTAAAACATTTCAAAATTCCAGTAGAACGGGTCCAGCAAAACCGTAGACGTTTATTGCGACTCTCTCTTCCTATGTTGCCTATTATTCTGCTTTCTGCTTATGGGATTAATAATCCATTATTACTGGTGGGCGATGTTATTGGGCAGTTGGTTGCGATTATTTCGTTATTTGGTATTAGTTTCTTCGCACTGCCATTTTGCCGTGAAATGTGGCAAGAGAAAGGCAACCATGTTGTTAGAACCGTTGTGATTACCTTATTAACGTTTTCACCTTTAATTCTAATGGGTCTGGTTATTTTTGGTTATTACTATACGGCGTTACGTTTGGCAAATCGTTGGATCGACAGTTTATATCTGCTTATGTTGTGGTTTATTGCTTACCACGCCAGTTTACGCGGATTAACTGTTGCGGCTAGAAGGCTTGCTTATCGCCGAGCTCTTGAACGTAGACAAGCTATGTTAAAAGAGAAAAAAGAAGGTGAAGATAACAGCCTTGAACCTATTCAAGAGCCACCTATGGATATGGATCAAATCAATCAGCAATCATTAAGACTGACAACGATGATCTTATTTATCATCTTTGCTTCTAGTTTCTATGGAATCTGGTCTGATTTTATTACGGTCTTTACCTATTTAGATGGAATAACGCTCTGGAGTTACAATTTACCAACAGAACTCGGTAATGTTGTTAAGGCAGTTACTGTTGCTGATCTATTATTGTCTGTTTCTATTATGGCAATTTCTTGGTTTATGACGAGAAACTTACCGGGTTTATTAGAAGTATTAATTTTATCCCGTATAAAACTGCAACAAGGTGCTTCTTACGCGATCACAACCATTTTGACCTACATTATTATTGCTATCGGAACCATCGTATCACTGGGAATATTAGGTGTAGCATGGGAGAAATTGCAATGGTTAGCTGCGGCTTTAACGGTTGGTTTAGGGTTTGGTTTACAAGAAATATTTGCCAACTTTGTATCTGGCTTAATTATCTTGTTCGAAAGACCCGTCAGAATTGGTGATACGGTTACTATTGGTACTTATTCCGGCACAGTTAGCCGAATTCGTATTAGGGCAACCACAGTGACTGACTTCGATCGCAAAGAAGTGATTATTCCAAATAAAGCGTTTGTAACCGAACGGCTTATTAACTGGACATTATCTGATACGGTGACACGTATTATTATTCAAGTAGGTGTTGCTTATGGCTCTGATCTCGATAAGGTCAAAGAGATCTTAATGAAAGCGGCTAAAGATAATGTCAGGGTGATGACAGAGCCAGAACCTGTGGTGCTATTTACTGAATTTGGGGCAAGTACCCTAAATCATGATTTGCGTTTTTATGTCAGAACATTAGGTGATAGAAGTATTGCAATAGATGAAGTTAACCGTGCTATTGATAAACTATGTAATGAAAATAATATCAATATCGCGTTTAACCAACTTGATGTCTATTTACATAATAAACAAGGTGATGAAGTACAAGAGATAAAACGTCCTCTTGATGGCTCAACACCTGAAGCCAATACGCCTTTTGCTTAATTAAAGAGATGAATGGGGAGATTGTGCCGCCAATTTTTTTTCATAATCTTGGCGCACAATCTCAAGGGCTTCTAGTGCTGTTTTAGGATCAATATGGTGGCTTTCAAGTAAATAGATAAGATCGACTGCCAATTGAACAGACTCAGGTGCTTCTTTTAAACTCATTGTCACTCCCTTTAAAATTTATCTTCTTGTTTCTCAATACTCTTTTCGATAGAAAACAGGGCGTTTTTGCAGCGTGCAAGGCGATTTTCAAGAGCAGCAATCTCTTTTTGTAACTCTTGTTGCTTCATAAAGCTTTGTGCTTGCGTTAATGAAAGCTCTCTATCTTGGATCATGGCTTGTAATCGACGCTCATAATCCTGATGTTGGGCAAGCTTTTGGTATAAATCGACACTTTTTTTTCGTTGAGTAAGCTGGTTCTCTTGCTTTCTTAGTGTTTGTGTCGATAATTCACGAGTTAATGCTTCAATTTGTTGTAGGATTTGTGTGGCCAGAAATTTAACCTGCTGGCTTCGTTGTGCCTCAACACAAGCGATTAACTGGGTAAAATTATCGCGGATCTGTTGCATATAGCCACCAAGGGAATCACTTCGGCGGTGGAACAGTGCTGTGTCGAAGCAAGGTGCTGCAATTTTTTTGTTTGCAATAGGTGCTACTGTTTCGGCAAGATTGTCTATCTGTTTTTTAAACAAGCTTAAAGGATCGGGTTTATTCATCTGGTTCTTGTCCCTGTTTTGATAAAAACATGAATTGACTTAAAGCAACAAAAAAGAGTTGTTAATTGGCTTTCTGTTGCATTTTAACGGCATATTGCATAGATTCTATCGTTTCGTTTTTTATTATGGCACTGATTATGACTGCTAACGCGCAACAACTGCAATTTATTAAAGACAGTATTGAAACCATTCCTGATTATCCAAAAGAAGGGATATTATTCCGTGATATCACTACGTTATTGGATAATCCTGCTGCATATCAGGCAACCATTGATTTATTGGTAGAACACTATCAAGGTCAGGGTATCACTAAAGTTGTGGGTACCGAAGCGCGTGGCTTCTTATTTGGTGCTCCGGTTGCTTTACGCCTAGGTGTTGGTTTTGTTCCTGTTCGTAAAAAAGGTAAATTGCCTCGCGAAACGCTCAGTGAAACTTATGATCTGGAATACGGCACAGATACTTTAGAGATCCACAAAGATAGCATTACGGATCAAGACAAAGTATTAATGGTTGATGATTTACTGGCAACGGGTGGCACCATTGAAGCAACTGCTCGTCTTATCCGCCGTTTAGGTGGCACTGTGACAGAAGCTGCTTTCATTATCTGCTTACCTGATTTAGGCGGTATCGAACGCTTAGAAAAACAAGGTGTTCACAGCTTTACACTGGTTGATTTTCCAGGACATTAATATCTTCACTGTTTAGAGAAGGGCGAATGAGCTCTTATCGTAAACATAAGTAAGAGTGCGGGTGTTTATATATCGTTTATAAGTTTTTCTATTTTATAAATGTATATTGCCCGCACAATTGTTACCTCTTATTTTATCTTAAATTTCTGCTACTTCTTTCATCAATATCTCATTTGTTTCTTACAAATCTCGCTCAATAGGTCGTCCCTGTGTTAGCATAGAGATAAATCTTGTTCAAATTTAGCGGAATCAATGAGCTATCAGGTACTTGCCCGTAAGTGGCGCCCACAAACTTTTAACGATGTTGTTGGTCAACGTCATGTGTTGACGGCTTTAGCTAATGGTCTTGATCATCAGCGACTTCATCACGCCTATCTTTTTTCTGGCACAAGAGGTGTCGGGAAAACCACTATTGCCCGATTATTTGCCAAAGGGCTTAATTGTGAAACTGGCATTACGAGTAAACCTTGTGGTCAATGTGCAAATTGCCTTGAAATAGAACAAGGGCGTTTTGTCGATTTAATTGAAATCGATGCCGCATCTCGTACTAAGGTAGAAGATACCCGTGAACTGCTTGATAATGTGCAATATGCGCCAGCTCGTGGACGTTTTAAGGTCTATCTAATAGACGAAGTTCACATGCTTTCTCGCCACAGTTTTAATGCGCTATTAAAAACATTAGAAGAGCCGCCAGAACACGTTAAATTCTTATTAGCGACGACTGATCCACAAAAATTACCTGTCACGATTTTATCGCGTTGCTTGCAATTTCATCTGCGTGCATTAGATATCGACCAGATTGCGACACAACTCGAAAAAGTACTTTCAGCCGAGCATATTGAAAATGACGTAAGAGCGCGTCAACTTATTGCGCGTGCTGCTGATGGCAGTATGCGAGATGCGTTAAGCCTAACAGACCAAGCTATTGCAAGTGGCGAAGGTGTTGTTAGTGCAGAAGTGGTTAGCCAAATGCTAGGCACGATTGATGATGCGCAGCCTTTGGCATTGATTGAAGCGCTGGTAAAAGCCGATGGCCAACAGGTCATGTCGCTGGTTAATGAAGTGGCTTCAAGAGGTACTGACTGGGAAAACTTCTTGGTTGAAACACTCTCATTACTGCATCAAATTGCAATGTTGCAATTATTGCCTAGTGAAGAAAATCCTCAAGAGCAATTTACTCAAGAACGCTTACGTTTATTGGCTAAATCTGTTTCTCCACAAGATTTACAACTCTATTATCAAACCTTATTAGTAGGGCGAAAAGAGCTGGCTTATGCGCCAGATAGACGTATGGGCGTTGAAATGACGCTGCTACGTGCGCTTGCTTTTCATCCTAAAACAGTGATTGATGAAATACCTTCCGCGCCATTAGCACAAACTTTACCGTCAGCATCATTACCAGCAAATAGGATGTCTGAGCATAATGCACCGCAAATGGCGCAAACGCATTCGTCTCAAAAGGCTCATCAACCTTCTTCACAAATAGAAAATAGTGCTTCATTAGGCAATAGCCCCGCAGCACAACTTTTAAGAGCAAGGCAGGCAATAAAGGGGACGGAACAACAAACCCCGCCAAAAAAGTCTGAACCGGCGACGCCTAATCGGGCTAAGCCGGCTGCTAGTGCATTAGAGCGGCTAGCAGCCGTGAGTGAAAAACGCCAGCAAGTTGCTAAGCGTCAGACTAATGCGCCTGAAAAGAAGAAAAAAGAAGAGTATCAGTGGCGTCCACAAAATCCTGAATTAATGTCAACGCAAGAGGTTGTTTCTTCACCAAAAGAGATCAAAGAAGTTCTCGAATATGAAAAAACACCTGAATTAGCGGCGAAAATTGCTAAAGAATCACAAGAAAGAGATGCTTGGGCTGCCGAAATTGACAAAATGCCGTTACCTAAATTAGTGCAACAACTGGCATTAAATGCGTATAAAGAGACAGTAAGCGAAGAAAACGTTATTTTGCATTTACGAACTAAACAGAAACATTTAAATTCAGCAAATGCGTTACGCACGCTCACTAATGCGTTAAGTGAATTGCATGGAAAAGCAATTTCACTCACAATTATAGAAGATGATGATCCAGCGGTAAAAACACCGTTGGAGTGGCGACAAGCCATTTATGATGAAAAATTGGCGTTATCGCGTCAATCGATTATTACGGATAAAACGATTCAAACATTACAGCAATATTTTGATGCTGAACTGGATGAAGAGAGTATCCGACCTGTTTAATCGCAACATGTTGTATGACTTCATACTGTGTGGCTTTTACAAAGAGAGACAATTATGTTCGGAAAAGGTGGTTTGGGTAATCTGATGAAGCAAGCCCAACAAATGCAAGAAAAAATGCAACAAATGCAAGAAGAGATCGCAAACTTAGAAGTGACAGGTGAATCTGGCGCTGGCTTAGTTAAGATCACTATCAATGGTGCTCATAATTGCCGTCGTGTTGAAATCGATCCTAGCCTGCTAGAAGATGACAAAGAGATGCTGGAAGATCTGATTGCTGCTGCCTTTAATGATGCTGCGCGTCGTATTGATGAAACGCAAAAAGAGAGAATGGCCTCTGTTTCTAACGGTATGCAATTGCCACCAGGCTTTAAGATGCCATTCTAATGCAAACCAGCCCACTTCTTGAATCATTAATGGAAGCGTTACGTTGTTTACCCGGTGTCGGGCCTAAATCAGCGCAACGAATGGCTTTCCAACTGCTTCAACGTGATAGAAGCGGTGGTATGCGACTTGCACAAGCACTCACACGTGCAATGTCTGAAATTGGTCATTGTAGTGATTGCCGAACCTTTACTGAAGAAGAGCGGTGCACCATCTGTGCCAATGTTCGCCGTCAGCAAAATGGGCAAATTTGTGTTGTCGAAAGTCCTGCGGATATTCATGCTATCGAGCAGACAGGGCAGTTTGCAGGTCGATACTTTGTTTTAATGGGGCATTTATCCCCGTTAGATGGCATTGGACCGATGGATATTGGTTTAGATAGACTTGAAGAGCGCTTAAGCCAAGAGACTATTTCAGAAGTGATCTTGGCAACTAACCCGACCGTTGAAGGTGAAGCTACAGCCAATTACATTGCTGAAATTTGTGCTCAGTATGATATTGCTGCTAGCCGAATTGCCCATGGAGTTCCTGTGGGAGGCGAGCTTGAAATGGTTGATGGTACAACGCTTTCGCACTCTATTGCTGGACGCCAAAAAATCCACTATTAACATCATAAATAGTTTATTAAAAAAGCACCTTTTTACTCAATGTAATGAGGTGCTTTTTTTTCATCTTAAGACTTGAAAAGCTTCGCAATTTTAGCCAAAAATCAGCTTGTTAAGCTTTTAGACGGGCTTTTTCTAAGAAATATCTTTATCTTCAATTTATCGCTTTTTTCTTTCTGATGAATTTTGCGTCTTTATGTTACATTAATCATTATCATGAAAAATAATAACTGAATGATGGAGCATCTTATGATCCCTGACGTAGCCTTGGTTGATAATAGTGAACAAAGAACCCCACTGATCTTAGTACTAGATAGCTCTGGTAGTATGTATGGACAGCCAATTCAACAACTAAATGAAGGTCTTAAGCTACTTGAACAAGAACTAAAAAATGACGTTATTGCAGCGAAACGTGTGCGTATTTTAGTGATTGAATATGGCGGATACGACCAATGTACAGTTCATGGTGATTGGAAAGATGCTATGGACTTTACGGCACCTGTTTTAGAGGCAAATGGTACAACGCCGATGGGGCAAGCCATTACGCTGGCGCTTGAAGAAATTGAAGCTGAAAAACAACGCTTTAAACAAGCCGGCGTTGCTTATACTCGTCCTTGGTTATTTTTAATGTCTGATGGTGTTCCGACAGATCAATGGGAACATGCGGCGCAACTTTGTCGCCAAGCCGAAGAAAGTCAAAAAACAGCGGTATTTCCTATTATGGTTGATGGTGCATCAGCTGAAGTGATGGGAAGTTTTAGTCGTAATGGTGTTAACGGTGTAAAAATGCTCAAGGGATTACAATTTAAAGAACTGTTCTTATGGCTAAGTGCCAGCATGCAGGTGGTTTCTCAATCAACACCGGGTGGCACAGCACAATTACCTTCAACTGATTCTTGGGCGAGTGTACCTGTTTGATGAATGATTGGTTAGCTTATGGGGCATCTGCGACAGGCGTTGCCCATCAAGAACGTCAAATCCCCTGTCAGGATGCTTATTTTATTCGTCGCAAAGGTGAATATCTTATTGCTGCGGTTTGTGATGGTGCTGGCTCTTCTCGTTATAGTGAACAAGGTGCTCAACTGGTTGCTCGGTTATTTACGCTACGAATTACAGAGTGGCCAAATATTGATTTGTTAACCGAAAAACAGATAACACAGGGGGCTAAGCAACTTATTGAAGATATTCGCCTCCAGCTCGCCGAATATGCAGAAATAAAACAGTGTGCGCTTAATGAATATGCATCAACACTGGTTGCATGTTGGGTTGGTGATGATAATGGCTATTTGTTCCATTTAGGTGATGGTATTGCTGTTGTGGAATACTGCGATGGTACAAGTTATGTATCACAGCCTGAAAATGGAGAATATGCGAATCAAACGTGGTTTGTAACATCAGAAAATTGGGAAGCACATTTGCGTGTTATTCCCCTAAATAAACCGGTAAAACAGGTTGTTTTGATGTCTGATGGTGTACAGCCTTTTGCTATGAATAAAGCGTGTGATGCCCTTTATGAACCGTTTATCACCCCTGTGATCCGTTATTTAAAAACGGTCTCAGAAGATAGCGGAAGTGAGGCATTAGCAGGGACTTTAGCTGATCCTCGAACACACTCAATCACAGGCGATGATAAAACCTTAGTTATTTGCATCAGGGATGAAGAGTTGTGGTAAAAGCGAGAAAGAAAGGGATAGCTCAATCAGTATCTACGCAATTACAAGATGAAAACGGCAAGGTTTATCAAATAGGTAATTTGATAAAAAGCGGTGGTGCAGGTAGCGTTAGCCATATTAATAACGCACCTTTCCAAGTATCAAAAGTTTATCATGACAAAATTGATAAAGCCTATTATCTGAAAAAGATCACGGCGATGCAGAAGTTAGAACCTGCATTAAAGCCTGTCTCTGTTAACGATACACCTATTATCCAACTCGCATGGCCTCAAGCTCGTTTATACAATAGCCAAAAGCAATTTGTTGGCTTTGTGATGCCTGAACTTGATGTCAAAAATACGATTGAGTTGGAATACATTCTTCAAGAACGCCAAGCTAAAGCTCATGGCTTACCTACGGGAATGGGGGCGAAAGTTAGCCTTGCTTATAACCTTTGTTCATTGATTGATGCTTTGCACCAACAAGGGCACCGCATTATTGATATGAAACCGCTGAATTTGCGGTTTTATAAATCAAGCTTGTATATATCTCTTCTCGATTGTGATGGATTTAGTATTCAAGGCGAGAATACACGTTATCCTGCTGGGCAATTTACCGTCGAATATTTAGCGCCTGAATTTCAAGCCAAGCAAACTATTCCAGAAGCAGAAGAAGAGTGGCAAGATCGATTTGCCTTAGCGGTAATTATTTTTCAATTACTTAATTTTGGTATTCATCCTTTTAGTGGTCGTCCTAAAAACGACACTGTACCTACGGATATCCCAAGGCGTATTGCTGGGCGCTTTTATGGTTATGGCGTAAAAGCGCATAATTTAATTACACCCAGTGTGGCGAGTGGACATAAACAATTACCTGATAAATTAAGAACTCTTTTTGATAAAGCGTTTTCCGGTGCGCCTTCATTAAGACCAAGCGCCAAAATATGGGCGACGGCGCTTTATGAATATGCACAACCTGAAAAGCAGCAAATGTTGGTTTGTCAGAAAGATAAAAACCACCAGCATTTTGCAGGTAAAGCTTGCGCAGCATGTGCAAGAGAGGCGAAGTTACAGCAAGTTGCAATTATTCAGAAACAAAACCAAACGCAACGTGAACAAAGTCGTCAAAAAAGAGTACAAAATGCGAATATCCGACAAGCACCAACTCAAACTACGCCAGCGAAACCGATTCAACCGCCAGCGATATTTATAGCGGTTAAAAATGCAATAAACCAAGTACCCAAAGTCATATTACATACGGCTATTGCCATGATAGTCCCTGTGTTTTTTGGGGTATTACTAATGAATTTTATTCCACAAGGAGCCAGCGGTAGTTTAGGTTCTAGCTGGATCACAGATTTAATCAAAGCGGATTATATTGAGCAAATATTAATAACGATGTTAAGTGTGATGTTTTTAATGGTTTCAGCCATTATTGTGTTAGTTCTTTTTGTTTTTCCTTCAATGCATATTTTGAAAAGAAAGCCATAACTTAGGGAAAATAACATGACAAAAAGAATAAAGCTGATCCTGATTATTATTGGCGTTATAACGTTACTGTTCCCTTTCTGGTTGCCAGCCTTCTTAGTTTCAACCTTTAGCTTGATTGATAGTTTTAATAGCAAAATTCTCCCCTCATCTGTTCGCTTTGATGAGCGTAATTTTTTACTGGGATTATGGCTAGGCTCTCTTATTATGACGATTGTTATGTTATTGCAATCGTGGCGAGCTAAAAATATTTACTATTTATGTGGTGGTGGATTAGTACTTTTAATGACGTTGGGCGTGTCATTTTCAGTGATCCCAACGAGTGAATTAGAAGATCGTCGTCGTTTTGTTTTACAAAATATCGAACAGTCTGAATGGCAAAATTATCATTATTTTGTTGTTAATAGTGAAAATGAGATCCGTAATATTATTCGGTCTAATCAACCGAAGGCGCTGGCATCTATTAGCGCTATTGAAAAAGCGCGGATTGCTTTACCAGGATTGGATTATTTTAGTGATGATGTGACTGCAGCGACAAAAGCGAAAGAAGCTTATTTAGTTCATACCAAGGGAACACCAGAACGTGCGGAAGCTGTAAAAACACTCAATTTTTATGGCGACTGGCTATTAAATCAACCTGAGATTATGGTTGCTCAGGCATTAGCTTCCCTTTCAAATAGTAATGATGCTCAATTAACGCAATCAGGTATTAATGTTATTGCTGTTGCACCATTATCACCTGAGGCATGGCAAGTTTTAGCACTTACTTATATTGCTCATCGTTCTTTGGATGCACAAATTGAAAAAGCGATGTTAGCTTTAATGGTGGCAGATACACTCAAGCAAGCTAAGCAAGGTCATAATGATATTTCGGCACAACAATTGTTGAAAAAAGCAATTTCAGAGCTTAGTGAAAATCAGCGCCAGATTTATCAGATATTACAAGCGCGTGTTATTGAAGATCGTTTTTATCGACAAAACAGTACACCACCAGAAGAAGTTACTAAGCTTGCTAATCAGCGATTACCAGTGAGTAATGCAATTAATAATGATTTAACCACTTATATTGAAATGCAATCAATGATGGGAAAAGAGTATCCCGGAGAAGTGATAGTTGAATCACCTAATGAAGTGAAAAACTTAACTGAGATACGTTATCCAACAATCAGAAAATATATCCCTCGAGCAGATGTTATTTTATCCGTTGATGTTGATCCTCAAGGGCGTATTTCAGGGCTTTGGGTGCAAAACAGTAGTGGTGTTAATGTTTTTGATGATCAAGCGGTTAAAGCCGCTCGTTATTGGCGTTTTATGCCAAACAAAGATGGATATCGCCAACGTGTGACAGTCCGTTTTGAAAGTACCCGTCTTGGTTGGAAAGAGTATGCGGTTAAGCAACAATCAACATTGATAACATTGGTTAAAGCTTATGCGAGACAAGATGCAAAAGGGATAACACTGACTGAAAATGCTTATACAAAACTGAAAAAGCAAGCACCTGAATTAGAAGATGGAAGAGAAGTAACTCGCTCTAACTATGATCCTTATGCTTCTTATTACCCTAGATTATCTAAACAACAGCAAGAAAAGCGTGCAGCGTTACAAGCTATCTTAAAAGAGTTGCAAACATTGCCTGATGGTAAAAATAACCATGAAAGTTGGGATAATAGCATTCGCTTTTTAAATGAAAAACTCGCTCTTCATCAGGATAATGCTGATATCGTGAGAACAGTGGCACGTTTTGAATTGCAATATTACAACATCGGGACAAATAATTTATCCCGCTCTCCTAAAATTTATCCTCAAGATAAAGAGTATTGGCAAACTTTATTACTTAATGCGCGTACTCACTTTGAACAGGCTATTGCATTAGAACCCGTTCGTGAAGATGTTTGGTTAGGGTGGGGAATAACATGGTTAGACGAAGATCCTGAAATTGCGGCAGGTGCATTTGCTAAGGCAACACAGCAAAAATCCCAAGAGAGTGTTAGCTCTTTAATGCAAATGCTAGAAATGAGAATGGTGATAGCTACACTTGAAGGTGCTCGATTAGAGCGCTATCAGACCTTACGAGCGAGAATGGATATGCGCTATTTACCGGAAGGTGTTGAAGTTAAGCCTTCAGATGATTATCTCAGTGATGACTTAACACAAATTCAATTGGCTCAACGTGCAATACCCGCATCAGATCCGAATAGTAAAGCTGTTCGCTTACCGTTAAATACCGATAAAATTGAGCAATCAAATCGGACATTTAGTATTGATTTCTCATCAGCGAGTATCAAAGGTAGTGATCAGGCATTACCAAAAGTAAATGCACCTGACTCGGCACCTAAAACAGGGGATATGATCTTACAACTTGATGTTGATCCTCAAGGTATTCCTACTGTGGTGTTATTGAAATCAGGCAGTGGTGATATGAGCATAGACAATGCTGTTATTGATGCTGCATATCAATGGCGTTTTAATGGTTCACCCGCTCGAAAAGGTAATGTACTTTTGATATCCGTTCAATTTAGCAAAATCTGCCGTGAACTCTCGCCCAATATGGGCGGGGATGACTGAAGGGCTTTAAAGATCAGTCAGGTGTTGACTGACTCTCAACATAGGCTCTGAGTGTTTCAATCGTCGCACCTCCGGCACTACAGACGAAGTACGATCTTGACCAAAGAAGCCCAGTTTTGCCTTGCATCGTAAATGTGTATTCTGCTGGCGCAGTAGGCGTGAGGATACCGATTTCAGGTTGTTTACCATCACACTGACCGCCAGTTTTGGGGGGTAAGCAACCAGCAGATGCACATGGTCAGGCTCTCCGCCCATCTCAATAATTTCGCATTCAAGTTTTCCCGCAGCAGAACTAAAAGCATCACGCAGTTGCTCTATCATTCGCCCGTCAAAAAGTTTTCGGCGGTATTTTGTCGTAAAGATCAGATGCACAACCAGTTTGCTGACACTGTGGCGCTTGTGGAGGAATTCAGCCAGAAAATCATCATGATTACTCAATTGATATACTCACCTAACATGTTAAAATAACAGCATTATATCGATGAGCGCTGATTATGTTAAGAGCAACAAAAGTACGCATTTACCCGACACCAAAACAGGCTGAATATCTCAATGCTCAGTTTGGTGCGGTTCGTTTCGCGTACAACAAAGCGCTGCATATCAAGAAACACGCTTACCAGCGACATGGCGTAAATTTAAACCCGCGTAAAGACCTCAAGCCACTGCTTGCTGTGGCGAAGAAATCCCGCAAATATGAATGGCTTAAAGAATATGATTCTATTGCGTTGCAGCAGGCGGTGATTAATCTCGATGTGGCTTTTTCCAATTTCTTTAATCCGAAATTAAAAGCGCGTTTCCCTGCATTCAAACGTAAACACGGTAAACAATCGAGCTATCACTGTGTTGGGGTGAAAGTACTGGATGATGCAGTCAAAATTCCGAAAATCCCGGCGATTGAAGCACGATTGCATCGTGAAATTACGGGCACGTTAAAAAGTATTACTATCAGCCGTTCCGCAACGGGGAAATATTACGCCTCGCTACTCTGTGACGACGGAATGGAAGCGCCAGCGAAGCCTGCACTGATATCAAACGTGACGGGGCTCGATATGGGGCTGACGCATTTTGTCATCAAATCGGATGGCAATAAAATTGCCAATCCGTGCCATCTTATCAACGCCAGCCACAATCTGCGCCGGAAGCAGAAAACCCTCTCCCGCAAGAAAAAAGGGAGCGTTAACAGACGCAAAGCTAGAATACAACTAGCAACCGTTCACGAACGTGTAGCCAATGCCCGTGCCGATTTCCAGCACAAGTTATCTCGCGCAATTGTTGACGAAAACCAAGCGATAATTGTCGAGATGCTGAAAGTGGCAAATATGATGAAAAACCACCATCTGGCTCGTGCGATAGGTGATGCGGGATGGTCTGGATTTATCACCAAACTGGAATACAAAGCAGCAGAAAAAGGTGTTCATGTGGTGAAACTGGATCAATGGTTTGCCAGTTCGAAAACCTGCCATTGCTGCGGTCACAGGATGCCGGAAATGCCATTACATAAGCGTATCTGGCAATGTCCTGAATGCGGAGTTGAGCATGACCGTGATATCAATGCGGCGATCAACATCGAACGCAAGGGCATACTGGAATTACAAGCGGCGGGACTCGTCGTTTCTGTCCATGGAGGCCAGCGTAAATCCGTCACACAGACGGTTGCGGCCTGAGAAGTGGGAAGCTTCGCCCGACAGGGCGGGGAGCAGTCACCCAATAATTATCATTCAATTAAATAATGTTATAAAAAACCTCCTTTTTTGTTAGAGAAAAGGAGGTTTTATTCTATTTGGAGATTTTCTAACTTATTGAAAGTCATAAATTTGTTATCTCGATCACAAAAAAATCACTATTTAAAAATAGCAAAACCACTTAACTGAGAAAACAGACCGCTTAATTCGTTATACAACCGCTAAGAGATTTAGTCACACCATTCCCGTGTCAGAATTCTTATTATGTAGCTGCGGGCAGTTATTTCTCAGATTCGCTCAAATCATTCTCTGCTGTCCCGCATTACTCTTTGGCTGTTCGGTCTTGCCTGAAAAAAAGGTGTCTCATGAACAAAAATGCATTTTTAAAGCACGTACCTTGGGTGATCCTCGGGATTATCGGTGCTTTTTGTCTTTCAGTGGTTGCACTTCGCCGTGGTGAACACGTCAGTGCGCTATGGATAGTTGTTGCTTCTGTTGCCGTTTATTTAGTTGCTTATCGTTATTACAGTCTTTACATCGCTCAAAAAGTGATGAAACTTGATCCAACTAGAGCAACACCTTCTGTTCTTAATAATGACGGTTTGAACTATGTTCCGACTAACCGTTATGTTTTATTTGGTCACCACTTTGCGGCTATCGCGGGTGCAGGTCCTTTAGTGGGTCCAGTACTTGCTGCGCAGATGGGATATTTACCGGGTACACTTTGGCTATTAGCTGGGGTTGTGCTTGCTGGTGCCGTACAAGACTTTATGGTGTTGTTTATTTCAACACGCCGTAATGGTAACTCACTTGGTGAGATGATAAAGAAAGAGATGGGTCCTATTCCGGGTACTATCGCTTTATTCGGCTGTTTCCTTATCATGATCATCATTCTTGCAGTACTTGCACTTATCGTTGTTAAAGCATTAGCAGAAAGCCCATGGGGTGTGTTCACTGTTTGTTCAACAGTACCAATTGCCCTGTTTATGGGTATCTACATGCGCTATATCCGTCCAGGTCGTGTCGGTGAAGTCTCTGTTATCGGTATTGTATTACTGATTGCTGCGATTTGGTTTGGTGGCGTTATTGCTCACGACCCATACTGGGGACCTGCGTTAACCTTTAAAGATACAACCATCACTTTTGGTCTTATCGGTTATGCTTTCGTGTCTGCATTACTGCCAGTTTGGTTGATCCTTGCGCCTCGTGACTACTTAGCGACGTTCCTGAAAATTGGGGTTATCGTTGGTTTAGCAATTGGTATTGTTATCCTAAACCCTGAACTGAAAATGCCAGCGGTTACTCAATATGTCGATGGTACAGGTCCATTATGGAAAGGGGCTTTATTCCCATTCTTATTTATCACTATCGCTTGTGGTGCCGTTTCTGGTTTCCACGCACTGATTGCTTCAGGTACAACACCTAAGCTTATCGCAAATGAAATGGATGCGCGTTTTATCGGTTATGGTGCAATGTTGATGGAATCATTCGTTGCGATCATGGCGTTAGTAGCTGCATCTATCATTGAGCCAGGTCTGTATTTTGCAATGAATACACCGCCAGCAGGTTTAGGTATTACTATGCCAAACCTTCATGAATTAGGTGGTGAAAATACAGCAGTTATTATGGAGCAGTTGAGAGAAGTTACTGTACATACTGCTGCAACGGTTAGTTCATGGGGCTTTGTTATCTCGCCAGAAGAAATTCTACAAACGGCGAAAGATATTGGTGAGCCTTCTGTGTTAAACCGTGCTGGCGGTGCGCCTACCTTAGCAGTTGGTATTGCAATGGTATTCCATAAAATCATTCCTGCTGCGGATATGGGTTTCTGGTATCACTTTGGTATCTTGTTCGAAGCGCTCTTTATTTTAACAGCGTTGGATGCAGGTACACGTTCTGGCCGCTTTATGTTCCAAGACTTGTTAGGTAACTTTATCCCTTACCTGAAGAAAACAAACTCATTCATTCCGGGTGTGATTGGTACAGCGGGTTGCGTAGGTTTATGGGGATATCTGTTATATCAAGGTGTTGTTGATCCATTAGGCGGTGTTAAGAGCTTGTGGCCTCTGTTTGGTATTTCAAACCAAATGTTAGCGGCGGTTGCTCTGGTATTAGGTACTGTTATCTTAATTAAGATGAAACGTACTAAATATATCTGGGTGACAGTGGTTCCTGCAGTATGGTTATTAATTTGTACAACATGGGCATTAGGTCTGAAACTTCTCAGTGATGACCCACAAATGGAAGGCTTCTTCTATTTAGCAAATGAGTACAAAGCGAAGATCTTAGCAGGTGGTGCCGACTTAACTGCGGCTGAAATTACCAATATGAATCATATTGTAATTAACAACTACACCAATGCGGGCTTAAGTATTCTGTTCTTAGTGGTTGTTTACAGCATCATTTTCTACGGTTTCCGTACTGCAATGAAAGCACGTAAAAACCCAGAAGTAACAGCAGAAGAAACACCATATGTTCCTATGCCAAAAGATGTAAAAGTGTCCTCAGGTCACTAATTTTAGGTAGTTAGGTTAACCCCCGTGCTGGCTTGCCAGTGCGGGGCTTAGGAGAAACTTATGTTTGGTAATTTAGGACAAGCTGGAAAATATCTAGGACAAGCAGCACGTATGCTAATAGGTATTCCTGATTATGATAATTATGTGCAACACATGAAAGATAACCATCCAGATAAGCCTGTTATGACCTATAACGAGTTTTTCCGTGAGCGTCAGGAAGCCCGTTATGGCGGTGGTGATGGTAAAGGCGGTTTTCGCTGTTGCTAATGATCCGTAAAGGAGATAAATGATGGAACCTATTGCAGTGACAATACTGACCGGTTTTTTAGGATCAGGAAAGACAACACTTTTACGTCATATGCTCAATGAAGAGCATGGCTATAAAATTGCTGTTATTGAAAATGAATTTGGTGAAGTACCGATTGATGATGAAATCATTGGTGATAGAGCCACTCAAATTAAAACGCTGACCAATGGTTGTATTTGTTGTAGCAAATCGAATGAATTAGAAGACACGCTATTAGACTTATGTGACAGCCTTGATCGCGGTGAAATCGAGTTTGATAGATTAGTTATTGAATGTACAGGCATGGCTGATCCCGGCCCTATTAGCCAAACATTCTTTTCTCATGAAATTATCTGCCAGCGCTACTTATTAGATGGCATTATCACGCTTGTTGATAATGTTCACGCTCAGCAACAACTGGATCAATTTACGATAGCACAATCACAAATTGGTTATGCTGATCGCATCTTATTAACGAAAACAGATGTTGCACCTGCCTCTCCTGAACTAATGGCACGACTAAGACGTATTAATGCCAGAGCACCTGTGCATACCGTTATTCATGGACAAATTGATTTAGGATTACTGTTTAACGTAAAAGGTTTTATGTTAAACGATAATCTCGATGTAAAACAGCCTCTGTTCCGTTATCAGGCTGATAAGCAAGATGACATCAATTCGATTGTGCTGAAATTTGATTATCCCGTTGAGTTAAAAGAAGTTTCTGACGTAATGGAAAAATTACTATTAAGCTTCGCTGATAATCTTTTGCGTTATAAAGGGATATTAAATATTAAAGACCAACCTAATCGCTTGTTATTCCAAGGTGTACAACGTCTTTATAGTGCTGATTGGGATAGACCGTGGCATGAAGATGAAACTCGTCAAAGCACATTGGTTTTTATCGGTATTCAATTACCAGAACAAGAGATAAGAGCTAGTTTTGATGCATTGATGCCTAGTACAGAAGAAAAGGCTCATTAACCTAATACCCTGTAGTGAGTGTTAGAAAGTAGTAAGAAGTAGAGCTGTAACCGTAGTCATTGAACCAACCATAGTAGTTGTAAATAGCAGTAACGAATATTGATAAGCTCCTGACTTGAGGAGGATCCTGTTCCTAGGATCTTATATTTCACCCCATAATAACCAACATTATGGGGTGCTTTTTTTTAAACGCTCAAATTAGCCATTGGCAACAACTTTATATTCCATGATCTCAATAATTTGAATATCGGTATGTTGCATTGCTCGGCTTGCCAATGCACACAGATTTTCAATTGTAGAATCAACGTCATGAGCAACAATACCGTCATTACCTGTCACATAAGTGTTATCTAGCGCCATTAATACAGCTTTATAAGCTGCACTCGCTCCGGTTGAGACTTTCATCGCACAGCTATTTGAAGCACCATCACAAATTACACCACTGATATCACCAATCATGCTACTAATTGCCATAGCCATAGATTCGTAACGTTCATCCATAAGCCATGCAATTGCACCAGCAGCGCCCATTGATGCTGTTGTTGCCGCGCATAATGCAGATAGTGCAGGAAATTTATGGTGAATATAGATAGCCAGTAAATGGGAAAGCATTAATGCTCTTGCCATTTTTTCTTCGCCAACTTGTAAATATTCAGCAACTACCACAACAGGCATCGTTGCAGCAATACCTTGGTTACCTGAACCAGAGTTACTCATTGCAGGTAAAACGGCACCACCCATACGAGCATCAGATGCCGCAGAAGTACGGATCATGATTTCTGATAATAAATCTTTTGCTAATAAGCCACGCTGTTGTTGGCGTTGTAAAGTTTGCCCAATATGTAAACCATAAGTATTGTTCAAACCTTCTTTTGATAGCGCATCATTTAAGTGTGCTGATTCAAGGATAAAAGAAATTTCTTCTACTGGAGTTTGGGTAACAAACTGGTAAATTTCTTGGGTATTCGTTTGGGTTAACGTTTCTTTAATTTCACAAGGTGATGCAGACTGTTCTGCGCCATCGCAAGTGTTATCAAGAACAACATGGCCGTTATGAATAATTTTAACGATATTAGTGTGATTACCGGCAATAATTACTGTTGCGCTATTTTCAGCATCTTCAACAGTCACTTCACTATATAGAACTTCTTGGCATGCTTTTTTAATTGAAACATTCACAATGCCAGCCGCTAATAGTGCTTTACTTTGTTCAACGTGATCTGGCGTTGCATTCTTTAATACTTCAAGACCTGCATTACAATCACCCCCAACGGCACCTAAACTCGCGGCAATGGATAATCCCACCATACCCGTACCTGGTACAGTTACGCCCATACCGTTTTTCATTAAATTGGGAGAAACTTCTGCACTAATACGGGTAATAGGGTGTTGTAAGTAACTTGCTGCTGTTGCAGCCGCTAATGCAAGCGAGATAGGTTCAGTACAACCTAAAGCGGGTTTAACTTGTTGCTTAACTGCCGCTATCAATATTTTCCAACGAGAAGATAATTGTTCTTTCATTGCATGCATCCAATAAACAGTATGAGAATTCAAAGGGTTATTCTATTTTTAATACCATCATCATACTGAATTTATTGGAGAAAGTTTTTTCTGAATTTACTAACATTGTACAAATTTTGAGAAAATATTACCCTTTATAGCTTCTGTATTGGTAATTTTTTCCACATAAAATAAAAGAAAACGTTCTGACTCTTTAATGTAATTTATGAGTGCTAAAGAAGGTATATTTTGTATCTAGTGTATAAATTAAGGAGGATAAAAAATGAAGTTAAATAAGATAATTTAAAAAATTGACGATAAGATTAAATAAAAAGGCAATAGAACGAATACACAATTCTATTGCTAGTATAATCATCATACTTAATGTGGGCTAACTCAGAATCGTTAAAATAAAAATAATGAATGTTTTCAATATCACATTTTTATTTTAACAAAGCAGATAATAGGCTCATTAAATTTTAGTGTATAAGAATAATGCTTTATTATTTTGTTAATATTTTCATGATGATAGCTTTGATGTTTTTTTTTAAATAAATAATTAAGTCTATATTTAGAAAAACAGTTAACTAGTTTTTATTTATAAAAATAACAATAAAATATCTTTGTCTATTTTTAATATGTTTATTATTTGAAAACAACCTGAAGCAACAAATATTGCTTCAGGTATATTTATCAATAATAGAAGATAGCAATAATAGCACTATGGAAAACAAAACCTACCATAAGCGGTATTGCAGTCCTTTTTACAACATCAAATGGTTGTAATTTCGCGCCACTAGATACTGCAATGATAACCCCCGCCACTGGAGACATACCTCGTCCCATATGTGACGCTTGTTGCATTGGTAAAATCATCGCAATTGGGTTTACACCCATGCTATGGGCAATTTGTGGAATAAGTTCAACGAATGCAAGGAAAGGCGCATTACCTGAACCCATAATAATCGCTGCAGCTAATGTTACGATAGCGAAGACCAATGCCATTGCAAATGGTGGTAAGCCAACAGATTCAGCCATCACGATCAGGCTGTCAATTGCACCACTGACTTTAATACCATGAGCAAAAACACCCGCTGCGACTAATAATCCCACAACGTTACTAAATGCAGAACCCATACCCTTTAAGAAATGCTGGAAGCCTGCACACACTGATTTAAAATCACGTAAGCGTAATGTTTCAATCAGCATACAAATTGCCATTGAAATCAATACAATTGTGACTACATCAAGGTGAATGCCTTCAACAAATAGGCTTGATGAACTTACTGCCATAATAATAGGTAACATTGGCAGTAAGGCATAAAAGCCGGGTACATTTTTATCACTCTTTGCTTCTTCAGACATTTTGCCTAACTGAGGCACAAATCCGGCTTTGCGGTCACAATGGCGCTGCCAGAAGATATGTGTAATACCAACAGCTAATACGGTTGCAATCGCCGCAGGGCCTTGGTAATAAAGCACATATTCAACAACTCCTAAGTCAACCGCTTTTGCACCACGAATGGCATCAATGGCAGTTGGGGTATAAGCAACACCCAATGAAGTCGCAATCACACCTGCAGCAGATGCTGGAGATAAGCCAAGTCCTATCATAATCGGGAACATCGTACCCATTAATAGAACGGCCAACCCAGTTGCTGAAGGAATAGCAAGTTGCAAAATACTCGCGAGTAAAAAAGAGAAAAATAGCAACACATAAGGTGAGCGCATATTTTTCAATGGGCGGGTTGCAACACGTACAACGGCCTCATTAGCGCCAATATGATCCATATAATGCGCAAATCCCATCAGTGCCATGATCATTAAACCAAGATCAGCCGCACGACTACTAAAGAGATCACGCATTACTTCAAAAGGATCTAACCAGCCAATACCTGTTGTTTTAACATTTTTAGGAAGAATATCTCCCCAACCAAACATCATTGTTAGCGCCATTAAGGCTAAACCAGCAACTAACAAGACAGGCTCTGCTTTATATCCTTTCAAGATCATTCTAGCGACAATAACAACGACAATTAAGACCGCAAGAATTTGGATCATGCTTTAGCTCCAGGTGCAAAGCGCTCAGCCGTGATCTTAACGACTGATTTTAAGACATCGCTGGCAGCGTAAAGCGATTTAACAGGTAGATATTCATAAATAGAGTGGAAGTTATGAGCACCAGTAAAGATATTAGGGCAAGGCAGTCCATTTTGAGAGAGTGCTGCACCGTCATAACCACCACGCATTGGAATTGGGCGAGGTGTAATGCCATTCGCTTCATAAGCGGCAACAGCAATATCGATAGGGTAACGGTTATCGCCTTGCAGGCTATTAAAGACGTTGGCATAACGGTCAGCAAGTTTACAAGTTACAGAGCCTTCACCCCATAAACCTTCACAATAATCTGAAAGTTGTTTTAAAAATGCCATGCGTTGTGCATAACCTTTTTCGGTGAAATCACGCACATCCATTTTTAATACAGTACGAGCGCTATTACCTGCTAATTGTTTGACCCAATAATAACCTTCACGGCCTTCGGTATACTCTGGTGCTTCACCACCCGGTAACATAGCAACAAATTTATGTGCCATTAACAGTGAATTTTTTAATTTACCTTTTGCAGACATTGGGTGAGCTGAAGCACCAGTAAAGGTAATTTCAACATCTCCTGCATTCCAGTTTTCATATACTAATTCACCAATACCACAGCAATCTAATGTATAGGCAAAATCGGCACCGAATTCTTTAGTATCAAAGACTTTTGCACCACGTAAACCTTGTTCTTCATCGGGTACAAAACCAATTTTAACTGTACCGTGTTTCACTTCAGGATGTTGTTTAAAGTACTGCAACATATCCATAATTGAGGCGATAGCCGCTTTATCGTCAGCACCTAATAAGCTAGTACCATCGGTTACGATAATATCGTCACCAATATAGTTTTCTAATTCAGGAAATTCGCTTTGACGTAAAAAGATCTCAAGTTCTTTATTTAAGCAAAGATCGCCACCTTTATAAGGTAGGATTTGCGCTTTGGTGTCATTAGTTTGTTCTGCACTAGTGTCTAAATGGCCAAAGAAAGCAACGGTTGGAACTTCATAGTCAAGATTAGAAGGCAGTGTCGCGGTAACAATCGCAGTATCACGAATTTTGATATCTTCAACACCTAAAGCTTTTAACTCTTCGACTAATTGTAGAGCTAGGACTCGCTGACCTTCTGAAGAAGGCATAATACCAGCTGCGCCATTTTCCCTATTTGTGGTGGTGTTAACTTTTGTATAAGAAATAAACCGTTCAACGAGATTCATGACAATACTCCATTATGTTTTTAATTGTATTCTCTGTACTAATACTTACTGATTTTGCTTATTAGAAAAGACTAACATCTACTTGTATCATAAAAAAAACAATAGGGAATTATAGAAAAATTATTATTTTTACAATAAATTTTTAATGTTGATTATTATTTAATTTTTGGTTTTTTCTTTATTAAAAAAAATAGTGTTTTTTGTAGGTGAGGTTATTTTATTTAACTTATGGGAATGTTTTTCTGTGATCTTAATCATGGAAAAAGCATTGTGAATATTAAATGTTTTAAAAATATAAAAACAATCATTACTTATTTTAATGTTTTATTTTATTAAATAATTATATTTTATTAACCTTTTTATAGAATTTAATCGCGAATAATTAATAAAATAACGTAACTTATTGATAGAAGCTAATTATGATATACGGTTTAATTCTCCTAAAATGACTAGGGGGATACATGTATATAAATAATATGGTTAGATGCACATTTTTAGCGATAAAAAACATTGAAAATAAAGGGGATAAAATTAAAAATGTTTTAAATGGAGTGGTATTAAGTTGTTATAATACAATCATTAGTTTTATAAAGCCAAGTTTTAATATAAAAAATAATTTCTTAGGGCTAAGAAAAAGTATTTCTAATATTGAAAATAAAAACAGTCAGAGTGAAAATAAAACGACAAAGTTAGATAACAAAGAAAAAACAAATAAAGAAGAACTTAATGAAGTTTTTGATAAGTCATTCTCTTACGCCCAAAGAAAAGTAAAAAGTGATAAAATAAAAGAGAGTGTAATTAATGATATCATCTCCTCTTTGGAGGAAATATCTACATTAGAGAAAGAAAAAATCACACAATTTAAGAATGAATTAAAATTTAATTCTAAATGGATTCTATTTTCTGGTGATGCAATCTCTTTAGAAAAAACTAAAAATAATTATTTAGAGTCAATAGTAGATACCATATTAAATTCAGACGATAAAATAAAATCTAATTTTGGAAGTATTGATAATTACAAACATTTTTTACGCGATGATATCAATAATGCTGTTGAGTGTGTTCTTTATAAAAACTAAATTTATAGATGGTAGATAAATGATAGAAATAGGAAAATCAAAATATAGAATAGTATCTATGTTAAACTAATGGAATGATAATAATGATTATCGAAAAGATAAGTGGGTCACTACAAGGAAGTTCTTCATATTTATCAAATCAATCATCAAGTATTGATTTTAACATTAAACCTAGCTCTGTATTATTAATAGAGAATTCAGTAAATGAAATTTCTGATGTGAGATATTTAAATGATAAAGGCTTAATAGAAGATGAACCCATTTATATGGAAATGAGTAAGAGTGTAGGTAATGTTACCAATTCTTATGAAGTTCATTATGATGATAATACTGATAGTTATCTCTTTAATAAGAATTTATCCATTAATAATAAGAAGTGTAATTTTTTTTTTGATTTAAATGAGAAAGAAATTGAGTCAATATTTAGTGAGCTAAAAATTAAAAATTATGATATTAATAAACTAAGAGTTACCAATTTTTCTGTTGAAGATTTTATAGAGGATATTGTTGAAGAAAATATTTATGAAACAATGAATGATGATTACTCCTTAAGTGAAAAATTAGAATTAATTAATGATTTATCTGACGTTGTTTCTAAAAATAAAAAAATAAAAGGCATTTTCAAAGATAATCTAATTAAATGTTTAAATAATATTTCATTAAATGAATTATTTTCTTTATGTGAAGAATATGAAGAGCAGTATGAAGTAGAAGAGTTTTTTTTAATTAGTCGATTTATTTTTCGATTTATAGAGGATTTTAATAAATCAAATAATAATAAAATAAAATTAAATGAAGATTTAAAGAGAGGGATAAATTCTATTATCCTTTTAAAAAGTCTAAAATTTAAAGATAATAATATTATTTAATATATTCCCCCGATAACAATATCGGGGGAAGTTCGATTATTAAATATCCAAACGCTTAGCCTGCCATCGACGAGATCGCCAACGCCATGCGTTAGTTAATCCACGTAACCACTCATCACAAAGGAAGCCAATCCATATACCAATTAGGCCCATTTCCATTTTTATACCGAGGAAATAACCCACCGGAATAGCCACCCCCCACATAAAGCAAATTGCTGTCATAAGAGGGAATTTAGCATCGCCTGCCGCACGTAAGGCATTTACCATTACGATATTAAAAGTGCGACCTGGCTCTAAAAAGACGGACAAAATAAACAGTGGGATCAATTGGTCAATAATGCGTTGGTCTTCTGTAATGGAATACAAAATAGGATCACGCATAAACCAATAAACAATAACTACCCCAATCGTAAATATCACGCCTGTTTTTAAGCTTTTCCAGCCTCTAACAAAAGCATCATCAAAGCGTTTTGCACCGACTAAATGGCCTACTAATATTTCATTACCAATGCTAATCGCAATGCCAAAGAGCATTAAAAATAATGACAATTGGAAATAAAGAGTTTGTGCTGCAAGAGGGACTTCACCCATTAACCCAATAAAGGCGGACGCAGTCATATAATGTAAGATCCAAACCAAGTTTTCTCCCGCTGCGGGTAAACCGATATGTAGGATTTTCCCTAACATATTTTTAGACCACACCACGAGTTGTTTGGCTTCGAATTTAATACGTAAACCGTAGAACAGTAATCCACACAGTAAAATAACGGCAATAATACGACCGACAACTGTAGACCAAGCAACACCGACTAATCCGTATTGCGGTAAACCAAAGAAACCGTAAAGCACAATCATATTACCAATAACGGTAACAATATTGGCAATCAAGGTGACATACATAGCCGCTTTTGATTTGCCATAAACTCTCAGACAAGCTGCAAGAATAATTGAAATTGCCTCAGGAATAAGGCAAATACCAATAATATGTAGGTAATTGTAGCCATCTTGCACTAAATGCTCAGGCGTATTCATAAGATGTAGAATATTGTAGCCAAAGAAAAGAATGATCAAAGCGCTACTAATACCTAGCAAAGAGTTAAAAGCGATAGAAATATGAATGGCTTGGCTAGCTTTTTCTCTTTTGCCTGCACCTAAATATTGTGCAATAACGACACTACAGCCCACACTAATAAAGCTAAAGATAGTGATAAAAAGGTCAAAGACTTGGTTACCTACACCCATTGCTGCCAAGTAAGCGGTAGAAACGTGGCTTACCATATAGGTATTAATTAAAAGAGTGGCTAGATGTAGGAATATATCTATAAATATTGGCCAACTAAGGGAAAAAAGCGAGCGATCCGCTACATCAGACTGATGCATTGAAAACCTTCTTAAAAACAGAGTGAAATCGATAATTATTAATATAACGCGTAGGAAGATAGGGAATTCTACAAGGTTTATTTATAAGGTAATAGCGCAAATAATGTTTATCTGGCAAAAAAGATGTTTATATGGTTTATTCGTTGATAACTAATCACTATTATCATTAAGAGATGATTAACGTTAAAGTCAGGGGAATTAATGAATACTAAAATAAAAGTAGCGATTGTCGGTTATGGCAATATTGGTCGATTTGCATTAGAAGCTGTTCAAGCGGCTCAAGATTTTGAATTAATGGGTGTTGTTCGTCGTGATATCAATAATATTCCAGAAGAACTGCAAAATATTACCGTAACTAACGATATTAAAACATTAGGTAATGTTGATGTTGCGCTCTTATGCTCACCGACACGCGCGATTAAAGAGTTAGCAAAATCTATTTTAAGCTTAGGGATTAATACAGTAGATAGTTTTGATGTTCACAGTGAAATTGTGTCATTAAAAACAGAATTAGATGAAGTTGCGAAAAAACATGACCGTGTAGCGGTAATTTCTGCTGGATGGGATCCGGGATCAGATTCTATTATTCGTACTTTAATGTTAGCTATGGCACCAAAAGGGATTACTTATACTAACTTTGGACCCGGAATGAGTATGGGGCACAGTGTTGCAGCTAAAGCTATTGATGGTGTAAAAGATGCACTTTCAATGACTATTCCATTAGGTACGGGTGTTCATCGTCGTATGGTTTACGTGGAATTGGAAGCAGGGGCAGATTTTAATCAAGTGGAGCAAGCGATTAAAGCCGATAGCTATTTCTCTTCTGATGAAACCCATATTAAGCAAGTTGATTGTGTTGATAGCTTAAAAGATGTGGGGCATGGCGTTCATATGACCCATAAAGGGGTATCAGGTAAAACTCATAATCAATTATTTGAATACTCAATGCGTATTAACAACCCTGCATTGACCTCTCAATTTATGGTATCTGCCGCAAGAGCCAGTATGAAACAACGTGCAGGCGCTTATACTGTTATTGAAATTCCACCTGTTGATTTCTTAGCGGGTGATTTAAATACACTAATTGCCAAATTGGTCTAATTTCAATTAAGACTCTCTGCATAAAATATTGCCCACATAAAGTGGGCAATATGGATTAACGCTTAGGCAAACTTGATGATTTTGAATTAGCGTTTAATACTTTTAAATTCTTTGGTAGTTGCGGTTAATGCCACTTCTGTTGGTAAACGTTCCATTGAACTTGCACCATAGAAACCGTGACAGTCGGGGCAATTATCTAAGATATATTGTGCATCTTCAGGTGTTGCAATTGGGCCACCATGGCAAAGCACAATAACATCAGAACGTACAGCTTTAGCGGCTTTTGCCCAGTCATTAATTAAAGGAACACAGTCCGCTAATGTTAATGCTGTTTCAGCACCAATATTACCGCCAGTTGTTAACCCCATATGAGGGACAATAATATCTGCGCCAGCCTCAGCCATTGCAATCGCATCTTCACGGCTAAAGACATAAGGTGTGGTTAATAAACCTTTTTCATGGGCTTTGCGGATCATATCCACTTCAAGCCCATAACCCATACCTGTTTCTTCTAAGTTAGCGCGGAAATTACCATCAATCAGACCTACTGTTGGGAAATTCTGTACGCCAGCAAAGCCTGTTGCTTTAACTTCATCTAAGAATTTATCGAAGTTACAGAATGGATCTGTACCGTTAACACCAGCAAGCACAGGTGTATGTTTAACAACCGGTAATACTTCTTTTGCCATATCCATAACGATTTCATTAGCGTTACCATAAGCTAATAAACCCGCTAAAGATCCTCGACCAGCCATACGGTAACGACCTGAGTTATAAATAACAATAAGGTCAATACCACCGGCTTCTTCACACTTAGCTGAAAGTCCTGTACCTGCGCCACCACCAATAATCGGTTCATGGCGTGCAATCATTTCATTGAATTTTTTTAGTAACGTTTCACGTGAATGAGTCATTCTTCTTTCTCCGTGGTTAACAAATAAGTTCCTGGTGTAAATCATAAATTTGCTGAGTAAACTCAGCGGAGTTTATGTGATAAGGACTGATGACTAATTGACGAGTCTCTGTCTCTTTAAATGTTGTTATAAATGCATCAAAAAAAGCTTGGTTCGCTTGAGGATCCCAGAAAGGGGCCCCTTCAATATCCAGAGCTGAAAAACCGCCCTGTGGTAATACAAACCGCAATGGACCTTCACACTGATTGAGTTTTTCAGCGATCCAGATACCTAATTGACGGTTTTCCTCTGGTGTTGTGCGCATCAAGGTGACTTGTGCATTATGATGATAAAATTGACGCCCTTTATATTTCTCAGGAACACTTGATGGGCGACCGAAGTTCACCATATCTAATGCGCCACAAGAACCTATATAAGGGGTTTTGGTACGGGCGATTGCACCAAAACGGTCTTCATCACAAGCAAGCACACCGTCAAACAAGTAATCACATACTTCTGTTGTTGTAAGATCGAGCACGCTATGAAGTAAGTGACTGTCTGCCAGTTTTTCCATGGCTTTACCGCCACTTCCTGTTGCGTGAAAAACAAGGCAGTCATAATTATTTTCAAGTTTTTGTGTGAGTTGTTGTACACAAGGCGTAGTTACACCAAACATCGTTAATGCAACAGCAGGTTTATCAACGACTTGTTCTTCTTGGTAAAAATAAACAGCGCCAGCTATTTGATTTGCCGCATTTCTTAGTACTTTACGAGAAATACGATTTAAGCCGGATACATCTGTGACGGAGTACATCATTGAGATATCACTTGCACCGATATAGCCTGAAATATCGCCAGACGCCATCGTAGATACCATCAATTTAGGTACACCAATTGGCAGAGATTGCATTGCTGGTGTAATCAGTGCCGTTCCCCCTGATCCGCCTAGCCCAAGAATGGCTAAGACATCATCACAGTGAGTTAAATAGTGTTCAAATGCGATAGACATCGCTTCTATTGCTTTCCCTCTATCGCCACAAAAAACAGCTTCTTTGCCATTTGGGTGAAAGCGTGCAACTTCTGTTGCTGTGACATCCGCTTCTCGAGCTAATGCCGTGGGTTTTGTAGTCAAGTCAACGGTTTTAACAGGGAGGCCTGCTTTTTTAATTAAATCACTGACATAAAAAATCTCAGCACTTTTAGTATCAAGCGTTGTGGCAATATAAATAGAACCAGAATACTGTTTCATAAGCCTTCCCATACCTTTTATGATTATCGACGAATAGATTATAATCATAATGAGACTCGAGTTTCATTTATCATAGCACTGTTTTGAGACTCTTGTCTCATTATTTTTATTTTTTGTACATTAAAGGTCGATAAGGTGTGATTAATCACCTAAAGTAAACGTTAAGTGTTGTGAGTATTTAGCTTAAGATAAGCCAGACACATAAAAGTGTAGAAATAACGAAGGATCTTCTATGAGTTACAGTGATGAAACGGATGCAATGTCCGGTACACGAAAAAGAACCCATCAACTATTGGTGACAACAGCATTGGGTCTTTTTGAGCAAGGAATGTTACCTACAGTGTCGGAATTAGCGGCACATGCAGGTGTTTCGAGAGCAACCGCATATCGTTATTTTCCCACACAAAGTGATTTAATTAGTGCCACAGTTGACGCAAGTTTAGCGCCAATCATTGCATGGACACCCACTCCTGAAGATAATACGCAACAACGCATTACTGAGTTGCTCAATCTTGCCTATCCGCAAATGTTTAAACATGAAGGCGCATTGCGTGGTGCATTGCAAGTCTCATTACAGCAATGGGCAAAAGAAAGGCAATCAAGTGAATATGCAGAAAAACGATTTATTCGCGGTCACCGTAAAGAGATTTTACTCAAAGTTATTGAACCATTAAAATCACACTATCCCCAAGAAATGTGGGATAAGGTTATTAAATCGTTCTCTTTGATTTACGGGTCTGAAGTCTTTTTGGTAATGAAAGATATCTGGAAAATGGATGATCAACAGGTCATTGATATGACTCAATGGATGGCAAAAGCTATTCTAAATCAGGCAAAATCTGATTATCCCGCAGATAACGATTAATTATTTGAATAAATCAGTTAAAATTGTATAAATCATTTACGTTTTAGCTATTGCAGGGATCGTTATGTCACACAAAACAGAAGACCAAGAGTGGCTGGTAGAACAACTACAATTTATTGCACAAGGCATTGGTAAAACATTATCGCCTTTTTGTGAAGTTGTACTTCATGATCTAACCGATAGTGAAAATACCATTATGGTCATTGAAAATAATCTGTCAGGTAGAAAAGTGGGGGATAGAGCAACAGAGCTGGGAATGGCACGTATTGAATCGTCAGATTTCCCTCAAATAGTGGCTAATTACCCAAACCAATTTCCTGATGGCAGAACTGCAAAAAGTACCTCTATTGGTATTAAAGATAAGCAAGGTAATTATGTTGCTGCGTTATGTTTAAATATTGATATTTCAATGATCAAAGGATTACAAATGGTGCTGAACCAATTTGCAACCCTTGAAGAAGGTAATGACATTATCGAAACCTTTAGTTCAGTGACTGAAGACTCGCTGAAAAAACGTATCGATGAGTTTTCTGCAACTTATTCAGTGACACCAAGAGCATTAAAACCGCATCAACGACGCGAATTGCTATTGTGTTTACAGGATGAAGGTTACCTTTCACTGCGTAAGGCAATGGAAATTACCGCACAATATCTTGGTGTTTCAAGAGCGACCGTGTATAACGATTTAAAAGAGTAGCGAGATCTCATTATTAGCTATTGCTAAAGAATAAATAAACTAAAAAAAAGATATCACTTGTTGATATCTTTTTTTATTTCTGTTTTTTGGCTTTTATAATATGTCGTATTTTTATTGAAAGTAGCTGACTGATTATTATTGTGTGATTTTTATAAACATAGAGAAAAATTAAGGAATAGACTGTTTCTAATAAATTTAATTAGAGGCTATAAACAATGGAAATTAGTAAAGCAACAGGAATAATAATTAATTTTTTTGATAGAGTGAAAATTGAGAGTAGTAAATTAAATTCTTTAGAAAATACTCAATCGGTTTCAAATACCAATTTGAGTTTTGAAAATATAACCAGTAAAGAGATAAAACCTAATGCATTACTTTCTAATTTTATAACTGAATGTAATAATAAAATAGGTGAGAATAAAGATAGTTATCTACCTGTCAATAATAGTAAAAGTGAAAAAAATGCTGCTTTAGAGAGTAATGAAAATCCAGGTAATGTAAATAAACCCCATACGGATAAAAAAGAAAAGGTGAGTAAATTACCTAATTGGATTACTAGCTCTGGATTAGAGAAATTAAATACAAATGAAGAGATTCATTTTAAAAAGATAAAGGTGAGGAATTTTAAAAATATAATTAAAAAAATAACATCATTTATGAGCTTTTCAAATAGAGTATCATTGCCTATTAATACTGATAGTGTGAGTTTTAGATTATCTGGGGATTTAAATAGGATCGATCTTGATGATAGATTAAAGGATAATGAATCGTTTAATAAATTTGCAGAAGGACTAAATCAGATAAAAAATGCATTTATTAGAAATATCAATAAAGTAAGAGCTAAAAAATATGAGAATAATGGTGATGCTGATAGTAGAATTAAGTATTATACTTTAGAAAAAGCATTGGAATATAAATTTATTAATGATCTAAATAAGATTGAAGGTGAGTTGAAATTGAATTTAGCAAAAGATAAATTTGAAGAAAACTATTCTGATTTACCTTTAAAAATAAAAGAAAAATTAGGGTTTATATTAAATGGAAATATAAATGGTGATGTTGATAAACTATTTTCTTACAATGTGGTTAATGAATTAAAATTTTTTCTCAAAGAAAATATAAATGATGAACATAAAAGTAATAAGTTTGATAATATAATCATGGAGGTGTTGGACTCAGTTATGGGAGATGAAGGTAAAAAAGAAATTTTGGAAGAAAATAAGGAAGAGAAAGCATATATAAAAAAAGAGTTAGCAGAGAAAATAACAAAAAAACTTTTTAATTGTTTATCTAAAGATAATCATTTTATTGGTGAAGAGGAGTCTTTTAATAAAATAAATAAATATATTTCAGATGAAAATGAAAATATTTGTAATTATGTATCAAAAAGTTTTAAAGCTCCAAATGATGAAGTAATTAATGCACTTAAAAATAATTTTTTTAATAATATAAAATCAAATGATAACGGTGATGATTTACTAATTCGTTTATTTAAAAATAATAGTAACAATATTAATTATAAATGGGCTCAAGATGCCGTGGTATTGTTGATAAATTATGACAATTTTTCCAATCAAACTTTAAATATAAAAAAATATCATAGTGATGGCGTAGCTAGTATTGGTGGCTCTGGTTCACATTTAAATAAATTATCATCATTGCAGGTTGATTTGCAATTAATATTTAATCGTTTGGGATTGGATGCAAATGATTTAGAGAAATCCAAAGATGAAGTTATGAGAAAATATTTTGCAAATTATTTTGAACATATATGATGATTTTATTAAATCACATTTTATTTGTATGTTTAATAATGAATTTATATTAACTTATATATAAATGGATAATTTATGATTATTGATAAGAAAGTATTCGAACCCGGAGTGTCATTTTCAAATAAAACACATTATATCCCAAAAAAGGAAAATTATACTTATGCTAAAAAAATAAATAAGATAAAAAATACACCAGTTGCTCCATCTTTTGGTAAAAAAGTTATTCAGAAATTAACCTCTCTATTTCATAAAATAGAAATTAAATTTCTTATAAGAAATATAAAAAATAATAAGTCATCTAGTGTTGTTGATATAAATAAACATAATAATTTCTTTAATAATATAGATAATAAAATAAATGAAATTAAAAAAGAAATTAAATGTATAAATGATGAAAGTGAAAATTTATATAGCTCTTTTGGTATTGATTCTGGTAGTAAGGATTTTTTCGCACAAAATGAAATAAATAAAAAAGAGATGGAAATAGGAGTTTTAATAAAAGAAAAGAATGAAATAAAAAATAAAAATTTAGAAGCTATAAAGAATATAATTTCTCATGCAAATGATAAATTTGATTTTTATAGTTTCTGTGATTATTTGACTGAAATAAAAAGAGCTAAAGATTTTTTCTCGTCATTAAATGATACTGCGGGTGGTGAGTGCTCTGACAGTAAATTAATTGTCGATTTGTTAAACGAGATTGCTATAAATAGAATCAAGGCAATAGATGATAAAAGTATAAAGAATATTTTTAAGTTAGTTAGTTTAAAATTTGATTTTGAAAATGTGAATTTAAATAAAAAATATGATTTTATGCATAATTTTTCAAGTTTAAAAGAGAGAGATAAATTTATACGAGCTCTTAATTTTCTTGTTATTGCTCAAGATGAGATGGATATTGATATAGAGGAAAAATTTAATCAGAAAAATAAACTATCCTTTATATTAAAGACAGTGTTAAATGTTAATGAAGAATTTAGCTTAAATCAGTTAATGGATGAGTATAAAAAAATATATATTGATAATGAATGTGATTTTTATTCCGATAATACTCAGAGTACTATTTTAGATAATAATTCCGATGATATTTTAATTGATTCTTTAGACGGGGTGGAAAAAAAACTTGATGAAAAAATAGATGTTTCCGAGTCAATGAAGGTAGATATTGAATCTAATAGTGAAGTAAATAAAACAACTTCATTAAGTAATGAAGTTATTACAAATGAGGATATTGAAAATGGAGATATAAAAAAAGAAGATAAATATTTAAATGATATTAAAGGTAATTTAGAAAAGATTAGAAATAATTTTGATAATTATGAAAAAAAGAATAAAGAACTCTCTGATTTTATTGACTCCATGTTAGATGAAGACGCTAATATTGAACAAAAACAATATAATAAAATAAAAAAACAAATTTCTGATATTCTTTCCAATTTGGAAAATATAGATTTTGAAGAAAAAAATATTTTGAATAGTCTGAAATTAGACAGTGATGTGTATAAAAATATCGATATTGATATAAAAATATTAAATGAAAGCTTAGAAGATTTTAATTCAGTATTAAACAAACAAAATTTAGATAATTTGCAAGTTTTAGAATCTAGTTTAATTGAAAATGCTGGTGATTTACCTAATATTTTAAAAACTATGCGTACCTTAACTCTTCAAGAGCAGAAAGTTAAGATTAATGAATTTATAAAAAGTTTAGATGATATATATGTAAAACTAAAAAATAATTTATCAAATGTTGAATTAAATATAATGGATAAACCAAATGATAGCGAAAAAATAGAGTTAAAACTTGCTCCTGTTTTTTATAAAAGTAGAGAAGCCAATACTTACTCAAGTGATGATATTGTCATTGATAAAGATATAAATAATTCAGAAATATTAGATGATTTATATTCTTCTTTAGAGGTTCAAGTTAATCATGTATCTAAAGAATTAGAAAGTATAAGTAAAAAATTGAATCTAAATTTAGTTAGCAAGAGGGATGGTAATATATCGGAAGTTGATAAAGTAAATGAATTAAGAAATAAATATGCTAAAAAGAATAATTATAAAACTATAGATATTGAATCTTATAATATAAATTCAAAATATTCTACTATTAATGATAAGTTGAATGATAGAGCTAATCAAATAAAATTGATGGAAGAGAACTTATCGAAAATTCAGGAGAAAAATAAAATTAATAGACTTGAAGTAAGTAAGTTATTGGAGAGCGAAGTTAATAGTGAATATAAAGAAAAAATTATCAATGTAGTTAAAGATGCTGTTGAGAACACTGAGGTGAAAGTAAATAATGATAGTAATAAGAATAGTAATGATAAAGCTGAGGTATATTTAAAAGATAAAGGAAATGATAGAGGTAAAAATTATAATAAACTTGATGAAAACTATATAGGTAAATTAAGAAAAGAGCATGCGGCTAGTAGTGAAATTGTAGGTAATTTTGAAGTTAAAAATGATATTTTAGTTTTTGATAATAATGTTAAAAATAAAAACATTGAAAATATAAGATTTAATTACAAAGAGAAAAGAATTACTTTTTTAAAAGTGATTTATGATAATAAGAAAGTTGCAATCCATATTAATAGCTTAATGAGTGATGAAGATATAAAGAAAATAGAGAATAATATAAAAGGTAAAGAATCAATTAGTATAAGATCAAAAATGGAGTTAAGACCACTATTAGGGAAAATTGTGAATGAGATAAACCAGTATCTTACTAAAGAAGAATAGTTGAATAGTGGTAATGTGAAAACTATAAATCTTTCCTTAAATAATATTTTTTATCACTTACAGGATAGTTTTCTAGGGTGCCAAATATTTCAAATCCCTGTTTTTGGTAAAAAGGCAGGGCTTGAAAGCTAAAGGTATCGACTTCAGCGTATTTGGCACCTTTCTCTTTTGCGGTATTTTCCATTGCTTGCAGTAATTCTGTACCTATATTTTGTCCTCGATGGGCTTTATCTACCCACAAATAACGAATACGCAGCCAATTTCCTAAAATATCCCCAGTGATCCCACCTATTTTTTTACCGTTTTCTTCCTTAAAAACAGCCAGTGGTGTGTACTGTTCCATCTGAATATAACGAAGGTTGTGAGTCAATAATCCTTCATAAATTTCATTGATCTCATTCGGTGTTGGATTTGTAGTCATTTTTAACGACATAATCGGCTCTTAATATTAAGAAAAATAATAATTACATTATCACTATTTGGTTATTAAATATTTATATAAATGCTAGGATAAAACCATAATTAAAAAAACTGAGTAACACAACATGTCGTTTTTAAAAACTCTACCAGGTATCTTATTTTGTGCTTTAATTGGTGGTGTTCTCACACTATCAGGCTTACCTATGGCTTTGATGTTTGGGCCAATTATTGTTGTCATTATTGCATATCGTTTTAAATGGGAGCTTGCGGTTCCTAAGCATACATTAACCTTTATTCAGCTTACTTTAGGAACATCGGTTGGCCTAATGTTTAACCAAGTTCATTTAGGCAGTGCTGATAATTTAATGATTTTATTACTCACCCTTGTTGTTTGTTTAGCCATTCAATTTTTTGTGAGTTATTTTTGGTTCCACCGTCATATTGGTTGGACAAAAGAAGAATCAATGCTTGGAGCTGTCCCCGGTGCGATGGCTGCTATTTTAGCATTAACTGATCATACGAAAACGCCACCCCAAAAAATTGTTATTTCTCATACTATTCGTTTAATGGTGCTGATTATTATGGCGGGTTTTATTGTCGGAGCTGATAAAGCCAATATGCCAGAGTTTGCTATACCTGAAATGACCCTTATTTCATTGTTGTGGCTATTATTGATTGTTGCTTTAGGGTTAGGTTCAGGGCTTTTATTGCAGAAAATCCGATTCCCTGCGCCCTTTATGTTAACGTCATTAGGCAGTGCGATACTGGTTCAATCGTTTGTTAGCGAATCCATTGCTTTTCCCATGCTACTTAATGAATTGAGCATGGTTTTAATTGGTATGAATATCGGAGCACACTTTGTTGTTTTCCCTCTCTCATCACTAATTAAAAATGCTTTTTCTTCTGTGCAAGTGGTTATTATTAATGTGATTTTAACGGTGATTGTTGCATGGGGAGCGGCTTATTTAACAGGTGTTCCTTGGGCTACATTAGTATTAGCTTGGGCACCAGGAAGCATGGAAGCCATGACATTTGCGGCTATAACGATGAATGTAGATGCGGCTTTTGTTATGTCGAATCATATTTTTAGAATGTTGATTATTCAAAGTATTCCATCAGTAGCTTTATATTGGAATGAATATAAACAGAAGAAAAATAATCAGCACAAAGAAGAATAAAAGATAGAAGGGAAGTTTTGTTTCTTTGATAACCTCTATTTAGCTGCTTTATATTGTAGTATAAGCATGCTATTTCAAGAGGTTATCTTATTTTATCAATCCAATTACAACTTAATAGAGGCATTAATAGTTTAATAAACTGAGTGATTTATTAGCTAACAGTTGGCATTTCTTATTGTGTGATACTTCAATACCTTTTAGATCATTGTAGCTATCTTCATTCAATTGACCCATTGGCAATGTCGAGTAATTACTAACATCCCATTGTTGTGAGCGAGAAAAGACCATTAAGGCTCTTTCAATTTTAGATTTTGATATCTGCTCATAACCACAATCTTTATTTAAAAAAAGGTAGATGGCGGTTAAATCTGCCAAGTCTTCTGCTTGTGTATAAGTTAACGCTTTTGCACTTGAAGAAAAGAGCATAGTAAAAGAAAGCGTTAGTGTGCAGAACAAGGCGAACATTTTTTTCATTAGGAGTGCTGTTCCTTTGTGTGATGATTTAGCAAGTTTTGTTATTTGACTTAATGTAGTTAAAAGTTTTGCAAAGACCCGCTGTTTTGTTGGGTTTTAAATTGACCTTCCAGTAAGGGGAAACTTTAGCATTGGTAATGGTTTACAAAACTTCTTTATTCATCTTATTTCGATAAATACAAAATAATTTGTTTTTATTCAAAGGAATACATTATGCAACGTCGCGAATTTTTAAAATTAGGCGCCACATTAAGTGCTGTAACATTATTACCAAGTTGGAGTCGTTTTGCGTTTGCCCAAAGTAACACGCCTTCATTGGCTATTCCACCTCAAATTACCCCCGATGCCCAACAAAAGATTGTTCTGAATATTCAACAAGGTATTTCTAAATTTATACCTACCGCGAATACCACTACTTGGGGTTATAACGGCAGTTTATTAGGCCCCGCATTGAAACTTAAACGTGGTCAACCCGTCACAATTAATATCAATAACCAATTACCAGAGACAACAACTGTTCACTGGCATGGACTTGAAATCAGTGGTGAAGAAGACGGCGGCCCACAAGCAATGATTGAGCCAGGAAAATCTCGTACTGTCACTTTTACACCCAATCAAGCTGAATCAACGTGTTGGTTCCATCCTCATACTCATGGTGTTACCGGACAACAAGTCGCCATGGGATTAGGCGGGTTAGTGATTATTGAAGATGATGAAACCGCAAGCCGTAAATTGCCTAATCGCTGGGGAGTTGATGATTTACCCGTTATTTTACAAGACAAGCGTTTAGACAGTGATGGACAAATCGATTATCAACTCGACGTAATGAGTGCTGCAATTGGTTGGTTTGGCGATATGATGTTAACCAATGGCGCTATTCAACCTCAGCATATTGTACCAAAAGGTTGGGTTAGATTACGTTTCTTAAATGGCTGTAATGCGCGTAGTTTAAACCTTGCCACAAGTGATGGCAGACCAATGTATGTGATTGCCAGTGATGGTGGATTACTCGCCGAACCAGTCAAAGTGACCGAATTACCTATTTTAATGGGTGAGCGCTTTGAAGTTTTAGTGGATACCTCTGATGGACGCGATTTTGATATTGTCACTTTACCTGTGCGCCAAATGGGAATGGTTTTAGCGCCATTTGATAATGTATTACCTGTATTACGCTTGTTACCATCCGCAGAAAAGGGACAAGGTCTTTTACCTGAGCAATTAGCACTTATTCCTGCACTACCAACATTAAGCAATCTTTCCACGCGTACATTACATCTACGTATGGATATGCGTTTAGATATGCAAGGTATGATGCTATTAACAGAGCGTTATGGTGATAAAGCATTAGCGGGTATTCATCATGGAATGAGTCATATGCGCCAAGGTAATGGCAATGGCATGATGGGCGGTGGAATGAATTGTGGTCATGGCAGTGGTGATTTAGATATCTATAATGCCAACAGTATTAATGGCATACCATTCTCAATGACTGAACCTGCATTTGATGTGAAACAAGGCGTTTATGAGCGTTGGGTTGTTTCTGGTCGTGGCGATATGATGTTACATCCATTCCATGTTCACGGTACGCAATTCCGCATTTTATCTGAAAATGGTAGAGCACCAGAGAAGCATCGCCAAGGTTGGAAAGATATTGTGAAAGTTGAAGGGCAATTTAGCGAAATTTTAGTGAAGTTCGACCATTTGGCGACAAAAGCACATCCATTTATGGCGCACTGTCATTTATTAGAACATGAAGATACCGGAATGATGGCGGGTTTTACTGTTAGCAAATAATCAATCACTGTAAAAATCATTAATATCAGTAAGATAAATTAATAAAGGGCATGAAATTGATATTTTGTGCCTTTATTTTCATTAAATCAGATCATCGCATGATGAAGGAAGTTCTGGTACAATCGTTTGCTTTCCCCGTTAACCCAATCGAAATTAATCATGAAACATATTGTTGATGTCATGATCTCTGAAGAAGAGATCAAACAGCGTATTGCTGAGCTAGGTCGTGAAATCACAGAACATTACCGCCCACGTCAAGGTCAACATGATCTTGTCTTAATCGGCTTGTTAAAGGGTTCTTTTATTTTTATGGCAGATTTATGTCGTGAAATTGATGTGAACCATGAAGTCGATTTTATGACTGTATCAAGTTACGGTAATGGTATGACGTCAACACGTGACGTTAAAATCATTAAAGATCTCGATGAAGATATTCGTGGTAAAGATGTTCTGATTGTTGAAGATATTATCGACTCAGGTAACACCTTAAATCGTGTTAAAGAGATTTTAAGCTTACGTGAGCCTGCTTCTATTTCTATCTGTACTTTATTGGATAAACCTTCTCGCCGTGAAGTGGATGTTCCTGTTGAATGGATTGGTTATTCCATCGAAGATAAATTTGTTATTGGTTACGGCATTGATTACGCACAGCGTTATCGCCACCTGCCTTATATTGGGCACGTAACATTATTAGATGAGTAATTTATTTACTTAAAATAGAAGTTAAAAAACCCGCTTTAGGCGGGTTTTTTTATCGGCATTACTTAATAAAAATAGACACAGGTACATTGAATCTAGCTGCCAGTTTTTTAATATGCTCTAGTGTGAGATTACGTTCACCATTGAGAATACGACTTACATAAGAGCGTGAGCCTAATTCTTCTTTAAAATCAGTCGTATTTAGCTGATATTGATCCATCAATGTGCGCAAAACTGCAATTGCATCATCACATTGATTGAGTCTTGCATTGAAAGCTCCAAATTCAGGTGCGCTATTTTCATATTCGTCAATTTTATGACAAAGCATATCAATTAAAGGATTATCTGGGTCGTGTTCTACTAAGTATTCAACTAATTTGACACCCTCTTCATAGTCTTTACGAGATTGGTTACGACCAAGAATAGGAACTATATTGACTAGGCTATTAGCAGCCTTAATTGCATCAACAATCATCATTCTTTTGTTCTCCGATAGTAATCAATGAGTTTATCGTATTCAGCATGAGTAGAAATATGTTTCACAAATATTTTGTCGCGTTCAAAATCCGCAAAAAATAGGATCCTTAGCGTATTTCCACCAATATCGATAACCCACCATTTTTCTCTATACTTCATCCTATCTAAACTTGGGAAGACTTTTTTTAATGCTTCAGGTGTTTGATAAGTATTCTGTTTTAGCGTTCTATAAGCATCGGTAAGTGCTTGAGCACAATTGGGGAAACGTATAGATGCTAAATCAAAAGGCTCTCGTGATATTACGTGCATTCCCTGCCCCTTGTTTCCTATTTGTCAACAGACTAGCATCTTTCTTCGTTGTTGCCAAATAGGCAACTATATATTTTAAAACTATAAAAAAACCCGCTTAAGGCGGGTTTTTGTTATTTAATCGAAAGTATCTTATTAACGTGGATGACTCAATTTCGCCATTGCTTGACGATAAGAAAGTTCAAGTTTCTCACGGCTATCAGAAGTGACATCAAGATCGTGTAGTTCACCATTATTTAAACCGTAAACCCAACCGTGGATCATCACTTTTTGTCCACGTTTCCACGCGGCTTGCATAATTGTCGAGTGACCAAGGTTATACACTTGCTCAATAACGTTTAGCTCACAAAGCAGGTTTAATCTATCTTGTGGTGCAAGTTCGCCTAACATAGAACTGTGTTTGTACCAGATATCGCGGATATGCAGTAACCAGTTATTGATAAGTCCTAATTCTGTGCCTTCAATAGCGGCTTCAATACCACCACAACCATAGTGACCACAGACAATAATGTGTTCAACTTGTAATACATCAACCGCATATTGGATCACAGAAAGGCAATTTAAGTCAGTATGAATGACTAAGTTTGCCACATTACGGTGAACAAATAAGTCACCCGGTGCTGCGTTGATTAATTTTTCTGCTGGAACGCGGCTGTCAGAGCAACCAATCCATAAAAAATGAGGTTTTTGACCTTTACAGAGATCTTTAAAAAACTGAGGATTTTCTTCAGTAACAGATTCTGACCATTGCTTGTTATTGGCTAACAGCTCTTCAATTTTTCTCATCATGACGTGACTGCCTGTAAATTCGGTTTCCCACCATTTGCGCTGACAGTACGCCAACACGAAATAGCTCTTGTGTTATTGTTGGATGCGAGAGATCCATTAAGAAAGGGTATTTTTATACCATTACTTTTGAATTAATCAGAGGGCTTTTTAAAGCCAAGTGACAGATAATTGCTTGTAATTTTTCGCTTTCAAATAAGATAGATCTTTTTATAGCATTTGTTTAATGAATTTATCAATACATTCCTTGATGTAAATCAAATGTATAAAAAGATAACTGTTTGTTAAACCTGCCGTTGTATTATTCAAAAATAGATACTTGCAAATATTACGTAAATAAAACTAATGATTGTGATTATTGGTTTTATTTTTACTCTGGAAGTAAAAAGGATAAAAATAAAGAGCATCATTGATTGGGGTGATAAATGGAGGGATAATATTCATCAGTAAACTTGAGAAACAAAGGCAATAATTTTATTGGTATCAATTAGGCTAAATGATTGCATCAAGGGATAAATTTATTAAAACATCAGAATATTCGTAAGAAATAAAAGAACCTTGAGCCTTGATGGCTAATTTTCTTTCTCTCCATCTCTTATTCTTTATTATTGTAATAGTTAAAAAATATTTATTTATTCGTTTGTGTCATAAGCCCTAAAACGGTTTATTTGCCACCGAATATTCTCTAGAATAACTTATTCCATTTTATTCTTTGAACTAAGCTTATTTTCTGATTTCAGCTCAGTTAATGCTGAATAATGCAGTTGATAAAAGGTAATTCCCACATATGACGTATGCATTGGAGTTAACGGAGTTAACGAAAACTTATCACAATGGCGTAAAAGCGCTAAAAGGAATTGATCTCACCGTTGAGGCTGGCGATTTTTATGCTTTATTAGGCCCTAATGGCGCAGGCAAATCGACCACAATTGGTATTATTAGCTCTTTAGTTAATAAGAGTAGCGGTAAAGTCAAAGTATTTGGTTATGACACTGATACCGATATGGTCAATGCAAAACGTCAATTAGGATTAGTGCCACAAGAATTCAATTTCAACCCTTTTGAAACCGTATTACAAATTGTACTCAATCAAGCCGGTTATTATGGGGTACCTCGTAAATTGGCATTAGAGCGTGCCGAAATTTATTTAACCCAGTTAGATTTATGGGAAAAGCGCGAAGATAGAGCGCGTTTTTTATCTGGGGGAATGAAGCGCCGTTTAATGATTGCGCGTGCATTAATGCACCAACCTAAATTACTTATTCTTGATGAGCCTACCGCAGGTGTTGATATTGAATTACGTCGCTCAATGTGGACGTTTTTAAAACAATTAAATGCTGAAGGCACGACTATTATTCTAACCACACACTATTTGGAAGAAGCAGAAATGCTGTGTCGGAATATTGGTATTATTCAACGTGGTGAATTGGTTGAGAATACCAGTATGAAGGGGCTATTAAGTAAATTAGAGTCTGAAACCTTTATTTTAGATTTAGCACCGAAGAGCCCACTACCTGAATTACAAAATTATCAATATCGCTTGGTCGATACATCTACATTAGAAGTTGATGTTAAAAGAGAGCAAGGACTAAATAGTGTTTTTGCTCAACTTAATGCACAAGGTATTCAAGTGTTAAGTATGAGAAATAAAGCCAACCGCCTTGAAGAATTATTTGTTCACTTAGTGAATGAAGAGCATACAGTAGAAGGAGAGAGGGAATGATTCAGCTGTATTGGGTAGCCCTCAAAACAATTTGGATTAAAGAAGTCACCCGTTTTGGTCGTATTTGGGTACAGACATTAATTCCACCAGTAATAACCATGTCTCTCTATTTCGTTATTTTCGGAAACCTGATTGGTAAACGAATTGGCGATATGGGCGGTGTGGATTATATGCAGTTTATTGTTCCTGGCTTGATTATGATGGCAGTAATAACAAACTCTTATGCAAATGTTTCTTCTTCTTTCTTTGGTGCGAAATTTCAACGTAGTATTGAAGAATTATTAGTTTCACCAGTGCCAACGCATGTTGTTATTGCCGGTTTTGTTGGTGGTGGTATGGCCCGAGGTATTTGTGTTGGTATTTTAGTGACCTTAGTTTCACTCTTTTTTGTACCGCTAGAAATACATTCTTGGACAATGGTGGTGGTGACATTACTGATGACCTCAATTGTGTTTTCTCTCGCCGGATTATTAAATGCAATTTTTGCGAAAACCTTTGATGATATTAGTATTATCCCAACCTTTGTTTTAACACCATTAACCTATTTAGGTGGTGTGTTCTATTCACTTTCACTACTACCTGAGTTTTGGCAAGGTGTATCCAAGCTTAACCCAATTGTTTATATGATTAGTGGTTTCCGCTACGGTTTTCTGGGCATTACAGATGTCTCTTTAACCGTAACGATTAGTGTTTTGTGTCTTTTCATTGCTGTGTTTTACGTTATTGCATGGTATTTAATCGAAAAAGGCCGTGGTTTAAGAAGCTAATCAAAAAAGCAAAATAGAAAGTTATAAAAGTTGAAATCGGTATCTTATTTAGAGATACCGATTTTTTTTAGCTATTTTTTCAGCATAAATGTTAATTTTTCTTTAAATGATGACTTTGCTATTAACAAAGAGAATTTTCTTGTTTAGTATACTAAACACTTTAGCAGGAGATAAAAAGGAAATGTAATGACAACGGCAAGCCAAACAGGTAAAGCACCTGAGGCAATCTCTCGTAATAAGCTTTTATGTATTGCAGGTATGGGATGGACTTTTGATGCAATGGATGTGGGATTACTTGCATTCTTACTCACAGCATTAAAAGAAGATTGGGGACTAACGGCATCACAATTGGGTTGGATTGGTAGTGTAAACTCAATTGGAATGGCTGTTGGCGCTTTTGTGTTTGGCATTATGGCTGATAGAAAAGGGCGTAAACCCGTCTTTATCTTTACTTTGTTACTGTTTAGCTTAGGTTGTGGATTAACGGCATTAGCAAGCTCTTTGATGGTGGTACTTGTTTTACGTTTCTTTATTGGAATGGGATTAGGTGGCGAATTACCCGTTGCCTCAACGCTTGTTAGTGAAAGTGTTGAAACCCATGAACGAGGCAGAATTGTTGTTTTATTAGAGAGTTTTTGGGCTGTCGGTTGGTTAATTGCTGCGTTGATTGCTTATTTTATTATTCCTGATTATGGCTGGCGTATGGCGATGCTATTAAGTGCATTACCCGCAGTATATGCTCTCTATTTACGTTCAAAATTACCTGAACCTACCTCATCGCATATTTCACAGAAAAAAACACGTTTATCGATTCGCCAATCGATGGCATTAATTTGGTCACCGCAATATCGTCGTTCAACACTCATGTTGTGGATCTTATGGTTTTGTGTCGTTTTCTCTTATTACGGTATTTTCTTGTGGTTACCTAGTGTTGCCATGTTAAAAGGCTTTAGCCTAATTAAGAGCTTTCAATATGTGCTTATTATGACATTAGCGCAGTTACCCGGCTATTTTACGGCGGCGTGGTTAATTGAGCGTTATGGGCGAAAGTTTGTTTTAGTGACCTATTTAGCCGGAACCGCCATTAGTGCTTATTACTTCAGTGTTGCCGATTCAACTACGACACTGCTTATTTTCGGTATGTTGTTATCGTTCTTTAATTTGGGGGCTTGGGGGGCTTTATACGCTTATACGCCAGAACAATACCCAGATGGAATTCGGACAACAGGTGCCGGAACTGCAACGGCAATAGGGCGTATTGGCGGAATATTAGGGCCTTTAATGGTGGGATATTTGGTTCAATATCAATTTGAAATAAGCTCAATATTTCTGATTTTTAGTTTTTCAATTGTGATTGGAATATTAGCGGTGATGTTATTGGGGCAAGAGACAAAAAATAAGCCACTTAACTCAATTTAATCATGCTTTGTGAGACTAAAAATATAGAATTTCTCTTTCTTGTAATATGATAGCGGTTAAGATTTTTATGAGAAAAAGGAGATCACAATGTCTCATTACGATGAAATGGTGAAACAGGTTGATGATGCTATCGCGACAACCAGTATTCAAACCATGAATGAACTTTTAGTGGAATTAGGTAAAGATAAAACAATTGAATTTCCACTACGTTATGAGCAACAAGAGCGTTTGCGTACCGCTATTTTTCATCACGGTGAAAAACACCGTTAATCGGATTGTTGCTAAGAAATAAGAATTAAAAAAGCGTTTGAACCATATTGATAAACAGGGGCAAACGCTTTTTTCTTTTGGCTGCATTGTACTATACGAATTAAAACGTCTTTCGACCTTCTAGCACTGCGATCCTATTTTCAATGGAAGGGTGCGTTGAGAAAAACGAATCACCTTTATTAAAAATAAAAGCGGCTTTTCGATAAGCTCGTCCCGTTGAGCCATCTTCAAAATTTTCAGTGTCATGCTGTGCTGAAATTTTCTTTAATGCATTAATCATCGCTTGATTATCTTGGGTTAAATCAACCGCCGCAGCGTCTGCCATATATTCGCGAGTTCGGGATAAATAGAAATAGAGTACTTGTGTAATGATCGGCAAAACAAAGTTTAGAATAATTAAAATCAATCGAGCTTTGCTTGCAGCATCATTACTTTTACCACCTCGATTACCAGAGGCAATATATAAGCGACTGCCAAAGATATTTGTTACTGTTAAAATAACGTTGGCTAATATGCCAACATATAACGTCAGTCGTGAATCACCATGAATAATATGCCCTGTTTCGTGAGCTAATACAGCCTGTACTTCTTGGCGATTAAGACGACTTAATAAACCCGTTGTTACACCAATAAAGGCATTTTTCTCAGACCAACCGGCGGCAAAAGCATTAGCTTCAGGTGTATCAAGAAGATAGAGTTTAGGAATGTAGCCCAGAGTTGCACTTAAACTAAGCTCTTCAACAATATTGAGTAATTGGCGCTCTTGTGCATTTAAGGTGTCATCAGGGCTAATTAATCGCGCGTTCATCCCTGTAAGCATGATTTTATGCCCTTTAAAATGAATAAAGAGAAGCAATAAAATCGAGATAGCTAAAATAATGAGTGAAGCAATGGGAAGAGATTGAAACGTCAGAAATGCCCACATATTATCAGTAAGATCTAAATAGGGATTTGCCCCAATAGCCGTATCCACCAGCAAACCGATCATAAGCATTAAGAGTAAATATGTTGCTATAACAAAACGAGTTCGAATAGCATTTTTTCGTAGAACATTTCTGAAATCCATTAGTGACTCCAAACAGCACCGTTAAGTGCTGTTTTTATCAATCTAGAAGTAATAATTATCTCTTATTACTATAAAATTAATCGAAATTAATGCGACGCGCTTCTTCCGCTTTAATGGTTCCTTCATCAAGACGCCAGTACTCTTTATCAATAACAAGGCTTGGGAAAATCTTGACGATAAATACCGCAGGGATAGAAGCGATGAAAGCGCGATATTGTTCTAAAGTACGGTTGTAGCCACGTTTTGCAAAAGAGAGTTTATTTTCTGTCGAAACAATCTCTTCTTGTAAATTTGCCATGATGGTGTCGGATTTTAATTCAGGATAATTTTCAACCGCAACATTAATAGCACCACTTGAGACAATTTTTGATAACTCATCTTCAGCCGATTTGGCTTCTTTGGTATTTGCGCTTTGGGATTGTGTTCTTAATTCAGTGATTTTAGTAAAGACTTCAGACTCATGGCTGAGGTATTTTTTTACGGTGGCCAATAAGCTGTCAAACACTTTTCCACGACGATCTAATTGTACTGAAATTTCAGTTTCACTTGAGATAACAGCTTCACGCATAGAGATAATACGGTTGTAATAATAAAAAATAAGACCCAATAACGCGATGGTAATAATTAATCCAGTCATGCGAAGCGCTCTCTTTTCTAATAGTAAACAGGGAATTGTGCTAAATCATTAAGGTTAATTTTGCCTATTATTGATAAAGATAGCTAGATGATTATTTCATCAAAGATAAAAAGAGTGCAGATAAAGCAAAATCAATAATATTGGGTGAGATAAAAAAATACCCCGAATAAATTCGGGGCAAAATTAAAGGTAATGTTAAGGTAAATAAAATTATCAAGTGAAACATCGGGGATGAAAACTAGGTTAAATAAGCAAACAAGCTAAGCTATTTAACCCAGCCATTTAACCTAGAGAAATAACAAATTTAGAACCAAGGTGCTTGCGCCATGACATTGCCATAAAACAGCATTCTTCCTGTGATTTCACCGCTAAAAAGCATCAAAATAGCGATAACAGAGAGCGATGTTTTGGTAAATGAAGCACTGTGAGACAACGTAATAATACAAATACCCACAATCAAACTAGCAATGACTTGCCACCATAATAATAGGCTTGCGATATCAGCACCGGGTACTTGTGCTCTCATAACTAATCCCACAAGTACTAATAATGCGCCGATAAATGTTCCTATTTTTAATGAATTGCTAATTGTTTTACCTTGTAAACGTAACCAAGGGATCATCGAGCCAAAACCAAGTAGTAACGCTGTACCAATAAAGCTAATTTGTGTTGCTGGTGTATGCCATAACGGGTGTGCTTGCATTTGGTAATAGATTTGCGCTGTAACCAAGATAATAGGTAAACCAATTACACCACAAAACAATCCAATCAAACTATTACGGCGAATAGCATTCGGTTGTACCCAGCTTGCTAATGCCCATAATGAAATCAATCCATTAAGCATAACGAAGGCAATTGCTTCACGGCTTAACCAAGAGTGGGCAATACCTAAAACAGAACGATATGCACCAAGCGGATCACCTAAGTGTCCCATTGACATTGATGAGCCAACAACTTCAATCAGCCAAATCAGCGCAATGGTTGTTCGTAATGTTTTGGTACTTAGCATTGCAACGTTTTGAGTCTGGTTTTGCCATTGATACAGTGAAAGCGCTAATACCGCACCAATGCCCCATTGACTCATTACCGTAAACAGGACTAACGGCAGTTGATAATCATGCATGATTAATCCTCCATACCAATAATGACAATATTAGGGTTACTGATGGTGTGATCAGGAACGCCATAGCGTTTTTCTAATAAAGCCCAGTTTGTCGTATGTTTTTTACGTAAATCTTCAATTTCGCCAAATTCAATGGCACCCGTAGGGCAAGATTCAACGCAACGTGGTTTCAAGCCTTCATCCAGTCTATCTGCACACATATTGCATTTGCTGGTTTTGCCTTCAACCGGATCATAAACAGGCGCATTGTAAGGACATGCCATAATACACATCTGGCAACCAATACATTTGTCATGATCTTGCACGACAATACCATCCTCTCGTTTGGTGTAAGTATCAGCAGGGCAGACTTTTAGGCACTGTGGATCATCACAATGGTTACAAGACATAGTAATAAAAGCTTGTGCATTAGGTTGATCTTCGTTGAATTCACGAACACGACGCCATAGCACGCCGGGAGGTGTTACGTTTTCAGATTTACATGCCATAGAGCAGGTACGGCAACCGTAGCAATCTTTGGTATTTATCAGAAAACCATACTGTTTCTTCGCCATGATCATGCCTCCCGTCTTACGTTAACTAAGGTGCTATTACAGCAATGACCATTACCCAAAGGCTCTACGTGATCATTGGTGACATGGCTACTACTTCCGCCTTGTTGTTCCCACCATCCATTATCCAATGAGACAACGCCTTGCTTAATATGAGTGGTCACAACGGCAATAGCACGGTGTTCACCTCGATCATTAAATGCGATAGCCCATTCACCATCTTTAATACCGCGAGCTAAGGCATCATTAGGATGGATAAGAATATTAGGTTGATTACGCTGTACTTCTAAGATCCACTCATTCATACCATGACTGGAGTGAACACTACGGGCGAGTTTGCGTTGCACTGCCATTAGAGGATACTTTTTGGCAAGTTCAGGAGAGCCTTTTGTGGACTCTTTTACTGGGTAATAGGTGACAACAGGGGAGAAGTTTTTACCCTGCCACTCTTCAATAAAGAAGTGCGCTTTTTTCGTTGAGGTACGGAAAACACCATCTTTAAATGGGATCCAATCACCTTCAACTGGACGCACTGGGCCTTTTTCCAGCATTTCACGCGTAATACCAGAACCTTTAAGGCAAGCATCAATGTAATGCTCAATAGGTTGATTAAAGACTTCACCAAAGCCAAAGCGCTCAGCAAGACGAGCAAAGATCCAGTAATCAGGTTTTGCTTCTCCCGGTGGCTCAACGGCTTTTTCCATTAATTGCACATATTGGCTACGAACTCCTGCCATTAAGCTGGTATCTTCAAAAATAGTGGTAACAGGAAGTACGAGATCAGCATAAAGAGCCGTGGATGACATCAAGTTATCAGCGACAACAACAAAAGGGACTTTTTTCAGTGCATTACGCACCATATTGGTATTAGGAAGCTGCGTCATCACACCCATTGTCATGATCCACCAAAAGTTAATTGGATGTGGTCTTTCATTGACAATCCAATCACCCACTTTTGCAACAGGGATAGGCTTGATGGGTTTTGCATTCGGTGCTGGTGGAATAATTGGGCTAAATTTCGCCATCTGACGAGCACCGCCCGCATCACAAATTCCAGCACCTTTTTTACCGATATTGCCAGTTAATAAAGCGAGATAAAACTGGCTTGCAGCAACATAAGCACCGAACTCTGTTCGTTGAGCACCTGACATATTTTGCACAATCATTGCCGGTTTGGTGGTGGCATAATCGCGAGCTAAACGAATAATGGTTTCTTTCGGAATATCCGTTTCTTGGCTCGTTTTTTCGATAGTCCAAGGCTGTGCTTGTTGATAAATTTGCTCAAAGACAGTCACGTAATCAGCATTAGCGGGTAGTTCATCATGAGTTAATGCAGGAACAATATTGGGTGTTTCATGGTGAACAAGTTGCTGGCTTAAGGTATCAAAAACCAGATAGCTATCTTGGTCATCATCAGATTGGCGTAATAGTTTTTGCTGGGCGTTAACAAGATAAACAGCACCCGTATGCGCACGTAAAAAAGGCTTATCAGTGAGATTTTCTTCAATGATAATTTTGATCATACCTAATGCGAGGGCGGTATCGGTACCGGGTACAATCGGGATCCATTCATCGGCTTTAGCCGCAGTTTCATTAAAGCGAGGATCAATAACTACCATTCTGGCGCCATTTCGACGAGCTTGGTTGTAGTTTTTAAAATACGCTTGCATGGTGACAGCAGGGTTATTGCCCCAACAAAGAATATAGCGACTATCTTTTACGGTATCTCGGGTGTCTGCATAGCGCAGACCGACCATGGGGATCATCGCTGCCGTTACTGCAGAGCAGCATAAAGAGCCCGCTTGCTTTGTTGAGCCTCCCAAATAATCGAAAAATGCCTTACCCATATCATTTTTAATTGAGTCCATATTGCCCGCATGAGTAGAGATAAATAGCCCCTCATTGCCAAACTTATCAATGGTTTCTCTGATATTTTTTTCGATAAGATCAAGCGCTTCATCCCAACTGATCGGTTTGAATTCTGCTTTCCCTTTTTCGCCAACACGTAATAAAGGTGTGGTGAGGCGATCTTTATGGTATACCCACTTAGTTCGGCTCATTCCACGCAAACAGCATTTCACATTAAAGCCTTCAGAGGCTTCAACTTTGATAAGTTTCCCCTTATGTGTAAAAGCTGTTAGGTTACAGTGCAAACATTCCATCGCACAGGTTGAACGAAAGGTTTTATACTCGGATAATTTGATCCGTGGTTTCTGGTTAAATATGGGTTTATTTTCATTAACTAGACTGAACGCGTTAGGAGAAAGAGCTGCCACGCCAATGGCGCCCATTCCTTTTAACAACGTTCTTCTATTTAATTCCCATTTTTGATTTTTAGACATAGACATTCTCACGCACAAGAAAAGTTAACTATATATAAACTCAATTCATATATGGTTAACCTTGAGTTAGATCATCTAAAAATAGACAAAGAAAATAATCGATAGAAAATGATTAAAAAGCCCTATTTAAAATAAGGTTTCAGTGAAATAAACTAGTAAAAATGACAAAAAAAGAATAATGGGATATCGTCATAAAACAAAGTAAATAACGAATAGGTGTGGGAAAAATAAATGCAGAATTCTCAAGGAGTTAACTCGGTTGATATCGCTATTACCATTCTTGAATTTATTGCTTCGAATGGAGGTATTGCCCGATCGTCAGATATTGCAAAAGCCTGTTCGCTTTCAAAAAGTCGCTTACATAAGTATTTAGTTTCACTTTGTCGCTCTGAAATGCTGTACCAAGAGAGTGAAGGAAGCCAGTATTGTTTGGGCAGTAAAATTCTTTTTTTAGCACAGGCGACGCCAAAGCCACAATCCTTTGTGGATGAGATTAATCAGTTATTATGTGAGTTTAGAGACGAACATAATATGTCTACGGGATTGGTAATTTCTCATGGTAATCAGCTGTTTTTAACACGCTATAACCGTAGCTTCAAACATGTTGATATCGATTTTTTACCTGATACTCCTGTTCCTCATAAAGTCAGTGCCGCAGGGGCTGTTTTTGCCACCTTTAGTGATTTAAAGATTGAAGCTGATTTATCACAAAAGCAGCAAAACACAATTCGCCAACAAGGTTTTGCTATTCGTCATGAACCAGCAGAAGGTATCCCGGGCGCACAATCTATTTCATGCCCTGTACTTAATAAAAAAGGGGAAATGGTGGCGGCAGTATTGACGATGGGATTTATTGAACCAGAAAGGCAAATGGAACTGGGCAATGCATTAAAAGCAAAAATGGCACATTTCTCCCGCTAATTTGCTAAAGGCGTTATTTAGGCACTTTTGCAGAAAAAGCAAAGTGCCTAAAATCGTGCGTTGATTAATCAAATAGCCCTTTTGCCAGAATATCACCCTCTTGAGATATACCGGGTAACACGAAGTAATATCCACCACCAAAAGGTTTGATATAACGCTCTAAAGGTTCACCGTCTAAACGTTTTTGCGTATCAATAAAGCCCTTTTTAAGGTTATTTTGAAACGAAATAAAAATCAGCCCCATATCTAGTTGACCTGAAGGTGTTAATCCTAACGAGTAGCTATAACTACGTCGGCGTAGTTTTGCACTGTAACGCTCTGGATTTCTTGGTTCGGCTCGTCGCATATGAGAATCAAATAGCACTCTGTCACCGTGAGGATCTTTTTCAAATTGAGGATCGTCCATCTCTTGCTTCATACCTATTGGCGCACCTGTTGAGCGATGACGACCAAAGTTATTTTCTTGATCTTCTAGAGGCGTTCTATCCCAAAATTCCAAAGCAAAACGAATAAGGCGAACCGCTTGATAACTTCCACCTAAACACCACTGCGGCTCTTTTTGTTTCTCAGTGATCCAAACAAGAGAGTCCATCAAACTATTATCAGAGGAAGGCGCGTTACCTGAGCCATCTTTAAAGCCAAAAAGATTAATTGGTGTCTGTCGATTATCGATGTCACGAGCAGGAAGAAAACCGTCAATTTTCCATACAGCATAAACCTTACCAGACAGGTGTTTTAGAATATCTCTTAATGCATAAATCACGCTTTCTTGGCTATTTGCACACAGTTGCAGTAATACATCACCACCACACCATTTAGGATCGAGTCGGTCATTAGGAAAGGGTTTCATTGGCTCTAAGCGCTTAGGTTTTTTAGCATGAAAACCAAAACGACTATCAAAAAAACTATCGCCTAAAGCGACGGTGACGGTTAATTCATCGGGGTGTAATTGTGTTCCTAAAATACCCGATTCAGCAGGAGGAAGGTGTGGATTAGCTCTTTGTTGAAGTTCTCTGGGTTGAGTTAAAAATGCAATTCGTTGTGTCAGTATTGTGAATATTCTTTTTACATCCTCGGCGCTTGTTACTGTCAGATTAAGTGCAATAAATGAGGCATGTTTTTGTTCTGGCGTAATAACGCCCGCTTGATGTTGACCTAAATAAGCAATAGCGCGTTGATAACGCGGAGTTGATGAAGTTTCTTGTTTTTCTATTGCTTTAGCTCCCATACTGGCGAGTAATAAGCTTCCTCCTAGCCACTTTAACGTTGTACGCTTATTGAGGTTAACAGGATTTTTTGATAGCGATTTAAAGAGAGTTTTATTTTTCATCACTTGCTTCTTTATAGTGATAGTAGACATCAATATTGAGCGTGCTACGTAAGTTCGCTACTTGCTCTGCTAATTGTGTCACTTGAGAAAAAAGCCAACTTTTTTCTGTTTCAGGAAGCGCCGTTAAAGGCTGGAATAAACCTTCATTACGCTGATATTTTAAAAGTAGAGCACCAATATCGTCATATTGTTTGATAAGAGATTGATATTCAGCCGTTGGAATGTGGTTCGATAAGATCTCTACGATTAGGCGTGATCCAGATAAATTGGCATAACTATCACCCAGATCGCTGTTTGAATATTGATTTTCAATACCAGCGAGTTTGTCAGTCAAAATAAACTCTAGGCTATCACCCGCAGATTGAACCAATTTAGGAATAGGGATATCTTCAATCGCAACACGTTTTTTTAAGTCACTAATGTCTCTTAAAAGGGCTTTTGCCGACTCTGTGGCTTTTTGAAGATCTTTTAATTTAAACAGTTGATATTCAACTAAATGAAATCCTGAAAAACGAGGTGAGTTTTCTCTTTCAAGAAAGAAATCAGCCCGATTATTTAATAAACGTTCACTTGACCCAAAAAGGGCGATAATAGGGCGAATAACCTCATAATGATAATGCGCTTGTTGATAAGCATTTTGCGCATTAATAAGCTGATTTTTTTCACTATTCTCGATTAATTTATCGAGCGATTTTTCAACTAGCGTTAATTGTTCAACCGCTTTTTCTCGATAATTTAAAATATCAGTTTCGAATTTTTTGGGAGTAGGGATATCCCCTTTGGCAATAACGATGTTTTCACTATCTTGAATAATGCCCTGAATAATTTTTTCGGCATAAACAGGAAAAGAAAATAACAAGATAACTAGAAAAGTGGTGATCTTTTTACTTTTTGATTTTGCATTATTTAGCATGGCGTGAACCTCGCTTAAATAACAGTGCAACAATCACCCAATAGACAATAAATGTCACCACGCTTAAGCCAATAGGTTGAGAACGATAAGCGAAAAATGAAACTAGAAAATTACCAAAGATACTGGAATCATCAAGAATATGGCTAATATCCCAAAGTGGGTAAATAAAGAAATCAGGTAATTCAAAATCCATTTCAATCAGTAGATTTGCAATTTCTTCTACGGCTTTTAATAACAGAGAAACAGCAAGGAATAGTAATAAAAAACCTGTTACGGTAAAGAAATAGCGCCATGAAATAACTTTTGAAGTCAGCAAAAATAGCCATAGTGTGAATGCCGCAACCAGTAAGCCAATAAAGACTTCAATAAAGAAAGGCAGTGCTGTTTGTGTATTGAGAGCCATGATATGGCTAGAGAGGAATACCACCACTTCACTGCCTTCTCTGGCAATCGCAATGGCAATAATTAGTAAAATACCCCATGCACTTTGTTGTTGTGTTTTTTGGGTGAGTTCATTTTCTATATTTGCTTTTAATGATTTTCCTTGCCCATTCATCCAATAGACCATCTGCACAATAAGCACACAGGCGAGGATTTCCATTGTGATCATAAATAGAGATTGCCACATATCTTCTAGCGAGCTAAATACACCATAAATACTCAGGGCTAGAATAACGGCAAGAAATAGCCCAAATATCACGCCACCCCACAAGTATTTCATACCTTGTTGTGGTGTTGGTGAACGTTTTATCCACGCATAAATAATGCCTACCACTAATAGTGCTTCAAAACTTTCTCGCCAAACAACAAACAGAACTTGTCCCATATTTACTCTGCCTTTTCAGTTGCAACAATTTCACCTTGAGGATGAGAAAGGTGAAAATCATCAAAGAAGGTGTAACGACCCGGTTTTAGTGGTGCGATTACAACGACAGAATTTGCGCCCGGCGCTAATACTTTTTCTTTTCGTAGCTGTGTACTTTCAAATTCAACAGGGCTAGTACCTGTATTACGAATTTTTATTCGTATCGGTGTTTTGGCAGGTACTTCAAGTACTTGCGGGATAAGTTCGCCATCTTTCATTTCTAATTCAACAGTGTATTTCTCTGCTGCAAAAACAGAGGATGTCACCATTAGGAGTAGTAATAATGTGTATTTAGAGAGAGTTTTGATCATCAGCGTTTCACTTAAAAAAGAGAAAAAGGACAAATCCAAATGATTGGATTTATCCGTTATCAAGCTAATTAGTAACTACCTTTACGGCCTGTACCGCTATAGGTGAAATCCCATGACACTTCAAAGGGTTCAAACCAAGGTGCAACGCCAGTTTCTTTATCGATATGGCGACCAAAAGCGATATCTTTGTTATATGAAGGCGGATAAATCTTATAGGTCACGTTATATTGACCATTTCCGTCCAGCTTCAAGTTTTCACCATAATGAGGACCATCATTGGCAACCATTGCCATAAATGTGCCTTGCTGTTTTTTCGCTGGTGCATCAGATTTTGTTACGGTGTATTCAATGGTGAGGTAGGGGATCCAATCGCCTTCAGCAAACCCATTCGGATTATCTTCTGTGGCATGAATATCTGCTTCTAAATGGATATCTGCTTTATCGGCAGCTAAGTGATTCATCGCATGATGACCTTCTTCAGTATCCATGGTGATAGGTTGGAGGTAAACCCCTTGAATTTCCATACCATTTTTAAGAATAGGGTGACCAACTGGATACTCAACAGCTAATGCAGATGCAGAAAGAAATGAGAGTGCAGTGAGAGAGAGTGTATAGCGATATTTCATGTTTAACCCTTATTATTGAATGATAATTGTTATTATTCTTAATAAGGTTAGCATAATTTGTATTAGAAATAGGAGATAATCTATACGAAAAATATCGCTTAAGTTGGCAGGAAAATCAGTGAAAATAGCGTTAACATTCTATTTTATAAAAGAAAAAAATTTGTTGTTCTAAAAGAAATATATGAAAGGAATTAATAATTCTAGGTAATAATGCTCAATGAAATCATCTAATTAAGAATGATATATGGAAATCTTATTTATCTTAATGAGAAGATAAAACAGAAGATTTCCATACCAAGAATATTAAATTTGACTTTGAGCACTCCAAAACTGTTTGGATTGTGTCAATGCCACAGCAGAAACTTGTTCTTCATTTGGCGGTAGGAAAAATGCAGGGGTGACTTTTAGCTCTTGTGCAATATGAAAGAGCATATCAACATCAATCTTACATAGCCCATTCTCATAACGTGAAAATTGTTGCTGGCTAATACCGACTCGTTCAGCGACAACCTTTGCTGACAAGCGAAGTTGCTGGCGTTGCTTACGAATTTTATGCCCAATAATTTGAGAAATGGGATAAATCTTTGACATTAGTGACCTCATTCTTCCTATCAACCACCAATAATATCCAATAAATTGAATATCAAGTTTCCGTGATGGATCTTCAAAATAAACAAGCACTCCGACTTGAATGAGTAAAATCCATACTAATGTGTTATCGGTTAATTGGATGAATTATTTATACCCGTCATGTTATAAGATGATATTAATTTTCATTAAACTATTTTGATATCCTTATTTTTTCTAGCAGGATAATCGAGAATTTTTTGATAAACAGTGCTATATATTGCCCAAACGCCATTTTATCTGTTATTTGTGCTCGCATTTATGATTAATAAAGAGTAAATAATGAGGCTATAACAAAAAAGATAAAGCCCTCTTTGACTGTGTTTATACTCGAAAATGCCTTTTATGCTTTTTTATAATGGGTTATTTTTGAGTTTTTTTTTATATCGTCGAGATTTCCTTTCTTAAACTCGTGTTAAATTCAAACAACTATCCTCACTTTATTGAAATTTATAAAATTACATTCACATCTAATAGGCTACGGCGTTAAGATTGTTAACTATAATACTTAGGCAAGATTATAAGTGTTGCAGGGTAATTATCTATTTATCGTCAAGGTCGAGATTATGAATGTAAAAGATATCATTCGTCATGAACCATTTGGAACATTGCTAGGTTATGCGCCTGGTGGTGTCGCGATTTACTCTTCAGATTACAGCAGTATTGATAAAGAAGACTATGCCGCTAATGATTCATTCCGTAGTTATATTGGTAATGAATATATGGGGCACAAGTGGCAGTGTGTTGAATTCGCTCGCCGTTTTCTCTATTTACATTATGGGGCTGTATTTACTGATGTGGGAATGGCTTATGAGATCTTCTCACTGCGTTTTCTACGTAAAACCATAGATGACGATATATTGCCATTACAAGCCTTTGCAAATGGTAGTAAACAACCTCCAGCAGTCGGTGCTTTGCTGATTTGGCAAGAAGGTGGTGAGTTTAAAGTAACTGGGCATGTTGCTGTTGTTACTGAAGTTCTTGAAGATAAAATTCGTATTGCAGAACAAAATGTTATCCACACTCGATTACCCGCAGGGCAACAATGGACAAGAGAATTACCTCTTAAAGTGACGGATAACGGCTACTTTATTCAAGATACCTTTGATAATACCACCCTATTAGGTTGGATGATCCAAACAGAGCCAAATGCTTACAGCCTTCCTCAACCTAAAATTGCGCCAGAATTGTTAAATATTCATGCAGAACAGCTTGATAATAAAGGTCAATTAGATGGCAAGTGGTTAGATGAAAGCTCACCTCTAGAAAAAGCCTATGTCCTTGCACAACACGGTCACATTATCAATCAAGATAGCTATGAATATTTCACCATTTCAGAAAGTGCAGAGCAGGAGCTTATTCGCGCAAGTAATGAAATGCATTTGATGTATCTACATGCAACAGAAAAAGTGTTGAAAGACGATAAGTTACTGCGTTTATTCGATATCCCTGAAGTGTTGTGGCCTCGTATCCGTTTATCATGGCAAAACAGACGCCATCAAATGATCACCGGACGATTGGATTTTTGCATGGATGAACGCGGTGTCAAAGTTTATGAATATAATGCTGACTCTGCCTCTTGCCATACAGAAGCGGGCTTAATTATTGAAAAATGGGCACAGAAAGGCGGTATTAAAGACGGTTTTAACCCAGGTGAACGCTTACTTGATGCATTAGCCGATGCTTGGAAACACAGTGATGCGAAACCTTTTGTGCATATTCTTCAAGATGATGATAGTGAAGAAGATTATCATGCTCTCTTTATGCAACAATCACTGACTCAAGCAGGTTATAACAGTAAAATTCTACGTGGATTAGGCGAGCTTCATTGGAATAGTCGTGGTCAATTAATTGATGCAGACAAACGTGTTGTTGAATGTGTCTGGAAAACATGGGCTTGGGAAACGGCGTTAGACCAACTAAGAGAAGAGAGTGAACAACAAGCTTTGATCCCTATTCGTACAGGACATCCTGAAGATGAAGTACGTTTAGTAGATGTGCTTTTACGTCCTGAAATTACAGTTTTTGAGCCTCTTTGGACACTAATTCCTAGTAATAAAGCCATTTTACCGGTTTTATGGCAATTGTTCCCTGATAACCCTTATTTATTAGATACTGATTTCACGGTGACTCCTCGTCTTGCACAACGTGGTTATGCAATTAAACCTATTGCGGGACGTTGTGGTAGTAACATTGGTTTAGTGGATCATAAAGAGAATATCTTAGATGAAACCAATGGCCAGTTTGATCATCAAGAAAATATTTACCAAGAACTATGGTGCTTACCAAAAGTGGCAAATCGTTATATCCAAGTTTGCACCTTTACTGTTGGCGGGCATTATGGTGGTTGCTGTTTACGTTCAGATCCAACTTTGGTGATTAAAAAAGAGAGTGATATTGAGCCTTTAATAGTGATTGAAGATAAACACTTTTTAACTAAATAAAATCATAGGTGTTTAGAATTAAGAAATAATAGACCCGCCTAATTGGCGGGTTTATTTTAAAAATAACCAGAATACTTAGTGAGAAATAGAATGATACAAAAATTTGAAACGCTTAGTGAGTTATTAGCATCGCTTTCAACACTTGAATCTAATGAGTGGATTTATACGGAAATTGCAACTTGGAATAGTGATCCTAATCAGGCGATTTTTTATTATATTCCTTGGGATTATCTTCAAGAATTACCTGATGATGAGATTTACCTTGATGATGAAGATCTGGAAATGCCCAAAATTGTTGAAGATAAAAATTTACGAGGCTGGATGGTCGTTTGTGATTTAGCGTTATTTTATCAAACCCAGCAAGCTCAACAAAAAAACTTGCAGTGGGTAGTTGAAGAAATTAACTATTACCGTGAGAATGATGCCTTTCGGTGTTTGAGTTAGATTCTATTCTTAGTAATAAAATCTAAAATCATTAACTATAATGACTTGATAATTAATGATTTTATTTATGATTTTTTGTTTTAATAAAGAATATTTTCAATATTAGGCCAATCATCGGCATAATGATCAGTCATTAATAAAAAGCATTCGGCAATAGCACGGTTGAGTGATTTATGTTCAACAGTGTCTTTTTCTACTGAAGTGACAGACCATACTTTGTTTTCTTGATGATAAGAGCATGTCATTTCACAATCTTCTAATAAAGAAAGCGCATCATCGGCATTTTTGAGTAAATCGAATGACGCACCATCGGGATCTAAAGAGCTCCAAACTTTTTCGGTTTCTGCATCAAATTCGATTTCATAACCATAACGACGATAAATAGCGGTTAGGTTTATTTGAAAATCCGTATAGTGACTATATCGATGAATAGAAGGCTGGTAAGTATCAGGCTCTTGGGCTTTTCGATTATTTTTATAGTCTTGAATTTGTTTCTCTCGAGTTTGGGCACGTTGATAGCCTTCGTCGCCAAATTCTAAAATACGCGCTTTGCGATAAACGTTACTAAAATCCAGCACCGCAGCCCCGTAATAAAGCCCTTCATCTGTTTTTACATCCAGTAAATCAACTAGGATATAGCGTTTATTTTCTGTGATATTTTCTTTATTACTGACAGTTAGTCCTGCATATTCTGCAATCGCAATAATTTGTTGTGTTGAAAAGGTCATCTCTTTCATCGGATTTTCCTTAAGAAATTACATACTTTCCTTGATTTGTTTTTTTAGCCACTGAATGAAAAGCTGTACTTTAGCGTTATTTTTTTCATTTCTAGTGACAAGGTAGTAACGCTGAGCACAAAACAGCTCACTATTATCAAAAGGAATAATTAATTCTTTATTAGCCAGTTGTTTCTGTACTAAACGTTTTCTCCCCATTGCCACCCCTGAGTGGTTCACTGCAGCAATAACAGCAAGATCAGAACGGTCAAAACAGATGTTACTGCGATTAGGAAAAAGTGAAAGCCCCATATATTCACTCCAAGCTTGCCATTCATCAAAATCAGAGTTATTACTCCACGCTTGTCTATCATGTAGCAAAGTGCAATTAGAAAGATGATGAATATTGCCGATAAGCTCATGTCTTTTCGCGTATTCGGGACTGCATACAGGAATAATAGATTCTGAAATTAAATCTTCACAATAAAGATTTTGCAGTTGCTTATCATCAAAATAGATTGCGAGGTCGATACCATAACCTCGAAAGTTAATATCATCATTTCCTGTGAGTAGATTTAATTCAATGGATGGGTAACGTTCAGTAAAATCTGAAATACGAGGCACTAACCAGCATTGCGCAATGGAAGGACGTGAATAAACGGTAAGTACACCAGAGACTTCTTGATTATGAATATCCAAAATCTCTTGGTTAATATCTTCTAGTGTTTTTTTAAGTGCCCAATAAATACGTTCACCTTCTTCTGTTAGTTCAATTCGGCGATGAAAGCGGTTAAATAGCTTAATGCCTAACTCTTCTTCTAGTGTATTAATACGATGGCTAATCGCACTGGGAGTTAATGACAATTCTTCTGCTGCTAAAGCAAATGAAAGGTGACGACCTGTCGCTTCAAAAGTGTGAAGTCTTGCTAATTGATAACTGGATAATCGTTTATTTCTTAAAATCACGCTAGAAGATTCAAACATTCTTTTATTCTCATTTTATTATTGATAGTAACGTTAGTTAACAATCAAGGTAATGTTAAGATGAAATACCATGCCACCACTCATCCAAATGTGATTATTTGTGGTTAAGATCACTTATTTGAGTTAATTGAGTTCATCTTAGTGTAAATTTTCATCATTTGTAAGTGCCGAATGATTAATATTCAATATGATTAACAATAAATAAAATATTTGGGATGGATATATGGATTCAACGTTATGGGTGCTAGGTACTCTTATAATTAGTATCTTGCTCATTGTTTTTACTATAATAAAACTTAAGTTTCACCCGTTTTTAGCCTTACTATTGGCAAGCTTCTTTGTGGGTACTGCAATGAAGATGAACCCTTTAGAAATGGTAAATGCGATTGAAAATGGTATTGGTGGTACGTTAGGATTTTTAGCAGCAATTATCGGTCTAGGTACTATTCTTGGTAAGATGATGGAAATATCAGGTGCCGCAGAACGCATCGGTATTACATTGCAAAAATGCCGTTGGTTATCTCCAGACGTTATTATGGTATTGGTTGGTCTTATTTGTGGTATTACACTCTTTGTTGAAGTGGGTGTGGTATTACTTATTCCTCTTGCTTTCTCAATTGCGAAAAAAACAAATACATCATTATTAAAATTAGCTATCCCATTATGTACAGCATTAATGGCTGTTCACTGTATTGTTCCTCCTCATCCTGCCGCTCTGTTCGTGACTAATGAATTAGGGGCAGATATGGGAACCGTTATTGTTGCGGGTCTTGCAGTGGGCTTAGCCGCATCTTTAGTTGGTGGTCCTTTATTCTTAAAAATATTAGGCGAGCGCTTACCATTTAAAACCGTACCTGAAGAATTTTCTGATATGGAAATTCGTGAAGAAAAAGATTTACCTTCATTAGGTGCGACTCTGTTTACTGTTTTATTACCGATTGTTCTGATGCTGATAAAAACGGCAGCAGAATTAAATATGACGAAAGGTACATCGGTTTATACTGCATTACAGTTTATTGGTAACCCAATTACTGCGATGTTTATTGCTGCCTTTGTTGCTTATTATGTGTTAGGTATTCGCCGTAATATGGGCATGAATACTTTATTAAAGAAAACAGAAGATAGCTTTAGCTCTATTGCCAACATCTTATTAATTATTGGTGCGGGTGGTGCTTTTAACGGCATTTTAAAAGGTAGTGGTTTAAGTGAATCTTTAGCGTTAATTCTTTCTAACTTAGATATGCATCCAATTTTATTGGCTTGGTTAGTCGCCATTATCCTTCATGCTGCCGTTGGTTCTGCAACTGTTGCAATGATGGGCGCTACTGCAATTGTTGCACCACTCATGCCTTTATACCCAGACATTAGCCCTGAAATTATTACATTAGCAATTGGTTCAGGTGCTATTGGTTGTACTATCGTCACAGACTCACTGTTTTGGTTAGTGAAACAGTATTGTAATGCAACTTTAAGTGAAACTTTTCGTTTTTACAGTGTCGCGACCTTTATTGCCTCCTTTGTCGCATTAGGCGGTACATTTATGCTTTCTTTTGTCATATAAAAGAGAACGACTATGAGCCATATAGATATAAATAAATTAAAAAGTAATTTTCCACTAGTTAATGACTTAGTGGACTTAAAAGAAGTGGTTTGGTTTAACCCAAAAGTGACCACCACTGACCAGGGACTTCCATATGTTGGTTTAACACAAGATGACGTAATTGACGCACAAGCACGGTTACAACGTTTTGCACCTTATTTAGCTAAAGCATTTCCAGAAACAGCGGTTACTAAAGGGATCATCGAATCAGAAGTGATTGATATTCCTAAGATGAAAGTTGCTCTTGAAAAGCGTTATAACACCTCTATTAGCGGTCAATTGCGTTTGAAAAAGGACAGTCATCTGCCTATTTCAGGTTCAATTAAAGCACGTGGTGGAATTTATGAAGTACTGACTCATGCTGAGAAATTGGCGATTAACGCGGGATTATTAAATACAGATGATAATTATGAAAAATTATTTTCTGATAAATTCCGTGAATTCTTTAGCCAATATAGTATCGCGGTAGGTTCAACAGGCAACTTAGGTATGTCTATTGGGATCATGAGTGCGAAATTAGGTTTTAGCGTGAGTGTTCATATGTCTGCTGATGCACGTCAGTGGAAGAAAGATAAATTACGCTCACATGGCGTGAATGTTGTTGAATATGAACAAGATTACAGTATCGCAGTAGAAGAAGGTCGTAAAGAAGCAGAGAAAGATCCTAACTGTTTCTTTATCGATGATGAAAACTCAAAAACATTATTCTTGGGTTATGCGGTAGCGGGATTACGTTTAAAACACCAATTTGAAGAACAAGGTGTTCGTGTTGATAGTGAACATCCTCTGTTTGTTTATCTGCCTTGTGGTGTTGGTGGTGGTCCTGGTGGTGTTGCTTTTGGACTAAAACTGGCATTTGGTGACGCAGTACACTGCTTATTTGCAGAGCCAACGCACTCACCTTGTATGTTATTGGGCGTTTATACCCAATTACATGAAGGCATCTCAGTACAAGAAATTGGTATTGATAACGTCACTGCCGCTGATGGTCTTGCCGTTGGTCGTGCATCAGGCTTTGTAGGTCGTGCAATGGAGCGCTTAATTGATGGTTATTACACTATTGATGACCAAGAGCTTTATGACTTACTCAGTTTATTAAATAAAGAAGAAGGGATTAAGTTAGAACCTTCGGCTTTAGCAGGAATGACAGGTGCTGTTCATGTCACTCAAGCTAAAGATTATCTGCAAGGTTTATCACTAGACAGTCAGAAAATGCAAAATGCAACGCATTTAGTATGGGCGACTGGCGGTGGTATGGTTCCTGCGGATGAAATGCAAAAATATCTCGCTCAAGGAAAATAGAGCGTAGAACGGGTGCTATCAGCTTTTGTTCTGATAGCATCTTAAAAAATAAAGGGAGTAGTACAAGTATCTCTAATTAGTATCTAAAACAATAATAGCGTAGCAATGTGTTACACCAAGTGTTACATCAAACATTCACACCAGGATGTCACACCAGGGGAAAATGTCGTAGTATTATTATAAAAAAGAGGCACCCATTGGGTGCCTCGCTTACTTTATCTCTTGTTGGATCTGTATAGATTAAAAATCAATTTTGACATTTACCCCATAATTTCGACCCGGTAATGGGGCTAAGTATTTTAATTGAGAAGATGCGGGCCTTGCTTCAGTATTGGTGAGATTATTAATAATAAAATCAACCGAAACATCTAGATTATCAAGGTGATATTTTTTACCAATACCTGCATCGACTAAAGTATAGGAAGGAAAAGTAATATCTCCACCATACATTAATCCACCACTCTCTTTCTGTTTTTTATAGTAAGTTGCGCTACTAAATGCTGTTAATTCATCATGTTGATAATTAATACTAATACCATGTTTTTCATTAGGTAAGTTTGGTAAGTAATTACCGGCAATAAACAGCTTTCTTTTACTCTTATTTTCGACAAAATCACCGAATAGTGTAAATGTAAGATTATGCTCGTGAGGTATTTCATATAAATATTTAAATTCGTATTCTAGCCCTTTAGTTTCGAGATCAGTTTCATCCCATTCCATAACGGTAACACCACCACGGCTGACACCCGTTAATCGCCTAAATTTAAAATCACTGTAGTCAGTTTTATATAAATTAAGTTTATTAGAGAAATTACCAATCTCAATAACAGATGATAATTCAATACTTTTACTTTTCTCTGTATTAAATTGACTATTACCTTGTTCTTCAATCAGATAAGCATAATGAGGTCCATGTGTATAAAGCTCATTAATTTCTGGTGCTCGATAAGAAATATTCTGTTGTAGCTTTAATGTCCATTCATCAATCGGTGTAAAAGATAATGCTAATGTATTTGCACTCGTATCAAAATCACGGTTTTGTAAATTCGAACCTTGTCCTCTACCGCTATTATAATTATCTGGAATATTAAGATGGTGCTGAGTATGACCTTTACGGTATCCCGCGGTGATTTCAAAAGGAGATAAAGTTAGAGATTCAACCCAATATATGCCGTATTCTTTGGTTAATACATTCGGTAAATAAGCATCATAACCAGAGGTTTTTAGATCACGATAATTACCATTAACGCCAATAGCGCCATTCAATCGATTGAAAAGTGGCACATGCGCAGTTTCCAATGCTAATTGGTGATTTTTAGTCTCAAAGACTGATGATGCGATTTGACCCACTAATTCTTCGTCTTTAGATTCAGAATAAGAGTAATAAAAAGCACTGTCCCTTAAAAAAGGCGTTAAGTGTTCATGTTTTCCTTGTATATCTATCCGCCGATTATGGTTTGAAACCGAAACAGGTTTATACATTTCTCGGCTGGTTTTTGTGGTGAGATAAGCATATCCCGGTACACCGTAAGACGTCTGAAAGTCAGTAACAGATAAACCTATATAGCCTTCATCCCGAATATAAGAAAGAGATGCATTACCACTTTGGCTTTTTAGGAAACTATTTGGGATCTCTTTATTATTATTTTCAACATAATGTTTAGGGGGAGTAACATGTTCAATAGATGTAGGACTTCCGGGTTTATATTGTGAATTAGCTTCGTTATCTACATAGCCAATACCTGAAAAATAATCTTTATCTTTAAAGGTATATTTATCGTCTTCACTTAACTCATATTCAATCTTATATTTTTTCCAAAATTCACTAATATAAGGATAAGCTTCAGGATTACGACTGGTAAAAACTTTCATATCCACTTGGCATTGATCTCGTAATGCAAAGTGTTCTTTGAGTTGCTGAAAGCTGTAACAAGCCCCCGCTTTAGAATGTGTTGGAATTTTATATCTAGAGACACGCTTTGATGCACCAGAAAGATTAAAAATCCAATTTTGTTCATCACTGAATTTAATATTTGCAGAGCCACCATTACCGTTATTAGTGCTGCCATTAAATGTCACCGTACCTGAAATCGCTTTTTCTGGTAACTGTGTCATTATTCTGTCATCCCATAAATGAATAGCACCACCGCTTGTGCCACCACCATAAAAGAGGGCTTCAGAATTTTTACTGATCGATATTTCATTAATTCTATTCATATCAATGGGTATAGGCATATTTCCACTAATAAATGAAATATCATTAATTGGTAGATTATTGACTAAAATGCCGACACGGTTTCCTGATAAACTTCGGATAACTGGTCTTGCAGCATTAGGGCCAAAACCTTCAGTTTGTACTCCAGCAACTTTTGCAACGGTATTACCAATAGTATTCGTTTTTATTTGATCAAGTTGTTTTCCTTTTATTTCTTCTCGATTATTAAGTAGTAAAGAAGAGAAGGTCTCTTTATTTTTTATTAGTGTACCTTTAACTTTTATTACATCGTTTGGGATTTCTTTTTCTTTACTTTTATCTTCATGACTCTCTTTTCCATATAAAGGAGATGACAAAAGCATAAGTAAGATAATAGAGAGTTTACTTTTTTTCATGATATTTATATTAGAATGTAAGAGTAGCGCCTAAGATAATATTACGACCTGGTAAATACATTTCATCTTTAATATAAGAAGTGCTATCTTTTCCTTTCGCATCAAAGAGATTATTAATCTTGGCATACAAGGTATAATCAGTGTTATCTAAATAACCAATATATTCACTGCCTAAGCTAACTGTGTTATAAGCATCCGTAGGTGTTTCATACTCGGCTGTTTTATTCTGTTTTCCAAAATGGTCAACACGGATTTGTCCTGTTAAGTTTTCTGAAAAACTATGTTTAATATAAGTACTTAATCGATAAGTTGGTATTCTTGGTATATTTCCTTTGTTATGCAGTAAATTTGCTCTGACATAATCACCAGAAATACCAATTAAGCTGTCTTGGTTATAGTAATAATCAATATTTCCTTCTACACCTTTAAATTGTGCATCATGTTGAACATATTGTAATGAACGATAGCCATTATTTAATTCAGCTCCAGTAAATTGGCCATAAATATAATTATTTATACGGTTGTAATAGGCACTAATATTGAATTGAGTATCTCCAGTTACTTTCGTTATTCCAATATCAATATTATTTGCAGTCTCTGCAGTTAAATTAGGATCACCTTTTTCAATAGTCCGATTTGCTGCATGAACACCATTCGCGTATAACTCTTCTGCAACGGGTAATCTTTTTGTGTGTGATAGTGATAGATTTAAAAAATAGTCTTGTGTCAAATTCCACGCTAATCCGGCAGAAACAGAAGATGCACTTTGTTTATTGTTTTTTTGAGTTTCTCTATTTAACAGTGATTGCCACTCTTGGCGAAATCCTAATTCATAGCGAAAATCACCTAATTGATATTCTTCTAATAAAAAGAGTGAGTGATTTTTTGTTTTTGTTGCGGGAACATAGGCTTCTTCTCCGTCAGCACTAAAATCACGTTGATTAAATTGCCCACCAATAACGCCATGCCAGTCTAAAATTGGTTGATGTGTAAAAGAAAACCTTAATTCATCTCCTTTATTTTTAAATTGGGTGCTGACTTCATGGCCTTCTTTTTCATCATGATGATAATCGGTTCTGGCTGCACTGAAACGTACAGATTCAATACCGGCAAATGGATTGTTTTTTTCACCACGAAGATCCCATCGTTTACTCTCCATAACAATATAAGGAATACCATGTTCATGTTGTTCATCAGGGTATTCATGATTGTGATCGTGATGATGATGACCAGATAAAGGCGGGGTAATAGGTGAGTGAGTGTGATCTTCATCGTGATCGTGAAAATGAGTATGACCAGGTAACCCATATCGACGATGTTGCTGGCCATAACCAATACCAATATAACCATCATCGAAGATCCAAGATGTACCGATATTTGCCGATTGGTTATCTTGATAAGAACCGGCTAAACGGCTAGGCTCTCCTTGATGTAAAGATTCTGGTTGTTTGTAATCGCTTTGATAACGTTTAGTGCCTTCAATACGTAGCGCTAAATTATCTTGCCCTAATGTTAATCCGGCTGATCCTGTATTTCCTTTAGAAACAGAATCGTATTGATACTGTAATTCACCCTCGTAACCTTTTTTAGGTACTGACATAGGTATTTTGCTATCAATAACATTTATTGCACCACCAATTGTTCCCCCTCCATAAAGTAATGTTGCAGGCCCTTTTAATACTTCAATACGCTGGCTTAAAAAGGGTTCACTAGTGATAGCATGATCTGCGCCAATAGATGAAACATCCATAAGATCACTACCACTGTGTAATACCTTGACTCTATTTCCTGACATTCCACGAATAACAGGGTGTACCGAACCACCGCCAAAAAAACTAGCATGAAAACCCGGTAAGGATGTTAACGTTTCTGCAATAGATGCACTCCGATTAGAGCGTAGATCTTCTTGAGTCAGAACGGCAACGGGGATTGCCATTTTCTCTTGTGGTGTCTGTAAAGGTGTTGAATAGACCTTTAATACCTCATTATTCTGACTTTCTTTTGACTTTGTTGCAGGGGCTGCATTTGCAAATAAAGAGTAACTTATTGAAATAAAAAGTGTTGTGTAGTTAAAAATAGATTTCTTCATACCATTCATCCTCCTTTGTTTATAATGTTATAACATAACATTTTGTAAATATTGTAAGTAAATATAATTATCATTAGCAAGTGATGATTTTTTTAAAATAATAAAAACACTATAAGTTTTTGTAATTTAATAATAAAAAAATAAAAGAAAGGATGTAAAAAAGAAGAGATAAAAAGGCGCCATAATGGCGCCTTGAAGATAAATAAGAAAATAGGCTAAAGATGCTTATTCTAAAATAAACATGCCATAAGGATGGATTTGCAGATAGTAGTTATCGCCTACATTAGGTTGAAGCTGTGTGGCATTGACTTGTAATAGCAAGGTTTGATTTTGCCATTCCACAGTGACTTCATATTGAGGTCCCATATAAGCGACATGGACAATTTTGCATTGCTGACAGGCATCGCCTTGTTGAGATAAGGTGATCGCTTCAGGTCTAACTCCCACTCTCACTTCTGTTTTAGTCGTATTAAACGTATCTGGTTTTGGTAAACGATATTGGAAGATATCAACATAATCTGTGCCCAATGTGGCTGGGAATAAGTTGGCATCCCCCATAAAGCTTGCCATAAATTCAGATGCGGGTTGGCGATAAAGATTTTGCGGTGAGCCTAATTGCATTATCTTCCCTTTATTCATTACTAAAACCATATCAGAAACCGCAAATGCTTCACTTTGGTCATGGGTTACGTAAAGAGAGGTGATATTAAACTGTTGTTGTAATTCACGAATTTTTTCTCTCATACTACGACGTAAGTTCGCATCAAGGTTACTCAATGGTTCATCAAAAAGCAGTACTTTAGGTTTTAAAATTAACGCACGCGCTAAGGCGACACGTTGCTGTTGCCCGCCAGATATTTGGTCAACAAAACGGTCTTCAAAACCATCTAAATCCACCAGCTCTAAAGCTTCAGAAACACGTTGTTTAATTTCAGCTTTAGGACGTCCTAGCATTTTTAAGCCATAGCCAATGTTTTCCCCCAAAGACATATGAGGGAAAAGGGCGTAAGACTGAAACACCATACAAATATCACGTTGCTGGATTGAACGGTCAGTAACATCCTCACCATCAATAAAAATCTTACCTTCTGTCGGTTTTTCTAATCCTGCAACTAAACGTAATACGGTGGTTTTACCACAACCTGAAGGCCCTAATAATGAAACCATTTTGCCTTGTGGAATAGACAAACTGAGATCTTCAATTACCGTGTTAGAGCCAAAACGCTTAATTACATTTTTCAGTTCAACGAAATGTTGTTGTGTCATGATTTATACTCCGTATTACTGTGCATTTTTGGCTTTAGAGCGTGAAACACGGGCTTCGCCAATCAAATAGTCAAATAAGAAAATAATTGCCAACATCACAACGATTAAAATCGAGCCATAGGCAATTGCGACGCCGTATTCACCATCTTCAACACGGTTCAAAATATAAGCAGTGGCAACGCGTGTATCTGGTGTAACAAGGAAAACGATGGCACTGACTGTGGTAATGGCACGCACAAAGCTATAAATCAGCGCAGATAAAATAGCAGGGCGCAATAACGGTAATAGCACATAGAAAATGGTTCTCATTGAGTTCGCTCTTAAACTTAGAGAGGCTTCATCAAGAGATTTATCAATTTGCCCTAATCCCGCAATACCCGCACGTATCCCCACAGGCACGTTACGCATTGTCATAGAGATAATGACAATTGCAGCTGTTCCCGTTAAATAGAAAGGCGAGTCGTTAAACGCAAGAATATAAGAGACACCTGCGACGGTTCCCGGTACAGCAAAACAAAGCATTGTCGTGAACTCGATACTTTTCTTACCTTTAAAGTCTTGGCGTACCACGATATAGGCAATTAATAGTCCTAGAATGGCTGTAATCGGTGCTGCAATACCTGCATATAACAAGGTATCTAACAACGAAGGCCATGCACCGTCACTCATTCCTTGACCAAATAGTTTGATAAAGTTATCGAGTGTTAAGGTGTAATCAACCCCCCAGTTAACGGTGAAACTGCCGTAGAAAATACTGCCATAGAGCAGGATATTAAAGACAACCCAAATACCTAAAACGGTCGTCACAAATGCAATCAGTGAAGATGGAAGAGGTTGAACGTCACCGCGATAAGATTTACCAGATACCGTGACGTAAGAGCGTTTACCAATCCACATATACTGCACACAGAACACTAATAGTGAGAAAACTAACAGTGACGCACCTAATGTACTGGCTGATTGATAATCCAGTTGAGAGCCCGTGATATAGAAGTAAATTTGTGTGGCGATAACGTCAAAGTTACCCCCTAAAACTAGCGGGTTACTAAAGTCAGCCAGAGATTGCACAATTACAATTAAAAACGCATTGGCTAACGCGGGCTTAAGTAACGGCATAAAGACGTTAAAGAAAGTTTGATAGCGGTTGGCTCTTAAGGTGTAAGACGCTTCTTCTAATGAAGGATGAATGGTTTTAATCGCACCATCTAAAATCATAAATGACATTGGGGTAAAGGCGAGCACTTGAGCTAACCAAATCCCTGTAAAACCATATAACCAGTTGGTATTTTCAAGTCCTGCGTAAGTGGCGAGAAACTCTGTCACATAGCCAGAGCGTCCCATCATTAATGTCACGCCCAAACCGACAACAAAAGGAGGCGTTACGATAGGCAAGATAGAAAATACACGACCAATAATGGCAGAACGTACCGCAATACGAGACGTATAAATTGCCAGAATTAAACCAAAGAAAGTACAACCGATACCCACTGCGATAGAGAGCACAATAGAGTTGAGCATCACTTGCACAATATGAGCTTGGCTTAAAATAGCGATAAATTCAAAAGGTGCAAAATTGCCCGCGCTATCTTTAAACATCGGAATAAAAATAGCGATACTTGGGAAGATGATAAAGGCACCAATCAGTGCCACAACGGCGATTAAAGAGCCAATAACAAAGCTATCACCACCCAGCCATTCAAGGCGCGTTAAGGCGGTTTTCATGATCATTCCCAGGGAAATAAAGAGGATGATCGCAGAATAACCTAAACCACGTCCTTCGAGGGTTGCACTAACGATTGCAATAAATGCACAAAACAGCGCAAAACCTGCATCAAAATAGTGGCGAGAGCGATTTTCACGCTTAGGGGCAGTTAATGGGCGAAATAACAGTAAACTTGGTAATAAAAACCAGAGCCAACTGATATTAACGCTACTCCAGCCGTAAGAGGTGAGTAATTCATCTGCGGTAGAATCTAAAAGACCGTAATCAAGGCTCCATGACGGCAGTAAAGCAAATGCCATCCATGCAATTAGGATCCATAAAAATATGGGATCCCGCCTCTTTTTTTCAGGTAAAGCGAGTGTGTGAGACATAAATCCCCCGAGAGTAAATGTATTTATTATTATGAGAAAAAGAGAGCGAGAGGTTATCTCGCTCTATTAATGAGCTATTTACCCATTTTTACTTCGGTAACCCACTTATTAATCAGCTCTTTACGCACTTCACTATCGCCATATTTATCCATGTCGTAGTTAATGAGTTTTAAGTCTGATAATTTCAGCGCCATTGGTGAAGATTCAGCCGAGGTATTGGTTAGAATTTGGTAAGATTTACCTTCTTTCCAGCTAATTTCCTGAGCTTCTTTTGAGAGTGTCCAATCTACGAATAATTTTGCGTTATCCATATTACGGGCATTTTTAATGATACTCACACCACCGATTTCATAGCCTGTACCTTCACAAGGTGAAATCAATTCAAGTGGAGCGCCATTTTCAACTTCTAATGAGTAGTCATGTAAGAAACCAATACCAATAGCGGCTTCACCACGAGCTGCATTTCGTGCTGGAGCAATACCTGATTTGGTGTATTGAGAAATGTTGGTATTGATTTTCTTAAGATAATCAAAGGCTTGTTCAGTGCCCCATAATTGGTCAAAGGTTGCCAGTGCAGTGTAAGCTGTACCTGAGCTTTGTGGATCAGCGATTTGAATTTCACCTTTATATTCAGGTTTAATTAAATCTTTCCAGCACGTTGGAATGGCGATGCCTTTTTCTTTTAAGCGATCTTTATTAACGCCAAAACCTAAAATACCGACATAAACCGCAGAAGAGTAGTTACCTTTGCGTTTAGCCGGATCACGAAATTGTGGCATGATTTGATCAAGATTAGGAGAAACATAAGGCTCTAGCAGATCCATTTCACCCGCTTGTGAGTGAGGATCCATTGTACCGCCATACCAAACGTCAGCTTGTGGATTACGTTTTTCAGCTTCGATTTTAGCTAAAGTACTTCCTGAACCATTACGAACAAAGGTCGTTTTAACATCATACTTTTCGGCAAAAGCTTTTGTTTCAGCTTCACACATTGCATTTGTCGCACTACAGTAAACTACTAAGCGACCAGCTGCATTTGTTGATAAGCTAACCGCAGAAAGAGCCAGACCAGCAGCAACGAGTGTAGAGAGGGTTTTCAATTTCATGTTCAGAACCTTTTAAATGTGTCGTCATCGGAAAATGAAAGTGGGCCAACTAAATGCTCTTGTTTGCTAACATCAGCAATCAACAACGGCATTAGTAAGAGTCCCATTAAGGCCGCAGCACTGGTTAATAACGCAAACATCCCAGTCCAACCATAATGCGCCATGACCTGACTTAATGGCCAACCTGCCATTGCCGCCCCTAAATAGGCAAACAATCCCAAGTAGCCAGTTACCGTGCCTGCTGCGTTTTTATGGCAATATTCTGTTGCAGCAAGCCCGATTAACATCTGTGGTCCAAACACAAAAAAACCGATACTAAAAAAACAAGCTGCGAGCAAAGCATAATGATGAATTGGAATTAACCAAAGTGCTGTTACTGCGGTAAAAAGTCCGAGTGAAAACAGCAATATCATTGGTGCTCGTTGGCCACGGAATAATAAATCCGAGCCCCAGCCTGAACATAACGCCCCGAGTAAGCCACCCACTTCAAACAAAGAGAGAATGGCATTAGCACTCAATAAGTTGGCGCCATGTGTTTCTGATAACCAGATATTTCCCCAATCGTTAATCGCCATACGTATGAGATAAACCAAAATATAGGAAAAACCCAGTAACCAAATCATTCGGTTAAATAAAATGGTCTCTTTCAAAATAGTTAGCATAGGTTTAGGGGGAGATGACTGCTCTTGACGTAATTCAAAAACATCGCGCCGCCACACACCCACAGTAGGAAGCCCTTCCTCTGCGGGAGTACCTTTTAATCGTACACACAACCACAACCCGATGATGATGCCGATAATACCGGGAACAAGCAGTGCGACTTGCCAACTATAATGCGTCGCTAGCCACGCAGTTAAAATGGGAAGACTCATCCCACCAAGGTTGATTGAGATATTCCATAATCCCCACCAGAAACCGCGTTCATTGCGTGAATACCAGTGTGTTAACAACCTTGCACAAGGAGGCCAGCCAAAGCCTTGAAAGAAACCATTTAGTGCCCAGACCAAAAGCAGTGCGGGAAACGAAAGACAATAGGCAAAAATAATATTCATAATGCCTGTCATGACTAATCCCACACCCATAAACCAGCGGTATCCCCATTTGTCATGGAAAATACCGGAAACAAATTTAGATAAACCGTAAGTGAGATAAAAAAGGCTGGCTATCCAACCGATATCCCCTTTATCTAAATTCAATTCAACCTGCATAACGGGCATCACAAAGTTGACGCTTTTACGTGTGAGATAGAAAGTGGCATAACCGATAATCATCGACAGCATTAAATTTTTGCGCCAAAAGTTATAGGTCTTATTAATTGATGCCGAATTTTTACCTGACATAACATCCTCTTTGATGTTGCAAATGTAAAAAAAATGTCGCGAAAAAGAATGAGATAAGGTTGTAGATGACTAAGACTTATTCTTAGTTTTCACTGTTTTCTTTTGAATTTGTGGGTAAGTTAACAATTATTTTCGTACCGTGATGGTTAATCACTTCCCATTCTCCGCCTAAAGCGCGAATGCGTTCTTCTATGCCGCGTAATCCAAAGCCACTGCTTTGTTGTGCTGATAATGATGTCGGCAACATACCAACGCCATTATCACTAATAATTAGCCGTAAACGGTTTTGATTTTGAGTCAGTGAGACTTGGATATAGGTTGCGTTAGCATGTTTACTAATGTTGTTTAACAGCTCTTGCACCAAACGGTAGAGGGTAAAAATAATAGTTTCGTTTTCAGGCTCTTTATCTAACGAGTAATTAAAATTACAGGTAATGCCATTGTCATCAAAAGCAAACTCATTGATTAAATGATGAAGGGCTTTTTCAAGCGACATCTCCTCCAAAACAGGAGGGCGTAATTGTCGGAGTAGTTGACGTGTAGATTGATGAATTTGTAGGGCGAGTCGTTCGATTTGCTCTCCGGTTTGGCGTGTTTTGTCGTTATCCGCAGTTCTTTTGATTAGCATCGATTGAATTTGGATCGCTGTAATATTTTGCCCAATTTCATCATGCAATTCGCGAGCAATGGCTTTTTTAACATCCTCTTCGGTATGAACCAGTTTTTCCATTAAGTCACGGCGAGCTTGTAACTCTTGTTCTAGGCGTAAACGGTAATGACGTAAATTATGAGCAAGTTGCTGTTGGCGACTGATCGCGATCCCTAAGCCAATACCGATAATGGCTTGTGTGGTTAAGAACATTTCTAACTCACGCAAATCATTAAAAGCGCCATTAACTTGGCGAGCAAAAGTAATAATCAAACTGCCTAACAGTGCGGATAAAACACCACCTTGCCAGCCATAACGGTAAGCCATAAAGACATTAGGAATAAATACAAGGATAACTAATAAGCGCTCTATTTCAGGGGTTAAGAAAAATTGAGCACTTAACCCGATCAGGCAAAATAGAAATCCCCACATCAGCAAGGACGTTCTTAACGGAGGATCGGGAGTACCATCAGAGACTAAGGCGCGACTTTGTAATTCACGAAGATATTCATAAAGTAAAAAGACAAAAGGCGCGAGTAATATGCCGCCCGTTACCGATGTGAGGAAAATCCCGCTGGTGGTATTAATAAAGAAACCGAGAATAAAGGCTTGTAGTAGGCTATTAAAACCTACGGCACCAATTAATAGGGTTAAGCGTTGCCAATAAAGAGGATATCGCCACCAAATACGCTGAACTTCTAGCGCAACAACGAGGCTTAGTATTGGAGACAGATAAATAATGGTGTGGGTAATTAATTGCTCTTGCGCCAACCAGTAATAAAGCCCCCATTCTGCAAATAACATCGGAAGCCAAAAGCGACGCCAGAGTAAAATTATCAGGGCTAATCGCAGACCTTGGGGTAAGAAAAGGGCGGCTTGTTGCCCATTTTTACTTAAATAGAAGCCAATTACCCAAAGTGATAGCCAAAGTAGAGAGTAGGTGAGTAATAAAAAGAGGGATTGAAGAAGAAAACGTAGTCCCCGTTTCATATTACAGCGAGCCTGTGATCAACTGATTCTTTAAGGCGAAATGAACTAAATCGATGGTGGTTTCACAGCCTAATTTGCCTAGTACATTGGCTCGATGAACGTGTACGGTTTTATGGCTAAGATTAAGCTGTACGGCAATAGTTTTGACATTAACACCTTGAACTAACAGATTAAAAATCTCTCTTTCACGCGGTGTTAAGGTATGTAGTGCATCTTCTTTTTCAGGTGTTTGTCGCAATGCTTTCATGGCATCAGAACAGAGATAACAGCCACCTTGATGTACAGCGCGTACCGCTTGTACTAACTCTTCAGGGCCACAACGTTTGGTTAAATAACCGCGAGCACCAGAGTCTAGTGCACTTTGAACAAAGGCTGGAGTGTCATAGATACTTAAAATAATCGTTCGGAAATCAGGGCGTTTTTGTTTTAAACGGCTTTGGAGTTGTAGACCGCTTTCGCCGGGCATAGAGAGATCCATAACGGCAACATCAATATCGTCATGTGCTAAATAAGGCCATGCTTCTTGCCCATTAGAATATTCACCCACGATGTGAATATCGGGTTCTAGCATTAAGAGTTGTGCAAAACCAGAACGCACAACAATGTGATCATCTACTAAAGCAACTTTTATCATAATTTTTTATTAGTCAGAGAGTAGTCAGACAATACTTATATGATTTATAACAAGCTACAGAAAGATAAGCGAGGAAAAATGGAGAAGAAACCCGGTTTTGAACCTTATATCTCGTTTTTATCAAGGTGAATCGTGACAAGCAAGTAATAACAATAGGTTATTTATTGTTCTTGTTATTATTTCCCATAAGCAGGGAACCTCTGCCTATGGGAAGTGGGCAATATTTTATTGATTAAGCAACTTGAACAGGCACCGCTTTGGCAATGCGCTTCATTTCATTGTTGTCTTCAAAATACGCAATGTTTGGCTTATGGCTACGCGCGTCGCTATCAGGAATTTGTACATAAGAGCAAATAATTAAGCGATCGCCAACAGCGGCACGACGAGCGGCTGCACCGTTGACAGAAATAATTCGTGAACCTCTTTCTGCACAAATGGCATAAGTTGAAAAACGTTCGCCATTATCAACGTTATAAATATCGATAGCTTCATTTTCAAGAATGCCAGCAGCATCCATAAAATCCTGATCGATTGCACAAGAGCCTTCATAATGAAGATCGGCTTGTGTCACTTTTACGCGATGAAGTTTGCCTTGTAACATAGTGCGTAGCATTGTTGTGTTTCCTATATTCTAATAATGAATTACACAAGATTAACTTGCTGGTTATCGATAAGACGCGTATTACCCAGCCATGCCGCCATTAAAACAACCGCTCGACGGCTTTCTTCATTTAATGGTGTGAGTGTATCTGCATCACAAATAAAGCACTCATCGGCACGAAAACCTTGTTGCTCTAAGGTGTTTTTTGCAGTTTGCAGTAACTGATTAACATCATAATCACCCGACTTTAATTGTTCTGCGATTTCTTGCATCGCTTGATAAAGTGCAGGGGCTTGTTGTTTTTCGCTATCAGATAATAGGCGATTGCGTGAACTGAGCGCTAAACCATTTTTGTCACGTACGATAGCAACAGGAACGATGCTGATATCCATACATAAATCGCTTACCATCTTTTTGATAATTTGCAGCTGTTGGAAATCTTTTTCTCCAAACATCGCAACATCAGGTTGTACTAGATTAAAAAGCTTACTAACAACCGTTGTAACACCACGGAAATGACCAGGACGGTTTGCACCTTCTAATACGGTAGACAATACAGGCACATCAACGGTGGTTTGATTTTCCATACCGTGTGGATACATCTCTTTCGCTGACGGTGCAAAGATAATATCGACATGCTTATCTCGCAGTAATTCGCAATCTTCTTGCAACGTGCGCGGGTAGTTTGCTAAATCCGCTTCTCTATCAAATTGAAGTGGATTCACAAATATAGAAGCTATCACGACATCCGCGTGAATACGGGCTTCTTCAATTAATTTTAGGTGACCTTCATGAAGATTACCCATTGTTGGAACCAATGCAATGCGTTTACCTTCTTGCTTTAATCGCTTGATTTCTCTGCGTAAGATAAGCGTAGTTTCAATAATTAGCATGGCGTGACTCCTTTAAACGATATTGATAATTAAGATAATAAATTAGTTAAATGAATGTTTTTCTTCGGGAAACAGGCCTTGTTCAACTTGTTGAACATAAAGGCTGACCGCACCTTTTAATGAACCTGCTTCTTGTAAAAAATCTTTTGAGAACTTAGGTGCTTGAGGAGTTAAGCCCAATAAGTCATGCATCACAAGAATTTGCCCATCAGTGACATTACCCGCGCCAATACCAATAACGGGCATTGTTAATGCGTCTGTAATTGTTTTCGCTAGAGTAACCGGAACACATTCCAATACCGCCAATTGAGCACCTGCATTTTCAAGAGCGATAGCATCTTGTTTTAATTGTTCGGCTTCATCGTGCTCTCTGCCTTGGACTTTATAACCCCCGAAAACATTAACTGACTGGGGCGTTAATCCTAAATGGATGCAGACAGGAACTGCACGCTCAGCCAGCATTTTCACGGTAGGAATTAACCAACTTCCACCTTCAATCTTCACCATATTAGCACCCGCTTGCATCAAAATGCCGGCATTAAGGCAAGCTTGTTCAGGTGTTGAGTAAGACATAAAGGGCATATCAGCAATTAAGAAGGCATTAGGTGCGCCAGCTCTTACACAGCGGGTGTGATAGGCAATTTGTTCAACAGTAACGGGTAGCGTGCTGTTATGACCTTGTAGTGTCATTCCTAACGAATCACCAATCAGCATGGCTTGAATACCTTCTTGTTCAAAAAGGCGAGCAAAACTTGAATCATAAGCGGTGATGGTGGCGAATTTTTTCTTTTCTTGCTTATAGCGATTTAGCGTTGAAAGCGTAGTGGGTTTCATTGTAACAAACTCCATCATTGTCGTTTTTTTGTGTGTAGATAAAATTAATTACTTCACATAATTGTTTGTTTATTAAAGAAAATATTGGATTATCAAAATAAAGCCGCTTTCGATTGTAGCATTTAAGGACTAAAAACGAAGAAAAAGTAACTAAATGAGTAATAAAAAATAACAAATGATAATTTTTATTTATATTCATCAATTGGTTATATGTAAAAAATAAATATAAAAGAGTTTAGAGATTGAGGCAGTGAGGTGCGTTTGAAAAATTGAGGGAAAGCCAAAGAGAAGAGATAGGCTGATACTGTTTATGTTTTTTGCAGTATCAACCTTTAGCATTAAGAGCGTATTAGTGTGAAGTTACCACTTTTCCATGCCATTTTCAGGCACTAACGCCAGTCTATCTGCTAATAACTCACCATCAGGAAAGCGAAGGTCAGGTGCTAATTCAGCTAATGGATAAAGCATAAATTCACGTACTTTAAGTCCGTAATGAGGTACGGTTAATCGCTCGGTTTGGATCACGTCATCACCAAATAACATAATATCAAGATCAAGCGTTCTTGGTCCCCAACGATTACCTTCTTTTCTAACACGACCTTGCGCTAATTCAATAGCTTGAGTGTTATCAAGTAACGCTTCTGGCGCTAATGTTGTATCAACCGCAACAGCGACATTAAGGTAATCAGGCTGATCTTGTGGCCCCATTGGACGGGTACGATACCAAGATGATTGTGCAATCAATGTTGTTTGTGGGATCTCACTGATTGCCTTAATCGCTGAATTCACCTGATCGTCAGGTGAATTCAAATTACTTCCCAGAATGATATAAACACGTTTCTTCTGTTTATTCATTGGTGCTCTCTTGTCTAGATGCCGGTTTTGCACTTGGATGACGAGGGCGTTTACGTGGACGCGGACGTCTGCGAACGGGTGCTTGACCTAATTCAGATACCATTGAGCGCTGTTGCGTATTGTTAGACGCTTGGAAATCAGCCCACCAACTTGCTAACGCTTCAAGCTCTGGATTGTGTTGTACATTGGCACGTAATTCCAGTAAATCGAACGCTGCACGGAATTTAGGGTGCTCAAGTAATTTATTCGCACGACGACCTTGGCGTTTAGGTAAACGTTGCTGTAATTGCCAGATATCACGCATTGTTGTGGTAATACGTTTTGGTATCGCAATAGTACGGCATTGCTCATCTAAAATATCGTTCATCGCCATAGAGAAAGAGTCATAGTAAGAAAGACCACTTTCTTGGACTAACTTTTCAGCATGTTCAATTAATGGATACCACAACATTGCCGCAAATAAGAACGCCGGATTGACTCGCATCTCTTTATTAATGCGATAGTCTGTATTTTTGAGAACTTGATCTAACATTCTCTCCATCGGCGTATCATGTTGCTCCGTCATTTTAGAAGCAATCAGCGGAAACAGTGGCTCAAGTAATTGATGGCGGCACATTAACTTGTAAGTTTTGTAGCCTTGCCCTGTTTGTAATAATTTTAGTGACTCTTCAAAAAGGCGAGCCGATGGAATATTACGTAATAAAGGGGCGAGTCTGCCAATTGGCTCTGCGGTTTCAGGCGCAATTTGCATATCCAATTTGCTGGCAAAGCGAATGGCTCTAAGCATTCTGACGGGATCTTCGCGATAGCGCGTTTCAGGATCGCCAATTAAGCGAATAATACCCGCTTTTAGATCCGCTAAACCGCCAACGTAATCACGTACAGCAAAATCATCAACACCGTAATAAAGGCTGTTTAATGTAAAGTCACGACGAATGGCATCTTCTTCAATTGAGCCAAAAATATTGTCGCGCAGTAACATGCCGCTTTGTGCTTGCTGAGATTGGTTATTGTCTGAAACCTCATGATCTTCATGAGAGCCGCGGAAAGTCGCAACCTCGATCACTTCAGGGCCAAACATAATATGAGCAAGACGGAAACGACGACCGACTAAACGGCTGTTGCGGAATAATCGACGTACATCTTCAGGTGTTGCATTAGTGGCAATATCAAAATCTTTTGGTTTTTTTCCCAGTAATAAGTCACGGACACCACCACCCACTAAATAAGCCTGAAAGCCTGAGTTGTTGAGGCGATAAAGCACTTTTAATGCATTATCACTGATGTCTTTACGTGAAATTGGGTGTTGATCTCTTGGGATCACAGTCATTGGCAAATCACTCCCGTTCGCCTTTTCTTTATTACTCTTTTTTTTACGGGGACGGTCTGCGGATATAGCAGGACGCCGACGCACAGGTTTCTGTGTTTCTTGTATTGGTCGGTCAGATGCAGTGACTGGCCTTTCACTTGCTACCGGTTGTGTGTCTGATGACGTTGTTTGTCGCCCTAGCAGATTACGGCAGAAATGTGCTACTCGATTAAAAATATGACACCTCGAATAATAAATTCTAATAATTAAAAAAATTAAGCGGCTAATCATAGCCTACTGAACATTTTTTGAGAATGCTTTGTGTGGTTTATTCATACCCTTGTTGCTGATGATTTTGTTTTAAAATCTCAGAAGGTGACCACTGCGCAGTCGCAATCTCTAACAATGATGCTAACGAATAATCTTGCCAACCCACAATAATAGGCTGATTAAGAAACTGTAACGCATCGATAATGACGGGTCTTGGATCAGTATCTGGCAACGCGTGCGCGTGATTTTGTTTCGATAATTTATTACCGTCATGATTTATTGCTAAAGGTAAATGAGCATAACGCGGAATAGGTAAATTCAGTTGTTTATGTAAACTGATTTGTCGCAACGTAGGATCAAGTAGATCGGCACCTCTAACAACTTCGGTCACACCCTGATAACTATCATCAATCACCGTCACTAGATTATACGCAAATAAGTTATCTTTTCTGTGAATAATCATATCTTCTAACACGATAGACGTACTCTTTGAATAATATGTACCTTGAATAACATCTTCAAAATGATAAACAGGATGCTGTTGGATCAACCTCCATGCACTCTCTTTATCAAAAGGTGTCACATTATTGGTGAGCGGCTCACGATGACGACAGTGGTTATCATACACGCCCCCTAAGTCATGTAAACGATGACGGTTACAATGACAGTGGTAGCAAACACCTTCTTTCCAAAGTGTGTGTAAAATTTCACGGTAAGCATCATGGCGTTGCGATTGATAGAGGATCTCTTTATCCCAGAACAAACCATAATGTTCTAATGTACGAATAATTAGGGATGCAGTGCCGGGAGGTTCTCTAAGAGGGTCGATATCATCGATGCGCAGAAGCCAACGCCCGTGGTGTGCGCGAGCTTGAAGATAACTGCCAAGTGCAGTAACCAATGAGCCAAAATGAAGTTGACCCGTTGGCGATGGCGCAAAGCGCCCAATATAGTCTGTAATCTCGTGCATCGAAAGATTCAGATTAACGCCTCAACGTATTAGGTCGAGGCGTTTGCTCATTATTAGCCAGCCATCTGCTTTTCACGGATTTCAGCTAATGTTTTACAGTCGATACATAAATCGGCTGTAGGACGAGCTTCTAAACGGCGAATACCGATTTCCACTCCACAAGATTCACAGAAACCAAAGTCATCATCTTCGACTTTTTTCAGTGTTTTCTCGATTTTCTTAATGAGTTTACGTTCACGATCACGGTTACGCAGCTCAAGACTGAATTCTTCTTCTTGTGCAGCACGGTCAACGGGATCGGGGAAGTTTGCCGCCTCATCTTGCATATGAGTAACGGTGCGGTTGACTTCATCCCTGAGCTGATTGCGCCAAGATTCAAGTATTAGCTTAAAATGCGCTAATTGGGCTTCGTTCATGTACTCTTCGCCCGCTTTTTCCTGATATGGCTCAACGCCAGCAATAGCGAGAATGCTCATGGACGATGTTTTACGCTTTTGCCCTTCTTGCATAATGCTTCTCCTACATACGCATTTCTGAATAATCCCCACCTTCAAAACAGGAAGGGGAAAAAATAGGGCGCTATAAATAGCAGATGCCCGCGAGGATAGCAATTATTCCTTCAATAAGTTTTCTCATGGTGTGAAGGCACGCAAGTAAATGTCCCTTTTTAGTTAAAAAATGCTTAACTAATACCACGGTTTCAAATTAACTATTTGAAATAAAAGGTAATTGCTGTCCAATTGTTAAATTGTATTCACTAATATTGATGCGATAACACAAGATTTCAACCCCTGCATCACTGGCTTCTTTTAGCAGTGAAGCATAGGCTGGGTCAATCTCTTTAGCAACAGTCACTTCCGTAATCCCAGTATGGGGAACTGCGTAGAATAAGACAGCCCTTAAACCCAATTTTGCGATAGCCGTCAACTCTCGAAGATGTTTCTGACCGCGTTCTGTCTTTGCATCAGGGAAATAGCCCATACCGTTGTCTAGCAAGGTGACTGACTTCACTTCAATATAACAGTCAACTTTATGATTTGATTTAAGTAAAATGTCAATACGGCTGTTCTCACTACCGTATTTCACTTCTCGTTTTATCTCGTCATACTCAGATAATTCTGGAATGTCACCCGCCTCAATAGCATCAGCAATAATTCCATTCGCTCTTAAGGTATTTACACAAATCCAATCATCGGTTTGAGTTTGAGTCAGTTCCCAACTATGCGGATATTTTCTTTTTGCATTTGAAGAGGTGGAGTACCAAACGGTATCACCGGGTGTCGCACATCCCGTCATTGCACCTGTGTTGGCGCAATGGAGCGTGAATTCTTCCCCATTTGGGGTAACAACGTCTGCTAAAAAACGCTTATATCGTTTTAGTAAAGTGGCAGATTGTAGTGGTTGCTCAAATTTCATGACGACTCCGATGAAAATACGACCTTTAATAAAGCGCTAATGCTACAATGCCTAGCCAAGAAAGTTAATGAGCCATGGAGCCTGTGTGCATTTATTGCCAATCTTTGATGTAACAGAAAAAATCGTTACTGCATTAAAACAATCCCCACAAGTTTTGCTTCATGCACCCACTGGTGCAGGTAAATCCACGGCGCTTCCGCTCTATTTGCTGGAGCAAAATTGCTTTGATGGCAAAATTATTTTATTAGAGCCAAGACGAATTGCCGCTAAAAGTATTGCTTACCGTTTAGCCAGTCAATTAAATGAAGATGTTGGAAATACGGTAGGCTATCGAATGAAGGCGGAAAGCAAAGTCAGCTCACAAACTCGACTTGAAGTGGTAACAGAAGGAGTACTAAACCGGATGTTACAGCAAGATCCGGAGTTGGCTGGCGTAAGCCTAGTGATTTTAGATGAATTTCATGAACGTAGTTTGCAGGCAGATTTAGCACTGGCTCTATTGCTTGATGTGCAGATAGGGTTACGTGATGATTTGCGTGTTTTGATTATGTCTGCAACCTTAGATAACCAAAAACTCACTTCACTATTACCAGATGCCCCCATGATCAGTGCTCAAGGGCGCAGTTACCCTGTCGAAAGAGTGTATTCTCCTATCAGTACGCATCAACCTTTTGAACAAGAAATTGCCACAATGGCGTTGCGATTATTAGCACAAGAAACCGGTTCTATGTTGATATTCTTGCCGGGTAGTGCAGAGATAGTGCGTGTTGCAGAAATACTAAAAGATAAAGTAGATAACAATGTTTTGCTATTTCCGCTTTATGGTGCGCTTTCATTAGCAGAACAACAAAAAGCGATTGAGCCGACAGAAAAAGGCTATCGAAAAGTCGTCCTTGCCACCAATATTGCAGAAACCAGCCTGACTATTGAAGGTATTCGCTTGGTTCTTGATAGTGCTATTGAAAAACGAGCTCAATTTGATTTGAAAAGCGGTGTCACTAGTTTATTGCGCCAAAGAATTAGCCAATCATCACAGACACAAAGAACTGGACGAGCAGGACGTCTTGAGGCTGGTATTTGCTGGCATTTAATAAGCCAAGAGCAGGCTGAGCGTGTTGCTTCTCACCAAATACCTGAAATTTTAAGTAGTGATTTATCGTCGTTATGGCTTTCTGTTTTGCAGTGGGGTTGTCGCGACATTAATCAGTTGAATTGGTTGGATAAGCCAACTCCTCAAGCATTACATGCCGCTCAAGATTTATTGTATCGTTTAGGTGCAATAGATAAACAAGGTGGATTAACCGCACGAGGCTCGCGCATGGCTCAATGGGGCATAGAGCCTCGACTCGCTGCGATATTAGATTATGCAAGTGAGCAAAGTGATAATCATCTCGCGACGGCAGCACGCTTATGTGCAATCTTAGAAGAGCCACCCCGAGGACAAGAAATTAATCTGGAGTGGATTGCTCAACAAAAAAACACCTTCTGGACGCGACGTGAAAAACAGCTTTCTCAACACCGGAAAGGGACGTTTTGCCCTGAATTGTTAGGTTTATTATTAGCGGTTGGATTTCCTGATAGGATTGCTAAAAATCGAGATAATCAAGGTCGTTTTCGTTTAGCGAATGGGCAAGGTGCCATGATGGAACATTCGCACTCAATAAGTGATACACCGTGGATCTTAGCACCATTATTACTACAAAATGTGCATTATGCTGATGTCCGCATTTTATTAGCACTACCGATTGATATCGATGAAATATCAGCTACTTTTCCAGAGCTTATTGAAAATAATACGACTGTTGAATGGGATGAAAAACGCGGTACGTTGGTCGCATGGCAACAACGCCAATTAGGGCGATTAACCTTAAGCCAGCGCCAATTAGACAAACCCAATAAACAGCAAATGCAGCAAGCATTATTGAATTGGCTGAGAGATAACGGTTTAAATGCTTTAGCACTGAATGAAGAAACTCAACAGCTTTTTATACGCCTTTCTTTGGCGAAAAAATGGTGCCCAGAAGCCTTATTACCTGATTTAGAAGAAACGGTGTTACTTGAAACGTTAGAAACATGGTTATTGCCTGAACTGGGAGAAGTTCAGACATTAAAAGCATTACAACAAATTGATATTAATACGATTATAAAAAACCAATTAACATGGCATGAAAATCAGTTGCTTCAAAGCTTATTTCCGACGCATTATTTTGCGCCAACAGGCACAAAAGTGATTATCAACTATGATTTGGAGTTACCTCCTGTGATCGCTATCCGCATTCAAGAGGTTTATGGCGAACAGCAAAGCCCTATTGTGGCGAATGGTCAATTACCCGTTGTGATGGAGTTATTATCACCAGCTCATCGACCTATTCAGAAAACACAAGATTTGGCGACATTTTGGGCAGGAAGTTATAAAGAGGTGCAAAAAGAGATGAAAGGGCGTTATCCCAAACATTTATGGCCTGACTCACCCGCAGATACCGCACCTACACGACGAGTAAAAAAATATAGCCAATAAATGAATATTAGTTTTACCCTAGTTTTATTCGTATTTGAGAGCTTTCTTGTGGGATCACACAGAAAAATAGCGACAATGTTAGGCTTCTTTATCCCGTGATAAAGGGGTTTTAATGAGAGATACAGTTCATGAGTAGAAAGAAAAGACCAGCGAAACAAACCAAAAGAGGTCGTTCTTGGTTTTGGTTATTTGTCAAAATCGCCATTGTGGTTGCGGTTTTAATGGGCATTTATGGTGTTTATTTACATTCTCAAATTAAAGAGCGCCTTGATGGCAATGTTTGGGAATTACCTGCCGCGGTTTACGGACGTACCGTTAACTTAGAACCGGGCATGAATTATAGCCAAAAAGAGATGGTGAGCTTACTTGAGGGTATGCAATACCGCAATGTTAACAAAATCACTCGTCCCGGCGAATTTGTGGTAAGAGGCAACACGATTGAAATGTTGCGCCGACCTTTCGATTTTCCTGATGGTCGTGAAGAACAAATTTTAGCTAAATTAGCCTTTGAGCAAAATTCCTTGGTTAGTATTACTAACATGGATAATCAACGGCAATTTGGCTTTTTCCGTCTTGATCCTAAATTAATTACCATGATGCAATCTGCAAATGGTGAACAACGCTTATTCTTAGCAAGAGATAAATTTCCACAATTATTAGTGGATACGTTAATTGCAACGGAAGATCGTCGTTTCTATGAGCACGACGGTATCAGCCTTTATTCTATTGGCCGTGCTGTATTAGCGAACTTTACCGCGGGTAAAGCGGTTCAAGGCGGAAGTACCTTAACGCAACAGCTAGTGAAAAACCTATTTTTAACTAATGAAAGAACGTTAAAAAGAAAGCTTAATGAAGCCTATATGGCGATTATTATGGATGCGAGTTATAGCAAAGATCGCATTTTAGAGCTGTATCTTAATGAGGTTTTTTTAGGGCAAAGTGGTGATGAGCAAATTCGAGGCTTCCCTTTAGCTAGCCTTTATTATTTTGGTCGTCCGGTTGATGAATTAAGCCTTGATCAGCAAGCACTTTTAGTGGGTATGGTTAAAGGTGCATCTGCTTATAATCCTTGGCGTAACCCTAAAGCAGCGTTAGAACGTCGTAATGTGGTATTAAAACTACTGCAAACCCAAGAGATAATCGACCAAGAGCTTTATAATGTGCTTAGTGCGCGTCCTTTAGGTGTGAAGCCACGTAGCGAAGCGTTAACGCCTCAACCTGCGTTTATGCAACTGGTGCGCCAAGAGTTACAAACAACTTTGGGCGATAAAGTTAAAGATTTATCAGGTACAAAAATTTTCACCACATTAGATCCTGTCTCACAAGATGCAGCTGAAAAAGCGGTTGAAGTGGGTGTCGCGGATATCCGTAAAGTTCGTAAAATTGACGATCTTGAAGGGGCGATGGTTGTTGTGGATCGCTTAAGTGGTGAAGTAAGAGCTTTAGTGGGGGGATCTCAACCACAATATGCAGGTTTTAACCGTGCATTATCAGCCCGTCGTTCAATCGGCTCTTTGGCAAAACCCGCGACCTATTTAACCGCATTAAGTGAACCAGAGCGTTTTCGTTTAAATACATGGCTTGCTGATGAACCGATTTCAGTGCCTATTCCGGGGGGGAAACCTTGGCAACCTCGTAACTACGATCGTGGTTATAAAGGTAAATTAATGCTGGTGGATGCGTTAGCAACCTCACGTAATATACCTACAGTAAATCTTGGTTTAGAAGTGGGATTAGACCAAGTGATCAAAACATGGATCAACTTAGGTGCACCAGCGGAAAATCTAGAAAAAGTGCCAGCGATGTTATTAGGTGCATTAAACTTAACGCCAATGGAAGTGGCTCAAACCTTCCAAACAATTGGTAGTTTAGGTAATCGTGCAAAATTATCATCATTGCGTTCTGTGATTGCCCAAGATGGTACAGTGCTTTACCAAAGTTATCCTCAAGCTGAAACAACTGTTTCACCTCAAGCTGCTTATATGACGCTATTTGGTATGCAACAAGTGGTGAATTCGGGAACAGCATGGCGCGTATTAAAACCAAAATTTGGTAATTACAACCTTGCAGGTAAAACCGGTACCACTAACGATCTCCGTGATAGTTGGTTTGCGGGAATAGATGGCAAAGAAGTGACGATTTCGTGGATGGGACGCGATAATAATGGCCCAACGAACTTAACGGGTTCAACCGGGGCATTGTTACTGTACCGTAATTATTTAGAAAATCAGGCACCGTTGAAATTAAATCCACCAGCACCAGAAGATATCGCAGAGATGTCTGTCGATGCTCAAGGTAACTTTGCTTGTTATGGCGGTGGTGTTCGTACTTTACCTGTATGGACAGCAAATCCAGATGGATTATGCACACCTGTTCAGCAAGACACTAATGAAAATGACGCACCTAAGTGGTTACAAGATCTGTTTTCTGAGTAAGTAATCACATAGATTAGCTAAAATAAAAACGGCACATAAGTGCCGTTTTTATTGACTATAATGTGGTTATTTTTAGTAAATTTATTCTTCTAGCAACATAATCTAAGACTAACTTTTTTTGTTCTTCAGGCATATGGCTTTCATTATATGTATCAATAATGAGTTGATAACTTTTTATGACGTCATGTATTAATTTCTGGGCTAGTTTAAGGTTAATACCAATATTTTCTGCGAGTAGGATGAAATCAAGGCCCAAATATTCGCCATACTCTGAGTCTAGGCCTGGTGCTATACCTGCATCATGTTCTTCTAATGCTAGTAATGGGAGAGCAAGGTATTCTGTAAATGCAGATGGATAAGGAACAACGCTGACAAAATCATAGATAGGAGCTACTGATGGAGGCGCGTCATTAGGTAAAATGATACCCATATTTCTTAAGTGATAATCATTGTTTCCTAAAACATAGGCATAAACTATACGTAGAAAAATATCTCGTTTGCTTTTAAGACTATTATCTATATTAGTAATTAAATATTTTGCCGCGGATTCATAACTAATAGCTTTTTTACCTTCAGAAAGTCCATATTTATCATGTATTCCCATCGCTCCATCCAATTGTTCTTGATGTAATCGATTTGCGTCAGATCCCAGTCGATCGTAACGTCTGACAACAAAAACAAGTTCTTTTGGGTTATCATTTTCTTGTTTAAAACGAAAAAGACCAAAAGGAGGAATATTAAACTTTAGCCGTTGCATCACCATCATAGTTGCATGTTCATTTTCAGCAAGGTAAGGGTATGCTTCAGGTGAAGGCTTGAGAATATAAGTACCATTATTATTAACAACTTGTAGAGTGTTATTTTTTATGCATAGAGAGAGCTTTGGCTGATAACCTGAAATGCTCATCCCTTTTTGGCGTTCAGGTAGTTCTTGGATAAATTGACTTCGAGTAAAAGGTAGTTCAAGGGAGACATCAATGTTATCAAAAAGATATTTGATCCCTTCTAAGGAATATCCTGTATTTATTTCTGATTTTTTTAATTCAGATAAATTAATTAAACAACGTTTTGAATTCATTGGTTATCTCTTTTAGTATTATAGCACCAAGCAAGTCGTTGCCATTGTTTATTAATAGTCCAAATAAATCTTTATCATCTATTTTCTGTATTTCAGAATATCGTTTGAGTAACCAACCCTCTGGTGCTAATCCTTTGAAAAAAGGGTGTAACTCTTTGCTCCAGTAAGGCTCTTTTCTAACTTTCATACTTAGAGAAATTGCACAACCAATATAATTTTCATAATAACAAAAAACAAAACCCTCTTTTTCTTCACTTAAAACACCGACCGCTATGTCATAAAGCCAGACTTCTACTTTTCTAGGCATAATTTAAATCCTAATTCTTTAAGTAGGGTATGAAGATTGACAGACTTTGCCATTAATGGATTGGCTATCATTCTTTTAAATGTTGCGATAGAAACTCCGATTTGCATTGCCATCTCTTCATAAGTAACACATTGCAGTTTTAATTCAGCAGTAATTATTTTTTTTAATTCGAGTGTGTTTAAATCAGAAAGTTTTATTTTTTTGTTATCTAATTTCAATTGGTTAGATTTAATATTATTTAGTTTCAAATGATATTCTAAATCTGAAAATACAATAGCTTGCTCTTCATCAGGTAGCTTACGAATAAGGTTCAGGATTTCATAAAGGTTCATATTTGATACTTTTTATTCAGCGAGTGAAATTTAGTTTGTATTTTGAGCTATTTTACTTAATTAGTATCAAACTTGATACTTCTGTTTTTATTTTTAAAAGAAAAATGTATTATTTGAGTATTTTTAATACAAAAGTATCAAATTTGATACTTATGATATTAGGAGGTGGCAGGGTGGTGAAACATACAAAAATGCCATTCAAAAAATTGAATGGCATTCACAATAGAAAGTTTATATCAAAAAATTAATGGGATCTTAGCTCTTCATCTGAGAAAAAGCATATTCCGCTGCATCAATAGTGCGTTGAATATCTTCTTTAGTATGAGCAATAGACATAAAGCCGGCTTCAAATGCAGAAGGTGCAAGGTAGACGCGTTTTTCTAGCATTAAATGGAAGAATTGTTTAAAGCGTTCAACATCGCAGTTCATCACATCTTGATAGCAAGTGACTTCTTTTGCATCCGTAAAGAATAAACCAAACATCCCGCCTACATGATTGATAACCATTGGGATGCCCGCTTGTTGTGCTTTTTCAAGTAAACCATCAGCTAACATTGTTGTTAGTTCATTTAATGTTTGATGAACACCGGGTTGTGATACTTCGTGTAAACACGCGAGGCCTGCCGCCATCGCAATTGGGTTGCCAGATAAAGTACCAGCTTGATAAACAGGACCAATTGGTGCGAGTTTAGACATCACTTCCATATGTCCACCAAATGCACCTACTGGCATACCGCCACCAATGATTTTACCTAAGCATGTTAAGTCAGGATCAACATCGTAATAAGCTTGTGCGCCACCTAATGCCACGCGAAAGCCAGTCATAACTTCATCAATAATCAGCAATGCACCAAACTCATCACATAATGCACGCAAGCCCGGTAAAAAGTCAGCTTTTGGTGGTACGCAGTTCATATTGCCCGCAACAGGCTCAACAATGATACAAGCGACTTCTTCAGGGTAGTTTTCAAATGCTTGGCGTACGGAATTTAAATCGTTGTAAGTACAGGTTAAAGTGTGTTTTACAAAATCAGCGGGTACACCCGGTGAATTTGGTTGTCCCATCGTTAATGCGCCAGAGCCTGCTTTTACTAATAGGCAATCTGCATGACCGTGGTAGCAACCTTCGAATTTAATGATTTTGTCGCGACCAGTGTAACCACGAGCAAGGCGAATAGCGCTCATTGTCGCTTCTGTACCTGAGTTCACCATGCGAACCATGTCCATTGAAGGCACAAGTTCAGTAACTAGGTTTGCCATTTCGACTTCAGCCGCAGTTGGTGCGCCAAAACTGAGGCCTTTTTGTACCGCGTCAGTAACAGCATGGCGAATGGAAGGGTGGTTGTGGCCTAAAACCATTGGTCCCCATGAGCCGACATAGTCAAGGTAAGCTCGTCCATCAACATCATAAATATACGCACCATTAGCACGTTCAATAAAAAGAGGGGTTCCACCTACACCGTTAAATGCTCTAACAGGTGAGTTGACACCGCCGGGGATCACTTGTTGTGCGAGATTATAAAGCGTTTCAGACTTGCTCATGTCAGACTCCTAATGATGGGTGAGCGTAAGATTAAGGCGTATTCTAAAGCACCACGCAGATGAAGCCAAATACACGACAACAACATTTTGATTTATCACTGTTATTGTGGGTGCGTGATTTATCGTAAAAAGCGATAGGTAGCAAAAAGTGTATTTTGTCCACAACAAACTTGAAGGTTATGAGCAGGTATTAGATAATCATCACATTATATCAGCAAGAAATATAAATTTTTGCTGGCTGTTTTTTTGCTGGAATACCCAGTCTGGAGTGAACAATGAGTGATGATATGGCTCTGCCGTTACAATTTACTGACGCGGCTGCAAATAAAGTAAAAGATTTGATTGCGGATGAAGAAAATCCAAATCTGCGTTTACGTGTTTATATCACGGGCGGCGGTTGTAGCGGATTCCAGTATGGTTTTACCTTTGATGATGCAATGAATGAAGGCGATATGACCATAGAAAAACAAGGCGTTGCCTTAGTGGTTGATCCGATGAGTTTGCAGTATTTAGTGGGCGGCTGTGTGGATTATACTGAGGGATTGGAGGGGGCGCGTTTTATTGTGACGAATCCTAATGCTAAGAGTACGTGTGGTTGCGGTTCCTCTTTCAGTATCTGATCCTTCTTTGGCGTCGTGGCTGTGCAGTAGTGCCACGGCGTTAGAGCAGTGCTCGTAATGCTCACATACTAATGTATGCTCCGCTTACTGTGCGCTGTCTGCCTTGTTGCACTGCTTGCTCGCTCACGACTTTTGTTTGTGAGAGTTTATTGGTTACTCTTTTCTTTTTTCTTCTCTTCTCTTCTCTTCTCTTCTCTTCTTTTTTCTTCTCTTCTCTTCTTTTCGTTATTTATTCTTTCTGAGCTTATTTCATAAAATCACTCTGTGGGTGATATTTCTGTCTCTATTTAAATAGATCTTCTGCGATACGCTAAATTTTAGGTGCGGATTTTTTGTCCTTTGAGAATAAAAATCGTAGTTTGCTTATTATTTTGAAAATAGGGTTATTTTTTCCTTATAAATCAACATTGTTACAATTTGAAATAAAATACACATTTTGTTACATATTAAAAATCCATGTACATTAGAACTGACTGGCTTTAGCGAGATTTCGGACATTTACGAAAGAGAATGATATAAGTAAATGCACTTATTTTAAGAAACGAAAGCAGTAAATAACGTCTGAACAATTATTTTACGCTAAGTCACTTATCCTACGAGGATACAACGTCCTTCTTTTCCGTCACTCCCTTTACTTCCCCTTAAAATTACTTAAGCTACTCTAATCAAATCGCGGTGCGCACTGGCTGATTTTTTGAAAAGGACATCAACAATAATAGTTTTGTTGAGAAACAATAACTGATAGTTAATTAAGGACTTGCCATGCCAACTCCATGCTATATCTCCATTGAAGGAAAAACCCAAGGCAATATTACTGCGGGTGCATTTACGGCTGAATCAGTAGGAAATATTTATGTTCAAGGCCACGAAGATGAAATGCTGGTGCAAGCATTCTCTCATGTAGTGACTGTGCCCACTGATCCACAATCAGGTCAGCCTTCAGGTCAACGTGCGCATAAACCTTTCCGTTTTACGGTGGCGTTAAACAAAGCGGTTCCTCTGCTGTATAACGCATTAGCCTCGGGCGAAATGTTGCCAAAAATCACATTAAAATGGTATCGCACCTCGGTTGAAGGGAAGCAAGAGCATTTCTTCACCACCACATTAACTGATGCCACCATCGTGAATATCGATTGCCAAATGCCACACTGCCAAGATCCGACTAAGTCTGACTTCACTCAACTGATCGAAGTGTCTCTTTCTTATCGCAAAATTGATTGGGAACACACCGTTGCAGGAACATCAGGCTCTGATGACTGGCGTGCGCCACTCGAAGGTTAATTCTTCACACTTTATTTATGGGCTCTGTCATGGGCCCATTGTTCTCTGCATTTTTTGTCTTTTTTATTGCGTGTTTGTCACATTTAAATGGGAGATTTTATGTCAACGAATGACGCTAACAACACCCCTAAACCCCGTTTGGTATTAGATGATCCCGCATCATCTCGCCCTTTTGAAATAGGGATGACATTCTCTGAACAACAAGCTCGCATTAAAAAATACAGCGAATTACTCGAAACGCTAGGAAAGGGATTACTTCATACAGGGTTAGTGTTTACTTGCCAAATTGGCGATTTACCTAAAAGCACTTTTCAAGTCACTCAGTTTGATTTAACCGAAGGATTATCAGAGCTTTTCACGCTTTCGATACACGCGGTGAGTGAGCAACGTGATATTGATTTTGCCAACCAATTAGGTGTGGCTTCATCATTAACTGTCAGTCGTGACGGTAAAACAATCCGCACGGTTCAAGGCTTACTGGCGAGTGCTGAACAAGGCAACACCGACGGCGTTAAAACGTGGTATCAATTTGTTATTCGCCCTGAAATGTGGGTGATGACGCTTAATCAAGATAGCCGTATTTTCCAACATAAAACGGTACCTCAAATTCTTCAGCAATTACTAGATGAAGCGCATATCAAATATGACAACCAGTTCTATCAACCCGAACTGCACCAAACTCGTCGTTATATCACGCAAAAGCGTGAATCCGCTTATGCATTCTGGTGTCGTTTAGCGTTTGAAGAAGGGATCAATTTTTGGTTTGAAGAAGGGCCAAAACTGTTTTATAGCGACAATCATTTAGGTATGACCGCGGGGATCACGCTAACCTATAACCCACAAGCAGAAACCGATATTACGGATACCACTGCCACCACATGGCGCTATACCGAACGTTTATGCAGTGATGTGCGTATTGACAAAGATTATAACCCAATACGTCCTTCTTACCCGTTATCACAAAACACAACGGGTGACGTCCATCAACAACACCCTGTTTTTGAAAGCTATGGCCGTTTTCAAGAAGAGGCAGAAGCGCAGCCGCTAAATCAATTACGCTATGAGCAATCTCAAAATTATCGTCAAACAGGCTCAGCAAACACTAACTGTTTTGCGTTAATACCGGGCAAAGTGTTTACCTTAACCAATCACCCAAGCGCGAAAATGAATTCGCGTTGGCAAGTGATCAGCGTTTCACATCATGGCGTACAACCCTCTGCGGATAACGGTGGCGGTGAGGGAACTCAACTTTCAAATAATGTCACTTTTATTCCCGGCACGCAGGAATGGCGACCGCCTTTTCATTATAAACCGCTGGCGGATGGTGATGAGTTGGCGACAGTCGTTGGTCCAGAAGGTGAGGAGATTTACACCAATGAACAGGGCGCGGTAAAAGTTTATTTTCATTGGGATAGACGCGGAAAACCTGATCATAGTGGTTCGTGTTGGTTGCGAGTGGCACAGGGTTGGAATGGTGATAGCTTCGGATTTATGGCGATCCCTCGCATTGGGCAAGAGGTGATTGTGTCTTATTTAAATGGCGATATTGATAGACCAATTATCACCGGTTGCACCTATAACGGCCGTAATGCCCCACCACTGGATTTACCCAAAGAAAAAACCCGAACCACATTTCGTACCAAGACACATAAAGGCACAGGGTTTAATGAACTGCGATTTGAGGATGCCGGCGGACGCGAAGAGGTGTATTTACATGCGCAGAGAGATTTAAATATTCATGTGCAACATGATAGTCATTGGCATACTCAACATGATTTCAAGCATCGCATTGATAATCAACGTTTTACTGAAATTTTAGGTGATGATCACCTTATTATGAAAGGAACACAGAAATCATTAATTGAAGGTGATGTTTCATTACAAATTAAAGGTGCTAAACATAGCAAAATTGATGATGAATTAATTGTTGAAAGTGGTATGGAAACGAGCTTTAAAAGTGGTGGAAAAATTATTCTTGAAGCAGGAACAGAAATCACACTAAAAGTAGGAAGTAGCTTTATCCGTCTTACTCCAAGTGCAATTTTTACTTCTGGTAATTTAGATATCGGCTCTAGTGGTCCGGGGAATGGGCAATCTCCAATTATTCAACTTCCAGATGGTGTTATACCTTTCGAGCAACCCCCTTATGCAATTAAGAAGTATTGTGCTTTAACTGCAAACGAAACAGGTAGCTTATTAATAAAGCCACCTAAGGAAGAAGAATAATGACATCCTTAACATGGACGCAATGGGTGAATGATTTTTCAAAAGGAGATGTATATTTTTTTATTAATACACCACCTACATCCGATTCTATTAAACGGTTTTATAGTCATAATTGGGTAGAAGAAGCTATTCCTTTATATCGGGGGACAGGGCTTGATCATTTAACGGAAATAAGTCCTTGGTTAGTTAAAATTAAATCAATATCCCTTTATCATTTAGCAAAAGAGCTAGATGAATGCCCATTGGAAGATAGGCATTGGGGATGGGCATATCACAGTCACTTAAATTGGAAAGAACAAATTAAGCATTGGAAATATTATCAAATGGTTACAGTGGATAATGAGTCGGTACATTTTAGGATTTTTGATCCTCGCATTGCTGAAATATTGTTGCCTAACCTAAAAAAAGAAGATTGGCTATCATTAATGTATCCCATTAATGATATCTTTATTCCAGTTAATAAAGAGAGCTTATTTTTTGAATGTCCTAACGATATATTAAAAAGCAAAAAACACAATTTCCCATTAAAATACATACTTCCTTTCTATTTACTAGAGGCTTGGCGTAATTCACTATATGCAACTAATTTAGTTGTTGAGAACCTTATTCTTGATTTTTGGGAGGAAAATGGTGATCTCGCTTATTCACTTTTTTCGAGAGAGAATAATATAAGGGACATTATCTACAAATGGGTTTCTAATGAGAAGTTAAAAAATACAGATATCGCTTATTTGACTGATAAAAATTTATTAAATCATTTATTAAATATAAAATTAATTAACAAGGAAGAACTATAAATGACGGATAAAACGGATTGTATTGCCTGTGGGGAAAAATGGATTGAAATTCATCTTGTGGATGAGCTTAATAACCCCATATTGAATATTGAATATGAATTATATCAGGCTTTTGGTCCGATGAAAAAACCAAGAAAAGGAATAGTAAAAGCAAATGGGATCATTAGGGAAGAGGGATTGGCTGGTTTCCCTATTGTCTTAAAATTAGATACTCAAGCTTTAATAAAGGAGATGAGTACACGAAAGTTAAGATTACTTAGAGGAGAAGATAATTCCATTATTAAAGCGGAAGCAAAGGCAAAAAAATATACTTACCACTATACAACAATTGGTGCTTTATGCAGAGATCAAATTGATATTGATAATAAAGGGTATCAGGATGAATATCCTTTTTATCATTTTCCTAAAGATGAAGCGTTCCAAGGGATCCCGATTTCTAAGTTTAATACCACAACAGTAATTGAAATTTGCCCATTTAGGGCTTGGTCTTTGATTCTTCATCATACTGAACAATATTCTATGATTAATGCTTATAATTTAGGGATTTTAAGCCAACTTTCCTATAAAGATAATAATATTGGTAATGCCAACTCAATAAGTTGTTTTTTTGAACGACAATGCTTGGATTTAAGTCGTTATCCTGTCGTCAGGGAGAAAGAAATTAATGCTCAATACCCCGCTATTGTTATCGATGTGCCTTTTGAAGAACGTTATGACAAAGTGGTTTTTTTAGATACTGAAGATGAAAGACAGCATGGTTCTGATGCTGATGGTAGTACTCAACTGTTTTATGTCCAAAATAAAGAACAATTTATTGTTGCTTGGAGAGGATCTCAGGAGGGAACTGATTGGGTTGATGATTTTACCTATCGAGCGAAAGATATTAAAACCCACGCTCCAGAATTTAATCTAAATGGCAAAATGCATAAAGGTTTTTTAGGGGCTTATCAATTAGGGAAAAAATTTTTTACCAATGAATTTAAAAATATTAATGATGAATCAGGAAAATTAAATAAAAAATTATTTATCTGTGGTCATAGTTTAGGTGGAGCATTAGCTTTAGCACATGCTACTGAATTACATAAAAATATACCGTTGCTTTATACTTATGGTGCTCCTAGATTATTTACGATTTCTGCGCTTGAGCAGTTACCTAAGTTTACTCATTATCGCCATATAAATAATAATGATATTGTGCCTAGGGTACCACCAGAGGCAAGTCTAGATAATTGGTTATTTAATATCTATGGGTATTTGGGCAATATCATAGGTGGTATTACATCAATTATTGATTTATTGGGACAGAAAGCTATCACTCAATATGGAGAATATTATTTACATCATGGTAATCCTATTCTTTTTTATGAAGCATATAACTTAATTGAAAATTATGAAGAAAAGGTACCTACCGCTACAAATACATGGCGGTTCAGTTATTCTAAAAATAATAGTACCAAGCTTTATATTGTTCCTGAGATAGATAAATTGGCGCTGAATGACTCAATGAATCTACAACAAGAAATTATGAGTAACTTAAATGAAAATGATAAAAATAATCTTTTCCCTGAACAAAAAAATCCAGAAAGTAATGGTGGAACCAGTGTAACAGATCATTATATGGGAAGAGGTTATTTACCTTTCTTGCATGATCAACTTTTAGAATTAGTAGATAGTGCTAAAACACCACAACGTTTACAATCACGAGAATTATTTAAAATTGCTTTAGATAAAAAGGTTGATATTATCAATCCAAATCCTTATAAAAAGCGAACTTTAGAAATAGATAGGCAACGTAATTTATATTTTTTAGATTTACAACAAAGTATGAATAATTCTCTTATTCCAATGCAATCAAATCCTAAAGAAATGGATATGCTAATGCAATTTAAGGAACAAACACATGAAATATTTAATCAATAAATATCCTATTTTTATCTTCGGCGTTGCAGTACTATTTTTAACTGGATGTAATATATTAACGCCCCAAATAGACAGGACATTCTCCCCTCCTGAAAATGGTAGAACAGTAAAAATTACCGTCGACGTACCCGATGTCGCTGAGCTTTCACCAATGAAGGTTATGTATCGTTCAAACCTTTGCCGAAAAACATATAATAATAATGAAGTACCTACATATACTGTTTCTGGTTTTAATAGTGAAATGGTTTTGTTAGAAAAAGAAGGTAATAGTTCATTATATAGTGCAGTAATCCCTTATAGAGGAGGTGGGAAATGTGATTGGCAATTAAGTAACATTACTTTAAATCTAAATTTAAAAAACAATGAATATTTTTCTAATAGTATCATTGATGTAGTAGGTGCTGGAGTTATTATTATATTTGATAATAATCAGCCTCAAAGAATAGGCGAAAAACCTATTAATAAAGAAGGTGATTTTTATATTTCTTCTCATTATTTTCCTTGGGTCAATAAACAATATGAAAATGATAAAGGAAATATTTTGTGGCTATATGGAGAAAAACTATATTTTTATTATAAATCACGTGGTGCTAAAGAAATTACTTGGAGACCAATTATACATACTGATGTGACCGTTTATTCTGAATATCCTGCAGAGCGTAAAACAAAAGGTATCCAACGAACATTTTATTACTCTGATAGTACAAAAGAAGTTAATAATGAGTCAAAACCAAATTATAAAAAGTTATTATCTCTAATTCAATCATGATTCTATAAATTAAAATGTTGAAAACATGCGTAGCACAATTCAAGGACGAAAAATCATTTTAAAAAATGATACTACCAATACTAAAGGAACCGTATTAAGCGGTTCTTTATTAGCAAAGCAAACACATGAAATTGTTTGTTTAGGCGATGAAGTCTATTGCCCTGCTTGTCAGCAAAAAGGCAAAATTATTGAGGGAGATACCATGATGAAAATAAGCAATATTCCCGTCGCATTAGAAGGGCATAAAGTGCAATGCGGCTGTTTAAAGGGCTGTGTATTAGTGGCGATAGAATAATGAATAAATACCCCGTCAATAAACTATTTCTTTTGTCTATCTCTATTGTGAGTTTATTTTTAACTGGGTGCAATATATTAATGCCCCAAATAGACAGGACATTCTCCCCTCCTTAAAATGGTAGAACAGTAAAAATTACCGTCGACGTACCCGATGTCGCTGAGCTTTCACCAATGAAGGTTATGTATCGTTCAAACCTTTGTCGAAAAACGTATAATAATAATGAAGTGCCTACATATACTGTTTCTGGTTTTAATAGTGAAATGGTTTTGTTAGAAAAAGAAGGTAATAGCTCATTATATAGTGCAGAAATCCCTTATAGAGGAGGTGGGAAATGTGATTGGCAATTAAGTAACATTACTTTAAATCTAAATTTAAAGAATCATGAATATTTTTCAAAAAATATTACTGGTATAGTGGGAGCTGGAATAATTGTTATATTTGATAATAACCAGCCTCAACAAACTGGCCATAAACCTATTGATAAAAAAGGAGATATCGATATTGTCAAAAATTATTTTCCTTGGGTAAGTAATTCATTTAAAAATAGTAATAATGTTAACTTATGGTTATATGGCGAAGAGCTTGATCTTTATTATAAATCCCGCAATGCTCAAAAAATCACTTGGAAACCCATTATTCATACCGATATAGTCGTTTACTCGGAATATCCAGCAGAGCGTAAAACTGAAGGTGTTAGTAAAATATATTATTACCCAGACGGTACAAAAACATCAAATAGAGATGGAAAGCCAGACTATAAAAAATTACTTTCCTTAATTAAAGAATAATTTTTAAAATTAAAAATAGAAAAAATGCGTAGCTCAATCCAAGGACGAAAAACCATTTTAAAAAATGATACTACCAATACTAAAGGAAGCGTATTAAGCGGTTCTTTATTCGCAAAACAAAAACATGAAATTGCCTGTTTAGGCGATGAAGTTTATTGCCCTGCTTGTCAGCAAAAAGGCAAAATTATTGAGGGAGATACCATGATGAAAATAAGCAATATTCCCGTCGCATTAGAAGGGCATAAAGTGCAATGCGGTTGTTTAAAGGGTTGTATATTAGTGGCTATTGAATAACTAATTATTTTTATGGGAAGATAATGACAAATTTATTTAGTGGTACAAATCATCCTCATAAAATAGAAATGAATTTTTTTAAGGAAGATAATGATAATTATAATCCAAATGTTAAGTTAAAAGACTTTGAATTTCTAAATAAATTAACAGAAGATGAATGTGAAGTTGATTCTCCTAATCGAAATATTATCAATAATATAGCTGTACCTATTTTTATTGTGCTTTTTTTTAGTTTTGTTTATTTATTACATGATAAATATGAAAAAATTCATTATGGGACAATAAGATTTGAAGAAAGAGTAAAAATATATGAGAAAAATTATGATAAAGAATATGATAAGGCCTCTAATAGTTGGAAGAGAATTTATGATAAATATTCTCCCTATTTTAACCAGAAAATTAATTATTTTGATTACTTAAAAGCGTATTATTCTGGTAACTTTTATCAAGGAACTAAAAATGCCATCTATCAAGATATCGCATTATTTTCTATGCCATTAATTGGAATAATATTAATGGGGCTAATTATCTTTTATATGCCTTGGGTGGTATTAAAAGTAGATAGAAAACGGCAAATTCTTTATGTCTGGAATTCCAGACAGTTATTAGTAACACGTTATTGTGATGCTGAATTTGGTTATGCAGGTACATTAATGTTCTTAAAACTTTATTGTCTTGATAAAAAAACAGGAAAATTAATAGAAGGTTATTTTAAACCCAATATTTCATACTCAACAGGTCTTTTAGTGAGTAGAACGGCTGAAAATAAGCATTTTGTGACTTTTATCAATACATTCATGAAAGAAGGTCGAGATGCAATTAGCCAGACTAATTATAGTCGAAGAAAACCGCTTGTTTGGTTTAATAAAAACCCACTCCCTGCTGATTTTGAACAACAAATAAGTCGTATTTTAGCCGAAATCGATAAAAAGAAAGTAAAAAATGCGTAGCACAATCCAAGGACGAAAAATCATTTTAAAAAATGATACCACCAATACTAAAGGAACCGTATTAAGCGGTTCTTTATTGATGATTAATATAGATTGATATCCATGATGGAACAAAAACACAAACTCAGTGATCATTGTGAATCACTATTACAAACAGAAACACCCAAAATGACTCAATATCAAGCAGGTGCGCTTGATTTTGTGGAAAAAATAGACAATTTTCGTTTGGTAATACGCCATGCTTTTTCTAATGGAAGGACTATGTTAGCTATCCCTTTTGTTATCGGTTTACTTTGGGCTTTCAGCTATGGCGTTAAAACAATTTATATTGAACCCTGGAAGCAAACTGAAAAAAGATTTCTAAATAGTTTAGAATATAAAAGAAGTTTAATAAGCGAGCAGTTTTTTATTTCAAAAAAAAGAGAAATAAAAGAGTCTTATGAAGATATTTATATAAAAAATGGCCACCTCTCTTTTTTTGATTTTTGGCATTATAATTACTATAACAATGACTTTCTATACAAAAAAAGTATTGCTCTTGAATTATTCTTATCTTTAGCCCCTCTATTATGTTCATTACCAATGATCTATTTTGGTTTTATTGCAAGAAATCGACCTTATCTAATATGTGACCGAGAAAAACAATTATTTTATACTTGGGATATGAAAATGAATGTTTATGTTGCTAAATATTCTCATGTCAATTTTGCAGATATTAAGCCGACATTAGCACTTATTTTATATCGCGTTGATGAAAATCAAAAATTAATAGAACATAAATATTATCCCAACTTAACGATGTTTAGTTTTTTAGGCGGCGGAAGCAGCAATGATAAAGCATGGGGGTTAGGATATATTACCAAATATTTATTTTATGGATTAGCTCCTTTGATTGAAGGCAAGTACACAAGAAAAAAATATTCTATTTTTAGAGAAGCGCCTATTCCCAAAGATCTTGATAGACAAATAGAACAACAAGTTGTTTTGGTTGATAAAGAGCTACCACCTTGTAAAGAAATAGAAGATAAATTATCGGAAGCAATTAAGCATTCTATTTAGATTTTTTAGCTAAGTTTGCTGTTAATAATTTATAAAAGGATATATAAACATGCGTAGCACAATCCAAGGACGAAGAATCATTTTAAAAAATGATACCACCAATACTAAAGGAACCGTATTAAGCGGTTCTTTATTAGCAAAACAAACGCATGAAATTGCCTGTTTAGGCGATGACGTCTATTGCCCTGCTTGTCAGCAAAAAGGCAAGATAATAGAAGGGGATTCCATGATGAAAATAAGCAATACTCCCGTCGCGTTAGAAGGGCATAAAGTGCAATGCGGTTGTTTAAAAGGTTGTATATTAGTGGCTATTGAGTAATTAATTATTTTGCTAATGGTTCGTTGCTATTGCTTCACAAATTTGCTGTGTTGCATTAATAATACGCGGTGCAGGTCGGCTAAAACTGTCTTCATCAATAGCAATAACGGGTACTGTGAGCTGAGGTTGCCAAAATGCTCGTACTGTAGGTATTTGATCTGCTTTACCACTGAATATAATTAAATCAGGTTGCTTTGTAAGTACTTGCTCACGACTTACTTGAGGCCATGCCACAGGGCTATTAGCGAAGATATTTTCACCGCCACAAAGTTCAGTAATATGGCTTTGTAATGTACAGTTTGATGTAGTAAATAACGGCTGCATCCCAAATTGAATAAATACTTTTTTCTTGGAGTGATTCGATATAGTTGATGCATATTGCTGTTGTAACACTTGATATTGTTGACGCAATTGTTGGGCATTTTTTATTGCAATATCAGAATGATGGCTATAACTGGAAAGAGTAACGAGATCGTCTGCGATTTCTTCAATACTTTGTGGATCAGAATAAATGATAGGAATACCCAAAGCTTTTAACTGATCTAATGGACGTTGTGGATTACCGCCTTGCCATGCAATCACTAGATCAGGTTTTAATAATAGAATGCGTTCGATATTAATACCCTGCCAATTAGCGACTTGTTCAATATTTTTAGCAGCCTCTGGATAATCAGAGTAAGCACTAACTCCGACAATATTATCCCCCATACCTGCGGCGTAAGCCATTTCAGTGGCTGATGGCGATAACGTAATAACACGATCAGCAGGTGTGATAGCAATGGCAAAGCTTAGCCCAAATAATGAACAGAGTAATAATCCAAGATTGATAAATAAACGCATTACTTTTCCGATAATAAGAAATACCCACCTATTTTTTATCTTAGAATAAACAAAAAATAAAGGTGGGGTATTGATAAAATGATATTAGGATTATCTCGACTTAATTAGTCTTTTAATTTATCCAACATCGCGGTCACCATTAAGCTCGATTGTTCTGCAGCAACAGATAAAAACTCATCAAAGCTTAAATGCGATTCTTTATCAGCCACATCAGAAATAGCACGAACCACAACAAATGGTGTGTTGAATTGATGGCAAACATGACCAATTGCGGTGGATTCCATTTCTACGGCAGCAACATCTGGGAATGTACGACGAATACGCGCTAAAGGCTCTGCACCATTAATAAATGCATCACCACTACAAATTAAACCACGAACAGCATTTAATTTTAGCGATTCAATACACTCTTCTGCGATGCTAATAAGTCTAGGATCTGCAATAAAAGCAGGAGGGCATTGTGCCATTTGACCTGGTTCATAACCAAACGCAGTCACATCTGCATCGTGATAGCGAACTTCTGTTGAAACAACGATATCACCGACATTTAATCTCGAGTCTAAACCACCCGCAGAGCCAGTATTGATAACGACATCAGGGCGAAAATGCTCAAGCAATAAAGTTGTGCCAATCGCAGCCGCAACTTTACCAATACCTGATTTTAATAATGCAACATCAACACCGTTGATTGTGCCTGTATAAATTTCACAACCGCCACGCGATAAGATTTGGCAATCTTCAATTTTCTCACGCAGAAGTGTGACTTCTTGCTCCATTGCACCTATTACGCCAACTCTCATTGTGTCATACTCACTTGTAGGTTAATAATAAATAGAAATTTAAATAGAGTTTAACATCTATCGGAAAAACACGATATAACACAAAGAATAGAGAATTCGTTTCATCGAAACCAGAAAGAGGACAGAAATGATCGATTTTAAGCTGAAGTTAAATTATCAACGCAAATATAACAGCAGTGATATCGATATTAACGATGAAATACAGGTTTCTCGTCAATTTGAAAGTGATCGTGGCCGTATTATTAATTCAGCAGCCATTCGACGTTTACAACAAAAAACACAAGTCTTTCCTTTAGAGCAAAATTCCGCAGTACGCAGCCGTCTTACTCATTCTCTTGAAGTTCAGCAAATTGGCCGTTATATCGCTAAACAAATTATCAGTGAATTAAAAAAACAAAATAAGCTTGAAGTGTATGGCTTAATTGATCGCATCGATAGTCTTGAAAGTTTAATTGAGATGGCTTGCTTAATGCACGATATTGGTAATCCACCTTTTGGTCATTTTGGCGAAGCTGCGATTAAACATTGGTTTCAAAAAATATTATCACCAGAGGCGACAGCCGAATTCGATAGTTGCCCGTTTATCCCTATGCAGTATTCAGTTAAAGTGCAATTAAATGAATTGCGACAAACTTTACGCCAAGATTTATGTCAATTTGAAGGTAATGCTCAAGCTATTCGAATGGCGCATCATCTTCTTAAATTGAATTTAACCTATGCTCAAATTGGCTGTGTATTAAAATATACCCGTCCCGCTTATTGGCAAGGTGAAGTCCCTAAAGAATATAGCTATTTAATGAAGAAACCGGGGTATTACTGGTCTGAATTAGCATTCGTAAAAGAAGTACAAGAAAAACTAAATATGGGTGAGTTCTGTCGCTTTCCTCTCACATATATTATGGAAGCTGCTGACGACATTTCGTATTGCATTGCAGATTTAGATGATGCAGTAGAAAAGGGGATTTTTGATATCAACCGACTTGTTCAGCTTTTACGAGATGCGTGGCGTGAAAATGGTGATGTGACCGAAGGCGATTTATTCGATATTACTGTGAATCGTGCTTATAAAAAAGTTGATCAAAATGAAGCCAAACGTAGTATGCAAGATCAGTTTTTTATGTATTTACGAGTTTATATTACAGGGAAATTAGTCCCTTATACGGCACATCGATTTATAAAAAATCTTCCTCAAGTTTATGAAGGAAGTTTTAACCATGCATTATTGGAAGGGAATAGTGCTGAGCATCGTTTATTAACAACCTTAAAAAGTGTCGCTAAAAAATGGGTGTTTAGCCATCCTGAAGTTGAAGAGCTTGAAATGAAAGGATATCGCGTGATCAGTGGATTACTCGATATCTATAAGCCCTTGCTTTTATTATCAACTGAAGATTTTTTAAGATTGCATAAATATAACGAACATCCTAAATATGTCATTGAGACGCGGTTATATCATAAACTTTCTGTTAAACATAAACTGGCTTATAACGAAATGTTAGAAAAGCTAAATGATATAAATACTGAAAGAGGAAAAATTTTAGAGTTTTATTATCGTACCAGATTAATTCAAGATTATATCAGTGGAATGACTGATCATTATGCTTATGAAGAATATAGAAAATTAATGGTTTGTGATTAATTTGTAATCATTAAGAAAAATGCTATCTAATTGATTGGTGATAATTTTTAGACTTTTCTTAGAGATAATAAAGATTTATTAAAATAACAGAAAATAGATGTTATTAATTGTAAATATATTCAATATAAAAGTTATATATAATATTTGTTAGTTATAGAACAATATAAAATCCATAAAACGAGTGTCTTAGGTTGTTATCATTAAAAGTTTTCTCAATTTAACAAAAATATTGCTTATATCAGTTAAGTAAATAACTTGTTCGATGTTATACTCTTCCCATGTTTTCTTCTGAAATGCATAGTCATTCATGTAACGCTGAAAAACATACAGCGTATTCTAAAACGATGTCATTTCACTGTTAATCCGTCATTGATACTTAATTTAATACTATGGTGCAGTTTTATTCCCCTAAAAAACGCTCTGTGAAAAAACAGGCGACAACTCTGGAAGTGACCGCCAGTGCATTGGATGCAAATGGTCAAGGTATTGCTCATGCTGAGGGCAAAACGATTTTTGTAAAAGGATTACTCCCACAAGAAACTGCTCGTATTCGTTTAACAGAAGAAAAGCGCCAGTTTGCTAAAGGCGAGGTTATTAAGCGTTTAACTACCAGTGAACAGCGTATAACGCCTCATTGTGAATATTATGGGCGTTGTGGTGGTTGTCAGCAGCAACATGTGCCGATTGCGCTACAACGTACAACAAAAGCAAGTGTGTTATCACATCTTATTAAACGTGAAACGGGTGTGGTAATTTCAGCGGAGCCTGTTATTGCTGGGGCTGAATATGGTTATCGTCGTAGAGCAAGATTGGGTTTGCGTTATCAGCCTGAAAAGGGGTTGGTAATGGGATTTCGCCAAGAACGCTCTAATGATTTGGTCATGATAAAAAAATGCCCAGTATTAAAACCTCAGTTAAATGATTTATTGTCTCCTCTTTGGACATGTCTTAAACAATTAACATCAGTACGTGATTTAGGGCATGTTGAAATGGTGCTCGCTGATAATGGGCCGTTGGTGATTTTACGTCATTTATCACCATTGTCAGAGAGTGATAAACAGAGTTTGCGTGATTTCTCTCAAACTCATCAAGTTACGATGTATCTTGCAGGTGATAATAGCGAGATAGCACGATTAACTTCAATTGAGAAGGAACCCTTCTATCAAATAGAAGGTCTAAATTTACGTTTTGCACCTACTGATTTTATTCAAGTAAACGATGAAATAAATCCTAAGATGGTTGCTCAAGCTATTGAATGGCTTGATTTATCGCCAGAAGATCGCGTGTTAGATCTGTTTTGTGGTATGGGTAACTTCACTTTACCTATCGCAAAACATGTCAGTGAAGTAGTGGGTATCGAAGGTGTACCTGCGCTAGTTGAAATGGCGAAAAAGAATGCAGAACTAAACCAACTAGGTAATGCGCATTTTTGGCATGCAGATTTATCGGCTGATTTTTCTGCGATGTCGTGGTCGAAAGAAGGGTTTAACAAAGTGTTGTTAGATCCCGCGAGAGCAGGCGCTTTGGAGGTAATGTCACATATTGTGAAGTTATCCGCAGAAAAAATCGTGTATGTCTCCTGTAATCCGACCACGTTAGCCAGAGATAGTAAGATATTATTAGATTCTGGATATCAGCTAACCGGTTTAAAAATGTTGGATATGTTTCCACAAACGGGTCATCTGGAATCAATGGCGCTGTTTAGTCGAAAATAAACAGTTAGCCAGTAAATAAGTCGCAAATAAGATTTATACCGTGTAGGGAGAGAATATGGTTGCAGTAAGAAGTGCTCACTTAACACCTGCAGGAGAGTTTGCTGTTGATAAATGGGTCAATAGCTTGAACTTAACCCATGTCAATGCGGGTAGTGAAATCATGCAAACCTGGGAATACTGCCATCGTACTGTTCAAGGGCGTGAAGATGCCGAACTGTTATTGTGGCGTGGTGTTGAAATGGTTGAGCTTCTTTCGACACTAAGCATGGATAAAGACAGCATGAGGGCAGCGCTTCTTTTCCCACTTGCTGAAGAAAATCTTATTGATCAGGAAATTATTACTGAACACTTTGGTGATGCTATTTGGAGCTTAGTGCGTGGTGTTATGGAGATGGATGCCATACGCCAATTAAAAGCGACACACACTAATGAAACAAGTTCGGTTCAGGTAGATAACGTGCGCCGTATGCTGTTATCTATGGTGGAAGATTTCCGTTGTGTGGTCATTAAACTTTCAGAACGTATTGCCCATTTACGTGAAGTGAAAGATGCCACAGAAGATGAGCGCGTACTGGCTGCTAAAGAGTGTTTTAATATTTATGCACCATTAGCCAACCGATTGGGTATTGGTCAATTAAAATGGGAATTAGAAGATTTTTGTTTCCGTTATCTTCATCCTGATGAATACAAAAAAATAGCAAGCTTGCTTCATGAGCGCCGTATTGATCGCGAACAGTATATTGATAATTTTGTCAGTACAGTACGCGGTTATATGAAAGAAGAGAATGTCGATGTAGATATCTATGGACGTCCCAAACACATCTATAGTATTTGGCGCAAAATGAAGAAAAAGAATCTCGCATTCGATGAGTTATTTGATGTGAGAGCGGTGCGTATCGTCGTTGAACGTCTTCAAGACTGCTATGCGGCATTAGGGATTGTGCATACTCATTTCCGTCATTTACCTGATGAATTCGATGATTATGTCGCAAATCCAAAACCTAATGGCTATCAATCTATTCATACCGTTGTATTAGGGCCTGAAGGCAAAACAGTTGAGATTCAAATTCGTACTCGCCAAATGCATGAAGATGCCGAATTGGGTGTGGCTGCGCACTGGAAATATAAAGAAGGTGCAACTGGCGCAGCGACGAAAGGTGGTACAGGCAGCTATGAAAACCGTATCGCGTGGTTACGTAAACTGATTGCATGGCAAGAAGAGATGGCTGATTCTGGCGAAATGCTGGATGAAGTCCGTAGCCAAGTTTTTGATGATAGGGTTTACGTCTTTACACCAAAAGGTGATGTAGTTGATTTACCTGCGGGATCAACACCACTTGATTTTGCTTATCATATTCATAGTGATGTGGGACATCGCTGTATTGGGGCGAAAATTGGCGGGCGTATTGTACCGTTTAGCTATCAATTACAGATGGGCGATCAAATTGAAGTTATCACGCAAAAACACCCTAATCCAAGTCGTGATTGGTTAAATCCTAACTTAGGCTATGTCACCACAAGTCGTGGGCGTGCGAAAATTCACAATTGGTTCCGTAAGCAAGATCGCGATAAAAATATTCTTGCTGGACGCCAGATTTTAGATAACGAATTGGCGCATATGGATATCAACATGAAAGAAGCAGAAAAACTGCTGATTGCGCGTTATAACGTGCATAGTGTTGATGAAGTATTAGCTGGCATTGGTGTCGGTGATATCAGAATTAACCAGTTAGTGAACTTTATTCAAAGTAAATTAAATAAAGCCACTGCGGAAGATGAAGATAAAGAAGCTCTGCGGACACTTGAAAACAAAACGCCAGCACCTAGAGCCACAGGATCAGGTGGAAGCATTGTTGTCGAAGGTGTGGGTAACTTAATGCATCATATCGCACGTTGTTGCCAACCTATTCCGGGTGACAATATTGTCGGCTTTATTACTAAAGGTCGTGGTATTTCGATTCACCGAGCAGACTGTGAGCAACTTGCTGAACTGCTTTCTCATGCACCAGAACGTATTGTTGATGCGGTATGGGGAGAGAATTATTCTAGCGGTTATTCATTAGTCGTTCGCGTTGTTGCCAATGATCGTAGTGGATTATTACGTGATATCACCACTATTTTAGCGAATGAAAAAGTGAATGTACTAGGCGTCAGTAGCCGTAGTGATGTGAAGCAACAAATTGCGACAATCGACATGAATATTGAGATTTATAATCTCCAAGTATTAGGTCGTATTTTGGCAAAACTTAATCAGTTGCCTGATGTGATAGAGGCGAAACGCTTTTCTCACTAAAACATTAAAATGATAAGATGCCGAGACAACTGTTCTCGGCATTTTTTTATCTAAAAATGTGTTAAACAGGATAAAGCTCACTCTTATTTAAAAGGCAATATGATGTCAGAAAATCGTGAAATTTTTCGTTTATTAGAAATTATGGCGCAGCTACGTGATCCTAATACTGGATGCGAATGGGATAAAGTGCAGACTTTTGACACTATTGCACCTTATACATTAGAAGAAACGTATGAGGTGTTAGATGCTATTATTCGTAAAGATTTTACTGATTTAAAAGAAGAGTTAGGCGACTTACTTTATCAAGTTGTTTTTTATTCACGCATGGCGCAAGAGCAAAAGTTATTTGATTTTAATGATGTTTGTGACGCCATTAGTAATAAGCTAGAACGTCGTCATCCTCATATTTTTGCCTCTGAAAGCGAAAACAATTTATCAACAGAAAAACATCGCTGGGAAAGACTTAAAGCGCAAGAGCGTGAGGCAAAAGCACAATTTTCATTATTAGATGATATTCCCGCCACATTACCCGCTTTGATGAAAGCAGAAAAAATTCAGAAACGATGTGCTTCTGTTGGATTTGATTGGAATGAACTTGAACCTGTTTTAGGTAAAGTGTTTGAGGAAATTGATGAAGTGATGGCTGAAGTGAAAAAAGTGCCTCAAGATGCGTCTAAAATTGAAGATGAATTGGGTGATTTACTATTTTCAGTTGTAAATTTATCTCGGCATTTAAAACAAAAACCAGAACAAGCATTAAATCGAGCATGCCGTAAATTTGAACAACGCTTTCGCTTTGTTGAAAAAACACTCTCGGAAGATGGCATAGGCATAGAAAATGCTTCATTGGAAGAGATGGAGATCTGTTGGCAGAAAGCAAAGAAACAACAGATTGAGTGAATTGTGACACGCAAATTAGCGTCAGCGTGACATAAAATGCGATAAAAATGATCTATAACATCTCGTTTTTTCAGCCATTTTTATAAAAATTTTTAAAAAGCGAAATTATAAAAGGTAATTTCGTTTTTTTGTTTTTAAGTAATTTTAAATATTGTAATTACATTTTATTGCATTAAAAATGTGATTAACCTCAAAAAAATTAAAAGCATGATCATAAGCAAAAGATCTCGCTATAAACCTGCTACACTTAATGTCGTGAAAAAAATAAAGCATCTCTTTTCTAAAAGTGGTATCTTAGCTGAAAGGATTAAGCTAAAATGCTTGAGAAATATTTTCACGGGTTTAGTTTATTGAATTTTTACTGTTTTTTCGTGTTTAAACGGATAAGTGGCGTGATGAAAAAGAACTTTATACTACTAAGAATGTTTGTAGCGAAAATAAGGTTCGGGTATACTGTGTTCCCGTCCAGTTATATCCATCATCCTAATACACCTAAACTTTCAGGTTCAGCATGAAAACGAATTATATTTTTGTGACCGGCGGGGTCGTATCCTCTCTGGGTAAAGGCATTGCCGCAGCCTCTCTGGCGGCTATACTCGAAGCCCGTGGACTCAATGTCACCATGATGAAGTTGGATCCGTATATCAACGTCGATCCAGGTACTATGAGCCCAATTCAGCACGGGGAAGTCTTCGTCACTGACGATGGTGCTGAGACTGATCTCGACTTAGGACACTATGAGCGCTTCATTCGCACGAAAATGACTCGTCGTAATAACTTCACGACAGGTCGCGTATACTCTGAAGTATTACGCAAAGAGCGCCGTGGTGACTATCTTGGGGCTACAATTCAAGTTATTCCTCATATCACTAATGAAATCAAAGAACGTATCATCCGTGGCGGTGAAGGCCATGATGTTGTTTTAGTTGAAGTCGGCGGGACGGTTGGTGATATCGAATCTTTACCATTCTTAGAAGCGATTCGCCAAATGGCTGCAGAAGTGGGCCGTGAGCACACATTCTACCTGCATTTAACATTGGTGCCTTATTTAGCCGCTTCTGGTGAAGTGAAAACCAAGCCAACTCAGCATTCTGTAAAAGAATTACTGTCGATCGGTATTCAGCCTGATGCGTTGATTTGCCGTTCAGACCGCGTTATTCCTGCAAACGAACGTGCTAAAATTGCACTGTTCTGTAATGTGCCAGAGAAAGCGGTTATTTCATTAAAAGATGTCGATTCCATTTATAAAATCCCTGCACTATTGAAATCACAGGGATTAGATGATTATATCTGTAAACGATTCAGCTTAGATTGCCCAGTTGCAAATCTTGCAGAGTGGGAACAAGTTATTTACGAAGAAGCTAATCCTGAAGGCGAAGTCACCATTGGTATGGTTGGTAAATATGTTGAATTACCAGATGCCTATAAATCAGTGATTGAAGCATTAAAACATGGTGGTTTCAAAAGCCGTGTTACTGTAAATATCAAATTAATTGATTCACAAGACGTTGAAACTCGTGGCGTAGAAATGCTTAAAGGGTTAGACGCAATCTTAGTACCAGGTGGTTTTGGTGAACGTGGTGTTGAGGGCAAGATTATGGCTGCTCAATATGCGCGTGAAAATAAAATCCCTTACTTAGGCATTTGCTTAGGTATGCAGGTTGCTATGATTGAGTTTGCACGTAATGTCGTTGGTATGGAAGGCGCAAACTCCACTGAATTTGCACCAGATTGCAAATATCCAGTTATCGCATTAATTACTGAATGGCGCGATGAAAATGGCAACATTGAAGTGCGTTCAGATGAAAGTGATTTAGGTGGCACGATGCGCCTTGGTGCTCAGCCTTGCCATTTAAGTGGTGATAGCTTAGTTCGTACACTGTATGGCAAAAACACCATTACAGAGCGCCATCGTCACCGTTATGAAGTAAATAATCTACTATTAAAACGTATCGAAGATGCGGGTTTACGTATTGCAGGTCGTTCAGTAGATAACAAACTGGTGGAAATTATTGAAAATCCAAACCATCCTTGGTTTGTTGCTTGTCAGTTCCACCCAGAGTTTACCTCAACGCCGCGTGACGGCCATCCGTTATTTGCAGGCTTTGTGAAAGCAGCCTTTGATAACCAAAAAGGCCTGCTGAAATAGGATATATGAGAAGAGATAGGGTATCTCTTCTCGGAAATTTAACTTGTACAGAGGAAAACCGAATGTCCAAAATCGTTAAAGTACTTGGTCGTGAAATTATTGATTCTCGTGGCAACCCAACAGTTGAAGCAGAAGTTCACTTAGAAGGTGGTTTTGTTGGTATGGCGGCTGCTCCATCAGGCGCATCAACAGGTTCTCGCGAAGCTTTAGAATTACGTGATGGTGATAAATCACGTTTCTTAGGTAAAGGTGTTCTGAAAGCAGTTTCAGCTGTTAATGGTCCAATCGCTAAAGCGATCCTTGGCCAGGATGCAAAAGACCAAGCTAACATCGATAAAATCATGATCGATTTAGACGGTACTGAAAACAAATCAAACTTTGGTGCAAACGCAATCCTAGCGGTTTCTTTAGCAAACGCAAAAGCAGCAGCTGCTGCGAAAGGTATGCCTTTGTATGAGCACATTTCTGATCTGAACGGTACTCACGGTCAATATTCTATGCCTCTGCCAATGATGAACATCATCAATGGTGGTGAGCACGCAGATAACAACGTTGATATCCAAGAGTTCATGATCCAACCAGTTGGCGCGCCTTCTCTGAAAGAAGCTGTGCGTATGGGTTCAGAAATCTTCCATCACTTAGCAAAAGTGCTGAAAGCAAAAGGTATGAACACTGCAGTTGGTGACGAAGGTGGTTATGCACCAAACTTAGAATCTAACGCTGCTGCATTAGCTGCTATCAAAGAAGCAGTTGAGAAAGCAGGTTACGTTTTAGGTAAAGACGTTACTCTGGCTATGGACTGTGCAGCTTCTGAGTTCTACAACAATGAAACGGGTAACTACGAACTGAAAGGCGAAGGCAAAACCTTCACTTCACAAGAGTTCACTCATTACTTAGAAGAACTGACTAAACAATACCCAATCGTTTCTATCGAAGATGGTTTAAACGAATCTGACTGGGATGGTTTCGCATACCAAACTAAAGTTCTTGGTGACAAAATCCAACTGGTTGGTGACGACCTGTTTGTAACTAACACTAAGATCCTGAAAGAAGGTATCGACAAAGGCATCGCTAACTCAATTCTGATCAAATTTAACCAAATCGGTTCACTGACAGAAACTTTAGCAGCAATCAAAATGGCGAAAGATGCAGGCTACACAGCTGTAATCTCTCACCGTTCTGGTGAAACTGAAGATGCAACTATCGCTGACTTAGCAGTTGGTACAGCAGCAGGCCAAATCAAAACAGGTTCTATGAGCCGTTCTGACCGTGTTGCTAAATACAACCAACTGATCCGTATCGAAGAAGCTTTAGGTAACAAAGCACCTTTCAACGGTCTGAAAGAAGTTAAAGGCCAAGCATAATCTTGCACCTTTGATTAAAAAATCTTATTAATTTGAAAGGGGAGAACCTTAAGTTCTCCTCTTTTTTTTAATTTTTTTCAGAAAAAACAGAATATTTATTCTTAACATCTTTGAAAAAGTGTGATGTGTAAGAGGAAATAGTGTTCAATTATTACTCTTTTATTAATAAATTGGTTAATTCTCGTGGATGAGATCCCAATTATTAGTTTTGCGCATTTTCAATGGCGAGAAATGTTTTTATATTTCACATATAACCTATTTCGTTAACAATTATGGCTTAGTGAACCTAATGTTCATATCAGCTAATGTGGAGTATTATCATGGACGCGTCCAATTTAGCCCCATCGGCGAAGTCGAGCCCGATAAACAAACGAGGGTTAATCATTCTAGCTATTGATGTGGTGTTATTACTGCTTCTGCTAGAATTTTTACCTTATGATCCAAAGGCCAATGCAGGTTTAGCATTAATGGTGTTTGTGGGTGTGTTATGGCTGACAGAAGCCATTCACGTTACGATAACAGCATTATTTATACCTATTTTAGCCGTTGTACTTGGGCTAATGAATACCAATGAGTCATTAAAGTCATTTGCGAATCCCATCATTTTCTTATTCTTCGGTGGCTTTGCATTAGCGACAGCGCTTCATATTCAAGGGCTAGATCGCTTAATTGCTAACCGCTTGTTGATGATTGCAAAAGGTAAACTTTCAATTGCTGTATTGCTGTTATTTGGTGTTACCGCATTACTCTCAATGTGGATCAGTAACACAGCAACAGCGGCAATGATGTTACCTTTAGTGTTAGGTATTTTATCTAACTTAGATATTCGTTCAGAGCGCAATACTTTTGTATTCGTATTATTAGGTGTTGCTTATAGTGCAAGTATCGGTGGTTTAGGTACGCTGGTTGGTAGCCCACCAAATGCGATTGCAGCGGCTCAGTTGAACTTAGATTTCATCACGTGGATGAAGTACGGTATTCCAATCATGGTGGTGTTATTGCCTATCATGTTTATTGTGATGTATCTGATGCTACGCCCTAACTTAAAACATAAATTTGACCTGAAATTAGAAGTGTTAGAGTGGAATAACAAACGTGTTATCACCATGATTATCTTCTTAGTTACCGTAGTATGTTGGATCTTCAGTTCTTTCATCAGCAGTGCTTTTGGTGGTGTAAAAGATTTAGATACTGTCATTGCAGTCAGTGCAGCGATTGTTATCGGTGTAACAGGTGTAGCAAGTTGGAGCCAAATCCAAGAAAACACAGAGTGGGGCGTATTAATGCTGTTCGGTGGTGGTTTAACACTGAGCGCTATTTTACAGTCTTCTGGTGCAAGCCTTGTAATGGCAGATTTCATGAAAGAAACCTTCGGTGCAAGCCACTGGTTCGTGATTATCCTTGCAGTAACAACCTTCATCATCGTATTAACTGAATTTACCAGTAATACAGCGAGTGCGGCGTTATTAGTACCAATCTTTGCAACAGTTGCACAAGCATTAGGTATGCCAGTAATGGCGTTAACTATGATTATCGGTATCGGTGCATCTTGTGCGTTCATGTTACCTGTTGCTACCCCACCAAATGCGATTGTCTTTGGCTCTGGTTATATTAAACAGACAGAGATGGTACGTGTCGGTGGTGTACTGAACTTAGTGTGTATCTTAGTTATCTCTCTGTTTGCTTGGTTCTTCTGGCTATAAGTCACTACGCTAAATTAATCAAATAGAGATAAAAACGAAGCGCTTGATAGTTAAATATCAGGCGCTTTTTTATTGCCTATCATTTGGAGTAATAGATGGCGTCGTAATCATACGAACTCAAATAGAGGGAAAGGAATAAAGGGAAGAATGAAAAGATGCGTTTTTCTTGGGAGGGATCACCCATAGAGAAGAAAGAAAAAAGCCATCTCTATTTATCACCTCTAAGGTATTAAATATATTGATGGCTTTAAAGAAACTAAAGTTCAGAAGACTATTTTACATACAGTGTTAATTGAGTACCCGGTTTTAACATTTTAATATCAGCGTTCCAGCTCATTAACTGCTTTAGGTTAATGCCGTGGCGGCGGGCAATACTGTAATAAGAATCACCTTGGCGCACTTTATAATAGCTTGGTGAAGGTTTTGTTGGTTTCGTTGTTGTAGTGCTACTGACACTACCTGCATTATGAATTTTTAATGTCTGACCAACCAGCAAAGTGCTCTTTGCATTTAACCCATTAATACGCTGTAAGTCTTTTATACTCATATTATAGCGACGAGCAATAGCGTAAAACGAATCCCCTGAACGAACCTTATAAACGCCTTCTTGCTTAATAGATTGATTCGTTTTGGCAACAGCCAAGCGAATAGTTTCTAATACAGCTTCATCTTCAAAAGCGTTACGGAATTGGTCAAGCTTATTGCGAGGCAACATAATGACATGAGGGCCATTCGGTGCAGTTATTCCACGTTTATAGCCGGGATTATAGTCTTTCACGGTATTAATAGGTAACTGACTTAATTCAGCGACTTTATTTAACGTGATTTGCTCACCGACATCAAATGAAGCTAATGCTTTATCGCGATAGTTGCTTTTGGGAAAGGTAATGTTTTCTTCGTTTTCACGAATAACCTTACTTAAAGCGAGAATTTTCGGTACGTAATTCATCGTTTCTTTAGGTAAAGAAAGCGACCAATAATCTGTTGGTAAGTTTTGACTCTCATTTGCCTTTATTGCTTGCATAACACGGCCTTCACCAGCGTTATAAGCAGCAAGGGCAAGTGCCCAATCGCTATCAAACATTACATACAAGCGCTCTAGCAAATCAAGTGCCGCTTTAGTTGATGCCATAACATCACGACGACCGTCATACCATTGGTTTTGTGCCAAACCATAGTAATTACCAGTTATTGGCACAAATTGCCATAAACCCGCTGCATTGGCAGAAGAGGTAACATGGGGATTAAACGCACTTTCAACGACAGGAACAAGTGCAAGTTCCATCGGTAATTCACGTTTTTCAATTTCATCAATAATCGAATACATATAAGGCTCAGCGCGAGCAGCAACGCTCTGTATATGTTTGGGATTATTTAAAAAATATAATTCTTGCTGCGAGATCCTTTCATTTTCAGGGAGGTCCATTTTCAATTCACTTACCACATAACCCCATAAATTGGTTTTTACATCATATTGAGGTTGGTGAGAAGTTGAAGTCCCTTTCGTTGATATTGGTGTGATCGCAGACAAATTAGGTTTAATGTTCTCCGATTGCTGGCAACCTGCCAGTAGCAATATGGAGAACAAAATCGCTTTTGTCTTCATAATAGAAAAATTCATCCTGTGTGTTTTTTGAACCAAATGATACTTAGTGTGCCAAAATAAAACAACCAATAGGAATTAAAAGTTGTCTTTTAATTCTCTTAATTTTGTAAATGTCTTAATTGGAGCATAAGTATTAGTGGTTATACCTAAAATCCTTTGCAAATCAATATCGTCAGATTTCAAAAAAAGATTAATGTTCTTTTCGTTTTTCAGTGTTATTGGCACAGTAGGTTGTAAATTTTTACGCATTTCACTAACTTGGGCTAAATAATCGGTAATAAGTGCATTTTCTGGCATGATGTGGTGTGCAAAGGTCATATTTGATAGGGTGTATTCATGAGCACAACAAATTAATGTGTTATCAGGTAAAGCACTCAATCTTTGTAATGAACTGAACATTTGTTGTGCGGTGCCTTCGAATAAACGACCACAACCACCAGAAAAAAGTGTATCTCCACAAAATAAATAGGGCTCACAATAATAAGCAACATGACCCAATGTATGGCCTGGTGTGCCAATCACATTAAAAGTAAAAGAGCCAACAATAATGCGCTCTTGATTATGAATAATATTTTCAGCCCCTTTACTTTGTGTTTCTTGTGGGCCAAAAACGTCGATGTTAGGATATTTTTTTACAAGTTCAGCAACACCACCAACATGATCATCATGATGATGGGTTAATAAAATCGCGATAGGTGTTAGTGAGCGTTGTGAGAGCATTTCAATAACAGGTTTGGCTTGTGAAGGATCCACAATCACACATTCACTATTTTCATTACTTAATAGCCAAATGTAGTTATCGGATAAAGCAGGAATTCTGATAAGCTCCATATAAGTTACCTTACTTATAAAATATAAAGGGTTAAACGATGAAAGCAGCGCGTTCAGTAAAACCAATTACAATGCCGGATTCTTGGCGTGATATTCCTTGGGGGGAATATTATCGCATGGCGATTGAACTGCGTTTACAAAACTGGTGGCCGAAAATGTATGGCTTTCATTTGCTGAAACTCGGTCAACTCAGTGCCGAACTGGATACCAAATTAAGTATCGTTTCACATCAAGTCAATGTGACATCGAATGCAATAAATGCGGATGTTATCGCGTCTTTAGATTATCTACCCTTTGAAAATAAATCGGTTGATGTTTGCCTTATGGCTCATGTACTTGATTATAGTGCAGATCCCCATTGGCTATTAAGAGAAGCTGATCGTGTTTTAATTGATGATGGCTGGATAGTATTAACGAGCTTCAACCCGATTAGTTTATTAGGACTGGGTAAATGCACGCCTCTTTTGCGACAAAAACAGCCTTATTCAAGTCGTATGTTTTCACTTCGTCGCCAAATTGATTGGCTTAGTGTGCTAAATTACGAAGTGATGACACAACAGAATTTCCAGATTATGCCATTTTCAAGACCAATAAAACGTGATGGTAGCCGCTATCACACTGGTGGCTGTTTAAATTTAATTATCGCTCGCAAAAGAACGCTTCCTTTAACACCCACCGCGTTGAAATTTGCATTGCCTCGCATGAGTGTAAAAGGTCGAGTTTTAGGGGCTACACGCAATCACTCAGAGCCATAGCACATTATTCGTTAGCTGTTTTATCTTTCTGACTTTCAATATAGCCAGTGTCTTCTTGTGTCGGTGATTGAGCCGCTGTTTTTGCTAATTCATCACAACGTTCATTTTCATCATGACCAGCATGGCCTTTTACCCAATGCCATTCAATTTCATGACGAGTAATAGCACTATCTAAGCGTTTCCATAAATCGACATTAAGCACAGGGCTTTTGTCTGCTTTACGCCACTGGCGCTTTTTCCAGCTATGGATCCACTGCGTAATACCCTGTCTGACATATTGGCTATCTGTTGTCAGTGTAATTTTACAAGGGAATTTTAATGTTTCTAATGCTACGATAGCGGCAAGAAGTTCCATTCGGTTATTGGTGGTCATAAAAAAACCTTCACTTAGGGTTTTTTCATGTTGTTGATAGCGTAAAATAGCGCCATAACCACCGGGGCCTGGGTTGCCTAAGCATGAACCATCGGTGAATATTTCTACCTGCTTGTGCATAAAGGCGACTTATCCTTTTTGATTAATACGAAAAACTAACCTTAAGTCTGACATAAAAACGGATTATGAGCACTCCAATCACACGACAAATTGTACTTGATACCGAAACCACCGGTATGAATAAGCTGGGCGTTCATTATGAAGGTCATAATATCATTGAAATTGGTGCCGTAGAGGTTATCAATCGTCGATTAACAGGGCGAAATTTCCATGTTTATATTAAGCCTGAAAGATTAGTTGATCCCGAAGCGTTTGAAGTTCACGGCATCAGTGATGAGTTTTTAGAGGATTGTCCTTCTTTTGCCGATATTGCTGACGAGTTTTTAGAATATATTCGTGGCGCAGAGCTGATCATTCATAACGCATCGTTCGATATCGGCTTTATGGACTATGAGTTTAGAAAGCTTAATCGTGATATTCCGCCTACTGAAACGTTCTGCCAAATTACCGATAGCCTTGCAATGGCGAGGGCATTATTCCCTGGTAAACGAAATAACCTTGATGCCTTATGTGATAGATACTTAATAGATAACTCTAAACGTACTCTTCACGGCGCGTTATTGGATGCTGAAATACTTTCTGATGTTTACTTGGCGATGACCGGTGGACAAACAGCACTAGCATTTTCAATGGATGGTGAATCAAGTAACGAACAAGAGCAAAATGATATTCAGCGTATTGAACGCCCCGTTTCAGGATTAAGAGTAATAAGAGCAACCGCAGAAGAACTTGCCGAACATGAGTCTCGATTAGACCTAGTTGAGAAGAAAGGCGGACATTGTTTATGGCGTCCGGCATCAAATGATGAGGCAGTCTGAATATAAAAAAAGCAGAAATGGTTAGTTGAGATTAAAAACTATCCAAATGCATCTTTTTGTTAGAAAAACAGTTGACGACAAGGCAAGAGATTCGTAATATTCACCTCGTCCGAAAGGATACGCGGAGCGGTAGTTCAGTTGGTTAGAATACCTGCCTGTCACGCAGGGGGTCGCGGGTTCGAGTCCCGTCCGTTCCGCCAACATTCCAAACCCCAGCATTTATGCTGGGGTTTTTGCGTTTTACAGCCTCAGCAATTTTCTCTTCCCGTATTTTTCTAAGCCACTATTTCTTGCTTTCAATATTTGATATCACTATCTTAGAATTTATTAATGATATTAATACTATGTACAATGGCATTTCGCAGGGTAATCAATATGGAAAATAGAGTACATTTATGGATTGGCAGTAATTTTTCTTCTGAAGAAGAGTATATGCACTATTTTGAGTTAGATTACTCTGAGGAAGACGGAATTGACTCTCCTAATTATAGAGTATGTGGATTCTGCAAAGATCTGGGGATGGTGTGGTACGACGAAGATTTTATTGGTGTTATCCCTCGTTTTGATAACAATGTTACGCTTGATGAAGTTTTGGTAGATGCAGCTGTTGATGAAAGTGAAATATCGTTTATTAAAGCTAAATGTGAAGAGCTAGGAATTAAAAGTGCTAACGCTATATTTTGGTATCAAAATCCTGAACTTGTTATCAAAAAGAGCGATAACCAAACCTATAATAATTTACATTATATTGGCGAATATAATGGTGATTAGCTGGTTTAAAAATTAATTTAGGCTGGGCTGAGCATGCTATTAACGCTTGATGAAATCACAAAAGAGCTAGAAGATAAATTTTCTCCTTTAGGAGAGGATTTTAATGATTTAATTCTTTTTAAAAGAAAAGCACCACTTACAGATTTCGGTTTGCTAGAACAGACGCTAACACTCTCTCTTCCTGATGATTTTACCTCTTTTATCTCTCTCTATAATTTAGATAATTTCTCATTATTTAATATCAGTTTTGGCTGTGGTGAAGATTATCTTGAAAGACTTTTCATGCTAAATGGCTTCAATGAGTTTGCTCAATGGTGGATTGGAGATAAACGACCTGAAAACATCATTGTTATTGCATTGTCAGATCCTTATACCATCTTATTAAATACTCTAACTGGGAATGTTTTTGCAATGACAAGTGAGTCATCTATGGATAGTTTTGAACATATTGCAGTGAATTTTTTTGCTTTTTTTCGCGCAGTTGCCACACTGTTTTTAACTGATATTTCACCAGATAGAATTATTGACCTAACCTCATCTCAAACAACTTCATTTTGGCATCAATTAAAACTTGAATAAGATGAAAAATATAAAGAAAAAAGAGCTAGTTTATGATGGTTTTGAAGATGATTTTTATCAGCTAAATCACCTTATTCAATGTCCTTATTATGATGAGGATATGTCAGTTAGCGTAACGCAATTAAGAGACTTAAACAGCCTAGATAAAGAGGTAAAACAGCAGGTAATAAATAAGGTAAAAGGACTCACTTTAAATCAAGGAACGCGTTATAGCTATGATGGTTTATCAGTAATGTATGATCTTCAAAAATCAAAAAAAGAGAATATGCAGTTGCTTGGTTTATTTGCTATTGGTGAAAGACAGCCTGCGCGGTATCAAATCATAGTCTTAGGGATATTTAGGATTAATTTATGAACACGGAATTTTATTTACGTTTAAGTATGCTATCTAAAACGCTCGACCATTTTTATTATCAAGAATTTGAAACTGAACAAGCCGAATACAATAAAAATAAAGAGATAAAACAAGCCATTGTTCAGTTTGTCCTTGAAATGAAAGAACAGGGTGAGCAAGCATTAATTGATGAGGCTCTAAATCTTATATTTCATAATACTGGTTGTCATATTGATTGCGAAATTCTAAATGAAATCATGCTTCCTGTTATTGAACAAAAAATCATTACACCAGAATTGATTGATAAAAATCTGAGAGAAAATTCACCTATGGGGCGTTGGTTTTAATACAATTGGATAATAATTATGATACTTTTATCGAGGAAATTTAAGATAAGTATTATTATATTCTTCTCATACTGAATTTTTAGTGGAATTTATTCTTTATCAAGTCTAATTTATTATAAATAAATTCAATTCGATATTGAAATAGTGAATCTTCAATAAGTATTATAAGGAAATAGTATGATTGGATCATATCAAGTATTAGACTATGAAAATAATTTAATTTTTTCATTTGAAAATTTAGTTGAATGTTATGACTACAAAAATACAAATAAAACACAATCATTTGTTTTTATTGGATTGAAAGAAAAAGTTTTACATCTTGAAAAAGGTAAAAACTATTATGTGGTTTCTCAAAATTATGATGGTCGATTAGGATTTTCTTTTAATTTAATTAAATATCATTTTTATGGAAACAACTTAATTGTAGATTCTTATTTTACTCCAGGGATGTATGTTTCTGGTGTGGCTTCATTACTTGAATTCCATGAGGATAGTAAAGAAAGAATTTGGTTGGAAATGAGTGGTGAATTAAAAAATATATATATCTCAGCGAGTTATGTTAAAAATGGATTTCCTGGGAAAATTTTAAAAGATGAGTTAGTGATTGAGGGAAAATATATTCAAGATTACTATTCTTTCTTTTGTGAATTGGGATATTCCTTATTAGGCCCTTATGGTTATATGGGCAGTAATCTTGATGCAGTTAGAGATTTGTTTATTGATATAGCTGAAATTCCAGAAAGAAAAATAACATGGATTGATAGTAATTTATCATTTATGGCTATTGATAGTACGATACCTTCTGGATATTATCCATCTCTAGCGGAAGAGATGGTTTCTATATTAGAAGATTTCTTTATTTTAGAGTTAAAATAATACTGTCATAAATTTAAAGATAAAATAATAGTAGGCTATATTACTTTAATTAAGTTGTGATTTTTTTTAACTAGTGGATTAATCATGAAAAAAGATAAACTTGTTATCAATGAAATATACAAAGAATTATTTGAAGATAATCTTAAGCAATATAGTGAAAGGTTAAATAGACAAGATCCAGAAAGTTATCATGAAGGTACTTTCTCTCAAGTGAATAAGATTTTTGTTAATTTATCAGAAAAAGAAAAGCAATCAGTGATTGATATGATGAAAATCGTGATGACAGATACCGCATCAACAATATTCGGAATGCTAGACGGTACTCATTTCGTTAATAATATCGATGAGGATTTTCAGCTTATTTATGATAATGAAGAAATTCAAGGCGACCTTCAAGACAGTTTTTTAGCGTTGGTGGAAGATAGTAATGACATCATCTGAATTTTTAATTGTATTAGAAAGTTTTAAAAAATTTATCATGGATAAAGGATTTTCTGTCATAGGGTGTTCTGATGAGCAAATTTTACAGTTAGAAGATAAGTATGGAAAATTACCTTATTTTTATAAAATCTATTTGTCCATATTAGGTTTTGAGATGGGGGATTTTAAAAAAGGAACGAGTGTTTTATATTCTGAATTAGATGATATAAATATATATTCTATTGAGTTACTTGAAGAAAATAATATTCAAATACCATTGAATTTCTTCTCGTTTTTACTACATCAAGGTTATTCTAGTTTGTTTTTTATAGATAGGGAATGTGATGATCCTGACGTTTATGTTTATACGGAAGGTGATAAAGTAAAGAAAACAAAGCTTAAATTTTCCGAATGCCTATTAGCAGAAATTGACTACTATAAAGAGTAATTAAGAATAATCAGGAATTGAATAACGACTATTTGAATATACTTGAGATAAGTAAGAATGAATAAAAATTATTTAGTTGCAACTATTGGTAATCAATCCATCCATTCTGTAGTTGGGCGCATAGGTGGAAATATTCCTGAATACTTTTTAGATAAAAGTGAACAGATTGATGGATATAAATTTTATCTATCTATTGAGCATCCAGCACAAAAAGGAATGTATTTAACCATATTAGTTCCTCAACAGTATGACATAATGCTTGAAAAGAATATTTACCCTCATTGTGCAATAAAAGTTATTCCACATACATCGTCAATAGAAAGCAAAAACTGTAATTACACATTAGAACAGATCAATAAAATGAACTTAGTTGGCTATAAGACGGCATTGGAAGGTGAGTTTATTACGGTAACATCTCAATTTAACTTATTGCAGGATGAAATCTATTACTTTGAAAATCTTGCTGATGCAGGGTATAAACCTTTTTTACAAATAGATGAAGATTACTATCCTGAAGAACTTCTTACTGGCTCCTATATTTTTGGTTACGGAGCTTTGTATCTTTATCAACATGAAGAAACTAAAGAGGTTATTGCTGGTTTTTGGCAATATAGCTAATTTATTAATATTCTACTTTCTATCAAAATGGGATGAGCCAGAATAAGAATGAAATATTTTGCTAGAGTTGTTGCCCTCAATCCTTATGTGGAAGAAGAGGTTACACTCTCTTTTGGTGAATATGAAATTTGTTGTTTTATTAATGAGCCCAATGTATTTGTGATAGGGGAAGTCTATTTAGTCGAGTTAGTATTAATGTTTTTTGATGATATTGAGATTAAACCATCAAATGATCACGTTATGTCGTTGACTCAAATTGGAAATTCTTTTGCTTATCAATTAAATGGTAAATTGCTTGATAATAAGTTTATTGTCACTAATTTAGTTTTTGAAGATGATCTATTTTATCAATATTCACATATTGAAAATCAGTATGTTATGTTGAAATCAGACAGAATTAACGTAGAAATAATTGAGTCTATTAGTCATGAGCTTTTTTAACGAAATCCAACAAAAAATTAGCATTACACCTTTCTTTTCTAATATGGGAAAGGGAAGCTTCGATGATAAAAAAATTATCTATTTTCAAAGTATCCAAGCTTGTTTTGAATCGTCTTTAAATGTCGAATGGTTGCCAACTTCTCCCACGCAAGATGATCCTTTCTATATAAAACAAGAATATCCCAAAGATTTGGTCGAGATGCGATTAGTCGTCAGTAAGGCAGTGATAGAAAGTCTAAAAGCATTTCCTGTGCCAGATAGTCAATTTCAATACGATGTACATAACTTTAAAATTGCAGCAAGAAATGCGATATGTTACGCATTTAGACAGTATCTTACTGAAAAATATTTCAATTATGGTGACAACTGGGAAAATATCATTCAGATTTACTACCAAGGTCATTTTCCGATAGGTTTTTATAAAAAGAAATTAGTGGTGATTTAACTGCGGATTAGTTGAAAAAGGGGAGCGTGTACAAAATGGAATTGAATCAATGGTTTTGCTCTTACTTAGAGCATAAGTATAAAAGTAAGGCGCTCCACCTTAACAGCAATGATTTTGAGTACTGTATAGGCGATGATAATAACGCAGAGTTATTTTTTAAAAAGAATAAAGACAATACTGTTATTGGCTGGGATGCAGAGTTACAGCCGAGTGATCCGAGCTATTCTGACAATGAAGGTAAGCTAGTTGGCTTAGAAAAATACCGAAATAAAATCACTATTTACGATGAGCAAAATTTTTATTATTTAATCATAACCATTAATTCAATAGGTTTTATAAGAAAACTTAATTTTTATAATCGAATGAATGATTTCATTAAAGAATATTGCTTCTTTCAGTTATCACGATTAAATAACATTGAAATGCTCAATGGTGGGCAGATAGATCAACTTCGCCAGTTTTTATTTAAGTTTTTTCTTTATTGTCATCCCGTTAATTATGACACCTTAGCATCGTTTAGTATGATAAATGGATGTATTACCCATATCCCAAGTAAAGTCAAAGCTTCTGAATATATTGAAGATTATTACCATAACTACTTAGTAAATTACCCATCTATTACTAATAACGTGGATGTTAAAACCGAAGAAATTCAGGCAATAAAAGCATTATCATTACAATTGCTTAAAGCGCTTGAAGGAAAAGAGCAACCAATTATTTATCCTGAAAATAATCATAGTACGTGGTTGTTACATCAACTTAATCATATTGATGATTTTCTTTATGCTTATCATCATAATAATACTGACTTTTTTGAACAACTAAGCCAAGCATTAGATATGTTGGGTAATGGTGATTATGACAAATATTGCTTAAGCACTTTTTTACAAAACTACGTTATGTATATTCTCTTTTTCGATTTTGACGAGATAGATAAATTAACGGCTTTCTTTATTAAACATAAAATGAAAAGCAAACTTTCGCGCATTATTAATAAGATGTTTTCTGAAACTATTTTTCTGCAAAAAATAATAAGAGAAAAGAATATTCAATTAACACAGAAAAAAGAAATTTTAAGCTTAATGAAAGTCAAAACACGAAAAATATATTCTTTATCGTAACAAACTTTATAAAAACCTTCTTAAAATGGCTTAATTACTTATTTTTTAACTCATTTTGCTAAGGTGGTAAGTAACATTTACGTTACGCTGATTTTTCCTTTTAGCTATATATGATGTAAATAAGATTTTTATTACTGAATCAGTGAATTATCTGCTTTTTATCTTTTTTAAGCTCTTATAATTCTACGTCCTTGTAACAAGTTCAGTCAGTTATTAGGCTATAATTAAAACAAATACGGTATTTATTTGATTTGATGGATAATTCAGCAATGAAATTTTATCTTGATTAGTCATATCAAGCTAAGGTTTAATAGCACGCTTCTCAATTGCGCAAATCATTGTCTTTTTTGCTTTTTGTTGCGCAACAATGCGGTGGTGTAATGTTATTTTCCGCTTTGATCGTAAAAAATGCCGTGCAAATCAAAGAATTATTGCTTTATGCTAATTACGATAGCCACCTTTGTGGATTTTTTATATTGCGGTTTTTTGCCCGCATTGAGAGAATCAGCTATCTAGATGCTTTTTATCCGACTTGGAGTAGAAAATGACCACTCGTAAAACCCTTGCTAATGCGATCCGTTTTTTAAGTATGGATGCTGTGCAAAAAGCTAAATCAGGACACCCTGGCGCCCCTATGGGTATGGCTGATATTGCAGAAGTATTATGGCGTGATTTTTTAAATCATAACCCAACTAACCCTAACTGGGCTGATCGTGACCGTTTCGTTTTATCTAATGGTCATGCTTCAATGCTGATTTACAGCTTACTGCACCTGTCTGGTTATGATCTTTCTTTAGATGATCTGAAAAACTTCCGTCAATTGCATTCTAAAACACCTGGTCACCCAGAATATGGTTACACCGCTGGTGTTGAAACAACAACAGGTCCTTTAGGTCAAGGTATTGCAAACGCAGTGGGTTTTGCTATTGCAGAACGTACATTAGCGGCTCAATTTAACCGTCCTGGTCATGATATCGTTGACCACTACACCTACGCCTTTATGGGTGATGGTTGTATGATGGAAGGTATCTCTCACGAAGTGTGTTCTTTAGCGGGAACATTACAGTTAGGTAAACTGATTGCATTTTATGATGACAATGGCATCTCTATTGATGGTCAAGTGCATGGTTGGTTTACTGATAACACTGCAGAACGTTTCGACGCTTATGGCTGGCATGTAATCAGTGGCATTGATGGTCACGATGCAGCAAGCATTAAAGCCGCTGTTGAAGCAGCAAAACAAATCACTGACAAACCTTCACTGTTGATTTGTAAAACCACTATCGGTTTCGGTTCTCCTCATAAAGCAGGTACTGCTGATTCTCACGGTTCTCCATTAGGTGATGCAGAAATCGCTGAAACACGTAAAGCGTTAGGCTGGGAATACGGAGCATTCGAAATTCCACAAGAAATTTATAAAGAGTGGGATGCAAAAGAAGCGGGTAAAGCAAAAGAAGCTGCATGGGATGCTAAATTTGCTGCATACGCAGCACAGTTCCCTGAATTAGCGGCTGAATTCAAACGTCGTGTTTCTGGTGAATTACCAGCAAACTGGGAAAAAGATTCCAAAGCATTTATTGAAAATCTGCAACAAAACCCTTCAAGCATTGCAAGCCGTAAAGCTTCTCAAAATGCATTAGAAGCATTCGGTAAAGTATTACCTGAATTCATGGGCGGTTCTGCGGACTTAGCACCAAGCAACCTGACTATGTGGTCTGGTTCTAAAGCACTGAACGAAGACAAAGCGGGTAACTACATCCATTACGGTGTTCGTGAATTCGGTATGTCCGCAATCATGAACGGTATTGCATTACACGGCGGTTTTGTTCCTTACGGCGCGACCTTCCTGATGTTTATGGAATATGCACGTAATGCTGTACGTATGGCTGCACTGATGAAGATCCGCAGTATCTTTGTTTATACTCATGACTCTATCGGTCTGGGTGAAGATGGTCCAACTCACCAACCTGTTGAGCAAATGGCTAGCCTGCGTGTAACGCCAAACGTGAGCACATGGCGTCCATGTGACCAAGTTGAATCAGCTGTTGCATGGAAATATGCAATTGATCGTAAAGATGGCCCAACAGCGCTGATCTTCTCTCGTCAAAATCTTGCACAACAACCACGTACTCCAGAGCAACTGGCAAACATCGAGAAGGGTGGTTACATCCTGAAAGATTGCGCAGGTACTCCAGAATTAATCTTTATCGCAACAGGCTCTGAAGTTGAATTAGCGGTTAGCGCTTATGAACAACTGACAGCGGAAGGCCGTAAAGTACGTGTTGTTTCTATGCCAGCAACTGATGCATTTGATAAACAAGATGCAGATTACCGTGAAGCAGTATTACCAACATCAGTGAAAGCTCGTGTTGCTATCGAAGCGGGTATTGCTGACTACTGGTTCAAGTATGTTGGTTTAGATGGTGCGATTGTAGGTATGCGTAGCTTCGGCGAATCTGCACCTGCAAACGAACTATTTGAAGAGTTTGGTTTTACTGTTGAAAATGTGGTTACACAGGCAAAATCTTTACTTAAATAATCAATAAGTGTTAACAAGAGCACATTTTTGGGAAGAATTTCTCAGATGTGCTCTTTTTTTATCCTTCCATCTTTGTTTACTATTGCGATCTTCTCTCATTTCTCGTAATCTGATTATCAGTAAGCTGAACCGTTTCAGTTAATCCTAAAATGTCGGTGACTGCACAATTTCTAGATTTACTTGATTTATCGTTGTTGATTAGTATCTTGCTCTATTATTCTAAGCGGTTGCAAATCACAAGTTATCAAGGGAGTCACATGACAATCAGAGTCGCTATTAACGGTTTTGGTCGTATAGGGCGTAATGTGTTAAGAGCGCTTTATGAATCAGGTAAACGAGCTGAAATAACAGTTGTTGCAATAAATGAATTGGCTGATGCACAAGGTATTGGGCATCTTCTCAAGTATGACTCTAGTCACGGACGTTTTGCTTGGGATGTACGAATTAATAACGATTTATTGCAAGTGGGTGATGATACTATTCGTCTTTTTCACCACGCTGATATTACTGATTTACCTTGGGGTGAACTTGGTATCGATGTTGTACTTGATTGTAGTGGTGCTTATGGCTCTCGTGCTGATGGTGAAGCACATATTGCACAAGGCGCAAAGAAAGTACTTTTTTCTCATCCCGGTACAACTGATTTAGATGCAACTGTCGTTTTTGGTGTCAATCAACACGAACTAAAAAAAGAGCACCGAATTGTTTCAAACGCATCTTGTACAACGAATTGCATTATTCCCATTATTAAAATGATGGATGACGCATTTAATATAGAATCAGGAACAGTAACAACAATCCATGCAGCAATGAACGATCAACCCGTGATTGATGCATACCATAAGGATTTACGCCGTACTCGTGCAGCAGGACAATCTATCATTCCTGTTGATACGAAGTTGGCAGCAGGAATTACTCGAATTTTCCCGAAATTTAAGGATCATTTTGAGGCAATTTCTGTACGAGTTCCTACAATTAATGTGACGGCAATTGATTTAAGTGTCACTGTAAAAACTGCTGTAAATGTGTTAGATGTCAATCGGTTAATTCAAAAATCAGCAACTGGCGCATTTCGTGGTATAGTGGATTACACAGAATTGCCATTAGTCTCAACTGATTTTAACCACGACCCTCATAGTGCAATCGTTGATGGCACACAAACAAGAGTCAGTGGGCAACACCTGATCAAGACTTTAGTCTGGTGTGATAATGAATGGGGCTTTGCTAACAGAATGCTTGATACAACGTTAGCAATGGCTGCAACTGGTTTTAAATAATCATGTTTTAATGACGGTGTCGCGTAATAATACGACGCACTGAACAGAAGATTACTAAATTTTAGAGAATCAATGAGAGGATTCATCATGTCTGTAATTAAGATGACCGATTTAGACCTAGCGGGTAAACGAGTTCTTATCCGTGCTGACCTGAACGTTCCAGTTAAAGATGGTAAAGTGACTTCAGATGCGCGTATCCGTGCTTCTTTACCAACAATTGAAGCCGCGTTAAAACAAGGCGCTAAAGTGATGGTAACTTCTCACTTAGGTCGTCCTACCGAAGGTGAGTACAACGAAGAGTTCTCTTTAAAACCAGTTGTTGACTATCTGAAAGACAAATTAACTGCACCAGTTAGCCTTGCTAAAGACTATTTAAATGGTGTTGAAGTCAATGCAGGTGAATTAGTTGTTCTTGAAAACGTTCGTTTTAACAAAGGCGAAAAGAAAGACGACGAAACTCTGTCTAAGCAATACGCTGCATTATGTGATGTATTCGTAATGGATGCATTCGGTACTGCTCACCGTGCTCAAGCGTCAACTCATGGCGTTGCTAAATTTGCACAAGTTGCTTGTGCGGGTCCACTGTTATCAGCAGAACTTGAAGCATTAGGTAAAGCATTAGATAAACCAGCTCGCCCAATGGTTGCGATTGTTGGTGGTTCTAAAGTTTCAACTAAACTGACTGTATTAGATTCCTTATCAAAAATTGCTGACCAATTAATCGTTGGTGGTGGTATCGCAAATACCTTTATCGCAGCAGAAGGTCATCCAGTAGGCCGCTCTTTATATGAAGCAGACCTGGTTGATGATGCTAAAAAGCTGATGGAAAAATGTGATATTCCAGTACCAAGTGATGTTCGCGTTGCGACTGAATTCTCTGAAACTGCAGATGCTGTTTTAAAATCAGCAAGTGACATCAAAGATGATGAACAAGTACTTGATATCGGTGATGTAACTGCTGAGCGTTTAGCAGAAATCCTGAAAAATGCGAAAACTATCCTGTGGAATGGTCCAGTAGGTGTATTCGAATTCCCTAACTTCCGCAAAGGTACAGAAATCATCGCTAATGCAATCGCAGATAGCGACGCATTCTCTATCGCAGGTGGTGGTGATACGCTGGCTGCTATTGATTTATTTGATATCGCAGACAAAATCTCTTACATTTCAACCGGTGGTGGTGCTTTCTTAGAATTCGTTGAAGGCAAAAAACTTCCTGCTGTTGCAATGTTAGAAGAACGCGCTAAACAGTAATTAAGTCAGCTCATACAGGTAGAAAGTTATTTTCTACCTGTTCCAAATATAGGATCTTATTACATGTCTAAAGTTTTTGATTTCGTGAAACCGGGTGTCATCACTGGTGATGATGTACAAAAAGTATTTGCAGTAGCAAAAGAAAACAAATTTGCTCTGCCTGCGGTTAACTGTGTAGGTACTGACTCAATCAATGCTGTGTTAGAAGCTGCTGCGAAAGTTCGTTCTCCTGTTATTGTACAGTTCTCTAACGGTGGTGCTGCATTTATCGCAGGTAAAGGTCTTAAATCTGATGTACCACAGCAAGCTGCTATTTTAGGCGCAATTTCTGGTGCTCATCATGTGCATCAAATGGCTGAATACTACGGTGTTCCTGTTATTCTGCATACTGACCACTGTGCTAAAAAATTATTACCATGGATTGATGGTCTGTTAGATGCGGGTGAAAAACACTACGCTAAAACAGGTAAACCACTGTTCTCTTCTCATATGATTGACTTATCTGAAGAATCATTAGAAGAAAACATCGAAATCTGTGCTAAATATTTAGCGCGTATGGCTAAAATCGATATGACTTTAGAAATCGAATTAGGCTGTACTGGTGGTGAAGAAGACGGTGTTGATAACACAGGTATGGACAGCTCTGCGCTTTATACTCAACCAGAAGATGTTGCTTACGCATATGAAAAACTGAGCGCAGTAAGCCCTCGTTTCACTATCGCGGCATCTTTCGGTAACGTTCACGGTGTTTATAAACCAGGTAACGTTCAGTTAACGCCAAAAATCTTACGTAACTCACAAGACTACGTATCACAGAAATTCAATCTGCCACACAATAGCTTAGATTTCGTTTTCCACGGCGGTTCTGGTTCTTCTGCTGAAGAAATCAAAGAAGCTGTTGGCTATGGTGTTATCAAAATGAATATCGATACCGATACTCAGTGGGCAACTTGGGATGGTATCTTACAGTTCTACAAAAAGAACGAAGGCTATCTGCAGGGCCAATTAGGTAACCCAGAAGGTGCTGATAAACCTAACAAGAAATACTACGATCCACGTAACTGGTTACGTCAAGCACAAGCATCAATGGTTGTTCGTTTAGAACAAGCATTTAAAGAATTGAATTCAGTTGACGTTCTGTAATTGAGTCATTCTTAATGATTAAACTAAACCCGCTTATTTGGCGGGTTTTTTTATGCCTGATAAAAAGCGATTAGGTAGTTTGGCTATGGCAATATTTATTATTAAAATGGGTGTGAGGGAATGTAGATGCGGCCCTATTAGGGATATCTAGCCAATACGAAATGAAACCTAACGTTGAGATAAAGCAGATATAAAAAAGCGCCTATTAATAAATAGACGCTTAAATTGAGCAATATATTATTTGGAAGATCAGCCCGTGACTTTAGCGTCTTTGCTTTCTTCTTTCATCATACGATTTAATAAAGGTACGGTTGCCCACATAACGATACCTACAATTAAGGTCACAATACCAATTTTACCAAATACGTCAGTGTAAATAGGTAATGTTTGTAGTGGATCAGTAATACCTTCTGGTGCTGCGGTGAAGGTTGCTACATAACCGCCTAACAGGTAAGCCGTTGCTTGTGTTAAGAACCACATACCTAAAATAAAGCCCATCATGTATTGTGGTACGAACGCTGCAACCATTGCTAAACCTAACGCACTGATCATCAGTTCACCTAAGCTCTGGAATAAATAAACCAGAACGATAAACCAAGGTGATGTTAAGCCTTGAGCATCGGCAAACCACATACCTGATGCTGCCGCTGTAAGGAAGCCTAACGAGCACAGAAGCATACCTGCGGTAAACTTCGCTGGCATTGAGAAGTCTTTACCTTTCGCGCCAAAATGGCTGTAAGTGATAGCAAGGATTGGGCTAGCAATAATGATCCAGAATGGGTTTAGTGCTTGGAAGCTTACAGGGTTAATATCAAAGCCTAAAAGCGTGTGATGAACGTTATGAATAGCAAAGAAGTTCAGTGAAGTTGGCATTTGTGCATACAGAATGTAGAAAATAACCGCTTCTAACATCAGAACAAATGCAACATACATTTTATTACGAGCAACTCTGTCTTTTTGTTTAAAGGCTTCACGGAAATAAATGAAGACAACAATGATAGACAGACTGACTAAAACGATATTTGCAATCATCACGTTGTGCAGTAACCATGCACAAACAAATACCATCGCAATTGAGCCAGCAATAACTAATAACAGTTTGCTAAAGCTCATTGGTAAATGGTCTGGTTCAGAACCAATATTGGCAACCATTTTGCGACAGAAGAAATAAACTAATAACGCCATGATCAAGCCAACACCACAGATATTATAAGTCAGTGCATATCCGTAACGTTCTGCAAGTACAGGGGCGATAGATAAAGAAATTAATGAGCCGATATTAATCGACATATAAAATAATGTAAATGCACCATCAAGACGTGGATCTTTAGGTGGATAACATTTTGCTAATAGGCTGGCAGGGTTAGCTTTAAATAAGCCATTACCTACTGCGATAGTTCCTAATGCGTAGAAAATTAAATTAGGATACATAATTGACATACCAGTCATGAAATAACCGATAGCCAAGACAATAGCACCTAAAACAATTGTTCGTTTTGTTCCTAATAAGTGGTCACCAACATAACCACCAATAGAAATAAGCCCATAAACCAGTGCAGAGAATGCACCAAAAGTAATGAAAGCCTGTTCTTGAGAGAAACCGAGTTTACTAACAAAATAAACGGCAAGAATACCTTGTACGCCGTAGTAACCAAAACGTTCCCATAATTCTACAAAGAAAATCATAAAGAATGGTTTAGGCTGTTGTAATAAACCGACTTGAGCGGGTTTATCCATATCTGTAATGCCCCTAATTATTATTTATTTTCAACAACGATGTTATTTACTCACATTCACGAGGAATGTTACACAACGGTAACATTATCTGTCGCATTTAGAGTGATGTTTGCAAATTTAAGAAGGTAATCAGCAAGTCGAGTAGACTAATATATTGATAGAATGACTTCTCAAAGGTTGATCACACTGTGGGTAAGATTAATACCAGATTGAAAAAAATATTCATTAGTTTATTTTCAAATAAAGTCATTTAATTGATCTTTGGTATAAAATATAACCAATTGGATTGTTGTTTGTTTATATTTTAATCTGAGTAAATTAAATAAAGAGAAAGAATAAAAGTAGAGGGGAAATGTTTTTGATTATGTGACTGATTGATTCTAGAAAGAAATTTTTCATTATAATTAAAAATTATTCTTTTATAACAAACAGATGTTAATAAATATTTAATAAATACCTAAAAGTTAGCTAATGTTATTTAGTTAAATAAGTATTCACTTAATATAAATAAATATTTAATTTTATATTGTGATGATAATCAATAAAAAACGCCCTTATTAAAAGTGCGTTTTTATCTTGAGGTAGAATAGGTGAAATTTAAACAGGGATGGGTACTTGTTCATTTTTAACAGAATGGAAACGACGTTTGAAATAAATAAGTCCATCACCATCTTCGCGTACAGAAATATTCTTAATTTCGGTCATATAAACAAAATGTGTACCTACTTGGCGCACATCATAAATATCACCTTCAAGGCAGGCAAGCGCATTTGTTAACACGGGTTGTTGTAATTGTCCGTTTTGCCATCCAGGTTGAGTAAAGCGATCTGCCATCGCGAGTCCTGTCATTCCGGCGAAATGACATGCCATTTCTTCTTGCTCATGATTCAATATATTGATGCTCAATTTTCCATTTTCTTGAAAAATAGAGTTCATCTGACTTTTACTGTTGATGCAAACCATCACGGTAGGTGGGTTATCAGTAACAGAACATACCGCTGTTGCTGTTAAGCCACAACATCCTGCATCGCCATTTGTTGCCACGATATTGACTGCGGCACCTAAGCTTGCCATTGCATCCCGAAAAAGTGGGTTAGCCTGTTTTTCCTCAGACATTATTTACTCCTACTGCCAGACTTCTCGTCTGTGGGCGTCTTCACTTAAAATAATTATTAGTTAGATAACTAATAAATTACCTAACTACTCCGCTAACAAAGTTGTAATGTTATTGCCGGTTTCTTTGTTGCGTTGTTTTAAAGCCGTAACGCTACCGCGCATGAACAAAGATAGCAATCTTTCTTTGTTACAACCTGTTAACTTTATCTCAAAAAACTGTGAGACAACCTTATCGCTAAGCGCCATTATTCCTAATCTAGAGGTAGGGTAATAGGCAAATCAGGCTACTTTTTTTTAGTTGGTTGAGAGATAACACAAATTGCCAATTGATGAAAATTGCGTATAGGTCAAGATGTTGCAGAAGGTGAAATTAACACGAAAAAGAAGCATGGGTGATAAATTGCACAAAGGGAATAAAATTGCAAAAATTGAGTCAACTTTATTTATTTGTTAATATGAATAATTGTAACAATTAGTCTATTCTTAGAATATAGTCATTTTATAAACCATAAACAGCGGTACTTTTTCACTGTCTATATTGAGTGATATTTTGTCATTTCACCTATAACACCATATAAAGAGCTTCTTGATTATGCATGAATCATTAACTATCGCGCTATTACAAGCACGGGAATCTGCGATGGGTTTTTTTCGACCTGTTCTTAAAGAGCATAATCTGACAGAACAGCAATGGCGGATCATTCGCGTACTTGCGGATAAACGCTCTATTGATTTCCACGAATTAGCACAAAAATCGTGTATTCTTCGACCAAGTCTAACGGGTATTCTTATTAGAATGGAAAGAGATGAGCTAATTTGTCGTTTAAAACCTGTGAGTGACCAACGTAAACTTTTCGTTTCATTGTCTGCCAATGGGCAAAGCTTATACGATAAAATTCAGCCTAAAATTGAAGAAGGCTATCAATTACTTGAGCAAAAGTTTTCCACTGAAAAACTACAACGACTAGCTGGATTATTAAAAGAGCTGATTGCACTTAATCCAGATGATGTTGAACAATCAGAAAAATAAGTTATTTAATAAGAAAAAAGGAGATGCTATGGCATCTCCTTTTTGTTGTTCTCACTCAGGTAAAATTATTGCTTACCTAATACATGTAAGAAGTGAATGTGTTTTTCGTACTGATCAAGAATATCGTGAATGATTTGTTCTTTCGTCCAACCCATTACATCGTAGTCTTGTCCACCTTCTTTTAAATGAATCTCAGCGCGATAATACTTATGTTCTTCGTCTCTTTCTTCATCACTTAATCCAGCTAAAGCAAAGGCAGGTTGAGTATAAAAACGCAGACGAACTTCATAGAAGAAATTCATGTCATCGCCTAAATCGACTTCAATACCAATTCGATCCTCTTCTTCGTTATGGATAATACATTGTGTTGCTTGTTTACTTAGCTCGGCAGACACCATTTCCATTGAAGGCTGAATAACTTCATCCATAAAACGTTTTACATGAGAACGTTTAGGGAAATAGGCAATGTTTCTTAAACGGCGTTGCCAAGGGATCGGATTACGGCTTGCTGGTGGCGCAATTGTCGTTAATTGTTGGCTATCACGTTTATATACATCCACTCGCAATGCTTTTATTAGTCCATAAATAGAAGCAAGCAATACCATTGAGAAGGGAAGTGCGCTCGCAATGGTGACTGTTTGTAGCGCAGTTAAACCACCTGCTAACAATAAAGTAATTGCAGAAACGCCCATTAAGCCCGCCCAGAAAATACGTTGCCACACAGGTGTTTCGCTATCACCACCTGAAGCTAAAGTATCAACAACCATTGCACCCGAGTCGGCTGAAGTCACAAAGAAGACAACAACCATCAACATCGCAAAGAAGGATAAGACGGACGAAAATGGAAAATAATTTAAGAACTCAAATAAAGCCAATGAGACATCTTGCTGTACGATATTTGCGAGAGCTTCTGCACCTTTATCTTTGATTAAATGAATTGCTGTATTACCAAAAACGGTCATCCAAAGTAAGGTAAAGCCAGCAGGAACAAACAGAACACCCACAACAAATTCACGAATAGTACGTCCACGAGAAATACGGGCAATAAACATCCCTACAAATGGAGACCATGAAAGCCACCAACCCCAATAAAGTAGAGTCCATCCCCCTAACCAATCACTCGATTTTGGCTCGTATGCGTAAAGATTAAAAGTTTTACTGACAATTTCGGATAGATATCCTCCCGTATTTTCAACAAATGATTTTAATATCAATACGGTTGGACCAAGAATAATGACTAATAAAAGAAGAATTACCGCTAATCCTAAGTTAAGTTCAGATAAAAAGCGGATACCTTTTTCTAATCCAGAAACAACTGAAATAGTTGCAAGTCCTGTTATCACAACAATCAATATGACTTGCACGGTTGGATTAATGGGGACATTAAAAAGATGGTTTAAACCCGCATTAACTTGCAGAACACCAAATCCAAGAGAAGTTGCGACACCAAATACGGTTCCCATAACGGCAAAAATATCAACAGCATGACCAATAGGGCCATGTATGCGATCACCAATGATTGGATAAAGTGCTGAGCGCAGTGTTAACGGCAAGCCATGACGATAAGAGAAAAACGCTAAGATCAAAGCGACAATGGCGTAAATTGCCCATGCATGTAATCCCCAGTGGAAAAAGGTTAATCGCATCGCTTCTTTTGCGGCTTCTATGGTTTGAGCTTCACCTGTCGGGGGCATAAGGTAATGCATAACGGGTTCAGCAACACCAAAGAACATTAAGCCAATTCCCATTCCTGCTGAAAAGAGCATGGCAAACCAAGCAAAATAACTAAAGTGGGGGCGGGCATGATCTGGCCCTAACTTGATTTGACCAAAACGAGAAAGGCCTAAATAAGTCACACTCAGCAAAACCAATGCAACGGCTAGAATGTAGAACCAGCTCGCATTCGTGAAGAGGTTTTCCTGAAGATGACCTAATTTATCATTAGCCAACTCTGGAAATAATGCAGAGAAACCAACGACCAGTAAAATTAACAGTGCAGATGTATAAAAAACGGGAGGATTAATTTTCATCCTAACTTTTTGAGGGGTTATATCGTTTTGTTGACTCATAGTTAACCTATTTTTTGTTATTTTCCTAGAAAGAGACTTTTCGCTACCCACTTTCTGATTGCTTATGTCATCAGAAAAGAAAAGTTCATAAGAAAATTTGAATAAAACACCAAATTGGAAAGATGTTTTATAAAAGAACGGAAGTAAATTATCTTTTCCGCAAAATGAAGAAAAACACAGTTAAATCAATTTATTACTAACTTTTTATGCTAGATGCTTTCGCTCTTTAATAGGTTTCTCCTGTTGAAAAAAGGAGAACATGGTTACATTTTTTGCTTAATCGATCAACCCCTGTCTTTTTTTTGTACAAAAAAAGCCAGTAAAAACTTACTGGCTCTAGATCCATCAAAAAAACTGAAATCAGATTATTTATTTTCAGTTTTTAAATCATCAATTTTTTGTTTGGCTTGATCCGTTAATTGATCCGCTTTATCAAGCGCTTTATTTTCAGTCTCTTGAGCTTGTTGTTTCACATCATCGCTGGTTTTTGATGCATCACCTTTTAGCTGATCAACCTTGTTGTCTGCTTCTTGCATCAGGTTATCTGCTGTTTTGCTCGCATCTTGCTTTAGCTCAGCGGCTTTTTCAGATAATTTATTGCTTTCAGCTTCTAGGCTTTGCTTAATTTCTTCAGCTTTTGCAGCACTTGCATCTTTTAGTTCATCAGTTTTTTGTGAAATGCTCTCTTTCAGGGCATCTGTTTTTTCATCAGCTTGCGCTTTTAGCTCAGCCGCTTTTTGTTCAGCTTTATCTTTTAGCTCTTGAGCTTGTTGTGTTAATTCATCTGCTTTTGCGGATGCATCTTCTTTCAAGTCGGCAGCTTTATCTTTAGCTTGTTCAGTTAACTCTTTGGCTTTATCTTGCGCCGTTTCAGTTACTTGAGTTGCTGTTTCTTTTGCCTTATCAATACCTTCATCAACTTTTTTAGATGAATCATCACAACCTGCTGTAATAGTAACAAGACCCGCTAGAACCAATGAAGTAAGTAGTTTTTTATTCATTTTTTTCTCCAAAATGTGTGTTCAAAAACAATTCAGTGATATCCCGCGTAAGAACTAGAAAAGGCGAGAAGCTATCGAGTTGATAGTAAGATATTACGAATAAATGATCGTAATAAGTATAGTGTGAGTCTTAAAATCAACAAACCTAAGTATATTAAGTGTTTTTTCTTAGTCAAATATCATCAAAAATAATTTAGATTTTTATCTGGGTGAGATTTTCTGCTTTATAATAAGTGCAGAAATTATTGGAAATGTGAGACGCAAATGGAATATTACTTTCTGGTTATTATCAAATTTATTATTGGTTTTACTATCATATTAGTCCATATGAATTTATCGGGTAAAACTCAACTCTCTCAATTAACACCTATTGATTTTATTGGTAATTTTGTGCTCGGAGGCATTATGGGGGGGGTGATTTACACCGATGCGATCCCTCTTTATCAATATATTATCGTCTTCTTAATTGGTGTCTGTTTTATCTCGTTGCTTAATTATATCAGTAAGCGATTCAATTTTTTCCGAGCTGTGACTATTGGTAATCCTATTCCCATTATAAAGAAGGGCGAATTTATAATGGAAAACATCATGGAGAAAAAGAACAAAATAGACATTTTAAATATAACGTCTCGTCTTCATGCACAAGGTATTCATTCGTTTCAAGAGGTTAATTACGCGCAAATTGAACCTGATGGACAAATCACTGTGGTATGTGACGGTGCAAAAATGCCTTCGATTATTGTTATGAAAGACGGTGTTATTCGAACATCAGAATTAGCGCAAATAGAAAAAGATGAAACATGGCTTCAAGATGAGATGAAAAATCAACATATTGAGAAACCAGAAGATATTTTCTTAGCTGAATTCTGGGATGGAAAAGTTAATTTTATTTTGCAAGATGGAAAGATAAAACGCACGACGTTATAGATAACTCACTAAAATATACGTCAACGAGTGGAGTATGACTTATAACAATGGCGATATAATATCGCCATTGTTATTTAGTGAAAACGCAATTACAACTTAAATACCTCAAAATCAGAAGCCATTTCAGTATGGCTAAAGATCTGTTGGCTTTCCTTGAGTAATTCAACACAGTCTTCGGGTGAGTAGCGACTACTAATATGCGTGATAATCAGTTTTTTGACATTAGCCTCTTTGGCTAACTGTGCCGCTTGCACAGTAGTTGAGTGTCCACGGCTATTCGCTTGCTCTGCCATTTCATGTTTAAACGTCGCTTCATGAACAATAACATCTGCATTATTAGCCAGTTTTAATGCATTTGGTGTGGGTTGTGTATCACCGAAAATTGCAATACAACGACCTTTTGTTTCAGGGCCAATATACTCTTTGCCGTCAACGACTCTTCCATCTGGCAATGTAATGGTTTTACCTTGTTTTAACTCTTGTAACCAAGCACCCGCAGGAATATTGTTGGCTTTCAGTTTTTCTGCATCTAATTTACCTGGGCTGTTTTCTTCTTCTAAGCGATAACCAAAACAAGGTACAGGATGAGAAAGTGCTTCACAGCTCACTTTCATACCTTCTTCTTCAAACAGAAAACCCGCTTCATCAATTTCAACAATATTAATAGGGTAAGTTAAATAAGATTGGCTTAGGGTCAGTGCTGTCTCTATAAAAGCTTTGATACCCGTAGGGCCATACACCGTTAACAGCGTTTCGGTTCCTCCCATTGAGCGACTACAAAGTAATCCCGGTAAACCAAAAATATGATCGCCATGTAAGTGGGTAATAAAAATTTTATTTAAACGCGGTAATTTTACGCGGGTATGCAATATTTGGTGTTGTGTCGCTTCGCCACAATCAAACATCCACATACTTTTTTGTTTATTTTGTAAATCAAGCACCATACTGGTGACATTCCTCTCTTTAGAAGGAACGCCTGCGTTAGTGCCTAAAAAAGTGAGCTCCATAATGAAATATTATTCTCCATGTCGAATTTGTTCCCAACTTAAATCGAATTTCGCAAGATACTTACGTAGGCGATCGGCATCGTTGGGTTGTTTTTTATTTTGTCTTGATACTGCGAAAAGTTTTCTACCGGCTTCTGAGAGTGTTGATGATTGCTGGCACGTTTTGATAACGGTATTGAGTTGGCTAAGATCGAAAAGATCAATATCAGTACTATTAAATAAAGAAGAGGAAGCAACTCCCCAATTTTGTTTTAAACGATTAATTTCTTCATCAACAAGAGGAAGGGTAATACGACCATTTTCGGCAAGTGTTGCCATTCGCGTTATACTAGCACTAAGTTCACGGAAATTACCACGCCATAATGCCTGTTCAGATGTTGCAAATCGAATATAGTGTAATTTTGCATCAGAGTTAAAGCGGATTGCTTTTTGATAAAGCTTGGCAAAGTGATGCAATTCATAATCGATGTTAGGCTCAATATCTTCTTTACGATCGGCTAAACCGGGCAGAGAAAAAGACCATAAGTTGATCCTCGCATAGAGATCTTCACGAAAAAGCCCTTTCGCAATTTGCTTATCCATATCACGATGTGTACCTGCGATTAACTGAAAATCACTTTGCACTTCAGTATCAGAGCCATAAGGATAAAACGATTTTTCTTCTATAGCTTTCAGTAACATCGCTTGTTCATCAAGTCCTAATTCCGCAATTTCATCAAGAAATAAAATTCCTTTATCGGCTTCCCTTAATAAGCCTTGTCTGGCTTGCAACGCACCTGTAAATGCCCCTTTTACATGGCCAAATAAAGTGGACATTGCATTGTCACCGCGCAAAGTGGCGCAGTTAACAGCGATAAAACGGCCTTTTACAAAATGGCGAGATTGTCGTAATTCATAAATACGCTGAGCAAGGAATGATTTCCCGGCTCCAGTGGGACCGGTTAATAAAATTGGTGCAACAGAGCGTAATGCTACTCGTTCAATCTGAGCGATTAAAGCATTAAAACGTTCATTGCGTGTGGCTATCCCTGATTTTAAGAAAGAGAGTGATTCATTATGGTAGTGCTCAAATCGGCTCGTTAGTTTTGTGTAACGGCTTAAATCGAGATCAATAACAGCATAACTTCCCGTGGCTGATTGTATTGTTTTGATACCATCTTCATTTTCGATTTTAGAAGAAGGGGAGGTTTGTAATAGTTTTGCAGGTAAGTAGTGCGCTTCAGTCAGTAGAAACCAGCAAATCTGAGCGATGTGAGTACCCGTTGTGATATGGACATAATATTCTTCATTCTCAGTATCAAATGGATAATTCACTGCGAAATCAAGAAAGTGACTGTAAACCTCTTCCAGATCCCAAGGATCACAAATATCAATTTCGTAAGGTAATACTTCTGTATCAGGAGAGACGGTATGAATATCTTCAGTGATTTTTGACGCTAGCATTGAATCATTGGGTTGATGGATCATGACCAATCGACTAACGGGGAAATCTTTTTGATGGCAAATAGAAATTGTTGGACGCCATGAATTCCATCTTTTATGGCTTTTACCTCGTTTATCTAATGTCGTACCTAAAACACCAATCACCACTTTGCGTTTCATTAAGTTATCCCTACTTATCTTTTTATCTATATTTATAAATGTATAGATAAAAAGATAAGATTTTATCGATTTTAATTCAATAGCTAAATATTTGAAAATTACATTGAGGGTATTTTTATCAATTAAAACAATTGGTTAAAAATATTTTTGGTGGATTTTAAAAACTTGGCACGATCCTCGCAATATTATTAATGTCTTGAGCAGATTTTAAATCTGGTAGGCACATAAAGAACACTCTGTGGTGTTATCTAAATGTGTTCCTCCACATCGGGACTCTGTAGGTGAAGAGGGTTATTTTCAGGTTCGATTCCTGACACCAAAACCATTACAAATCCAAATGTAAAATTAAATATAAAAAAATCGTTGTGACAGCAGTATCGTCACCTTGCTTATCCACCAGCAACTACGCTGGATTGAAGGCAGAAGAAGAGACAAACAAAGTATCGTTCCTCTCTTGTTTTCCCTTCGATTTCGCCAAGTTTGTTCGTGGAAAGTAAGTCACGATAAAAATGGTAATAAAAGAAAGCCAATAATAAAGAAGAGAAAAAGGAAGCAATGATGATAAGAACAACAATAAAAGTGAAACAGGGACAACTGGGTTTATTAAAGAAGGACGATGAATATATTGATGTCCTTACTATGGGGGAACATAAATTTTTCGATCTTCGCCGTCAATTAAGTGTTGAGCTGGTGGAATTGAACGGTCCTGCAATTGAAAGAGAGAAAGCCGAATTTTTACGCCAATATCATCCAGAATGGGTGAGTGAATATTGTTTTGATATTGTGCTATCTGATGAAGAGATTGGCTTACTTTATGAAAATGGCTCACTCAAAGAGATCTTAGCGCCGAGCACTCGCCGTCTCTATTGGAATTATGCACAGCGCTCAATGGAAGTGTTGTCAGCAAATGAATTGGAAGTTTCGCCAGCTTTGGTTAAAAAATTACAGCATCCAAAATTACGTAACCAGACGATAAAAGGCAGTGAAGGTGTATTAAGTGTGGATATTCCGACATGGCATGCGGGCATTATCCGTGTTAATGGTGAAACTCAATCACTATTACCCCCGGGATTGAAAGGCTATTGGCGTTATCAGCACAAAGTTGATGTTGAAGTTGTAGATATGCGCTTGCAAACACTCGATGTAAGCGGACAAGAGATCTTAACGAAAGATAAAGTGACCTTACGCATTAATTTGTCAGCGAGTTGGCGTTATCGCGACGTGCTTTCAGCGTATCAACTACTGAGTTCACCTCTTGAGTTCTTATATAAAGAGTTGCAATTTGCGTTACGTGAGGCCGTAGGAACAAGAACGTTGGATGAATTATTAGAAAATAAAACACTGATTGATAGTTTAGTAAGTGAAAAAATCAGTGAAGTGACTAAAGGATATGGTATTGAAGTGGCTTCATTAGGGGTAAAAGATATTGTTTTACCAGGCGAAATGAAAACGATTTTAGCGCAAGTGGTTGAGGCTGAAAAATCAGCTCAGGCTAATGTTATACGTCGAAGAGAAGAGACATCCGCGACACGTTCTTTATTAAATACGGCAAAAGTGATGGAAAACAATCCAGTAGCTCTACGATTAAAAGAGCTAGAAACCGTAGAACGTATTGCAGAACGTATTGATAAGATTTCCGTTTATGGCGGTTTAGACCAAGTATTAAACGGGCTAGTACAAATTAAAGGAGCACAGGCATGATATTGGATCATCAAATAGTAAAAGAAGCAGGGACTGCGGAAATCAAAATGTGGACAAATGGTGTACCTGTTGAAGCAGATGCTCTAAAGCAACTTATCAATACCGCCAAGATGCCTTTTATTTTTAAACATATGGCAGTAATGCCCGATGTTCACTTAGGGAAAGGTTCAACAATAGGAAGTGTTATCCCAACAAAAGGTGCGATTATTCCGGCTGCTGTTGGTGTGGATATTGGATGTGGAATGATTGCGGTGAAAACATCATTACACGCCAATGATCTGCCAGATAATTTATTTGCCATAAGAACGGCAATAGAAAGAGCAGTACCTCATGGACGAACAAGTTATCAGTCAGGGAACGATCGTGGTTCATGGAAGAACCCACCTAAACTTGTTGATCAACATTGGCAACAACTTGAAGGGCGTTTTAAGGTTTTAACTGATAAGTATCCACGTTTACGAAATACGAATAACTATCGTCACCTAGGTACATTAGGAACAGGAAACCACTTTATCGAGTTGTGTCTTGATGAATCAGATAATGTTTGGGTAATGCTACATAGTGGATCTCGTGGTGTTGGTAATGCTATCGGTACGTTATTTATACAAATGGCACAAGAAGACATGAGAGAACATATCGCTAACTTGCCAGATAAAAACTTAGCGTACTTAAAAGAAGGAACGCTTTTCTATGATGACTATATAGAAGCCGTAGAATGGGCACAGGATTTTGCACGTCATAACCGTGAAATCATGATGGAACGCGTGTTGGCGGCATTATCAACACAAATAACTAAACCTTTTACGACTCAGCAACAGGCAGTGAACTGTCACCATAACTATGTGCAAAAGGAAATGCATTTTGGTGAAGAAGTTCTGGTGACTCGAAAAGGTGCCGTTTCTGCTCAAAAAGGTGAAATGGGGATCATTCCGGGTTCAATGGGAGCGAAGAGTTTTATTGTTAGAGGTAAGGGAAATGCAGAAAGTTTCTGTTCATGTAGCCATGGCGCAGGACGCGTAATGAGCCGAACAGCAGCAAAAAAAGCCTTTAGTGTTGAAGACCAAATTCGAGCAACAGCACATGTGGAATGTCGAAAAGACGAAGATGTGATTGATGAAATTCCGATGGCTTATAAGGATATTGATGCTGTTATGAAGGCTCAGTTATCACTTGTTGAGGTTGTTCATACACTACGGCAGGTTGTTTGTGTAAAAGGATAATGGTGTTTTTTTTAAGATAATTCATAACTATCCCCAAACGGTAACGTTGGGGATAGTGAGATATGAAAGCGTGTGCTGATATGCAAATGAATACAAGTTAAAGAATTAAAGTTATCTTTAAATTAAGCCCTTATTTACTGTTCAAAATTCAAACAATTAATGTTTAGTATTATTAATAAATAATCTCTGATATTAAATTTATTATTGACCAATAAAGATAATCATAAAATGAATACTTATATTGAGTCATTCTTTAATTAAAAAGGAATTATTAATAACTTATTAATATCTACAACCGCAGTTATTTATTTAGTATAAAACAAATCCTAAATTTCTTAATTATATTAAAAATTAACTTTATTCTTATTGTAAAAGTATAGCCTACTATATTTAGTGTATTAATCTTCATAGTGTATATTAATAAAAAAGTAATTGTTAATTTCTTGCGTCCCAAATGTGAACGAAGCGTTTTGAATTGCTTGCAGTATAGATAACAGTATGTGAAATATTACGATGTCCTAAATAATCTTGAATTAGACGTGTATCTCGCCCCAAATCAGCTAAAGCATAGCCACATGCATGGCGTAGCATATGAGGGTGAGGAGTAATGGATACATTAGCTTTCTTACCTAAACGGCGAAGTAATCCATAGACTTGTTGACGCGAAATTGGACCCGTTTTTTGAGATAAAAACACCCATTCAGAATCCGCTTCTCTCCATGTTTCTCGTTTTTTCAACCAGTTAGCTAACGCTTCATACTCCTCTTCGATAATTGGCTGCGTTGTAGATAACCCCCCCTTCAAACGTCTGACATAGAGTATCCGACTTTCCAAATCAATATCGCTGAGGGTTAATCTACATAGCTCACTAACGCGAAATCCATGTAAAAAACACATTAAAAACATACAGTAATCTCTTTCTGGATACCGTCCTTCCTTGGCTTGCTTCAAAATAGAATTGATCTCAAAACGTGTAAGAAACTTACGTTGCTTCATTTTTTATAACCTTTTCAATGAGATAACAAGGAACAAAAGTCAATTGTTGCATCACTATAACAAGTAATATGCATCAATAAAGAGTTGTATTTTTTTTATGCTTTCACTTTTACTTGTTCATTTTAAACAAGTTTATTGAAAGCTTATTTATTTTTAGAAAATGAAAGTTATTGATTGGAAAAGTGAAAAACGAGCAGAGATAGGAATTCAGGCATCTTTAGAGAAATAAACAGAATACACCAAATTGTTTACTATTATTCTCTGGCTTCTCACTTAAGTCAAATTTAATGTTAACCACATATCTTAACTTAATTAACATATTGATATTTATCATTATTTTAAAAAACGAATATGATTGGTTACTTTGTTTAAAATCCAGAAATAAATTTTTTTACTTTTTTCACAAATTATAGTATTTGCACTTAGAATTATAAACTCTTTTTCCGATATTTAAAGATTGATTATCTAAATACGTTTAATTTCGAGATGAAAATTTTTAACAAAACAATTTGGTGTATTTTGTTTTGTTTCTAACGATATTTAATTTCGTTTAGGACGGGGCACAGATATACCAAAATTCAAAAACTCAATAAGTGAGTCATTCAATTAGGAATTATTTATTCCTAGTGAATTTATTATTTTTAATGTCTTCGTCCTTTATATTTTAGGAAACAAAAAGATGAAATTAAATAAATTAGCGTTAGTTCTTGGCTTAGGTTTATCTGTTGCTGCAGGTTCTGCATTCGCTGCTGATCAAGGTCACGGTACAGTTAAATTTGTTGGTTCAATTATTGATGCACCTTGTTCTATTCATCCTGATTCAGAAAATCAAACTGTTCCATTAGGTCAAATTTCTACTGCTTCATTAAAAGATGGCGGTCGTAGTAATTCTCGTGATTTTAAAATTACTTTAGAGAATTGCACAACAGAAACTTATAAAACTGTTCAAACAACCTTCACTGGTTCAGAAGATGCAGACATCTTAGCAGGTTCTTTAGGTATTGAAGGTATTGCTAAAAATGCTGCTGTTGTTATCACCGATGCTGGTGGCAAACAAATCAAATTAGGCACACCAAGTGCTGCTCAAACATTACGTGATGGTAATAACGATCTGAACTTTGCTGCTTACTTACAAGGTTCTTCTGCAGAAGCTGCTGTTCCTGGTGACTTCACTGCAATCGCAACTTTCGCACTGACTTATCAGTAAGAAAAAATGAGTTCTGTACAGGGATGTACAGGGCTTTTTTTCCTGTGTCTATTTTTAACGATTTTTTTCTTACGGAGAAAAATATGAATCGCAAGATGACACCACTATGGCTATGCCTTATTGCCAGCTTACTGACAACAACAGCAGTAGCGAGTGATGTAAAACAAGATAAAAACATGCATCAGCGATTTGGGGTACTTAATCTTTCAGGCTCGATCTTAGAACCATCTTGCACGATTGCAGCAGGAAGTGGTGAACAAGTTATTCCACTGACAATGGTTTCAATTCCGATGCTGGTGACTGAAGGGCAAGGACCTATTGAGTATTTTTCTATCAGATTAACGGAATGTACGCTAATTGAACAAAAAGGTCAGGAAGCGGACAACCCTCGTTTTATTGCAACGTTTGAAGGTCCCTCTAACGGGAATGGTAATTTTGCACTTTCTGGTGAAGCAAGAGGTGCGTCATTAGCGATAGCTGATCGTTATGGCAGACGAGCAATTCCGGGTAAGCCATTACCCCCTGTTGGTATTGACTCTAAATCAATGGCGTTACTTTACCAAGCGCGAATAGTCAAAAACAACGAAATACCAAAAGCTGGAAATTACCGAACAACGCTGCGATTTAAGCTGGAATACTATTAAATGGATCGGGTTGGATAACTTATGGTTAGAACATTCAAAACCGTTGGTTTAGGGACGGAAAAAAAGAAAAAACAACATACTATTCGGCCTGTTGCTGTACTGATCTATTTAATTCTTACTGGCGCTTCCAGTATTTCAAGTTCAGCTTTAGCAAATAGTAATATTGAATTTAATGCCGATATTTTGGATCTAAAAGATAAGCAAAATATCGACTTATCAGATTTCTCTCGTGCTGGCTATATTATGCCCGGCCGATATGAGTTTGTTGTTCGTGTGAATAATAATGAACTCCCTGAACTTTATAACATTAACTATGTTGTGCCAGCTAATGATCCTAAAGGTAGCGAGGCTTGCCTACCACCAGAATTGATCCACCAAATAGGGCTCAAACCTGAATGGGCTGAAAAAGTGAAATATCAAGATAATGGAAGTTGTCTTGATATCTCTTCTATTCCCGGAATGACGGTAAATGCAAGTCTGGGAAATGGCAATCTTATTCTTACTATTCCTCAAGCGTATCTTGAATATTCAGCACCAAACTGGGATCCACCGTCTCGTTGGGATCATGGTATCTCAGGCGTACTTTTCGACTATAACGTCAATGCTAACGTGACCGATCCCGCTAAAGGGAAACAGCGCCAACAAGTTACAGGTTTAGGAACCGTGGGAGCAAACCTTGGTGTTTGGCGTTTCCGTGCCGATTGGCAAGCAAGTTATCAGCATACAACGGGTCTTCCTGATAGCACTGAAAATAGTTGGAAATGGAACCAACTTTATCTTTATAGAGCAATTACGCAATTAGGGGCTCGCCTTGTAATGGGGGAGACTTATTCACGCTCTGATATTTTCGATAACTTCCGTTTTACTGGGGTTAACTTGTCTACGGATGACAATATGCTACCACCTAACTTAAGGGGATATGCCCCTGAAGTAACGGGAGTAGCAAAAACAAATGCGAAAGTAACGATTAGCCAGCAAGGTCGTGTGATCTATGAAACTCAGGTGGCTCCGGGACCGTTTCGTATTCAAGACATCAATGATGCAGTAAGTGGCAAATTAGATGTGCGTGTTGAAGAGCAAGATGGATCTGTTCAAGAGTTCCAAATGGATACTGCAAGTATTCCTTATTTAACACGTCCCGGCAGAGTGCAATATAAATTATCTGCGGGTAAACCGTCGGATATGAACCGTAATACAGAAGGTCCTATTTTTGGTATGGGTGAATTCTCATGGGGGATCAGTAACGGTTGGTCACTTTATGGTGGTTCATTAGTCTCGGGAGATTATAACTCGGTTTCTGCTGGTATTGGTCGTGACCTGATGGCACTGGGTGCTATCTCTTTTGATGCGACACATTCTTGGGCAAAAATTCCAAGTGATAATAAGCGTTATCACGGTGGTTCCTATCGCTTAAGTTACTCAAAACGTTTTGAACAAATAAATAGCCAAGTGACATTCGCAGGCTATCGATTCTCTGAACGTGACTTTATGAGTATGAATCAATATTTAGATCGCCGTTATCGTGGTGGTGAAGAAGATAACAATAAAGAGCTTTATACCATTATGTTTAGTAAGCAGTTCCCTGAATGGGGGTTGAGTGCTTACTTAAACTATAGTCATCAGACTTATTGGAATAAACCTAATAATGATAACTATAACCTATCGTTAGCCAAAACGATGGATATTGGTAGCTTTAAAAATATCAATCTCAGTTTGTCAGCGTTTCGCAATAAATTTAATGGCACCAATGATAATGGCGTTTATATGAATGTCAGTATGCCTTGGAGCGATCGCGCGACCATTAGCTACAACACTGTGATTAATAAGCACGGTAATTCACATAATGTCAGTTATTACGATCGTATTGATGACAATAGTAGCTATCGTGTTGGTGCTGGTTTAAGCAGTAACGGTAAACCATCCGCAGATGCCTATCTCATGCATTATGCTGATGCTGCATTGGTCACTGCCAGTGCGAGCCATATTAATGGCGAATACACATCAGCCACATTATCACTACAAGGTGGAGCAACATTAACACCAAAAGGTGGTGCATTACACCGTACAAGTCGTACTGGTAGTACTCGTTTATTGGTTGATACAGATGGTATTTCTGATGTACCAGTGAAAAGTATCGGCGCTATTACTCGTACCAATGCTTTTGGTAAAGCCGTACTGCCTGATATCAATGATTATTACCGCAGCAGTGCCAGTATCGACCTTGATCAGATGCCAGATAACGCTGAAGCATTACGCTCAATTCAACAATTAACCCTAACAGAAGGTGCAATAGGCTACCGCCACTTTGATGTGGTTTCGGGACAAAAAGCCATGGCTGTCATTCGCTTACAAGACGGAACTTATCCACCATTTGGTGCCAGTGTCACAACCGAGAAAGGGCGTGAGCTTGGTATTGTCAATGATGGTGGGAATGTCTATCTGACGGGGATTAATAGTGATGATGTATTGAGTGTGCGTTGGAATGGTCAGGAGCAGTGCAAAGTTCGTATTCCAACATTAGTTGAAGGATTATTTATGTCTTCATTATTACTGACTTGTAGTGATGGAGATGCAACACCTTCGACAATCAATCAAAGAACAGAGCCCTTACCTAAGCCTCAACTGATTACACAATAAGGTTAGGAAAGAAGGGAAAGATAAAAATAATTTCAGACAAAAAGAGTAATTCAAAATGATGTTATCAAAGCGCTTATTCATTGTAACAACCACTTTATTAACTGGAATGGTCTTTACTAGTCAAGCCCTTGCTGCGATTGCTTTAGATAGAACGCGCGTCATTTTTAATGGTGCAGATAAATCTATTAGCTTAAATGTCAGCAATCAAAACAAAGAGCTACCTTACTTGGCTCAGGGCTGGATGGAAAATGAAAATGGAGAACGTATTGACAGCCCATTATTAGTTTTGCCTCCAATTCAGCGTATTGAGCCGGGCGATAAAAGCCAAGTAAAAGTGCAGTCATTACCAGATATTGCCAAGTTACCACAAGATAGAGAAAGCGTTTTCTATTTCAACTTGCGTGAAATTCCACCTCGTAGTGATAAACCTAACGTGTTGCAAATTGCATTACAAACACGAATTAAACTGTTTTATCGCCCCGCATCAATTTACGCCACACAAACGGATCTCACCCATCCTTGGCAGGAAAAAATCACCTTAATAAAGAAAGGTGATCGTTATGAAGTGAATAACCCAACACCTTATTACGTGACATTAGTGGATGGGCTAACAGGATTACAAGGAAAAAGCCTCGACGGTTTTGAACCGATCATGATTGCCCCTAGAAGCACAGGAACGATAAATCTGCATATTTCTGCATTTGGTGCATCACCTGTACTCAGTTACATCAATGACTACGGTGGACGCCCACAGATGAAATTCACTTGTAATGGCAATGAATGCAAAGTCGCAGAAACATCAGCAGGAAACTAAATAGGTCTATTTTATGAAAATGGAACAGCGGTTTAGCCCAAGCAAAGCAGTGTTGATTCTTATTTTGGCAACGTTTACTGGAGGCCTAAGTTTTACTGCTGTTGCGAATTTACCCGCTAGAGCGGTGAAAGATGTCATTCCGGGAATTGTTTATATCAATATTTCAGGGAATGTCATTGCGCCCCCGCCTTGCTTAATTAATGACGGCAAAATGATCGAAGTTAATTTTGGTGAGGTGATGAGTACACGTATTGATGGTGTTCGTTATAAAGAGCCTATTCACTACACCGCGACTTGCCAAAAAATGCCGACAAATGCGATGAAAGTCTATGTTACGGGTAGCGCAACTGGCTTCGATTCAAATGCGCTACAAACAAATATTACAGGATTGGGCGTGCGTATTCTGTATCAAGGAAACTTATTAGATTTAGGTAAGGCGGTGAATTTTACCTATCCCAACTTACCTGAATTAGAAGCTATTCCTGTTCGTGATCAGAATGAAGCCTTAGTGGGTGGTGATTTTGTCGCAAGTGGCACACTGCATGTGGATTATCAGTAAGAGGTCAGAAGATGAATAAATTAAAGTACATGTGCCTGATTGCATTACTGAATTCTTATTCTGTCATGAGCGCAGATGCACCTAATATGAAATTGTTTGGCACCTTATTAGTGCCACCACCTTGTGTCATCAGTAACAACGAACTGATTGATGTCTATTTTGGGCACAATGTAGGTATTCATAAAGTAGATGGCATTAACTACACCGAATCCGTGAATTACCGATTGGTCTGTGATCCAAATTTAAAAGGTTGGGATTTAGGGCTTTCTATTATTGGCCCTAAAACACAGTTTGATGAAGCAGCGCTACAAACCAATATTCCTGATTTAGGTATTCATCTCACGCAAGATGGTAAGCCTTTTAAATTAAACGAGCGTATTGCGATATCACCCGATAATCCACCGGTGATCCAAGCAGTACCTGTTAAAAGGCCGGGGAGCACTTTGCCTGAAGGTGCATTTGAAGTTTCTGCAACACTGCTTGCTGAATACCAATAGGAGCGTATTGATGAATATAACAAGATTATCGATCCCGTTCGTATTGGGTTTTGCCACATTTATGGGATTAACATCAACCGCTTTCTCTGCGCCAGATAATATGCGCTTTCACGGCATATTGGTCGATGAGCCTTGCACCATAAAGCCCGGGGACGAAACCGTTGAGTTAGATTTTGGCAATATTCCGGATAAAAACCTTTATGCGTATCAACGAACACCCAGCAAATTGTTTCAAATACGTTTGTCTGAATGTGACTTAACGATTGGTAAAAGTGTCAAAATCACCTTTAAAGGTGATGAAAATCAAGCCATGGCAGGACAAGGTTTTTTAGCGATCAGCCCAAGTAGTCAAGCGGCGGGTATTGCTGTTGGACTGGAATCTGAAAATGGAAATGCGCTACCTGTTAATAAAGAAACAGACAAAATGTCATTAAATGCAGATGACACGATTTTAAATTTTTATGCCTTTATTCAAGGGGAGCCGGATGCGATTGCTAACCAGTCCATTAAACGCGGCCCGTTTAGCGCAATAGCCACATTCCATTTGAATTATGACTAATTATTAGGGTTGAGGTTTTATATGTCCATATTAAAGCGACTTCCGGCTTTATGTATTGCAATAGGTTTGCTGTTTTCAGCACCTACGATGGCATCTATCTTTTCTTATATTACACATTCTGAAGGTGAGCCAGCTCACGCCACTTATACCTATGTTATTCAGCGTTGGGATCCTGAAGATCCTTATACTCCCAATCCTTGTTATGGCTGGAGTAAATGCTGGATAACCATTAACCATAAACATGATGCTAATGGTTCTCCGGGGTCGGCAGTAAGAAGTATTGTTCGTGTTGAAAAGGAACAGTATTTAGCAGGGGTTCGTGAAGCAGTAATGAAAGTTGAAAGTTTTCCAATACAAGGAACGGCAAGACACGATGGTGATCCGTTAACCTCAAATCAAGAGTGTGTTGGACTATTTTATGAATCTAAGGAAGGAGGTTGGTCTCCAAATGGACGTTTATTACCAGGATCACTATGTGGTATCGCGCCGCCACCAGTAGGTGCCTGCAAAATAACAGAAGGAGCTGTAAATCTAAATTATGGCGATATTGATGAAGTGAGTTTGGAAAATGCGGAACGCGCTCAAAATATTAATGTGACTTGTAACTTGGCAATGAAAGTTCTGGTTATTGCATCAGGTTCAGATAGTGGACGAGTGCCATTACGAGCAGATAACAGTCTCTATGCCGATTTATTTCTTGATGGACACCCGGGAGAAAAGGGGTCTGTCATTGATGTTCCTAAAAATGGAACGATACCCGTAGAGGTTAAATCAGTTTTACATACCAATGGTCGCGTTGCACCGGGCTATTTCTCTGGTTCAGGTTCAATTATTTTAACGATGCCTTAATCATGATAATGGGTGAATATTATGATGAATTACGATTTTACAGATATTGATGTTAATGCATTAGTTGGCAAGAGAATTCAGAAAAAACGTAAAGAATTAGGTTATACCGGTGTGCAGATTGCTGAAAAAATAGGTGTAAGCCAACAGCAATTTTCTCGCTATGAGAGAGGAATGAATAAAATAGATTTAAGTTACCTCGTTTTGTTAGCGAATTACCTGAATACTCCTATTTATTGGTTTTTCGAAGACTGCTTTACCTCGAAATCTTCATCTGAAAATCAGCGAATTGATAAACGCAGTAGCATCACTGCTGAAGCGATGCCTGATGTTTTTTTATACTAATGCATATCGCTAAAAGGAACTCAAACTTGGTGTTTTAGAGCGTATGCTTTTTCTTTGATTGATTACCAAATTGGTAAGGCAGGGGAAACCCTGCCCTTTTTTTATGCTAAAAAATACTAAGTACTGTTAGTTAAACTTGAGTTATTGATCGTGTAATCAGCAAAAAAGAGAGGGGATAGATAATCAATTTTTACACTTTGATAAGAGGAAAAAATGGGTCATAAAAGTAAAGTTATCATTTTATGATGATAATAATTATCTAAAACAGGTATTTTTCTTGAAAAGCGGGATCGGAATACTCTTAAAGCGAGTGTCTTGCAAATATAGGCTTCTATTAAGTTAAACATGTCTTTTTTTTATTACATCATGAAAAAGATAAATAAATCTAACTTAATTTATTAAATAAAGATCTTCTAATAATGACATTCTTATTAAGAGGTGGTGAGTTGAATAATTAAATAATATTAATGGAATTCTCTATTTTTATTTAAATTATTAACTTGTTATCATTTGGTCGATAAAAGATTGTTTCCAATATATACCTTAAAACTTACTTCTTTAAATTAATTAACTATTCAAAAATGAGTTAAATCTATTCAAATAATATAAAACTATTCCTAATTTATCGTAAAGATAAAAAAATTCCAATATTCTTATTGAAAAAGATTTGATAATTAAAAAACAAGTAATAACGACTAATATATATACGCTTTAAATGAGTAATGTTAAGTTAATATATATTTAATGTGAATGAAATGTATTTTACTGTGTTTCTGTTTGGATAAAAATATGTGGATTCTGTGGGAAAGTAATAATATGAATAAGCTAATAATAAAATTAGTAGCAATACGTAAAATAGTCAATAATCCAATAAATAAATAATTTAAATGTTTGAAGTAGCTCTTAGTAAATACATTAAATTTTTTACCCAAAAAAGGCGTAATTATTCTCAATCAAATGATTAGATTTTTGGTTTTTTTTGAGGGGGAAATGAGCATTACACGAATTTCTTTTTTGAATTATCAGCTAGTTAACATATAGGAGTGTTCTTAATCAAAAAATGCAAGTCGTATAAAAAACTCGCTTTTTGACTTCAATTTCTTAAGTATAAATACTTATGTCTAAGTGTTAAATTATTATCAAAACACTCTATTCTTGACTGACTTATTTGTATAATTAATTATAAATCAATGTGTTATAATTTTTTTACTCTTTTTATGTTATTTATTGTAAATATGCGTAACTATAAAAGATGTAACTATTAATTTATCTATTAAATACAATGAGTTATATATTGTTGGGGTTGGTGTTTTAATATCCAATTCAATTTAAGATTATCATTAAAAGATTTATTTAATGTGATTTCCGCATGGGAGTAAATAATGATAATAAATCAATTAACAAATTCATTATTTTGATCTACTTATAAATCAATATATTAGATTTGATTTGTTTCAATATGTAAAATTTTGGTTATATTAGGTTAAGATAAATAAATAATAAAATGTTACTTAATTGACAATTACTCCTATTCGTAAAAAGAAAGTTAGATCTTTTAACTTTAAATTTTGAGATGGCAGAATTTAAATCTCATATTTCTCTTTTTAAGAGTATTTTGTTGGTTTTAAATTCCATTTCGTCATTTTCAAAAAGTAATATTTTGTATGAAAATGTAAAAAATACACCTAATATCAGTAAATTAATAAAATAGGTTTAATTAATTTTTGGTGGTTTGACTTAAATAAAACCCGAGCGAATAATATATCCAACTTGATACGGTTCCTTTATCTGGTTTCATAATTAAATATGAAATTGGTTAGATGAAATTTATCAAAATATAGAAACTCTATTTAGTGTGTCATTCATTTAAGCAATTTGCTTATATTGAATTTTATTATTTTAAATATCTTCGTTCTTATATTTTCAGGAAACATAAAGATGAAATTAAATAAATTAGGTTTAGTTTTAGGTTTAGGCTTAACAGTTGCTGCTGGTTCTGCATTCGCGGCTGATCAAGGTCATGGTACTGTAGAATTTTGGGGTTCAATCATCGATGCTCCATGTTCAATTGATCCTAACTCAGGTGACCAACGTGTTCCACTAGGACAAGTTTCAGCAAATGCACTGAAAGATGGCGGCCGTAGCGTTTCTAACACTTTCAAAATCAAATTACTGCAATGCTCTACTGAAACTTATAAAACAGTTCAAACTACTTTCACTGGTGCTGAAGCAGCGGCTATCCTGCCTGGCTCTTTAGGTATCGAAGGTTTAGCGCAAAATGCAGCAGTTGTTATTACTGATGCAGGTGGTACACAAATCAAATTAGGTGAACCAACTAAAGCTCAAACATTACGTGACGGTAACAATGATCTGAACTTTGCAGCTTACTTAAAAGGTTCTGCAACAGATGCAGCTGTACCTGGTGACTTTACTGCGATCGCTACTTTCGCATTAACTTACCAATAATAGATGTTCTTTTAAGCCCTGTATAAGGATGTATAGGGCTTCATTTCTAGCATTATTTTTTTATGGTTTATTTTATGGAGTAGAGCGCAATGAATCGCAAAATGGTGCCACTATTATTACTTGTTGCAACAGGATTATTTGTTAAACCTGTAATAGCAGTGACCGACATAAAACAAGATGTAAAATCACATCAGCGATTCGGCGTGGTTAGTCTACAAGGCTCTATTTTAGAACCAACATGTACCATCTCAGCAGGAAGCCGAGAGCAAGTTATCTCTTTAAGTACCGTGTCTATTCCAACCTTAGCTGTCGAAGGCCAAGGTCCTATTGAATATTTTTCTATTCGCTTAACAGAATGTTCTCTTGTTGACCAGAAAGGTACACAAGCTGAGCGTCCTCGTTTTATTGCTACTTTTGAAGGCCCCGCACAGAACGGATTATTCCAACTTTTTGGTGACGCGAAAGGTGTTTCGTTAGCTATTGCTGACCGTTATGGAAGATTGGCAATACCAGGGAAACCTCTACCTCCTGTGGATATTGATACAAAATCGTTGTCTTTGCTATATCAAGCAAGACTCGTCAAAAATAACGAAATTCCACGAGCAGGTAATTACCAAGCAACCCTGCGTTTTAAACTCGAATATTATTAAATGGATTGGTTGGATTATTTATGGCTAAATCATTCAAAACTGCTTCACGAAAAGCAGAAAAAAAGAGTAATCAGCATACTATTCGACCTGTTGCGGCACTGATCTATTTAATTATTGCTGGTATGGCAAGTGCTTCTAATGTGGTGTTTGCTGCTAGTGACATCGAGTTTAACTCTGATATTCTTGATCTTAAAGATAAACAAAATATTGATTTATCTGACTTCTCTAGAGCTGGCTATATTATGCCAGGAAAATATGAATTCATTGTTAAAGTTAATAATAATGAATTACCTGATCTCTATACTATTAATTATATAGTTCCCGAAAATGATCCTAAAGCGAGTATTCCTTGTATTCCTCGTGAATTGGTCAATCAATTTACGCTGAAACCAGAGTGGGTTAAAGCGGTAACTTGGAAGGATGGTGACGCCTGTCTTAATGAGTCCTCATTGCCGGGTATGACAACAAGCACTAACTTAGGTGCGGGTAGCTTTATTGTCACCATTCCGCAAGCTTATGTTGAATATTCAACTGAAGACTGGGATCCGCCTTCTCGTTGGGATGAGGGGATTTCAGGTCTTATTTTTGACTATAACGTCAATGCGAACGTCAACGATCCTGCAAATGGTAAACAAAGACAACAAGTAACAGGAAGTGGTACTGCGGGGGCGAACTTAGGTGTTTGGCGTTTCCGTGCTGATTGGCAAGCAAGCTATCAACATACAACAGGTGTGAATAGTAGCTCAGAAAATGATTGGGATTGGAGCCAATATTATCTTTATAGAGCAATCACTCAGTGGGGTGCTCGCCTTGTTATGGGTGAGACTTACTCACGCTCTGATGTTTTTGATAACTTCCGTTTTACAGGTATCAGTTTACTGACTGATGACCAGATGTTACCTCCAAACTTACGAGGTTATGCTCCTGAAGTAACGGGTGTGGCGAAATCTAATGCTAAAGTAACAATTAGTCAGCAAGGCCGTGTTATTTATGAAACTCAAGTCGCACCGGGTCCATTCCGTATTCAAAACCTTAATGATGCAGTGAGTGGTAAGCTTGATATTCGAGTAGAAGAGCAAGATGGCTCAGTACAAGAATATCAAATGGATACCGCAAGTATCCCTTACTTAACACGTCCGGGTCGTGTGCAATATAAATTATCAGCAGGTAAACCTTCTGATATGGATCACAAGACAGAAGGGCCTGTTTTTGCAATGGGTGAGTTTTCATGGGGTGTTGCTAATGGTTGGTCACTCTATGGGGGGTCATTAGTTGCAGGGGATTATAATTCTGTTTCTTTAGGTATTGGTCGTGACTTGATGGTATTAGGTGCAATTTCATTTGATGCGACACATTCATGGGCAAAAATTCCTAATGATGGTAACAACTATCACGGTGGTTCTTATAGAGTCAGTTACTCTAAACGTTTTGAAGAAATTAATGGTCAGGTGACTTTCGCCGGTTATCGCTTCTCAGAACGTGACTTTATGAGTATGGATCAATATTTGGATCGTCGTTATCGTGACAATAACCGCGATAATAACAAAGAGCTCTATACCATAACATTAAGTAAGCAATTCCCAGATATAGGTTTGAGTGCTTATCTTAACTATAACCACCAAACTTATTGGAATAAGCCTGATAACGATTACTACAACTTATCTTTATCTAAGTTTATGGATATTGGTAAGTTTAAAAATATTAACTTTAACTTGTCAGCATATCGCAACAAATTTAATGGCACGAATGATGATGGTGTTTATCTGAACGTCAGTATGCCGTGGAGTGATAAAGCCACAATTAGCTATAACACTGTGATTAATAAACACGGTAATTCACATAACGTAAGTTATTTCGACCGTCTTGATGACAATAATAACTATCGTTTAGGTGCTGGTTTAAGTAGCCGTGGTCGTCCTTCAGCTGACGCTTATTATACTCGTTATGGTGATACTGCATTAGTCACTGCAAGTGCAAGCCATATTCAAGGTGAAAATACATCGGCATCACTTTCATTCCAAGGTGGGGCAACGTTGACACCAAAAGGTGGCGCATTCCACCGTACAGCAATGCCGGGAGCGGCGCGGCTATTAGTTGATACTAATGGCGTTTCTGGAGTCCCAGTGAGAAGTTTAGGGGCAGTAAGCTACACCAATGCCTTTGGTAAAGCAGTACTTCCAGATATTAATAACTATTATCGCAATAGTGCAACAATCGATTTAGATAAATTACCTGATGATGTCGATGCGGTACGTTCAATACAACAATTAACCCTGACTGAAGGGGCTATTGGTTACCGTGAGTTTGATGTTATTGCAGGGCAAAAAGCGATGGCAATCGTACGTTTGAAAGACGGTACTTATCCACCATTTGGAGCAAGCATTACCACCACGAAAGGGCGTGAATTGGGGATCGTGAATGATAGCGGTAATGTTTATCTCAGTGGAATAAATTCAGGTGATATTTTAGACGTACGTTGGAGTGGTAAAAAACAGTGCACAGTACAAGTTCCTAAATTAGATGAAGGTTATTTTATTTCTTCACTATTATTAACTTGTGGAGCCACTCCATCAATATCTTCTCCAGCAGAAGAGAGAACCGAATCACCATCTCAACCACAGCTTGTTAAAACAGAAGGTTGAGAAGGGAAAAATTAAACGATTTTATAAACAAAAGAGTAATTAAAGATGATGTTATTAAAGCGCTCATTCATTGTAGCAACCACATTATTAACTGGCATGGTATTCACTCAACAAGCCATTGCTGCGATTGCATTGGATAGAACTCGTGTCATTTTTAATGGAGCTGATAAGTCTGTCAGCCTGAATGTTAGTAATCAAAATAAAGATCTACCTTATTTAGCACAAGGTTGGATGGAAGATATCAATGGGCAAAAAGTAGAAAGTCCATTAATCGTTCTGCCACCTATTCAGCGTATTGAACCAGGTGATAAAAGCCAAATAAAAATACAATCATTACCTGATGTCGCTAAGTTACCTCAAGATAGAGAGAGCGTATTCTATTTTAACTTACGTGAAATTCCACCACGTAGTGATAAACCAAACGTATTACAAATTGCATTACAAACACGTATTAAACTGTTTTATCGTCCAGCAGCTATTTATGCCACACAAACGGATTTAACAAATCCGTGGCAGGAAAAAATCACCTTAACGAAGAAAGGGGATACCTATCAGGTTAATAATCCAACGCCTTATTTTGTGACAATTGTTGATGGTTTAACAGGGTTAAAAGGTGAAAGTATAACTGGATTTATGCCTTTAATGATTGATCCAAAAAGTAGTGCTGACCTTAGTCTAAAAGCTTCTGCACTTGGTGCATCACCTGTACTAAGTTATATCAATGACTACGGTGGACGCCCTCGTTTGAAATTTAGCTGTAGTGGCAACGAATGTAAGGTTGTAGAAACAGCGACTGGAAATTAATAGGTTTATTTATGGATATGGAACAGCGGTTAAACACAAGCAAAGCAGTGTTGATTTTATTAATGACAACATTTACTGGTGTCCTGAGTTCAGCTGCTGTTGCAAGTACATCACCTAAAGCGGTAGCGGCACCTAGCGCCGTTATACCGGGGATGTCATATATCTATATTAGAGGCAACGTAATCGCACCTCCACCTTGTGTTATTAATAACGGCAAAACGGTTGAAGTCGATTTTGGTGAAGTAATGAGTACGCGTATTGATGGTACTAATTATACAAGACCTATTGTTTACAATGCTGTATGTAAGCAGATGCCAGTGAATACACTAAAAGTCTCTATTGTGGGAAATGGTGCAAGTTTTGATGCAAATGCATTAAGAACGAATTTTACAGGGCTTGGTGTACGCATTCTTTACCAAAACAAGACATTAAGATTAGGACAAACAGTAAACTTTACTTATCCTGATTTTCCTAAGCTTGAGGCAGTACCTGTTCGCGATTATTCGACAACATTAACAACAGGTGGTGAATTTACAGCAACAGCCACTCTTCGAATGGAATATCAGTAAGGAGTCAGCACAATGCTTATGAATTTGAAAAAGGTTTGTCTGACAACACTACTTGCAGTGACACCTTTGTTTGCAAGTGCTGATGAACCCAATATGAAGTTATTTGGCACATTATTAATTCCGCCACCTTGTGTGATTGAAAATAATAACTTAATTGAAGTCTTTTTTGGCAACAATGTGGGTATTAATAGAGTAGATGGAATTAATTACACAAAACCTGTGAATTACACATTAAAGTGCGATCAAAATATAAAGGGTTGGGATCTTACCTTGTCAATTATTGGTCCTAAAAGCCAATTTGATGATGCGGGATTACAGACTAACATGGCAAATTTAGCCATACATATGATACGTGATGGCGAACCTTTTATTTTAAATGAACGCGTTATTATATCGCCCACTAAGCCACCTGTTATTCAAGCTGTTCCGGTGAAAAAACCGGGCAGTACATTGGCAAAAGGCCCATTCGAAGTAACAGCAACATTACTCGCTGAATATCAATAGGAGTGTGAAAATGAAATTTAAGACATTATCGCTTCCTGTTATTTGCGGGTTAACGCTACTAATGGGAACACTAACAACAGCCAATGCAGCACCGAATAATATGCGACTTTATGGCACATTGGTGGATGAGCCTTGTGTGATTAAGCCAGGTGATGAAACCATTTCTCTAGAATTTGGTAATGTACCTGATAAAACATTTTATATTGGCGCGGGTAGAACAAATAGCCAAACTTTTCAAATTCATTTATCAGAATGTGACCTTTCTATTAATAAGAAAGTAAGAGTGACATTCAGTGGTAATGAAAATCAAGCAATGGTTGGGCAAGGTTTTCTTGCATTAAGTGCAGGAAGCCAAGCAGAAGGCATTGCTATTGGTTTAGAAAATTCTGATGGTAGTCCACTGCGGATTAATCAGGAAACAAGTAATATCGCCTTAAATTCAGGGGATTCGATTTTAAGGTTCCGTGCATTTATACAAGCAGAACCGAATGCTATTGCAAACGAGTCAATAAAACGAGGCCGTTTCAGTGCAATAGCCACATTCCATCTGAATTATGATTAATCTTTACGATTGAGGTTAATATGTTTACCCCAAAACGATTATCAGCATTATTTATATTTAGCGTAATGATGCTATTTTCAGCATCATCAATGGCTGCCATTTTTTCTTATATTACGGAATCAAAAGTGAGTAGTAGCGGAAAGGCTGCTGACTATACCTTTATAATTCAACGTTGGGACCCTGAGCCTCCTGGGGCATTAAACCCATGTTATGGTTGGTCAAAATGCTATATTACTATTAACCATAGACACCAGCCTGATGGTTCGGGGGGACTCAGAACAACGGTTATTCTGAGCCATGCTGAGAAGTATAGAACGATGGAGGAACTGCGTGTTGCGGTTCAAAATAGTGGAAAATTACCACTGCCGTATGGCCCTAAAGTTGCGAAGCATAGTGGTGTCCTTGTTGATACCATTCAAGAGTGTGTAGGCTTGTTCTATCAAAAAAACTCTGGCGGGATTGCTGATGATGGTCGTTTATTGCCAGGCTCAATGTGTGGTATTGCCCCACCACCGGCAGGTGCCTGCCAAATTATTGAAGGTTCGGTGGATATGGATTACGGCGATATTAATGAAGAAAATCTGAATAATGCTTATAGAAAGAAAACCATTAATGTCACTTGTAATAAAGATATGCTGGTTATGGCAATCGCATCAGGAATGGATGGTTCAAGCGTAAGACTTCGCCCTGATAATAGTCTATATGCCGACCTCTACCTTAATGATAGACCAGGTGAAAGTGGTGCAACTGTTTTTGTACAAAAATTCCGTGCAGCACCTATTGAAGTTAGCACCATATTACGTACTCGAGGTCGAGTTGCACCAGGCCCATTCTCTGGTGTAGGGACAATTATTTTAACAATGCCTTGATAGAGATGAAGTTGGAAAACGCGATGATGGATTATAATTTTATAGACATCAATGTGAATGAATTAGTTGGCAGAAGAATACAGAAAAAACGCAAAGAGCTTGGTTATACTGGCAGCCACATTGCTGATAAACTAGGTATAAGCCAACAACAGTTCTCACGTTATGAACGCGGGTTAAATAAAATAGATTTGAGCTACCTTGTGACATTAGCTGTCTATTTAAGAACCCCAATTTACTGGTTTTTTGAAGATTGCTTTCACGTTGAAGAAGAGATTGAAGATAGACATGCAAGTAAGTGTATATATTTTATGGCGGAAACCACACCAGATATTATCTTCTAATCAGTAAATATTTTCTTATTGAGTGGTAGATAAAGAGGGCAAAATATAATTTTGTCCTCTTTTTTTATCTTTAAAATATCAACATCATTATTTTTAAATCTTTAATTTACGATTTCTCTCTTTCTTTGCTCAGATCAGCAATTCTTCATTCTACGTATAGTTGAACGTTCAATATCTACTGCAATATTAGTTGTTCATGTTACAAATAATCTAAAGTTTTAACCTATCCTGACCATTTATTCGTCATTATTTTCTTTTTTATAGTAATTACAACCGTTACTATCAGGTTTATCTGAGTGTTTAATCGTTTCTGACTATTAATTGAAGGCATTTTCAATCAGAAAAGGTTAATAAATAATCATGAAAATGTTAAAAAATGTTACCTTATGCACATTTTTTAATTTTAGATATTATAAATTAATTTTAATGCAAGTGATTTGTAATTGTATGATTAATTTTTAATTGGTTGTTTATTATGGTAAAAAATATTTTATTTAACAATTTTGCCCTAGCTTTTATCTTAAATAAGGTATTTATAAATAGGATTAACAGATAGTCATAATAAAAAGGGTTGTGTACTGTGCATTTTCTGTTTTTTTTATAAAAAGGATAAATGATGCAAACAAAAAAACAGGGAGGCAGTCGCTTTCTACGCACGGTGGAATGGCTAGGAAATGCACTACCCCATCCCGTTATTTTATTTATTATTTTAATTGCTATTTTACTTGTCTCTTCGGCTGTTGGTGAATACTTCGGTGTTACGGTACAAGATCCCCGACCAGAAGGCGCAAAAGGACGTGCAGAAGATGGCTATATCCATATTATTAGTTTGTTAGATGCGGATGGTATCCGTCGTATATTGGCAAATATCGTTACAAACTTTACTGGATTTGCACCTTTAGGTACGGTGCTGGTGGCGTTATTAGGTGTCGGTATTGCTGAACGAGCAGGTTTATTATCTGCGGTGATGCGTTTAGTGGTAATGAAAGCACCTCGCAAAATGACCACATTAGCAATTGTGTTTGCTGGTATTATGTCTAATACTGCGGCTGAATTAGGTTATGTGGTACTGATACCGTTATCAGCGATTATCTTCCATTCGTTAGGACGACATCCACTTGCTGGTCTAGCGGCTGCATTTGCAGGGGTTTCAGGCGGTTATTCTGCTAACTTACTCTTAGGAACGATAGATCCGTTATTATCGGGTATTACACAGCAAGCTGCGCGTATTATAGATCCAACCTATATCGTTGGTGCTGAAGCAAACTGGTACTTTATGTTTGTCAGTACATTCCTTATTACTTTCTTAGGTTACTTCATTACGGAAAAAATCGTTGAGCCTCAACTAGGGCCTTATAACGGTAACGAACTTGATGATGAAGAAAATGATTTAAGGAATGCTGCTGAAGTTACGCCACTAGAAAAGAAAGCACTATGGGCTGCAACAGGGACATTTATTGTGATGGGCGTGATTTTGGCGCTAACGGTTGTTCCTGAAAATGGCATATTGAGAAACCAAGAAACAGGGCTTATTGGTAATTCTCCTTTCTTAAAATCGATTGTTGTCTTTATTTTCTTATTCTTTGCAATACCGGGTATTGTCTACGGATGGATTGCTAAGACAATGCGTACAGATAAAGATATCGTTGACGCTATGGCGAATTCGATGAGTACACTTGGCCTCTATTTAGTGATTATTTTCTTTGCGGCTCAGTTTGTTGCGTTCTTTGGTTGGACAAACATCGGTCAGGTAATAGCTGTTAAAGGTGCTGCGCTACTTAATAGTATTGATATGCCAAGTGGGTTGCTGTTCTTAGGCTTTATCTTAATCTGTGCTTTTATTAATTTAATGATTGGTTCAGCATCGGCACAATGGGCTGTGACAGCACCTATCTTTGTACCAATGTTAATGCTTGCCGGTTATGCACCAGAGACAATCCAAGCGGCATATCGAATAGGCGATTCTGTCACTAATATCATTACACCTATGATGAGTTATTTTGGTTTGATATTAGCAGTCGCAACAAAATATAAGAAAGATACGGGTATTGGTACCATGATCTCTATGATGTTGCCATATTCCGTGATTTTCTTAATTGGTTGGTCATTATTGTTCTACTTATGGGTATTTGTATTCAACTTACCAGTAGGACCTGGCTCACCAACGTATTATTCTCCAACAGCAGGTTAATTCTCTGCGATGACGGAAGCTTATACAGGGATGTATAGGCTTTTTTTATTTTGATATTTCATTATTTTTGTCTGGTTTCTTTTTTATGATTTGCTAATTTTTCTGTTAGTTGTGTGGCATAGTCTGCATGTAAAAATTGGGTATCTAAACCTGCTTGTTGCAATTTTAACTCAAGTAATGTCAAACGCTTTTGCAGTGATCCATCTTCTATTTCCGCTTCATTTAACGTACTTAGGATTTCTGCTAGAGATAAGGCTTCTTTTCTGTCTTGCATTTCAGGTGGTAAAAAACCAGCATTCTTTAATAAATGATAGCTTGCTCTAAGTGATTCTGGAACATGGCTATTATCATCAAGGATCAGTGGTTTCCCTTCACCTTTTAGCGATGAAAGTTCCCCTTTTTGTAACGCTTTTTCGATATGGCGTTCAGCCCACTCATCTAAAATAGACACTTTAAACCTCTTTTTTTAGTAACTATCGCAATAGAAAAGATCACTACAAATTAAATTGACTTGCTTAGATTATATAATTTGATATTATATTTTTATATTATATAAATAGATATATTATTAAGGACTCCAAAATGAGCAAGTACAAAGAAATAGTAACAGACATTGCCAGCAACATGGGGGCGTTGTCTCAAAATATTCCAGAAGTGATGAAAGCGTTTATGAGCACGACAAAAGCGGGTGGTAAAGAAGGCGCTTTAGATGCAAAAACAAAAGAATTGATCGCCATTGCAATTGCTGTCGCGAATCGTTGTGATGGTTGTATTGGATTTCATACAAAAACACTTGTGGAGCTTGGCACAACAGAACAAGAACTTGCTGAAGCATTAGGTGTTGCTATTTATATGGGCGGTGGCCCTTCAGTTATGTATGCATCCAACACCATGGGCGCTTTTAAAGAGTTTAGTAAATAAGATTTTTATCATCATATAATTAAATAAAGTAATCAAAAACCAGAATAAGTTCCTTCTGGTTTTTTTATTTATAGACTTTGTTTATTTTCTGTTTATGTTTAATTTTTATCCTCTATTTTTTAATACTATCTAGATAATTTTTTAATAAAAAGACGCCAGTTATTTAATAAAAAATTAATCTTTCATTATTTTAATTTTCAATGAAAATGTTTCATTGTATTGATTTTTATAGATAATATCTTTCTTAAGTATCATTTTGGTTGGTTGAAAATAAAGCAAGTTATTAATTAATTATAATTTAATAAATAATAATTGAATCTTTTATAGGATAGGTATTCTAAGTGAATAGTTCGTATAAGATGATATTGTTTTATTTTAACGGGGAATATATGCGTGTTGATTTTGTAGAAAGATATAAATGGTTTCTACTTTTTATTTTTATATTTTTAACTTATTTAATTCCTCTCGAAACGCGACTACTCTGGCAACCAGATGAGATCCGCTATGCTGAAATTAGCCGAGAAATGCTGGTATCAGGTAACTGGTCTGTACCTTACATGCTGGATGTTCGCTATTTTGAAAAACCAGTATTGGGGTATTGGTTAAACAGTATTGCCCAATGGTTATTTGGTGGCGGTAATTTTTCTGTTCGTATTGTTGTTGTGACTTCAACCTTATTAACTGGCTTATTTGTTTATCGTGCTGCTATGCTCATTTGGCATAACCGTGCATTGGCGTTTAATGCGCTAGTTGTCTTTTTATCTTCGTTTCTTGTGTTAGCAATTGGTACCTACAATATTCTTGATCCTATTGTGACAATGTTTGTCACGATTGCGATGTATTACTTTTTAAGTGGATTATCTGCACAGAATAGAAAATCAAAAATCGGTGCTTATATTTTAGTCGGTATCTTTTGTGGATTAGGCTTTTTAACTAAAGGGTTTATTGCTGTTGTATTACCTGCATTAGTTTTTGTTGTAACCGCAATTAGCTTATCTCGTTTTAAAGAAGTTCTTTGTTATGCACCAATAGCACTTATCTCAATGCTTGTTATTGCGGGCCCTTGGGTGATTTCTGTTGCACTTCAAGCCCCTGACTATTGGCACTACTTCTTTTGGATTGAGCATGTTCAACGCTTTGTTGAGAAGGATTCAGCAAGATCGCAACCTATGTGGTTTTATTTGCCTATTGTTATTTTGGGTATTTTGCCGTGGTTAGGGTTCTTATTTGGTGCTCTTAAATCGGCTATTTTCTTGAAAAAGGGAACGCTTTATTTTTCGTTTTGGTTATTCCTCTTTTTTGCTTTCTTTTCTGCTTCCAGCGGTAAACTATTAACCTATATGTTACCGTGTTTTGTACCGCTCTCTATCTTGATTGCACATTACATGGAAGAGCTAAAAAATAAACAAAATGAAAAAATTCATAATATTAATGCGATCATAAATACGGTTTTTGGGCTTGTAGGCGTCTCTATTATTGCTTATTCGTTGTTCTCTACACGATTTACGTTATATGAAACAAATGAGCAATATAAAGCGCTGCTGGGTATTGTGGGCTTCTTATTTTGGAGTGTGATGGGAATTGCTTCATTCTTTAAACCCACACGTTTACTGACTCTGTTTTGCTCGATAGGATTAAGTCTAGCAATTGGGTATGCCATTCCTCATAAAATAGAAAGCAAAAGTACCCCTGAAAAAGCAATTAATCACTATTATAGTGAGCTAGCCGATAAGCCTTATATTTTAACTGATGAAATCGGGATCGGAACGTCCTTAGCATGGGGATTAAAACGCACTGATATTCGTTTAACAGAGACGAAAGGGGAGCTTGCTTACGGTCTAGCATATCCAGATGTGCAAAATAAATATTATGATCTTAAGCAGTTAGTTAACTTAATTGAAGAGAATAACTATCAAGGGCTTGCGATTGTTTTAGTCCGACCAGAGCGAAAAGAAATATTATCAGTGATAAGTCAGTTAAAGGTAAAACCTATTGTAGAAAAACAGGGTGATTTAACATTCGTTTTCTTTAATTAACTGATTTAAAAGTCTATTTTTTTCAAAAGACGGTTCTAAAAGAGCAAATAAATTTAACATCGGCTTTAAAATGACATAGATTTGATTTTTTGTGTTGTTTTTATGTGATCAAAGCCCAGAAATGGATTTTGTTGAGAAATATATTTTGCTCTTTTTAGTTTTAATGGTAGGTTTAAAATGTGTCCATTAAATCGGAGTTAGCTAAGCACTATATGACAAGTCACTTTACTTTATCAGAACCCCCGCCCAAACAAAATGTACTTATGAATGGGGGTAATTTATGCTGATTTTCCTAGCTGAATGTTTTATCGGTCTAGCATCAATTGCTCTTACTCACCGTGTATTAATGTTGTACGGTACTAAAAAGAAGTGATGATACCCGCTAGCTAAAATAAGTAATCAACAGTTGCTTATAATTAAAAGTCCTATTTCTATCCATGATCTAGGACTTTTATAATTACATTAATATTTCTTATTGAAAAATTTAGCAATTCTATTGAAAATAGCCTTCAATTAATTTTATTTTCTCAATATCTAATGTATTAGTATATTGATGTAATAATGCCCAAGCCTGAATATAATCATATTTAGCTTTAATTAAATCTTGTTGAGCACGATATAATAATTCTTCGGCATTAAGAACATCGACCATTGTTCTTTGTCCGCCAATATAACTTTTTTGAGTTGCATCTAATTGCAATTTAGCAGAAGAAACAGATTGCTCATAGGCATTCAATTTAATATTACTCGTTGTGCATATTTGGTATTGATGACGTAGTTCTTGTCTAATTTGCTGGATAATTGCATCTCTTTCAAAAGCACTCATTTGATATAGCGCAGTAGATTGGCGCATTGAAGCTGTTGTTTTTCCACCATTAAATAGAGGTAAACTGACATAAAAACCAACGTTCGCTGATTGATATTTCTGATTTACGGTATTATTGCTATCAGAATCGCTATTAGAATAAGAAGCATAGAGTTGCACTGTTGGGAAAAATTCACCTCTATTTTTTTCTACTTCTTGTTTTGCTATTGCCATTTCATAACGAGCCGTTTGGATATTGAGATTGCTTTGCATAGCTTCGTTTTCCCATGACTCGTAATTATTGGGTGTGATAGGTTGTAATATAAAACGATTATTGCTTAATTTTGCTATATGCTCTGCATAAGGTAGTGATGTACCAATCATTGAACTTAGTTTATTTTTAGCATTATCTAACTCAAGCTGAATATCTGTATATTGAGATTGAGTTAAATATAATCGTGTTTGGATCTCTGATATATCTGTTTTTGTTCCTTCGCCTAACTCGAATAAACGCTGACTTGATGTTAGCTGTTTTTTATAAATCTCTTGCTGTGAAAGATTTAATAATAACTTATCTTGTGCATAAGCCAGTTCTATATAATTATCCACTAATCTGATCACTAGCTCGGAAAATTTAACTTGATAACGACTATCTGATAGTAATGTTTTTATTACTGATGATTTGTAATCACTGAATGCCGTGTAATCAAAGAGTGGTTGGCTAATAATGGCACTGACAGAATGGCTTTGATAATTTTGATATTCAGTTCGTTCCATTTCTCCTTGATTTGTATTAATAGGATAAACTTTCCGCTGCCAATTTCGTGGGTTATTTTGATAGTTTACATGTACACTTGGAAGTAATTGAGATAATCCAATATTTTCATACTCTTTCCCTGCAACCTGTTCTTTAATCGCAGCATTAAACGTAGGATCATTTTTCACTGCTAAGAAATAGAGATCAGATAAACTGATGGCAAAAGCGTGAAAACTTAGCATCCATATAAATATAATGGCAGAGATTTTTTTTATTCGCATCATTATTCTTCCGTCAATGAAGTATGGATCCTATCTAAAACAGGTTTAAAGAGATAATTTAGCAATGAACGATCGCCTGTATTAATAAATACATCAACCGGCATTCCAGCCTTTAATTTATTTTTATTGTCTGCAAGAAGAGTATTATCTTTAACATTAATAAATACTTGGTAATAAGGCTCTGTCGTTCTTTCATCGAGAAGTCTATCCGCTGAAATTAACGTCACCTCTCCGGGAATTTTAGGCGTTGTATTTTGATTGAATGCACTAAACATTAAATCAACAGGAAGACCAAGGGTGACTTTATCAATAAGGTGAGGGGCTAAACGTGCCTCAATAATTAATTGATGATCTTGAGGAACAACTTCCATTAATGTTTGACCTGTTCTTACAACACCACCTTGGGTAAAAACAGATAAATCCATTACTATTCCTGAAATTGGGGCAGTAATTTGCATCTTTTTCAGTTTATCTATTTCAATGATAAGTTGTTTTTCTGTTTCACTTATTTGTAATTGAACTTGATTAAGCTCAGTACGTGCTGACTGGTAGAAATTAGCATTGCGTTGCAATATTTTTTGCTCATACTCCAACTTTTGTTTTTCTAATGTACTTATTTGTCCAAATGTATCATTAAGATGGTTATTATTTTCAGCGAGTTCACGCTCAATTTCTTGATAACGATGACGAGGAATATAGCCTTCATTAGCAAGAGTGTATAAATCTTTAATTTGATTTTGTAAACTATTAATTTGATGCTGCTTATTTTGTGTGGATCTTTTTAAATGAATTAAACGATTAGAAACTCCATCAATAATAGCGTTGTAGCCATTTATTTCACTATGCAATTCAATATACTTTTCATTAAGTAACTTATTTTGAAGTAGTAGTAATTTATTTAAATTCTCTGATGGAGAGTAATATTCTTCATTAAGATCTAAGGTGAACTCTGTTTTTTCATTTAATTGAGCATATAAGCGTTGTTGAGTAATAAGTAAATTATCATATTGTTCTGATAAGGATTTTACTAAAGCTTTTGATTGAATAGGGCTTAATTGAATAAGTGTTTGACCTTCGGTTACATTATCACCATTCTTTACTAAAATATCAGTAATAATACCTTCTACTGAAGCTTGAACACTTTTTTTATTACCTGAAATTGAAACATTTCCTTTAGCAGATACGCCTTTATCTAAGGGGGCAAAGGCAGCCCAAAAAATAAAAATAGCAAGACCTAAAAGAATAACTGACCATCCTATTATTAAGAATTTCCTAGGATCATCTGAAATTCCATGAACAATATCGATTTCATTTTTTTTTGTGATCATAATAGTCTTCTCAATATTAAATATTGCTTTGAGTAATAGGTGTGGTTGCTGGCGTTGGCGTACTCTTTATTGCTGATGAGTTATTTAACTCAGCAATAACGGCTGTTGTAGAGCCAAATAATTTAGTGTGACCATCGAAAAGAACTAAAAGTTTATTGGTCACTGAGAGTAATTGTTTTTGATGCGTAATTAATATAACGGTCTTTTTATTTTGTTTAAGTATTTGAATAGCTTGCATTAACGCTTTAATGCCCAAATCATCTAAATTAGAATTTGGCTCATCTAAAACAACCAGTGTAGGGTTGCCATATAATGCGCGTGCTAATGCTATACGTTGTCGTTGCCCCCCTGATAATCCTTCACCATGAGCACCAATAACGGTTTCATATCCATCAGGAAAACGTAAAATCATCTCGTGAACATTTGCCATCATTGCAGCTTGAGTGACTTTTTGAGGATCTATCTCAGAAAAACGAGCAATATTTTCGGCAATTGTACCGGGAAAAAGAGCGATTTCTTGGGGAAGGTATCCAATATATTGACCAACTTCACTTTTATTCCATTGATATATATCTGCATTATCAAGGCGTATGGCTCCGGTTTTAACTTCCCATATACCTACAATAAATTTCGCTAAAGAGGATTTACCTGAAGCACTAGGGCCAATAATACCAAGTACATCACCCGGGCTAAGTGAAAAATGAATATTATTTAATAGTGTACGTTCTGTTTGAGGGTATTGAGCCTGATTAATATTGACCGTTAATTCACCTTTAGGAGAAGGTAACGCCATTTTTTTATTTTCTTCAGGATACGTGTTTAGTAGTGTAGTTAACCTTTTATAAGCTTCTTTACTACTATCCCAGTTTTTCCATACACCAATAACTTGTTCAATCGGGGCTAAAGCACGACCTAATAGTATTGAGCCTGCGATCATCATTCCTGGGCTAATTGTATTATCTATTGCCAACCATCCGCCTAATCCTAACATTAAGGATTGCAGTGCCATTCGAGTGACTTTTGTTATTGCATTGACACCGGCTGCATTATCACTTGCATGAGTTTGTGCTTGTAGATATTTAAAGTGAGCAATTTGCCATTGGTTTCGTAAATGACCTAGCATTCCCATAGCTTCAATAGGCTGTGGGTGTTCAAAATGATGACCTTGTATTACTTGTGCTTGATTAGCAAACTCATTGGCCTTTTTTAATGATGATCGAGATAAATATTCATTAAGAATTGCCAACGAAAATAAAACGAGCGCACCGCATAATGCAAATAATCCTAACCATGGATTAAATAATGCGATAACAAGAAGATAAATAGGAAACCAAGGTAAATCAAAAAAAGCAAAAATAGCATGACTTGTAATAAATTGCCTAATAGTTACTAAGTCATTAAATGCTAAAGAGGAATTAATACCGGGAGTTTTATTTAATTTTGCTTGATATGCAGCAGTATAAATTCTTGAGTTTAAGGATAAATCAAGTTTGTTACTCATTCTAATGACAATAATGCTTCTTAAATACTCTAATCCTCCCATAAAAATAAATAATGCTAACATAATGAGCGTTAGCATTAATAAAGTCATTTCATTACCTGAAGGTAAAACTCGATCATAAACTTGCAACATATAAATGGAAGGAACTAACATTAAAATATTTATTAAGGCTGTGAATATTCCAATGGAAAGAAATACTTTCTTTCTTTGTTTTATAATATTTGTTATTTCATTATTGTGTTTACTTGCTGGCATAATGTTATTCCTGATTTTATTCCTATCTGTTTATTACTATTTACTGCATTTTTTCTATCAATGCGGAGCGATAAATCTATCTTTTTTTTAATGAAAAAATATAAAAATAGCTCCGTATTGATAAAAAAGGTAGGAGAAATACTTCTCTCCTACCCAATGACAAATTAAACAATAAAGTCAGTTTCGTAATTAACAAATCCTACAATGTCAATTTTGAAATCAGGGCTATATCCATAACCATAAGCATTAATAGCAAGTTCACTTGAGTTTGTTGCTTGATCATATTTAATGGTTGCTTCACCTGAGCGACCTGTAAAATTATCAACAAAGTTAAGGAATTTATGGCTAAAGGTATTTTCGATTAATTCTGATAAATCAATCTTATCAATACCCGATTTGAAGTCCATTATCTTGTCAGCGGCAGAGACTAAAGAGTCAGAGATCTCTTTATAAACAAAGGTATTGCTACCCGTACCACCCCATAATGTATCTTGACCGCCGCCACCATACAGTATGTCGTTACCGCCGCCACCGATGAGAATATTATCAGCATCATTTCCATAGATAATATCATTACCAGAGCCACCGATTGCATTTTCTATTGTAACGCCTTGTGCAATAGAAACGTTTTTCTGTAGTCCGCCAACATCAGAGAAATGACCCTCACGTAAATCAATAACTTGATCTTGATAATATCCTGAGAAGTCAAAAGTATCGTTACCACCGCTATCCCAAACGGAGAATATTAATTTATCGTTACTGCTTGTTGCAGTGTAATAATCAATACCGGTGTTTGAGTTGAAACCATAAACATCATCACCTGTTCTGGTTGTTGTATTTGCACCATAGAGATATTGCATTGCTGAAATATCATGAAGTAAAGGGGCACCTGCATAAGCACCTTGGAAGTGCGCGCCTGTTTCATATTCTTCCCAATAACTCATAACAGTATATTGACGACTGTCTTCAGCGTAGTCAGATTTTAAATAACCTGGTACGTTTTGCCCTGCGTTATAATCGCCAGGGTGCATTAAACCGAGTGCATGACCAATTTCATGGATAATAGTTAAGCGACCATAGTTACCTAATTCAGGCGTTGTATTGCCAGCATAATAATAATCACTAAACCAAGCTTGGCCTGAAACATCACGCCCGTAATAATCATGGGTATTTGGTAATGTTGCATAAGCTTGGAACTTGCCATATGGATCAGTAATATTCCCAAAAGTAATATCTGATTTTACATTTGGTCCTACTTCTGTAAATTTAATATTTGCGATATCAGACCATGCATCTAAAGATTGTCTTGCATGTTCTTTCTGTGTTGAATTAAATCCATAGGGATTTTTATCACCAAAATCATTAAACTTTTTACCTGCCCAAGTTGGGAATGAATACGTTACTTCTGCTGCTTGACCGATAACATATTTCCCATTCCATGTGGAATCTTCACGTGCGATATGTTTTCCTGCGGTATCATAATCAAAAGAAGGTAGAGTCTTAGCTGAGAAATTATAAAAAATTCCACTCTTATCTAATAAATCAGAGACATTAGATAATCCTACTGCTTTTTTTAATAAAGAAGAACCCATAATATCCTCCGGATATCAAGTTTAGGTTAAGTTTATTTTCATGTTGAAAATAGTTTAATTATCTGGCGAGCGCCAGCGATAATAAAGATAGCCACTTATTGATATTAATCTAGAGGGGGAAAATATGTTTTTAAATAATTGTGAAGTGAAGTGTGTTTTAAGTCAGAATAATTTAATTAAGTTAATAAAAATAAAGTTATCTTTCCGATAGGGATCTTTTTTTCTGTTATTATTTTATTTTGTTATTTTTTTAAAAATATAACTTAGATATTATATTTAATTAATCTAAGTTATATCATAAGGTTGTTTAAATTTTTATTTACTTTATATGTTAACTGTTAAATATATCATCAAAAGAAAAATTACCGACAAGTTCTATTGTATGAATATACTTTTTAGACAGTATTTCTTTTGAAATGGATATTTGGGTAGTGTTTTCTATATGCTTATAACTGCTAGAAATAGTAATTTCATTATTTTTAACTAAATCTTTAATTGTAAAAGTATGATCATTCTCATCAGAGAATAGCAGGATATCTTCACTTTTTGTGAAATCCATAATTTTATTATGGCTATTATAATTACTAAGGCCTAGTATAAATATGTCTTTTCCTTTTCCACCACTGAATTGATTACAACCTTGATCATCCCAAAGAATGTCATTTCCATCAGAGCCATATAGAATGTCATCGTCCTCACCACCGTAAAGCCAATCATTGCCTTTCCCTCCTTGAAGTACATCATTGCCATTATTACCATAAATAATATCATTGCCGTTATTACCATAAAGATGATTATCAACATTATTACCAATAATAATATCGTCGTTGCTACCACCAATAACATTTTCAATGACAGTACCATAGGCAATAGAGAGATTACCTTGTAATCCTCCAACATCAGAAAAAGCGCCTTCATTTAGATCTATTTTTTGCTTTTTGTTATATTTATAAAAATTAAGAGTATCAATACCACCGGTATCCCAAATACAAGTGATCATGGTATCGCCCGGTGAAGTTAAACTATAATGTTCTCTTTGTGTATTAGAATCAAAACCATAGATATTATCACCTGTTCTTGTTGTTGTATTTACCCCATAGAACTTTTGAATAACATATATATCAATTAATAGTGGAGACATAGGATAAAGCCCACCCAAATCAGCTTCTTCTATTTTTGGGTATCGATATGTCATCACTGTATATTTAAAAGTATTGGCTTCAACATCAGGGTTATTATAATTATCCCACTTAAAGGTATGCGGTAAACCAAGAGCATGCCCTGTTTCATGTATATAAGTTTGAGTTTCTCCATTTCCTTTGGGTAATATTATAGGTTGATTGTTAATATGACCACTATCATTATTATTTTTATATAAAGTAATATGAGTATCTGTTTCTATATAATAATATTTTACACTGTCTGATTTTTCTTTAAATAAATTCACTTCATTTTCTTGTTCTAATGTCATTTCTTTTTTATTAAACTTTTTTATACATACTGTTGAGGATATATTTATCCAAACATGTCCTCCACTACTATAATCGGTAGCTTTCTCTATTTTTTTATTTGGATCTGTATTGTTATATGGATATCTAGCAACACCTAGGACTAAATGAGAGTTATCTTTCGTTATTTCATTCACGTTGTTATAAACACCAAACTTAATGTTGGTATCGTATTTATTGTTTTTCTTTATAAATTTAATGTTTGTAACATCAGACCATTGTTGCAATATTTTCTCAGCTATTCCTTCTTGATACTTATTTAGTGTTGTGATTGTTTTATATTCATCTCCTCTCAATTTACTCCAATCAGGAAAGCTATATGTTATTTCTGTAAACTTATCATCTTTATCTTTCTTATTCCATCGTTTAAAAGGCGAGTAGCTCTTTATTACATCAATAACAATACCTACTTCATGTGAATATTCTTGATGTGACATTTTATTTCCTTTTTTGAAAGTCCATTTTTTTCTTTAATATAATATGTGTTAATGGTTTTTTTTGCTTTTAAAAAAGAAATTTATCGAAGTGTATTGAAAATTAAAAATTAATTATAAATAAAAATGATAATAAATCTTTTTGTCGATTTATTATCATTAAAATAAGAAAGCAAGTGATGTATAAAGATTATCAGTGAGCTAGTTTTCTATTTTCCTTGAAAGCAAACACAAAGATAATTGCTAGTATTAATGTATATGAAGAAAATATTAACCAAATTGATTGCCAATCTTTCATACCATTGACAGTAAAGTGATCAACAACCATACCACTTAGAATAGAGCCAGCATATGCACCAACACCATTTACCATGGTCATAAAGAGTCCTTGAGCACTGGCTCTTATTTCAGGTTTAACTTCATTTTCAATATAGATAGAGCCTGAAATATTAAAGAAATCAAATGCACAACCATAAACAATCATCGAAAGCATCAGCAATACAAAACCCCAAGGAGAAGGATCGCCATATGCAAATAATCCAAAACGTAAAGTCCATGCAATCATACTAATTAACATGACTTTTTTAATACCAAAGCGTTTTAAGAAAAAAGGTATTGCTAGAATAAAGGCAACTTCAGCCATTTGTGATACTGATAGTAAAATTGATGGATATTGAACAATTAAACTATCTGCAAATTCAGGATTTTTAGCAAAATCATGAATAAATGGGCTACCGAAAGTATTTGTAATTTGAAGTACAGCACCTAATAACATCGCAAATAAAAAGAAGATTGCCATGACTGGTTTTTTAAATAAAACAAATGCATCTAATCCTAAGCGAGAGGCCCAAGATGTGGATTGTTTATGCTGTGCTGTTGGAATTTTAGGTAAACAGAATGAATAGAGCGCTAAGCAAAGTGATGCAACGGATGCAATATATAATTGAGTATTGCTAAGCTCTAATCTAAATAAGCTGACACACCACATTGCAACAATAAAGCCTATCGTACCAAATACACGAATAGGGGGGAAATGCGCAACTGAATCTAATTTATGCTTATTTAAACAAAAATAGCCAATAGAGTTTGAAAGTGCAATGGTTGGCATAAATGCTAATGCATTAATAAACATAACCCAGAACATAATCGAAGGATCAGTCACTGAAGCGGCAAAGAATAAAGCAACAGCACAAATAAGATGACAAATAATATATAAACGATTTGCAGGAATAAATTTATCGGCAATGATACCTAATAAACCAGGCATAATTAGAGCCGCAATACCTTTAGAGCCATAAACTAATCCAACTTCAATCCCTGTGAAGTTTAATGTTTGCATCATGTATGCACCTAGGGTAATCAACCAACTTCCCCAGATAAAATATTGCATAAACATCATGCCTTTGAGCTGTATTTTTATACCCATAACAATCTCCACTGTTGGGGATATTGATTTAAGTGGATCATAGGCAGCTATCTATGATCCACTTTTTCTCTTATTGGTAGAAAGTTATAAGCGAGAGATCACTTCACTGATAAGCTTTAAGAAGGTAGATTTTACGCGTTCTGCTGTTTCAATGACTTCATCATGACTAAGAGGTTGCTCTAAAATACCGCAAGCCATATTGGTTAAGCATGAAATACCAATGGTATCAATACCTGAATGGCGAGCGATCAGCGCTTCTGGAACGGTTGACATACCTACGGCATCTGCACCCAATGTTCTTATCATGCGGATTTCTGCTGGAGTTTCATACGTTGGACCTGTCCACCATGCATAGACACCTTGACGCAAGGTAATGTCTTGTTCTTTGGCGATATCAATAACAATTTGACGCATTGCTTTGTTATAAACTTCACTGACATCTAGAAAACGAACACCAAGTTCAGGATTATTTGGCCCAATGAGAGGGTTATTTGCAGTCAGGTTAATGTGATCCGTAATTAACATAAGATCACCCGGATTAAATTCAGTATTTACGGCACCACATGCGTTAGTAATAATGAGTTTTTCAACGCCCAATGCTTTCATTACACGAACAGGAAAGGTAACTTCATCGAGTGATACACCTTCGTAGTAATGAAAACGACCTTTCATTGCAACAACTGTTTTTCCTGCAATTTTACCAATCACTAATTCATTAGCATGCCCCACTGCTCCAGACGCTGCAAAGTGTGGAATAGTGTGATACGGGATATGTACAGCATCTTCTAATGTGTCGGCAAAAGGGCCTAAACCTGAGCCTAAAATGATCCCAATCGTTGGTTTTTCAGTCGTTTTAGATTGAACAAATTCTTTTGCTTTATTGATTTCAGAAACCTGATGCATGACTCTCTCCTGTGTAAATCGTCATTACGTTTTAAATAGTGGTTGAGAGTACTTTGCCTGATAAACAAAAATGAACAACTTGCTTATTCTCATTTTGAGATTAAGATCATATTGTTTGTTTTGATTAAGGAACTATTGCTTTTTTTACAGTAAGATAGCGATATTCCTCGTTTCTTTGCTTAATAATTTAATAAAGGAAGTCGCTATGCTATTGAAAAATTTAAAAGAACTTCAGTCTTCTAAGACTTCAAAAGCATTGAAACTTAAAAGTCTTTATAAATTAGTGGCAGAGAATGGACCGATAAAAACAGAAACGTTGACCGAATTAGCACAAATGAAACCTGCGACTTGTGCTCGATTATTGGACGAGTTAAATGCGCTTCAATTAATTACAACCGCAGAGTTAGGGGAATCAACCGGTGGACGAAAACCTATTTTGTATAATATTAATACAGAAGGGGTGTTTTTAATTGGTATTGAACTGAGTAAAGTCTATTCAACTATTGTGTTAATGGACTTAAAGCTCAATATGTTGGATAAAATTAAAATATCGCCAGAGCCTTATTTATCTGCGTATAAAATGACTGAAAAGCTATTACCTAAAATTGATGCATTGTTATTAAAAAATAAAATCAGCTATGAAAAAGTTTTAGGGCTAGGAATTTCTATTGAGCATGTTGTTGAGCATCAATTGGCTTCAAAATCCCTCGACGAAGAATTCTGTGAATTAGAGACGTTATTACGTAAAAAAATTCCTACTTACGTTACCGTGGGAAGCGGGGTGCATTTTGCCGCTTTAGCCGAATTTCGTTTATATTATCGCCAAAAAACACAACGATTTTTATTTACCTCTTGTGATACCGAAGTAAGGGGATGCGCTATTATTGGTAATCAGTTTTTAACTGATACCTCGGCGACGATGAATTGTTTTGGTCATATGACAATTGATGCGAAAGGACCATTATGTGAATGTGGCTCTTATGGCTGTTTAAATACACTGTGCTCTTTAGATGCAATAAAAAATAATGTTATTCATCAGATAAGACGAGGAAAGCACTCTTTATTAACATCTCTTGTCAGTACAGATGATGAAATTAACTATCACACTATTTTCCAAGCAATAGAAATGCGAGATCCTTTGTGTATTGATGCATTAGAGGAAGCCGCTTATTACTATGGACTTGCTATCGCAAATACAATTTTAATGCTCCAACCTGATATTGTTGTTTGTGGCGGAACATTAATACCCAAATACACATTCTTTGATACCGTTAAAAGAACGATTGAAACTAAACTCTCTCTCTTTCCAAATATAAAAACAGAAGTTTACCCAGCAAGCCACGCTTATGAAATTGTTTCTCAAGGTGCTGGTGCTATGGTGTTAGAGCATTTAGTTAATTAAATAATGAAAAAGGCGCTGTAATATCAATTACAACGCCTTTTAGTTTTTTATTGTTGTTTGTTTTTACTGCTTTAACCCTGGTGAGGTTACCTGCTAGGAGACAGGTTTATTGATATAGACTAACTTTTTACTGCAAACTTCTTTTATTTACCTCATTGTGAGGAAGGTGATTCTTTTTATTTTTGGTTTAATTTAAACTATCTCGACTAACGTCTTATTGTTGTGCCGTTACTTTACCCTGGTACTTTGTGCATTTGGGAGCCAATTATAAATATGCCTTACATACCTAGAGAAAAAATAGATTACCAATCCATCGGCTATCGCTTGCGTGCTTATCGCATAGCCTCTTCATTAAAAGCTGAAGATGTAGCTGAAAGCTTGGGTATTTCTCGTGCTGCTGTATATCGATTAGAAAAAGGCGAAATTGTTAAAATTGAGACACTTGATAATCTTGCTAGATTATTAAATACCTCGTTAACCAGTTTGTTGGGTATTAATACAGAATATTATTCAAGTGCAAATGGCTTTTTTGAACGAATGCGCCAACTTGAAACTCAATCCTCACATATTTACACCCACTTCGAACCTTTCTCTTACTTATTAACTTCAGATTGTTATGACAAAACATTGGTTGAAATGCTAACAGAGGCTTCACCTTTAAATCTTTTGTCTGAAAAACAACAAGAAGTTTTATCTATTTTAAAAGAGCGTAAGAAGCATCAGTCCTTACATTCACCTCATATTTATAACCTTATTAGCCAACAGCAAATCGAAAAATTTCTTTATGTTGGTATGCTTGGCTCGGTTAATTTAACTAAAACAGTTCAACAAGAAAGAAAAGAACGAGCAAAAAATGAAATCCTTCATTTAATTGAAAAGTTAGAGCAAAAAAATAGTTATCTTAATATTGCAATTATTTCAGATACTATGCCGTCTTTAACTTTCCAACTATTTTATCAAGATAAAGTGCCTCTTTCTTTAGCCGTTAGCCCGTTCCGTTTAGGTGAGTTCCCTAATGTCAGTACGGGCATCGCGACTGTGACTTCTTCAACTGAGGCAATATTTCAGTACCAGTCCCTCTTTGATAAGTTATGGTTAAAAGCCACTAAAGGTGATGATGCTATTAATCTTTTAAAACAAATAGTTAGCGATTATTGATTTGCTAATGTACCTAATGTTTCAGCTAATAAATCTGCTGCAACCGCAATATCACTAAATTCGGTAAATTCATCAGGATGATGACTAATACCCGCAACAGATGGCGTAAAGATCATCGCTGTTGGATAAAGTGGCGCCATATTCATTGAGTCATGACCTGCACCACTTAGCATTGTCATATAGCTGATATCGTGTTTTTGGCACAAGCCTTCAATAACTTGGCAAATTGAATCATCTAGTTTTACTGGCGATTCAGCAGAAATTGGTTGAACATCAATAGCGACACCAAAATCCTTTTCTGCTTTTTCGACACTATTATTTAAACGCTGTACAACACGTTGAATACTTTCAGTATCAATACCACGAATATCCACTGAGAATTTTACTTGCCCTGGAATAACGTTCATGGAGTTTGGTACAACATTGAGTTTACCAACTGTACCAACAGTGCCATAAACTGCCTCTGTACAGGCTGCACGATTGATATCTGTAATAATGCCAGCACTTGCAACTAGAGCATCTTGGCGCTGGTACATTGGTGTCGCACCAGAGTGATCTGCATGGCCATTAACTGTAACCGAGAAACGAGTTGGCGCAGCTATTCCGTTGACAATACCGATAGTTTTCTTGTCATTCTCAAGGCGTTTACCTTGCTCAATATGCAGCTCAACAAAGGCGCTAAAACGATCTTTTTTGATTAAACAATCATCAAAATTATCATGTTGGTAGCCTAAAGACTTCAGAACTTCAAAGTAGTTATTGCCATCATCATCTCTATTTTGTTCCCAGCGAGCTCTATCTATTTTGCCTGTTAAAACCTTACTGCCAATACATGAAAAACCAAAACGACTAGATTCTTCTGCACGGAAAACAACCAGCTCAAGGTCTCGTTTAAGTTGTTGTGGTTTATATTGCATTAAGGCATAAAATCCAGCGATAACACCCAAGGCTCCATCATAAGCACCACCTTGAGGTACGGTATCAAGATGAGATCCTGTACCTACAGCGGGTAGTGAGCGATCTTTACCTGGTAGGCGTGCGTAAAGTGTACCAATGCCATCACGATAAACTTCAAGGCCAGCTTCTTTCATTAAACCAGCAAGATACAGATGCGCGGCTTCATCTTCTTCGCCATAGGCAATACGAGTGATCCCTTTGCCACTGTTATCTTTTTTATAAATTTGCATTGTTTCAATTAACGCTTTCATATCATCAATTGAATAATGAGGTGCTGTATCTTGTTGAGTCATAAGAGAATTCTCCCGTGGTTTCTGTAATATCTCTTTGTCTAAAAAATGAGACAATTTAAGGATTAAAAAAGCCATCTTTAAAGATGGTCACTGTTTTTATGATCATTGCCTATTATATTTACTGCTGTAGCTATATTTCGTCAATGACAATTCAGGCGAATTTCATATTCTGTGAGGTAGGTATTAATTAAAAGGAGATATATATCTAGAGTATTTCTTAAATGAACTTAATTTGTGTGATAAATGTTATAAAAGCGATCACTTTTATTTTAAGTGTATAAAGGGGTATATATTTTAAGTTTTAAATGAAAATAAGAATTAGTATTGGTAGTGATTTTTTATTAGTGTGAAATATCATTTGTGATAGACTTTAACGATATTGAAAGTAATATTGTTAATATGATAAACATCCTATCTTATATATTTATAATTAAAATCCATTTTTTATTTTATTTTAGTAATATGGACTTTTATCTTTAGGTGAGTTGGAAAAGTAGCTATTAACTATTGATAAGATTTGTTAAATATTACACTATAACAGCCGATAATTTGGATAAGATATAGCTTGAATTTTTATTTTCAACAAGGATGTGAAAAATATGGCTAAAGCTGAACTAGATACTAATTATAGTAATGCTTTTATAAGAGTGATATTTTTAAATTAACTAGAGTAGTTGATTGATTGAACAGAGTTAGAAATAAGTAGTTGTTGCTTTTTGTGTGGGATCTGTCGGTACATTATGTAGTACTCTAGGCGTTGATATGGCTATTTATTCTACACACGACTTATATAAGGAAGAGAATAAAGGTGAATGATTTTGATGTGTTATCACCATTTCCGTTTGGTTGGTTGGAGCTTTTTCTATTCTATATATCTTCATTTTTACTGTTATATGTCTTATATAAGTTGCAACTTTACCTTCTTAATAAAGAGAGTAGATTTTTAAATTTAATATATCTATTGTTTATTTATTTTATTGGTAGTAGTTGTCTTATTATATTTAAATTTGGTGATAAATATTTTCTTGGTGAGTTGTTTATAAGAACAGGTAATAAAGATATTATTCGGTATAGTTGTCTGTTTTTTGCTCTTTACCTTTGTATATCTCTTACGTTTGGCAAAAGAAAGTAACCTATCGTTTACCCTTTAAATATTATCTCGTTGTTTTTAACAACAGCCAATATTTCCACGATCTGAAAGGAATGCCTTAGAGTGATTGCATATTAATTAAATCAACTTTCTTTATTTCAACCCAAATGGGTATTACTTCCCAATTTGGTGGCAATTCCTTTTTTAACAGGAATTGTCTATGAAAAAGGAATTAATAGGTCGTACATCCTCACAGCAAAATGATCTTTATCGTATAGTGACAAATAAGATTATTTAAGTATTAGAACAAGGAACAGAACCTTGGCGTGAAACTGGGATACTGAAAATGAAAGGCTACCTGTTAATGTAGCAACGGGGCGTAATATGGATGGGAACGATTGAAAAAGGGGGGAATTCAAATCGGTAGTTGACTTTTAATCAAGCAAAATGCACGGGGAGCCAAAAAGAAAAGGTTCTGACTAAATCACCGATAGATGATATGTACTGTCGAATGGCACACTATCTAGAACTAAGAAAGAAGTCTCAAAAATTTATAAAGCGCAGAAAGCAAAAAACCAGCCCTAAGGCTGGTTTTTCTAAATAGTGGTGCCCGAACTCGGAATCGAACCAAGGACACGGGGATTTTCAATCCCCTGCTCTACCGACTGAGCTATTCGGGCAACGGGGCGTATTAAACCCGATATCGCCTTGCTCGTCAACGTTATTTATCACAAAACTGTTTGATTGCTGTTTTTTTAAACTTATTGATTAATAAAACGCTATTTGTCGCGGAAAATGCGTAAAAATAAAGTGAAAGTGTTTTGTGATACTTAAAAAATACATGACGATAAAGTCATTTACTAAGCTTCAGTAACAAAAAAGCTTCCCCAAATTATTGAGGAAGCTTTGTTTTTTAGACTAAGTATCAACTAACGATAGTTACGTTGAGCTGTACTGACTTTCTCAAGATAACGACGAGATTGGTCAGCAGGGTGCTTATTACGCAATGTGGTATACACCTGTGTTGGCTCTAAGTTGTTAATCATGGCCGCTGCTTGTTTCTTATCGTTATGGAATATCCGCAACACGCTACCTGCACCACCGTTATAAGCCTGTATAACGGCGTAACGGCGTGAAACAGGATCTTTGATATCTCCAAGGTAGCTATTTTGCAGTATCGAAATATAAGCCGCACCTGCATCGATATTATTAGCGGGATCAAATAAGTAACTACGACTTGGTTGTCCTGATTTTCCTTGCATTCGGAAGACATCTCGACCTGCCGTTGCTGGCATAATCTGCATTAAACCGAGTGCATCAGAACTACTTACTGCATATGGATTGAAACTGGATTCAATCTGCATAATTGCCAAAATTAGTGATGGCTCAACACCATATTTAGCTGCTGCTTGTTGTACTAGCGGTAAATATTTATGAGCACGTTGATCAAGGTGGTTAGGAACAAGATTGAGGGTGACATACCAAATTGTGTTTATACCGGATTGACGTTTTTGTAATTTATTGGCAATCAGATAATCTGCAAATTTATTGGCGCGCCATTCCCAACGTATAGGTTGCCCTGTGTTATCGAGTACTTGTCCTAATAAAAAGGGTTCTGTACTGTGAGGAATATTATTAACGTCAGAGTAGAGATCAATAGAGCCTGGATCTTCGCCCATTAATAATGTTGTGACTATCGCCTTATGCAATTGAAATTGAGGTGCATCATCACCTAAAGTTTCTATCGTAATCGTACCGGCTTCAAAATTAATATGGCTACGTGTTTTATAAGCATTGGTATATTTTACGTAGTCTTTAGGGCCTGCGATTAATACTTCCTTCATACCCCAAATCATTTCGATATTATTGGCAAATTGCCCCATAAGAATATCGAACGCATTAGTATCCTTTGCGTAATCGGGTTCAAATGTTTTTGATGGTTGACTACTACATGAAATGAGTAGAGGGGCGATAATCAGCAAGAGAAGGATTTTTTTCATGGTCAATTGCATCGCTATGGTGAATAAAATACCAGAGCCTTAAAGGCTCTGGAAAAGTGAATATTATTTTTCAGGTGGTGTGTAGCCGTCAATATGAACATCATGGCCTTCAAATAAAAATCGTACCATTTCTTGTTCTAATAGTTTGCGATCATCAGGATTCATGGTGTTAAGTTTTTTCTCATTAATAAGCATGGTCTGTTTTGCCATCCATTGAGCCCATGCTTCTTTTGAGATCTCATTGAAAATGCGCTTTCCAATTTCTCCTGGGTACAACTGAAAATCAAGTCCATCAGCTTCTTTGTTCAGGAAAGTACAAAAAATAGTTCTGCTCATAATAAATCCTCAATATCGCAGGTATTAGCTTAGGCTAATTGTCTAAGTAAATTCTCTACAGGTGCTGCTAACCCTACGGTTGCAGGTGTCTGTAAGTTATACCAAAGTCCTTTTTGCTCCTCCATCATAGAGGTAAACGTTGAGAGTTTTACGCAAATTGGCACAATATCTAAATGAAAGTGGCTAAAAGTATGTCGAAATGAAATCAGTTGTTCTGATTCATTATTATCGAGTCCATGCTCAGTTAGCCACTGCTCTAAAAGCGCTTTTGTTTCAAATTGAGGAAAGGCAAATAACCCACCCCATATTCCTGCTGGTGGTCTTTTATCCAACCAAACAAGATTATCATATTGTAAAATAAGAAAATAAGTTGTTTTTTCTGGGATAACTTTTTTCGGTTTTTTCCCAGGATAATCCGCCCAATTATTTTGAGCATAAGCGATACAACCAGTATTTAATGGGCATAACTCACATTTAGGCTTACTTCTTGTGCAAACCATTGCACCTAAATCCATCATTGCCTGATTAAAATACTCTACACCTTCGGTTGGGGTGACATTTTCGCTGATCTCCCACAACTTATTTTCAACTTCTTTTTTACCCGGCCAGCCTTCGACGGCATAACAGCGTGCTAAAACACGTTTCACATTACCATCAAGAATTGGATAAGGTTTTTTCAGTGATAACGATAAAATAGCACCAGCGGTTGAACGCCCAACACCGGGTAAGGCACAAACGTCCTCAAAGGTATCAGGAAACTGCCCTTGATGTTTATCTACAATGTGTTGTGCCGCTTTATGTAAGTTTCTGGCTCTTGCGTAATAACCAAGGCCTGTCCAAAGGTGAAGTACTTCATCGAGCGGCGCTTTAGCTAATGCGTTGACATCAGGAAAACGTGCAATAAAACGCTCAAAATAAGGAATAACCGTCGCAACTTGAGTTTGTTGCAACATTACCTCAGATAACCATACGTGATAAGGCGTTTTTTCTTGCTGCCAAGGGAGCGTTTTGCGCCCATATTTGTGATACCAATTGAGTACGACTTGCGAAAATTGCAGAGCTTCCATCATGTTTTATTTTATTAACTCATGTTCTGATTAAGGTAAGATTGCACCACAGAGAGAATAAACTGTAAACACTCTTAATATTTATCTTATAGAGTGATGCTTCTATGAGTGACTCTTGCTAAACTTAGTGATCTTTGGATAATGTCGGTTAAGTTGCACTATTGCGACATTATAACGATTTTAAGTAAATAATTGGCCTAACGACTGACAGTATTAGACATGATCAAGAATGTAATTTCTCCGGAATTCAACGAAGAAGGACGTGCTTTACGACGCGTTCGTAGTTTTGTTCGTAGACAAGGCCGTTTAACGCCTCGTCAAGAGCAAGCATTAGAAACACAGTGGCCTGCCTTTGGCATTGAATATCAACCGGAACCCATCGACTTCAGTCAGGTTTTTGGACGCGAAGCGCCTGTAATTTTAGAAATTGGCTTCGGCATGGGCGCATCGCTCGTGACTATGGCAAAAAATACACCAGAAAATAATTATTTCGGTATTGAAGTACATGCACCGGGAGTTGGTGCTTGTCTGGCAAGTGCTGAAGAAGAACAATTAAGCAATCTGAGAGTCATGTGTCACGATGCGATTGAAGTGCTCAATCATATGATCCCAGATAATAGCTTAAAAATGGTTCAGTTATTCTTTCCTGATCCATGGCACAAAGCGCGTCATAATAAACGTCGTATTGTTCAAGTGCCTTTTGCAGAATTAATTTTAAAAAAATTAACGTTAGATGGTGTTTTTCATATGGCGACAGATTGGGAACCATATGCAGAACATATGCTTGAAGTAATGACAAGTGTTGAAGGTTATCAGAATTTATCAGAAACTCAGGATTATGTACCACGACCAGAAACACGCCCTGTGACTAAGTTTGAAAAACGCGGTCATCGCTTAGGGCATGGTGTCTGGGATCTTATGTTTAAGAGGGTAAAATAATGGCTAAACAACGTAGTCGCCGCTTACGCAAAAAAATGCGTATCGATGAATTTCAGGAATTAGGTTTCTCAGTTAAATGGACTTTCCCAGAAAATACCCCAATTGAGGAAGTAGATCGCTTTGTTGATGAACTGATCCTCAAAGTTATTGAGCCAAATGGGCTGGCATTTGATGCAAGTGGTTACCTGAGCTGGGAAGGCTTAATCTGCTTACAACAAATTGGTAAATGTACAGAAGAGCATCGCCAATTAGTCGAAAACTTCCTAAAAGAAAGCAAAATGCAAGATGTACAGACCTCTGAACTATTTGATGTTTGGTGGGATTGATAGAAAGTTATACATTTAGCAAATAATAACAAGGGCATCCAAAAGGATGCCCTTGTCTGTCTGGGGAAGGGACTGTGACTACAACGTTATCTAACGCATTACTGTCAGATATTTTGCAACAAATTCGCCCATTAATCGGGCAAGGAAAAGTCGCGGATTATATCCCCGCATTAGCTCAAGTACCTCCAGAGCAGCTTGCTATGGCTGTTTATACGGTTGATGGTGAACTCTATCAATCAGGCATGGCAGATAAGCGTTTTTCAATCCAATCTATTTCTAAAGTACTTAGCTTAACGCTTGCTTTAACACGTTATGAAGAAAATGAAATTTGGCAACGTGTAGGAAAAGAGCCATCAGGGCTTCCTTTTAATTCCTTGATACAGCTAGAAATGGAAAAAGGAATACCACGTAATCCCTTTATTAATGCGGGTGCCATTGTTATCACTGATATGTTGCAGTCTCGATTAAGTGCGCCTAAGCAAAGAATGTTAGAAGTGATCCGTTTTCTCACTGATACTCCTGATATTTGTTATAACTCAGTGGTCGCAAAATCAGAGATGGAGCATCTTAGTCGAAATGCCTCTATTGCTTACCTGATGAAATCTTTCGGTAATTTTGAGAACGATGTTATTACAGTACTGGAAACCTATTTTCACTATTGTTCAATAGAGATGAGTTGCACCGAGTTAGTGCGATGTTTTAGTTATTTGGCTAATCAAGGTACATGTGTGGGTAATAAAAATCAGATTATTACGCCAAGACAAACCCGCCAAATAAATGCGTTAATGTTAACTTGTGGCATGTATGATGGTGCCGGTGAATTTGCGTTTCGTATCGGTATTCCCGGAAAATCAGGCGTAGGTGGTGGCATTATTGCTGTTGTTCCAGATGCCTTTACGGTTGCAGTTTGGTCACCAGAGCTGGATAAATCAGGTAACTCATTAGCAGGTTGTGCAGCACTTGAATTATTAGCAAACAAAGTAGGGCGTTCAATTTTTTAGGTGTGTTTTCAGGAGAGTTGTTATGAATTTAAGAAATATTGCTGTCACACTGTTTTTTGTTGCGGGTACAGCAAATGCATCACCAAGTTTTGATTGTGCTGTAATGCCAAAAGATGATTTACGCATAACCTCTGAATTTGTTGAAGTCGCAGGTTCGCATGGTTTAATGGTGATTTATCCTGACGGCACACTATTTCAAAATGAAAAAAGTGCCTCATTGACACCACAGCAACAAGAACTAGCAAAGAAATATCAAGCCACAGTAAGACGAGACGTACCTTGGTTAAGAACTGAAACAGGGGTAAAACTGCAAGATTCTCGCAAAGTGCTTGATAAAGTGGTGATTGAAGCTTTTGGTAAAGATAGCAATATCCTTAATAGATTAAGTAGATTAGAGAAAGATCTTAATCAGCAAATGGATAGAGTGGTCAGCATAGAACCGAATAACATTACATTCCATTCTCAAGCCATAAAAGAAGTCGAAGCCAAAGGTCGTGAAATCGTAGAAAGTAGCCTAGGTGGTATGTTGCAAGACAGCATTAATGAATTGGGAAAAAAACAGTTATTAGCAGCAGCTGGTGGTGACAGTAAAAAAGCCTTGGGCGGACTATTAGGAAACTTAGATGGTTTTCAAAAAATTATAGATCAGGAGTGGAAACAGCAAGAAGCTGCATTTACTCAATTTGGTCAGCAAGCTTGTAGCAAAATAACCCAAATGGAGAGTCAACGAGTGGAGCTTGTTAATTCTCTAAAAAAATAATGATACTCGTCATTCTTCAAGCGAGATCTTGAATTATTTAGAGTATATAAATTTCTATCTCACAACAATTGAAAACAATAATGAAAATCATTCTTATTCAATTGACTTATGAGATGAGCTGTTTAGAATGCCCTGTTTGAGTATTCCACTTAAACAGGGCAAAATTAATGAAGAAGATCCTTCCTTTAGTTATCGCATCTATCCTTTCTGTAACCAGTTTCTCTGCGTTAAGCAAAACGCCAATCGAATACCAACCTAACCAAGTTATTAGTCAGCACAATGACAAGATGGTGATTAAACACCTATTAGGTGAAACGTCGGTCACTAAGAACCCTTCAAAAGTGGTTCTATTTGATTTTGGTCTTTATGATTCTTTAGTTCAGTTAGGTTTAGCCGATAAAGTAGTTGGGCTACCGTTAGGTAATGCGCCTGCCTATATTAAAGGAAGTATTGCAAGCAACGTTGCTAATGTAGGTGGTATGAAAGCGCCTGACTTAGAAAAATTAGCCGAAATTAAACCTGATTTAATTATTATTACGGGTCGCCAAGGTGCATCATATGAGGCTTTAGCGAAAATTGCACCAACCGTTAATTTAGGTACTAACAGCGCAAACTATCTCAATTCAGTTGAGTCAAATATCAAATTATTAGGTGAATTATTTGATAAACAACAAGTGACTCAAGAGCAAATTGCTAAATTAAATACTGTTATTGAGCAAGCCCAGAAAAAAGCAGCAGGATCTGACAAAAAAGTTTTAGTACTATTACATAACGCTGGCAATTTAATGCCTAATAATCAAAGTGTTGTTTATGATGTTGTTAAAGCCAAAAGAGCCGAATTACCGCCTGTTGCTGAAGAAGAGAAAGGCAAACGTCGTGTTGTAACACCTGAAATGATCGCAAAAGCTAATCCTGATGTTATTTTAATTGTGGATCGTAGCGAAGCTATTGGCGCTGATAAATTAGACAAAGCAACATTTGAAAATGAGGTAATCAAAACAACCTCGGCTTATAAAAATAGCGGTATTATTTATCTACAAGCTGATCTTTGGTATCTTTCTGGCGGTGGTTTAGACAGTTTAACTAAACAAATTGAAGCGGTAGAAAACGCACTTTAATTGATTTAACCTTAAGATTTTTATGATGTTTTAAGGTTTGTAATAAAGAAAAATGCCCAACTGTGATTAATCAGTATGGGCATTTTTTTAAGCTAATTATTTGAAATCAGCAATATTAAAGGAATAACTCAAGCAATGAATTGAGGAAGAGTTTGCCATGAGGTGTAATTTGCCAGTGAGTGTCTGATTCACTGATATAACCTAAGGCCAAAGCTTCATCTATTTGATGGCGAATAACTTCTTCAGAAAGCCCCGTGTAATCACTGAAATCTTGTCTAGGGAATGCTTCTAACAGACGAAAACGGTTCATAAAAAATTCAAATGGACGGTCATCATTATCAACAAAATTTTGCTGGTGGAGATAACGACCTTCCATAAAACCTTTAGGATGCTTGGTTTTTACTGTTCGCATGATGCGACCATCTTCAAAGCTTATTTTTCCATGAGCACCACAACCGATACCTAAATAATCCCCGAAACGCCAATAATTTAAGTTATGCTCACATTGAAAGCCCGGCTTACAATATGCTGATGTTTCATATTGTTGATAACCTGCGGCTGTCAGTAATTTGTCACCTTCTGAGAAAATATCCCACAGCATATCGTCATCAGGTAATTTCGGTGGACGAGAGCCAAATTGTGTATTGGGTTCAATGGTTAATTGATACCAAGACAAATGTGGTGGGGATAACTCTATTGCTTGCTGTAAATCCGAAAGTGCTTGAGATAATGATTGGTCTGGTAATCCATGCATTAAATCTAAATTAAAACTACGTAAGCCTAATTCTTTGGCTAAACGAGCCGCATTTTTAGCTTCATCAGCATCATGAATGCGTCCTAAGCGAATAAGCTTATCGTTGCCAAAACTTTGCACACCAATAGAAATACGATTTACACCCGCACGTTGGAAGCCAGCAAAGCGTTCAGCTTCCACGGTTCCCGGGTTAGCTTCCATCGTAATTTCTGCATTAGGACTAACAGCAATGCGCTCTTTAACGCCATAGAGTAAATCAGCCATTGACTCAGCGCTTAATAAGCTAGGTGTACCGCCACCAATAAATATGGTTTGGACTTCACGGGAGCCAACGTGAATAAGATCGGCATCTAAGTCATTGAGTAAATGTTGCACATATTCCTGATGTGGAACTTCGCCTTTTAGCGTGTGTGAGTTGAAATCACAATAAGGGCATTTTTGTACACACCAAGGAATATGAATATACAAACTTAATGGAGGCAACTTAAGCATTCTTAAGGGCATCCAACATTAATTTAAGTGCTTTACCACGATGTGAATACTGATTTTTTTGCTCTTTAGTTAATTGTGCCGCAGTACAATTTAATTCAGGAACAAAGAAAATAGGATCGTAACCAAATCCACCTTCACCGTGCATTTCTGTGCTTAATACACCGTGCCAAATACCGTGAAAAATCAGCGGAGTTGGATCGTTTTCATGGCGCATATAAACTAATACACAGTTAAATTGTGCTTGGCGTTTTTCAGCAGGAACATCTTTCATTGCATCAAGCAATTTATCCAGATTTTGCTGATCGCTTGCATCAACACCTGCATAGCGTGCTGAGTAAATACCCGGAGCACCGCCTAAAGCATTTACTGAAATACCGGAGTCATCAGCAATAGCTGGTAGACCGGTTACTTTTGCTGCATGACGAGCTTTAATCAGCGCATTCTCAACAAAAGTTAGGCCAGTTTCTTCAACAGAATCAACACCAAGCTCTGTTTGAGCAACAATATCTAAACCGAAAGCAGAAAGTAAAGAGGCTAGCTCTTTAACTTTTCCCGGATTTCCAGTTGCGAGCACTACTTTTTGCATGAGTGTTATCCTTAGTAAAGCGTTACGCTAAGTAGCCATTGTAAAACGTCTACGCGCAGATAGTTCAGGGCGTAAAGCACAAGAATAACAATCATTGCAGAGAAATCTAAACCACCCATCGCCGGAATGACACGACGGATTGGTGCCATTAAAGGTTCTGTTAATTGAAATAAAAGATGATCAATTGGATTACGACCTTGGCTTACCCAGCTAAGAATTGCGCGGATAATGATCAACCAGAAAATCATCTTACCTGCTGCTGTAAGCAGTTCAATAAAGGCGAATGGGAACATTAAAGATAAAGGAATAGATGTTCCTGATAAGTAAGATGGGACGATAATACCTAGCAGAATTAATATGTAGGCTAATAAAACTGAAGCTGTATCAATAGGACCAATAGAAGGAATAATACTTCTCAATGGGCGAACAATTGGCTGTGTGATCTTGACGATAAATTGTGAAAAAGGATTATAAAAATCAGCTCTGACACATTGCATCCAAACACGTAATAGCAGTACGGATGTGTAGAGTTGAAGAAGAGTCAGAATGACGAAATTTAAAAAATTCATTAGTTGGCCCTGATGAAATTAAAATTGTTTTTCCATTTCTTGCGCACGTTTAATCGCAGCTTGCATGGCAGAAGCGACGTTTTCAGGTAGTTTACCTTCATAAAACTGCATAAGTGCAGCTGCTGTCGTTCCACCTTTTGATGTTACTTGCTCGCGTAAAGTTGAGAAAGGTAACATGTGTTGTTTCTCTGCTAAGGCGGTAGAACCACTTGCTGCTTGTTGCACAATAGCTCTTGCCACTTCAGGTGAAAAACCTAAACGTTCTGCTTCTTGTTGCATTGATTCCATAAACAAGAAGAAATAAGCGGGTGCACTACCAGCAACGGCGATAATATCATTGATGGCAGATTCTTGCTCTACCCAAACGGTTGTTCCGACACTTTTCATTAATTCATCGGCAAACTGTTTATCTTGAGATGAAAGTGAATTGTGAGCGAACATACCACTTAAGCCTTTACCTACAAGAGCCGGAGTATTTGGCATAATACGAACAAGCTGTAATTGAGTTGCAAAATAGTCGTTATAACGAGTAGCGGGGATGCCAGCAGCGATAGTGAGGACTAACTTTTTGCTCATATCGATATTTTGTAAGGGCTTACAAACTTCTTCCATCATTTGTGGCTTTACTGCCAACACAATAACATCCGCTTTCTGAACCGCATCAATATTGTCATTAGTACTATGAATACCGAACTCTTTTTCTAGTGGTTCACGGCGAATGGCAGAAGGTGAGCTGACGGTTATTTTATTTGCTGGATATCCACCTTGAACCAATCCTGCAATAATGGCTTGAGCCATATTTCCAGCGCCAATAAATGCGATGTTACGATGTTCCATATAAACCTCTATTTTTACTTAGTCGCGTAATCTCTTGCGCCAAAAATTGCTGTTCCAATACGAACGAGTGTTGAACCACAAGCAATAGCAGCCTCCATATCACTTGTCATTCCCATAGATAAGGTATCTATATCGGGATATTGAGATTGCAATTGTTTAAATGCAAGATGCATTTTTTTTAGTACTTCAACTTGTTTGTCATAATTGCTTTCAGGTGCTGGAATAGCCATCAATCCGCGCAATTTAATACCTGATAGAATAGAAATTTGTGCCGCTAGCCCATCAAGTTCAGTCAGATTAATACCTGATTTACTGTTCTCATCACTAATATTGATTTGAATAAGGACATTTATTGGTGGCAATGAGTCAGGACGTTGGTCACTTAATCTTTGAGCGATTTTCAATCTATCAATGGTATGGCACCAATCGAAATTTTCAGCAACAAGACGTGTTTTATTTGACTGTAAAGGGCCGATAAAGTGCCAAACTAAGGTGTGGTTATCAGCAAAATAATTGATTTTATCAACACCTTCTTGGACATAGTTTTCACCAAATTCAGTTTGTCCACACGCTATTGCTTTTTCGATGTCACTCGCAGGTTTTGTTTTACTCACTGCAAGTAGTGTTATTTCTTCTGAAGAACGGCCGCATTTCTGCGCTGCTGTGTCAATGTGAGACCTGACATTGACGAGATTCTGTTTAATAGTATTCATGGCAACTCAGGAGATAATAAGATGAAAATGGAAAATTTAATTGCATATAGTGTAAAGCATAACGCCTCGGATCTGCACCTTTGTTGTGGTGATGTACCACGATTGCGGATCAATGGAATACTTTATCAACAAAATCAATGTAAACCTATCACTTCCGATAGTCTATTAGCGTGGTTTTTGCCTTTTTTGAGCAACACTCAAAAGCAAATTTTTGAGAATGAAGGGCAAGTTGATACAGCACTCACGCTGTCTTGTGGGCAGCGACTTCGTGTTAATTTATTTCGCCAACAAAAAGGCATTTCAGCTGTATTAAGAATAATTGAAACACAAATTCCTTCTTTAGATAAACTTCGAGTACCCAAGTCGGTTTCAACACTTTTAGACAACTATTCTCATGGACTTATTTTGGTGACTGGTGCAACAGGAAGTGGGAAATCATCGACATTAGCGGCAATGATCAATCATTTAAACCAATATCAACGTCAGCATATTTTGACATTAGAAGATCCTATTGAATTTATACATAGCAATAAGCAAAGCATTGTGCAGCAAAGGGAAATAGGGCGAGATGTTCAACATACTGCAAATGCGATAAAGAGCGCTCTGCGCCAAGATCCAGATGTCATTATGTTAGGCGAGTTAAGAGATGCACAAAGTATTAAGTTGGCATTAACGGCAGCAGAAACAGGGCATTTGGTGCTGGCTACATTGCATACTCAAGGGGCGGCACAAACACTTGAGCGCGTGACAAATGTATTTACAGGTAATGAGCGACAATGGATTTCATCACAATTAGCGTGCAGTTTAAGGGCGATAATTTCACAAGAGTTAGTTTCTTCAATTGAAGGCGGACGTGTGGCGTTATTTGAAATAATGCAGGTCACACAGGGTATTTCGCATCTTATTAGAGAAGGAAAATACCACCAAGTGACAACATTAATGCAAACAGGTAGTGAATACGGTATGCAAACCTTCATGTTAAGTCGGCAGCAACGCCAACATGAAGGTTTAATTCAAGCTGAGTGATAACTTATAAGTAAAAATAGGTGACTATGATTAGTTGGAAGCTATTTTTAGCATTGCTGTTCAAACCAGCTTTCAAGAATAATAACGGCAGATGCGGCATCTACACTGCCTTTATCTAAGGAACGGTAACCGCCACGCTCAAAAAGATGAGCGCGAGCTTCTACGGTGCTAAGGCGTTCATCATGCAAGGCAATTTGTACACCAAATCGACCATGAAGGCGATTAGCAAATTTTTTAGCTTGAGTTGTGACTAACTGTTCGGTGCCATCCATATTAAGAGGTAAGCCGACAACCACGAGATCAGGTTGCCACTCTTTTATGATTTTTTCTATTTGAGTCCAATCAGGAATACCATCTTTTGCTTTAAATGAGGCTAAAGGTCTTGCTGTTCCTGTAACTTCTTGACCGATAGCGGCACCAATGCTTTTTGTACCGAAATCAAAGCCCATTACCGTTCTGTTTGACATTATGCGTGACCCGCTATCGGTGAAATGGTGTGAATATTAATCCCAATTAATTCAGCGGCTTTATGCCAACGTTCAGCAATAGGGGTATCAAAAATAATTTGAGGTGAAGCTTCAACTGTTAGCCAGCTATTTTCTAAAATTTCTTTCTCTAATTGGCCTTGTTCCCAACTAGAATAACCCAAAGAGACTAATGTTTTTTCTGGTTGTCTTGCTGTACCTAAGGTTTCTAATACATCTTTGGAAGTTGTGATCATCGTGCTGTCACTAATTTTGATACTAGAACTAAAGCCTGAAACTGGAGTGTGCAAGATAAAACCATGCTCTTCTGCAACTGGACCTCCTGACATCACGGGTTTTTGTAAGCTAATTGCTTCATCTCTATCAGTCGAAAAAATTTCCAGTTGATCTAATACACCTTCCACAGAGATATCTTCAATAGGTTTATTAATAATTAAACCCATCGCACCGTTTTCATTATGTTCGCAAACATAGACGACCGAGCGTTCAAATAACGGATCGCTTAATGAAGGCATAGCAATAAGAAAATGGTTAAGTAAATTCATAATAGTAGTACTGTTCCCTGATCATTTTTATTAAAAAACCTAGCCCTTTTATACATTGTATTTCTTAATGTATACCGCTTATTGATTAATATGTGGGGGCTAGGTTCATACTTTTAAACCCTTTAATCTCAGTGTCTAAAAGTTAGTTTTTCTTGTTTAAGCGTACTTCAATTGCATCCATTAACATGCCTGTAATAGAAACATCAGGATAAGCCGCTTCAATTTCACGCGCACATGTTGGACTTGTGACATTAATTTCAGTCAAGCGATCGCCAATAACATCTAATCCAACAAAAATAAGACCTTTTTGTTTAAGGATAGGTGCAACTTGACGCGCAATAGCCCAATCACTTTCTGTTAATGGGCGAGCTTCGCCACGACCACCAGCGGCTAAGTTGCCTCGAGTTTCACCTTTTGCAGGAATTCGCGCTAAGCAATAAGGAACAGGTTCACCATCGACAACTAGAATGCGCTTATCACCATCGACAATTTCAGGTAGGAAATTTTGTGCCATACAGAAACGATGACCGTGTTCTGTGAGTGTTTCAATAATAACACCTACGTTAGGATCGTCTTTTTTCAAGCGGAAGATTGATGCACCACCCATGCCATCTAATGGTTTGAAAATGACATCACCGTGTTTTTCATGAAAAGCGCGTAAATGCTTAGCTTCACGAGTCACTAAGGTGTCTGGTGTTAATGTTGGGAACCATGCAGTAAAGAGTTTTTCATTACAGTCACGTAAGCTTTGTGGCTTATTAACTATCAGTGTTCCCATATCTTCAGCACGTTCTAAAATATAGGTTGCGTAAATAAATTCGGTATCAAAAGGCGGATCTTTACGCATCAAAATGGTATCAAGTTCACCTAAAGCAATATCTTGCTCTTTGCCAAACTCAAACCATTTTTCTGGGTTTTCTTCTACGCTGAGTAAACGAGTGTGAGCGCGTGCTTCACCTTGGTGTAGGTAAAGATCGTTCATCTCCATATAATGAATTTCCCAGCCACGACGTTGCGCTTCTAATAACATGGCAAAGCTGGTGTCTTTTTTGATTTTGATGGATGAAATTGGGTCCATCACAATACCTAATTTAATCATTACTTCTCCTTTATCCCAGATCGCCGAACCGAACCTGCAAAGCGGTGATTGCGGTGAGCGCTGTTGTTTCAGTTCTTAATACACGAGGACCTAATAAAATATCAGTAAAATGGTGCTCTGCTGTCATGGCGATTTCTTCAGGGGAAAGTCCACCTTCAGGGCCAATCAATAAGCGCACTTTTTTAACAGGTAAGGGTAAGGTATTAATACTTTGGTTAGCCCTAGGATGTAAATTGAGTTTTAAACTACCATCATCTTGAGCACACCATTCTTCTAATGACATCACCGGCATTAATTGTGGGATGCTATTTCTGCCACATTGTTCACATGCCGAGATAATAATTTTTTGCCATTGCTGATGTTTTTTCTCTAAACGGCTAGGGTCAAGTTTAACACCACAGCGTTCTGAGATCAGTGGAGTGATCGTATTAACACCTAACTCAACTGATTTTTGAATAGTAAACTCCATTTTCTCGCCTCGTGAAAGCACTTGTCCTAAATGGAGGTCGAGAGGGGATTCTTTATCATCAACAATGCCTTCATTGATTTGCACAGTGACTGACTTTTTTGTGCTTTCTATGATTTCAGCATCAAATACCTGATTTGAACCATCAAACAGTGCTAGTTTTTGCCCCGTAGACATTCTTAATACACGCCCAACATGATTAGATGCTTCTTCATCTAATGCTGTTTGAGTACCTGCTGTGAGTGGTTCTGGATGATAAATGCGAGGAATACGCATAACGTGAAACCCTTACGTAAAAGATGGTTAACCGTGATAAATAAAATATGTGATATGCATCATACGCATGACATTATGGCATGCAAGTTATCACTTTGCTTTTGTCGTTATTATAGCGTGGATCTTATTGCGTGTTTTGTCGCAAAATTTCATGTTTTCATTGTCATTCTAAAGAAAAATCTCGGCATTAAATGGAGCCTCTTATACAGTAGCTTAACAAGGATAACGATGTATCTAAGGAGTAGATATTTATGCCATTAAGCCGTTGTTTTATAAAAATACCTTTGTTTTCTTTTTTGAATGATTTTCTTGCTTTTATTAAGTTTTGCCTACCTTTTCCATTATTATTTTTGTTAGCTAAAACTCGACGTAAACAACTTACACTGAGTTACATTATCGTTTGTTTATACTGGTTTTTTTCAATTAACTCATTTTCTTTATTGATAATACTTTCAGTATTAAGCTTTTATTTGTTGATGCTCTCTTTCTTTGATGCTGATTATTTTCTTCTGCCTAATACGTTGACTTATTGGCTAATATTTTTAGGGTTATTGTGTAATTACACAGTATATGGATTAATACCTTTCAATCATGCTTTTTATGGTTTTTTAGGTGGTGTTGGACTTTTTTATAGCATCTATTTATGGGGATATTTTATTTGCCAAAAATGTGTTTTAGGTTTTGGTGATGTGAAATTATTTGGTGCTATTGGGGCATGGTGTGGATTTGAAAAATTGCCGTATATTCTTTTGTTGGGCTCTTTTCTCGGATTAAGTGTGTATTGTGCGGTATTAATCGCAACAAAAGATCATATCAAAAAAGTGGCATTTGGCTCTTGCCTTTCATTTTCAACATTAATGGTATTAGGTTTCAATTTTTCATCTTGAAATTATTTCAACTAATTGATTTTTATTTATTTTAAGGGGGTTCGAACTTTTTCTAGATATGTATAAGAAAATAATAAGAATCGAAATAAAGAAGGCAGTGTGCGGAAATTAATCAGCACACTGAAAAGAAGATTATAGGTTTTCTTTTATAAATTGCTGCCAACGTTTTGTATCACCTAAATATTTTTCAACTGGTATCAGGTGGTAACCTTGGTTATCTTCAATAAATAAAGTCGGAAAACCGCGGCCATTAACTTGGGACATTAATTGTTGTGTCTGGCTTAAATGTTGCTGAATTTGTGTTTCGCTAATTTCAGACAGTAAAGATGCAAACTGCTCAACATCAAAACCAAGTTTTTTCACAATAAATAGCAGAGTGTCTTTATCACTGATATTTAAGCCATCAAGGTAATAGGCTTCTTGCAATGCTTTTAGTAAATAAACATCTCGCTTTCCCATTATTTCAGCAACAAGAACGGCTGAAATAGGTAGCAGTGAGTTTAATACCATTTCAGTGTTACCAAGAGCGTCATGATATGCATGACTAAAAACTTGACCTGATAATTGACTAATACGCTCATCAATTGGCGTAACATGCTCTTTCCATGATTGACCACCCGTTACAGCTCTTGCTGGTGTAAACAATCCACCACCATGTAACTTAATGGTATTTGGAAACGTATTGCTTACCGCTTCAATCAGGGGAGCAATGCCGTAGCACCAACCACAAAGAGGATCATAAACATAGTGCAATATTTTAGTACCTTGGGTATTACCTGTATTGCTTGCTACTGAGGCCACTGCATCTCTCCTTTTAGTACTTTTGCACTAAGTTCTAGGCTTGATTTATCTGCTAAATTCTGATGATTTTTTTCTATTGCTGCAATAAATTCATCTGAATTTTTCGTTTTTTCAAGATTTTTCTCAGCCTCAGTTAGGTAATTCATTGTGAAGTCAACGGCTTGTAGATCATACGTTGCTTTTGGTAAATAGTGACCAGGAATAACGGTTTTTGGGGATAGCGATTTTATTTGCTGTAACGAACTAACCCAATGTTGGCGCTCTTCCACAGTTTGAGTATCGGCTAACCAAACATGAATATTTTCAGAGACTAAAACACCACCCATTACTGCATTAAGTTTTGGAACATAAAGGTATGTTCTATCTGGAGATTGTCCATCTAAACCTTTGACTGAAATGGTTTCACCTTCTAGAGAAAAACTATCGCCTTTTAATACTTCAGGAATGATGATTTTCTGAGGGGCATTTTCTTTAAGTACAGGTCCCCAGTAGGCAAGTTTTCCTGCTTGAGTTTCATTAATGGCTTTAATTGTGGGTGCTGTTGCAATCACTTTAGCATTTGGAAATGCATCAGTAATAACATCTAACCCAAAATAAAAGTCAGGATCAGAATGGCTGATATAGATATAAGTCAGATTTTTTCCAGAGGCTTTTATTTTATCAACCAAAGCTTGAGCATCATTTTTTTGAAATTGTGCATCAATTAAAACGGCATCTTTATCGCCATAAATAATTTCAGAAGAAACAGGGAAAACACTCGCTTCTCCTGGGTTATAAATATCTAATGTTAAATCAGTCGCTAATGCTGATGTTGCGAAGAATGCGGTAGTTGCAAGTGTTAAAGGAAGTAATTTTTTCATCTTTTGTTTTCTCCATAATGTTGTTGCTGACTATAATATGTTGCATAAAACAAGAGAAAAACCCTATTTTAGGCAATTGATTGTTGCGTAAATCGAGTAAATCAAATGGATAAAATAAAAGCATCAGAAGTGTTTGTAACTATTGTGAAGCAGGGAAGCATGATAAAAGCTGCTGATTATCTAGGTATGTCTAGAGCTATGGTGACGCGTTATTTAAATGAGATGGAAGAGTGGGCAGGAGTGCGCTTATTGCATAGAACAACACGCAAACAAAGCCTAACATCAGTAGGCGAAATAGTATATGAACAGAGTGTACAGCTATTAGAAATGGCCGAACGTATACCCGCTAATATTCCTAAAGAGCGTCATCAAATCAGTGGGCTTGTTCGTATTACCAGTTCACAATCATTAGCAAACAGTATTTTGTCAGTGGCAATATGTGAATTTATGCAGCGTTATCCTTTAATTGCGGTTGATTTGCAAATTACTAATCAAACCGTGAATTTGGTGGAAGAACGTATTGATATTGCATTGCGTATTACGAATCACCTTGAGCCTAACTTAATCGCACGCTCGCTCGCGACATGTCTTTCTGTGGTATGTGCTCATAAAGATTACTTAGCAAAAAAAGGTATACCTCAAACGCCAGATGAACTCGCTCAGCATCAATGTTTAACTTACCGATTTTTTGGTCGTAGCTTGTGGGAATTTAATTTAGGTGACGAACGTTATTCAGTACCTGTTGGGGGGAATTTAAGCGCAAATGAATCGGTTGTTTTATTGCAAGCAACATTAAAAGGAGCTGGTATATCGTTACAACCTTATTACTCAGCCAAACCTTATATTGAAAGTGGTGAATTAGAACAAATTTTGTCTGACTATCAAGCTCAGCCGATGGGAATTTATGCGGTTTTAGCGAGCCGGCAAAATATGCCCGCAGCCGTTAGAGTATTGCTGGATTTCTTAGTAGAGTGGTTTTCATCATCACCTTATTGGCTTGCTTTATCGGGTAAAAGCTTGGGTTAGCCGTTTAGGATAATCTGATAATATTTCTTTCATTACATCAATAAAATAGGTAACAAGTTGTGATGAAGGGCGATGTGATGGGGTAATTAAGCTGATGGTAAAAGGGATAGTAAAGCTTAAAGGACGAAGGCAAATAGACTTATCTAAGTAATCAAGTGCGGTAATAGGGTTAACAATTGAAATGCCGATATTCTCACTCACCATTGCACAAATAGAGGCGGCACTTTGCGTTTCCATTACTAACTGTCGTGCAATTCTATTTTTAATAAATACGGTATCAATTAATTGTCGGTAGCTATCATTGGCTGACAGGCTAATAAAACGTTCATTTTGAAAATCAGTAGGGTACAACAATGGTTTTTTACACAATGGATGTGACTTGGGTAAAACTGCGACTTCATTGAGTGTAAGTATAGTTTCTTGTCGCGTTCCAGCTGGCGTTTGTGTGTGTTCTACCAATCCTAAATCGTAATGTTGTGCGGATAACCACTCTTCTAATAAAGGGGATTCTTGAGGGACAATAGTTAAATTGACGTCAGGATATTTATCTAGAAATTGTCGGCAGATTGAAGGTAATAATGATTGAGCAAATGCGGGCAAGCAGGTGATATTCAATTCTGCTTGGTTAAAATGACGAATATTTTCAGCAGCGTTAATTATTCTATCTAAACCATAATAAGAACGCTGTACTTCCTCAAAAAAGCGTAATCCTTCAGTTGTGGGCTGTAAGCGGCCTTTTATTCTATCAAATAATTTAAATGCTAATAGATGTTCAAGACGAGATAGCTCTCTACTGACAGTAGGTTGTGACGTTTTCAGTAACTCTGCGGCTTCAGTAAGGTTTTGAGTGGTCATCACTGCATGAAAAATTTCAATATGTCGCCAATTAAAAGGAGCTTTCATCTTGTATTCCTATATCACCGATGAATAGAGTGTAGCTTATTTGATATTTTTATTCCCTTGTAAGTTCATAAATAATGATTTTATTCACCAGTGACTTCTATGAGTAGATAACATGACAACATCAATAACTATGGCTCAATACCAATTAGCACAAACCTATGGAACGCCATTATGGATTTATCAAGGCGATACAATTTCTCAGCGTATTGCCCAGCTTAAATCTTTTGATGTAGTTCGATTTGCTCAAAAGGCGTGCTCCAATATTCATATTTTACGTTTAATGAAAGCACAGGGTGTCAAAGTTGACTCTGTTTCATTGGGGGAGATTGAACGCGCTTTAGTTGCCGGTTATCAAGGTGGCAGAGAAAAAAGTGAGATTGTTTTTACGGCTGATTTACTTGATGAAAGAACCATTGAACGTGTTGTTGAGTTAGATATTCCTGTTAATGCAGGCTCTATTGATATGCTCCGTCAATTAGGTGAGCGTAACCAAGGTCATGCAGTTTGGATAAGGGTTAACCCCGGATTTGGTCATGGGCATAGTCAAAAAACCAATACAGGTGGTGAAAACAGTAAGCATGGTATTTGGTATGAAGATGTGCCAGAAGCGTTAGCTGTGATCCAGCAATATAATCTAACTCTAGTTGGTTTTCATATGCATATTGGTTCGGGTGTTGACTATCAACATCTTGCTAGTGTCTGCGATGCAATGGTAGAGCAAGTGCTTACCTCTCAAGTTGATATTCAAGCGATTTCGGCAGGAGGCGGATTATCAACGCCTTATCAAGAAGGTGATGCAACGGTCGATTTGGATCACTATTTTTCTTTATGGGATAAAGCACGCCAACGTATTGCACAACACTTAGGGCATTCTGTTGAGTTAGAGATTGAGCCGGGACGTTTTTTAGTGGCTGAATCCGGTGTATTGATTTCACAAGTGAGAGCCGTTAAATCAATGGGAAGCCGTCATTATGTGCTGGTGGACGCTGGGTTTAGTGATTTAATGCGTCCTGCAATGTATGGCAGTTATCATCAGATTTCAGTTTTAGACAGTCATGGTCAAATAAAACCAATGACAGAATTACAAGAGACTATTGTGGCAGGTCCGTTGTGTGAATCGGGTGATGTTTTTACTCAGCAAGAAGGCGGTACGGTTGTTCCTCGTTTATTGCCTCAAGCACAGGTGGGCGATTATTTAGTGATCCATGATACGGGGGCGTATGGTGCGTCAATGTCATCAAATTATAATAGCCGACCACTTATTCCTGAAGTGTTGATAACAGAAGGCGTTCCTCAATTAATTCGTCGTCGCCAAACAATAGAAGAGTTATTAGCATTGGAGTTAGATCTCTAATTAATTTTTTGGTCTTAATAGTTTGTTCTTAATAAAAAACACCTCATGACTAAAAGTGATGAGGTGTTTGTGTTCTATCAGGGGAAATATTTCCCTTTATCTCGATTGTTAGGCTGCTTTGTCTGTTTTGACTTTGTCAGTTTTCGGCTTTTTTGCTGGCACCGCCAATGCATCAAAGTCAAATTCATCAACATTGATACTCCGTAAGCGACTCTGTTCTGCTTTACGTAAGATATCAGCTTCTTCTTGAGTTACTCGTTTATCAGCCAGTGCTTTGTCTGCTAATTTATCTAATTGAGTAAAGTTAAATTTCTTCTCATAGAGGCGACAAATACGGTCGAAAATAGGTTCAGCCGCTAAAATATCCAGCAGTGCTTCTTCCATTAAACCATGTGGATTATGCTCGCTTGGTGTTAAGTATTGACCTCTACCAATGCGATCACGGGTTTCAGACGGTTGTTGGATAAGTTGCGCCACTTTGCTATCTAATTTATCTGATGGTAATTTTTGAGCTTTACCCAGTGGGAAAATAATTGCTCGCATAGTGCCAGCAACAGCACGGCTTGGGAAATTGCGTAGCAGTTCGTCAATCGCATTTTCAGCTTGGTATAAACACTCTTTTACGCTCCAATGTACGAGAGGTAAATCGGCGGTATGGCGACCTTCATCTTCATAACGCTTAAGTGCGGCAGATGCGAGGAAGATATGACTTAATATATCACCCAAGCGTGCTGAAATACGCTCACGACGTTTTAAGCTTCCGCCTAAAACACCCATTGAAACATCAGATAACAGCGCCATATTGGCACTCAGACGGTTAATTTGTTGATAATAACGACGAGTTTCATCATTAGTTGGCGAATTACTTAATCGTCCATTGGTGATACCTAACCATAGACTGCGTAAGGTGTTACTTGCCACGTGACCGATATGACCAAATAAAGCACGGTCAAAATCGTGTAGGTTATTGTCTCGTGCCGCTGCAATTTCATCTAATACATAAGGATGGCAACGGATAGCACCTTGACCATAAATGATCATGCTACGAGTTAAAATATTGGCACCTTCAACCGTGATGGCAATTGGAGAACCTTGATAAGAACGTGCGACAAAGTTTGATGGCCCAAGGCTGATCCCTTTACCACCAACGATATCCATTGCATCAATAACGCCACGTTGTGCTCGGTGAGTACAATGATATTTTACGATAGCGGATAATACGGCAGGTTTTTCTCCCAGCATAATACCCGTAGTAATTAAGGTTGCCGCCGAATCTAAAAGATAGGCGTTACCAGCCAGACGAGCTAATGGCTCTTCAATGCCTTCCATTTTACCAATTGGAATTTTGAACTGACGACGGACACGAGAATAAGCACCTGTTGCCATAGCCACACTTTTTAATCCGCCAGTAGAGTTTGAAGGGAGAGTGATACCTCGACCAACAGAGAGACATTCCACCAGCATTCTCCAGCCCTGACCTGCCATTTTTGGTCCACCAATGATGTAATCGATAGGAACAAAAACATCTTTACCACGAGTCGGTCCATTCATAAATGGTACGTTCAGTGGGAAATGACGATGACCGATTTCAACACCTTTGACATCAGTTGGAATTAACGCACAGGTAATGCCTGGGTTTTCGTCATCACTTAATAGATGGTCAGGATCGCGTAATTTAAATGCTAATCCTAATACGGTTGCGATAGGGGCGAGCGTGATATAGCGTTTATTCCATGTTAAACGAAGACCAAGTACTTGCTCGCCTTGCCATTCACCCATACAGACTATGCCACTGTCAGGAATAGCTCCTGCATCGGAGCCCGCTTCAGGGCTTGTTAATGCGAAACAAGGAATTTCATCGCCTTTGGCTAAACCGGGTAAATAGCGTTTTTTCTGTTCATCAGTACCGTAGTGTTGTAGCAGTTCGCCGGGGCCTAAAGAATTAGGTACACCCACGGTGATGGCTAAAATACCAGATACTCCCGACAGTTTTTGCAATACGCGTGATTGAGCGTAGGCTGAAAACTCTAATCCGCCGTACTCTTTTTTAATGATCATCGCAAAGAAGCGATTATCTTTAAGGTATTGCCAAATTTCAGGAGGTAAATCAGCTAATTCATGTGTGATCTCAAAGTCGTTTGTCATACGGCAAACTTCTTCGACAGGTCCATCAAGGAAAGCTTGTTCTTCAGCTGTTAACTGTGGTTTAGGGTAATTATGAAGTTGTTTCCAATCGGGAGCACCACGGAAAAGCTCACCTTCCCACCATGTTGTACCTGCATCAATAGCTTCTTGTTCTGTTTTAGACATAGAAGGCATGACTTTTTGAAATGCTTTAAGTGCAGGTACTGAGATATAGGCTCTACGAATAGAAGGAATAGTAAAGGGTAATAAAACCAATGCAACGGGGAGGAGTAACCAGTAACTCCAAATATTGGCGATACCCATTACTAACGTATAAGCAATAAGTGCGAGGCTACTTACCGCAATACCGAATTTGCGATAACTAAGTACGCCAATAAGAATAATAAAAAGTACGATACTGAGTAGTGTCATAATAAACTCCTGTATTTAGCAAGAGATCAGAGGTCAGACCTGTTGTTTGTTATTTAGATCTAATCCAGTCACTAACTTTTATCAATATATTTACATTCTAATTACAATATAGCTCACAAATTATTCGTAAATGAGAGAAGTTAGCATTTGTCGATAATAGGTATCTTCTTTCATGACATTTAATCCGTTACACTGAGAAACAGAAAATTTCGATTACCCTTTCTGGAGTAAAAATCCTATGTACCAAGATCTTATCCGTGGTGAATTAACAGAAGCAGCAGATACACTCTCTCGCTTTCTTCAAGATGATGCAAATATTGAAGCTATCCAAAAAGCTGCGGTGTTATTAGCAGATTCTTTTAAAGCAGGCGGTAAAGTATTATCTTGCGGTAATGGTGGCTCTCATTGTGATGCAATGCATTTTGCAGAAGAGTTAACCGGACGCTATCGTGAAAATCGCCCTGGTTATCCTGCCATTGCTATTTCAGATGTAAGCCATATTTCATGTGTGAGTAATGATTTTGGCTATGAATATATCTTCTCTCGTTATGTTGAAGCAGTGGGTAAAGAAGGTGACGTTCTGTTGGGTATTTCAACCTCAGGCAATTCAGGCAATATCATCAAAGCAATTAGTGCTGCGCGTGAGAAAGGCATGAAAGTCATTACGTTAACGGGGAAAGATGGCGGAAAAATGGACGGTACAGCAGATATTGAAATTCGTGTACCTCATTTCGGTTACGCTGATCGTATTCAAGAAATTCATATCAAAGTTATCCATATTCTGATCCAATTAATTGAAAAAGAAATGGAAAAATAATTTGTTGATATTGCTATAAATTAGCAATAAACATCGACAAGAAGGAGTGAGCGATGTGTGAGTTGTTAGGCATGAGTGCAAATGTACCGACAGATATTAACTTCAGTCTAAGTGGCTTAATTCCTCGAGGTGGAAAGACAGGACCTCATAAAGATGGATGGGGAATTACTTTCTACGAAGGATTGGGATGTCGTACATTTAAAGATCCTCAAGCCAGCGCAATTTCACCAGTCGCTCGCTTTGTTCAAGAGTACCCGATTAAATCAGAGGCTGTGATCGCTCATATTCGTCAAGCGAATCGAGGTAATGTCTCTTTAGAAAATACCCATCCTTTCACCCGTGAATTATGGGGAAAAAACTGGACTTATGCGCATAATGGTCAACTGAAAGGTTATCAATCTCTTGAGACAGGGCGTTTTCGGGCGATAGGGCAGACAGATAGTGAAAAAGCTTTTTGCTGGATCTTAAATCAACTTGAAAATCGCTATAAACGAACTCCTGTGAATTGGCCTGCTGTATTTCGTTTTATCGCTATTTTAGCCTCTCAATTAAAGCAAAAAGGGGTCTTTAATATGCTGTTGTCGGACGGTCGATTTGTAATGGCATATTGTTCAACTAACTTACACTGGATCACGCGTAAAGCACCTTTCGGCAAAGCAAAATTACTTGATCAAGATGTAGAAATTGATTTCCAGCAACACACACAATCAGATGATGTGGTTTCTGTTATTTCAACATTACCATTGACTGGAAATGAATCTTGGCAGCGTATTCCCGCTGGCGAGTTTGTCTTATTTGATCGTGGTGTGCGTATTCTGTAGCCATTTGCTTTCGCTATTTTGTGATAAGTTAAGGACTGAATTTACACTATTCGATGAAGTCAAAGTGCTATTAACGTAATAACGCCCATCTTGAACAGTAACAGATGGGATTTGTTTGCGCTCTTCAACATATTGGTAGGCTGGCATAAGCTGTTGCCAGAAATCCATATCTTTTGAGTACTGGTGTTTTTTCATATTTTCAGCGGTCATCTTAAATGGAAAAATATGAATATTAATCGTAGATTGGCCTCCTTGTAGCGCCAATTCAGCATACTGATAAATTTCGTCCATTACTGAATCTGTCATTGCATAGCAACCAACTGATTTACATGCCCCGTGGATCATTAAAAAGTCGCCGGTGTATCCTTTTGATTTATCATATTGATTAGGAAATCCTAGGTTAATAGCTCGGTAAAATCGACTGTTCGGATTTAATTGCGAGAAATTGACCTGATAAAAACCTTCAGGGCTTTTTAAATCACCTTGAAACTTTTTAGGTCCAAGACCTCCAGAATAGCTACAAATAGGGTAAGTACGTACTTTTTCTAATTGCCCATCTAATTTTTCCGTATAAAGTTCAAGTAAGCTTTCTTCTTTGAAAATTTGAATATAGATAGGCTCGCCTGTACTTTTTTTAACAGGTTTCATTAGGAAACTTGAACTATTTTCAGCGTTAACTAATAAGGAAGTTAACATTAATGTTAAAAAACTGATTAGTAGTTTTGCGTGACTGGTCATGGTTTTATCAGAAAAATAGCTTAAAATTTGTTGATAAAGTAGATCGTAGATTGCTATGAAGCAATAAATTTGTAAATTAAAATCTGATATGGTTTCTTTTCTTTTACAAAATATTCTGTATGAAATTTAGTCGCTCGTCGAGAAAAATGATATTTTAATTCGGTTTATACGAGTTGTTAACGTTTCAGTCAAAATAATATTCCCATTTGCTTGAGCTAAATCACTCGAATAGTCAGACAGGTTTAGGCTGAGATGATAAAATTCAGTTCGGCAGAATAAGAGAAAATAGTAACAATTATCGGAGATAAATAACTTAAGGTTCAAAAACACCTTAAGATGTTTTTATTACAGAGTCGCTACATTTTCGGGGTGAATTTGTAGCTTAGGGTTTAACTGATAAACTTGTGCAAATCTTATGATTAAAATTAAAAAAGGACTCGACCTCCCAATTGCAGGAGCGCCTGCCCAAGTGATAGAAGACGGACCCGCGATTCGACGCGTAGCATTGCTAGGTGAAGAATATGTCGGTATGCGTCCTTCTATGATGGTTTCGGAAGGTGAGCATGTAAAAAAAGGGCAAATTCTTTTTGAAGATAAAAAGAATGCCGGTGTTGTTTTCACCAGCCCAGCTTGTGGTAAAGTCGTTGCAATTAACCGCGGCGAACGTCGTGTGTTCCAATCTATCGTTATCGAAATTGATGGCGACGAAGAAATTACCTTTAACCGTTATGATAGCTCAACGCTCTCAGACCTGACCCGCGAACAAGTTGAAACTAACCTTGTTAATTCGGGAATGTGGACTGCGTTAAGGACTCGTCCTTATAGCCGTACTCCGCATTTAGGCACAACACCTGTTGCCATTTTCGTCTCTGCAATGGATACAAATCCGCTTGCAGCAGATCCTATGGTTATTATTGAGCAAAATGAGAAGGCATTTAATGATGGCCTTGTTGTTTTAACTCGTTTAACCGAAGGGAAAGTCTATGTTTGTCATGGTGAAAAATCACCGACAAAATTAAATGACGGACAAATTAGCTATAACCAATTTGCAGGCCCACATCCAGCAGGATTAGTCGGTACGCATATCCATTTCTTAGAACCTGTTAGTACTAAGAAAATGGTTTGGCATTTAAATTATCAAGATGTTATTGCTATTGGTTATCTGTTTACAACAGGTTCTTTATATACAGAGCGTGTTGTTGCATTAGCTGGCCCTCAAGTAAAAGCACCTCGTTTAGTGCGTACTCGTTTAGGGGCTGATCTCTATGAGTTAACTAAAGATCAATTAGTTGATGGTGAAAACCGCATTATTTCTGGCTCTGTATTATGGGGATGGAAATCTGATGAGGCTCATCACTATTTAGGTCGTTTCCATAACCAAGTTTCTGTATTACGTGAAGGTCGTGATAAAGAGTTATTTGGTTGGGGTATGCCGGGTAGCGATAAATTTTCTATCACTCGTACCACTATCGGTCACTTCTTAAAAAATAAACGCTTTGCATTCACAACTACTATGAATGGTGGCGAACGTTCAATGGTACCAATTGGTAACTATGAGCGTGTGATGCCGTTAGACATTATGGCAACGCATTTATTACGTGATTTAGTTGTAGGTGATACTGACAGTTCTCAAGCATTAGGTTGTTTGGAATTGGATGAAGAAGATTTGGGATTATGTACTTATGTTTGCCCAAGCAAATATGAGTATGGCCCAGCACTGCGCCAAGTATTGACCAAAATTGAGCAGGAAGGGTAACTCATGGGTTTGAAAAATTTATTTGAAAAAGTAGAGCACCATTTTGAGCCCGGTGGCAAATTAGCAAAATGGTACGTACTTTATGAGGCAGTGACCACGGTATTTTATACGCCAGGTACTGTCACGCGTAATGGCGGTCATGTTCGTGACACTATTGACCTAAAACGCATGATGATCTTAGTTTGGTTAGCCGTTTTCCCAGCAATGTTTTGGGGAATGTATAACGTAGGTCATCAAGCGATCCCTGCACTTAATCAGTTATATAGTGGTGCTGAATTACAGCAAATCATTGCTTCAGATTGGCACTATCGCCTTGCTGAATTCCTCGGCGCATCATTAACAACAGATGCGGGTTGGGCAAGTAAGATGCTACTTGGTGCAACTTACTTCTTACCTATTTATCTAGTTGTTTTTGCGGTTGGCGGATTTTGGGAAGTTCTTTTTGCCTTTATTCGTGGTCATGAAATTAACGAAGGCTTCTTTGTAACATCAATCTTATTTGCCTTAATCGTACCGCCAACATTACCACTTTGGCAGGCTGCATTAGGTATTACGTTTGGTGTTGTTATCGCGAAAGAAATCTTTGGTGGGACAGGACGTAACTTCTTAAACCCAGCATTGGCAGGTCGTGCATTTCTGTTCTTTGCTTATCCGGCTCAAATTTCAGGTGATTTAGTTTGGACTGCGGCTGACGGTTTCTCTGGTGCAACACCATTGTCACAATGGTCTGTATCGGGTGAAAGTGCATTAGTAAATACCGTCACTCAACAACCTATCTCTTGGATGGATGCTTTCCTTGGATATATTCCAGGGTCGATCGGTGAAGTTTCAACGCTGATGATTTTAATCGGTGGTGCTGTCATTCTTTTTGCTCGCATTGCTTCATGGCGTATTGTCGCTGGGGTAATGGTGGGCATGATTGCAATGTCATACCTGTTTAACCTCATCGGTTCAGATACCAATCCTCTCTTCTCAATGCCTTGGCACTGGCACTTAGTATTAGGTGGTTTTGCTTTCGGTATGATGTTTATGGCAACAGATCCAGTATCCGCATCGTTTACTGATAAAGGTAAATGGGCTTACGGTATTTTGATTGGCGTAATGGCTGTGCTTATTCGTGTCGTCAATCCGGCTTACCCAGAAGGTATGATGCTGGCAATCTTATTCGCAAACTTATTTGCACCACTGTTCGATTACGTGGTTGTTCAGGCGAATATTAAGCGGAGAAAAGCTCGTGGCTAAAGAGAAAAACAAAGATAGCGTCGCAAGAACGTTCCTCGTTGTATTTATTCTATGTCTAGTGTGTTCCGTGGTAGTAGCAGGAGCCGCTGTTGGACTGAAGTCTAAACAAGAAGAGCAAAAACTTCTTGATAAACAACGTAATATTCTTGATGTTGCGGGTCTGCTCGTACCTAAAATGAGTGCGACAGATGTACTGAAAGTGTATGACACTCGTATTAAAGCAAAAATTGTTAATTTCCAGACAGGTGAACTGACTGATAGCAAAGGCAATTTTGATTTAAACGCTGCATTACGTAGTGATGATACTTCCATTGCATTATCTCCAGCCGACGATGCAGCTAAAATTCGTCGACGTGCAAATACCGCAGAAGTGTACTTTGTTCTTGATGAACAAGGCAAAACCACAGAAGTCGTTTTACCAGTTTATGGTTCTGGCTTATGGTCTGTGATGTATGCATTTATTGCGGTTGATATTGATGGTGTGACTTCTAAAGGTATTACCTATTATGCTCATGGTGAAACGCCAGGCTTAGGTGGTGAAGTTGATAACCCTCAATGGAAAGCACAGTGGAAAGGTAAGCGCTTAATTAATGAAGAAGGCGTACCTGCAATTAAAATTGTGCGCAGCGGCGCAGCGGCTGGTAATCCTTATGGCATTGATGGACTTTCTGGTGCAACACTGACCTCAAATGGTATCCAGCATATGTTCGATTTCTGGTTAGGTGAAAAAGGTTTCGGCCCATTCCTGAAAAAAGTTCGTGAAGGAGAGATCAATGGCTGATACAAAAGAAATTAAACGAGTTTTACTTGGGCCATTGTTAGATAACAACCCGATTGCCTTACAGGTATTAGGTGTGTGTTCTGCATTGGCGGTAACAACAAAACTTGAAACCGCATTAGTGATGACAATAGCGGTAACTTTGGTTACTGCATTCTCAAGCTTCTTTATTTCACTAATTCGTAATTACATACCAAGTAGTGTTCGTATTATTGTTCAAATGGCGATTATTGCTTCATTAGTTATCGTTGTTGACCAAATACTACAAGCTTATGCGTATGAAATTTCTAAGCAACTATCTGTTTTCGTTGGTCTTATCATTACTAACTGTATTGTAATGGGTCGTGCTGAAGCTTATGCGATGAAAGCACCTCCTGTTGAAAGCTTTATGGATGGTATTGGTAACGGCTTAGGATACGGCGTTATCTTGATCCTTGTTGGTTTTTTACGTGAACTCTTTGGTTCTGGTAAATTATTCGGCATTACAGTAATGGAATCTGTCCAAAATGGTGGCTGGTATCAGCCAAACGGTTTATTCCTGTTAGCACCAAGTGCGTTCTTTATTATTGGCTTGCTAATTTGGGGATTACGTACATTAAAACCTGCACAGGTTGAAGAGGACTAATCGCCATGGAACATTATATAAGCCTGTTTGTTCGTGCTGTTTTTATTGAGAATATGGCGCTCGCATTCTTCTTAGGGATGTGTACATTCCTCGCTGTTTCTAAAAACGTAAAAACCGCTTTTGGATTAGGTATCGCTGTTACCGTTGTTCTGGGTCTTTCTGTACCGTTGAATAACTTGGTTTACAACTATGTGTTACGTGATAATGCATTGATGGAAGGTGTTGATTTAAGTTTCTTAAACTTTATCACTTTCATTGGTGTGATTGCGGCACTGGTACAAATCCTAGAGATGATTTTAGACCGTTATTTCCCTGCGCTGTATAACGCACTAGGGATCTTCTTGCCACTTATTACCGTTAACTGCGCCATTTTCGGTGGTGTGTCATTTATGGCACAACGTGACTATAACTTTAGTGAATCTATTGTTTATGGTTTCGGCTCTGGGATTGGTTGGATGTTAGCCATCGTATTACTGGCTTCTATTCGTGAGAAAATGAAGTACGCGGATGTACCGGCAGGTATGAAAGGGTTAGGCGTTACTTTTGTCACCACAGGGTTGATGGCATTAGGTTTCATGTCCTTCTCTGGTGTTCAGCTATAAAGGGTGAGAAGAACTCATGGATATAATTATTCTAGGTGTCGTGATGTTTACCCTGATTGTATTGGTATTAACAGCGTTGATTTTGTTCGCAAAATCAAAACTGGTCAATACAGGGGATATTTCAGTTGAGGTCAATGGAGACCCAGAAAAAAGTTTTGATGCACCAGCAGGTGATAAATTACTTAACGTATTATCAAACGAAGGTATTTTTATTTCATCAGCTTGCGGTGGCGGTGGCTCTTGTGGTCAGTGCCGCGTTAAAGTGCTGGAAGGTGGCGGTGATATTTTACCGACAGAACTTTCGCATATTAACAAGCGTGAAGCTAAAGAAGGTTGTCGTTTAGCATGTCAGGTAAACGTAAAAAACAACTTGAAATTAGAATTACCAGAAGAAATCTTTGGTGTTAAAAAGTGGGAATGTGAAGTTATCTCAAATGATAATAAAGCTACTTTCATTAAAGAATTAGTGTTAAAAATCCCTGAAGGTGAGGTTGTACCTTTCCGTGCTGGTGGATTTATTCAAATCGAATGTCCTCCTCATACGGTACGTTATGAAGATTTTGATGTACCAGAAGAGTATCGTGAAGATTGGGATAAATTTAATTTATTCCGTTATGTTTCTGACGTTAAAGAAACCACTGTACGTGCTTATTCAATGGCGAACTACCCTGAAGAGCATGGCATCATCATGTTAAACGTGCGTATTGCAACACCTCCGCCACGTAATCCTGATGTGCCACCAGGAATTATGTCATCGTATATTTGGTCATTAAAACCGGGCGATAAAGTGACAATTTCAGGACCATTTGGTGAATTCTTTGCTAAGAAAACCGATGCTGAGATGATCTTTATTGGTGGTGGTGCAGGTATGGCGCCAATGCGTTCACATATCTTCGACCAATTGAAGCGCTTACATTCTAAACGCAAAATCAGCTTCTGGTATGGTGCACGTTCTGTTCGTGAAATGTTCTACACTGAAGATTTCGATATGCTTGCAAAAGAAAACGAAAATTTCACATGGAATGTCGCACTTTCAGATGCATTACCTGAAGATAATTGGACTGGCTATACTGGATTTATTCACAATGTGTTGTTTGAGAATTACCTCAAAAATCATCCAGCACCAGAAGATTGTGAATTCTATATGTGTGGACCGCCAGTGATGAACGCAGCAGTTATTAAAATGCTCAAAGATTTAGGCGTTGAAGATGAAAACATTATGCTGGATGACTTTGGAGGTTGATCCTAACGTCCGATAAAGCATAAATGAATGAAATGACAAGCGCCCACTAATGTGGGCGCTCATGATCAGAAGAGAGAGTTATGTTAAAAAGAAAGATGATAAATTGGATAGTGATGCTGTCTGCATTAGTTCTATTATCTGCATGTGGTGAAAAACAGCAGGTATTAGAAGGCGAAACCATGGGAACTTATTACTCGATTAAATATGTTCCGGATAGTAATTCACCTCCACAAAACGTCTTACAAACAGAGATTGATCGTATTCTTGAAGAAGTTAACGATCAAATGTCAACATATCGTCCTCATTCTGAACTCAGTCGTTTCAATCAAAGCCGTGAAATTAATACTCCATTTCCTGTTTCACCGGCAACAGCAAAAGTAGTCAGTGAAGCTATCCGCATTAATAAAATGACTGATGGTGCTTTAGATGTGACTGTGGGGCCGTTAGTGAATTTATGGGGATTTGGTCCAGAAGGTCGATTTACGCATCAACCTTCTGAAGATGAATTAGCAAAACGTAAACAGTGGATTGGAATTGATTATCTTGCTGTTGAAGGTAATTCGTTAATTAAGAAGATCCCTGAACTTTATGTTGATCTCTCTTCAATTGCTAAAGGCTATGGTGTTGATGCTGTAGCTGAATATTTAATTTCACAGAATATCACTAACTATATGGTTGATATTGGTGGTGAAGTAAGAACCCAAGGTGTGAATGGTAATGACAAGCTTTGGCGTATAGCGATTGAAAAACCGGCAAATGATGGCACGAAACAGAGTGTTCAGTTAATTATTGAACCGGGTGATAACTCAATTGCCACTTCTGGTGACTATCGTAACTATTTTGAAGAAAATGGTGTTCGTTTTTCTCATACTATTGACCCAACCACAGGTCACCCTATTAAACATAACCTTGTTTCTATCACTGTGATTGTACCAACTTGCATGAGTGCTGATGGTCTTTCAACAGGGTTGAATGTTTTAGGGCCTGAAAAAGGGTTAGCAGTAGCAAACGAACTAAATATTCCTGTCTTTATGATAGTGAAAACTGAAAATGGGTTTGAAGAGCGTTATAGTAAAGCGTTCGCCCCATTCTTGAAAAAGTAGAATTTAAGGAGAGAAGGTTATGTTAAAAATATTTCTATTTGCCTTCATCTTATTCTTGATTGCCTTCTTTGGTATGGCGTTAGGCTATATTGTAAAACGTAAAAGCCTTCAAGGTAGCTGTGGCGGTTTAGGTGCTATGGGCATAGAGAAAGAGTGTGATTGCCCCGAACCTTGTGATGCACGTAAAAAACGTATGGCAAAAGATGCAGCAAGAGAAGAATTACTTAATAAAAATAGAATTCTTTAAGTAAGATATAAGAATAAGAAAAAGAGTGATGTATATATTTACATCACTCTTTTTTATTTCTTTCTAAGAAAACTAAGATAAAAGCGAGGGCGCTTACTCTTTTCTAAATGCTTTCATATTTGCGGGTGAATCAACCATAACTGCATCAGCACCCAATTCAGTGGCTTGAATATAGTCTTTCTCTGTGTTGATCCCAAAAAGGACAATATGAGCATTGCCACCAGCACGAAAACAAGACATTGCATCTTTATCCCAACTCAGAACTGAAGCGGAACGCGCTTCTCCTAATGTGTACTTCTCAACAACCTCGACTTTGCGGTGAAGCTCAAGTCCGTACCAACGAGTAATATCTAAATTTTCAGGTAACAGGCAAACATGGCTCATTGTGATATTGGCTAAAATATCACGAGTGATATCACGGCTTTCAAAACGTTGTACATTAGTCGGTAAGGCATCAAGAAATGCGGTATTTGTAGAATAAACGCGAGTTCTATCCAGTGCGTTATGATTACGAAGTACGGTTATTAATGCTTCCCCTTGGATTGCTGGATCAGCATCTGGGGATTTTAGATCAAGATAAAATTGTGTTGTGGGGAATAGAGTTAAGATCTCATCCAATGTGGGAATGGTGACACCTTTATTTCGATAAGGAAATTGCTGAGCTTCACCAAATTTATAGCCGGCATCCCATTGCTTCAGTTGTTGTGCAGTAAATTCAGAAACACTACCTTGCCCATTCGTTAAGCTTTTTAAATCGCTAGGGCGATAAAGGACAGGAATATTATCTTTCGATAATTGAATAGTGATCCAAATTGCATCAGCTTGATTAGAGAGCGCTGTTCTTATAGCAATTTCAGTATTTTCAGGGGCATCAGCTGTGCCACCACGATGTGCGATAATTTTAGGAGATGCCATAAGGATTACAGAATAAAAAAAGAGAGAAATAGCGATGAATAACTTGATCATGAAAAATTATTTCCTTGTTTTATATATAGTTACAAAACAATATTTAAAATTAATGTAATTAATCAACGAGCAAAAACAATCTATCATCACTTTGTGACAATTCTATAAATAAACAGACTAATTCAGATTTTTATGAGAAATACACCTCAATAGAGGGAGATAAGAGCGAATAAAAATTGTAGTTAATATTTGCTTACTGTATATTTAAACAGTAAATAAAGTGAGGTGATTGTATGCGTAAAATTATTCATGTTGATATGGATTGTTTTTATGCTGCGATTGAAATACGAGATAATCCAGCACTAAAAGAGATCCCAATTGCGGTTGGAGGCAATGCTTCTAGTCGAGGTGTGATCTGCACGGCGAATTATCCCGCTCGTCGTTTTGGTGTTCGTAGTGCTATGTCAACAGCAACAGCGTTGAAGTTATGTCCTCACTTAAAAGTGCTACCCGGTAGGATGGCTCTCTATAAAGAGACATCAGCAAAAATACGTCAAATCTTTTCTCGTTATACTCACCTTATTGAACCTCTTTCACTCGATGAAGCTTATCTTGATGTCTCTGACAGTAAGCATTGTCATGGCTCAGCAACGTTGATGGCTCAAGAAATTCGCCAACAAATTTTTGATGAGTTAAATCTCACGGCATCTGCAGGTATTGCACCGATTAAATTTCTTGCAAAAATTGCCTCTGATATGAATAAACCAAATGGACAATTTGTTATTACACCAGAGCAAATCGATGATTTTATTTTAAAATTGCCACTTAATAAAATACCCGGTGTAGGTAAGGTAACATTTGCTCGTTTGCAAGAAATGGGATTAGAGACTTGCGCTGATATTCGTCGCACCGATGTCATTTCTTTGGTAAAAGCGTTTGGAAAATTTGGTCAAAATTTATGGGAACGTAGTCATGGCATCGATGAACGTGAAATTAACCCAGATAGACTTCGAAAATCAGTCGGAGTTGAGCGTACTTTTGCCTCAGATATTAATTCTTGGGATGATTGCTTGGCATTACTTGATGGATTATATAGCGAATTAGAAAGACGATTAACAAAAGTTAAACCGGATCTAAGGATAGCAAGGCAAGGCGTTAAATTAAAATTTGATGATTTTCAATTAACGACACAAGAGCATACTCACCCTATTTTAGAGAAAGCTGATTTAATTAATATTGCCTACCAAGCATGGCATGAGCGTCGAAATGGCAGAGGTGTGCGTTTGATCGGATTTCATGTCACCTTGCAAGATCCACAAATAGAACGACAACTTCTTTTAGCGCTATAAAAATTAAAAAAACCATAGCCGATCAACAGATTGACTATGGTTAACGCAGTTAATGTATGTAGTTAATCTATTTAGTTAATTTATATAGTATTACCAGCGATAATTCATAGTTGCTGTCATTGTCCTGCCAATACCATAAAAACAAGCAGTATCACCAGCACAAGATGCAACATAATGTTTATTCGCAATATTATTCATATTAAGCTGAATTTCAGCACCTTTTAAAGAAGGTGATAGCTCACCTAATGAATAACCAATCATCGCATCGTAAAGAGTCACAGCAGGTACACTAACTGTATTTTTGGTATCACCTTGAGATACACCTACATATCTCACACCAACACCTGCTTTAGCACCATTAAATAGCCCAGATGTTTCATCATATTGACCCCAAAGTGATGCCATATGCTTAGGAACTCTAGGGAGTTCTTTTCCTTGTGTTCCCGCAATAATGGTTTTTCTTACTTCAGTATCGGTATAAGCATAACTGCTGATAAATGAAATATTTTCAGTTAATTGGCTATTAATTTGAGCTTCAACACCACGGCTTCTAATTTCACCGACCGGTTCAAAATACGCTTTTTCAGCATTGTAGTTGGTCACATTACGTTGTTGTAATTGATAAACAGAGAGTGTTGCCAATGTTTGCTCATTTGGTGTGAGGTATTTTATTCCAGCTTCTAATTGACGGCCTTCACTAGGCTCAAAAGGCGCACTTCCTGGTGCTCTGCGAGTTTGTAAATTAGGTTCAAACGAGGTGCTATAACTAATATATGGCGAAATACCATTATCAAAAGCGTATAAAAGCCCTGCACGACCCGTTAACTTATTATCATCTTGTTGATCATAACTTTTAGCTAAGAAATCATGAGTACGAACTTGAGCCCAATCTTGGCGTAATCCTGCAAGTAAGATCCAATTTTTCCATTGGATCTGATCTTGTAGATATAACCCGATTTGATCACGTTTTTGTAGCTGATCGGTCGCAGGTTTTTGTAAACTCATATCAATTGGATAGTGATAATTAGGATCTCGCCAGTCAAGATCGTACTCTGAACCCATTGCTCGGAGCAAATTATCTTGATCTTTGCTCCACTGATAATCAATACCAGCAATCACAGTATGATTAAGTTTTGCAGTAGTAAAATCGGCTTGTAAACGAGTATCTATTCCTAAAGTATCTGTTTCACGCTGCTCTTGTTGCGCTCGGCGTTCAAGAACATAAGGGTTATCTTTTCTTAAAGAGCCAAATACAAGATATTTATATTTCTGATTAATATGGCTATATCGAGCATTTTGTACAATTTTTAGTAAATCACTAAATTCGTGTTCAAATTCATAGCCTATACCATATTGTTGACGCCATGATTTATGGTAATCGGGATTGTTAACATCAAAATCAAAGGGGATCGTACCAGCCGGAGTGCTTTTAACCGTACCATAAGCAGGTAAAAAATTACGATACCCAGCTTCAGGCTCTTGCTGAATAAAGCTTAATAGTGTTAAGCGAGTCTGTTCATTAGGTAAGAAAGTAATAGCAGGAGCAAGTGCAAAACGTTCTTCTTTATAGTTTTTTATTTGCGTGTGTTGTGTTTTTGCAACACCGTTTAGGCGGTAAAGCACACGATTGTCATCACTTAATGCACCTGAAAAATCAAAAGCAGTTTCCGCTAATTTATCATTGCCTGCTCGTACTTGAATATGGCGGATAGGGGTTGCTGTTGGTCTTTTACTTGTCATTGCAACAAGGCCACCCGGATTGACTTGACCATAAAGCACGGATGCTGGCCCTCTAACAACTTCAACGCGCTCTAATAACCAAGGATCAATTGCACCAGTTGATGATGAAGCGCCCATTCCATAACTTAGACCGTCAAGAAAACGAGGGGCATAACTGTATCCACGAATAAAAACCTCATCATTACGATTAGAACTTCCACGATATTCTGTGAAAACGCCGGGCGTATAACGTAATGCTTGAGAAACTGAACTGACATCTTGAGCGTCCATTTGATCACGCGTGATCACACTAATGGATTGCGGTGTTTTTTCAATTTCACTCGGTGTTTTATTTGTTGATAGCGTTTTTGTTGCCACAAAACCGGAAACAGGCGCTTGGGGATCTTGCGATGGAGATGCCGTAACAATTATCTTTTCAGGTATATTTTGATTGACGGCCGCATGAATTTGAACAGAGAGTAAACTTAGAGGTAAGGCGAGAAAGACGCTAGCAACGCAATTTTTATTAGACACAATAGAACCCTTTAGTTTTTTATTTTTTAACTTTAAATGCGGAAGCCATGAAAATATCACTCTGAAAACATTAATGCTAATGATAATGATTAGCATTCTATATATTTAATTTATTAAGATTTATTTTTTATTCCATAATGGAATAAGTGATTGTGGAATTGGCTATATGAGGAATAAATTATGATCTTTAAGGGAAATAGTGTGTGATTTGAGGGGATAATTTATTTCTTGGTGATAGCTTTAGGCACAAAAAACCCGCCAATTAAGCGGGTTTCATTATTAACATTAAAGCAAAATTATTTAGCAGGGATCGCTTTTAAAATTGCAGTTAATAATTGCCAGTATTGACCGACGCTCTTAACGTGAACGCGCTCGTCTGGTGAGTGAGCACCACGGATTGTTGGCCCAATAGAAACCATATCCATATCTGGGTAAGGTTTTTTGAACAGACCACACTCAAGACCCGCGTGGATAACCATGATGTTTGGCACTTTATCAAACAGTTGTTGGTAAGTGTCACGAACTAAATGCATAACAGGAGAGTCTGCATCTGGTTTCCAACCTGGGTAACCGCCTTTGGTTTCGATGTCTGCTTTAGCCAGTTTTGCTAATGCTGTCAGCATACTAACAACATAGGTTTTACCGCTATCAATCAGAGAACGAATTAAGCACAGGATTTCTACTTTATCGTCAACAATGCTAACAACACCTACGTTTAATGAAGTTTCAACAACACCTTCAACGTCGTCACTCATACGAATAACGCCATTTGGCATAGCATTAAGTAGGTTGATTAAGCGCTCTTGGCAATCTGCGGTGAAAACTTTTTTATCTGTTGTTGTATCAATTAATTCAACTTTCAGATTTTTTTCAGCAATAGCTAATTCAGTTTTTAACAGAGCTTCAAATTTCGCTTTTACTGCGTCTAGTTGGCTTGCTTTATCCGCTGGAATTGCAAAAACAATGTTTGCTTCACGAGGAATAGCATTACGCAGTGTACCACCGTGAAAATCAATTAATTTCAGTGATAATTCTTCTGCATGACCCGCTAAGAAACGCGCTAATAATTTATTTGCGTTACCTAAACCTAAATGGATATCACCACCAGAGTGACCACCATTTAATCCTTTCAGAACCAGTTGCTTAACAACGTGACCTGCTGGGATTGCATCGTAAGAAAGGCTTACTGTGGTTTTAACATCAATACCACCCGCACAACCCATGTAGATTTCGCCTTCTTCTTCAGAGTCTGTGTTGATAAGAATATCAGCTTGTAACCAACCTGGTTGTAAACCAAATGCTCCGTCCATGCCTGTTTCTTCAGTCATGGTTAGCAGGACTTCTAATGGACCGTGTTTAACAGTATCGTCAGCTAAAACAGCTAACGCAGATGCCATACCTACGCCATTATCAGCACCTAATGTAGTGCCTTTAGCTTTGATCCACTCACCATCAATGTAAGGTTGGATCGGATCTTTGGTGAAGTCGTGAACGGTGTCGTTGTTTTTTTGTGGCACCATATCTAAGTGTGCTTGTAAAACAACGGCTTTACGATCTTCCATGCCTTTAGTTGCTGGTTTACGAATTAAAATATTGCCAACTGCATCGCGCTGTGCAAAAAGACCTTTTTCACTTGCCCAAGAAAGAATATGGGAAGCTAAGGCTTCTTCATGATGTGATGGATGTGGAATCGAACAAATTTTTGCAAAAATATCCCATAGTGGTTGTGGGGATAGAGTAGATAGTTCAGACACGATGGATCTCCTCTAACAGCATCTGTGTTATTGATAGCCTACCGCTTTTTTAAGGGTTAGCTTTATTATTCTGAGCGTTATACGCCAATATAGTTGAGAATATCACTTTCTTCTGATGAATGCGTCATTCTATTCACATCTCTATCCAAGAAATTAGATCTCTATTTGCATTCATTTTTTATATAGTTCGTTTTTTAATCATAAAAAGACATTACAGAAAAAAATGAGGATAATCTCACCTGTTTTCACGTTTTCTCTGGTTTTTAGGCGCTCAAATCACTATAATCTCGCGCAACCTTTTTTTCCGCAAAAAAGCTTCTCTCGAAATTCAAGTAGCTAGGATCACAATATTATGAGCGAAAAATATGTTGTAACGTGGGATATGTTGCAAATACATGCCCGTCAATTGGCGCAACGTTTATTACCAGTCGAACAGTGGACAGGCATTATTGCTGTCAGCCGTGGGGGATTAGTCCCTGCTGCATTACTTGCTCGTGAATTAGGTATCCGTCATGTGGATACAGTCTGCATTTCTAGCTATGACCACGATCATCAGCGTGACCTCAAAATCTTAAAAAAAGCAGAAGGTGATGGTGAAGGCTTTATCGTTGTTGACGATTTAGTTGATACTGGTGGTACTGCTAAAGTTATCCGTGACATGTATCCAAAAGCGCATTTCGTCACTATCTTTGCAAAACCAGAAGGGCGTCCTTTAGTGGATGATTTTGTGGTTGATATTCCGCAAAATACATGGATTGAACAGCCTTGGGATATGGGTGTTGCCTTTATTCCACCTGTTTGCGATCAAAAATAAGTTGATAGCATTCGCTTTGCTGTTTTAATTGAGATCCTCGCTTAGGCGGGGATTTTTGTTTTTAAGCTTTTTTCTCTTCCTTTTAATGATGTCTTCGTGCGATTGCTTGTCGTGATACACATTGTTCCAGTCAATTTCATGCTATGATAAAGCCAGACTTTTAAGCCCCTTTATACGATATCCACTGATTTGAAGAGTGATATGGCAAACAATACGAATCTTTCTGAAACTTTATTTAAGCCACGAGCAAAACACGCTGAAACCTCAACGCTAATTCAGTATACCCATCCAAAATCGAATATTAATACCTATAGCGTGCTTAATGGTACGAGCCAACAAAATTGGTATCGAACTATTCAACGTTTACTGTGGATTTGGCGTGGAATTTCTCCTATTGAGATAGAAGAGGTGTTAAGCCGAATTGCGGTACAGGATGCCCCTCGTAGTGATGATAAATTTATTGATACTGTTATCGGGTATCGTAAAGGTGGTTGGTCATTTGAGTGGTCGCATCAAGCGATGATCTGGCAACAAAAAGCATTACGTGAAGAGTCTGGTGATGCCGCAGCAGATTGTTGGTTACAAGCCGCACATCTTTATAGTATTGCCGCATATCCCTTTATTAATGGCGATTTTTTAGCGGATCAAGCCGTTATTTTATCGATGAAAGCCTTTGAGAATGCGACGAAATTTTCTTCTTTTGAAGTCAAGAAACTGACATTTAAATTAGAAGGAAAAGGGACGACAACAGGTTTTCTACATTTACCCAAAGATTGTAGAGGCCCTTATCCTACCGTGTTATTTTGCGGCGGATTAGACGGCTTACAAAGCGATTATGTTAGCTTCTTCCGTGACTATCTTTCCCCTAAAGGTATTGCAATGTTAACTCTGGATATGCCCGCAATTGGTTATTCAGTAAAACAAAAACTAACGGAAGATACATGCCATTTACAAGGTGAAGTTCTAAAGCAACTTTCTGAAGTACCTTGGATTGATCATACTCGTGTTGGTGTGATGGGGTTTCGCTTTGGCGGTAATATTGCTGTGCGTTTAGCTTATATCTACCCAAAATTGATTAAAGGTGTTGTTGCCTTAGGTCCGTTGATCCACACTTTCTTTACCCAAGCTGAATTACAGAAAAAAATTCCTGTGATGTATCTTGATGTGTTAGCAAGCCGCTTAGGATTATGGAATATTGACGAGAATAATCTTCGATTATCGTTAAGCAGTTATTCTCTGAAAAACCAAGGTTTGATTGGGCGACGTATGCCTGTTCCTATGATGGGGGTTTATTGGAAAGGGGATGAAATGAGCCCTAAAGAGGATTCGCAATTAATTGCACGCTCCTCTATGGATGGTGACATTCTTGCTATTAATGATAAACCGCTTTATGAAGGTTTAGAGCTCGCGTTACAAAAAAGTGCAGATTGGATCTATGATAAATTAATATAATTAATTTTGAACAATAACTTGCTAATTATATTAGATTATATAACAGTAGAGTTTCTAAGGAGACTGAATTTATGACTTCATCTTTGAACCCTACCCGAGGTAAGTTATTAAAGCGTTTTGCTCAAATCGGACCTTATATCCGAGAGCAACAATGCCAAGAGAGCCAGTTCTTTTTTGACTGTTTAGCAGTTTGTGTAAATAAAAAAGTCGCGCCGGAAAAACGAGAGTTTTGGGGCTGGTGGATGGAATTAGAACGTAATAATGAACAGCTTATTTATCATTATCAAATTGGGCTATTCGATAAAAATGGCGATTGGCTCCATCAGAACATAAGTAAGAATGATGTTGTTGAGTCAATCAATGAAACACTTATTCGTTTTCATGAATTTCTTCAACTAGCTGTGAGTGAATTAGAGATGACACTCATCCCCGATGAAAAAATGAACAAATTTCCTCTTCCCATTCAGCCCTAATTTTGTGTTAGGGCAACTTTTCATAGATTTTGCGTTATGTCAGTTGGCATAACGCTTCTCTCCTGATAAAACTGTGTATTATCTTTTTAAATAATCAACAAGAATGGTAAATGTTATGAGTAGCAGCCAAACGCTGGTTGTTAAATTAGGGACGAGTGTACTTACTGGTGGTTCACGACGTCTGGATCAGTCTCATATTGTTGAGCTGGTTCGCCAATGCGCTAAACAACACGAAAAAGGGCACCGGATTATTATTGTTACTTCTGGTGCAATTGCAGCAGGACGTGAGTATTTGAATTATCCTGATTTGCCCGCAACTATTGCGTCAAAGCAGTTGCTTGCGGCTGTGGGGCAAAGTGCCTTAATTCAAGTATGGAAACAGTTATTTGCTATCTACGGTATTCATATTGGTCAAATGCTATTAACACGTGCTGATATTGAAGATAGAGAACGTTTCCTGAATGCGCGGGATACATTACATGCGCTGTTAGATAACCATATTATTCCCGTTATCAATGAAAATGATGCTGTTGCCACTGCAGAAATTAAAGTGGGTGATAACGATAACTTGTCAGCATTAGCCGCTATTTTAGGTGGTGCTGATAAGCTGTTATTACTAACGGATATTGAAGGGCTTTACACGGCTGATCCTCGTAGTAATCCAGATGCTAAACTGATCCCTGAAGTTTTTGATATCAATGATGAGTTACGCCAAATGGCGGGTGATAGCGTATCTGGTCTAGGCACGGGTGGTATGGCAACAAAATTGCAAGCAGCAACCGTTGCAGGACGCGCGGGTATTGATGTTGTCATCGCCGCAGGCGTACAACCTGAAGTTATTGCCAAAGTGATCAATGATGAACCTGTTGGAACATTATTTCATGGTTTACAAAGTCCATTAGAAGCGCGTAAACGGTGGATCTTTGGTGCGCCAATTGCTGGTGTAATAGTAGTTGATGAAGGGGCTGAAAACGCAATTAAAGAAAAAGGTAGCTCCCTTTTACCAAAAGGTATCAAAGAGATTAAAGGCGATTTCTCTCGTGGATGTGTTATTCGCATTCAAAGTTTACAAGGTAAAGATCTCGCTCATGGTGTTGCGCACTATAATAGTGATGCATTGCGTTTAATTGCAGGGCACCATTCACAAGAAATTAGTCAAATTTTAGGTTACGAGTATGGCAGTGTTGCTGTGCATCGTGATGATATGATTGTTAGCTAAGGAGCCTTCTGATGTTAGAACAAATGGGTAAATCTGCAAGAGAGGCATCTTGGCATTTAGCTCAACTATCAACAGAGCAAAAAAATCAGGCATTATTAGTTATGGCTGATTTATTAGAACAACAAGAAGCGTCAATTCTTGCAGCAAATGAAAAAGATATGCAAGCGGCTCGTGAAGCCAATATCAATGCCGCTATGCTTGATCGTTTATTACTTAATTCAGCACGTTTAAAAGCGATCGCCGATGATGTTCGACAAGTATGTCGTTTAGAAGATCCTGTTGGTAAAGTTATTGATGGCCGTATGCTAGATAGCGGTTTACGTTTAGAGCGTCGCCGAGTGCCATTGGGTGTTGTGGGTGTTATTTATGAAGCTCGCCCTAATGTTACGATTGATGTTGCTTCTTTATGTTTGAAAACAGGTAATGCGGCTATTCTTCGTGGTGGAAAAGAAACTCATCACACTAACCAAGCGGTTGTTGCTGTTATTCAACAAGCATTAAAAAAATGTGGTATTCCAGCTGGCGCTATTCAGGCAATTGATAAGCCTGATCGTGAATTAGTCGCTAAAATGCTAAAAATGGATGAGTATATTGATATGCTTATTCCACGAGGTGGCGCTGGGTTGCATAAACTTTGCCGTGAACAATCAACCATTCCAGTTATTACTGGTGGTATCGGTGTTTGCCATACTTTTGTGGATGAGAGTGCAGATTTAGAAAAAGCATTAACGGTTATCGTAAATGCAAAGGTACAACGTCCAAGCGCGTGTAATTCTTTAGAAACGCTTTTAGTACACGAGAATATTGCAGATCTATTTTTACCACAGTTAAGCGATGCTATGGCAGCTCAAAAAGTGACTTTGCATTCAAGTGAAAAGGCATTGGCAGGGCTGAAAAAAGGCGGAGCTACTGTTGTTGATGTGAAAGATGCAGATTATTGCGATGAATGGTTATCACTTGATTTAAATGTAGAAGTGGTAAGTGGTTTAACTGAAGCAATTAGTCATATTCGCTGTTATGGAACTGCACACTCTGACGCTATTTTAACGCAATCTATTGCTAATGCTGATCGCTTTGTTCGCCAAGTTGATTCGGCTGCGGTGTATGTTAATGCAAGTACGCGTTTTACTGATGGTGGACAATTCGGTTTAGGTGCCGAAGTTGCTGTTAGTACACAGAAATTACATGCTAGAGGCCCGATGGGATTAGATGCTCTAACGACCTATAAATGGATTGGCTACGGCGATAATACAATTCGTAGCTAATTGTTAATATGAATAAATAAGCCATACTTTTCTAAAGTGTGGCTTTATTTTTTTGTTACATCAGGTATGATATTTTATACTTTACAGCATGTAAATTTTTAATTACACCCCTAAAAGGGAACACACTATGGAGATAGTGCATTTTATGGATAGTACAATTTACCTTATCGGACCTAGAGGTGCAGGCAAAACAACAGTAGGTAAAGCACTTTCCCTCGCGTTAAATTATAGATTCATTGATACGGATGATTGGATAACTCAAAAATATCAACAAACTATATCTTCTATGGTTCAAGAGAAAGGTTGGGATTTTTTTCGACAAACTGAATCAGAAGCGCTCATCCAAGTTAGCCAACCTAATCAAGTTATCTCAACGGGTGGCGGTATGATTTTGGCAGTTCAAAATCGTGCTTATATGAAATCTTCAGGTGTTACTATTTATTTACAGGCATCTCTTGAAACTTTAGTTGAGCGTTTGTCCCAAGATCCGAATGAAGCACAAAGACCAAGTTTGACGGGGAAAACGTTAGTTTCAGAAATGAATGACGTTTTGGTTAAACGTGAACCTTTATATTTGCAATGTGCTGATATTATTGTGGATGCTGGATTACCTATTAATGAGATTATTGAGGCAATTCTCGCAAAATTCACGAAATAATTAAGAAGTCGTCTGATATAAAGGATAAAACAGGGAACATCTATTTTATTTTCATCACATCCTATTTATAGTAAGGCTAATTATAGCAAAATGAGATATGGATATGATGTTGATAGCGTTTTTTAAAACACTATTTAAATTCTTATTTAGAATAAGAATTGAAGGACTTGTTAATCAGTTTTCACAATATGAAAAATGTATAATTACACCAAATCATACTTCTTTTATTGACGGTATATTATTACGTTTATTCCTGCCTATTAATCCTGTGTTTGCTGTTTATACCTCTGTTGCTTCTGCAAAAACGACAAGATGGTTAGGTCGTTATGCCGATATCGTACCTTTAGATCCCGCCAACCCAATGGCTGTTCGTCAGTTAGTTAAAGAAGTAGATAAAGGTCGTCCTGTTGTGATTTTCCCAGAAGGAAGGATCACAGTAACAAATGGTTTGATGAAAATTTATGAAGGTGCTGCTTTTATTGCCGCAAAATCAGGCGCTAAAGTTGTTCCTGTTAGAATTGAAGGAGCTGAATTCAGCTATTTTTCACGAGTACGTAAAAGCTTACGAGTAAAATCTCAATTCTTTCCTAAAATCACCATCAAGGTACTTCCTGCTGTTGATTTACCGATGCCAAAAGCTGAAAAGTCTTCTGAACGTCGCCGATTAGCGGGTGAAGCCATGCGTGACATAATGATGGAAGCCATCATGCAAACGCGCCCTAATATCACGCTGTATGAAGCATTTTTACAGGCAATGTCTCAATATGGTCGATTTAGTCCGCTAATTTCTGATATCAATCTAAAAGAAGATTCTTATCAAGGGTTACTGAAAAAAACGTTAGGGATCAGCCGATTAATTGAGCGCTATACAGAGCCCAAAGAGCGTATCGGTTTACTGCTTCCAAATACAACCGTCACTGCGGCTGCACTATTAGGTGCAACAATGCGTCAACGTGTTGTGGCAATGCTTAACTATACGGCGGGTAGTTTAGGTGTACAAAATGCGATGAAAGCCGCATCAATCAAAACCATTTTTACATCACGTCAATTTTTAGAAAAAGGGAATTTATTACATATTCCTGAGCAAACCCCAGAAGCGAATTGGATTTATCTTGAGGATCTAAAAGATACTGTTACCAGTGAAGATAAACGCTGGGTCCTCAAACACCTAGTTACGCCACATAAAGCGATGTTACCGCAAGATGCAACTGATGCTGCTGTTATTCTATTTACATCAGGCTCTGAAGGAACGCCTAAAGGTGTTGTTCACAGCCATTCAAGCTTATTGGCCAACGTTGATCAAATTCGCGCTATTGCTGACTTTTCACCGAAAGACAAATTTATGTCAGCATTGCCGTTATTCCATGCATTTGGTTTAACCGCTTGCTTATTGACTCCAATTTGCTTGGGGGCACGCGTTTTTCTTTATCCAAGCCCGTTACACTATCGAGTTGTGCCTGAATTGGTCTATGACCAAAACTGTACGGTGTTGTTTGGTACATCAACTTTTTTAGGAAACTACGGAAAATTTGCCCACCCTTATGATTTTGCCAGAGTCAGATATGTGGTTGCTGGAGCTGAAAAGCTTTCTGAATCGACTCGTGTTTTATGGCAAGAGAAATTCGGTATTCGTATTTTAGAAGGTTATGGTGTAACAGAATGCGCACCTGTTGTTTCAATCAACGTGCCTATGAGTGCCAAAGCTCATACAGTGGGGCGTTTGTTACCCGGTATGGAAGGGCGTTTAATTCCAATGAATGGTATTGCCGAAGGCGGTAGACTACAACTACGTGGTCCTAACGTAATGATGGGATATTTACGCGTTGAATCACCTGAAAAATTGGAAGTCCCTGTCGCAACCAATGCTGAAGGTATTGACGAAGAAGGTTGGTACGACACTGGTGATATCGTTGCTATTGATAGTGAAGGTTTTTGTACTATTAAAGGGCGTGTAAAACGCTTTGCAAAAATTGCGGGTGAAATGGTTTCTCTTGAGGGTGTTGAGCAACTTGCACGTAAAGCATCTAAAGGTGAGCACGCTGTTGTGACAATAAGTGATAAACGCAGAGGCGAATCATTAGTCCTGTTCACAACAGATAAACAATTAGATCGTAGTACGCTGTCAGCATTGGCAAAATCGGAAGGTGTTGCTGAAATTGCTGTACCAAAGGATATTCGTTTTATCAAAGAAATTCCTGTTTTAGGAAGTGGGAAAACGGATTTTGTCTCATTGAAAAAACTTGCTGAACAGGAAAATAACTAATGTCAGAGAATATTAGCCAGCCTCCTTTAATGAGTAGAGGAATGAAAGCGGTATTGATATCGCAATTTCTTTCTGCTTTTGCTGACAATGCATTATTGTTTGCGATCCTTGCTCAGTTTAAATCGGCGCTTTACCCAGAGTGGAGCCAGCCTGTTTTACAAATGGTCTTTGTGCTGGCTTTTATTCTCTTAGCACCTTTTGTAGGACAGTTTGCTGATCGTAATCCTAAAGGTAGGGTTATGCTCAGTGGCAACCTTTTAAAATTCGTAGGTGCATTTCTTATTTGTGTAGGCTCAGACCCTTTCCTTGGTTATGCCTTAGTCGGCATTGGCGCAGCTGTTTATTCTCCTGCTAAATATGGCATTTTGGGTGAATTAACAGATGGCGAGCGTTTAGTTAAAGCAAATGGCTTAATGGAAGCATCTACCATTGCTGCTATTTTATTGGGATCAGTCATTGGTGGTTTGCTCTCAGATTGGAACATTGTTTTTGCATTAGGTGTTTGCGCGGCAATGTATGCCTTAGCGGTATTTGTTAACTTTGGTATACCTAAATTATCAGCAGCTCAAATTGGTCGTGGTTGGAACATTAAAAAAATGTTTATTCAGTTTCTTGAAGCTACACGTACTTTATGGGCTGATAAAGAAAGTCGCTTTTCTTTAGTGGGAACCAGCATGTTTTGGGGCGCGGGAGTCACATTGCGTTTCTTACTGGTTCAATGGGTACCTATTGCTTTAGGTATGACTGATAATACAACACCTACTGTATTAAATGCGATGGTTGCTATCGGGATCGTGGTCGGTGCTGGATTAGCTGCTAAATTTGTGACACTAAAAACAGTACGTCGCTGTATGCCTGCCGGTATTTTAATTGGTCTTGGTGTTGTTTACTTCTCATTGCAAACTTCAATTATTCCATCCTATCTAATCCTTATCATCATCGGTGTTTTTGGTGGCTTCTTTGTCGTTCCTTTGAATGCATTATTACAAGACAAAGGAAAGCACAGTGTGGGTGCTGGCAATGCTATCGCTGTACAAAACTTAGGTGAAAATACGGCAATGCTATTAATGCTTGGATTATTCTCACTGGTTACGAGTATAGGTGTCTCTGTCGTTGCTATTGGGATAGGCTTTGGTGCTATTTTTGCCTTAGCAATTGGTGGTTTATGGTTATGGGATTGCACCAGAAAAAAATCTTAAACAGTGAGATTTAGAATAGAGGTTAGATGAACCTTAATGATAAATTACGATGAAATGACCCACCTAAGTATTGAGGTGGGTAAAGCGTTAATTGAAAAGAAGAGTACGATAACAACGGCTGAATCTTGCACTGGCGGATGGATTGCGAAAATTATCACGGATATCGCAGGAAGTTCTGAATATTATCATCGTGGCTTTGTAACATATAGCAATGAAGCAAAGCATGAAATGATAGGTGTTGATGAGCAAACTTTGCTTAAATACGGCGCGGTGAGTGAAGAAGTTGTTCTTCAAATGGCTAAAGGGGCACTGATAACAGCTAATGCAGATTTTGCAGTATCTGTTAGCGGTATTGCAGGCCCTGGTGGTGGGAGTGAAGAAAAACCTGTTGGTTTAGTTTGGTTCGGCTTTGCAATGAAAACACCAACAGGTATTCAAACTACAGCAAAACACTGTATATTCACTGGTTCACGAGAACAAGTAAGAGCTGGTTCTGTTATTTTTTCTTTAAAATCAATCCTTAAAGAAATTATTAATAATTAACTTGATACTGTATGATTATACAGTATAATAAATTTCAACAAGCAAAATCATATACGTTTTAATGGTAGTGACCCATATTTATGCTTCACTGCCCAGAGGGAGATAACATGGCTATTGATGAAAACAAACAAAAAGCATTGGCCGCAGCACTTGGTCAAATTGAAAAGCAATTTGGTAAAGGGTCTATCATGCGTCTGGGCGAAGATCGTTCCATGAACGTTGAAACCATCTCTACGGGTTCTTTATCATTAGACGTTGCTTTGGGCGCAGGTGGTTTACCACGCGGTCGTATTGTTGAAATCTATGGCCCAGAATCTTCTGGTAAAACGACGTTAACTCTGCAAGTTATTGCTGCTGCTCAACGTGAAGGCAAAATTTGTGCATTTATCGATGCTGAGCACGCTTTAGATCCTATCTATGCTAAAAAACTGGGTGTAGATATTGATAACTTGCTGTGTTCTCAGCCTGATACAGGTGAGCAAGCCTTAGAAATTTGTGATGCATTATCTCGTTCTGGTGCTGTTGATGTTATCGTTGTTGACTCCGTTGCCGCTTTAACACCAAAAGCAGAAATTGAAGGCGAAATTGGTGATTCACACGTTGGTTTAGCGGCTCGTATGATGAGCCAAGCTATGCGTAAATTAGCGGGTAACCTGAAAAACTCCAACACATTGCTTATTTTCATCAACCAAATTCGTATGAAAATTGGTGTTATGTTTGGTAACCCAGAAACCACAACAGGCGGTAATGCACTTAAATTCTACGCATCTGTTCGTTTAGATATTCGTCGTATCGGTTCTGTTAAAAACGGTGATGAAGTTGTTGGTAGTGAAACTCGCGTTAAAGTGGTGAAAAATAAAATTGCAGCACCATTTAAACAAGCTGAATTCCAAATTATGTATGGCGAAGGTATCAACACCTTTGGCGAACTGATCGATTTAGGTGTTAAACATAAATTGGTAGAGAAAGCGGGTGCATGGTACAGCTACAATGGTGAGAAAATTGGTCAAGGTAAAGCCAATGCAACAACTTACCTAAAAGAACACCCTGAAATGTACGATGAGTTAAATACTAAATTACGTGAAATGTTATTAAATCATGCTGGCGAATTTACTAGCGCAGCTGATTTTACTAACGATAGCGATGATGCGGCAGATATTGAAGAAACAGAAGAATAATTCTTTTGCCAATGCCTAAATTGCTAAATTGAATGCGTATTGAAACATATTACGATTATCGTAGTTGTAAGACACTAGTCAATTAATGTGATTTAACTCACTTAAAAAAGGAAGCTCTAAAAAGGCTTCCTTTTTGCTATATGTCGTATTTTTTATTCAAAATAGGGTTCAAATTAGTCTTATTTTGTTTTCTTCCTATGAAAAATAGCCTTTAACACTACTTTATTTAATATAACGATATTTTTTACTAATCTATTTTTTGTAGTTGTATGAAATTTTATATAGTGAAATTTTGGTGATATATTCTTATTAATAATTAATCTAAATAAGAATCATTACGATAATCTGGTTGCACCAGATAGTAAATAATTGACATATAAAGATAAATATCTTCAAGATATTTGGATCTAATTTAAATTGTATTTAAAGGTTTGTTGAGATGTAAGGTGAATTTTATACTGATAAGCGCTTTTATTTTAGTAAGTTATCGTGCTCTTAATATCTTATTTAAGTAATGGTGCTTATGTGTTTATAACTAATTGCCATGAGAAAAAGAGATTATTTGTAGAAAAGAAACGTATAGAGAGTAATTCCATAAAAGATCAGTAATAACAAATACTTTTTAATAATTACAAAATGAAAATACTTTCAGTTGTTAACATTTTCCAAGATAATTGCTCTTAAATAGAGAAAAGTCCCATTCTCAGATAACAATCCCACTTTCAGAAAAAAACTAGACGATTTACAATGTCAACACGAATAAGTTTATCGGGGGTTTTACTTCTGACAGAAGAAATTCTATCTTATCCCTACTTATGTATTCGTTGGCTAAGTAGAGGTAACAATAAACCTCCTCTAACTAGATTTCTAATTTCTGTTTTTCCAGCTTGATTTCGGGATAATTATGAGCAAAAGCACCGCTGAGATCCGTCAGGCGTTTCTCGACTTTTTTCATACTAAAGGACATCAAATAGTACCTAGCAGTTCTTTGGTTCCAAATAACGATCCAACATTGCTGTTTACAAACGCAGGGATGAACCAATTCAAAGATGTATTTCTTGGATTGGATAATAGACCTTATTCCCGAGCGACAACCGCGCAACGCTGTGTGCGCGCTGGTGGTAAACATAACGATTTAGAAAATGTGGGTTATACCGCTCGTCACCATACCTTTTTTGAAATGCTAGGTAATTTCAGTTTTGGTGACTATTTCAAACATGATGCAATCAATTTTGCTTGGGAATTATTAACAAGCAAAGAGTGGTTCAACTTACCTAAAGAAAGACTTTGGGTAACAGTATATGCCACAGATGATGAAGCTTATGATATTTGGAATAAAGAAATTGGTATTCCAGCAGAAAGAATCATCCGTATTGGTGATAACAAAGGCGCACCATTTGCATCAGATAACTTCTGGCAAATGGGGGATACAGGCCCTTGTGGACCTTGTACAGAAATATTTTATGATCATGGTGACCACATTTGGGGCGGACCTCCAGGATCACCAGAAGAAGACGGCGATCGCTATATTGAGATCTGGAACATCGTCTTCATGCAATTTAACCGTAAGTCAGACGGTACAATGGACCCATTACCAAAGCCTTCTGTAGATACTGGTATGGGATTAGAGCGTATTACAGCTGTTTTACAGCATGTAAACTCTAACTATGACATTGATTTATTCCGCTTGTTAATTGAATCAGTTGCTAAAGTAACTAATGCATCAGATTTAAGTAATAAATCATTACGCGTTATTGCAGATCATATTCGTTCTTGTTCATTCCTTATTTGCGACGGTGTTATTCCTTCTAACGAAGGCCGTGGCTATGTATTGCGTCGTATTATTCGTCGTGCAGTACGTCATGGTTATATGCTTGGCGCAAAAGATACCTTCTTCTATAAGTTAGTAGCTCCATTAATTGAAGTTATGGCAGAAGCGGGTGAAGAGTTAAAACGTCAACAAGCTATCGTTGAAAAAGTATTAAAAACGGAAGAAGAGCAGTTTGCTCGTACATTAGAACGTGGTCTTCAACTATTAGATGAAGAGCTTGCTCAATTAACAGATGACGTTCTTCCTGGTGAAACTGCTTTCCGCCTTTATGATACTTATGGTTTCCCTATCGATTTAACCGCTGATGTTTGTCGTGAAAGAAATATCAAAGTTGATGAAAAAGGCTTTGAAATCGCAATGGAAGAGCAACGTAAACGTGCTCGTGAATCCAGCGGTTTCGGTACTGACTATAATAGTTTAATTAAAGTGGATAGCCGCAGTGAGTTCTCTGGTTATGATCATGATGAACAGCAGGGCACAATTACCGCTATTTTCCATAACGGGCAATCAGTCACTGAATTAAAAGCAGGTGAAGAAGGTATTATCTTCTTAAATAAAACCGCATTTTATGCAGAGTCTGGTGGTCAGGTTGGTGATAAAGGTGTTCTAACAGGTAAAGATAGCCTGTTTGAAGTCACAGATACGCAAAAATACGGTAAAGCTATTGGTCATATTGGTAAAGTTAACATAGGGTCATTTATTGTTAACCATAAAATCAATGCCACAATCGATATTGCTCGTCGTGATGCTATTCGTTTAAATCACTCTGCTACACACTTATTGCACGCAGCATTGCGCCAAGTTCTGGGTACGCATGTTACTCAAAAAGGTTCTTTAGTTAACGATAAGTATCTGCGTTTTGACTTTTCTCATTTTGAAGCGGTTAAACCAGAACAATTACGACAAATTGAAGATATTGTAAATGCGCAAATCCGTCTTAACTCACCAGTTGTCACTGAGTTAATGGATCTTGAAGATGCAAAAGAAAAAGGTGCGATGGCACTCTTTGGTGAAAAATACGACGAACGAGTTCGTGTTTTAACCATGGGTGACTTCTCTACTGAGCTTTGCGGCGGTACTCACGCTTCTAGAACGGGTGATATTGGTTTATTCCGCATTGTCAGTGAGTCAGGTACGGCAGCTGGTATTCGTCGTATTGAGGCGATTACTGGTATTGCAGCAATTGAGAGTATTCATGAACAATCAGATCTTATCTCTCTTGTTGCACAAGTTCTAAAAAGCGATGGTACAAACTTGGTCGAAAGAATCAAAACAGTCCAAGAAAAACATCGTTTATTAGAAAAAGAACTTCAACAACTAAAAGATCAGCAAGCTGCTCAAGAGAGTTCCTCTTTAGGTGGTCAAGCTAAAAACGTGAAAGGTATCAAACTTTTAGTTCGTGAGCTTAATGGTGTTGAGCCAAAAATGTTAAGAACAATGGTTGATGATTTAAAAAATCAATTAGGTTCTGCAATTATTGTGCTTTCTACTATTTCTGATGGTAAAGTGAGCTTAATTGTTGGGGTCACTAAAGATTTAACTGCTAAAGTTAAAGCTGGTGAGCTAATTAGTTTTGTAGCACAGCAAATTGGCGGTAAAGGTGGCGGTCGCCCTGATATGGCTCAAGCTGGTGGTACTGACGTTGAAGCCTTACCAGCAGCTTTGGCAAGTGTTGACGAGTGGGTTGAATCGCATCTGTAAGCGATAGCAACCTGAAAAAAGGCGCTATCCCTGTTTGTATAGGGATAACGCCTTATAGAGATATTGGTAATCCGTTAAATAATCAATCACTAAATTTATATTTTGTTATGAAGTATGAGTTACTTGTGATAAATAATGATTATACGAATTGACAATGTATGATGGATAATGGCCGGGAAATTCTAGAGACCCGACTCTTGTAAATTTTCAAGGAGCAAAGAATGCTTATTCTAACTCGTCGAGTTGGTGAAACGCTTATGATAGGCGATGACGTGACCGTAACCGTTTTAGGGGTTAAAGGTAATCAGGTACGGATTGGCGTAAACGCACCCAAAGAAGTATCTGTCCATCGTGAAGAGATCTATCAACGAATTCAGGCCGAGAAAACTCAGCCTACTGATAACTACTAAACTAATTCCTATTTTTAGTTAGTTACAATTCATTCGTAAGCGTCCACACTTTTGCCGGGTTTGGGCGCTTTTCTCTTTATAAGACTTTTGATTCCCTTCTTTGTTCCTATCTTTGCTCTCCTTGAGCTGTATTTATTATTACACTATCCGTTTATTCTGATTGACAGAATTGAAAGTCTTTTTACCTCTAATCATTCGCTTCACAATTATTTGCTGTATGAATAAATTTATTTACTAAGAGAATAAAATACTTGAATGATTTTTCATCAGCGATATCATTGTGTTTAGAACTTTTTTAGCCAATCTTGATGATAAACGCATCAGTTTGTTTGTGAAGTGTTCAAACAAACGTATATTCGTAAAAAGTTGAGAAAAATTGTTTGACTTCTTAGGCTGAGAAAGTAATATGTGCGCCACACAGAGACGAGATGTTCAGTAAGAACTTCTTCGAGTGGTTCTAAATATGGTGAGATGGCCGAGAGGCTGAAGGCGCTCCCCTGCTAAGGGAGTATGCGGTCAAAAGCTGCATCGAGGGTTCGAATCCCTCTCTCACCGCCATTTAGATTTGCATCCTTAGCTCAGCTGGATAGAGTACTCGGCTACGAACCGAGCGGTCGGAGGTTCGAATCCTCCAGGATGCACCATATTCCAACCCCATGATTAATGTATGGGGTTTTTATTTTGGTGCAAATGGTGAATAATTTGCATTAAAAGCGTAAAGTATTAAAACGGCGCATCCTTAGCTCAGCTGGATAGAGTACTCGGCTACGAACCGAGCGGTCGGAGGTTCGAATCCTCCAGGATGCACCATCTCATTACTCAGATTGCCAATTGCAATATGAGCAGCTAGAAAAATAACGACGACGCATCCTTAGCTCAGCTGGATAGAGTACTCGGCTACGAACCGAGCGGTCGGAGGTTCGAATCCTCCAGGATGCACCATCTCATTACTCAGATTGCCAATTGCAATATGAGCAGCTAGAAAAATAACGACGACGCATCCTTAGCTCAGCTGGATAGAGTACTCGGCTACGAACCGAGCGGTCGGAGGTTCGAATCCTCCAGGATGCACCATCTTCAAAGCCTCGCTATTGCGGGGCTTTTTGCTTTTCTGCATTCTCTTATTTCTCATCATATAACGTCTTTGTTTAGCATCAACTAACAATGCTAACATCATCTAATCAGCGACAATTTAGTGACTTTGCGATAAAGTAACTCCTATCTATTTACTAACATCAATCAACGCGGGAGGTCACCTTTGATCCCGGACGTATCAAAAGCGCTTTCTTGGTTGGAAGCACACCCTAAAGTTTTATGTGGAATCCACCGTGGTATAGAGCGTGAAACCTTAAGAGTTACGCCAGAAGGCAATTTAGCATCAACAGAGCATCCTATTTCATTAGGTAAATCATTAACTCATAAATGGATCACGACTGATTTTGCTGAGTCTCTATTAGAGTTTATTACACCTGTTGATGATAGCATTGCACATACCTTGCATTTTTTAGGTGATTTACATCGCTACACAGCACGTCACTTAGATAATGAACGTATGTGGCCTATGAGTATGCCTTGCTTTATTGAAGCAGAAGATAAGATTACGCTGGCTCAATTTGGCACCTCTAATGTTGGGCGTTTTAAAACACTCTACCGTGAAGGGCTTAAAAATCGTTATGGCGCGTTAATGCAAACTATTTCAGGTGTGCATTACAACTTCTCACTGCCTATCGAGTTTTGGCAAGCATGGGCAAATGTAAAAGACGAAGAGAGTGGGAAAGAGGCGATTTCTGACGGTTACTTACGTCTTATTCGTAACTACTATCGCTTTGGCTGGATCATTCCATTCTTCTTTGGTGCATCACCGGCAATTTGTGGATCTTTCTTAAAAGGAAGAGAAACAAACTTACCATTTGAAAGCACGCCTAAAGGGGCGAAGTATTTACCTTATGCAACTTCATTACGTTTAAGTGATTTAGGGTATACCAATAAATCTCAAAGCGATTTAGATATCACCTTTAATCATCTTGAAACGTATGTCAAAGGGCTGAAAAAAGCGATTCATAAGCCTTCTGAAGAGTTTGCTAAATTAGGTGTTAAGAAAGACGGTGAGTATATTCAGTTAAACACCAATGTGTTGCAGATTGAAAATGAACTCTATGCACCTATTCGTCCTAAGCGTGTAGTTAAAGGTGATGAATCACCTTCTGATGCGTTATTACGTGGTGGTATTGAATATATCGAAGTTCGCTCACTTGATATCAATCCATTTACGCCAATTGGTGTTGATGAAACACAAATTCGCTTCCTTGATTTATTCCTGATCTGGTGTGTATTAGCGGATGCCCCAGAGATGAGTGCCTCTGAATTAGCGTGCTGCCGTTCAAATTGGAATAACGTTATTCTAGAAGGGCGTAAGCCAGGTCAAGTTATTGGAATGGGTTGTGGCGAAAGAAAAGAGCCACTAGCGCAAGTTGGTAAAGCCTTATTTGCTGATTTAGAACGTGTTGCTAATGTTCTTGATTGCTGTTCAGGCACTAAATATATGGAAGTTTGCGTTAATTTAGAGGAAATGTTCGATAATCCTGAATTAACCTTCTCTGGCAGACTTTTAGACAAAATTAAAACACAAGGTATTGGTGGTTTCGGTTTATCTTTAGCTGAAGAATATTACCAAGAATTAATTAAAACACCTTATGAAACGTTAACTGATGAAGCTTTTGATCATGAGAGAATTTCATCCATAAAACGTCAAGAAGAGTTAGAAAAGAGTGATACCATTTCTTTTGATGAGTATTTGAAGATCCATGCGGGGACAAACACCGATAACGTGGCTTCCTAAACTTAGATAGAAAAAAGCCACACTAAGATTTGTGTGGCTAAAAAATTCTATAGAGAAATAGGGATGATAACAATTTGCGCGTATTCATTACTAAGACCGTGCTACTCGTAGAAAGTTTCATTTTTTCTTAAAAATATTTAAATTTTTCTTAGGAGGTTTTTTATGCCTTTATTGGATAGCTTTACTGTTGACCATACACGTATGTCAGCACCTGCTGTACGCGTTGCTAAAACAATGAAAACGCCATCAGGTGATACCATCACGGTATTTGATTTACGTTTTACTGTGCCAAATAAAAAAGCCATGCCTGAGAAAGGAATTCATACATTAGAACATCTGTTCGCTGGATTTATGCGTAACCATCTTAATGGTAATGGTGTTGAGATAATCGATATTTCTCCAATGGGATGCCGTACAGGCTTCTACATGAGCTTAATTGGACAACCTGAAGAGCAACGTGTAGCTAATGCCTGGAAAGCAGCAATGGAAGATGTTTTGAAAGTAAAAGATCAAAACCATATCCCAGAGCTGAACGTGTACCAATGTGGTACCTATGAAATGCATTCACTGACAGAAGCTCAAGATATTGCACGCGATATTTTATCTCATAGCATTGGCATTAATCATAACGATGAATTAGCCCTGCCTGAAGAGACTTTAAAAGAGCTGCATATCTAAGCGATAGCTAATTTATGACGTTAGGGGATAATAGATCAGGAAATTCGCACTCTGATTTATTGTCTCTTTTTTGTTTTTATCTCCTCATTATTTTTCTTTTCTCTACTCCATTGTTTTATTTTCTTATCTTCTTATATTGTTAGCACAGTAATGGATTAAATTTATGCTTAATACACGGAGTACACTTCTGTTATGGAAAATCACAAATTCTCATCACCTAAATTAGTGTTAGAGTTTTTTGTTCGAGAATTTTATTTTGTAGGTAAAGGCACATTACGAACTCAATTTCCTAAAGATGCCTTTTTCTATCAGGGGCGTTCTAAAGCACTTGAATATCGTTACTTAGAACGAGTTCACAAAAAGTATGTTAAACGCACTCAGTGCGAACCAGAGCTTATTATCAAGCCTGATTCGTTACTGCTCTCGTCAGAACTCAATCCTGAATTATTTGCTAAGATCACTAAACCACAAACAAACACCATAATGAAAATATGTGGTGATTATCTTTATAAAGAAAAAGATGAAGAGCAATATCGTTGGTATTTTCAACAAGATGAAATTAAAACAAACAGTTATAGCGGCGAGAATTCGCAGCTAAAATATGAAAATATTCGTAGCTTAGCACCTCATCATTTTAATATTGAAGCGATAAACGATGAGGGGGCGCTTATTACTAATTTTCCGCGCAAGTCCCTTTCTCTTACTTTGAATAAAGGAGAGACGGCATGTTTTATTTGTAGGCGTGAAGAGTATGGCGCTGATTATTCTTATCAGCCTGCATTAAACTTAGTTATGTGGGTCAAAAATCATGGTTTCTATTCTGATTATCAACAATTAAAGCCTACAAAACTAATACAAGAGCAAGCAATAGAACCTTTCTATATGAAACCAGCCAGAGAGTTTGATTTTCGTAATAGCAAATTACGGTTTGAACTAGGGTAAACTGCAAAAAATAAGCGCCTTAGAGGGCGCTTATTTTATATTCACTAATGATGTGGGATTGAAAGGTGGCGAATTAACGCCTTTTTGATGACGTTATCCTGAACTTCAAGGATTTCAAATTCGTAGTCACTCACTTTTATTTTATTACCGACAACAGGTAAATCACCTAGCTCTTCAATAATGACACCATTGATTGTTCGAGCTTCATCTTCAGGTAAATGCCAGCCAAAAGCTTTATTGATATCTCGAATATTTGTTGTGCCATCAACTAATAATGAACCATCTTTTTGAGGAATAACTTCTTCTGCTAAAGAAGGGGACATCGAGGTAGTAAAGTCACCTACGATCTCTTCAAGAATATCTTCAACGGTTACTAAACCTTGAATTTCACCATATTCATCAACCACAACACCTGCTTTTTCGTTATTACGTTGGAAGTTGACGAGTTGTAGGTTTAACGGTGTGCTTTCTGGGATAAAGTAGATTTTATCGGCAGCTTTCATCAGAATTTGTTTGGTAAACTCTTTTTTCTCAGTCATTAAGCGATAAGCTTCTCGTACACGTAACATGCCAATTGCATCGTCAAGCGTATCACGATAAAGCACAATTCGACCGTGAGGAGAATGAGTTAACTGTCTTACGATAGATTTCCATTCGTCATTGACATCGATACCAAAAATCTCATTTCTTGGCACCATAATATCGCCAATTGTTACTTTTTCTAAATCCAAAATCGACAGCAACATATTCTGATTTCTTTGTGAAAGCTTTGATTTAGATTCATTAACGATAGTTCTTAACTCTTCTTTTGATACCGCATTTCCCTGTATTACTGGGGACTTAATACCAAAAATACGCATCAGTATTAATGTGATTTTATTAAAAAACCAAACAATAGGCAGCATCAATTTTTGCAAAGGAGAGAGAATAACACTACTTGGATAAGCAACGTGCTCTGGATAAAGTGCCGCAATTGATTTTGGAAGCACTTCAGCAAAAATAAGGATAATAAAGGTCAGCACACCAGTGGCTATTGCTACACCTGCATCACCGTATAAACGCATACCAACAATGGTAGCTAGTGCAGATGCAACAATATTAATCAGATTATTGCCAATCAATACTAAACTAATCAATCTGTCAGGACGTTGTAATAATTTTTCTACACGTTTTGCAGAGCGATTTCCTTGTTTTGCAGCATGACGAAGACGATAGCGATTAATCGTCATCATACTGGTTTCAGTCCCAGAAAAATAAGCTGAGGCAATAATCATACATACAAGTATGATAATGAGCGTAGTTGTTGACACATGCTCCAAAATTGAGATCCTTTTGCTACCCTAAAATAGAAAATTAATTAAGCACTAACTCTTGTAATAAACGATTACCAAAAAAAGCTAATGTTAAAATAATAGCGCCAATCAAATTAAAGATAATGACTTTCTTTCCTCTCCATCCTTCTCGAAAATGTCCCCATAATAAAATGATGTAAACAAACCAAGCAATGATAGAGAAAATAGATTTATGGATATTTTCTTTACCAAAAATATTATCCATATACACCAAACCTGTACATAAGGTCAGTGTCAGTAATACCACACCCACTTGTGTGATATGAAACATTTTACGCTCAATTGACATTAATGGTGGCATTTGAGGTGAGAATTTTAGTTTCTTATTTTTTAGTTGATAGTCGAGCCAACTAAGTTGTAACGCATATAAAGCGGCAATTAACAGTGTGGCATAGCTTAATAAAGCCAGCCCAATATGAATAAAGAGTGATGTGCTACTTTCAAGATGTGTAACAAATTCGCCCGGCATAAGTGCTGCAATAACAAGATTGACTATTGCGAAACAATAAACAATAGGCAGTAAGAACCATGCTCGGCCACGAGAAGCCACAATCGTCATAATAACGCAGACCATCAGACTAACAATCGCACCTAGATTGGTGAGTGAAAGATTTTGTCCGCTGTGAGGACGGAAAATTAAAAATTTTAATGAAATGGCATGTGCAACAAGTGCAATTACCGCAAATAGTAGAGCTAATCCGCGGTATCCATTCTGCTCTTTTCGTAACAGACCGGGCAAAAACAGCACCAGACTGAGTAAATAAGCGCAGACAGCGACGATAGAGATTGATATAACGGGCATAGTTTCGCTTACATATATTGTTTGAATAACTTCCTAGTATAGCGCTAGGAGCATACGGCTCCAACTATTGAAGTCATTAAGCTTAAATCTCTATGCAGAGATCCGCGAGTCATCGTGATATAATCGGTGGCATACATGACCGATAAGCCCAACTTTAACACTGAGCTAAGATAATGTTTGAGAATTTAAGTGACAGACTATCGCGCACATTGCGCAATATAAGCGGTCGAGGAAGACTGACCGAAGAAAACATTAAAGAGACACTGCGTGAAGTGCGTATGGCTTTATTAGAAGCCGACGTTGCCTTACCTGTGGTTCGTGATTTTATTGCGCGCGTCAAAGAGAGCGCAGTAGGGCATGAAGTTAACAAAAGCCTGACACCGGGTCAGGAGTTTGTGAAGATTGTTCAAAATGAACTCGTCAATGCGATGGGGGAAGTGAATACTGACCTTGATCTATCAGCACAACCGCCAGCTGTTGTGTTAATGGCAGGTTTACAAGGTGCCGGTAAAACGACCAGTGTCGCAAAATTAGGTAAATTCTTAAAAGAGAAAAAGAAGAAAAAAGTTCTTGTTGTTTCTGCTGACGTTTATCGCCCAGCAGCGATTAAACAGCTTGAAACGTTAGCCGAAACGGTTGGCATTGATTTCTTCCCTTCGACTGTTCAAGAAAATCCAGTCACAATTGCAAGTAATGCATTAAAACATGCACAACTTCAATTCTATGATGTATTGCTGGTGGATACAGCCGGTCGTTTACACGTAGATGAAGGCATGATGGAAGAGATCCAACTTCTCCATAAAGCCATTAATCCAGTTGAAACCCTGTTTGTTGTTGACGCCATGACGGGTCAAGATGCAGCAAATACAGCAAAAGCATTTAATGAAGCACTGCCATTAACAGGGGTTGTATTAACCAAAGTTGATGGTGATGCACGCGGTGGTGCGGCATTATCAATTCGCCATATCACTGGTAAGCCAATTAAATTCCTCGGTGTTGGGGAAAAAACAGAAGCCTTAGAACCTTTCCACCCAGATCGTATTGCCTCTCGTATTTTAGGCATGGGTGATGTTCTGTCTTTGATTGAAGACATTGAAAGCAAAGTTGATAGAGCTCAAGCTGAAAAGCTAGCGACAAAACTTAAAAAAGGTGATGGCTTTGATCTAAATGATTTCTTAGATCAATTAAAGCAAATGAAGAACATGGGCGGCATGGCGAGTATGTTAAGCAAAATGCCGGGTATGTCTCAGGTGCCAGATGCAGTAAAATCACAAATGGATGATTCAATTTTAGTGAAAATGGAAGCAATTATTAATTCCATGACTAAAAAAGAACGTCAAAAACCGGAAATCATCAAAGGTTCCAGAAAACGCCGTATTGCAGCGGGTTCAGGAACACAAGTGCAAGACGTCAACCGTTTGTTAAAACAGTTTGATGATATGCAACGTATGATGAAAAAAATGAAAAAAGGTGGCATGGCTAAGATGATGCGTAGCATGAAAGGTATGATGCCACCTGGATTCCCAGGCCGATAAAATCAAAAAGCCTGAAAAAAAACGTGCTTTGGATTGCTTTTTTCGCCAAAGTGAGTAAACTTTTCGGGCTTTTTATATGACAACCGGACTCCGTTCCTCGATGGCGTCTGGTTGTTTTATTAACTAATGAGGATGTTATGGTAACAATTCGTTTAGCTCGTGGCGGCGCAAAAAAGCGTCCGTTTTACCAAGTAGTAGTAACCGATAGCCGCAATGCGCGTGATGGTCGTTTCATTGAGCGTGTAGGCTTTTATAACCCACTGGCAACCGGTAATGCAGAAGAATTACGTTTAGACGTAGACCGTGTTGAACACTGGGTTGCTCAAGGCGCAACAGTTTCAGAACGTGTTGCTGGCCTGATCAAATCAGCGAAGAAAAGCGCTTAATCTGTCGCGGTGGTAACAATGAGCGAACAAAAAACCTTAAAAGAGCCTGTAGAACCTATTGTTATGGGTAAGTTGGGCTCACCTTACGGGATCCGTGGTTGGCTCAGAGTTTTTTCCTCCACCGAACACGCCGAAAACATTTTTGAATATCAACCGTGGTTTATTCAGCGTCATGGACAGTGGGAAACCATTGAAATTGAAAGTTGGAAACATCACAACCAAGATATTATCGTCAAGCTAAAAGGTATTGATGACAGAGATGCGGCCAATTTCCTGACTAATTTTGAAATTACTGTGAATGCTTCGCAACTTCCAGAACTTGAAGGTGAATATTACTGGAAAGACCTGATGGGTTGCCATGTAGAAACGGATAAAGGCTACGATCTGGGTGTCGTTACAGACATGATGGAAACGGGCTCAAATGATGTCATGGTGATTAAAGCGAATCTGAAAGATGCGTTCGGTATCGGGGAACGGTTAGTTCCGTTTCTTGATGGGCAGGTTATCAAGAAAGTCGATCTCTCAGCGAAAAAAATTATCGTTGATTGGGATCCTGGTTTTTAGATTATCCGGTTAACGGTTCTCAATAGTGGGACACAAAAATGTGGATTGGGGTAATTAGCCTATTTCCAGAAATGTTCCGCTCTATAACCGAGTACGGGGTGACTGGTCGGGCAGTGAAGCATGGTCTGCTCAATGTAGAATGTTGGAATCCCCGAGATTTTACATACGACAGACACAATACCGTTGATGATCGTCCTTATGGCGGTGGTCCCGGTATGTTGATGATGGTTCAACCTTTAAGGGAAGCCATTCATCAAGCGAAAGCTGCGGCAGGTGATGGAGCAAAGGTGATTTATTTATCACCTCAGGGACGCAAACTCGATCAACAAGGAGTTTGTGAACTGGCAACAAATGAGAAGCTAATTCTAGTTTGTGGTCGGTATGAAGGTATAGACGAGCGTGTCATTCAGACTGAAATCGATGAAGAGTGGTCTGTAGGTGATTACGTATTAAGTGGTGGGGAATTACCTGCCATGATAATGATAGATGCAGTAGCGCGCTTTGTACCGGGTGTTCTCGGACACGCAGCCTCTGCGAAAGAAGATTCTTTTGCTGAAGGTTTACTGGATCATCCTCACTATACTCGCCCAGAGGTTTTAGATGGTATGGAAGTTCCGGCAGTTTTACTGTCAGGCAACCATGCTCATATTAATCGCTGGCGCATGAAACAATCACTGGGTCGAACCTGGCTAAGAAGACCTGAGCTTCTGGAAAGCCTAGCTCTGACTGACGAGCAAAGAGTGCTGTTAACAGAGTTCCAACAGGAACATCTGTCAGGAACAGCAGAGTAAGTCTGACACAAGATGTCATTAATATCAGTTTACCTAGGGTAAGAGAGTTATTATGAGCAATATTATTAAACAAATCGAACAAGAACAGATGAAGCAAGATGTTCCTTCATTCCGTCCTGGTGACACTTTAGAAGTTAAAGTATGGGTTGTTGAAGGTTCTAAAAAACGTCTGCAGGCATTCGAGGGCGTGGTTATCGCTATTCGTAACCGCGGTCTGCACTCTGCATTCACTGTTCGTAAAATTTCTAATGGCGAAGGTGTTGAGCGTGTATTCCAAACTCACTCTCCAGTCGTAGATAGCATCACTGTTAAACGTCGTGGTGCGGTTCGTCAAGCTAAACTGTACTACCTGCGTGAGCGTTCAGGTAAGGCTGCTCGTATCAAAGAGCGTCTTAACGCTAAATAATACGCTTTCGCACATCCGAAAGTTATTGTTAAAAGGTCAGCATTTGCTGACCTTTTTTTATATCCCTTCATGTTGAAAATATTATTTATTAATTTTTTCTCTCTTTTATTTCTTAATTCCTATCTTAATCTATTCTTCTTATGTCGAGATTCATTAAAAGATAAAGTGTAAATTTAAATTTACATACTTGCGTTTTAATTTAATCTTCATCACGTTATTTTTATCTCATTCATTATTTATAACCAATTGTTATTTATTGTTTATTTATAACAAACATCATGAGTGTAAAGATTGAATTACAATAACGTCAAAATTATTAAAAATATGGATTGATTTCTTTACATTGCGTGTTATCTTATCTTTCAGACACACAAAAAATCACAATGACAGATATAAAAAAGGTAAAGATTATGATCATGCAAAAAGACGCACTCAATAATGTGAATATCAGCGAAGAGCTGGTTTTAATTACTCCTGAAGAGTTAAAACAAAAATACCCATTGAGTCGCAATGATCTGCATGCCATTGCTCAGTCACGTCAAACAATTTCTGAAATTGTCCAACGCCGTGATCCTCGCTTACTCGTGGTATGTGGGCCTTGTTCCATTCATGATGTCGATGTTGCGTTAGATTACGCAAAACGCCTGAAAGTCTTAGCGTCTGAATTAAGTGATAGTCTGTACATTGTGATGCGTGTCTACTTTGAAAAACCTCGTACAACTGTTGGTTGGAAAGGCTTAATTAGCGATCCATTTATGGATGGTAGCTTTGAAATGGAAAAAGGGTTACATATTGCCCGTAAGCTACTGACCGAACTTGTACAATTAGGTCTGCCTCTGGCAACCGAAGCGTTAGATCCTAACAATCCACAATACTTAGGTGATTTGTTTAGTTGGTCTGCAATTGGTGCTAGAACAACAGAGTCTCAGACTCACCGTGAAATGGCATCAGGGCTTTCAATGCCAGTTGGATTTAAAAACGGAACAGATGGTAATTTAGATACCGCAATTAACGCAATGAAAGCGGCTTCTATGCCACATCGTTTTATGGGAATTAATCAATCAGGACAAGTTTGCTTATTACAAACACAAGGTAACCCTGATGGCCATGTAATTTTACGTGGTGGTAAAACACCAAACTACCATGAAGAAGATGTTGCTCAATGCGAAGCTCAGATGGTGAAAGCAGGATTAAAACCATCATTAATGATTGATTGTAGCCACGGTAATTCTAACAAAGATTTCCGTCGTCAAACGGCAGTGGTTGATTCTGTGATTGAGCAAATCACTAAAGGTAATGAATCTATCACTGGTATTATGTTAGAAAGTCATATTAATGAAGGCAATCAATCTTCAGAGCAATCTCGTAGTGAAATGAAATACGGCGTCTCAGTAACAGATGCATGTATTAGTTGGGAAACAACGGAGTCAGTGTTAAGAAATTTACATGCTCAACTTTCTCCGATTTTGGCTCAGCGTGAAGCACAGTTAAAAAAAGTTAGTTAAGTTAGATAATCATAAAGAAAAAAGAGGCAAGCATAGATGGCTGAAGAATTACAAGGTTTGCGTGAGCAAATTGATCAGGTAGATAAATCACTGCTTTCTTTACTCGCAAAAAGAATGCAACTGGTAGCTGAAGTGGGTGAAGTTAAAAACCGCCACGGCTTACCGATTTATGCACCTGATAGAGAAGCCTCCATGCTTGCTTCTCGTCGTAACGATGCACAAAAGATGGGAATTTCCCCAGATTTAATTGAAGATGTATTACGCCGAGTGATGCGAGAATCCTATACTAAAGAGAACGATAAAGGATTTAAAACTCTCAACCCTCAACTTGGTAAAATCGTTATTGTGGGAGGAAATGGGAAAATGGGTAAACTATTTTCTCGTTTGTTTACACTCTCTGGCTATCAAGTCGAAAGCTTAGAAGCGGATGAATGGCAAACCAAATCGCCTGCTATTTTTGATAATGCAGGGATGGTGATTATCAGTGTACCTATTCATTTAACTGTTGAGGTTATTGAAAAACTTCCTGCATTACCTGAAAACTGTTTACTTGTCGATCTCGCTTCTATTAAAAAGGCGCCTTTAGAGGCGATGTTAAAAGCGCATAGTGGACCCGTTTTAGGTCTTCATCCAATGTTTGGCCCTGATGTACCTAGCTTAGCAAAACAGGTTGTGGCGTACTGTGAGGGACGAAACCATACTGCATTTGAATGGTTGTTAGAGCAGTTATTGGTATGGGGAGCAAGAATTGAGGCTATTGCGCCAGAAGAGCATGATAAAAACATGAGTTTTATTCAAGCTCTTCGACATTTTACTACTTTTGCTTATGGTCAGCATTTAGCAAAAGAAAAAGTTGATTTAGCCAGTTTACTGCGACTCTCATCTCCTATTTATCGCTTAGAATTAGCAATGATAGGGCGCTTATTTGCTCAAGATCCACAACTTTATGCTGATATTATTTTGTCATCGAAAGAGAATATTGAATTAATTCGTAGATATCATCACTCATTAGGTCAAGCTATCGATCTATTAGATATAAATGCAAAGAGTGAGTTTATCCATTCATTTAATAACGTGAGTGATTGGTTTGGTGATTATGCTTCTCAATTTATGAAAGAGAGTGGTGTATTATTACAAAAAGCGAATGATAGCCGAATCTAGTTAAATTATTTGTTATATAAAAGGCCGAGCAATAAATAAATTGTTCGGCCTTTTTATTTTATTAATTATTTTATGTTTAGCTTATCACCACTCATCATCACAAGGTGGCCAAACACAACCACTAGGATCAGACGTATTGCTATTATTTTGAGAATACTCATTTATTGATGCTCTATTTTCTTTTGCTTCTTCATAAAAATGAGCGCTTGCATAACTAGCGAAGAAAAATGAGAGTATTAATATATATTTTTTATTCATAAAAATTCCTATTCAAACAATATGCTATAACTCAATAGTCTTTGGGGTCAGGACAAGGGCTTACTGTGCAACGACTCAAATCCGATTGAGACGTTAATGAATAAGCGTAATAGCTCTCTTGTGATTGAACTTCATCTACGTTATTAGTAAAAAATAGACTTAAAATCAGTATGATAAAAGTATTCATATAATCTCCCTATCATTTCAAAAATTTAATAATAGATATAAATCACCTATTTTTATTCAGAAAATAAAAATAGAGAAATATAAATATACATTTAAAAACAATGGGATAAATATCTAATTTTATTAAAAGACTAATCTATCTTATATTTATTGTTATTTAATTGTTATTGTTGGGTTTAATTAAAGAATAATTAATGTTCGATATTGTCTTTTTATTAAAAGTTATTTGTTGATGAGATCTTAAAACTGAATGAAATTAAAAGGCATTATAAAAACTATAACAATGATCAAAAAAATGGATATAACAATTATCGTAAATTATATTTTATAAACTCTTTTTTTTGCAAGAAGTGCTAAAAACTCAATTGTATTATTTTTTATTTATATTCCGACGTGTTTTTCAAGGGGTAATTTATGGATTTTTTAATACAACTCGCCATTATATTAGTGTGTCTATTTTATGGGGCTAGGAAAGGGGGAATTGCATTAGGTCTATTAGGTGGTGTAGGTCTGGTTATTTTAGTTTTTATTTTTAAACTTCCTCCGGGAAAACCACCTGTTGATGTAATGCTAGTTATTATTGCCGTTGTTTCTGCATCAGCAACATTACAAGCATCTGGTGGGTTAGATGTTATGTTGCAAATAGCAGAAAAGTTATTACGTAAAAATCCCAAATATATTTCTATTGTTGCACCACTCGTAACTTGTACTCTTACAATATTATGTGGTACTGGACACGTTGTTTATACCATATTGCCAATTATTTATGATGTGTCGATTAAAAATAATATTCGCCCTGAAAGACCAATGGCGGCAAGTACAATTGGCTCTCAAATGGGGATTATTGCCAGCCCTGTTTCCGTTGCCGTTGTTACATTAGTCGCAATGCTCGGTGATGTAACTTTTAATGGTAAACACCTTGAGTTTTTAGATTTATTAGCAATTACCATTCCTTCAACTTTTATTGGTATTTTAGCCATTGGTATCTTTAGCTGGTTTAGAGGAAAAGACTTAGATAAAGACCAACGTTTCCAAGAATTTGTTTCAGTGCCCGAAAACCATGATTATGTTTATGGTGATACAGCTACACTTCTAGATAAAAAGCTCCCAATGAAAAACTGGGTAGCAATGTGGATATTCTTAGGTGCAATTGCTGTTGTTGCAATATTAGGTGCTTTCTCTGAAATACGTCCTGTATTTAATGGTAAGCCATTATCTATGGTGCTCGTTATTCAGATGTTTATGTTATTAGCCGGCGCATCAATTATTATTATCTGTAAAACTAACCCTTCTCTTATTTCTAAAAATGAAGTATTCCGTTCAGGGATGATAGCAATTGTTGCCGTGTATGGTATTGCTTGGATGGCAGAGACCATGTTCTCTGCGCATATGAAAGAAATAGAAGCGGCATTAGGGCAATTAGTACGAGAATATCCTTGGGCTTATGCAGTTGTCTTATTATTAGTATCTAAGTTTGTTAACTCTCAAGCGGCGGCTTTGGCTGCGATTGTTCCTTTAGCATTGGGTATTGGTGTTGATCCTGCATATATCATTGCATCGGCACCAGCTTGTTATGGTTATTATATTCTGCCAACTTATCCTAGTGACTTAGCGGCAATTCAATTTGACCGTTCTGGTACAACTCGAATAGGGCGTTTTGTTATTAACCACAGCTTTATTCTACCGGGATTAATTGGTGTAACCGTTTCCTGTGTCTTTGGTTGGGTATTTGCTGCGATGTATGGTTTCTTATAATTAACGTTAAATAAGAACACAAAAAAAGCCAGATAGTTATACGCTATCTGGCTTTTATCTTTGCATGAGGTTATTTCACTTCAACAGGAACAACATTTTCTGAAGGGTAACAGCCTAATATTTTTAGTGAGCGTGTTGTTTGCGATAAATCGTGTAAGGCTTTTTGCATATTGATATCACGTAAATTTGCTTGAACATCAATATAAAACATCTCTTCCCAAGGAGTGCCATTAATAGGACGCGACTCGAGTTTTGTCATAATAATGTCGTATTTTTTTAAAATCATTAAGGCATCAACTAATGCACCTGCTTGTTGCCCTGTCGCCATTAAGAAGGTTGTTTTAGCAGGAACTTGGTCTGAAACATCAATTGCTTTTCGTGCAATAACAATAAAGCGAGTTACGTTTATTTGCTGGTTTGCTAAATTATTGGCTAAGGGTTTTAAACCATAAAGAGAGCCACCGGCTTCACTACCAATAGCTGCAACGTGTGCTGATTGTGCAAGAGCCACTTTTTCCATTGCAGCCGCTGTACTTTCGCAATATTCAATTTTCCAGTTTGGATACTGATTTAAATAATGACTACATTGTTGGAAGGGTTGAGGATGACTATAAATAGTTTTCAATTCTTCTGGACTGCTATCAACACTTGTTAAAAGTGCATGATTAATAGGGATACGAATTTCCCCAACAATAGAGATTGATGTTGTTTGCAGTAAATCGTAAACATCATTAATTGCACCAGAACTGGTATTTTCAATCGGCAGTAAACCGTAATCAGCTTGACCGGTATCGACAAGTGTAAAAATGTCGTCAAATTTCTGACAAGTACAATCAACGAAGGTATCAAAATGGCGAGCTGCATATTGACGAGCGGCAATATGTGAATAAGAGCCTTTAGGCCCTAAATAAGCAATTCTAGCTGACTCATTAGGTGTTGCATTAAGATGTTGTTGTAGGATGGCTTGTTGCGTTAATACAGAGTCTTCAATGATCATTTGAAAAATACGACTAATATAAAAACCATCTAGCCCAACGTTTTTTCCTTTCTCAATTAATAAATCAAGTAATTCACGCTCACGATTTTTATCTCTAATAGGGCGATGTGTATTCAATTTAAATTGAGCGACATCAGCAGATAATTGGCGTCTGTTTGCTAACAACGTTAGTAATTCTGAATCTAACGTTGTGATTTTATCTCTGATTGCTAATAAATCGAGTTTTTCCATGTTTAAGCCCTATACCGTTATGTCATACCATCATAAATAAAAAAGCCTCCAGTTGGAGGCTATTGTCGTTCTTATTTTTCTTTCTGAAATGACAAAGCCTCTTAATGAAAGAGTAGAAAGAAAAAGAAGAAAGGCAAATGTGAATGTTTGTTCATTATATTGATTGGTAAATTATTTAACATATAGCTATCAAACATGATGATGTGAAAGGAGTCAAGAAAAATACAATAAAAAGCGCATCACGAGGATGCGCAGAGGCGTTTTGAGTCAGTGATTTATTCTAATTTTTAATCTTGCTTTACTATTTACATTTCATCGACAAGTAAATTCTCTTCTTTCAGGCTGTTATCAGCCCGACGAGATTCGTTTTTATGCTGAACTTTGTTTAATTGGCGTTCAAGTTTTGCCAGTAAGTCATTAATTGCAACATACATATCGGCGTGTTGTGCATTAGCGACCAGTTGCCCATTTGGTGTATGAATGCTGGCATCAACACTAAAACCTTTAGGATCTTTCGTAAGAATAATATGAGGATTGATTAAATTCACCTGCCATTTATTGAGTTTAGTTAGACGGCTTTCAATGTGTTCACGTAGTGCTGGGGTAATTTCCATTTGTTTGCTAGTAATATTTATAATCATATAGTTACCTCTTTATTACTCCGTCTTCGATAACTTCAGAATATCGTGATACACAATTTAAAACATGATCAAAATCACTTTTTGTTAGATGTATGTGTAACTAGTAATAGAAACGTGACAAATGATAAATAGCTGAAAAAGACCGCTTGTTAAGTTGCATTTATTCAGTCATATTAGGAAGGTTGGGCTGATGAAAAGTAAAGACAATTTAGCTAGAAAAGAATAAAAAAACAGCAGCGATAAGCTGCTGTTTTTGATGGTAATGTTTTAGTTAGGCTGGATTTGCTGCAATCAATGAAGCCACTTTTTCAGCTTCTAGTGTCAGACCTAATTCTTTATAAGCGTTTTCCATGTAAACAAGCGCATCACGAGTGGCTTGTGTATCAGGATAATCACGCATCATTTGCTCTACTCTATTAATAACCGCGACATAAGCCCCTCGTTTAGTATAGAATTTCGCAACAGAAAGCTCATACTTCGCTAAACGGTTTTTAAGAAAGACTAGGCGTTTGGTTGCATCGGCGACATAAAGACTGTCTGGATAGTAACGAACTAATTGACTAAAATCTTTAAATGCCACGATTGCATGTTGAGGATCACGGTCTGAACGATCAATACCAAAGAATCCTTGTAATGCACTATCATCTAATGCTTGAGCTGTTAAGCCACGCATATAAAGAACATAGTCGATATTAGGATGGGTTGGATTTAATCGCATAAAACGGTCGATTGCAGAAATCGCCATTGGTAGTTCTGCTGATTTATAATAAGCATAAATCAGATCGAGTTGAACTTGTTGCGAGTAAGGGCCAAAAGGATAGCGATTATCGAGAGACTCTAATTGTTTGATAGCCGCTCCATAATTGCCATCTAGCAATTTTTCCTGACTGGTTGAGTAAAGCTCAGAAGGCGACATATCGGCAGTAGCGTCTTTGTCTGAACTCGAACAGCCAGCAAGTAACAGGCTTACAGTGGCCGCTGCCACCAGGTATTTAATGCGTCTCATCACGTATTGATTATCCTCTGAATAGGTTTGGGGAGTCTCTCCGTGAAGCTCCCCTGAAATCGGTTACACTATAACTCATTTTAAATGAAACGGCTGTGCCGTCAAAACACTAACTTAATTAATAGAAAATTATTTATGTCTCAACAAATACGACTTAATGCTACAGTCGCAGATTCACAGCTGGGTCAACGCTTAGATCAGGCTTTGGCCGAAATGTTCCCTGATTATTCAAGATCTCGTATAAAAGAGTGGATCTTAGACAATAGAGTGCAGGTTAACGATAAAATCATCAATAAGCCAAAAGAAAAAATGCTTGGCGGTGAAAAAATTGAAGTCGATGCCTTAATTGAAGAGGAAGTTCGCTGGGAGCCTCAGAATATTCCGTTAAATATCGTCTATGAAGATGATGATATTTTAGTTATCAATAAACCAAGAGATCTCGTTGTACATCCTGGTGCGGGTAACCCAGATGGCACCGTACTAAACGCATTACTTTATCGCTATCCAGAGATTGCTAATGTACCTCGTGCGGGTATTGTCCACCGATTGGATAAAGATACAACAGGTTTAATGGTTGTTGCAAAAACAGTTCCTGCACAAACGCATTTAGTAGAAGCTTTACAACGTCGTGAAATCACCCGTGAGTATGAAGCGGTTGCAACAGGAAGAATGACGGCAGGTGGATTAGTGAATGAACCTATTTCTCGACATCCAACTAAACGTACTCATATGGCTGTGCACCCAATGGGTAAACCAGCAGTAACACATTATCGTGTTATGGAGCATTTCCGTGCTCATACACGTTTGCGTTTGCGTTTAGAAACTGGTCGTACTCACCAAATTCGTGTTCATATGGCTCATATTCACCATGCGTTAATTGGTGACCAGCTTTATGCAGGAAGACCTCGTCCTTTAAAAGGGGCTTCAGATGAATTACGTGAAACGTTACGTTTATTTGATAGACAAGCTCTGCACGCAACGATGCTACGCCTTTATCATCCAATAACGGGTATTGAAATGGAATGGCATGCACCATTACCTGATGATATGGTTAAGCTTATCGATGTGCTAAAAGCTGACGTTGAACAGTTTAAAGATGAAATGGATTGGTAAATGACTTCATTAATTTTTCCAGATTGGCCACAACCTGAAAATATTGGGTCTTGCAGTACCTTGAGAGAAGGGGGGATTAGTCTGCCACCTTATAATAGCCTCAACTTAGGTACTCATGTTGGTGATAAATTGTCTGATGTCGAAGAAAATAGACGCAGACTTTGTCAACAAGCTCAATTGCCTGAAATGCCATTATGGCTTGAGCAAGTTCATGGCACTCATGTTGTTACACTAAATACTGAGAAAAATAATGAATTACAAGGTGATGCCCTTTACACCTCTACTGAGAAAAAAGTTTGCGCAATTATGACGGCAGATTGTTTGCCTGTCCTTTTTACAACGGTTGATGGAACAGAAGTTGGCGCAGCTCATGGTGGATGGCGAGGGCTTTGCCACGGTGTATTACAAAATACACTTGCGCATTTTAAAGCACCTAAAGATCAAATTATGGCATGGTTAGGACCCGCAATTGGACCAACCGCTTTTGAGGTCGGTGCAGAAGTTCGGTTGGCATTTATCGAAAAAAATATTGCCTTTGAGCCTGCATTTATTCCCCATAATGGTAAATACTTAGCTAATATTTATATGTTAGCGAGAATAATCTTACAGGAAAGTGGAGTAACTCAGATTTATGGTGGTGATTTTTGTACTGTAACTGATCCATCACGCTTTTTCTCTTATAGACGAGAGCATACAACAGGGCGAATGGCATCATTAATCTGGATTAAATAAACTTCCTCTCAGCATTTTTTCTCACTTATCTCAAATATTGATAAATATTTTTGCTCAAAATTTTTATTTTGAGCTTGAATATTGTCAAAATGACCTCATCTATTCTCCAGTTACGAATTTTACTTTAAATTTTACTTGGAGGTGTTATGCGTCTGGATAAATTAACCAATAAATTCCAGCAAGCTCTCGCAGACGCCCAGTCATTGGCACTTGGGAACGATAATCAATTTATAGAACCCATACATTTACTGAGTGCGTTATTTAATCAACAAGGTGGCTCAATTCGCCCTCTATTAACATCTGTAGGTGTTAATGCATCGCAATTTAATGAGCGAATTAATGATGCTTTGTCTCGATTACCTAAAGTCGAAGGTGCTGGTGGAGAGGTTCATCCCTCAAATGATTTAATTAAGCACCTTAACTTGTGCGATAAATTGGCACAGAAAAAAGGTGATGAATTTATTTCATCAGAGCTCTTTCTTTTAGCTGCTATGGAAACCGGTGGTCAAGTTGCTGACATGCTAAAAGCAGCTGGAGCGAATAAAGCAAGTCTTGAGATAGCGATTGAAAAAATACGTGGTGGAGAAACAGTGAACGATCAAAATGCAGAAGACCAACGTCAGGCATTGAAAAAATATACTGTGGATTTAACGGAAAGAGCAGAACAAGGCAAACTCGATCCTGTCATTGGTCGTGATGAAGAAATAAGAAGAACCATTCAAGTTCTACAACGCCGTACTAAAAATAACCCGGTACTTATTGGTGAACCGGGTGTAGGTAAAACGGCAATAGTTGAAGGTTTAGCTCAACGTATTGTTAATGGTGAAGTTCCTGAAGGTTTAAAAAATAAACGTGTACTTTCTTTGGATATGGGCTCGTTATTAGCTGGTGCTAAATATCGTGGTGAATTTGAAGAACGTTTAAAAGCCGTTTTAAATGATTTATCTAAACAGGAAGGTAGCGTCATTCTGTTTATTGATGAATTGCACACAATGGTTGGCGCAGGTAAAGCCGACGGTGCTATGGATGCAGGTAATATGTTAAAACCTGCATTGGCTCGTGGTGAATTACACTGCGTAGGTGCAACAACACTTGATGAATATCGTCAATATATTGAAAAAGATGCGGCATTAGAACGTCGTTTCCAAAAAGTGTATGTGGCAGAGCCAACAGTAGAAGACACGATCGCTATTTTGCGTGGCCTGAAAGAACGTTATGAACTCCATCATCATGTTCAAATTACTGATCCCGCGATTGTTGCCGCGGCGACTTTATCTCATCGCTATATTTCTGACCGTATGCTGCCAGATAAAGCGATTGACTTGATTGATGAAGCGGGTGCAAGCCTACGTATGCAAATGGATTCAAAACCAGAGGCATTAGATAGACTTGATAGACGTATTATTCAGCTTAAGCTTGAACAACAGGCACTGCAAAAAGAGTCTGATGACGCAAGTAAAAAACGTTTAGAAATGCTAAATGAAGAACTTGCTGAAAAAGAGAAAGAATATTCTGTTTTAGAAGAAGAGTGGAAAGCAGAAAAAGCAGAGCTTACAGGTACTCAGCATATTAAGTCTGAATTAGAGCAAGCGCGTATCGCATTAGAGCAAGCTCGCCGTAGTGGTGATTTGGCGAAAATGTCAGAAATCCAATATGGGCAAATTCCGACACTAGAAAAACAGCTTGCTGAAGCTAATAAAGCTGAAGATAAGCATATGAAGCTGTTACGTAATAAAGTCACTGATGCTGAAATTGCTGAGATCTTAGCGCGTTGGACAGGTATTCCTGTATCTAGAATGCTAGAAGGGGAACGTGAAAAACTGCTAAGAATGGAACAAGAATTACATAGACGTGTAATTGGTCAGGCTGAAGCTGTAAGTGCAGTATCTAATGCTATCCGTCGTAGTCGTGCTGGATTATCTGATCCTAACCGCCCAATTGGTTCGTTCTTATTCTTAGGACCAACGGGGGTTGGTAAGACTGAATTGTGTAAAGCACTAGCGAACTTCTTGTTTGATAGTGATGATGCAATGGTTCGTATCGATATGTCTGAATTTATGGAAAAACACTCCGTTTCTCGTTTAGTGGGTGCGCCTCCAGGATATGTTGGTTACGAAGAAGGTGGATATTTAACAGAAGCCGTTCGCCGTCGTCCTTATTCAGTTATCTTATTAGATGAAGTTGAAAAAGCGCACCCAGATGTATTCAATATCTTATTACAAGTATTGGATGATGGTCGTTTAACAGATGGACAAGGCAGAACCGTCGATTTTCGTAATACAGTTGTGATTATGACATCGAACTTAGGGTCTGATTTAATTCAAGAACGTTTCGGGACAATTGATTACCCTGAAATGAAGAACATTGTGATGGATGTTGTTGGCCATCATTTCAGACCAGAGTTTATCAACCGTATTGATGAAGTTGTGGTATTCCACCCATTAGGTAAAGAAAACATTGCAGCGATTGCACAAATTCAGTTGCGTCGTTTATACCAGCGTTTAGAAGAGCGTGGTTATCACGTTACGATCACAGGCGCTGCATTAGAGAAATTGAGCGAAGTTGGATTCGACCCAATTTATGGTGCTCGACCATTGAAACGAGCTATCCAGCAAGAGGTTGAAAACCCATTAGCTCAAGATATCTTGTCTGGCAAATTATTACCGGGTAAAGAGATTATCTTAGATTTAGATGACAATAAGATAATTGCAAAACAGTAATAGAGCCTTTTCTGTATTGATTATGATAAAGAAGAGATGCCAATAAATTGAAAAAGAGGCTTATATAAGCCTCTTTTTTTATGGTTTATGTCTTAATGGGGGAGAATAAAGATAATCTACAAATAGTATTTTTTTATATTTGAAACTTTTTTAGACAGAGATTGTCTATTATTTACACCAAAAACACCAATTTGATTATTAAGTGCGCTGTCGGAAAGTTTTTTTAAAATAATACTTGTCACACTCAGAAAACTCCCTATAATGCGCCCTCGTTGTCACGGCAAACCACGCTAAGTGAGTTAGCCAAGAGAACAAAGAAAAAAAGTGAAAAGCCTTGAAAATAAACGCTTGACACTGAATGAGGAAGATGTAGAATGCACCTCCTCGCAACAACGCAGAAGACCGGAAACGGCAGCGATAGTTGCACTGCTCTTTAACAAATTATCAGACAATCTGTGTGGGCACTCGCAGAGACGATATCTTCTAAAATATTAGATGTATCAAGTCTTGAAGAGTGAACAACAAAAGTAAATTCATTTATGAATAGCTAAGTTTTCGATTTCTTTGAGCATCAAACACTTTTAATTGAAGAGTTTGATCATGGCTCAGATTGAACGCTGGCGGCAGGCCTAACACATGCAAGTCGAGCGGTAACAGGGGAAAGCTTGCTTTCTTGCTGACGAGCGGCGGACGGGTGAGTAATGTATGGGGATCTGCCCGATAGAGGGGGATAACTACTGGAAACGGTGGCTAATACCGCATGACGTCTACGGACCAAAGCAGGGGCTCTTCGGACCTTGCGCTATCGGATGAACCCATATGGGATTAGCTAGTAGGTGAGGTAATGGCTCACCTAGGCGACGATCTCTAGCTGGTCTGAGAGGATGATCAGCCACACTGGGACTGAGACACGGCCCAGACTCCTACGGGAGGCAGCAGTGGGGAATATTGCACAATGGGCGCAAGCCTGATGCAGCCATGCCGCGTGTATGAAGAAGGCCTTAGGGTTGTAAAGTACTTTCAGCGGGGAGGAAGGTGTTAAGATTAATACTCTTAGCAATTGACGTTACCCGCAGAAGAAGCACCGGCTAACTCCGTGCCAGCAGCCGCGGTAATACGGAGGGTGCAAGCGTTAATCGGAATTACTGGGCGTAAAGCGCACGCAGGCGGTCAATTAAGTCAGATGTGAAAGCCCCGAGCTTAACTTGGGAATTGCATCTGAAACTGGTTGGCTAGAGTCTTGTAGAGGGGGGTAGAATTCCACGTGTAGCGGTGAAATGCGTAGAGATGTGGAGGAATACCGGTGGCGAAGGCGGCCCCCTGGACAAAGACTGACGCTCAGGTGCGAAAGCGTGGGGAGCAAACAGGATTAGATACCCTGGTAGTCCACGCTGTAAACGATGTCGATTTAGAGGTTGTGGTCTTGAACCGTGGCTTCTGGAGCTAACGCGTTAAATCGACCGCCTGGGGAGTACGGCCGCAAGGTTAAAACTCAAATGAATTGACGGGGGCCCGCACAAGCGGTGGAGCATGTGGTTTAATTCGATGCAACGCGAAGAACCTTACCTACTCTTGACATCCAGAGAATCCTTTAGAGATAGAGGAGTGCCTTCGGGAACTCTGAGACAGGTGCTGCATGGCTGTCGTCAGCTCGTGTTGTGAAATGTTGGGTTAAGTCCCGCAACGAGCGCAACCCTTATCCTTTGTTGCCAGCGCGTGATGGCGGGAACTCAAAGGAGACTGCCGGTGATAAACCGGAGGAAGGTGGGGATGACGTCAAGTCATCATGGCCCTTACGAGTAGGGCTACACACGTGCTACAATGGCAGATACAAAGAGAAGCGACCTCGCGAGAGCAAGCGGAACTCATAAAGTCTGTCGTAGTCCGGATTGGAGTCTGCAACTCGACTCCATGAAGTCGGAATCGCTAGTAATCGTAGATCAGAATGCTACGGTGAATACGTTCCCGGGCCTTGTACACACCGCCCGTCACACCATGGGAGTGGGTTGCAAAAGAAGTAGGTAGCTTAACCTTCGGGAGGGCGCTTACCACTTTGTGATTCATGACTGGGGTGAAGTCGTAACAAGGTAACCGTAGGGGAACCTGCGGTTGGATCACCTCCTTACCTAAGAGATACGTGTTATGTGCAGTGCTCACACAGATTGTCTGATGAAGAACGAGCAGAAATACCGGTATAGGCTTGTAGCTCAGGTGGTTAGAGCGCACCCCTGATAAGGGTGAGGTCGGTGGTTCAAGTCCACTCAGGCCTACCAAATCGTATTGATACTGCGTTGTGAATTCACTCGTTTACTTATTGTAAACTTCGTGACTCCACGCCTTGTCTCACTGCGATTGGCTCAATTCTTAATTAAAGGAAACTTTCCAATAATAAAGAAACCTGAGAAACAAAAACGGTATTAAAGAATGCATTATGGGGCTATAGCTCAGCTGGGAGAGCGCCTGCCTTGCACGCAGGAGGTCAGCGGTTCGATCCCGCTTAGCTCCACCATAATCTCTTGAATATAAAATAATAATTCAGAGTATATTAGCAATAGTATACTGCGAATTATTTTGCTCTTTAACAATCTGGAACAAGCTGAAAAATTGAAAACAAATCAATATATCACCGAGGTATATTGATGAGTCTCTCAAAATCTCAGACCTTGAAGTGTGAACTCAAGACATTGGTCTTCGAGAGAAACATCTTCGGGTTGTGAGGTTAAGCGAATAAGCGTACACGGTGGATGCCTAGGCAATCAGAGGCGATGAAGGACGTGCTAATCTGCGATAAGCGTCGGTAAGGTGATATGAACCGTTATACCCGACGATTTCCGAATGGGGAAACCCAATATCCAATGGATATTATCATGACGTGAATACATAGCGTCATGAAGCGAACCGGGAGAACTGAAACATCTCAGTACCCCGAGGAAAAGAAATCAACCGAGATTCCCCTAGTAGCGGCGAGCGAACGGGGAACAGCCCAGAGTCTTAATCAATAGCAGCATCAGGAGAACGGTCTGGAAAGTCCGGCAGTAAAGGGTGATAGCCCCGTATCCGAAGATGCTGTTATTGTGAACTCGACGAGTAGGGCGGGACACGTGTTATCCTGTCTGAATATGGGGGGACCATCCTCCAAGGCTAAATACTCCTGATTGACCGATAGTGAACCAGTACCGTGAGGGAAAGGCGAAAAGAACCCCGGCGAGGGGAGTGAAAAAGAACCTGAAACCGTGTACGTACAAGCAGTAGGAGCCTCTTTATGGGGTGACTGCGTACCTTTTGTATAATGGGTCAGCGACTTATATTCTGTAGCAAGGTTAACCGTATAGGGGAGCCGTAGGGAAACCGAGTCTTAACTGGGCGAATGAGTTGCAGGGTATAGACCCGAAACCCGGTGATCTATCCATGGGCAGGTTGAAGGTTGGGTAACACTAACTGGAGGACCGAACCGACTAATGTTGAAAAATTAGCGGATGACTTGTGGATGGGGGTGAAAGGCCAATCAAACCGGGAGATAGCTGGTTCTCCCCGAAAGCTATTTAGGTAGCGCCTCGTGAACTCATCTTCGGGGGTAGAGCACTGTTTCGACTAGGGGGTCATCCCGACTTACCAACTCGATGCAAACTGCGAATACCGAAGAATGTTATCACGGGAGACACACGGCGGGTGCTAACGTCCGTCGTGAAGAGGGAAACAACCCAGACCGCCAGCTAAGGTCCCAAAGTCATGGTTAAGTGGGAAACGAAGTGGGAAGGCTCAGACAGCCAGGATGTTGGCTTAGAAGCAGCCATCATTTAAAGAAAGCGTAATAGCTCACTGGTCGAGTCGGCCCGCGCGGAAGATGTAACGGGGCTAAACCATGCACCGAAGCTGCGGCAGCGACACTATGTGTTGTTGGGTAGGGGAGCGTTCTGTAAGCCTGCGAAGGTGTACTGTGAGGTATGCTGGAGGTATCAGAAGTGCGAATGCTGACATAAGTAACGATAATGCGGGTGAAAAACCCGCACGCCGGAAGACCAAGGGTTCCTGTCCAACGTTAATCGGGGCAGGGTGAGTCGACCCCTAAGGCGAGGCTGAAAAGCGTAGTCGATGGGAAACGGGTTAATATTCCCGTACTGGTGGTAACTGCGATGGGGGAACGGAGAAGGCTAGGTTGTCCGGGCGACGGTCGTCCCGGTTCAAGCATGTAGGCAGAGTGATTAGGCAAATCCGGTCACTTAATGCTGAGGTGTGATGACGAGCCACTAAGGTGGTGAAGCAATTGATGCCCTGCTTCCAGGAAAAGCCTCTAAGCTTCAGGTTACCAACAATCGTACCCCAAACCGACACAGGTGGTCAGGTAGAGAATACTCAGGCGCTTGAGAGAACTCGGGTGAAGGAACTAGGCAAAATGGTGCCGTAACTTCGGGAGAAGGCACGCTGGCGGTAAGTGAAGTCCCTTGCGGACGGAGCCGAAGCCAGTCGAAGATACCAGCTGGCTGCAACTGTTTATTAAAAACACAGCACTGTGCAAACACGAAAGTGGACGTATACGGTGTGACGCCTGCCCGGTGCTGGAAGGTTAATTGATGGGGTTATCCGTAAGGAGAAGCTCTTGATCGAAGCCCCAGTAAACGGCGGCCGTAACTATAACGGTCCTAAGGTAGCGAAATTCCTTGTCGGGTAAGTTCCGACCTGCACGAATGGCGTAATGATGGCCAGGCTGTCTCCACCCGAGACTCAGTGAAATTGAACTCGCTGTGAAGATGCAGTGTACCCGCGGCAAGACGGAAAGACCCCGTGAACCTTTACTATAGCTTGACACTGAACATTGAGCCTTGATGTGTAGGATAGGTGGGAGACTATGAAGTGTGGACGCCAGTCTGCATGGAGTCAACCTTGAAATACCACCCTTTAACGTTTGATGTTCTAACCTAGGTCCATAATCTGGATCGGGGACCGTGTCTGGTGGGTAGTTTGACTGGGGCGGTCTCCTCCTAAAGAGTAACGGAGGAGCACGAAGGTTGGCTAAGCATGGTCGGACATCATGCGGTTAGTGCAAAGGCATAAGCCAGCTTGACTGTGAGAGTGACGGCTCGAGCAGGTACGAAAGTAGGTCTTAGTGATCCGGTGGTTCTGAATGGAAGGGCCATCGCTCAACGGATAAAAGGTACTCCGGGGATAACAGGCTGATACCGCCCAAGAGTTCATATCGACGGCGGTGTTTGGCACCTCGATGTCGGCTCATCACATCCTGGGGCTGAAGTAGGTCCCAAGGGTATGGCTGTTCGCCATTTAAAGTGGTACGCGAGCTGGGTTTAGAACGTCGTGAGACAGTTCGGTCCCTATCTGCCGTGGGCGTTGGAAGATTGAGAGGGGTTGCTCCTAGTACGAGAGGACCGGAGTGAACGCACCACTGGTGTTCGGGTTGTCATGCCAATGGCATTGCCCGGTAGCTAAGTGCGGAAGAGATAACCGCTGAAAGCATCTAAGCGGGAAACTTGCCTCGAGATGAGTCTTCCCTGTCACCTTGAGTGACCTAAAGGAACGTTTAAGACTAAGACGTTGATAGGCTGGGTGTGTAAGCGTAGCGATACGTTGAGCTAACCAGTACTAATGAACCGTGAGGCTTAACCTGACAACACCGAAGGTGTTTTGTCTGAGAGACAAACAGTAGATGAAGTAGGCTTGTTTAAGATTGAATATTGCTGGTTATGACGAGAAATCGATGTAACGGGTAATAAAACCGAATTTGCTTGGCGGCCATAGCGCAGCGGACCCACCTGAATCCATGCCGAACTCAGAAGTGAAACGTTGTAGCGCCGATGGTAGTGTGGGGTCTCCCCATGTGAGAGTAGGGAACTGCCAGGCATTAAATAAGACGAGAAAGCCAACCCACTGGGTTGGCTTTTTTGCGTTTGGGGTTTTAAGTACTCTGAATAAAAAACTATTTTAATTGCTGATAAAGTAATGAACCCGCCGCTGCTCCTGCAACATCGTAAGCAAAATCATGCCAGCTCCAACCAGTACCTTCTGGACGACTATCATAAAGCTCTTTTGCTGCACCTAAGCTAATCGAAAACGATAGCCCTATTAATAATCCCTCTCTATGACCATAATTTTGATGATCTGCATATGCATTTGCACCTGCAGATGCTGCCATTGAAAATAAGAAATGCTGAGCTTTATCTTTGCCTTTCCAATTATCATTTGCAAAATGAAATGACTGGCAACCATTTAAAGTTATTATTGATAATAAAATAATCAGAGAACGACATTTGAGCTTTAGTTTCATAAAAATAAAAGCCTTTTCACTGATAACAATGTTTTTAATATAGAAGATTATTAAAGATAAGGGATGATTTGAGAAAAGAATTTTATTAAACAATTTTTTAAACAAAAAAGCCTTGCTGTAATTTAGCAAGGCTTATCAAATGAAGTATCAATTAAAGTATGCGGCTGATTAATCTATCAACACGAATACGTCGTAAGCGTTTAATTAATTTCTTCACTTTTAGAGGATAAAGCTTAATACTTTCTAGATCTTGGTAGTGTTTCACGACAATAGTATGTTGGCGAATACACTCTAACTCTTTGTGTCGTTGCTCATGTAATTCATGTTTAGGATCATGAATTAATATGGCATTTTCTAAATCTAATCCCCATGCACGTGGATTAAGATTATTACCCGTAATTAATTGCCAGCTATCATCTACCCACATACCTTTTAAGTGATATGTATTATCGCTATCTTTCCAAAGTCTTACGGTTAATTGGTTGCTATCAATAAATCGTTGGAAACGTTGGGTAAATTTACGCAAGTTCATTTCATAGAGATAAGGCAAAGCACCAATAATTTTAAATGGCTCTTCTGGTGGAATATAGAAGTCATTTGCTGTTTTATCACCAATAATAATTTCGACTTGCTTGCCATTTCTTAATAAATGACTGATTTGGCGTACAAGGATCGCAGGTAAATTAAAATAAGGTGTACAAATAACAAGTTTTTCTTCAGTAGAAGCCATAAGGTGAGAAATTGTCTTATTTAAGATATTTTTCTTACCTAAACCCATTAAAGGTGTTACTGCCAGCTCGTTATTAGAAGCATTGGCTTTAATATCATAGCCATCACGAGTGCGTAAATTGAAACGAAATTGGCGAATACAGTTTTTAATTTCGGCACAACGAACTCTATCTTTAATATCCAGTCGTTGAATCGCTTCTGATTGCAAAAGATCAGACACGATAAATTGCTTCATTGTGGAAGCTAATTCGCTATTTTGGATAATGTGATATCTGTCATAACGATACTTATCAAGCTTGTGCAAATAAACATTATTAATACTTGCACCACTATAGATAATCGTATCATCAAAGATAAAGCCTTTAAGGTGTAATACACCTAATGCTTCGCGAGTGTTTACGGGAATACCGTAAATAGGGATCTCGATATCAGGGTGTTGCTGTGCAACATGGTAGTACCAATCTGCATTTGTTGCATCAGCAGAGACACCAATACGCCCACGTTGAGCACGGTGCCAGTCAACAATAACGGTAATGGATAATTCAGGACGTTGTTGTTTTGCGGTGTAAAGCGCATCAAGGATCTCTTCACCAGCCTCATCGTGCTCTAGGTAAAGAGCTGTAATAAAGATCTCTTTCTTTGCTTGAGCAATATATTTCAATAAGGTGCTGCGAAACGCGGACGTCTGATAAAGCGTTTCAACATCAGCAACTGACTGAGCTAATTTAGGCAGTTGTGCAAGGTGTTGTTGATGCTTAGCAAGTTTTAGTTTAGACAACATCACAGTGCTTAATTCTCTTGTTTATGATGGCAGATGGAGCCATCGTCCATGTAGATTTTCTTTAACCGATCTTCTGATCATAACATTAGTTATATGGGATGTACGCATAAAATCATCATATATAGCTAATTTATCAAAGGATGCGTGAACAATCACATAAAGAAACTTTCTCTAATGATTATAGCGTTGGGTTATCTTTTGAAGGTCCAAGCTGTAAATCAAGATTGACTATTCCTTCATCAAATTGTACTTCAACAGAAAATCCCAGTTTTTTCGCTAAACTTATCATGTTGCGATTTTCAGGCATTGTAATCGCGGTTAAACGTTTAATGCCATGTTCTCTAGTATAGTTGATAAGTTTAGTCATAAGTTGATGACCTAGAGTATTTCCTTTTAAATCAGAACGCACAAGAATAGCAAATTCTGCATGCTGATTATCGGGATCTGCCATTGCACGGGCAACACCAATGATTTCAGACCTTTCTTCTCGATTTCGGATCGCGACAAAAGCCATTTCTCGATCGTAGTCAATTTGCGTCATATTCGCGAGATCGTCATGTGTAAACTCACTGATCTCACTAAAATAGCGATAATAAAGATCTTCTTTTGTTACTTGGTTTATAAACGTTTTCAGTAACGGTTCATCTTCCGGCAAAATAGGGCGGATAAAGCAAGGATTGTTATCTCTTAGGAAAAAGGTTTCTTCTAATTCATTGGGATAAGGGCGAATAGAGAGTCTCTGATGAGGATCGCCTTGTAGTGGCGCTAACTCCATCGCGACATCGAGTAATGTAAAATCATTACCTGAAGCTAATAGGGGATGAATATCTAATCTGACAATTTGTGGACAATCTAAAAGTAAGTGAGAAACCTGCACCAAAAAATGACTTAGACTTAATATATTTAGAGGCTGTAAAGCGCTTCTTGGTTGTATCTTTCCGCTTTTTATCGCATTAATAACCAGATAACGGGCAAGCGCCATATTTAGAGGTGGCAAAGCAACTGCGGCTTTAGTTTCTATTTGCCACTCAACCCCCCCTTCACCCAACACAATTAATGGGCCAAAAATAGGATCTTGCTCTATGGCGACGCGTAGTTCTTGAGAGCCAGCGCGATTTGCCATACTTTGTACCAATAAACCCTGAATTTGTGCTTGAGGGTAGAGTTCTGTAACGCGCTCTATAATGGCATGTGCTGCTGATGATACTTCTGTGCTGTCTCGAAGATAAAGCATAACACCTTGTACTTCGGACTTATGAGGGATATCAGGAGAACGCAATTTTAGTGCAACAGGATAACCAATCTTTTCAGCAATATTGACAGCTTCTTGTGCATTATGAGCAATCCAAGTAGGAAGTGTATTAAAACCGTAAGCTTCCATAATTGGCTGAACTTGGTGTGTGTCTAATCGATATTGCTTATTTTTTAATGCCTCTTCAATGCAATGGTGCGCTTGTTGCGTATTCATTTTGACATCTAAAGGCAATGCTGGTGTTTCTTTTAGCTGTTTCTGATTTCGACGATATTCCACCATATGCATAAATGCGGTGACAGCACCTTCAGGTGTTCGATAGGTTGGAATTCCAGCTTCACTAAATAATTTACGCGATTGTTGAGATGAATATTCTCCGCCCCAGTTAGTGAAAACGGTAAGCCATTTACGTCGAGGGTGTTTATTGATGGCTTCTATGACTTGTTGTGCCGTTTCAATGCTAGGGGCTATGGCACTAGGTGTGTGAATAAGAAGTAATGCATCATGATCATGGCTATCTAACAAACAATTCAATGCCAAAATATAACGATCAACCGTTGTATCATCACCTAAATTTAGCGGATTACGAATGGCATTTTCTTCTTGAATAATACTTTGTAGCTTTTGTTTTGTTTCATCCGTAAGTTGTGCAAGCTTTCCTGAATGCAAAAATAGCTCATCAACGGCCATTGCAGCAGGTGCCGAGCCATTACTTATAATCATCAATCTTTCGCCTTTTAAAGGCGTCATATAGCTAAGTGTTTCAACGGCAGAAAACATTTCATGGGTATCTTGTACTCGTAATAAACCTGCACGTTGAAAAGCTGCATCATAGGCTACGTCATAACTCGGTGTATCTCCCAATAGCAGTTGAGCTTTTTGGGTACGACCACTTTTTATCACCAGAATCGGTTTGTTGCGCGAAGCACTACGAGATGCTGACATAAAACGCCGAGCATCTTTTATATGCTCAAGATGCAATAAAATTGCACTGGTTTTACTGTCTCTTGCTAGAAAATCCAATAAATCATCGACTTGGATATCTTGATTGTCACCTAACGCAATAAAATAGGAAAAGCCAATATTGCGATAATAAGCCCAATCTAAAATCGTATTGGCGACAGCCGCTGATTGCGAAATAAAAGCGAGCTTTCCTTTTTTAACTGGAAGAGGTGAAAAGCTGGCATTTAAACCTTGCCATGGTGCTAAAAGCCCCAAACTATTTGGGCCAAGTAAACGGATGTGATATTGCTGGCAAAGTAATTTTATTGGCTGAAATTGTTCAGGTTGTGCAGAAAGTACAATTACGGCTTTGCAGCCAGACTCACCTAATTGTTTCAGTAGTTCAAGGTTGCGACGATGGTGTGTACAAATAATCGCGAGATCAGGTACTTGAGGTAATTTATCAATAGAGGGATAAGTAAAAACACCAGAGACAGAGCCACGAGCGGGATTAATCGGAAACACTGGACCATTAAATCCACCACTGAGCAAATTTTTCATCATGGTGGTTCCTGCTCGACCTAATTTTTCAGAGGCACCAATCACCGCAATAGATTTAGGACGTAATAGTGCTTCAAGACCTCGTTGGCTCATATCCACTCCAGAGTTTCATTATCAACTGCTATTCAATGTAGCTGATTTGATCTTCTTTTGCCTGACTCCGGTCTGGTTTTCCAAGTAAATATTGTTGACGAAAGTAACTAAAATGAGAAAAAAGTTGTTGTGAGGCTTGAATATCGCCGACATTTTCTAAAATAGAAGCCGCAACTTCTGCGGTACAATGTTGGTCTTCTCTTGCTGCTTGGCGAAGCACATACTCACATTTAATTGCTTCATTTAAAGAAAAAAGAGGCAATGAATCGAGATAAGGGCTTTTGCGAAACATCTTGCGAGCTTCACTCCAAGTACCATCGAGGAGGATAAACAAAGGCGGTTTGCTATTGGTTGGAAGTTGGTTGTATACAACACGTTCATTTGATGCATAGCTTTCAGGGAAGACAACATAAGCTTGTCTATCAGGTGTATTGATTAGATCAAGCAAAGCCTGTTCAGGCTCGGTTCTAGACCATAAAAATGCCTGCGTATCTGGTAATACATCGGCAATTAATTTTCCTGTATTACTTGGCTTCATCACTTCAGTATCATACATCAATAAACAAAATTGGCTTTTTGCTGGTTGATTGATAATCGTGTCACAAAGGCACTGTTTTTCAGGTAATAAGCAAAAAGAGCAACGTTTTGTACGAAAACCACGCGCTTTAAAAGGGCGAGTTGAAATCGAAAGTCGATATTGACGAAGTCGAGAGACTGCATTGTCATGCATAACAGATTGACCAATACTCATAAAAAAGAATCGAATATTATCATGTTCAAAACAAACAAACTATTCAGTGTGTTTTTATCATAAAAATCATACTGATATATTAGCTATCTATGAGATGAAGTTAATTATCAATTGATCCTGATTAGTTTATCGATTCCTGTGCGTGATTCTCTCGGTGACAGTTGCTAAACTATCATGTAATCTGCGCCCCTATTGCAGTTGGAGAGACAAATGAACGATTCTTATGAAGGTAAAAACGGCAAAGTAAAAGTGATGTATGTCCGTAGTGAGGACAATGCCGATAATAAACCTAAAAAACCATCCCGCCGTCCTGAAAATGGTCGTGGTGATAGCCGTGATAACAAACGCGGTGACAACCGTGACGACAAAAATCGTGATAATAGACGTGGTGACAACCGCGATGATAAAAATCGCGATAACAGACGTGGTGATAACAAATTTTCTCGTCGTGATGACCGCGGTGCAGGTAAGCCTTCAGGGCGTGGCGCATCACGTAATGAATCAAAACCTTCTCGCGATAGCGAAGGCGGAAGTTTTTCTCCATGGAAAATGGTTTCTCGCCCTGCTGGTGAAGAGGCAATTAAAGAGCACGATGGCATTACAGGGAAGAGCCAAATCGATCCTGAACAGCTACGTCGCCAGCGTTTAGAAGAAACGCGTATTTATGGTGAAAATGCCTGCCAAGCAATGTTTAAAAATCGTCCTGATGCGATTGTTCGTGCTTGGTTTTTACAAGATGTGACACCACGTTTTCGTGATGCATTGAAATGGATGGCAGCAAACCGTAAAGCTTATCACGTTGTTGAAGAAGAAGAGATGGTGAAAGCCGCTCGTACCGATCACCACGGTGGCGTGTGCTTCTTAATTAAAAAACGTATGGGTCATGACGCAGAAACTTATCTGAAAGATGCACCTGAACATGATTGCGTATTAGCACTTGAAGATGTGGGTAATCCACATAACGTAGGTGCAATTATGCGTAGCTGTGCGCACTTTGGTGTGAAAGGGGTTATTTCTCCTGATTCTGCTGTATTAGAATCTGGTGCTGCTGTTCGTACCGCAGAAGGTGGTGCAGAATATATCCAAGGTATTGATGCTGATAATTTTGCTGAAACTTTAGATAAATTTAAAAAAGCGGGTTATACGCTGGTGGCAACATCAAGCCATAAAGGCAGTGTGCCATTATCAAAAGCACAATTACCGGCAAAAATGGTTCTTATCTTAGGTCAAGAGAAAGATGGCTTAAGTGAAAGTACTTTAAATCAAGGTGATATGAGCATTTACATCGGTGGTACTGGTCACGTTGAAAGCTTAAACGTCTCTGTGGCTTCTGGTGTGTTATTAGCAGAATGGTGGCGTCAGCACCAAGGCTAATCGCTTTATTGTTTTAAAGAATACTTTATTTTTTAAAGAACACTTTATTTTTTAAGAATAGTAAAAATCCCGCTTAATCATTGTGATTTAAGCGGGATTTTTATTTATACGCTCTATGCTAATTGTATTATTTTCCTGGTGAGAAAGGCGGTTTAGCAAACCAAACCACGATCATCATGATAAGGAAAATACCGGCTGCTAACCAAAAAATCTCATTGGCTGAAATAATTAATCCTTGTTCTGTAATAGTTTTCGCTAAATATGCAGACGCTTGTTCATTTGAAAAACCAAGATCATTCATTTGTTGGTACGCCATTTGCGAATCAGGATCGAGTGGATTAATTTTTTCTACAAAGGTTTCATGGTGAAGTGATTCTCTTTGTGTCCAAATTGTTGTGGTTAACGATGCACCAATTGCCCCTGCCAATGTTCTTAAAAAGTTTGAAAGACTTGAGGCTGATGCCATTTTTTCTGGGGGTAATCCAGATAATGTCATTGTCGTTAATGGCATAAAGAAACACGCAACCGCTAAACCTTGCCAGAATTGAGGCCATGCCACAGTGGCAAAATCCATTCCTGGCTCGAAGGTATAAGCTCGCCAATAAAAACACACAGAAAACATAATAAAGCTAAAGCTGATGATATAGCGTAAATCCACTTTACCACCAAACTTACCTATAATCGGTGTGATAATTAAAGGTAATAAACCTACTGACGCTGATGCTAATCCAGCCCATGTTGCTGTATAACCAAAGACTTCTTGTAAAAGCAGTGGTAGTAAAACAATGGTGCCAAAATAGATCATATAAGCGAGGCTGAGCGTGACACAACCAATGGTAAAGTTTCGACTCTTAAAGAGAGAAAGGTCTATCACTGGATGATCGTCCGTTAACTCCCAAACAATTAAGAAGCTAAGCGCAACTACGGCAACAATAGTGAGGACTATAATTTCTGTCGAATTAAACCAATCGAGCTCTTTACCCTGATCGAGCATGATTTGTAACGCACCAATACCCACGACAAGTAAAACAAGGCCGATAGTATCTATTGGTTTAATTTCAGTTTTTGTTTCGCGTCCAGCTAAGGTGTTTGATATACACATAATAATCAACACACCAAATGGAACGTTAATAAAGAATATCCATCCCCAATGATAGTTATCGCTGATGTAGCCACCCAAAATCGGTCCTAAAATAGGTGCTACAACAATGGTTACTGACCATAGCGCAAGCGCCATATTTCGTTTGGCAGGTGGATAGTTATTCAATAACAAACTTTGTGATAAAGGAATTAGTGGTCCTGCAACTAAACCTTGAAGCACACGAAAGAAAATAAGCATTTCAAGGCTTTGTGAAATACCACAAAGCCAGGACGTTAACGCAAAAAGCGCTGTTGACCACATAAAGAGTCGAACTTCACCAATGCGTTTTGCTAACCAACCTGTAATTGGGATAGAAATAGCATTAGCCACACCAAATGAGGTAATAACCCAAGTCCCCTGTGAGTTAGAGGCACCTAAGTTTCCTGCAATAGTTGGAATGGCTACGTTAGCGATTGTAGAATCGAGAACTTGCATAAAGGTTGCCAACGCAAGGGCGATGGTCATTAAGGCAAGTCTTCCTCCTTGTAATGGCTCTTTGATCACCTTTACACCTCGCCTTTATTGTCCTGCATTTTGTTCAATGATTTCATTGATCAGTTTATTAATCTCTGACATATCAATTGTTAAAGCATCAGTATGATAAGCAGGTGCTTGGCGTTCGCTGTGTGATAATACTTTTCCATCAAGGTTAATCGTATCGACAGTCACTTCAGAAGAAAGACCAATACGCAGAGGTTTTTCTGCTAACTCTTTTTCATCTAATGAAATACGAACGGGTAAGCGTTGAACCACTTTTATCCAGTTACCACTGGCATTTTGCGCAGGTAATAATGAGAAAGCACTACCTGTTCCCATATCTAAACCTAACACGGTGCCGTGATAAATGACCTTTTTACCGTAAAAGTCAGTTGTTATCTTTGCAGGTTGACCAATTCGCATATTCGCGAGTTGGGTTTCTTTAAAGTTGGCATCAATCCACATACCTGTTACAGGAACAACGGCCATTAAAGGTTTACCCGGTGAGACTTGTGCACCAACTTGAACGCTACGACGTGAAACATAGCCATCTGTTGGGCTTAAAATTTTAGTACGTTCTAAGGCAAGCCATGCATTACGAACATCAGTTGATGCTTGTAAGACAGAAGGTTGTTTTGCAATTGGTGTATTTAAGATAATGGCTTGATTAGCATTATATTGCTCTCTTGCAACTTCTAAAGCCGCTCTTGCGGTAGAAACAGCTTCTCTGGCGTGTTGAAGTTCTTCTTTACCAATGACATTGCGTTCACCTAAAACTTCACGGCGGCGAAGATCATTTTGTAATTTAGTGAGCTCAGTTTCGCGTAAAACGATGTTTGCTTTTAATTGACGACCATTGATGATTTGCTGATGCATTTGACGAACACTATTAGCTAATGCTGTTTTTGCTTTTTCTAATGCGAGTTTTTCATCACTTGAATCTAATAAAACTAAGGGTTCACCTGCTTTTACAAAATCGGTGTTATCCACATAAACAGTGGTAACAGAACCAGAAATCTGTGGCATCACCATGATTTGATTGCCAGTCACATAAGCGTTATCTGTTGTTTCATGATGTCTTAACACCATAAACCAATAAGCTGTGTAAGCTGCACCAGCAACAATAAATAGGATAGTTAGCAACAGTAGAACGTTTCGGCGAGTTCGTTTTTTATTGCGAATGGGAGCCTGAGGGGGGGTAGTTTCCTCATTAACACTCATTTAGAAGATCTCCATAAAACCAGAAAAACATCATTAGATATGTTTCCAGTATTAAAACTGGAAACATAATTATAAAGTCAATCTTAGAATAATTATTAGCGTGAAGGTAAATTATAAATGCTAATGGGTAAGTATGTTTGCCGATTTATGGCGTAAATAGGATTAGATCAATAAAACTATTTATTATGCTACTTATTCACAACCTTTTTCAGCCAAAGTATCTAATTGTAATAATAACTTACGCATTAGCGTTTCAAGCTGTCTTTGTTCTGATTGATCTAATACAGACCAGATTTGTTTTAAACACTGATGTTGCGGTGGTAATAAGCTATTTAAAAACTCTTCACCTGCATCAGTTAAATGGAGATGTAAACAACGGCGGTCATTATGACTTTCACGACGTTCAATCCAACCTTGCTTTTCAAGCTCATCAGCAATACGTGTTGCGTTTGTTCTTGAAGAGCCTAAAGCTGCACTTAATTCTGATGGTTGAATACTACGATTTTCTGTCGTATCTAAAATCATTAGTGCCATAAATAATGTCTCGTTAATACCCTGAGACTTCAACATATTATTACGACTTTCAAGAAGTTTGCTTTGAACATGCATAGAAAGGCGAGTTAACAAAATTTCTTGATAAGGAATATCTTTGTTAAGCGATTTCTGTTGTGTAGCGCGAGTGTTTAGTAATTCTTCTGTTGGCGTAAATGAGCTTTCCATTTTTAGACACCTTGTTAGTTTCGAAAATTAGGATAATGCTGTTATCAACATGTTAAATGGTATATTAAACACACAATTTAGCAATTTTTATTATTTATAGTCACTATGTTTTTTTGATTATGTTACCTGATTCATAAATTTTTTGAATGATAACACAAAAAAAAGGATAGGTACTTATCTCTTTGCAATAAGTTAATAAAATCAATTTATCACTTATCTGACAATGAATAGTAGTCTATTTGCGAAAAAAGGGATCATTTTTTACGATAAAACACGTAATAAATTTATTATCACTACCAATGGTTGTTATGTGGATAATACCGAAGTGAAATTATCTATATAGTGCTTTATTGGTGAGATTGATATAATTTTCTTAATAAAGAATGGGATGATGATATACATTAATAGTAATCACGCTGTTAAAACATTCACATTTTATTCTGATTAGAGTGGGATTGAAGAAATAATGTAACCCATCCTTGGGTCTAAAAATTATTCAGCGTGGATTATTGGATCATTTTTATAACCTAAAAACCAAACAATAAGACCGATAACGCCGATGACTAATCCAGCGATGGAAACACCAGTCCATCCATATTGATGATAAGCATAGCCTGATAGTAAAGATCCTAATGCACCACCAATAAAATAGCTTGTCATATAAGCGGCAGTTAGGCGGTTTCTAGCATCAGGTAAAATACGGTATATGGTGCTCTGATTGGTGACATGAACACCCTGAACAGCTAAGTCTAGCAGGACAACGCCAATAATAAAGCTGATGAGTCCAATCCAGTGATAATAAGGCGCAATAATGATAAAACCCCAAGAAAGAAAGAGGATGATTAATCCTACAGTGGTGGTTTTCTTGCCTTTTCCTTTATCCACTAATACGCCAGCTTTACCCGCCATTAATGCACCTGCGGCACCCACAAGACCAAATAAACCAATAACAGCGTCAGAATAATTAAAAGGATCAGAAGCCAATAAAAAAGCCATTGAGGTCCACAATAAACCAAAGTGAGCAAAAATAAGTGCACCAACTAATGAGCGAGTTCTTAAGACAGGAGTTGTTGCAAATAATTTGAAAATAGAACCTAGCAATTGAAAATAATTTAAGTCTGTTTCACTTTTATAAGTAGGTAAACAGCGCCATAAAGTGATAGCTAAAATCGCCAGAAAAATACTTGCTACCCAGAAAATACCCTGCCAATTAGTAAATGACGCCATTAACCCAGATGCAGTTCTTGCCAGTAAAATTCCGAGTAAAAGACCACTCATAATCGTGCCGACTGCTTTGCCTCGTTGATGAGGTGCGGCAAGGGTTGCAGCAAAAGGAACAAGAATTTGAGCCACAACGGAGAACATCCCTGAGAGCGCCGTTCCTATTAACATTACCCAAATATTGGATGCCATAGCGGTAATTAATAGGCCACTCGCTGAAATTAATGTCATGGTAATAATCAGTGAGCGACGTTCAAAAATATCGCCAAGAGGCACTAATAACATTAACCCTACGGCATAACTTAATTGCGCAGTGGTAACAATAAATCCAGCCAACGTCGCAGATATGTGGAAGTAGTTTGCGATTGAATCTAGTAGGGGTTGTGCGTAGTAGTTACTGGCAACAACCATACCTGTGGCAACCGCCATTAGTAGAATAAGACCTTTGCTTAGCGATGTTTGTGGTGCGGTGTTTTCCATAATACTCATAACAAATCATTTATAAGGTAAATGATAGTAACATGAGTCATTTTTTTGAGAAAAGAATTACTGTGATAGAGATGTTCAATTAATTTGATATAAATCCTTAGATTTTATTCTTATAACATATTGTTTTATATGATAAATAAACATTAACTTTAGCTTTAGCTTGTTAATAACTAAAAAGCGTAAAAAAGAGCATAGCTAAACACCATATCCATTGAACTGAAACGCCAATCACGGCAAAAGAAAATAGACGCTTAGTTCCTAGCCAGCGAGCTTCCATTGTCTGTTTTTTGGGGCGTTTAGGAAATAACGTAGAGAGGCTTTCATCAAAACTAACATCATCTTGATAGCGATAAAGTGTCTGAAAAAAATGGCTATCAAGCCATAAACGAAAAAGGTGATATTGCGTAAATAAAAATAAAAGAGAAGCTACGAAGAATGCCAGTTTATTATGAAAATGAAGGCTAAACACAGGCCATGTGCTTATATAAGGTAACAGTGATAAAAGCAGTAAATAGCGCCAACTTTGAGTTAAAGACACAATTACTTTACCGCTGGTTTTTGTTGTCAGCATCATTATCTCGTCATCTATTTTGTTGGAAATGCGAATACCAAATTTGTAATGCCTCTTGTGTTTCTGGATTTAAAATCACTTGAGGGCGTGCTTGATAAACCTGTTTTATTGCGTCTTCCAAAGTATCTACTGTGCCACTGTAAACTAGCCATGCAACTGCAATGGTTGCACTGCGCGAATAGCCTAATTTGCAATGAATATAAACAGTTCCTACTTGGCTAAGCTGTTCCATAGACAACATGGCTTTGCTGATATCATCAGGAGATAATGGTAATAAATCGATTTGAGGTTGCGCTAAATAAAGCTGATTTTGGCTAAATTTGTTTCTTGGCCACTCACAGGTTAAATCAAAGACGGCGTTCGCTTTTAATTTATAAAGAGGGCGCCCGCCTAATAAAATACCTTCAGCCACTAAACTGGGTGTTTGGCAACGCGTTAAATAATAGCGATAAGTACACCAAGCAAAAAAGCGATAAGGTAATAGGATTATCTGTGCAGAAAGGGGGATTTCACCTTGTGCATTTTTTTGAAAAATAGAAGCTCCTGCCCCTAAATAACCTAAAGTCACAAAAGTTAATGTGATGGCAGGCCAGAGAAAAATCCAAAAGAAACCTTGTAAGCCAAAAGATAACAGATAAAACACTATTGCTGATAACGCGTAGTTTTTACCAATACGTAAACTGCGTTTATTGCCTGTAAAATGCCATTTCCAACGCGAGCTTATTGGTAATAAATAACAGATAAATACGCCGACACCAAAGCCTGTAATAATATCAATAAAGTGATGTTGCCACGTTGTCAGTACAGAAACAGCAATAAGCAATGACCATAAATTTAAAAACCATTGCCATGATTTTGGAGTATGTGCGCGAAAACGTAACCAAAGTATCCACAATAAGATTATGTGCAAAGAAGGCGCTTGGTTATAAGGTAAATCGAAACCTTCTAATTGGGTAAATAACCAACCAGAAAACCCTTCTGTTTTTGGGCGAATAAAACTAAATTTTAAAGGGAATAATAAAAAACCAGTACAAGCAATAAGAGAGGCAACAATTAAACGTAGTCCATGTATAAATTGTTCTCTTAACGTTGTACAAATAATCAGTGAAATACCATAGGCAATATTCACACTCCAATAAGGAATGATTGTCCACGGTAAAAAGGGGATCGCTTTTTCCCATGAATAAACAAAAGAAGGAACATCAGATAAAGTGGAAGTATAAGTGTTAACTTGCATATAAGTTAAATAGAAAAATGGGGCAAGAAACAACAGCCATACAATACCAGCAAGCCAGATACTTTTTCTTGATGATGTTATTTGAGTGTGTTGGGTTCCACCCATACTGAAATTCCTTTCTTTGTTTATATTTATATTTTTACAATGACTTAAAACTATCGCTATGTGTTGCTATATAGCGATAGTTTGATTATTTATGGCGCATTCCGTTAGCGACGTTTTGCTATCGATACACTAAAAATACCCCAATGATCAATTTGTTGATCTAACTTTTCAAAACCTGCTTCATTGACTAAAGCATCCATTTCACCTTGACTACGGCAACGCATGATCCAAGGTTGTCCGTTTTGGTGACTAGGTAATACACGCGCAATCATTTCAAGCTGAGGGTGCCAAGGTTGGCAGGTATAAATTAATAAACCGCCACTTGGGATGGCTTGCGATAGTCCTTTTAAAGACTCTTTTAGCAGATGATTTTCAGGGAATAATTCATAAAGTCCGCTGACAATACCTAAAGTTGGTGACGGAGAAACAGCACTCAAGCTTTCTGCATCAAAGGCGTTACCTTCTTCAAAACGTACTTTGTCTTCTAAGTGGCGCTCTTTAATCGCAATGTTGCCTTGTTCAACGTTAATGGCGCTATAATCACGCATTAAAATTGAATCGACCTTACCATAATCGTTAATTGCATCAAAAAGATAGCGCCCTTGTCCTGCTGCGATATCCATAATATGCACCGGCATATTATTTTGTATTAATTGGCGAATTGCGTAGCGGATTGTATTTTCAATATTGATTTTACGTTGGCGAATACCTTGCCAACCAATGCTATTTAAATATTGTCTATCGACAATACGACCAAATAATCCTTTCCCTTGAGGCTGATTACGGTAGACATAATCCAGCGTCGATCCGGAATCAAAACCTTTATCATAACCCAGAGTAACACCTTCAGATGCTTTACCTAAAGTGCTCATAGAGCGACTAAGTACTTTGTAATAAAGTCTTTTTGGACAATATTTAGGAAGTGGCGTTTGTAATGCGCGATAAACATCTGCACTATGACTCCAAGTATCTTCATATTGGTAATCATGTTGATAAAGTGGTTGTGCAAATAAGGTTTCAATAAAACTGCGCATTTTATTGATAGGAATAACTCTGTCTTTCTCACCTAAAGTATCGTGGTAAAAGCCCGGTAAGACATGCTTTTCTTTGATAGATGTATTTAAACGTTCATAGAAAAGGTGTTGAGGCTTGGCGTGAACCACATGATCATTGCCTGAAATAAATAACTGTGTTGGTAAAGTAATTGCACTTGCATCTTCAACAACACGATCAGCCGTTTTATAAAGCTCTAATAAAATATTGACGGCAATAGGGCGAGTGATCAGCGAGTCTTGATTAAAAGAGTCGATGCGACTTTGATCATGGGTTAAGTATTTGGCTTTCACGTATGAATTAACATAAAAAAGCCCGCGAACTTTTTGCATTAGGGCAAGGCCTGTGCGTGCAAAAGGAACATATAACTTCACTTTAAATGCAGGAGAAGCCAACACCATGCCGCGGATCTTAGGGGCATAATCATGTACCCAACCGGTAACTAAAACGGCACCTACACTTTGGCCAACAACCAGAATATTCTCCATTGGAATATTATAGTTGGATGAAACGTAATGAACGAATTCGTCTATATCTTTTATTGAAGTTCCCATTGATGGGCTATAACCGCGAGCGCCTTCATTTTTACCATGTCCACGAGCATCCCAAGCAAACATTGAAAAATCAGGAAGATCTAACTCATCCACTAGATGAGAAACACGACCTGAGTGTTCATGACCTCGGTGAAATAAAATAATTGCTTTTGGTTCAGTGGTAATTTGAGCAGGCCAATGGCGATAATACAAAGGTGTTTTATCGCTGGTGGTAAATTCAGACTCAATCATATTCCTTTGAGTTTGATATTGCGGTTGTTGATTCATAACGATGTATCCTTATCTTTATCTGTCATCGTTGCTTCTTTTAGTGCGCGATGAATTCGGTGATAACAAGTCAACAAAAGTAATAAATTAATAATAATAAAAAGATAATGCGTGTTTTCTGATAATGTCAGTGAGGGGAATAATCCGATAAAAAAGGCGATTGCACCGAAAATAAAGGCTCTATCACTTTTTCCCATCGGGCCATCATAACGACGAGAAGCATGTATAGTTTGGGCAAGCACACCTAAGAACTCAGTCATTATCATTAAAAAGAGTGCCAGCATGATCCACCAATAGGCTTGTGGAAAAATAAAAGCAAAGGGTAGATAGAGTGCAATGTCTGAAATAACATCGCTGGCTTCATTTAATATCGCTCCAAGCGCACTTTTTTGATTATGTTCTCGTGCAAGCATGCCATCTATGGCATTAAGTGCCATACGAAAAAAGAGAACAAAAGGGAGCAATAAAAATAAATGAGGGTAAGGATAGAGCAAAAGTAACCCACCAACAGTAATGGATAACAGTAAGGCAAAAAGCGTGACCTGATTTGCTGTGATCCCTTTTGTGAATAACTGTTCTACATAAGGGAGTAATAGAGCTTGGAATTTAGGTTTTAGGTCATAAATTGTCATGACGCATCCTTGTGTTCAAAAGTGCGTATATTACCTCATAATCATAATTTTATTATTAGCTGATTTTTATCTTATTGAATATCTTTATTTCAATGCTTTAATTTATTTACGATTTAAACATAAAACTAAGACTTAAAATTTACTTGAGTTAATAATTATTTAGCTCTCAAAATAAAGAGAAAATAAGATATGCAAAATTCTAATTATCAGACTGTTCTGTGTCTGTTTTATTCTCTTTATTTTAAAAATGATTAAATTTTCTTTAGTAATATGTACGTAATTATAATTAGAGAATTAATGGGAGGAAATGAAAATAAGAGCTATTAAATACCTTATAATAACTAATGAAATTAGTTTAATTTATTATAAATATTATTTTAGATAAAATTTAAATCTAACAAGAAAGTATCAATAGTGTAGTTATCTGTATTGAGTGATTAGTGCAAAAAAACTAGATAATGATAATTATTATCATTATCATAATTAGCGCTGTTAGGTACAGCTCTAATCATCTATCAAACTAATAACCATACAAAAAGATACTACTATTATGATCCATTTCTTAGCAAAAAATGATGCTTATCGTCAGGGAATTGGGATATTTTCATTTTCGTCATCAGCGATAGCATTATTATTGACTTCACTCACTTCGTTAAATAGCTATGCAACTGAAAGTGTAAAACCAGAAATAACGACATCCACAAAGTCGGAAAGTCCTGCACAACCCAAATCACGCGAAAAGATTATTATTGAACCTATCTATGTATCAGGTGAACTCAACTCAAGTGTTGATGCGGGAAGTACCGTTCTGACGTTAAAAGATATCGATAGAATTCAGCCTAATAATATTGCAGAGCTGGTGGATAAATTACCCGGAATTTCATCATCGGGTTCACCAAGACCGGGCGGTCAAACATTAAATATCTGGGGGATGGGCAATCCTGAAGATATTAAAATTACCCTTGATGGTACGCCTAAAACCTTTGAGAAATATCGCCAAGGTTCAATTTTTATTGATCCTGAATTAATCCGTCGTATAGATGTTGATAAAGGGCCTCATAATATTACTCAAGGAAATGGCGGTTTTGGTGGTTCGGTGAGAATTGAAACCAAAGATCCCGATGACTTATTACTACCCGATCAGAATATTGGGATGTTTTTAAAATATGGTCACCATACCAACGATAGACAAAACCGTTATAGTGGTGCGGTATACGGTAAATTACTGGATGGGCAAGCAGACGGATTGTTCTATTTTAACCGTCGTGAAAGTGACGATCTGCGTCGCCCTGATGGGACTAAATTTGGCTATTCACAATCAGATCAAGATTCTTTTTTAATTAAAACTAATATCTATTTAACCGAAGCACAAACATTAACGTTATCGGCATCACGATCAGAAAGTGACGGTTGGACGCCTTGGGCGGCTAAACGTGATGAATTGGCTAAACCTAGCCAAGCTGAAGTGGATAAATATGGTTTTGATGCAGCGATGAAACGCAAATTAGTTTATCGTGATCAAAAAGATGACACCTTCAGTGTGAAATGGAATATTCAGCCAGTTGATTCTGATTTAATTAATCTAACGTTTACCTACGGTTATTCAAAAACCAAACAAAATGATAGTCGTCCAGAGACCGCAAGCTCCTATTTTAGTGGCAGTATGGGCAATCAAAGTTGGGTAGATTATCGAAATCATCAAATTGAAATTAAAAATGAAAGTACCGTTATGCAAGGTGCTTTAGAGCATAAGGTATTAGTAGGAACACGTTGGCATCGTAATGATCGTGATGTCTTAATGTTTACTCGCGATAAAGCTAAAAATCCAAATTATAACTATGGATATTATGCGCCTCCTTATATGCCAGAAGGTACGCAAACGACAACCAGTTTTTATCTTCAAGATTCGATGAGTTATAGAAATCTGACGATAACGCCGGGCGTTCGCTACGATATCGTTAAAAATCAAGGCAAGGGAAGTCGGGCTATTACCTATCAAGATCCAGATCCCTATTATGGTCATGATTACTCTGATGTGACTTATAGCGGGGCAACACCTCATTTAGGTTTATTATGGAAAATGAATCAGAATTTCAGATTCTTTGGTGATTTAACCTATACATGGCGCGCTCCATTGATTGATGAGCAGTATGAAGTACAAGGAAGTATTTCTAGCTTAACAGGAACGAGTCGTCATCTAGACAAAGAAACTGTAAGGGCTGCACGAATTGGTGCAATTGCGGATTTTGAAAGTGTTATTCAGCAAGAAGACCAACTGCAATTAAGAACAACACTGTTTGATACTCGTGGTAAAGACGAAATTTTCCGTCGCCGTGGTGTCTATTGTGAAAGTCAAAAGGTGGATGGACATAATGGAAATTGTCCACCTTCGATTGGTAATTACCGTAATTTACCGGGCTACCATATCCAAGGGCTGGAAATCGAAGCCTTTTATAATAGCCCTAATGTATTCGGCCGTTTAGCATATTCAACAATGAAAGGAAAACGTGACCAATCACCGCGTGACCCGTGGTTTGGCCAAAAAACATGGATTGCTGAGATACAACCTGACGCTTTACATGCCACTCTTGGCGTAAAAGTACCCAGTATTAATGTCAATATGGGATGGACAGGTGATTTTATTGGTGCTCAACGCCGTTCACCAATGGATGCCGATCCTGATGCAGGATATTGGTCACTACCAAAAAGTAAAGGTTATGCAATTCACGGTTTATTTGCGAATTGGGAACCCTCTTTTATAGATAATACAGAAGTTCGTTTTACGGTCGCAAATTTATTTAACCGAGATTATTACCCTTATTTAGGTGAATCAGTTTCGGGTGTAGGACGTGATTATCGATTTACTGTGGTAAAACGTTTCTAATATTACTGAAAGTAAAAATGCTAAAGTGCCCCTAATAATAGTTGAACAACTCATTGTTAGGGGCACTTTGCTTATGAAAAATTGCATGTTAAATAGCTTATTGTAAATATAAATGAATTTTTTAGTGACCCGTATTTTGTTTTAAAGGCGCCTTACTTGGTTTTATAAACCAAACAACGACGGCAAATATTAACATCAAAATACAAGCTAAAGCATAAAAATCATTAGTTGCTAACATCATCGCTTGCTGATCAACTAATAATGAGAACTGATTTAATGATGAATCTATTGTTGAATTAGGCATATTATTAATATCAATAATGCTGACAAGCTCTGCGCGATTGACTTTACCTTGATGTTCCCAATAAGTTTGAGAAAGTGATCCCCCAATTGCCATCGACATAACTCTAAAAAAGTTTTGTAATCCTGCACCATTAGTGACTTTTTCACTTGGTAAATCTGACACACCAAGGCTGGTCAAAGTTACTATGCAAGCGGGAACACCCGCACCTAAAATAAACATTGGAAGTGCTATTTCCCAATAACCTACATCAATGGTAAAAAGTGCACGTAAATAAAATGATAATGCCAATATGCACAGGCCACAGGTTACAATCCATCTAGGATCTAATTTTTGTAAAAGTTTTCCTACAATAGGGGAGGTGACAACAGATAATATTCCCATTGGTGCTATCACAAGCCCAGCCCAAAAAGCGGTGTATCCCATTTGTTGTTGTAACCAAATAGGAGAGATGACAACGTTACCAAAGAATAAACCAAACATTAGGCTTACTGCTAGCGTTGAAAGGATCCAGTTTCTTGATTTAAAAACAGAGAGATCGACAATAGGGTTTGCATCAGTGAGCTCCCAAATAACAAAAAATATAAGGGAGATAACAGAAATAACGGCACAAATGATAATAAAAGATGAGGAAAACCAATCCAGCTCTTTTCCTTTATCTATCATTAGCTGTAATGCACTAACAAAAATAATTAAGAGCGTTAATCCTACAATATCAATAGGAATTCGTTTTTTTTCTGTTTCACGAGAGCGTAATAAAATCCAAGCTGAGATCCCAATAAGAATACCAATAGGTAAATTGATATAGAAAATCCAAGGCCAACTATAATTATCACAAAGCCATCCACCAAGAATAGGGCCTATAATGGGAGCGACAACAGTTGTCATTCCCCACAATGCGACGGCAATAGTCGATTTATCTTTCGGATAAATGGAGATTAATAAAGTTGCTGATAATGGAATTAATGGACCACCGGACAATCCTTGTAATATACGAAATAGAACAAGACTTTCTAATGACCATGAAAGGCCACATAGTAATGAAAAAAACATAAAAATAATAACACACGAAATAAATAATCTTATTTGCCCAAATCGTTTAACTAACCACCCCGCAAGAGGTACAGTAATTGCTTCCGCAACAGCATAAGAGGTAATAACCCACGTTCCTTCTGTCGTTGAAATACCTAGGTCACCAGAAATAGTGGGAATAGACACATTGGCGATAGTGGTATCAAGAACAATCATAAAATTAGCCAGCGCAATGGCAATCGTGCCCCAAATGAGTGGGATACCTTTTAGTGGTTTATTTTCCATATTCATTTAGTTACCTCTTTTAAATCAAGAGCTGAATATGTTGGATCTAGATTAACGGTTACATGCATTGAGAGACCAACTCTTAATGGATGTTTTTGTAACATTTCTTTGTCTAACTCAATACGTACTGGTACACGTTGAACGACTTTGATCCAGTTACCTGTGGCATTTTGAGCTGGAATTGCAGCAAAAGCTGAACCAGAACCACCTGATAAACCAATAACAGTACCTTTATAAAGCACCTTGCTTCCATAAAAATCTGATATTAATTGTACGTGTTGTCCTGAGCGTATTTCAGAGAGTTGTGCTTCTTTAAAGTTGGCATTAACATAAATCTTATCAATAGGTGTAATGGTCATTAACCGTTGACCTGGCTGGATTTTCTGTCCTATATCAACATTTCGTTGGCTGACTATTCCATCAATAGGAGCATGAACAATAGTTCGACTTAGATCTAATTGTGCTTGTTTCAGTTTTGTTTGTGCTTCAAGCAAATCAGGATGAGTTTCGACTGTTACCCCATCAATTAATGTGGCATGGGTTTTTAATTCTTCGATAGCAGAATTGTGATTAGCTTTTGCTACATTAACACGAGCTTCAGCTTGGTTGTACATTGCTTGAGCAATAGAAAAAGAGGCTTCAGCATTGGTCAATTTTTCTTGTGATGTAGCATCTGTTTTTGCCAAATTACGTTGTCTATTCAGATCAAGTCTGGTGCGTTTTAAATCTGCATTTGCTCGAGTAACATCAGCCTGTGCAGCATTTAAATTTGCAGCTTGGCTACTGACTTTTTGTTTTAATACTAAATTATTGGCAAACAGTTGTCTGACGGAACGTTCGGTGCGTGCTAAACGAGCTTGTGCTTGTTCGACGGCTAATACAGCATCGGCATTATCAAGAATAACGAGAATATCACCTGTTTTTACAAACTGAGTATCATGAACTTGCACTTGTGCTACAGGGCCTGAAACTAATGAAGTCACATCTGCAATTTCAGCAGCTGTATAGGCATTTTCTGTTTCAACCGTATTTGGTGAGAAAAACTCTGACCATATCCACCAAGTTGTTGCTGTCAAAACCATGAGCAATAGTGCTGTTGTTAGCCCTTTGCGACGCATTCTTTTCTTATTAGAATGGCTTTTTTCTTGCTTTTCTTCCACTGTAGTATTCATGATTTTTTTCCTTATTATTTGAGATTTCATCACAATATTTTATTTATTAATCTGTAATTCAGGAGACCATCCACCACCTAAAGCACGGTAGAGTGAAACAACAGAAAGAGCAGAATTCGTTGCACTATCCACTAAATTAGATTGGCTGGAGAGTAAAGAACGTTGTGAGATAAGTACTGAAGTAAAATCACTTACTCCTTGTTTATAGCTATTTTCCATCATGTTTAGTGCGGATTTATTCTGTTCAAAAGCAAGTTGTAGTTGCTCATGACGGTTTTTTTCGGTGATATAAGAGCTCAACGCATCATCAACTTCATGCCAAGCCTTTAAAACAGTTTGCTGATATGCAATACCCGCAATACGATGACGCGCTTCACTAAGTTCTAAATTACGCTGTAAACGACCACCTTGGAAAATAGGCAAATAGAGTGATGGTCCAACAGAAAAGCGTCGAGAATCCCAACTACCTAAATCTGATAATTCAAATGCTTGTAAGCCAATATTGCCTGTTAAGCTTATTCGAGGGTAAAAATCAGCTCTAGCAGCACCGATATCGGCAACAGCAGCACGTAGATTTGCTTCAGCTTGTAAAATATCAGGGCGTTGTTTAGCGAGATCAGAAGAGATGCCTACAGGTAACAATGCTGGCATTGAAGGTAAATCTTTAGGCACAAGTAAGGAAACTAGCTTATGAGGTGGTTTTCCTAATAATAATGCTAATGCATTTATTGATGAGTCACGTTGTTGTTGCAATTGCATCAATTGAGCTTCTATTTGTGCTAACTCAGCGCGAGTTAATGCAACATCAGAAATTGTTGCTACACCATTTTTTTTCCTATCTTCAGCAATGGTGAGTAATCGCAGTGCAATATTGCGATGTTCCTTATATATTTTTTCTTGGGATTGAATTCCTCTAACAAGTAAATAAGTTCGAGCAACTTCAGCTGAAATCGAGTTTTTAGTCGCAATCATGCCAAAATGAGTTACCTGAAGTTTAGCCAATGCAGCCTCATTTTGATGGCGAAGATATCCCCATAAATCCAATTCCCAACTTGCTTGGAGGCCTAAACTCCATGAGTTACTTGCAGTAGAGGGGGCTCCAAGTATGGAAAGAGGTTCATTTTTACTAATCGCTTGGCGAGAATATCCACTAGAAGCATCAAGTTGTGGCAAGCGAGATGCAAATACTAGTCCAAGTTGAGCTCTGCTTTCTTCAACACGAAGAAGGGCTGTTTGCAAATCAAAATTTGATTTGGCTGCTTCCGATTCAAGAGTGACCAAGATAGGGTCATTAAATAATTCCCACCATAAAGTTGGCATGGTTTCTGTTATTAAAGTGGTATCCCCTTTTTTATCTGCATCGTGTACAAGTAATGAAATATCAATATGTTCAGCTGAATATGTCGGAATGTCAGATGTATTTACACACCCTAAAAGCGTAAGCGCTAAAAGAAGTGCGAGATGCTTTTTTTGAAAAAAACGTGGGTAAGGATAAGTCTGTTTCATAAAGATCCTTTAGCTACTAGCGTAGACTCAATTGGGCGCGTAAAATAAACTAAACCGATCGGTACTGTAATGTTAATAATTAATCTATGTCAATAAATATAATTATCAAGCATTTTTATTTATTTTCCTTAAAAAATGTACCGATCGGTTTATTTGATGATAGACTGTAAATATGCTAGTTTTGTGTTATCTGATTTTTTAATTGATGAGCGACAATATGATTTCACCAAAATCAATCACTACAGCCGATGAAAAAGAGTTAGCAGTACTTAACGCGGCTACAGAGATATTTTTTGTTCATGGTTTTAGTGCCGCGACAACAGATATGATCCAACGTAAAGCGGGGGTATCAAAGGCGACAATGTATGCGTGTTTTCCTAGTAAAGAAGCGATATTTACAGCCGTGATTGATAAAGAATGCCGTATAATGGGACATGCATTTAATACGATGGAAATTGTTGACGGCAATATAAAAGATGCACTTACTCAACTTGGCGTATCTTACTTACAATTAGTTTTTTCACCATCATCAATTGCATTATTCCGCCTGATTGTTGCTGAGGCACCTCGTTTTCCTGAAATAAGCCACCGATTTTATTTAGCTGGACCAAAACCTGTTATTGATAAAATCACTGATTATTTTATCAGTGCTGCGAATGCAGGAAAAATTAATATTAATGCTATCGGTGCTAGCCAAGCAGCGCAGCTTTTCACTAGTATGCTACGTGGAGAAGGGCATTTGGAATATTTAACTCACCCCACACCAACACCTTCAATGGCAAGGCAAGATTTGTGGGTAAAAAATGCGGTAGACACTTTTTTAAAGGCATATGCCAAATAGAAGACGTCTTATAAAAATAGTAGTTAATACAGATAGTTTAAGGATCTTTTCTTATTATTATTGATAAACTTGAGAAGGACCTTTAATTTAAAATTTTAAAAAGTCACATAAAGGTGAATAGATAGGTTTTTATAGAAAACCCCATGAAAAATAATATGGGGTTTATTGTAAGTTCAAAGAGTAAGACTTAATGTATTGAATTAATAACCATGTGATGCAGAAGTTGCAATCATCGCCATCATAGTTGTGAAGAAGAAAATAAAGAAAAGAACAGCCATAACAATACTAATAATAAAGTAAACAAAGCCAGCTCTGTTCCATGTTTCTTGCACTTTCATAAAGGTTTCAACAGAATCATAATCACCACTTTTCCAAGCCCACTCATTCCCTTTAATACCACAGACAAAAATCCAAACAAGATTAAGTAAAGGAACAAGCGCTAATAATGGAAGATAGGATTTATTACCAAAACCCCAAATAATATTAAACATGAAAGCACCCCAGTTCCAACGTTTAATTTCTTCAGGTACGGGCTTGTTAGTGTAAGACACAGTTTATTCCTTATCTAAAATAATAAATATAAAAATGAGAATGCCAAAATGGCAACTGGAGAAAAGGATAATCATAATTGAAGAAATGAGAGAATGAAAGGTGGGTATGTCTCTGCCATTAATAAAAAGAATAATCTTAATAATAAAATAGTATTAAGATGACTTTTAATTTTTATATAAACTTATTTTATCTAATTACATGTAAATTTAGTTTTTTATAAATAAAAACAGGCCACAATAATGTGACCTGTTTTGTGACAATCTTAAATGAAGATTATTTATTGATTATTTTGCAGCAGCTTGAGCTTGTTCAATCCAACCATCAAAGGTTTTTTGATGTGCTTTGATCCATGCATTAGCATGACGTTCAATATCTGCCTGTGATTTTTGACCATTATGCATACGTAAGTTTTGCGCATTAATATCGGCAACAGACACTTTCATAACTTCAAAGAGTTTTGCCGCAGCAGGATTTTCTTCAGCCCATTTTTTATTTGCTGCAATATGCATGGTACTTGGTGGAAAGCCATAGTTTTTACCATTTGCTAATGTGGTATCGGTTTTATCATCACCCGGTAATGAAGAGAAAGGCACTTGTAACCAAACAACATCTTTACCTGGTTTTAATACATCACTTATCCAGTAAGGTGTCCATGTGTAATAAAAAATGGGTTTGCCTTCTTTATAGCGAGTAATGGTATCTGCCATCATTGCCGCATAGTTACCTTGGTTATGTGTAACAGATTTTTCTAATCCATAGGCTTTTAAGTGATTGTTAATCGCTTCTTCACAACCCCATCCCGGATTACAACCCGTTAAATCGGCTTTACCATCACCATTGGCATCAAATAATTTGGCAATTTTAGGATCTTTTAATTGCTCAATATTCGTAATGTTATATTTCTCTGCCGTTTTCTTATCAATCAAGTAACCTTGAGCGGCATTAACGACATAATCCCCTTTACGATAAAAGGTATTATCACCTCCTGCCGCTGCATATTGTGAATTATGAAGAGGAACCCAACTGACTGCCATAAAAGTGGCATCACCATTGGCGATAGAGGAATAAGCAACGTTATAGTCAACTTCTTTAATTGGCTGAACGGTGTAACCTAATTGTTCTAGTGCTTTATTAACGATTAAAGTTTGAAATGTTTCTTCAGAAATCGTACTTTGCACGGGTTGAACCGAAATCCCTTTTCCAGGTAAATCAGCAGCGGATAACTGGGTGCTTATCAGTGTGGCGGACAATACTGTTGCCCAGAGAACTGGATTACGCATAGTTTTTCCTTCTGTTGTTATGGTAAGAGATAAATAGCGACAGCGAACTGTCGCCTCTATTTCTTATATTGATTGAACGTGATGTTCTTTATTGATTTTTAATTAATAGTAAAAATATTTATTACGATGCTTTTTTGCCAAAGAGTCGATAAATTAAACCGATAGGTCCTGTCATATACCAGCATCGATTGCCTTTATGACGGCTGTTTTGACCTAAAGATTGTGTTAATCGGTCAAGGATAATGGCAAGAATAACAATACCTGCACCCCCTACGGCAGCCAGTCCCATATCAAGACGACCTATACCGCGTAATACCATTTGACCTAATCCACCAACGGCAATCATTGAGGCAATAACAACCATTGAAAGTGCTAACATTAGCGTTTGGTTTACACCTGCCATAATCGTTGGCATGGCGAGAGGTAATTGCACTTTAAACAGCATTTGACGAGGATTTGCACCAAATGATTGTGCTGCTTCGATTAAATCTTCAGGGACTTGTTTGATCCCCAAAATGGTCAATCTCACAATTGGAGGTAAGGCAAAAATAATAGTGACCACAACGCCGGGTACGTTACCAATACCAAATAACATGACGATAGGAACTAAGTAGACAAACGCAGGTGTTGTCTGCATCGCATCGAGTAAAGGCCTAACAATTTTGGATGCTCTATCACTGTTAGCCAGCCATATTCCTAATGGAAGCCCGATAATAAGACAAAACAGTAACGAGGTTAGTACCAATGCAAGGGTAACCATGGCTTCAGACCAAGCACCAATCGCCCCAATTAATATTAATGAGATAAAAGAAGTGACACCCATGACTTTGCCTGAAAGCTGCCATGCAATCAGAGAAAACAGAATAATGGCGATAGGTGCTGGCATTGAAGTTAAGAAATTTTCAAAACCACTTAAGACCAAATCAACCGGTACACGGATACCTTGGAAAACAGGGCGAAAGTGCAACACAATCCAGTCAATCGCATCAGTAACCCATGAATCTAAGGGGATCAGCGTATTATGAAACGGATCCATTAGATTGAATGAATCGGGTGCTACATCTGTTGGTGTTGCATCTAACCAATCACTGCCAGAGGATGAGGTATCAATATTTTCAGTACCACTGCCAGCACCCCAAGGATCAGCATCTGTTGATGAACTGTCGGCACTACTCCAAGGATCACTTTCTGTTGTAGTGGTATCAGTTGTTGCCCAAGGATCATCATTTACGTTATTAGTTGTCTCTTGTGCCGTTTTGTTTGTTGTGGCTTCTTGGATATTTGTATCCAAAGCCACATCTTTATCTGTTGTATTACTCATTTGGCGTCTCCTTATCCAGTGCTTGTAATAACATTCCTTTAGAAATTAAGCCGATATAACGGTTTTTTTCATCAATAACAGGAATTGCACAGGGAGATTGTGCAACAGTTGAAATCAGCTCGTTTAACGGTGTATCACCATTAATGGCACAAGGCTCAGATAAAATAGCTGACTCAATAGGTTGTTTATTTTTCAGCGCCTCTTCAAGAGATGTGACAGAAACGATGCCAATAAATTTTCTTCCTCGTTCAATGAGATAGCCAAAGTTTCTATCTTCATCTTCGAGTACTTTTAAGGCAGATCGAGGACCAAAACCGGGCGCAACATGCAGTAAGGTTTCAGGGCGACGTTTGGCTATATCTTTTGCACTAAATACGTGGCTAATATCAACACCACGGAAAAAAGTACGCACATAATCATTTGCTGGATTGTTAAGTATTTCATCTGGTGTACCCGTTTGAACAACAACGCCACCTTGCATAATGGCAATTCGGTCGCCAATCCGCATAGCTTCATCCAGATCATGGGAGATAAACACAATGGTGCGCTGTTTATCACCTTGTAAGCTTAATAACTCATCCTGCATTTCTGTACGAATTAATGGATCGAGTGCTGAAAAGGCTTCATCCATCAATAAAATATCGGGATCATTAGCAAGTGCACGCGCAAGACCGATACGTTGACGCATCCCACCAGAAAGCTCATCAGGCCAAGAGTTTGCGTAACTGCCCAAGTTGACTTGCTCTAAGGCATCCATCGCTTTTTTATAACGCTCATCTTTGCTTAATCCCGCGAGATCCATTCCAAATGCGGTGTTATCAAGCACGTTCATATGGGGCATTAGTGCAAATGACTGAAACACCATACTGATTTTTTTACGGCGCACTTGTCGTAATTCTTTATCCGACATAGTGGCAATATTTTCACCATCAATAAGCACCTCTCCCTTTGTTGGAGAGATCAGACGATTGAGAAGGCGGACTAGTGTGGATTTACCTGAACCAGATAATCCCATGATGACAAATATTTCGCCTTCTTCAATTGCCAGATTTGCATTTTGAACGCCCACTGTAAGCCCTGTTTTATCAAAAATCTGATCTTTATTCATACCAGACTCTAATAATTCAAAAGCGCGTTTAGGGTGCTCGCCAAATACCTTGTAGAGATTTTTTACTTCGAGTTTAATTGCCATGCAATATATAGTTTCCTATTTAAATATTGAAAGGAATAAATTAAATGTTAATTAATAAGTGTTGTTGTTTTTCCTAAATAAGATTTTTAGTAAGGCAAATACCCTACCACAATGATTGAGCCTGACAACCCTATGTTAATTATAATTAATTAAATAATTTAGCTATATTTTCTTTATTTTTAATATGATTAATAATTAAATAAAGTGAAATAAATAAAATTTATTAAAAGATATATTTCTCTCTAACTGACTGAAATAACTTTGTTTTTAGAGATATTGCTATTTTGATTAGGATCTCAATAAAAATGAAGACTCAATATCAAAATAGAAGAGGGGAAAAGAGAAAAATTAAATGAAAAAAAATCACTATACATTAGTAAGATTAATATTTAATATCTTGTGATAAGGATTATATACTGGAAATAGGCTAGAATAATTCGAAAAAAATTGATTTTTTGACAATATTGAACGGCAAAAATCAATCAATTAGATTGTTTAGTGAACAAATAAAAATGCACCAAAAAATAATCTATATTTTTCAGTGCATTATGTTTTATATGTGATACATAATTAAATTGAATGTATTTTGTTGTTTCTTTTACCTTCAACTAAGTTAATAAACCTTAAAAATCCCAATCATCATCTTCAGTGTTAATGGTTTTTCCAATAACATAAGATGAACCTGAACCAGAGAAGAAATCGTGATTTTCATTTGCATCTGGCGATAATGAAGAAAGAATTGCAGGGCTTACATTTGTTATTTCATCAGGGAATAAAGCTTCATACCCTAAATTCATTAATGCTTTATTTGCATTGTAATGAAGAAATTTTTTGACATCTTCTGTCCAACCTACCGTGTCGTAAAGATCTTCGGTATATTTCACTTCATTGTCATATAAATCTAATAATAATGAGAAAGCAAAATCTTTAATATCTTGCTTCTCTAATTCGGATTTATTTAATAACTGATTTTGAAATTTATAGCCAATATAATAACCATGAACGGCTTCATCTCGAATAATAAGACGAATTAAATCGGCTGTATTGGTTAATTTCCCTCGGCTTGACCAATACATGGGTAAATAGAATCCTGAATAAAATAAAAAGGATTCTAAAAAGACGCTGGCGATTTTTTTCTTTAAAGGATCTTCATCTTGATAATAACGCAAAATAATTTCTGCTTTCTTTTGTAAGTAAGGATTTTCCTCACTCCAGCGGTATGCTTCATCGACATCAGTTGTTAAGCAGAGTGTGGAAAATATTGAACTGTAAGAGCGAGCATGAACCGCTTCCATAAAGCAGATATTAGATAACACGGCTTCTTCATGTGGCGTGAGTGCATCAGGCATCAAAGTGGGCGCACCTACGGTATTTTGGATCGTATCAAGCAAAGTTAACCCTGTAAAAACACGAATTGTGAGTTGTTTTTCAGCTTGAGTCAGCGTGTTCCATGAGGGGATGTCATTAGAGAGTGGAATTTTTTCAGGTAACCAAAAATTCATGGTTAAGCGATTCCAAACTTCTAAATCTTTTTCATCTTCAATGCGATTCCAATTAATCGCATTAACGTGGCTTAATAAAGGTGATGACATGCTATGTTCTCCTTATTGTTATTATTAAAGTGCGCACGAAACACAGCCTTTGATTTCAGTACCTGCTAATGCAGATTGTCGGATACGAATGTAATACAAGGTTTTAATACCTTTACGCCATGCATATATTTGCGCTTTGTTAATATCACGGGTTGTTGCTTCATCAGAAAAGAATAATGTGAGCGATAAACCTTGGTCGATATGTTGAGAAGCCTCAGCATAGGTATCAATAATTTTCTCAGCCCCAATTTCATAGGCGTCTTGATAATACTGACGGTTTTCATTGGTCATAAAGGGAGCTGGGTAATAAACTCGCCCAATTTTACCTTCTTTTCTAATTTCTATTGGTGCGGCAATAGGATGAATACTCGATGTAGAGTGGTTGATATAGGAAATAGATCCTGTTGGTGGTATCGCCTGTAAATTTTGGTTATAGATCCCATGCGTCATAATAGATTGCTTGAGAGCCTGCCAATCTTCCTGTGTCGGAATATGAACATTAGATTGATTAAATAGCTGGTGGACTTTTTGTGTTTTAGGCAACCATTGTTGTGATACATATTTATTAAAATATTCACCCGTTGCGTATTTCGAATTTTCAAAGCCTTTAAACTGCTGTTTTTTTTCAATGGCTAATTGATTTGAAGCTAACAACGCATAGTAAGTGACGGTATAAAAATAGATATTAGTGAAATCTAATGCTTCTTCAGAGCCGTAATAAATCCCTTCACGCGCTAAGTAGCCATGTAAATTCATTTGTCCTAAACCAATGGCATGAGAAGCGAGATTACCTTTTTCAATAGAAGGAACGGACTCAATTTTCGTCATTTCAGAGACATTGCTTAATGCTCTAATTGCCGTGCTGACGGTATGTGCAAAATTAGGTGAATCCATTGCCATAGCAATATTCATAGAACCTAAGTTACAACTGATGTCATGACCAATATGGCGATAGCTTAAGTCTGGGTGATACTCACTGGCGCTGTTTACTTGTAAAATTTCAGAGCAAAGATTGCTCATATTAATTCTACCAGCGATAGGATTGGCACGATTTACCGCATCTTCAAACATGATATAAGGATAGCCAGACTCAAATTGAATTTCGGCAAGTGTTTGGAAAAACTCCCTCGCTTTAATTTTCTTCTTACGAATTTGCGCGTTATTCACCATCTCACTGTATTTTTCACTCACACTGATTTCCGACATAGGTACGCCATAAACACGCTCTACATCATAAGGTGAGAAGAGATACATATCTTCATTGCGTTTCGCTAATTCAAACGTGATATCAGGGATAACAACGCCTAAAGAGAGCGTTTTTATTCGCACTTTTTCATCTGCATTTTCTCTTTTTGTATCAAGAAAATGGTAAATATCTGGATGATGAGCATGAAGATAAACAGCGCCAGCTCCTTGTCTTGCACCTAACTGATTAGCATAAGAAAAAGCATCTTCAAGCATTTTCATAACAGGAACAACGCCAGAAGATTGATTTTCTATACGTTTAATCGGTGCACCTGCTTCACGTAAATTAGTGAGCAAAAATGCAACACCACCGCCACGTTTAGAAAGCTGTAACGCGGAATTTACCGATCGACCGATAGATTCCATATTATCTTCTATACGCAATAAAAAGCAGGAAACCAATTCACCGCGTTGTTGTTTTCCGCAATTTAAAAAAGTCGGTGTAGCGGGTTGAAAACGACCACTAATAATTTCATCTACAAGATGAATAGCAAGATCAGTATCGCCTTGTGCAAGCGTGAGAGCCACCATACAAACGCGATCTTCATAGCGTTCAAGATAGCGCTCTCCATCAAAGGTTTTTAAGGTATAACTGGTGTAGTACTTAAAAGCACCAAGGAAAGATTGAAAGCGAAATTTTTTACTATAAGCATGTTTGAATAGCTGTTTGATAAAGGCAAATTCATACTGTTCTAACACTTGCGCTTCGTAATAGTGTTGTTGTACTAAGAACTCGAGTTTTTCTTTTAGATCATGAAAAAATACTGTGTTTTGATTTACATGTTGACGAAAAAAATGGTGTGTTGCTAATTTATCTTTATCAAACTGAATATTACCTTGCTCATCATAGAGATTTAGCATGGCATTCAATGCATGGTAATCCAGTTGTTCTGTTGATTGTGTCATGTTAATTATCTCGTGACGCATTGGTCAGTAAGACTTGACCAAAATGTACTTAAACCTGTTTTTACGCGATTCACATCTTCTGGCGTACCTAATAATTCAAATCGATACAAAAAAGGGATTTGGCATTTTTGTGCAATAATATCGCCAGCTAATCCGTAAGCTGCACCAAAGTTAGTATTTCCAGAAGCAATGACTCCACGTATTAATTGGCGGTTTTCAGGAATATTTAAAAACTGAATAACTGCTTTAGGAACTGCACCTTTAGTACCACCACCACCATAAGTTGGGCAAAGCAACACAAAGGGTTGTGTTGCAAGCAATGTTTCATCTTCAATAATTCTGGTCGCATTTAAATTGAGCTTTTGTACAAAGCGATGGCAGTTTTCAGAGCGACTTGAAAAATAGATCAAAGGTGCAGTTTGCATGAGATGCTCCTTTAGAGCGTGATCTGTCTGATTTTATCAGGGCAGAAACCTGACCAATGCTGTTCACCATGAACCACAACAGGTACTTGGCGATATCCCATAGAAACGATACGGGCGAGAGCTTGTGTATCTTTGGTGAGATCGACTGCAACAAACGGAATGTTTTTCTGTTTTAAAGCGCGTTCTGTGGCACTGCATTGAACGCAATTCGGTTTGGTATAGAGGATAACAGACATAAAAATAACCCTTATAAAAATATGGATGCGTCTGTTTTCACATCCATAATGAGAAGTACTTAAATACTATATATAGAGTTGTTTATTTTCAACCACACAATATATGGTGATTTTCATTTTTGATAATGATTATCATTAAAATTAAACAGTTAGTAAACTAATTTTATTTTTAGATCGCTCGATTGATCAATTTTTATTAGATATACGAGTAATTAGATGATTGCTTTATCAATCAAGCATGATTTAATCTGATTGCTAAAGACAAATCAGCAGAGAAAACATTATGTACCAAGACTATCTCGATGCACCTAAAGGCTTCCCAAAACCTTATATCTCTATCACTGCAAATGAAAAAGGGATCACGAGTCTCTATTTTGTGAATGACAAAGAGGCTGCCGTAAATTCGAGCCCCGTTATTAACCAATGTATAAAACAATTAAAAGAGTATTTTGCAGGTAAACGCACGACATTTTCGGTGCCATTAGCGCCAGAAGGAACGGAATTTCAAAGCCGTGTTTGGAAAACATTACAAACCATCCCTTATGGTGAAATTTGGAGTTATAAAAAATTGGCGCTTACATTAGGTTCGGTCAATTATTGCAGAGCGGTAGGAATGGCAAATTCACGCAATCCAATTTCTTTAATTATTCCTTGTCATCGAGTTATTGGTCATAACGGTAAGTTAGTCGGCTATACCGGTGGATTAGATATTAAGCGTTGGCTGCTTCAATATGAAAAGGTAGAAGTCGATGAATAGTTCAGATTGTAAGTATTAAGTATTGTTTCTTAAGTGAACTATGTGTTAAGGCATGGGATTTGTCTGAATATTAATCATTTGGCAGAAAAAAAATGTGAGTTTCGTGATCTAGACTGTGGACAGGGAATCATCATTTTTGTTTTACTATAGCTAACGCAAAACGCTTGCGTTTATTTTCTATTTTAAAGGTAAACTTGATGTCTAAATTAAAAGGTAACGTTAAGTGGTTTAACGAAACTAAAGGTTTTGGTTTTATCACTCCAGAAGATGGCAGCAAAGATGTATTTGTACACTTTTCCGCTATTACATCAGAAGGCTTTAAAACCCTTGCTGAAGGTCAAAAAGTAGAGTTTGAAGTTACTGACGGCGCGAAAGGGCCATCTGCTGCAAACGTTGTCGCTATCTAATTAACGACTTCTTTGAGACAAGTAAAAACCCGTTGAATAACGGGTTTTTATGTATCTAGAGCAAAGCCCGTTGAATAACGGGTTTTTATATATCTAGAGCAAAGCCCGTTATTTAACGGGTTTTTATATATCTAGAGCAAAGCCTATTTTTTAACGGACTTTTATATTCTGAGCATTACATCTCGCGTAGTAACCAAAATGCAAATGCGGTCATTAAAAATGAACCCGCCAAGTTAGCGCCCATCGTACTTAATGCCCATCCTATCTTCCCCTCAGTTAAGAGTGCGACAACTTCGACTGAAAAGGTTGAAAACGTTGTCAAACCGCCACAAAAGCCCGTAGTTAGCATAATTTTCCAAATAGGATCAATATGTGGTGCTTTGCTAAACCAAGCAATACCAAAGGCAATAATAAAAGCACCAATACAGTTAGCAATAAAGGTGCCTGTGGCAAAATGAGGAAAAATAGAATTTAGGCGGTAGCTAATTAGCCAGCGTAATACGCTACCTAAACCACCACCTATAAATACAGCAATTGCAATATTAAGCATGAGAGATTAATTGTTATTTAACCTCAATCCCCTGAGCTTGAAGATCAGCATGATAAGACGAGCGAACAAACGGCCCACAAGCTGCATGGGTAAAGCCCATCGCAAGTGCTTGCTCTTTCATATATTCAAACTCGTCAGGACTGACGTAGCGTTGAACAGGAAGATGGTGACGACTTGGCTGTAAATATTGCCCTAATGTCAGCATCGTTACCCCATGTTTACGCAGATCACGCATAACGTCAATAATTTCTTCGTTGGTTTCCCCAAGACCGACCATCAAACCTGATTTTGTTGGAATATCAGGGTGAGCTTGCTTAAAACGCTCTAACAATGTCAGCGACCATTGATAGTTAGCACCTGGGCGTACTTGACGATAAACGCGAGGAACATTCTCTAAGTTATGGTTAAAGACATCTGGTGGAGTATCAGTGAGGATCTCAAGCGCTTTATCCATACGGCCACGGAAATCAGGAACTAATGTTTCAATACGGATCGTTGGATTTTTTGCACGAATTGCAGCAATACAATCAGCAAAATGTTGAGCACCACCATCACGTAGATCATCACGGTCTACGGACGTAATTACGACGTAGCGTAATCCCATATCTTTAATAGTTTGAGCAAGTTTTTCTGGCTCTTGAGGATCGGGAGCATTAGGACGGCCATGAGCGACATCGCAGAATGGGCAACGGCGTGTACAAATTGCACCCAAGATCATAAAGGTTGCCGTTCCGTGGTTAAAACACTCAGCAAGGTTAGGGCAAGAGGCTTCTTCACAGACGGAATGAAGGCCATTTTTACGCATTGCTGCTTTGATACCCTGAATTTTACTTGAGTCAGCGGGTAGCTTTATTTTCATCCAATCAGGTTTGCGTAGCAGTTGTTCACGTTCTGTAGCGACTGTTTTAACAGGAATAAGTGCCATTTTATCGGCGTCGCGATATTTAACTCCGCGTTCCATCTGAATAGGTTTACTCATAATTGTGCCAGTTCCAGTTATCTAGAGTGATTAACACGATGTGACTGAGGTAATCAGGGTTTTAAAAAAATATGACAAATGTTAAAAAAATTATAGCATTTTTATTGCTGTGGTTGAAATCCTAGTTGTGTACAAAAATGCTTAACTAATAACGGTGCTACCTGTGTCGTTGTCGTATTCGGTGCAAAATCAATTAACTGCGTCATTTTTAGATCAGAATAACCGCAAGGATTTATTCGTGCAAAAGGGGATAAATCCATATCGATATTGAGCGCAAGTCCGTGAAAGGAGCAACCTTTACGAATGCGTAATCCTAAAGAGCAAATTTTATCACCCTTTACATAAACGCCGGGCGCATCAGCGCGAGCATAAGCTTCCACATTAAACTCTGCTAGCGTATCTATAACGGTGTTTTCAAGAGCGGTAACTAATTGACGAACACCTACATGATTGCGTTTTAAATCAATTAAAACATACATCACTTGCTGACCGGGGCCATGATAAGTTACTTGACCACCACGATCGGATTGAATAACCGGGATAGTTCCCGTATTTAATAAGTGTTCAGCTTTACCTGCTTGGCCTTGGGTAAAAACCTGTTCATGTTGAACGAGCCATATTTCATCAGGTGTGTGACTTTCCCGTTTTTCCGTAAACTGATGCATAGAATCAGAAACCGGTAAATAGGGTTTCACACCTAATTGGCGAATAATGATTGTCTTGTCTTGCACCGTGAAAATCTTCATTTGTAGCGTAATTGTGAAGAGCAGTATAACGCTCCAGTAAATGAACTACCAGATTGAGATGTTTTTTTTCCGAGGTAGGGTGAAAAATGAGGAAATGCAGAATAAGAAAAAGCGCCTTGATGAAAGGCGCTTTTAAAAAGTCATTAGCTAAAAGAAGAGATTACAGAACCATACGTACTAGTTCAAGTTCACCTAATTCTTTATACAACGTTTCTACTTGATCAATATGAGTTGCGTTGATGGTAATAGAAACAGAGTGGTAATTACCTTTGCTACTCGGTTTAACCGATGGTGTGTAATCACCAGGCGCATGGCGTTGAATAACTTCAACAACTTGATCCACTAATTCTGGTTTTGCATGACCCATCACTTTATAAGTGAAAGAACATGGAAACTCTAACAGTTCATTTAATTTTGTTTTCATCATAATGTAATTCCTTAAGACAACAGGTGCTGTTGTTTTAATAATTTATTTCTACACCTAATCTTAGCAAATAAAAAGCGCATTCCTTACATAATAAGGAATGCGATACTGGTAATTAGGGTAAATATGGGAATGGTAAATGTGTTTCTGCCAATATCTGTATAAAAGTTATATGTGGTCACATTTACCTTTTTCAAGTCTTAGCCAAACCAGTGTGAGAATAATAATTTGATATAGTCAATAATACGGCTAAAGAAACCACCTTCTTTTACTTCATTCATCACAACTAGCGGACGCTGTTCGATAACTTGACCATCAAGTTGAAAATTAATTGTTCCTACAACTTGGTTTTTAGTCACAGGTGCATGTAATTCTACATTATCAAGAACATAGCTTGCTTTTAAATCTTTTAAACGACCACGAGGAATAGTTAAATAAACATCTTTATCTACCCCTAATTGTACTTTATCTGTCTCGCCATACCAGATAGGCTCAGCAGCAAATTCTTTACCCACTTGTAATGGTTTTACGGTTTCAAAGAAACGAAAACCCCAAGTAAGTAGCTTTTTACTTTCGGCATCACGACCTTTAGATGAGTGACCACCCATAACAGCAGAAATTAAACGCATATCGCCTTCAGTTGCAGACGCAACAAGGTTATAACCTGCTGATGCAGTATGGCCTGTTTTAATACCATCAACATTTAAACTGGTATCCCACAACAAACCATTTCGGTTTGTTTGGCGGATATTGTTGTAGGTGTACTCTTTTTCTTTATAGATGGCGTATTCATCAGGCACATCGCGAATTAATGCAGCACCAATTAGTGCCATATCGCGAGCCGAGCTATATTGTCCCGGAGCATCAAGACCATGAACGGTTTGGAACTGTGTGTTTTTTAAACCAAGACGTTTAACGTAGTCGTTCATCATGGTCACAAATGTATCTTGGCTTCCTGCAACATAAGAGGCCATTGCGACACAAGCATCATTCCCTGATTGTAAGTTAATACCACGGGTTAACTGCGCAACAGTAACTTGATCACCCGGTTTTAAGAACATTAAAGATGAGCCGCGAAAAACAGGATTACCCGTCGCCCACGCTTCTTCACCAATCGGTACGATATCGCTATTAGAGATTTTACCAGCACGAATGGATTGACCGATAACATAGCTGGTCATCATTTTGGTTAAACTTGCAGGATCACGACGAACGTCGGCATTCATTTCAGCCAGTACTTTCCCAGAATTATAATCAATAAGAATATAAGATTCGGCTTCGATACTAGGAACAGCCGGTATCATTGTTTTTAGGGAATCTTCCGCAATACTTTGATGGCTTACTGTGAGTAAAGCAAAAGTGGCGCTTAATAGGCTTGTTCTTAGTAATTTTGCTGGGAGTATTTGTTTCATTCTGTTTGTTTAATCCGAAAATTCAGGGAAAAATAGGGACTGATAAATAAAATATCAGCAAATCCAGACGATTCTACGCTTGAATTTGCTGATATAAAAAGGATTTTACGTAAATTATCCTTTATTGGGTAATAATAAATCCAGTGATATCTTTAACTTGTTTTAGCTTGTTTTTTATCGTTTCGGCTTGATCTTTAGATGAATAAGGGCCGAGTTGTACTTTATATAATCCATCTGTTTTGTTGATCACACCTTGAGTGTTAAATAACGACGATAAATCATTGAGCCAAAATTGTGCATTATTTTCGTTACTGAGAGCACCAACTTGGACATAAAAGCCTTGTGCTATGGAATTTGAGGATAATACGGGTTTGGGGGCTTCTGCCTTCGCCGGAGCCGGCGTTGGAACTGGTGCCGGAATTGGAGTAGGTGCTTTTACTTGCACAGGAGCCGATGGTTCAACAGGCATATTGTTGTTGATAGGTGTTGATGTCGTTAATGGCGCAGGTGTTGCTGGCTGAGCATTAAAATTAGGACGCTCAGGTAATGCGGTCGTTTTCTTCTCTATTTGCGCACCATGTGTACCGATACCGCTCATATGGCCACTTTGGTCAACAACAATTCCTTCAATAAGCAAGGGTGTTGTCGGCATTAAACGTAAGCTATCAGAAACCGCTGGAGTGACTTGGATCTGTTTTCCATTGACGTAAGGGCCACGGTCGTTAATACGTACAACCATTGTGCGCCCATTGAGTAAGTTTGTGATTTTTGCATAGCTTGGGATCGGTAATGTAGGATGAGCAACAGCAAACTCATAAGGATTAACGCGTTCACCAATGGTAGTTAAACGACTCATCGCTAAACTATCATAGACAATCGCTTCTCCTCGCTCACTAAAGTTTGCAGGATCAGTCACAATACGGTAAACCACCCCATTTTTTCGATAATCTTGATTTGCCGTAGGATGATAAGGCTCGTAACGTGGCTCTGCACCGAGAACACGTTGAGCTGGCACATTGGGTAATGGTGCTGGCGGTTTATTGGTATTCGTTTTATCAACAACACACCCCGACAGTAGCAATGCACTGATACCAATCAAAACCCATTGCAGACGCATAAAAACCTCATTATAAACTTTTCGATAGTAGTTTTCGGTGTGTATGAATCGACATCACGATACCAAACCCTGCCATTAATACAATCAGGGCCGAGCCTCCATAACTCATCAGCGGTAACGGAACACCGACAACAGGAAGAATGCCACTCACCATTCCTATGTTGACAAAGACATAGACAAAGAAAATTAGCATTAATCCGCCAATCATTACTCTACCAAATGTATTTTGTGCTTTCGTTGCAAGGTAAAGGCCCCGCGCGATTAAGAGTATATAAAGAGTCAGTAGTATCAAAACACCAATTAATCCGAGTTCTTCCGCCAATACAGCAAAAATAAAGTCTGTATGGCGCTCTGGTAAGAATTCTAATTGAGATTGAGTGCCTTGTAACCATCCTTTTCCATGTAATCCACCAGAACCAATGGCAATTTTAGATTGGATGATATGATATCCTGCCCCAAGCGGGTCTGATTCAGGGTCGAGAAGCATCATTACCCGTGCTTGCTGGTAATCATGCATGAGGAAAAACCAGAGTATGGGGATAAAGGCGGCAACAAGAATAATAGCCACAGTGATAAGTCGCCAGCTCATTCCTGCAAGGAAAAGGACGAATAATCCAGAAGCAGCAACAAGAATAGATGTTCCTAAATCTGGCTGTGCGGCGACTAATAAAGTTGGCACAAAAATAAGTACCAGAGCAATGGCCGTATTACGTAATGTAGGAGGGCACACATCGCGATTCATAAATCGAGCGACCATTAAAGGTACGGCTATTTTAGCAATTTCTGAAGGCTGAAAACGCACAATACCTAAATCTAACCAACGTTGTGCACCTTTACTGATTTGCCCAAAGACATCAACAAGAATAAGTAAAATAACACAGAAGAAATAGAGATGAGGAGCCCAGCTTTCATAGACTCTTGGTGGGATTTGCGCCATGACTATCATGACCATGAAACCCATAGCAATCTGCCCTAACTTACGTTGCATCATTTCTGGATCTTGCCCGCTGGCACTCCACATAATAAATGCGCTGTATCCTAATAACGCAATAATACAAAGTAAGAATAATGGATCGATATGTATCCGTGTCCAGAAGGATTTTTTCTTATTATTTTCAGTCATGAGTATTATTCCTCTGAACCACGCGGTGCTGGTGGAGACGCTGGCAATACAGTGTTGTTATCACCAAGGAGAATGTGGTCAAGGATTTGTCTTGTAATATCACCGACAGAAGGGCCTGCACCACCATTTTCTAAGATAATAGAGATAGCTACAGTTGGATTATCATAAGGTGCAAAGGCAATCATCAACTTATGGTCACGAAGATGTTCTGCCAATTGGCTCGCATTGTAGGTTTCGTAACTAAACACCTGTGCCGTTCCCGATTTTGCTGCTGCTTTATAAGGTGCATCAGCAAAACTTCGGCGACCTGTACCATTTGGGAAGTTAGCCACACCATACATACCGTATTTTGCGAGTTCCCAATAACCTGAGTGGATATCGCCAATTTGGCGAGTTTCAGTATCAACATAAGGCAGCATTTCATTGCCTAGTTTTGTACCGTAAAGTAGGTGAGGAGTTTTAACTTGACCGTCATTAATCAATGTCATTAAAGCTTTCGCCATTTGAATTGGCGTTGCTGTCCAATAACCTTGTCCAATCCCTACTGGGATCGTGTCACCTTGATACCAAGGTTTTTTATAACGTTGCTGTTTCCACTCACGTGTTGGCATGATGCCATTTCGCTCTTCAGAGAGATCAATACCTGTATATTCGCCATAGCCAAAGCGACCCATCCAAGTTGATATACGATCAATTCCCATATCATAAGCAACTTGGTAGAAGAAGGTATCCGCTGATTCTACGATAGATTTTGTGACATTAAGTTTTCCATGTCCCCAACGCTTCCAGTCTCGATAACGTTTTTCTGAGCCAGGAAGTTGCCACCAGCCGGGATCATGAATGGTTGTATTGGCTGTGATCACACCTTCGCTTAATGCCGCAACAGACATAAAGGGTTTCACGGTTGATGCTGGTGGGTAAAGACCTTGAGTTGTTCGGTTGATCAGCGGTCTATCAGGGTTGTTTAGTAATCCTTGATATTCTGTGTTTGATATTCCACCAACAAATAAGTTTGGATCGTAGCTAGGGTTTGACACCAGAGCTAAAATTTCACCATTGCGAGGATCGGTTACTACAACCGCGGCTCGGCTTGTAGTGAGCAATGTTTCAATATAGGTTTGCAGTTCAAGGTCGATGGTAAGATAAATATCTTTACCTGCTTGTGGCGGCTGTTCGTGTAATTGGCGAATAACTCGACCTCGGCTATTAACTTCAACCTCTTCATAGCCTGTTGTGCCGTGCAAAGTAGACTCATAATAACGTTCGATGCCTAACTTACCGATATCATGAGTTGCAGCATAGTTAGGTGATAAACCTTCTTTATCTAGACGTTCAACATCTTTATCATTAATTTTTGCGACGTAACCAATCACATGCGTTAATGCTGAGCCATAAGGATAATAACGACGTTGATAGCCTTTGATTTCTAAGCCGGGATAGCGATATTGGTTGATAGCGAAACGTGCGACTTGTACTTGGCTTAATGTTGTTTTTAAGGCGATAGAGCTAAATCGACGTGAGCGCTTGCGCTCTTTTTCAAATGCAGCAATATCTTCGTCAGTTAAGTCAACAACATCCCTTAAACTTTCCAGCGTTTCTTGTAAGTTTGCTACTTTTTCAGGCACAACTTCTAATTGGTAGATAGTACGATTAAGCGCAAGAGGGATGCCTTTGCGATCGTAAATAATACCTCTGCTGGGAGCAATCGGTACTAATTTAATTCGGTTATCATTTGAACGTGTCTGATAATCATCATGGCGAGCGATCTGTAAGTGATTGAGGTTAAAAACCAAAACACCACTCAATATAATAATTACTGAAAATGCGACAATCACACGACGGATAAATAGCTTTGATTCCGCAGTATAATCTCGAAACGGGGTACGTTTTTTTCTTTTCATCCCATTTGACTTCACTTACTGACCCGCCAATTTATTGATTATTCACGATGATAAGGATGGTTTGTGGTAATGCTCCATGCTCGATAAAGGCTTTCTGCAACCACGACACGAACAAGGGGATGTGGCATTGTTAAAGGAGATAAAGACCAGCTCTGTTCAGCCGCAGCTTTACAAGCGGGTGCTAATCCTTCCGGGCCACCAATGAGTAAGCTGACATTTCTACCATCGAGCTTCCATCGATCAAGCTGTTCTGCAAGTTTTGGCGTATCCCAGCGAGCGCCAGGAATATCGAGAGTGACGATACGATTTCCTTTACCTACTGCAGCTAACATCTGTTCACCTTCTTTTTCGAGAATACGTTTAATATCCGCATTCTTTCCTCGCTTGCCTGCGGGGATCTCGATAAGTTCTAAAGGCATGTCTTTGGGGAATCGATTAAGATAATCCATAAAGCCGGTCTGTATCCAGTCCGGCATTTTTGTACCAACGGCAATGAGCTGTAATTTCAAACTCAGCTCCAGAGTTTTTCAAGTTCGTACATACGGCGACTATCTTCTTGCATAACGTGTACCATGGCTTCGCCAAGATCAACGACAATCCAGTCAGAAACGCCTTGTCCTTCAACACCTAAAGGTTGTAATCCCGCTTCGCGGCAATCATCAACGAGATTATCTGCAACTGACATGAGGTGTCTGCTTGATGTACCCGTACAAATGATCATGTAATCAGTTACACTTGATTTTCCACGGACATCTAATGCAATAATGTCTTGAGCTTTAGAATCTTCAAGTTTATCAATAATAAATTGCTGTAATTCAGAACCTTGCAAAAGGATCACCTTTAATCTAATGGGTTGATTCAGTCGAAAAAATAATAAGCGCTATTTTAAAGGAATTTATACCAATAAATCTATTTTACTGGATGATTAATTCTAGTTAGCAATAACAAGAACATAAACCTCATTTTCTTGTTTTTCGACGTTTGATTTAGAAAAATTCATATATGCCCATTAACTGCGTCATAATAAATAACAAAAAGAAGGCAGATAAGAACTTTTCCGTTTAGACGACAGTTTTACCTTACAGTTCCCTTAAGGGAGCAGTGGGTGAGAATAACAGCTAAACCTCGTCTGTCAATGCTCATGAAACACCTAATTAGCGTGTTTTCACTTTGTTAAGTTTAGATTATACAGACTAATACTCATACTTTTTAGTTAGAGAGAAAAAGAATGGAAAGAAAAGAAAATTATCTCGGGTTATCTTCAGAAATTGTGAGTAACACTAATCACCAATTGCAAGAGAAGTTAGCATTGCTTTGCGATACTGTTCAGGCGGAAAAGATAGGTATTATGCAGATAGAGGCTCAAAATAGGGATAACCTGTTGCCGCTTTATGGTTATGTTGGAAAAAGAGGAGACAGCCTTTCCTCACCTTCGAATTTTACTTTACCTCAATTAAATATTGATCAATTTTTACAGCCTATTGCTCTTGACCATTTTCTTACCCAATTTTTCACACTGTTTGATTACCAACAACAGGTTAATCAGTCATTAACTAAAGGGGCTTTAGTTAAATTTCATAGTCGATACAAATATTTAATTATGGCTTATTCACAAGCAGCTTATCGAGAGTTGGGGCATGATATTGCTAATTTTTCTGATACCATTCCCCTTGAAGATGTTGCATCGAAATATCAGGAAAAGCTAATGAAAGCATTTAGTGTTGCAGCAAATAGAGAAGGGCAAACTAATGCGTTAATGCATATGGCTGGGTATTTTAAGCGAAATCTAAGTTCACAACAAAAACAAGAAATGACTCAGACAATTTTACAATATCGTCAAGGTATCGTGCCTTTATCTAAACCTTGTGATTTACTCAAATATTGGTTAGCTGTTTATCCTGATGAATATTTGAGCCATCAACGCTATTTTTCGCCTTATCCGCTCGCTTTTAATTATTTAAGAGAGCAACTTTAGTCTTAATTATTTATAGAGTTGTTGCTGGCGAATATAGTCTTCAACAGAACTTGGTAGTAAATCGTGACAATCTAATCCTGCTTTATGGCGAGCTCGAATATCAGTCGCTGAAATATTATAAAGTGGTGTGTCAGCGAGGAATATTTTACCTGCAGGTAAACAATGAATATCTTCTTGCTGATGAGTTTGATGTTTGGTCAGCCATGCTTGCATTTGTGTTGATTCGAAATGCGTTTGATAACCGGGGCGGGCACAAACTAGTAAATGGCATACGTTCAATAGTTGATCCCACTGATGCCATGTATTAATTGATAGCAATGAGTCTTGACCAATTATAAAAGCCAAGGGTTGTTTATTGCCGATTTCTTTTCTGAAGTCTCTTAATGTCTCAATAGTATAAGAAGGTGTTGGCTTCTCAAGTTCACGAGTATCGACTTTAAATGAAGAATATGGCTCAAGAGCCAGACGTACCATCTCAAGACGTTGTTGAGAAGACGCCTCTGGTTGAGGGCGATGAGGAGGAATATTGTTAGGTAACCAAATCACTTCTTTTAAACCAATTAATCCGGAAAGGGCTTCAACAGGACGTAAATGCCCATAATGAATAGGATCAAATGTACCACCATATAAAGCAATGGCTTGGTTAATTAAAGATGTTGAGTGATTGGTTTTAGGCATGACTTACAAATCCTTCTGGCAATGCTTTTCCACAAAGTAATAAGCCCAGAGCACTAAGAGAGGGCCAAACTGTCTGTCCATAATCTTGCTTAATCGTAATTTCAATTGTTGCGAGTAATCGTATGGCTGTCAGCAATTGATGTTCAGATAAACGTTGTAGTGCTGCTGTGAATATTGGGCGTCGGTTTTGCCAAACTCGATGCTTATCGAAAATTGTTTTTAACGAAGCCGTTTTAGATTCTCGATGCAGCGTAATCAACTGCATTAACTCACGTTGTAAAGTTCTGAGTAAAATAACAGGTTCAGAGTCTTCTCTTTTGAGTTGTTGCAAGATATGCCATGCACGTTGTGTTTTCCCTGCAAGTAATGCATCAACCCAGTGATAAGGGGTAAAATGTGACGCATCATTGACCGCCGCTTCTACTCTTGGGAGCGTTAGCTTACCGTCAGGGTACAACAGAGAAAGACGCTCAATGGCTTGTGCCAGTGCCAATAAATTCCCTTCATAACAGTAGCAGAGTAATTGATTACCTTGTTCATCCAGCGCTAACCCTTTTTGTTTTGCTCGCCGCGCAACCCAATTAGGTAATTTATCAAGTTCAGGTGTTAGACAAGAAATATAGGTTCCGTGTTGGCTTAATGTTTTAAACCATTCACTGTTTTCTTGTGCTTTTGTGAGTTTATTGCCACGTAAAATCAACAATAAGTCTTGATGTAATTCTTGCGATAGGCGAGTAAGTTTCTCTGACATCGCTGCATTGGGGCCATTTTCAGGTAAATGCAGTAAAAGAGATTGTCTTTGAGAAAAAAGGCTTAGCGATTGACAAAGCGAGTAAATTTCATTCCAGTCCGTATTATTATCAAGGGTAAATTGATAATGCTCGACAAATCCTTGGGATTTAGCAGCGGATTGAATAGCATCTTGAGACTCTTGGAGTAACAGAGGTTCGTTACCCCAGAGTAGGTAACTTTGGCGCAGCCCCTCTTGGAGCTGCGCATTCAGTTGTTCTGGATATAAGCGGATCATTTGGCGGGTGAGATTATCTGTTTTGCCTGCTCAGCTTGTGCGGCTTTTTGGCGTTCAGCATTGTGAACAACCAATAATTTACGCACTAATATTGCTGTCGCTTGTTCACGCATCTCTTGCTTGATAATGTCATTTTCAGCATCTTTCGCTAATGCTTCTAATGGGTTATCGAAGAATGGGCGTGAAACCTGTGATGAAATTGGGTAAATCGTACCATCAGGCATAATCACTTGTGCATCAAGCACAAATGTTAACTGACGTTCTGCTGATTTACCGTCTTGATACACAGAAACGGTCTCTTTACTTTCAGATGAGCCGACAATTTTAAGAATAGGGATATTTGCTGTTGGATTTTCAACAAGCTGAACACCACTCAATCTAAGTTGCTGACGCATTACACGAGATAATGGGCCATAAGGGTCACCAGAGCTAAGATAAAGCGTTTTTAATTCTGCTGGAACCTGAGTTTTACCTTGAAGGTGAAAACCACAGCCAGCGGTGATTAACACCGCTAAACCGAAAAATAGCGAAAGTAGATATCGCACTAGGCCTCCTTATCAGCCAACAACGATGTTCAGTAATTTTCCTGGAACATAGATGACTTTACGAACAGTCACATCTTCCAAGTATTTAGCAACACTGTACTCTTTTGTCGCCATTTCCTGAACATATTCTTTTTCTGAATTAGCCGGAACAGTGACTCGACCACGCACTTTACCATTCACTTGAACGATGATCAGCTTGGTGTCATCGACCATTGCTTCTTCATCAGCAACAGGCCATGGTGCAACATCAACGTCCTCTTTTCCACCTAATGCTTGCCACATAACAAAACAAGCATGAGGGATGATTGGAGAAAGCATACGAACAATGGCTTCTAATGCTTCTTGCATTAAAGCGCGATCTTGTTCTGTTTCTTGTGTTGCACGAGTTAATTTATTCATTAACTCCATAATGGCTGCAATCGCTGTGTTAAAGGCTAAACGACGACCTACGTCATCAGATACTTTCGCGATCGTTTTATGTAAGTCACGACGTAAATCTTTTTGTTCTTCTGTCAGTGCAGAAAGATCAAGAGACTGTGTCGCTCCTTTTTGAGAATGTTCGTGGACTAAACGCCATAAACGACGTAAGAAGCGGTTTGCACCTTCGACGCTAGATTCCTGCCATTCCAGTGTTAACTCTGGTGGAGCAGCAAACATCATAAATAAACGAACGGTATCTGCACCATAACGTTCAACCATCGTTTGTGGGTCGATACCGTTATTTTTAGATTTAGACATTTTGCTCATGCCAGCATAAGTCAGTTCATGACCTTCACTGTCAGTCGCTTTTATGATGCGGTTTTTCTCATCACGTTCAACGATAGCTTCAGCAGGAGATACCCAATGACGAGCACCATCTTCACCCGTGTGATAGAACGCATCAGCTAATACCATGCCTTGGCACAGTAAGCGTTTTGCTGGTTCATCAGAGTTCACTAAACCTGCATCACGCATCAGCTTATGGAAGAAGCGGAAATACATTAAGTGCATGATGGCGTGCTCAATACCACCAATATACCAGTCAACAGGTAACCAATAGTTAGCTGCTTTCGGATCTAACATGCCTTTATCGTAATCTGGGCAGGTATAACGAGCGTAATACCAAGAAGATTCCATAAAGGTGTCGAAAGTATCAGTTTCACGCAGCGCTGGCTGGCCATTGATCGTAGTTTTTGCCCACTCAGGATCTGCTTTGATTGGGCTGGTGATCCCATCCATTGTTACATCTTCTGGCAGGATCACTGGTAGTTGATCTTCAGGAACAGGAACAACAGTACCATCTTCTAAGGTTGCCATTGGAATTGGCGCACCCCAGTAGCGTTGACGAGAAACACCCCAGTCACGTAAACGGTAGTTAACTTTACGCTCACCAACACCCATTTGTGCCAGTTTATCTGCAATTGCGTTAAAGCCAGCTTGGTTGTCTAACCCAGAGAATTCACCAGAGTTAATCAGGCTATTTTTCTCGGTTAATGCACCTTCAGATAAGTCAGGTTGATTACCTTCAGCATCTGCAATAACAGCTTTAATTGGTAAGTTGTATTTGGTTGCAAATTCCCAGTCACGTTCATCGTGACCTGGGACTGCCATTACAGCACCTGTGCCGTATTCCATTAATACAAAGTTGGCCACCCAAATAGCGACTTTCTCTTTAGTTAATGGATGAATAGCATAAAGACCTGTTGCAATCCCTTTTTTCTCCATTGTTGCCATATCGGCTTCTGCCATTTTCATATTACGGCATTCATCAATGAAGTGTTGAACTTCAGGGTTATTTTGAGCAGCTTTTTGCGCTAATGGGTGACCTGCTGCAACTGCAACATAAGTGACTCCCATAAATGTATCTGGACGCGTTGTATAAACAGTCATGGTGTCGTCGCTGTCAGCAACATCAAATTTAATTTCGACACCTTCTGAGCGACCAATCCAGTTACGTTGCATGGTCTTAACTTGTTCAGGCCACTCATCTAACGTATCTAAATCGTTTAACAGCTCTTCAGCATACTCGGTAATTTTGATAAACCACTGTGGAATTTCTTTACGTTCAACAGGGGTATCACAACGCCAGCAACAGCCATCAATAACTTGTTCGTTGGCTAAAACGGTTAAGTCGTGTGGGCACCAGTTAACAGCAGAGGTCTTTTTATAAACTAAGCCTTTTTCATATAACTTAGTAAAGAACCACTGTTCCCAGCGATAATATTCTGGAGTACAAGTAGTGACTTCACGATCCCAATCGTAACCAAAACCCAGTTTTTTTAACTGGTTTTTCATGTAATTGATGTTTTCGTAAGTCCATGGTGCTGGAGCTGTTTTATTTTTTACTGCGGCACCTTCTGCTGGTAAACCGAACGCATCCCAACCAATAGGTTGTAAGACGTTTTTACCTAGCATACGTTGATAACGGGAAATCACGTCACCAATGGTGTAGTTACGGACGTGTCCCATGTGAAGTCGGCCAGAAGGATAAGGTAGCATTGACAGGCAGTAATATTTTTCTTTGTTATTATCTTCTGTCACTTTAAATGTATTGTTCTTTTCCCAGTGTTCCTGGATAGTTTGCTCTATATCTTCGGGACGATATTGTTCTTGCATGGCACCGATAATCCTATGGTGAATTAATGGCTACCGGAGGGTAACCGCTATTATGAAATTAAGACTTGCATAGCATAGCTGATTTTGTCTAATAGCCACAACTATTGATCTCAATGAAAGCCACTGTTTGCATAACTTTTTCAAGACAATTGCGAGATATCTTGGAAAGAGTTAAAGCAAAAAGACAATAAATGCGTATTTTGTGAAAAAATAATAGTGATGTTGCGAGAAAAGAAGATTGCTTAATATTTAATTGCGAGGTTAATCGAAATTATTATTTTGGGCTGACGTGCTAAAAAAAGCACGTCAGCAGAAGGGATGTGGGGATTAGTGCAGAATTTTAGCGAGGAAATCTTTTGCTCGCGCTGATTTTGGATTATCAAAAAAGTCATTTTTAGGTCTATCTTCCACAATTCGACCTTCATCCATAAAAATAATACGGTCGGCAACTTTTTTAGCAAAACCCATTTCATGGGTCACAACCATCATCGTCATACCTTCATTTGCCAGCTCTACCATTACATCAAGTACTTCATTAATCATTTCAGGATCAAGTGCTGATGTGGGTTCATCAAACAACATTGCAATTGGGTCCATACATAATGCGCGAGCAATGGCGACGCGTTGTTGCTGACCACCTGAAAGCTGAGCTGGGTATTTGTTAGCATGGCTTGCTAATCCCACACGTTCTAAGAGCTTTAACCCTTTCTCTTTTGCGGCAGTTTTCTCTCTATTAAGCACTTTAACTTGTGCCAGTGTAAGGTTTTCAATAATAGAGAGGTGAGGAAAGAGCTCAAAATGTTGGAATACCATACCCACTTTTGCTCGTAATTTAGCAAGATCAGTATGTTTATCATTTACTTTGATTTCATTAACAAGGATCTCGCCTTGTTGTATAGGCTCTAAGCCATTCACTGTTTTGATCAGTGTTGATTTACCTGATCCAGAAGGCCCACAGACAACAACAACTTCCCCCTTTTTAACTTCAGTGGAACATTCAGTCAGTACTTGGAACTGACCATACCATTTGGATACGTCTTTTAGGGAAATCATCTAGGTAGTCCTTTTTTTAAGAAAGTTCACTAACATCGAAGCGGCGAAGCTAATGACAAAATAAACAAAACCAGCAAAGAGGATCATCTCAACTTGTGTACCATCTCGCTCTCCAATATTTGCCGCTGTTCTGAAAAAGTCAGTAAGACTTAAAACGTAAACTAAGGAGGTATCTTGGAATAATACAATTCCTTGAGTCAGTAAAAGCGGGATCATGGCTCGAAAGGCTTGAGGTAAGATCACTAAACGCATTGTTTGTGACTTGGTCATACCTAACGCGAGTGAGGCTGAAAATTGCCCTTTGCTAACACTTTGAATGCCCGCTCTTATAATTTCAGAGTAATAAGCCGCTTCAAATAAAGAGAACGCTATCATTGCTGAAATTAAACGGATATCACTTTTCGGTGAAAGTCCTAGAACATTTTGTAATATGTTAGGCACAATTAAATAAAACCACAGTAATACCATGACTAATGGGATAGAACGGAAGGTATTAACATAAGCGGCTGCAAACCAGCTAATAGGTTTAAAGGTAGATAGGCGCATAACAGCAAGCACCGTTCCCCATAAAATACCGACCACAATAGCGGTGATAGTAATTTTTAGCGTGATTGCCATTCCATCGACTAAAAATGGTAGGCTTGGAACAACAGAACTCCAGTCAAATTCGTACATTATTGACCTCCCGTTGTGCCGGGTAAGCGAACGCGTTTTTCAAGCCAATGCATTATTAGCATAATGATGACATTGATAAATACATAGGCAAGTGTGATTGCTGTGAATGATTCATACGCTTTTGCTGAATAGTCGAGCAGTTTATTCGCTTGTGCCGCCATATCAATAAGTCCGATAGTAGAAGCAATCGCTGAGTTTTTTACGAGATTGAGCATTTCGGATGTCATTGGTGGAATAATGACGCGGTATGCATTAGGTAATAAAACATAACGATAGGTTTGGGGTAAAGTTAAGCCCAATGCTAAACCTGCGGCTTTTTGACCACGAGGTAATGAGTTTATTGCGGCTCTAACTTGTTCACACATACGCGCTGCGGTAAACAAACCTAAGCAGAGTGCTGATGAGACAAAAAATTGCACATTTGGCGCTAAGTCCATTTTAAACCAGTCGCCAATAGATTGAGGCAATAATTCAGGAATGACGAGATACCACGTAAAGAATTGAACAATAAGTGGTACGTTACGGAATAACTCAACATAAACAGTGCCTAAGCTTGAAAGCCACCGATTAGGTACTGTGCGTAAAATTCCGAATAAAGAACCGACAAGAAAAGCGATAACCCAAGCGCATAGAGATAAGGCAATGGTGACTTGGAAGCCAGAAATCAGCCATCCTAAGTATGTGGTGTTTCCGAATGGGGCTTCTTGGAAGAATATCCCCCAATCCCAATCAATCGACATGATTTCACCTCCGGTGAAAAAGAGGGGCAGGGAACGACTGCCCCAAACTTCACTGATCTGTCTGTCCAACAGATACTTTATAATTATTTATTTTGCATCAACTGCTTATGTGTTTTTAGTTCAACGCTTTATCATTTGGTGATGCAAATAATGCTTTCATTTCATCAGAGATGGTGAATTCTAAGTTAAGATTTTTAGGTGGAATTGGTGCATTAAACCAGCGACTGAACGATTTTTCTGCTTCACCTGATTTTTGTGCTTTAGCGATAGTTTCATCAATTAACGCTTTGAATTGAGCGTCATCTTTACGCAACATACAACCATATGCTTCTTCAGATTGTGGGGTTCCTACAATTTCCCACTCACCCGGTTTTTTCGCTTTAGCACGTTCACCCGCCAGTAATGCGTCATCCATCATAAAGGCAACAGCACGACCTGATTCAAGTGTACGGAATGAGTCTCCATGATCTTTTGCGCTGATAATGCGCATATTCATCTTTTTCTCATCATTTAACTTGTTGAGTAACATTTCGGATGTTGTTCCCGATGTTACAACAACGTTTTTACCGGACAGGTCAGCGAAATCTTTAATTCCACTGTCTTTTTTCGCCAGTAAACGTGTACCTACGATAAAAATAGTATTAGAGAAGCTAGCTTGTTGCTGACGAGCTTCATTGTTGGTTGTTGAGCCACACTCAAAATCAAATGTGCCATTTTGTAATAATGGAATACGATTCTGAGAAGTAATAGGAATGAGGCGAACTTGTAAGTTTGGTTTGCCTATTTTGTCTTTCACAGCCTGCACAATGAGGTTGGAATAGTCTTGAGAATAACCAACCACTTTTTGTTGATTATCATAGTAAGAGAAAGGAACAGAGGATTCTCTGTGTCCAACGATGATAATATCGTTGTCATTGATTTTCTTTAAGGTTCCAGTGAGTTCTTCTGCCTGCACAGCTCCTGCAGCCCCTAAGATCATTAATGATAATGCTAGTTTACGCATGCGCATAATAACTCCTGTCGTGGTGATAAGGGATATTTGTGTTTTGCTTTGTGTTGCTTTTTTGTTTTAATTTGTTTTGATAATGTTAATAGATAGAACAAATAACATACTGTTGGGAAGTGCAATTTGTGAAATACGAGAGGTATCTCTCAATAAAAGAATGAAATCAAATGTAGTTGATTATTTTTTTGGAAGTTGTTTTCAATATTTAAAATTATTGTAGTAGAAACCTTATAGAAATAAAGGTTAAAGATGAAAAATTGAGATAATGCGAAAAATAAACTCAGTAGGGATTTGTAAAGTTTGTCTTAAGGAGTTGTTTGTCTGTGGATTACCGTTAAGATAGCGGGTCATATTGATGAGGAACATCTATGAGTAATTGGCGGTCAGGTCGCTGGCTAGTGGTGATAACAGTTTTGCTGATCTTGTGTTGCATTGTTCAGCGTTCATTAGGTGCCCACATCATTAGTGAGCGCTTAGCAACGGCTGTCTCTCAAACACAATACCCACTATCAACACCGATTGCCGATGAGAATAGCGCAACAGAGCACACTTATTCACTGTCTACCTGTGAATTGAGCGCCAAATCATTATTATCTGTTCCTCCATTAACAATAGAGCCATTTTTCCATTCATGGGCAGTATTGCTATTGTTAAGCATGGCTGCCATCTATGTGTCGCGTCAGCGTAATCAGAAAAAACATCATCATCCACCTCCTCCAATCAGACTTCACCTTCATTATTGTATTTTGAGGGATTAGAAATTTCCTTTTAGCTAAAAGATTGCGCGTCTATTTTGGGCGTGGCTCTATGTGTAGCGTTGTAGGAATTTTTAGGGAGTTGTTATGTTTCGTTCTTTTGTTATGGCGTTGATATTAACGCTATTTACTTTATCTACCTCTCAAGCAGCAGATACAGGCTGGCTAACCATGCCTGATAATTCTCATGCACAAGTTAGGGCGACAGCACAAAAGTCCCCAGCAGGTGACGTGAAAGTTTTACTTGAGGTACAGCTTGAGTCTGGATGGAAAACGTATTGGCGTTCTCCTGGAGAAGGCGGTGTTGCCCCTGAAATTAATTGGTCGCAAGATGTAAGTGCAATAACTTGGCATTGGCCATCACCTTCAGCTTTTGATGTGGCGGGTATTCACACTCAAGGATATGACAAACAAGTTGTTTTTCCTATTGAACTATCCTCTGTTCAGGCTGATCGTTTAACGGGAGTTTTAACTTTATCGACATGTAGTAATGTCTGTATTTTGACCGACTACACTTTAGATTTGGATCTTACTGAACCGGTGCCTGCTGATTTTGAATGGCAATATAATCAGGCAATGGCAAAAATTCCTGTTGGAACAGGATTAGTATCATCAGTTTCTTCTGGTTATAACAATAGCCAACTCACTATCTCTTTACAAAAAGAGCAAGGTACTTGGGTTAAACCTAATATTTACCTCGATCCCCCTGAAGGTATGCTTTATGGCATTCCAAAATTAAACCATCAAGATAAAAACTTATTTGTCACCGTTGATGTGACTGATGATTGGGGAGATGCTGCTGGCGATATCTCTGGTAAGGTACTTTCTTTTGTTATTACTGACCAAGATTTTTCTCGCCAAGTTAATGACACGATAGGGCATGGCGGAGCGGAGATTGCTCCTACTTCCAATTCAGGTGTTGGGCTTTGGAGTATTCTTGCTTTTGCGCTATTAGGTGGCTTAATTCTGAATTTGATGCCTTGTGTATTACCTGTACTTGCGATGAAAATGGGATCAATTCTACATCTTGAAAATCGCGATAAAGGGGTTATTCGCAAGCAATTTTCTGTTTCTGTTCTAGGCATCTTAGTTTCATTTTGGGCGCTAGCTCTGTTTATGACAGGTCTGCGTTATAGTCAAGAAGCCTTAGGCTGGGGAATTCAATTCCAAAGTCCTTGGTTTATTGGTTTTATGGTATTAGTTACCGCTATTTTTACTGCAAATCTCTTTGGATTATTTGAACTGCGTTTAAGCAGTAACATGAATACCAAAATGGCAACAGCAGGTGGGCAAGGATACAGCCGTCACTTTTGGGAAGGTGCATTTGCAACTTTACTCGCAACACCTTGTTCAGCACCATTTTTAGGAACAGCAGTCGCTTATGCACTTATTGCGCCTCTAAATGAACTCTGGCTTATTTTTACCGCTCTAGGGATTGGAATGAGTTTGCCTTGGATCTTAGTGGCTATATTCCCATCTATCGCTAAAGCGCTACCAAAACCAGGCAAATGGATGAATCGCCTAAGAGTGGTTTTAGGTTTTATGATGTTATTGTCCAGTATTTGGCTAATTACATTACTTATTCCGCATCTAGGATTGCCAATCGTTATGGCTATTTTTATTGCCATTACTTTGCTTTTATTGTTAGCGATAGCGCGGCATTATGGCAAAAAAACGGTATTTATTTCAGCCGTTATTGCTCTCTTTTTAGGTACGGGTACTTACTTATTTGTGGAACAACCAGCAAGCCAAACACTCGCAGGTCAAGATTCGATAAATTGGCAACCTTTATCAGAAGAAGCGATACACCAAGCATTAGCAGACAATAAACGCGTATTTGTTGATGTAACAGCAGATTGGTGTGTAACCTGCAAAGCAAACAAATACAATGTATTATTGCGAGAAGAGATCCAGGCTGCACTTTCAGCGCCAGATGTTGTCGCATTAAGAGGGGATTGGACTAAACCCTCTGATAAAATCACTCAGTTTTTAAAACAACGTGGTCAAGTTGCAGTACCTTTTAATCAAGTTTATGGACCTTGCCATAAAGATGGCGTGGTTTTACCTCCTATTTTAAATAAAGATTCAACATTGACAGTTCTTTCAGAGGCTAAAGGAGCCCAATAATGAAAAAAACACTTTCTGCACTGGTTATCTCTTCGTTACTTTTTGGTGCAAATGTGCAAGCTGCGGCATTAAGTGCTGATCAGGAAAAAGAAGTTCGCGCGCTGGTTCGTGATACGTTGATCAAAAATCCAGAAATTCTGGAAGAAGCTATCACTGCATTACAAGCACAAAAAGCAGATGAGCAACAAGCTCAATTCCGTACTGCATTAAATGCAGAGCACGACGCATTATATAACGATGCAGCAAGTCCTCGAATTGGTGCAAAAGACGCTAAGTTAGTGTTGGTTTCTTTTACTGATTATAACTGCCCTTACTGCAAACGTTTCGATCCATTATTAGAACAAATCACAAAAGATTATCCTGAAGTTGCCGTGGTGATTAAACCACTGCCATTTAAAGGTGAAAGTTCTGCAAGAGCTTCGCAAGCTGTACTTTCAGTTTGGAAAGAAGATCCAAAAGCATTCTTAGCATTACACCAACGTTTAATGCAGAAGAAAACAATGCTAGATAATGCAAGTATTGATGATGCAATGAAAACAACCAATACAAGCAAAGTGAAATTAACGGATGAAAGCTTAAAAGCGTTACAAAATAACTTAGATCTTTCTCGTAAATTAGGTATCCAAGGTACGCCTGCAACGGTTGTTGGCGATATGGTTATCCCTGGTGCTGTTGATTACGCTCAGTTAGAAGTGATCGTAAAAGAGCAACTGGCTAAAGTGAAAAAATAATGCGCAGTCGCTTACGAAAGTGGAGTAAAGAACTGATTGTTCTGGTTGTCATTTTCGTTATAGCTTCTTTTGCAATGGATTGGTGGCGACAACCTACGCCACCCTCCTTAACGAATTTACCTGAACTTTATACTGTTGATAATAAAGTTGTTTCATTGGCTGAATTGAGTGCTGAAAAGCCCTTGTTAATCTATTTTTGGGCAACTTGGTGTGGAGTTTGTAAACTAACAACACCCGCAGTAAATTCGTTAGCGCAAGATGGTTATAACGTGACATCTGTTGCGATCCGTTCTGGTGATAACGCGAAGTTAGAGCGCGGTATTCAATCTAAAGGACTAGTTTTTCCTGTAATAAATGATAGTCGAGGGGATATTTCTCAACAGTGGGAAATTAGTGCAACACCTTCATTTATTATTGTTTATAAAGGTGAAATGGTCGGCTTTACCAGTGGTTGGTCATCTTCGTGGGGATTAAAACTACGTTTATGGTGGGCTTCTATCTAAATCAGCCATCAGAATTTTAGTAAAGAAAAAAGGGTACCGGGTATGCTGACAATAAAATAAATTATTTCATAAATAATATTTTTACGTCTGCGTTCAATTTTTGCTTCTTCGGTATTTTTGGCAATTAATGCCTTTTCATCGGCAATGCGTTTTGCAGTATTAATATGTATTGGCACAATATTAATAGGAATAACGGTTTGGTTATTTTTATTAGCGGAGGTTAATTGAGCTAATGTCCAGCCATATTGATGTTGTTTATCCCCAAACGCATTTTGCTGAATAACATAACCGTAATGATCTTTACGAAAACCTTTTTCTTCGTTATCACTGGAAATTTTATGTGCATATTGCCAATAAGATTGAATATTTACAGATGACTGAATTAATTGGGATAGAGCTGGTGGTTCAAGTGGAGTGACATTAACGCGTTTAGACTCGGCCTCTTGTTTTTGTTGATCGGTAACCGCTGTTTTCCAATGCACAGGTACAATGGTTTTATCTTCAATAAGTTGGCTAATTGACTCTGGTTGTTTTGATAATACCCAGCCAAATTCATGTTCTTGTTGATTGAACATCTGGCGTTGGATCCATTTATTTTCTTTATCCGTACGAAAGCCCTTTGTTTCATTATCTGTTGATATTTCTTTAGCTCTTTGCCAAATGGCATCAAGAATATGTTCAGGATAATTTTCCATAAAAAAGCTCTCTTATTAGAAAAAGCCCAACCTAATTAATATTAACTTAATAGGGTTGGGCTTTATTCATCTTAATTACGGCGTTTAATAAATGCGATGGTAAAAAATAATCCAACCAATATCCACAATGGTGTATTACCCCATTTGTAATAAGGGGTTAACCCAGTTGTTGGTGTGATTTTTTCCGCTAAAGCGCCTTCTTCAAATTGAGGAAGTTGAGAGATTACATCACCATTGGCAGCAATAAATGCGGTGATACCGTTATTTGTCGAGCGTAATAATGGTCTTCCTAACTCTAGAGAACGCATTCTTGCCATTTGGAAGTGTTGCCAAGGGCCAATTGAATTACCAAACCACGCATCATTAGAAATCGTTAATAAGAACCGTGTATCAGGTTTGAAATTAGCGCGAACTTGCTCACCTAAAATAATTTCGTAGCAAATCGCTGCGGTTATTTTGGCATCATTAACAGTAAGCTGAGGTTGTACATATTCACCTTGGCTTAATGATGACATCGGCAAATTAAAGAAAGGCGCAAGTGGGCGTAAGAGTGATTCTAATGGTACATATTCGCCAAAAGGAACAAGATGATGTTTATTATAGCGATCGGTTGCTGGGTATTGATAAGCATAGTGTTCACCTAATGTGATGACACTATTGTAGAAACGATAGCCTTCTAATGTCGGTCGAGCATCAATAATCCCTGTCATTAAATGGGTATCTTGCTCTCTTAATTGCTTATCTAATTCTGCTAAAAAGCTTTGTTGTTGAATTTCAACATCAGGGATCGCAGATTCAGGCCAAATAATGAGATTTGCATTACCAATAAAAGGGCGACTTAAGGTGAGATAGGTTTTTAATGTGCTCTCTAATGTACCCGGTTCCCATTTTAAAGATTGTGCGATATTACCTTGGATTAATGCAATTTCTTGCGTTTCATCAGGCAAAGGTTGATACCACTGATAGGATTTAAAGCTAATAGGTAATATTAATAAAAGCAGTGCAACCACAAGGCTGTAAATTGATTTACGATAGATTGTAAATGCAATTAATCCACTAATAACGGTTAAAAGCAGCGTTATCATGGTGACACCAAAAATAGGTGCAATACCTTTTAATGGGCCATCAATCTGGCTATAACCAAACTGTAACCATGGAAAGCCTGATAATACCCAACCTCTTAAAAATTCGGTGATTTGCCATAGTGCAGGGGCTGCAAATACAAATCGCCAGAGTGTTGGTTTTGGGAAAAACTTATTCAGTGATCCTGCGAATAACAGTGTGTAGAGTGATAAATAGAGTGCTAATAAAATCACTAAAAAGATATTTACTGCAAACGGCATACCACCAAAATCAGCGATACTGACGTAAACCCAATTTACACCGCTACCAAATAACCCAAATCCCCAAGCAAAACCAAGGAATGCACCTTGGCGAGTTGTCCGGTGAGTGATTATCAGTAATAAGCCGAGTAGTGAAATTAACGCCGCAGGCCAAAAATCAAATGGGGAAAATGCTAATGTGCCAATGGCACCGAAAAAAACCGCCAGAAGGGCGCGAACCCACTGGCGGTTTAAGAAAGAGATCTTATTCATTGATATCCTATGCATCATTACCTAGTTCAGGAATTGGCGCATCATCGGGGATATGCACATAAACCTGAATGATCTTACGGCTATCAGCCATAACAACTTTAAATTGGTAATTATCAATGGTAATAGTTTCACCACGAGCAGGAAGGTGACCAAAGGCTTGCATAACTAAACCGCCAATTGTATCAACTTCTTCATCGCTGAAATGTGTACCGAACGCTTCATTGAAATCTTCTATCTGGGTTAAAGCTCGAACTGAGTAAGCGTGACGACTTAACGGACGAATATCAATGTCATCCTCATCATCATACTCATCTTCAATTTCGCCTACGATAAGCTCAAGAATATCCTCAATTGTGACGAGCCCAGATACGCCTCCGAATTCATCGATCACAATCGCCATATGATAGCGTTGAGAGCGGAACTCTTTTAATAGGCGATCAACCCGTTTGCTTTCAGGCACAACGACAGCAGAGCGTAAGACTTTATCCATACTAAATGGCTCTGCGTCAGTACGCATAAATGGCAGTAGATCTTTCGCCATTAATAAGCCTTCAATATGATCTTTGTCTTCGCTAATGACTGGGAAACGGGAATGTGCTGAATCAATAATCACATCTAAACATTCATCAAGGGTTTGATTGCGTTTTAGTGTGACGATTTGAGAGCGAGGGATCATAATGTCCCGAACGCGTTGTTCAGCAATATCCATTACCCCTTCAAGCATGTCGCGGGTGTCAGGATCAATTAATTCTTTCTGTTCAGAATCGCGGATAAGCTCCATCAGATCATCACGGTTTTTAGGTTCACCGTGGAACCACTGATTAAGCAGTGTGAGAAACCCTTTCTTAGGACCAGGGTTATCGTTACTCGAAGATTGGTCGTCGCTCATGGCGTTTTAACTATTTTTCCTCATTGAATGGTTAATTAGATATAGTATTTATCATAAAAATAAGAGAACTGTTACTCTTTTTCAATCAAATAGGGATCTGCATAACCTAAATTTTGTAAGATTTCTGTCTCTAAACCTTCCATTTCTTCGGCTTCATCATCTTCAATATGATCATAGCCCAAAAGATGCAGACATCCATGAATAACCATGTGTGCCCAATGCTCTTCAACAGTCTTACTCTGTTCAACCGCCTCTTTTTCTACTACTTGACGGCAAATAATCAAATCACCTAATAGAGGCAATTCAATTTCAGGCGGTGCCTCAAAGGGAAAAGAAAGCACGTTAGTCGGTCTGTCTTTTCCACGATAAGTGAGATTCAATTCGTGACTTTCTGCTTCATCAACAATGCGAATAGTCACTTCACTTACAGGTTGAAATTGCGGTAATACCGCTTCCAACCATGTCATAAATTGGGCTTCAGTAGGAAGCCCTTGCGTATTTTCACTTGCTACTTGTAAATCAAGGATAACTTCACTCATGATTTTCTCTCTGAAGCTTCTCTTTTTCTGCTTTGATAGCTTGGCGACGTTTTTGATCTTCCGTTTCCCAAGCTTCATAGGCGATAACAATTTTGGCAACCACAGGATGGCGAACAACGTCTTCACTGTGGAAAAAGTTAAAACTTAAGTCATTAACATCAGATAAAACTTCAATGGCATGACGTAAGCCTGATTTATTGCCTCTTGGCAGGTCAATCTGGGTAATATCCCCAGTGACAACCGCTTTAGAGTTAAAGCCAATACGCGTTAAGAACATTTTCATCTGTTCGATGGTGGTGTTTTGGCTTTCATCAAGAATGATAAAGGCGTCATTTAATGTACGTCCACGCATATAGGCGAGGGGCGCGACTTCAATGACATTACGCTCTATTAGTTTCTCAACTTTTTCAAAACCTAACATCTCAAATAACGCATCATAAAGTGGTCGTAAATAGGGATCGACTTTTTGACTTAAATCGCCCGGTAAAAAGCCCAGTTTTTCACCGGCTTCGACCGCAGGACGCGTTAATAAAATACGACGCACTTCTTGACGTTCAAGGGCATCAACAGCGGCAGCAACAGCCAGATAAGTTTTCCCTGTACCCGCAGGCCCAATACCAAAAGTAATATCATGGGTCTGGATATTGGCAATATATTGTGCCTGATTTGGTGTACGAGGTTTTATCACACCTCGCTTAGTTCGAATATTGGTCGATTTCCCAAATTCAGGAACATGCTCATCACTTTGCTCAAGCACACGGCTTTCTTTGATTGCTAGGTGAATTTGTTCAGGATCGATATCGGGGATCACGCCTTTAATTGGCGAGGTTTCCACATACAGGCGACGTAAAATACTCGTGGCTGCATTGACACACAATGATTTTCCCGTAAGTTTAAAACGGTTATCACGATGATTAATCTCGATACCTAAACGGCGCTCAAGTTGCTTAATATTATCGTCAAATGGACCACATAGGCTCATTAAACGGGCATTGTCAGCTGGCTCTAAGAAGATTTCTTGGGTCGCTACCTGTGCATGTGCTATTACTGTCACTGATTATCCTTTTGTTAAATCTGATCAATTAAGGTTGGTAAACACCTACCCCTAATTCATCTTCTTTACGTGTACGTGCAATAACGGATTCTGGAGATTCGTGAATACGTAAATCCATTTGATCTTCCGTTCTAACGACTTTACCACGTAGTGAGTTGGCATAAACGTCAACAATCTCAACATCAACGAATTTACCAATCATATCCGGTGTACCTTCAAAGTTAACCACACGGTTATTCTCAGTACGGCCAGAAAGCTCCATCACATTTTTACGTGAAGGTCCTTCTACTAGAATACGCTGTACTGTGTTTAACATTGCACGGCTAAAGTTCATCGCTTGCTGATTGATGCGCTGTTGTAGCAGATATAAACGCTGTTTCTTCTCATCTTCACTGACATCATCAGGTAAATCGGCAGCTGGTGTGCCCGGACGTGCTGAATAGATGAAACTAAAGCTCATATCGAAATTAACATCCGCAATTAATTGCATGGTTTTTTCAAAGTCGTCTTGAGTTTCACCCGGGAAACCAATGATAAAGTCTGAACTTATCAGAATACCAGGACGTGCTTTGCGTAGTTTGCGAATGATGCTCTTATATTCAAGTGCAGTATGGTTACGCTTCATTAATGTTAGAATACGGTCAGAACCACTTTGCACTGGCAAGTGTAAATAGCTGACTAATTCAGGCGTATCTTCATAAACCGCAACAATATCGTCAGTAAATTCGATAGGGTGGCTGGTCGTAAAGCGAACGCGGTCAATACCATCAATTGCAGCGACTAAGCGAATTAATTCAGCAAAACTACAGATTTGACCATCAAAAGTGGCACCACGATAGGCGTTAACGTTTTGACCTAACAAGTTTACTTCACGCACACCTTGTGCCGCTAATTGAGCAATTTCAAATAGCACATCATCACAAGGACGGCTAACTTCTTCACCGCGTGTATAAGGAACTACGCAGAAAGAGCAGTATTTGTTACAGCCTTCCATGATGGAAACAAAAGCTGAAGGGCCTTCAGCGCGAGGCTCTGGTAAACGGTCAAATTTTTCGATTTCAGGGAAGCTGATATCGACAACTGGGCTTTTAGTCCCTTTAACCTGATTAATCATTTCAGGCAAACGGTGTAAAGTTTGTGGTCCGAAGATAATATCGACACACTGCGCACGTTGACGGATGTATTCACCTTCTTGAGAAGCAACACAACCGCCGACGCCAATGATAATATCGGGTTTATTATCTTTAAAATATTTCCAACGTCCTAACTGATGAAAGACTTTTTCTTGTGCTTTCTCACGGATAGAACAGGTATTTAGCAGTAGAATGTCCGCATCTTCGGCGACATCGGTTAACTGATAACCGTGGGTGCTTTCGAGTAGGTCTGCCATTTTGGATGAATCGTACTCATTCATCTGACAGCCCCAAGTTTTAATGTACAGTTTTTTTATCGTCGACATTGTGTAAATCCGGTATTTTCAGTGAGACAATAGCTAATCATTGGAAAACGTTGCGTGTAATAAGCCAATAAGGCGGTTATTGTAGTCATTTGTGTGGTCAGTGACTAGAGCAAGTCGGCGCTAATTCTCTATGGCGTTTAGTTTAATAGAAATAAACTGAAACAGCGCTTACCTATTATTTAAAGTAATGAGTTATGGCATAACAATGATGAGTAATGTAAAAAACGATTTTGATGCAATCATCGCTGGTGGCGGGATGATTGGCGCTGCTGTTGCAATTGGGCTGGCGCAAGAAGGATTGCGTGTTGCAATGATTGAACGACAGTCTCCAGCACCTTTTGATGCGTCATCTCATCCTGATATCCGTATTTCTGCGATTAGTTGCGCATCCGTTAGTCTATTAAAACAATTAGGTGCATGGCAACATGTTTTAGCTATGCGTTCTGCGCCTTATCTTACCTTAGAAACATGGGAAGAAGAAAATGCCCATGTGATTTTTGATGCTAAAAGCCTAGGTTTACCTGAATTAGGGTATATGGTTGAAAACCGAATTTTGCAATTAGCGCTTTGGCAAGAGGCTGAACGTTATAGCAATATCACCTTATTATGTCCAAATAGTCTAAGTAAAATGACTTATTTAGATGATAAATGGAAAGTAACGCTTTCTGATGGCAGTGAAGTCACTACAAATTTAGTGGTAGGTGCGGATGGTGCAAATTCTCAAGTGCGCCAATTTGCGGGTATTGGCAGCAATGGCTGGCAATATCGCCAATCTTGTATGCTGATCACGGTGAAAACAGAATTACCTCCTGAAAAAGGTACATGGCAACGTTTTTACCCTTCAGGGCCTCGTGCTTATTTACCGCTTTTTGATAATTGGGCTTGTTTGGTTTGGTATGACTCGCCTGACAGAATTAGAAAACTGCAAAATATGTCGATGGCGCAGTTAGAAAAAGAAATTCAACATGCTTTCCCAGAGCGATTAGGCAAAGCGACACCTATTGCAGCTGGTTCATTCCCATTAACTCGTCAGCATGCAAGTCGTTATGTTGATAAAGGGATTGTTTTGTTGGGAGATGCGGCTCACACCATTAATCCATTAGCAGGACAGGGCGTTAACTTAGGTTATCGTGATGTGGACTGTTTCTTAGACTTAGTGGCTGAGGCTAAAAAACATTTCGAGCCTTGGGATTCAATGGCGTTATTGAAAAAATACCAGCGCCGTCGTATGCCTGATAATCTAGTTATGCAAGCGGGTATGGACGTATTTTATCACGCCTTTAGTCACCAATTACCGGGTTTAAAAGTCGTTAGAAATATTGGCCTTTTAGCAGCACAACATGCAGGAAAAGCGAAAGAAGCGGCATTGCGTTATGCGTTAGGTATTAAATAATTAGAAATGCGATGATCTGAGTTGGATATCAACAATAAGATCATCGCATAATTGTTACGCTTTTAAATGCTTGGCATGAAAAGCAATATGCTCACCAATAAAACTCGCCACAAAATAGTAACTGTGATCGTACCCTTGATGTAAATTCAATTGATAAGGGAACTGTTTTGTATCGCAAGCTTGAGCAAATAATTCAGGCTTCAGTTGCTCTTGATAGAAAGGATCATCGAGTCCGACATCAATACGCATAGGTAACACACTTTCTGCTTGGTTAATTAATTCAACCGCATCATATTGTTGCCACTGTGTCGTATCATCGCCTAAATAAGCGCTAAACGCTTTTTTACCCCAAGGAACAACTGATGGTGCCACAATTGGAGAAAACGCTGACACACTGCTGTAGCGTGCCGAATTTCGCAATGCAATCGTTAATGCACCATGTCCACCCATTGAATGCCCACTAATAGCACGTTGATGAGTCACAGGAAAATGCGTTTCTATTAGCGCTGGAAGTTCATCAACAATATAGTCGTACATATTGTAATGAGCATTCCATGGCGATTGTGTCGCATTAAGGTAAAAACCAGCGCCTTGTCCTAAATCATAAGCACTATCATCAGCGACATTTTCACCGCGAGGGCTAGTATCAGGTACCACTAAAACAATACCGTGTTGTGCTGCAAATTGTTGAGCACCTGATTTAGTAATAAAATTTTGCTCGTTGCAGGTTAAGCCTGATAACCAATATAAAACAGGGTATTTTTGCTCTTCTTCCATAGGAGGAAGATAGATAGCAAATTTCATCTCACAATTTAACGTCTTTGATGTATGTTGATAAACTTCTTGCCAACCACCAAAACAGGCGTGACGTTCAATCCTTTCCATTTTGACTCCTTTAAAAACAAAGACAAACCTATGAGACATAGGCTTGAGAATGATTAATCGAAATGAATAACAGTTCGGATTGATTTACCTTCGTGCATTAAATCAAAAGCTTCATTAATTTTGTCTAACGGTAGTTTATGGGTAACGAAAGGCTTAAGTTCGATATTACCTTTCATTGCATCCTCAACCATACCGGGTAATTGGCTACGGCCTTTAACACCGCCAAAAGCAGTACCTTTCCATGAGCGCCCTGTAACTAATTGGAATGGACGAGTTGAGATCTCTTGCCCAGCACCAGCTACACCAATAATAATGGATTGACCCCAACCACGATGCGCACTTTCTAATGCAGCTCTCATGACATTGACGTTTCCAATACATTCAAAAGTATGGTCAATACCCCATTGTGTCATTTCAACAAGGACTTGCTGAATAGGCTTGTCGTAGTCATTAGGGTTTAAGCAGTCAGTTGCACCAAACTGGCGCGCTAATGCAAATTTTTCAGGATTTGTATCGATAGCAAAAATACGACCTGCTTTGGCTTGTCTTGCACCTTGAAGAACGGCAAGACCAATACCGCCTAAACCAAAAACAGCAACAGAGTCACCTTCTTGTACTTTTGCCGTATTGTGAACTGCACCAATACCGGTTGTTACGCCACAACCTAATAAGCAAACTTCTTCGTGATTGGCTTCTGGATTGATTTTTGCCAGAGAAACTTCAGCCACTACAGTGTATTCGCTAAAAGTAGAGCATCCCATATAGTGATAAATAGGTTGTCCGTTGTAAGAAAAACGTGTTGTCCCATCTGGCATTAAACCCTTACCTTGCGTTGCTCTGACTGCAACACATAAGTTTGTTTTGCCTGATTTGCAAAATAGACATTCGCCACACTCGGCAGTGTATAGAGGAATAACGTGATCGCCCGGTTTAACACTGGTGACACCTTCACCGACCTCGACAACCACACCAGCGCCTTCATGACCAAGAATAGCAGGGAATACACCTTCAGGATCATCACCTGAGAGTGTAAAAGCGTCTGTATGGCAAACACCTGTATGGCTGATTTTTATGAGTACTTCACCTGCTTTTGGTGGCATCACATCAACTTCAACGATTTTTAAAGGTTCTCCTGGTCCAAATGCGACCGCTGCACGAGATTTCATGGTGTATCCTTTTTTTGTTATTAACGCAGGTAAGTGCGGATAAGTGAAATGGCATCATCAACGGAATTTTTTTGATCTTCAGGAGAAGCGACAGCATCCATAAGACCTTCACGTAAATGACTTTCGAGCACACCTGCCATCAGACCGTTGATAGCACCTCTGATGGCGGCAATTTGTTGTAATACCTGACCGCATTCATTTTCATTTTCAAGGGCAGTTTCTAATGCAAGAAGTTGCCCTTTAATTTTTCTTACGCGAGTTAACGCGGCTTTTTTTTCTGCTGGTGAGTGTGGCATACATAATCCTTAAATATACTATGGGGGAGTATAGTATCTAGGGAGATATATGTACAGAGAGATCAAGAAAGTGTGAAATGATGAGAATAAATAAAAATGATGGTGTGGGGAATGTTAGCTTTTGAGAGCAGAGGTGTCAGAAGATAAAGGGGTGATGAAGTTGAGAGAAAAGACCGAGACAAGAAAAACGTAAGAGACAAAAACAAAAAAGACCCGCAATGCGAGTCTTATCTGTTGATTTCGTGATTAACACGTTAGTAATCAATGGTGCGGGAGGCGAGACTTGAACTCGCACACCTTGCGGCGCCAGAACCTAAATCTGGTGCGTCTACCAATTTCGCCACTCCCGCAACAACTTGGAGAAAAAAAGACTCGCTCAGCGAGTCTCTCTTTCAAAATATGGCTGGGATACCAGGATTCGAACCTGGGAATGCCAGGATCAAAACCTGGTGCCTTACCGCTTGGCGATATCCCAAAAAATGGTGGCTATGACGGGATTCGAACCTGTGACCCCAACATTATGAGTGTTGTGCTCTAACCAGCTGAGCTACATAGCCGTATTGAATCTAGCTATCTTTCTTTTAAAAGATGGCTGGGGTACCAGGATTCGAACCTGGGAATGCCAGGATCAAAACCTGGTGCCTTACCGCTTGGCGATACCCCATCCGCTAATTCAATTGTCAACACACTTATTTATCAGAAATATGGCTGGGATACCAGGATTCGAACCTGGGAATGCCAGGATCAAAACCTGGTGCCTTACCGCTTGGCGATATCCCAACTGATAAATTCTTGACGAGGTTAAAATGGTGCGGGAGGCGAGACTTGAACTCGCACACCTTGCGGCGCCAGAACCTAAATCTGGTGCGTCTACCAATTTCGCCACTCCCGCAAAAAGATGGTGGCTATGACGGGATTCGAACCTGTGACCCCAACATTATGAGTGTTGTGCTCTAACCAGCTGAGCTACATAGCCATCTTTTTTTGCATAACCTTCGTCGGCGTTGCGGGGCGCATTATGCGTATTACAGACAAATCCGTCAACTGCTTTTTGCATTAATTTTCGAGAAACGTGTCCGTTTGCTCGATGGTTAATCATTTTGTCGAAAAAAGATCCAAAAAACAACCTTATTGATGAAAAATATCTCAAAGAATAAAGCGCAATAGTGTGTGAATAAAAAGAAAAAACAAAGCAGTAAGAGAAATGATATTAAGTCAAAGAGGGAAAGGATGGGGAATAATGAGTATAAAAAAAGAAATGAGGTGAGAAACTCACGCTACATTTCTTTTTCTTTGAATATTACTGATTGAATTTTAGACTTATTTCACAATGAAATTCAGAAAAGTATACATTCAACGCAAAAAGTATAATTTATCAACAATAAATTACTTTTCTAATAGCTGTTGAAGCAATTCTCCGTTAAGCATTGCGCGTTTAGTCAAGGCAAAAGCCCCTATGGCAGAACGATGATCAAGCTCTGATGTGACGACAGGAAGCTCTTCTCTGAATTCTTTTAATACTTGTGTATTAATGCAACTTTGAATTGAGGGAAGTAAAACTTCAGCTGCTTCAGTCAATTCACCCGCTAAAACCACTTTTTGTGGGTTAAATAGGTTAATGGCAATTGCAATAGCTTTACCTAAGTGTAAACCCACTTGTTTGATGGTTTCGACTGCTAGCGGGTCATTTTTAACAGCGGCTCGACAAATATCTTGGATTTGGCACTGTGTTGGCGATAAATACTGGCTTGGATAGCCTTGCTCTAATTGATAGCGTACTTTCGCCTCGATTGCTGTATTGGATGCAATCGTTTCTAAACAACCAAAGTTACCACAATGGCAACGTTCACCTAGAGGGTCGATTTGAATATGACCAATCTCTCCTAAGTTACCACGTTGGTTGAGCAGAATTTTATTATTAATAATAACACCAGCACCTGCACCCCGATGGATACGGACGAGTAATGAGTCTTCACAATCTCTTGTAGCACCAAAATAGTTTTCAGCTAAAGCTAGGCTTCGAATATCATGTCCTGCATAACAAGGCAGACTAAAGCGTTTTTCTAAGCTATTTACCAAAGCCCAATTATCCACTTTCATATGAGGCATATAACGAACAATGCCTTTATTTGGATCAACAAGACCGGGTAAGATCACGGAAATTGAAATAAGCTCACGAATACGACGCTGATTTTGTTTAATAAAATCATCAATTGCATTGATAAGCAGCGCTTCAACTTCATTTTGAGTACTTTGTTCTAAAGGGTAGTGTTGCTCAATGATGACTTTTCCACTTAGATCATAAAGAGCAACAGTGGCATCATTACGCCCCAATCGCACACTGACTGTATTAAAATTGCGGTGTTCAACAATAATAGAAATTGCGCGACGTCCACCTGTTGATGCTTGTTGATCAACTTCTTTAATTAAGCCTCGTTCAAGCAACTGACGAGTAATTTTAGTCACACTGGCTGGTGCTAGCTGGCTTTGTTCGGCTATTTGGATACGGGAAATTGGCCCGTGTTGATCAATCAGTCGATACACAATCGCACTGTTAAGTTGTTTAACAAGATCGATATTGCCAATTTGCGTTTCAGTGTTGTTATGACTCATCAGCATATACATCCATTAGTTATTCAGTTATTTCGATACCATTGACAAACGTTGTACAAAGGTTGAAGTCCTTATCAAAAGAAGCGAGGTTAGCAATTTTTCCAGCTTCAATTGTTCCCAATTCTTTTTCCATTCCAATTGCACGAGCAGGATATAGAGTTGTCATCCGCAATGTTTCATCTAATGGAATACCTACATGGATCACGCTATTTTTAATTGCACCAATCATGGTTAGTGATGATCCACTTAATGTGCCATCTGCATCGACACAAAGACCATTACGATAATATATGGTTTTACCGGCAAAAACGAAGCTATCCATCTCATTTTTGCTAGGATCAAGCCCCGCTGGCGCAGTTGCGTCTGTGACTAAAAGTAATTTTTCACCTTTCAAACGCTTACTGTTACGAATATTTGCCCATGAAACATGTAAACCATCAGCAATGATACCAGCATAAACTTCAGGTGTATCATAAATGGCACCTACAAGCCCTGGGCCTCTGCCTGTAATATAAGGCATTGCGTTGTAAAGGTGAGTCGATAATGAGATACCATTACGGAATCCTTTACGTGCTTCTTCATAAGTCGAATTAGAATGACCCGCAGAAACAATGATACCTGCTTTGATTAATTGACGAACATACTTTTCATCAACCATTTCTGGCGCGAGGGTGATTTTGGCGATGACATCAGCATTATCGCACAAATAGCTAATCATCTGAGCACTTGGTTGACGAATAAATTGTGGATCATGAGTCCCTTTTTTAATCACATTGATATATGGACCTTCTAAATGTAATCCCAATACTTTATTTTCATGTTTCTTCATATAAGCACGAGTTGCTTCAATGCCTATTTTCATCAATTCATCAGAACAGGTAATTAGCGTTGGCAAATAGCTAGTGCAACCTAAGCGTTCATTCGCTTTTTGCATAATTTCTAACGTTTCAACGGTGACATTTTCAGGAGTATCATTAAATTGCACACCGCCACAACCATTAACCTGTAAATCAATAAAACCAGGAGAGACAATTGCACCTTTCATATCACGAACAGTGATATCTTTTGGCAGTTGATCCTGTGGGCAAACCTGCTCAATACGGGAGCCGTTAATAATAATGGCGTGGTTTTCTAAACGGTCGTAACCTGTATAAATAACAGCATTTGTTAAGGCAAACATACCTTTGTCTCCTGATAAGGGAAGTCAATCTAAAAAGCCGATATCAGCCAGCAAATTCTGGCTGATAAGTAAGAGAGCTTAGCCTTTTCCGCTACTTAATCAGTAGGTACTTATTTTACTAAACTTAGTCTTGGTATTTCTGACACTCTTGCGCTTCAATCTGTTGGAAATAACGCAATGTTTTTACACGTAATTCCATTGTTGCAGGATCATCACACACTAAAATTGCTTTAGGGTGAAGTTGAACACAGGAAATCGTCCATAAATGGTTAACAGCGCCTTCTGTTGCTGCATGTACTGCTTGCGCTTTATTAAAACCGGTCGCCAAAATCATTAATTCTTCAGCATCTAATAATGTGCCTACACCGACTGTCAGTGCATATTTAGGGACATGATTAACATTATTGTCGAAGAAACGTGAATTTGCTAAGCGTGTATCTTCAGTTAGCGTTTTCATTCGAGTGCGTGAGGAGAGTGAAGACGCAGGTTCATTAAATGCAATGTGACCGTCGTTACCTACACCGCCCATAAACAGATTGATTTTGCCATAAGACTTGATTTTAGCTTCATAGCGTTCGCATTCTGCTTGTGGATCTTCAGCATTACCATTTAATAAATTGATATTTTCATCTTTAATATCAATATGATTAAAGAAGTTTTCATACATAAAAGTACGATAACTTTGTGAATGATCTGATGGAATACCAACATATTCATCCATATTGAACGTCACAACGTGTTGGAAGCTGACTTTTCCTGCACGATGCAATTCAATTAATTCTTTATATGTCGCCAATGGCGTGCCACCAGTCGGTAAACCAAGTACGAAAGGGCGCTCTGCGGTTGGATTAAACGCGTTGATTTTCTCAACGATATAATTTGCAGACCACTTACCAACTTGTTTTGCCGTGGATAGGGGGATTAACCTCATAGTAACCTCATAGAAAAAAGACAAATCTGATAACTCAGTAACGTGTTATTTCATCGTGTGATTATCAGTGGCTCATCTATAACACGAATTTCTTTTCATTTTTAGCTGATGATCGAAATGTCCCGCCAAAAGATATTTTTAATCATAAAATAAGCTTTCTGACTTAGCCAGCATTTCAGCTAAAAATTATACGATATTAGTGACTTTAATCACAAACTATGACTAATTAATTTGCGATACGAAATAATTTTTTTAGACTAAAAATGGAATTAAATAATTAGCTCATCAATTTTATTATAAAATATGAATGAGTATGAATAAGATCCCGCATAGGGGCTATCCAAGGGGGAGTTTGTGAATATTTTAAGTTATCTGCAGAAGATAGGACGGGCGCTGATGGTGCCTGTTGCTACATTACCTGCAGCAGCAATTCTGATGGGGATTGGCTACTGGATTGACCCAGTAGGCTGGGGTGGCGATAACGCGCTTGCTGCCTTACTTATCAAATCTGGTGCTGCCATCATCGACAATATGTCAGTCTTGTTTGCCATTGGTGTTGCTTATGGTATGTCGAAAGACAAAGACGGTGCTGCCGCTTTAACAGGATTTGTTGGGTTCTTAGTCGTGACAACGCTTTGCTCTCCAGCTGCGGTGTCAATGATCAAAGGCCTACCTTTAGAAGAGGTTCCAGTTGCTTTTGGTAAAATAAATAACCAGTTTGTTGGGATCTTGGTTGGTGTACTTTCTGCCGAGCTTTATAACCGCTTTAGTAGCGTTGAACTGCCTCGCGCACTGTCATTCTTTAGTGGTCGCCGTTTAGTTCCTATCCTAACCTCATTTTTAATGATCATCGTCGCCTTTATTCTGATGTATATCTGGCCTGTGATTTATGGCGGATTAGTCAGCTTCGGTGAAAGCATTAAAGATATGGGCGCATTAGGTGCAGGTATCTACGCATTCTTTAACCGTTTATTAATTCCAGTTGGCTTACACCATGCGTTGAACTCTGTATTCTGGTTTGACGTTGCCGGTATTAACGATATTCCTAACTTCCTTGCAGGTCAGCAAGCTATTGATTCTGGCTTAGCAACTGTGGGTGTAACAGGTCGTTATCAAGCAGGTTTCTTCCCAGTAATGATGTTTGGTTTACCGGGTGCAGCGCTTGCTATCTATCACTGCGCACGTAAAGAGAACAAAGCAAAAGTTGCGGGTATCATGATTGCAGGTGCATTTGCTGCTTTCTTCACAGGTATTACTGAACCACTTGAATTCTCCTTTATGTTTGTGGCGCCTGTGCTCTATGTTATTCACGCATTCTTAATGGCGATTTCTGTTTATATCGCAGCAAGCATGGAGTGGATTTCAGGATTCGGCTTTAGTGCGGGCTTAGTGGATATGTTCTTATCTTCACGTAACCCACTGGCTGTTCATTGGTACATGCTGATTGTTCAAGGTATTGTTTTCTTCTTTATCTATTACGGTATTTTCCGTTTCACTATCACAAAATTTAACCTGAAAACTCCGGGTCGTGAAGATGATGTGATGGGTGATGAAACTGCTGATGGCTATGATGAAGATATCAAAACAGCGCCAGCAAATAGTAAAGAAGGTATTCAACAAGAAGCTCGTCAATATATCGCAGCTATCGGTGGTTCTGATAATTTAACGGGTATTGATGCTTGTATTACCCGTTTACGCTTAAATGTAAAAGATGCCACTGTTGTTAATGATGCCTATGCAAAACGCTTAGGTGCATCAGGTGTTATTCGCTTAAACAAACAAAGTGTTCAAGTGATTGTAGGTACACGTGCTGAATTAGTCGCTAACGCTATGCGTGATGTATTGACTCAAGGCCCTGTGCCAGCTTATGAAGCGTCAGCTGCCTCAACAGTCTCTACTGAAAAAGCACCTGTAAAACAAGCCAACACAAATGCAAAAGTGTTACTTGAAATGATTGCGCCTTTTGATGGTGAGGTCGTGGCATTGAAAGATGTGCCTGATGAAGCGTTCTCTAGTGGTGTTGTTGGGGATGGTGTAGCAATCAAACCAACCTCTAATATCGTGATGGCACCTGCAACAGGTACTGTTGTTAAGATTTTTGATACTAATCATGCATTTTGTATCGAGACTGACAATGGTGTTGAAATCATCGTACACATGGGAATTGATACCGTTGCATTAGGTGGCAAAGGCTTCAAGCGTTTAGTTGAAGAAGGTGCAGACGTTAAAGTCGGTCAACCTATCTTAGAATTAGATCTTGAATATCTGAACGCTAATGCCAAATCGATGATAAGCCCTGTCATTGTTAGCAATATCGATGATTTTGATAAGATTGCTGAACAAGTTGATGGTGTTGTGGTCGGAAATAAAACGGTTATCTACAACGTGTTAAAATAAATTCTATCTAGATATTTAATCCTCTATAAAGAGATGGTTAAATAAGACGATAAAACGGGGAGTCTTTCAAACTTCCCGTTTTTTTATCTCTATTTTGATAAATATCTCAGGGGTGTATTTAGCTAAGGTATTTATGAAACCTGCTTATTGGATTATAGTGGGTTAATTATGCGTTTTGCTTTGAGGAAAAAATGACCATGAATGAGGCAGATGCCCGCCCAACGAACTTTATTCGTCAAATTATTGACGAAGATCTGGCTACTGGGAAACATAATAGCGTTCAAACGCGTTTCCCACCTGAACCTAATGGCTATCTTCATATCGGCCATGCGAAATCAATTTGCCTGAATTTTGGTATTGCTAAAGATTATCAGGGAAAATGTAATCTACGTTTTGATGATACCAATCCAGTAAAAGAAGATATTGAGTACATCAACTCAATTCAAAAAGATGTTCAGTGGTTAGGTTTCCAATGGGAAGGTAGCATTCATTACTCCTCAGATTATTTTGATCAACTTTATCAATATGCGATTGAGCTGATTAATAAAGGCTTAGCTTACGTTGATGAGTTAAGCGCTGAAGAAATTCGTGAATACCGCGGTACATTAAAAGAGCCAGGTAAAAACAGCCCTTATCGCTCACGTAGCGTAGAAGAGAACTTAGCGCTGTTTGAAAAAATGCGTGCTGGTGGCTTTGAAGAAGGTAAAGCGTGCTTACGTGCGAAAATTGATATGGCATCACCATTTATTGTTATGCGTGATCCTGTGCTTTATCGTATTAAATTCGCTGAACATCACCAAACTGGAAATAAATGGTGCATTTATCCAATGTATGATTTTACCCACTGTATCTCTGATGCACTGGAAAATATCACACATTCTTTATGTACTTTAGAATTCCAAGATAACCGCCGTTTATATGATTGGGTGCTGGATAATATCACTATCCCTTGTCATCCTCGTCAATATGAATTCTCACGTCTTAACCTTGAATACACAGTGATGTCAAAACGTAAGCTGAATCAGCTTGTGACAGAAAACATTGTGAATGGTTGGGATGATCCTCGTATGCCAACAATTTCAGGCTTACGTCGTCGTGGTTATACCGCAGAATCTATTCGTGAATTCTGTCTACGTATTGGTGTGACGAAACAAGAAAACAACGTCGAAATGGCAGCTCTGGAATCTTGTATTCGTGATGACTTAAACGAAAATGCACCACGCGCAATGGCTGTTATCGATCCTGTTCGTTTAGTGATTGAAAATATGCCAGAAGGTGAAGAAATTCTTGTTGCACCAAATCACCCAAATAAACCAGAAATGGGAACGCGAGAAGTGCCATTTAGCCGTGAAATCTATATTGATCGCGCTGACTTCAAAGAAGAAGCAAACCGTCAATATAAACGTCTAGTGCTAGGTAAAGAAGTACGTTTACGTAATGCTTATGTTATTAAAGCTGAACGTGTTGAGAAAGACGAACAAGGCGAAATTACGACTATTTACTGTACCTATGATGCAGAGACTTTAAATAAAGATCCTGCTGATGGACGTAAAGTAAAAGGCGTTATTCACTGGGTAAGCATTCCACATGCGATCCCAGCTGAAATCCGTCTTTATGACCGTTTATTTAGCGTACCAAACCCGGCGGCAGAAGATGATTTCTTATCAACAATTAACCCAGAATCATTAGTTATTCGTGAAGGTTTTGTAGAGCGTAGCTTAAAAGATGCGGTTATCGAGAAAGCGTATCAATTTGAGCGTGAAGGCTACTTCTGTGCTGATAAGCTTTCAACGGCGGATAAACTTGTGTTTAACCGTACTGTGGGCTTACGTGACACTTGGGCGAAGATTTCTCAACAAGGCTAATTTGACGTGCTTTAAGTCACATTAGTGCCTTAATGAATAAAATGCTCGGTAATTTATTTATCGAGCATTTTTTTATCTGTTTTACAGCTTATTTTGCCTAATTTTTCATCTATTGATATTAAATATTTACTATTCTTAATTTGATTAGCCTCTCGTTTTATCTTTTTTAGGTGATAAGTTTTCATTTATTTCGTTTGAAATAGTTTATTCACTATCACTTTATTCTTTTGTTTTTTCATATCATCACGCTAAATAACACTGTAATAAGAAAAGTGTGATTCACACCACATATTTTACATCATTAAAAAAGATTATTTATAAATACTACTTATTATTCCTTTCTATAAAAACGAAATTTTATATCATTTAAAGATTGATTTATAAAATACAATTAAATCAAGTGATTATGTTTATTTTTAACCAATCTTTATAAAAGAAAGAAAATGAAACGATCATTTAGTTATGTGCCCTTTGTCATATTTTGATAAAAATTCTTTTTTTTTGGTTGATAATTCGCGTCGCGAAAAATATGCTGTTTATAACCTAATTTAGGTTTTTTCCCCACTTGGGGTTTTATATTTGGAAATAGGCATTGTGCTTATTTCTTTTTTAGTCAAAGTCAAAGAGGAAACAATGCTATGGTTATGCAAAATGCTAAACCAGGCAGGGTGGCACTTGCCGTTATGGGCGCATTGCTTGTAACTGCACTACCTGCAAAAATGTCTCATGCTGAAGGGTTTATTGATGACTCAACCTTAACAGGCGGTCTTTTTTATTGGCAACGTGACCGTGATAGAAAAGAGTTAACACCAAATAGCCCTGATTACGGCAAATACAAAGCTAACTTACACCATTCTACTTTCAACGCTAATCTCGATTTCTCATCAGGTTACCTTGGTGATTTTATTGGTATTGATTTAGCTGCCTTTGGTGCGGCTGAATTGAATAACAGTGGCCCTGCGGCACCTAATGAAATCGGTTTTAGTGATGCAAAAAGTCGCTGGGATGAAAAATGGACTGGCGATCGCAGTGGCATGAGCGTTTATAAAGCGGCTGCGAAATTCAAATTAGGTAACTTCTGGGCTCAAGGTGGATATATTCAACCTAAAGGCCAAAGCTTATTGCGTCCACACTGGAGCTTCTTACCGGGAACTTACCGCGGTGCTGAAGCGGGCGCTGTCTTTGATTTCGATAAAAGTGGTGAATTATCTTTCTCCTATATGTGGACAGATGAATATAAAGCACCATGGTATCGGAATATGTACAATTTCCGTAAAGCTGATCTAGAAACGAATATCAGCTATCTTCACTCTTTCGGCGCTAAATATGATTTTAAAAACAGCTTAGTGTTAGAAGCTGCATTTGGTCAGGCTGATGGTTATATCGATCAGTATTTTGGTAAAGTTTCTTATGATTTCCCAATTGCTGACAATGCATTAAGAACGTCTTACCAATTCTACGGTGCTAAAGATAAAGTTACCGGTGGTGGCGTTAATGACGTTTATGATGGGCTGGCATGGTTACAAGCACTGACTTTTGGTTATACCTACAATGTATTTGACTTCAAAGTAGAAGGAACGTGGGTTAAAGCTGAAGGTAATCAAGGTTATTTCTTACAACGTATGACTCCGGGCTGGGCAACCTCTAATGGTCGTCTTGATGTCTGGTGGGATGGTCGTTCTGACTTTAACGCCAATGGTGAAAAAGCACTTTATGCTGGCGTTATGTATGATCTGAAAAACTGGGATCTGTCAGGCTGGGCAGTAGGTACTTCTTATGTTTACGCATGGGATGCTAAGCCAAGTGGTAAAGCTATTTATGACCAAGGTCAGCGTATCAGAGAAAGTGCATGGAATGCGGATATTATGTATACGGTTCAAGAAGGTCGCGCTAAAGGCACTCTCTTTAAGCTTCACTATACCCGTTATGATAACCACTCCGATATTCCAAGTTATGAAGGTGGTTTTGGTAATATTTTCCAAGATGAAAAAGACGTTAAGTTTAACGTGATAATGCCATTTACTATTTTCTAATATCAGCATAAGGATAAAGTGTATTAATTGCACTTTATCCTGAATAAAACTAAAAAAGCTAAATACGATTACGATAAGTAAAAATAAGTAGTAGAAAGGTAGGGATGCGGTAATTAAGAAGAGCCTTACAAATAAGCCTCGTTAATAAAGTGAAGTTGTCAGCAGTAGTAAAAAGTGGAAGTAAAAGAGTAGAAGTAAAAGAGTAAAAGAGTAAAAGCAGTAAAGAGTCGTTTTAAAATCGCAGTATGTAGTAAAAGTAATGAAGTAAAGTCGTCATGTCATGTCGTCTGAGATAAATGTGAGTGGGTTATGTTTATCTCCTGTGCTTCAGTTATTTCGCAAAATTTGCGTAAGGTATTTACCCTAAGTAAAGGAAGTCAGAGTGGGTATCGTAGTGGGGGGTAAATACCTTTATTTTTTAATTCCTTTCTTTTTCGTCCTTTTCATCCTTGTAGGTTTTTTTATTCTATGGCAAATTTCTTGCCATTCATTTTATCTCACCTTATTTATTATTCTGCATTGAATGCTGTTCGATAATGCGAGTTTTCAGGAAGAAGCATGTTAAAGCGATTGGATGATTTTTTATTAGAACCGCCATTGAAACCCTTTAAAGGTATAAAACGATTTATTGTTGAATTTCTTTTTTTTGGTGTAAAAGAGGCGCGTTCTTGTTTATTTGCCGGATTTTTCTTTTTTATTTTATTTGCAACACCAAGTAAAGGTATCTTTGGTATACCTCGTTATGACGTGCTTCTTATTCTCGCTATCGCTTTTCAATTATGGATGGTGTGGGGAAAGCTAGAAACATGGGATGAATTAAAAGCGATCTGTTTTTTCCACATTGTTGGGTTTGTGATGGAATTATTTAAAACATCAGCGGCAATTGGATCGTGGAAATACCCTGATTTTGCTTATACAAAATTGTGGGAAGTCCCTTTGTTTACAGGGTTTATGTACTCTGCGGTAGGAAGTTATTTAATTCAAGCATGGCGTTTTTTAAAAGTACGAATTGAACATTATCCACCTTATTGGATGGCAACTTTGGTTGCTCTCGCTATCTATATTAATTTCTTTTCTCATCACTTTATCGGTGATTATCGCTGGTATTTAACTGCCTTTATTTTAGGTCTTTATGCTCGTAGTGTGGTTTATTTTACTCCTTATGATACTGAGCGAAAAATGCCTTTATTACTCGCTTTTGTTCTAATAGGTTTCTTTATTTGGCTTGCTGAGAATTTCGGTACATTTTTTGGTGTTTGGCAATATCCTAACCAAATTGGTGCTTGGTCTGCTGTACATGCAGGCAAATGGGGCTCTTGGTCACTATTGGTTATTGTCACATTTACCATTGTGGTTCATTTAAAACATATTAAGCACAGTATCAGTGTGGCTAAGTAGAGTTATCCTCGGATTTTAGGCAATAAAAAAGGAACTGTGAACAGTTCCTTTTTTTTACTGAGAGATTATCCAGAATGAATTATTTCTCATCATGTGCGTGGCTATCTTCTTTGCAATTGCCTTCAGCGCAGTGGCCATATAAGTAAAGGCTATGATTGGAAAGCTTGATACCATGACGTTCAGCGATGTTTCTTTGGCGTAATTCAATTGCATCGTCTGTAAACTCGATAACTTTACCACAATCAAGACAAATTAAGTGGTCATGATGGTGTTGTTGAGTTAATTCAAATACTGATTTACCACCTTCAAAATTATGTCGGGTAACAATACCAGCATCATCAAATTGGTTTAAGACGCGATACACTGTTGCCAGACCAATCTCTTCACCGATATCGATGAGTTTTTTGTAGAGATCTTCAGCACTGACATGATGGCACTCAGGATCCTGGAGCACTTCCAAGATCTTTAAGCGAGGAAGTGTAACTTTTAACCCAGCATTTTTTAACGCTTTATTATTGTCGGTCATGCGGATTTAATCCTGTTGCTAATGGTGAATTTAATTTTTGTGCTCACAAATAGGTTTTATTCATTAATACTCGGGTGAATAAATAACCTCATTGATTATAGGCATGATATTTAAAAATAAACACCCCACCTATCACACTATCTTAGCACACCATTGAATAATTATCATTCTCAATATTGAGTATTTATTTTATCCCAGAATTTCGTCTAGGCTCATTTCTTCTTTGATTTGAGCAACCCAAGCGTCAACACGCTCTTCGGTTAATTCTGGTTGACGATCTTCATCAATCGCAAGACCGATAAAATGATTATCATCTGCAAGCCCTTTAGAGGCTTCGAAATGATAACCTTCTGTTGGCCAATGACCTACGATAACTGCGCCACGAGGCTCAATAATATCGCGGATAGTACCCATTGCATCACAGAAATATTCTGCGTAGTCCTCTTGGTCACCACAACCAAATAGTGCAACAAGCTTACCATTGAAATCAATATCTTCTAGTGTTGGGAAAAAGTCATCCCAATCACATTGTGCTTCACCATAATACCAAGTAGGAATACCTAGTAACAGAATATCGAACGCTTCGATGTCTTCTTGACTGGATTTTGCAATATCATGAACTTCGGCATTATCAGCGCCCAGTCTTTCTTGAAGCATTTTGGCAATATTTTCAGTGTTGCCAGTATCACTGCCGAAGAATATTCCTATGATTGCCATAAAGTGAGATAACCTCTTTTATTCTAAATTCGTTATATTTCAAATTGTAGCGTTATTGACTACGTATATTTTCACAAGTTACATACTTTCTTGTATGTTTCCAGTGACTCATTCACTTGTCACCTAGCTACACTTCAAAATATTTAGAGTATATTTGTCTGTGTTTGAACAATTACTAGTGAAAGATAAGCATTGTGTTTTCATAATAGAAAACTAAAAACGTATTTTGACGAAAATAGCAGGCTAATTCTGTCGAATTTGTGTGGTTTATCTGCTAGCTATTTTTGTTTTGATGCATTTTTAAGGCGTGATTTTGCGCCAATTGCTCTAGTAATATTTCTTCAATAAGCTCACTACGACTGACGTTTCTTTCTGTCGCCAACTCATTGAGAGCATTCACAGCATCTTCATTTAATTTTAACTCAACTCGACGTAAGCCATTAACTCTGTCACGTCTTAATTGATTGCGTTTATTAATTCTAAGCTGTTCATCCCGAGAAAGCGGGTTTGTTTTAGGTCGCCCAGGTCTGCGTTCATCTGCGAACAAATCCAGTGTGGTGCGATCAGTTTGTTCTTTTGCCATAAATTTTGCTGTGAAAGGGCGTATACCAATGACTAAATTGCGAAACGCCCAATAATACCCCACATAGTGATGTCTCGCCACTGCTTCCTGACTTTAACCTATTGTGATTTGGTCTTTTTATCAACAGATACTGTTTTTAAGTACAATAATTATACATTCTATTAAGTTATCATTTTTTCAGTGGCGTTATTTTAAGCAGTTAAATTTATTCACTAAGCTTTCTCTAAAAAGCGACGAATTGCCTTAATGACGGTATCTGGTTTTTCTGAATGCACCCAATGCCCCGTGTTTGCAACAACAAAGGCGGTTGCGAGAGGGAATTGACGAGCTATGTTTTCACGATACTCATCCAAAATATAAGGTGATAAACCTCCCCGAATAAATAATACAGGTTGATGCCAAGCTGGTACTTCTTGCCAGCCAATAATGTCTGAATAGGCATTTTGTATTGCAGGTAAATTAAATAGCCACTCACCATTTTTGAATGATTTAAGTAAAAATTGGATCACACCGTCTTCTTTAATAAAAGGACGCATGATTTCCACCGCATCTTGACGGCGCGTGACTTGGGCTTTAGTTACAGCTTCAAGTGCAGCAAAGATTTTGTCATGACGGCGAACATTATAGGCAACAGGTGACATATCAATCACAACAATATTTGCGATACGCTCAGGGGCTAATGCTGTCATCGCCATCGCAATTTTGCCTCCCATTGAGTGACCAATAATAATGGCTTTTGGGATATTTAAACTATCAAGCAATGTAAGCACATCTTGCGCCATATCTTGATAATTCATACTTTCACTATGAGGAGAATGCCCATGATTACGCACATCAATTTGTATCACGGTATTATCTTGGCGAAGTGCGCGACCTAAAACACCTAAATTATTCAGATCACCAAAAAGGCCGTGGATCAAGACGATAGGTAAACTGGATGCAGGTGTCGTTTCAGGTTGGTGTAATTGATAATTTAATAATGTATTGAGTTTCATATTAATGACCAAAATAATTGCGATTTTCTTCTATGATGACATGCACGAGGTGCTAAGCCAACTTATCGTAATAATATGAAAGAGTGATGAAGTTCAGAAATAATTGATAAGAGAAATTTATAAAAAACTATAAAAGCACTATTGTCTAGGTATATATTCCAAACTTATTTAAAAAGTTGAAATCTTGACATTGCTCAAAAATAAATAATTAGAATTTTATATTATTTGGGGGCTGGAGTGGTGTGATATAGTGGAATTTAAAGCTGGCTTTGTGCGAATAAGTTCAAAGAATAGAAGATGATACCGAGATAAACAATAGGATAAATACCGAGCTTAGCCTTTAAAACGGTAGGATCTTGAATAGATCCTCTTTAAGTTATTGAAATTTTACCTATTTTGTTTTTAAAGATTATATCTTATAATCCTAATTACTTTTTTTTGAAAATAGTACTGGGTAGCAATGAAAAAGATAGAAATTGATGACGAACTTTACCGCTATATTGCTAGCGAAACTAGACATATCGGTGAAAGCGCTTCAGATATTTTAAGGCGTCTACTGAAGCTCGATGCCAAACAGCCCGTACAACCAGTCGTTGTCACTGAGTCAGTACAAGCGCCTGTTATTAAACAGGAAGCTGAACCTACACCTATAACACCAGCTATTACACCAGCAAAAAATCCGATCCGTGAAATGCGAGAACTGCTGTTATCTGACAGTTATGCAGAAAAAACAAAATCAGTTGATCGTTTTTTACAGATCCTTTCTACGTTATATAGCCTAGATAGCGCTACTTTTACTCAATCTGCTGAAACAGTACATGGACGAACACGTATCTATTTTGCTGGTGATGAACAAACATTACTCGATAGTGGACGTCATACAAAACCGCGCCATATTTCAGGCACGCCGTTTTGGGTTATTACTAACTCGAACACAGAGCGTAAGAGAACGATGGTACAAAGCATCATGCAGGATATGCAATTTCCTGCAAATGAGATTGATAAGGTGTGTGGAACTATCTAACCACTATTGTTAATTGATGCATTGCAAAGGCTTTTGTTTAAAGCGTGATTGTGATGTCAAATAGGAGAAGATTTGTGGCAATTCATCCAAGAGCAGGGCAGCATACTCGTCAAAGTGATCTGATTAATGTGGCGCAATTAACGTCTCAATATTATTCACTTAAACCACAAGCTAGCAATAACGCTCATCGTGTGAAATTTGGTACATCTGGTCATCGCGGAAGTGCAAATCGCCATAGCTTTAATGAAGCGCATATTTTGGCAATTGCACAAGCTATTGCTGAAGTACGTGCTAAAAATGGAGTAACAGGGCCATGCTACGTGGGTAAAGATACTCATGGACTGTCAGAGCCTGCATTTATTTCTGTTTTAGAAGTACTTGCTGCCAATAAAGTTAAGGTGATTATTCAAGAAAATAATGGCTATACACCAACACCGGCAGTTTCTTTTTCTATTTTGACATACAACGAAGCACATCAAGATATTGCTGATGGTATCGTGATAACACCATCTCATAATCCACCTGAAGATGGCGGTATTAAATATAATCCATCAAATGGTGGACCTGCGGATACAGATTTAACTTCAGTTATTGAGAAACGTGCCAATGAACTGCTTGAAAGCAATTTAGCGGGCATCAAACGTCTTTCTTATGATGAAGCATTAGCAAGCGGTTATATTGAAGCTCAAGACTTAATTATGCCTTATGTCAAAGCGTTAGGTGACGTTGTTGATATGGAAGCTATTAAGAAAGCAGGCTTAAAATTAGGTGTTGATCCATTAGGTGGTTCCGGTATCGAGTACTGGAAACGTATTGGTGAGTATTATGGCCTTGATCTTGAATTAGTTAACGATCAAGTTGATCAGACATTCCGTTTTATGACGCTTGATCATGATGGCGTTATTCGTATGGACTGTTCGTCACCATGGGCAATGGAAGGTTTATTACAACTGCGTGATAAATTTGACTTAGCCTTTGCCAACGATCCTGATTATGACCGTCATGGTATTGTGACACCGTCTGGTTTAATGAATCCAAACCACTATTTAGCGGCTGCAATTAACTATCTTTTCCGTCATCGTCCACAATGGGCTAAAGATGTAAAAGTGGGTAAAACACTGGTTTCAAGTGCAATGATTGACCGTGTTGTCGCTGACTTAGGTCGTGAACTTGTTGAAGTGCCAGTTGGTTTTAAATGGTTTGTTCAAGGCTTATTTAGTGGTGAATTTGGCTTTGGTGGTGAAGAGAGTGCAGGTGCATCTTTCTTACGCTTTAATGGCAAACCATGGTCAACCGATAAAGATGGCATCATTTTATGTCTGTTAGCTGCTGAAATGAAAGCCGTCACAGGTAAAGATCCGCAAGAGCATTATAACGAATTGGCACAACGCTTTGGTTCACCAAGCTATAACCGTATTCAAGCATCAGCAACTCATGAACAAAAAGCGCTGTTGTCTCGCTTATCACCAGAAATGGTAACCGCAAGCACATTAGCCGGAGACCCGATTACTGCACGTTTAACACATGCATCAGGTAATGGCGCATCTATTGGTGGCTTAAAAGTGATGACCGATTACGGTTGGTTTGCGGCTCGTCCTTCTGGCACTGAAGAAGCATATAAGATTTACTGTGAAAGCTTCCGAGGCCCTGAGCATCGTGAATTAATTGAAAAAGAAGCGATTGAAATAGTAAATAATGTTTTTGCTAACAAATAAGTTAGTGCAATAAACTATTTATATAGAATACACTCTACCCAAAGGTAGAGTGTATTTTTTTAATTATTGAATATTTTTAGATCACAGCATTGATATCCATCATTGAGGTTGATTTAGAATTAAAAATAGAGTGGATAATCAATACAATGCAAAATAATTTTGTTTTACGAAGTGTACGTTACATGCTGGATCTAAGTGATGCACATGTTGTTGAAATCATGAAACTGGCTGATTACACAGTTACAAAAGAGTTAGTAAATAGCTGGCTGAAAAAAGACGATGAACCTGAATTTGTCGAGTGTGACGATAATGCAATGGGGCATTTTTTAAATGGTCTAATTTTTTATCGTCGCGGAAAAGATGAAAACTTCCCAGCACCTGAAGTTGAAAAGCGTATTACAAATAACATTATCTTAAAAAAACTGCGTGTCGCTTTTGAATTAAAAGATGTGGATATTCTAAAGATTTATGAGCTTGCGGACTTCCGTGTTTCTAAGCCTGAATTAAGTGCTGTATTTCGTAAACCAGGACATAAAAACTACCGTAACTGTGGCGATCAGCTTGTAAGATACTTCCTGAAAGGATTAACCGAAACCCTGCGTGGTAAAGGTAAAGCAGTTAAGAAATAAGTTCAGGGTATTTTAAGCCATAAAATTCTCTATTTACTGATGACACCCCAAAATTGGTTTTCAATATTGGGGTGTTTTTTTATGGTATTAGCTGGCAAATTAATAAATTTATTGCTACTGTTGTATTACTAAGTAATACAATGTGGGAAGGATTTATGGCACGAGTAACTAGCGTAACTTTGGGTGAACATTTTAATGGTTTTGTTGGTGAAATGATTAATTCAGGACGTTATGGAAATACCTCCGAGGTAATCAGAGATGCTTTACGTATGATGGAAATCAGAGAAGAACGGATCCAAATAGTTCGTAAAATGGTACTAGATGGTGTGAATTCACCAGAAAGTGAAAACAACATGGATGATATTTTTGCAAGAGCTGAAAAGGACTTAAATGTATAAACTCTCTAAATTAGCAGAAGAAGATATTTATCAAATTGCACGTTATACCATTCAGCAATTTGGTGTAACTCAGGCAAAAAAATATCATAATGAGTTAAAACAGACATTTGAGCTACTTGCTCGAGCACCTTGGATTGGGCGAGAGTGTAATTGGGTGTGTGACGGTATGAGACGATTTGAGTTTAAAAAACACTCAATTTATTATCTACCAAAAAATGATACCTTATTTATCGCTCGCCTTATCCATCATTCGATGGATGTGGATTTTCTTGATTTCCCTGAATAAGTATTTCATTACTCACTGCTAAATGTATTATTCAGTTGTGTATTATTTAGCAATAGATCTATATTATTAATACTAAAACCCGCATTCTTGAATATCCTACCTCTCTTCTCTTATTTGATTTTTTTCTTTTTTGATAATTTATCCTCAAAATTATTTACTACAACTTTCATTAAGTAAAAATACCGATCTAATTTTGTTAATAATTATGTTACTTATGTTTCGTTTTTGTTTCCATTCTGAAATTTAATTACATATCAAGCAAAATAAAGGTGATTTTTCGCACGAATTGAGTGGTCTGATCAGTAGTAAAATTTCATCAAATGAGGTAAAATTTCAGTCATCAAATTAATCTCTATACAGGAGAGCACTATGCCAGCTTATAACGAATATACAAAAAAACATGTTTTGGCCCGTCGTACTGGTGCTGTTGCGCTAGGTGTTGTGGCATTTCCTGTTATGATTTTCCATCCTAAACGCGCACAATTTTATAGCTATATACACCGTGTATGGTCTAAAACAAGTGATAAACCAGTTTGGCTGGCAAAATCAGAAGTGGCACTCAATAGTCACAAATAACAGAATATAAAAATAACGCCTGCAAAAGTAGGCGTTATTTTTATCCCGCTTTAAGCACTTTTCCTGTGCTATCTTTTTGTTTTTTCTTATCCTCAAATAATCTTCAATTTTTACGTTACAATAAACAGTAATGAGTCATTTAAACGAAAGCCATTAACCTATTGCTATTTATCTTATTGTTATATAAATAGTGGCATTCGTGATAACAGGGAAATAAATGAAATGAAGAATACTGATCTGGAATTAGTGATTAATGAGAAGTTAAGCATTGAGAACTTTCAAGATTATGCGCCTAATGGACTTCAAGTCGAAGGACGCCCTCATATTCAAAAAATAGTAACGGGTGTGACTGCAAGCCAAGCATTACTTGATGAAGCTGTACGATTAAACGCTGATGCAATTTTAGTACACCACGGTTACTTTTGGAAAAATGAGCCTGTTGTTATTCGTTCAATGAAGCGTAATCGCTTAAAGACATTGCTTTGTAATGACATTAATCTTTTTGGTTATCACCTGCCGTTAGATGCCCACCCAATCTTAGGAAACAATGCTCAATTAGCGTTAAAAATGGGCGTTAAAGTTGAAGGTGAAATATTACCTTTAGTGCCTAAAGGTGTATTTGATTTGCCTTTAACGCCTCTTGAATTAAAAGAACGTTTAGAAAAAGCGTTACAACGCAAGGTATTACATTGTGGTGATAATGCCCCTGAAACTATTCGTAATATTGCTTGGTGCACGGGGGGCGGGCAGGGCTTTATTCAAGATGCAGCAGAGCAGGGTGTGGATGCTTTTGTAACGGGTGAAGTATCGGAACAGACTATTCATATCGCAAGAGAAATGGGCGTTCATTTTTTTGCAGCGGGACACCATGCGACAGAGCGTTATGGTATTAAAGCATTAGGTGAATGGCTTGCTCAAACACATCACTTCGATGTGACGTTTGTTGATATTGATAATCCAGCATAAGCCTACTTATTCTTATTTTATCAGCTATCTCTCTAATTAAAGAGAGATAGCTTTTTTGTATATATACATCCTCAGCTATATCGGGAGATATTTATTACTCATTAAGCTGAATGGGTAATGGACTTTGTAATTGTTGCAGATTATCACATAGCCAAATTAACTGTAATAAAGCCTGAGAGTCACGCGTAGTTAATGCCAGATAACGAGCTAATTGGTTGGCAATTAATGTCATTCCCAAATCGTCAGCAGTATGTTTACTTGTTTCTAACTGCTCTTTTTGCATTTCAGAAAGCAATTCCCGTCCGGTACATGCTTGGGCTTCTAATACAGACAAAATAGGGCGACAGAACTTTTGTGCTAATGTCGGTTCACTGTGATGCATTGCCGTTTGTTGCTTACGTTTAGCCATATATTCTTGAATACGACTAATAAATCCTGATTGTTTTTTCTTACGTGGAAATTGGTCAAAATCGAGATAAAACATTTCAATGCCTTTTTCGGTTTTGAGCCAAATAGTCGTTGGCAATAAATCCATATTTAAATCACGTCGAACAGGCTGCACGGTGACTGCAACTATCTCTAATTCTCGCTTAGTGAGATAACGTAATTCTTCCAGATTATTTTGCATTGTTCCTTCCCAATAAAGACGTAAGAAGGCTGAATTATCATGATTATCTGAAACATCCCAGATAACGCATTGCTCTATTTCATACCAAATTAATGGTTTATAGCTTTTGATATGTAAGACGAGAGGGGAAAGAAACCCTTCAGGCTGATTAGCAAAATAGTCTGGTAACTCTTGCCAATTGTTGATCCCTAATTCAGTTTGTAGATTGTGATAATCGGTAATATCAAGAAAATCAGTTTGGCTTTGTGCGAAGCTTTCGCCAATAGTTGCCAGTTTTCCTTCATCAGAAATACGAGGCTCTTGTAATAAAAAAGGACGACGCATTAATTTATCGGATGTTTGTTTCCATAACGATAAACTATTCCAAACACTATAACGATTAAACAGAGTATCAAGTTGATTAGGGCGTGCTTGAGTCGCTTGTAATAGCTGTTTCTCTTCTTTATCCCAAAAGGTAAAGGTTGCGCCTAATGCACCACTTTGCGCTGTCCACCAATTTGCGCCAACAGGGATCAGAGAGAGGCTCGCTTTTTTATCGTCATATTGACGGCGAAGTTGTCCTCGTAACACTTTTAGCTGTTCTGGCGTCGCACTGGATAATTGAAATAGATAGGCTGAAATATGAGCTAACAAGCGCAAGACATTACTTTCATCCATAGTGAAATGTCTTTCTGCCAACAGTTTGACTTGAGTGCTCAATGTTCGTAAATAAGATGCCAAACGAGGTAAACCTTCTGCTCGAGCGGACATATTCAATAAGTGTAATTGTGTGGCACTGCTCAAGCTGATATGTGATAGCCCTTGGCGCAATAAATCATAAATAAATTGTTCAACCGTCGTAATTAACGCTGTTTCTTCTTCATTGAGAGGGCGCTTTGAAGATTGCACAATGATTAAATCTTCAGGCCAACTCCATGGTTGAGCATGTTGTTCAAATATTTTAGCCACAATAGCAAGGTGGAATGCTTTTTTCTGTGAGTCAGAAAATGGCGATAACATGCCATCGTAACCACTACCTTGTAAGAAAATAACGGGCTCATCAACATCAGGGAGTTGAATTTTTAACTGTGTCCCTGTGTCTTCTAAATTCAATGTTATTGTTTCCCACTGCTCAACTAATTTAATCGCCACACGACAGGCTGGTTTTCCTGCCTTTTTGATTAATGCTTCCGGATCAAGTGTAAATAGCGTAGGTAACAGTGGAGAGATTTCAACAGGCTCAATAATAGCCTCTGATGATGTTTCTCCACTATTATCGTCATTTGAATTATCAGCGCTATTGTTAGCTTGTAGCCATAAAACAGCGGCTAAAATATGTTTGCAACAACCAGATGCAGAGCAATCGCAACTGGCTTGTTGGATACCCGCTTCGTGTAAAACAACATTTTGTCCATCACTGCTAAATTGCCCAGTATTGGCATCAGTGAGAGAAACTTTTTCGTTATCAACATCTTTTCTTGCGCGTCTTAATAATCCTGCATTAGCAAATACAGTGAGCGCATCTTCATCGTAATGAAAGTAAACAGTTTGCCAACTCATTGCATTACCTCTGCCAACCATTGTGCGAAATGTTCAGGTGTTAACGCTGCAACTTGCATGCCTCTATCTGCAAGTTTTTGTGCAATAGCAGAGTCATAAGCAGGTTGAGCCTCATCATCAAGTGCTGCAAGACCCAATAATTTAACTTGTTGGCTATTAAGACGTTGCGTGCAATCTAATAAACGGTTTAATGAGCCACCTTCTTCAAAGTCACTGATAAGTGAAATAACTGTGCGTTTAGGGTTTTTGACCAAACTTTCACAGTATTGCATTGCACCTGCAATATCAGTACCGCCACCCAATTGTACGGTCATTAAGACTTCAACGGGATCGTCTGCTAAATGCGATAAATCGACAACTTGGGTATCAAAAACTACTAAAGAGACATTAACAGCAGGTAAAGAGGCTAAAATACTGGCACAAACAGCCGCATACATAATTGAGCTAGACATTGACGCACTTTGGTCAACGCAAAGAATGACATCCCACGGAAAATGTTGTTGCATCCGTGAGTTAAAGTAAGGAGTTTCAATCACTAAACGGCGATTTTGAGTATCGTAATGTTTTAAGTTTGCAGCGATGGTGGCACGCCAATCAAAATTACGGCTATTAGGCACTAAAGAGCGTCTAAAACGATTACGGCGACCTGTTAATGATTGGCGAAAGTTATTGCGAATTTGACGCAAAATATCATCGACCACTTTACGAATAATCGTTTTAACTGCATCTCGCGTTTCTTCACTCATGCGTCCACGTAAACTTAATAATGTTTTCGCTAACGCTTTTGTTGGCTCCATCGCTTTTAACGTATTGGGATCTTTAAGAAAACTACTGATTTGATAACGTTCAATAGCCTGTGATTGCATACGTTCAAAGGTGCTATTAGGAAATAGCTTACGCGCTTGATTTAGCCAGTTTACCGCAGTAAGTTGCGATGCATCGAGTGATCCATGACGTCCTCGCTCTTGGCGAAGACCTCGGCGCTGATATTCTCGGCGGTAGAGAAAGTCGAGTGTACGCTCCACTTTTAAATCATCAGCATTAAAAGTCGCTTGCCCAAGGGCATCATCAGCATATTGACCTAAAATCAGACGCCAACGTTTTGCTTGTTTTATTTTATCTTCAGGCATATCGTCATTATGCTGACTCATGAGTCGTATCTCCTTTCTCTATTTTCTTAGCGTCAAACCAAGAAATCATGCCTTGTTCCATTATTCGCTGTTGTAATTTTTGATTGAGTTTAGTGGCTTCAAGCATCTGTTTAGCACTAAATTCTGACTGCCATAAAGATAACGCTTGGGTATCTAAACCAATATCGTTGGCAATATATTGCGCCAGCTCTGCATTTTGTTTGGGATTAAGTTGGCTAAAGGCAAAACGCAGATCAGGCAAGATCTGAATAAATCGCTCTTCATCCCATTGCTGTAGCAAGGTATTTAAGTGATCGACCAATAACGGAAGGCGAATAACTAACTCTGGTGCTGTTCGCATCATACCAACGAAATAACCAATGGCATGTTCAGGAGAACTGCCTGTACTGAAGGTCGTATTTAGCGCGGTGACCAACGTATTTTCATCAATATATGAACCTAAATAACGTAAGGCATCTACTGCACCTTTTAATAAAGGCACTGTATCTAATTGACCATCAAGGCGATTGAGTTGCTGATAGAAATCACTTTTATAATCATGCTGATTATTGAGCGATGGCATAAATTCAATCAATTCACGTAAAGAGAGTAGAGCTTGTAAATTGCTTTCTTGTTGTTGTTCATCACCTTGAGCCAATTGCTCTAAACAAAAGAAAGCTTGCGGAATAACTTGATGTAGGCGATTTTCAAGTGAAAGCTCATCAGTAATATCAAGATATTGGCGACCTCGCCATAAATGGATCAGTTTATGTCCACACTGAGTCAGTGACTCAAGACGAAAATCTTGCTGAATATAGCTATCTAACAGTTTAAAGAGTGATGGAATGCGCTGGTGGAGCCCAATTAATGCGGCTTGGATTAATAATGTAACAGCACTCTGACTTGAACGACTTTGCCCTTGTTCTTCAAGCTGTTTCTCCATTGATAACAGCTTATTTAAGGCGATAGCTTCGAGTTGAGAGCCTTTCTCTGATAATGAAATCAGCTCGCCTTCTACATTGGGTGTCCAAGCGTATTGCCACTCTTCAAATAACAGATCTAATTGATGACCAGAAAGAAAATCAGGACCATTTACACGGTGTGCAAAATGGATCTCTAAGAAAGCCAATAAATGTAGAAAACGGCTTCTTAAGCGATGTTGTGGGTTACGATAAACATCACATTTAGTTGTTTTTGCTAAAGTATCATCAAGTTTGAAACGAAACGCTCTAGCTCGCTCATAAGTCTCATTAACTAAAGGAGGTGTTGCCGTACCTAATGGAATTTTACCTAAGAGATAGCCTGAGAAGCAGGTTTTGATTTCAGCCCACAATTCGCTTTGACTATCATCTAAACTGCCCTTAATAAAGGCACTTTGTAAACCATCAAGCAAATCATAGCGACCTGTACCTGCGTGATCTCTTAATAAAGCGAGGCGTAAACTCTGTTCGGCTGCGAGTTTTACAGCTAAATAACTCGGTGGATTATCAAATTGTTTTTCTCTAATCGCCTGAGCCACAGAGCTTAGAAAAGCAATCCCCATTTTATTGCGATAAACTTGGGTTGGCTGTTTGGCAACATCATTATTTTCTAATTTATCATGATGTTGTTGCATCAAACTTAGCCAAGCTTGTTGATAAAATGCAGGAGAAGGCATACCTGAAGCATAACCATTAAGTGCATCTAGTCTGTCAAAACTGTAGCGAATAAGCCAAGCTTGCTCATTTTCGCCCATTTTTTGCATTTTAGTGAATTGCTTTTGTTCTGTGCTAGAAATGGCGAAAAATTGAGATTGTGAGTTAGCTAGACCTTCAATTAATGCAAGGGTATGGAATCCCCCTGTGACGATTAAAATTTTAGCATTAGGCTCTTGCTGTTTGATGGTTTGAATATGAGCGAGCATATGTGCTTCACGCTGTGAAGAGCCCTCAGATTCAAGCACTTCTGGTTCATAATCAAGACGTGCAAGTGCGCACCAAATAAAGGTGTCATTAAAAAGTGTTTGCCAATCAGCTAAGGCCTCAATACTACGTAATTCAAAAAGATGCTCCCAAACATCATCATGATCACGACAGTGACATTTTTTAGCTAATTGCGCGATAAACTGGCTATGTGCTAAATAACGTTCTTTTTGTAAGCTTCGACTTTGCGAGTCGCTATACTCTTCGTTATTAACTTGTGCAGCCCAAGGTAAATCAATAAAACGTGTTTTGGCATTGATGCGCAAACCACCCCGCAAAGCTTGCCATTCAGGCGAATATTCACAAAATGGAAAATAGGCAGAGTGCAGTGATTTCTCACGCTCTTCTTGGTTTCCATCATTATGCAAATACTCAGCTTGCCCCATAATCGCAACGGGAGGCAGGGTATCTTTATCTGTTAGGCTAGGAATAAGTGAATTAAAGGTATCTGGGCCTTCAATTAAAATATAATCAGGTTTTACAGAATCAATTAATGATAAAACCGCATAAGCACAAGCCGGGCTATGGTGGCGTACAGGGGCAAAATAGAGATGTTGTTGCTGTAACGACGTCCATTTCAGTCGTGCTTGGTCAATTCTTTCTGGTAAAGGTATTGAAGGTAGCGTCACCGTGTCGATCCCTTTTCTGGGTGAAAAGGCAGAGTAAGTTAACTCTGCCTTTAATAGATAAATAACGTATTTTAATGTGTAGCCACAAGTCTTAGCGTTTTATTGCCAGAACTCTTTTGATGCATCAAAGAAAGCTTTCCACTCTTTACTGTTTCTTGCTCTCTCTCTAGCTACGTTGTCCATGTAATAACGAATACGTTTGATATCATCAGCATTGTCTTTTAATACAACACCGATTAATTGGCGAGCAATTGCGCCTGCATTCATCACTCCATCACCTAAATAATGTGCTTCTAAGGCACAAGCGTAAGCAATGTTCACGGCTTCTGCGGTCGACATAACCGCATCAGGTGTTTTGATATTGCCACCATCTTTCGTATTACCTGAGCGCAACTCTTGGAATGTTGTGACCAGTAATTCCACAACATCCGCCGGTACAGTGACTTCATTGGCTAAAGAGCCTAATTCGTTCTCAAGCTGTGATTGGATCAGGCTGATTTCAAATGCGGGATCACGAATAGGTTTCACGGTTTCAAAGTTAAAACGGCGCTTTAATGCGGCCGACATTTCATGAACACCGCGATCACGTAAGTTTGCTGTACCGATAAGGTTAAATCCCGGTCTTGCACTAATACGCGCACCATCACCCATTTCAGGGATCATTAATTGTTTCTCTGACATTAAGGAAACCAGCACATCCTGAATTTCAGGAGGGCAACGGGTTATCTCTTCAAAGCGAACAATTTTACCTTGTAACATACCTTGATAAAGCGGCGAACCCACTAAAGCGCGTTCTGTTGGGCCTTCTGCTAATAGCAATGCATAGTTCCAAGAATACTTAATATGATCTTCTGTTGTACCCGCTGTTCCTTGGATGGTTAAACCTGAATCACCACTGATGGCAGCAGCAAAAAGCTCTGAGAGCATTGATTTTGCCGTACCCGGTTCACCGACCAACATTAAACCTTGTTTACCCAATAATGTGACAATTGCACGATCAACCAATGCATCATCGCCGAAAAACTTAGGTGTGATGCCTAATGCATCATCACCTAAAATAAATTGGCGTACAGCACGGGGTGAGCGAAGCCATCCTTGTGGTTTAGGATTATTAGCATCAGCTTTTGTTAAACGCTCTAACTCTTGAGCAAATCGAACCTCAGCACTTTCCCTAATTGCTTGTTGATCTGCGGGTGCTTTTTTAGCCATATTCTTTCCTAATTATCCCTATCTTTTACCAAGGTGTTTTCTTTTCCCATTCAGGATCAAATCCTGCACAAGCTTCAGCGACTTTTAGATAATCCGCATAGCTTTCTGCTAATAGAATAGGTGGTACATCTTTTAGCTCAACATTATTGCGATCCCAGTAATCTTGCTGATTTTTCTCAAAACTTAAATCAAATAAGACAGCTGGAATGTTTTCTTCTGGAACATAACTACCACTGAAACCGATATTCACGTAGTAGTTTAAACTAGAGAAGAATTTGTAATAGTGAGAGAACGAGCCACCATCTTCTGCTGGGCCTCGTTGATAACCCATTTTGGTTAAAATACCACGTAGAGTGAAGGTGTCTGTGATCCAGCCTTTTCTATCTTCCACTTCTGTTTGTTTCAGATCTAATTCTGGGATTTTATGCTCCATTTGAGAGAACAAGAATTTCACTTTGTAATCTTTAAAGTGAGCAATCCATGCCTTACGCTCATCTTCATTAACCAATGCTGCGTGAGCAAGTTGGATCAACGAATCGTTTTGTAAAGTCACTTCATCATCTTCAAGATTGAGCAATGCACCGTCATCAGAAGGGCGGAATGTATTGATAACCTTGCCATCTTTCACTTCTTGCCAAACCAATTGTTCAATCAGTTTATGCATGATTGGATGAGCTAAGATATATTCTTGCCAATCCGCGCTTAACCACTGACGTTGAGCACACATGGCTTCATATAAACGTACACTTTGCAGCTCAATAACTTGTTTAAGTTCTTTTTTGCTCGAAGTGAAGAGCTTTTTCGCTTCTTTGATAAGCTCAGCATCGTCATTTTTACGCGCAGCAGGTAAGGCTTTAACTTCTTTACCTTCCGGATTAAACAAGACCAGTTTTTGTTTTGCATCCATCTTCGCAGTAAAGATACGCTCACCATATTCCAGTACTAATGTACCCGTATCATCAAAGCCAGCAGTCGGAATAGTTCTGTCTGCTAATTCATCTGAGCTCCAACCATTACGTTCAGCAATTTGCGTGACTAAATTACGGGCTTTTTCTTGAACAGATGCCGTGCGATAACGGCGTGATAATGAAAGAAGAAGCTGAATAATAATTGGATCATTGCTTGATGCTACTGCATCAATCATGGCTTCAATTTGAGCACGACGCTGATAGTGATCACGCATATAGTTACGTAATACAGATACTGCAACATGACCTTCAATACCGCAGATAAGCGCTAACATGCCTTTATCGCTGATTGCAGAGCCTAAATAACGACGTAACACCTCGTTTTTAATTTCTTCAACCACTTGCTCTAACGTGTAGTTTTCATATTTAGCGTAATATTCAGGATAACGCTTCGCCCAGTTTTGATAGTTGCTTAAACGCCCCGGAGCTTCACGTTGTGCTTCGACCATTGCTTCTTCAAGTGATGGACCTTTAATATCCTGAGCAACAAAGGTATGCAGAATAAAGCTTGAAAGTTTATGCTGGCTATCAGTAGAGAGCAGACCGATATAACGTTGTAATAACGCGTTTCCTCCTGGCATTTTTAATTTCACTGCCAGAATAATCCACCAACGAATAATCGCCGGGTCAACCGCTTTCTTGTTTTCCCATGTCAATGCAGGAATAGCATCAAAGTTAAACCAAGCAAGGCTTGCTGGAGCTTTGGCTTTAAGGCCTTTTTCAGCTTCAGCTAATAAGGTTTTTGGTGATAAATAACTTGAGATATCTTCACCCAGTTGCTCTAACGCCGTTAATAAAGAGGCACGTACAACTTCGCGCTTCTCTTTTTTCAATAAGGCATTCAGTGCAGGTAATGATTCTGGATTTTTTAAACGTGCCAACCACTCAATAGCGGTAACGCGAATTTCTTGTTTTGCAGAAGATAAACCTTCTTGAGCACTTGTATGAATATTTGGCAGTGTCTCAAGTAAATTCTGCGCTGAAACACGGTGCATTTTATTTTCACCTAATGCCAGTTCCATAATTCGAGGCACGAATTGTGCTGGAATGGTAGGGAAACGACCTAATACTTTAATACCTTGTGAAATCTCAAACTGGCGATAGCGACGCTCACTTTGACTTGGCATTAAATTCAGGGCTTCAGCGATATAATCGGTATGTTGAGAGAAGAAAGGCCAAACTTGCTCCGGTCTACGGAAGCGTTTTAAACCATCTTCATAAGATTCTAAACATAATGCAGCAGTCAGGCGGGCTGCATTTTTAAAGTTGCAACGTTGCAATACATCTTCAAGGTGACGTAATTCAATATCACTAAATAAGCGTTCAGGAATTTCGCCATTAAAATAGTGAGAAGAGAAGTGATCGGCATGTTGGCGATTATTAACTATCACACGCACAGCGTGGAATAGCGTATATTCAGGCAAGTTTAAAACACGATTTTTATGTTTAATGATTTGAATTTCATTTGATTGGATCGAACCTTGTCCACTATTGAGTTTATCAACTAATGCGCGACACTGTTTTTCATCAATCTTATTCAAATCTTTTAAATGGCGCTGTGCCCAATTATAAGTGTGTTTAGCCGTTTTATTTTCTTCAATTTCACGTTCAGCATTTTCTTTGGCTTTGACCAATATCTCATTGAAGTTATTGACCATCATATCGCGAACGCTATCAGGTAATGGAGTGTCTTCTAATGGTGTGAAATCAGGAGCCTCAATAGCCTCTACGGTATTGGCATCATCTGCAACATTAAAACGTAGTAGGGCGCTTTCAATACTTTTCATGACCGCTTTTGAAGTTTCATGTTTTAACGCTTCTTCAAGTACCTCACGATTTTCACCTTGGCGTGCAAATAAATCGGCTGCTTGAGTACGTTGTTTTGGCGTACCATTCATTAAAACATGAGTAAGATTTTCTTTAACAATTTCAGGCGGTAAAGTAACTAAAATTGGCTCTGCGGCTTTTTTAACAGTTTTTAAGCTGCTGGTGGCAAGTAACACGATAATGTCAGCAAAATTATCACGTAACACAGTGTTTTTATTAAGATAATTAATTAACTCAACTAAGCCATTTGCTGACAGTTTTTCAATTAATTCTGTTCTAACAAACTCTTGATGTGAAAGTAGGTAATCTTTTAAATCACTTAATTCATAAATACGCTTCAGATTAGATGCATAGTATTCAGAAACATCTTTTCTATCAAACACCGCGAATAAGGCATTTTCACCCGCAATATTGGCCTCTTTTTCGACCATATTAGCGATAAATTCCATATTCCAATGTTTGCGATGCTCTAAATTGAGATTACGCGCATTTTCATAAGTGTTGTAAAACACATCAATTAAAAGATAAAGCACCCAAGTTGGTACTTCTTTTGTAATAACTTTAATATTGACATCTTGGCAAGCAGCCGCAAGGACTTTACCGAAACGCGCTACTTGTTCTGATGAAAAGCCATCGCCGACTTTAGAATAGAGTTTGTGTCGTGCGTTCAGCCCTTGAGTGATCACTTTGCTATATTGGCCAGTATTCACATTATTGTGTGCATACCACCACTCTAGAGTACCTGGTTTATCAAAATAAACCGCCGCTTTTGAAGCATCCAGCTTGTTTAATTCGAAAAGGATCTCCGGATTTTCACCTGTAAGTACATAATTTAATGTACGTTTAGGTAAGCTCTCATCAAATACTGCAAGCAATACCAGTGATTCTTGGAGATGTTTTTCGGTAATTGCGACGTCTTTTTTCCCAAAAAGAGGGAAAATGTCTAAGATTTTTTTTATCACGCCAGTTCCTTAAGCTATGTATGGATAAACAGTTTTTTTTACCATGAAACGGCGTAACGAACAATTTGATTATCACTGGCGAAAATAAAATCAACGCGTACCATTTGTCAAATTTATAGAGGTAAACGCTAAAAAAGCTAATTGAACTTTATTAATATTCAATTTGGCTTTATATAAAGAGGTATATCAGGAAAAAGTGCTAAAAATGAATAAATGATAATAAAGGCATTTTTTGTGGCATTTAAAAAGTTTAAGAATTGTCTGCTAAGCAAAATAAGCGTTAACACTTAGCTAAATTAATTAAAAAATTAACAGTAAAAGATGGGCTGAATATTGTAAGAAAAAATCCCGTACTTTTAATTGAGTACGGGATAAGAAAATCATCAGTGAATAGTGTCTACCAAGGTAATTTCTTTTCCCAATCAGGAGAAAAACCAGCACAGGCATCTGCAATTTTTAGGTATTCAGCGTAGCTTTCTGCCAATAAAATCGGTGGGATATTTTTAATTGCTAATTTATGTCTATCTAATCCACTTTGGCGACCTTTTTCAAAAACTAGCTCTAATAGCGCGACAGTAACATTTTCTTCTGGCACACAATTACCACTGAAGTTGATAATGACACTGAGATCTAAGCCAGAAAAATATTTGTAATAACAGTTATAAAACCCTGCATCTTCTACCGAACCACGTTGATAGCCTAATTTTGTCATGGCACCTCTCAAGGTATAGGCATCCGTTAACCAACCTTTTTTCTCTGCGATCTGAGTTTGCTTATCTTCTAATATTGGTGTGTCATGCTCTATCTGGGAAAATAAAAACGCCATTTTGTAATCTTTAAAATGTGCTAGCCAAGCATGTTTTTCATCTTCATTTAAAAGTACACGGTGCGCTAAACGCAGAGACGAATCACTTTGTAAGGTAATCTCTTCATCTTCGATATTTAATAAAGCACCATCATTTGAAGGGCGAAATGTATTAATGACTTTGTCATCTTTAATTTCTTGCCAAATTAATCGCTCCATTAATTTATGCATAATCGGATTAGTTTGAAGAAATTCTTGCCAGTCAGCACTTAACCATTGGCGTTGAATACACATCGCTTCGTATAAACGTAATGTCTGTGATTCGATGATCTGCTTTAACTCTTTTTTACTTGATGTGAAGTATTTTTTTGTCTCTTTAATTAGTGTGCTGTCATCATTAACACGAGGCGCTGGCAATGCTTTTATTACTTTACCCTCGGTATTAAATAGGACAAATTGCAGTTTATCGTTAATTTTTGCAGTGAATGTGCGTTCACCATAATCTAAAGTCAGTACACCTGAATCATCAAGTCCTGCTGTTGGTATGGTTCTATCTGCCAGTTCATCTTCAGTCCAATTATTACGTTGTGCTATCTGGGTAATTAATTGTCGTGCTTTAGCTTGAATAGATGCGGCACGATAACGACGAGAAATAGAGAGTAAAAACTGAATAATAATTGGATCGTTACTTGCACCAATAGCGTCAATCATTGCTTCTATTTGTGCTCGGCGCTCGTAATGGTCACGCATATAATTTCGCAATAAAGGTACGGCAATATAGCCTTCAATGGCAAAAATAAGCCCTAACATACCTTTTTCTTTTATGGCTGACATAGGGGCGGAATAAGATAATCCTGAACTCAAATAAACTTTATCTTCAGATGGTGTATCAACATCTTGAGTAATAAACTTAATTAACAAAAATTGGGCGAGAGCTTGTTGGCTTTTCAATGAAAGTAAATTGATATAGTTGTGTAATAGCGTATTACCTGCTGGAAGTTTTAATTTTACTGCTAGCACTATCCACCATTGAATAATTTTAGGTTCAACGACTTTACCATTTTTCCACGTGAGTTGAGGTACGGCATTAAAATCAAACCAAGATAAATTATCTGGGATCTTATTTTTTAAGCCAATTTCAGCCTCTGCAAGTAAAGTAAGAGGATCGAGAAAATCTGAAATATCTTCACCAAAATGTTCTAGAGCAGTAATTAAAAGCGTGCGAACAACTTCGTCATTTTCTGTCTTTAATAAGGCGACTAGTGCTGGAACAGCATCATGATTATTGAGTTCAGTTAGCCAATTTATTGCAATTACTCGAGCATTTTTTTTCTTTGATGTCAGACCTTCTTGAATAAATAAGTGAGGCTCAGGAAGTTTTTCAATAAGCTCTTGTGCATCAAAGCGATAAATTTGTATATCACCTAAAGCGAGTTGTAATATTTTAGGAATAAATTGTGATGGAATAACAGGGTAGGTTTTTAATACACGAATTGCATTATCAAGGCTAAAAAAGTCATTATTAGTATTACTTTGACTAGGTATCAGTTGTAAGGCTTCTGCGAGATATTCGGGATGTTGGTAATAAAAAGGCCATATTTGCTCTGGTTTTGATAAATCCTCAATACCATATTGTCCAAGAAAAAAACTGGCGATAATACGCGATGGATCAGAATAATTTCGCTGAATTAAGATCTCTTCAATATGACGTAATTCAATATGCTCGAAAATATGCTTAGCGTTATAGTGATTAATCGCATAACTCGACATATATTGAGGTTTAAGATAATCATCTATTGAGCGAATAAGATGAAAAATCGTGAATTCAGGTAAGTTTGTAATAATATTTTCATACTTAATAATTTCACGATCTAATTCATTGAGTGAGCCTTTAGGCGAATTAAGCTGATTTAAAATATTTTTCAGGCTGGTTTCATTGTATTGAGATAATTCTTCATAAGACTCTTGTGCCTTTTTATGAACAAATGAAGAGTGCTTATTCCAATTTTTCTCATTAATTGCCTTTTGCTTCATCTCTTTTAATAATTCTTTATATGAGTGAACAATGTGCTCATAAATATTATTAGGTAAGAGAGTGTCTTTAAGTTGAGTTAATTTAGGCAATTCAAGTGGATAATGATTATTTTCGTTATTATATAGGGCTAATTTTTTTTCAAGATTTTTTTGAGCGGCACTTATTCCATTTGACATATTTTATCCTTATTTATTTTTCATTTTTTAACTCTACACCTCCTGATTTTATATAAAAAGAGCAAAATAAAAAGAGCTCACATTAAACATAAGGAGCTCTTTTGGGTTTATTATTTTGTCGTTTGACGAGAAAAAGAGAGTAGCAATGAACCTAGACTACAAATTAGTAAAGTGATTGCTAAGCTTTGTCCCCATCCTGCAAGTGCAAGCCCACCACCAATTAACAAATAGTAGAATAAGCCTAATAATGCCCCCGCAGTACCTAATCTGTCTTTATATTGTGCTAATGCTGTGGCTAAGATATTTGGAATAGCAATGCCATAAGCAACAACACTCGTCATCATTGGAATAATAAAGCTAATGTGGTTACGTAATAAATAAACACCCACGGCGCTAACTAATGCAATAAAACTCGCGAGTAAAACCAGTTTTCCACATTGCCAATGGTGGTTTAAGAGTGCTTTATTAATATAAGAACCAATACCGACACCTATTGCTAATACAATACCGCTATAACCAAAGGTGCTTGCGCTATAGCCTTGTTTATCAAACATAAAAGGTGCTAACTGATAATAGGCAAAAAGGCTGATATTAAAAAAAGCTATTAATAATACTGTTTTAGCAATTTGCTTATCCTTAAGCATTTTTATTGCAGTTTCTCCTAACGGTGCTGTTTTTATTGTTTCAGGGCGACTTTCAGGTAATGTAAAAGTACTCCATAACAGTAAAATCACAGCAAGGAGGGCAAGACCACTAAACACACCTTGGTAACCAGCATAACTCACTAATAATGAGCCACTTAACATACCAATTGCTGGGCTTAGGGCAATAGCCGCTCCCATCACAGAGAAAACTTTAGCTAGTTCATCGCCACTATATACATCACGCATAATAGTTTGTGTGCCTACTGAGCCTACCGCCGCACCAAAAGCAGAAAGCATACGCAATCCAAGTAATACTGAAAAATCTTGTGTCATAAAAACGCCAAGACAAGCAACTGCATAAATAAACAATCCAGCTAACATTGTCGGACGACGACCAATGACATCGCATAATCGACCCCATATAATGACGCCCAATGCAAACGCAAAGAAATAGAGCGAAAGTGTTTGTCCAGCTTCATTTGCACCGACATGAAAGCCGTTTGCAATATCAGTAAGTGCTGGGCTATAAATGGTTTCTGCAATTTGTGGAAACATCATTAACGCAATTGCTAACCATAAAGAGAGTTTTTTGTTCATCTTTTTTATCCTACATCCTTAAATCTTGATGAACAGAATACAGAGATAATGAATGTCTTGTTATAAACATAAAGACATATTATTTTTCAAATAGGACAAGTGATGGCTTGGCTTAATCAATACGACCACTTTGTGCCAGAAGAGCATCTTGCATCAGTCGTTGGTATTGCGGCAGAAATGGGAAAGCACGACTCAGGGTTTCATTCTCATGATAGAGGGCAGTTATTATTCACGCAGTCAGGGTGTATGCGAATTACTTTGGCTTCTCGTGTTTCTGTATTACCTCCCATGAGGATTGCGTGGATCCCTCCGAGACTTGAACATCGAGTCGAAATGTATGCCTCTGTTGGATATCGTTCTGTTTATATTAGTGATAAATTTCATGATAATTTTCCAAATGAGAGCGAGATCTTAACGATTTCACCTCTTTTACGAGAAATATTAGAACGAATTTCTATTGCTGATTTTGATACTCAATGGGAAGAAGGGCGCTACGCAAATTTATTGGCCGTTTTTTTTGATGAAATCGCTCAAGCACCGCGGCAACCTAATCATTTATTTATGCCTAAAGATAGACGGCTAAGTCGTTTATCCTTTGATGATTTACCGCCAGCACTACAAGAAATGGCAAAGTATGTAGGGGCGAGTGAAAAAACGATCACACGCTTATTTTACAAAGAGACGGGACTGAGTTATCAACAATGGCGTCAACAGTGGCGATTAATGAAAGCCATTGAATTATTAGCTACCCACCATCGCTATATTGATATTAGCCAGATATTAGGATTTGCCAGTGACAGTGCCTTTATTACCTTTTTCAAAAAAATGACAGGGCAAACACCGCAAGAATATTTGAAAAGCTGATTGAATTTTATCGATAATTTTAAAACATAAAGCCCCGACTTAAACGGGGCTTAGCAAGATAAATAATTAATAAAAATCAATTATTTCTTTTTAATTTCACTTTTGAAATCGCGCTCATCATAACCGGTATAAAGCTGACGAGGACGCGCAATTTTTAGACCATCTTCATGCATTTCATTCCAGTGAGCGATCCAGCCAATTGTACGTGCAATAGCAAAAATAACAGTAAACATATTGGATGGAATACCTAACGCTTTCAGGATAATACCAGAGTAGAAGTCAACGTTAGGGTACAGTTTTTTCTCAATAAAATACGGGTCGTTTAGAGCAATACGTTCTAATTCCATTGCCACTTCAAGCAAGCTGTCATTGAGGTTTAATTCTTTTAACACTTCATGACAGGTTTCACGCATTACTGTTGCACGAGGGTCGTAGTTTTTGTAAACACGGTGACCAAAGCCCATTAAACGGAAGGAGTCATTTTTATCTTTTGCGCGTTTAATAAATTCAGGAATGTGTTCAACCGTTTTGATCTCTTCCAGCATACGCAGACAAGCTTCGTTAGCACCACCGTGAGCAGGTCCCCATAGTGACGCGATACCCGCCGCGATACAGGCAAATGGATTTGCACCAGAAGAGCCCGCAGTACGTACAGTTGAGGTTGACGCATTTTGCTCGTGATCGGCGTGAAGGATGAAAATTCTATCCATTGCGCGTTCAAGTACTGGGTTAACGACATACTCTTCGCATGGTGTTGCAAACATCATATGCAAGAAGTTACCAGCATAGGAGAGGTCATTTCTTGGATAAACGAAAGGTTGACCAATCGAGTATTTGTAACACATCGCTGCCACTGTTGGCATTTTTGATAGTAGGCGATAAGCCGTGATATCGCGGTGAACTGGATTACTAACATCCAATGCATCGTGATAGAACGCAGCTAAAGCCCCTGTAACACCACACAGTACTGCCATTGGGTGCGAGTCACGACGGAAGCCATTGAACAGTCGAGTAATTTGTTCATGGATCATGGTGTGACGAGTTACTGTGGTTTTAAATTTATCGTATTGCTCCTGTGTCGGTGCTTCACCGTACAGCAGGATATAACAGACTTCCAAGTATGTTGATTCAGTCGCTAATTGCCCGATAGGGAAACCACGGTGAAGTAAGATACCGTTATCACCATCAATAAAAGTGATTTTTGACTCACAAGAGGCGGTTGAGGTAAAGCCGGGATCATAGGTGTAATAACCTTTGGAGCCGAGAGTACGAATATCAATAACTTTGGAACCGAGTGTAGGGGATAGAACGTCCAAGTCTACAGATGTTTCAGCAATCGTTAGCTTAGCTTTGTTATCAGCCATTTATAATCTCCTTAGCGCTTATATGTCTCCTAACAAAGTCGAGGGTATCTTCATAAAGATGCACTTCGATAGTGAAACTATAGTTGATGTAAGGTACCCAGCCGAGTTTTATTTAATGCCCGTAATGTCTAGGTCTATAGTGTGTCACTTATGTTAAGGAGCTTTTGATGTTATGTTTTTTTAGGTGCTTTTTTATGCAATGCACTTAGAATTAGTACTGCTATCACTTTTACATAAGTTTGAGGTTTCTGGAAGCGTGTTTGCGCACAAAAAAAACATAAACATTAAAATAATGCAGTAAATGTAAGAAAAATGTTGTGTATGTGTCAAAAATGATAATCATTTTTGCATCAGATGTATTAAATAGTGATCCCTCTCACTGTTCGAGGCAAATGTCGGGCACACAAGTTGTGTGGTAATTGTAATAAGTTTGTGAAGCACTTATACTGCGCGCAGGTCTCCGGAACCGTTGTTGTATGGAGAACCAGCGTAACGAATCCACACTTTTTGTAAAATAGACGGATTTAACATTTTACTTAAAATGTGCCTTTGTACCCCATTCGCTGTTTGATTTCCATCCAGGTCCGGAGGAAGGAAAAATTATAAAAGCTGTGTGGGCATAAATTGTGAAAAAACAAAGACCTGTCAATCTGGATTTACAGACGATACAGTTTCCACTCCCTGCTATCGCATCGATCTTGCATCGTGTCTCTGGGGTTATCATGTTAGTCGCAGTTGGCATCTTACTGTGGTTACTTGGCACCTCTCTCTCCTCTCCTGAAGGATTTCAGCAAGCTGCTGAAATTATGACTGGCTTCTTCGCGAAATTTATTTTGTGGGGCATCCTAACGGCATTGGCGTATCACATTTGTGGTGGTATTCGTCATATGTTAATGGACTTCGGCTTTATTGATGAAACCTTGATTGTAGGTCGCAATTCAGCGGCTGCATCAATGGTTATTACCGTTATTTTATCAATATTGGCGGGGGTATTAGTATGGTAAGTAATTCTTCTACTTTAGGCCGTACTGGCATACAGGATTGGTTATTCCTTCGTGCCTCAGCCATTATTATCGTTTTATATGTTCTTTATCTTGTGGGATTTATTGCTACAACAGAAATAACCTATGAGGTATGGCGCGGATTCTTTAGCTCATCCTTAACCAAAGTGTTCACCATCTTGACCTTGCTTTCGATTCTTATTCACGCGTGGATCGGAATGTGGCAAGTGTTAACGGACTATATTAAACCGCTGGCATTACGCCTGACTTTACAACTGATTATTGTTGTTGCGCTGTTGGTTTATCTTATTTATGGAACAATTGTGGTGTGGGGTGTGTAATGAATCTGCCAGTAAGAGAGTTTGATGCTGTTGTTATTGGTGCGGGTGGTGCAGGTATGCGTGCCGCTTTACAGATTTCTCAAATGGGTCTGTCTTGTGCACTGATTTCTAAAGTTTTTCCTACTCGTTCTCATACTGTTTCCGCTCAAGGTGGTATTACTGTTGCACTAGGTAATACCCATGAGGATAACTGGGAATGGCACATGTACGATACGGTAAAAGGTTCCGACTATATTGGTGACCAAGACGCTATCGAATATATGTGTAAAACCGGCCCTGAAGCAATTTTAGAGCTGGAACATATGGGACTTCCATTTTCTCGTCTAGATGATGGCCGTATTTATCAACGTCCATTTGGTGGTCAGTCAAAAAACTTTGGTGGTGAACAAGCCGCACGAACAGCTGCCGCCGCTGACCGTACTGGGCATGCATTATTACATACCCTCTATCAGCAAAATTTGAAAAATCACACAACCATCTTTTCAGAGTGGTATTCACTGGATCTAGTGAAAAATCAAGATGGCGATATTGTCGGTTGTACTGCAATTTGCATCGAAACGGGTGAAGTCGTTTATTTCAAAGCAAACGCGACAATTTTAGCGACTGGTGGTGCAGGTCGTATTTACCAGTCAACCACAAATGCGCATATCAACACCGGTGATGGTGTAGGTATGGCGGTTCGCGCAGGTGTTCCTCTGCAAGATATGGAAATGTGGCAATTCCATCCAACAGGTATTGCGGGTGCGGGCGTGTTGGTGACCGAAGGTTGTCGTGGTGAAGGCGGATATCTGTTGAATAAAGACGGTGAACGCTTTATGGAACGTTATGCACCAAACGCCAAAGACCTTGCTGGTCGTGATGTGGTTGCACGTTCAATCATGATTGAAATTCGTGAAGGTCGTGGTTGTGATGGCCCTTGGGGTCCTCATGCGAAATTGAAACTAGACCATCTGGGTAAAGAGGTTCTTGAGTCTCGTTTACCGGGTATTCTTGATCTTTCTCGTACTTTCGCACACGTTGACCCAGTTAAAGAACCAATTCCTGTTATACCTACTTGTCACTATATGATGGGGGGTATTCCAACAAAAGTAACGGGTCAAGCTATTCGTGTGAACGAGAAAGGCGAAGATGTTGTTATTCCTGGATTGTTCGCAGTCGGTGAAATTGCTTGTGTATCTGTTCATGGTGCAAACCGTTTAGGTGGTAACTCATTGTTAGACCTAGTGGTATTTGGTCGTTCAGCAGGGGTTCACTTAAAAGAGTCACTGATGGAACAAGGCACAATGCGTGATGCGAGCGATTCTGATGTTGAAGCGGCATTAACACGCTTAAATCGCTGGGAAAACAACCGTTCTGGTGAAGATCCAGTTGAAATCCGTAAAGCTCTGCAATCTTGTATGCAACATAACTTCTCGGTATTCCGTGAAGGCGATGCAATGGCAAAAGGCTTAGAAGAACTGAAAGTTATTCGTGAGCGCTTACAAAACGCACGACTGGATGATAATTCAAGTGAGTTTAATACACAGCGTATTGAATGCTTAGAATTGGACAACCTGATGGAAACTGCTTATGCCACTGCGGTGTCTGCAAACTTCCGTACAGAAAGCCGTGGTGCTCATAGCCGTTTCGATTTCCCAGAGCGTGATGATGCGAACTGGTTATGCCATACATTATATCAACCGCAAACCGAAACAATGACACGACGTGAAGTCAATATGCAGCCGAAACTGCGTGAAGCCTTCCCACCAAAAGTGCGTACATATTAATTAGCGGTGTTATTGAAGTTGCGGAGACTTAAATATGAAACTTGAATTTTCGATTTATCGTTACAATCCCGACGTTGATAATGCGCCGCATATGCAAGATTACACCCTCGAAGTTCCTGAAGGGCGTGACATGATGCTGTTGGATGCATTAATTCAATTAAAGGAAAAAGATCCTACCTTATCGTTCCGTCGTTCTTGTCGTGAAGGTGTTTGCGGCTCTGATGGCGTGAACATGAATGGTAAAAATGGTTTGGCTTGTATCACACCTATTTCATCTTTACAGAAAGGAAGTAAGAAAATTGTGATCAGACCGTTACCCGGTTTACCAGTAATTCGTGATTTAATAGTGGATATGACTCAGTTCTATACACAGTATGAGAAAATTCGTCCGTATTTAATTAATAATGGCAAAAATCCTCCTGCTCGTGAGAACTTACAGTCACCAGAACAGCGTGAAAAGCTTGATGGACTTTACGATTGTATCCTTTGTGCTTGTTGTTCAACCTCTTGCCCGTCATTCTGGTGGAATCCAGATAAGTTTATCGGGCCAGCTGGATTGTTAGCGGCTTATCGTTTCTTGATTGATAGTCGTGATACAGAGACTGAATCTCGTCTTGATGATCTTAACGATGCGTTCAGTGTGTTCCGTTGTCATGGCATCATGAACTGTGTCAGCGTATGTCCTAAAGGACTCAATCCAACAAAAGCGATTGGTCATATTAAGTCAATGTTGTTAAAACGTAGTGCATAAAATAATAACCGCCCTAAAATAGTTAGGGCGGTTAATGGAAAAACTAAGTTAGACGTTTGCGGTAAAAATAGTAAGGCACCTTTAAACACTGTAAGACAGTGCTTAAAGGTTCCTTGAGAGCTAAAGCTCCATATTTAAAGAACCTGCGAGATAGCGGGTCATAAGAGAACCTTGCAATCGACACCGTTTAATCACGGTATTAGTTATCCACGGCGAACTAAAGCTGTATAGCTTAAGGGATCATAATGCAGAACGGCGCAATGAAGGACTGGCTAGAATCAACTTTTCTAGCAGGAGAGAATCAGTCTTACATAGAAGATATCTATGAAGATTACCTAACTGACCCAAACTCTGTTGACGAAAGTTGGAGAGAGATTTTTCAACAACTGCCCGCAAGTCAAGGCATAGAACAGTCGCATTCTCAAACCCGCGACTACTTCAGACGCCTCGCAAAAGAATCCACTCGATATCATACCTCGGTAAGCGATCCGGCAATGGACTCAAAACAAGTTAAAGTTTTGCAGCTCATCAATGCCTTCCGTTTTCGTGGTCACCAAAACGCTAATCTCGACCCGCTTGGTTTATGGAAACAAGAATCTGTTCCAGATTTAGATCCTGCTTTCCATAATCTAACTAAAGAAGACTTTGAAGAAACCTTCAACGTCGGCTCCTTTGCTATCGGCAAAGAAACGATGAAATTAGGTGATTTATATGAAGCACTGAAACGCATTTACTGTGGTTCAATCGGTGCTGAATATATGCATATCACTAATACTGAAGAAAAACGCTGGCTACAACAACGTTTAGAATCAGTGAATGTTGCAGACCAATTCACTAAAGAAGAAAAGTTACGCTTCCTGACAGAGCTAACAGCAGCTGAAGGTTTAGAGCGCTATTTAGGTGCGAAATTCCCGGGTGCAAAACGCTTCTCTTTAGAAGGTGGTGATGCATTAGTTCCGATGTTAAAAGATTTAATTCGCCATGCAGGTAAACAAGACACTCGTGAAGTGGTTCTTGGCATGGCGCACCGCGGACGTTTAAACGTTCTGGTTAATATCCTAGGTAAAAAACCGGCTGATTTATTTGATGAATTTGCGGGTATTCATAAAGAACATTTGGGAACCGGTGACGTTAAATATCACCAAGGTTTCTCATCTGATTTTGCGACTGAAGGGGCTCAAGTCCATCTCGCATTAGCCTTTAACCCATCTCACCTAGAGATTGTTAGCCCAGTTGTAATTGGTTCTGTTCGTGCTCGTCGTGATCGCTTAGATGAAGCGCGTAGCAATATGGTTCTTCCTATCACTATTCATGGTGATGCGGCAGTGACAGGTCAAGGTGTTGTACAAGAAACCTTGAACATGTCTCAAGCGCGTGGTTATGAAGTAGGTGGTACAGTTCGTATTGTTATCAATAACCAAGTTGGTTTTACGACTTCAAATCCAAAAGATGCCCGTTCAACACAATATTGTACTGATATTGTGAAAATGGTTCAGGCGCCAATTTTCCACGTTAATGCAGATGATCCTGAAGCGGTAGCTTTTGTGACTCGCTTAGCATTGGATTTCCGTAATACCTTTAAACGCGATGTTATGATTGATCTCGTTTGTTACCGTCGTCATGGCCACAACGAAGCGGATGAGCCAAATGCGACTCAGCCTCTGATGTATCAAAAAATCAAAAAACATCCAACACCACGTAAAATTTATGCGGATAAACTGGTTGCTCAATCACTACTTGATGCCAATGATGTGACTGAACTGGTTAATCTTTATCGTGATGCGCTGGATCGTGGTGATTGTGTTGTTGAAGAATACCGCCCTATGGGTCTGCATTCTTACACATGGGAACCGTATTTGAATCATGAATGGAATGAAGAGTACCCACATAAAGTAGAAAAAGCGCGTTTACAAGATTTAGCGCGTCGTGTGAGTACCGTTCCTTCAGAAATCGTGATGCAATCTCGTGTTGAGAAAATTTATGCTGACCGTGCTGTTATGGCTGAAGGTGAGAAACTACTCGATTGGGGTGCGGCAGAAACATTAGCGTATGCGACTTTAGTTGACCAAGGTATCACCATTCGTCTTTCTGGCGAAGATGCGGGACGTGGTACATTCTTCCATCGTCATGCTGTTATTCATAACCAAACAAATGGTTCTGTTTATGTACCATTAGCCAATATTCATAATGCTCAAGGACAATTTAATGTCTGGGATTCTGTATTAACAGAAGAAGCCGTACTTGCATTTGAATATGGTTATGCCACAACGGAACCTCGTGGGTTAACAATTTGGGAAGCACAATTTGGTGACTTCGCAAACGTTGCTCAAGTCGTTATCGACCAATTTATTAGCTCTGGTGAGCAAAAATGGGGTCGTATGTGTGGTTTAGTTATGCTGTTACCACACGGTTATGAAGGTCAAGGCCCAGAGCACTCCTCTGCACGTTTAGAACGTTATCTGCAACTGTGTGCAGAACAAAATATGCAGGTTTGTGTGCCATCAACTCCGGCTCAGGTTTACCATATGTTACGCCGTCAAGCGTTACGTGGTATGCGTCGCCCACTTATCGTAATGTCACCAAAGTCACTGTTACGTCATCCATTAGCGGTTTCTGAATTGGATGAATTAGCAAATGGTAAATTCTTACCTGTCATTGGTGAAATGGATGATTTAAAACCTGCTGATGTGAAACGTGTTGTGATGTGTTCCGGTAAGGTTTACTACGATTTATTAGAACAACGTCGTGCTAATGAGCAAAACAACGTTGCCATTATTCGTATTGAACAACTGTATCCATTCCCACACGAAGATATTGCGCAAATTCTCGCACCTTATGCTCATGTAAAAGAGTTTATTTGGTGTCAAGAAGAGCCTCTGAATCAAGGTGCTTGGTACTGTAGTCAGCATAACTTCCGTGATGCTATTCCAGCTGGCGCAACATTACGTTATGCAGGACGCCCTGCATCAGCCTCTCCAGCAGTTGGTTATACCTCTGTTCATCAGGAGCAACAAAAAGCTCTGGTTGAAGACGCACTGAAAGTTGAATAAATAAGGATAGAAAATGAGTAGTGTAGATATTCTAGTACCGGATCTCCCTGAATCAGTTGCTGACGCATCGGTCGCAACTTGGCATAAAAAACCTGGTGATAGCATTCAACGCGATGAAGTGCTGGTTGAAATCGAAACAGATAAAGTTGTTTTAGAAGTACCTGCAAGTGAAGCAGGTGTTTTAGAAAGTATTCTTGAAGAAGAAGGTGCTACTGTTGGTTCACGCCAATTACTAGGTCGCATTCGTTTAGGTGATAGCACAGGCATTCCTGCTGATGTGAAACCAGCTCAAGATAGCACTCCAGCACAGCGTCAAAGTGCTGATATTGCTGAAAAAGGCAATAACGATGCATTAAGTCCAACGGCTCGTCGCTTAGTGGCTGAACACGATATTAACCCTGCGGATGTGAAAGGCAGTGGTGTAGGCGGACGTTTAACTCGCCAAGATATCGAAGGCCATGTTGCGAATAAATCAACGACACAACCGGTAGCAGAAGTTCCTCAAGCTCTGTTATCTCACCGTAGCGAAAAACGTGTACCAATGACACGTTTACGTAAACGTGTAGCAGAGCGCTTACTAGAAGCGAAAAACACCACTGCAATGTTGACAACGTTTAACGAAATCAACATGCAGCCAATCAAAGATTTACGTGCTCAGTATGGCGAAGCATTCGAAAAACGCCACGGTGTACGTTTAGGCTTTATGTCTTTCTACATTAAAGCGGTTGTTGAAGCACTGAAACGCTATCCAGAAGTGAATGCTTCTATTGATGGCACTGATGTGGTTTATCACAACTACTTCGATATCAGTATTGCAGTATCAACACCTCGTGGTCTGGTAACACCAGTATTACGTGATGCAGATGCAATGAGCATGGCGGATATTGAGAAAAACATCAAAGCGTTAGCTGTAAAAGGTCGTGATGGTAAGTTAACTGTTGAAGACTTAACTGGCGGTAACTTCACTATCACAAACGGCGGTGTTTTCGGTTCATTAATGTCAACTCCGATTATCAACCCACCACAAAGTGCCATTTTAGGGATGCATGCAATTAAAGATCGCCCAATGGCAGTAGACGGTCAGGTTGTTATTCTACCAATGATGTATCTGGCTCTGTCTTATGACCACCGTTTAATTGATGGTCGTGAGTCTGTCGGTTTCTTAGTAACCGTTAAAGAGATGCTAGAAGATCCAGCTCGTTTATTACTGGATGTATAGGTAATAAATATCGCTTTTAGGCAGGAGATGCTCCTCCTGCCTACTTAGCAACAGACACAAGCATCAAAGAAGTACAGTGTGTTCGTGAAGCCAGATTTCTCTGGCTTATAGTCAAAAAAATAAGAAAGCCCGACTTTCAACAAGATTATGGATAGAACATCATGAATTTACACGAGTATCAGGCAAAACAGCTTTTCACACGGTATGGATTACCAGCACCTGCTGGTTTCGCCTGCTCCACACCGCGCGAGGCAGAAGAAGCTGCATCAAAAATCGGTCAAGGCCCTTGGGTCGTGAAATGTCAGGTTCACGCGGGTGGACGTGGTAAAGCGGGCGGCGTAAAAGTCGTTAAATCTAAAGAAGAGATCCGCGCATTTGCTGAACAATGGTTAGGCAAACGTTTAGTCACTTATCAAACAGACGCTAACGGTCAGCCTGTTACACAGATTTTGGTTGAAGCAGCAACCGATATCGCTAAAGAGCTTTATCTTGGTGCGGTTGTTGACCGTGGTACCCGTCGCGTTGTCTTTATGGCATCAACAGAAGGCGGCGTTGAAATTGAGAAAGTGGCTGAAGAAACGCCAGAACTTATTCATCGCGCAATTATTGATCCACTGACAGGCCCAATGCCTTATCAGGGAAGAGAATTAGCATTTAAACTGGGTTTAAAAGGCAAGCAAGTTAGTCAATTCGCTAAAATCTTTATGGGATTAGCCTCTATTTTCTTAGAGCGTGATCTCGCTTTAATCGAAATTAACCCACTGGTTATTACTAAAGAAGACGATCTGATTTGTCTTGATGGCAAATTAGGCGTAGATAGCAACGCGTTGTATCGTCAGCCAGAAATGCGTGAAATGCACGATCCATCACAAGAAGATCCTCGTGAAGCACAAGCGGCACAATGGGAACTGAACTACGTTGCATTAGATGGCAACATTGGCTGTATGGTTAATGGTGCAGGTTTAGCGATGGGTACAATGGATATCGTTAAACTTCACGGTGGCGAGCCTGCAAACTTCCTCGATGTAGGTGGTGGTGCAACAAAAGAGCGCGTAACTGAAGCATTTAAGATTATTTTGTCAGATGAAAATGTCAGTGCTGTATTAGTCAACATTTTCGGCGGTATTGTTCGTTGTGACTTAATCGCAGACGGTATTATTGGCGCAGTTGAAGAAGTTGGCGTTAATGTTCCTGTGGTTGTTCGTCTTGAAGGAAACAATGCAGAGTTAGGCACCAAAAAATTAGCAGATAGTGGATTAAATATTATTGCTGCTAAAAGCTTAACGGATGCCGCGAAACAAGTTGTTGCAGCAGCGGAGGCAAAATAATGTCTATTTTAATTGATAAAAACACCAAAGTAATTTGCCAAGGCTTTACTGGTAGCCAAGGAACATTCCACTCTGAGCAAGCTATTGCTTACGGTACGCAAATGGTTGGTGGTGTTACGCCGGGTAAAGGCGGTACTACGCACTTAGGTTTACCTGTATTCAATACAGTACGTGAAGCCGTTGAAGCAACTGGTGCAACTGCGACAGTTATCTATGTACCTGCACCATTTTGTAAAGATTCAATCTTAGAAGCGATTGATGCAGGCATTAAACTAATTATTACTATTACAGAAGGTATTCCTACACTGGATATGCTGACTGTTAAAGTTAAATTAGATGAAGCTGGCGTGCGTATGATTGGTCCTAACTGTCCAGGTGTTATCACTCCGGGTGAATGTAAGATTGGTATTATGCCTGGTCATATTCACTTACCGGGTAAAGTAGGTATTGTATCTCGTTCAGGTACATTAACTTATGAAGCTGTTAAGCAAACAACAGATGTTGGTTTAGGTCAATCAACCTGTGTTGGTATTGGTGGTGACCCAATTCCGGGTTCTAACTTTATTGATATTCTGAAATTATTCCAAGAAGATCCACAAACAGAAGCGATTGTGATGATCGGTGAAATTGGTGGCACAGCAGAAGAAGAAGCGGCTGCTTATATCAAGGATCATGTCACTAAGCCTGTCGTCGGTTATATCGCTGGTGTAACAGCGCCTAAAGGCAAACGTATGGGACATGCGGGTGCAATTATTGCTGGTGGTAAAGGTACAGCGGATGAGAAATTCGCTGCCCTTGAAGCTGCAGGTGTTAAAACAGTCCGTAGCTTAGCAGATATCGGTGAAGCGATTAAATCACTGATCAAGTAAGTAACAATTCTGTTAATAATTTCGGATTGATACTATCTAGAATGCCAGTTTCTAAAAAAGGAGCTGGCATTTTTTATTTCTAGTTTCATTTAAAAGGCTATATCAATAGCTATTATTGTCATTAACGCATTAATACCCCACCTGAATTTATTCTAATAATCTGTTTTATATTGTCTTTTTTGAAAATTGATCTGTATACGAAACATCATTTTTCTATTTATTAACTTTCTTGTGGCGTCTAAAAGTAATGATATAAGCTATGAATAGATACCCTGAATTGTTAAAAATAATATTTTAAATGCATGTTTTTAGTAAAAAAGAGTGTTCACAAGAAAAAATGAACACTTATTTTGTACGGTTTTCAATATAGGTACTTCTATAAATATCGTAATAATTAGCTTTAAATTTATACAAGGATCACGCTGTAACACTGATTTTTACTAAGGAGATAGACTTTTAAACATGTTAATGGATGCGTTAAAAAAGAGGGGAGGGAAGCGCTTTGATAGTAAAGTATATCTTTTTATTATGTTAGAACATCAAAATGACGATTAAAGGGGAATTATGATCTCCTTATCACTGTAAAAATTGATAATAAGATGTTGGGTAGTATCTTGAAAAACACTTTGTTTAAATACAAAAATCCAATAAAAAATTTTGTTACTTTTTCTTGCTGTGTTCCATAAATGATTTATTCTTTTTTTGTTATCTCATTGAATTTACTGATAATATGTTTTTTATGTTAATAATGGATTTACGTTTTATTTGTTAAATACAGATTTATTGCACTTCATTTATCTAGAATAAAAAAGAAATAAAAAAATAAATAATATTAAAAGTTGATAATCAAGATTAGACTTTTAATGTATCTTTATTGGATAAAATAATTAAGAGTGTTTTTTTATATTTACATTTTTGTAAATTTCAACTTATTAATTAATAGATTATTTTTTTAAAATATTTATTATTTACCTGCAAAAAAATGGAATTAATATTAAAATTAATAAAACACAATTAAAAGTGTTTATTTTTAAGTCTTTTATGAAAATAAAAAGTTAATTTTATTATGGAAAATATAAGGAGGTAAATTACACTTAAAAATAAAAACAACATTGCATTAACACAATGGTAACTATTGGGTAATTTATTCGCAACTAGTTAACATTAAAGTGTTTTTTTGATGTTGGTCAAGTTATTAATTGTGGCAAAAATTTCTGAATATGCTTAAATTGGCACACGATCAAATATGCTGTTACAAACCTAAAAGTCGTATTGTTGACCTAAGCTCAGAATTCAAATCTGGGTCACGCAAAATATATTTATTATATGTAAATATAAGCGTACTATTTGTAAGGTATTGTGTTTTTGGTCTTTAATATTCGTTGTTGTTTTTAGAGGCATTTATTGCTGGTAGTTATGAGGCTTTATAATTTAATAAAGTCGGGTTGCCGCAAGTCGGTGTCTTCCTGCTAGGAGCAAGGAGTCAAGATGTTTGATATTGTCGAACTGTCACGGTTACAGTTTGCCTTAACAGCGATGTATCACTTCCTGTTTGTCCCATTAACGCTGGGTATGGCGTTTATGCTGGCAATCATGGAAACGATATATGTTCTGTCGGGTAAACAAGTTTACAAAGATATGACAAAGTTCTGGGGTAAGTTATTTGGTATTAACTTTGCTCTGGGTGTCGCAACTGGGTTGACCATGGAGTTCCAATTTGGTACTAACTGGTCATATTTCTCTCATTACGTCGGTGATATCTTCGGTGCGCCTTTAGCAATCGAAGGTCTGATGGCGTTCTTCTTAGAATCAACTTTCGTCGGATTGTTCTTCTTTGGCTGGGATCGCTTAGGTAAGAAGCAGCACTTGATGGTAACTTGGTTAGTTGCTTTCGGTTCTAACTTCTCTGCTCTGTGGATCCTTGTTGCGAATGGTTGGATGCAAAACCCTGTCGCTGCAGACTTCAACTTTGAAACCATGCGAATGGAAATGTTGAGTTTTGCTGATCTGGTTTTAAACCCTGTCGCTCAAGTTAAATTTGTTCACACCGTTGCTGCTGGTTACTGTACTGGTGCATTCTTTGTTCTGGGTATCAGCTCTTACTACCTGCTCAAAGGTCGTGATATCGGTTTTGCAAAACGTTCTTTCGCGGTTGCTGCTACTTTTGGTATCGCAGCTGTATTATCTGTTATCGTACTGGGTGATGAATCTGGTTACGAAATGGGTGACGTACAGAAAACCAAATTGGCTGCAATTGAAGGTGAATGGCATACAGAACCAGCTCCAGCTGCGTTCAATATGATTGCATTCCCTAATCAAGAAAAAATGGAAAACTCGTTTGCAATACAAATTCCTTATGTAATGGGTATTATTGCAACACGTTCTTTCGATACGCCTGTATTAGGTCTTAACGATCTGATGGGTCAGCATGAAGTTCGTATTCGTAACGGTATGAAAGCTTACGAATTATTAAGCGAATTACGCGCAGGTAATACTGATCCTGCTATCCGTGCTGCATTTAATGACGCTAAACAAGATTTAGGCTACGGCTTATTACTGAAGCGTTATACTGATAAAGTTGTTGATGCAACAGAAGAACAAATCAAAGCTGCTGCAAAAGACACTATTCCTAATGTCGCACCACTGTTCTGGTCATTCCGTATCATGGTTGCCGCAGGCTTCCTGATGTTACTGGTTGTTGCGATTTCCTTCTGGACAGTTCTGTCTAACCGCATTGGTAACTATAAATGGTTACTACGTGCTGCTCTGTTTAGTATTCCATTACCGTGGATCGCAGTTGAAGCCGGTTGGTTTGTTGCAGAATATGGACGTCAACCATGGGCGATTGGTGAAATCCTGCCTACGGCTGTAGCAACTTCTTCACTGACACAGGCTGATATCCTAGTATCTATGGGTCTTATCTGTGGTCTGTACACACTGTTCCTAGTTGCTGAAATGTTCCTGATGTTCAAATTTGGTCGCCTTGGGCCGAGTAGCCTGAAGACGGGTCGCTATCACTTTGAACAGAAGACAGCTTCTTCTCAAAGTAAGTAACACAGGAGTCCACTATGTTTGATTATGAAGTATTGCGGTTTGTTTGGTGGCTACTGGTTGGTATCTTACTGATCGGCTTTGCGGTCACCGATGGTTTTGATATGGGTGTCGGTGTGTTACTACGCGTTATCGCGAAAGATGACACTGAACGCCGTATTTTAATTAACTCTGTTGCACCTCACTGGGATGGTAACCAAGTCTGGTTAATCACAGCAGGTGGTGCATTATTCGCTGCATGGCCAATGGTTTATGCTGCGGCATTCTCTGGTTTCTATTTTGGTATGATCTTCGTATTGGCGGCATTATTCTTCCGTCCAGTAGGTTTTGACTACCGTTCTAAATTAGAATCACCAAAATGGCGTGGCATGTGGGATTGGGGTATCTTTATTGGTAGCTTCGTTCCACCATTAGTTATCGGTGTTGCTTTTGGTAACCTATTACAAGGTGTTCCATTAGAAGTCGATAGCATGCAACGTGTATCTTATAATGGTACAACTAACGCACTTATTAACCTATTAAGCTTATTAAACCCATACGGTTTATTAGCAGGTGTTGTTAGCTTAATGATGATTGTTGCACATGGTGCAAGCTATCTTCAAATGCGTACCACTGGTGAGTTACACGAGCGTACTCGTAAAACAACTTACATTACCTCTTTAATCACTTTCGTTGCTTTTGCATTAGCAGGTGTGTGGTTAATTTATGGTATTGATGGTTTCGTTATTACAAGTGCTATTGATACTGCAGGTCCTTCATCTCCACTACTGAAAACCGTTTCTCACGAAGCTGGTGCTTGGATGAATAACTACAACAATTATCCAGTATTATGGGCTCTGCCTGCATTAGGTCTGTTATGTCCTTTACTGGCGATTGTTGCAACTAAAGCAAATAAAGGTGGCTGGGCATTCCTGTTCACTTCACTGACAATTGCTTGTGTTATCCTGACTTGTGGTGTGACTATGTTCCCATTTGTGATGCCTTCAAGCACTTTCCCAGATGTGAGCTTAACAATGTGGGATGCAACTTCTAGCCTGTTTACTCTTCAGGTAATGACAGTTGTTGCGATTATCTTCGTACCTATCGTTCTCCTTTACACCATCTGGTGTTACTGGAAAATGCATGGTCGCCTCGATAAGAAATTTATCGAAGGCAATAATCATACTCTGTACTAAGGAGCATAGAGAATGTGGTATTTTGCATGGCTTCTCGGAACGCTCTTCGCTTGTAGTATTGCGGTGATCGCAGGACTGGCTTTCGAGCACGCTGAAGCGAAAAAAACTTCAGCAAGTGAAGAATAATGTTGGATAAAAGCTACCAACTACTAGACAAGGGCCCTATTAGGGCTCTTGTTTTAATCATGGCGTTGGTAATGGCATTTTGTGTCATGTGGGACCCTAGCCGATTTGCAGCGAACACGAGTTCACTTGCAATTTGGCAAGGCATCCTTCTTATTTGGTCTGTGTGTGCTGGCGCAACTTTTGGTCTAGCATTTCGCCCTAAACATGTTGTAGCAAAATGTTTATTACATCCAATCCCTGCAATTATTATTTTAGTTGTTGGGCTAAGTTACTTTTTCTTCTAAGAAAATACCTTATTTCTGCTCAGTGCATGAGAAAGAAATAAGGTATTTTATCTCCTAACTATTTTTTTCAAATTTCTCTTCTAAATTCCTTCACACATCTAGCGTTATAGCCGGATATTTTCTTTTAAGTAATCAATAAAAAGACGTGTTTTTCTTGGAATATATTCGCTATAAGGGAAAATAATATTAACGGATTGCGTTAACAGGGAAACTTCAGGGAATAGCACAACTAATTCTTTTTCTAATAACTCTTGCTGAATGTACCAATGAGGCAAAATAGTCATCCCAGAGTGCGCGAGTACCATTTTTTTTAATGCCGCAATGGTATTGGTTTCAAAATAAGCATCTTGAGCTAACTGAGAGAGTAGGTTATTAAATTCTGAAGATGATGAAAGTTTACTTTGACGCAAATTACTATTTGCTAAATAAGGAATAGCACTCAAGTCATCGATAGCTTTTATTGAGAACTTCTGCAATAAATCAGGAGAGATAACTAAACTTATCTCATAATCAGCCAGCTTTGTAGATCGGTAATTACTGTCTTTCAATGTGCCGAGGCGGATCGCGAGATCAAGTTTATGATTTATTAAATCTTCAATAGAAGAATTAAACGCATACTGTACTTTTAGCTTTGGGTGTAATTGCATAAATTGATTAAGTAACGGCAAAATATAGTGTTCACCAAATTCCGCAGTCGAACTTAATCGCAACGATCCCTGTAATTCTTGTTGTCCTAATCGTGCCTTATCTAATGTTTGTTCTAACTGACTTAACACGAGGCGGAAATCTTGATAAAGCATTTCACCTGTTTCAGTGAGTGAGAATCGTCTAGTATTACGATTGAGTAATGACACATCCAATTCTGTTTCTAACGCTTTGATATGAATACTTACCATCGATTTACTAAGGCGTAAATATTTTGCGGCTTGAGTAAATGATCCTGTATCAACAACAGCAATAAAAGAGCGAATTCGATCAATTTGGTTTTGCATGATTGTTTACTCTGATTAAACAATAAATTCTATTTTGTCAGATAGACGAAATTCGTCAATCTTCCGTACTCTATGTGCGGAGGATTTTTATGACTTACCGCTATCGAATTGCATCTATATTTCTGCTGGGTTTCTTTATAGATTGTATTAATATTTTTATGTCAGCCATTGCATTACCTGCAATTGCCGATGATATGCAGATCTCTATCGTTTCTGTTACATGGGTTTCAAATAGTTATATTTTGGGATTAACGTTAATTATTCCATTGAGCCACTGGTTATCTCAACGTTTTGGAATTAAAGCATTGATGGTAACGTCAATGTTGATGTTTAGCTTATCCGTTGCATTAGTGGGATACTCTCACTCTTTTAATGAGCTTATTTTTTGGCGCTTTATTCAAGGCGTGAGTGGTGGATTGTTAATCCCAATTGGGCAAGCATTAACCTTTCAATATTTTCAAGGACATGAGAGAAGTAAAATCTCTACGCTAATTATGGCAATAGCCTTAATTGCACCTGCAATATCGCCGACATTAGGTGGATTTATTGTTGATGTTGTTTCGTGGCGTTGGGTTTTTTATAGCAATATTCCATTCTCATTATTAACCGCATTTCTAGCTTTTATCTGGGTAAAAGAGCCTTTACCTAAAGAAAACGCTATGCCTGATATTAAAGGTATCATTCTTATTAGTCTGATCATTGTATCTGGGTTATTCGCGTTATCTGCTTATGGCGAATACCACTCAACATTACTCGCTTTAGCGATTGCCGTATTCTCAATAATTTTTGCTGTACTTTACTATTGCCATTATCGACACCATTCATCACCAGTTATTAATTTAGCATTATTAAAAAATAGAAATCTATCACTCTCTATTTTTATTTATTACTGTATTCCCGGTGTTTTTACTGGAGTAAATATTCTCGCTATTTTCTATTTACAACAATATTTGAAATTTACAGGTCAAGGTACAGGTATTTTTATGTTGTTGTATGCACTAGGTGCTTTTATTTCAATGACAATAAGTGGTGCGCTTTATAATAAGTTAGGGATGAAACGTTTATTTATTATTGCATTGCTATTACACAGTATTGGTATTTCTTTATTAACATTTGTAAATAGCAGTAGCGATATTCCATTACTTATTATTGCTTATCTAATTATCGGCGTAGGTGGCGGGATTGGCGCTAACACCGCACAAACCACGGCATTGTATGATTTCGGTGCACAAAAATTAGTTCAAGCAAGTGTTATTTGGAATATTAATAGACAGGTTGTTTTTAGTGTCGGGGCAACTATGGTTGCTATGTTATTTAATATTCTTTCTCTTTTTTGTTTACCACAAACAGCTTATAGCATGACTTTTTTAATATGTGCGTTGATAGGCATATTACCTCTTACTTTATTATTTACACTAAAGAAAAAAGTTATTACACAGGAAATACAAGATGAATTTTAATACTGACTCAATTATAGAAAGCATTAAATCTTTGCATGATGAGATTGAAACGGTTTTTACGCAATATCCCCTATCAGTCGATGCCATTACAAAAATAGAAAATCTTTTATCTCAAGAATTTTCAATGGTAGGGATCAGTGGAAAAGCAGTGAGTTATGATGACGTTATCGCGATGTTCAGACAAAATGCAGGAAAAAGAAGTAGTCTGAAAATAAAAACGGACGATTATAAAATAATTTATCAGTCTGATTGTTTGGCGCTTGTCAGATATCAAGAAACACACAGTGAAAATAAGAAAATTCTTATGCGCGAATCTGTGGTGTTATTGAGACGTAATTCTCATGATGAGTGTTGGCAGTGGCACTATCTTCATGAAACTCCAATCTCAAATAATTGATTGATTTATATGGAAAACCAGTTTTTTAACTGGTTTTTTTCTGTCATTAAAAATAATACTACTAAATAAGACAATCTATGAATTTCTAATTAGCAAGCATTTTTATGCTGTCTTAATAAAAATATTTTTTCTATTCAGAGCACAAAGCATATTGCGTGTTGCAAAGAAGAGTTTATGATTGGCGGCTGAAAACTGCGTTTTCTATTCTTTACGTTACTACGATTCCCTTAGAGCGACCTCTTAAGTATAGTTAGGTAACTTATAACTACATTATTTATGGACTTAACTCGGGAAATGTAAGGAAGGTAATATGCAGTTTCTTTGGCCTGTTCGTGTTTATTATGAAGATACTGATGCCGGTGGTGTTGTTTATCACGCCAGTTATCTGAAATATTTTGAACGCGCTAGAACTGAACTACTCAGAGAAAAAGGTTTTCATCAGCATGATTTACGGGAGTATGATCATGTTGTATTTGTTGTACGTAAATTATCAATAGAATATATTGCGCCAGCTCGACTTGATAATCTTTTGCAAGTAGAAAGTGAAATTACCACATTGCGTGGTGCTTCAATGACATTTTCTCAAAAGATTATTAATGAAGATGGTTGTGTATTGTGTAGCGCAGAAGTGCTCGTTGTCTGCGTAGATTCATCAAAAATGAAGCCAGTAGCGCTTCCTAAGTCCATTATCGCGGAGTTTAAGTAGTGGCTGACATGAATGTTATCGATCTCTTCCTAAAAGCAGGGCTTTTAGTCAAGTTGATCATGTTGCTTTTAATCGGATTTTCTATTGCATCTTGGGCGATTATTATTCAGCGAACTAAAGTTCTGAATGCCGCCGATCGTGAAGCTGCAGATTTTGAAGATAAATTCTGGTCAGGTACTGATTTGGCACGTTTATATAAAGATAGCCAAGCTCGTCGTGATGAGTTATCTGGCTCAGAGCAGATTTTTCATTCTGGCTTTAAAGAGTTTGCACGTTTGCATCAAGCAAGCGTTCATGCGCCTGATGCAGTTGTTAATGGTGCATCAAGGGCAATGCGTGTCTCTTTCAATCGTGAATTAGAATCTTTAGAAAATCATATTCCTTTCCTTGGTACTGTCGGTTCTATCAGCCCATATATTGGCCTGTTCGGTACAGTCTGGGGGATCATGCACGCATTTATTGCATTAGGTAGTGTTAAACAAGCAACATTACAAATGGTCGCACCCGGCATTGCTGAAGCTCTAATTGCAACAGCTATCGGTTTATTTGCGGCAATCCCCGCAGTTATGGCTTATAACCGGTTTACGCAGCGTGTAAATAAACTGGAACAAAGTTACGATAACTTTATGGAAGAGTTCCTGACGATTTTACATCGCCAAGCTTTTGCCTCCGCAGAAAAGAAATAGTTAACGCAGAAGGAGAGAGCTGATGGCACGGGGTCGCAGTAGCCGCCGAGGCGTAAAATCAGAGATTAACATTGTTCCTTTGCTAGACGTATTATTAGTGCTGTTACTTATTTTTATGGCAACGGCACCTATTATCTCGCAAAGTGTTGAGGTTGATCTTCCTGAAGCAACAGAGACACAAACTGTTTCAAGTAGCGATAACCCTCCTGTGATTGTCGAAGTTGCAGGTGTTGGGCAATACAACATTCGTGTTGATCAGGAAGTATTAGAATTATTACCACAAGAACAGATTATGGCTGAAGCCAAACGACAATTGGAAAAAAATCCGAAAGTTGTATTTCTTATTGGCGGTGCTAAAGATGTTCCTTATGATGAGATAATTAAAGCGCTCAACATGTTACGTCAAGCAGGTGTTAAATCTGTAGGTTTAATGACTCAGCCTATGTAATTAGGTTGAAATAAGTTTGGATGATAGCGTGGGAAAGAAGACGAAACCAATCCGAAGTAAATTGAGCGGTTCAGTTATCTTGTCTACCGCCTTGCATTTACTCGTTGTCGCATTGCTTATCTGGGGGTCATTAACTCAGAAATGGGATTTAGGTGGTGGCGGTGGAGAAGACGGGCAAGTTATTGATGCTATTATGGTCGATCCTAATGCTGTGGTACAACAGTATAACCAGCAGAAAGCACAACAAGCTAATGTCCAAAAAGCCGAGCAAGTGCGTAAAGAGCGTGCAGAGCAACAAGAAGAAGAGTTGCGTCAGCAACAAATGAAAGAACAAGAACGTTTGAAAACGTTAGAAGTTGAACGTTTACAAGCGAAAGAGGCGGCAGAAGCTCAAAAACGTGAAGCTGCATTAGCTGCTGCGAAAGCAAAAGAAGAACAAAAAGTTGCAGAAGAAGCGGCCGCGCAAGCGAAAGCAGAGCGTGATCGCATCTTAAAAGAACAAGCTGACGCTAAACAACAAGCTGAAGCCGAAGCAAAAAAACAAGCCGATTTAGCAGCGAAACAAAAAGCGGAAGAGGCAAAAGCTAAAGCTGAAGCAGATGCTAAAGCCAAAGCAGAGGCCGATGCAAAAGCGAAAGCTGAAGCGGATGCTAAAGCAAAAGCCGCTGCAGAGGCAAAAGCCAAAGCCGCAGCAGAGGCTAAAGCAAAAGCGGCAGCACAACAGCAAAGTAAAGCAGTAGATAGTTTACTTGATGGTTTAATGGCTGATGGTAACAAACAAAGCGGTGCATCTGCAGCTGGTCAAGGCGGTGGAAATCGCACTGGTGCCAATAATGCAGGTGTTGCTACTTATATTGGACAAGTGAAAACGGCTATTGAACAGAAGTTTATTGACCCTGAGTTGTATAAAGGGCGAACTTGTGAACTAAAAGTCAGTATTGCACCTGATGGCTTGTTAATCAGTGCGAAGGTTGTAGGGGGCGATCCTTCTTTATGTCAAGTGGCATTAAGAGCAGCGAATACCGCTAAATTACCTAAGCCACCGAAAGATGTTTACGAGCAAGTAAAATCATCAGTAATTGAGTTTAAACCATAAAACTGTCTGATTGTAGGAAAACATACACTAATTTATAGCTATTTTAGAATGTTATTGATGCGTTGTATGGTGTTGTTGAAAAGCGTTTGTTACTATTCTGTGCGTTATTGCGTAATAACCGCAATAATAAAAGGGAGACATGATGAAGCAGGCATTAAATGTTATTTTCGGACTTTTAATATTATGCGTAACCACTCTGGCTAACGCTGAAGTTCGAATTGAAATTACACAAGGGGTGAATACTGCACGCCCTATCGGTGTCGTTCCTTTTAAATGGGAAGGTACTGGTCAAATGCCAGAAGATGTTGCTGGTATCATTGCAGCTGATTTACGAAATAGCGGAAAATTCAATCCGATTGATGTATCTCGTATACCTCAACAACCGGTTACTGCTTCTGAAGTCCAACCTGCACTTTGGACTGCATTAGGTATTGACTCTGTTGTTGTTGGACGTGTGCAACCATCAGCGGATGGTCAATATTTAGTTAGCTATCAGTTAGTGGATGTTGCTGGCTCACCGGGTGCAGTTTTATCTCAAAGTGAGTTTAAAGTGCCATCTAAATGGTTACGTTACTCTGCACATACCGCTAGTGATGAAGTTTTTGAAAAACTGACAGGTATTCGTGGTGCATTCCGTACACGTATTGCTTATGTTGTTGTGACAAATGGTGGCGCATATCCTTATGAATTGCGCGTTTCAGATTATGATGGATTTAACCAAGATCGTGTTTATCGTTCATCACAGCCATTAATGTCACCAGCATGGTCGCCAGATGGTGCTAAACTAGCGTATGTGACTTTTGAAAGTGGTCAATCTGCTTTAGTGGTACAAACATTAGCAACAGGTGAAATTCGCCAAATTGCATCATTCCCAAGACATAATGGTGCACCTTCGTTTTCACCTGATGGTTCTAAACTTGCATTTGCTCTTTCTAAGAGCGGTAGCTTAAATCTGTATGTTATGGATTTAGCGAGTGGGAATATGACACAGGTAACCAATGGCAGAAGTAATAATACCGAGCCAAATTGGATGCCAGATGGACAAACCTTAGTCTATACTTCAGATCAAGGTGGACGCCCACAAATTTACAAGGTTAATATTAACGGTGGAACACCAGAGCGTATTACTTGGGAAGGTAAACAAAACCAGAATCCAGCAGTAAGCTCAGATGGTAGTTTCTTAGTTATGGTGAGTTCTGAAAGCGGTAGGCAACATATCGCTAAGCAGGATCTGGAAACGAATTCCGTACAATATCTAACAGATACGTTTCTGGATGAAACGCCAAGCATCGCGCCTAACGGCACAATGGTTATTTATAGCTCTACACAAGGCTTAGGCACCATTTTGCAGCTAGTATCGACTGATGGACGTTTCAAAGCGCGTCTTCCGGCGACTGATGGTCAGGTTAAAGCACCTGCCTGGTCACCGTTTATGTGATGCATAAAAATTATGTATGGCAAACAAATAAAGGAACAAATAGAGATGCAATTAAACAAAGTGTTTAAAGGGTTGATGTTAGCATTACCACTCGTTGCTGTTGCAGCATGTAGCTCAAACAAAAACGACGATCAAGCTGATACAAACAATGTACCAGTTGTTGAACAAGGTCCTACTGCTGAAGAATTAGCACGTCAGCAATTAGAACAACTGAAACAACAAAACATCGTTTACTTCGGTTTTGACAAATATGACATTAGCTCAGACTACGCTAACCTGTTAGACGCACACGCTGCATTCCTGCGTGCAAATCCATCAGTACGTATCACTGTAGAAGGTCATGCTGACGAACGCGGTACTCCAGAATACAACATCGCTCTGGGCGAACGTCGTGCTAACGCTGTGAAAATGTACCTGCAAGGTAAAGGCGTATCAGCTGATCAACTGTCAATCGTTTCTTACGGTAAAGAAAAACCAGCTGTACTGGGTCATGACGAAGCCGCTTACGCGAAAAACCGTCGTGCAGTACTGGATTACTAAGAGAACGGCATGAACAACAGTAACTTCAGACCTTTCTTGATGAGTCTGTTGTTACTGGTTGGCGTAGCGGCTCCAGTAGCCGCTATTGCCCAAGCGCCAATCAGTAATATCGGTTCAGGTTCGACCGATGAACGACTCGCCCAACTTGAGCGTTTTTCAAATGCTCACAGCCAGCTTTTGACCCAATTACAGCAACAACTCGCTGATTCTCAGCGTGATATTGATATGTTACGTGGTCAAATTCAGGAAAATCAATACCAGTTAAATCAAGTTGTTGAACGCCAACGCAATATCTATCAACAGTTAGATAGCCTTGGTGGCGGAGCTTCAACATCAACAGAAGCCACTCAACCTGATAATACTGCTTCTTCAACACCACCTGCTGCAACTAGCTCAGGACAAGGTGATGAGAAGGCCGATTATAATGCAGCAATTGATATCGTATTGAATTCTAAAGATTACGATAAGGCAATTGTTGAATTAAACAACTTTATCAATAACTATCCAAAGTCTAGCTATCAATCAAATGCACAATTTTGGTTGGGTCAGATGTATTATCTAAAAGGTAATAAGGATCAGGCTGCAAGCACGTTTGCTATCGTTGTTAAAAACTATCCAAAATCTCAAAAAGCAAGTGAAGCCTTTTATAAAATTGGTTTGATCATGCAAGAGAAAGGGCAAAAGGATAATGCTAAAGCTGTTTACCAACAAGTGATTAAGCAATATCCAAATAGCGCTGGCGCTAAATTAGCGCAAAAGCAGCTAGGAACACTCTAATTATTGACCCCGTAATGTAAAATGTTGCATTTTCGGGGTTAAATGATTGTTTTTTCAACGGTTGAACTTTTTTTTGAAAAAAAACGTTGCACAAAAACATTAAATCAGTATTATTACCCGCCGTTGCCACAGAGAATGTGGCGAGTTCGAAAAAGGGTCGTTAGCTCAGTCGGTAGAGCAGTTGACTTTTAATCAATTGGTCGGGCGTTCGAATCGCCCACGACCCACCATTTTCGAATACCAATCCGTTTTTATTGAAATGGGTCGTTAGCTCAGTCGGTAGAGCAGTTGACTTTTAATCAATTGGTCGGGCGTTCGAATCGCCCACGACCCACCATTTCAAAACCTCTTTCTATATATCTACCATCCCTTAGACAATAAATAAATTCTTAGTAACCTTTCTCTCTTTTGATAGTGCAATCATTGTTTTATTAAACAAGTAAGATAGTTTTCTCAAAATTGAAAAAACTACCTAGCCCTAATCTAAAATGACATTCAAATCAGTAATGACAAATAATTGATGACGTGATTTGGGTGTATTCATTTTCAGTCAAAAATTCATTATCGATTAACCAATCACTGACCAATTCTTGTGTTTTTATTGCTGTATCAATAGGGTGATTGAGGCGTTTCGATGCATCGAGAAAAAATGCCATCATAATGGAAAGTGTTGCTGCTGCTTCATAGGGGGTACTCATTGCAAGAGTGCTTTCCAATGAACGCAATGAATAAAATTTAGGTAGCCATTCTTTTAAGTTTTTCCCTTGATACCAAACATCTTGTGTTGGGGTATCGAGCAGCGCAACTTGTTCAAGTAATGCCATCAGCCATTCACGCATATCATTCATACGATAATTAGCAGACCAAAATTCATGACGTAGAATGGCTATAGCGACTTGTGTCGCCTCAAACCAGAATTCTTGAGCATTGTTACATGCCTTCTCTTTTGAAAGCGTAGGAGGCGTTATAGTGCTAATTTCAGGAAGCCCGTCACATAAACTCGTTTTATCAAGTAAGATTTGATATCCACGCTGGTAAACTGGGCTAAGTCCCTCAGTTTTCATGTTAAAAATACGCTCAGGCTCTGCCATCATAATGTCTATTTTGCGACCTTGAGCTAAAACATGTAAATAAATAGGCCAAAACTTACTTTTGGGATCTTCACACTCCAACTGTAAGCTGACAAGAGCATCACCGAATTGTGATAACCAATGTTGGTTTTTTGCGAGCTCTGTCGCACCATAACCGATAAGCTCTATATCAATATCAGAATAACTGTCTATCTTTCTATTGCGTCCTAACGATCCTGTTAGTACTACAGCCTCAATTCTAGGATCGAGGAGAGCAAAAGATAGCATGCGATCGATTAAACGTGTTGTTGGCTCCATATTTCTCTCTAATAAGTAAAATGTAATAAAGTTATTTGTCGTTTTTATTGTTTAAAAAGTAAAATTAGAATAATTTGTTTAGTATATAAAACATTTGTTTGTTATTTTTCTAAATCAGAAACATAATGTTTAATATTAAAAACTAAGTACCATTATAAATATGAATTTATAATATATCTTTACTACTTTGCAAAGATGTCGCAATAACCCATATTTTCTTTGTTTTTTCTATGATTAAGTCGGGGTTGTAAAAATGGATGTGATGAGTTGGTTTAGTATCAATAATATTTTAGTCAATATCCCACTCGGAGACGGTGGATATCCACTCTCATGGATTGAAGCTGTTGGCACCATCGCTGGTCTATTGTGTATTTGGCTTGCAAGCCAGGAAAAAATTATCAACTATTTATTTGGACTTATTAATGTCACCTTGTTTGCCATTATTTTTTTCCAAATTCAGCTATACGCAAGCTTACTCCTTCAAATATTTTTCTTTGCCGCTAATATTTATGGATGGTATGCATGGAGCAGAGTGAATGACTTTGAACAAGCTACGTTGAGAATACGTTGGTTAAAATCGAGTCATCGTCTCTTCTTAATCGTTGTTTCGATAGCTGCTATTGCTGCTCTTACTTTCAATATTGATACTGTATTTGGTTATTTAGCCGTTGTTGCTGTTGATATATTAAATGTCTTTGGTGCAAGTTTAGCTACGCCAGTTCTTGAACCTGATGCTTACCCGTTCTGGGACTCTACAATGACGGTTCTTTCTATTGTAGCGATGATCTTAATGACGCGGAAATTAGTTGAAAACTGGCTAGTTTGGTCAGTTATTAATGTGATTAGTATTGTTATATTCTACAAACAAGGCGTTTATGCAATGTCTGTTGAATATATTATCTTACTGGCTATCGCTATTAATGGTTCTCGTTTGTGGATCAAAACAGCAAAACGCTCTAGCAGAAATAATTATCTCTCCTAATAAAAAAGGCTGGCAGAGTTATCTTTCTCTCCAGCCTTACTATTCATTATTTTTATTCTTATCCTTAACGCAATTTTGAATCATTATTTTGCTTAAGTGCGCTATTTCCCTTTATATTGGAATTTTTAGAAAGGTGACTATAGGTGCTTTAGGTTGAAAGGGTGTTTACAGATAGAAAACGAATGGTTAGATTGGAAAAGCAATAATAACATTGACTAGATAACATAGAGTGGATACACGGGAATGAATTATCAAAATGATGACCTTAAAATAACACAAATTAATGAACTCTTACCGCCAGTTGCTTTATTGGAAAAGTTTCCAGCAACTGATAATGCGGCTTTTACAGTTCGTCATGCCCGTGAAGCTATTCATCAAATCCTAGCTGGAAAAGATGATCGTCTATTAGTGGTAATTGGACCTTGTTCTATTCATGATCCGAAAGCTGCATTGGAGTATGCGCAACGTTTAAGCCTCATTAGAGAAGAGCTTAAAGATAAACTTGAAATTGTTATGCGTGTTTATTTTGAAAAACCACGCACAACAGTAGGCTGGAAAGGCTTAATTAATGATCCTCATATGGATCATACCTTTGATATTAATGAAGGCTTGCGTATCGCTCGTGATCTTTTATTAACTATCAACGATAGTGGCTTGCCAACTGCCGGTGAGTTTTTAGATATGATAACGCCTCAATACGTTGCTGATTTAATGAGTTGGGGTGCCATTGGCGCTCGTACTACTGAATCTCAGGTACACCGTGAGCTATCTTCTGGTTTATCTTGTCCTGTTGGTTTTAAAAATGGTACAGACGGGACTATTAAAGTTGCTATTGATGCAATCAATGCAGCTGGATCGCCACACTGTTTTCTTTCTGTCACTAAATGGGGCCATTCAGCCATTGTGCGCACAGCAGGTAATGGTGATTGCCACATTATTTTACGTGGTGGTAAAGAACCAAATTACAGCGCTGAACATGTAGCAGCGGTAAAAGAAGGGCTTAAAAAAGCAGGTTTACCACAAAACGTGATGGTTGACTTCAGTCACGCCAATAGTTGCAAGAAATTTGAGAAACAAATGGAAGTTGGTGCTGATATTTGCCAACAAATTAGCTCAGGTGAAAAAGCATTAATCGGCGTTATGATTGAGAGTCATTTAGTGGAAGGTAGCCAGTCATTAGAAAGCAGTGAACCATTGGTTTACGGTAAAAGTATCACCGATGCTTGTATTGGTTGGGATGATACTGAAATACTGTTACGTCAACTAGCAGATGCGGTTGTTGCTCGTCGCGGTTAACTGATATTATATTAGTACACAAACTGTAATACCGTTGATAATTAATCAACGGTATTTTTATGGAAAAGAAAGTAAGTTAGTCATGCATCTTTAATAGATCAAGTCTGAATTTAGCGGGTTTAAATCCAAGCTCATATGACTTTTGATACCATTCACATGCTTTTTCTTTGTCAGCAATGACACCCAATCCTTTTTCATATAAATAACCGATATTATAAATAGCTGAGGGATCATTATCTTCAGCCGCCTTTAAATAGAAGGTCATTGCTTTCTGATAGTTCTGCTCAACTCCTAAGCCATGTTGATATGAATAAGCAATATTATTGTTTGTTTTGATATGCCCATTACTAACTGCTTTTAAATACCACTCCATTGCTTTTTCGTAGTCTTGTTTAGTACCAAGACCATCTAAATATAAAAGACCTAGATTATTCTGTGCTCTACTAAAATTCTGCTCTGCAGATTTTAAATACCATTCAATTGCTATATAGTAATTTTGTATAACACCTAAACCATCATCATACATATATCCTATATAAAACTGTGCAGTAGGATTATTTTTACTAGACGATTTTAGTAGCCACTTCATGGCCAATTCATAATCTTTAGGGAAATATAAATTTCCATTAATGTAGAAAGAACCTATTTTTGCTTGAGCCTCCGCATTCTCGTTATAAGCAGATAATAAATAAAATTTGCGGGCTTTGTTTTTATCATTCTTATCAAAATAAATATCGCCTAAGTAAAGCTGATAATGTGAAAGGCTTTGTTTAAATAGAGAGGGAGAAGGATTATTTATTTTATCCTCCTTAAACGGAAATAAAACAAACATTATTATAAACATAATAATAATAAATAGAATGGTAACTATTTTTAATTTCATATTAATATCCCTATTCTTTATTTGATTTTTAATGTTTTATTATAGTTGTATATTTAAGGTTATTATAATTAAAGGATTAAAAAATTAAAATGTATCCTATCATCCAATAGAGTTTATTAAAAATATTGATAAATCATCACCTTTGTTATTAGTTGCCATTTCTAATAATGAAGTTCTAAAATTCGCCCTTCTGGAGAACAATACCACCAAGCTCCATAAGAGTTATAATTACACTCAGACATAAAATATCCCTATTTTAATATACGTTTGTTATAAGCGTTTTATATTTATAAATAATTAAATGACTTAAAATCCAATGGTGACAATATATTAAATATTTAATAACTGTAAGTGATAATTTAATATTTTTTAATTAATACTATCGAGTTAAATATTATATTTTTTATATAAAATAAAAAGTAATATGAAAAAATTGAAATTTAGAAATTTAATATAAAAAAATACCGCTATTTCTAGCGGTATTTATCATATAAACCTAAATTAATAGATTTAACGCAAAATTATTTTGCTTTACCTTGGTTAGCAACAGCGGCTGCTTTTGCTGCGATTTCGTCAGCATTACCTAAGTAGTAACGTTTGATTGGTTTCATGTTTTCATCAAATTCGTAAACTAAAGGTACAGCTGTTGGGATATTCAGCTCAAGAATTTCGTCTTCGCTCATGTTGTCTAGGTATTTAACCAGAGCACGCAGTGAGTTACCGTGAGCTGCAATAATAACTTTCTCACCAGAAGCAACACGTGGTTTGATAACTTCTTCCCAGTATGGTGTTACACGGTCGATAGTTAATGCTAGGCTTTCTGTTAATGGCAGTTCTGCCGCAGTTAAAGATGCATAACGAGGATCTTTACCTGGGAAACGTTCATCGTCTTTAGTTAATTCTGGTGGAGTGATAGCAAAACCACGACGCCATTGTTTAACTTGCTCGTCACCGTATTTTTCAGCAGTTTCAGCTTTGTTTAAGCCTTGCAGAGCACCGTAATGACGTTCGTTTAATTTCCAGCATTTTTCAACTGGCAGCCATTGTTGATCAACTTGATCAAGAATGTTCCACAGGGTGTGAATTGCGCGTTTCAGAACAGAAGTATATGCATAGTCAAAAACGAAACCTTCAGCTTTCAGCAGTTTACCTGCTTCTTGCGCTTCATTACGGCCTTTTTCGGACAGCTCAACGTCAGTCCAGCCTGTAAAACGGTTTTCTTTGTTCCATACACTTTCACCGTGTCGAACTAGCACAAGCTTAGTTACTGCCATAGTTTAGACTCCTATAATTACTTTCTTAATATAAGTTTAAAATTAGCACTTCAATCATTATATGGATCATCGACAAGAACGCCAAACATAAGTGACAAAACAAGGGGGATTAAGTCAAAAATGTCGTTTGTTCGATGAATTATTGCACAGTTGTCACACCTTTTGCTTAATCGTTCAAGCTATTAATCTAGCGGGATCGGCGTAAAAAAACAAAATATCCGTTTTGTATGAAAAATAGACGAAAATGTCGCCCGTAAAAACGACAGATCCTTTATTTATTATTGTTCAAATAATAAGCAAGAAAATGTCGATTTAAATAAAAATTCAGATCTAAGTTTAGCGTTAATTTCTAAAATCATTGCCCTGATTATGACAGTAAAAATGAACATTTAACAAATTTCTTGCTGGTAACGATAAATTTCGCCTTCTTTAATAAAAGTCAATCGATGAGTAATACACGATGGCGCATCTTCTTGATGGTGGCTCACAAACAAAAGTTGCGTATTACTGTGGCTTATCATGATATCAATAAAACGCTGTACTAAGAGCCGGTTCGTTGTGTCTAATCCTTGCAATGGCTCATCAAGAATAAGTAAGGTAGGGTGTTTAACTAATGCTCTAACAATTAACACTAAGCGTTGCTGACCCCAAGATAAGGCATGAAATGGATGATTAGCATGTGCAGTTAAACCAATTAACGCTAACCATTCATCAGCAAGTTTTAGCTGTTTATCTGTAATCGCTTGATAAATGCCAATAGAGTCATGGAAACCTGAAATAATGACATTTTTTACCGTTGAAGAAACACGGTAACTCTGATGTAAGGCATTACTGACATAACCAATATGGCGTTTAATTTCCCATACTGTTTCACCACTTCCTCTTTTACGACCAAATAGCGTTAAGTCATTGCTGTAGCCTTGAGGGTGATCGCCCGTAATTAAACTTAATAATGTCGATTTTCCTGCACCATTAGGGCCTAAAATCTGCCAATGTTGCTGAGGTTTTACCTCCCAGCTTAAATGGTGAAGAACAGGTTTATCGTTATAGCTCACTACTCCATCTTTTAGCACGATAGGGGAAAGTGTCGGTGATAATTGAGGAATGGCATCAGGCGAATCTTGTTCAGGTAATGTGAGATTTTCAAGAGTTTCACTGTGAGATAATTGCCCAATAACAGAGTCAGATAAAACCTGTTCTTTCTCACCGTTGGCGACTAATTCGCAATTAATGAGTAGACCTGCATACTGAATAAAATCAGGAATATCATTAAAACGATTTAGAATGAGTACGATAGTCAGATTTTGTTGATGTAATAGTGTTAACAATTCATTTAAAGCACGGCGAGAATCAACATCTAATCCATCAAAAGGCTCATCTAAAATAATTAAATCAGGTTTATTCATTAAAAGTTGAATAAGCAATATTTTTCGAGACTCACCGGTAGATAGATATTTAAAACGTCTTGATAAAAGGTATTCAACACCAAATTGCTTTGCTAATAAAAAGCATCTGTCATCATCTTTTACCTGCATTTGAATAACTTGAGCAACAGTTAAGCCAGTATCTTCTTCACCTTCACTTAATAAATCTGTGTTATTCCGACGCCACTCTTCTTCAATCATTTTTTGCTGTTTTTCAAAAGAGAGACTAATTGGACGAGAAAATGTGCTGATAAATTCACCAGAGAGCAAAATACCTTCTTGGCATAATGCATTTGCTAAGGCGGTTTTGCCGCTTCCATTACTGCCTACAAATGCCCAACTTTCACCTTCATTTATGGCTAATTTGTCAATTTGTAAACAGAGTTTATCGCTTAAGCGAAATTGTGTTTTGTTGAGTTGTAAGTGTTTCATTATTATTAGCCTTATTTTTTTAATGTAAGCTAAGTGCAAGTTAAGTATCTAGCAATATAGGGTTAATAGAAACTTGTCAATATTTGCTGAAAGAACTTTTTCCAAAAGTCTTATACACCTACTATTTAATGATAACCTTTAAAATGCGTTTCCTATGTAAATATATAAACATCTCTTTAAGGATGACTTATATATGCATAAATTTAAAAAAATAAACTTATTCTTTTTTATATTTTTACTCATTAGCAAAAATAGTTTTTCTTTGAATAATAAAAATGTAAATAGTAATTGCTTTCTTATTGATAAAGTTGATCTTACAGGAAATACTTTATTAGATTATAGAAAGAAATCTAAATTAATTTCACCGTATCTACAAAAATGTCTAACATTAAATGATATGCATGAGGTCGCTAAATCAATTACTAATAATTATATTAAAAAAGGTTATGTAACCTCACAAGCTATTATTCCAGAGCAGGATCTTTCTAATCATAAGTTAGTAATAAAGATTATTGAAGGTAGAATAAAAGATATTTCTATCAATGGTGTTTCATCTAGATTAATTGATATTATTTTTCCTTCCTTTAAAGAAAAAATTTTAAACTTACGAGATTTAGAACATGGATTAGAACAGCTTAATCGATTAACAACAACGCAATATACATTGGATATTCAACCAAGCGATAGTGTGGGATATTCATCTGTAACCATTAATCGAAAAGCTAAAAAACTTCCTTTAAAGAATCGATTAACAATTGATAATTCGGGAACAGAAACAACAGGAAAGATCTTACTTACTAATACAACAACAATAGATTCTTTGTTTGGCTTGGGTGAGCAGTGGATTTTTTCACTAAAAACAAATACAGATTTCCCTCATGCTCACTATTCTCGTGTTTATACTGCAAGTGTTAATATCCCTTATGGCTATTGGTTTTATCAATACCAGTTATCTGATAGTAGTTCATCTTATTTCTTCCAAAATAATCACAAATATATTTATAAAAACAAAAATAAAGATCAGCAATTTGATATTAGTCGTTTAGTCTATCGAGATAATAAACAACGAGTAACACTAAAGGGAGCGTTAAAGCATAAGAAAGCAAAAACGCAGTTAGCACAACAAAAATTATTAATAAATAGTCCCACATTGACTTCTTTATCATTTAGCCCTGAATATACCTTAAGTTTACATAATGGATATTTAATCATTAATCCAACTGCTGAGTTTGGGATCTCTCTTTTTGGTGCGACATCTGATTATATTGCTGATAATTCACCTCGAAGTCATTATCGAAAATTGAGTTTAAATTTAAGCTATCAATATTTATTGACTGATCAGTTTTCCTATCTCACTTCATTTCATAGTCAATATACGCCTGATAATCTTTATGGTTCGGAAAAAATAGCAATAGATGGAATAAAAGCTGTTCGTGGATATAAAGAAATAAATTTTAATGCTAATAGTGGGTTTTATTGGCGCAATGAAATAAATATATCACCAATAACTTCATTTTTAAGTAAGTGGAATTTTATTTTTGCACTTGATTATGGCGTCGCCCATTCAGATCAATATGAAACAGAAAAGAATAAAATAATTGGAAGTGCAATAGGTGCTTCTTTCTATCATTCCACTTTTTCTTCTCAGATATTAATTAATAAACCTATGTTTTATCCCAGATCATTAAAGCCAGATTGCTGGTCTTTTTATTGGTCCATTTCTCTTGCTATTTAAATATTAGGAGTTTTTATGTGTGAAAAGGATATTTCTTGGAAACAACGTTTAATAAGTTATGGCATAGCTTATGTAATTGCTATTTATCCATTACATCCAGCTTGGAGCTCAGCAATTACGCCATCCGATAAAACGATTAAAGTTAATCAACAAAATACTGTTCCAATTATTAATATTTCAACACCTAATAATCTAGGTATTTCTCATAATAAGTTTCATTCGTTCAATGTTAGCAAGCAAGGTGTTGTACTTAATAATGCGACAACTTCTGTTAACACACAATTAGCCAAACAAGTGAATGCCAATACCCATTTAAAAGGTAGTGCTGCTCATTTAATTATTAATGAAGTGGTGGGAAATGGGCGCTCACAATTACAAGGAAAATTGGAAGTTGCAGGAGAACAAGCGAAAGTTGTTATTGCTAATCCAAATGGCATTACGTGTGATGGTTGTTCGTTTATAAATACCCCAGTAATTACGCTCACAACAGGAAAACCTCTTTTTAATCCTCAAGGCGCCTATTCGGCAATAGAAGTGAAAAAAGGCGGTGTTGTTATTGGCACGCAAGGTATAGATCTCCAAGCTCAGGATTATGCCGACATTATCAGCCGTAGTATTGAGTTAAATGGAAAAATTAACGCTAAAAACCTTTCTTTAATGCAAGGAAATAACCGTATTGATTTTGATAAAGGTACAGTAAATAGCATTAATGGTGAAGGCGTTAAACCCATACTTTCTATTGATACTAAAGCGCTAGGTGGAATGTATGCCAATCAAATCCGTCTAGTCAGTACAGAAAAAGGTGTTGGTGTTAATTTAAGTAATATTCAGACAAATCAAAACAGTGTGAATTTAACCGTTGATGGAAAAATTACTTTTAATGGCAATATTCAATCTGATCAAGATATTAATGTTAGTAGTAAAGAACTGCAAATTAATAGTAATACAAAGTTAAAAGCAAAAAGAGATATTACTTTAGCAACTAATACGCTGATTAATCATAGTGAAGTTATCTCAGAGAAAGATATGCGTTTATTCGCAGATAAACTCACGAATAAAGGCGAAAAAGCGATTATTCAAGCGAAAGATAATTTATGGATACAGAAAAATGCGCAGGGTGACCCAAACACGTTAATTGAAAATCAATCAGCCACGATAAAAACAGAAAAGGGTGACTTGATTATTCGAACTAAGAAATTAGTTAATGAATCTATAACACCTTTATTTAAAGAGATAAAACAAGAACCTGATTCTAAACTCTCTATAAATATTGGTAATCACCTCCTCCTTCCATCTAGAAGTCCTACTGATGATTTTCTTTTAGTTATTGCATTTCCGGAGTTAAAAAATTTCTCTTATAAAAAATGGTTTGATATTTTAGATTTAAAAAATAATGGAGGAGTTAATGTAGAACGTTCATATTTTGAAAAAAGTAATAAATATGTTCCTAGTATTATTTCTTCAGGAAATAATTTATATGTACAATCTAATGATTTTATTAATAACCAATCTATAATTATTGCAGATAATAATTTAATTGCAACAGGAAGCAGTGCAAGATTATATTATTATCGTTCTGCATATCTTAATAAATGGGAACGTTATTCTAATGATAATGCTCATCTTTATTATCGGGATGATATAATAAAATATAAGCTTGATGAAGCTAAGTTTAATAAGACAAGTCATTTTGTTCCTTTTGTGAAAACGGGTAGTCATTATGAATTTTCTGTAAATGATGTCTCTGATTATATAATAAAAGCAGGTAATAATTTAGTATTAGATTTTAAAAATAGTATAGATTTAGAGCGTAAACTTCCATTTACAGAAAAAGAAATAAAAAAATTCAGAGGGTTATCAGATTTTGAAAATACTATATTAGCTAAAAATATATTATTAAATGCTAATAATGTGAATGTTTCTTTAAATTTAACAGCAAACGATTCTTTATCTATTATTGCTGATAAAAGTATAAACATAAATAATTCAAAATTGCTAGCTGATGAAAATATAAGTTTGACATCGATAGATACTATAAAATTTGAGAATATAGATGTAACAGCAAAATATTTTTCTGCTATAACTAAAAAGGGAAATATTAGTCATTTATTTAATCCTACCAAATTTTATACTCTAAAAGGTATTAAATCACCATATGTTGATATTCCTGAAAAAATATATTTTAATTCTGGGAAAAATATTGATATTTCAAATGTAATAATTAATAAATCCAATGAGTTAAATTTATCTGCGCTAGAAGATATTAAAATAAATCGTGATGAATCTTTTCTTTTTAATTTAGCACCTTTTATTAGAGATAGTGGGTATATTCCAGCATTTTTAATTAACATGGGGATTTTGGAAAGTAATAATATAACTTTTACTTCAGGTAAAGATATTATTAGTCAAGGAATAAAATATCACAGCGATAAAGCTATAACCTTTAATGCAGGGCAGGATATTTTCCTTGCCTCAAAATCAATAAAAGAAGCCGATCCTTTTTTTAGTGATATTCATTATCCTCAATTACAATCTAAGTTATTTTCAGACAATAACCTTATCTTAAATGCAGCGCGTGATATTGATTTAAGTTCAACAGTATTAAATTCAAAAGATAAAGTCATTGTATTAGCAGGTAGGAATATAAAGCTGGGTGCAAATGCTTATTCTGCCATCAAAGATCCCCACGAAGATGCTCAAGATATTCAGTATAGCACAGCGGCTATTATAGGAAATAAAGGCGTTTCTATTGCGTTATCAGGTGCGTTAATAACAGAAGGAAGCTCACTCAAATCAGATGGTGATATTACGATATCCAGTGGTGGAAATATTCAATTGGGATCGGTAAAAACACATTTACGTAAAGAGTCGGGTTCTAAGTTAGAAGAACTTCGCAAACAAGTTAGTACTGAAATTAATAGTGGCAATAATTTAACTCTATTATCTGAAGGTAGTATTTTATTTCAGGCATCAAAATTAACTGCCAATAAAAAGATAGATATTGCTGCTAAAGGTGGATTTCTTTAAGCACAAGCGATGGAAGAATCGAGTTATTACGAAGAAGAGAAGAAAAAATGTAATTGGTGGACTTTGTGTACTACCAAAAAGAAATACACGAAAAAACGTCATAATACAAATAATAAAGTTACCGAGTTTATCGCTAATGGCGATATTAATTTATTTGCTAAAGATGATATTACCTTAGAAGCGAGCAAACTAGAAACAGCGAAGAATGCAAAATTAACCAGTAAAACAGGAAAAGTTAATTTTAAAGCAGTTAAAAATACAGCATTTAAGCAAGTTATTACTAATTCAAAAGATATTTATATTACTCAGCGAGATCAGGGTTATATCAAAGAGAGTTGGGCATTACCGACACTTTATATTGGTGGAAAACTGACTATTGATGCTCCTAAAGGAATATCTGCTGATATTAAAGCTCAAAAAGGACAATCACTAGAACAAGCATTAACAGTTTTAGGTAACACTCCAGAATATGCATGGCTTAAAGATCTTCAACATCATCAAAACGTCAATTGGAATTTAGTTAAAGATACCTATTCTGATTGGGATGATGAAACAAAACAATTAAATCCTGTTGTTGGTGCGGTTATCGCTATTGCAGTGGGAGTTGCCACTTACGGTACAGCAACGGCGGCGACTATTGGTGGAATGGCAAGTAAAGCAACCATTGCGGCGGGCGCTTCAGCAAGCGTGGCTTCAACGGCATCGGTTGCAGCACAAGCAGGTTTTGCCTCTTTAGTTTCGCAAGCGGCGGTCTCTTTAGCTGAAAACCAAGGCAATATCTCTAAAACACTTGAATCACTGGGGCGTAGTGACACGGTCAAGTCTGTGGTGACGAGTATGGTGGTTGCGGGGGCACTTCAGGGTCTTGACCAATTTATGGGTTGGGATCAGGCAATCCAAGGTGGAACATTACCTTCAACAGGCAAGTTACTTGCGACCGATAGCGCAACATGGAATCAAGTTGCACAACGCGTTGCCTCTCATTCAGTCGTCAGTTCAACATTGGGCACTGCCATTCAAGGTGGCAGTTTTATTGATAATTTTAAAACCGCGCTATTAAGCAATATCGGTAGTCAGCTTCATGCCGAAGGCGCCAATTTAATTGGTGATAATGGCGCGGTATTAGGGCATGCAGGAAAGGTTTTAAGTCATTCGGTAGTAGCAGGTGTTAGTGCAGAAATTGCAGGAGGTAGTGTTACAGGTGCGGTTGCTGGTGCGTTGGCGGCAGAGATAGCGGCGATATCGCTACAAAGTAAATTATTTGAGCCTCAATTTGAAAGCGAATCAAATAAACAACTATATGAATTTAATAAATTTCTTAAAAGTAATTCTGAATTTAATCCCCAGATTGTTAGATTTATTGGTGGGCTAGCAGGTGCTCTAGCCACTAATAAACCAGAAGGTGCATATAGTGGAGCCAATAGTGCGGAGACTGTTTATCGATTTAATGACGAAACACATTATATAAGCCCATCTGATATAGAAGCAGGTGAAGATTTATATCTCGCAATGCGAGGTGATAAAGAGGCACAAAAAAGAGTTGATGCACGAAAAGAAGCATTAACTTTTTCATTAACAGTTGGTGCTCTTGGTTATTCAGTTCTTTATGTAGGAACATATGTAATTGCCGTTGCTCCTCAATCATTAGCAACAGTTAAAACGATAATTAGTACTTGCAAAGAAGCACCTTTGATTTGTTTTAATAATACCTCTGTTCACCTATATAACGTTGTTGGAGCAGAAGCAACGGTAGCGGCACCTGCCGCAACTACAGGTTCATTTTATATTGCCTCCAAAAATGCGCATGAAATAAAAAATGTGCTTCATCAGGCGGAAGAACTTGTTACTACGTTTAATGAAGTTGCTAAGGTTGATGCTAAAGGTGCTAAAGAGGTTCTTAGATATACAGCGCAAGAGCTACGAAATGCAACTATAGCTGGAAAACCTGTGTTAACCAATTATCGAGTATTTGATTTAAGTAAACTTGATGAGTCTGCATTAGATGTTAATGTAATTCGTGATTTAACACAAATATATTTAAAAGAAAAATATAAAGATAATAAACTCGCTGTTTCTTATGCTATTGCAGCTATTACTAGAGATAATGAAACTGAATATCTTATTGCTGTTAGTGGGAAGGCATGGAGTGGAACATCACCTAAGTTAATTAATATTAATGGAATAAAATATAAAGTAATTATACCAGATAAAGAAATGACACCTAGTGCATTAAAAATAGATAATAACTATAATCATGCGGAACAGAAAATATTTGATTATTTACATAAAAATAATGATGGGGAAAATAAAAAAATAATATTATCTGTACAAAATACTTCCACAGAATTATCAGGGATGTGTATTGGTTGTAATAAAATGAGTTTAGACTTTGCAAAATTAAATCGAAACTATGATATAACTATATACCATGGAACAACAGGAACTAACCCATGAAAAAAAATCAATTAATAAATTATTTACATACTGTCTATCCAGAGCTTCCTATCAACATTCATAAAATAAAGGGGTATTCTGATGATGAGATAAAAAAAATTGAACGTTTATATCGTATTAACGTAACAGAACAACTATATGATTTTCTAAGTTGTATGGGGCGTTGCAGTGGCGGTTTCTTTGGTGATTCTTCTTTGTTATTTTACCGTAATAGTTTTTCTGTCAGAGATCATGTGCAGTTTCAAATAGGTAGTTGTTCTGAACTTTGTGGCATACAAAAACACGATTTATTAAATAAGAAACCTTTCTTTTTTTCGATAGAGTCAGAAACGCAACATCTATTTTTATTAACTTATTCAGATAATCCAAATAAAGTCTATCAGTATGATGAAAATGAAGAAGTGATAAAAAATACTCATTGGGATTTTAATGGTTATCTAAAATATTTAATTGATAAATCAACAAAAAAGAATATAAATAACATTTTAAAATATGATTTTATTGGTGAATTGATTGAAATTTAATGATATGAAATTATATGGTTTAAATGGGTGCTAAATAAAATCACCTTATTCTAATTGTGGGTAAGGTGATTTTTTATCATATGTCTAAATAAAAATATAATTATATTATCTGGTTTTATTTTTAATAAAACTAATTATGTTAATAATTAATAAAGGATAGTAGTAATTACCTGAACTTTATATTGGCGGAAAATTAACAATTAATCCTCCTAAAAGGAATATTTGCTGATATTAAAGCTAAAAAAGAACAATCACTAGAAGAATTTATGGTCCTATAAGTTTTAATGCCAATAAAACGCAGTTTATACCAATAAATGATATTTATTTTATTGGCAAATCAGGAAATAAAATCACAATGAAATGGATGTATCAAGGTACAATAGTAGAGCAAGGTATGACATTTGAGAATTACATTGGTCTATCAAATAAACGACTTACGCGATTACATCTTAATGCTAAAACTTTCGACTATTATGATGCTAATACAGGTGAATATATTAGTGTAAAGACATTAAATACCCAAACAGCCTCAAGGATTAAAAATTCACAATCAATAGAAAATACATATATTTCAACTATGGATAAATATAGTGGCGATGGACGTGGAACTACAGAAATTTCTAAAAAAGATGTAAAATTAAAAACATTAGAATTAGGAGTTCCAGAAAAAACCACTAAATAACAATGGGATGCTATTAATGACTCTATCAAAAATGCATCTTCAAAAAATATAAAAGTTAATATTACGATTATTGAGGAATAATTAATATTTAAATTAAAAAATAATAAATTAAGAGCAAGTGTTTATTATAATGACGCTCATTATATTTTATTAACTTTTTCTGGTCATTCTATCTATATAATGGATCTAAAAAAAGGCTATAAAGTTTTACCTAATGATATTCTTGATGAAGAATTAGGTTGTTATGCAAAACTCGCTCTGATTAAAAGTGAACAAATTAAAGGAAGTTCAGATAAGTTTAATCAAATGTATAATGATAAAAAAACTTATCAAGACTGGATAAAAAAAATAATTAAAGAGTATGATTATAAAAATAAAACAGCACTTTTTAATAATATGAATCGATGTAGCTTAGAGCTTACAGATGATGAAATTACTATTAGTCCTCTAAACCATTTACGTATGGATCATTGGGTCGGCGAGGAAATACCTGATAGCGCAATTATTACGTTAAAAAGCAATTGTAGTGATGAGGTTTTAGGTGCCTCAATAAAAGAAGCATTTACACGTTGTGTTAGTCGAAAAGTTTAAATGGATATTAAAATCATCTTATATCAACCAAGTGTAAGGTAACTTTTTATAATTTTATCAATTAAAAACCATCACTTAATATTATTGTTAAAATAATAACTAAGTGATGGTTTTATTTTTTATTTAAAAGTAATCATATTAATGATTAACACAGTGTTGCGACAATCACCTGATCAGCATTAAATAAAGCCGTTACGCTGTCATTAATATGCAGTTTTTGCTCTTTAACATGCTGATTAGAACATGTGGCACAAACTTCTTGTCCACCTTCTAATGTCACCACTAATTCGCTGTTTTCACTACCCGTCTCAATTTGAGTGAGTGTGCCTGAAAGCGCATTGTCATATTGCTGTGTTAAAGAAGTTCCTTTTTCAATATTGACCCAAGGTGCCTTAATTAAAATCAGTACTTCTTTACCTTTTTTAAGCCCTAGGCGATCAGCGCTTTTCTCTGTTAAAGCAGCACGAATGGTCGTTTTTCTATCTGCAAGTTGCACATTAACATGTTGTTGAACTTGCAGGTTGTCACGCTCAATAATCGTACCAAAAAATTGGTTTCTAGCGCTGGTTTGTAATGAAAAACGAGAAATAGCGGCTAAAAGACTATCCAGAGGGAGTGAATCATCTTTCAATACATCAAAGGCTTTTTGCTGAATTTGACCGAGCAGATCGTAAAGTTGAAGTAAGCGCTCACAATAATGTGTAAGAGTTGCACCACCGCCACCTTTACCGCCTGTTGCTCTATCAACAAGAAGTTCGTCTGCGAGTTGATTCATTTCATTAATGGCATCCCAAGCACTTTTATAACTAATGCCCGCCATTTTTGCCCCTTGACTAATTGAACCCGTCGCTTTGATTTGTTTTAACAGCGCAACGCGGCGAGGATCGGCAAAGAGCTTATCTTGAAGTTTAAGAGTTAATAATATTTCTGCTTGCATAATGATAGGCTTCTTCTTTTTTTGTGTGTTTATCGCATTTTTTGTGCCGACACAAAGCGATAATTCTCTAGAATATATACATCTATAGCGTTATTATTCGTCATTCGTGAAGAAATGCCAACTCTGGCTTTCCGAATATACCATGATAAAGAGGTTATCATGCTTGAATTATTGAAAAGTTTAGGGTTTGCTCTCTTGATGGTACCTGTTGTAATGGTACTGATTATGGGCATCATTTATGGTTTAGGTGAAGTGTTTAACTTGATTTCACCAAGTCAGCCAAAAGCAGACAAAAAATCATAATTTCTCCCTCCCTGATTTAGAACAGCCCTTTATTTAAAGGGCTGTTTTTTTATACTCATGATACTCGTCATACTTCAAGCCACAGCGTTGTTGACTGCGTTCATTCGCACTAGTCACATACTTGTGTATGCTCCTAGTGACTCATTCACTTGTCGCCTAGCTATGACTTGAATTATTTAGAGTATATAAGTTTATCTATCTTCATTTTCTGTTTCTTTTTAATGGTTATATTTATTGATATATAACCAGTTTCTAACATCTAATCCTTTCATTTTACGCTGTATCTTGGTATATACAGCGTGTCATCCTTTAATTTAAGTGGAATTAGAACATGAAAAAATTATCAGGCAAGTTACTTGCTGGCGCAGTTATCTCTTTTGCTTTAGTAAGCCAAAGTTTTGCATCGGAAAAAGTAACGGTATTTGCTGCCGCTTCTCTTACCAATGCTCTTAATGAAATTTCGGCACAATATAAGCAAGAAAAGCAAACTGAAGTTGTTGCATCTTATGCATCTTCTTCAACGCTGGCTCGCCAAATTGAACAAGGTGCACCTGCAAATCTGTTTATTTCAGCAGATCAGCAATGGATGGACTACGCAATCGATAAAAATTTAATGATTGCAGATTCACGTCATACACTATTAGGTAATGATTTAGTACTCATTGCCCCTAAAGATAGTAAATTAAATGACGTTGTTATTAATAAGGAAACTAAATGGAAATCCTTACTTAATGGCGGAAAACTAGCTGTTGGCGATCCTGACCATGTGCCTGTTGGTATCTATGCAAAAGAATCATTAGAATATTTAGGTGCATGGGATACAGTAAGCCCAGATATGGCGCGTACTAATAACGTGCGTAGCGGTATGGCGCTGGTTGAACGTGATGAAGCACCATTAGGTATCGTATACGGTTCTGACGCGGTTGCGAGTGATAAAGTGAAAGTGGTCGGCGTATTCCCAGCTGATAGCCACAAACCTGTTGAGTATCCAATGGCAGTTGTAAAAGGTCAGGACAATAAAGCAGTTCGTGATTTTTATGACTATCTGAAAACACCTCAAGCCGCAGAAATCTTTAAGAAATACGGCTTTAGCCCACTGTAGGAATTATACTTTTGGAGATGTTAAGTGAATACGAATGGCAAGCCATCATACTAAGCCTTAAGGTATCGACTGTTGCAGTTATTATCAGTCTACCTTTTGGTATTTTTATGGCTTGGCTTTTAGTTAGGGTACGTTTTCCCGGTAAATCATTGCTTGATAGCATTATTCATTTACCTTTAGTTCTACCTCCTGTTGTGGTTGGTTATCTTTTACTGATCAGTATGGGGAGACGTGGATTTATTGGTGAATGGCTGTATGACTGGTTTGGTTTTAGCTTTACCTTTAGTTGGCGAGGCGCAGCACTTGCATCCGCAGTCGTTGCATTCCCACTGATGGTAAGAGCTATCAGATTAGCATTAGAAGCTGTCGATCAACGTATGGAACAAGCGGCGAGAACCTTAGGGGCATCACCGATACGCGTCTTTTTTACCATAACGTTACCTTTGTCTATGCCAGGGATCATCGCAGGGATTGTGTTGGCATTTGCGCGCTCATTGGGAGAATTTGGCGCAACAATCACTTTCGTCTCCAATATTCCGGGGGAAACAAGAACTATTCCTCTGGCAATGTATACCTTGATTGAAACACCGGGTGCGGAAATGGATGCCGCCCGTTTATGTGTTATTGCAATTATTTTGGCGCTCGTCTCTTTAATGGCTTCAGAGTGGCTAACTCGTTGGGGTCGTAAAAGATTGGGGGGCGTATGCTAGAGATGAATTTTAAACAGACGCTAGGATCACTGCGTCTGGAAGTCAATACTGAACTACCAACAGAAAGTATTACCGCCGTCTTTGGTTTATCTGGAGCCGGTAAAACCTCACTGATTAATGTGATTGGTGGCTTAACCAAGCCAGATTCAGGACGGATTGTATTAAATAATCACACACTGGTGGATACCGAAAAGAAAATTTATCTGCCACCTGAAAAACGTAAAGTGGGTTATGTATTCCAAGATGCACGACTGTTTCCTCATTACACAGTAAAAGGAAATCTGCTTTACGGTATGTCTCCAACAATGAAAGTGCAATTTGATCGCATTATTCATTTGTTAGGTATCGAACATTTACTCCCACGTTTTCCGATAACATTATCAGGTGGTGAAAAACAGCGTGTTGCCATAGGGCGAGCGTTATTAACAGCACCCGATATTATGCTAATGGATGAGCCTTTAGCATCGCTTGATTTACCGCGTAAACGTGAGTTACTGCCATATTTAGAAAAGCTCTCACAAGATGTACAAATTCCTATTTTGTACGTGAGCCATAGCCTTGATGAAATTATTCGACTTGCAGATAACGTCATTGTGATGGATGCAGGAAAAATTAAGGCGACAGGCAAGCTGGAAGATGTATGGGCAAGTAGTGCACTACGTCCGTGGTTACAAAAAGAGACACTCAGCAGTATCGCGAATGTGATGGTGGTAGAACATCATAGCCATTACGATATGACAGCAACGGCTTTCGGTAACCAAGTGCTGTGGTTGCCTCAAATCGAGACTAAAATTGGTCGTGATGTGCGTGTCCGTATTGATGCTTCTGATGTGTCATTAACAACGACTCGTCCATCAAATAGCAGTATTCGTAATATTTTGCATATGAAAGTGGTTGAAACCATTAAAAATGATGGTCAAGTTGATGTGAAACTTGTCAATGATGGTAATTATTTATGGGCGAGGATCACGCCTTGGGCAAAAGATGAATTGAATATTCAAGAAGGGCAGTGGCTTTATGCGCAAATAAAGAGTATTTCGCTAAGTCGTCATCTTTGATTTATTTGTTGTCTTTGTTGATAAAAAAACCTCATCTTTGATGAGGTTTTGTCTTTTGGGAAAGGTGAAAATAGGACTAAGACAGAATATATTTATGAATAGTCTCAGCAATACCCGGCTGTGAATTCACCTTTGTGACCATTTTAGCGCGAGCTTTCACTTCATCTGAAGCATTACCCATTGCAACACCTAAGCCCACATGTTCTAACATGCTAAGGTCATTAAAGTTATCACCAAAAGCAATAACATCACTCATATTCATGCCATTCGCTTCAACCCAGCGTTGTAAACGGCGGCCTTTACTATTGCCTTTTTTGGCGATATCAACTTGATCAACCCAAGACCATTCGCACTCTAAACCGACTTGTTGCTCAATTTTTTCAACTAAAGCGCGTAATTCATCATGATCAGGCGTTGTTGTCGCAATTTTCCAAATAGCATTAACATCATGCATAGCTTTATAAAAATCATCGACTTTGATTAAATTTGGACGCTGTGCGGTAGGCAATGTTTCTGACCATTTCAAAGTACGTTGTACAGGGGCTGACAGTTGGTCATACATCATTGCATCATCAGCATAAACTAAGTGATGTACATCTGTTTGTTTAACGAGATCTAATACTGCGCTAGTTTCTTGGGTAGTTAATGGATCGGATTCCAGTACCTTTTTACCAATATAGTCATAAAGATAAGTCCCATTACAGCAAATCGCAGGGGTATCAAGATCGAGTGCTTGATAGAATGGATGAATAGCAACATGATGACGACCTGTTACAATTAAGACTTTAACACCTGCTTTTCTTGCAAGATTGAGTGCTTCTAAAGATTCTGGCAGGATACGTTTTTGGTCATCAAGCAGTGTGCCATCAAGATCCAAAGCAATAACGCGATATGACATAAATAAGCCCCTTGATAGTATTAAGATGCAATGTCGTTGATGGTACACGTTAACCAATAAAAGATAAACTAGCTTAATCGTGACAGGTTGTCGTTAGTTGTTCTATTATTCTTTATAAATCAATGGGTAATCTGTTTTAAGGAGAAGGGATGAAACAGGTAGTCTACGTAGCAAGTCCAGAGAGTCAGCAAATCCATGTTTATGCATTAAACACTGAAGGTGAGATGGATTTATTGCAGGTTGTTGAGGTTGCAGGGCAAGTACAACCGATGATTGCGAGTGCAGATGGAAAATACCTTTATGTAGGTATTCGTCCTCATTTTAGTGTGGTGACATTTGCGATTGCTGTCGATGGTCAATTAGAACAAAAGGCTATCACTTCCATTCCAAGTACTCCTGTTCATTTATGTTTAGATAAAACAGGGCGTTTCTTATTTGTTCCTTCCTATCATCAAGGCAATTTGGCTGTTTTACCTATTAATGAGATGGGGGTCCCTCAATCACCTATTCAAATTATTGAAGGATTAAATAAGCCTCATTCATCTAATATCGATTGGAATAATAAACAACTGATTGTTCCTTGCTTAGGTGAAGATCATATTCGTTTATTTAATTTATCAGAAGACGGTCATTTAACAGAAGCGGGCACTGAAGAGCTAACAACCGCACAAAATGCAGGCCCTCGTCATATGGCATTTCATCCTAATGGGGATGTGTTTTATTGCCTTAATGAATTAGATGCGACAATCAATGTATACCGTCATATGGGGGATTTATATCGTTTAATGCAAACGGTCGATATCGTCCCAGAAACATTTAACAGTACCCGTTGGGCGTCAGATATTCATATCACTCCTGATGGTCGTTTCCTTTATGCGAGCGAGCGCTCAGAAAGCTTTATTTGTGCGATGGCAATTTCAGAGGCGGGCGATTACCTGCAACCTGTGGGTTATTACCCAACGCAAATACAGCCTCGTGGTTTTAATCTTGATAACACAGGTAATTACCTGATTTCTTGTGGTCAAAAATCAGATTTTGCTTCTGTTTCTCGTATTGATAAACACACTGGTGCATTAACTGAATTAGCCTGTTACCCAGTAGGCAAAGGCGCAATGTGGGTTACCGTTGTGACGAAATAACTGTCGTAGTATAAAAACTACTGTGAACCTCTAGCAGAATATTACCTTGCTAGAGGTTTATTTTTATGAAAGGTTTATGAGAGATTAACCACTTTTTCAATAGCTTGAGTGAGTTTTGAGAGGCTTGCTGGTGGCATAATAAACGGTGGCATAATATAAATCAGTTTGCCAAAAGGTCTGATCCAAACTCCTTCATCAACAAAGATTTTTTGTAATTTTGCCATATTGACGGGCTCGTTCATTTCGACCACACCAATCGCCCCTAAAACCCGTACATCTTTAACACTTTTAACCTGTTTTAACGGTAATAGCTCGCGTTTTAGTTGTTTTTCAATTTCTGCAACTTGGTTTATCCAATCGCCTTTTGCTAATAGAGATAAACTGGCATCAGCAACAGCACAAGCCAAAGGATTTCCCATATAAGTAGGGCCATGCATAAAGCATCCCGCATCACCTTGGCTGATAGTTTCTGCAATATGGCGTGTAGTTAAAGTGGCTGATAAAGTCATATATCCACCTGTTAATGCTTTACCTACACACATTATATCTGGCGATATTTCAGCATGTTCACAGGCAAACAGCTTACCTGTTCGACCAAAACCAGTGGCTATTTCATCTGCAATTAATAACACATCAAATTCATTACACAGGGCTCTTGCGTGTTTTAAATATTGAGGATGATAAATTCGCATTCCACCCGCACCTTGAACAATCGGTTCAAGCATAACGGCAGCAATTTCTTGATGATGTTGCTCTAATGTTGAGCGTAATGAGTTGATATCAGCCGGCTCCCATTCTTCATAAAAACCTGTTTTTGGTGCATCCACAAAGAGATGATTAGGCAAGTAACCTTTGTACAGACTGTGCATGGAATTATCCGGATCACACACTGACATAGCACCAAAGGTATCGCCATGATAACCCTGTTTTAACGCCACAATACGTTGACGTTTTTCACCTTTAGCCTGCCAATATTGCAATGCCATTTTCAGCGCGACTTCAACGGCAACTGAACCCGAATCCGCTAGAAATATGCATTCGAGAGGTTCTGGTGTTATCGCTAATAATTTTCGACAAAGTGATATTGCTGGTGGATGAGTAATGCCGCCAAACATCACATGAGACATATTGCTTAGCTGTGTGGTGACGGCATTATTGAGTTCTGGGTGATTATATCCATGAATTGCAGCCCACCATGAAGACATTCCATCAATCAATTTTCTACCATCAGCCAAGACTAATTCAACGCCTTTTGCACTGACGATAGGGTAAGCAGGCAACGGATTACTCATCGAAGTGTATGGGTGCCAAATGTGTCGTAAATCGAAAGCGATATCTTCAGGTGTCATTATATTTTTCACTTAATCATGTAAACCAATGGTGATCAATTTTAGTTGACATGATAACCCTATTATTTAAACTGGCAATCACTTTTAAAAAGGAGATTGTATTGTGAGCGCACTAAAACGTTGGACACTAAAAGAAGCCAGAGCACTGTTTGATATGCCATTTTTAGATTTGGTTTTTCAGGCACAACAAGTTCATCGTCAACATTTTGACCCTTCTCAAATCCAAGTGAGTACGTTGCTTTCTATTAAAACAGGGGCTTGTCCTGAAGATTGTAAATATTGTGCTCAAAGCGCGCGGTATAAAACGGGATTAGAAAAAGAGCGCTTAATGGAAGTGCAGCAAGTGATTGAATCTGCGAAAAAAGCTAAAGCAGCAGGTTCAACACGTTTTTGTATGGGAGCCGCATGGAAAAATCCTCATGAACGCGATATGCCTTACCTTGAGCAAATGGTTAAAGAAGTTAAAGCGCTGGGTATGGAAACCTGCATGACACTTGGCAAATTAGATGATTCACAAGCCAACCGCTTAGCAGATGCTGGGTTGGATTTTTATAACCACAACCTTGATACCTCACCTGAATTTTACGGCAGTATTGTGACGACACGTACCTATCAAGATCGCTTAGATACGCTTGATAAAGTACGTAATGCTGGCATTAAAGTGTGTTCTGGCGGAATTTTAGGGTTAGGCGAGGAAGTTAAAGACAGAGCTGCAATGTTAGTGCAATTAGCTAATTTGCCACAGCCTCCTGAAAGTGTGCCGATCAATATGCTTGCCAAAATAAAAGGGACACCACTTGCAGATAATGAAGATGTCGACCCTTTTGATTTTATTCGCACTATCGCCGTTGCCCGTATCATGATGCCACGCTCTTATGTGCGTCTTTCTGCTGGACGTGAGCAAATGAGTGAACAAACACAAGCATTTTGCTTTATGGCCGGCGCTAACTCTATTTTCTATGGTTGTAAATTATTAACGACAACGAATCCAACCGAAGACAAAGATCACCAGTTATTCCGTAAATTAGGCTTAAATCCTGAACGATTAGCAGTATCTATGGGTGACAATCAGCAAGAAGAAGCTTTGATACAAGCTGTTGCCAATAAAGACACTGAACAATTTTACAATGCGGCACTGTAATGAGCTGGCAAACCTATTTAGATGAACAACTTAATGCGCGTAGAAATACGCCATTATGGCGAAAACGCAAAGTGATCAAACAAGCGGATGGGCGTTTTTTGATCACCATTTCAGATGAAAAATACCTTAATTTTTCAGGCAATGATTATTTAGGCATCAGCCAGCATGCAGACGTTATTAAAGCATGGCAACAAGGTGCCGATGAATACGGTGTAGGTAGCGGTGGATCAGGGCATATCACAGGATTTACACAAGCTCATGAGCAATTAGAACAGCACCTTGCAGATTGGTTAGGTTACGATAATGCACTGTTATTTTCATCCGGTTACAGTGCTAATCAAGGTGTCATTTCGGCATTACTTGAAAAAGACGATGCAATTATTGCAGATAAACTTTGTCATGCTTCACTAATGGAAGCCGCAGTATTATCACCCGCGACATTATGGCGATTTTTACATAATTCTCCTGATTCTTTATCTCAACGACTAAATAAAACGTCAGCTAATAAAACCTTTGTGGTAACAGAAGGGGTATTTAGTATGGATGGAGATAAAGCACCATTAAGAGAAATAGCAACAATAAGCCAAAAACATCATGCATGGTTAATGGTTGATGATGCGCATGGTATTGGTGTTTTAGGTAAAGAAGGCCGAGGCAGTTGTGATGAAGCAGGGATTAAACCTGAAATATTAGTAGTCACTTTTGGTAAAGCGTTTGGTGTCAGCGGGGCGGCTGTGCTTTGTAATAAACTAACCGCAGAGTTTTTCGAACAATATGCTCGTCACCTTATTTACAGTACATCAATGCCACCGGCACAAGCTATAGCCTTAAATTCTGCTCTAAATGTTATTAAGCAAGCGGATAATGAGCGAGAATATCTTCAACAATTAATTGATACTTTTCGCCAAGGTGTAATTTCACTTCCGGTTAAATTATTACCTTCAAAAACCGCTATTCAGCCATTAGTTATTGGTGATGAACAATTGTGCCAAACACTTTCAGATTATCTGCAATCTAAAGGACTTTGGGTAAAAGCAATTTTCCCACCTACCGTACCTCCTCAAAGTGCACGTTTACGAATAACGTTAACTACTCGCCATCATCTTTCAGATATTAAGCTGTTAATCGAGACGCTTCATGCTTTCTTCAGTCAAAACAGATAAACAACGTATAGCTCAAACCTTTGGTAAAGCCGCTGTTCATTACGATAATCACGCTAATATTCAGCGCTACAGTGGCAATAAATTAATGGATTTAGCGCATCATGATAGTGGCAATATTGTGTTAGATGCTGGATGTGGAACAGGATATTTCAGCCAAAAATGGAAACAGCAAGGCAAGTTTGTTATTGCACTGGATTTGTCACACTCCATGCTACAGGTGGCAAAACAACAACAGCGAGCTGATGGTTACTTACAAAGTGATATCGAACATTGCGCGATTGCACCACAAAGTGTGGACATTGTATTTAGTAATTTAGCGATGCAATGGTGTGAGGATTTATCTGGTGCTATTAAAACATTAATGAATACAGTCAATGTAAAAGGTGCACTTTATTTCTCAACACTCACTACATTGACACTGCAAGAAGTCAGAGATGCTTGGCAATCTCTTGATAAACACCCTCATGTAAATCCTTTTTTATCGCTTCACGATATTGAGAAAGCGTGTCGTGGTTTTCATTGTCAATTTTCTACTGAAACTGTCACAGAACAATACGACTCATTACATGCGCTCTTTGCTTCTTTGAAGGGGGTTGGTGCTAATTTTGTGCAGGGTGATCGACAAAAAGGGTTAATGACACGACAGAAATTTCGTGCACTAGAAAATGTGTGGAAAACAGAATCAGGTAAATATTTACTTACCTATCAAATTGTTATAGGAAAAATATCACATGGCTAAGACATGGTTTTTAACAGGTACCGATACAGAAGTAGGGAAAACCGTGGTAAGTAGCGCTCTATTACAATGTGCGGCGCATCAAGGGTATCAAACTGCGGGCTATAAACCAGTTGCTTCGGGAAGTGAGTGGCTAAATGAAGGTTTACGTAATTCAGATGCACTCACATTGCAAAAATTCAGTACGGTAAAATTAGATTATCAGCGTGTTAACCCTTACTGTTTTGAAACTCCTACATCGCCCCATATTGTTAGCCAAGAAATGAGCCAGCCTATTGATTTTGATGTGATGTCAGAAGGGTTGTCTTACTTAAAACAGCAAGCCGATTGGGTTTTAGTCGAAGGGGCAGGTGGTTGGTTTACGCCATTATCAGAAAACCAATTTTTCTCTGATTGGGTTATCAATGAAAAGCTACCTGTTATTTTGACTGTAGGTGTTAAATTGGGTTGCATTAATCATGCGTTATTAACGCAACAAGCAATTATTCAGTCTGGTTTAACATTGGCGGGTTGGGTTGCGAATGAAGTTGAGCCAGCAGGGCGATATCAGAAAGAGTATCTGGCAACATTAAAACAGCATATTAAAGCGCCATTCTTAGGCAAAATACCCTATTTAAACGAAGTAAAAGAGCATGATTTTACTCCTTACCTCGATCTTTCCTGTTTAAAACTAAGTTGATAGGTCGTTATTAAGTAAATTATAAAAGTCTATTTTTTATACCAATAAAAAAATAAAAAAAATAAATTTCGTCAATTTTGGGGGATATTTTAAGGTGGAAAAAAAGACGTAACCTACCGAGAGATAACAACTTTGTGTAGTTATCCACTATTCCTGTGGATAACCTTGTGTATTACCATTATAAAAATACTCTGAATAGAGAGAATACAAGGCATTGCTAAAGATTGGCGTTATTCTCAACTTTTATTTTTAATTCTTATATATCAATTAATTAAATAAAATCAATAGAGCGAATGGTGTCAGTGTGTCTCTTTGAATAATTCACAAAAAAGGGGGTTGCTTTTTGAAAAAATTCCAGTTCCAAAACTGGGGATAACTTATGCTAATTATTCAGACAAATTTTATGAGATAGAGATTGAAGCTGGATTTTTATCCAGTATTATAAGGAGTGTCAGCGAGGAGAAGAAAATATGAGCAAAGATTTTAAACTGCATTCTGAATTTAAACCGGGTGGTGATCAACCTGCCGCTATTGCCTCACTTTGTGAAGGATTAGATGATGGTCTTGCTCATCAAACTCTTTTAGGGGTAACAGGCTCAGGAAAAACCTTTACGATTGCCAATGTGATTGCCAATCTAAATCGTCCGACTATGGTGTTGGCGCCAAATAAAACATTGGCAGCACAGCTTTATAGTGAAATGAAAGAATTCTTCCCTGAAAATGCAGTGGAATACTTTGTTTCTTATTATGATTATTATCAGCCTGAAGCGTATGTTCCAAGCTCTGATACCTTTATTGAAAAAGATGCTTCTGTTAACGAACATATCGAACAAATGCGTCTATCAGCCACTAAAGCCTTGCTAGAACGTAAAGACGTTATTGTTGTGTCATCGGTTTCTGCTATCTACGGTTTGGGTGATCCTGATAGCTATTTAAAAATGATGCTTCATCTGACTAACGGCATGATAATCGACCAACGTGCCATTTTACGTCGCCTTGCTGATTTACAATATACTCGCAATGATCAAGCCTTCCAGCGCGGTACATTTCGTGTTCGTGGCGAAGTGATTGATATCTTTCCTGCTGAATCTGATGATTATGCATTACGTGTTGAGCTCTTTGATGAGGAAGTCGAACGTCTTTCACTGTTTGACCCTTTAACTGGGCAAATTCACTACAATGTGCCTCGTTTTACTGTTTACCCCAAAACGCACTATGTCACCCCGCGTGAGCGTATTCTTGAAGCGATGGAAGAAATTAAAAAAGAACTCGCAGATAGACGCAAAGTGCTTTTAGCTAACGATAAACTGGTTGAAGAGCAACGCGTGACACAGCGTACTCAATTTGACCTCGAAATGATGAATGAATTGGGGTATTGCTCTGGTATCGAAAACTATTCCCGCTATTTGTCAGGGAGAGGTCCCGGTGAACCACCTCCAACTCTATTTGATTACCTTCCTGCTAACGGTTTATTAGTGATTGATGAATCACACGTTACTATCCCTCAAATTGGTGGAATGTATAAAGGCGACCGCTCCCGTAAAGAAACCTTAGTTGAATATGGCTTCCGTTTACCTTCTGCGCTTGATAACCGTCCATTACGTTTTGAAGAGTTTGAGGCATTAGCACCACAAACAATTTATGTTTCAGCGACGCCGGGTAAATATGAGCTTGAAAAATCGGGTAATGAAATTGTTGAGCAAGTTGTAAGACCAACAGGTTTACTTGATCCCATTGTCGAAGTGCGACCTGTTGCCACTCAAGTCGATGATTTACTTTCTGAAATTCGTATTCGTGCGGCAAAAAATGAACGTGTGCTGGTGACAACACTGACAAAACGAATGGCTGAAGATTTAACGGAATATCTTGAAGAGCATGGCGAGCGTGTTCGTTATTTACACTCTGATATCGATACTGTTGAACGTGTCGAAATTATTCGTGATTTGCGCCTCGGTGAGTTTGATGTCTTAGTGGGTATCAACTTACTTCGAGAAGGTTTGGATATGCCTGAAGTCTCTTTGGTGGCGATTTTAGACGCTGATAAAGAGGGCTTCTTACGTTCAGAGCGCTCATTGATTCAGACAATTGGTCGTGCCGCTCGTAACCTTGAAGGTAAAGCGATTCTATATGGCGATAAAATTACTGATTCAATGGCGAGAGCCATCAGTGAAACAGAACGCCGTCGTGAGAAACAGCAACAATTTAACCTTGAGCATGGCATTGTGCCTAAAGGGTTAAATAAGAAAGTGGGCGATATCCTTAAGATTGGTCAGCCTTCTCAAGGACGTAATAAGAAAGGGCATAAGGCAGCGGATATTCATGAAAATTATCCATTGCTATCAACGGCTGAATTGGAAAAAGAGATCCAACGCTTAGAAGCTGAAATGTATCAATATGCAAAAGATCTTGAATTTGAGAAAGCAGCAAGCACTCGTGATAAGTTGCAGGCATTACGCGCTCAGTTTATTGCTAACTCTTGATCAGAGAAATTAAGTTCATAAATTGATAAAGGGATATCCGTATTTTTACAGGGATTATCCCTTTTTATCTTCTATCTTCCATTTTTTGCCTTATTTGATATTCCCTTAATGGCGTTCAACTGTTTAAATACCACAACAAACAAAGCGTCAATTATTTACAAAGATAAAAAAGACATTAAGGACAGTGAATGAGTGGTTATGTTTATGCAGGGTTTCCCAGCTCTGCAGGGGTAATTCTTGGTGTTATTCTTCTTATTATGCTTTTTAAATGGCTACGCAAATTTGCTGTACAAGATAGTGAGTTGCAAAAACCATCAACAGCAGGGCAGGAGCCCATTTTATCTGAAGCAGAAAATACGTCAGGTCAGTTGTTGCCCAATGAATGGGGTTTATATGTTGCAGCGCCTTATGCCGCAATGAATGAGTGGGCATATAACGAATACGATCAAGGTAAAGATGATGGTGGACTATCAGCAGGTTGGGGAATTAACGACCGTTGGGATTTAGTCTATCAACTATTTTGGTTGCTTACTCAAGGTCACACCAATGATTTTTATCAGCTACGTGACCAAATTTTAGATGGCAAAGAAGACGATGTTCAATCATTAAAAAATGACATTTTGCTTTCTGAGTTAACTGAACACGATAAAAATGAGCGTTTATGGCAAATCGATATGATGAGCACAAATCGCATGAATATCCAAAATGTGAAATATCTAATTTGGGATCTCTGTCGTTTTAACAAGCTCTGTTTAGAAGGTTGCCAACAAGGTTATATTACTCAACAAGAAGCCCAAACATGGTCATTAATGAGCGCATCAATGTTGCGTCGAATTTATGATGGTTGGGAAGATATGTGGAGAAACTTTATTGCTGCTCGTTGGTTTTGGGCGAGTGGTGATCAAGACTGGGTATCTTCTCATCAAGCTTTTACGGATGTAATACAAAATATTCTAAATGCTGAAGATACACTGGCAACAGAAGAGAATTGGATCATGGATTTACCGCCATTAGATTTAATGTCGTTTTCTCGTACTGTTGCAGGCCTTGGTCTGATGAAAAATGATGTACCAATGACACTTGATGAAATTGAAGAAGCAATTAGTCAGCGTATTACATTAAAACAGCTTAATAGCTAATAACGCGCTGAAAACCAATAGCGATATTGCTTTTTACCAACAAAAAACCGCACTTGCTGTTTATAGCAGATGCGGTTTTTTTAATGGAAATAGGTAGTTAAATTCTATTTAACGGCTTGAGCTGATGCATTACGTTGCCCTAACTGTTGCAACGTTAACTCAATAGCTTTACCTAATAGATGGCGGTCGTGACGATAAGGAATATCTTTGGCTTCCAATTGCGCTTGTACAATTAATCGACCTTTCATCGATTCATATTGAGTTTCAGGGCTAATGATCACCGCGTCTATTGTTTGTAAACCAATATAGTTCTCCATCATGGCGATTTTATCAGACATCGTCATACTGGCAGCGGCAGGGCTTAGCTCTTTGCCTAAATTACCAATGTAAATCGTTGTTGCACTGCTACGGCGCAATGCTTGTGCCAGTTCTGGCAGTAATAACAGAGGCATTAAGCTGGTAAAAAAACTACCCGGACCAATTAAGATCAAGTCTGCTTGTTCAATCGCTTCAATGGCTTCTCGAGTAGTCGGAACTTTAGGGTAGAGATCAAGCTTTTGGGGGATCTTAGGTAAAATATCAACATTGACCTCACCATAAATCTCATTTCCTTGGTCGTCTATCGCCATAAGGTCAACGGCTTGTTCAGACATAGGAATAAGGTGAGCATTCACTCTTAATAATCCACGAATAAGATTAATGGCTTCCAAAGGGCGAACACTTAAGTTATCGAGTGCTTTAAGCATTAGATTACCTAAATTATGCCCAGCCAGTTCTCCGGTACCAGAAAAACGGTATTCAAACATCGCAGAAGCAACGGAAGGCTCTGTAATTAACTGATTAATACAGTTGCGCATATCTCCCCACGCAATACCGCCTTCTTCTTGGCGAATACGGCCAGTAGAACCGCCATTGTCTGTTGTTGTAACAATACCAGTAAGACGAGAGCCTAAGTAGGAGAGTGCTGAAAGCACACGTCCAAGGCCATGACCACCACCAAGGGCAACAACACGATCTAAATCACTTAGCGTGCGATTTCGCATATTTGTTCTACTCATCTTTAAAAATTTGCCGCTAATTTATCACAATTAAATTTTAAGCCTATGATCACGACGTGATTTCATCACATTCCTAGTTTAATTTTACTTTTGATAGCCTAATATTTAATCAATGAAAGTGTTTTTACTTATGTTATTAGAGTGACTAAAGTGTCGTAAGTCGTTGTATTATAAATTATATAGCGAAAACATTGTTCGCTTTTTGAAAAATTAGCAGGTAGAATCCACAATAAATATATAGGTATTAGAAACCTGTGAAAAACAGGTAAAGATTAACTCCTAGCCTTAACGTCTAAGTCGTGTGTTTACAAGATATGATGTTCTGGCCGTGACGAAACAAGTCACCAGGGTGCAAGGTAGAAATGCCAGCATCTCCCGATTTGGAAAGGTGTTACTATGCAACAACTCGTTGATGCGTTTTCCCGCAAATTTTTCTATTTACGTCTTTCAATTACAGACGTGTGTAATTTTCGTTGTACTTATTGCCTACCTAATGGTTATAAGCCTAACGGTCATAAATCATTTCTTTCGTTAGATGAAATCAGCAGACTGACACAATCTTTTGCCGCATTAGGGACAGAAAAAATTCGCCTAACAGGTGGCGAGCCTACAATGCGTCGTGATTTTACTGATATTATCGCAACCATTAAAGACAATGCGTCTATCAAAAAAATTGCAGTAACAACCAATGGCTATCGTTTATCTCGAGATGTTGCCCAATGGCGTGATGCGGGTTTAAGTGCAATTAATGTGAGTGTTGATAGCCTCGATCCTCGTCAATTCCATGCTATTACTGGGCAAGATAAATTTAGCCAAGTGATGGAAGGGATTGATGCTGCATTTACTGCGGGTTTCGAAAAAGTAAAAGTTAACGTTGTGCTAATGCGCAATGTGAATGATAAAAACCTCCCTGATTTTCTTAATTGGATCAAAGACAGACCTATCCAACTGCGCTTTATCGAATTAATGGAAACTGGTGACGGTAGTGATATTTTCAACCGCTTTCATTTATCTGGTGAAGTTATTCGCCAACGCTTACTTAATGAAGGTTGGTTACAAATTCCTCGCGCTCGTAGTGACGGGCCTGCTCAAGTATTTACCCATCCTGATTATCAAGGTGAAATTGGTCTTATCATGCCTTATGAAAAAGACTTTTGTTTAACTTGTAACCGTTTACGCGTTTCCGCTATTGGTAATCTCCATCTTTGCCTATTTGGTGAAAATGGTATTCCTCTACGCGACTTACTTGCTGATGATAGTCAACAAGAAGCATTACAACAGCGTATTCAGGGTGGTCTTCTTCATAAACGAGAAACCCATTTTCTTCATCAAGGCGATAGCGGTATTACACCGAACTTATCTGTTATTGGTGGATAGTTTTTCGCTCTGTTATTTCGTTAATTTCAGGAGTTGTGCATGTCTCAACTAACTCATATTAATGCTGCCGGTGAAGCTCACATGGTGGATGTTAGCGCTAAAGCTGAAACAGTGCGAGAAGCGCGTGCTGAAGCCTTTGTTGAAATGTCAGCAGAAACATTAAGCATGATCACCGAAGGCAAACACCATAAAGGTGACGTATTTGCAACGGCAAGAATTGCAGGTATTCAAGCCGCAAAAAGAACATGGGAATTAATCCCGTTATGCCATCCGCTGTTATTAACTAAAGTCGAAGTACGTTTAGAAGCACTCACTGAATCTAACCGTGTACGCATTGAGTCTGTTTGTCGTTTAACGGGTAAAACAGGCGTTGAAATGGAAGCATTAACTGCGGCATCAGTAGCAGCATTGACCATTTATGATATGTGCAAAGCTGTTCAAAAAGATATGGTGATTGGGCCTGTACGTTTATTAGAAAAAACAGGTGGCAAATCTGGTCACTTTAAGGTGGAAGCATGATTAAAGTTCTCTTTTTTGCTCAAGTTCGTGAATTAGTCGGCGTTGATTCTCTTGAGTTAGATTGTGAATACCACACAGTAGATGATTTACGTAAAGCATTAATCACCAAAGGTGAACGTTGGTCACTCGCATTAGAAGATGGCAAGTTACTCTCTGCGGTAAACCAATCCTTTGTTCAAGGCTCCCACGTTATTAATGATGGTGATGAAATCGCCTTTTTCCCACCTGTTACAGGAGGATAAGATGAGCGCATCAACTCGTATTTCAGTACAAACCGAAAATTTTAGCGTTGGTGATGAATACCAATGGCTTTCAGAGTGCGACAGTGATGGTGCTGTTGTGACATTTACCGGTAAAGTTCGCAATCATAATCTTGGTGATGAAGTGAGCACGCTTACGCTTGAGCACTATCCAGGAATGACTGAAAAAGCACTGACGGATATTGTAAACGAAGCCCGTTCTCGTTGGCCTCTACAGCGTGTAAGTGTTATTCACCGCGTAGGAACTTTGCATATTGGTGAAGAGATAGTGTTTGTCGGTGTAACCAGTTCTCATCGTAATAGCGCCTTTGAATCCGCTGAATTTATTATGGATTTCTTAAAAACACGCGCGCCATTTTGGAAAAAAGAAGGGCTTTCTGAAAATAACGAGAGATGGGTTGATGCACGTCAAAGTGATTATGACTCGGCTGAGCGCTGGGAATAAATCACCACACTCAATTAAACACTACATTACTTTACCTAAATTTATTTTATGGTGACATTTCATACAGTTTATTTCATGGAAATGTAAAATCAGTGTGATAAAATTAAATTCTAATGAGCCCATAATGGGCTCTTTACTGAAATAAACGTTATCGTTAAACCTAACGTTATCACTATGATTAAAGGGTAATCATCATGGATCGATTTTCACGTTCAAATGATTCAATCGTACAGCGCACAGGTTCTGGCCTACAAACCTTTATGGCTCAGGTTTATGGTTGGATGACTGTAGGTCTGTTATTAACTGCGTTTGTTGCACTCTACGTTGCATCAAGCGAAGCATTATTATCAATGATTTTCTCAAGCAAGATCGTCTTTTTTGGTCTGATCATTGCTCAATTAGGGTTAGTTTTCGTGTTATCAGGTATGGTTCATAAAATGAGTGGTGCAATGGCAACCTCATTATTTATGCTCTATTCCGTGTTAACGGGCGTGACTATCTCAAGCGTATTACTGCTTTACACCGCATCTTCAATTGCGAGCACATTCTTTATTTGTGCGGCAATGTTCGGCGCATTAAGCATTTACGGTTATACGACTAAGCGTAGCTTAACGGGTATGGGTAGCTTCCTGTTTATGGGGCTTATCGGTATCATTATCGCTTCTATCGTTAATATCTTTATGCAAAGCTCAATGATGAGCATGGTTATCTCTTACGCAGGTGTGTTAATTTTTGCAGGTTTAACTGCTTATGACACACAAAAATTAAAAGATATGGGTAATGAGATTAACCAAGAAGATAAAGAAAATATGCGCCGTTACTCAATTATGGGTGCATTGACGCTTTATTTAGATTTCATCAACCTGTTCTTAATGTTACTGCGTATTTTAGGCGACCGTCGTTAATTTTAACGATATTTGCGGATAAACGTAGTTTAAAAACAGCATAAAAAATAAATCCCATAACTTTATAAGTTGTGGGATTTTTTTGTTTAATAAATTAATGGCTATCGTTTTAAGCTATTTTTCTTTGAAAAAGATAATATGCAAAAGTACCAGTACCTGCGGCAATCACCAATAAAGGCCATAAACTGTGCCATATAACGGTGATATCAGCATTTTTAAGGTAAATCTGTTTTGTGATATCAGTGAAATGACGAATTGGGTTTATCCATGTGGCATGTTGTAGCCAAACGGGCATATTTTCTACCGGTGAAATATAACCCGATAATAAAACTGCTGGCATCATAAATACAAAGACACCAATAAAAGCCTGCTGTTGGGTCGAACTTAATGCCGATATTAATAAGCCAAAACCCACCAGCGATAAGCCATAAATAAGCATGGTAAAGTAAAATAGGACTAATGAACCTGAAAATGGAATTTGATAACCGAATATCCCAATAATTAATACGATGGTACCTTGAACAGCGGCAACAACCATTGCTGGAACTGCCTTGCCAACAAAGATTTGCCATGTTGATAGTGGCGAAACTAACAGTTGATCTAATGTGCCTTGTTCGCGCTCTCTAGCAACAGAAAGTGAAGTGACTATCATCACGCCAATGGTAATAATCAACGCCACTAAAGAAGGCACAATAAACCATTTGTAATTTAAATTCGGGTTATACCAATTACGAACAACAAGTTCTGTTTTATTCAGTAGAGAAGGTGTATTACCTGCTAATTCAGTTTGATAGTTTTGTACGATTTGTTGCACATAATTAGCGGCAATTTGAGCACTATTAGAATTTCGACCATCTAGGATTATTTGCAATTTAACAGGAACATGGCTTTCTAGTTCAGCACTAAAATTCTGGGGAAAACGAACTAATAAAAGCGCTTTGCGGTTATCAATCGTCTCTTTTATTTCATGTTCATTTTTAAGTAAAAGAGTTTGAGAGAATGCACTCGCTTTGGCGATACGTTGGGTTAACTCAATAGATTGTTTACCATTGTCTTCATCAAAAATGGCAATAGAGGCATTGGTAACATCTAACGTTGCGGCAAAAGGGAATAAGATCATCTGAAAGATAACTGGCATTATTAAAATAATACGCGTTTGAGGCTCTTGTAATAATGACTGTAACTCTTTCATTATCAGGGTGAGAAGGCGATAAAACATAAAAGCTCTCCCTTTAATCTAATCGACGACGTGTTGCTAACGCCGTTAATCCAATAAAAAATATTGCCGATACAATTAATAGCCACATATCTAGCATCAATATCAACGGAATATCGCCAGCTAAAAATAGCGTTTGCAAACTACTCACAAAATAACGCGCAGGAATAAAATAGGTCACCACTTGAATAAAGATGGGCATACTATCAATTTCAAAAACAAAGCCTGATAACATAATTGCGGGTAAAAACGCGGCATTTAACGAAATCATCGCGGCATTAAATTGATTACGCGTTAGTGTGGAAATAAGTAATCCCATCCCTAAAGCAGTAGCCAAAAAGAGCGATGTGATCCCGCCTAAAATCCACAATGAACCTCGATAAGGCACGCCAAGCACAAACACGGTGACGACCATACATAACACCATGACAAAACTGCCTAACACTTGGTAAGGAATAAGCTTTGAAAGTAAGAGTTCCGTGCGTGTTATTTGGGTGGAAAGTAGGGCTTCCATAGTGCCTCTTTCCCATTCGCGAGCAATCACTAACGAGGTAAGAATAGCGCCCACTACCGTAATAATAATAGTGACAGCACCCGGAATAATATAATGCTGGCTAATTGCTGCTGGGTTAAACCAATAGCGAGGCTCTATTTCAATTAATGGCGTAGTATCAATTCCTTTACTGATAGCTTGCTGTTGCAACCAAATTTGCCAAACTCCTTTAGTATAAGCTTGAACAAAGTTTGCGGTATTGGGCTCGCTGCCATCAGTGATCACTTGAATGGGGGCTTTAGTATCTTGTCGAGCGAGTAATTCAGCAAAATTAACAGGAATAACCACAATGCCTCGAATTTGTCCTGCCTGCATTTTATCAATGAGTAATTGTCGATTATCACTAATAGTTGCATTGATATACGGTGAATTAGTGAAAGTATAAACCAGCTCTTGCGCAGGTTGGCTTTGTTGATTAGTTAAAATACCAATATTTAATTTGCTTGAGTCTAAATTAATGCCATAACCAAAGATAAACAGCAAAGTAAGTGGGATAACAATAGCAATTAAGGCACTACTGGGATCACGAGTAATTTGCTTTGTTTCTTTTAAGCATAGGGCATATAAACGTCGCCAAGAAAAGCGGGCATGAGATGATTGAGCTGAATTACGCATATTTTTCGCTCCCTTTATCATTTTCACTTTCAAGTTTTTTATCGTAATCCAGCACTAAACCAATAAAGGCATCTTCCATTGAAGGGGTTGGATTATCGTCACTGGCGACCATTTTTTTGAGCGAATCGGGCTCGCCAGCCGCAATGATTTTTCCGCGATAAACCAAACCAATACGATCACAATATTCTGCTTCATCCATAAAGTGAGTGGTAACCATCACGGTCACACCTTTATCAACCATGCCATTAATATGTAGCCAAAACTCTCGTCGCGTTAGTGGGTCAACGCCTGATGTGGGTTCATCTAAAAAGAGAATATCAGGCTCGTGCATTAATGAGCACGCAAGGGCAAGGCGCTGTTTATAACCTAAAGGCAAGGTTTCAGTGATTTGATTTACCATCGGCTGTAAGCCAAAGGCAGTTATCATATCGTTGATTTTATCTCGTTGTTGTTTGCCATGTAAGCCATAGACACCAGAGAAGAATTTCAAGTTTTGTCCCACTTTTAAATTGCCATAAAGTGAGAACTTTTGTGCCATATAACCTAAATGTTGACGTGCTTTACCTGAGCTCTCTTTTAAATCCATACCTAACACAAGTGCTTTACCACTAGTGGGAACTAATAAACCACACATCATTTTAAAGGTTGTTGATTTACCCGCACCATTAGGGCCCAGCAAACCGAAAATTTCACCTCGTTTAACTTGGAAATCAACATGATCGGTTGCTGCAAATTGACCAAACATTTTGGTTAACTGCTGTGCTTCAATGACCGTTTCATTAGGTGCAGGAGGGATCTGAGGCATAATTTCAGCTAATTCAGATTTATGAGAAGGACCGCCTCCTAATAAATCTATAAAAGCATCCTCAAAGCGTGGTGTAGCGGAGATAAGCTTCGCATCAGGTTTACCCAAAGCGTTCAGTAGTTCAGTTTGATTACTCTGTTTTTTCAAGATCAAACGAACGGATTGCCCTTGAATAACGCCATCTGTGACTTGAGGTTGAATAATTGCTTGTTGCAATACTTTTCTACGCTGATGACCTTCAACATTGAGTAGAAAAGAGCGGCCTGCCATTTTTGCTGTTAGATCTTGAGGAATACCACTGTAAAGCAGCTCTCCTTTGTTAAGTAAGAGAATGTTTTTACATTGCTCAGCTTCATCAAGATAAGAGGTGCTCCATAGTATCAACATGCCATCGCTGGCCAAAGCATGTACCATTTGCCACAATTCACGGCGTGCAATGGGATCGACCCCTACGCCAGGCTCGTCAAGAAGCAAAACTTTAGGGCTACCTAATAAAGTACAAGCAAGACCCAGCTTTTGTTTCATCCCTCCTGAAAGATTTCCTGCAAGACGAGAGGTAAAGCGAGTGAGATCGGTGAAGGTGAGCAGTTGGTGATAAATTTTTTCGCGCTCATCACCGATAACATTTTTCAAGTCAGCATAAAGATTGAGGTTTTCTAATACCGTTAAATCTTCATAAAGACCAAATTTTTGCGGCATATAGCCAAGAATAGCTCTGACATCAATACTCTGCTTTTGCGGGTCCATTCCTAAAATATGAATATCACCCGCATCAGGCTTTAATAAACCTGCAAGCATACGGATTAAGGTTGTTTTTCCTGCACCATCAGGACCAACTAACCCCGTCACAGAGCCACCGGTAATGGTGGCTGTTAATGACGAAACTGCGGGGCTTTCCAGTCCTGCAAAGCATTTCTCAACGCCTTGAAGCTCAATAGTGTAATCAGTGTGTTCCATTTTTCCCCCCACACTTAATGAGAGGAGGCAAATTTTAAGGTGACAGGCATACCTTGGCGCAGAGCGTCATCAGCATCCGTTACAACTACTCTGAGACGATAAACTAAATCCGTTCTTAACTCCGGTGTTTCAACACTTTTTGGGGTAAATTCAGCTGTTGGTGAAACAAATCCAATTGTACCGTGATAAGGCTTATCTTTACGCCCATCGGTGTATAGATAAACTTCTCGATTAGGAACGGCTTCGCTTAAATGAGTTTCGCTGATATAAGCTCTGACCCAAACAGGGTTAGTTAATGACACCGTAAATACAGGGCTTCCAGCGGATAATATCGTCCCTGGCTCCACTGCTCGAGTTAATACAGTACCTTGTGATGGAGAGATTAATTGCGTGTCTTGGAGGTTTAATTCAGCTTGAGCAACAGCGGCTTTAGCTTGCATAACTTGTCCTCTCGCTGCATCAATGTCTTCTTTTCGATAACCATTTTGATACTGATTTAGCTTATCTTGTGCCGCCTTCAATGCGGCTGCTGCTTGATTGCGGTTATTTCTTGCGCTATCTAAATCATTGGCTGAGATTACTTTTCGGTTAGCAAGATCTTGCTGGCGTTTATAAAAGTTATCCGCGTATTGCCAAGCGGCTTGTTTTAATGACACATCAGATTGAGCTTGTGCGATTTCCTCAGTGCGATATCCCGCTTCCATTAAAGATAGCGAGGCAATGGCACTATCACGCTCACCATAAGCTTTATTTAGTGCATTGCGATAGGGCGCATCATCAAGCTTGCCTAATAATTGCCCTTTTTGGACAGGAGCACCTTCATCAACTTGTAATGTGTCTAATCTTCCAGCAACACGAAAACTAAGGTTGACTGTACGTATATCGACATTGCCATAGAGTACTAATTCAGACTCTTTGTTTTCTTCGTAATAATAGATACCTGCAACAATACCGATAATAATCATTAAGATAATAAAGAAACTGACTTTTTTAGTTTTCATAATAACTCTATTTATGCGTGATGAGTGTTAGTGTAAATCTCTCTTAATCCATTGAGTAATAAAGTAATATGAGTTTTTAAGGTGTTGGAGATAATCTGATACTCATTTTTACCAATCCTATCCCATCCAGTTTGTCTTAGGATAGTTTCCCTAACTAAACGAAATGATAACACTTCTCCCAATATAGCGTGAGTATGTAACATTGTTGTAGGTAGTGTGGCATCTAAGCCAATATAGATAGCTAATAGTTTGTTTACACGCGTTAAAAGAGGCGATAACGCTTGCTGGTGGATCAAGGAATATGCTTCGGTTGGAACAAGCTGTTCTCTTGCCATAATGCGGCTAAGATGAATATTGGCTTTATCAAGTACCAGTTGAGCATATTGTAAAAAGCTATCTGTGATCAGCGTTTGTAGCAATGGTAGATGCTCTGTGGGATTGGGCCGCTCAAGAAATTCGTCAAGAATGGCAACGGTAGGCTCAAAATCAAGGCGAATAAGATCAGCAATATGTTGTGCAACGGCGAGATACAACCCTTCTTTGGAACCAAAATAATAAGCGATAGCGGCAATATTTTGTTGAGCAGCTTGTGCAATTTGGCGTGTTGTGGCGGCATCTGGCCCATTTTTACCAAAGATCTCACATGCCGCTTCCAATAATTGTCGTTTTGCTAGTTCACCGCGCGTCGTCTTCTGTTGGGTGTCTGACATAATAGAAGATACCTTACTTAAGTAAAATGTAACAAAACCAATGATATTAAAAACAGCGATAACAAGGCGTATTATATTAGATGATATTGAACAATAGGGAAAATTTGTGATAAATAATCGAATAAAGGTGATGTGTAATAAAAAAAGTGCAATCTATTATTGAAAATTATTTTTGTATTCTGAATACAGCAAAAACTGTTAGAATAGGGGTTATTAGGTTAACCTAACAAGGTTCATTCTCTTTCATCACTGTCTATATCGAGAAATGATAGTACCTATAGAGTAATATTACCTATAGATTGACAGTATGAAAGCCCGTCATTTTAATTTCAATCACCGTGTTATACGTTCTGGTTGTAGGAGACTACTGTTTTGACCGATTTTACATCGCTTGGTTTAAGTGAGGCGCTTCTCCGCGCTATTGATGAACAAGGGTATAAAACCCCAACCCCTATTCAACAGCAGGCGATTGAGCCGATTTTGGCGGGTAAAGACGTATTAGCGAGTGCACAAACGGGCACAGGTAAAACAGCAGCTTTTACATTACCAATATTGGAAAAGTTGTCTCAATCAGCAGAAAAAACAAAAGGCCGTCAACCCGTTAAAGCGCTGATTTTGACACCAACGCGTGAGTTAGCGGCTCAAATTGCTGAAAACGTAAAAGCGTATAGCCGTTATATTCCAATTCGTTCGTTAGTCGTTTTTGGTGGAGTAAGCATCAATCCACAAATGATGAAATTACGCGGCGGTGTTGATGTACTGATTGCAACACCGGGACGTTTACTCGATCTTGAACATCAAAATGCGGTTGATCTTTCTCGCGTTGAAGTTTTAGTGCTTGATGAAGCTGACCGCATGTTAGATATGGGCTTTATCCACGATATTCGCCGTGTAATTAATAAATTACCGAAAAAACGTCAAAATTTACTATTTTCAGCGACATTCTCTAAAGAGATCACTGGTCTTGCCAATTCGCTATTAAATGATCCGGTGAGTATTTCTGTTGCACCAAGAAATTCAGCTGCTGAATCTGTTGATCAACATGTGCATTTAGTTGATAAAAAGCGTAAAACCGAGCTGTTATCACATTTAATTGGTTTAGAAAATTGGTCTCAAGTGCTGATTTTTACCCGTACTAAACATGGTGCGAATAAACTTGCTGAACATTTAAATGCAGATGGTATTAAATCAGCCGCTATTCACGGAAATAAAAGCCAAGGTGCAAGAACTCGCGCATTAGCTGATTTTAAAGATGGTAAATTAAAAGCATTAGTTGCAACAGATATTGCCGCTCGTGGTCTTGATATCGACCAACTGCCGTATGTTGTCAATTTTGAATTACCGCAAGTCGCAGAAGATTATGTTCACCGTATTGGTAGAACAGGTCGCGCTGCCGCAACGGGTAAGGCTATTTCACTTGTTTGCGTTGATGAACATGGTTTATTAGCTGATATTGAACGTTTATTAAAACGCGAAATTCCACGTTTAGCATTAGAAGGTTACGATCCTGATCCTTCAATTAAAGCAGCACCTTTGCATAAAAAACCAAAGAATAATGCACCGCGTAGAAGTGGTGGTCGTGCAGATATTCGTGGTAAAGACAATCGCAACAACAGTCGTAAAGACGGCGATAGCGAAGGTAAAGAGTCTGGACGTAATAAAAGCAAAGAAAACTACCGTAATAAAGATGGTTCTCGTACCGGAAAATTAGGGCCTCGTCGTTCACGTAAAAGTGATGAAAGTAGTGATAATCAAAGCCCTTGGTCGAAAGCTAGAAAAGAGTTTTGAGGTTAAAAAGTGCGAGTTCTATTAGCGCCAATGGAGGGGGTTTTAGACCCCCTTGTGAGAGAATTACTCACCTCGATTAACGATTACGATCTCTGTATTACAGAGTTTGTACGAGTTGTAGATTCATTGCTGCCCACGAAAGCCTTTTACCGCTTATGTCCTGAATTGCAGACAGAAAGCCGTACTAAAAGTGGAACACTGGTGCGAGTGCAATTATTAGGACAACATCCGCAATGGTTGGCTGAAAATGCCTTTAGAGCCGTTTCTTTGGGCTCTTGGGGAGTTGATTTAAACTGCGGTTGCCCTTCAAAAACAGTTAATGGCAGCGGTGGTGGTGCTTCACTTCTAAAACAGCCAGAAACGATTTATCAAGCAACAAAAGCAATGCGTGATGCCGTGCCTTTAGAGTTACCTGTGTCTGTTAAAGTGAGACTTGGCTGGGATTCTTCTGCGTATAGCCATGAGATTGCGGATGCAGTGGTGCAAGGTGGTGCTACGGAAATCACCATACATGGCAGAACAAAAGAAGATGGCTATAATGCCGAAAAAATTAACTGGCAGGCAATTGGTGATATACGCCAAAGACTTTCAATACCAGTGATTGCTAATGGCGAAATTTGGAACCGTGAAGATGCATTAGCCTGCTTAGCCACAACAGGTTGCGATGCGATAATGATTGGTCGCGGTGCGATGAATACCCCTAATTTAAGCCGTGTCGTAAAAGGCATAGAAGCGAGAATGCCTTGGCAAGAGGTTATTGAATTATTAAAGCGCTATGTTCGATTAGAAAAGCGTGGAGATACGACGATTTATCATGCATCACGTATTAAGCAGTGGTTTAGCTATTTACGAAAAGAGTATCCAGAAGCAGATGAGTTATTTAGGCAAATTAGGACACTAAAAACCTCACCAGAAATCGCTGTGGCAATAGAAGCGTTATAGTTTAAAAATAATCTTATCCGATAAAAAATAGCGCTAATTAATCAGCGCTATTTTTGTTTATTAAGAAATAATCCATCTATTTATCCTAAATATTATGTAATTCATTCCTAATAATTGGAAAAAATCACTCTTTCGACTTACACTCAATAAGTGACATTTTTGGATATGTTGTTTATATCATGACTATTTTTAGGGGGAAATATGGGAATTATTGCTTGGATCATCTTTGGTCTGATCGCAGGTATTTTGGCGAAATTCTTAATGCCAGGCTCTTATGATATTGGTCTGATATGGACTTGTATTCTGGGTATTGTGGGTGCTGTTGTTGGTGGTGCGATTAGTAACTTTTTTGGCAAAGGTAAAGTTGATGGGTTTAACTTTGGTAGCTTTGTGGTTGCTATCATCGGTGCCATTGTCGTGCTCTATCTTGCAAAAATCTTCGCAAGTTAATACCTTCACACCCAATAGATATTGATAATAAACCCGCATAATGCGGGTTTACTTTTTTAAAGCATCAACAGATTAATTAGCATTCACAAGGAAGGGCACTTTCAGCACCCCATTGCGCCCAAGAGCCGTCATAGAGTGCAATAGATTGGCAACCCAATACAGTTAACGCTAAAAATAAAATTGCCGCAGTCATACCTGAGCCACAGGTAACAATAATAGGCTGTGATAAATCAACACCAGCTTGTTCAAATATCTGCTTTAATTCAATTTTTTGTTTTAATTGCCCATTAATGACTAACTCATTCCACGGAACGTTTTTACTGCCGGGAATATGTCCACTGCGCAAGCCCGGGCGAGGCTCCGGCGCTCTACCATAAAAACGATCAGCAGAGCGAGCATCGATCATCTGTTTTTGCTTAGTCTCTAAATTATCAAGAAGTTGCTGTTTATTGGCATAACGTTGTGCGTGACGTTCAACCACAAAAGGAGACTGAGCAGGTACTTTTATTGCCTCATCTTGTTCTGTTGTAAATCCAGCATCAATCCATGCTTGTAAACCTCCAGCAAGAATACGCACATTACGACAACCTAGTGTTGTTAATGTCCACCAACCTCTTGGTGCTGAAAATAAGTTACCTTGATCGTAAATAATTACGGTCGAAGTATTGGAGATCCCTAATTGCGTCAGTGTTTCTGAAAACAGTGCATCAGAAGGGAGCATATGTGGTAGTGGCGTGGTTTTATCTGCGACTTCATCAAGATCAAAAAAATGGGCATGTGGAATATGACGTTCAAGGTAAAGCGCTTGATAGTCAATCTGTTGAGTTGGCATTGGTGCGCTTACATCAAGGATCACAAGATCAGCATCATTTTGATGTTCAAATAACCATTGGGGAGTAACAAAGTAATCGTATTCCACGGTGCGACCTCATTTATTTAGCAGAAGGTGAGCTGTCTGGGATAGCCGGAAATTGCTGTGTAGGTGATGTTTCAGGTTGAGTCTGCTCTGTTTCTATTGGTGTCGTGGAGCGTGTATAGATATTTAAGCCCGCAAGGAAAACACCACCGATAGAACCAAAGGCAAGTAGCGCGATAATCACAATAATTATTTTTTTCATAATGTTCATTTGCAGATGAATGTTGCGCAAAAGTATATCGAGATATGAAGTTGAAACAAGTACTAAGTCGGTTTAATCAGCAAATGATAGTAGCTAGAACGTCTTATTTTTAGGCAAAAAAAGGGGTGGATAGATAAATAAACAGGCTATTTACTTTTTATAAATAGCCTGAGTAGAGTTAATGTTGACGTTAATTATTTCAATCAAAGGTTACAGTCAATGATAAGAAAAAATCCCTTAAACTCAGGAGTAAATGAGTTTAAGGGTAAGGGTAACGCAACTTAATTAGGAATATAAAAACCAGAATGTCATTGCTAAGTTCACAATAGCCGCGACAGCCATAGGAATGGCGGTACGTTTAACTATTTGGAAAGGAGAGACATTCGCAATACCTGCAATGGCGACAATGGCTGCGGTAATGGGTGAAACAGTACGACCAAAGCTGGTCATTATTTGCATTGGTAAAATTAAAGTAATGACATCGACTTTTAAGAAGGCGGCAATTTTGGGTGTTAAGGCAGCAAATGAGAAGAACGCCGCATTACCTGAACCCATTAAAAATGCCGCTAATGCAAGAATGGCACTCATTACAATGATCATCGCTGCAATACCAAAACCTGCGTCTTGAGCGGAGCTAATTAGCGTATCGACGGCACCACTTTTAAGTAAACCATTGGCAAAGAACTCACCAGACACAATTAACGATACCACTAAGACAAATTGCTTACCCATTCCTTCAAAGAACAACATAAAGCTATTCATTACGGCTTTTGCATCGCGTAAGCGAACATATTCAAAAAGAAGTGCAATCACGGTACTAATAATCATTGCTGTGGTGACTTCTAATTTAATATACGGGTGTAGCAAAGGGCTGAAGCCAATAATCAGAATTAAAGGGATCACCGGTAATAAGGCATAAGACAGTGGAATTTTATTGCCTTCTTCTTTTACTGCATCGATGGTTGTTGGGTCAAAAACAAATCCTTCACGTTTATCCCACCAGCGTTGAATAAAGAAATGAGTGATCGCAACGGCAATAATAATAGGAATTGTGATCGGTAGCTGGTGCTGAACAAAATAGACTGCCGGTTCAATATCTGCTGTTTTTGCCGCCATAATCACGTTACCAGAGCCGGGACCATGGTCGATAAATTGGCAGCATCCAATAACGGCTAAAGCAGAAAGTGGGCTAATACCAGAACGAATTAATATCGGATACATGGTGACCATTAACAGCATACCTAAACCTGCATGGCTAGGAATAAAGATAACCAAGATTTGAGTAACTAGAAATGAGATCACTAATAATAAGTAAGGCGATTTTATCGCTTTTAATGGTTTTTCAAAAATAGCGAATAAAGCACGGCTTGCGCCAACGTGTTCCATATAACGAGAGAAACCCGCAATTGCCATTAATGTTAAACCAAGACCCGCTAGGCGAGAACTCATAATATCCGTAAAGATTTGGAAAATATCAAAATATTTAAATTGAGTAGACTTATTTTCTGGCAATAACGGATTAAGGTCGAGAGATGCTGTTAAGAGCAATAGCAATAATCCGCCGAGTAATAATACTGGCTGAGGTTTATAACCTCGCGCCAGTAAATAAACCACCAACGCTGTTACCAGCGCGGCAATGATTAAACCTGTCATAGTGAATTCCCCGGTAATGATGCAATATTTTTTGTTATTGGTTTAATGCTGAAAAAGCTTGTGTAATATCTGCAATAAGATCATCCGTTGCTTCAAGACCAACATGTAAACGGACAAAAGGACCATGACCTTCACGCCAATCAGATGCTGTTCTCGCACCGACAACATTGGCAGGTAAAGCGAGGCTTTCAAATCCCCCCCAAGAAGCACCGATACCAAAAAGTTCAAGCGCATCAATAAATTGTTCTGATTGTTTAGTGGTGTATTCTTGTTTAAATTCAATGGTTAATAGACCGTTACTGCCTTTGCAGTCACGTTTCCATAAATCATGACGAGGGTGATTAGGTAATTCAGGGAACCAGACTTTTTCAACTTCAGGGCGAGTCTCTAACCACTGTGCAATAGCGAGTGCTGATTTACCATGTGCTGCGATGCGTTGGCCTAAGGTTCTCATACCACGAAGAACTAATGCTGCATCATCTGGGCTACTGGCTTGACCTAATGCTTCAGGTAAAGCACCAATTTTTTTCCATGCTTTTTCATTCGCAACCATAATGCCCATCATCACATCAGAGTGACCGCATAAATATTTAGTTGCCGCGATAACAGAGACATCTGCGCCTAATTCCAGCGGGTTATAAAGCCATGCAGAGCCCCAAGTATTATCAACACCAACAGGAATATCTCTCTCATGAGCAATACGGCAAATTTCAGGTAAATCGAGCATTTCATAAAGTAATGAGCCCGGTGATTCGACAAAAATAAGCTGTGTATTTTGTTGAATTTTTTGTTCAAAATCAGAACCATCGGTTTTAAAGAAACTATAAGCAATGTTATTAGGCTCAAGAAAAGCTGATGCGATTTTACGAACAGGCTCATAAACAGAATCAGCAAATAAAACATGTCCACCACTGCGGGCATATCCCATAATAGTGACCGCAATAGCCGCTAATCCGGTAGGGAATAACTGCGCACGATGACCGCCTTCTAATTCGGTTACTAAAGCTTCAAGGGCAAATGCGGTTTCTGTACCACGTGCGCCGTAGCTTAAAACACGCTCTGTTGCACGACGATCACGAACATCACGCCAACTTTTAATAGAATCAAAAACGATGGTGCTGGCTCTCATTACGGGTGGATTAATGGGACCTGACGTTTTGATTTCTTGGCGTCCACTGTGTATCAGTTTTGTTTGTTTATTTTGTTTCATTATTAATATCTCCAAATATAGAAATAGAGTTCCCCGGTAATTAAATAAAAGGATTAATTACTGTTTGCGCTTATTTTGTTTCTATTATTTATAACAAACTTATTTATTTTTAAAATAGCTATTTTCTAAAAATGATGATCTTCCTCTAACTTTTTAGCATTAATTATTCTAATTAAATCTTAAATGTTATTTAAGATTCAAAAGTTATAACTAATAAATAAAGAGTTATTTATAACATATTGAATTAATGTTATTTTTTAATTGATTAGAAATATTTGAAATTAGATTAAAATTATCAAAGTGTTTTTTTTGAGATTATATTGCATAAATAAAATAACAATCTAACAAGTCGTTTGATTAAGAAAACGATTTTTTTATTATTTTTTGAACAGGGGAAATAATTATGGGAACCAGCGTTTTTGATTCGGTTTTATTAAAGAATTTATGGTCAACAGAAGAGATGAGAACTATTTTTTCTGATAAAACCAGAATGCAAAATTGGCTTGATTATGAAGCGGCATTAGCGATTGAACAAGCCGAATTAGGTTTGATCCCAAAAGAGGCTGCAAAAGTGATTGCAGATACTGCGAAACTTGAAAAGCTCGATATGGATTATGTATTAGAACAAGTGCGTCTTACTCGCCATCCATTAGTGCCAACAATTCGTGGCTTAGAACATGCTTGCCCAGAACACTATGGGGAATATGTTCACTTTGGTCCAACAACACAAGATGTTATTGATACAGGCCTTGTACTACAACTAAAAGATGCTCATCATACTTTTTTACGTGATATCAAAGTATTAGGTCGTGCATTGCTTTCATTAAGTGAACAACATCGCAACACACCAATGGTTGGACGTACATTAGCCTTACAAGCTCTGCCAATTACATTTGGTCATAAAACCGCAATTTGGCTAACTGAGTTAGCGCGTCATTATCAACGTCTTAAAGAGATCGAACCTCGCTTATTTGTGGGTAGTGTTGTTGGTGCTGTGGGGACAAAAGCCTCTTTAAGTGATAAAGCTGATGAATTAGAAGCCCGTGTATTAAAACGCTTAGGCTTAGGTGTACCTGAAATTTCATGGCAACCTGCGCGTGATAGATTCAGTGAGTATGGCATGCTAATGGGCTTAATCAGCGGAACTTTAGGTAAAATTGCCAATGAAATCCTATTGTTAGCGCATAACGAAATTGATGAGCTATCTGAGCCTTTCAGCAAAGGACAAGTGGGTTCTTCGACTATGCCACATAAGCGTAACCCTGCCATTGTTGAAAATGCGGCCTGTGTGAGTAATACCCTAAAAGCGAATCTTTCTGTTTTAACGGATATGATGAAACACCAACATGAGCGCGATGGTGCAATCTGGAAAATGGAATGGAAGATCATGCCAGAAATGTGCCTGATGTTGTCTGTTATCTTCGACAATATGAAAACAGTAATAGGCGGGCTAAATGTGCATGTTGAGAAAATGCGCAAAAATATGGATATTCTGGGTGGCTTTATGCTGGCAGAGCGTGTGATGTTTGCATTATCTGATAAAGCAGGTAAACAAACCGCGCATGAAATTGTGTATGAAGCATCAATGTCTGGACAAGAAGAAGGCATAACTTTCGTTGAAGCGATTAACCGTGATACCCGTATTCGTGATCACATTACTCAAGAAGAGCTTGATGCACTTTTAGATCCAACGACATATGTCGGTAATGCACCTGCCCAAGTTGATCGTGTTGTCGCACAAACCAAAGCCTCTGGCTGGTTAAATGACTAAGTGACTTAATTACATCCAACCTTCTTATTATCTAAAAGCCGGTGATATTACTGGCTTTTTCTTATCTATTTCGAGGTGTTTATGACATTGAGTCAGCAGTTAGCCCAATTTATTACGACAACCACTTTCTCTGATTTACCTGCTCAAGTTGTTAGCCGAGCCAAAATTCATTTATTAGATACATTAGGTGTCGCACTTGCTGGCAGTGTGCAACAAAGTGCTATTCAAAGCCGTCAAGGTGTGGCTTTTTTACCTGATAGCCAAGGCAACATTCCGATTTGGGGAAGTTCGCTCACAGTAAGTACTACGGTGGCGGCACTTACAAATGGTATTGCATCACATGCCTTGGATTTTGATGATACACACACTGATTCGATTGCACATGGTAGCGCAGTATTAACGCCGATTGCTTTTGCATTGGGTGAGTCAATTGGTGCGTCATCAAAAGATATTCTAACGGCGTGGGTGATTGGCTGGGAAGTTGCCGCTAGAGTCGGCTTAGCAAGCCATAGTGGATTTCATCAGCGAGGTTTTCATGCCACAGCAATTGCAGGAATTTTTGGCGCTACGGCTTGTGCCGCTTCACTATTAAAGTTAACGCCAAAACAAACTGTGAATGCAATAGGCCTAACAGGAAGCCAAGCAGGAGGCGTGGCAGAATATCTTACTAACAGTTCATCTTCTAAATGCTTTCATGCGGGATGGGCTGCACAATCAGGTATTATCGCAGCATCATTAGCAAAAGGCGGAATGACAGGCCCTGAAACAATATTTGAAGGTCGTTATAGCCTTTATCAAACACATGGTATTAAAGAGCAAGCACAACCAGAACAAGTGGCATCAGGATTAGGTGATGTATGGGAATTTTTAAATGTTTCCATTAAGCCTTATCCGGTGTGCCATTTTGCTCATGCGACTGTGGATTGTGGGCGTAATTTGCTGAAAAAAGGGATCACGGCTGATGATATCGATAGTGTTGAGTGCGTTGTCGATCCAGTAGCGGCTGCTTTGATTTGCGAGCCACCTGAAACAAAATGGGCGCCTCAAACCGCGTATGGCGCTAAATTTAGTTTACCGTGGTTATTTGCTGCGGGTTTTCTAGATAATGCTTTAACGCTCTCTTCATTATTACCTGAAAACCTACAACGGGAAGATATTCAGTCACTTGCGAAGCGTGTAAGTTATCGTTATCCCGAAAAAGGGGAGATCCCATTTCCTACCTATTTTCCTGGATTAATTTTCGTGACATTAAAAAATGGCGAGAAGATCACAGAGAGATTAGATATTCAATATGGTAATCCGAAAAAACCAATGACAGATAAAGATGTGATCAGTAAGTTTTACGATAATGCATCGTTGGCGATAGAAGCAGAACAATCAGCACAATTAGTTGAAAAAATACTGCATTTCGACAGTGTCACTATTTCAGAAGTAACACAATTATTACGTATTAAAGAAATAGAAGGTTAGGCTGAAATATTATAAACAAGATGATTGTGAAGGATTGGTTTTAACTACCAATCCTTTACTTATTGTCTCGCACACATAAATTCAGATGTACAAACTATCTTCTCACCAATTCTCACCGTACCCGAAAAGCTAACAATGGTGCGTCGTTGTCGGCGAAATTGGATCTCAATATGTAGCTGATCGCCTGCTTTTACCACATCATAAAAACGCGCATTTTTTATACTGGCAAAATAACATTGCTGATCTTCACCCATTGGTGAAAGATAATAGTGTGCAAGAACGCCTGAAGCTTGAGCCATACTTTCAAGTAGTAATAAAGGTGGATAGAACTCACCAAAAATAACCGTATCATTGGTTGTGACATTTTTAATAGCGGTTAATTTGCCACTGGCAAGTTCATCTGGCTCAGAAATAACGCGATCAATTAATAAGAATGGATAACGATGAGGCAATATTTCCATTATTTCACTGACGGAAATGGGCATCTATTTTCTCCTCGTTATGGTGATAGGGCAGACTCGTTTTACAACAACGGCGGTTATTATTTCATTCTTATTCAAGATCGTACAGCATTGACCTGTATTTTAGATGAGAAAATTGAGTTAAACAGATAACAAAGACCAGAATAGGAAAAATCTAGCCTTTGTTATTTCTAAATAAGAATCGTTTATTAATCAAGGCGAGCAATAATTTGGCGTAGATCGTTCATTGCTGCTTCATTTAGAGGCTCTTGCGGTAAAATAGGAGAGCCCACTTCGAAGCCTTGAATATTTAGGGATGCTTTAATACATGATGCGAGCGAGTACTTTGTAAACGCTTCATTGATTTGCCACATCTCTTTTTGTTTTGCTAAAGCTGTATCAAAATCGCCTTTTGTTGCTAGCTCATACAGTTCAACACATTGCTTTGGCAACACACATGCAGGACCTGCCATCCAACCTACACCACCAAGTTTTAGCACTAACAATGGAATATGAGCTGAAGCACTAAAGATTTTAACGCGCTCACCAAACGTATTGATCATGGTGAGTAGGCGACCTGTATTGCTTGAGGCATCTTTAATATATTCAATATTCGGGATATAGCTAAGTTCATTGAATAAAGAGATAGGAAGAACATCGCCCAAAAGCCCCGGATTGGTATAAATTGTCATGGATTTTTCAGGAAACGCTTCGGCGATAGTTCGGAAATAGCCAGCTTGTGCGGTTTCGCTTAACGGGTACATTTTTTGTGAAATCAATACCATGCCATCTACGCCTAATTGAGCGAATTGTTCAGCTTGATGACAGGCATCTGCGGTTGAAAAGCCTGCAACACCCGCAATAACAGGAACACGACCTGCGGTTTGATCAACCGTTATACGCACAATTTCATTGCGTTGCGCTTGAGAGAGATACGCGTATTCACCTGTGCTACCTAATGGACTTAAACCATGAACTCCACACGAAATTAAATGTTCGACTAATCGACGTAATGAAGCTTCAAGGATAGTACCTTTAGTTTGATCAACAGGTGAAACAAGGTAAGGAAAAATGCCATGAAATTGGGTCATAATCGGTGTCCTGTTTTATGGTTTTAATCTTTTATTACTTTGGTTATCTACACGATTTAAGGGCTTTAAAATCTCTACTCTTGTTGAAGTGTTATGTCGGCATGATTAATCACTTCATTTTGTTCATTTTTTAATGAATCAAACAGTATTTGGGCTGCTTTTCCAGGGCTGTTGGCATTGAGATATAGGTTATAACTAATAGCAGGTAAAGCCGGTAAGCCTTCTTTTTCGCCTAAAATACGCAAATCATCACCTGAAAGCTCAATTGAACGCGCCATAATGCCTAAGCCTGCTCGTACTGCGGCTCTGGCGCCTGAAAGTGTTGTAGCAACATAAGCGATTCGCCAACGAATGCCTTGTTGATCAAGGTGATTTATCATCATATCGCGGTATGTGCTGGGTTCATCTAATACAACTAATGGTAAGGGCTCATCAAGATCAAATCTGAAATGTTTTCCGCAATACCATAAAGAGGGAGAAACACGTAATACAATTTTGGGATAACCCACATGTTCTTCAGTGGAAATGGCTAAATCAAGCTCGTTATTTTCTAACATAGACATTAAAAACGGACTACGTTTAACAATAATTTCCATGATAAGGCGAGGATAGGCTCCAGAAAAACGCGCGAGAAGATCAGGTAAAATCGTGTTTGCCGTATCATCTGGAGAGCCAATTTTTAAGATCCCATCAATTTCTTCATGCATCAATGAAAGACAGGCTTCATCATTCAGACGCAAAATACGGCGAGCGTAATTAAGCAGTTGTGTACCCGCTTCTGTCAGTGTTTTGTTTCGCCCTTGGCGAGCAAACAGCTCTTTGCCTATCAACGATTCAAGTCGTTGCATTTGCTGGCTTACGGCAGATTGTGTACGACAAACAGATTCAGCTGCCGCTGCAAAGGTATTTCCATCGACAACAGCAACAAAGGTTCGGAGCAAATCAAGTTCTAAGTTAAAAATAGGGCGTTTTGCGGAGGTCATTATAGATATCTCTTAACTGGTGTTGTGTTTAATAAAACCAATAAATCATATTTTTTATAAGACTATTTTAGATGTTACGTAATGAATACTCATACTATGAAGAGTTGAATTAATAATCTATAACAAAGCTCAATAATTTCGAGGTGTTATCCATTCTTTGATGAAAAAGAAGAGCAAATGAAGGTAACTACTGATTTTTATACAGTGTTATGAGACAATAGCGCCTTTCTTAAAATCAGTTACAGAGTGGTTATGTCCCTTTCTCAATCAGTTAAAAATCAAATAAGTCAGTGGTATAAAGCCCTACCAGAGCATATCGAAGGGTTTATTCCGCGTGCGCCACAGCGTGAAATGATCGCTGAGGTGGCTAAGACTTTTTCTGATGAAATGGGACGTCATTTAGTGATAGAAGCCCCGACTGGTGTGGGTAAAACACTCTCTTATCTTATTCCAGGTATTGCTATTAGCCGCGATGAGAAAAAACCACTGATAATCAGTACGGCAAATGTGGCACTGCAAGATCAAATTTATAGCAAAGATCTTCCATTACTTAAAAAAATCATTCCTGATCTCACGTTTACTGGCGCTTTTGGTCGTGGACGTTATTTATGCCCCCGCAATTTAGATGCGATTTGTGCAACAGAAGGCGAGCAGATTGACTTAATGTTTTTGCTTGAAGATAAAGTTGATGTGGCGACGAGTGCAGAAAGAGAAATTTGCCAAGAGCTTAAAAATGATTTCACTAGTTTTGGCTGGGATGGTTTGCGTGATCACCATAAACGTGCACTAACCGATAGTTTATGGCGCAAGATCAGCACGGATAAAATGAACTGTTTAGGGCGAAATTGCCAATATTATCATCGCTGTCCTTTCTTTATTGCTCGTCGTGAAATTGATGAAGTGGATGTGGTTATTACCAATCACGCTTTAGTGATGGCGGCAATGGAAAGTGAATCTGTATTGCCTGATGCTAAAAATCTACTTTTGGTACTTGATGAAGGGCACCATATTCCTGATGTTGCACGAGATGCCCTTGAAGTTGAAGGAGAAATAACCTTAGTTGCTCTCAATAATCAGCTTGATAATATCACTCGTCATGTTAGCCAGTATTTAGCGCAATTTATTCCAGTAAGACCGCCTAAATTGGCTGATCCTATTCGTTTTGATGCACATATCGCTAAGTTACGTGAAGCTTATCAAGAAGTTGATACATTCACGCGCGCACTATTACCAGAACGTAGTGAACAAGATGAATATCTCTTCCCATTAGGTGAACTGCCTGAACAACTTCTATTAAGTTGCCAGACATTATTTAAGCTAACAGATGGTTTAAAAATGTTGGGCGAAGCTATTTTAAATGATTTAACAGAGCGTACGGCAAAAGAAGATGTTGTGCGTTTACATCGTGCTATTTTAACGACCAGTAGAATGGTGGGTTATTTAGAAAATATGGCGAAATTGTGGCGCTTGGCAACATTAGAGCAGACTTCAAAAGCGCCTGTATCCAAATGGCTAACGCGTCGTTACGATAAAAAGCAATCTCATCTCTATTTTCATTGCGCTGGTATTCGTGTTAGCGAACAGCTGACGCAATTGTTATGGAAAAATATCCCGCATGTGGTTATCACATCAGCGACATTACGATCATTAAATAGCTATTCTCGTATTCAAGAATTAACGGGGTTAAGTGAGCATTTTGATGATCGCTTTATTACGTTGTCTTCGCCTTTTGAACATAAAGAGCAGGGTAGATTAGTTATTCCTAAAATGCGTTATGAACCGACCATGAGTCATGAACGTGAACATTTGAAAGAGATGGCGCGTTATTTTCGACACTGCATGGAAGAGAATAACCACAGAGGTCAATTGGTTTTATTTAGTAGCCAGCGGGCAATGGAAGGTTTTTTAGAAGAAGTGAAAGATTTGCGTTTGTGTTTATTAGTGCAGGGCGATCAGCCACGCTATCGATTAGTCGAAACACATTGTAAGCGTATTGATGCTGGTGATAATAGTGTGTTGATAGGTTTGCAATCTTTTGCTGAAGGGCTCGATTTAAAAGGCGACTATTTAACGCAGGTGCATATTCATAAAATTGCTTTTCCACCTGTGACAGATCCGGTGATTGTGACAGAGGGCGAGTGGCTTAAATCGCTAAAGCGCTATCCTTTTGAAGTACAAAGCTTGCCAAGCGCATCATTTAATTTAATTCAGCAAGTTGGACGTCTTATTCGTAGTCATCATTGTCACGGTGAAATAGTGATTTATGACAGACGCTTGCTAACAAAAAATTATGGTTCGCGTTTATTAACTGCGTTACCTATTTTCCCTATTTATCAACCTGAGATGCCTAAAGAGAAATAATTTTTTATTAAAAACAACATATCTTACCTTATGGTTAAATATATTTAATCATTCTCTTGTTATTTTTAGGTGTTAATGTATCTAATATTATTAACTTGTATTTTTTATGAATCTTATTAATATTTAGGAAATAAAAATATATCATATTTAAAATATAATAATTAATTCACATAAATTAATACAATTATAACAAAATAAATATTTGTATAATAATATACTTATTTTTATTAATTTAGAAAAAGTGCATATTTTATTTAGATATTATTCATGTGATATTTTTCTAATTATATATTTTTTATTAAACATTACGCAATAATCCTTTTTTTATTTAGTTAAGATAAATGCTCAATAAATTTATAAAAAATAACAAGGCTTGTAGTTAGTTGATTTTTAATCATTTTTTATTCTAATTTGTTTGGTTTTTTATCATTTCTTCATAGGGATGTTTTTATGGAATTATTTTTATTTTGATATGTGTCAATAAAATTAATTATATTTAATTAATAAGGTTGTAAGCTGTTTTTTTTTAATTTCTCTTCAGTACAATATCTCTCATAAACACCCTGTCACTTATTGAATTAAAAAAATCTCTCCTGATTTTCTTAAATGAAACGATGATTGCTGATAGGGTGTTTTTACATAAAAAATTCATTTCACATTAAATCGATACTTATCTTAAGTGTTGGTTTTTTTATTAATGAAATAATACAAATATTTTTAACAAAAAATAAGTTTCAACTCTTTATATATTATTACCTTTAAACGGTAATTTTATTTATATATTAAAGCAGGAGCATTGCAAAAAATGAAATCTATTCTTCCTACAAAAGAAGAAAGTGACGAGAAATTATTATCTCGGCGCTCTTTCTTTTCATTTGCTGGAAAGGTAAGCCTTGCCGCTGGGGTAACCGCTGTCACAGCGGGATGTGATGGTAATATTTCTGGCGGTACAGGTTGGGTTCCTGAGCAATATAATGCGAAAGGCACTTTTCCGGTTCAAGTAAGAGGTCGCATTCCTATTGATCCTAACAACGTTGCCATTTGTCGTGATGACAAAAAATGTATTTTATGTGGCCAATGCGTTGAAGTATGTGAAAAAGTACAAACCGTAATGGGAAACTATGATTTACCGTTAATTGATAGCGTTCCTTGTATCGATTGTGGTCAATGTACTCTTTGGTGTCCAACAGGAGCAATAACAGAAGTTGATGACACAGATAAGGTTATTCGAGCGTTATTAGATCCAACCTTGCATGTTGTTGTACAAACAGCGCCAGCAACAAGAGTTGCATTAGGTGAAGAGTTTGGTATGCAACCCGGTGAAGACATTGAATTACTTCAAGTGGCGGCACTTAGAAAACTAGGTTTTGATAAAGTTTTTGATACTAACTTCTCCGCTGATTTAACCATTATGGAAGAAGCCACCGAATTACTGCAACGAATTCAAAATAATGGTGTATTGCCTCAATTTACTTCTTGTTCACCAGGTTGGGTTAAATTTTGTGAAATGTTTTACCCTGAATTAATTCCTAATCTCTCCTCTGCAAAATCCCCGATGACAATGCTGGGTTCGATGATAAAAACGTATTACGCCAAAGAACAAGATATCGATCCTAGTAAAATTGTTTCTGTTGCCATTATGCCGTGTACAGCTAAAAAATCAGAAGCGGCTCGCCCTGAAATGAATGGCGCAAGTGTGTTATGGGAAAAACCAGATCTTCGTGATGTCGATATCGTTCTAACAACAAGAGAACTCGCAAGATTAATCAAAAGCCACAATATCGATTTAACTTCACTTCAACCTGCAAACTATGACCGTCTTATGTCTGAATATAGTGGTGCTGGTGCCATTTTCGGTGTAACCGGCGGTGTTATGGAAGCTGCGGTTAGAACCAGTTACTACTTTATTACAGGTGAAAGACCACCAGAACCTCTATTTAATTTACAACCAGTGCGCGGATTAGAAGGCATTAAAGAAGCGTCTGTGAGTATACCGGGTGTAGGTGAAATTCGTGTCGCAGTCTGTTCTGGTATGGGAAATGCTCGCCCCGTTTTAGAAGCCATTCAAAATGGGGAAAAATCATGGCATTTCGTTGAGTTTATGGGATGTCCTGGAGGATGTATTGCGGGTGGCGGCCAACCTCGCTCGGCATTACCGCCTTCCGATGAAATTCGAGCATTACGTATGAAAGCGCTGTATAGCAAAGATGAACGCGCCACAATCCGCTTGAGTTATGAAAACAGTGAAATTCAAAGTATTTATAAACAATTTTTAGGCGAACCTTGTGGTGAACGTGCTCACCAATTGCTTCATACGCATTATCAAGATCGCAGTATTCATTTTAATAAAAAGAAAGCTTAAAGATTGAGGAAACACATTATGTCTAAAGGTGTATTAGTCGATCTTACTAAGTGTATCGGCTGCGGTAGTTGTACAGTTGCATGTAAAATGTACAACGAAAATAAATGGATAGAAGATAGACAACCTACCAGTGGCGAAAATGCAAAATTAGCAGATGAAAACTGGACGGTGATAAAAACAGTTACTGTTGAAAAAGAAGATAAAGCGGTTTGGCGTTACGTTAAAGAGCAATGCTTCCACTGTATTGATCCTGCGTGTGCTTCGGCATGTTTTGCAAAAGCATTTCAAAAAACGCCAGCTGGACCTGTGGTTTACTATCCTGATCTCTGTGTGGGATGCCGTTATTGTATGGTGGCATGCCCATTTGATATTCCTAAATATGAATGGGAAAAATCGCTTCCTTATGTCACTAAATGCATGATGTGTTCTTCTCGTGTTGAAGAAGGACAATCTCCAGCTTGTGTCGCAGTATGTCCAACTCAAGCTTTAGTTTTTGGTGATAGAGAAACCTTATTAGAAAAAGCGAAAGAAACTATTTCGAATAATCCTAATTATGTTCAGCACATTTATGGTGAAAAGGAAGTTGGAGGAACGGAATGGCTCTACATTTCTGATGTGCCATTTAAAGATCTTGGATTTAAAACAGGATTAACTGAAAAACCACTCTCTTCTTACACTTCTGATTTTATGAAATATACACCAATTGCAGGAGCAACTTGGGCGGTGATCCTCGGCGGTATCGCGATGTTTAATCACCGAAAAGATAGAGTCAGTCACGATGAGCAATTACATCAAGAACAGAAGAAAAATGGCAAGGATGATGAAACAAGGAGATCAGAATGAGTGTTATCGATAATACGACCAGCTTTGGTAAGTGGCGTTTTCCTATGACACCTGTACGCTGGGTACTTGTTGTCATTAGTTTGATTGCCGTCGGACTTATTTTATTTCGTTTAGTCACTGGATTGGGATTAGTAACCAATCTTAATGATGAGTGGCCTTGGGGTCTTTGGATCTCGTTTGACGTGATGTGTGGTGTGGCGTTGGCCGGTGGGGGATATGGTACTGCATTGATTGTTTATGTTTTTAAACAAGAACAATTTTCAAGTATTGCGCGCAGTGCTGCATTAACCTCATTAATTGGTTATTTATTGGTGATGGTAGGGCTTTTCCTTGATATTGGGCAGTGGTGGAATTTTTGGCGTCCATTAGTTTCTCAAGGGCATAGTTCAGTGCTTTTTGAAGTCTTTATTTGTGTTTCTGTTTATACCAGTGTGCAATTAATTGAATTTGGCGAAGTCGCAACTGAGCGTATCGGGCGTAAATACCATCAATTTTTCCGCAAAATATTACCTGTATTATTGGTGATTGGTATTGCTATTCCATCGATGCATCAATCATCACTCGGGGCGCTTTATTTATTAATGGTAGATAAATTACATCCATTGTGGTGGTCGCCAATTATCTTCTTTCAATTTTTAATATCGTCATTTTTTGTTGGCCCTGCAATGATAGCGGTTGAAACTGCATTAGCAGGTAGAGCATTTAATCATAAAGTTCCTATGTCTGTATTAAGTGGATTAATTCGAATTTCAGGTTATGCAATGCTTGTTTATTTGGCTCTAAAATTTGGCAGTATTATTGCTGAAGGTAAAGTGAGTTACCTTTTTGAAGGCAGTTTTGAATCTTTATTCTTTTGGATTGAAGTCGGTTTTGGCGTTATTGTTCCACTGATTATCTGCTTTTCTCCATTAATAAAACGTCGTCGTTGGTTGGTTACATTTGGTGCACTAGTGGCTTCTGGCGTTATTTTAAATCGCTATAACGTTGTGGTGACAGGTATGGTTACATCAACGGGTGTATCTTATTGGCCATCATTACCAGAATTAACTATCACTATTGGTCTTGTTGCGATGGGTGTTCTTGCATATTTATTTATCTGTGAGAATTTCCGTATTATCGAACATGATGAAGCCAACCATTAACGTATTAAATGCCCAATTCAACGTTGGGCATTTTTATTAACGATAAGTAGAACAATAAATATGCCTATTTTAAAAAAGACCTTATGGTTTATTTCATCTTCTTTGCTTTCGATAACAACAATATTTAATTATGCTCAATCGAATGAGAGTAAACCTGAACGTATAATTGTGAGTGGTTCAAAAGCAGAGAATATCTCTAATCATACTTATAATGTTGAAGCTGAAAAAATAAGTAATATTGCCGGCGGAACAAATTTAATTACCGTAGATAAGAAAAATCGTTTATTAACACTTAATGATGCATTAAAAAACCAACCCGGCGTTGTTATACAAAGTTTATTTGGCGGATTAGATCAACCTCGTTTAAGTATTAGGGGATCAGGTGTTCAAAGTGCACCGCTTTCCAGAGGGATATTATTATTACAAGATGGTTTACCGCTTAATGAAGCGGATGGCAGTTTTCATTCCAGTCTGATTGATGTGCGCGATGTGCAATTTGTGAGTATTCGTCGGGGAGCTAACAGTACTCAATTACAAAGTAATAATTTAGGGGGGGAGCTCGATTTTATTACTTACACAGGAAAAGATAGCCATAATCAATTACGTTATGAGCAAGGCTCTTTTGGACGCCAAGGTATGCAAATGGCATTAGGCGGAGATAGTGAAAATCATCCGATTGATGCCAGAATAAGCCTAAGCTATGACCACTATGATGGTTATCGTGAGCATTCAGCTTCTCAGCGTAAAGCAATGCGTTCAACATTGGGTTATACATTAGGTAATTTTGAAAACAGAACGTGGATCAATTGGACAGATTTACGTTTTGATGTTCCAGGCCCTGCAACCTCACAAATGCTTGAGGATGATCCTAAAGCGGTATTACCTGCAATTAAGAAAAAAGATCCTCATAGAAATGTTGAGCAATTACGTATAGCCAATAAATCGACATGGAACAGTGGTGCGCACGATATCCAATTTGGCTGGTGGTATTCACAAACACACGATAATTTTAAAACGCCTAGCCATTATCAATTTGTAAATTATTACACTAAAGGGGCTCAGCTTAATTATAAATTAGAGACAGAGCTTATTAGCTATCGTACCGCATTGGCTTGGGATCATTCGGTAATGAAAGATGATATCGAAAAAAATCCTAAAGGTTGGTTAGGACGATTCGATGGTCGAGCTGAAAATATTTATGCATCTTTAGGAGCGGGAATACATATTACAAATAGTGTATTGGTTAACCTTGATTTAAAAGGGACTCATGCAAAAAGAGATCTGTTTTCTAGTCATAATCAGCTTGATCAGTCATTCAATTTTCTAACGCCGAAAGTTGGGCTTATTTGGTATCCTAATTACCAAACTCGCTTATTTGCCAATGTTAGTATGAGCCATGAACCTGCATCTTTTAATGATATTATTAATCCTAAGGTACCATTAAATAAAGTGAACCTTTTAAAGCTATCACCTCAAAAAGCAACCAGTTTTGAGATAGGTAGTGATATGGAATTAACTGACAATATCAGTTGGAGTGCGGTAATTTATCGTAGCCTGATTAAAGATGAATATATCACTTCACATGATACAGATGGGAATATTGTTGATGTTTATAATTATCCAGCGAAAACACGTCACCAAGGTGTAGAGCTAGGTTTAAATGCAATTCAACCACTTCCAATGGGCGATATTCTTTATCGAGCAACATGGACTTATAATGATTTTCGTTTTATGGGTGGGGAATATAATCGGAAATATATTGCAGGTGTTCCTAGAAATCTTATTTCAGGTGAAGTTTATTACCAATTAAATGGATTGAGATTTGGCCCCACTGTGTATTGGTCACCAACCAGTGTTGCTGTTGATCATGGTAATCATTTTAATATTCAAAAAAGTAAGCCATACGCGTTATTAGGGTTTAATACGCATTATCAATACGATAATCAGTGGTCGACTTACCTGAATCTAGACAATATTACGAATAAACACTATGCAGCAAGCACGTTAGCTAATCCAACGGTGAAGAAAAGTGATGCCTTACTTTTTCCAGGAAATGGTTTTAGCGTTAATGCTGGCGTTGTCTATAAATTTTAACTCAATAGCAAAATAGACAAAGGCTGCCTTAAATGACAGCCTTTTTCATTATTAATAACACGATTAATAACATGTTTTTATATGCAGATTAATTCTCAATATTGGCTTCAATAAACCATAAGAATTTATCAAGATCACGCGATGCGGCAGTAAACATATCTGCGGTATCTTCGTCTTCAACTTCGTCAATGGCTTTACGAATATCATTGGCAACAACCGCATAACGATCAGCCAGTGCTTTTAAGTGATCTTGCACATCATGAATATCCAGAGGATAAGCTTTTAATGGTGTTTTCTTACTCACCACTTGTGCGGTGCCTAATACAGTGCCACCTAATTGAACAACACGCTCTGCAAACTCATCGGTATGCTGATTAATGGTATCGCGGAAGCCGTCAACCATCTCATGGACAGAAATAAAGTTTCTGCCACGCATATTCCAGTGCGCTTGTTTTGTGATGAGAGATAAGTCGATAAACTGCGTCACCATCTGTTGCAATAATTCGATAGCATGTAGTTTTACGCTGTCATCAAGGTTATTACGGGTATAAAGCAGAGTTGAAGGTGTGGATTTGACTAATTTAGCAGTACTCATAATCGTTCTCCCTAAATAATTAATAACTCAATATCTTAATTTCTGTTAATTATGATAGTAAATTATTAATGGTTAGTCTTATCGATTGATACTATTAAATTGATAGGTCATCTATTAAAAAAATCTAATCTATCGAAATAACCTATTTAGGGTAAGACAAAGTGTGCAAAATAGCAATGATAGGCAAGTAAAGTTATTATTTAATAAGTAAAAAGGATCATAAGACCCTTTTTAAATAAATATTTATTTCTTATGAATAAATACGGTTAAATAATTATTTAACCTCTTCAATTTTGGTTTTGCTTTTTATGGTTGCCGTTGAACCAATAGAGGCTAAAACAATAAAGGCTAAGGCAACCCATTGAATTAAAGTCAAATGTTCATGCAAGAAAATAATACCAATAAAAGCACCCATACAAGGTTCTAAGCTCATTAAAGTCCCGAAGGTTTTAGCTGGTAAACGTGTGAGAGCAATCATTTCTAAAGTATAGGGGAAAGCAGTTGATAGAATCGCAATCGCTAATGCAACAGGTAAAATTGACCAGCTAAACATGATATCTGGACTACTCTGTAACATACCAATAGGAACGAAAATAAAGGCAGCAACTAACGAGCCAATAGAAACCGTTGCCGCGCCGTAGCCTTTACCTGCACGTTGTCCGAATACAATATATAACGCCCAACCCACACCAGCACCCAGTGCATAAAGGATACCTAGAGGATCTAACCCATGAATATTATCGCCAATAGGTAGCAATAATCCTAAACCAGCAATAACTAAAATTATCCATAAAAAGTCGATAGCTCTGCGTGATGAAAACATAGCAACAGCTAAAGGGCCTGTAAATTCAAGGGCGACAGCAATGCCTAAAGGAATGGTTTCAAGGGCGAGGTAGAAAAGGTAATTCATCATCCCTAAAGATAAACCATACAAAAACAGTGGCATAATCGATTCTCGAGTAAACTTAAGTCGCCACGGTTTAAAAATAAAAAAGAGGATCAAAGTACCCAATAACAGGCGTAACGCCGTTACAGCGGGGGCACCAATAACAGGAAATAGGCTTTTAGCAAGGGATGCGCCGCTTTGAATTGAAAGCATGGAGAGAAGCAAAAGAAGCACAGGGTAAAACACCTGTAATTTAGCTGAGTGTCTGGCTGACAACATCCTATAAAACCTCGTCAATAATCAATCGTATGTGTTCTCTGTTAGCTGATAACAAAGGATCGCATAATATAAAATAAAATCACCTGCTTTAATATAGTTATTCCTTAATAAATATTTTTATTTTAATTTGATTGAGCTAAATTAGCTTAAATATAAATTAGTTTATTTTTAATAAAATAAAAAATAGCCTCTTATAAATATAAGGGTTAATAATGATTAAATATATATGTGCGATAAAAAGCGTAAAAACACTTTTTTTAACCTTTTTTATTAAAAGTACCTTCAGTATAATTCCAAGCTCGTTTTAACTAGCTAAAAGAGAATAAAAAATGAGTAAAATAAAATCTATCGCAGTGTATTGTGGTTCTAGTTTAGGGGCTTCACCTATTTATAAAGAACAAGCAATTATTTTTGCCAAAGAGCTGGTTAAACGTAATATTACCTTAATTTATGGTGGTGCAAGTGTCGGTATTATGGGAACACTCGCCGATACTGTATTAGCCGAAGGTGGAAAGGTAATTGGTGTTATTCCTACGCTGTTAGAAGGGCGTGAAATTTCACATAAAAATCTGACTGAACTACATGTTGTTGAAACAATGCATCAGCGTAAAAGCAAAATGATTGAATTAGCTGAAGGTTTTGTCGCTTTACCCGGTGGCTTTGGTACATTAGAGGAGTTTAGTGAAGTCTTTACATGGAGCCAAATTGGGTTACATCAAAAACCACTAGGCTTACTTAATATCAATCAGTTCTATTCTCCATTATTAATGATGATTGATAAAATGGCTGATGAACAATTCTTACATGAAAAATACCGGAATATGGCGATTGTGGAACAATGTCCTATTCAACTTTTAGATAAATTTGAAACGTACACCGCACCTCCTGTAAAAACCTACAACAAATAAAGGTAAAAAATGATAATAATAAGAAAAGCAATTTTGTCTGATGTAGAAGAAATTAATACGCTTTACACTTATTTATTTAATGAAATGGCGAATTTACAACCCGATCGATTAAAGCCGGGTAAGCAAGATGAAGCTTTTATTATTAATGGAATAAAAAATAATAAGTTTCATCTTTTAGTGGCGGACTTAGACGGTAAAGTAGTTGGATTTAGCATGGCGCAAATCCAAGAAACACCAATGTTTAACTGCTTAGTTCAGCGTAAATATGCTTATATTTACGATATTGTTGTCGATCCTTCTGTACGCAGCCAAGGCGCTGGCAGTTTATTATTAACAGCAATGAAAGAGTGGGCTAAATCAGAGAAAATGACGCATCTTGAGTTATCTGTATTAGCTGAAAATGGTGCAGCTAAACGTTTTTACGAGCGTGAAGGATTAAAAGAAGTGAGCACAGTAATGGGGATTGCTTTATAGCAGGCTAAGTTTACGTTAATTTTTATAGGATTAAGTGCATAGAATTAAGTGCATAGATAAAAATAAACCCGCTTAAAGCGGGTTTATTAATTATATTATTCAGCTAAATTGTGGGTTTCCCCGCAATGATCGTACACAATACCCTGACATTTTCAACATCTTCTGCCGATATTTCAAACAGGTTTCGATCTAATACAATAAAATCGGCAAATTTTCCGACTTCTAATGATCCAATTTGTCTATCCATATCCAATGCCTGAGCGGCATTAATAGTGGCTGCGCGTAGGACTTCAATTAACGTAAGGTTACGATCATTATCAAGACGAGGGCTTTTTGCATCTTTTTGACGAGTCATTGCGACTTTAAAATCGTACCATTCATTAAGTGGGTCAATCGGCCAATCGCTACCAAAAGCAACAGTAACGCCCGCATCAATAAACTTGCCAGCAGTTTCTAAATAATCACAGCGAGATTTACCCAGCATTTCAATATCTTTTTCGATATTGCTCTGTTCTGCTGCCGCCCATTGGAAGGAGAGAAAAGGGTAGGTTTTTAGTTGTGCAAAACGCACATAATCTTTTTCACACATCAATTCATTATGTGCAAGCCCCGGTCTTATATCTTTTTCAGGTAGGGCTTTACGCATTGCACTAATAGCATCAAGTGCCGTGCTAATTGCACCTTCAGCAACAGTATGAATATGAGGGTGATAACCTGCACGGGCAATTTCTGTGACTAACGGCGTTAAAATTTCAGGTGAGAAATAGAGATCGCCAATATGTTCAGAGTCTTGCCAGTGTGGCGTGTCATCGGTGCCAACATTGATACGATAAGGCGAGTGTAAACGGGCTGTCATAATCGGCGCTTGTAATACACCATCAAGGAAAAGTTTGATATGGCGGATCGCAACACTAGGTTGAGCTCCATCGCTGATTTGATGCCACTGTGAAAAACGAGTAGCAGCATGATGTACAGCGTTTGGAATATCTTCAATACAAGGTACATCATCCGGCGTGATTTCGACGGCATTCTCTACGCGAAGAGTCAGTTTTCCAGCTCTTCTTAACGTATTAAAGGCGCGTAATTGAGGCTCGCCTACACGTGCATCCATTATGGTGGTTACGCCTTGTTCATTTAATAATTTTTGAACATGACGGGCTATTTGTAGGTTTTGTGCTTCAGTCAGTGGAGGTAGGCTGTCAATGGCTTGCATTGCTGGTGCATCTTCAAGAATACCAATAGGGGTTCTATCACCATCACGTTCAATGTTTCCATCCGGCGGATCAGGTGTTTCAGCGGTGATATTTAACAATTCTAAAGCACGAGAATTGGCAAGAACACTATGACAATCACTAGAAAAGAGCAAAATAGGGCGAGTCGTATTTAAGGTATCAAGGTGATAACGTGTCATTTGCACGCCTTCAGGTTGCATACCTTCACGATACCATGCGGAGACTTTTAACCATTCGGTATCACCATCAATAAAGTTTTCATCAAGGTATTTCTGAATACGCAATAAAATGTCATCGATAGAGAGCGATTGATAATCAAGATGGCAACCCGCTAATGTTGCGCCTCCCCAAAATGGGTGCATATGCGCATCAATAATGCCCGGCATGACCATTCTTTCCTGTAAATCAATTTGTTCAGTATTTTCATTACAGTAAGAAAGTAACACCTCTTTTTTACCTGAAGCAATAATTACACCTTGGCTGATCGCGATAGCATCAACAATATTGTTATTATGATCAGCGGTATAAATAAGTCCGTTGTAATAGAGAGTGTCTGCAATTTGAAATGTCATTCTTCTACCTTGTATTGCTTTTTTAGCACATAAAACGCGTGCTTAAATGATTATTCTGCTTATAGGGCATCCTGTTGCGTTTTGACGCGGGCGGTCATAGTAGAATTAAATTAGAGTGAATACTACAAGCTTGTTACATCAACTTAACGAAAAATACGACTTAGAGGGTAATTAAAATGCTTAAAAAACAGATTAATACCTCTCTCTTCGAAAGGTGATAAGGTAAGTTTAAAGAAGTTAGACTTACCTTATCTAGGATAGAAAGCAGTTAGTTATCGGGTGAATTGGCAGAACACACTTCACAATGTGGATTTTTAGGTAATTTGAATTCGCGAAATTGCATACGCATTGCATCAAACATTAATACCTTACCATGTAAATTTTCACCATAGCCGGTGAGTAATTTAATGGCTTCAACTGCTTGTAATGTGCCAATTGTACCGACTACAGGTGCCATTATACCCGCTTCAACACAACTTAACGCATTATCACCAAAAAGATGGCTTAAACAGCGATAGCAAGGCTCATCATCTTGGTAGGTGAATACACTGATTTGACCTTCCATCCGAATAGCGGCACCAGAAACGAGAGGCTTTTTCTGATGAAAGCAGAGACGATTAAGTTGCTCACGTACTGTCACATTATCAGTACAATCCATAACAATACTATGTTGGCTAATAAGCTCTGCTAAAGCCTCATCTTCAAGTAATGCATCGACGGTTTCTATCGTGACATGAGGATTAATGGCTTCTAATGTCGCTTTTGCAGATAGCACTTTAGGTTGACCAATTGTGGCGTCGCGATGAAGAATTTGGCGCTGAAGATTAGAAAGGGAAACCGTATCAAAATCTAATAATGTGAGTTTTCCCACACCTGCGGCTGTAAGATATTGCGAGGCACTACATCCTAAGCCACCTGCGCCAACAATCAATACAGAAGCACTTTTCAGTGCCTCTTGACCATCAAAATCAAAACCTCTTAATACAATCTGGCGATTGTAGCGCAGCATTTCTTCATCGGTTAATTCAATACTCATAAAGGCTATTCACTTTTTAATAGAGAATTAAATAGCTCAATAGTCACAGTTTCGCCAGCTGCGACTTTACCGCGTTCACGCTCTAAAACGATAAAGCAATTAGCGACACTAAAGGAGCTATAAACGTGTGAGCCTTGATGACCACTTGTGTCTACTTGCCATACACCTTCGGCATTAATACTTGCAATACCACGTTGAAAATCAAGGCGACCTGCTGATTTTTTCAATGATGATTGAGCAATGGCTTGGAAACGTTGCGGTGCTTTCCAATGACTAAAACCTGATAGACGAGCAATTAAAGGCTGAACCAATTGATAGAATGTCACGGTTGCTGACACTGGGTTACCCGGTAAACCGCAGAACCATGCATTATGTAATCGACCAAAGGCAAAAGGTTTTCCCGGTTTAATGGCAAGTTTCCAAAAACCAATTTCACCAATTTCATCAAGAATTTGTTTGGTGTAATCGGCTTCACCCACAGAAACACCACCACTGCTGATCACTAAATCTGCTTCTTGATCCGCCTTTTTAAAGGTTTCACGTAGTTTTTCTGGTGAATCAGGAATAACGCCTAAATCTAAGACTTCACATCCTAGTTTTTCAAGCATTAAACGTACTGCAAAACGGTTGGTATCATAAATTTGACCCGCTTTTAATGGCTGGCCGATAGTTTGTAATTCATCACCCGTAGAGAAAACAGCTACTTTTAAACGACGATAAACTTGTACCGTTGCCACACCTAAAGAGGCGATTAAAGGTAATTGTGCTGTTGAAAGTTTAGTGCCAGCAGGTAATACAATATCGTTTTCTTTAATATCTTCACCAATACGGCGAATGTTCTGGCCTTTCTTAGCTGGGTGTGGAAAACGAACACCATTTTCAGTCACTTCAGCTTCTTCTTGCATTATGACAGTATCAACACCAGCAGGAACCATTGCCCCTGTCATAATGCGTACACATTGCCCAGCAGGGAGTTCTCCCTCAAAAGGGATACCGGCGAACGATTTACCTGCAACAGGAAGTGGAGTTTGAGCTTCTAAGTCAGCGTAACGAAGTCCATAACCATCCATTGCCGAATTATCAAAAGGCGGAACATTCAGTGGAGATGTAATGTCTTCACTTAGAATATAATCTGCGGCGTTATTTAATGGAATGTTAAGGGTATTGGTAATTGCCAGCGGTTTTTCAAGTAGTTTTTCTAGCGCTTCATCAAGAGATAATAAACCGCTAACGTGACATTGACTCATCATATACTCCAAGATCTATCGAAATGTTCTGTTTTATTTCATGATACTAATCTATCACGATGAACATCATCATGTCAGAGATCATCTTGTGAATAGAAAGAAATGAAACTTTTTATTGCAAAAATGTTAACTGTCTGAGGTTAATGTGTTACTTGTTCTGTTATTAATGGACAGCACATTAAAATGATAAAACAAAATAATGGATATCCATGAATACTTCAAATCACCAAAGTCATTCAGCACAAGCTTTTCATATTGCTTTTAGTGGGTTTCTTGCTTTAGTGGTTGCAATGGGGATAGGGCGCTTTACATTTACACCTCAAGTGCCGTTGATGATTGCAGAATATCAATTAACGCTAACAAGTGCAGGTATTGTCGCTGCATTTAATTACCTTGGTTACCTCGCGGGATCTTATGATGCGATGAAAGCCGTTAAAGGTGTGGGATATCGTTTATGGGCGGGTCTTTGGGGTGCGGTGATAATCACTCTGTTGTCTGCTTTTTTAAATGATGCTTTTACACATAGTATTGCGCGCTTTTTTATTGGCTGGGCAAGTGGTTGGACGTTAGTGCTGGTGGCTTCATGGGCTAACGAGTTACTGGCTCGTCTTAATCGGCCTGCATTAAGTGTGGCTGTTTATGCAGGAACGGGTGCCGGTATATTTATTAGTGGTATTCTCGCTGTGCTAATTATGAAATGGCAAATCAGCGCGACGACGGGATGGTTAATTTACGGCTCTCTTGCTTTTATTTGTGCCATATATGTGAGCTACCATCTTCCAAAACCGTGGAAAATGAGCAGAGAAGAAGTAAAAGTTGCACCTTTAACGCTCACACCAGCGATGAAAAAGTTGATTTGGGGTTATACCTTCGCCGGATTTGGCTATATTTTACCTGCCACATTTCTTTCTCAAATGGCGGCAGAACGCTTTCCGGGTAGCTTGATCGCGCAATTTGTTTGGCCTGTTTTTGGTGCTTCAGCTGCATTGTGTATTGGGATCGCTATTTTAACGCGTAACATACTAAACACGCAGTTACGCCTAGCCATTACGCTTTGGTTACAAGCATTAGGTATTTTGATTGCAGAATGGGTTCCAACGATAACAGGGCTTGCGATTGGCGCTTTCTTAATTGGTGGCGGTCTTATGTGCGCTGTACAACTTGCTTTTTTACGAGGCAGAGAACTAGCTCCGGATCATGGGCGTTATATGGCGGGTTTACTTACCACTTTTTATGCCATCGGACAATTAGTTGGTCCTGTAATTTCTTCACTTTCAACCGCATTAACAGGGAAATTAGAACCTGCACTTTATGTTGCTTTTATTGTGTTGATAATCGGTGGTTTTCTAGTGTGCTTAAAAGAAAAAGAACATCAGTAAACTAAAAGTAGCTCATACAAAAATGCAATAATTTCATAACGAAAAATGCGGTATCGCTGGATAATGTGATTGAGGTCATCTAAAGTGTAGGTTGTTGTTGCTAAGTGCGATAACAGCTACTTAATTAATGTGTTTATCGGAGAGTCCAATGTCATCATTAAGTAAAGAGGCGCAATGGGTGCATGCTGCGTTAGTTGAACGCGGTTTGGAAACGCCTCTTCGTGAACCAAAACTCTCTCCAAGTGAGAGTAAACAGCAAATTGAACATCATATGACAGAAGTGATGAAGCTGTTAAATCTGGATTTAAGTGACGATAGTTTAGCTGAAACACCTCGTCGTATCGCAAAAATGTATGTTGATGAAATTTTCTCAGGGCTGGATTACCACAACTTCCCAAAAATCACGCTAATTGAAAATAAAATGCAAGTTGATGAAATGGTGACAGTGCGAGATATCACATTAACAAGTACTTGCGAACATCACTTTGTCACTATTGATGGTAAAGCGATTGTGGCTTATATCCCGAAAGATAAAGTGATTGGATTATCTAAAATCAATCGTATTGTGCAATTCTTCGCTCAACGCCCTCAAGTTCAAGAACGCTTAACACAGCAAATTCTTATCGCATTACAAACGTTACTAGGCACAAAAAATGTGGCTGTTTCTATTGATGCGGTTCACTATTGTGTTAAAGCTCGTGGTATTCGTGATGCAACTAGTGCAACCACCACCACTTCATTAGGTGGGTTATTTAAATCTAGTCAAAATACGCGTCAGGAATTTTTGCGCGCTGTTCGTCATCTTTGAGATTTTTAAATAAAAATGAATGAATCGTCTCGTCAACGTATCGAAGCTCTCGATGCGTTGAGAGGAATGGCGATCCTTGGCATTTTATTGCTCAATATTTCAGGTTTTGCATTATTAAGAGTGGCTTCATTTAACCCATTACATTCGGGAGAAGCCTCTTTTGGTGATCGTATAACATGGATGGCATTAAATCTGTTTGCTCAAGGAAAATTCCTCTTTATTTTTGCGTTGCTATTTGGTGGTACGCTTTATCTCCTTTTATATAAAGGAACGCGTTTTAATATATCGCGGTTAGTTGTGCTGGCATTGATTGGCCTTATTCACACATTATTTATTTGGGAAGGTGATATTTTATTTCCATATAGTATATGTGGTTTATTTGTTTTTGCGTTTATTAAATCAATAGCGACAAAACAGCAGTTTATATTGGGAGCAATACTCTATTTTTGTGGCGCATTTATTTTAGGTGCGTTGTTTTACTATTATCGTGACTTTATTGATACCGTTTGGTACAGCACGCCATATTCTCAATTGGCTGAATCAGATTGGAAAACAGGGCCTTATTTAAATAGTGTTTATTATCGTTTGAATGAGCTAAGTCTTTTTGTTTTTAATCTAGTACGTCAATACAGTTGGTTTTTGTTCGGTGCGATGTTGATGGGCTCTGCGTTAATGGCGTCAGGTTGGTTACAGCAGAAATTTAGCCGTACTCATTATGGCTATGTGGCACTTTATTTCCTTTCAATCAGTTTAAGCTTACAAACAGCTATTGTGCTGGTGGATTATTACCTTGATTGGGATTATCGCTGGGCGGCTATTTTGGCACAACCTTTAACCATGTTGATCCAAGTAATGCAAAGTTTGGGGTATATTGCGCTGTTTTATTGGAGTTGGGATATTATCCAACACTCTTCTCTTGCTTATGCTTTACGCTGTGTCGGCAAAATGGCGTTAACAACCTATTTAATGCAAAGCCTTATCGGTATTTATTTATTTCAGCGTATGGGGCTATTTAATCAATTTACTCTACCTGAATTGATGCCTTTTGTTGTCGCTATTTGGGCAATCAATATTGCTTTTGCAATGATTTGGTTACGTTATTTTCCACAAGGGCCAATAGAATGGATTTGGCGTAAATCAGCCTCAAAATTAGCACAATTCTTTTAGGTTTTTTCATGATTATTTTCATTCAGAGGAAGCGATTCGACTTCCTCTGGTGAAACCGCAGGATAACCTTTAATGCCTTCAGGAATAGATTGCATTGCAGGAATAGTTTCTGGCGGTCCTAAAAAGCGTGGTTCACGGTTTAGAATATATACATCAATCATTGCACCTGCTCTGGCAAATACTTCCCGTACACGTACTTTAAACATGCTTTTAGGGGATGCAACCGCAAAGCATTGTGCGTCAATTCCTTTTTCTAATGCGATAAAAACGGCACGTTCACAGTGAAAACGCTGAGTGATAATGGTAAATCCATCTGTACCAAATACCTCTTTTGTCCGTACTACTGAATCAAGTGTTCTGAAGCCTGCGAAATCCATCACAATACGAGATGCTGGAATACCTGCTTTAATGAGATCTTTACGCATGGTATTGGGCTCATTGTAGCTATGTTTTGCATTATCACCGCTGAGTAATAAATACTGAATTTTGCCACTATTATAAGCATTAACAGCGCCTTGAATGCGGTATTGATAAAACTGATTTATATAACCGCTGGTATAGTACTTCGATGTGCCTAACACCATGCCCACTTTTTTAGCAGGTAACGTATCCACATCTTCAAAGATATAAGGATTGGTTTTCCAGCCGATCCAGCGATCGCAGGCAATCAAAGTGACAGCAAGCAGAATAAAAAGTGTGAGAAAGAGATAAATGAGGCGTTTTAGCATTTCCTTGCCTTAATGACGCAAATAACGAATGACTTTCATAATGCTTAAGGCTACTTGAGCAGAGATAGGGAAGCAAGAAAAAAGCGCCTCATATTAAGTAATGACGCGCTTTTCAGAATGGTACTTAGTGTTTCAAGCTACTTAGAACGAGGTTCTTTTGTAAATACGGTACTCTGGTGACCAATAGTTACGTTCAATCGCTTCTTCTAATGCTGAATCAGAAGTTACGGTAGCAACACCTTGTACTTGAGCTTCTTTTGCAACTTGTTTTGCGATATAACGCGAAACTTGCTGAATATCAGCCAGTAAAGGTAACAGAGAACCATCACCATCTTTTGCCATTGGTGAGCAATCTGCTAATGCACGACTTGCAACCATTAACATGGCATCAGTAACACGTTTTGCACCACATGCGATAACACCTAGTCCAATACCTGGGAAGATATAAGAGTTGTTGCATTGTGCAATTGGATACTCTTTATCTTTGTATTTAACTGGTGCAAATGGGCTACCCGTTGCGACTAAAGCTTGTCCATCAGTCCAGTTGATAATATCTTCAGGACGCGCTTCTACACGAGAAGTTGGGTTAGATAATGGCATTACGATAGGGCGTTCACAGTGTTTGTGCATTTCACGAATAATTTCTTCAGTGAATAAACCTGCTTGTCCTGAAACACCAATCAAAATAGTTGGTTTTGCATTCTTAACCACTTCTAACAGTGAAATCGCATCGCTTTCGGTTTCCCAATCAGCAATGGTTTCACTTTTTTGGATAAGTTTGCTTTGGAAATCAAGTAGATTTGGCAGTTTGTCTGTTAATAAGCCAAAACGGTCAACCATAAAGATACGTTCACGCGCTTGCTCATCACTTAAACCTTCAGATTTCATTTGGGCAATGATTTGCTCAGCAATACCACAACCCGCAGAGCCTGCACCTAAGAAAGTGACAGTTTGGTCTTTTAATTGGCGGCCAGCAGCACGGCTTGCTGCAATTAGGCTACCTAAAGTGACAGACGCTGTACCTTGAATATCATCGTTAAAGCAACATAGCTCATCACGATAACGGTTTAATAAAGGCATCGCATTTTTTTGTGCGAAATCTTCGAATTGCAGTAAAACATTTGGCCAGCGACGTTTAACAGCTTGAATAAACTCATCAACAAACTCGTTATATTCATCACCTGTAATACGAGGATGACGCCATCCCATATACAGAGGATCGTTTAAACGTTGTGGGTTATTAGTACCAACATCAAGTACAACAGGCAGTGTGTACGCTGGGCTAATACCACCACACGCGGTATATAAAGAGAGTTTACCGATAGGAATACCCATACCACCGATACCTTGGTCACCTAGACCAAGAATACGCTCGCCATCTGTTACAACAATAACTTTTACGTTCTGTTTAGTGGCGTTTTGTAGCATATCGTCGATATTGGCGCGGTTAGGGTAAGAGATAAATAAACCACGAGCACGACGATAAATATCAGAGAAATGTTCACAAGCTTCACCCACTGTTGGTGTGTAAATGATTGGCATCATTTCAGTTAGGTGAGATTCCAATAGACGGTAAAACAGGGTTTCATTGGTATCTTGGATATTTCGTAGGTAAATATGTTTATCGTTATCGTTTTTGAAATCAAGATATTGGCGATAAGCGCGTTCAACCTGCTCTTCGATGGTTTCAACTGCTTCAGGCAGTAAACCATGTAAGTTAAAGGTGCTGCGTTCTTCTTCGCTGAAAGCACTACCTTTATTTAACAGGGGAAATTCAAGCAGGATTGGACCTGCATACGGGATGTAGAGAGGGCGTTTACTTTCGTGTTCCAGTTCCATGAAAAATACTCTTGTAAGGCAGTTAGTCACATGACAATTGTAGATCCTACAAAATAATAAAAATATGTACAGCTTATGTTATTTTTTTATGATTTTTATGCTTAGAAATGAGAGATAGATACGGTTGTTACAACTTTTTCTGGTAAGCATCAGCAAAATTTACATGCTGATGCTTTTTTAGGAGAGATTTTTAGAGGAATAAGTTAAAACTTTTTACAAAGTGATGCGTTGCATTTGGCGACAACCTAAAGCAGTTAATGTTGCTTGTGTTGCATCCCATTGCGTTAAAATTGTCTCTGCTTTTTCAATTAAGACAGCAGATTCAATATCCATCACACTCTCACCTGCCATATTTAACAAAATTAAAGCAGCTTGTAATGGCGGTAAACTTGGGTTGAATGCGGCATTTTCTGCGTAACTACCTTGGAAAATTTTGCCATCTTTCATTTGAACGGCAATACCACTGTGCGACTCACTATAAGGAGCATGGCTACGATTAGTGGCTTGTAGCGCCTGTTGTGCTAATTCACTAGGGTTATCAATTTTGTAACCGTGATTAACTTTGTCCATTAATAAAGAGGTGATATTGAGATCTTTCGGGCCAAAGCTATCAGGTAAATAATCACCTAATGTTGCCATTTTTCTACCCGGTAACTGAATTTGAATATGGGTGCCACTGTTCAATTCGTTCATAAACTGGCGACAATGACCACAAGGTGTATAGTTAACGGTGACGGAGATCAAGCGAGATTCACCACGTAACCATGCATGAGTCACTGCACTTTGTTCAGCGTGAACAGTTTGTTGTAGTGGAGCGCCAGCAAATTCCATATTGGCACCGAAGTAGAGATTACCACTTTCACCACGCGCAACTGCACCAACTTTAAAATTAGAGATTGGTGCAACAGCACAAGCGGCAGCAACGGGTAAAAGTGCTAGGGCTAAGGTATCATCATTACATTGTAACTGTGTTTTTATGGCATTGACCTGCTCTGCCGTAAACATTGCAGGGAATTCATCCTGCTCAAGATAAGGAGCAAGTGCTTGTTGTAACTGAGGGGATAAATCTGACCAAACTGCCTGAAAACGAGTATGCATACATGAGTCTCCCATTAATCTTTCTGTATTATAAGATTCTAGGCATCTTTACCCATTCTTATATGTGATGAGAATCATATTTTCAATGAAACAATTGCAACAAATTCAGTAATTGAGAGATGTATCTCAAATTTATAGCAAAAATCCCCGAAGTAAAATTAATTAAATCGGGGATTTGAAAGGTAGAGTATAAAAAATATTAACTATAAAGATGCAAAATAATAGGGAAGATAAATGGTGCAGTAAGGGATGTAATAATCCCGCATGTCATTAATGCCAATGAACTGTAAGCACCTTCTATATAATCAACTTCTGCAGCTCTTGCTGTTCCGACTGCGTGAGAAACCGTACCCATTGCTAAACCACGAGAGGCGTGAGTAGGAATACGTAGTATTTTAAATAACGAGTGACCAAAAATAGCCCCTAAAATACCCACGGCAATAACACATGCTGCACTGATAGCAGGAATGCCCCCAATAGAGTCTGCCACAGCCATCGCAATAGGTGTTGTCACTGATTTAGGTAAGATTGATGCAGCAATCTCAGGTGTTGCTCCTGCCCATAATGCAATGGCAGTGCCACTAACCATCGCAGCAATACTACCAATAAAGCAAATACTGATTAATGATTTCCACTGTGCGCGAATTTGGTGTAATTGCTGATAAAGCGGTATAGCTAAAGCGACAACGGCAGGTTGTAATAAGTCATTTAAAATACGACTACCTGCAAAATAATTTTCGTAAGGTATCTTGGCTATCAATAAAATAGGGATAATCACCACAATCGCAATTAAAAGCGGATTTAAAATAGGTAATTTAAATCGAGCTGCAAGTTTACGAGCTAAGTAAAAAATAAAAATACTTAAAGGAAGTGACCACCAAATATTCATCAACATGGCTAACATTTTTTCTTCTCACTTAACGCTTTATCGTCGTCTTTCTCTTTTGTTTCCACAATATCTTCAACTTGGTCTGGTTTCGAACCCACGATAACGCGCTCACGATGAACGTAGTGTGAGCAATATGCAACGAGTGCCATAACACCAAAGGTACTCACTACGCAGGCTAGAACGATGGGAAAAAGTTGCTGATTTAACAAATCATAATAGTTCATTACACCAACACCGATAGGGATAAAGAGTAATGACATGTTTTTTAAGAGGATATTGGCACCGGGTTTAACCCAACGCAAAGGGATAAGCTGGAAAGCAAGTAAACCAAAAAGGATCAGTAAGCCAACAATACTGCCTGGAACCGCAAAGGGTAGAAGGGCTGAAATAAGATTACCAGCAAAGAGACAAAGATAAAGTACCAAAAAAGATCGTAGATAATGCCAAAGTGTAATCTGCAATCGTGCCCGTTTAGATTTCATAAGTAAGTGTCCCAAATCAACTAACAGAATTATCATACACCGATTTTGAAAGTGTGCTATGGATCACAATAAAAAAAGAGCGGGGTTCTAATAGAACCCCGCCATTTATTTACTTGGCAAATGAATCTTGGTTGTTATTTCACTTGCTGACCCGGTTTTGCACCAGAATCTGGGCTGAGTAAGAAGATATCTTTATCGCCAGGGCCTGCTGCCATTACCATGCCTTCTGAAATACCAAAACGCATTTTACGAGGTGCTAAGTTTGCCACCATTACCGTTAAGCGACCTTCTAACACTTTAGGATCTGGGTATGCAGTACGAATACCTGAGAATACTTGGCGAGTTTTGCCACCTAAGTCCAAAATTAATTTCAGCAGTTTGTCTGAACCTTCAACAAAATCGGCTTGTTTAATTTCAGCGATACGCATATCGATTTTCGCAAAATCATCAAAGTTGATGGTTTCTTGGATCGGTGAATCTGCTAATGGACCCGTCACTTCTTTTACCGGTGCAATGGTGCTTTTTGAGGCTTCAACCATTGCATTGGCTTTATCCATCTCAATACGGTTAAACAACGCTTTGAATTTAGTGATCTCTTGGCCTAATAGTGGTTGTTCAAGTGCATCCCATGTTAATTGGGTTTGTAAAAAGGCTTCTGAGCGCTCTGTCAGTGAAGGTAATACCGGTTTCAGATAAGTCATTAGTACGCGGAATAAGTTGATCCCCATAGTACAGATTGCTTGTAACTGAGCATCTTGACCTTCTTGTTTTGCCACTACCCAAGGCGCTTTTTCGTCGATATAGCGGTTAGCTTCGTCTGCTAATGCCATAATTTCACGAACAGCTTTACCAAATTCACGATTTTCAAATGATTGTGCGATAGTTTCTTTCATATCAACAAAGTGTTGATAAAGTTTAGCATCATCTAAAGAATCAGCTAATTTGCCATCAAAACGCTTGCTGATAAAACCAGCTGTACGTGATGCAAGGTTAACCACTTTATTAACAATGTCGCTGTTTACACGTTGAACAAAGTCTTCTAAGTTTAGGTCAATATCATCAATGCGTGATGAAAGTTTTGCTGCATAGTAATAACGCAGGCAATCCGCATCAAAATGGTCAAGATAAGCGCGAGCAGTAATAAAGGTGCCACGAGATTTTGACATCTTCGCACCATTTACTGTGACATAACCATGAACAAATAAGTTTGTTGGTTTGCGATATTCGCTGCCTTCTAACATTGCTGGCCAGAATAAGCTGTGGAAATAGACGATATCTTTACCAATAAAGTGATAAAGCTCAGCTTTGCTGTCTTTATTCCAGAACTCATCAAAACTTAAATCACCACGTTTTTCACATAAGTTTAAGAAAGAGCTCATGTAGCCAATTGGTGCATCTAACCATACATAGAAATACTTACCCGGTGCATCTGGAATTTCGAAACCGAAATAAGGTGCGTCACGAGTGATATCCCACTGTTGTAAACCGCTGTCGAACCACTCTTGCATTTTATTCGCAACTTGCTCTTGCAGTGCACCAGAGCGTATCCACTCTTGCAACATGTTGCTAAATGCAGGTAAGTCGAAGAAATAGTGTTCAGTTTCACGCATAACAGGTGTTGAACCTGATACGACAGAGCGTGGATTAATTAATTCTGTTGGGCTGTAAGTTGAGCCACAAACTTCACAGTTATCACCATATTGGTCTTGCGCTTTACATTTAGGGCAAGTGCCTTTTACAAAGCGGTCAGGCAAAAACATGCCTTTTTCTTCATCATAAAGCTGAGAAATAGTTTTGCTTTTGATGTGACCATTCTTTTTCAGTGCAAGATAAATTTTAGTCGATAATTGGCGACTCTCTTCACTGTGTGTAGAGTGATAATTGTCATAACTGATATTGAAGCCAGCAAAATCCTGCTGATGCTCTTTGCTCATTTCTTCAATCATTGCTTCTGGGGTAATACCCAGTTGTTGAGCTTTCAGCATAATTGGGGTGCCGTGAGCATCGTCAGCGCAGATGAAATGAACTTCTTTGCCGCGCATTCGTTGATAACGGACCCAGATATCTGCCTGAATGTGCTCAAGGATATGACCGAGATGAATTGAACCGTTAGCATAAGGTAACGCGCAGGTTACCAATAATTTATTCGCGACGTGAGACATAGTAAGGATCTTACTTCCATAAAATTAATAAAAGGGACTTTGATGTTAACCGATCCGTCATGATGTCGCTAGGGCAATAATCGAGTTTTTGCAAGAGAAATTTCAGTTGGCAAATTGAGGTAAGGCATTATCGTAGTCATCTACTATCTGATATGATAGATGCACTCATATATTTAATAAATAATGAAAACGAGAGGAGCCGGGATGAGTGATAAATCCCCCGAGCAGACCACCCCTGAGATTCTGAACGAAAAAGTTTCAGGTGTCTTGTCTACTTTTGAACACCCGACATTGAAACGTAATCTGCTTTCTCTAAAAGCATTACATCAATGTGCGATGATTGACGATGTTCTTCATATCGAATTAGTGATGCCGTTTGTTTGGAAAAAACCTTTCCAAGTCCTAATCGAAGAAAAAACAGCTGAACTTCGCAACATCACTGGCGCAAAAGCCATTGAATGGAAACTCAAGCACAATATTTCAACCTTACGTCGTGCAAATGATCTGCCTGGTGTTAATGGTGTTCGTAATATTCTTGCAGTGAGCTCTGGTAAAGGTGGCGTAGGTAAATCAAGTACAGCAGTGAACCTTGCATTAGCACTTGCACAAGAAGGCGCTAAAGTAGGTATTCTTGATGCTGATATTTATGGCCCGTCTATTCCTAATATGTTGGGTACCACAATGGAGCGTCCAACGTCTCCTGATGGACAACATATGGCGCCAATTATGGCTTATGGTTTAGCGTCTAACTCTATCGGTTATTTAGTCACTGATGATAATGCGATGGTATGGCGTGGTCCTATGGCGAGCAAAGCATTAATGCAAATGCTCCAAGATACGCTGTGGCCTGACTTGGATTATCTGGTTATCGATATGCCGCCGGGAACAGGTGATATTCAATTAACCTTATCTCAAAACATCCCAGTAACCGCTGCTGTTGTAGTAACAACACCACAAGATATTGCTCTGGTGGATGCGATGAAAGGGATCGTCATGTTTAAGAAAGTCAATGTGCCTGTATTAGGTATTATTGAAAACATGAGCGCACATATTTGTAGCAACTGTGGTCACCTTGAACCTATCTTTGGTACAGGTGGTGCGGCGAAATTGGCTGAGAAGTATCATTGCGAACTATTAGGTCAAGTTCCTCTTCATATCTCTTTACGTGAAGACTTAGACCGCGGACAACCAACAGTGATGCGTGATCCTGAAGGCGAGTTTGCTGATATTTATCGCGAAATCGCGTCAACAGTTTCAGCTCAAATGTATTGGGATGGCGATGCAATCCCAACGGAAATTTCTTTCCGCGCAGTGTAATTGCAGTAAAATAATACGTTGAATTATTTGCTGATTTAAATGGAGAGTCATTTGGCTTTCCATTTTTTACATGCGATTTCCGACTGTTTTTGATAAAAAACAAATAGATTTCTGGTTTTACGCTGGAACCAGAGTGATTTCAAAACTATAATCTGCGCTAGCGTAATATTTACATATTATTACGTTATCCCTCTTTTTATTTCAAACCAGGTTTTTGATTATGGCTGACACAGCACATCAGTGCACAATTGTAGGTATCGCTGGAGCCTCTGCTTCGGGTAAAAGTCTTATTGCAAGTACACTTTACCGCGAATTAAGAGCGCAAGTAGGTGATCATAATATCGGGGTGATACCAGAAGATTGTTATTATCGTGACCAAAGTGATTTAACGATGGAAGAACGATATAAGGTCAATTATGACCACCCAAATTCGATGGATCACGCACTTTTATATCAGCATTTGTGTGAACTCAAAGCAGGAAAAACCATCGAACTCCCTCAATATGACTACGTTGCTCACACTCGCAAAGCAGAATCTATTCCTTTTCAACCCAAAAAAGTTATTATCATTGAAGGCATCTTATTATTAACAGATAAACGCCTGCGTGAAGAGATGGATTTCTCTATCTTTGTTGATACGCCATTAGATATTTGCTTAATGCGTAGAATTAAACGTGATGTGAATGAACGTGGACGTAGCTTAGATTCAGTCATTGAACAATATAATAAAACCGTTCGTCCTATGTTCTTCCAGTTTATTGAACCTTCTAAACAATATGCCGATATTATTGTACCAAGAGGGGGTAAAAACCGCGTTGCGATTGATATTCTGAAAGCAAAAATTGGACAGTTCTGCGAATAATAGGTTCATTTGTGGGCAGCTTTCATGCATGATGAAACTGCCTGTTTAATTTGAAGAAGGAAATAAAATGCGATTATGCGACCGTGATATTATTCAGTGGCTGGATGAAGGTAAATTAGTCATTGAACCCCGCCCGCCCGTCGAGCGAATTAACGGCGCAACAGCAGATGTTTGCTTAGGAAACCAATTCCGTGTTTTCCAAGGTCATACTGCAGCTTATATTGATTTAAGTGGTCCTAAGGCAGAAGTGAATGCTGCGCTAGAGCGTGTAATGAGTGATGAAATTGTTTTACCTGAAGGTGAAGCCTTTTTCTTACATCCTGGTGAATTAGCATTAGCTGTGACACTTGAATCAGTCACCTTGCCTGACAATGTTGTTGGATGGTTAGATGGACGCTCATCATTAGCTCGTTTAGGTTTAATGGTGCATGTTACCGCTCATCGTATTGATCCCGGCTGGCATGGACAAATCGTATTAGAGTTTTTCAATTCAGGTAAACTCCCACTCGCATTAAGACCGGGTATGGTTATTGGTGCATTAAGCTTTGAACCTATGTCTGGTTCTGCTGATAGACCTTATAATCGTCGTCAAGATGCAAAATATAAAAATCAACAAGGTGCAGTTGGTAGTCGGATTAGTGAAGATTAACTATCTTTATAATCATTATTATCATATTTCACTAAGCGGGTAATTGTATGAAAAGGTTTCTGACAACACTGGCTATTTTGCTTGTGGTTATTTTGGCAGGCTTAACAGCATTAGTTTTACTCATTAACCCGAATGATTTCCGTGGATACCTTGTTGAAAGGGTCGAAAAACAAAGCGGTTATAAACTTACATTGCAAGATGATATGCGTTGGCATGTATGGCCAAAGTTAAGCATTATTAGTGGTAAAATGTCATTGACAGCACCCGGTGCTGAAATGCCTTTAATTACAGCCGATAATATGCGTCTTGATGTTGAGTTATTACCGCTACTTTCTCATCAACTTGAAGTAAAAGAAGTCATGCTTAAAGGTGCTGTTGTTCGTCAAACACCGGAAAGCAAAGCTATTCCTAAAATATCACCACCTTCTACTCCTCGAGATATTTCTCGCCCAGTCATCGAACCTAGAGCCAATAATTGGCAATTGAATATTGCCAAAGTAAAAATTTCAGACAGCTTAATTATTTGGCAAATGAAAGACGGTGAGCAGCTTAATTTACGCGATATTAATTTATCGTTGAAAACAGACGAGAAAAAACAAGTTAGTCTTGAGATGAGCACGAAAGTGAATCGTGACCGTCGTGAGATCACACTAAATGTTGCCGCTAATGCGGATATGAACAGCTATCCTTACCGAATTGCAGGTAATATCACACAGTTAGATTATGCTTTATCAGGAATAGGGATCCCTGAAAATGGCATAGCAGGAAGTTTAACTTCAGATTTTACGATCCAAAATGAGGGCGTGAGAAAAGTTTCACTTGATAACTTAAATCTCACTGCTAATGATAGCCAACTGCAAGGTAATATCAGTGCGGAATTTTCAGGTAAAACACGTTATCAAGTTGACTTAAAAGGTGAACAATTAAATTTAAATACGTTGTTACCAGAGTTAGCTGAGGCTAAAACAACTGAAACCGCATTATTGACCCCTAAAGATAATAAGACGCCATCATCGTTTTCATTATTTAATACTGCACATGCAGCACCAGCGCCAAATGCCACCATTATGGCAAAGCCAGTTATTACTTCAGTGACTATTGAAAATAAAGAATATGATTTAACGCATTGGGGTGATATTGAATTTACGCTGAAATTGGCATTGAATAAGCTGCTTTATAAAGAGTTAGAGATTAATAATTTTAAACTTGATGCTCTAAATAATCCTAATTCGCTAAATATTCAAACCTTGACAGGACAAGTCCTTCAAGGTGATTTCTCACTTCCAACAGTTATCTCTACAAGCATTGTGCCAGCACATATCAGCATGGATGTCACAATGAACAATATTCCATTACAGCCACTATTGCGTGTGTTTAATCAACCTGAAAATTTCAGTGGATTAATTTCGGCAAAAGGGAATTTAGAAGGTGCAGGATATAACCGAAAAGCCTTTTATCATTATTGGCAAGGTACGCTCAATACATCTGTTAGCCAATTTAAAATGCAGGGATTAAATGTACCGCAGGTTATTCAGCAATCAGTTGCTCAAGCTACTGATAAAGTCATTTATCCTGAAGATATCGAAAGCTATACCCAAGCAGATAATGTGATTGCCCAATTTAAGTTAGCGCCAAAAGGGAAAGTCACCGTTAATTCACTTGATGCTCAAGCAGATGCCTATCAAATTAAAGGGCAGGGCAAAGTGGATCTTCAACGCCATTATCTTGATGTGATGTTACTTGTTAATATCAAAAAAGGTTGGGGTAAAGAAAACGAATTTATCCGTCAATTAGCTAAAATTGAAATTCCATTAAGGCTTTATGGTGATTGGAATGCGATTCAATATGAACTTAATATTGAAAAATTACTGCGTGATCAATTACAGCAAAAAGCCAAGCAAGCTATCGATAATTGGTTAAATAAAGAAGATGCTGAAAGCCCAGAAGTAAAAGCACTTAATCAGCTATTGAAGAAAATCTAATTTCACGATTTTTAACTTCATCACATTCTTAATAAAAGCACACTATTTTGATAATTGTGTGCTTTTTGCTTTATATCTATCATTTAATTTATGTTTTGAATGAAAAGTAAGCATTCGTGCTATGTATATGTAAAAAAATAGTCGTTTTTTTTGATATATGTCATACACTGCAACGTTGCCTTTGGGCAGAGTGTGTCAATCGCACTAAACGCAAAAATGATGATAAAAATAAAAAAACTTCATTTTATAAATGACTACTTTAGACAGGATAAATAAATGATTGAAATTCTTATCGGCGCCTTCGTTGCTGTAGGTGTTGGACGTTATATTGTAAAAGGCTATTCACCAACAGGTGTCTTAATGACGGGTGGTCTGTTATTACTGATCATCAGCGTTATTATGGGAAGAGCAGTTTTACCTGCAAGCGCAACTGCGACAGGTTATGGTTTAATTGATATTGTTGAGTATGTGAAAAATCTACTAATGAGCCGTGGTGGCGATTTAGGTATGATGATCATGATACTTTGTGGTTTTGCTGCTTATATGACACACATCGGTGCTAATGATGTTGTTGTTAAATTAGCATCACGCCCACTAAAAATGATTAACTCACCCTATCTTCTGATGGTTGCGGCTTACATTGTTGCATGTTTGATGTCACTGGCTGTTTCATCGGCAACAGGTTTAGGTGTGTTATTAATGGCAACGCTGTTCCCTGTCATGGTGAATATGGGAATTAGTCGCGGTGCTGCTGCTGCAATTTGTGCGTCTCCAGCCTCAATTATTTTAGCGCCAACATCAGGTGATGTTATTTTAGCCGCTGAAGCGTCTCAAATGCCGCTGATTGATTTCGCATTTAAAACCACATTACCTATCTCTATTGCTGCAATTATTGGTATGTGTATTGCTCACTTCTTCTGGCAACGTTATCTTGACCGTAAAGAACACATTGAAACTGAAATGTTAGACGTGAATGAAATCAAAACTCACGCACCAAGTTTCTATGCGATTTTACCTTTTACACCAATTATCGGTGTTCTCGTTTTTGATGGTAAATGGTTACCAGAGCTTCATATTGTTGCCATTATTATTATCTGTATGATTTTAGCGGCTGTGATCGAATTTATTCGTAGCTTTAGCGCAAAACAAGTTTTTGAAGGTTTAGAAGTTGCTTACCGCGGTATGGCAGATGCATTTGCTCAAGTTGTTATGTTATTAGTCGCAGCAGGGGTATTTGCTCAAGGTTTAACAACAGTTGGCTTTATTAATGCATTAATCGAAGGTGCTCAGTCATTAGGTTCAGGTGCGATTGTGATGATGATTGCACTGGTATTAATTACCATGTTAGCGGCAATGACCACCGGTTCTGGTAACGCACCATTCTATGCTTTCGTTGAATTAATTCCTCGTTTAGCAAGCAATATGGGTGTTAACCCAGCTTATTTAACTATTCCAATGTTACAAGCTTCAAACTTAGGCCGTACATTATCACCGGTTTCTGGTGTTGTGGTTGCGGTATCAGGTATGGCAAAAATTTCACCATTTGAAGTGATGAAACGCGTTTCTGTTCCTGTATTAGTTGGTCTTGTTATTGTTATTGTTGCTACTGAAATTCTTGTACCAAGTACATTGGGTTAATTTTTATTGTACTGAATTAATCTAGAATTATTGTTTTAAATTTTATTGGCGGGCTTTGCGATAAAACAAAGCCCGTTTTTTTATTTGTTTAAGAAAGATCGTATAAAAAATAATCAGTTAAACTGAATAAAAACATCAGCGACTTTTTTATCGCCTTCATAAATTTCAAATTTTTCTAATTCTTCTAATAAATGATGAGGGGCATGTTCAACTAAAAACTGCATATTACCCTCACTTACCCAATGTTCTGACTCTTTCTGTGTGTGAGTGATTTCAATTGCAAGGCTCCAACTATTTGGTTCATAAGGTAGTTGAATGGTTGGATAATAAAAACCACTCAAAGGAGGTGGTGATTGCCTTCCTCCTTCAATAGAGGTTAACCAAATGATTTTAACGCTGACATTGGTATGCATATTATTTTCCAGTAGACACAATCTTCAGATAAAAAATATCCGCCATAAAGGCGGATATTTTGCTATTTGACAGAGATTACGCTTCGTCAACGTTTTCTTCGTCTTCAGGTGTCGGTTCTACAATACGTACTTTATTAATTCGATGGTTATTCACTTCTAATGGCTCAAACTCAATACCATCAATCAAGATTTTTTCACCAACGGTTGGTACGCGTTGTAAGTGTTCCATTAATAAGCCCGCTAAGGTTTCATACTCACGTTTTTCATCCAATTTGATTGGAATATAAAGCACTAAGTCTTCAAGTGGTGTAAAGCCGTTAACTGTCCATGAACCATCTTCATTTTGAACCAAGTCGTGACGAGAATCGTTTTCTTCAGAACTGACTGGTAAGTTACCTGCGATGGTTTCCATAACGTCAGTCAGTGTCACGACACCTTCTACTGAACCAAATTCATCTACAACAAAGGCGAAGTGAGTGTGAGCGCTACGGAACTGTTCTAACGCTTGTAGTAAAGATAAACCTTCAGGGAAGATCAACGGTTGTGTGACCAGTAAACGTAAGTTTAGAGGTTCATTACGCAATTGTTGATTCAACAATTGAATAATATTAACCACACCAACAGGTTCATCACTGTGTTGTTCATCAGTAATCACTAAGCGAGAGTGGGGGTCCTTTTCCAATAATTGGCGGATATCATCTTGTGTTGAATTTAAGTCTACATATTCAACATCATGGCGAGACGTCATGATACTGTTCACATTACGTTGGCTTAAACCAAGCACACGCACAATCATTTGGCGTTCTTGTGGATCAAATACCTCTTCAGCATTAGAGACTAAATCAGATGTGTGATGATCTAATTCGGATGATTCAGGCTTACCATTAATAATACGTAACACCGCTTCAGCTGTTCGTTCACGTAAAGAACGAGATGCTGATAAGAATCGGCGACGGTTAAATTGTGCTAACTGATTAAAGACTTCTATCATGATAGAGAAGCCAATCGCTGCATACAGGTAACCTTTTGGAATGGCGTAACCAAAGCCTTCGGCAACTAATGCAAAACCAATCATCAGCAAGAAGCTTAAACACAAGATAACAATGGTTGGGTGATTATTGACGAAGTTTGTTAAAGGCTTACTTGCAAGGATCATCAAGAACATTGCAATAGTGACAGCCGCAATCATAACGCCTAAATGATCAACCATACCCACAGCGGTTATCACAGAGTCAAGCGAGAATACCGCATCCAGCACGATAATTTGTGCAACGACAGACCAAAAGCTGGTCGTTTTGCGTTGTTTCCCTTCGTTGTGATCTTTACCTTCTAGCCGTTCATTAAGCTCCATAGTGGCTTTAAACAGCAAGAATATCCCTCCGAGAAGCATAATTAAGTCTCTTGCACTGAAAGGATGATCAAACAGTGTAATAAGAGGTTTTGTCAGAGTGATAAGCCAAGAGAGACTAAATAACAACACAATTCGCATAACAAGGGCACACAATAAGCCAGTTATACGTGCTTTATCTCTTAGTTTTGCTGGAAGTTTATCTGCCAGAATAGCAATGAAAACAAGGTTATCAATACCAAGTACGATTTCGAGAACAATTAGGGTGGAGAGTCCTACCCAGATCGTCGGATCCAAGATCCATTCCATACAGTTTGTTTTACCTTCTATAAAGACGGCATATGCCGACTTGGGAATAATGAGCAATTTGAAGGAAATTTTCAATAATTTATTATCGATCGCAGGGGAATAATTTCATTTTGTCTAAAAGATTGTGATACCAATTACATCAATAACTACCACCAAGTGAGAGAGTGAGTTACTATGTGATCAGGTTAACAAATTGTCAGTACATTGATACTGGCAGGTTTATTTTCAGACGGGAGTTATTTTCATGTCAAAACAGCAAATCGGCGTGGTTGGTATGGCAGTTATGGGACGTAACCTTGCGCTAAATATTGAAAGCCGTGGTTATTCTGTATCCATCTACAACCGCTCAAGCGATAAAACCAACGAAGTTATCGCTGAAAATCCAGGTAAAAAACTGGTTCCGAATTATTCTATTGAAGAGTTTGTTGATTCGTTAGAAAAACCGCGCCGTATTTTATTAATGGTAAAAGCGGGTGAAGCAACGGATAAAACAATTGCTGCATTGACACCGCATTTAGATAAAGGCGATATCCTTATCGATGGCGGAAATACTTTCTTTAAAGATACCATTCGTCGTAACCGTGAATTATCAGCACAAGGTTTTAACTTTATTGGTACTGGTGTTTCTGGTGGTGAAGAAGGCGCATTAAAAGGACCTTCAATCATGCCAGGTGGACAAAAAGAAGCTTACGAATTAGTCGCGCCAATCCTTGAAAAAATTGCGGCTGTTGCTGAAGGCGAACCTTGTGTGACTTATATCGGTGCTGATGGTGCGGGCCATTATGTGAAAATGGTTCACAACGGTATCGAATATGGCGATATGCAACTGATTGCAGAAGCGTATTCAGTATTAAAACACTCTTTAGGTTTAACTAACGAAGAACTCGCAGAAACCTTTACAGAGTGGAATAAAGGTGAATTAAGTAGCTACCTGATTGAAATCACGGCTGATATCTTCCGTAAAAAAGATGACGAAGGTAAATACCTTGTTGACGTTATTCTTGATGAAGCGGCAAATAAAGGTACAGGTAAATGGACTAGCCAAAGCTCTTTAGATTTAGGTGTACCCGTTACTCTTATCACTGAGTCTGTATTTGCACGTTATATCTCTTCATTAAAAGATCAACGCGTTGCTGCATCTAAAGTATTATCAGGCCCAACACCTAAAGCATTCTCTGGCGATAAAAAAGCCTTTATTGAAAATGTACGTCGCGCACTGTATTTAGGTAAAATTGTCTCTTATGCTCAAGGTTTCCAACAACTGAAAGCCGCATCAGACGAATATAACTGGGATTTAAACTACGGTGAAATCGCGAAGATTTTCCGTGCGGGTTGTATCATTCGCGCTCAATTCCTGCAAAAAATTACAGATGCTTATAACGAAGATGCAAGCATTGCAAATCTGCTGTTAGCACCATACTTCAAACAAATCGCTGATGATTACCAACAAGCTCTGCGTGATGTTGTTTGTTATGGCGTACAAGCAGGTATTCCAACTCCAACATTCTCTGCGGCTATTTCTTATTACGATAGCTATCGTGCAGAAGTGTTACCAGCAAACTTAATCCAAGCTCAACGTGACTATTTTGGTGCGCATACTTATAAACGTACTGATAAAGATGGCGTATTCCACACAGAGTGGATGGAATAAAGCTTTAAAAAAAATAAGTTAAAACCTTTTGAGGTGCTGGTAATACAGCACCTTTTTTTATTTAATAAAAACAAATATTCAATTACTTATATTGCAGAGTAGTTGTTGAAAAAGTAGTAGCATCACTCTTTAATGTTATTTTCTATTGGCAGATCTTTCTAATAGAGGTATTGCTCTTTCCTCTCCCCAGCTTTGTAGTGCTGCTAAAACGTGAGAGAGTGATTCTCCATCTTCACTGAGTTTATATTCAACTTTAGGCGGAATTTCAGCATACACTTTGCGCTCAATAAGTCCGTCAGATTCAAGTTCACGCAACTGTTTAGTCAGCATTCGAGGCGTTATTGAAATAAGCTTTCTTTTTAGCTCATTAAATCGCAGTATTTTTCCCTGTAAATGGTAAAGGATCATGCCTTTTCCTTTACCTCCCATTAGTTCTAAAGACGCTTCAACAGGGCATCCATCATAGGTGTAGTCGTTATATCTATTCTTTTTGACAGTATCCATTTGTATCCTATATACATAAATTGTACGTACTTGCCAGACGGTAATTTATAATTAAAATGAGCCCGATACAAATGTCTTATTTGGAATAGGTGTAATAAATGAATTTATTAAAGATATTGAAAACACGTTATGCGACAAAACATTTTGATAAAAACAAAGTGATCCCTGAGCAAGAATTAGAACAAATTAAAGCATTATTACAACTAAGCCCATCAAGTGTGAACACTCAACCGTGGCATTTTATCATCGCGAAAACTGATGATGCTAAGCAGAAAATTGCTGGCTCAACAGAGGGTGGCTATGAATTTAATAAAGAGAAAATATTAAGTGCTTCACATGTTGTGGTTATGTGTGCAAGAAATACATTATCTGAAGAATATCTCTCTCATTTGCTTGAATTAGAAGATAAAGCTGGACGATATCCAGCAGCCGAATTTAAAGAGCAAAATAATCTTGCAAGATCATTTTTTGTTAATCTACATGAAAAACAACTTGGTGATTTATCTCATTGGATAGAGAAGCAGGTCTATCTAAATATGGGATCATTATTACTTGGAGCAGCAACGTTAGGAATAGATGCTCTTCCAATGGAAGGTTTTGATTTATCCAAAATAGATTCAACATTTTCTTTAAATGATAAAGGTCTTCATGCCGTGACAATTGTTGCATTAGGTTATAGAGAAGAAGATGATTTTAACTATAACTTACCAAAATCAAGATTGCCACAAAGTGAAATTATCACAGATATTTAGATTTTAAGTTTTTGATTTAAACCTCACTTTATTGAGTGAGGTTTTTTCATTATGGCTTTTATTTTAGCGAATGATTATCGTTATTTAATAAATTCAGTAATATCTATTTTAACTATTTAGGTTATTTAAAAAATCATTAATATCCATTTTTGCTAATTGATATTTTTCTTCTAATTTTTCTGGCTCGATTGCAATACCATCAATTGTAACTGTATCAACAGAATTAATACCAATAAATGCTAAAAGTGTTTTTAGATAAGGTATTGAAAAATCATTTTCGCCAGTTGTATAAATACCACCAGATGTAGATAAAATAAGTGCTTTTTTATTAGTAATAAGACCTGTCTTACCTGTCTTTGTATAAGAGAAGGTTAATCCATTTCGGATAATTAAATCAAAATAATTTTTTAGCTGATTTGGAATGGAGAAATTATACATCGGTGCGGTAATGACAATGATATCATTATCTTTTATTTCTTGTATTAAGGTGTTTGAAAGAGAAATGGCATTTCTCTGTTTATCTGTCATATGTTCAGGTTGCACTGAATAATAGGCTTGATATATTTCATCATCAACAACAGATAGAGGTGATTTTATAATATCTCTCTCTGTAATTGTTTCAGGTGAAGAATGCTCTAGCCATTTACTTAAAAAGAGATCTACTAATTTATTTGAATGAGATAAATCACCCGTAATAGTAGATTTTAAAATTAACGTTTTTTTCATATTAGCTCTTATTTAGATTATTTAAAAAATCATTAAAAATATTAGCTAGCCATTGAGGTTTTTCTTCATGAACAACATGTGAAGTAAAGGGCACATTCAATAATGAGGCTGATTCAATGTTTTCGACGATTTCTTGTGAATGAGATAAAGAAACCAGCATATCATTATCACCACGGCAAACTAATACAGGACAGTGAATATTCTTAATTGTTTCATTAGGATAGCCAGTTGTACTTTGATCTAACCACATTGTTTTAACTTGATTAAATAGGCGTTCAAAATCAGGCTTGGAATTAATATCTTGGTAATATTCACACTCTTGAGGAAAATTGTGTCGCCAATATTCAGGCGTAATCTCTTGATAGATCTCTTTAGCAGGATCATCATCCGTTAATTGCCAACTGGCACCAATAGTGATGACTTTATCAATTACGGGGATATTTTTAGCCGCTAAGCGTAAAGCAACAATCCCACCATCACTATGCCCAATAAGGGCACATTTTTTGAGTTCAAAAGCTTTAATCACAGTTTCTACATCAGACTGTAATTGCTGATAGGTTAATGAAATATCACCTAATGTGGATTTACCGTGTCCTCTAGAATCTATAGCAATAAGGTAGTAACTCTTTAAATAATTAACTAAAGGGTTAAACGAAGTTAAATTTCCCATTCCTCCATGCAATAAAATCACAGGGTAATTTTTAGGATCACCAAGTGTTTCAATATAAATTTCAGCGTTATCAATAAGAAAGGATTTACCTTGTTGATGAGCGAAATGTGTCATAGTTGAAGTCCTTATGTCTTCTATAACACTTATTCTAGCTTATCTTAATGACAGTATTTGTCAGTAGAGTTTTATTATTAGCCACTGGAAATGATGATTAACATGCGTTGTTTTTCGAATATTTCGTTTATTGATCTTTCGTTTATTTCGATTATAATGGTGGCGATAAAAACAACAATAGGATTTTCTAAAACTGAAACCTAAACAAATGGAAATGTCAAAATGGCCAATTTAATGATTAATAATATGAACTTACCAGATCCAAAGGAAATTGAGGTTGCTATAAAAGGGCAGCGAGAGCTAGCAACTTATCTATCGACTAAATTGGAAATACAAAAAATATCAATTGAGGACGATGAGCAAAATATTCATCAAATTGAACTGCCAACATCAGCATTGACACTACTGATGACTATTTTGGGTGAGCTTGCTATGGGAAATGCAGTTCAGGTTGTTCCCGTTCATGCTGAATTAACAACTCAAGAAGCCGCTAATATTTTAAATGTATCACGTCCCCATTTTGTGAAATTGTTAGAGGAAGGCAAGTTACCATTTCATAAAACAGGTCGTCACCGCCGAGTACTCTTTTCTGATTTAATGAGATACAAAAACCAAAGAGAAATCGAAAGTGAGAAAGCGATGCAAGAGCTTACCGATCTTAGCCAGGAATTAGGATTATATTAATGAATCATTCTCCTTATCCTGTCATATTAGATGCATGTGTTTTATATCCATCATTATTACGAGATTTATTAATACGCTTAGGGATAGCAGGACTCTACCAACCGCAATGGACTGCAACTATTCATAATGAATGGCAACGTAATCTTTTAAAAAATAGACCTGACTTAACATCAAAACAAATAGAATATATTGCTACGCTAATGGATAAAGCAATACCAAGTGCAATGATAAATGGTTATGAAGAGCTTATTGATGGGTTAGTTTTACCTGATTTAAATGATAGGCATGTTTTAGCGGCTGCAATTAGATGTAATGCTGAAACAATAGTCACTTTTAATTTAAAGGATTTTCCTAAAGAAAAACTGATTAAGTTTAATATAGAGGCACTTCACCCTGATGAATTTATATCTGACCTTTTAGATTTAAATCATGCATTAGTGTTATCTGTAATTTACAATCAAAGAAAAAACATGAAAAAGCCAGCAATGAATATACAGCAATATTTTGAATCTCTATTACGACAAAGTTTACCTATGACAGTCAAATCATTGGAAAAGTATACGGCGATTATTTAATAAAAAGAGAGTACTTAAATACTCTCTTTTTATTTGTTCTTTATTAAGAAATATAAAAATTATTGTTCAGATGCTTTTATATAATGTGTTTTTTCATTTATTTTATCTGATGTAAAATCAATATCTAAGTGAGCCTCTTCGGATATTTTTCCACTAAAAACATCATTCATTCTTTGTTTATCTAATGCATTTTCCCAGCGAGCAACAACAATACAGGCGCAAGCATTGCCAACAAGATTGGTCAATGCGCGACATTCTGACATAAAGCGGTCAATACCTAGTATCAAAGCCATACCTGCAACGGGAACACTAGGAACAACCGATAATGTTGCTGCAAGAGTAATGAAACCGGCTCCTGTAACACCTGCTGCACCTTTTGAGCTGATCATGGCAACAAAGAGTAATGTAATTTGTTCTGTTAATGACAAATCAACGCCTGTTGCTTGCGCAATAAATAATGCCGCCATGGTCATATAGATATTAGTGCCATCTAAATTAAAGGAGTAACCAGTTGGAATAACTAAACCGACGACGGATTTTTTACATCCTAGTTTCTCCATTTTACTCATTAATGTAGGTAGTGCGGCTTCAGATGAAGAAGTACCTAACACTAACCAAAGTTCATCTTTTATGTATTTAATTAAAGAGAGAATAGAAAAACCATTATATTTAGCAACCGCGCCCAAAACGACTAATACGAAAAGTAATGCTGTTAAATAAAAAGTAATTACCAACAACATTAAATTTCCAATGGAAGAAATACCATATTTACCTATCGTAAAAGCCATTGCACCAAAGGCACCAATAGGCGCTAACTTCATTAGTATACCAACCATCTTAAAGACAGGTTCACAAAGATGCTGTAAGAATTTTAATACAGGCTCGCCTCGTGAACCTATTGATGCTAACGCCAGACCAAAAACGACAGAAACAAACAGCACTTGTAAGATATTACCGTTAACTAATGGGCTAACGATAGTATCAGGGATGATATTCATAAAAAAATCAACAAGAGAAGAGCTGTGCGCCTGAGTGACATACATTTCTACTCGGCTACTGTCTAATGATTCAGGAGAGATATTTAAACCATCACCAGGGCGAATAATATTGGCAGTGATTAATCCAATAACCAATGCAATTGTAGAAAATGTGAGAAAGTAAATCATTGATTTACCTGCTACTTTTCCGACAGCCTTCATGTTACTCATACCAGCAATGCCTGTTACTACGGTTAGAAAGATAACAGGTGCGATGATCATTTTTACTATTTTGATAAATCCATCACCCAAAGGTTTGAATGACTCACCAATATCAGGGTAAAAATGCCCTAATAGAATACCGAAAATGATAGCAATAATAACTTGGATATATAACACACGATAAAAGGGGAGCTTGCGGGATGAAGTCTGCATAAAAATTCCCTGTAACTGAAAGATATTGACTAAATAAAAGAGAAGTTATGATGTAAATTATTATTTACATTTATTTTGTTGTGACAGGTAACTTAAAGGTATGCGTAAATCAGGTCAATAAAATAAAGTTGATTTTATCAAATATTGTGCTCTTCATCTAAAAAATTAGATTTAATTTCAATTTGTCGCTATTTTTGGAATTTATTTTTCTTAAATCAATAAGTTAATGAAATTATAATTTGTTTTAATTTATTGTATTTCTTTAAAATTATGTATACTTAGCTTTATTTTTTGGTGAATAAAATGATTTAAATGTAAATAAACCTTGATAAGGAGAAATGGGAAGGAGGTGGATGGTAGCTATTTGTTTTTATTGAATTTGTTGTTAAGGAAAAAATGAGCCACTAATAAAACCTTCAATATAAATAAATTCTAACCAACAAACAAATAAGCATTCAGAAAGAACAATAATAAATAAATTATAAAAAAGATAAGTGTTTATTTGTAGAGGTAAGAGATATAAAAAGTAAAAGAGCGCATAAGCGCTCTTTTATGGATCATGGAAAATGATCTTTATTTTACTGGGATTTTAATCGAATTGTCAGATTCAATTTCAATAGGCGCTAATGGAGCATCTTCAATAAATTCACTTGATGCTCTGCCACTAAAGACATCATTCATTCTTTCTTTATCTAAAGCATTTTCCCAACGAGCAACAACGATGCAGGCACAAGCATTACCTACAAGATTGGTTAATGCACGACACTCTGACATAAAGCGGTCAATACCTAGAATTAATGCCATACCTGCGACAGGAACACTCGGTACAACCGATAAGGTGGCCGCTAAAGTAATAAAGCCTGCACCAGTCACACCTGCGGCACCTTTTGAACTTATCATGGCAACTAAGAGTAGTGTGATCTGCTCTGTCAATGAAAGATCAATACCTGTCGCTTGTGCAATAAATAGAGCTGCCATTGTCATGTAGATGTTAGTACCATCTAAGTTAAAGGAGTAACCCGTTGGAATAACTAAGCCGACAACGGATTTTTTACAACCTACATTTTCCATTTTACGCATTAAACTAGGTAATGCTGCTTCTGAAGAAGAGGTGCCTAATACTAACCAAAGTTCATCTTTAATATATTTAATTAACGAGAGAATAGAGAAACCGTTATATTTTGCAACAGCACCTAACACGACAAGAACGAATAATAATGAAGTTATATAGAAAGTTAGAACAAGTAATACCAAGTTACTGATTGATGAAATACCATATTTTCCGATGGTAAAGGCCATTGCACCAAAAGCACCGATAGGGGCTAATTTCATTAGCATACCGACCATTTTAAATACGGGCTCTGAGAAGTTTTGTAAGAACTTAAGAACTGGCTCGCCACGCGTGCCGATAGACGCTAATGCGATACCAAAGACCACAGAAACAAACAGAACTTGTAAGATATTACCGTTAACTAATGGGCTGACAACGGTTTCAGGGATGATATTCATCAAGAAACCAACAATCGAAGAGTCATGCGCTTTTGCTACATAACTTTCTACTTTGCTTGCATCTAATGAGGCAGGGGAAATATTCAGTCCATCACCAGGACGAATAATATTTGCAACAATTAAACCAATAATTAATGCAATGGTAGAGAAAGTGAGGAAGTAAGCCATGGATTTACCCGCGACTGTACCTACCGCTTTCATATTATTCATACCGGCAATACCCGTTACCACAGTTAAGAAGATAACAGGAGCGATGATCATTTTTACAATTTTAATAAATCCATCACCAAGAGGTTTAAAGGATTCACCAACGTCAGGATAAAAATGTCCAAGTAAAATACCAAGTAGAATGGCGACGATAACTTGCACATATAGCACTTTATAAAGCGGTTGTTTTTTAGTTGAAGTTTGCATGAAGATTTCCCTGCACCTATTGGTACATTGTTTATATATTTATTTGTATGTTAGAAAATAACCGAGATGTAAATAGATTTTTACATTATTGTATTTTTATTGGTGCTAACTTAAATGTACGAGTAAATCAGGTCAATAACATAAAATCTATTTAGTTAATTATTGAGTGCTGAATCGAAAAAATAATTAAAAAATTTCTGTTTTGGACATTTTGTAGCGTTATAGCTAAGGTAATATGAAATTGATGGGATTTATTCTGATTTATTGATTATTTTTGGTGTTAAATATTGATGGTGTTTTAGATTAGATTATCTAATATTACTTTTTGGTGTGTAAATCTATATATACAATAAGAATAGATATCATGATAACAATTACCTTTAGCTGAATTATAACGAAGGTAATTGTTAACGATAAGTTGGCTTTTTTTATTACTCGCTTTCTTCATCTCGAATAAAAGAGATTAATTCAGGTTGTGCAATACGTTTGTAATCTTGCGCATTAAGAATAATTGAACGCTCTAATGTACCTGCATTAAAAGCTAATTCATCAAAACGTTCAAAAAGTAGCGGGTCAGCGATCAGCTTCAGTGCAGGATGAAAACTAAAAGGAGGGATTGCACCAAAGACGCATTGAGTAAGATCATCCACTTCTTTAGGGCTTGCTAGAGATGCCCTTGTTCCACCAATTTGGTGAGCGAGTTTTGATAGATCAGCTTGTTTATCGGCGGGTAGTATTGCAAGAACATGTTGTTTAACGCCGTTACCTTTTATATGGCAAACAAGTCCTTTTGCTCCCTGTCCTAATTGTGTTCCTCTGATTTTTGCAACTTCTTCAGAACGACCTGCGGTAGGGTGTTCCATAACACGGTAAGTAGCGTGGTTATTATCTAATAAAGCAGTAAGTTGCTCAAAAATAGTCAAAGACATCAATGGCTCCTGATTTAATAAGTTATTTCTTTGAGGTCATTATACGACTTTAAAAAAAATATTCTGCTGTGATGTTTACGGCTGGTTTTGATTATTTTGATAAGCTTTTCAAATTATTTTGTTACAAATGATAATATGTTAATAGTATTATCCTATTGAATTAATAGGGTAATTGGGCTTCTTTATTTAATTACCTGTAATAACATGATAAACAAATTGATATTTATTCATTATTTTGATGATGATCAATTTAAGAACAAAAAGAATAGAACATATTAAAACGTAGATTTAATTACTAAAAAGGAAGTCAATAATGGCAGTTTCAACATTCTATATCCCTTCTGTAAATAAAATTGGTGCTGGTTGCCTTGCTGATGCTGTAAGTTCAATGAAAGACTTCGGTTTTCATAAAGCGTTGATCGTCACTGATAGCATTTTAAATCAACTGGGTGTTGTTGATAAAGTCAGTAAGTTACTGACAGAAGCTGGTATTTCTAGCGTAACTTATGATGGTACTGCACCTAACCCTACAGTTGAAAACGTAGAAGCGGGTTTAGCTCTGCTGAAAGAAAATCAATGTGACTGTGTAATTTCTTTAGGTGGTGGTTCTCCACATGACTGCGCGAAAGGCATCGCGTTAGTAGCTTCGAATGGTGGAAAAATTGCAGATTATGAAGGTGTTGATCGTTCGGCCAAACCTCAATTACCACTGATTTCAATTAATACCACAGCAGGTACAGCTTCAGAAATGACACGTTTTTGTATCATCACAGATACTGCGCGTCATATCAAAATGGCTATCGTTGATAAAAACGTCACCCCAATCTTATCTGTAAATGATTCAGAATTAATGATTGGTATGCCAAAAGGTTTAACCGCTGCAACAGGTATGGATGCATTAACTCATGCTGTTGAAGCGTATGTTTCAATTGCTGCAAATCCAATCACTGATGCGTGTGCATTAAAAGCAGTTACTATGATCAGCGAGTCTTTACGTAAAGTTGTTGATAATGGTGGTGATGCACAAGCTCGTGAAAATATGGCTTACGCTCAGTTCTTAGCAGGTATGGCATTTAATAATGCTTCTTTAGGTTATGTGCATGCTATGGCTCACCAATTAGGTGGTTTCTATAACTTACCTCATGGTGTGTGTAATGCGGTTTTATTACCACATGTTCAAGCTTATAACATTCAAGCAGCTGCGGGTCGTTTAAAAGATATCGCACAAGCAATGGGTGTTGATGTTTCTGCAATGAGCGATGAGCAAGGTGCTAAAGCATGTATCGAAGAAATTCGTAAAATGGCTAAAGATGTTGGTATTCCAGCAGGTCTGAAAGAATTAGGCGTGAAAGAAGAAGACTTCAAAACATTAGCTGAAAATGCGCTGAAAGATGCTTGCGCAATCACTAACCCAGTTCAGGGTTCTGAAAGTGATGTTATCGAGTTATTCCGCCAAGCAATGTAATGCGTGAGAACTATAAAAATAGTTAACTAACTATTTTTCTAAAAAAAGCCGGTACTCTTATTAGTATCGGCTTTTTATTAATATTATATCCATCACTCTGCTTTTTTATGGCGCTCTTGCAGGCAACCTATTACATCAGAGAGTGATAATGATTGATCTTGTAATAGCACCATTAAGTGATAGAGCAAATCAGAGGCTTCATTCTTTAGCTCTTCTCTGTCATTAACAGTGGCAGCCAACGCAGTTTCTACACCTTCTTCACCCACTTTTTGGGCTATACGTTTTGTACCACTGGCATAAAGGCGGGCAGTATAAGAGCTATCTGGTGAGGCATTTTTGCGTTCACGTAATAAATTCTCAAGCTCATAGAGAAATCCCCATTGGCTCTGTGCTGGAGCAAAACAACTTTCAGTGCCGTTATGGCAAGTAGGACCGATAGGATTAGCTAAAATAAGTAAAGTATCGTTATCACAGTCAGGATAAATATTGACTAATTTTAGGAAGTTGCCTGATGTTTCACCTTTTGTCCATAAACGCTGTTTAGTGCGTGAATAGAAGGTAACATTTCCACTTTCTAGAGTGACATTTAATGCTTCTTTGTTCATATAGCCTAGCATTAATACATCACCCGAAATGGTATTTTGGATAACCACAGGCATGAGATTATCGACTTTTTCCCAATCTAATTGCGCTAATGTTTCATTATTCATTATATTCTTACCTTAACGTCATTCTTTGCAAGATACTGTTTTAATTCGTTGATATTAATTATTTGTTTATGAAAAACAGAGGCTGCAAGAGCGCCATCAACATTGGCTAATTTAAATGCATCAAGAAAGTGTGACATTTCGCCCGCTCCTCCTGAGGCGATAATAGGAACATCTGCAACTTGGCGCACTAGAGCGAGCTGTTTTAGGTCATAGCCTTGTCTTACGCCGTCTTGGTTCATCATATTTAAAACAATTTCACCGGCACCGAGTTGCTGAACTTCGCGTACCCAATCAAGGGTTTTCCAGTGCGTTTGTTGAGTGCGCTTTTCATCGCCAGTGAATTGATAAACTAAATACTCACCTGTTTTTTCATCAAACCAAGTGTCAATACCCACAACAACACACTGCACACCGTAGCGATCTGCTAAACGAGATATCAGTGAAGGATCAGAAAGTGCAGGGGAGTTAATCGAAATTTTATCTGCACCAAATGAGAGAATTTTCCCTGCATCTTCAACAGAGCGAATACCACCAGCAACACAAAAAGGAATATCAATCACTTCAGCGACACGTGATACCCAGCTTTTATCAACAACGCGACCATCAGAAGATGCTGTAATATCATAAAATACCAGTTCATCAGCGCCTTCTTTGGCATAGCGTTCAGCGAGAGGAACAATATCACCAATGATTTCATGGTTGCGAAATTGAACACCTTTAACAACTTGTCCATCTCGGACATCAAGACAAGGAATTATGCGTTTTGCCAACATGATATTGCCTCTTTTAATGTAAATTTGCCTTCTAATAATGCTCTACCAACAATAATACCGACAACACCAGATGCTGGAAGATCTGCAATATCTTGTAAATCACCAATACCGCCCGACGCTTGGAATAAAATATCGGGGAAACGCTGGCTAATTTCTTTATACAGTTCGACGTTAGAACCCGCTAATGTGCCATCACGAGAAATATCAGTACACAATACATGCTTTAAACCCACACTTTGATAAAGCTCGATGATCTCTTCAAGTGTATAGGGTGAGTTTTCTTGCCAACCACTGACAGCCACCCATTTTTTGCCTTGTTTATCAATACGAACATCGAGAGCTAATACGATGGCATCTGCACCATAGTGCTCAAACCATGTTTTTACCATCTCAGGTTGACTGACTGCGGTCGAGCCAATAACAACTCGACTTGCTCCTGCATCAAGTAGCGATTTCACATCATCTTCTGTGCGAATGCCTCCACCTACTTGTACTGGCACAGAGACACAAGCAACAAGCTCTTTTAGTAGTGAAATTTGGCGAGCAGAAGGATCTTTTGCACCTGTTAAATCCACTAAGTGAAGTAATTTTGCGCCATCTTTTTCATATTGTTGGTAGCGAGTCAGCGGATTATCATCATAATCACGCTGTTTTGCATAATCACCCTGATGTAAACGAACTACTTTTCCATCAATTAAATCTAATGCTGGAATAATCATAATGGGTTACATCTCCAAAAAGTTCTTGATAAGTTGAGCACCTGCTTTCCCGGAACGCTCTGGGTGAAATTGCACACCATAAAAATTATCTTTTTGAATTGCACTACTAAAACGCGAGCCGTATTCAGTTTCAGCAATCGTCGATTCATTGAGCGCTAAAGCGTAACTATGAACAAAATAGAACCAAGCATCATCACCAAGATCACGAAAAAGAGGATGTCCTGGTTTTGCTAATACTTGGTTCCAACCCATGTGAGGTAGTGGTAATCCTGCCGTATCAAGCTTATCTATGGTGCCATCAACTAAACCTAATAAAGGAATATCTTTGCCTTCTTCGCTTAGTGAAGCCAATATTTGCATGCCTAAACAAATACCTAAAACAGGTTGTGTTAATGCTTTAATTAAAGGAATTAGCTCACGTGCTTTGAGTTGTTCCATTGCTGCTCTAGCAGTTCCTACACCGGGCAAAAAGAGCTTATCCGCAGATAACACAACGTTTTTTTCATAGGAAACAATGGGATCATAACCAAGTCGCTTAACGGCGTAAGCGACAGAGGCTAAATTGGCACAACCTGTATCAAGAATAACCACTTTCATCACAAAACACCTTTTGAGCTGGGTAAAGTATTGCCTTCGACACGAATGGCTTGGCGTAATGTACGGCCAAAGACTTTAAATAAGCTTTCAGCTTTGTGGTGATCGTTTTTGCCTTTCGATTTCAGGTGCAATGTGCAACCCATCGTATAAGAGAGTGAACGGAAAAAGTGTTCAATCATCTCTGTACTTAAATCACCGACACGCTGGTATTTAAATTCGGCTTTGTATTCAAGGTGTGGACGACCAGAAATATCTAACGCACAACTTGCAAGGCATTCATCCATTGGTAATGTAAAGCCGAAACGAGCAATACCTCGTTTATCGCCTAATGCTTCACGTAATGCTTCACCCAAAGCAAGACCGGTATCTTCCACCGTGTGGTGATCATCAATAACTAAGTCACCTTTAACATTGATGTTCATACGAAAGCCGCCGTGTGTGGCAATTTGATCAAGCATGTGATCAAAAAAACCGACACCTGTACTGATCTGGCTATTGCCTTCACGATCAAGCCAAACATCGATCGCAATTTGTGTTTCTTTGGTTTTTCGCTCAACGTGGGCATAGCGATCTTTTTTCGTTAGTTGCTCTGTGATAACCGCCCAATTGAGCTTATCGGTATTATAAAGCAGGCCTTTGATACCCATATTTTCAGCTAACTGAATATCAGTTTGTCTATCACCAATGACATAGCTGTTATCTTTATCTAGTGCACCATCAACTAAATACTGGGTGACAAGCCCTGTTTCTGGTTTGCGACAAGGGCAGTTGTCTTCAGGTTTATGAGGACAAATTAACACATCATCAAATGAGATCCCTTGAGATGAGAAAACTTGCATCATTAAATTATGAGGAGGATCGAAATCTGCTTGAGGAAAACTTTCTGTGCCTAATCCGTCCTGATTTGTGATCATAATGAGTTTATAACCCGCTTTTTGCAGAGCAGTAAGTGCGGGGATCACGCCATTTTCAAAGGCTAGTTTATCAAGTCTATCAACTTGGTAATCTGTTGGTGGCTCAGTGATTAAAGTACCATCACGGTCAATAAAAAGAATTTTTTGGCTCATGGTTGAGATCCCTCAGTTGCGATTTTTTGTTGTTATCGTTTTTAATGTTTTATACGTTTGCAGTTTGAATATTTTTTATGGCATTAATCACGCTATCACATTCTTCTGCGGTACCGATAGAAATACGCAAACAGCCATTAAGCCCATATTGACGCTGTTGATCGCGTAAAATAATCCCTTGTTCCCATAAAGTACGGAAAACCAGAGTTGCATCAGTGAATTTCACTAAAATATAGTTGGTTTCACTGTTATAAACCTGTTCAACATTAGGCAATTTTTTTAACGAATCAGATAAAATGGCTCTGTTGCGTGAAATTTCTGCTACTCGTTTTTTCATTATCTCAATACCTGCTTCTGTTAACGCTTGCGCAGCAATATCTGCAACAGGTGTTGAAAGCGGGTACGGAGCGATCACTTTTAGTAATAATTCAATGACAGGTGGGTTGGCAAGCGTAAATCCACAACGAAGCCCTGCTAAAGCAAAAGCTTTCGATAAGGTTCGCAAAATAACTAAATTCGGATAATCTTCAAGCCATGAAACAATTGATGCTTGTGGGCAAAATTCAATATAGGCTTCATCTACTGCAACAATGGCTTTATCTTTAGCCAACGCTAATACATCACGAATAAGCGAAGGATCAACAAGATTTCCTGTCGGGTTGTTAGGGCTGCACAGATAGATAAGTTTTACATTATCAAGCTGTGATGCGATGGCTTTAACATCTGGGCTCCAATCAGCAAGCGCAGGGACAACACGCTGTTCTATACCGAAGGTTTCAGCACTAACGCTATACATACCATATGTCGGTGGGCAATAAAGCACGGCGTCTTTACCCGGCTCGCAAAACGCACGAATAAGAAGCTCAATCGCCTCATCTGCGCCACGGCTCACTAAGACTTGATTAGTCTCTACACCGGCATATTTTGCGTAACGGTTAATGACGTTAACAGGTTGACATTCAGGGTAACGGTTTAAGTTTTTTTCATTAAAAGTAAAGTCAGGTGCGATAGGGTATTCATTTGCATTTAACCAAACAGAACCATTTCCTCCTAAGCGCCGAGCAGACTGATAAGGTGTTAATTCACGTACATTTTTTCTTGCAAGTGTATTGATATCAAATTCAGTTTTCATCACTCTTTTTTCCCCTGAGCTAAAGCGTTAACGCGAAGTGTGACAGCATTTTTGTGTGCAGTGAGTTGTTCTGCTTGCGCTAATATTTCAATGGTCTGTGCTAAATCAGATAAACCCTGTGCGGTGAGTTTCTGCACTGTCATACGTTTCATAAAATCAGCTAAGCCTAAGCTTGAGTAGGTTGCTGTATAGCCATAAGTCGGTAGAACGTGATTAGTACCAGAAGCATAATCCCCCGCAGATTCAGGCGACCAAGCACCAAGAAAAACAGAGCCGGCGCTGGTAATGCTATCAACGCGAGTATCAGCATCATTGGTTTGAATAATTAAGTGTTCTGGACCATAGCTGTTACTGATTTCAATACACTGGTCGAGATCACGAGTAATAATGACCCGGCTTTCTGCAAGTGCTTGTTTCGCGATTTCAGCACGGCTTAAGAGTGCCAGTTGTGTTTCAGTTTCAGTAATAACGGCTTTAGCGAGTGTTTCATCTGGCGTCAATAATACAACCTGTGAATCAGGGCCGTGTTCAGCTTGAGAAAGTAAGTCAGCAGCAATAAATGCAGGATTTGCGTCCGCATCAGCAATCACTAGTACTTCAGAAGGTCCTGCTGGCATATCGATAGCCGCACCTTGTAGCGATTGACTTGCTTGGCGTTTTGCTTCAGTCACATAAGCATTACCGGGTCCAAAAATTTTATCAACTTTAGGTATAGATTCAGTACCAAACGCCATAGCTGCAATTGCCTGCGCACCACCGACTTGGAAGATTTCATCAATACCAATTTGTTGAGCAATATATAAAATTTCATCAGCAATAGGGGGCGGTGAGCAAAGAATAACTTTGCGACAGCCAGCAATACGAGCTGGAATACCTAACATCATTACCGTTGATAGTAATGGTGCCGAACCTCCGGGAATATAAAGGCCTACTGCATCAATGGGTCTACTAACTTGCTGACAAAATACACCGGGCTGTGTTTCCACGTTGATAGTGTTAGGAATTTGCGCTTCATGAAAGCGACGAATATTATTCATCGCTTGTGCTATTGCCTGTTTTATTTTGCTATCAAGTCTTGATGAGGCTTCATCGATTTGCGATTTTGACACCAAAACACTTTCCGGCGCTGCCTTATCGAATTTTTGGCTAAGTGCTTTAAGCGCTTTATCCCCATCATTGCGTACCTGTGAAATGATGCTAGCAACTTGTTCAGTAATTGAACCTGATGCAGAAATAGCAGGGCGAGTTAATAGCACTTGTTGCTGTTCTTTAGTGCATTTATTCCAGTAAGTTAATGTATTAAAACCCGTTTTCATCATTTCACCTTATTCCATCATTTTTTCAATTGGTAAAACAAGAATTGAACTTGCACCTAATGCTTTCAGCTTTTCCATCGTTTCCCAGAATAGGGTTTCGCTACTTACCATGTGCATTGCGACGCGATTTTGGTCACCCGCCAGAGGTAAAATAGTCGGTCTTTCAGCTCCCGGAAGTAATGCAATCACATCTTCAAGGCAATCACTTGGCGCGTGTAACATAATGTATTTTGATTCTCGAGCTTGAATAACACCTTGAATACGTGTCAGTAAGCGGTCGATAAGTGCTTGTTTATCGGCTTCCATTTCACCGTCGCGTTGGATCAAGCATGCTTTTGAGCGATAAATCACTTCAACTTCTTTTAATCCATTCGCTTCTAATGTTGCACCAGTAGAAACTAAGTCACAGATGGAGTCAGCAAGACCCGCACGAGGGGCAACTTCAACAGAGCCATTTAATAAACACGATTTAAATTTGATACCTTTTTGGTCTAAATAACGTTTGAGCAGGTTTGGATAGGAGGTTGCGATACGAGTATTATTTAAGCATTCCGCGCCTTGATAATCGAAATCGACAGGTGTTGCGAGAGATAAACGACATCCACCGAAATCAAGACGACGTAGCGTCAGATAACTTGGGTTTTCACCTTGAGAACGACGTTTTAATAACTCTTCTTCTAAAACGTTTTCACCGATGATCCCTAAATCAACAACGCCATCCATTACTAACCCCGGAATATCGTCATCTCTAACACGCAAAATATCGATTGGCATATTTTCAGCGTAAGCAATCAGGCGCTGTTGATTTAAGTTAATTTTGATGCCACAACGCGCTAAAAGGGCGCGAGACTCATCACTTAAACGACCCGATTTTTGCATCGCAATTCTTAATCTTGCTTTATCTAACATAATATTACCCTATCATTGTCCATATTTTTGTGATGAAAATTAGCTATAAAAAAACCCCGGAAGTTGCCTTCCGGGGTTTTAGTTGTTATCTGCATTCAGACCACCGGAAGCGTTTCTTAAACGTCTTCCAGCACTCATCGCCTGAAAGACTAGTCAGGGTGATGGTGATGATGGTGGTTTAGTTGAATGCTATACATAATTATTTTCCTAGCTAATAACACTATTTGTTATTTAATAATGCCCGTTACTGTTAATCTGTATTTAGTAACCTGCATTTAGAATTTGTCTGCCTTTCAACCTACATGATTTACAAAGCAGAAAGCAACCTATTTTTTAATAATAATTTAATTATTTTGTAACCTTTTGTTTTTAATGTAATTTTAATATTTCTCTTATTTACTTAATGGGACAAGTAGGCGAGTATATAGGGATATGCTAAACGTTCACGAAATATAAGTAGTATTTATAAGTAATGGCGAAACGAAAATTTTATAGCATACTTTGACTAAGCCATTTAAGTAGGGGAGCAAAATGAAACGAATAACCATCGTAGGATTAGGTTGGTTAGGTTTACCACTTGCCGCTGCGTTGCGTGATGCAGGCTATCAAGTTAAAGGGACTAAAACCACCGAAGATGGCGTAGAAGCAGCAAGAATGAGTGGCGTTGACTGCTGTTTAGTGAATTTAACACCCGCAATTGAATGTGATAGAGATGATTTTGATTACTTAATGGAAACGGACGTCCTCATTATCACGTTACCGCCAAGTGCAGCTGGTGGTGGTTATGATTATGTTGAAGCCATTCAAACGCTGGTGGATAGCGCAATGTCTCGCCATGTTACGAGAGTCATTTACATTAGCTCTACTTCTGTATATGGCAATCAAACAGGTAATATCACGGAAGAAATGGATATTCGACCAGAAACACAATCAGCAAAAATGTTAGCAGAAGTTGAGAACTGGCTACATCGTTTACCATTAACCACGGTTGATATTCTTCGATTAGCTGGATTAGTCGGGCCGGGTCGTCATGCAGGACGTTTTTTATCAGGTAAAAAACAGGTCAAAGGCGCTCATCAATGCGTTAATTTAGTCCACTTGGATGATGTGATTTTTGCTGTCGAGCAACTTCTTGCGCAGAATGAAGGTGGCCATTTATATAATTTATGTGCCCCAATTCATCCTAAAAAGAAAGATTTTTACTCAAGAGTGTCAAATCAACTCGAACTTATTCCGCCAGAATTTGCTGAGGAAGAGAAACCTTTAATACGAGAGATTGATGGTCAGGAGATCTGTCGAGATCTTGGATTTCATTACCATTATCCAGATCCCGACAAAATGCCAATGAATTAACTTAATTTACAGGCAGTAACACGATATCACGGAAAATAGGTCTTTCACTTAATTGTGCAAACCAACGCTCAATGTGAGGGAAGTCTGGTCTATCTTTGCAAACTTCGAGCCACGGGTAGACCAGAGGCGCAATAGCGATATCTGCAAGAGAGAATTCATCTCCTGCAAAATAAGTTGTTTTTGCAAGTTGGTCGTCAGCAATTTTAATTAATTTATTAAGCTTCTCTTTCAATGCGTTAACAATCTCAGGGTTTTGCTGCTCTTTAGGTGTGCGAACAATCATGATCATCATTTGTTGAATGGGCGCAAATAGGCTGCCATTTGACCAATCCATCCATTTTTCTACATTTGCTCGTTGTTTAGGATCAATGGGATAGAGTGTGTTATTTTCATATTTTGCACATAAATAACGAATAATGGTATTAGACTCCCATAAAGCAAAGTCATCATCTTGTAAGGTTGGAATTGAAGCGTTGGGATTCATAGTTAAATAATTTGCTTCATTGAGTCCACCAAAAGGACCTCCAACATCGATTTGTTCATAAGGAACATTTAATTCCTTTAAGCACCAAAGAACTTTTTTAACGTTAGATGAGTTTTTTCTACCCCAGACTTTTAACATAAAGGTCTCCTAAACCACGATAAGTAATAAAATTTCCCTCTATAGGGCGCTAAATATGAATATAAGATAAATCTCTATATATCAATGTTGGCGTCTTATTCCAGAAAGCCATATAGTAGGAAAGCTTTAACAAATTGATATAAAAGGGTGATCGGTAATGAAAAAAAATATTCCATCTGTTCTGGGTAAGGTTACCGCGGGAATGGGTTTACTGCTAATTATTTCTAGTCCTTCATTTGCGGTAAATAATCCGGTACCTCCTCAAATAGAGGCAAAATCTTATGTATTAATGGATTACAACAGCGGAAAAATTCTGGCATCAGAAAAACTTGATGAGCGTTTAGATCCCGCCAGTCTTACAAAAATCATGAGTAGCTATGTTGTTGGACAAGCTATCAAAGAAGGTCGTATGTCACCTGACGATATGGTTATTGTTGGGCGTAATGCATGGGCAACGGGAAATCCGGTATTGAAGGGATCATCATTGATGTTCTTGAAACCGGGTGATCAGGTTAAAGTGATTGATTTAAATCGCGGTATGGTTATTCAATCTGGTAATGATGCCAGTATTGCATTAGCAGAACATGTTGCGGGCAGTCAAGAAACCTTCGTTGATTTAATGAATTCCTATGCTAAGAATCTCGGTTTAAAAAACACACACTTTAAAACCGTTCATGGGTTAGATTCTGATGGACAATATACCACTGCACAAGATATGGCATTACTTACGGCTGCCATGATCCGCGATGTACCTTCAGAGTATGAAATTCATAAAGAAAAAGAATTTACATTCAACAATATTCGTCAGCCAAACCGCAACCGTTTATTGTGGAATAAAAATATGAATGTTGATGGTGTGAAAACAGGTCACACCAATGGAGCAGGATACAATCTTGTTTCTTCAGCAACTGAAGGTGATATGCGCTTAATTGCTGTTGTTCTAGGAACACCATCAGATAAAGTGCGTTTTGCTGAAAGTGAAAAATTATTAGGTTGGGGTTTCCGCTTTTTTGAAACGGTAACACCAGTAAAAGCAGGTACACCACTGACAACGCAAAAAGTGTGGTACGGCGATAAAGGCGAAGTGGCGTTAGGGGTTGCTAATGATGCCTCAATTACTATTCCTAAAGGTGAATTGAAAAACCTGAAAGCCTCTTTTACTTTAACCAATCCTGTATTAGAAGCGCCGTTAACTCAAAATCAGGTTGTGGGTACAGTTAACTTTTTATTAAATGATGAAGTGATTGAACAGCGCCCATTGGTTGTAAAAGAAGCGGTTGAAGAAGGTGGGATCTTCAGTCGTATCTGGGATTTTGTTGTTAAAACAGTATCTGGTTGGTTTAATGCTATTTTTGGTTAATACACTAATAATGGTTCTATCAAAGCGTTACTGAGTTTTTCACCCAAAAAGAAAGACTAGCTATTATTTTTATAGAGAAAATCCGTAATTGTTTAACGATTACGGATTTTTTTATATTCAATAAAATAAAGGGATATCTCTAGTTTATAACTTAAATAAGCCCATCGATTTTACCTTGATTATCAACATTCACAGCAATGGCAGCAGGGGTTTTCGGTAATCCAGGCATTGTTGTGATAGAACCCGTTAAAGCGACAACAAAACCAGCACCCGCAGAAACATATACTTCACGCACGTTGATTGTAAAATCAGTAGGGCGGCCTAATAAGGAGGGATCATCGGAGAGTGAATATTGAGTTTTTGCCATACAGACAGGGAAATGAGCAAAACCCATACTTTCTATCTTTTCCAACATTTTGCTAGCGTGTTGGCTATAGGTCACACCATTTGCTCCATAGATCTCTTTTGCGACAGTATTAATTTTTTCACTAAGTGAGGCATTATCAGGATAAATTAATTGGAATTGGCTCTGTTCATTTTCAAGTGTATCAATCACTTGATTCGCTAATTCAATACCGCCTTCGCCTCCTTTCTCCCACACTTTGGTAATTGCAAACCGGCAATCTCTATCTTGGCAAAATTGCTCGATAAACTGGTGCTCTGCAATACTATCAGTGACATAAGCATTAAGAGAGACAATCACCGGTAAACCATATTTTTTAAGGTTTTCAATGTGCTTTTCAAGATTTACAATCCCCTTTTCAAGGGCAACTAAATCTTCATTGTTCCATTCACCTTTGCCTAAACCACCGTTATATTTTAGCGCTTTAGTGGTTACAACAATGACGGCACAATCAGGGCGTAATCCACTGATCCGACATTTTATATCAAAGAATTTTTCAGCACCTAAGTCAGCACCAAAACCAGCTTCTGTCACGGTAATATCTGCAAGTTGAAGTGCCAATTTTGTTGCTCTTACACTATTGCATCCATGAGCAATATTAGCGAAAGGGCCTCCATGAATAATGGCTGGCGTATTTTCGAGTGTTTGTACTAAATTAGGATTAATTGCATCTTTTAATAAACTTGCCATTGCTCCAACAGCTTGCAGATCGCTAGCTGTAACAGGATCACCATTATAAGAATAGGCAACAATGATACGAGAAAGTCGCTGTTTTAAATTATCAATATCCATTGCCAAACAAAGGATAGACATAATTTCAGAAGCAACAGTAATAACAAAGTTATCTTCTCGTGTAATACCGTCTTTTTCGCCACCTAATCCCACAACAATATTGCGTAAAGCGCGATCGTTCATATCCATACAACGTTTAAACACGATTTTTTTAGGATCGATATTTAAAGGATTGCCTTGATAAATTGAGTTATCGAGCATGGCTGCAAGTAAGTTATTGGCGGAGGTAATTGCATGAAAATCGCCAGTAAAATGAAGATTGAGATCTTCCATTGGAACGACTTGCGAATACCCACCACCTGTGGCTCCACCTTTAATACCAAAGCAAGGGCCTAAAGAGGGTTCTCGCAATGCAATAATGGCATTTTTTCCAAGATGATTAAGTGCTTGCCCTAATCCAACAGTGACCGTTGTTTTACCTTCACCAGCAGGTGTTGGATTAATTGCTGTAACTAAAACTAACTTTCCGGGCTTTTTTATCGCAACTTTTGACCAAATACTGTGGCTAAATTTGGCTTTGTATTTGCCATAAAACTCGATATCGTCTTGATCAATATTTAAATTTTTAGCAATGTCCTGAATAGGTAAGAGGTGTGCTTCTTGGGAGATTTGAATATCTGATTTCATTTTAGTTCTCTTTTTATCCCGCTTATGATGTCTCTAGTGATCTTTACTTATCAACTTTAGACAATAATCTAAATATCGCCAATAGATTGATTAATTTATAGTTATTTACTTTAGATAACATGTTCATCGTCTCGCCATTTTAATAATTTTTGTTGTTAGCTCCTGCTTTTTCTTTAAATTATCACTATTGAGTGATGCTTTGCTTTTTTGAAAAAACATATTTTAACTAAGGATGATAATTTAATCTCATACAAAAAAGATGACATTAAAAAAAGAAGGGTATTGAGATTGATGTTAATAAATAAAAAAGGCGCTTATATCAGCGCCTTATCTATCATAAATATCTGTATTGAGACTCTCTGGTTTAGTCACAAGAAATTTTAATGGCTAATCCACCTTGAGAGGTTTCACGATATTTAGCGTTAATGTCTTTACCTGTTTCGTACATTGTTTCAATGACTTTATCTAAACAAATACGAGGATCACTGACACGACGTAAAGCCATACGAGATGAGTTTACGGCCTGTACGGCTGCGATAGCATTACGTTCAATACAAGGAACTTGTACTTGTCCTGCCACTGGGTCGCAGGTAAGTCCTAAGTTATGCTCCATCGCAATTTCTGCCGCAATACAAACTTGTTCTGGGCTACCGCCTAAAAGTTCAGTTAATGCGCCAGCTGCCATTGAACAAGCAACACCGACCTCGCCTTGGCAACCCACTTCAGCACCCGAGATAGATGCATTCATTTTGTAAAGTGAACCAATAACACCAGCAACTAAGAAAAAGCGAGTGTAAGAGTTTTCATTTACAGGACGAATAAATTTATCATAGTAAGACAATACGGCTGGAATAATGCCACAGGCACCGTTTGTTGGTGCTGTTACAACACGTCCACCAGCCGCATTTTCTTCATTTACGGCAAGGGCAAACATGTTAATCCAATCAACAACTGTCATTGGATCGGTTGTGGTTTTATCTTCGGTTACTAACATACGGCGTAATGCAGAGGCACGGCGAGGTACACGTAAAGGCCCCGGTAATAAGCCTTCAGTATTTACACCGCGCTCAATACCTGACTTCATTACTTCCCAAACAGCCGCAAAATGAGCTGAAATCTCTTCTTTACTGCGTAATGCTAATTCGTTTTGCATCACTAATGCAGATAAAGAAAGCCCAGTTTCTTTGCAATGGCGACGTAAATCAGCCGCATATTGATAAGGATAAGGAACTTGAACCGCATTTTCTTCAGGTTGACCAAAATGCTCTTCATCAACAATAAAACCGCCACCAATTGAATAATAGGTTTTCTTCAATAAAACCTGTTCACCGTTATAAGCGGTAATGGTCATGCCATTTTCATGGAGAGGTAGATTGGTTTTATGAAAATTCATACCGCCTTCAACCGGAAAATCGACTTCTTTTATGCCATTTGCCAGCATTAAGCGACCAGTTGTTTCTACTTGTTTGATAAACGGGACGATAGAATCAATATCGACAGTATCAGGTAAATTTCCTGCGAGTCCCATAATAATAGCAATATCAGTTGCGTGACCTTTACCTGTTAAAGATAAAGAGCCATAAACATCAACGATAACGCGGGAAACAGAAGAGAGGAGATTTTTTTCAGCAAGTAAATCAACAAATTCTTTACCTGCTTTCATTGGACCTACAGTGTGTGAGCTTGAAGGACCGATACCAATTTTAAAAATATCAAAGACGCTAACCATAATATTCGCCTCCCTAATTAATTTAAAGGCGCAACTGTGTGATTATTAGAGTGTTAAGTGTCAGTTTTGAAACCTAAAGCTGTAGTGGCTACTTCCATTAAGAAAGTAGCCACGAGATGTCTTATTAGCTCATGAAAGAGCTAGCTAAGCTATAGAAAACAGCTGAGATTGCGATAAGACCCATAATTACAACAAATACGTTGCTGATATGGCCTTCATATTTCTTCATCGCTGGTACTTTACGGATTGCATACATTGGCATCAGGAACAGTAACATTGCGATAACTGGGCCACCTAATGTTTCAATCATACCTAGGATGCTTGGGTTTAATGTTGCAACAATCCAAGTTGTAACCAGCATAAACAGTGCAGTGATTTTGTTTAAACGATCTTTCTCGATTGTTTTACCTTTTTCACGCAGTGATTTGATGATTAAACCGTTGAAACCTTCACGAGCACCTAAGTAGTGACCTAAGAAAGATTTAGTAATCGCAACGAAAGCAATAAATGGAGCGATATAAGCGATAACTGGTGCTTCAAAATGGTTAGCAAGGTAAGACAGGATACTGATGTTCTGTGCTTTTGCTTCTGCTAAGTTTTCTGGTGTTAAGCTAAATACACAGCTAAACACGAAGAACATTACAGTGATAACCATCATGATGTGCGCATAAGCTAAAATGCGTGAACATTTTTTCTCAGCGTTTTCGCCGTATTCTTCACGTTTTGCAACAGCAAACGCAGAGATGATTGGAGAGTGGTTAAAAGAGAACACCATTACAGGGATAGCTAACCATAAGGTTACTAATAGGCCTTGACCCATGCTTGATGTTGTTGCGTGATCAAAAGAGAGAGTATCAAGAATCGCACCATTCCACTCAGGGATAAGATACAGAGCTAAGACCATTAGAACTGCAACAAATGGGAATACTAATACGCTCATTGCTTTAACGATAGCTTGTTCACCAAAGCGAATAATCGACATGATACCGACAATCAGTATCAGCGATAAAATTGCGCGAGGTGGTGCAGCCATGTGCATTTGGTTCACAATAAAGCTTTCTACTGTATTGGTGATAGCAACACTATAAACCAATAGAATAGGATAAATTGCGAAGAAATAGAGCAGGGTGATTAATTTACCTGCTGTTTTACCAAAGTGTTCTTCAACAACTTCAGTGATATCTTCACCTGGGTTTTTACCTGATAACACAAAGCGGCACATACCACGGTGTGCAAAGAAGGTCATTGGGAATGCAAGTACTAACATGATCAACAGAGGAATTAAACCACCAATCCCTGCGTTGATAGGTAAAAATAGGACGCCAGCACCGATAGCTGTACCGTATAAACCTAACATCCATACTGTATCTGACTTACGCCATGCTTTGTAATCACCTTGGGTGTTACCCGACGCGATAGAACCAACTTTGGTTGTATCCATAATACTCTCCGAAATAACGCGGTAAAAAATAATGAATAAAAAATAAGAGCGTGATTGTATTTCTTTTTAGAAATAATCACGGCATAAATTTAATTATGAATAAATGAGTGCATTGAGTACCTGGTGTTATCTCAATATCTTCAATTACCACAGATAAAATCTTTAAATTTCAAAAGAATTAAGCTCTTTCAAAATTTGAAAAAATATTCAATAAGTTTATATCCAGACTTAAGAGGTGCAGAATATAGTGTTTTTCAGGATAAACTACCGTGATCACCATCTCAAATGCTAAATATAACTGAAAAACCTGAAAATGTAACATTTTTTATATTTTGTGTTTTTAGAGGGGGTTTTTAAAACATTTTGAAATAACTTTCCAGTTTTAAAGTAAGTATAAAATAAAGCTAAATACTTAAATGTTCATATGTTAATGATTATTTTTAGGTGTTTTTATTATTTAGAAAATAAATGATTAAAATCAATTAGGTTATTTTTGTTTACAATTAAAACATTGTGTTAACCGCGTATCTTGTTGAAATAAAACAATAAATAAATTTCTTTAATTAATGTTTAAAACTAGACAAAAGAATATAGAAACGATGCAATATGATTATTTATTAATGAATTTCTTTTATTTTATGAAATGAATATAGCTATATTTCGTTTATAAGTAGAATATTGTTTATAAATACGACAGTGAATTTGTTAATAAATGAGTTTGGTAGGTTGTTATATAACGAATATAAAAGTTTTATTTTGATTAAAATAACAACATATTTATTTTTGGACAAATAATATAATAATAGAGAATATTTTTATTTATATATTAATATATTGAAGGGCAATGTTACTTAAGCTAAATATAAAAAAGACCACAATAAATGTGGTCTTTTTCGGTATTAGAAAGGTTAGGCCTTTGTCCAACCTTTACGAATAGGATAGGCAAAACAGAGCTGATAGAGCCTTTGTACCCATTTTTGGAGTATATCGCCACCTTTAGACCAGAAGATCTGGCAAAGGCCACAAGAAAGTAGAGCAACGATAAAGGCACCAATCATATCGATTGGCCAATGCACGCCAAGATAGATACGCGCCCAAGCAATCGCAAGTCCTAAACCAAGCATAATATAGCCAATACGTTTGCTGTTATGCCAAAAGAGATAAGCTAAAGCAATGGTGAAAACAAACGTACCATGGTTACTTGGGAATGAAGGTGTCGCATCATGGTCGAGAAAGTTGTAGCCAATGTTAGCTGCAAAAGGGCGTTCATGAGGCGCAATTGCTCCAATCATCCAAGAGATAGAAAGTGCAATACCTAAAGAGACGGCAGCTTTGCACACTAATGTTCTTTGCTGACTAAGATGTTTTTCATTACCCCATAACCAATAGAACACTAAAGATAACGGAAAAAGATAGACAAGGTACTTAGCAATAATTATCGCCGTACCGATTTCTAAAGGAGATGCCGCAGGTGTTGCATTCATCATTGAAAATACGGCTAAATTGAATTGTTCCAGCAAAGTAGGCTCCATACGTGTCGTACTGATAAGCGATGTTTATGATACATAATACGCAAGTTTTTAAGGGTAAATGAGGGAGTAATAGGGGTAAAGTGTTTTTTTCTTATTTAATTGTGCTTTTTTTAAAAGATTTGTCAGTTTTATATCAAACTGGGCTAAAGCACTCTTAAAAAGAGTATTGCGCTTATGTTATTGCTCTCACATCGTTCTTTTTCTTATCTTCAACGAGGTATAACTTTATGTGGTTCCAGAAAAATATTGTCCTTAATGCAAGGCCAAGAGGATTTCACTTAATTACACAAGCATTGATTCAAGAATTACCAGAGCTAAGACAATATAAAATCGGAATTGCTCATTTTTTTATTCAACATACATCGGCTTCATTAACGATTAATGAAAATGCGGATCCAACAGTGCGAAGTGACTTTGAAAGCTTCTTTAATCAAAGCGTAAAAGAGGACGAAGATTACTATCTTCACACCTATGAAGGCAGTGATGATATGCCAGCGCATATTAAAAGTAGCTTACTTGGACAAAGTGTCACGGTTCCTATCAGTCAAGGTGAGTTGAATTTAGGGATTTGGCAGGGGATTTATCTTGGTGAGCATCGAAATCACGGCGGTAGTCGTCGGATTATTGTGACCTTACAAGGTGAGTGTTACTAGATTTCAGGCAATAAAAAACCCGACAGTTATTTCACCAAAAGGGTTGAAACTATCGGGCTCCTCAATATTTGGGGACATCAAAGAAAAGCAGTGGCACTAATTCAGACTCCGAGTTAGAAAGAAAGTTCGCTGACTAATGAAAAAAAATAGAATTTTTTTTAAAAAAGAGAGGAAAGATAAAGAAAAAATGGGGAATAAAAAAGGGAAAGCGCTAAAACATATTGATATATAAACTGTTTTAGCGCTTTTTAATTAGTTGTAGATGCCTAAGTTTTCTTTAGCATAAGCTTCAAAATCTGTGCAACCACCAATGTGTTTTTCATCAATAAAAATTTGTGGCACAGTTTCAACTTCTTTTCCGACAGTTTTAGATAAATCAGCTTTTGTAATTCCTTCAGCTTGAATATCTACATAGCGGAAATCGAAATCGTCACGTTTTTCAGACAAAGTTTCAGCCAGTTGTTTCGCACGAACACAATATGGGCAACCTGGGCGACCAAAAATGACAACAAACATACGACACTCCTTATTGAGGAAATAAAATTCAGGCATAATAGTTTCTATTGGTTGTTACTATGCCCTTTTATTAGGCTAAACAAAAACAGTTATTGCCTTTTAGTGTGATAAATTATACCAATTTGCCGAATAATGAGATAGGACTGCGACACAGCATTTAGCGGAGAAACGATGGAAAAGCCTTCAAATCGAGATATGAAATCACTGTCAGATATGCCAAAACCCATTATCATCATTGAGATAATCGGTATTATTTTATTGGTGGTTGCTTATCTTTATATCAACCAATATATGACCTCTCCGCAGTGGCTAGGAACGTATACAGGACAATTAACGCTAGTTGTTTTGGGTGTTATCTGCATGATCCCGCCTGCTATCCATATTGTATGGCGTGCTATTTATCGATTAACTTTTTTAGGGATTGATCATAAATCCACAAAGAGTAAAAAGAAAAAAGAGAATAACGAAGAATAGTTGACTGTTTTTTCTCAAAAATGCATTAGAAACTAAGAAAACCCAATATGTAAATTGGCTTAATTTTCTTAGTTTTTCTATTTATTAGTGCCTTCAAGATAGAAAAAGTGGCAAAATAGCACCAATGCCAACAGGCACTCTTTTTTTTGCGCGTAAAGGTTATTTGAATGAACGCTGTTGTGACTACCGATCTGGATCAGCTAAAGTCTTGGCTTGATGAACTACAGATTGCTTACTATGAATGTGACTCTTGTCAGGCGTTACATTTACCGCATCTTCAATATATCAGTGGTATTTTTGATGCCAAAATTGATATTCTTGAAGATGTACTTGTATTTACCGCTATCGCTGAGCTAAAGCCGTCAGCAATAGTGCCATTAATGGCAAATCTAAGCCAAATTAATGCAAGCTCTTTATTTATTAAAACATTTCTAGAAATTAGTGATGAGAACTTACCAAAATTAGTTTTCTGTCAATCATTCCCGGTTGCAGCTGGTATTTCACTGAATCAATTCGACCTGTTCTTACAAAAAGCAGAAGAGCAATCTGCTGAAGTCGTTAGCGAAATTTTTAATAACGGTTTCTTGTATGGTGAAAAACAAGAAAGTGAAAATGAAGAAGAAGATGAAGACGAAGATGTTGAGATAAATAGCGCATCAACCGACTCCTCCTATACTGTACATTAATATTAATCTCCATAACGGTCACAAAATCTTATGCAATGCGCACGATTTAGTGCGGGTGAATGTCATTCTTGTGAATGGCTTTCTCTTGCTTATCCTGAACAAATCAAGAAAAAACAGCACAGCCTATTAGCATTACTTCCAGAAGATTATGCTTTTGATAAATTAGCGCCTGTTGAAAGCGAACCAGCGCAGTTTCGTAATAAAGCAAAAATGGTAGTCAGCGGGAGTGTTGAAAGACCCGTCTTGGGCTTAAAAACCAAAGAAGGTGTTGCTGTCGATTTATGCGAATGTCCACTGTATCCAGTTTCTTTTGCACCCGTGTTTTCTATTTTGAAAACATTTATTGCAAAAGCAGGGCTAGTACCTTACGACATCGAACGCCGTCGTGGTGAACTCAAGTTTATCTTATTAACTGAGAGCCGAAGTAATAACACCATGATGTTGCGCTTTGTTTTGCGTTCAGAAAAAAAACTAGAACAACTTCGTAAAGCACTTCCTTGGTTACAAGAACAGTTGCCTCAATTAGCGGTTATCTCCGTTAATATTCAACCTGTGCATATGGCTATTTTGGAAGGTGACCAAGAAATTATTCTGACAGAAAAAACGTTCTTGGATGAATCATTTAACCAAATTCCATTACATATTCGACCTAGAGGTTTTTTTCAAACTAACCCAGCGGTAGCTTCATCTCTTTATGCCACAGCAGGTCGTTGGGTAAGAGAATTAAATATTACGCATTTGTGGGATATGTTTTGTGGATCAGGCGGCTTTGGGTTGCATTGTGCAGATAAATCAACCCAATTAACAGGTATTGAAATTAGCCCAGAAGCTATTGAATGTGCACGTTTATCAGCTCAGGAATTAGGGTTAGAGCATGTCGAATTTCAGGCGTTAGATTCAACAGGTTATGCATTAGCTAAAGAGTCTGTTCCTGAATTAGTGCTTGTTAATCCACCAAGGCGAGGTATTGGTGAGGCATTGTGCGGTTATCTCAATAAAATGAAACCTCGCTTTATCCTTTACTCAAGTTGTAATGCTCAAACGATGGCAAAAGATATTCAGCAACTTTCTCATTATCGAATAGATAGAGTGCAGTTGTTTGATATGTTTCCTCATACTTCTCACTATGAAGTCCTTACGTTATTGGTATTACAAGACAGCTAAGATATTTATTACAAAATAGTGATTGAGTGTTAGTATAAATCAGTATTTAACGCTCGATGGATAACATCGGGCGTTTTCTTTTTTATTAGATGGGCATTCTATTTTATGCAGAATTTAAAAGCGTTGTTATTAGTGATGGTGTTATTGGGGCCTTTGGGAATCGATCTCTATTTACCGACGATACCGACAATTGCTCAAGATTTAGGAAGTAGCGTATCCCTTATTCAATCTACTATCGCTTTATTTATTCTAGTCTTAGGTGTAGGGCAACTTATATCGGGGCCTTTGGTGGATAAGTTCGGTCGTAAACCAATCGCTATCGCTGGGATACTTATCTATATTGTGGGTTCTGTCATTGCAACCATTTCGACAGACTCAACGCTTTTTATTATATCACGATTATTACAAGCTTCAGCGGTGTGCTGTACTTCTGTTGTGGCTTTTACCTGCGTTCGTGACTGTTTTAATGGTAATGAAGCCGCCCGCGTTTTCGGTTTTTTAAATGGCACGTTAAATATTATTCCTGCATTAGCGCCACTATTAGGTGGATTATTGGCTGAATATTGGGGATGGCGTGCACCTTTTGGGTTCTTGATTTTCTATTCAGTGCTTGTATTAATTTTGATCACTCGTTTTTTACCAGAGACAAAGCCTGAAAATACAGCTCAATCAAAACAAAAATTAGGTAAAACATACCTTGAGATTTTATGTAGTAAACGTTTTTTAACTTTTGCATTAGTGAATGCGGGAACCATGGGAATGGCATTAACTTATGTGTCATTTGCCCCAATTGTATTAATGAATGATGCAAAATTATCAGCGCTGATTTTTTCTATTGTTTTCGGTGTAAATGGTTTTTGGATAATGTTTGTCAGTTTTTATGCAAACCGTGTTATTCACCGTGTTGGTAGACCTATTTGTTTGATCTTAGGAAGCGGATTAATGGGATTGGGCTGTGTGAGTTTGTTAGGTAGCTTGATATTTATCCCTGCTGAAATACAAAATCATTGGCTGATTTATATGCTGCCCGTAGCAAGTGCTTGCGCGGGTCTTGCTTTTATTATGGGACCAGCGACAAGTTATGCTCTTGAGCCTTATTCACAAACAGCAGGTATTGCCTCTGCATTAGTGGGCTTTATTCAGATGGCGGGTGGTGCAGCCTTTGGTTTAACGGCACTGGCTTCACCAGTACAACCTAAATTAGCGTTAGCTATTGTGATGTTACTGGGTAGTTTATTAGCACTGAACGCTTACCGAGTAAGCCATAAAGAGTCGTTAATAGAAAAACAGGCTACACAAAAATAGAACCATTATTTGCTACTGTTTATTTAGCCATAAAAAAACACCCCAGAGTGAAAACTACTGGGGTGTTTTTACATTGATGGTTTTGCTTACTCGTTTTTTAATTACGGTGCTCAAACTCTAAGGCTTTCTTCTCAATTAATCGCATTAAGAGTGTCAGTATTCCGTTGATACACAGATAAATAATACCTGCTGCAACAAAAACCATCACATCATAGCTTTGACCAAAGACTTGTCGGCTATAACCTGTTAATTCAAGTAAGGTGATAGTGCTGGCAAGTGAGGTACTTTTGAATATCAAAACGACTTCGTTTGAATATGATGAAAGTGCACGCTTAAATGCGTAAGGTAATATCACTCTTGCTGTTTGTACTGGTGACATTCCTAATGCTTGGCAAGATTGCCATTGTCCAGATGGGATCGCCCTTACAGCACCATAGAAAAGTAAGGTTGAATAAGCCGCACTATTTAATGCTAATGTGACCATTGCACAAAACCACGGTGTTGATAATAACTCCCACATTGTTGGGAAGTTTTTCAACACAGGAAATTGCCCAGGGCCATAATAGATTAAGAAAAACTGCACCAATAAAGGCGTACCCGTAAATAAGGTAATATAGGCTTTGACTATTTGGCTAATGACAGGTGTTTTGAGTGCCAAAACAAAAGTCATTAAAACCGAAAGTGTAAATGCAACCAATAGAGCCACGACTGTTAAAGACAGGCTTGTTGGTAATCCCGGTAAAATATCAACAATATAATCCCACATTATGAGGCACTCCGTTCAAATCGAGTCGTTCTCATTTCTAACCATTTCAGGATATATTGACTGACCAAAGTAATTGCCAAATAAATCAATGCAACAATGCTATACCAAGTAAAAGGCTCTTGAGTTCGGTTAGCGATACTTTGTGTTTGTAACATTAAATCATTAACACTGATTAATGAGACTAAAGCGGTATCTTTTAATAGAACTAACCATTGATTACCTAACCCCGGTAAAGCGTGGCGCCACATTTGAGGCATGATAAAGCGGAAGAAAATAGTAATACGACCCATACCTAATGCTTGGCCGGCTTCCCATTGTCCTGTTGGTACTGCTTTTAATGCACCACGTAAAGTTTGCGAAGCATAAGATGCATAAAGAAGTGAAAGGGCGATAACACCGCAATAGAAAGGTAATGATTCAGTATCACCAAAATCAACTTGTAAGGTGAAAGCACCGAGATCAATTCCATCCATTAGCATCATGACACCTTGTAGGGTGCCATAATAGACAAAAAGAACCACCAGCATTTCTGGTAGTCCTCTAATTAGTGTTACCCAGCATGTTCCTAAGAAAGCAAAGGCTTTCCATCTCGCGGATTCCCAAGCTGTAAACAGCATGGCTAGAACTAATCCGATGATAAGAGCAGAAATAGCAAGTGAGACCGTTGTAACGGCCGCACCTGCTAGAGTTGTTATTTCATTCATTTATTAAGCTATTATTGTTATTCAAACCATTTTTTATAAATGACATCATAGGTGCCATCAGCTTTTACTTCAGCTAATGCTTTGTTTAATTTATCTTGTAAATCAGCATTACCTTTTCTTACCGCGATCGCAAGACCTGTACCAAAGTAGTTAGGATCTGCAACTTTGTCGCCTACAATACCTAATTCAGGATTCTTTTTCAGCCACTCATTAACAACCGCAGTATCACCAAAGATAGCTTCGATACGACCATTTTTAAGATCTAATACCGCATTTTGGTAACTGTCATAAGGAACAGTTTTCATCTCTTTGTGTTGTTCATTGATGAATTTCTGATGGGTTGTCCCATTTTGTACACCAATTTGTTTGCCTTTTAGGCTTGCTACATCAGAGATTTTACCCGTTACTGTAATAAATACTGCTGAGTTATCATAGTAAGAATCGGTGAAATCAACTTGTTTTTGACGCTCTGGCGTAATATCAATACCCGCCATTAACGCTTCAAAACGACGGAATTTCAGACTAGGAATTAAACTATCAAATGACTGATTGGTAAAGGTACAATCAGCATTAATTTTTGCACACATTGCATTGGCTAAATCAACATCAAATCCCACAATTTGATTATTCGCATCGATCATTTCAAATGGAGGATACGTTGCTTCAGTTGCAAAACGAATTGTCTCTTTCTCAGCCGCAGTTGCAGAAAGTGTAATACTGGTCAGAAGTGCTGCAAATAATATTTTTTTCATTGTCTGATCCTGATTTAGTGTGACAAGTAATTAGCAAAAGCTTCCGTTTGTGGAGCAGTGAAATGATAGTTATCACCTTGCTCTATAATACGGCCGTTTTCCATATATACAACTTTGCTCGCGGCTTTGCGTGCAATTTCAACTTCATGGGTCACAATAACTTGTGTAATCCCCGTTTCAGATAGCTCTTTAATAATATCAACAACTTGAGCTGTAATTTCAGGATCTAATGCCGCCGTAGGTTCATCAAATAAGAGAACTTGAGGCTCCATCATTAATGCTCTTGCAATAGCAACACGTTGTTGTTGTCCTCCAGATAAATGCAGAGGAAAACGTCCTGCGTAATCACTCAAACGTAAACGCTCAAGCAATTTCATCGCTTTTTCTTTGGCTTGCGGTTTTGATAAACCTAATACACGACAAGGTGCTTCAATTAAATTATCAAGAACCGTTAAATGTGGCCATAAATTGTATTGTTGAAATACCATACCCACATTTTGGCGTAATGAACGAATTGCCTTTGCGTTAGGCTGTTGGCTAAAGTCAAAATGTAGACCCGCAATTTCTAATTCGCCTGAACGTGGCATTTCTAATAAATTAAGAACTCTCATTAGTGAGCTCTTACCTGCACCACTTGGTCCTAATAGAACCATTGTTTCACCGGCAGAGCATTCTAGATTAATATCATAGAGTGCTTGGTGCGAACCGTAGAAACAATTTATGTTTTTTAATTGAATACTCATGCGTTTTTTCTGAATAGTCATTAACTGGTTCAAATAATAAAACGGTAAGAATAATTATGCAACTAAAACTGCATAATAAAGTGGTTTTTTTACGTAAAAATGGGTAATTTGGCTATTTTTTTTCACCGTCAGGTGAATTTTTATCCAGTTTGTAAGCGTTAGTACTTATGGTTTTAGCCATACCTTTGAAAATAAATAAGTGCGCAGGCATCATGGCGAACCAATAAAGTAATCCACTAAAACCTGCTGGGTGCCACCAAGCGCGAACATCTATTGAGCGAAGATTGCCACTGTCGTGGATCGTGAAAGAGAGTCTGCCTAAACCGGGCGCTTTCATTCCAAATAATAGTGTGAGTTGTTTTTCAGGCTCTAGTTTGATTACTCGCCAACCATCAATCATATCGCCAAGTTCTAATGTTTCTCTGGAAGGGCGTCCGTAAGTGACTTTATTTCCAGCAATATCATCCATAATGGCGCGAGTTTTCCATAGCGCATTACCATAAAAATAACCTTGCTCTCCGCCTATTTGTTGCACTGTATGCCAAAGGGATGCTGCGCTTGCGGGTGTAGATACTGTACAACCTGCATTTTTAGGGTAATAACCATAACCGGGTTTCCAGCGACTACGAACAGCCGGAGAGTAACCCCAGTCTTGGTTATCTAAAGCGGCTTCTTCATCAGCGAGTGTTTCTTTTACCGCATCATCAAATTTTATGAGAGTCTGAGGAATAAGTTTACGTAATGGCTCATCGTTGGCAGGGAGATCGTATTTAAGCCCTTGAATAAGCTCTTTAGCAATAGAAGTGGGTACAGAGGTTATCATACTGATAAAGCCCGCAGAAATAAGACTACCCGGCATAGGTAGCGGGATCAGCACTCGCTTTTTACCAGAGATTTTAATAAAGCGCTCAAAAAGGGTTTGGTAGCTAATATATTCAGGGCCACCAGCATCAAAAATACGATGTTGATGAGTGGGGTGATGAATAATTTCAGTTAAATAGTGAATTAAATTTTTAAGCGCAATAGGGGAGGATTTAGAGCGAACCCAACGTGGTGGTGTAAGAATAGGAAGGTTATAAACCATATCACGCATAATCTCAAAGGCAGCAGAGCCGGGACCAACAATCATTGAGGTGCGGATTTCAGTCACAGGAACAGTGCTGGTTCTTAACACTTCACCCGTAAGTTTTCGGGCAATAAGATGAGGCGAGTATTGTTGATCTTCATGCTGTAAGGCACTTAAAAAGATAATTTGTTTAACGTCGGTGCCTTCTAACGCTTCTACAACGTTAATTGCCGCTTTACGCTCTTGTTCAACTAAATTATGTGCATCACCCATGCTATGAACAAGGTAATAAACGATATCAGTATCATGCATTACTTTGTTTAAGGTTTCTGGATCATGTAAATCAACAAAGATACAGCGTGTATTTTCCCAACCTTGAGACATCATCCAGTCAACTCTACGGGCACCCGCGGTGACCTGATGACCTTGTTTTATCAGAGCTGGAATAAGATTTTGACCAATATGTCCACTTGCACCAAGTACTAATACACGCTGTTGATTCATTGTTAATCCATTGTAAAAAGAGAACGTTATCGTTCTATTGTTACTGATTTTTCTATGAAGTAAAGAACGCCATCAAGATTGGTGTGATTAAACTTAAAACGAATCCATGCACAATAGCCGCGGGAACGATGGATACACCGCCACTTCTTTGTAAAACAGGTAAGGTAAAGTCCATGGATGTTGAACCACAAATCCCTAATGCCGTATTTCTATAACGATTAACAATGATAGGGATAAGCATGATTGCCGCTAATTCACGCATTAAGTCATTGAAAAATGCAGTACTACCAATAACGGGGCCAAATGCATCAGTGAGTACAATACCTGATAACGAATACCAACCATAACCGGATGCAATGGCTAATCCCATTTTCATCGGCAATCCTAGTAAGTAAGCCGCTAAAGCTCCTCCAGCAAGTGCGCTAACACCCATAACGACGGCAACAGTTGTTCCTCGACGGTTGATAAGAATTTGCTTTGGGCTCATTCCGCTATTGCGTAATTGTAAACCGACTAACCAAAGTAAGAAGATAAGTGCGCCTTGGCTGGCATGAGAGGCATAGTGGAAAATTGACCAGCCTGTTAAACCGACAAAGAAACCCACAACAACGACACCGCATAACTGTAGTGATTCAAGTACCATTTTTATGCGTGAAGGGGGCTTGGACTGTTTATGGGCAGGAACATGCCAAGGATCTTTTTTATCCAGTAGCCATAAAAACAGTAAATTAGCGCCAAAGGTACATAAAAAGAAAACACTGGCATAAGAAAGAATTGAGACTAAGTTTTCACCAATATTATCTAGCATGGCTAAACTGACGCCCATTAGAAATAGGATAACGTAAATCATCGCGCTAAGTAGGCGGTTTGCCAAATGAAGTAATGGGCGATTGTTTAACTTAATCAAATACCCTACAAAAAGCGGAAGTAGGATAATCAATAACCCTGATAGCATTTCTATTCCTTACTGAGTGTGCTCAAATTATAAAATAAACTAATAACGTGAATCGGATTATAACATTTACTTATGATGTTGTGGATACAGAAATTAAGATAAGTCTAAAATATTTATTAAAGGTAACGAGCCTACCACGTTTAGGTGTAAGAGGCTTTAATTGATTGAAAAGCGAACAAAATGGGTATATATCGAATAGTTGAGTAAATTTTATTACGGCTATCTTGAACTATGATTTAATGAAAATATCCATTAAGTGAAATTATTAGCTGATTAAGCATAAAATGAAGATAGGAAGAATAAAATAAAACCATAGCTTAGTCGTAACTAACGAGGGAATTTATGTATTTAGAAAGAGTGGAAATAGTTGGATTCCGTGGACTTAATCGTCTCTCATTACCTCTTGATATGAATACAGTCTTAGTAGGTGAAAATGCGTGGGGTAAAAGCTCATTACTTGATGCGTTAACACTCAGTTTGGGTATTGAAACCTACCAATATGCATTTACACCTGATGATTTCCATCGTTTGCCGAATGAGCCGGAAGAAAATGGCAAAAAAAGCCTACAAATTATTTTAACGTTTACCGAATCTCGTCCCGGACGTCATCGATCTTACCGTTTCCATAAAATAGCGCCTGTGTGGGTTGAAAATGGTGATGATCTTAAACATATTTATTACCGAATTAGCGCTGAATTAGATGAGCAGAAAAATGTAAAAACATTCCGCTATTTTCTTGATAAAGAAGGAAAGCAAATTCGCTTACCTAATGGACAAACTCAAGAAATTATTGCAGAGATTGTTAGGCTTTATCCGGTTCTTCGCTTACAAGATGCGCGTTTTGTTCGTGATCTTGCCTCTGACGTTATCGATTCTCATAATAATCCTCATCGAGAAGCGTTTAATAATAAAATGAGTGAGTTAACCAAAGCGTTAGTTAAAAATCCTGACGAGTTGTCAGATGATGATTTACGTGAAGGTCTTGATGCAATGCAACAACTGCTAGGGCACTATTTTGCCGATCACGGTTCGTTGCTGTTTAAATCTCGCTCTCGTCATCGAAAAGTCAATGAGCCTCATGTACGTGGCTGGCATGCCTTAGAAAATATTAATAAAGTGTTGGCAAAACCTAATCAGAGAAGTATTCGATTAATTATCTTGGGAATGTTTTCTTCTATCTTGCAGTCTCGTGGTAGTGTCGCGCTTGATCCTTATGCAAGACCTATCGTGATTGTTGAAAACCCAGAAACACGTTTGCATCCTATTATGCTTTCGGTGGCTTGGGGATTACTTAATCTTTTCTCATTACAACGGATCACAACCACAAACTCGGGAGAGTTACTGTCACTTGCTCCATTAGAGAGTGTTTGCCGTTTAGTGCGTGATACCGATAAAGTTGCTGCTTACCGCGTTGGGGATCAGCAACTGCATTCTGATGAAGAGCGACGTATCTCTTTTCATATTCGTTATAACCGACCCTCTGCACTTTTTGCTCGTTGCTGGTTATTGGTTGAAGGTGAAACGGAAATTTGGCTAATGAACGAGTTGGCAAGGCAATGTAATTATTTCTTTGAAGCTGAAGGAATAAAAGTCATTGAGTTTGCTCAATGTGGACTTAAGCCATTATTAAAGTACGCAACCTATATGGGCATAGAATGGCATACCTTAGTGGATGGTGATGAAGCGGGTAAGAAATATGCCGCTACCGTTAAGGATTTTGCATCAAAAAGTAATGATGCAGAGCGTGATAGATTAACAAAGCTTCCAGCCTTAGATATGGAACATTTTTTATATAAAGAAGGCTTTCGCAATGTATATCATGATGTTGCAGGTGTGCCAGATAATGAAAAATGGCCAACTCGACGCGTGATCATTAAAGCTATTCAACGTTCATCCAAGCCTGATCTAGCACTAACGGTGGCTAACAATGCGGCTCAACGAGGAGTAGACTCTATCCCTTCCATACTGAAAAGTATGTTTTCTCGTGTGGCATGGCTTGCAAGAGGTAAAGCGAATTAATTCGCAACACTTGTATAAGCAAGATAAATCTACGAGACCTACACTTATTTTATTTAGCTATGAGAATAGAACCTCATAGCTAATGCTTTGTATGATTTATTGCATCTTTATGTTTAAGAAGGAAATTTTATGGCTTTTTTATCTTTAAAAAAGCGAGGGAAAGTTCTCACCCTTATTTTAATTATTGTAGCAATTGCTACGTACTTTTTTTTGCCAAAAGAGAAAGCACCAATATATCAAACTCAGCAGATCACAAGAGGTGATCTGTCAAAAGAAGTCACTGCAACGGGTAAGCTTGATGCTGTGCGTAAAGTTGATGTGGGTGCGCAGGTCAGTGGTCAGTTACAAACTTTGTTTGTGAAAGAGGGCGATGTGGTTAAAAAGGGGGATTTACTCGCCATTATTGATCCTAAGAAAGCGCAAAACGAAGTCACTGAATCGCAGGAAACCAACAATGAGCTTAGAGCAAACCTTCAACAAGCACAGGCGGAATTGCGCTTAGCTCAATTAACTTATCAACGCCAATTAAAGCTTATTGGTACTCATGCGATTGCACAAGATGAACTTGATCGTACTAAAACTGATGTTGAAGTAAAAAAAGCACGCATCATCACTTATCAAGCACAAATTAAAAAGAACCAAGCTACGCTAGATACGGCGAGAACTAACCTGCAATATACGCGGATAACCGCACCTATGGATGGCGTTGTCACTTTTATTAAAACCCTTGAAGGCCAAACGGTAATTGCCGCGCAAGAAGCACCGACTATTTTAACGTTAGCAGATTTAGATACGATGCTGGTAAAAGCAGAAGTATCAGAAGCTGATGTTATTTATTTAAAGCCTGAGCTTAGTGCCTCTTTTACGGTTTTAGGTGCGCCAGATAAAGCGTTCAGCGGTAAGTTGAAAGATATCCTACCTACCCCCGAAAAAATTAATGACGCTATTTTTTACTATGCCCGTTTTGAAGTACCTAATGAACAGCATTTACTACGTTTACAAATGACAGCACAAGTTAAAATTCTTATCGAAAATAAGAAAGATGTGCTTCTCGTTCCGCTTTCTGTATTAGGCGATGATGCAGGAATTAATGAATATTATGTTGATGTATTAGTTAATGGTCAGCCAGAAAAACGCACAGTAAAAATAGGTATGCGTACTGATGTTTATGCAGAAGTGCTCAGCGGATTAAAAGAAAACGATGAGGTTATTCTGGGTGAAACTTCAGGAGACGCATGATGCCTGCATTATTAGAGCTCAATGAGGTTAGCCGTTTATATACCAATGGTGAAGAAGAAACTGTTGTTCTCAATAAAGTCTCATTAACAATTAATGCTGGCGAAATGGTGGCGATTATAGGGGCTTCAGGCTCCGGTAAATCGACTTTAATGAATATTTTAGGCTGCTTAGATAAACCAAGTAGTGGTGAATATAAAGTTGCCGGTCAAAGTGTTGCGAAAATGGAAAGCGACCAACTTGCTGCATTACGCCGTGAGCATTTTGGTTTTATCTTCCAGCGCTACCATTTAATGTCGCATTTAACTGCAGAGCAGAATGTTGAAATTCCTGCGATTTATGCAGATAAAAATGCTACCCAAAGAAAAGAGAGGGCACGCGAATTATTAGCACGCTTAGGATTAGGTGATCGTGTTGATTATCGTCCTAATCAGCTCTCTGGTGGTCAGCAACAGCGTGTAAGTATTGCTAGAGCATTAATGAATGGCGGTGAAGTCATTCTTGCTGATGAGCCAACAGGTGCATTGGATAGCCATTCTGGCAAAGAAGTTATGTCTATTCTTAAGCAACTCAATGAGCAAGGGCATACGGTGATTATCGTAACCCATGATCCTTTAATTGCGGCACAGGCTGAACGAATTATAGAGATAAAAGACGGTAAAATTATTAATGATAATTGCCATCAAACAACGGCAAATAAAGTTAAAAAAGAGACAACAACCGTTTTAGCGTCTTCTTATTTGGGGCAAATATTTGGGCGTTTTACACAAGCATTAGATATGGCTTGGCGTGCAATGGTGGTGAACAAAGTACGCACTTTGCTAACGATGCTTGGCATTATTATTGGTATTGCCTCTGTCGTTACGATTATTGTGATTGGTGATGCAGCTAAAAGTATGGTGTTGGCGGATATAAAAGCGATTGGCTCTAATACTATTGATATCTATCCCGGGAAAGATTTTGGGAGCGATTCACCAGAAGATAGACAAGCGTTGACGCTGCAGGATGTCTTCGCTTTAAAGCAGCAGTCATATGTACAAGCTGTTACACCACAAGTTCAATTTAGTACTCGATTACGTCGTGGAAACCAAGATTCACCAGCATCTGTTGCGGGAGTTAGTGACGATTATTTCACAGTGTATGCCATGAAGTTTTCGCAAGGTCGCTCGTTTACATCTGATATGATCCAACGCCAAGCTCAAGTTGTTGTTATTGATGAAAATACGCGTCAGCGGTTCTTTCCTACTAAAAAAGAGGTTATTGGTGAACAAATCATTATTCGCAATATTCCCTCTACGATTGTTGGCGTCATTGCTGAGAAAAAATCGGCTTTTGGTAATGGGCAATCCCTCAAAGTATGGGTGCCTTACAGTACACTAAATAGCCGCATTTTAAATCGAAGCTATCTTGATAGTATTACAGTAAGAGCTGCTGAAGGTTATGACGCCAGTGTTGCAGAACAACAAATTATCCGTTTATTAACGATTAGGCATGGTAAAAAAGATATTTTTACTTATAACCTTGATAGCTTTATTAAGGCAGCCGAAAGTACCACTCAAACCATGCAACTGTTTCTCACTTTAGTGGCCGTTATTTCATTAGTAGTAGGTGGGATTGGTGTAATGAATATTATGCTGGTTTCAGTAACAGAAAGAACGAGAGAAATTGGTATTAGAATGGCGGTAGGTGCCAGAGCGAGTGATGTGATGCAGCAATTCCTTATAGAATCTGTCTTGGTTTGTTTAGTCGGCGGATTACTGGGAATTGGTCTTTCATTTGGTATCGCTATGGTGGCAAGTATTATGTTGCCTGATTGGCATTTTGTATTCCAGCCTATCGCATTAGTGAGTGCTTTTATTTGTTCGACTGCCATTGGGGTTATTTTTGGATTCTTACCTGCAAGAAGTGCAGCAAAAATGAACCCAATAGATGCTCTAGCGAGAGAATAATCCAAACTATAAGATAAAAGCCCTTGAAATATAAAGGGCTTTTATTTGAATGAATTAGGCATTCTGTTTAACTAAAAATACCCAACTGTTGTGAGTAAAAGGTATTTTTATCGGGTTTATCTATACTGTAAATTATCTTCTATTCAATGATAGGAATGATAAGGTCAGCATGATCACCTTTAGGCCCTTTTATCGTGCTATAATTAACTTTCTGCCCCGCTTTAAGTGTGCGGTAACCTTCCATTCTGATTGTTGAATAGTGGGCAAAAATATCATCGCCACCTTTTGCAGGGGTAATGAAACCAAAACCCTTAGCATTGTTGAACCACTTTACTGTACCTGTCTCCATACTTAGCTTCTCTCATATACTTGTATTTATTTGTTTAACATCACTTTCAGTATATTTACTGAGCTGTTCATAAAACATACTCTATTTTATTGTTTCAATCGTCAAGAGGTGAAGGGGATAGAAAGTGTTTCGAGTAGGTGAAATTTTGATGTAGCTAACGCTTTGTAATTTTTTGAATGTAAAAAGAAGGAATAAAAAAGCGTTGATAGGCAGACTTTCCTGTGAGATGGTAAACTAAATGTCATAATTGAAAGTGACGTTTAACAAAACTATGAGTAATGCAAAACAATGGGTCAGTTTGATTTTTTAACAGAAACCACGTTAAGGGAAGATGTTCATCAGAAAAATGAGCCACCAGCAATGTATAAGGTGATCTTGAATAATGATGATTACACCCCCATGGATTTTGTTGTAGAAGTGCTTACGATGTATTTTTTCCTTAGCGAGGAAAAAGCAACGCAAATTATGTTGGACGTTCATCATAAAGGAAAAGGAGTTTGTGGGGTTTATAGTGCGGATATTGCCGAAACCAAAGTGGCTCAAGTTAATCTGTATGCGAGAGAAAACGAATACCCACTTTTGTGTACACTTGAACAGGCATGATCCGGTTAGTCTTTTAAGGAGGAGGTGCTTATGCTTAATCACGAATTAGAGCTGAGTCTTAATGTTGCATTCGCGAAAGCCCGTGATAACAGACACGAATTTATGACTGTAGAGCACCTGTTGTTGGCGCTATTAAGTAATAAATCGGCACGCGAAGCATTGGAAGCTTGTAAAGTCGATCTGGCAGTCTTACGCGAAGAACTTGAAGTCTTTATTCGTAAAACAACCCCAATTCTGCCTGAAAATGTAGACAGAGAAACACAGCCAACGCTGAGTTTTCAGCGTGTATTACAGCGCGCTGTTTTTCATGTTCAATCATCAGGCAAAAATGAAGTCTCTGGCGCTAATGTGCTGGTGGCTATTTTTAGTGAACAAGAGTCTCACGCAGCTTACTTATTACGTAAACACGACGTTAGTCGCCTTGATGTCGTTAACTTTATTTCTCATGGCATTTCGAAAGAAGATCAACAAAACGAAGATCTTTCTGATATGAATGATATGAATGCGCAATCTCAACAAGAGATGCCGCAAGGCGACGATCATATGGATAATTTTACCACTAACCTTAATCAGTTAGCGCGCCAAGGTAAAATTGATCCCCTCATTGGGCGTCAAGCTGAATTAGAAAGAACAATCCAAGTGTTATGCCGTCGCCGCAAAAATAACCCATTATTAGTGGGTGAATCTGGTGTCGGTAAAACAGCTATTGCAGAAGGGCTTGCATGGCGTATTGAGCAAGATGATGTGCCTGATGTGATGAAAGGCTATACCATTTACTCACTTGATATTGGTTCGCTCTTAGCGGGAACTAAATACCGTGGCGATTTCGAAAAACGTTTTAAAGCATTACTGAAAACCCTAGAAAAAGATGAAAAAAGCATCTTATTTATTGATGAGATCCACACCATTATTGGTGCGGGAGCTGCATCGGGTGGACAAGTTGATGCGGCAAACTTAATTAAGCCATTGTTATCTGGTGGTCGAATTCGCGTTATAGGCTCTACGACCTATCAAGAATTTAGCAATATCTTTGAAAAGGACAGAGCACTTGCGCGTCGCTTCCAAAAAATTGATGTAACTGAACCATCCCCAGATGAAACAGTCTTGATCATCAAAGGATTGCGCCAAAAATATGAAGCGCACCACGATGTACGTTATACCAATAAAGCCATTCAGGCAGCGGTGGACTTATCAGTTAAGTACATCACAGATAGGCATCTACCTGATAAAGCTATTGATGTTATTGACGAAGCGGGTGCAAAAACACGTTTAGTTGCACCAAGCAAACGTAAAAAAACCATTAATGTCTCAGATATTGAATCTGTTGTGGCTAAAATTGCACGTATTCCTGAAAAAACAGTTTCTAGCAGCGATAAATCAATGCTGAAAAACCTCGATAACCAATTAAAAATGTTGGTATTCGGTCAGGATCAAGCGATCCACGCCTTGTCTGAATCGATAAAGATGAGTCGTGCAGGATTAAGCCAAGATAATAAACCGGTGGGTTCATTCTTATTTGCGGGTCCTACTGGGGTAGGTAAAACAGAAGTCACTGTACAGCTAGCGAAAGCGTTGAATGTGAAGTTGCTACGCTTTGATATGTCTGAATATATGGAAAGACATACGGTCAGCCGTCTAATTGGTGCTCCTCCGGGTTATGTTGGTTTTGATCAAGGTGGATTATTAACAGACGCTGTCATTAAAAATCCATATTCCGTTGTGTTACTTGATGAAATTGAGAAAGCACATCCAGATGTGTTCAATATTCTGTTACAGGTAATGGATAACGGTACATTAACGGATAACAACGGTCGTAAAGCCGATTTCCGTAATGTTATTTTAGTGATGACAACCAATGCAGGTGTGCGTGAAACGCAACGTAAATCAATTGGGTTTACAGAGCAAGATAACAGCACTGATGCGATGGTTGAAATCAAAAAAGCCTTCTCACCTGAATTCCGTAACCGTTTAGATAGCATTATTTGGTTTAATGCATTATCGCCAGAAATTATCTCTATGGTCGTGGATAAATTTATTGTCGAACTACAAGTGCAGTTAGATGATAAAGGGGTATCGCTTGAAGTTAGCCAAGAAGCACGCCAATGGTTGTGTGATAAAGGCTATGACAAAGCGATGGGTGCAAGACCAATGGCGCGTGTCATTCAAGAAAACTTGAAAAAACCATTAGCTAACGAGATTTTATTTGGTTCTCTTGTTAATGGTGGCTCGGTTTCTGTGACACTAGATAAACTGGCAGGCAAATTGAATTATGAGTTTGTGAGCCAAGAAAAATTGGCGAAGAATGAAGATACCGTTATCTAAGGATAGCGGTTAATTTCACAAAGCTATATTCACCGAGCTATAAAAGCATACACCACAGGTGAGCATCAATAAATGCCTTGCCTGTGGTGTTTTTTTTCACCCGTTATATGACAATAACGGGAGAGAACAGATTGGGATCAACGGCTACGGAAGATGATACGGCCTTTGCTCAGGTCATATGGGGTCAGCTCAACGGTAACCTTGTCGCCTGTCAGGATACGAATATAGTTTTTACGCATTTTTCCTGAGATATGAGCGGTAACGACGTGTCCGTTTTCTAATTCTACGCGGAACATCGTGTTTGGCAGAGTATCCAGTACAGTGCCTTGCATTTCAATGTTGTCTTCTTTGGCCATCTAATCCTCTAAGTTTTAATAACCATATTTTTTAAACGGCAAGATAATGCCGAAAATATTGTCCTATGTAAAGGAATGTTATTGGATAGCAATGGTGTTCACCTTGCTATTGCACTTAACATCCTTACCGCAACTTGCGTTTTACTTTGCTAAAGTAAAAGTAATAACAGAAGTCGTAATTCTTTATTTTGTGGTATTTGTAGCAATAAAAAAACAGCACCCCAACCACATAATGGGTGTGTAAGATAAAATTTTTGTATAAACCTTTTTGCATAAATAACAGAATATCATTCTTAATTCTGTCTTAAATAAGAAGGGCTTTACAAAAACAAGCAGTGATTATAATTCCAACGATTGCTGATACCAACACTTTTTATCAATAATCACTTTTTTCCAACGAGATAACGCAACTAAATAATGTTCACGTGAGATCTCAGAGGCACCTAACGAGGCAGTATGAGAGTTTAGCACCTGACAATCAAATAGTTGACCCCCATAACGAAGAAAATGGTTATAAAAAGCAATAAAGGCACATTTAGAAGCGTTATCTCTGCGACTAAACATCGATTCACCACAAAAAACTGCACCGATATTGACTCCGTATAAACCACCTACGAGTTCATCGCCTTCCCAAACCTCAACAGAATGAGCTTCACCTTGTTGATGGAGAGCTTCATAACCTGCTTTTATATCAGGACCTATCCATGTTCCTTCTTCACGTACAGAACACGCCTCAATTACTGAAGCAAAGGCATGATTGAGTGTGATTTTATAAGGCTGGTGGCGAATAAATTTACGTAAACTACGCCCAATATGCAAATCACCAGCGGGTAAAACGGCTCTTGGATCGGGTGACCACCATAGTGGTTCTTCATTAGGGAAGTACCAAGGAAAAATACCCGATTGATACGCAACACGTAATCGCGAAAGGGAGATTTCTCCCCCTATCGCTAATAAGCCGTTGGGCTCTTTTAAAGCTAAATGAGGCTCAGGAAAATCCAAATCACAATCATCTAATTGAAACAACGGCATATTATGCCTCGTGAGTTGGTGTTAATAGAGCCTGTCTTTGATGAAATTTAGCATAATGCCCCTGTTGTTGTAACAACGAAGCATGAGTGCCTGTTTCAACGATTTTTCCGCCATCCATAACGCAGATTTTATCCATTTTATCTAAACCGTGAAGTCTGTGAGTTATCATTAATACAGCTTTACCTTGGCAATGCTGATGCAAGAGTGCAAGGATCTGCTGTTCTGTATCGGCGTCAAGGCCTTCTGTTGGCTCATCAAGCAATACAAGAGGTGCATTGTGGAGTAGGGCTCTTGCAAGTCCTAAACGTCGCTGCTCGCCACCAGAGAGCTGTCTACCACCATCGCCCATCCATGCATTTAAGCCTTCATCATTTTCAAGTAGTTGCCCAAGACCAACCTGCTGAAGAACATGTTTTAATTCTTCATCTGTTGCCTGTTCTTTTGCCATCAATAGATTTTCTCTTAATGTGTGGCTAAAGACATGAACACGTTGAGGAACAACGGACATCATTGAACGTAATGTTGCTTCATCATAATCAGCAATAGGTAAATTATTTAAGCGGATAGTGCCGTGAGTCGGATCAAAAGCGCGATTAATCAACTGCAATAATGTCGATTTACCACAACCCGTTTTTCCTAGTAAGGCAATGTGTTGTCCTGCTTCAATCGTTAAATCTACGTGATTGATGACTTGCATTGGTTGGGTTGGATAAGTAAAGCAAATATTGTGCATTGTAAGCGTGGCACTATTGTTTGTTTCGCCCCCTTTTTCAGGAAAAGTGACATCAGGTTTTTGCTCAATTAAATGAGTAATACGTGTTGCTGATGTCATTACTTGTCCTAAATGCTGGAAAGCGACAGTAACAGGGGCTAAAGCCTCAAAGGCTGCCAATGCACAAAATGTAAATAAGGCAATTAACGCTTCAGGCATAAAGCTATTGTCGATACCGCCAGCGGCTAACCACAAAATTAATGTTGCTGTTAGCCCTGATGCAAGGATCATCAATGATTGCGATAAACCAGTTAAATTTGCCTGTTGTGCTTGTCTGTGTAGCCATTTAGCTTCAAGTTGCGCTAAATTTTGTCTAAAGCGAGGTAATGCGCCAAAAACAGTTAGCTCAGCTTGTCCTTGTAACATGCTAGTTAACACGGTGCGATATTGACCTCGTAAATCAGTAAGATCACGACCAATAGGTTTACCCGCATAATAGAATACGAAAGGTAAAACAATCAGCAAGGTAAGCATAATGCCACCTAGCGTATTGGCTAAACGCGCATCAATTAAACCAAGGCCAAATATAATTGCCATAATGACAACAAAAGCGGCAATGATAGGAGAGATAACGCGAATATAGAGATGATCTAGCGTTTCAACATCAGCAACTAAGCGATTAAGCAACTCACCTTGACGAAAACGTGCAATTCCGCCCGGTGAAAGAGGGAGGATCTTTTTAAAGGTGAATACACGTAAGTGCGACAACACGCGAAACGTAGCGTCATGGCTGACAAGCCTTTCAAAATAACGACCCGCAGTACGAAAAATTGCCGCACCTCGAACACCAGCCGCAGGTAGCATATAGTTAAAGCTATAAATACCGGCAAAACCAGCAAGAGATGTACCCGCTAAAAACCAGCCTGATAGTGTTAAAAGACCAATACTCGCCAGTAAAGTCAGAATAGCAAGAATAATCCCCAGCAATAACATAAACCAGTGACGGCGATAGAGCGCAAGAAAAGGAAGCAATACTCTCATGATTAAAGTTCCTCTTTACGATGAGCAAGAAGGCGAGCAAAAGTGCCATTCTGTTGGCTTAACGATGCATAAGTGCCTGTTTCAATAATTTGACCTTTTTCCATCACCCAAATTTGGTCATAACCTAAAGTCTCTTCAAGTAGATGAGTAATAAGCAAGGTCGTTTGATTTAATGAGGCGTTATTAAGCGCATGCATCACACGTTGTTCGCTATGAGAATCAAGGCTTGCTGCGGGTTCATCTAATAACAAAAATTGACAAGGTGATAATAAAGCTCGAGCAACAGCAACACGTTGAGCCTGACCAACAGAAAGGCGTGCGGCACTATCGCCAATAATTGTATTTAAGCCGTCAGGTAATTCATTAATAAAATCGCTGACATAGGCTTTTTCAATGGCAAGATTGATTTGTTCATCGCTGGCATTAGGATTGCTTAAGCGAATATTATCCAGCAAGGTTTGTTCTGGTAAATTAGGATTTTGGCCAACCCAGCTTAAACATTGACGCCAAGCTTCAGGCGAGAGCTGTGTTAATTCAATACCATTAACTTTTAATGAGCCACGATAAGGTAAAAAACCGAGTAACGCATTTAATAACGAGCTTTTGCCTGCACCACTTTGACCCACAATCGCAATACGCTGATTGGGGTTAATGGTAAAGTTTAATGGTCCTGCTAGTTTGACACCTTGATGAGATAGAATTTCTAGCTCATGAGCTGTTATCTCAATACTGTCTGCTGTGTTGATACGCTCATTGCCTGTGAATTGCGGTTTTTCACCTTCAGCTTCTAAAAATTCAACCAGAGACTCAGCCGCACCAATCGCTTGTGCTTTTGCATGATAGTAAGTTCCTAAATCACGCAACGGTTGGAAAAATTCAGGGGCTAAGATCAACGCTAAAAAGCCTGAGAAAAGAGTGACGCCTAAACCATAACTACCAAAATTAAGTTCGCCTAAGTAAGAAAAACCAAAGTAAACCGCCACAACTGCGATGGAAACAGCGGTAAAGAATTCCAATACACCTGATGAAAGGAAGGCCATTCTTAGCACTTCCATTGTTCGTTTACGGAAATCTTCTGTTGCTTCAGTAATCTGTTTAACTTCTGCATTACCACGGTTAAATAACCGTAATGTATCTAATCCTCTTAATCTATCGAGGAAGTTACCACTTAAACGACCTAATGCGAGGAAGTTTCTACGGTTAGCATCTGCTGCACCTAATCCAACTAATGCCATAAATAGCGGGATCAGTGGAGCCGTGAAGAATAGGATCAAGCCAGCAGCCCAGTTAACAGGGAAGATGGTGATAAGGATAAGAATAGGCACAATAGTGGAAAGATACATTTGCGGAATATAACGCGCATAGTAATCTTGCATATCTTCTATTTGTTCTAGAATAATTGTTGCCCAACTTCCTGCGGGTTTGCCTTTAACCCAAACAGGGCCTAGCTCTTCAAGTCTATCAAGAACAATTTTACGAATTTGTTGCCTGACCGCCATACCACAGCGATAACCTACACGCTCTCGTATTGCCATCACCACAGCGCGTAAGATAAAAATACCAATAAGGGTGAGAAAGGTAGGTATATGCGTATCACGACTTAGACTGTCCATGATAAATGCTTGAAGTAAAACAGCTAATAACCATGCTTGCGCAATAATTAATAAACCGCTTACAACACCTAGGATCATTGATAGCCGTAGCCATCTACGGGCTGGAGCACTTTGCTGTTTCAGCCATCGAACCAATTCACTTTGTTTAGTTTTATCCATAAGAAAAGATTCAAATCTGCAGGTGAGATACAAAGTATCAGAAAGGCCAAGGGTAAGTAGTTATACGCTTTGGCAACCAGACTGTATGTTACATGGTAAAAGGCGCTACTGAAATAGCGCCTTGAAAGGAAGTGATGATTTTAGTTGGATTTTAGTGCGTCTAAGTAACGTTCTGCATCTAAAGCAGCCATACAACCTGTGCCAGCGGAGGTAATTGCTTGACGATAAATGTGATCTATTACGTCACCAGCTGCAAAAACACCCTCGATAGAGGTTTGTGTTGCATTACCTTGAGTACCTGATTGTACTTTGATGTAACCGTTGTCTAATTCTAATTGACCATCAAAAATAGCGGTATTAGGGCTATGTCCAATCGCAATAAAGACGCCCATAACATCTAATTCTTCGGTTTTATCACTCTTAGTGTCTTTTAAGCGAACTTTCGTTACACCCATATCGTCGCCAAGAACTTCGTCTAAGGTACGATCAGTATGCAAAATAATATTGCCACTGTTTACTTTATCCATTAAACGGTTAATTAAGATCTTTTCAGAACGGAAAGAATCACGACGGTGGATCAGATGAACTTCAGATGCAATATTAGCTAAATAAAGAGCTTCTTCTACCGCGGTATTTCCGCCACCGACAACAGCGACTTTTTGGTTACGATAGAAAAATCCGTCACAGGTTGCACAAGCAGAAACGCCTCGGCCTTTAAAAGATTCTTCTGAAGGTAAACCGATATAGCGTGCAGAAGCACCTGTTGCGATAATTAATGCGTCACAAGTATATTCTTGTTCATCACCAAATAGGCGGAATGGGCGGTTTTTCAGATCGACTTTATTAATATGGTCAGAGATAATCTCTGTATTAAATTTTTCAGCGTGCTGAAACATGCGGTCCATTAAGCCAGGACCTGTTAGCCCCTCAGGGTCTCCGGGCCAGTTTTCGACTTCTGTTGTTGTTGTCAGCTGACCGCCTTTTTCAACACCCGTAATCAGTACTGGTTCTAAGTTTGCTCTTGCAGCATAAACGGCGGCGGTATAACCCGCAGGGCCTGAACCTAAAATAATAAGTTTGCTATGTTTGATGGTGCTCATGTATACCTCATTTCTGATTAGGCGTGATGCGAATTGAGGGATTGTAGGAGAAATAAGACGTTAAAAAAAGCCAATGACGAGAAATAGACATAATATTTTAGCTATTTTAGCAATAGTTAATACTAATATAGTTTAATAATTATAGAGTTATATTGGGCTAACATCATCGAATTAACCTGAAACATTTTGCTTTACAATTGATGTTTATCTTGCGTATATAGAGAATAACATAGCGCCTTGTTCTGATTTTTACTCATTTGCTTTGACAATCCGCTGTACATTTGCGAAAACATGATTGTTAAAGATAATTATCCTCGGATGTTATACGTAATATTTTTTAGACAGACAGGGTATAGGATAGTTACTTTACGATATTTGCTAATGAGTATTTGGATAAAATAGAACTTTTATCTGGCATTAAAAGAAAATAGATTGGTAGTTTGCTCTGACCGTTTGATACCGAAGTTTCGACAGTGATGCTGATGGTGTACAGGTATGGGTATAGGAAAATAAAGTAAGAGAAAAAGAGAAAGAGAGTATAGAGATGATTGATAATAAAAAACGTCCGGGTAAAGATCTTGATAGAATAGACCGGAATATTCTAAATGAGCTTCAAAAAGATGGTCGTATTTCAAACGTTGAGCTATCTAAACGTGTAGGTTTATCACCAACGCCTTGTTTAGAGCGTGTACGTCGTTTAGAGCGCCAAGGATTTATTTCTGGTTATACAGCACTGTTAAACCCACATTACTTAGATGCATCATTATTAGTATTTGTGGAAATCACACTAAACCGTGGTGCACCAGATGTTTTTGAACAATTCAATATGGCTGTTCAGAAACTTGAAGAAATCCAAGAATGTCATTTAGTTTCTGGTGATTTTGACTATCTGTTGAAAACTCGTGTACCTGATATGTCCGCTTACCGTAAATTACTAGGTGAAACACTGTTACGTCTTCCAGGTGTTAATGACACACGTACATACGTGGTTATGGAAGAAGTTAAACAAAGCAACCGCCTTGTAATTAAAACTCGCTAAGCCAACTTAATAGGTTGGTGCAAAGCAGGAAAAAGTTAGGTACACTCCTGTTTATGCATACAGTTTCAACGCTGGGATATCTCAGCGTTGTTCCGTTTTAATTCACCCTAAGTTAAACCTGGAGAGCCCTCTTTGAGCCAGGAATATACAGAAGATAAAAATATTCGTTTAACAAAGATAAGCAACCGTCGCCGTATTTGGGAGGCTATTCTCATCCTTATCGGCATTGGCGCTGTCTTTTTAATGGTTTCATTACTTAGCTTTCATCCCTCTGATCCTAGCTGGTCACAAACCACTTGGAATGAGCCTATCCAGAATTTAGGCGGCAGTATCGGAGCATGGTTAGCTGATATTCTATTTTCTGCATTTGGTTTACTTGCCTATGCAATTCCTGTCGTCGTGGTTTTTGGGTGCTGGAATTCTCTACGCTACCAACAAAACCGTGAATATACCGACTTCTTTTCCCTTGCACTTCGCACGATTGGTGCCTTGGCTCTGATCTTTACCTCTTGTGCATTAGCTGATCTTAATTTTGATGATATCTATAATTTCAGCTCTGGTGGTGTAATTGGAAGCTTGTTTAGCAAAGCTCTATTGCCGTGGTTTAATGTTTTAGGTGCTACTCTTGCCCTGTTATCTGTTTGGGCAATTGGCTTTACTCTGTTTACTGGTTGGTCTTGGTTAACAATCACAGAAAAAATTGGTGCCGTTATTTTGGGAGGTGTTGGTTTTATTACCAACAGAGGCCAAAATGAAGCTGATTACGAAGATGAAGAAGAGGAAGATGACACTCAAGATGTTGCTACAGAAATCGCTGAAAATTCAAATCAAAAAGAAAATCAGCAATCTGAATTAGCAACAGAAGAGAGCGATGATATTCTATTTTCTGCACCTTCAGCGCTTGAACTTGCTCGTCAGCAAGAGATAGACACGTTGCAATCTAAAGCAGAACAAGAAGATGATTTGCCATCTTTCTCTGCAACAAATGATATAGCAGATGAACATGCACAAACATTGACGCAAACAGCTCCTCTTGTATCAGCACCAGTTTCGCAACCAACTCATACAGAAGAACCAGAACATTATCGTTTTGATATTCCAGAAGCATTCTTGAAAAAAGAAGCTCAATCAGAAGCCAATGCTTCTCAACATTCTACTGATCCCTCAATACCAGAAGAGAGTACACCTTCTATAATGCCATATGTTGAAAATGAACCTATGGCACAGCCATCGTCCTTATCAACATCAACAGATAGTTTTATGCCTGCTGGCAGAGCGGAACCTACATTCTCGCTAGTACCTGATACAGATTCTTTAACGCAAGCAGCGACGGTGGCAGCAGGCGTGGCAACGAGTGCTCTTGTTAGTCATGGCTCTCAAGTTAAACAAGGATTAGGCCCTGAATTACCACGCCCAAATCCAGTGCGATTACCAACACGTCGTGAGCTTTATGGTATTCATATTCCTTCACAACGCGAAGCTGAATTACGTCGTCGTGAAGAAGCTGTTCAATCTGAACCTGAAGATGAGCTAGCTGATATTCAAGAACAAGCGAATTTTGAACAAGAGTTGCGCCAGCAATTTCTCGAACAGCAACGTGAACGTTATGGTGAGAACGATAGTACCGATCCTGAAGATATTATTGAGCCTCATCAGCCAAGTATCACATCACCAATATCTTCATTTAGTCATCAACAAGATGATTATCGTGATGAGCCAACAGTTACCGCGAATACATTCTCTTCCACAGAAGAGAATAACAACGAAATTGATGAAGATGAGCAATATCAGCAACAGTTGGCAGCACAATTTAAACAACAATTACAGGATCGTTATGGTGATGATGTTTCGTTAGATGATGATGAAGATGAGGTTTTACCTCAACTGTCAACACCAGCACCTTCATTACAAGCAACAACGGGTTATCAGCCTCATATTCAACATTCGTTTGCCTCACAATCAGCGCAACCTACACAAACTATTGAGAAAAAAGTTGAATACCCAGCCAGCAATGCATTTTTACAAATTTCACCTCGAGATGAAGAAGAGGAAGAGTACAGCCCTAAAATTGAGCTAGAAAGAGAGCTGACCGCATTAGAGGCGTTCTCACCAATTGATGATCTATTGGATGAAGATCCGATAGAGCCAGTATTTACACCAATTGTTTCTGAACCTGTTACACCACAAGCTGCACCTCAATCACGTATTGAGCCACAGCCTAATATGGCGCAGCATTTTGCACAGCAACAGCAACAGCAACAGCAACAGCAACAGCAACAGCAACAGCAACAGCAACAGCAACAGCAACAGCAACAGCAACAGCAACAGCAACAGCAACAGCAATCTTTAATTCACCCATTGTTGATGCGTAATGATAGGCCGTTGCAAAAGCCAACAACACCAATGCCTTCTCTGGATTTATTAACAACGCCGCCAGTAGAAGATGAGCCTGTTGATATGTTTGAGCTTGAGCGTATTGGTAAACTTATTGAAGCGCGTCTTAATGATTATCGTGTTAAAGCCAAGGTTGTTGGTATTTCACCGGGGCCTGTTATCACTCGTTTTGAACTTGAACTTGCTCCGGGTGTAAAAGCCGCTCGTATTTCAAATTTATCCCGCGACTTAGCGCGTTCATTGTCTGCTATTGCGGTACGTATTGTTGAAGTTATTCCGGGGAAACCTTATGTAGGACTCGAATTACCTAACAAAAAACGTCAAACCGTATATATGCGTGAATTGTTGGATAGCGATGCATTTAGAGATAGCCGTTCTCCATTAACCGTTGTTTTAGGTAAAGATATTGGCGGTCAGCCAGTTGTTGCCAATCTGGCTAAAATGCCTCACTTACTTGTTGCTGGTACAACAGGCTCAGGTAAATCTGTTGGTGTGAATGCGATGATCATCAGTATTCTCTATAAAGCGAAACCAGAAGATGTTCGCTTTATTATGATTGACCCTAAAATGCTTGAGCTTTCAGTTTATGAAGGTATTCCACATCTTCTAACCGAAGTTGTTACTGATATGAAAGATGCCGCAAGTGCTCTGCGTTGGAGTGTGGCTGAAATGGAACGTCGTTATAAACTAATGTCAGCATTAGGTGTACGTAATCTTGCAGGTTATAACGAAAAAATTAAAGAAGCTGAAGCAATGGCGCGTCCTATTCCTGATCCATTCTGGAAACCAAGCGACAGTATGGCAACAGAAATGCCAACGTTAGGAAAAGAACCTTATATTGTTGTTGTCGTTGATGAATTTGCTGATTTGATGATGACGGCGGGTAAAAAAGTTGAAGAGCTGATTGCTCGCTTAGCACAAAAAGCGCGAGCCGCAGGTATTCACCTTGTTCTAGCTACGCAAAGGCCTTCTGTTGATATTATTACAGGCTTAATTAAAGCCAATATTCCGAGCCGTATCGCATTTACTGTATCGAGTAAAATCGACTCTCGAACTATTTTAGACCAAGGTGGTGCAGAGTCATTACTAGGTATGGGTGATATGCTTTATGCACCGAATGGTTTTGTGCCTGAACGTGTTCACGGTGCTTTTGTTAGTGATGATGAAGTCCATGCCGTGGCAACTGACTGGAAAGCTCGAGGTCGTCCTCAATATATTGAAGCCATCACAAAATGTGGCGAAGAAGGTGAAGGTAATAGTGGCGGTGGATATGATGATGGTGAAGAGCTTGATCCGTTATTTGACCAAGCCGTAGAATTTGTGGTTGAAAAACAACGTGTTTCTATTTCTGGTGTACAACGCCAATTTAGAATTGGTTATAACCGCGCGGCAAGAATTGTGGAACAGATGGAAATGCAAGGTATTGTGAGTGCGCCAAACCACAACAATACACGTGATGTACTTTCACCACCACCTTCAGATATGTAATATCTTGAAAACACAGTTATCAGCTAATGAGATAGCATGATAATCTGCATAACATCATCAATAATTTACACGCCGACATTATGTCGGCGTTATCTCATGCCGAGGCTTGTAGAATGAAAAAAGTATTATTTGCAGTGTGTGCGATGACATTAATAAGTAGCCAAGCCGCTTGGGCTGATGCACGTCAGGATTTGCAACAACGATTAAATAAAGTAAATAGTTTTCAAGCGAACTTTAGTCAAACCGTGACCAGCAATGAAGGCTCACTTATCCAAAAAGGGGAAGGAAGTTTAAAAGTACAACGCCCTGATTTGTTTAATTGGCAAATGACAGCACCGGATGAGAGTACACTTATCTCTGATGGCAAAACATTGTGGTTTTACAATCCTTTTGTCGAGCAAGTCACTGCGACTTGGCTTGAGCGTTCTACAACCAATACGCCTTTTATGCTGATCGCTCGTAATGACAGCAAAGAGTGGCAAAATTATGACGTAAAACAGTCAGGTGACCGTTTTGAGTTAACCCCTAAAGTAGAAAATAACTTAAAACATTTCACGATAACTGTATTACCTAACGGACAAATTCAGCAATTTGCGGCCACAGAACAAGACGGTCAAGTAAGCAATTATCAATTGACTGCACAGACTGCTGCGCCAATCGATGCTTCCGCGTTTCGTTTTACACCTCCTGCGGGTGTGACTGTGGATGACCAACGTCAGTGAGGATGTTTTGAGTAATTTATCACTCGATTTTTCACGCAATGAGTTCCAACCTTTAGCCGCAAGAATGCGGCCTGAAACGTTGGAACAATATATCGGACAAACGCATTTACTTGCTGAAGGTAAGCCATTACCTCGAGCAATTAAAGCGGGACAATTGCATTCCATGATCTTATGGGGACCTCCTGGCACGGGTAAAACCACCCTTGCCGAGATCATTGGTCGCTATGCGCAAGCCGATATAGAACGCTTATCTGCGGTGACATCGGGTATTAAAGAAATCAGAGAATCTATTGAAATTGCGCGCCAAAATCGCAATGCAGGGCGTAGAACGATCCTGTTTGTTGATGAAGTTCACCGCTTTAATAAGAGTCAACAAGATGCATTTTTGCCTCATATTGAAGACGGTACGATCACTTTTATTGGTGCAACAACAGAAAATCCCTCTTTTGAATTAAATTCCGCGTTGCTATCCAGAGCAAGAGTTTATCTATTACGTTCATTAACCGAAGCTGATATTGAGCAAGTGCTACAACAAGCGCTAGACGATCCAGAACGAGGTTTAGGCGGACGCAATATTATCCTGCCAGATGATACACGCAAAATGATTGCACAACTGGTTAATGGTGATGCCCGTCGTTCACTAAATTTGCTTGAAATGATGGCGGATATTGCCGAGGTTGATAATCAAGGAAAACGAGTATTAACGCCGGCATTACTGACAGAAATCAGTGGTGAGCGTAGTGCTCGTTTTGATAATAAAGGTGATCGCTTTTACGATCTTATCTCTGCATTACATAAGTCAGTAAGGGGATCTGCACCTGATGCCGCTCTTTATTGGTATGCACGGATCATAACTGCAGGCGGTGATCCGCTTTATGTGGCTCGTCGTTTATTGGCGATTGCGTCAGAAGATGTGGGGAATGCCGATCCTCGCGCCATGCAAGTGGCAATTGCTGCGTGGGATTGCTTTACTCGTGTTGGTCCCGCAGAAGGTGAGCGCGCTATTGCTCAAGCAATTGTGTATCTGGCTTGCGCACCAAAAAGTAATGCTGTTTATACTGCATTTAAAGCAGCCATTGCTGATGCCAAAAGCAAGCCTGATTATGATGTACCTGAGCATTTGCGTAATGCACCAACAAAATTAATGAAAGAAATGGGACTGGGTGCTGAATATCGTTATGCTCATGATGAGCCTAATGCTTACGCGGCTGGAGAGGTCTATTTCCCTAAAGAAATGGCAAATACGCAGTACTATTACCCAGTAAAAAGAGGGTTAGAGATCAAGGTTGCAGAGAAATTAGACTGGCTTTCTCAACAAGATCAAAATAGTGTTACAAAACGCTATCGCAAAATGTAAAGATGCGGTAAGGTTATTAAATTATCATTAATTTCTTAACTATGCCTTGTCTCAGATATCTTTTTTATAAGATAGGAGAGAAGGTTTTTATTAATCTATCAATAAGCACAGGATAAGCATGCTCGATCCAAATCTACTGCGTAATGAGCTAGACGCGGTCGCCGAAAAACTGGCTCGCAGGGGGTTCACCCTCGATGTGGAAAAAATCCGTCAACAAGAAGAACGCCGTAAGGTGTTACAGGTTGAAACTGAATCCCTGCAAGCAGAACGTAATTCTCGATCGAAGTCCATTGGTGCGGCAAAAGCGCGTGGTGAAGATATTGAGCCACTTCGTCAAGAAGTTAACCTGTTAGGTGAAAAACTTGAAGCTGCAAAAGCCGAACTTGAAGTGCTTCAAGCGGAAATTCGTGATTACGTTTTAACTATTCCAAACATGCCAGATGATGCTGTTCCAAATGGCAAAGATGACAGCGAAAACGTGGAAGTTTCTCGTTGGGGCACTCCAAAGACTTATGATTTTGAATTAAAAGATCATGTGACTTTAGGTGAACTAACAGATGGTTTAGATTTTGCTTCTGCGGTGAAAATCACCGGTTCACGTTTTGTTGTGATGAAAGGTCAAATTGCACGTTTACATCGTGCTATCGCACAATTTATGCTGAATCTGCATACAGAAGAGCACGGCTACCAAGAAATGTATGTTCCTTACTTGGTTAACCATGCAACTCTGTACGGTACAGGTCAGTTACCTAAATTTAGTGAAGACTTATTCCACACTAAACCGTTAGAAGAAGAAGCAGAAAGCCAATACGCGCTTATTCCAACAGCGGAAGTACCTGTGACAAATATGGTAAGAGACGTCATTCTTGAAGAAGACGATCTACCATTGCGAATGACTGCGCATACGCCTTGCTTCCGTTCAGAAGCGGGTTCTTATGGTCGTGATACTCGTGGTCTTATTCGTATGCACCAATTTGATAAAGTTGAACTGGTTCAAATCGTTCATCCTGAAAAATCAATGGAAGCATTAGAAGAGCTAACAGGTCACGCTGAGAAAGTGCTGCAATTACTGAATCTACCATATCGTAAAGTTGTGCTTTGCACTGGTGATATCGGTTTTGGCGCTCGTAAAACCTATGACTTAGAAGTATGGGTTCCGGCTCAAAATACTTACCGTGAAATTTCTTCATGCTCTAACTGTTGGGATTTCCAATCACGTCGTATGCAAGCTCGTTTCCGTTCTAAAGGCGACAAGAAAATCCAACTTGTTCATACCTTAAATGGCTCTGGCTTAGCAGTAGGTCGTACTTTAGTTGCAATTATGGAAAACTATCAAATGGCTGATGGCCGTATTGAAATTCCAGAAGTGTTACGTCCATACATGAACGGTTTAGAATATATCGGTTAATTATTCTCTAATTAATTGAGTATTAATAATTTAACCCTCTGCTTAGGCAGGGGGTTTTTTATGATCTGCAATAAATATATATCACCATTAATTTATCTTATATTGGCGATTAAATTTATAAAATAAATTATTTTCAAAGTAAAAATTCAATAATAGAAGCAATAGAAATAATTTAATTCTAAGGTATACCATTTTTGTTTATCGCATTTTCATTCCCTGCTTGACAATTCCTCTCATTAACATTAATTTGGATTTCTAGATGTTTAGCCGTCTAGATTTCCATTTAATAAGTGAGTTGATTAAAATGATAACACTAAAAAATGTCAGCAAAATTTACCAGCGAGGGAAAAAGCAAACTGTTGCTGTTGATGATATTAATTTGAATATTGAGCAGGGAGATATCTTTGGCATCATTGGTTATAGCGGTGCTGGAAAAAGTAGCTTAATTCGTTTATTGAATCGCTTAGAGCCTGTAACAAAAGGGGAAGTGATTGTTGGTAAATACAATATTACCACCAGTAGTGAACGTGAGATCCGTAAAATCCGTCACTCAATTGGTATGATCTTTCAACATTTCAATTTGCTGTGGTCACGCACTGTTAGAGAGAATATTGAATTCCCGCTCGAAATTTCAGGGTTAGATAAAAAACAACGTTTTCAACGTGCGAGCGAATTAATGGAGTTAGTTGGGCTTGCTGATAAAGCAGATGAATATCCATCAACATTAAGTGGTGGACAAAAGCAACGTGTTGGTATTGCTAGAGCGCTGGCAAATAACCCTGATGTTTTATTATGTGATGAAGCAACATCTGCATTAGATCCAAAAACAACACAAACAATTTTAGCTCTGCTCGCTGAAATTAATAAAAAGATGAATATTACGATTGTGTTGATCACACATGAAATGCAAGTTGTAAAAGCGATATGCAATAAAGTAGCCGTTATTGAGCAAGGAAAAATAATTGAACAAGGTGAAGTAGTAAAAATCTTTAACCAGCCAAAACATAAAGTGACACAACAGTTTTTATCACAATCAATCCATGTAGCAGATAACAGTGATGATATTGATAATATAAAGCAGCAAAGCACAATAATAAAACTGTTACTGCAAGAGGGTAAAAAATATGACTATTTACTTTATGATTTAATTTCTAAATTTAATGAACCTGTTAATTTAATAAAAGGTAGTTTTTCACAAGAGAATGGGTTCATTTATTTACAGTTAAATAATAAATCGGATGAAATCATCCAATATCTTGAGAATAATAAATTTGATATAGCGGTCGTGTGATATGGATGAAATACAAAATTGGATTAATAGCTATTTACCTCATTTAAAACTCAATGTATTAGGTGAGGAGACATTAAATACATTATATATGACACTTGTTTCTGGTGCGCTATCTTGCTTATTAGGGATCTTAATTGGTGTTGCATTATTTTTAACGGCAAAAGACGGGTATAAAGAGCAGGTTTCTATATATAGAACACTCTCATTTATTGTAAACATTTTTAGGGCAATTCCTTTTATTATTTTAATTATATTATTGTTTCCTTTTACTAAATTAATTGTGGGAACCATATTAGGTGTTAATGCAGCACTACCTGCATTAGTGATTTCAGCTGCTGCTTTTTATGCTAGGTTGGTTGAATTAGCATTACGTGAAGTTGATAAAGGTGTAATAGAAGCAAGCCTCTCAATGGGCGCTAATTTACCAACACTAATATTTAAGGTGCTATTACCTGAATCTTCGCCAGCTCTTGTTTCTGGTTTAACGGTAACATTGATTTCTTTAGTGGGTGGAACAGCTGTTGCCGGCGCAATAGGTGCGGGTGGATTAGGTAATTTGGCTTATTTAGAAGGGTTTCAGCGCAGCCATCTTGATGTAGTTTGGATTGCAACATTAGTGATTTTATTTATTGTGTTATGTATTCAGTTATTGGGAGATAGTGTTGTAAGAAATATAGATAAACGCTAATTAAAAAATACTTCAATTAAAAATCAAATTTAAAATAAGGTTATAACAATGAAATTAACAGTATTTAAAAAACTGGGATCACTGCTACTTATTAGCCTAGCGCTCTCTGCTTGTAAACCATCAGATGAAAAATCAGAAAATAAATTAATTATCGGTGCATCAAGTACACCTCACGCGGAAATTCTGGAATTTATTAAACCACAATTAGCAAAAGAAGGATTAGAGTTAGATATTCGAATTTTTAATGACTATATCATTCCTAATCAAGCATTAGCGGAAAAAGAATTGGATGCAAACTTCTTTCAACATGTTCCTTATTTAAATAAAACACTTGCTGATCACCCTGATTGGAAATTAGTGTCAGCAGGCGCAGTACATATGCACCCATATCGTTTTTTCTCACAGAAATATAAAAGCTTACAAGATTTACCGAATGGTGCAAAAATGATAAGCAGTAATAATTTGGCTCAACATGGACATATATTAAAGCTGTTCCAAGATGAAGGCATAATCAAATTACGAGATGGTATCGATCCCGACGATTCTACAATTGATGATATTGTTGAGAATCCTCGTAACATTAAGTTTTTATTTACCTATGATGGCCCATTATTGCCACAAATTTATAAAAATGGAGAAGCGGATGTCGCTTCTATTGATGGACACTTTGCCATTAATGCAGGGCTCGATTTAACCAAAGAAGTTATTTATACAGAGCCTGCTGCTAACAGTAAGTTTGCCAATGTGATTGTCATAAGAGAGGAAGATAAAAATGATCCACGCATTGCTAAATTAATGACACAGTTAAAAGCACCGGAAACCAAAAAGTTTATTTTGGATAACTTTAAAGGTGAAGCTGTTCCTGTTCCATAATTAATCTATTTTTAAATTAATGTGTAAAAGAGTGGTGTAAGAAATTATGCCACTTTTTTGTTTATTATAAGGGGGATTATAAAAAGGTTTTTAATAAAGAAATGACTATTTAACAAAAATATAACGCAATCCTTCATTGGTTAAACCGATCACGGCAGATCCTATTTATGCTGTTAAATTAGACCTATCGCTCGAATTTACCTCAGTTATTTTATGACGTTTCTATTTAATTAGAACCCTACAAAAGAGCATATTCTATGATAGTTTCTAAACAGCAGTTACATCAATTAATAAAAAACAAATTACATCATGCAGGATTGAGTGAGTCTCATGCTGATACGGTGGCTGATGTCTTAGTCCATGCTGATGCCAAAGGTATTCATTCTCATGGTGCTGTGCGTGTAGAGTATTATGCAGAACGGATCAGTAAAGGCGGTACAAATACGGCTCCTGATTTTACTTATACAGAAACGGGGCCTTGTAGCGCTGTATTTGATGGTGATAATGGTGCTGGGCATGTTGCAGCGAAAGACGCAATGGAACGCGCAATTAAAATGGCACAAGAGAAGGGCGTCGCAGTTGTTGGTGTAAGACGAATTGGTCATAGTGGCGCATTGTCCTACTTTGTTGAACAAGCATCACAAGCGGGTATGATAGGTATTTCGCTGTGTCAATCTGATCCAATGGTTGTTCCTTTTGGCGGCTCAGAAGTGTATTACGGCACTAATCCTATCGCTTTTTCGGCTCCCGGAGTAGGCGATAAACATATTACATTTGATATGGCAACAACCGTGCAAGCATGGGGAAAAGTGCTTGATGCGCGTTCACGTCATGCTGATATTCCCGATACTTGGGCTGTCGATGAAAGTGGTAAACCTACAACCGATCCCTTTGCAGTAAAAGGTTTATTGCCTATTGCAGGACCTAAAGGCTATGGCTTGATGATGATGGTTGATGTGTTGTCTGGTATTTTACTTGGACTTCCTTTTGGAAAGCATGTCAGTTCGATGTATCACGATTTAACACAAGGGCGAGAATTAGGCCAATTGCATATTGTTATCAATCCTGCTTTCTTTACTGATACCACTTTATTTAGAGAACATATCTCACAGGTTATGGGCGAATTAAATGCAATTAAACCAGCTCCTGATGTAGAGAAAGTGCTTTATCCTGGTGAGAATAGCCAAATAGAAGAACAAAGAAGCGAGAAAGAAGGCATTGAAATTGTTGATGAAATTTATAACTATTTAATTTCTGACGCACTTTACAATAAATCTTATGATAATAAAAATCCATTTGCGGGTTAATGATAACAGCTATTTATTTTAGACAATAAAAAGCAGTAGAATTTACGCTCTACTGCTTTTTTATTTAAGCAAGTTAATGCTAAGAATTAACTAACTAATTTACCAATATTAGATTCAGCGGTTTTATTTAGAGAAATTGTTCCATTTCCACCACTTCCGCCAATTCCACCGTTATTTCCTTGATTTCCTACATTATGGTGATAAAAAACGTCACGATAAGAGCCATACATCGCAGTGTAAGAAAGAGGAATAGTAATTAATAACCCTAAGCCAAATGGAATAACACTAATCGCAATAATAAAGAACAGCAAAATAAAGAAGAAGAAACCACCCGCTAAATTTATTTTTACTGCTGAAAGGCTTGCTTTAACCGCAGGAAGAGCCTTGTAACCATTAACTAATACAAGTGCAGGAACAAACCAATAGGCTGCAGTACTTAGCGCACCAAAAATAGCGATAATAATAAAAAATAATGTAAATCCAGATGAGTTATCCACCATCATTTCAGCAATGATTTCTTCAGGATAATCGCTATTGATAGCATAAAAAATATCCATCATAGCGGCACTGCTGACTAAAATAGCCAGAATAATACCAGCAAGTAAAATGAGGAAACTAATACCGTAAGCACCCATCAAACTAAGATAGCGTTTATTATAGAAACCAACAAATAAGGTATCAACATCAATACGTTGGGTTTCATACTGCTGATGAGCAATAGCCACGACACCTGCAGCTAATACAGTAGTAACAAAAGGTGAAATGATTGGACCCAATAGCGGAATAAATCCAAGAATGGTTGATATAATAAGACTAACGATAAAGTAGATAATGATAACGCCTATCCACATCCAAAAACGCTCTTTTATTAAATCCCATCCCAGTCCTAACCAGCGAACACCACCAGAGGCGCCTCGCGCTTGAGGAATAGGCGTAAATACCTCTTGTGGCTCTGTTAGCGATGAATTGTTGTCTTGTTCCATTTCCTGTACCTTAATCCCGATATTTTTGTTTATAAATATAAGCGCTCTATAATATCTTTTTGTTTTGTTATTAATCAACTGTATTAAAGCTAATATAGGTTAAGGATAATCTTATAAAGACTATTTCGGTTTTTGATAAGCGTGTTTCATATTTAATAATAAAAAACCGAATAGAGAAGAGCGTAAAAATCATGAATCTTATGAAAAATATATTATTTCTTAGAAAGTACTTTCAAAAATAGAGAGATATAAAATAAGAGGAATGAAGAGAAATGAAAAATAAGGCTTTCTAGTATCGATATGGTGTTACTTTATAAACAAAAAAGCAGCGCTTAAAACCGCTGCTTCTTAAATTAATATTAAGTAGAATAACTTAATAGATAACTTTATGGCCGTAAGATTCAAGAATTGATTTTACATTTTCCATCGTCTCTTTTGACGGTGGATGAATACCATCTAGTTTGTATTCTTCTCCTAAAGCTACCCATTTATGTTTGCCGAGTTCGTGGTAAGGAAGAAGTTCTACTTTCTCGATATTTTTCATATCTTTAATAAATTCGCCTAAACGATGAGCTGAATCATCATCATCAGACCAACCCGGTACAACAACATAACGTACCCATGTTTTTTGGCCTCGTTTTGCTAAATAACGTGCGAATTCAAGTGTACGCTGGTTTGATACACCAACCAGTTTCTGGTGGATCTCATCATTGACTTGTTTTAGGTCGAGCATCACTAAGTCAGTGGCATCCATTAATTCATCAATAACGGGATCATAACGACGAACAAAGCCGTTAGTATCTAAACAGGTATGGATATTTTCTTTCTGGCAAGCACGGAACCAATCACGTACAAACTCTGCTTGCAAAATTGCTTCGCCGCCTGAAGCAGTAACACCGCCGCCAGAAGCATTCATAAAATGACGATAGGTAACCGCCTCTTTCATTAGTTCATCAACTGTGACGATTTGCCCACCATGAGTATCCCATGTGTCACGATTGTGACAATAGAGGCATCTCATTAGGCATCCTTGAAAGAAAACAATGAAACGTATTCCGGGACCGTCAACAGTACCGCAGGATTCAAATGAGTGGATACGACCAAGTACGGACATAACAGGGTTACTCCAAAACTGTCTAATAAAAAGGCCCCAAAGTAGGGGCCTTTATTCTAAGCGATTTTATCTACTTTCTCAGTAAATAAATGCATATAGTTATCTTTATTACATTGTTTGTGTAAATGTACGGGTGATAACGTCTTGCTGTTGCTCTTTAGTCAGTGAGTTAAAGCGAACTGCATAACCAGAAACACGGATAGTTAACTGAGGATATTTCTCAGGATCTTCCATTGCTTCTAACAGCATTTCACGGTTCATCACGTTGACGTTCAGGTGTTGACCACCTTCGATGCCAGCTTCGTGGTGGAAGTAACCATCCATCAGACCAGCAAGGTTCGCTTTACGAACATCATCATCTTTACCTAATGCATTAGGTACGATTGAGAAGGTGTAAGAAATACCATCTTTCGCATAAGCAAATGGCAGTTTCGCAACAGAAGTCAGAGAAGCTACCGCACCTTTTTGGTCACGACCGTGCATTGGGTTAGCACCTGGTCCGAATGGTGCGCCTGCACGACGACCGTCTGGAGTGTTACCTGTTTTCTTACCGTAAACAACGTTTGAAGTAATAGTCAGGATTGACTGTGTAGGTACCGCATTACGGTATGTACGCAGTTTCTGAATTTTCTTCATGAAACGTTCAACTAAGTCACAAGCGATGTCATCTACACGAGAATCGTTGTTACCGAATTGTGGGTATTCGCCGTCAATTTTGAAGTCAATCGCTAAGCCGTTTTCATCACGGATTGGAGAAACTTTTGCATATTTGATTGCAGACAGTGAGTCAGCAGCAACAGACAGACCTGCGATACCACATGCCATTGTACGATATACATCACGGTCATGAAGTGCCATCAGAGCTGCTTCATAGCTGTATTTATCGTGCATATAGTGGATAACGTTCAGCGCAGTGACGTACTGAGTTGCTAACCAATCCATAAAGTGATCCATTTGGTTCATCACGGTATCGAAGTTTAATACTTCATCCATGATTGGCGCATGTTTTGGACCTACTTGGATTTTCAGTTTTTCGTCAACACCACCATTGATGGTATACAGTAAGGTTTTCGCTAAGTTTGCACGAGCACCGAAGAACTGCATTTGTTTACCAACAACCATTGGGCTAACACAACATGCGATTGCATAGTCATCGCTGTCGAAGTCAGGACGCATTAAGTCATCATTTTCGTACTGGATTGAAGAAGTATCGATTGAGACTTTCGCTGCGTATTTTTTAAAGTTGATAGGCAGTTGTTCTGACCACAGGATGGTCATATTTGGTTCTGGTGATGGACCCATTGTGTACAGGGTATTTAAGAAACGGAAAGTATTCTTAGTTACCAGAGTACGGCCATCTAAACCCATACCTGCTAAAGATTCTGTTGCCCAGATTGGGTCACCAGAGAACAGCTCATCATATTCAGGAGTACGTAAGAAACGAACCATACGTAATTTCATGACTAAGTGGTCAATTAATTCCTGAGCTTGTTCTTCTGTCAGTAAACCTGCATCAATATCACGTTGGATGTAGATATCTAAGAAAGTAGATACACGACCAAATGACATTGCAGCACCGTTTTGAGATTTAACAGCGGCTAAGTAACCGAAGTAAGTCCATTGTACTGCTTCTTTCGCGTTTTGAGCTGGACGAGAAATATCGTAACCGTATTTCGCAGCCATTTCTTGGATTTGACCTAAAGCAGCGTGCTGCTCTGCGATTTCTTCACGCAGTTGGATAGTCATTTCCAGATCTTCGCCTTTTTCCATTCTTTCTTGTAAAGAGGTGAATTGGGCAAATTTATCTTTACGCAGGAACTCAATACCGTACAGTGCAACACGACGGTAGTCACCGATGATACGGCCACGACCATATGCATCTGGTAAACCTGTTAAAATACCAGATTTACGGCATTTCATGATGTCTGGAGTATAAACATCGAAAACGCCTTGGTTGTGAGTTTTACGGTAATCAGTAAAGATTTTTTTCAGTTCTGGATCCAGCTCACGGTTGTAAGCATGGCAAGAACTTTCAACCATACGGATACCACCGAATGGGATGATCGCACGTTTCAGAGGTGCATCAGTCTGTAAACCTACGATTTGTTCTAAATCTTTAGTGATGTAACCCGCATCGTGAGATGTGATAGTTGAAGCAACAGAAGTATCAAAATCAACCGGCGCATGCGTGCGGTTTTCGATTTTGATGCCTTCCATAACTTGTTCCCAAAGTGTATCAGTTGCTTTAGTGGAACCTGCTAGGAAAGATTCGTCGCCTTCATATGGAGTGTAGTTTTTTTGAATAAAGTCACGAACGTTAACACCGTTCTGCCATTCACCTTCAGAAAAACCTTTCCATGCTTCAGCAAATTTTTCATTTAAATCAGACATGATACTTCTACCTTTTTACAATGGAACTTAAGAAATCAGTCATACCTGCACGGATTAATGTTTGTCACCGCGCAGATGCATTAACCAGTATACCAGACCGACTAGGACTGCTCCGCCAATAATGTTACCGATAGTGACAGGTAATAAATTATTAGAGAGAAAATTTGATACAGTTAAATTTGAAAATTGTTCGGATGATGCACCTACTTTAGTCCAGAATTCTGCTGGTGCAAAATTCTTAATAACAATACCTAAAGGAATAAGGAACATGTTAGCGATACTGTGCTCAAAACCACTAGCAACGAACATACCGATAGGTAAAATCAGTGCAAAAAGCTTGTCAATCAGTGTACGACCTGCATAGCTCATCCATACTGCAAGACAAACCATTAAGTTAGCTAGAATACCTAAACAAACCGCTTCAATAAACGTGTGCTCTAGTTTATGTTGCGCAGTTTGTAAAACATTCAGCCCCCAAAGCCCATTTGCTGCCATATGTTGACCAGCAAACCACATTAAGGCGACAAAAAAGAGTGCGCCAACAAAGTTACCAAGATAGACATTTATCCAGTTAGCAAACATTTTGCCCCAAGATATACGTCCGGTTGCTTTAGGTATAATAGTAAGAACAGTTGAGGTGAATAAGTCCGCGCCACAAACGACAACGAGCATTAACCCCAGAGAGAAGCAGATCCCACCGACTAATTTAGCCAGCCCAAAAGGAACAGATGCGGTACCTGTAGTAGCAGTAATATAAAAAACAAAAGCAATAGATATAAACATTCCCGCAGTAAATGCAGATAAGTAAGTCATTGGGATCTGTTTATTTGCTTTATAACAACATGCGTCATCGGCAACTTTTGCCATATCAGCAGGTGATAATAAATTAAAAGGGCTGTCAGCTTTCATACTAACACTCTCTTATATGTTGGAATAATTATAGCACGCAATAATAGTAGCAAAGGGGCTTACTTCTAAAATTGATATGGATCATGGTCGCTCATTAGAATCCCGTTTTTAGTGCGTAAAAACCCGCTATTTTAGCTATAACTATTTGATTAATAAAATAAAAAAATTTTTTAAAAATTATCAAAAAATTTTAGACTAGCTGGATAAATAAAGTAAAAAGTAAATATAAAGTATTATTTAAACCCCGTATGTTAAGAATTAAAAATCAAATTTAACGCCTTATTTACTTTTGCTATAAATATAAACATTACTTTATTTGTGGTTAATCTTTATTGATTACTCCAGACATATATCCATTATAAAAATAAGGTTTTTTAATTTTTGAGATCTGGTTAAACAAATAGCAATTTAAACTAGAATTAAGTGATATTCTTAGTGCAAAAATTCAATATGTATTTATAGTGTCATATTAAATGCCTTAAATCGTCACTTTTGCCATATTTTGACAATTTTGTCAGGTGGCAAATTTGTCATATTGACAAATCTGTCAATATTTTATTTTTAGCAAAATAAAACACTCTACTTTTCAATAGAGTGTTTCAATTTAAATACGCACTTATTATTCAGTTAAAATTAGTTATTATTTAATAAATAACCTTAAACAAAATAGGCTTATTTAGTCGATTGGCGTTTTGCTTTCTGTAATTTCTCATAGGCTGCCAGTAACGACTGATGAACAGGTAAATTAGCTAAATCAGGATCAATAGTTTGTAATCCGTAAAATGCTTGTTTACCTTGCATTGCGTTTAAGGCCGCTTGTAATGTTTTTTCGCCATACATACGAGAAAATGCGTGCATATATTGTGCTGGTTCACGTTCAGTCTCTTGTTGTAATAATAAGAGATTATGTAAACAGCGATAATAGTTTTGACGCTCTGGCGTAAATAAAGAAGCATTAAAATCTTGAGTCCATTCAACCCAAACAAGCGCTTGATCAAGATCGCCGCCTGCAAGCGCTAACATTGATTTTAATTCGCCTACACGTAAATGGCTCCAACCATTATCTTTACCCGGAGCAATACCAATCATCTCTCTGATACGTGTAAAGTCGTCTAAGCCATCTTCATCAAACTGACCAATAAGCGAAAGGTACTCTTCTTGAGTGCCTTGGCTTGTTGGTAGCGAAAGAATAGTGTCGCGCCAATGTACACCCATGATGTTATTGGCTAATTGTAAATCTTCAGCAGGATAAATATCTGATAAACCAGGCACTAAAATACGGCAAGCGTAAACTCCTAAGTGTGAGTAGTCCATGATATAGACTTCTGCATCGCACTGTTGGCAAAGTGACATTAAGGTATGGAACTCTTCTTCTGTTGTACCACTGAAGTTCCAATCAGCAAATGCGTAATCAGCATCTTTCTTAAAGAGATCCCAACTAATTAAACCGCTTGAATCAATAAAGTGTGTTTCAAGATTAGTGTGATCACCGACTTCTTCATCATCAAAGCTTGGTGGATTAAAGACATCGAGATCTTTAAGGCTACGGCCTTGTAATAACTCAGTGACAGTACGCTCTAAAGCCACACCAAAATCAGGGTGAGCACCAAAAGAGGCAAAGCATGTACCATTTTGTGGATTGAATAACACGACACAAATAACAGGGAATTGACCCCCTAAAGATGCGTCAAAGCTAAAGATTGGGAAACCTTCTTGCTCTAATGTTTCAATTGCTTCAATAACAGCAGGGTAGCGAGCTAAAACTTCTTTAGGAATTTCAGGTAAGCTAATTCTTTCGGTGATAATGCGATTTTTTACATAACGTTCAAAAACTTCAGACAGTCCTTGAACGCGCGCTTCATTCTTTGTATTCCCTGCTGACATACCATTAGATGCATATAAGTTAGCAATAATGTTTACAGGAATATAAACAGGCTTTTCATCAGACTGGCGTATAAATGGTAGTGCGCAAATTCCGCGATCATGATTACTTGATTGTAAATCAACTAACTCACTACCACATAACTCACCTTCAGGATCATAAAATTCACGTAAACGTGCATCTAATAAGCCAGCAGGAACAGAATCATCTTCTGTTAGTGGGAACCATTTTTCACTTGGATAGTGAACAAATTCACCTTCTGCAATATCAGCACCTAGCCAGAAATCAGAGAAGAAATAATTGGTCGAAAGACGCTCAAAGTATTCACCTAATGCGGAAGCTAATGCTGCTTTTTTGCTAGCACCTTTACCGTTAGTAAAACATAAAGGGCAATCTTTATCGCGAATATGAACAGACCAAACGTTAGGAACAGGGTTTAACCATGAAGCTTCTTCAATGTTAAATCCTAAGTCGGTTAATTTTTGCTGAAAGCTAGCGATAGAATCTTCCAGTGCGGCATCTTTGCCAGGAATAAATGTTTGTGACATGGCAGGTTTCATCAATATTTTGCTGGTGATAGTTAGGGGCACATAATACTGAAATCCCCTGTAATGCACTAATAATTTCTCTCATTTACCCAAGGCTAACTATATTTATCACTCATAATTTATTTGATATATGAATTTTTTTAATAAATTCGTTTGATTTATCACGGAATTAATAATTTTAAATCATCATAATTGGATTTATTTATAAACTCATAAGGGATCAGTTCGATGATGAAAAAAACATTGCTCGCCAGCCTGTTAGCTGTAATCAGTGGTTCTGCTTTTGCCTTACCTAATGTCACCATTTTAGCAACAGGTGGCACAATTGCTGGTGGCGGCGATTCAGCAACAACATCAAGCTATACAGCAGGTAAATTAGGCATTGATACATTAATTAATGCAGTGCCTGAGGCTAAAAAAGTCGCTAATTTAAAAGGCGAGCAAGTCGTGAATATCGGCTCTCAAGATATGAATGACCAAGTATGGCTTAAGCTGGCTAATAAAATTAATGCAGACTGCGATAAAACAGATGGCTTTGTGATCACTCATGGTACAGATACCATGGAAGAAACAGCCTATTTCCTTGATTTAACCACTGCATGTAAAAAACCTGTCGTTATGGTGGGTGCAATGCGTCCTGCAACAGCATTAGGTGCCGAAGGCCCTTTAAATCTATTTAATGCTGTTGTGATTGCGAGCGATAAAGCCTCTGAAGATCGTGGTGTATTAGTAACCATGAATAATGCAGTTATCAGTGGTAAAGATGTTGTGAAAATGAACACGACTGAAGTTCAGGCATTCCAGCCCGTTAACGCAGGTGCTCAAGGTTACGTACATAACGGTAAGGTTCATTATTACACTGCCGCATTACCTCGTGCAGATAAACCGGCATTTGATGTCAGTAAACTGACTGAATTACCAAAAGTTGGTATTGTTTATAACTACTCCAATGCTTCTAATTTACCAGCAAAAGCCTTTATTGATAATGGCTATAAAGGTATTGTCAGCGCGGGTGTTGGTAACGGCAACTTATATACTGATATTTTTGATACCTTAGCCGATGGCGCTAAAAAAGGTGTGGTTGTTGTGCGTGCAAGCCGTGTACCAGTAGGCTTTACTACACAAAATGGTGAAGTCGATGATGCAAAATATGGCTTTGTTGCATCAGAGCGCTTAAACCCACAAAAAGCGAGAGTGTTATTACAATTATCTTTAACACAAACGCAAGAGCCTGCGAAGATCCAAGAGAATTTCGAAAAGTATTAATTTAAAAGAGTTTGGATAATAACAAGGCCTCATTAATGAGGCTTTGTTATTTCTAAAGCGTGAAATGGCTAATTGGTTTTGGCTCGAGAGACAACAACTCTTGCTGTAAAGAAAGCAATTAATGGTGTTATTGCAAAAACAATAAAGAGCCAATGTGCCGCATTTTGAGCGCCTATCATGCCACCCGGATCTGTTAACCCCGCCATATTAACCACCGTTCCTGAAATAGAGGCACCAACAGCCGTTGAAAACAATTGGATAGTGGTAATAGATGTCGCTGCTTTTTGAGCTTCTTGCCCTTGAGAGACATGCAATACACGAGTTAAATAATGAGGCCACGCCATACCAATACCGGCACCTGTAAAAAAGAGGGCTATACAAATAATGATAATTTGCCCATAAGGTATGGTTAAAACATTAGAGATAAATAAGCCAAGGATAACAATGGCTGAAAAATTAATCATTGGACCAAAACGCATTAATTTTTGAGCGGTATGTTGTTTACTTGATGAAGACATAATGGCAGAAAAAGACCAACCCGCACCAACCAATGCTGCTAAATAACCTGAAAGTAGAGGAGTAATATTATGGATAATTTGCAAGAAATAGGGCACAAAGACTTCTGTTTGTACGCTGATCCCTAATAAAACCATGGTGAGATATATTGGTGCTAATGGTGCAGAAAAAGAAAATGTTCCTTTAGGAAATAAGCCATCATTTGATTTTTTATCAATATTGACTAACAGTAAAATAAAGATCAAAGCAAATATAAAGGATAAGGCGTTATATAAAATAACGTTATAAAGACTACCAATAGAAATAGATAATACAGCGAGCATTAATAAAATAAGCTGTTGATAAGGTAACGGCGCTTTGGCGACAATATTATCAGCATTATTTTCGGTAGGAAGAATAGTAAATAATAAAATGGCGTAAGGAATGCCTACAAATAAAATAGACCAAAATGCACCGCGCCAAACATCATATTCAGCAAATATTCCACCCAGTGCGGGACCTAATAGTGTCGATATTCCCCACATACTAGACATTAACGCCATGGCTCTGGACCAAAGTGGTTGAGGAAACATGACTCGAACTAAAGAGTAAGCAAGTGCCAGCAACATTCCTCCACCAGCGCCTTGAATAAATCGCCCTAAAAGCAATATCTGCATTGAGGGTGCTGTTGCACAAATAACAGAGCCAGCTAAAAAGCAAATGGTGGCAAAAAGATAACTATTGCGAGGTGCAAATGCACTCAGTAATCGTGAGGTTAATGCAGAAGAAAGAATTGAAGCCAGAATAAAAACAGTGGTGTTCCATGCATATAAATTAAGCCCACCAATATCACGTACAATTGAAGGTAGTGTTGTGATCGTAATATAGACATTAATTGCGTGTAATGCGACGCCTCCTGCTAAAGCGAGCGATTTTAGACTATTTTTTCCATGAAGAAGCATTCCCCAGCTCGCTTCTTCTTTTTTATTTACACTCCCCGACATAAAACACTCCTAACCATTATTTTTACGCGCTGCATATTATGCGTTAGTTCACAATAATCATTGCGCCAATTTAACGGGAATGATACAACCGATAAAGGTCATTTTGTAAAAACATATTCAGATAGGGTGAATTTGAATGAGTCAGGTATATAACTTTAGTGCAGGTCCGGCTATGTTACCGGCAGAAGTCCTTCGTCGTGCAGAATTAGAATTATGCAACTGGCATGAGCTTGGGCGTTCGGTTATGGAAATTAGCCACCGCAGTAAAGAGTTTCTTGAAGTTGCTCATCAGGCAGAGCAAGATCTTCGTGATCTTCTTAATGTGCCAGAAAACTACAAAATTCTTTTTTGCCACGGTGGTGCTCGAGGTCATTTTGCTGCTTTACCTCTCAATTTATTAGGCGATAAAGCAAGCGCTGATTATATTGATGGTGGTTATTGGGCTAAAAGTGCAGCCGAAGAAGCTGAAAAATATTGTTCGCCAAATATCATTAAAATTAAAACAGAAGTTGATGGCAAAATTGGTGTTAAACCAATGAAAGAGTGGCAATTAAGCGCTGATGCAGCTTATGTGCATTATTGCCCAAATGAAACCATTGATGGTATTGCCATTCATGAAGAGCCTGATTTTGATGACAGCAAAATTGTTATTGCTGACTATTCATCTTCTATTTTATCTCAACCGATAGATGTTAGCCGTTTTGGTGTTATCTATGCGGGCGCACAAAAGAATATTGGTCCTGCGGGTTTAACTATTGTCATTATTCGTGAAGATCTATTAGGTAAAGCACGCAAAGAAACACCTTCAGTATTTGATTACACAGTGCTTGCTGAAAATGATTCTATGTTTAATACACCACCTACTTTTGCTTGGTATTTATCAGGTATGGTCTTTAAGTGGCTGAAAGAGCAAGGTGGTTTGCAAGAGATGGCAAAACGTAACTATGAAAAAGCAGCACTTCTTTATAGTGCAATTGATAATAGTGATTTTTATATCAATCGTATTGCCACAGAGAATCGTTCACTAATGAATGTGCCTTTCCAAATGTCTTCTCCTGAACTGGATTCAGTATTCTTAAAAGAGGCGGAAGCACAAGGTTTAGTCGCATTAAAAGGTCACCGTGTATCAGGTGGTATGCGTGCTTCAATTTATAACGCAATGCCATTGGAAGGTGTTCAAGCATTAGTCGATTTTATGGCTGATTTTGAACGTCGTCATGCGTAATCAATAAAATCTAGAATAAGAAAGCCTGCTTAAAATACAGGTTTTCTTATTTATTATCTTTAAGATGTTAATAATTAAAATTGAATTACCGAGTACAGAATTAATAAATAAAAATATAAGTACCTAAATAATTTTATATTTAATTAAATAGCATCCTCGCTTAATTTACTTGTTTATTGGAGTTTTTACCTGTTTATGGAATCGTTAACATTACAACCTATCGCTCATATCGAAGGTGTTATTAATTTACCGGGATCAAAAAGTGTCTCTAACCGTGCGTTGTTATTAGCGGCTTTAGCCAAAGGTAAAACTCGTCTAACCAACTTATTAGATAGTGATGATATTCGCCATATGCTTAATGCATTAAAAGCCTTAGGTGTGCAATATCAATTATCAAATAACAATACGGTATGTGATATTGAAGGACTAGGTGGCGAATTTAAAACAAATTCCCCGTTAGAACTCTTCTTAGGTAACGCAGGTACAGCAATGAGACCATTGGCGGCCGCATTAAATCTCGGTCAGCATGATATTATTCTTACTGGCGAGCCTCGTATGAAAGAGCGTCCAATTGGGCATTTAGTTGATGCTTTGCGCCAAGGTGGCGCAAAAATTGACTACCTTGAACAGACTGATTATCCACCAATTCGTTTGCGCGGTGGTTTTTTAGGTGGCAATGTTGAGGTTGATGGTAGTGTTTCTAGCCAGTTTTTGACTGCTTTATTAATGATGGCACCTTTAGCAGAGCAAGATACGATCATCACTATTAAAGGTGAATTAGTATCAAAACCTTACATTGATATTACCTTAGCGTTAATTAATACCTTTGGTGGGAAAATTGAAAACCAAGACTACCAGCGCTTTGTTATAAAAGGTGGCCAGCAATATCAATCACCAGAAAAGTACCTTGTAGAAGGCGATGCTTCATCTGCTTCTTACTTTTTAGCTGCGGCTGCCATTAAAGGTGGCACTGTACGAGTTACAGGTATTGGCAAAAACAGCTTACAAGGGGATATTCATTTTGCTTCTGTGCTTGAAAAAATGGGCGCAAAAGTACGCTGGGGTGAGGACTATATTGAGTGTGAGCGTGGAACGTTAAAAGGCATTGATATGGATATGAATACTATCCCTGATGCCGCAATGACCATTGCTACCACAGCACTTTTTGCTGAAGGGGAGACCGTTATTCGCAATATTTATAACTGGCGCGTAAAAGAAACTGACCGATTAGCGGCAATGGCTGCCGAGTTACAAAAAGTGGGTGCGATTGTTGAAGAAGGGCACGACTACCTAAAAGTAACACCACCAAAACAGTTAACTACTGCGGATATTGAGACTTATAACGATCATCGTATAGCGATGTGCTTTTCGCTGGTGGCACTTTCTGATACGCCAATTACTATTCTTGATCCGGGATGTACCGCAAAAACCTTCCCTGATTATTTCGAGAAATTAGAAACACTTTCTCAACGTAATAATTAATATGAAAATCACTAATTAAAATGAGTCAAAATTAAATCAGTTAAATCGGCAGTATTGGGCTTTTTGAAGAACAATACTGCCGATTTTTTATTGTAATTAGACTAATTTTTTCTCAAAAATAGCCATCTCGAAAAAATAATCTTAAATAAGACTCTTTAGTGCTTAACTGCTTGTTTCTTCCTATACATTGTATGCGTATAATGACGCGCATATATTAATACTGTTTTTCTCTGTTTGAACACTATGCCTATTATATCAATGTAATAAGAGCAACAAACACAGAAATGCAGTGCCCACGAAAAGGAGAAACTCATGGCGGTTATCGTCCCTGTTATAACTGTTGATGGGCCTAGCGGAGCAGGTAAAGGAACATTGTGCCAAGCATTAGCGAAAGCATTTGGCTGGCATTTACTCGATTCTGGCGCTATTTATCGTGTATTGGCATTGGCAGCTTTACATCATCATGTTGATATCACTTCCGAAGATGCTTTAGTACCTTTGGCGGCAAATTTGGATGTGCGTTTTATTCCTAATGAGAATGGCTTAAGTGTTATTCTTGAAGGTGAAGATGTCTCAACTGAAATTCGAACAGAAACAGTCGGGAATACGGCATCACAAGCTGCAACATTTCCTCGTGTAAGAGAAGCATTACTGCGTCGCCAGCGCGCATTTCGTACAGCGCCGGGCTTAATTGCAGATGGCCGAGATATGGGCACAATTGTTTTTCCTGATGCACAAGTGAAAATATTTCTAGAGGCGAGCGCAGAAGAGCGCGCGCGTCGTCGCATGTTACAGTTGCAGGAAAAGGGCTTTAATGTTAACTTTGAGCGCCTTTTATCCGAGATAAAAGAACGCGATTATCGTGACCGAAATCGCGCTGTTGCGCCACTTGTTGCGGCGAAAGATGCATTAATTCTCGATTCTACAAGCTTGTCTATTGACGAAGTCATTGAAAAATCGTTGACTTATGCTAAAAAAAATCTGCAATTATCAGCGTAATTAATTTTTATTTCGTTTATACTAGGTAATTATCAAAATCGGGTTGACGTGTTAATGAAAACACAACAATGCCCGATGACCTTGTCACAAAGGATGTAACGAGGTATGTGAAACAACCCCATTCGGCCGGATGCTAAATGGACGTTAATTAAATTTACTTGAAGATCATTAACATGACAGAATCTTTTGCTCAACTCTTTGAAGAATCCCTAAAAACAATCGAAACTCGTCCTGGCGCTATCGTTCGCGGCGTTGTAGTTGCTATCGATAAAGACGTTGTTCTGGTTGATGCAGGTCTGAAATCAGAATCTGCTATTCCTGTAGAACAATTCAAAAACGCTCAAGGCGAATTAGAAATCCAAGTGGGCGACGAAATTGATGTTGCTCTGGACGCGGTTGAAGATGGCTTCGGTGAAACCGTTCTGTCTCGTGAGAAAGCTAAACGTCACGAAGCGTGGCTGATGCTGGAAAAAGCTTACGAAGAAAACGAAACTGTTGTTGGTATCATCAACGGTAAAGTTAAAGGTGGTTTCACTGTTGAACTGAACGGCATTCGTGCGTTCTTACCAGGTTCACTGGTAGACGTTCGCCCAGTTCGCGATACAACTCATCTGGAAAACAAAGAGCTTGAGTTCAAAGTCATCAAATTAGACCAAAAACGTAACAACGTTGTTGTGTCTCGTCGTGCGGTTATCGAATCTGAAAACAGCGCAGAACGCGATCAGTTATTAGAAAACCTGCAAGAAGGCATGGAAGTTAAAGGTATCGTTAAGAACCTTACTGACTACGGTGCATTCGTTGATCTGGGCGGTGTTGACGGCTTACTGCACATCACTGACATGGCTTGGAAACGTGTTAAACACCCAAGCGAAATTGTCAATGTTGGCGACGAAATCACTGTTAAAGTCCTGAAATTCGACCGTGAACGTACTCGCGTATCATTAGGTCTGAAACAACTGGGCGAAGATCCATGGGTAGCTATCGCTAAACGTTATCCAGAAGGTACTAAACTGACTGGTCGTGTAACTAACCTGACTGATTACGGCTGCTTCGTAGAAATCGAAGAAGGCGTTGAAGGTCTGGTACACGTTTCTGAAATGGATTGGACTAACAAAAACATTCACCCATCTAAAGTTGTTAACGTTGGTGATGTTGTTGAAGTTATGGTTCTTGACATCGATGAAGAACGTCGCCGTATTTCACTGGGTCTGAAACAGTGCAAATCTAACCCATGGCAGCAGTTCGCAGAAACTCACAACAAGAACGACCGTGTTGAAGGTAAAATCAAGTCTATCACTGACTTCGGTATCTTCATCGGTTTAGACGGCGGTATCGACGGTCTGGTTCATTTATCTGACATTTCTTGGAATGTTGCAGGTGAAGAAGCAGTTCGTGAATACAAAAAAGGCGACGAAATCGCTGCTGTAGTTCTGCAAGTTGATGCTGAACGTGAACGTATCTCACTGGGCGTTAAACAATTATCAGAAGATCCATTCAATAATTACCTGTCTGCTCACAAAAAAGGTGCTATTGTTTCTGGTAAAGTAACTGCTGTTGACGCTAAAGGCGCAACTGTAGAATTAGCTGACGGTGTTGAAGGTTACCTGCGTGCTTCAGAAGCTTCACGTGACCGCGTTGAAGATGCAACTCTGGTTCTGAATGTTGGCGAAGCTGTAGAAGCTAAATACACTGGCGTTGACCGTAAAAACCGCGTTATCAACTTATCTGTTCGTGCTAAGGACGAAGCAGATGAGAAAGACGCTATCGCTTCTGTAAACAACAAAGAAGAAGTTGGTTTTTCAAACAACGCTATGGCTGAAGCTTTCAAAGCAGCTAAAGGCGAATAATTTAAGTTATTAACGGAAGGCAACGTTAATCGTTGCCTATTTATCGGTAGTTTAGGGAGGTAATATGACCAAGTCTGAGTTAATCGAGAGACTTGCAGGCCTACAATCTCATCTTTCGGCTAAGACGGTTGAAGAAGCTGTAAAAGAAATGCTTGATCATATGGCTGATACTTTAGCTGATGGTGAGCGTATCGAAGTCCGCGGATTCGGCAGTTTTTCTCTACACTACCGTGCGCCGCGTACGGGTCGTAACCCGAAGACTGGTGATAAAGTAGATCTGGAAGGTAAATACGTTCCACACTTTAAGCCAGGTAAAGAGTTACGTGACCGTGTAAATATTTATACGGAATAATAACTCCTGTCGAAATGGCACGATGTTAGTTAACTTTCTCAAAAACGGTACTTAGGTGCCGTTTTTTTATTTATAGCTTATTATTATTTTTAATGTATTTTCTAATCTCTAATCTCTAATCTCTAATCTCTAATCTCTAATCTCTAATCTCTAATCTCTAATCTCTAATCTCTAATTTATTGATTTGCTCTATTCGTTTTATCCCTCAAATATCTTTCTTGTTTCTTTTTTATTACTGTATTCTGCTTTTATTTTAATTTCTCTATTTAATTACCTATATCACTTAGTTGTTTTGCTTTTTACGAGTTTCTTCTCAAAATTTATTGTATGTAACAAGAGATCTTTTTCTTTTTATAAAGCATCACTAAAAAACGACCTAAAAGCCTATCTTTAACTAAATGATAACATCATGATATTTAAAGAATGATTGTAGGCAAGGATGCTAGAAATGATTTTATTGAATCGAATGATAAAATTTTTTGAGTTAAAGATGGTATCAATAAAACAGAGGTGCTTTCATTCAGTTTATTTTCAAAGACTCTATTTCACGAAGTTAACTTTAGACAATATTGCTTTGGCAATGATATTAGGTTGCTTACCTTTATTAGTTCAACATACGCTTTTTAGTCAGACTATTTATTCTATTATTATTTTTGTTGCATTATTTCTATTATTTATTCCTTTTTGCACATTCCGCTTTTCAGCGATATTTCTATTTTTCTGGGTTTATTCAAATATGGTTGCGTCATCGCTAATGACGAGAACAGAACAGTTTGCTGATAATATGGCAACATTTGAAACCAAGATTATGGAGTATCGCCAATTAACAGATGGCAATATTATTATCAAAATACCAATTACGAAGAAGACGCTCTTTTCGTCATCTGTTTATGCAAATGTGTATTGGCGAAGTCCGCCTAAAAACATAGCTGTAGGACAATATTGGAAGTTTAAAATTCAATTTAGAGCTGTACATAGTTATTTAAATGAAGGTGGATTTGATAGCCAAAAATACGCTGTTTCTATGAAGGAAACATTAACGGGTAAAGTGATAACTGCCAAGTTTATCAGGAATGATATATCACTGCGTACTCAACTTGTTCAGACAATCTCAACTTATTGGCAAACAGCAAAAAATAAAGGTGAAATTATTGCTTTGGTCTTAGGTGATAAGCGATATATCGAACCCGAGAAAAAAGATCTCTATATGAAAACAGGGGTTGCACATTTAATTGTAATATCGGGTTTACATATAGGTTTAGCTGCCTTTTTTGGCTGGGTTATTGCAAGAGGTATTCAATTTTTTTTCCCTATTAGATGGATTAATCCAAGATTTCCATTAGTTATAGCTTGGCTATGTGGTATTTTCTATGCTGCGTTATCAGGCTGGGGAATACCAGCAACAAGAGCTGTTATTGGATTAACTGTTTGGGTGATTTTACATTGGGGGAGCCGATTATTTTTACCTTGGCAATGGGCACTTTGGAGTGCTGCACTTATTCTAATTGTTGAGCCTCTTTCTATACTTTCAGCCAGTTTTTGGCTTTCATTTTCTGCTGTATTTGCCATTATCTTTTGGTATTGGATGTACCCATTAAAAGCTAAATATAACCATCAAAAGCGGTGGTTTATTTTAAGGTTGGTACATTTACAATTTGGTTTATTAATTATTTTATTACCATTTCAATTATATTTATTTAATGGTGCTAATTTTTTTAGTTTTATCGTTAACTTATGGGCGGTTCCTATTGTTTCTTTTATTACCGTGCCATTAATAATGCTCGGATTATTGACATTTCCTCTCTCATTTTTACAACCAATAATTTGGCACTGGGTTGATCTTTCTATTAATCTCGCTTTTTGGTGTGCTCCCTTATTTTTACCATATTGGCAAAATAGTGGTGCCATTCCTTTATTATTAGGATTTTTTGGGATTGGAATTATTTTAATCATAAAAATGTCATGGTGGCGTTATCATTTTATTTGCATTGTGGTTATTGGTACTATTTTATATTGTGAATTTGTCGCTTCTTCACGTTATCAATGGCGAATATCTATGCTAGATGTTGGACATGGCTTGGCAGTTATTCTCGAGAAAGAAGGTGAGGCGATTATTTATGACACAGGAATGCGTTGGAAAAATGGAGGTACAATTGCAAAGAGTGTCATCATTCCTTATTTAAGACATCACCGACTCACACCAGTTGCATTGATCATTAGTCATGATCATCTTGATCATACAGGGGGAATGGAAGATTTAATAAAAACTTATCCTAATTTAAGTATTCGTAGTAGTTTTGACGATCCTTCGCATTTACCTTGCTTAAGTGATAAATCATGGCAGTGGAAAGGTCTGCAATTTGATGCATTATGGCCACCGAATAAATTACTCTCTCCGAAAAATAATCAATCCTGTGTGATCAATGTTAGTGATGGGAAAAACAATATTCTACTAACTGGAGATATAGAAAAAGAAGCTGAAGCTCAATTAGTAAGAGTAAAAAAAGAACAACTAAAAGCAGATGTCTTACAAGTTCCTCATCATGGTAGTCAAACATCATCCACATTGATGTTTATTCAAGCAGTATCACCAAAATTTGCACTTGTTTCTGCTGCTCGTTATAGCCCTTGGCGTTTGCCTTCTGATAAAGTACATCATCGTTATAAAAAAGAAGCTATTAATTGGCTAACAACCTCTATTAGTGGGCAAATTTCTATCGAGTTTAATCAAGATAATATTGATGTATTTACCTATAGGCGAGATATTTTGCCTCGTTGGTATCATCAGTGGTTTGGTGTTTTGACGTTTCCCGAGTAGAATGACCGGCTAATTATTAAAAGTTTGGTAATATATATGAATGATATAGATCTATCAACGTGGCAAACATTCCGCCGCCTATGGCCAATGATCCGGCTTTTCAAAGCGGGTTTGATCACTGCTGCAATTGCATTAATCATCAATGCGGGCGTGGATGCATTTATGATTTCTTTATTAAAACCACTTCTTGATGAAGGTTTTGGTAAAGCCAGTAATGACGTATTAAAATGGATGCCTTTTGCCGTTATTGGACTGATAGCTCTGCGTGGTATATCTAACTTTATTTCAAGTTACTGTCTTTCTTGGGTCTCTGGGAAAGTTGTAATGAATATGCGTCGCCGACTGTTTTCTCATATTATGGGAATGCCGGTGAGCTTTTTTGATCAGCAATCAACAGGGACTTTACTCTCTCGTATCACATACGATTCAGAACAAGTTGCCTCTTCATCATCAGGTGCATTAATTACTGTTGTACGTGAAGGTGCTTATATCATCGGACTATTTTGTTTGATGTTTTATTATAGCTGGCAATTATCCCTGATCCTTATCGTTATCGCACCTATTGTTGCTGTTGTTATTCGTATAGTATCGACTCGTTTTAGAACGATCAGTAAACGTATCCAAAATAGCATGGGACAAGTGACAACTAGCGCAGAACAAATGCTAAAAGGGCATAAAGAAGTTCTGATTTTTAATGGCCAAGAAGTTGAAAATAAACGCTTTAACCATGTAAGCAATCATATTCGCCGTCAAGGTATGCGTATGGTTGTCGCATCATCAATTTCAGATCCTATTATTCAGATAATCGCTTCTCTTGCGTTAGCATTTGTCCTGTATGCAGCAAGTTTCCCTGAGATAATGGATACATTAACAGCAGGTACAATTACAGTTGTCTTCTCCTCAATGGTTGCATTAATGCGTCCATTGAAATCACTGACTAATGTGAATGCTCAATTCCAGCGCGGTATGGCTGCTTGTCAGACTCTCTTTGCTATCCTCGATATGGAGCAAGAAAAAGACACTGGTAAGCTTGAACTGAAAAAACCAACTGGCGATATTGAGTTTCGTAATGTGACTTTCCAATATGTTACAAAAGATACACCAGCACTGAAAAATATGTCATTTACTATTCCAGCGGGTAAAACTGTTGCATTAGTTGGACGCTCAGGCTCTGGTAAGTCTACGATTGCAAACTTGATCACACGTTTTTATGACATTAATGAAGGCGAAATATTAATTAATGGTCATGATATTCGTGAATACACATTGAAATCTTTGCGTAATCAAGTCGCGTTAGTTTCTCAGAATGTGCATCTTTTCAATGAAACTGTGGCAAACAATATCGTCTATGCATGTGAAGATCAGTATACCCGTGAAGATATTGAAAAAGCGGCAAAGATGGCACATGCGATGGATTTTATCCAGAAAATGGATAAAGGCTTAGATACTGAAATTGGTGAAAATGGTGTGTTACTTTCAGGTGGGCAACGTCAGCGTATTGCAATTGCAAGAGCGTTATTACGAGATTCACCGATCCTTATTCTTGATGAAGCAACATCAGCGCTAGATACAGAATCAGAGCGCGCTATCCAGTCAGCACTTGATGAATTACAGAAAAACAGAACCTCTTTAGTGATTGCTCACCGTTTATCAACTATTGAAAAAGCAGATGAAATATTAGTTATTGAAGACGGTGAAATTGTTGAACGTGGCGCACACCTTGATTTGATTGAGAAACAAGGTATTTATGCACAACTTCACAGGATGCAATTTGGCAAATGATTGAACGGATTTGGTCTGGTAAATCTTGGTTTTATATCCTATTACTTCCATTTTCATGGTTGTATGGTGCGATCACGCTGTTAAGGCGTTTTGCATATCAGAAAGGATGGTTAGCATCATGGAAAGCGTCCGTTCCTGTTGTGATTGTTGGCAATTTAACTGCTGGCGGGAATGGTAAAACGCCTGTTGTGATATGGCTTGTTGAGCAATTAATACAGCAGGGATTTAAACCAGGTGTTGTCTCTCGTGGTTACGGCGGGAAATCAGACCATTATCCATTACTTTTAACATCCGATACAACACCTGCCATGGCAGGTGATGAACCTGTGTTGATTTATCATCGAACAGGTGCTCCCGTTGCGGTTGCACCTAATCGACGAGATGCAGTAAAAGCGCTATTAGCTCAACATGAGCTTGATGTGATCATCACTGATGATGGTTTGCAGCATTACGCATTACAGCGTGATTATGAAATAGTTGTCATTGATGGTCAGCGCCGATTCGGCAATGGTTGGTGGTTACCAGCAGGCCCTATGCGAGAGCGTGCAGGGCGCTTAGATTCTGTGGATGCAATTATCGTTAATGGTGGAATAAGCCAGAATAATGAGATTGGCATGGCGCTGGAAGGTGATACTGCAGTTAATCTTAAAACAGGAGAGAAAAAACCAGTTCAGCAAATTAAAAAGGCTGTTGCTATCGCTGGGATTGGTCATCCTCCTCGGTTTTTTAACTCTTTACATGAAAAAGGGATAGAGTTAATCACAACAAAAGCATTTAGTGATCATAGTGATTATAGTGCTCAAGAATTACAGGATTTAACACCTGACTTAGAGCCCCTTATTATGACAGAAAAGGATGCTGTTAAATGTCAGCATTTTGCTCAAGATAACTGGTGGTATTTGCCCGTTAGCGCTGAGTTAAATAGTCAATCTGTGCTAAAACAAGTCAGCAATTTAATTTACGGCTCGAAAAAAACTTGTATCTGATCTGAAACAATGATATTTATAGTGGAAATCAGGATAGCGTTACATAAAAGATTACCTACCTACAGTTGCATATCGCTTTTGTCGTAGTTCAATTTAATTCGCCACTACCCTATCTACTCAAAAGCCTTGTGTGGAGAGTTTGTGGATCTTGAATGTAGGATTAATATTTTGTGCAGTGAATAGCATCAGCTTTTGTGCACAATGGATGGTAGAAACCATTTTTAATGGTAACTAATTATCTCTATATTCGGTTATCTTTTTTATCAGTGCGCAATAAATATCAGTATGTCATCTTTTTGTCATATTGATACTGTAAATATTTATTGTGCTTTATGATATTTATTAAGCTTGGCTATCACGATTTTGAACATTTATATTGAATAATAAAATGCACTACTTAAATTAATGTGTTCAGAATTTAATTGGGGTTTTATATAAGAAGACTTAATAAAAAGTAGGATGCATTTGTATAGGAAAATAAAACTATACAAAGAACAAAAGGAGTTTATCTATCATGACATTACAATTAAGAATGGGTCGCGTAAAATGGTTCGACAATAACAAAGGTTATGGTCTTATTGTTGCAAGAGATATTGAACAAGAAGTTTATGTCAATAAAAAAGCGATTGCCAATACAAAAAATAAAGCATTAACAGAAGGTCAAGACGTTGAGTTTTCTGTTATCAGAACAGCAGCAGGTCTAGAAGCCGCTGATGTTATCGGGTTTTAAATAAGGCTCAGCCTTGTTAAAGATGTAGATAAAACGATAGTTTAGCATTAAGATTAAATTATCGTTTATGCCTATTTTGAGGTAGGTAAGTCACAATAGTTTACCACCAAGTCGAATAAGTAATATAAAAGAGTCGTTTCGTTAATTAGAATGCAATAAAGATAATAAAAAGGTTAAATTATTATCAATAAAAGCTGAATGTAATTCTTTATTAATGATGTTGCAGACTCAACGATAAAAAGCCACATTAATGTGGCTTTTTTGTTGCTTATAGTAAAAGAGAAAATAATAAATTTATTAATAACTAAAATAATTTTCGAATTATCACTAAACGAGAGGTTTTGAGTATTAACGCTGATCATTCCTTATGATATCCTTTTGCCATATAAAATGATTAACCCTTGAGAGGGACAAAATGGATCACCGCTTACTCGAAATTATTGCTTGCCCAGTTTGCCACGGCAAACTTATCTTTGATAAAGAAAATTCAGAGCTTATCTGCAAAATTGATCATTTAGCTTATCCTGTTCGTGACAATATCCCCGTTCTTCTGGAGAATGAAGCAAGAGAATTATCACTAGAAGAGGAAAAGTAACTTCATGTTCACGGTCATTATCCCTGGTCGATATGCATCGACCCGTTTACCGGGTAAACCCCTCGCGGATATTCATGGCAAACCTATGATTGTTCGTGTAATGGAACAGGCTATGCGCTCTGGTGCAAACCGTGTCATTGTTGCAACTGATAATTTAGATGTTGTTGCAGCAGTTGAAAAAGCAGGCGGAGAAGCCTGTATGACTCGCGAAGATCACCATTCGGGTACAGAGCGTTTAGCTGAAGTCATTGAAAAATACAAATTTGCGGATGATGAGATAATCGTTAACGTACAAGGTGATGAGCCTCTTATTCCACCTGCGATTATTACTCAAGTAGCCGAAAATTTGGCGAGTTGTGGTGCAGGAATGGCAACATTAGCAGTGCCTATTGTTGACTCAAAAGAAGCTTTTAATCCTAATGCGGTGAAAGTCGTGATGGATGCAAAAGGTTTCGCACTTTATTTTTCTCGTGCAACCATTCCTTGGGAAAGAGACCGTTTTAATTTATCACATGATGAAATTGGTGAACATTATCTTCGCCATATTGGCATTTATGCTTATCGTGCAGGCTTTATACGTCGATATATTACTTGGGAGCCAAGCCCATTAGAATCTATTGAAATGTTAGAGCAACTGCGGGTGCTGTGGTATGGCGAAAAAATCCATGTTGCAAAAGCATTAGAAGTTCCGGGTGTAGGTGTAGATACTCAAGATGATCTTATTGCAGCCAGAGCTGCATATCGAGCACTTAACCAAGAGTTCTGATTTGTTAACAGTGAGAAATAAATTCTAACGGCACTTAAATTAAGTGCCGTTTTTGTATCAGTCAGCAAAAATATTTTTAATTATTGGTTTTCTTCTTTATCAGACTGATGACTTTCATTTTCAGGAATAGTGGCGGGTTGTCCGGCAGGTTTTACTGATTGCCACACCGATCCCAAAAACTCATACCATGCACGTTCACTGTGTTGAAAATAAGTCGCAGAGGGAAAATATTTCTCCCAAGGATGTAATGGTGAGGAGATAGCTAGTTGGTTAGCGGGTGCAACGATAGGTTTCATGCCTCGGGCTAAAAAGAAACGTTCCGCACGTGCTAAATGATTGGCAGACGTTACAAGTAAAAATGGTTTCTTACCAATTAATTTATCAACTTCATAGGCTTCTTCTTCAGTATCTTTCGGTGTTGATAATGCGATAGTTCTCTCAGCCGGTACACCTAAAGATTGCGCCACCTGCGCCGCTACCTCTGCACTACTTATCTGGTTAACACCAGCACCACCTGTAAAAATCATTATCGCATTAGGATTGCGATAATAAAGCCTTACACCTTCAGCAACACGAAATAAACTATTGTTAAGAAGATTAGAACTGGGTGCCCAATCTGGGTTATAAGTAAATCCACCACCTAAAACAACAATGTAGTTCACATCTTGTTGCGAATTTTCTCGTAATTCATAACGAGCTTGATACTCTTTTTCACTTGGCATTAATAGTGTATCAGCAACAGGTTGTATGCCTAAAATAGTTAGCAGAACAAGCACAACAGTGAGTAGGCTTTTTCCTGTTTTTTGCCAACGAGTAAACCAAAGTAGTGCTAATGCAAAAAAGGCGATTAACAAGAGCAAAGGCAAGGGCATCAGAAAGCCTGCAACATATTTTTTGAGCAAAAACAGCATAAATCATCCTAGATTGAGTGAAATACATGCAATTGATAGCGAAAGCTTAGTGAAAACTAGGGGAATTCCAAGACATTGTGTCAAAATAGCTCATCAACAACGTTTCACTAAGTTTTTATCAATAGAAATAAAGAACCGTTTAATTATTTATAAAACGATAAACGTTTGAACGTTAATTTTTTCATTAATAAGCGTTATATTTATACTGCGCTTTGCGAATAATCTGATTCATGACTTATTTCTTTAGAGAAAACAGTCAGTATCATAGAACACTGGTAAAATTGCCGTCTTTATTTATGTACAGTGTCTCATATTTTTGAATTTATCAGAACGCAAAGAGCGCAAGTAGTAAGTTGTTATCATGAGGCGTTTTAATGTCAGATCGTAATTTTGACGATATTGCAGATAAATTCTCCCGCAATATCTATGGCACAACAAAGGGTAAAATACGTCAAGCAGTGATTTGGGAAGATTTACAACAATTATTGACCCTCTTACCTAACCGAAGTTTGCGTATTTTAGATGCAGGTGGGGGTGAAGGTTATTTCTCTCGTCAGCTTGCTAAATTAGGACACCAAATTATCTTATGTGATTTATCACAAGAGATGCTTAATCGTGCACAAGAGGCTGCGGTTGAAGAGGGTGTTGTCGAGAACATGACGTTTATTTGTTGTGCAGCTCAAGAGATCAAAGAGCATATAGATGAAAGGGTTGACTTAATTCTATTTCATGCAGTATTGGAATGGATCACGGATCAGAAAGACGCTGTAAATGTTCTTACCGATATGTTGTTACCTAATGGTATCTTATCGCTAATGTTTTACAACGCGAATGGCATTGTCATGAGAAATGCGATTTTAGGAAATTTTCATCTGGCAAATCCTGAGATCCCTCGTAGAAGAAAAAAATCGCTATCACCTCAAAACCCATTGCAACCAGAAGATGTCTATCAATGGTTAGATGAGTTTTCAATGACAATATTAGGAAAAACGGGTGTCCGCGTTTTCCATGATTATTTGCAAAGTCGTCAGTTACAAAATAAAGATTTTCCATCGTTGCTTGCATTAGAGCAACGATATTGTCGGCAAGAGCCCTATATCAGTCTGGGGCGTTACATTCATGTCATGGCACAAAAGCGTGTAAATTAAGGATGTACTATGAGTGATTTTACCCAGACAGTTCCTGAGTTAGTGTCTTGGGCGAGAAAAAATGATTTCTCAATCTCACTGCCACCAGAAAGATTAGCTTTTTTGATGGCTGTCGCTGTATTAAACAGCGAGCGCCTTGATGGCGAAATCAGTGAAGGGGAGTTAATTGATGCCTTTCGAGAAGTATGTAAAGGCTTCGAACAACCCGCAGAATCAATACAAGTTCGCGCAAATAATGCCATTAATGACATGGTAAAGCAGCGACTTTTTAACCGTTTTACCAGTGAATTGGTAGAAGGTAATGCAATATACCGTTTAACTCCGTTGGGAATTGGGATCAGTGATTACTATATTCGCCAACGTGAATTTTCATCATTGCGCTTATCTATGCAACTTTCCATTGTGGCGGGTGAGTTGGATTCAGCAGCCAGTTCCGCTGAAGATGGTGGCGATGAATATCATTGGCATCGTAATGTTTTTGCACCTTTGAAATATTCAGTGGCAGAAATTTTCGATAGCATTGATTTGTCTCAGCGGATCATGGATGAGCAGCAAAATACAGTAAAAGAAGATATTGCTGCGCTATTAAACCAAGATTGGCAAGCCGCCATTTCAAGCTGTGAACAGTTATTATCTGAAACATCGGGTACATTAAGAGAGCTACAAGATACGCTTGAAGCTGCTGGCGATAAACTTCAAGCCAATCTCTTGCGTATTCAAGAAGCAAACATGAATTCTGGTCATGTTGAGCAAATTGATACATTAGTATTTGAACTTCAAAGTAAGTTAGACCGCATTATTAGTTGGGGTCAGCAATCTATTGATTTATGGATTGGATACGATAGACATGTCCATAAATTTATTCGTACAGCGATTGATATGGATAAAAACCGTATTTTCTCTCGCCGTTTACGTCAATCTGTACAAAACTATTTCGACAGCCCATGGGCATTAACTTACGCTAATGCTGATCGGTTGTTTGATATGCGTGATGAAGAACTGGTTCTACGTGATGAAGAAGTCACAGGCGAGTTACCTGAAGAGCTTGAATATCAAATGTTCAGTGAAGTGAACGAACAAATAGCGCAATGGGTAGAGCAAGAGCTTGCTTCTTACAAATTGGAACAACGGGCATTAGATCTCAGTTCAGTGTTAGTTGAATACCTTAATCGTTATCCGCAACAGAAACATTTCGATGTTGCACGTATTGTTATTGATCAAGCAGTACGATTAGGTGTGGCGAAAGCTGAGCTCGCAGGATTACCTGCAAAATGGTCAGAAATTAACGAATATGGAGCTAAGGTACAAGCGCATGTCATCGATACATACTGAACAATTTATGCCAGCAAAACTGGCGCAGGCATTAGCGAACTCACTTTTTCCTGAACTGGATAGCCAGTTACGTGCAGGTCGACATATCGGTATAGACGCTCTGGATAATCATGCTTTCTTGATGGATTTCCAAGATGAGTTATCAGACTTTTATGCGCGTTATAACGTCGAATTAATTCGCGCACCAGAAGGTTTCTTCTATTTGCGACCTCGATCAACCACACTTATTCCACGCTCTGTTCTCTCTGAAATGGATATGTTGGTGGGGAAAATTCTTTGCTATCTCTATCTCAGCCCTGAACGATTAGCAAATCAGGGAATATTCACCGTTCAAGAGCTGTTCGATGAATTAAGAACATTAGCAGATGAAACCAAGCTTTTACGTTTAGTGAATCAGCGCTCAACAGGTTCTGATCTTGATTTGCAAAAATTACAAGAAAAGATGAGAACTTCGCTAAATCGTTTACGTCGTTTAGGCATGATTTCATTTTTATTAAATGATATGCAGCGTTTTTCTATTACCGAATCTGTTTTCCGCTTTGGTGCCGATGTGCGTAGTGGCGATTCTCCACTTGAGGCTCAAATGCGAATGATCCGTGATGGCGAAGCAATGGCGCTTGAAGATAGCTCAGAAACTCTCAACGATGATGAAGAAAATGAAGATGAGCAATTACAATCCAGTGAAGATGATGCGGAGGGAGAAAATAAATGATTGAACGGGGAAAATTTCGCTCATTAACACTTATCAACTGGAATGGGTTTTTTGCTCGTACTTTTGATTTAGATGAGTTGGTGACTACGTTATCAGGTGGTAATGGTGCGGGTAAATCAACCACGATGGCTGCATTTATTACAGCTATGATCCCTGATCTTACTTTACTTCATTTCCGTAATACCACAGAAGCAGGATCGACAAGCGGATCACGCGATAAAGGGTTATACGGGAAACTGCGTCCCGGTGTGTGTTATGCCGTATTGGATGTGATTAACTCGCGTCACTTACGTGCTGTGGTCGGTGTCCGTTTACAGCAAATTGCAGGGCGTGATAAGAAAGTTGATATCAAACCCTTTATGATCCAAGGGCTGCCAATGGCAGAAAACCCAACAGAAATTTTGACGCAAGCTGTTGCGGATCGCCAAGCCCGTGTTTTACCGCTGAATGAATTAAAAGAAAAAGTTGAAGCCATTGATGGAGTTGTTTTCAGACAATTTAACTCTATCACTGATTTCCATGCCGTGATGTTTGATTTAGGGGTTATTCCTAAACGTTTACGCTCAGCGAGCGATCGCGCCAAATTCTATCGTTTAATTGAAGCCTCATTATATGGCGGTATTTCAAGTGCGATTACCCGCTCTTTACGTGATTATTTACTACCTGAAAATAGCGGTGTAAGAAAAGCATTCCAAGATATGGAAGGCGCATTGCGTGAAAACCGAATGACACTTGAAGCCATTCGTGTCACTCAATCTGATCGTGACTTATTTAAGCACTTAATTACAGAAGCGACATCTTATGTTGCGGCTGACTATATGCGTCATGCCAATGAACGACGTGTTCATCTAGATGAAGCTTTAACAGTACGCCGTGAGTTATGGAGCCAGCGTAAATCCATTAATAGTGAAGCGTATCGTTTTGTTGAGATGGGTAAAGAGTTAGAAGAGCAACAAGCGTTATCTTCTGATCTTGAAGCGGATTATCAAGCGGCAAGTGATCGATTAAACTTAGTACAAAATGCAGTTCGCCAACAAGAAAAAATTGACCGTTATGTCGCTGATGTTGAAGAGATAACTTTCCGCTTAGAAGAACAAAGCGAAGTAGTTGAAGAAGCGGCATCTAAGAAAGAAGAACTTGAAGCACGTGTAGAATCGGCAGAAGAAGAAGTTGATGAGCTGAAAAATCAGTTAGCAGACTATCAGCAAGCATTAGACGTACAACAAACACGCGCTATTCAATATCGCCAAGCTGTGCAGGCTTTAGAGCGTGCTAAAGCACAATGTGATATTGCTGATTTAGACGAAACCAATGCAGAGCAATGGGCTGAACGTATCCAAGCAAAAATTCAAACCATTACGCATTCATTGCTTTCTATGGAGCAGAAACTCAATGTTTCTGAAGCTGCGAAAACACAATTCGATCAAGCCTATAAGCTGGTGAGTTCAATTGTCGGTGAAGTTGAACGTCAAAATGCATGGGATGCTGCAAAAACGGCATTACGTGAATGGTCTTCTCATCGACATCAAGCGGATAGGGTTCATCCTATTCGTATGCAATTAGCTGAATTAGAACAGCGGTTACATCAACGAAACAATGCAGAACGTCAACTTGAAGAATTTAACAAACATCATGGTAAATCGATGGAGCCTGATGATCTGTTAATTCTTCAAGATGAATTAGAAGCAAAAATTGAAGAGCTTAGCGATTACGTTAATGAGTCTGGCGAACAGCGCATGCAAATGCGCCAAGAGTTAGATCAACTTAAACAACAAATTGAAAAGCTGAAAAAACAAGCACCTGCATGGCTTGCAGCACAAGATGCGTTAACACAATTATGTGAGCAGACTCGTCAATCTTTTGAAACGGGTCATCAAGTAACTGAATATATGCAACAGTTACTTGAAAAAGAGCGCGAAGCAACGGTATTACGTGATGAAACAGCAACTCGCAAACAGCAAATTGAAGCGCAAATTGAACGTTTAAGTCAGCCAAGTGGTGCTGAAGATGGGCGATTAATTACGTTAGCTGAACGCTTTAATGGTGTTTTATTATCAGAAATTTATGATGATATTACGTTAGACGATGCGCCTTATTTCTCTGCATTATATGGTCCAGCACGCCATGCGATTGTTGTACAAGATTTATCTCAAGTTCAGGCGCAATTAGAAACGTTAGAAGATTGTCCTGAAGATCTCTATTTTATCGAAGGCGATCCACAATCTTTCGATGACAGTGTATTTAATGCGCAAGAGATGGATAAAGCCGTTCTTATCAAGAGCACTGATAGACAATGGCGTTATTCTCGCTACCCTGAAATTCCACTGTTTGGTCGAGCGGCGCGTGAGAATCAATTAGAAATTTTATCTCGCCAGCGTGATGAGCTTTCTGAACTTTACGCAACACAAGCTTTTGATGTACAGAAGATCCAACGTGCTCACCATGCCTTTAGTCAGTTTGTGGGACAACATATTTCTGTGGCATTTGAGGCTGATCCAGAAGAGGATATTCGCCAGCTTAACCAAAGACGTAATGAGCTAGAAAGAGCGTTAACACAGTACGAAGAGAGCACTCAGCAACAGCGTCAACATTATGCGCGTGCCAAAGAATCGCTAAACCTTCTTAATAAGCTTATTCCTCAAGTTAATATCTTGATGGATGAGACACTAATTGATCGTGTTGAAGAGTTACGTGAAGAGCTGTATACCGCAGAAGAATCAATGCGCCACTTACAGCGCCATGAAAAAGCATTAGCAACATTAGAGCCTATCGCTTCAATCTTGCAAAGTGATCCACAAGCGCATGAACAATTAGCACAAGATTACGAGCAAGCAAAAGCAGAACAGCAACGTTATCAGCAACAAGCTTTCTTGCTGGTGGAAGTGGTACAGCGCCGTCCTCACTTTAGTTATAGCGATGCCGTTGAAATTGTCAGTGAAAATAGTGATCTTAACGAGAAGCTACGTCACCGCTTAGAAATGGCAGAAACAGAACGCGCTACAGCAAGAGAACTTTATCGTCAGCAACAAGCGCAATGTGCTCAATTTAATCAAGTACTCGCATCATTAAAAAGCTCCTTTGATACTAAATCTGAATTACTCAGAGAGCTTGAGCAAGAGATGCGTGATACAGGGATCCATATTGATATAGGTGCAGAAGCAAGAGCCAAAGAGTTGCGCGATCAACGTTATTCTGAGGTAAGTGCAAACCGCACACGCATCAGCCAACTTGAGCGAGATATCGCACTAAGTGAAGCTGAGCGAGATAATCTCACCAAGAAAATTCGTAAACTGGAACGTGACTACGTTCAAATTCGTGAGCATGTTGTGAGTGCAAAAGCGGGTTGGTGCGCGGTTATGCGATTAGTAAAAGAAAATGGAATGGAGCGTCGTTTACATCGTCGAGACTTTGCTTATCTTTCTGCTGATGATTTACGTTCAATGTCGGATAAGGCGTTAGGTGCGTTACGCCAAGCGGTTGCTGATAATGAATATTTACGTGATGCGTTACGTCGCTCCGAAGATGCGAAGTACCCCGATCGCAAAGTTCAGTTCTTTATTGCGGTATATCAGCATTTAAGAGAACGTATTCGCCAAGACATCATTAAAACGGATGATCCGGTTGATGCAATTGAACAGATGGAAATCGAGCTTGCTCGCTTAACTGAAGAGCTAACTAGCCGTGAGCAAAAATTAGCGATTAGTTCACGAAGTGTCGCGAATATTATTCGTAAAACTATTCAGCGTGAGCAAAACCGTATTCGTATGCTAAACCAAGGTTTACAAGCGGTTTCATTTGGTCAGGTGCGTGGTGTCCGACTCAACGTCAATATCCGTGAAAGTCACCAAGTGTTATTGGATGTGTTATCTGAAGAAGATAACCAGTATCAAGATCTATTTAAAAACCAAAACCTGACTTTCTCCGAAGCAATGGCGAAACTTTATCAGCGTTTAAACCCTCAAGTAGATATTGGTCAACGTATGCCACAAACTGTGGGTGAAGAGTTGTTAGATTACCGTAATTACCTTGAAATGGATGTTGAGGTTAATCGTGGGCCAGAAGGTTGGTTAAAAGCAGAAAGTGGCGCTTTATCAACCGGTGAAGCTATCGGTACGGGGATGTCAATTCTGGTAATGGTCGTACAGAGCTGGGAAGAAGAATCACGACGCTTAAGAGGAAAAGATATCTCTCCTTGTCGTTTGCTCTTCCTTGATGAAGCGGCTCGTTTAGATGCGAAATCTATCGCGACGTTATTTGAGCTTTGCGATCGTCTTGATATGCAGCTAATTATTGCAGCACCAGAAAATATCAGCCCAGAAAAAGGAACAACCTATAAATTAGTACGTAAAGTGTTCAATGGTACTGAACATGTACACGTTGTTGGGTTAAAAGGTTTTGGTCAACAGGCTGAAAAAGATAAAATTGCATCATCAAATGTTGCTGAAATAACAGAATAATTTTATTCCATTATTAGCTTCAAGAGGCAAGAATAAAGGCGCTACGGGCTTATGCTTATAGCGCCTTCTTTTTTTAAAGTGTTACATAGATCAAAAAATGAAAGTAAATTAACAAAAAAATGAAATTTTAAATGGAATAACGTGCGCCATATCTCATTTAAATGTAATCATGATGTTTATGATTGTTCCCGTATGTGATTAATATAAAAATTTAAAGGAAAGAGAATGCGTAAAGTCACGTTAGCTTTTAGTGCAATTGCTTTAGCGTTAAGCTTAAACGGCGCAGCAATGGCAAAAGTACATCTGCCAGAAGTTGTTAGCCCAGGCGTTACCGTTGCACAACTTGCACAACAACAACCAATTCATTGGGTTTCTGTTGCTGATATTGAAAAAAGCCTTGCAGGTCAAGCACCGATGGCGGTTGGTTTTGATATTGATGACACCGTTCTGTTCTCAAGCCCAGGTTTCTACCGTGGTAAACTGGAATACTCTCCAAACGATTTCAGCTACCTGAAAAACCCAGAATTCTGGGAAAAAATGAATAACGAGTGGGATAAATTCAGTATGCCTAAACAAGTCGGTATCGATCTTGTTCAGATGCACTTAAAACGTGGAGATACTGTTTATTTCATTACTGGTCGTACTCAAACTAAAACTGAGACTGTGACCAAATATGTACAAGAAGGCTTAAACATTCCTGCTGATAAAATGCAGCCTGTTATTTTTGCTGGTGACCAACCTGGCGCAAATAACAAAGTAAGCTGGATGCGTGATCATAAACTGAAAATTTACTACGGTGATGCTGATGCAGATATCGCAGCAGCAGATGAGCTGAACATCCGTGGTATTCGTATTCTGCGTGCTGCTAACTCTTCTTACCAACCACTGCCAAAAGCAGGTCAGTTTGGTGAAGAAGTAGTTATTAATTCAGAGTACTAATCTTTACCCTTTGTTTACCTTTATTTGTAAGGCGTAGGAAACTACGCCTTTTTCTATTTTCTATTTTCTATTTTCTATTTTCTATTTTCTATTTTCTATTTTAAGACACCTTCCATTTAAATAATCTTATTATCCATTCACAATTCTTTATTATTCATTAATAGCTATTTTTAATTTGTCTATTTTTTGTTCTTTTATTGCGTCTTTATTTAAATTATATATTTTGAATATAAAAACGCTTAAATAGTCTTTTTTTGATGAAATAAAATCAAATTTCTATCAGGGGCTTACAAAACTTTAAAAATATTAGTTTATTCCTATAAAACTCTTTTCCAAGCTCATCTAATATTCTAGGATACCAAAATAATAATAAGGGATGAGGGTAGAGGATTTATGGCGCATCAACCAATTAAAAGAGCAATCGCATATTCAGTTGTTATAGGTACACTCCTTTCTGGCCATTATGCAATGGCTACAGAAACAGAGTCAGTGACTTTATCTGCACCCGAAACAGAAAACGCGACATTAGTTCCTGTGGCTAATGAAGCTATGCCAGCACCCGCAACTGTGGTAATGAATATTCCACAAGTGACCGAGTTAGAAGCAAGAACAAAACTACAATCGTGGAGCCCAACGGAATATAAACCGTTATATTTAACCCAGCTAGCGAAAGTTTACCAAGCGAATAACTTAGCATTAATCTGGCAAGATGAAAAAATAGTACAGCAATTACAGCAACAAATTGCTGAAGTCGCTATTTCAGGTATTCAGCCCCAATTTGGGCAATGGTTAACACAATTAGGAACGCCTGAATTAACAAAAGAAGCACGTGATCTTATTTTATCAGACGCTTTTTTAGGCTATATCAGTTTTGTTGAGCAAGTGAATAAATCAGGCATATCTTTACTGTATCGTAATGTGATGCAAACATTACCATCACCCACTGATAAATCAGTCGTAGAATTACAGCAAAATATCCAAAATAACACCTTAGGTAGTTTTGTTATTTCTTATGCACCATCTCATCCTTATTACAACTTAATGAAAGAAGAAGTGCGTAAGCAGTTACATAGCTCAGTTGTTTGGCCAGAAATGCAAGGAACAACATCATTAAAGCCAAATCAATCATCACAAGAAGTTGTACCTCTAAGACAGATTTTACGTAATTTAAAACTAATTCCTGAACTGGCTGCAAATGAACAGGAAATGGCAACAACGGTTTATGATGCACCTTTAGTTGCGGCTGTTAAATTATTTCAAACTGCGCATGGGTTAGAGCCTGATGGGATTATTGGGCGACAAACTCGAGTGTGGTTAAATATGACACCGGCACAACGTGCGAGTATTATGGCATTAAATATTCAACGTCTTCGCCTGACACCTGCCATTGGAGATACAGGAATTTGGGTTAATATTCCTGATTTTTCACTCTATTTTTATGCCAATAACGAGCTTATTCTTGATTCAAAAGTTATTGTCGGTCGTCCTGATAGAAAAACACCGATTATGAGTAGCGCATTAAATAATGTTGTGGTTAATCCACCTTGGAATGTGCCAACAAGTATGACTCGTAAAGATATTGTACCTAGAGGCAAAGCAGATCCTAGTTACTTTAGTCGTAAGGGATATACTATTTATTCAGGGTGGGGGAATGATGCTTATCCTATTAACCCTTATGACATTGATTGGCAAAATATGAGCGCAAATAACTTCCCTTACCGAATTTGGCAGGCTCCGGGGCCAACAAACTCATTAGGGCGTTATAAATTTAATATGCCAAATTCAGATGCAATATATCTGCATGACACACCAAACCATTCACTGTTCTCAAAAAATATGAGAGCAATTAGTTCAGGTTGTATTCGTGTAAATAAAGCCTCTGAGCTTGCTTCCATTTTATTGGGTGATGCGGGATGGAAACAAGATAGAATTGATGCGGCATTAAAACGTGGATCAACACAATATGCGCCAATTCCTGAACGTATTCCGGTTTATTTATATTATCAAACAGCATGGGTGGCTCAGGAAAATGCACCTCAATATCGTGCAGATATTTATGGTTATGACAAAGTTACTACCAATGTACAACCCTATTTAGAGAATATTAAGAAATACTTTTAATATAAATAAATATAAATTGAATAAAGGATAGCTAATTCAGCTGTCCTTTATTTTTATATAAATCAATAAGATAAAAATGTTTTTTTATGGTCTGCAATAAGATAACTAGAAATATAATAAATTATAAAATATTTTTAAAATTTCTATTAAAAATAGAATGATAAAAATAGAGATTAGTATAAATAACTAAATTTATAAAATTACTAATGGCGTTAAATTGAAATGAAGTGTTATTTACAATACTATACAAACGATAAGAAACAATTCGAGAAAAATATTGTCATAATAAAGGTTCTTCCTCCTGAAATAATTTGTTGAGTGCATATACTATGGATATTATTGATTCACATCGCCGTAAGTGGCTGGGGCTTGGTATGGCCGCAGTGGGGTTAGGGTTATTGCCTTCTCATGCATTTGCTTCATTAGCAACACCTCGTCCAAAAATCCTTCGCTTTAATAATTTAAATACCGGTGAAACTATTAAAGCCGAGTTTTTTGATGGAAAACGCTATAACAAACATGAGCTTGCTAAATTAAATCACCTTTTTAGAGATTATCGTCAAAACAAAATCAAAACCATTGATCCCGCACTGTTTGACCAAATTTACTTACTGCAAGTGATGCTTAATAACAATAAACCTGTTGAACTTATTTCAGGTTATCGTTCATTAGTAACCAATAATAATTTGCGCCAAAGCAGTAGTGGTGTAGCAAAGAAAAGTTATCATACACGCGGACAAGCAATGGATTTTCGTTTAGTGGGCACTGATCTTTCTAAAGTTCGTCAAGTCGCATTAAGAATGAAAGCGGGCGGTGTAGGTTATTATCCAAGAAGTAATTTTGTGCATATTGATACAGGACCTGTTCGCTCATGGTAATCTATTGAGAATTAGTTAATAGAGAGTGGAGTGATTCATGATGTATCACATTGTACCTGTGACAAACTATATGCAAAATTGCACCCTTATTTGGTGTGATGAAACGAAGGAAGCGGCAATTGTTGATCCTGGTGGAGATGTCGAAACGCTTATTGCAGAAATCGAAGCCCGCCAATTAACATTAACCAAAGTATTATTAACGCACGGACACTTTGATCATATTGCAGGCACCTCTCAAATTGTTGAGCATTTTAATGTTCCTGTTTATGGTCCTCATAAAGATGATAATTTCTTATTAGAGGAATTAGAACAACAGTGTCGTATGTTTAATTTCCCTTGTGGAAAGTCATTTGCACCAGATAGCTGGCTAAATGAAGGCGATACCATCACAATTGGTAAAACCGTTTTGTTATCTGTTTTACATTGCCCAGGTCATACACCGGGACATATTATTTTTGTAAATCATCAGAATAAACTTATCTCTATGGGAGATGTGTTATTCAAAGAAAGCATTGGTCGTACCGATTTCCCGCGTGGAAACCATGCCGATCTTATTGCTTCAATCAAAAATAAAGTCTTACCTTTAGGCGATGATTATCTGTTTATTCCGGGACACGGCCCTATGTCTAATTTAGGGCATGAACGCCAATATAACCCTTTTTTACAAGATGAAATGCCAATCTGGTGATCTTGCACGAATATAAATAAACAAATGAAAGCTCTTTATTATAAAGAGCTTTTTTATCAGTAAAAAATGTGATTTATATTTTTATTGATCTGAATAAAAATGCCACGTTATTAAACAACGTGGCATTTATCTTCATTACACTTGATAAGGTAATTAGAGTACTGCAACAATGGCTTCACAAAGTGGAACCATATTCTCAAGAGTTAAACCTGCAACGTTAATACGGCCAGATCCTACGATATAAATACCGTATTCAGCACGTAAACGCTCAACTTGCTCTTTATTTAAACCACTAAATGAGAACATACCATTTTGGTCGATAATAAAGCTAAAGTCTTGTTTAGCACCTTTTTCTTGCAGCGTAGTCACTAACAGCTGGCGCATACGCTGAATACGTTCGCGCATGGTTGTTAGCTCTTCAACCCATTCTTCTTTTAACTCTGGGTTGGAAAGAATAGTTGTTACTACAGAAGCACCGTGTGCTGGTGGATTTGAGTAGTTTGCACGAATAATTGCTTTTGCTTGGCTAAAGGCTTTTTCAGCAGTGTCACTGTCTTTGGTGACAATGGTACATGCACCTACACGTTCATTGTAAAGACCGAAGTTTTTAGAATATGAACTAGCAACAATAAGCTCAGGATTTTTTTCTGCAAAGAGACGTAAGCCTTGAGCATCTTCTTGAAGACCGCGAGCAAAACCTTGGTATGCAAAGTCAAAAACAGGCAACCAGCCTTTTTCTGCTGATAGTTCAGCTAATTGACGCCATTGTTCTTCAGTTGGATCAATACCGCTTGGGTTATGGCAGCAACCGTGGAACAGAACAACATCACCCGCTTGAGCTTTAGCAAGGCTCGCTAACATGCCTTCAAAATCTAACCCACGATTTTCTGCATCGTAATAATCATAATTGCAGATCTCAAGACCTGCAGTTTGGAAAATATTGTTATGGTTAGGCCAAGTTGGGTTACTAATCCAAACACGTTTTGCTGTGGTTTGTTGAGCAATAAAATCAGCCGCAATACGTAAAGCACCTGTACCACCTGGAGCCTGTGCCGTGCGTGCGCGTTTTTCAGAGATAATAGGATGTTGTTCACCAAACAAAAGTGCTTGGGTCACATTGCCAAATTCAGGGATACCGCTAATAGGAAGGTAGTTTTTAGTGGTTTCGTTTTCTAACAGGTATTTTTCTGCTTTCTTAACTGTGGTCAAAACAGGGGTTTTGCCTGTTTCATCCTTGTAAACACCAATCCCTAAGTTAATTTTGTTTTCACGAGGATCAGAACGGAAACTATCAGCTAAACCTAGAATAGGATCGGCTGGTGCAGCAATGATTTTCTCAAACATAGTGTAATTGTTCCCTAAGCTCAAAACGAAGCCGAAATATGAGTATCAAGAGTAACGCTATGAGGCCTTTTTGCCAACTATTTGTAGAGAAATTAACAAGAAGTTGTGAACTAAGTGAGAATAAATAGCAAATCAAGATGTAAATAAGTGAATATCCTGTGATTACATTAACATGTAAAAATAATCACTAAAAAGGCAGAATTGTTTAGTATGATAAACTTTTGAATATTTCAAAAATGGAAACTACATAGAGTGTTATCACAAGAGAGACGCTAATCAATCGTGATTAATATAGGGATAAAATAAAAAGATAAGGGAAAGGAGAGAGCAGGTGTGCCAAATTATGCAAATAAAAAAGCAACACCGAAGTGTTGCTTTTCAAATCAATTAACTTGACTGTTTAATTACCTAAGCGGTAATTAGAACTGATAAGTCAGACCTAAACCAACTACGTTGTCGTCGTTGATGCCCAGTTTATTATCAGATTTGATCAGGTTGATTTTGTAATCAACAACTGCAGTCATATTTTTGTTAAATTTGTAGAAAGAACCTACAGAGATATATTTAACTAAATCTTCGTCGTTTACGCCGTTAACATCTAAGTCTTTACCTTTAGATTGAACGTAACCTAAAGATGGTTTCAGACCTAAGTCAGCGAAATCGTACTGTGCAGTTAACTCGATGTTTTGAGTTTTGTTAGCAATGTTGCCTTTGAAACCAGTCATGTTACGAGTTTCACCGTACATAGCTGCTAAGTAAACATTGTTAGCTGCAAATTTACCACCAAAGTTCCATGCTTCTGCACGTTCACCTTTAGCTGTGCTTAACTTTTGTTCTGCAGTACGAGCAGCGTTAGAATAACCACCACCCAGAGTTACACCCCAGCCTAAGTTATAAGCTGTAGAGAAACCGAAGCCGTCGCCATTCTGTTTTTTGATTTCAGTACGGTCGTTGTTAGTTTCTGAGTTGTTTTTGCCTTGATATTGCAGAGCAAAGTTCAGGCCATCAACGTAACCGAACATATCAGTGTTACGGTAAGTCAGAACGCCAGTAGTACGGCCAGTCATGAAGTTGTCAGTTTGTGACATAGAGTCGCCGCCCCATAAAGGCAGAACGTCTGTCCATGCGTTGGTGTCGTAAATTACACCGTAGTTACGACCGTAGTCTACTGAACCAAAGTCAGCGAATTTAAAACCAGCGTAAGCGAAACGAGCACGTGAATCAGTGTCGCCTTCAGCTTTGTTAGTACGGATTTCGTATTCGAAACGACCGAAACCAACTAAATCTTTATTGATTTGAGTTTCGCCTTTGAAACCGATACGAGCACGAGAAGCGTCACCGCTTTCTTGACCGCGATCTCTATCAGAGTTAGCGAAGTAATGACGAACGTCAACTTTACCGTAGATGTCTACTTTGTTGCCGTCTTTGTTGTACATTTCAGCTGCGTTTGCTGCACCAGCAAACATTAAAGCTGGGATTACCACTGCAAGAAGATTGCGCTTCATCATTATTATTACCCTCATTGGTGTTATTCAGACACCTTTGCCACTGCCAGAAATAGTTTCTTAATTTTTATGGAACTATTTATGAGAGTTAAGTGTCGTCTGTGTCGGGTGACAGTGTTCCATTGGTAAAAAATTTTATCTACCCCCAATTTGCTACAAAAACGAAAAAAGTGTAACAAATTGTAACTATGTATTTCAAAGTATGTATTTTGGGGAACTTTTGAATTAAATAACAGCCATGCATAAAAAAAGCCAACCTTGAGGTTGGCTTCTTCACTTAAGTAAAACTAGTACAATAAAACAGCAATGCAAATTTTCAGTTGAATACTAATCAATCACTAAATTAAAAATCTGCATTTCTTGGTGTACGTGGGAATGGAATAACTTCACGAACGTTTGCGACGCCGGTCACATAAGCAACTAAACGTTCAAAACCTAAACCAAATCCTGAATGAGGCACGGTGCCATAACGACGCAGGTCGCGATACCACCAGTAGTCTTCTTTGCTCATTCCCATTTCGTCTAAACGTTTATCAAACATATCTAAACGTTCTTCACGTTGAGAACCACCGATGATTTCACCAATTCCCGGTGCTAATACGTCCATTGCTGCAACTGTTTTACCGTCTTCATTCATACGCATATAGAATGCTTTGATATCTTTCGGGTAGTTTTTCACAACAACAGGTGCTTTAAAGTGTTTCTCTGCAAGATAACGCTCATGCTCAGAAGAGAGGTCAACACCCCAATAAACTGGGTTTTCAAATTTCTCACCACAGTTTTCAAGCACAGTGACTGCATCGGTATAATCGATTTGAGCAAAATCAGAGGTGATAAAGTTTTCTAAGCGTGAGATAGCGTCTTTATCGACACGTTGTGCAAAGAACTCCATATCATCTTTACGCTCTGCTAACACTGCTGCAAAGGTGTATTTCAACATTTTCTCAGCAAGGGCTGCGATATCGTTAAGATCAGCAAATGCCACTTCAGGCTCAACCATCCAGAATTCAGCGAGGTGACGGCTGGTATTTGAGTTTTCAGCACGGAATGTTGGACCGAAAGTATACACTTTGCTTAATGCAGAAGCGTAAGTTTCACCATTTAGCTGACCAGAAACAGTTAAAAACGCTTCACGGCCAAAAAAGTCTTCACTGAAATCGACTTCGCCTTTATCTGTGCGTGGCAGATTGTTCATATCTAATGTAGAGACACGGAACATCTCACCTGCACCTTCTGTATCAGCTGCTGTGATCAGTGGCGTAGAAACCCAGAAGAAGCCTTGTTCATCGAAGAAACGATGTAGTGCTTGTGCTAATGTGTGACGAACACGAGCAACTGCACCAATTAAGTTAGTACGAGGACGTAGGTGAGCAACTTCACGTAGGTACTCAATACTATGACGTTTGGCGGCCATCGGATAAGTTTCCGGATCATCGACCATTCCTACCACAACAACATTGGTGGCATGAATTTCAAAGTTCTGTCCCTGGCCCGGAGATTCAACAATTTTACCGGTGACTACCACAGAACAGCCTGTGGTTAAGTGCAGCACTTCATCTTGATAATTCGGTAAATTATTATTAATGATGGCCTGTACTGGATTAAAGCAGGAACCGTCATAGACGGTAAGAAATGAGATACCAGCTTTTGAATCTCTTCTTGTACGTACCCAACCGCGAACGGTGACGTCTTCGCCAACCGCGATACGGCCTTGCAGTACGTCGACTACAGGCGCAACGATCATAAATAAATCTCTCTTCGTTTAATTAAAATAATTGTTTGGTTAATTCATTCTGCCCCTGTCGGACAGTTTTTCTATGTTACTTGCAATAGCGCAGGAAACAAGTAGGAAATTTTAGTTTAAAGAGTCAATAAAGAAGAGAAAAGCTTTTGTATAAAATAAATTGATAAAAATAGATGAAATATTGATGAAAGTAGCTGTTATGGCAGAGGTATGACAAAAGAAAGGGCAATTTTTACCCTTTCTTTTATTAATGAAGATTTTTCGCTAATTAACAGGCTTGTTTAACAAGAGGAACGTCAAAGGCTTTGCGTAGCTTGTCAACAAAGTCATTGTCGTCACAAATGGTTTTACCTGGGCTATCTGATAATTTAGCAACTGGCTTACCATTACATTCCACCAGCTTAATCACAATATTAAGAGGTGTGATTTCAGGAATGTTGCAAGTGAGTCGAGTACCAATACCAAAGATTAAACGAATACGCTTATGGAAATGTTTATAAAGTACCAGCGCTTTTTGAAAATCAAGACTATCAGAAAAGACTAATACTTTACTCATTGGATCAATGCCCAATTTTTCATAATGCGCGATCGCTTTTTCACCCCATTCAATAGGATCGCCAGAGTCGTGACGTAAACCTTGATAGCTCTCTGCAAAGGTTTTATCAAAATCACGCAAAAACGCATCCATTGTAATGCAATCTGTTAATGCGATACCTAATTGATCAGGGTATTCATCTAACCAAGACTGCAAGGCGGCACGCTGACTATTTGCCAGTTCAGGGCTAATCTGTTGATGAGCCTGAAACCACTCGTGAGCTTGTGTTCCCACTGGGGCTAATTGCATCCGTTCAGCGAAATGATAATTACTTGTACCAATAAGATAAGGAAAATGATTTTTCAGCTCATCCACAATGGCACACTGCACATCATAAGAAAAACGGCGGCGAGTACCAAAATCCATCAACTTAAAATCAGCTAAGTCAATCTGTTGCTCAGCAGCATCACGGTAGAAGATATCAATTAATTTACGTAGCTGATTAACTGCATCATCTGGTGTGATTTGAGGCGAGCGGACACGATGTACAATTTCACTCACTAAAGCCAACAACGGAACTTCCCATAAAATAACTTCGCGCCAAGGGCCTGTTATTCTGATCGTCAGTTGGTTTTCAGGTGTCGCTGAAATTTGGACTTGTTCTGGTTTAAAGCGAAAATGCTTGAACCATTGCAGATAGTCATTTTTGAAAAAGGGGAGACTCTGAAGATAGTTAAATTCTTCATTCGTTAATGACAGGTCTGCCATCATATTAACTTGATGGCGTAAGGTTGTTGCATATTCACCTAGACGTTCATCACTCCGGCAGCGGAACTCAGCAACGACAGGAATATCACTATAATGGTGGTAAACCGCTTGTTGCATGTGGAGCTTGTATGCATCGGTATCCAACAGTGATGTAATAATCGGTGTAGCGTCTAAAATCATAGCGCGTCAAGCATCCTCACGGAGCGTTTTTATGTCTGCTAAATCGTTAAGGTTGGAGAGTATACCCGAATATGACGACAAAGCGTCACTATTCAACAATATTTCTCTGCGACATAAAAACAAGCTGTAAAACTTAGATGAGTTTACCACGTTAAACATAATTTGGGAGTATATTAGCATCATTTACCAAATAAATTGATTACATGTATTAATAAACTATTAACATTCTGTTGACTTTTAATGTTTTCAATTGAATATTCGACTGGCTAAACAGATTTTTGACGAGTAAGCTTTGGTAATATAACCGTTAAATAGTCGTGTTAACTAAAAGGTTTTTTCTATGACACAACAAAGAATCGCGAAATTTCGCAAAGATTATCGTGCCCCTGACTACACAATCACCGATTTACATCTTGATTTTATCTTAGATAAAGAAAATACCCAGGTTACAGCGATAAGCCAATGTAAACGCCTAAACTCAGATGCAACAGCACTAGTGTTAGATGGTGAAGACTTAACATTAAAATCAATTGCAGTAAATGATGTTGCTTGGACACACTATAAAGAAGAAAACGGCAAACTCATCATTGAACAACTGCCAGAACAATTTACGTTAAAAATTGTTAACGAGATTAATCCATCAGCTAATACAGCATTAGAAGGGCTGTATGTTTCTGGTGATGCATTATGTACACAGTGCGAAGCTGAAGGCTTCCGCCATATTACCTACTATTTAGATAGACCGGATGTATTAGCGCGTTACACCACAACAATTACGGCAGATAAAAAACAATATCCTTATTTATTGTCAAATGGTAACCGTATTGCGCAAGGTGAACTTGATGATGGTCGTCATTGGGTAACATGGGAAGATCCACATCCAAAACCAAGTTATTTATTTGCAGTGGTGGCAGGTGACTTTGATGTATTACGAGATACTTTTACCACCAAAAGCGGTCGTGAAGTTGCTTTAGAGCTTTTTGTTGATAAAGGTAATTTAGATCGTGCAGATTGGGCAATGACATCATTGAAAAATGCGATGGCATGGGATCAATCTCGCTTTAATTTAGAATACGATCTTGATATCTATATGATAGTCGCCGTTGACTTCTTTAATATGGGGGCGATGGAGAATAAAGGGCTGAATGTCTTTAATTCTAAATATGTGCTGGCAAAAAGTGAAACGGCAACTGACAAAGATTACTTAGGCATTGAGTCTGTTATTGGTCATGAATATTTCCATAACTGGACGGGGAACCGCATCACTTGCCGTGATTGGTTCCAATTAAGCCTAAAAGAAGGTTTAACCGTTTTCCGTGATCAAGAATTTAGCTCTGACTTAGGCTCTCGCTCTGTTAATCGTATCAATAATGTACGAGTGATGCGTACCGCACAGTTTGCAGAAGATGCAAGCCCTATGGCACATCCAATTCGTCCTGATAGCGTGATCGAAATGAACAACTTCTATACTTTAACCGTATATGAAAAAGGTTCAGAAGTGATCCGAATGATCCACACTTTATTAGGTGAAGAGCAATTCCAAGCTGGCATTCAAATGTATATTCATCGCCACGATGGTAGTGCTGCAACTTGTGATGATTTTATTCAAGCAATGGAAGATGCCTCTAATGTTGATCTGACTTTATTCCGCCGTTGGTATAGCCAATCAGGCACGCCACAACTGACAGTTCGTGATAGTTATGATGCTAATAAAAAGCAATACACTTTAACTGTTAGTCAAATGACGCCACCAACAGCAGATCAAACTGAAAAACAGCCATTACATATTCCATTAGATATTGAATTGTATGATAGCAAAGGCAATGTGATCCCACTGCGTTCACAAGGTCAAACTATTTCTAATGTATTAAATGTGGTACGTGAAGAGCAGCAGTTTATCTTTGACGATGTACCAGAACAACCGATCCCATCTTTATTACGTGAGTTCTCTGCGCCTGTAAAACTTGATTATCCATTTACAGATGAGCAACTCTCTTTCCTAATGAAATATGCACGTAATGCATTTTCACGTTGGGATGCAGCTCAAGCATTATTAGGTCGCTATATAAAAGAAAATGTTGCCCGAGTTCAAAAAGGCGAAACCTGTATTCTTCCTGAAATGGTGGTTGATGCTTTCCGTGCAGTATTACTTGATAAAGATATTGATCCTGCATTAGCTGCACTTATTCTGACATTACCAACAGATGTTGAAGCGGGTGAATCATTTAGTATTATTGATCCTGTTGCCATCCATAAAGCGCTTGGTTTTATTCGTAAAACACTCGCAACTGAAATGGCCGATGAATTTTCTGCTGTTTATCATTCAATGCATATGGGTGCTTATCGTGTTAATCATGATGATATTGCAAAACGTGATTTACGCAATGTTTGCTTAGGTTATTTAGCAGTTGAAAATGAGCAAACAGGTAACAAACTTGTTGATATGCAATATCACAACAGTGATAACATGACCGATGCACTTGCCGCACTTAATGCCGCAGTAATGGCTCAGTTACCTTGTAAAGATGCGCTATTACAAGAATTTGATGATAAATGGCATCAAGACGGTTTAGTGATGGATAAATGGTTTAGTTTACAAGCCATGAGCCCAGCAACAGATGTGTTACAGAAAGTCCGTAGTCTGTTATCTCATCGCTCATTTACACTTGCAAACCCAAATCGTACTCGTGCGTTAATTGGTGCATTTGTAAATAATAACCCAGTCGCTTTCCACGCTGAAGATGGTTCTGGTTACTTATTATTGACAGAAATTCTGACTGATTTAAATAGCCGTAATCCACAAGTTGCATCACGCCTTATCGAGCCGTTTATTCGTCTCAAACGTTATGATGCAACACGCCAAGAAAAAATGCGTACAGAGTTATTAAAACTGAAAGAACTTGAGAATTTATCAGGTGATTTATATGAGAAAATCACCAAAGCGTTAGCTGATTAATATTACGTTTTATATCACTTTATGAGTGAGTAAATAGTATAAAATCAGCATGATAATTAGATCCCCAGCATAGTCTGGGGATTTTTTATGATAATGATTAGATGGCTAATTACGGTAGAAAACAGATAAACAGAGTATGGCTTTATGATCCTAGTTTTTTTGTTTAAGCAATCTTTGACGTTCTTGTTCTAATTTCTCAATCAACTCCGTTTCACTCGGTAATGCTAGTATGTACTTTGATGCAAATAATTGCTTACTTTCATTAAGAATTGAATATTTGGCTACAGTATGATTCTTCTCAGTGCAAAGAATGAGGCCAATAGTAGGATTATCATCACTACGACGTTTTTTTTCTTCATACATTCGCACATACATATCCATTTGACCCACATCTTGATGAGTGAGTTTATGCATTTTTAAGTCAATTAATAGGAAGCATTTTAAGTGAAAATTATAAAATACTAGATCAATATAGTAGTCACCATCATCGGTATTAATGCGTTGTTGACGTTCTACAAAAGCAAATCCTTTACCAAGTTCAAGTAAGAATTCTTTTAGATTATCAATTAAGGCTTGTTCTAATTTATTTTCTTGTAAAGCAATACTAGGTAGACCTAGAAAATCGAAAATATATGGATCACGTAAGTAATCTTTAACTGATGTTGTAAGTTCAGCTATTTTCTGTTGTTCTTCGATTAAAACAGGCAAAATGTTTTGTTGCTTTCCTTGAGTTGAGAGTAGTCGTTCGTAGTACAGAGTATTTATTTGTCTCTCTAATGCACGAGCTGACCAGGATTGCACTATTGCTTCATTAATATACCATTGACGAGCCTGTTCGTTTTTTAGGCGAAGTAATGTCCTGTAATGTGTCCAACTTAATTCGTGACGCACTGCGTCACAAATTGGAAATGTAAGATAAAATTGTCGCATATACCGAAGGTTTGAAGTATCAAATCCTTTTCCAAATTCTTTGGTTAATTCAGTAGATAATGATTTTAATACGGCTTTACCAAATTCAGCTCGAGTTTCTCCATGTTGCTCATCTTCAACAATCAAACGCCCGATTTCCCAATAGGTTTGAACCATTATACTGTTGACGGCTTGTGTGGATTGTTTTCTACCTTGGTTAAGGAGCTTTCGGATATCATCAAGTAAAGAAATATGTATTATTGGTATGTTTGTTTCATTCACTCAATTATCTCCGTCTCTAAGTGTTTATCATTTTTAATTGTGTTTTGATTGCTAAATTTGAGATCCCTAATCATCGTAGTTCTTACTCAGTTATGTGTTTTCATATAACAAATTGTTTTTTATTAAATAATTTAAATTATTTGTACTCATTTTGTTTGTTAATAAGTATGCAAAAAATCCTAAATTTCTATTATTTTTGGGTATTACTCATCTTTTTGTATTGAAGGAAGATTAGTTATTTCACGAGGAAATGATTTGGGTTCATTCATAGTCTGGGGGTTTTTTATGGCGAATTGTGAAATTGAAGCGTTTACTTTTCGTGCTTTTATCTATATGATGCTCGACGCTTAAATTGTCGTAGACATATCATTCCTAATACCCGATATTCTCAATGGAGATCGTATGTATTATTCCTTAGTAAGGAAGGCATTGTTTCGGCTAGATCCTGAACGTGCCCATGATTTTACCTTCCGTCAGTTAAAACGTTTATCTCATTCCCCATTTCAATTTCTTATTCAGCAGTCACTTCCTTCAAAACCCGTTTCCTGTATGGGACTCTCATTTAAAAATCCACTTGGTCTTGCTGCCGGTCTTGATAAGAACGGTGATTGTATAGATGCATTGGGTGCAATGGGATTTGGTTTTATTGAAGTAGGTACAGTGACGCCACGTCCTCAAGTGGGAAATGATAAACCTCGTTTATTCCGCTTAGTGGAAGCTGAAGGCTTAATTAACCGAATGGGCTTTAATAACCTTGGCGTCGATAACTTAATTGAAAATGTAAAACAATCTCGTTATGGTGGCGTACTGGGTATTAATATCGGCAAAAATAAAGATACCCCAGTAGAGCAAGGTAAAGATGATTATCTGATTTGTATGGAAAAAGTCTATGCTCATGCCGGTTATATCGCAATCAATATCTCATCACCAAATACCCCCGGTTTGCGTACTCTACAATACGGTGAAGCATTAGACGATCTACTATCAGCAATTAAAAATAAACAATTAGAGTTGCAGGGAAAATATCAAAAATATGTTCCTGTCGCTGTTAAAATTGCACCTGATTTAACACATGAAGAATTAATTCAAGTTGCAGATAGCTTAGTCCGTCATCATATTGATGGTGTTATTGCGACAAATACCACATTAGATAAATCATTAGTTAGTGGGTTAGATCACTGTAATGAAGCTGGGGGATTAAGTGGTCGCCCGGTACAATCAAAAAGTACACAAATAATTCGTCAATTAAATGAAGAATTAAAAGGTACATTACCTATTATTGGTGTAGGTGGAATTGATTCATTAACAGCAGCAAGAGAAAAAATGGACGCTGGCGCTTCTCTTATTCAAGTCTATTCAGGATTCATTTATCAAGGTCCTGCACTTATCAAATCTATAATTAATCATATCTAAATACATTTAATAATGAATTAGGGGCTTTTCTTCTGCCCCTAACTCGTTTATATTGCCCCTAGTTGGTTATTTTTTATTAAATTGCACTGATTGTGCTTAATTAATAGTAAAATGAATCCTGTTTTTGTTAGGTGATATTAAATATTTTATTTAGGTCATTTAATTTTGATTTTTTATCAGAGTATAAAACAGGGAATGAATCGAAGGGGGATTAATTAGTGATAATAAAACCCGATGATCGCTGGCGTTGGTATTTTGATGTTGAGCAACAAAAATTAATGCTTGATTTAGCAAATGGTATGGTTTTTCGTTCCCGCTTTCCAAGCAAAATGTTGAGTGAGAGTGCTCGACAATCAGCATCTTTTACCGTCGATGATGCGGCTCTTTATTATGGATACGATGAGCAAATTCGACAAATAGATATGCCATCAGAATCAAGAGCTGAATTAGCTTTAAATGCATTAATAGCCCATCGCTTTTTAAAGCCGCTGATGCCTAAGAGTTGGTATTTTGAAGTTAACAATAATCAAATCAACCCTTATTTATCTCAAGTGGTAGAAGCTTCATTAAAAGAAGAAGGCGAAACAGCTCTTTTTTTAGTGACTGAAGTGGGGGCTCAAGCTTGTTTATGTTTATTAGCTCAACCGCAGTTAACATTATTTGATAGAACACTTAATTTTTGTGACCCAATAAAAATTATGAATGACAGGTTAAGCGATTATCATAAAGAGTCAGAGCCAGGATCATTTTTGTACGAGAAAGTTATTTAACAAAAAGAGTAAAAAGGACTTACTCTTTTTATCGTTACTCATCATTTATAACATTCTAAAAACAAATTCACCCTAAATAACACTCCCCAAAATCAAATCTTCATTACTTTTTTTCTGCATCTTTTTCCTAGAAACAAATAAATAGGTTTATTGATAATTCATTATTAAGTTTTTAATAAGATAATTCTTATTAAACAAACTGTATTATTCAAAATAAAAAAGAAGGTAAGGACAAATTACCTTCTTTTAATTTGTGATAAAGATAAGTGTTATTTTCTATTAAGCGAAAGTTTCACATTACCGCTAGGAATACAGCTACAGGCTAAGATTTTACCTGAGCGTTTAATTGCGCCAGCTTTTAATGCATTAACATCACCTTCATCTAATTGGATAACACAAGAGCCACAAAGGCCAGCTCGGCAACTATAAGGAATGGTATAACCATTATTTTCAAGTTGTTCTAACAGAACTTCTTGGTTATTACCTTCGAAAACCTCGCCATTAAATTCAATGCTGACAGTCCGTTCTTGTGTGTTTTCAATGATAGGTGCTGATTGTGTTTCAACAGGGGCTGTTACAAGATACTGTTTTGCTTCTTTATAAGCTAATACTTCAACAGTATCTCCTACACGAATAATACCAGTTTGACGAATGATGACATTTTGACCAAAATCGACATCACCCGTTTCATCACTACGGAATGTTTGCAGTGTTGCGAGTGGTTCTGTGTTAGGATGTTTCACGCCTTTATCGATACTAATTGTGGTCATGATACAACGGCTACAAGGTTTCATCAGATCCATCACAACAGAGCCAACACGAATAGTCTGCCAAGTATCTTCTTCAAAAGGCTTTGCACCTGTTATGAGGATATTCCCTCGAAATTGCTCAATATTAATTGAAGCAGGGCAACGCTGTTGTAAGTATTGAAATGAGGCTTCATTAATTAATAAGTAAGGGTAGCCATCAGCGAAAGAAACAGCGGTTTCTGGATTTTTTTTCACTCGGCGTGTCGATTTTTCGCCAGTCCAACGAAGTTGAACATCCATTTTTAAATAACGACTGAACCACTGATTTATTTCATCTGGAGCCACATACGCGGTAAAATGGTTGCCCCAAACTTCTGTCGGTTGCAATGTGGTCTCAAAATCTTGATAGGTGATAGCAATACCTTCACCATCGGGTGCTTGAATATAGATACCATTTGCCATGACAGTGGGAATAAAACACAGCAAAACGGGAAATTTTCGTGCCGTGATAAAAGTCCCTTCTGGGGTGGTTATCATAAAATCGCGATCAAACGTGAATCCGCTCTCACGAGCAAATGCATGAGAAAGTCGAATTCCCTTCATTGATTTAACTGGGTGTATATAAAGGCGTGAAACGTTGATCATCAGTGCTCCCAAAAGACATTATTATTTTTTATAGCCAGTAACTTTATGACAACGTAATACAATTAGCTATAATGCCCAACAATTTTATTTTAGGTGGTAACAATATTATGCGCTCTCTGTTTGCCAGCACAGGCCGAGGTCTGGAAGAACTATTAAAATCTGAACTTGAACACCTTGGTGCTCAGGCTTGCCAGATAACTCAAGGCGGTGTTTATTTTCGTGCTGATGATAAAACCATGTATCAGTCTTTACTTTGGAGTCGTTTAGCGTCACGTATTATGTTGCCGTTAAATGAATTCAATGTTTATAGTGATCTAGACTTATACCTTGGTGTGCAGGCAATTGATTGGAGTGAGATTTTTACTGTTGATCAGACTTTTGCTATCCATTTTAATGGCACGAATGACGTTATTCGTAATAGCCAATATGGTGCATTAAAAGCGAAAGATGCCATCGTTGACTCCTTCCAACGTAAAATAGGGCAACGTCCAGATGTCGCTAAACAGTCCCCTGATATCCGCTTAACCATCCACCTTCATAAAGAAAAAGCTTCGCTATCTTTAGATTTAAGTGGTGATGGTTTACATCAACGTGGCTACCGTGATTTAACAGGGCAAGCACCTTTAAAAGAGAACTTAGCTGCCGCTATTATCATGCGTTCAGGCTGGAAAATTGACACACCATTGATCGACCCAATGTGTGGCTCTGGTACATTATTAATTGAAGCAGCCATGATGGCGACTGATTGTGCTCCAGCATTAAATCGTGTGCATTGGGGATTCCGTCATTGGTTAGGTCACGATGAAGCGTTATGGAAAGAAGTGACCCATGAAGCTTTTACCCGTTTCCGTGAAGGTAAAAAGAATACCACTGCGCGTTTTTATGGCTTTGATGTTGATAAGCGCGTGTTGGATATGGCAAGAGCCAACGCACGCAGAGCGGATGTTGCTGAACTGATCACCTTTGCTCACGGTGATGCAGCTAAACTGACAAACCCTGTTTCAGCGGAAATCAAAGGGACAATTATCAGTAACCCACCTTATGGTGAACGTTTAGAAAGTGAACCTGCATTAATCGCACTTCACAGCCAATTAGGAAGAGCGGTCAAAGCACACTTCCCAGGTTGGAGATTATCGCTATTTAGTGCATCACCTGAGTTGTTAAGTTGCATTCAATTACGTGCAGAACGAGAGTTCAAAGCAAAAAATGGTCCTTTAGATTGTGTACAAAAGAACTATTTGCTTTCTGATACACCATCAACGATTAACACTGGACTTGCTGAAGATTTTGCAAACCGTTTACGTAAAAATGAGAAAAAACTCGCGAAATGGGCAAAACAACAGCAAATTGAATGTTATCGCTTATACGATGCTGATTTACCTGAATATAATGTTGCTGTAGATCGCTATGGCGATAAAGTGGTTATCCAAGAGTATGCGCCACCTAAAACAGTTAATGAGCACAAAGCTCGTCAGCGTTTATTCGATGTGATTAGCGCAACAATGGAAGTACTGGCATTACGTTCTGATCAACTGATTTTAAAAACTCGCCAACGTCAAAAAGGCAAACAGCAGTATGAAAAAATGGCCGAAAAGGGCGATTTTTTCTTAGTTGACGAATTTGGTGCAAAATTCTGGGTGAACTTAACGGATTATCTTGATACAGGGTTGTTCTTAGATCACCGTATTGCACGAAAAATGTTGGGTGAAATGAGCAATGGAAAAGACTTCTTAAATCTTTTTGCTTATACCGGTACGGCTTCTGTTCATGCGGGAATTGGTGGTGCGAAAAGCACAACAACAGTTGATATGTCTCGTACTTATCTTGAATGGGCTGAGAAAAACTTCCAAGCGAATGGCCTGTCAGGTAGACAACACCGTTTAATGCAAGCAGATTGCATTCAATGGTTAATGCAGAGCAATGAACAATTTGATGTGATTTTTATCGATCCGCCTACGTTTTCTAACTCAAAACGAATGGAAAACACCTTTGATGTACAGCGTGATCACATTGAATTAATGAAACATCTGAAACGTTTGTTGAGAAAAGGCGGAACAATTATGTTCTCAAATAACAAACGTGGATTCAAAATGGAACATGACGAGTTAGTAAAAATTGGGTTGTGTGCAAAAGAGATAACACAGAAAACATTATCACAAGACTTTGCACGTAACCGCCAAATTCACAATTGCTGGCTGCTAACTCATGCTGGTGAGGAATAATTTACAATGCCGTTAATTAGTTTGACTGGGGCTTATTTATCTTTCAGTGATGCTCCACTATTAGATAGCACCGATTTATTTATTGAAGAAAATGAACGCGTTTGTTTAGTTGGGCGCAATGGTGCGGGTAAATCAACATTACTAAGAGTGTTATCTAAAGAGCAACCTTTAGATGATGGTCAAGTTGTTTATGAACAAGATCTTGTGACAGCTCGCTTACAGCAAGATCCCCCTAGAGATATTGAAGGCACTATCTTTGACTTTGTTGCAGAAGGTGTTGAAGAAGATGCTAAATACCTAACAGATTATCACCATATTTCTAAACTGATTGAGACAGATCCTTCTGATAAAAATCTCAATAAAATGGCAGAGCTACAAGAAGTACTTGATAGCCGTAACTTGTGGTTGCTTGATAGCCGAATTGCAGAAGTGCTAGAAAAACTTGGTTTAGATGGTGAAGCAGAGCTTTCTTCTTTATCGGGTGGTTGGTTAAGAAAAGCAGCCCTAGGGCGTGCATTAGTCAGCGCACCTAGAGTGCTATTTTTAGATGAACCAACAAACCACCTTGATATTGAGACGATCCTTTGGCTTGAGAAATTCTTAAAAGATTTCCAAGGAAGTATCGTGTTTATTTCCCATGACCGTTCATTTATCCGTAATATGGCAACGCGTATTATCGATCTTGATCGTGGAAAACTTTCTTCATGGCCGGGAAATTACGATAAGTATCTTGAAAGCAAAGAAGAAGCACTGCGTGTTGAAGAGCAACAAAATGCAGAGTTTGATCGCAAATTAGCGCAAGAAGAAGCGTGGATACGTCAAGGTATTAAAGCACGACGCACTCGTAACGAAGGCCGCGTAAGAGCATTAAAAGCATTGCGTGTTGAACGCAGTGAACGTCGTGAAGTGTTAGGCAGTGCTCGTATGCAGGTCGAAGAAGCTACGCGTTCAGGCAAAATTGTTTTTGAACTTGAAGATGTTAATTACAGCATTGGAATGCGTAAGTTAGTTCGTGATTTTTCTGCCAAAGTACAACGTGGCGATAAAATTGCGCTGGTGGGGCCAAATGGTTGCGGTAAAACCACTTTATTGAAACTTATGCTAGGCGATTTAAAAGCAGACAGCGGGCGAGTTCATTGTGGTACTAAGCTTGAAGTTGCTTACTTTGATCAGCATCGTGCGGCACTTGATCCTGATAAAACAGTGATGGATAACCTTGCTGAAGGTAAGCAAGAAGTCATGGTAAATGGCCGCCCTCGTCACGTACTTGGTTATTTGCAAGACTTTTTATTCCCACCTAAACGTGCAATGACTCCCGTTCGTGCACTTTCAGGAGGTGAGAGAAATCGTCTATTACTGGCGCGTTTATTCTTAAAACCAAGTAACTTGCTTATTCTCGATGAACCAACCAACGATCTCGATGTTGAAACATTGGAATTGTTAGAAGAGCTAGTTGATGCTTACCAAGGCACTGTTTTACTAGTTAGCCATGATCGTGAATTTGTTGATAATAGTGTTACTGAGTGTTGGATCTTTGAAGGCGATGGTGTTATTAACAGCTACGTTGGTGGATATTTCGATGCTCAGCAACAAAGAGCACAGTCGGTTTCACTAAAAAGTGAAGCAAACAAATCACGTAACGCACCAGAAAAAGCTGAAAAAGAAGCAAAAGCGAAAGATAGCTCTAAAAAGAACACTCGCACTAACAAATTAAGTTATCATTTGACGCGAGAACTCGAGCAACTTCCTGCAAAATTAGAAAGCTTAGAAACTCAGTTAAGCGCGTTACAAGAAGAAGTGAGTGGGGCAGATTTCTTTACTCGTCCTCATGAAGAGACAGAAAAAGTTTTAAAGGCGCTTGCAGATAAAGAACAAGAGCTTGAAACTGCTTTTGATAGATGGCAAGAGCTAGAATTGATGCAAAACGGCGAATAGCCAACCGAAAACGGGGCATCACGCCCCGTTTTACTTTCTGGATTAAATATTCTTTTATTGATTATTCTAAATAAGAGGTGTCGCAGTGTGCTCTGGTCAACAACATCGGCATGAACATAAACATGAGCAAATATTATGTCCGCAGTGCGATCTGGTGGTCAGTGTTCCTCAATTAGCACAAGGAACAAAAGCAACGTGCCCTCGCTGCCATACAGTATTAACTGCACGTTGGCGTCAACCTTTTTATCAACCTGTTGCATTAGCAATCAGCGCATTATTTATGTTGCTGATGGCAAGCCAGTTTACCTTCGTGAGTATGGAAGTGGCGGGTATCGCCAACAATGTCACACTGATGCAAATTCCAACCGTTATGTTTAGCGAAAATTACGTTGAATTAGGCGCATTTTTCCTACTCTTTGTCCAAATAGTGCCCGCTTTTTGTATGGTGGCAATCTTACTTCTTTGCACACCTATTCAATTACCTAGAAAGCTACAAATTTGGTTATCGCGTATTTTATTCCAATTAAAATCGTGGTGTATGGCAGAGATTTTTCTTGCGGGAATTTTAGTTAGCTTTGTAAAATTAATGGCTTATGGTGATATTGGGCTAGGGCTTAGTTTCCTGCCTTATGTGCTTTATTGCTTGTTTCAAATTCGAGCATTCCAGTGCCTTGATAGACATACTTTATGGGAAAAATTAGAACGTCGCCCGAATTATCCTGATATCGAATCAGGTAAGTCTGGGTTAAAACAAGGAGTTAGATTATGTCGTTCATGTACGGCAATTTTACCAGTAGATCAATACGAATGTAGCCGTTGTGAAGTGACAGGACATGCAAGAAGACCTAAAAGCTTACAATGGACGGTCTCTTTGTTGATTACGTCGTTAATTCTTTATATCCCCGCTAATTTATTACCCATTATGGTCACTGAATCTTTAGGTAATAACATTTATTCGACCATTATGGCTGGGGTTATTTTGCTATGGGAAGATGGCTCTTACCCCGTTGCAATGGTGATATTTATTGCCAGTATTATGGTGCCAAGTTTAAAAATGCTCGCAATTGCTTGGTTGTGTTGGGATGCACACAAATCTAATGGAAAAAGAGATCCTGCTAGAATGCATTTTCTCTATGAAGTTGTTGAATATGTAGGGCGTTGGTCGATGATTGACGTCTTCGTCATTGCTGTTTTAGCTTCATTAGTCAGAATGGGACGTCTGATGAGCATCTATCCTGATTTTGGTGTGGTGCTATTTGCATTGGTTGTAGTGTTAACTATGTTCTCTGCAATGATGTTTGATCCTCGGTTGACGTGGGATAAGTGTACAACTGATGATGATAAACCCACGATTAAGGAGCCTAAGGGTGACTGAAAAGAATGAAACTGCTTTAACTGAAGCAAAAATTAACAAGCTAAAAAGCTGGTCTCCAGTTTGGATCATACCACTTGTCACCTTACTGATTGGTGCGTGGATACTTTATTATCATTTCAGCCATCAGGGTCCAGAAGTTACATTAATTACCTATAATGCAGATGGCATTGAAGCAGGTAAAACTAAAATTAAAAGTCGTAGTGTAGATATCGGTCTAGTTGAAAGTGTCACACTCGATAGTAATTTTAGTCGCGTTATTATTACGGCTCGCCTTGATAAAGACATGAAAGAGTTATTACGCGCAGATACTGCATTTTGGGTTGTAAGACCTCAAGTCGGTAAAGAAGGTGTAACGGGTTTAGGAACCTTGCTTTCTGGTGCCTACATAGAGTTACAGCCGGGATTGAAAGGCAAAGAAGAAGATGAATTTAATCTTCTTGACTCGCCACCGTTAGCTTCGCCAGATGCAAAAGGTATTCGCATCAATTTGGTAAGTGAAGCAGCAGGCCAATTAAATGCGGGTGATCCTGTTTTATTTAGAGGTTACCAAGTCGGCTCTGTTGAAACGAGTGAATTCAATATTGATAGCCGAGATATGCATTATCAACTCTTTATCAAAGCACCTTATGACAAAATGGTGACATCAAATGTTCGGTTCTGGAAAGATTCCGGTATCGCTTTTGATATGTCTTCATCGGGTGTACGTGTTGAAATGGCATCACTTTCTACACTCTTTAGTGGTGGTGTTAGTTTTGATGTCCCTGCGGGATGGGTCCCAGGTGATCCTATTGCACCTAAAACAGAATTTAAGCTCTACGATAATGAAAAGAGTATTCAAAACTCACTATATACTGACTATCGTAGCTACATCATGTTTTTCTCTGATTCTGTAAGAGGATTGCAAGCCGGAGCTCCTGTAGAATTCCGTGGAATTCGCATGGGAACGGTTGTACAAGTGCCTTATTACACTAAAGGTATGCAACAATCGCTGGATAAAGATTTTCGTATTCCCGTACTTATTCATGTTGAACCAGAACGTTTCGCCAATGATGTCGGTGAGAGTTTCGACTTCGTTAAAGAAATTACTTTTGCTTCCAATAATGGATTAAGAGCATCACTGAAATCAGGTAACCTATTAACTGGTGCACTTTATATTGACCTTGATTTCTACCCTGATGAAGCTAAATGGGAAGGCCCTCAAGAGGTTGCTGGTTTCCAACAAATTCCAACGGTTGGCTCTGGTTTAGCGCAAATTCAGCAAAAAGTAATGACTTCGCTGGATAAGATCAACAATCTGCCTGTTGAACCAATGCTTAAAGAGATGACAGCAACATTATCTGAAAGTCAAAAAGCAGTCAGCGAGGCTAAAGAAACACTGAAAGCATTGAATGCGATGATTGGTAGTGATGAATTTAGAAACCTTCCTAATGATATTCAGCAGTCATTAAAAGAGATCAATCGTAGTATGCAAGGCTTCCAACCGGGCTCTCCTGCATACGGAAAAATGATTGATAATATGCAACAGCTTGATCAGGTGTTAAGAGAGATGCAGCCTTTATTGAAAACATTGAACAATAAGAGCAACGCATTGATTTTCGAAGCGAAGGAAGGTAAAGATCCAGAACCAAAGAGGGCTGAAAAATGAAGAAATACATCATTGGGATATTTGTACTGATGTTAACGGCATGTTCAAGCCAGACTAATAAAACGTATTATCAGTTACCTGATGTTTATCAAGGTAGCGTACCAGAACAAGTCTCGGCAACACAGTCAGCTAAGAAGCCTCAAATTTGGGTTCAACCGATCCGTTTATCCAATATGTTAGTTAATGCTGGAATTGTTTATCAAACGACGGATATTAACTATACCGTGGCTAATCAGCACCTATGGATTAATCCGCTTGATCAGCAATTACAACAGAACCTTATTTCAGGTTTAACAAAAGCATTACCGGGTACAGTAGTTGCTAATCAACCTGTTGAAGATAACTTGGCAAAGTTAACGGTCACCGTTAATTACTTTCAAGGTCGTTATGATGGACTGGTAATTATCTCAGGTGACTGGATTTATACTGAAAACAATAAAGTGATTAATCAGCCATTCTCTTTAGTTTTAACGCAAACAGAAGATGGTTATCCAGCTTTAGTGCGTACATTAGGACAAGGATGGGAGCAAGTTGTTTCTGATATAGCGAAAGCAATTCAAGCTCAATACTAACTGACTTAGCATTACGTTTATTCAAACCCAGTATTCTCTTAAATTGTATTTTAGTTGAATATTGGGTTTTGTTTATTTAAAAAACAAAAAAAGGAAACAATATGTTAGAAAGCCTTAAAAAGAAATATCCCACTGCGATCAGTTGGTCATTTGGGGATAATGCTCAGTTAGCGGATGAGCTTGCTATGCTGGTGGTAGAAGGAAAAAAAACGGCAACGTGTAGCTCATTAAATGGTTTTTTTAGTGACAGCGTTATTCCTGTTATTGGGGGCTTTAGCATTATTCTAAATAGTAAAAATGAGCCTATTTGTGTTATTCGAACACGTTCTTTGCAACTAATCCGATTTAATGAAGTCACCGAAGAATTGGCTAAGAGAGAAGGTGAAGGGGATTTAAGTTTGGCATATTGGCAAGAAGGACATAAAGCCTTCTTTAATCGAGAAGGTCATTTTTCAGAAGATATGGAGCTGGTATTTGAAGAGTTTGAATTAATAGAAGTATGTAAGAGGTGTTAATAGCCTCTTTTATTTTTAATAATAGCTAATTCCTTAATAAAACAAAGGTAATTAAAAAGAGTTTTCTACAAAAAAATAAAAATAGAGCAAAAAATTATATTTATAAACCAAGTCTTATATTGACATAAATTTAAATAAAAACATCATTTTGTCTTACTTGATTTATTGGTTTTATGAGATAAAAATAAAAAATTTATTTTTTGTTTCTTTATTGTTTTAAAATATCAATAGGTTATATTTGTCTGCAATGTAACTTATTAAAAGAACTAGATAATACCTTAATAAAAACATTAAATAAAATAAATTATAACAATAGTTATTAAACTTTCGGTTGGCTCAATATCACAAATATGACATTTGTATTAACTTCTTTACTTGCTTAAATGCTCAATAAAGCGTATCAATTTATAGTGGTTGTTGAAAAAACAATCATTATCTTTCCGCTTAAACTTAGAACGTGAGGGTTGTCTAGATATGAAAAGACAGAAACGAGATCGTTTAGCAAGAGCATTATCGAAAGGTTATCAAGCTGGTATGCAAGGTCGTTCAAAAGAACTTTGCCCTTATTTCGCCATTGATGCGCGTTCACATTGGCTTGGAGGTTGGCGACAGGCGATGGAAGATCGCCCGAGTCTGGTAAAATAAATAACCCGTCGTAGTGAAATAGATAATAGCTTATTTTTAGCTATATTAAATATTATCACTAAGATTTTACCGACAATCAAAACGAGGGTTATTTATATGCATTCCTATGTACATATTGAGCATAGGACAATTTGAGTATAAATAACAAACGATTAATTTGGATATAAAAAAGGCTTACATATTTTGTAAGCCTTTTTACGTTATATTATCATTACTTTTTTAATTTTATTTCATGAAAATTTTTTGCGTAAGCGAAAACCATAAATAGTAAGAAAAATAGCAAGTATTGTATTGATAGAATTATATAGCCAATCAATTTTTTCTGAAGTAAACCAAGTTATAAAAGATGTAAATATCAGAAATATGCCACCATAAAACATAAAGTCTGCCTGTTTTTTAGGTACTTTTCCTTTGTTAATCACTTATTTTCCTTAAATTTTCTTTTTATAAAAACTAATTTAACTTAAAGGTTTTCTTTTGATTTTTTAAATAATTTATATAAGTTTGGGCTATATAAACATAATGAGGTTATAGAAAAGCCTAAGATCCATTTTATATCGAATTGACTAGCATACATACAAATAAATATAATCAATAAAATTGTGAGACGATAGCCAATTGCTTTACAAAGAAAAAAAGTAAGTTCAATAAGAAAGCTAAAGAATTCTACAATTGCGCTTATAATCATATCCATACGATTATTCCTTAACGTAATCTACTTGTACTAAGTTGATATAAATTTCTAGTGTCATATTTATTTAGGATAAGAAAGCTCACTTAACTTAAATTTATCTTTATATATAAAATTTATTTACTAATTTAATGACACTATACATAGATTAATTTATTATAGCGACTTTTATTTACAAGGAAGACTTCAATGAAAAAACCAATCTCATTATGGATAATATTAATTGCTTTTACTTTTTTCACACTAGGGCAATTAATGTCTTCATTTACTAGTGTTTCGACTTTAATGAGTGTATTTATAAAAAATAGTGCGAATTTTAATTTAATAGCTTCTCTTTCTATAGTGTGGAGTATGATTCAAACTTTTTCACTCCCTACTTTATATGTTATTACACTTTTTGTTGTTTTTATGAAGAAAGAAATAGCACCAATGATGCTGAAAATATTCTGGAGTATATCAATGTTTCCGATCACTATCGCAATAATAATTGGAATTCAAAATGCATTTGATAATACAAATGGTAGTAATCAAGCAGAAAATTCAGGTGAAGTATTAGGTGTTTTATTTTTAGCCGGTTTATTTGTTTATCTCACATATAGCTTATTTTTCTCTGCTAAAATTAAGCATCATTTTCAGTGTCTAAAAGATAAGCAATCGACTGTTTGTGTTGATAAAAACTGAATTGAATATGAGCTGTCTTCTATGAAGAAAATAAATACGCGATTAGTATAGATAAAAAAATACCGTGTACTTTATATTACACGATATTTTTAATAGATTCAGATTGTTACCGAACTTAGAATGCAGTTGTATCTTTAAATAAGCCAACTTTTAAGTCTTTTGCTTCATAAATCAGCTTACCATCAACATACACTTCACCATCGGCAATACCCATAATCAACTTACGATTGATAACACGTTTGAAATCAATTTTATAGGTAACTTTTTTTGCTGTTGGTAATATTTGTCCAGTGAATTTTACTTCACCAACACCAAGCGCACGGCCTTTACCTTCACCACCAAGCCAGCCAAGATAGAAGCCAACAAGTTGCCACATGGCATCTAGGCCTAAGCAACCCGGCATAACAGGATCATTGACGAAGTGGCAATCAAAGAACCATAAATCTGGCTTGATATCGAATTCTGCTTCGATAAAGCCTTTATTATGGGTGCCGCCATCTTCTGTCATTTTAATGATGCGATCCATCATTAGCATATTACCAGATGGCAGTGGTGGGCCATCTTGGCCAAATAATTCACCACGGCCTGAAGCAATGAGGTCTTCTTTAGAATAAGATTCGCGTTTATCAACCATTGTCTATATAGCCTTTATCAAGTGTAAGACAACAGAATAGCTTACACTTGTACGCTGAACAACTCCGATCACTTGAAACAGAATTATCTGAATAGACGTAAGAACCAAGGTAATTTAGGTCTATCCTGATTATTTGCGAGTGTTATACGATCATGAATAACAGCTAACAAGTGTGAGTCTGATTGTTCTGGTTCACATTGCTCTTCATAATATGGCTGACGAGTCAGTAATGTTATTGCTTCTGCTACATGAGTGACAGGCCAAATATGAAATTTCTCTTCTTTTACCGCTTGCTGCACATTTTCGTTAAGTACAAGATGACGAATATTAGCAAGAGGAATAATCACGCCTTGCGTACCCGTTAATCCTCGTTGTTGGCAGATATCAAAGAAGCCTTCGATTTTCTGGTTTACGCCACCAATCGGTTGAACTTGACCAAATTGATCGACAGCACCTGTAACTGCGATTTGCTGATCAATAGGTTGTTGTGCCAGTGTACTAATAAATGCACACAATTCAGCCAAAGAGGCACTATCACCATCAACCTCACCATATGATTGCTCAAAAACAATCGAGGTGCTAAATGGCTGTGGTTGGTCTAAACGTAATTCTGAGTTTAAGTAAGCTTGCATAATCATCATTCCTTTAGCATGAAGATTGCCACCAAGCTCCGCTTTTCGCTCAACATCCGTAAACTCACCATCACCTATATGTGCAACGCAGGTAATGCGAGTCGGTTCTCCGATTAAATCAGGGTATCCCGGGTAATCTAAGACAGAAAGTCCATTGATTTGACCAACAGCTTCACCTTCTGTTTGTATCATCACTTGGTCTTGTAAAATCTCATCACGGCTACGCTCTAACAAATAACTGTGTCGCCATAGGCGATTTTCTTCTGCTTTTTTCAATGCATCAGCAGTTAGAGACGCCTCATGATTAAAACGTATTGCATAACGAAGTTGGCGCAAGATCCATTCTAAATCTAGGCTCAGCATTAGCTGATCTTCATGTTGTCTTGCAGCTTGTGTTAGCAAGACTTCCCAAGCATCCGCAGATAGAGAAGGGAGACGATATTTTTGGCACAGTGAATTTACAAAGCCACACCATTGAGAAAGAGCGGTTTCATCTTCTAAATACATGTCGTATTCATATTCACCATATAAAGCGGTGCTACTTAGCTCAGGCTCCATAAATTCAAGCTCTTCAAGGCTTAGTCTATCACCAACTAAAATCACACGAAGATTGAGCGGCATACTCTCAATAGGTAAAGGCAGAGATTGATTGTCATTCCAGACAAGCCATTCAAAACGCTGTTCTTCAACCATTTTTTTAAGGCGAAACCACATTAGTGGTTGTGCAAGTAAAGATTTTATAGAGAGGACTAAGATGCCTCCATTTACTTTATGCAATAAGCCTGGGCTAAGAGTAACTTCGTCTTTATGGTAATAGAATGAGCCAAAGAGTTGTTCTGGCTCTATCCATTGGCAACAAGTAATAGATTCTGATGATGAAAATGCGCCGTGTACATTTTCTTGCCAATCGATTTTATTGGTTTCTGCTTGATAACTGCCAACAACGGGATCAGTTTTGATCCCTGATTGCGTTAACGTGTCTGTCAGCATATCAAAGTAAGCAGCAGAATCATCCACTTTTAACAGCATAAACTGCCCTGAATCTGCATTATTTAACCATTGCAGGCTTTCATACAGGCGAGGTTGAACCTCACGAAGTAGAGATGCAGGTAATTGAGATGCTGTTTGAAAGAAAGTTTGGTAGGAGGCGTAATCAGGACGTAACGCCTGCCATTCTAATTCGTTGTTTTTCAAGGTTACCGTTTTTATTATTGATTAGTGAAAAGAGATAATTAGATATCGTATAAGTTGATATCTATCCTGCAATAAGACGGTTCTTTAACTGTCATCAACTGCATAGGCAGGGAATATGTATTGCTACTACCTTATAATCACGAGCTAATAAGTGGTCATCAAGGTTTTATGATAGCGACGCTCGATTCTATCATAACGTGCTCAGAAAACTATCCCTTATCAAGGCTTGTTATTAATTGATAAGCAAGATTATCTAAAATAACTTCGCCTATAAAATAGTCAAAAAATTTCGGTTCAGTGGCAGTATTTTTGTAAAATTGTTGATATGCTACTATATAGTTACGTTGTCACGGGATTTTGTATGAAATATCAACAATTAGAGAACCTAGAATGTGGCTGGAAGTGGGCCTACCTAGTAAAAAAACACCGCGAAGGTGAATTAATTACCCGTTATATAGAAAAAAGTGCCGCAGATGAAGTTGTCGAGCAATTATTGCTTCTTGAGGCGCAACCATTAAAAGTTTTAGAGTGGATAGATTTGCATATGAATCCTGATTTATCTAATAGGATGAAGCAAACTATTAGAGCTCGTAGAAAACGTTATTTTAATGCTGAGCATCAACACACACGTAAAAAATCAATCGATTTAACGTTTAAAGTTTGGCAACGCTTATCTGCATTGTCACAGCGAAGAGGAATAACATTATCAGAAACGATAGTGCAATTAATTGAAGACGCTGAGCGAAAAGAACAATACGCATTAAAAGTGCATAGTTTAAAAGATGGACTGATTGAGTTATTAGAACGCGATAAAGAAAAATAAGTTACATTAATTTTGGCTTACTGGCTTCAATAATTTATTTTTATAGCTATTTTCGTTCTCTGTTTTTCTTGTGATATTTCATACCTGCGCCGAAAGCGTTTCTGTCTTTATATTTCTACCTTATTTTATCTTCATAAAGAAAAACCCTGCCATTGGCAGGGTTTTGAATTCATCAACAGTAGATTATTCTACTATCTGAATTATTTAGCAGGAACAACAACTTCAGTTGTACCTTGGATTTCGATCTCAACACGACGGTCTGGCGCTAAGCAATCGATCAGAGCTGAACGAGCTTTAACGTTGTCACATGTGTTGCCAGTAACTGGATTTTCTTTACCACGACCTTCTGCAGAGATGCTGTTTGCAGGGATACCTTTAGAAACCAGGTAATCAACTACAGATTGAGCACGTTTTTCTGACAGAGGCAGGTTGTAGTTTTGTGAACCGATACGGTCAGTGTAACCGATAACGACTACGCGACCTTGAGTTGGGTCGATGTTAGCCAGTTCAGTGTACAGACCATTCAGAGCTTCTTGACCTTCAGCTTTCAGAGTAGATTTGTTGAAGTTGAACAGAACGTCTGAACGCAGAGTAAAGGTTTTGTTCTCAACAACTGGAGCTGGAGCTACAACTGGAGCTGGAGCTACAACTGGAGCTGGAGTTTCTTGGTTGAAGCGGTAAGCAACACCAACACTCAGCATGCCGTTGTCTGGACGCGCATTCAGAGTACCTTTATCACCGATGTTGTTGATCCACTGATATTCAACACGGGTAGCGATGTTTGGAGTGATCGCGTATTCAGTACCTAATGCGAATACTGGAGAAACACCAGTGTCGTTATTAGAGAAGTTCTTCTGAGTTGGAGCAGGAGAAGTAGCTGCAACTGTTGCAGAAGAATCTGCACGCCATACCATACCACCTAAACGTGTATAAACGTCTAAGTCTTCCATTACTGGATAGCTTAATTTAGTGGTTAATTGGATACCTTGAGCACGGAATGCACCGTTGTCATATGAACCTTTGTAAGTCATACGACCTAACCAATCATAACCCAGTTCAAAACCTAAGTATTGGTTGTACTGATAACCAGCAAATGCACCTGCACCTAACTGATCACGGTGAGTGTTACCGTTACCGATAGAAGTTTCACCGAAATGGTTACTAGTACCTTGGTATTGAGACCAACCTAATTTACCACCAGTATACCAGGTATTGTCTTTTGGAGCTGCTTGCGCTGCAGTTGCGAAAGCTGCCACTGCCACTGCTAATGCGATAGCTGTCTTTTTCATTTTACGCCTCGTTATCATCCAAGTTAGGCATTTGGCTTTAAGCCTTATTATTTGCCCTTGGTTAAATTATTGTTAGGAATCCAATGCTTTCATCAAATGATGATCCCAAAAATGGGATTTAAAGCATAACCTTAACGACATAAAGTCTACAATGAACTTAAAAAGTTACAAGTAATCCTTTAAAATTCGACTTAAAATTTTAAAAAAATCCGCCTTATTCCACAATGGGGAAGATTCTGTATTTTTGTTAAATTTATTGTAACTATATGATTTAGGTTATAAATACATTTGACTTATCTTAAATGATATCAGGGTGTTTTGAGTATTAGGAAAACTCTTAAATTTCACTAATGGTAGTGAATTGAATGAATTTTTACGGAATTCAAATGTCGTTTAGATGCATTACTACTCTCTAAATGGATATTTGTATTAATTTGCTGTCGCATAATAAACCCGAGGGTTTTTCCTTTACTGGCAGCAGATTCTAATCGTTTCATCTCTTCTGACGATATTTCTGGTAACCAACCGAGTACTACACTGTAATTACCACTCACCAGTGCTTTTTCCATTAAATCAACAGTAGTTATCATATTTATATGATTTAATTGAATTATTTTGTTAAGCGGTAATCCTGCATTTTTTAACCAAGTACGATTTAGCTTTTGTTGTGGGTTTAACCACAATAACCAACGTGATTCATGGCTATACTGTTTTAATAGTGGTAAAAGGATGTGATTAATGACGAGCGGATTTTGGTAGAGAAGTTCACTCACCATACCTTGTTTATTATTACTATCATAAGTCGCCACTGTTGAAGGGATAGATAGAGGTAATACCTCATTTGAGATCTCTTGGAGAATGGCGTTCTGTCTTGTCGGAGATGATGTTGAGAGTTTCATATTTACCTCGTTCTATATGTACTGTATGAATATACAGTATCTCTATATTTCGCTTAAATCAAGCTCATTTTTTTGAAAGTTCCTCTCAAATTTCATGTAAATCTCTATTTTTAAGTCGTTAACTATTGGCAATAAAAAGGAAATTCTTTATTGTCTTTTTTGTTATGTCTTATGCATGTTTTTGAATTCAAAGATAAAATTTAATCTTAAAATTTGTGTTGGAGTTTCAATGTTATTTTTACCTGAGCAAAGGAAGGCTCATTTGTTATCGCGTATTGCGCAATATGGGGAGTTAACAACAAAGTCTCAATTTGGTGGTGTTAGCTTAATGATTGATGATGTTATGTTTGCTATCACGTCTGACAATGAGTTTTATTTAAAAGGAAGTGGCTTTTTAGAAACTCTCTATAAGGCAACAAAAATGAGTTCCTATACCTATTTGAAAAAAGGAATTCCTATCATATTGCGTTATTACCACATAACAGATTCGTTGTGGGAAAATCAGCAGAAATTAGATCAATATATTGATATGTCATATCACTACAGCATTCAAGAATATTTAGGGCAACAAAAGAAACCTTGCAGAATAAAAGACTTACCTAATCTAGGTGTGATATTAGAAAAAAGATTGAATCAGGTTGGTATTAATCAAGTTGAAGAACTGCGCTTAATTGGTGCTAAAGCATGTTATCTAAAACTAATGCATAGCCAAAATTTGAGAAATAGTGAACTTTTACTTTCATTGGCAGGAGCAATCGTTGGGTGTCATCGTTCAGTATTACCTAGTCAACTTAAAATGGAGTTATTAAATTGGTACAACGAATTATCTTTTCAATAAGATAAAAGAAATGACTGTTATTTTCTCTAATGTGCTTATGGGAATTAGAGAAAATAACGTCAATAAGAGATTAGACTTGAGGTTGAGGTAGGCTATTTGATTCGCTTTGCTCAATAATTTGGATACAACCAATAATTTGTGGCAGTAAATCTAAGAGTAATCGGATTTGAGTAAGCACTAATTGAATACGAGGATTATCTGCATTAGGTAATAGATTGATCCTTTCAATTAATTCTACATGAGATTGCTTAAACTCTTCATCTTGAAGCGTTTTTCGACGTAAAGCCGAATCGATATAACAAACAGTATCATTAAGCAAAGTGAGTACATTCTCATCTTCTATTTTTGAACGATGAACGCCAAGTGCAGAAATATAACTGAGTAAAGTATGGTTTAAGCAAAGCAACTGGAAAGCTACTTCTTGGGAGGCTTGATAACTTTTTGGCTCTGATGACATATTGGAGATCAGTGATGCTAACTCACCATCACTGCTATGGGCATTTCGACGAGCAATTCGATAACTCAAGCTATTATCTTTTCCTTGGTAATACTGAATAAGAATGGCATCAAGATAATAGCAGTTATTTGTCATTGTTTTTTGAATAACAACAGGCAATTGGCGGAATTTCCAATCAGGCCAAATAAAGCTGACAGCAAACCACGCTATGGCACAGCCAATTAAGGTATCAATAATACGGGGGAGGGCAACATCATAACCTTCACCCAGTAAATTGAAGCTTAATAAAACCAATAAAGTAATAAATAGTGTGGCATGTGCATATTGTATGGTTCTAAATGCGAAAAAGAGCGTACCAGTTATCACAATTAAAACTAACTGCCCTTCGATTGAAGGAACAAAATATAAAATAGGGAAACCGATTAAAATACCAATAATAGTACCACTCACACGTAAGGTAAGACGTCGTCGAGTGGCATTGTAGTTGGGCTGGCAAACAAATAGGCTGGTCAATAATATCCAATAGCCTCTATCCAATTGGAAAAATTGAATAATGGCATAACCAATACATAAAACGAGTGACATCCTAACGGCATGTCTAAAAAGTGCTGATTTAGGCGTGAGATGTTCTTTTATTCTTAGAGCAATATCGCGCCACCCAGTTAAACCATCATCAGAAAGTTGTGTTTCTTCCTTTTGGTCATGGGATATTTGGTATTGCTCTGTACTAATACTTCGTAAAAGCGCATCAATACCTTGAAGATTTTGCAGTAAGTTATTTAAAGGTGTTATTAATTGAGGTTCTGAAGTCGTGTTTTTTAAATGACTTAATGCATTCTCTAAATAATTTATCGCGCGTTCTAATGAAGGATTATGCTGATATTTTTTATGCCAAAGAATAGATTGTGCAACTTGTTCACAAGCTCGTGCTTGCATAGAAAGTAAGCGTTGAAAACGAAATAACACATCGCTATGTCGCAATTCATTACTTAATAGTTGGTATTGAACATGCGACGAACTTGCTCGCTCATGAATATCTTGAGCAACAAAATAGTAGTGAAGTGTGAAACGACTACTACGTTGGCCCCTGTCACCTTTTAATCGACTTAATAATGTAACTTTAGTTTGGTTCATCGTGTCAATTAATTGGCTATTTGCCATTGCTAAATTATAAAGCGAATGTTGATAGTCATCTTCGATATCAGGATCAAATAATGTTGCTTTAGCTTCGAGGTAAGTTGCAAGTTGTTGGTAGCAGCGTGTTAAATTGTCCTGAACTGGGCGAATTGGGAATAATAAGTGACCAACTAATGTTAAAGAGTTATACCAGATAGCTCCTAACAGTAATAAAACGGGTTGTTCATACCATTCAGGGAAAATAGGCATACCCAGCATAGTATAAATTGCGATTAATAAAGCGCCAAAGGCAATGGTCGCGTAACGTTGACCTAAAGCACCTAATAAAATAAATCCCCAAGTGGAAATGGCTAAACCACAAAAGAATAAAATAGGATATGGATAAAGCAGCCCTATTGAAGCTGAAGCAAGAAGAAAACAGCATAAGGTGATAACGAGGTTTTTTAAACGACCAACAAGCCTATCATCTAAGTCAGTTAATGCGGCCGCTACCACGCCTAAAGTGAGAGGAATTGTATATTTAGGCTCTTGCCCTAAAATCCAAGGAAACAAAGTCGTTCCTGTAAGCGCGATTATTATGCGAATATAATATAAAAAGTGGCTATTATAGATAAATCGGCGGGCGCCATTTAGCAAAGTGAACACAAAAAGCCCTTAAATAAACAAGATGAAGATAATTACCTCTTAGAATATAGGGTTTATCACCGATTAAAAAGAGCTTAACAACAGACTATTTGTTATTTATTGCAGGAATTACGTATGGAACTGAAATCCACCCCGATGGGACAACGTTTAGCACAGCATCCTTATAATAGAGTCAAATTGTTAAATGCAGGTATTGAAGTCAGTGGTGAAAAACATCAGTATTTAATTCCTTTTAACGAATTGATTAATATTTTTTGTAAAAAAGGGATTGTGTGGGGGGAGTTAGAATTTTTATTGCCTGAAGATAAAGTTGTTCGATTACATGGAACAGACTGGGAAGAAACTCAGCAGTTTTATCGTTATCTTTATCAAACATGGCAAAATTGGAGCAAAGAAATGAGCGATATAAGTGCTCAGGTTCTTGAGAAACAACTCCATAATATTAATGAAATCACTCAATCAAATAGATGGATAAAACAGTCTAAATTGAGTGAAATTCAACAATCTATCAAAGAAAGCTTTTCTGCTATTCCTCTTCCTCTTGAACGCCTTATTCAATTTGATAATTGCCAAGCACTTTACCAGCAATGTTTGGAATGGCTAAAGCAAGGCGAAACACTAATTAATAAAGAAAACTCTGCATGGGTAACTCAAATATTAAATGAGCATGCGGAATTTTTTAATACTATCGAATCATCACCATTAAATGAATCGCAATGTCATGCTGTAATTAATGGCGAAGAAAATATTCTTGTTCTTGCGGGAGCGGGAAGTGGTAAAACATCGGTATTAGTCGCGAGAGCAGGTTGGTTATTACGTCGTCAGTTAGCGCAACCCGATCAAATTTTATTACTTGCTTTTGGGCGTAAAGCCGCACAAGAAATGAATGAAAGACTTTCTAGCCGTTTAAATGCCGATATTATGGCAAAAACATTTCATGCACTGGCATTATCCATTATTCAACAAGCGACAAAAAAACAACCTAAAATTAGTGAGCTTGAAATAAACAGTGAAAAAAGAAGAGCCCTATTATTAGGTGAATGGCGAGAGCAGTGCCAACAGAAAAAAGCACAAGCAAAAGGATGGCGAGAGTGGTTATCTCAAGAGTTTGAATGGGATATTCCTGACGGTGAGTTTTGGCATGATAAAAAATTAGAAAACCAAGTTGCTGTAAGATTAGAGCGTTGGGTTGGTTTATTAAGAATGCAAGGTGGTAGCCAAAAGTCTCTGATCGAAAGTGTGCAGCCTGAATATACAGAAGCCTTTAAAAAGTATTTAAAATTATTATCACCATTATTAAAAGCTTGGAAAACGGCATTAAAAGAAGAAGATGCAATCGATTTTTCTGGTTTATTACATCAAGCTATTAACCTGATTGAAAAAGGGCGTTTTATTAGCCCGTGGAAACATATTCTTGTTGATGAATTCCAAGATATTTCACCCTTAAGAGCTTCATTATTAACTGCCTTAAAACAACAAAATAAACAAACATCTCTATTTGCAGTAGGCGATGATTGGCAAGCCATTTATCGGTTTAGTGGCGCAGAATTATTATTAACGACTTCTTTCCATCACTCCTTTGGTGAAGGTGCTGAATGTGCACTAGATACGACTTATCGTTTTAATGACACGATAGGAAATGTTGCCAATACGTTTATTCAGCAAAACCCAACTCAATTATCTAAGCCTTTAAATAGTTTAGTGAAAGGTAATAAAAAGTCAGTCGTACTGTTATCTGACGATCAACTTGAAAATTTACTAAATAAAATGAGTGGTTATGTAGAAGAAAATGAAACTATTCTTTTACTTGCTCGTTATCACTATTTAAAACCAGAATTATTAAAAAAAGCAAAAACACGCTGGCCTAAATTAGACCTACAATTTATGACTTTTCACGCTTCAAAAGGGCAACAAGCGGATTACGTTATTATTTTAGGTTTACAAGAAGGTAAAGATGGTTTTCCAGCACCGGCAAGAGAATCGATTATTGAATTGGCATTACTGCCTAGTGTTGAAGATTATCCTAATGCAGAAGAGAGACGCTTAATGTATGTCGCTCTAACAAGAGCAAAAAAACAAGTATGGCTATTATTTAATAAACAACAGCCATCTTGTTTTGTTTCAGAGCTAAAATCTCAAGGTGTTCCTATACAGCGAAAACCTTAGATTATTTTAATCTCTCTTTTAAATAACCTTCGTAATCTGGAATTTTAATTGTAGATTCTTGTGAAAAGAGAGGTGATGAAATTAAAAAGTTCGCAGTTGCACGATTTGTTGCAACTGGGATGTTCCAGACCGTAGCTAAGCGTAGAAGAGCTTTAACATCTGGGTCGTGCGGAACGGCATTTAATGGGTCCCAAAAGAAAATCATAATATCAATTTTCTTTTCAGCGATCATTGCACCAATTTGCTGGTCACCGCCCATTGGGCCACTTAGCATTTGAGTAACAGTAAGACCTGTGTGGTGGTTAATTAGATTACCGGTAGTGCCTGTTGCAAATAACTTGTGTAGAGACAGTTGTTCACGATTATTTTCAACCCATTCCAGTAATGAGCTTTTACAGTGATCATGGGCAACAAGCGCGATATTTTTTTCTTTTAAGAGCGTGCGGTCAATTTGTTCCATTTGATACCTTTAAAAAATAAATATAGTAATTGTTCCAGTTTTCAAAATACCTTTTTTTTATCTTATAAGCTATGAACAGATCAAGATACTATGATGTATCATAATATTTTCAATCTTCATGATGAACGGAGTAGATAAATGGTGGATTCAGACATTTATGACATTTTAAGAAGCGTTAAGACCATTGCGCTTGTTGGTGCGAGTAATAAAGAAGATCGCCCAAGCTATAAAGTCATGAAATTCCTATTAGAACAAGGCTATGATGTTATTCCTGTTAATCCAGGTATGTCAGGGCAAACTTTATTGGGACAACAATGTTATGCCTCATTAAAAGATATTCCTGTTGCTGTTGATATGGTTGATGTTTTCCGTCAATCTGACGTTGCATTAGAAATCGCACAAGAAGCAATTGAAATTAATGCCAAAGTATTATGGTTGCAGATTGGTGTTATCAATGAAGACGCTAAAGATTTAGCTGAAGATGCTGGGTTACGTGTGGTAATGGATCGTTGCCCTAAAAAAGAAATTGAAGCACATGGCCTTCCTTGGTAATACACCAAAATAAAATCGCCGAAAACAAATCGGCGATTATCATTTCATTCAGATCACTGCTTATGTAGATTAATTGGGGTAATTTCTTAATCGTGGTGCCTGTAATTGGCTACGAATTGACTGTGATAACTCATCCAATGAGTCATTATCTAAGTGTTCATCTGAAACTTCATAGGTTATCTGCGCTTCAGCAAGATAAGTATGAACGGGTTGTCCTTCATCATCTTCCATCACAACATGGTACCAAGGTGCTGCTCGCAAGGTCACATTAGATGCAATATCATCCTCATTAGGTTGATCAAGGGAATATTCAGCATCCACATCGACAACAACGCCTAAGTAGCCGAGTAATTTATGTCTAACTTGCTGTCCTATCCCAAATTTGCTGGCGGTCATCATAGTATCACCTCCATATAGCCTTGCTTATTGGTTATATATATGAGGGCATAAAGTGAAATTTCAAGGATTTCAAAAAAATATAATCCTTTGCTTTCATTATGAATAAAGAACCTCACAAAATCAGATTATCTATTGTATAAAGAAAAGACAATAACCAAGACAGAATTTTTATTTGAAGAACACTATTAGAAGGGCATATGAAAATCGGTAGAGAATATATTATTCAAGGGCGAGTTCAAGGTGTTGGTTTTCGTTTTTTCACTTATCAATGGATGAGAAAACAACCAATAACAGGATATGTTTGGAATCGTGATGATGGTAGTGTGGGAGTAAAGGCTTTCGCGAAAGAAAATGCGTTAAAAGAATTTGAGGATTGGTTAGAAGCTGGTGGCCCAAGAAGTGCCAAAATTACATTTTGGTCTGCAACATCTTGCGAATATGAAAAAATGGCAGATTTTTCAATCCACCATTATGAGTAATATTATTTTAATGATTTTTAATTATCTTTATCGAAAGATAAGATTAAATACATTTGACGGGTTTTGGTAAACCGGCAAGCTTTGTAGCTTGTTTTGCCGGGCCTTTAGGAAACAAACGATAAAGATAACGGCTATTTCCTTTTTCATCGCCATATTTTTGTGCAAGTGCTTTTACTAGCATGCGAATAGCGGGGGAGGTATTAAATTCTAAATAAAACTGGCGAACAAAACGGATAATTTCCCAATGTTGTTCTGTAAGCTCAATTTCTTCTAGTTCAGCTAATGTTGGAACCATATCTTCATTCCACTCATTGCTATTTTTTAAATAACCGTGACTATCTGTCTCGATTTCTTTTCCGTTAAATACAAACATGTGCGTAGCAACCAATCAAAAATAATACCGCTAATTTAGCAAAAATAAGGAAAATACCCAAGTAGAACCCATAAATCGTTGATAAATTAAGCCATTGACTTGTAATGCGTTTAATTTTACGGCAAACAGTACAATAAGGGCTTTACAACATAAGCTTAGGTGTTTATATTGCTCCCCATTGCGGAGGGGTGGCCGAGCGGCTGAAGGCAGCGGTCTTGAAAACCGCCGATGGGAAACCATCCGAGAGTTCGAATCTCTCCTCCTCCGCCATCTTCACTTCCAATCAAGTCTCTCAAAGTCTACTAATCCCAGTAAAATCAAGCATTCTAACAAAGTCTCACTCTACCTAAGTCTACTAACGTCTTTCTAAATCTCTACAATTTATTGTATAGTTTTTTGTATAGAAATTTCCTCTACGATTTTCCTATACAATATTGGTGATTTATGAAGCTAACTGACATGGCAATTAAACGCGCCAAACCAAAAGAAAAGGCATACACGCTGGCGGATGGTAACGGACTATCTTTATTAGTTGAAACTAATGGTTCCAAAGGTTGGCGTTATCGCTATCAGTTCGCAGGCAAAACTAAAATGATATCGTTAGGTATCTATCCTGTTGTCACTCTCAACGAAGCAAGAGCGAAAAGAGATGAAGCGCGAAAACAGGTTGCCAATGGTATTAATCCAAGTGAAGTCAGAAAAGCAGAAAAAGCGGCAATAATTAACAAAACTGTAAACACCTTTAAAAATATTGCTCTTGAATGGTATGAGGGCAGAAAGGATCGCTGGTCTGTTGGTTATCGTGATGACATGATGGATGCTTTCGAAAAAGACGTCTTCCCTTATATAGGTAATCGCCCGATTGCCGAGATCAAACCAATGGAACTACTCGAAGTGCTTTCGATTATGGAAAAGCGCGGAGCAACGGAGAAGCTAAAGAAAGTGCGCCAACGTTGTGGTGAGGTGTGGAGGTACGCCATTATTACTGGTAGGGCAGAGTATAACCCTGCACCAGATTTAGCTAGCGCCTTTGTTCCACATAAACGTGAGCACTACGCCCACCTTTCAGTAAGTGAATTACCAGAGTTTCTTTCTTCTATAGATAAGTATATGGGAAGTCAGATTGTTAGAGTGGCACTAAGAGTACTTATTTTAACTGGCGTTCGACCAGGAGAATTGAGAAAAGCAGAATGGTCAGAAATTAACTTTGATACTGGAGTATGGGAAATACCAGCTGAAAAAATGAAGATGCGTCGCCCTCATATTGTACCACTATCGGATCAGGTTATTGATTTGCTGAAGCAGATACACTCCATTAGTGGAAGTTATCAATATATATTTCCCAGCCGTACTGATTATAGAAAGCACATATCAGATATGGCACTTAATACGATGATTAGGCGCATGGGTTATAGTGGGAGAGCCACAGGTCACGGATTTAGGCACACCATGAGCACTATCCTACATGAGCAAGGCTATAACTCCGCATGGATTGAAACACAGTTAGCGCATGTCGATAAAAACTCTATACGTGGAACGTATAACCACGCTCAGTATATTGATGGTCGTAGAGAAATGCTTCAATGGTATGCAGATTACATGGACGCATTAGAGAACGGCGATAATGTGATTCATGGTAACTTTAAACGCGCTTAACCCACCAGCAATAGCCAGCCAATAAAACGGCTGGTTTTTTTATGTTCGAAATAAATTCAACTGGACAAATAGACAGTAAAAATAGCCTGTAGTAGACTTTTATAGACTGTTAAGAATAAAGCTATGTCTAGGCTGATCCCCGAAAACTAGTACACCTCTACTAGCTGGCATAGTTTCTACAAAAGAGGGCGTGAGGTGGCGTTGTGGCTATGTATTCATTTGATGATTTAGATAAAGAAAAAGCTGATAGTATTTATTTTCATAAATTATTGACTGAATTGTCTGATGTGACTAAAAGAAGCATTACGGATGTTAGTACTATTCTACATCGTAATTTTTCTAACTTTGATAATAAATATCCATATACATTAAGACAATTTCATTTTTATCGATACAGTAGCGTAACTGGATTTAGCACTGATAGCCATTTTGAAAAACAATGTTTGAATTTTTTATATGCTATTTCATTAGGTAAGGACTATTATGAGGACCCCAATCCTGCTAATCCCGGCTATTATTGTATTGAGGATGAATTCGAACAATACAATAATAGTTTTTATGGATTCTATTTTAAAGCCCAAGAAGTATATAGCTTTTTAAAGCATAACAAACTGCCTATACCATCATGTCTTTCATTTGATTTGTCTAGATTTGAGAAAGGTTATGAATTTGGAAAGAAAGTAATAGACAAAGAAACTGAAAAATGGGTTTCTGATTTTTTTGGTGATACTGAAGATAGCAAGAGTATTGCTTCATTAGAGGCTGAAGTAGAAAAATTGAAGGGGCAGCTACAAGACTTGGAACTAAAGGTGCCTAACGGGTTGTGTCAATACAGGGAGGACGACCCATTATCAATAGCTATTAAATTAAGAAATGAAGTATGGGCAGATTATGACGAAGATTCAAGGTCAACAATACCAACGCAAGAATGGGTGGTGGCAAAACTTATAGATGATTATAAAGAATTTGAAATGACCAAAGCCCAAGCACAAGCAATCGAGAAAGTAGCTTGCCCTATTAAGCGCAAATAGATGGTTCTGAATATCTGCACTGTTCACTCTAAAGTAAGATTACCCTCAACCCTGAGGGTAAAAATGTTCCGTTACCCTTAACCATGATGGTAATTGACCACAAATCACCCTCTACCCTCATAGTGGTTTGTTTAATTAGCAACCACCTGAGTTATAACCCTTATAGTAAATTTTTCAAAAAAGCCATTAGGTCTAATGGTATGATCAAAAAGCATTTTTTCATGCAAATATACCCCTGAGTCTAAGAGCGTCTATCAAGGCGCAGTATTAACTAGATAGCAGGGGGCAGCATGTCAGTAGTCAATCCAATTAAAGAAAACCTCATTCGTTTACCTGAAGCTATGCGTCGTACTGGCTATGGTAAAGCGTGGATTTATCATCTCATTGGAACAGGTCAATTTCCAAAGCCAGTAAAAATAGGTTCTCGCTCTATTGCTTTCGTTGAATCGGAAGTGGATGAGTGGATCGCCAATAAAATTGCTGAATCTCGTTCTAATGAGGTGGCTTAATGGAAAAGAAGCCACCGAAAAAACACCGCGCCCGTTTATATATGTTAGGTACAGGAATTAATGGATTTACCGAGAATGAAATATTAATTCACTGCCATTTATCGTCAGGTCGTAATTATTCTTCGGAGCTAGAAAGAAAGCTAAATATTAAATTAGAGCGCATTGACGAACTGAACCCTGACGGCATTGGATCACATTACCGTTATCGTATTCGCAGCCAGAAAGACGCGCTGAAGGTAATTAACCTCATCAACCAATGCGCCAATGCTGGCGGATATGAAGGTATTTCAAAATCACAATCTGAATTAATTTTATCGTTGTACCCAATCGAGCAATAAGGACATAAGACCATGAAAAATAAAATGACCGTAATGGGGCAGGGATTTTCACACCCTGAAATCAGCCAAGAACCTATTTTAATTCAACACAGAACTGAGCCGAGAATAGATAGCCGCCTGTTTGCTAAACGCATCGGAATTAAACATAAGAACCTTTTTGAATTAGTAAAAAAGAATGCAAAGAATTTACGTCAATTTGGCACGCTTCCGTTTCAAACGGAGACGTGCTCACATTCAACGGGTGCGAGTATTAATAAATACGCTCTACTCAATGAAAACCAATTTGATTTTATGTGCCGTATTGTTCGTGGTCGTAATCATGAACAGATGACGCAATTTAAGCTGGACGTTACCAAAGCATTCAGCAAGAAACGGGCAGCTGAACCTATTCGACGTGAATATCTACCACATTATCATGAGTCACGCGACGCACTACGAGACTTAGGCGCAGAGAAATATCATTACATCAATCTAGCTCGTACTGAAAATCGATTAACAGGCTTACTTACTGGTGAGCGAGCAATCGCAGATGAACAGCAGTTAGGGTTATTAGTCTGTATGCAGAAGATTGAACAGGCGGCATTTCAGGATGCCATTAACTCGGGGTTATCGGCGACTCAAGCGTTACGTGAAGTCAGTCAACGCATTGAGCAGTTCGCTAGTTTGATGAGTCCTATGACGCGGATTGGTGGCTAATATGATGAGTATCATTACAAATGCCTACCAAGTTAGTGAATCTCTACTAGTAGGTCATCATTTAGTAAAACATTTTACCAATCTAAAACGTGGAGGATTTACATCATTTGTCATAGTTGTTGGTACCCATTGGAAAGGTTTAATCGGGGTCACTACACGAGGCGGAATTGAGTTTTGTCATTCCATAAAAAAGGGCAGCCAATCGGCTACCCTTGGATACGTCGATATTAAATACCGAGCAAGTGAGAATATTAATACTAGCTTACTTCTCTGGTATGGCAAATATCAGCTTTTAGGCTCAATGCCTCGTGATTTTAATTCTTTTCTGATGATGCGTTTTAGCCAAGCGGCTAAAGATTCATCCCCATCTTGCGCTTGCGCTAGCTCCATCATTGCTCGTAATTCGGGGTCTAACCTGAATTGGAAAGGAGGATTACCACGTCGTTCATTGCTGTGTGTTGACACGTTAATTACACCTATAGTAATGTATTTATGTGTCATTACACATTACATACATATATGTAAAAAATCAACGCCCCGAAGTGCTACCAACACTATCGAGGCGTTTAACCACAATGTTATACGAGGTAACACTATGGCTATGTATAAGTCTACCCAAACTCGCCCTAAATTCCTATGGCGCTTTTTCTCATGTCAGCAATTTAAGTATTTCATCGTTATTGCTTCCAGCGAACAAGAGGCTCGTTCAATGCTGCCTGATTCTCCTTGCTTGTTCTCTGCTCGTTTTGCAGAAGGAGAAAGCGTATGAACAGTTTACTCCCCGATAATTATTTCCGTATCCAAGCTGAAATTGACGAAATGCTTGGGCATGTCGATTACCTCCCACCAGAAGAACGAAGCCGTAGTCGTTTGCTCAGAGTGAGAAAGGGTTTAATCCATGTTTTATGCGAAGTATTGCCACCAATTGATAATCCGAAAAAACAGGAACTTTACTACTGGCTGGAACGCATTACTACGCTGATCGGCATAGAAGTATTGGAGGTTCAGGAAAAATCGGAGGTGAAACGTGTGTAATCCTCTTCCATTAGATGCTGCTGCTTACAAGGCTCAGCAATGTAGTTCGTTATTTGCCGTGATATTGGAGCAGGCGGCGACCGAGTGCTCTAAAGAACTTTTAGACCTTATTGCTATTGCTTGTGATTTAAATGGTGAAATTTGGCAATCACTGGCGGAGGCGACGAAATGAAATCGATTGATGTTATCCGCGAGGTGAAACTAAAAGCGAACGGGCAATGGCAAACCATACTCTCTAATCTTGGGGCAGAAGTGCCTCTCAATAAGCATACAGCTTGTCCTCATTGCGGCGGTAAAGACCGTTTTCGATTTGATGATAAAGACGGTAACGGTACGTTTATTTGTAACCAGTGTGGCTCAGGTGATGGGTTAGATTTAGTTCAGCGTGTTCTTGGTGTCAGCGTCACCGAAGCCGCAAAAGCGGTCGCTGATATTATCGGAATAGATACTCGTTCAGCCAATCCACCCGTTTGCTGTAACGATGACGTAAAAGCGCAACAGGAAGCCCAGAGAGCACAACGAACAGAAAACCAAGCTAACCAGCAGCGAGAAAAACTTCAACGTTTTACGGCGCGATATAACCGGCTTATTGAGCAAGTTCAGCAAGGAGAATCAGATTATCTCAAGGCAAAAGGGTTACACGGTTTTGAGATGGATTTATTGCCGGACGGTTCTCTTATCATTCCATTAGTGGATGCTGGCGGTGTTATTACAGCCGCACAAACCATTAAACCCAATGGCGATAAACGGTTGTTACTCGATAGTGCGAAGAATGGCAGTTACTACCCTATTAATGAACCTGTAAGCATTTCTACGGTAATTATTACCGAGGGATTAGCTACTGCTATGACGTGCCATATACTCAATCCTGAAGCCTATGCAGTGGCAGCAATTGATGCGGGTAATTTAATTCATGTGGCTAAGGTAATGCGGAGTAAATACCCAGAGAGCAAGATTATCATTGCAGGGGATAACGATATTAAGCCCGACCAACCAAACACGGGAAAGCTTGCGGCTGAGAAAGCAGCTAAGGTAGTTAATGGTATTGCGGTTTTACCGCCTACTACTGATGATAAAGCCGATTGGGATGATTACCGTCTATCACACGGTATTGAGGCAGCAAAACAGGTGTTTAGTGCTGAGTTGGCTCAACAGGAAGGTAACGTAGTGAAAAAGGACAACGTGATCCGCATCGATGCGAAAAAGAAAATCAAAACTCACGATGATTTAGTCCCCTTTTTTGATAAACGACACGGTGGTTTGTATTACATCGAACGTAAGCAAAACAATACGACGGGTGACATTGACGAAAAAGAAACATGGTTTTCGGATGAAATGGAGACGGTAGGCATTGGCTCTGATGGGAAAGACAGTTATTTAGTTATTCAGATGAGGCAGGAAGGTAGCAACCGTATTATCTATGAAGCTATTCCAAGGCGTGAGCTAGGCTCACCTCAAGGATGGGGGCGATTGCGCTCACGGGGTGTCAATATCACCACGAAGCGTGGTCAATTAGATTTGTTGGCGAACTATCTTCAACGAAAAGGAAAGCGCGACGAATGGACAATCACACATACTGCGGGTTGGCATGATGGGGCATACGTGATGCCAGATGGTCACATTATTGGTAGACCTAGCCGTCCTGTTGCCTTTTGTGGTGGAACGTCTGCTGTTGCGGGCTATATCGTCAGGGGAACGGCTGAAAGCTGGCGAAAGAATGTCGGTAATTTAATGAAAGGCAACCAATCGATGATTTTAGGTGGATTAGTCGCCTTAGCTGCGCCACTAAACTCTCTATCAGGGGGTAGCTCGTTTGGTATTCATTTATTTGCTCAATCCTCCGCAGGGAAAACCACTACGGTAGAAGCCGCCTCAAGTATTTACGGTGTACCCGATGAACTGAAATTAACATGGGATGCGACAAAGTACGGGCTAACGATTGAAGCCGCTTCACGAAATGATGGGTTTATGCCGATTGACGAAATTGGACAGGGTAACGATGTGCGGCATGTAGCAGGAAGTGCCTACAGCTTATTCAATGGTACGGGGCGCATCCAAGGCAATAAAGATGGCGGAAACAAAGCTATTTTACGTTGGGCTATTGTGGCGTTATCAACGGGTGAGGAAGATTTTGAAACATACCTCATTCGTCATGGTGTCACCCCAAAAGCGGGGCAGTTAGTGCGGCTGGTCAGCGTGCCATTTACTGATACTGTCGAGTTTCACAGTCTTGATGATGGTGATTTGCATTCACGCGCCATCAAACGCGCATCAACGCAGCATTGTGGGGCAGTTGGTCGAGCATGGATTGAGTATCTCGCCAATAATCAGGATATCGCCAACCAGAAAGTGACCTTCAAAGAACATGAATGGTTATCAAGTTTACCTGAAGATTCGTCGTCACAGGTTAAGCGAGTCGCCACACGTTTTGCCATGCTGGACGCCACTGCTGAGTTATCAACGTCAATCACTGGCTGGGATGTAGCGGAGTGTAGTCGTTTTATCCGTAATAGTTTCAATGAGTGGCTGGAGAACTACGGAACGGGTAACCGCGAAAAATACCAAGTCGTCAAACGGGCAAGGGATTTTATTCAACGCTATGGATTAACCCGTTTTCAACCCTACACCTACGGCAAACGTAACGGAGATTTAGACCGAACTTACGCTGGGAGGATAACAAATCTTGCTGGCTATTTAGTTTCGGGGCGCAGAGAGGATGGCAAGAACGAATATCACATAATCCCGTCCGTGTTCGAAGATGAAATACTCTCAGGTATTCAAAAGAAACTGGGGGCGGAGGCACTCGACGAGGTAGGTATTTTAGTCAGACCAGAATCAGGGCGTGTAGACGGTAAAACTATCAGCATCAATGGCAGCCAACAGCGATTTGTTGTCTTAATTGATAGCGAGGAGGAATAGCCTACCAGAACAAAGTTTCCGTGATGAATCAAAAACGTTGGGATAAGTGGGATAACGGGATAAGAAATAAAAAGAATAATAAAATTAATTGGTTAAGTTATCTCTATTTATCCCATGTTATCCCAAGTTATCCCAAATGAAATGATGCTGAATTGTTATAAGTGTTAATAAAAAAGCAAAGTTATCCCAAAAATAAAAAGTTTGGGATAAGAAAATAGGGTGTTTGGGATAAGTTAACCTTATGAAATTAAATAGAAATAAGCAACTTATCCCGTTATCCCAAAGAAAAATCGTTTTTTGTATATATAGCGATATTTAAATGACCACTAAAACACTGGCGCTAAAACGACAAAATCCCCCAGCGACGAATACACCAAAAAGCATATAAGATAAAACGCCACAGTAACTTAACTCCTTTGGGTTTGATCTATTTGTGAACAGCACGAATAAGTAGCCATTGATATGGTAGATATTCATATTCGAGCCAGCTATTAGGGGAAAATTGTGTTGAGTTCGTGAGGCAAGTAATCATAGGGGGAGTTACAGCGTGAATGCGTAAATATTGATGATTAAATGAGCTGTACGTACACATGTAGAGGTCGTAAATATTTGACAATTTAGTGACATGCAAATAATGATGATTTATGTACATCGTAGAGAGTGCTAATGTAGATAGAATTATTTGATTTTAGAGTGATAAATAAATTGGAAAATGTAAATTTCTATCCTTGGGTTGGCTCTAATTATGAAAATAGTATGTTTGGTATAAAAATACTCATACTTGGTGAGTCTCATTACGCCGAACATGATGACGAACCCGATAGTGATTGGACTAAACACGTCATAAAGCATAATGCTCAAGATAATCCAAATGCGTTTTTTACTAAAATCACAAAAGCAGTGCTAGGGCTGAATAGTGGGGCTGAATTATCAGAAGAAACGCGTTCTAATTTCTGGGAGCATGTGGCTTTCTATAACTATGTACAGGGTATTGTTGGTGAGTCAGGACGAATTAGACCAACGAATGAAATGTGGAAAGGGGCAGAAAGACCGTTTTTATCCGTTGTAGAATCATTAAAGCCCGATGTGGTTATAGTGTTAGGTGCTATGTTAGGTGAATGGGTTCCTACATTAAATAATGATGTTAAAGTGGCTTATTTATATCATCCATCAAGCGGTTATTTTAATTATGAAGGCGCAATACCAGCCATTAAGAAAGCAATGGATGAAGCCAAACGAGAAAGTAATTCTTAACGTTTTTCTGGTGTCAAAATTCTAAAATTATTACTGGCGAGATGCTAAAATCTGATGTGTTAACCCTAAGTTTTGGCTTCGACTCAGGGTTTTTCAATATATTGAATTTTAAAGAGAACACTTTTCTAGTATGAGTTTTGTGCCCTTTTTAATTTATCATAAATATCTTGGAGTTTGTTTATACCAGAAAAAATCTCATTATTTAATATTTCATTGATTGCTGCCCGCATATAAATATTCACCACTAAATTTTCACTTGATAGCTCTTTTTTCCCACCATGCACAATTGCGGAACGTAATCCATAAACTTTTTTTACTAATTTTCCTATTTCTAATCGGCTGTCAACATCTTTGGCTACGATGAAGGAAAATACATCTGATAATTTTTCACCTATACTTTTTTGAAATAGGCTCCCATCATCTAGAGAAAATAGAATTTCCAATGAAATACAAGTGTATATAATTGAATTCCTAGTGTCAGTAGTGAGTGCCGACTCTCCAAGAGCAAGCGCAGAGTTTAATATCCTTGACTCGATATCATTTAGTTTTTGACTATTATGTTTCTTTTCATAAAAGTCCCATAGCCTTTTAAAATAGCGGCTATTACAAAAAAAAGGGTCATTAACAGGGATTTTTTCTAAAAATTGATTATTAATTTGAGCAGACTCTAAAGGACCGTTTTCATTAGATACTTGGTATGAACTAGTGCTAACATACATTTGTTCGTGTGATAAACTTGGCTTTAAAGGTAGCCCCGTCTCAATCAAGATGTTCTTATCAAGTTTTCCTGATATAAATACAATCATTTTTGCAAAGTTTAAAAAAGCATCTTTAGCTTTTTGTATGGCTTCAGCTTTGTCATAAATATTTTTAACAATAGTACTTATATACATGCCATCAGCTTCAGTTTCGCCTGTTATTGGAAATTCTAAATCTTTTAAGTAACCAAATTTAAAACAAGATAGTTCGAATGAGCGAATGCCATTATTTAGTCTAATTCCAGATATAGGAGCGGTTATAACTAAATTTTGAGGTTTTACATCATAAAAATCTTTGAAAAATGATTCTAAATCATAGTTAAATGGTTTGTTTTGTATTTTTATTTTTGGGAGTTGTTCATTTAGATATTTAAATATTGTTGACCTGTAAAACCTATTGTTTATTTTTTTATCTAATTCATATATTTTTTCTAGTAATAGGTTATATTTTTCCATTTCATTAACATAGACCATTTTATCATTAAATGACCAGTATTTTTGTGCGTTTTTTATATCTTTGTGAGTACCAGTTTGCATTAATGCCATGATTTCATTTATGATATCTTGTAAAAGCATGTTAAATCACCTTTAGTTTATTAATTGTTTATTAATTGTTTATTGATGGAATAGCAGGGACTAGCCCACGAAAGTTATCATAAATAAGTTAATTATTATATTTGTAATCAGATATTTTTTTGAAAAAATGGAAATGTGATTATATCGTATTGTAAAAATGATAAGTTTTGAGTAAAAATTAGCTAGTTGGTTAATTTAAGAACTTCCATTATGAATGGAGATAAAAATAATTAGTTTACTAGTAATATCCTTGTGGCGTTTCCACGCTGAATGAATATCCTTATACCACGCTTTACCACCTTTAGTTTGATACCCTGCTTCGTTAACCCGTTTTGCGATAATCCGCCCGTTATTTATGCCCTCTGATAGCACCATATTAACCACAGAAACGACAGCAGACTCATTATAGGTATACGGTGGGAATATATTGCCATGCCAACAGTTAAATACATCACAGACGATTCTAGGCGTTCAACTAGCGATATCGTATAAGCGTTAGGGTTGCTTTCTGGGAGTAACCGTTGGGATGCTTGTTTTGGGGATAGTTAAAAATGTTAATAAGGTATCCGCTTCGGTATCCACCAAAAAGGCGGTATTTTGCTGGATACTTCATCCGCTGAATGTTGTCATCAGAACCTGTCAAAACCTGACATCGTATCAAACAAGTTTATAAGCCCAGCTAAAATAAAATAGGTACGCAGAGGGGAGATTGTTCATTCTAATGATTCGTTATAATCAAATAAAATCATAATGTTGTGAAAAGTACGCAGAATGGTACGCAGTAAAATATCATGTTTTAATCTACGTATTTGGTTGCCAAAAGAGAGGTTACCACTCTGGTTGCCAGCGAAATAATACTATTCGTATCGGCTATTTGATTTACCCGAGACAGTCACTTTGGGATGAGTAAAATTTAAACCACAAAACTTTCGTAGCTACCTACAATTATTTTGTAGGTCGATTGATCCAATTCAGCATAATTAAGGTATGACGGAAAGGAGCACCCCTTTAAGGTATAGTGATATTACAACGTGAAGTAATAGAAGCCGTTATGATGGAGTTAGCCCACTAGCAAGGGTAATCACTCAATAGACGCTATAGGTTAGCGATTAGAACAGGTGTAGCCTAGACAATACAGGCTAAAGAGTGTCACAGGCGGAGAATGACAGAACCAACTTACCAATGGACGAAGCTTGCACCGAAACGATAATAGGTTGCCTTAAAATCAAGAAAACATGAGGCACTGAAATTGGAGGCTCATAACTGGCTGGCAATGCCACAGTGCAAATAAGTATTGCGACACTACCGGACAATTTTGTCCTCTGAATAAATATCAACAAGCTACCGTGACGCAAAAATGCGTTACCGATGAAATCAATAGGTTATCTACGCTGAATGCCAAGGCTACAGTAACAAGCTACAACAAGTTTAAACGGTAAGGTTTTACATGCGGGATAATCCCGTATCATCATGGTTAAATTAATATTTAGAACACTCCTTGAAATTGAAGTGATCATCCAATCCTCCATAGTCCCACAAGCATTTTATTTTAACCAATAGCTTATATTGTGATGGCATCAAGATGAATAAACCAGAAATGAGAAAAGCAAAATTAATCAGGATTACCACATCAGGAACGGTAACAAAAACCCCTGAGAGAGTTAGAACCGCCACAGGTAAAGTTATGGCCACAATGACTATTCAGGCTGAGAGTGACAAGCGCAGCCCGTACTCATTAAAGATAGTGGCATTCGATATTAATGCGCTGGAGCTTATGACCTGCCAGAACGGAAATAAAGTAACTGCTACAGGTCGCTACGAATGGTCTAATGGTTATTGGCTCGCAGGGGCGCAGATAGTTACCTGTTAGCGAAAGAGAAATATAAGAGTTGATTTAGTTTAGTATTGACATAAATAGAATATTGGAAAGAAGAATGACTTATTATGAATAATATAAAAAAGAAGGGATATCACAGAGAACATATATATCCCAACGAATCCTTTGTACAGGAATCAATAGAGAAGCATTTTATCAGTAAGGGATTTAATATTGAAAATAAACCTAATGTCGATTTATCTTGTGTTCACCCTGAATCGAGAGAGTCATGGATGATTGAGGCCAAAGGGCAATCTAAATCGATAGGTGTAGATTTTAAAACAGCGATAGGACAAATCATATTCAGGATGGATAACGATGACTACAAATACGGTATAGCTGTGCCGAACACAAAACAATATTTAGCCCAAATAAATAAGGTTCCAGACTTAGTCATTGAACGCTTGCGGTTAGTATTTTTTGTTGTTAGTGAGGACGGCAGTGTCAGTACACTTTATTGACATTAGCCACATCAATTTTGACATTACGTTGACCTAACGTCCTAGGAATTTTGACATTATGTAAATGGGGGCTATACGCTTAGTGTTACCTTACATAAATCCGAATTGATCATGGCTAAATGAACTTTAAAGCCAGTTGTACCAATGCTTACAAGATAGTGGCGAGGTAAAACGTACTTCAACGAAAGGTCAACATTTTGTTGAGCTAATAGCGTATTTAGCTGTAATTACTAGCCTAGCCTGCGACTAACTCCCTAAAAGATGATCAGTTCAACTAACCCGAAAATATCGGGACAATTCGAATAAGTCCACCAGCCTACCCATTCTATTTTGTACATCTCTTATTGAGGTGCGCAAATAATCATTGCCGTTATTTGAAATCGCATCAGTGATAATCACTCATTCCGTTTGAAACGGAGTCAGTGAAATATACGGGCAGGTTACAGGGAGGGGTATTTCTGGCTGGCATTTCATTATCTGCAATAAAACTATACATTGATGATATTTATGCAGCTTAGATGTTTCATTAAGCCAAGAAAAATTAGGCATCAAAAACAGCCTAGCAATGACCTTGGTTGTATAGAAAATTGTATAGAATGAAAGTTGGAATTATAATAAGCATTAATTATCAATGAAATAATAACCGTGTATGGTTCTCTCCTCCTCCCAGTAAAATCAAGCAATTCAACAAAATCATTGTCTCCTCAAGTCTCTTAACGTCTCTTGAAAGCTCCATTTTTTGGGGTACATACGGGGGTGTATTACACTCACTTAATATTTAGTACCCCCAATATGAAACTAATAATTAAGTAAATAGATAATAGTAAGGGATAAGACTAAGGATAATGTAAAACAATAATTATCTGATTGAATTCACACCAATAAAAAAATATATAAGGTGTTGTCGTATAATGACTTGCATATTTTATCGTTCTTTATATGCAACACTATGGCAAAATCGACACTAATATTATTTTTCATTATTTTTAGCTTGAAGATAATCAGTAAGAAATGCTTGTGCATTACCTTCATGGGATATCCCTTCAGAGTAATTTACTGATATAGGCTGAGGTTCTCCTGGGATATAAAGGTTACCGCAGCATTTATTCTCAATAATTAGAGCAACAAATTTATTTCCATTAATATTTATTGAGTATCGAGTATCTTTACTTGTTTTTTCGACCTGCATCTTCTGAATTTTTAAATTCCAGTCATGGTCAATACCTTCGAGCTGCACTAATGCTTCATTAGCATTACGATCACCAATACGTAGGGTCCAAACAATCACTCCTTGTTGACCTTTATAGGCAATGACATTATCTGCCACATCAGGGCGTTGTTCTGCGTGTGCGCTCCCTATTATGCAGGTAAATAATATAACGATTAAAGCCATTAACTTTTTATAACTAGCCATGTTTATTTATCCTAATATATTGTTATATAAATAATTGTATAAAAAATATTTCATTAATATGACATTAGTTATCATAATGGATTTATTTGTTTTTAAATAGAGTACAGGATTATTATTAGGATATTTCTTGTTTTTTCTTGGTAAGGTATTGTCAATTATTGAGAGGAAAGAATAATATTAACTTTCAAATAAAAATAAGTTTTAAAAGTAATATAATAAAGTTTGATACAGAGAAGTTATACTTCTCTGTATTGTTTTCTATTTGTTCCAGTTTACAAAGATAAAATTCGTTCAGATATCAGAGACATTAATTTCTCAGATTGAACATCGGTAATTATCATTGTGTTCATACGACATTCGGTTGAATTACTATTGTTTTTAGGGGGCATTGAATCATCATGGATTGTTGCAAAACTTAAACCAACGAGTTTGCGTGATTCGTATTCAATATCAATATGGCCATTTATACCAGTGAAAATATCTGGGCGGATTAAATAACCGATTACACAAGGATCATGTAAAAAAGGATCAAATGCGGCATATCCACGAGACATTTTTGCGGCTGTTCTAGCAATAACGTTACCTTGGTCTAACGATTGGCATAAACCTGCTCTGATATCAGCCTTATGGGTGACATCTAGCCCCAGCATAGTAATGTGTTCTGCAGTATCAAAGACGATATGTGCCGCGTGTGGATCGACATAAAAATTGAATTCGGCTGCTGGTGTTATATTCCCATTACAAAATGCAGCCCCTCCCATTAGAACAATATCTTTCACATTATCCTTAAGCCTTGGTTCTTTTAGCATTGCCATGGCAATATTGGTCAGTGGTGCTGTCGGGCAAAGGGTGACTTCTTTAGGATTAGACATCACAGTATCAATAATGAAATCCACTGCATGTATGTCGGGATAAGTGTAATTGGATCTCGGTAACGTTACACCCGCAAGACCGTTATTACCGTGCACTTGAGTTTTACTCCCTCGACGCGCTATCAAAGGCCGTTCACACCCTCTGGCTAAAGGGATGTCGGGGCGAGACACAAACGAAAGAATGTTGCGGGCATTCTCATGAACTTTATCAAGTTCAACATTTCCTGCGACGGTTGTAATTCCCATAACTTTAATTTCAGGTGATGCCAATGCGAGTAAAATTGCAATAGCGTCATCTACACCCGGATCACAATCTATAATAATTTTAGTCATATACTTCTCCTTTGATAACTTACGTAACGCATTGAATAAAAAGTAGAATTAAAAAATACTTATGAAATAAATATCAGTTAATAAAAATACCGACCATCGTTGCAGATAAGCAACTCACCAACGTTGAACCCACGATCAGTCTAAAACTATTCGCCGCTATCATTTTTCCATGTTCTTTACTGATACTGGCGACACAAGCAATAATCATTCCGACTGAACCAAAATTTGCGAACGAAATTAGGAATACAGAGATAATGGCTTCCGTTCTTGGGCTCAGATCCTCTAATTTTATATAATCAATCATTGCAACAAATTCATTCGTTAAAATTTTTGTGGCAATAATTTTCCCGAATTCAATACTGTCCTGCCAAGGGACGCCAAGCACAAATGCAATAGGAGAGAAAATATAACCAAGAAGACCTTGGAAACTTATTCCTATGAGGTGTAAAAAAATATCATTCAACATGCTAATTAGAGCAATAAAGCCAAGAAGCATTGGAACTATCGCTAGAATTAATTTAAAACCATCGAGCATATGCTCTGTTAGTACTTCAAAAAAACTATGATGTTCATTTTTAGGGCCAGAAAAATTGTTAGATATTTCAATAGGATCGTTAGGGTTTATAATGGAAACAATAACGAAAGTACTAAAAAAGTTTAGGCAAACACCGATAAAGACAAATTGAGGTGATAACATTTGAGTGTAAGCACCCAATATTGCGATATCGACAGTAGATAATGAGCATGCAGCTATTGTGTACATTTGTGGTTTTGTTAAATTGGGTATGTATTCTTTAATTGATACATACACTGCCATCATACCCACAACGACAGCACTAACCGCTGAAAAAGATTCAAGTTTACCAACTTTTGCAACTTTATTAATAAGGTATCCGATAGTTAGAATAATCAGCCGGAGAATACCAAAATATTTTAATATCCCAATAATTGAGCAAATAAACACTAAAGGCATTAGAGCAACAATAACGAACACAATAGGTGTTTTTGTGCTTATATCTCCAAATACAAAATCAATTCCTTTATTTGCATGATGTACTAAATATTCTATACCTATATTCGTCGTATTAAGAATTGTGATCCCAATAGACGTGTGTAGAAGTATAAAAGCAACGGTGGCCTCTATTAATAAAAGAATAAAAATAGGAATAAATTTTCTTTTTATTTTATTAGCATTAAAACTAATTGAAGATGCCACTATAAAAATTAAGAGAAGGCTAATAATGAAAATTAAATATTTCATAATGACCTCGATTATATAATTTATTAACGGGGTGGTTATTTATGCACTTCCCTTACATACGCTCTTTTTTTAATCTGACATCAACACTTGTTTTAGATGGCATTGATGATGCCCCTTTTTTTTCAACGGCCAATGATGCATAAGCAATAGAAAACTTAATTGCTTCATCCATATTTTTACCTTCTATTAATTTTGCAGCTAAAGCACCTGTGAATGCATCACCAGCGCCGCTTGTATCAACAACAGAAGCACTCATTGCTTTGTAATATTTCATTGTGGTGCCATTGAAATAAAGTGCACCACTGTCACCAAGTGTCATTACTATTTCTTTAACACCTAAATTGTGTATTGCTTTTATGGCTTCCTGTGCTGAAATAACGCTATCAATTTTAATGTTTGATATTAATTCTGCTTCTGTTCCATTTGGTATTAATAAATCAATAGATGACAAATGTGAGACAATTTGATCTGAATAGGGCGCTGGGTTAAGAATGACATAACATCCCGATTTTTTTGCTATTTCAATCGCAAACTTGGTCGCATCTATATTATTTTCTAATTGAGTAAGAAAAATCTTTGCAGATTGTAGATTATTAATATCTGAAAGAATTTCAGCTTTAGTGATTGTTGCATTAGCCCCTAGATCAATAATAATACTATTGTTACCAGTGGTGTTCTCAACCATAACTAATGCATTTCCTGTCTTTGCATTGGCATCCTTAATTAAGGTATATGAATTTATCTTTGTAGTACCAAAATATTTCTCTGCGGTAGCGCCAAATGAATCGTCGCCTACTTTAACAAAAAAATGCACATGATCATTTAATTCAGCTGCCGCAACCGCTTGATTAGCACCTTTTCCACCAGGGAAAAAGTTTGTAGAGATTGCTTTGATTGTCTCTCCAACAAAAGGAAATCTTTCAACTTCTGTGACAACATCTAAATTGAAAGATCCTAAAATATATAATGAGCATTTATCTGCAATTTTTTTATCTCTACCTTGTTCTTCGCAATCAATTTGAAGCACTCTGGTTTCATCAATGGTTCTATTTATTATTGGTTCTAATTCAATTTTTTGTAATCTCACTCCGCCATGAAATTTAGTTGCTATACCTAATAACTGTAATTCATCTATGTATCTTCTTACGGTTCTTTCCGATACATGAAGTAGAGCACTGAGCTCTTTTACATAGATAGAATTATCTTTCACTAATTTTTTTCTGATAAATGCAATACTACTCTTTTTTTTCATATCACCCTCTTTTGTTAAAAAATGTTTTACCATTTGTTAAGATAATAGAGGTTAATTAAGTTTATTCTGCTTGAGTAGTCACGTTTTTTGCTCGTAATTGGACAATTATCTGTCCGTTTAGATAAATTTTAAGAAAAATATGTGGATAACGCAGTTTATTTACCGTTGGCTGATTATCTAAAATCGTAATGAAATAATTAAAAATTATTTACTGATTTTTGATTTTGTCATCATTGAAATGATTGGATATCTGAGAATGGATAGGAAATTGATAGCTTTTGGTATCCACTAAAACGTAAAAAGAATACCAATAAAGATATATTAGTGTTATCGCCATTGCCTAACATCTATTCGTTACCTGAAATTAAAAATATTCAGTTCAGAATTAATATAAGATAAAGAGAAATAATATCGATAGTATTTTCATATAAAATTTAATCAAATCAAAGTAATTGACTTAGTAGGATAAAAATCAAACAAATATCAGCGATAACAAGTAATACGCCAATAAGTACTCTTATAAAAAGGCATGAAAGTGTTGTTGGTGGAGCTTTAGGAAAAAGTGCAGAGAAACACCAATAGGCTAATATGGTGGTCAAAAAAATTGCAAAAAATATAGAACTAATAAAAAAGATCATTTATTGATGCTCTTTTTGTGTCGGTAATAAATAACCGTTCGGTTATCGCTTTATTTTTGAACATCTACGATATTTATCGTTCTACACAGTTTTATTAATATTTTCCAATACGCATTAAAGCATCTTCAACATCTTCATCATGATCAATTGTAAAAGCAATAAAATCCTCAGTTTTTGGAATTTTTTTGTAAGTATCTGTTTGCTTAAACAGGGTTAGGCATTCTGAAAATATGTGAATAATTTTTGTTAAAACGTGAGAGTAAGAGCCGTCTTCATAAGACGTATGATAAAGTTGTTCTAAGCATGTTTCATCGATAGGATAAATAGTACTAAAGCATTGGTATTCCCAATCACCTGTATTGTATTTTAAGTTTTTTATCTCTTCATATGAATGATAAATACAACTATCAGATTGATTTTGATAGTATTTTAATGTTTTTTGAAAATATTCTTCAGAGTTAAAGCAAAGATTTACTTCTCCATATGCGGCATTTAAATCGAACGCAAAGGCGTAAAAGACTTCGCCACTTTTTTCTGTTAAAAATTTCTCTGTTTCTGTTATTGCAAAAGAGACAATATCATTTTTTATATTTTTAATTATTTCATCATTTAATATCATCATTGAATCATAACCCTGTTAGATATAGCGACAATCATAATAATTGCTCTGTATGAAGATAATAATAATAGTATATTAATATTATAACTTAATGATATAAAATAATGAGTGCCTACTTTTGATTAGTGATAAAACACCTAATGATAGTTCAAAAGGTGTTTTTGTGTAATTATTGACGTGCAATTACTTGTTTTTGTTTACGATCAAACCAATTTTCACGTAATTTGTCGTAACTAAGATTAAATGCATAAGTATAGAAAAGGAAAAAGGCAAAGAAGCCGACTTCTAATAAGAATGCACTCCACAACGACATATTTAATAAAAATGCCAATATTGGTAAACCAATAATCACAAAACTTAATTCAAAACCAATAGCATGCATGACTCGTATTTTTGTTGGTCTTGGCCCTTTGATTAAAGGCCAATAGCGGTCAAAAATCATGTTATAAAATAAATTCAATAACATAGCTAATGTTGATAAAACAATAGCAACCGTTCCCATTTGAAAAATTGAGCGACCCAAAATCCATGCACTAAGTGGCGCTGTTATTGCGATGGCTATCACTTCAAATGAAACAGCGTGAAAAACGCGCTCAGTAAATGTTTTTTGATATTGGCTCATATCCCACCTCAAATTAATTATTTAACAAAAAACGAGTGCAATTATTGGTGATATTTTGTATATATACAAAATAGGAGCCATCGAAAAAACCGATACCATAATGAACTATTCCATAGAAACCTTGCGTACATTCATTGAAGCAGCTTCGTTAAAATCATTTTCTGCGGCTGCGCGAAAATTAAATAAAAGTCAATCTACCGTCAGTAGTACGATCAGTGGATTTGAAGATGATATGGGCTTTGAGCTATTTGAACGTAAAGGAAGAGAATCAACGCTGACTTTTGCAGGGCAAAAGGTATTAAGTTTAGTTGAAGACATATTAGCGGCGGATGAACGCTTACAAGCATTAAGAATAGAACTATCTCCAGAAATGGAACCTCGTCTAAGCTGTGTTTTTTCTGATATGTATCAACCCCCTCATTCTGAGCAGCTTTTAAAGGTTCTAGATAAAGAATTTCCTCATATTGAGTTTGAATTTCTTGTTGCTGAAAACGATGATGTCATCAATATGCTACAAAATAATCAGGCACATATTGGTATGATGGAGTCACGAATAGAATATCCCGCTGATATTGCTTTTGCTCGTTTACCTGTAAGTGGTAAGTTAGGATTATATGCACATAAAAATCATCCTCTTGCGAAAGAAAATAAAATTAATTATCAGCATTTAACGATGTATCGCCAATTAAGGCTAAGTAGTCGAGCTCAATTTATTATTAATAGCGAAAAGAATTGGCTTGCCCCTAACTATTTGTTACTGCTTGAAATGGCAGAGCAAGAAATGGGATGGGCAATATTACCCACTTGGCTAGTCGAGCAATTTGGGCATAAATTATTGGTTAGCCTAAATTACGATCAGTTTCCGAAAAAAATAGATATTGATTTAGTGTGGTCAAGAAATAATCCACCCGGAAAAGCGGGATATTGGATGATTGATAAACTTTTGAAAAATAGCATTCCACATTCTATTTAGGCACAGGAAATAAATCACCTTCATGACTAATAGGCATGCATAGTGAAGGTGATTTAAATTTTTTGACAACGTTACTTTACCAGCCACAAACATTGGTTTCTTCATCCATATCATAGCCACGTACAATATTGATAAGATCTTTGACTATTAAACTGGATATATCAGCGTCTAACAAATCAGCTAAAAAGCTATCTTTATCAACAGAAACGCCGTTGTTTTTGTTTGTTAATACTAAGGTGAGTTCTTGTGAGTCAATATTTACCTTATTTTTCAGCTCATTAATCAAAAGTAAAACTTCTTTAGTCGCGACTTCTGGAATATATAAAATTTTGGGATTTAGAAATACTTTTTGAGATTTCTCTTTGCCATGAGTATTAATCAGTTCTAATAAGTAGCCTTTATTTTCATCTTTCATATTATTATTTTAACCTTCGGCAAGTATTTTAGGATCGACATAAAAATCGACATTAAAAACAGTATCTTCAGTTTGGGCTTCTATTTTGTGCCATGTCTCTGGTGGGAATACACCAAATTCACCGGCATGGATCACTAACGTTTCCGTAGGCTCTGGGCTAAATTCATCTGCATATGCGTAATAAATAATCACTCCTTGCATAACAGATAGCTTTGGATAAACCCCTTGACGAGTTCCTTTATCTAAATGTCTTTCCCAAATAGATTTAGGCGCAGTATCTTTAGTCCAAAGTGGCGTTGATCGCACATGAATATAGTGAGTGGGAATTATAATTCGTTCCATTTTACCTCCCTAAAAATGAGTGTCTCATTTTTCTATTTTCATCTTATTTAAGCAGAAAAATTATTGTTAATAATGCAATAAGGTATTGTGCTGTCGAATAAAATCTACCCCTTATAATGAAGTATTTCAAATGCAATTTTAAAGAAAAAAGTAACAATATCGTGCTGGATTAATTAATATCTTGTTTTCTTTAATTAAATTATTTTTTAAAAGTTAAATTATTTTTTAAGTGGCGGTCGTTTTTTAGTCGTTTGGTTGGTGCTATTATAGGGTTTCTACTCATCAACATAATTTGTTTGTTCTATAATTAACCAAGTCTAGGGTATTAATATTTAATTCATTATTTAACATAATTGAGATGTCACTATGGAATTAAAGGATTACTACGCCATAATGGGTGTCAAACCCACTGATGATACTAAAACGATTAAAACAGCTTATCGCCGTTTAGCGAAAAAATATCATCCAGATGTAAGTAAAGAGCCAAATGCAGAAGAGCGTTTTAAAGAAATTGCTCAAGCATGGGAAATATTAGGCGATGAACAACGTAGAGCTGAATATGATGAACTTTGGGCTCATCGTAACGATCCTAAATTTAGGCAATTTACACAACAACATTCAAATAAGGATCAAGAAAGCTTTAGCCAAGAAGATTTTGATGATTTTTACGCTTCATTTTTTGGTCAACACTCTCCATTTGAAGGTCGTCGATCTCAACAAGCACCTAAACAACGTGGACATGATTTAGAGATAGAATTGGCCGTTTTTCTAGAAGAATCACAGGAAGAACATAAGCGTACGATTAGTTATCACTTACCTGTTTATAATGTTTTTGGAATTTTGGAAAAAGAGATCCCTAAAACTTTGAATGTTAAAATTCCAGCCGGTGTTATTGATGGGCAACGCATTCGTTTAAAAGGTCAGGGTACAGTAGGTGAGAATGGAGGTGAAAATGGTGATTTATGGTTAACAATTCGTATTGCGCCTCATCCTCTATTTGATATTAAAGGCCACGATTTAGAAATAGTTGTTCCTGTAGCTCCTTGGGAAGCTGCATTAGGTGCAAAAATTCCTATTCCTACAATAAAAGAAAAAATCTTGTTAACTATTCCTGCGGGAAGTCAGGCAGGACAAAAGCTACGTATTAAAGGAAAAGGGTTAGTTAGTAAAAAGGTTAGCGGTGATTTATATGCAATTTTAAAAATTGTTATGCCACCTAAATCCGATGAAAAGACACGCGAATTATGGCAACAAATTGCAGATAGTCAGACCGATTATAATCCACGTAAAGACTGGGAGAATAAATAATGGGTCAATTAACAACAACCGTATTTACTGTTACTGAATTTTGTCATCACACTGGAATATCAGATGATGAGCTTAAAGAATTTGTAGCTCTTGGTGTGATTGAACCGTTAGAAATTGAAACTCAGGAGTGGTTTTTCGATGATAATGCTATCGTGGTGACACATCGTGCATTAAAACTTCATAAAGAGCTCGCATTAGATTGGCACGGTATCGCTATCGCACTGACTTTATTAGATGAAAATGAACAGTTAAAACAAGAAAATAAGCAATTACGTCAGCAGTTAATGCGATTTATAAATGAATAATCATTAATAAAATAGCTACTATAAGAGTAAACACTTTAGTGGCTATTTTTATGCCTAAATTTTATTAATACTTTAAATTTCTATATTTATTATTAATTGATTTTAAACATTATTTTTCACCACTCTCCTTGATTTTCATTATTAAAATGCCTGCTTTAAAAATAAGCAAAATGGCGTTGAGATCACATTCACATTCATAAGTATTAAGTTATGATAACCATAATATTATATTTATCAATTTCTCTCTTTTAGTAATAAGAGATTTATTTTTTGTAAGGGAAAAATAATGAAGCCAATCCAAATCAATAAATTAATAGAATGGCGTAGAACGTTTCACCAGTTTCCAGAAATTGGCTGGACAGAATTTGTGACAACAGGAACGATAATAAACATATTGCGAGAGATGAATATTGAAGTAAAAACAGGTCCTTATATTATTTGTCGAGAAAGTATTTTAGGTCGAGATGAAAAATTAGTTAATGAGGCTATCAAAATAGCTGAAGAAAAAGGGATCAGTGCTGAGTTATTGGCTGAAATGGACGGTTTAACAGGATGTATGGCTATTATTGATACAGAAATTCCTGGTCCTACATTTACCTTTCGTTTTGATATTGATTGCGTTTATGTCCAAGAGTCAAATGATGATACTCATCTGCCTAATAAACAGGGATTTGCTTCACGCCGTTCTGGATTAATGCATGCTTGTGGTCATGATGGGCACACTGCAATAGGGCTTGGTCTTGCTCACTGGTTAAAACAAAACATTCACGCTTTACGTGGGAAATATAAATTAATATTCCAACCCGCAGAAGAAGGAGTGAGAGGTGCAAGAGCAATAAGCGATAGTGGAGTATTAGATGATACTGATTATTTTATGGGGATGCATATTGGATGTAATTTAAAAAAAGGTGAAATTGCACTCGATCCTTTTGATTTTCTTTGTACCACTAAATTAGATATTTTTTTAAAAGGAAAATCCTCTAATGCTATTGATGAACCAGAAAAGGGAAATAACGCATTAGCTGGAGCATGCTTTTTAGCTAATGAGATATTAGCAACACCAAGGCATGGTAAAGGTATGACACGAGTAAACATTGGAACCTTAATTGTAGGCGAAAATCGTAGCCTTATTCCTAGCTCTGCAAAAATGCAATTAGAAGTTCGTGGGCAGGATGCTGAAATAACACAATACTTATTTAATAGTATAAAAAAATATGTCGATGGTATTGCAACTTCTTACCAACTAGAAACAAAAATAGATATTACGGGTGAAGCGACAAATTTTAGAAATGATCGAGAAATGATAGATATCATGCAAGGTGTTGTTGATGCACATCCAGATTTATTAAATGTCGTATTACCTTTAGGAGGAAGTGAGGATGTCTCATTAATGGTAAGAAGAGTGCAAGAGAAAAAAGGGAAAGCACTATTCTTCTTAGTAGGCGCAGATCAACTTGATGGGCATCATAAAGAAAAATTCGATATTGATGAAGAGGCGCTTTCCATCGGGTTAACACTTTTTACTGAAGGTATTCTCTCTATTCTTGAGATGCATAAATAAGAGAAAGGTCTCTTCTATTTGTCGATATTGCATAGAATGAGACCTTAATAACTATTTAATTGGGGTCGAAAATAGAGAAGCATCTGGTTGATGCTCTTTAATAAACTCGATATAAAGTTGCGTTTCATGCTCTGTTTTTTTCGAGGTGAAAAAACAAATATTACTCATAATCGTCGGTGTAAATTCTCTATAAACAATATCTTCTGTTTCAATAGTAGGAAATGAATTAATTAAACTGACTCCTAAGCCATTTTTTACAAATGTCATCGCTGTATCTTGATCAGAAACTTCAGCAATAATATTAGGCTTCGATTTTGATTTATTGAGCGCTCGATCAATAACTGTACGACCAATATTACTTTTAACTAAAGCAATAAAAGACTGTTCATGTAAGTCATCAGGTGTGATGGTGCTTTTTGTAGATAATGCATGTGCTTTAGGGATTGCACAAATAATTTGAGTTTCTCTCATTGGAATTTGTGTCAAATTATAATTGCTATTAATGGTCATATTGTCAGTAATAACAATATCAGCTTGTTCTTTTGCAATTAAAGAAAGTAGCTGTTCACTTCTAGATATTTCTAAATGGACATTAACTTGATATTTTTTGATAAATAGAGTGGTGGCCTGATTGATAAAACCATAAGCTAATGTTGGTGGAACTAGAATTCGTAGACTCCGTTTTTTTTCTTGATGGTGAAAATGGCTTAATCGGCTGAAGGATTCAGCGATATTGGCGATTTCTTCATAAAGCAATAAGGCATCAGAGTTTGGTATTAATTTATTATTTTCACGAGTGAATAACTTTTTACCACAACGTTTCTCGATCTGGTTTAATGTCTGGCTTACCGCTGGTTGAGAAATACCCAACTGATCTGCGGCATTGGTGACACTTCCCTGATCGATCACGGTTTGTATGATTTCAAGGTCGCGTAAAGTCGCCCATCCCCCTGACCAAGAAGTTCTTTTTATATTAATTGCCATTATGTTTTTTGTTTTAGTCAGTTCATCTTGTATACGATTATACCGTTAATGAATTGATTATTGAATAATAGTGATGATGGAAATTTTAAACAGTTTTTATAAGGAATATTTTAAGAGTAAAGACGTAGATTATAACTGTTATTTAGGATTTATAACTTTTATTATAAAGTAGATAATATGATATTATAAAGCCTGTAAAGTAATGTTATTAAAGGATTAATTATATGAAAAGCCGATTTTCTTTACAATACTCATTATCAGTAAATGAATTAAAAAAACTCCAAAAAAAAATGAAATCAAGAGAGAGAAAATATATTAAAGGCTATGCTTTTCTTTCTAATTTATTAATTTCATTATTAGTATTATCTGGCTTGTCTGTTTTTTTCTTAATTTTAAACGCGATTAAAATTTATTTAAATAATGATATTGTAAGTGATGAGTTACAGAGAATGAAAGATCTTAATCTTTATATTCTTATTATTTTTGCTTCTTTATTAATTATGTTAGGACTTTTTTCCTATCTAGATGAGTATTTAACCAAAAGAAATGAAAAAAGAGAAATTGAAGGAATTGGTCATAATTTTGAATTAAGAATAAATAGAAAATTTATAGAGCAGAGATATGAAAATATTTCTCATAAAACTTATTGGTCAGCTGTTATTGATACATTTATCTATAAAAAATATATTTTTATAGATTTAGAAGAACATAATTATATAATAATTCCAATAAGAGCCGTTGGAACAATGGAAGAGTTTAATCAACTATTTGAATTTATAAAAGAAAGAAGTGGAAAATAGATTTCAATAAAAGAGCTCCAAAAAAATAAAATTGGAGCTCTTTTTTATGTTAATACAACAAAATTAACACAAGTTATTATCATATTTAATGTATTGCCATTGTATTTAATATTAATGACTATTTATATAAATAGCACCGCTATCAATTACATTTAAATAATATTAATAACAAAACTCATCTGATTTTATTTGTATTTTAAATATACCTTTATATAAAAATTACTGATATTAATATGATGCGTAAAATTAATATTTTTATTTCGAAATATAATGATCATTGAGATATAAATCACGGAAACCCAAGCTTTTTCATTGCTAATATTTTGCATCAAATTATCTATCTAGTTTTTTATTTTGATTCTAAAAAGATACTTAATTGATCTATAAATTATAAATAACAAGCAAATGGGGAGTTTTATGTCTTTATTCAAAAAAGGTATTATTGCTTTATCCGTTAATATTGCATTAGTTTCTTCAGCTTTAGCCTGTACAACGCTATTAGCGGGAAGCGAAGCTACAAATGATGGTTCGTTGATTATTGCTCGTAGCGCAGATAGCGATGCATTAAAAGCACAACATTTTGTTATTCATCCGGCTAAAACGAATCAAACGGGAATTTACAGTACCAAAGAGCATAATGGTGCTAATAATTTCACTTATCCATTACCTAAGAATTCATTACGTTATACCACTGTACCGAATTGGAAAACGCAACTTCATGGTGCAACAGGATTTAACGAATTGGGTGTTGGTGTCAGTGGTACCGAGTCTATTTTTGCTTCACCTAAAGCGCTCTCTTTTGATCCCTATGTTGAAGATACTGGGATAACTGAAGATGATATTCCAGATGTTTTGCTTTCAAGAGCAAAAACAGCTCGTGAAGCAGTGGAATTATTAGGAAGTATTATTGAAAAACAAGGTGCTGGTGAGGGATTTGGTGTTGCTGTTGTTGATAAAAACGAGCTTTGGTATTTAGAAACTGGAACAGGACATCATTGGATCGCACAAAAATTACCTAAAGATAAGTACTTTGCGACAGGAAACCAAGGTCGATTACAACATTACGATATTAACAGTGATGATGTTTTAGGCTCTAAAAATCTAGTGGAATTTGCTGTTGAGAAAGGGCTATATAATCCTGAAAAAGAAGGCGCATTTAATTTTTCAAAAGCTTATACACGAGATGATGAACGAGATCGTACTTATAATGATCCGCGTGTGTGGGTTATCCAGCAACAATTTAATCCATCATTAAAACAAGCTGTGGATGATGGTCGTAATTTCGCGCCTTTATTAACACCTGAGAAAAAAGTATCTGTTGAAGAAGCTAAAGCGATGTTACGTAATCACTTTGAAGGAACAGAGCACGACCCATATACTAATGGATTAAATGGTCAAGGATCTTGGCGTCCAATTAGTGTATTTAGAACTTATGAAGCGCATGTTATGCAAGTCCGCCCTGAACTTCCTCAAGAAATAGGTGAAGTGACTTATGTCGGTTTAGGTATGGCGGATTTAACTGCATTTGTTCCGTATTACAGTGGATTAAAAGCTTATCCACAACATTATGGAATAGGAACAAATCAAGCAGACAGTGATTCTATTTACTGGAAATATCGTAAGTTACAAACATTAGTAATGACAGATTATCCAAAACTTGCACCAATTGTGAAAAAAGCTTACCAAGAATGGGAAGCAAAAACTGCATTAGAGCAAAAAGAAATGGAAGCTAAATATCTCACTATGGTGAAAACGGATAAAACCGGTGCGGATAAAATGCTTAATGAATTTAATCTACGAGTCATGGCAGATGCTGAAAAATTAACTGAAAATTTAATGAATGAATTGTTTACAGTAAGAACAAAAGATATTCAAGACGATATTTTCTTTGCTAATAAGTCTAAAAAAGACTAATAACAGAGAAGTATTTCAGTTATTTATTTTAATAGAAAGATCCCAATTAAATTGGGATCTTTTTTATAGATGAAATTAATTAAAGAACGGGGATATAGTAGCTAATTTTTTGTACGTAATGATCACTTTGACCAAGTAATTTATCGTAACCCACAGATTCCTTTAGTGTATATCGTTCGATGTCTGGGCCGGGTCTGCGCAATAAATTCATTTTCGGAAGTACTTTTGTATAGACCGTATAAATAATGTCATCATAGCCAGTTAATGAATCTAAGATTTCATTCATATGAAACGTAATGGCCAGATAGTTGCCACTCGGCAATTCTAATTGTGACATGGCAGAAACATTTGATGTTTTTGCTAACTTTTCTTTATCAACAGCAGTGCTATAAATGTACATAGTATCTTCTAATGTACTTGCAGATGCTCGATGCATTGCATATAACTCAGTGGGAATTGTATGTACATCTTTTAAAAATTTACGCCAAAATTCTTTTCTGAATTTTTTCTTGTCTGAATCCCATGTTGAAATAGGCTTATTGTAATGATGTGACATGCCAACTAATTTTTGAGATGGGAATGTAACTACCTCATATTTAGCACTCAGTTCAACGGTTTCTAATGCAGGAAAAATCAGTTCACTAATATCCCAACCGGGTTTTTTTCTATATTCTGAAGGCGTAATATTAAACTGTTTTTTAAAGGCTCGGCAAAATGTTTGTTGGGAATCAAAGCGATACTTCAACGAAATATCTAAGAGGCTACAACGTGTTACTCTTAACGCGTAGGCGCCGCAAGATAAACGACGAGCGAGTATGTATTTTCCTAAAGATATTCCTGTATACGCTTTAAATAAGCGCTGAAAATGCCATTTTGTATAGCCTGATTTCTCAGCAACAATATCTAACGATAAACGTGAATCGAGATTTTGCTCAATCCAAACGATGATATCTTTAACAACATTCTCTTGTAGCATGAATATTCCTATTATTTTTTTCTATCGATATTTTTCAACAAGATCGACTTAATTTATTGAACTACAATAAATTTATAGGTGTTAGGATAATAGCATATCGTATAGTGATAGTTACATTGAATAAAGTAAAATAGGCGGGTAATAATGTAAAGTTATGTATTGCAATTTATTTGAATCAAAATTGACTTTAATTAAAAAATTGCATTTTAACTCAATCATCAATGATTGATGATTTTTTATTAAAATTAATCTTAAATTAAAATATTTATATATATTTTCAGTTTTAATAAAATGCGGAGATATCCTATTTTATCTTTAAAAGATAAAGTCTAGTCTAAATTTATTAATAAAACCTTACTTGGTTATTTTAGGAGATGTAAATGAATAAGTTACTTTCTATTTCTGCTATTGCCTTAGTTTCTTCATTAATAACAGCTCCTGCTTTGGCAGCTAAAACGGATACTTATAACTGTGAAGGCCAAAAAATTAGAGTTTCTTTCCCTAATGAACAGTTAGCTGTTATGTATTACAGCGATGAAATTATTGTTTTAAAAGAGGCTGTTGCGGCTAGTGGTGCTCGTTATGTTGGTGAAAACTTCCAAATTTGGGGCAAAGGTAAAGGTGAATTTAATTTAGCAACGATTTCAGAAGATGATGCAGTTAATGGGCGAGTTGCTGAAGATAAGGGCCGTACCTGTAAATTAGTAAAATAACGTAGAAACCAGTTATAAATGAAAAAGAGGACAATTTATTGTCCTCTTTTTTATAAGAAAAAGATTAAGTAAATATAATAATTAAAAATAAAAAAATAAGTATAGAAAAGTAATAACGCATTTTTTATCACACAAATAAGTTGGTCATAAAAAACAAATCAGTTATAAAGATAGTCTTATTGTGATTGCTAAATGGTTTTTTATGATTATTAAATATACATCCAAGCATACTTGTCACTTATCCAAAATAGAGAAAGAAATACTGTATTTTTTGTTAATAGAAAGTTTTGGTGATGACTTTTCATTAGATGACTTTCAGCATGCATTAGGTGGTATGCATATTTTTGCTTATTATCAAGAAAAGATGGTAGGGCATGTTGCTATTGTTCAAAGAAATATGGCGATTGATAATAATCCTATATCGGTAGGATATGTTGAGGCAATGGCTGTTTTAAAGGACTATCGCCGACAAGGAATAGGTAAAGAATTAATGACTCAAGCAAATGATATTATCAAGTCTTGTTATCAGCTTGGGTTACTCTCTGCTTCTGAAAAAGGCGTACCGTTATATTCTCTGTTAGGATGGCATAAATGGGAAGGTAAGCTCTTTGAATTAAACCAAGGCGTTTACAAACAAACAGAGGGTGATGATGAAGGAATTATGGCATTGAGTGCTATAAATGAAATTGATTTAACTTCATCGTTATATTGTGATTTTCGTAGTGGCGATCAATGGTAGAACCCTTATTTATTACAGCTAATTTGATTATACTAATAGTGAGTAGGATAAAATCTACGGTTTTTTGTTTTTTTAAAAACAAAGAATAAATTTCGGTTTATCCATTTATCTGTAACGAAACAAAATTTATTGAGAGTTTATATGAAGTCTTACCCTTAGCTAGTCTGAACATTAATTTTTAAAAATAAAACTTGAAAATAGACATTGCTATCCAAATTGGTAGGCAATGTGTTGTCAAAAATTAATAAAAGACAAAATCTAATGAAAATTAAAAACTCAAGAAAATATAATCTATCACTACCAGATAATAGAAATTTAACGTGGTATGAATCGGGTCCAGAGCAAGGTAAGCCAGTATTATTTTGTACTGGTGCAGGTATGAGCGGTTTATTGGGGGTCGAAATTGACCTCTTAAATAAGCTTAATATTCGTTTGATTACACCAACTCGCTCAGGATTAGGTGATTCTACTTTTGATCCTAAAAAATCGTTAAAATCTTTTTCTGAAGATATTTTATTTTTATTAGATCATCTTCGTATCAAAAATATTAATGTAATGGGGTTTTCACAAGGTGCTGTTTTTGCGATGGCTCTTTGTGTTTACTGTCATGTTGATAAATTACTGATTGTCGCAGGGCAAGATCAATTTGATTATCCTGATACACAAAATAAGCTAACAGATGATGTTGTTACTATGCAGCGTCAAGCTGTTGGAGCACCAGAACTGTTAACCAGTTGGATTAAGCAAAATATAACAGCTAAATGGCTAATGGATTTTATTCTAAATTATAGTGCTGATGTTGATTTGGCTATTTATAAATCAGTTGATTTTCTCCCCGTTTATCAAGAATGTATGGCAGAAGCTTTTAAACAGGGTAATGATGGATACACTCAAGATTTACTGATTGCGATGCAACCTTGGGGATTTTCACCTGAAGAAATAAAGACACCAACAACTTTATGGTATGGAATGAAGGATACTAGTACCGTTCATTCTCCGGACTTTGGAGATTTATTGTTTCAACGTTTTCCTAATGCTGAACGGCATTTATGGCCAGAAGAAGGTGGTTCACTTCTGTGGACGAAAACAGAAGAAATTTTATTAGAACTAGCTGATTAAGGTGATGTAGTACATTAATGATAGAGTAGATACTGATTATCTTCAAAAATAACAGTATCTACTTTTTTATTCATATTTTTAAATTAAAATAATGAGATAGGTAAAATAGATAATTATTTTTATCTTATAATTATTTTCTAATTCTGCGCGTAAAAAGTTTTTTTAAATAAAGATGAAAATAATTTGCTATAAACCGAATTATATGACTTAATAGCGCCACTGGTTTGGAAGTACAGACCTATTTATGTTAGTGCAGTTTTAAGTAGTTCACCGTTTAGCGTTATCCCTGATACCTCTTCGTTGCGAATTCCTTCAAATAGTGACCATAAGTAAAAATCCGAAATCAAACCGCAAACAATGCCTTATGGCAAAATAATTAATTAAAGGAAATCTTATGTCTAATACAATGACTGGTACAGTAAAATGGTTTAACGATGATAAAGGTTTTGGCTTTATCACTCCTAAAGACGGTAGCAAAGACGTATTCGTACACTTTTCAGCGATCCAAAGCGACAGCTTCAAATCTCTGAAAGAAGGCCAAGAAGTTTCATTTTCTATCGAAAATGGCGCTAAAGGCCCAGCAGCAGCGAACGTAATCGCTCTGTAATCTATTGAGTCGTTATTACTGTATAGATTGCTTAATGCAACATCAATACAAGTAAGACCTAAAAAACCTCACTTCGGTGGGGTTTTTTTATATCAATTTCTAGCATTATTTTAATTTGAGGTGAGTTTATCAAAGCGTATAAAATATAGCTTTATTAAAGTTATGTAAGTATTTAATGTAAATTATTTAAAATTTTAGAAATATATTTACTTTAATACCTAATAATTTTTACAGAGAAATAAATTAATGGATAAATAAATTCTTATAATGGCAAAATAAAGGCATTAAGATATTGTCTTCTCAATCAAAAGAAAGAAAAAAATTTTATTAGAATAAAAGATATCAGATAAATCATAAAAAAGTAATTTAAGATAAAAAATAAAATTAATATTTAATGACTTATTTTAAATAATTGACGTCTAATTTAATGTGGCTTAAATGCTTTTTAGTTCCTAAAGGACAAACTTGTGTACGCAAAAAATATTTTTTCATTGCATCTATTACATCCAAAATATTTCTTAACTTGGTTTGGTGTCTTTATTCTTTTTTTATTAGTACAGCTTCCTTATTCTTGGCTACTTTTTTTAGGTAAACATCTTGGGTTGTTATCTCGTTTCTTTGTCAAAAGAAGAGTTTCTATCATAAAGAGAAATTTAGAATTATGTTTCCCTAATAAAGATAAAAATGAAATTAACACGCTTGTTATGGATAATTTATCGTCACTAGGTGTGGCATTATTTGAAACAGGTATGGCGTGGTTTTGGAGTGATCGCCGACTAAAGAATCTATTTGAAGTACAAGGGATCTCCAATTTCACTGATGCAAATGATAAAAAAGCTGGAATTTTACTCATTGGTATACATTCTATGTCACTAGAGTTAGGTGGTCGCATTATGGGGCTTTGTTTCCCTGTAAATGCGATGTATCGACCACATAATAATAAAGCAATGGAATTTATCCAAACCAAAGCAAGGTGCCGTTCAAATAAAGGCATGATAGATAGACGTAACTTAAAGTTTATGGTTATGGAGTTAAAGAAAGGGAAAGCAATTTGGTTTGCTCCAGACCAAGACTTCGGTTTAAAAGGTACAACATTCTCTCCTTTCTTCTGTGTTGAAAAAACATCAACTTCAAAAGGAGTTGCTATATTAGCAAAACTATCAGGGGCTCCTTCTTTAACCGTTACTTTGGTTAGAAATGAAAATCAGAAAGGCAAAAAATACAGTTTAATTATTGGTAAAGAGCTGATTAATTATCCTTCTGAAGATATTCAAAATGACACAGATAGAATGAATAAATTGATTGAAACAGAAATTATGCGAGCCCCAGATCAATATTTATGGGCACACCGTCGTTTTAAAACTCGACCAGCGGGTGAAGCCAGTTTTTATAATTAATTATTTATGTATAAAAAAAGACCAACACATTATGTGTTGGTCACAGTAAATACTGGAAGCAATGTGAGCAATGTTGTTGTGAAAAACCAAGTAAAATACTCAACTATTCACAAGGTAAAAGATAATCATTATCACTTGAGTTGTCAACCCTAGGATTTGTATGGATTTAGAAGATAAGAATAGAAGTGACAAAGTAAAGATAAGAAGATCAGAGAATAGGAAGATAAGAATTTTTATAAATGAGTTAAAACAGAGTTAGCAGATATAGAAATAAACTATATCTGCCTAATATATTATAACCATAATAGAAAATACCATTTATATAGTAATGAATTCTAATTCTTGGAAAATATATACTCGTTATTTAATAATAAATATTATTTCTATTTAATAGAGATTAATGTTTATTAAAAATATAGGGTTTTAAAGTTGCTATATTAGTTATATACGATATCCATTATACCTACATTTTCTTTGATCCAATTGATGCTCATTGAACCTTTATTTTCACTCAATTGAGCGTTAAATACTTTATTAGGTTCGATTTTATGTAGAGTTTCTTCCATTTCAGTACCATTCCAGCAATTTGCTTTGAAAGTATTTCCTACTGAATGAGTCATACAATTTCCTTCTACAATAGAGCCTGTAAAAGTAATTGTTCCTGAGCCGATAGTTTTATTGTTATTTGCCATAACTGGAGCAGATAATAAGAGTGCTAGACAAGTTCCAATAACAAAATTCTTTTTCATTCTATATTCCTCAATATTATTTATTTGACTAATTTTTTTGTGCACGATGAAAAATTATCTTTTCGTGCTGGGTTGATGGAAGGAATATTAGAGGAAAAAAATATATCAATCTGTAAAAAATCTTGATGGTTAATGACAGCTAGATAAAGATTTATGAATGATTTTATGATCTTTTCAGTGCTTTATTATTAGTGTGAATTGATTTTAAATTACATAAGTAATTGAAATAAAAATGATAAGTTTCATTTTGATTATTTTTGTTAATAAGTTAACCTTTTTTGATATTAGTTAAATTGCTTAATTTTTTAGTGATACATTTTGTCGTTAAAATAGAATACTTATAAAATGAGTAATTTCAGAGTTCAAAAATATTTGTCAAAATATTACAAAGAAATGATTATTAAGAATAAAAATCATCTTAATTAGATTGGTTTTAAATAGATAAGATAGAGCCTGTTATTGAAGGGAACTTAATTACAGATAAGATGCTTTATATCTGTGCATAAAATCTGAAAAATAATGGATGCTTGCAAATAGGAATATCAAAGATAATTTGCAAGCATTCGAGATAGAAGCATGGGGAGCAAAATAATAAAAAGGTCCTAGCCGTTAAGCTGATCTACGTTTATATGACTAATTGAAATGCTTTTTATTATTGAGAATAAATTGTTTTAGTGTCGTCGCAGGTTTCCCTGTTATTTTCTCAAAGTTATCAAATATCTCACCGTCTCTAGATAATTTGCCAGAAGTAAAATCAACATAGTGATCGTAAATACTTTTCATATAAGCAAGCTCAAGCTGACTTTCTTGTGCATATTTCCAAAATTCATCAGGAGGATCTGCCTGATATTGAAAAGGAACTCCTAATGTTTCTGTAATTAATTGAGCCATTTGTTGATAATTTTTGTTTTCATACCCTAAACGGTAAGTATTGCCAGCATGTTGATTTGGCGATAACAAACAATGAGCTGCCATTTCAGCAACGTCTGTACAATCAACCCAACTCAAAATAGCATCACCAAAATAAGAGCGAAGCGTATTTTTATTTAAATTATTATCCCCTTGATAGCCTAATATATTTTGCATATATGATTCTGGGCGAAGATGAGTAAACCGTATACCAGACCACTCAATATATCTTTCAATAAGTTGATGCCAAGCCCAATGTGAAACTTGAGCATTATCATCGCCACAAGCACCTAAATGAACGATATAATCCACACCATGTTGTTTGGCAATATCAATGAAAACTTTACTTTGTTGTAGCATGTTAATTGTATAACCCGTCATCATAAAGACAGAGTTAATACCTGTTAAAGCCTGCTTTATTGTTTCAGGTTTATCGTAGTCCATTAATACCGTGGGATAGGGGAGATGAGTATTTTCTGCAGGTTTTCTAACTGCCAATACCACATTATTATAGCCTTTCTCTTGTAGTGACTTTACAAGTAACCCACCTACTTGACCTGTTGCTCCTGTAATTAGAATTTTATTTTCCACAATAAGTTACCTATGGTAAGTCAGTTAAACTAATTTAGTCATAATAAATTCAGTACTCTGCTGTGTAGCACTTTTAAAAGTGAACTCTTTTATGATCTCCATCCCATTAGCTTTATAGAAAGTTATGGCTTTATGGTTTTCGGCGAGTACTTCAAGCCAATGATAGCGATAACTTTCATTTCCCATTTTATGAAGGTGTTGTACATCTTGTTCTGTAGCTAATCTGAGTTTTATTGCCATATACCCTCCCATACATTGCAAAAGATATAACAGCCCTAATATGTTTGCGCTATGGGAAAAGAATATAAAAGCACGTTTAGTTTGAAAATAGTGGGGATTTAGTGATTGAGCATCTTAAGAAGAGAATTCAGATAAAAAAATCCCCGCACAAGGCGGGGGAAAATTAAATATCTATCAGTGATGAAATACTGAAACCAATAGTAAGGGAAAAAAAGATATCAATCTGTAACAAACTTTAAAAAGAAATAATAAGAATAAGTGCAGAATTAAAATGATTTTCTACAAAGGTAAATGACCGTGTAAGTTTGTTATTATTTAACTAATTGATTTTATTTACTTTTAAATTTTGCCTAACAGTGAGGCAAAATGATGTAAATTAAAATCATCTTGGTTTAACTATAAAGTTTGCATACATTTAGTTGAATGTCTTGATAATTTAGTTTGTTGGTTAGAATAACGATAAGCTTCTTTATAATGAGATTGGAATTGAAAATAGACAATAATAAAATGTAGTTATTGTCTATTTGGAACAACTAAACAAAGGGAAATGTATATTTATCGACTAGTTACCATTGAGTAACATCAATTTCATTGTTCTGGTATACCTTTGCAATATAAGAAGAAATGTTATTGCGTATATAAGGATTCTTTTCTTTAGGGTACATTTTCCAAGCTTGCTGTAGATAAGGTAACAATGCACTGTCAATGTAATTTGATTTCGATAATGCCTGAATTGCACCTAAGCAGATCTCTTCATTTTCAGAGATTGTAAGTTCATAAAACGCTGATGTTTTATCTTTTAAATTAACATCATGAGAAGCAGCATAAATTGCACTTCTTATTATTTCTACATTTGGGTGAATAAAGAATGGTTGAAAATCTTCAACTAAAATAGCATCTAATTCGGTCAAAGAGTAACCGATGAAACGCAATGTATCTTCGTTATTAGTTACTTTAAGTATTGGGAGAAGACTCTCTTTGAAAAGAGCGCATTGATCTTTATATTTAAAGTAAATAATAGGAATAACCACATCTGTTTTTTCATCAAATGGAGCAACTAAAGCTTGCTGAATATAAGGTAGTGCTTGTTCTTTAAAATAGGTGGCTAAAACATTTAATGAAACTTTATATAACTCAATATCTTCAGTTTGTAGTTGTTGCTTTAAAAAATCCAAACTGTTGTTGGATAATTCAGGTAGTTTAGTTAGTGAATTGATCGCACTAATTTTTTTCGTGATATCTTCATTATTTTGGGCAAATTGAAGTAACGTTTCTTCATTACCGCCCATACGATGACCAAACCAGCTTGTGTCATAGCCTAAAATTACTTCATCTAACCAACGTTCATACCATTGTGTAAATGAAGTTTCATAGGAAAATGTGTAAGGAGTATCCGAATTAACCCAATCGGATGTATATAAAATATGACCTTTATAATCACCATTAACGACTAATAAAAGATCGTATTCGCAACCACAAGTACCTAAATAAAGCGTACCTTGATGAACTCTATCGCAAATAGTATCAAAGTCTTCATCACTGCAGTCTTCGGGTACATGACATAATGCTTTCCATTCATCGATATCCATTTTAGGGCTAAGTAAGCAAGGCAGGGCACAATTTTGTATGCTATTTCTATCGATTGAATCATCAAAAGCATATAGACCATAGTAAGGACCAGCGCCACCATAAGAGCCTGTACCGCCGTTACCAATTTCAGTCACAAAGGCGATATAATCTTCAGGAAATTCACATCCTATTTTTGCTTGTAACTGATTAACTTTCTCTTTTGATAGCGGAGAATTTAGCTGATATTTATGATTATCAGCACCAAATTCTTTATATTCATGATCAATATTAGCAACGAGTGCTAATTTCTCACGGATACGTTCAATACGATTATCTGCATATTTTTTATTAAGTTGTTCCCATTGCTGCTCTGGTGTTAGCTCTTCATTTTTTCCAATGATCGTGGAAATAAAACCCATAATTTAAAGTCCCTATTGATGATATGGTTTAATTATAAAGTGGTTATTTCATAATCCTTTTTAGATAGTGAAACCAAATACAATATTATTATCTTACTTAAATTTCACTATAAACTATTTTAGCTTCAATAAGATAATAGTATTTTGTATGAAAGCTTATCCTTCATTTAGTGTTAAGTGGTGTATGGTTTTATGCAGATAAAAAAAAGACCAACGCTAGGAGAGTTGGTCAATAAATACTAGAAGCAATGTGAGCAATGTCGTTGTGAAAAACCAAGTAAAATACTCAACTATTCACGAGTTAAAAGATAATCATTATCATTTGATATGTCAACCCTATGAAGATTGCGGTCATTATTTATTCACACTAAAAGCCAATAGGTTCTCTTACTTTACAGAAACCAAAGTGGGAATTTTATTATTAATAACAATGAGATCACTATTTTCTGATTGAGGGCTTATTGTATTTTTAACAGCATTCATTTTTTTCATTTTGTTGACTAAATCTTTAAAGTATTTAGAGCGTAAACGTATCGTTTTCTTAACCATGATTTTTCTCCTTATTGATGATAGTTATAACAATAATAAGGATACTCCACAAATGCAAATGATAATCAATATCATATATGGTGATATATAATTTGATGATAAATGCTCATAAGTAAGTAAACAGCATTATTTTGTCTGCATTTTTGTGTACAAGTTTTCTTATCTTCAGTCTCTTGATAGAGTGATATTATGAAGAATAAAAGGAACTAATAGGGAATTTTGCGATGGCATATGATTTGACGAAGAGATTAGTCATAGGGCTTTCTTCTAGTGCATTATTTGATTTGCAAGAATCAGATAATATTTTTCGTACAGAAGGGGAGGAAGCTTATCGAAAATATCAACATAAAATGCAGGATATGCCTTTGGATAAAGGTGTTGCATTTCCTTTTATTAGCCGCCTTTTGAAATTAAATAACATTAGACCTGACGATCCTCTAGTTGAAGTTATTTTATTATCCAGAAATGATCCCGACACTGGATTAAGAGTGATGAATTCTATTGAACATTATAACTTAGGGATCACTCGAGCTGTATTTCTTCAAGGAAAATCGCCTCATATTTATATTCCAGCATTTGATATAGAGTTATTTTTATCTGCTGATCATGATGATGTTTTACAAGCGATTAATGCAAATTATCCAGCAGGGCAGATATTAGCTGGTCATGTTAATGATGACGATGCTGATGAATTAAGAATTGCTTTTGACTTTGATGGTGTGATTGCTGATGATGAAGCAGAGGTTATTTATAAAACTTCAGGCGAATTGTCTCAATTTCATAATCATGAAGCCAAAATGGTTGATGTACCTCATAACCCAGGACCATTAAAAAAATTCTTACTGCGTATTTCTGATATTCAAAAATTGGAATTAGAGAAAGTAAAACAAGATCCTACTTATATTCCATTACTTAAGATCTCTATTGTTACTGCGCGCAATGCACCATCTCATAAACGAGTTATTAACACGATGAGAGCATGGGGAATTTCTGTCAATGAAGCTTTTTTTATGGGGGGGGTAGAGAAAGCTAATGTTCTGAGAATTTTAAAACCACATATATTCTTTGATGACCAAAAACTACATTTAAAATCATCATCTGAATTACCTTCGGTGCATATTCCTTTTGGAATAGCTAATAAGAGTGTTGATAATAAATAAGATACTTTTAATGAATTGAGTGTCTGGTATATATAGCATACACTCAATTTTTCTTTTGTCTAATTATGTTTTTAATTCAGTTTAAATAATAAAATCGCTCAATACTGGATCTATTTTATAAGAGTGGTATGGTATTAAATAATTACTGAAAATTATAAATTTAAAATGTTTATAATTAATTTAAAGAGGCTGAAAATTTAATTTAAATAAGGAAAATTGAAGTGGATAATAATCATAAATTTTTTTCTGACGATGTGTGCCCTAAAACTGCATTATATGGTCAATTTTATGGTGATAATCATTATGCTGGCCGAGATTACGAACGGAAAATATATTATGGGAATAAATTCCCAAAAACTAAGAAAGGTTTTTATTTTAAAAAATTAATGAATTTTTAATAATAAAAATAACAAGCAAATATGATAGAGTCTATTCTTAATAGAGATATCCATGTGATTTAAACTGATATATATATTAAAAATAAATTGATGATTGCGTAACTAATACAATTTACTACGCCGAAAAATAACAGCGTAGCAAAATTTATTATTAAATCTTTTCAATACCAATAGGTTGATAACCTTGGCATAACGGTTTGAAATGTTCACCTGAATTATTTGGCATTAGATGAATGTGAAAATCACCGATTTTGCTCAATAAAACGCAATCATCAACATCTTTCAGATTGTCTTTATGTTGTTGCTGACTATCTACTAAAAGTGTTGCAATAGCTCTCTCTTTATCTCCAAACCATGCTTCTTTTAACGCAGGCCAAGTATCTGTATTTTTTCTTTTTTTATCAATGTGTTATTAATTAAATAACCATGTTGAGAGCAAGTGTAAAAATTAAGATGATTAATTTTTATGAACTAAATTATTTATTTTTAATCTAAATATTAGTTATTAATTTTAAATATTATTTGGAGTAGATATGAGATTACTTATGCTTTTGAGTGTTTTTTTGATTTCTGCTTGCTCATCAACTGGAGCAATAGAATCTCAAGAAAGTAAAAGCCATAAAGAGGATCCATATTCTGATAGCACATTAAATAGTATTAAGACTAATCAGAATATTTATATTGAGCAGCAACGTAGTAAAGGAAATTTTTAAGTTGTTAAAATAAATGATTGCTTTTTTGGCCACCTAAGTGGCCTTTTTATATGCAGAAATATAAAATATGGCAATATTAATAGAAATTTTTTAAATTTCCAGTATAAGAATAAGGTACGCATTATTATTGTAATTGAGGGTATTAAGTAATAACTTCATAAAAAATAGTAAGAATAAAAGGATGCATCGGGTAGATGACAAATAAAAAAGAGAAAAAAAGTAATGGAATCTTAAGGTATACGGAGCTATATTCAGATAATTTATGAGATGAGGCTGTGATGAATAGAAAAGAATTAATTAATTATATTAAAGAAAACTATAATGCAGAGCCTGAGTGTTTATGGATTAAACATCCAAATTATATAGTTTTTAGGCATAATAGTAATTTGAAGTGGTTCGCAGCTATAATGGATGTTCTAGAAAGTAAATTATCTGATAATGGTAGTAGGAATATGGTCGATGTTATAAATTTAAAAGTTATGCCAAATTTAACGGGATCATTACGATTGAAAAAAGGAGTATACCCAGCTTACCATATGAATAAAGAGCATTGGATTTCTATTAGCCTCTCATCTGAATTTGATGATAACGAATTAAAATCTTTAATTTCTGAAAGCTATAATTTGACACAATAATTTTATTAATATAGTTTACTCAATTTTTAAACACTTTCTAATTATATAAGTTAATTTATTATATAGCATTTTCATATACGCCTTTATTGAATTTTATCTAATATTAGTCATTTTAAATGTGCTTACATCTTCTTTTTGAGTAAGCCTATGAGAATGTAAAAATCGGTGAGTATATAAATGATAGCTTGTTAAAAAACGACTTAATCATAATGAGAAAAAGCCTTTCTTATCGTAATAATAGTTATTCCTCCAAAAAATATAATGAAGGAAATAAGTAAATAAAATATTATAAAATTAGCATCACTCTCTTTAAAGATCATCATTACTAATAAAATAAATAGAAAAAATAAAAAGAATTTCTTATCACTATTGATCATGCAATACACGTAAGAAACAAAAATAGACACTAAAAGGAAAGTAAAATAGGCGATAAGTAAAGCAACAAACTCTAGGCTGTTAAAAAAATTAGCAGGTATTTCTTCTTCGTGGAATATCATTATCAGCACGATGGCGGTTGCTATAAAACTCATTAAAGTAAAGATTAAAGTGACAAATTTATTAGTATATAAAAATGATAGTTGCTTAAAATAAATAACTTTTATTGAAATTTCTAAAGAAGACACCAACACGATAATACTGATAAAGAAAATGGCAGAAGAAGTCGCTAACCAAATAATATTATCATAACCAAATGTAGATATACTGAGATAGAGCGATATCACCAAAGATAATACTGGGGATATAAATGTTAGCAACTTTTTCTTTTTTTGTTTGTCGTTCATATTACTATCCATTATAAAAATAACAAGATACCAATTAGATATTAGAGTTTGATAACCGAGTGATTGTATAATGTGCTCGGTTCCATCGGACATCGACACTACTCTGTTTTCAAATATTGAGTGTAATTTGAGGCTGATACTTACTTTAAATTGATATTATTATTTTTAGCCCACTTTCTTAATCTTCCATTAGCGTTAGCATAAGGCGAAGATGTGTTAAATGATATCATCCGACCCATTGTCCATTTTGTGTACCATGCTTTACCATACAAAATATCATCCGTTCGCTCATTAATAAGCTTCACAATTTCATTTTTTACAGTCTGAAGTTCAGCTACTAGCGAGTCATAATTTAGCTCTCTGTAATCCGAGTAAAATTTTTGAGCAAGAAGACCAAGTTGGTTCCACTTATAACCCGTGTCTGGAAAATCGACAGGTAGACCTTTAGCATCAGATGTGATCCATTTTACAACAAGAGAATTCCATCCGAGTAAATATGAAACAAGATCACGAACACTCATCTCTGTTCCTTTGGCGTGCCCATCCATTGAGTGTTCAGATGTCATTTCTGCCGGGATTGCATTTAAATAACTAATTAATTTATTAAAATTTTTATCAATAGCTAAAAGTAACTCAGCTTTTGTTTGTGGTACGCTCATAAGGAATTCCATCTCATTAAAATAGAGTAACCATAAAGGTTGTGTCGTGTTTGAAAACAAATTAATTATTTACTATCGACCACAATATGGGAAAGACTCTTTTATAAACAGTGTAAGCGCTGATTTTTGAATATAATTGGATCTCTATTTTTAAATAGTGGACGATTTATTCTTTACCATACTTAATTTTATCAGAGCTCCGCGACTGTGGAGCAGTTTTTGTTAACTAACTCATTTGTTTAATATGAAAGAGTATCTGATTCATCCAACGAGAAGAATATACAGCTATTCCATTTTATGGAACTTACGAGGCTGATTAACATAATAAAAAGATTTTACTCTTCTTTAATCAAGGAAAGCTTCTCATATCATGCATCAAGCATTTCTTGTTTCTTTCTTAAGTAATCATATCTATCGTTTAATTTATCTTTTTTAGTTAGCCTACAAGATCTTTTTTACATAATTAGTTAATAACTTAAGCAAAAATTATAGTATAGAAACAGGGCGAGAATTGAGCTTTAACTAGGGTAAATCTGATGGGGGTTTTACACCAGTTTTACACCAGTTTTACACCAAGCAAATTCCAGACATAAAAAAACCAACCATAAGCGGTTGGTTTTTCTAAAGAATTTTGGTCGGCATGATAGGATTTGAACCTACGACCCCCGACACCCCATGACGGTGCGCTACCAGGCTGCGCTACATGCCGTTTGTGCCCTGTATATTACTGTTTTTGACTGCTAAAGCAACCCTTTGCTAATTAAGTGACGCAATTTTGTGCGTCACTTAATAGCGTTAGCGTTCAATAAAACGCTTCTGCTCAGCCAGAACTTGCAGTAATAATTTTAAATCAGGTTTTGCAGAACTGATCTCTTGTCCTGATTTATCAAATAAAGCGTATCGACCATGCTTATCTATCAACAAGGTATTATCTTGTAAAAAGACCACAAATGCCTCTTCATCACCAGTGAAAATCCATGGATGATTACGAGTGCTTGCAAATAAATCTTCACCTTGTGAATAGTTGTCTGCAGGACTAATGACATGTAAAACATGCTGCATCAAGGTTGTCATAACATCTTGATGGCTTGTCATTCGATCAATAACCTGTGGTGTCATATTTGGCCAATGTATTATCAATGGCACCTGTGACTGGCTTAAATTAAAGGTGGTCTTATCTGAAAGCCATTGATTAATTTGCTTCTTATTGTTGTCTTGATGATAGCTAGAAGTGACAACCACAACAGTATTATCTAGTACTTTGGTTTCTTGTAATGTCTTAAATATTGTCTCTAGTTGATCATTTAATGTGGCTCGTTGAGTCGCATTATTGGTATGACCATTAATTTGTAAGAAAGAGAACCAAGGGGTTGTTTGGTTGTTTTTAACCAACCAATTACTCCAGCTATCAATAGTGGCATTGTTATCACCACTGCGTGATGTTGGGAGGGTGAAATCTGATAGCACCGCTTGTTTAAACAATGGTGTTTGGAAACCATTCGTTGAAAACATGGCTAATTGATAGTTTCGATAACTTAACGCATCGAAAAGAGCAGAGTTCTTTCTGCTACTTAATACACTGTCTAAATAAGAAGGTGAAATACCATAAAATAGCCCAAATAATGCAGTGTCATTATTAATACCGGATGAATAATGACGCGAAAAATAAAGGTTATTTTGTGCAAATTGTCGCAAGCTTGGTAATTCAGGTACTTCTTCAGTACCTAAACCATCAACGACCACCACCAGCAAGTTATAAGAATAGGTATCCTTGGCATAGATTAATGGAGCAAGAGGATAAGTGATACCTTGTGCAGCTGGATTACCTTCACTGATAACACGTTGCTCATATTCTGATTGATTAATAAAACCGTGGCGCTCAAGGAATTTACGCGCTGTCATTGGGTAGGATAACGGTAAATTAGCACGTTGCATGGTGATTGGGCGATAAAAGTTAGCGTCAGCCCAAATTGACATAGAGTGAGATAGTATAAAGCAAGTAATAAAGACACCTGCTAATGGTTTACCCCAGCGTTGGCGGTTTAAACTGCGTAATTTTTGCCAACTCCATGTTGCAAAAAGCATTTCAATCAGAAAGATAATGGGGATGCCAATGAAAATAAGTTGCCATTCACGCGCCATTTCACCTTCATCTGGGTTAATTACGAGATCCCAAACAAGTTGAGTCAAATGGAGTTGAAATTGCTGATAAACGGCGATATCAAAAATAAGGATAGTTAATCCTGCACTGGCAAGGGCACAGGAAATAACCCTAAGTAGCCGTTGAGAAACAGCGATAAAGGTGAGGGGGAAAAGGATGAGTATATAGATAGCAAAGACAATAAAACTAAAATGTCCCATCCAACTTACAATAGCGTAAAAACGACCAGCAAAGGTTGCAGGCCAATCAGAAATAAACAGGTAACGGCTTCCAAGCAGTAAGCTTAGAATAATATTAAATAGCGCAAACCAGTGACCCCAACTGATCATTTGGGATACTTTTTCACGATAGGACTGAGGTCTCGTTACCATGTCTATAAATAATTTTTCTATGTTTATTAGTGAATTTTGCCTTCATCAATCGAAGCACGCAGTGCGTGAACAAAAGAATCAGCAATCAGCATTCGTTGAGCAGGGGCAATACTTGTATTAATTAAGTTTGTCACCATGTTTCCCAACACCATCAAAGAAAGATCTGTAGGAGTATGATGTTTTTCAAGAACGCTGACAAGTTCTGCAAGTAATTGCTCAACTTGTTCATCACTATAACGGGATTTTTGTGGCATAAAATCTGAATTCCTACTAAATGAATAAAACGCTATATATTACCGTATTACTAGGGCTTTTTCCGCTATTAAATTAATTAATTTTCCCTTGATACTAAAAGTAGGGAGTGTTTGAATACGCGCACGAGAAAGAGACGCAATAGAAGAGGACGACCATGAGTCTAGATATTAACCAATTAGTTTTGCATCAACTTATTAAGCGAGATGAGCAGACATTAGAAGTTGTGCTACGTGATTCACTCTTAGAAATTGAACCTGTTGTTCAGGAGATGATTGAAGAGTTGCATCGTGTATACAGTGCAAAAAGTAAAGCTTATGGTCTGTTTAATGAAGAAAGTGAATTAGCAGAAGCGCTGCGTTTACAACGTAAAGGTGAAGAGAATTTTTTAGGTTTTTCACGAGCAGCAACGGTGAGACTAAAAGACGAATTAGCAAAATACCCTTTTGCAGAAGGTGGCACCGTTCTATTTTGTCATTATCGCTATTTAGCGGTGGATTACCTTTTAATTGCTGTACTGAGTAGTTGTAACAGTATGTGGGTAAACGACAGTCTTGATGTGTCATCAACACGCTATTTAGATATTCCTCATGCAGATATTATTGCTCGTATCGATTTAACTGAGTGGGAAACTGCACCTGACTCTTTACGTTATTTAACCTTTTTAAAAGGTCGAGTTGGACGTAAAGTCTCTGATTTCTTTATGGACTTTTTAGGCGGACAAGAAGGTTTAAACGCTAAAGTTCAAAATAAAGGCTTATTACAAGCAGTTGACGATTTCTGTGAAGCTTCAGAAATGGGCAAACAAGAGCGTCAAACTTGTCGAGAGCAAGTATATAGCTACTGTAACGAGCAATTACAATCTGGTGAAGAAATTGCCTTAACAGAGCTTGCTGAAGAATTACCATCTTTAGGCGAGCAAAACTTTGCTCAATTTACTGAAGAAAAAGGCTATGAATTAGCTGAAACATTTCCAGCAGATCGCAGTACATTACGTCAACTGATGAAGTATTCAGGAAGCGGTGGTGGATTAACTGTAAATTTTGATGCGAAATTATTAGGGGAGAGAATATTCTGGGACCCAGCAACAGATACGCTCACCATTAAAGGCACACCACCTAATTTACGTGATCAGCTACAACGTAGAGCATCTGAAAAATAATTAAGTAGTAGAAACAAATAACGCCACATTAAGTGGCGTTACATGCTCGGCGTCCCGAAAAATAAAGCTCGAAGGGTGGCTTATTAAGCGCGCAGGAAGTCGATATGAGTAATTTTTGGCTTATACTCGTGACGTTGCACTGCTTTAACTTTAACTTTAGTTTCTTTGCCATCGATAACCAGGTTTACGAAATCTGAATAGAATTCTGATTTGTGTTCTTGGTTGATAACTTCGTTGTGATCTAAATCGATAGCGATTGGCTCTTCATTTCCGCCATAAACGATAGCAGGAAAACGGTTAGCCACACGCAGGCGGCGGCTCGCACCCTTACCCTGCTCTTTACGTACAGTTGCTTTGATAGTTAACATCTTTTTTCTCTTATAAAAAAGAAAGAAAATACATACTTGTTACAGGCGACCCAGCAACAAGCTCGAGATTTGGTTTATCTAAAAATAGATAAAGCGGGGCGCATTTTAACGAAAAAGTCCCCTAACAGCAAATATAAATCCAGATTAATACAAGGTATCTGCTTTTCGGTAGCGACCAGCATAGTCAAAAATCTTATTTCTTATCTTCCAGAAGCTCTCTTTTTTACCTTTATGGGCGACAATAAAGTCAGGATGGCGCAACAAATCAAACTGCTTAATAATGTCGTTGGCATTATGCCAAACAAAAGGAACACCCGGGGCGCGTTGATGCTCACGTAAAAATTTTAATTCAAATACTTTTCGTTGGGCAGGTGTTGTTAGTCGAAAACGTTCAGAGACAGAAGTGCCTTCTTCGTCGTAATAATTAATTTCTAACCATTCACCTTTAGCATCATTTCCTGATTTAAATTGCATCCCACCACAGCGCAGAACTAATGCCCCTTTGAGTTTTAATGCTGCTTTGAGCATATCATCAGGATCAACCAAGATCTCATCACAATGAACACAGCGACGTGCTGCAATATCATTTTCTTCATTACAATGTGGGCATAATTTAAAGCGGAAACGAAATTCACACTGCTGTTTTTGCCCTTGATCATTGAGCTCCCAACCTTGGCAACGTCGACCATAGTGTTCAATAATATCGCCATCAGCATCTACAATGCCCCAAAAGGTATTGGCAAATTGGCAAATAGGACAGAAAACTTGTACCGGTTTACTATTCGGATTGGGTTTTTTAGTACCAACTTCGGGTAGATAGAGATCGTGAGGATTACCTGCGTAATCTAAAATCAGGCATTCGGTTTTTCCTGCAAATAATCTTAATCCTCGTCCTACAATTTGTTGGTATAAACTCACAGACTCAGTGGGGCGTAAGATAGCGATTAAATCAACATGAGGTGCATCAAAACCTGTTGTTAGTACGGCAACATTAACCATATAACGTAATTGTTGCTGTTTAAAACAAGAAATAAGATGGTCACGTTCAGAAGAGGGGGTATCAGCACTGACTAATGCTGCTTCATCCAGTGGTAAAAGAGAAAGGATCTCTTTTGCATGTTCAACCGTTGCCGCAAATATCATTACACCTCGGCAATTTTGTGCATATTCAATAATCTGAGTAACAATATGAGGTGTGATGCGTTTTTGTCTCTTTATTTCACGATTTAGATCTTCTTCATTAAATATCCCATTTTGGCTTGTTCTTACTTGGCTAAAGTCATATTGCAAAATAGGCATATCTAGGCGAGTTGGCGGAACTAAAAAATGATTACTTATCATATAACGCAAAGGCAATTCATAAATACAATCACGGAAAAAACAATCTTCATCGCCTCTGATCATACCGTGATAATGATATTGATAAATCCAGCCCGTAGGTAAACGATAAGGTGTTGCAGTTAATCCTAAGATCCGTAATTGTGGATTAATGGATTGTAATTGTTTAATAACTTGCTGATATTGGCTATCTTCAGACAAACTAATGCGATGGCATTCATCAATAATAAGAAGAGAAAAAGTATCACTAAATTGCGATAAATTACGGGCAACAGATTGCACACTACCAAAAACAACTTTTCCGCTACTCTCTTTTTGTTGTAAGCCCGCAGCAAAAATATCCGCAGATAGACCATAAGCCTCATATTTGCTATGGTTCTGTTCTACTAATTCTTTTACGTGTGCTAAAACCAAGACACGCCCGCGCGCTCTTTTAGCCAGTTCAGCAATCACTAAACTTTTTCCTGCACCAGTAGGTAATACAATTACCGCAGGTGTATTGTGTTGGCGAAAATAAGAGATTGTCGCGTTAACAGCGTCAAGTTGATAAGGTCTGAGTGTAAAAGCCATAACTCTACATAAGAAATCAAACGGGGCGTCAGCGTAACATTTTTTTATAGGTAGCGCGAATACGGGAGGAGTAAAGAGCGTGATAGTTTATTTATAAATTAATTAGTTGTTTTATTGTTAATATTCATTTTTAATAGATACCTCATATCAGATGGTATTCTTCCATTTTTCAGAGAAATTCATGCGATTAGATAAATTTTTATCCCAGCAATTGGGTATTAGCCGTAGCTTGATCCTTCGTGAATTAAGAGCAGGGCTTGTAACAATTGATGGTGAAATGGTGAAAAGCGGTTCAACCAAAATTGCACCAGAGCAAGAAGTAGCTTATGACGGTAATGTTTTAACTCAAATTTTGGGACCTCGTTACTTTATGTTGAATAAGCCAATCGGCTATGTATGTTCAACAGACGATCCTGTTAATCCAACTATCCTCTATTTTATTGATGAACCTTTGGCACATAAATTACATGCTGCAGGGCGTTTAGATATTGATACAACAGGGCTTGTTTTATTAACGGATAATGGTCAATGGTCACACCGCATTACGGCACCAAAACATCACTGCGAGAAAACCTACCTGGTCACACTCGAAGAGCCGATTGTAGAAGGTGTCGCTGAACAATTCCAAAAAGGTGTTCAACTTAACGGTGAAAAAGATCTAACCAAACCTGCTACGTTAGAAATTATTACACCTACAGAAGTCAAGCTCACTATTAGTGAAGGTAAATACCACCAAGTAAAACGTATGTTTGCAGCAGTGGGTAATCATGTAAGTGCTTTACATCGTGAGCGTATTGGGGATATCACATTAGATGAGACTTTAGCTGAGGGCGAATATCGTCCATTAACAGAAGAAGAGATCAACAGCATTCACCTACCTCAATAATTATTATTTATCCTGTCGTTTTTGGGAGTTTATCTGCGTGCAACAGCAACGTTCGTCGTACCTTAGTCTCATTTTAATACTGGGACTTATTTCCATGCTTATGCCATTGGCTATAGATATGTATTTGCCAAGTTTACCCACTATAGCGCAAGATTTTGGTGTGCCTAGTGGCAAAGTGCAAATGACATTAAGTATCTATATTTTTGGCTTTGCTATTGGGCAATTAGTCTATGGTCCTATGGCTGATAGCTTGGGACGTAAGCCTGTCATTTTGGGCGGCGTAATTGTTTTTGCTTTTGCCTCTAGTGCATGTGCATTATCTGAATCAATAGATATGCTAATTGGAATGCGTTTTTTACATGGCTTTGCGGCAGCTGCGGCAAGTGTTGTGATTAATGCATTGATGAGAGATATGTTCTCTAGAGATGATTTCTCTAGAAGTATGTCTTTTGTTGCACTTGTTATGACTATCGCACCTTTATTAGCGCCATTATTAGGTGCTTGGGTGATGAACTGGTTTTCATGGCATGCAATTTTCTGGAGTATTGCGATAGCTGCTGTGATTGCATCTGCTTTAATTGCTTTTTATATTCCAGAAACATTACCAAAAGAGCGTCGCCAACGTTTTAGTTTAAGAGTGACATTTAGCCAATTTATTAGTTTGTTTAGAACACGTCGTGTTCTTTGTTATATTTTGGCTTCAGGTTTTTCTTTTGCAGGTATGTTTTCATTCCTTAGTGCTGGTCCTTTTGTTTACATCGAATTACATGGTATTCCATTTGATCAATTTGGATTATATTTTGGCTTTAATATCATCTTCTTAATTGTGATGACAAGCATTAATGGGCGCTATGTTCGTCGATTTGGTGCGTTGAAGATGTTGCGCCTAGGCTTAACTATTCAATGTGTTATGGGGATCTTCCTCTTACTGGTGGTCGCTCTTAACTTACATTTCTATTTCCTTGTTGTGGGTGTAGCAATGTATGTGGGCGGTATTGCGATGATCACATCGAATGCGATGGCTGTTATTCTTGATGATTATCCACATATGGCAGGGACGGTTTCTTCTCTTGCTGGAACAGTGCGTTTTGGTGTTGGTGCTTTAGTTGGAACAGCTATTGCTATGTTACCAGCAAAATCAGAATGGCCAATGGTAAGCTCTATGGCATTTTGTGTACTGTTTGCTATGGGTTTTATCTTGCTTGCACGTCGTTATAAATAAGAATATCACGCTATAAATAACAGAAATTTATAGCGTGCTCCTCTTTTTCTGCCTCTGTTTCCTCTAAAAACACCACATTTTCCTCTGCTATATTTCATGAATCGTTTCAAATTAGCGTGATTTTTTGATTTGAATCAATACCTGATGTTGTTGTTTTGTTAAATTAAGTAAAATTTATTTTAATAATCATCTATTATTGTTTTGTTGATATGAAGTATCGTGATAAAAATTGATGGATTGTTTTACTTGAATACGTAATATTTTATACAATTATTTTATATGGTTGATAAAATGTTAAATAAATGAAAGAATAATTGAAGAGATTAAGCATTGCAGACATGAATACCTGCAAACACTAAGCCAAATGAATGGCTTGATACGTTTCTTCGCTTTTTTTGTAAAACAATTGTAATAATCATGTTCTATAATTAACAAAGTTCTAATATGCGTGTGAGCAAGTCAGTTCAAACTCGTATTGATGATGTATTAAATTAACGTGTTGATGAAACAGGATTGATTTGTGGATAATGTACAACTTTCGGTAGTTCATAAGCTGCCGCTGAGTTATCGGTGGCTAGCGGGCTTTGCAGGCACAAGAGTAGAAATACTGCCTGAGAATGATGCTGGAAAGCAAAATACGCTGATTGGCTTAAAATTGCTAAGTCATGATGGTATGACACTGGATGAAGCAATACAGAATTTGCGTCAGTATCTGAGTAATCTCCATATTGATAGCGTTGTGATTGAATGGGATGGCGCTCCTTGTCTTTTCCTTCATAGCGACGATGAATGTGCGGCATTATGTTGCTTAAAAAACGCGGGTGTCGCTATTGCTGAGCCATTTCCAACGGCATATTCTTATTTATAACACCTATCTAATGTTATAAAACCAACGTAGCCACTATGTGTTTTAAGCATTATCAAGAATATAAAAAAAGCCTCATTATCTGTTTATTTAATGAGGCTTTTTTATTGCAATAAGATATAAGGGAATTAATTATCTTAATACATTTTGAGAAAGGTTGTTTTCAACAAGTGCCGCATCATTATTCTCTATAACACGTCTTGCTGCATAAAAACGTTTATTCCAGTAGATATTAGACATTTCTGACACAGTTACACCATTGCTGGTGGATGCATGTACAAATTTATCATTACCGATGTAAATTCCAACATGGCGCATAGTACGGCCTGTTTTGAATAGAACGAGATCGCCTGCTTGTAATTTTGATTTATTAACCTGAGTACCGGAGAACTGTTGGTCTGAGGTTGAGCGAGGGAGTTCTACACCAAATTGGTCAAGAAAGGTTCTTTGAACAAAGGCAGAACAATCGATGCCTTTTTTAGTGTCTCCGCCTAAACGATAAGCGACGCCTTTCCAGTCTGCATATTGGTCAAGTATCTTAGATTTTATATCGAGATTCTTCACCAATGATTCAAATTCATCTTGTGATGCTTGGGAAATAGATGTGCTTGATGATGTATTAAGTGGGGTAGAGCTTGAATTCGCTAAGCGTGAATTTGCGTTCTGTGAGCTACATGCCGATAGCGTAGCTACAACAATGAACGCCGGTATGAGCTTAAGCATTCTCATATACGGTTTTGTTCTCATTGTGACAGATTTCCCTTACATCCTTACGTGCAGAAGCGCACATGAATTATTCACCAAATAACCAGAGAATATAGTGTAATTTAACTCTGGCAACCTTATTTCGCGAAAAACGTGCTCTAAAGCACGTAAATATCCACATTAAACAATAAATAATGAGGAAACCAGAAAAGTGTACAGAAATAGGGACTAAATGGCGAGAGAAAAGAAGTTTAATTTACAAAACATTAGATAATAAAGTGCTAATACTTAAAATAGATCTCATTTTGTCATAATAATATCATTTAACTGTCAAAAAAATGACCAAAAGAATAAGTGCATATTACACTCATTCTTTTTTAATTAATTAGATGTGCTTTTTCTTTTATTTTTTAAAAGGAAGATATTTTTCTAATTGTCTGACAATTATATCTGATAATGGTGTAATTAATAACCAACTCGTCGTAATTAAAGTTAAAGAAATAGAACCCACTAAGATATCTGATGCCCAGTGCGCGCCAGCCATAACTCTTGGTAATGAAAATACGACTGTAATAAGAAGAGCACATAAGAAAGAACGGAACGAAAGATACCGCAATATAAAGCTACAGAAGATAAGTAGCATTAAACCATGATCACCCGGGAAGCTATCGCCAGAGGCATCCTTTGTAGGAATACCTGTCACTATGCCCACTCTATGTACATCTTGAAAATGAAGTGTCGGACTTGGTCTTTCAATTGGGATATTTTGTCCAATTTGATTGATGAGCACAGCACTTATTACCATCACTAATCCCACAATTATAAGATGACGTTTACCCATATAATCTTTTTTACGGAATGTATTGTAGTACAACGCACCCATTGCCAGCAAAATAACCAAATCAAACTTTCTATTATTAATATAAGCCACAAAAGAGGCGAAAAAAGTATCCGGTAAAATGTGCTGATTAAAAAAATAAAAAATATGAGTATCTATTGATAGCCAGAATCCATGTTGTGCTGGAAGATACCAAGAGAAAAAAATAATTAAGCCTGCAAGATTAAGTAGAAAAATGGCCAGTACTTTTTGGTGAAAATTAGAAAGTTTCATAGTAATAAAATGACAAATTTTGCGTGTATTTGGTGATCTAGATCACAATAAGTTTAAGTTTGATTATAGGACTATAACCAAAATAAAAAAATAGATCTTTGCAATTTGCTGCCTATGTAAATGTTATACATTAGTTTCATTTCTGTTGGATTTTTTAATTCCCACTTAACTTAAATTTAGAATATTTTTTTTTGATACTCGTAATTTGAGTGTTATATAATTTTTTTCTATTCTTTAATTAAAGATAAAAGTTAAATAAATAAAGTAACAAGCCGATATTAGTTAGGACTTTAATAACATATTGGCTTGTGGAATTCACACACCCAATAATCAGAGGAGATTAGTTTTGAATAAGTTTTATGTTGCAGCTACGTGCCTGACTTTGTTATTAAGTACACCTACTTTTGCTAAGGAAAATAAAGTCATCGGCTCCGGAACTATAACTTTTGTTGGTGCAATTGTTGAGGGCAATTGTCTAATGGATACAGAGAAAAATACTTTTAAAACAAGTTGTTGGAACGGAAATGAAATGCAGGAATCTCAATATCAGTTAGAAAGAAATAAGCACTTTAGCTCTAAATTGATTAACAACAAAGGTTCTATGGATATTAAATGGATTAATGACAACTTAGCTGTAATGAACATTGTTTATAATTAATTTCCCATAGATCTAATAATAACAATAATTGTATTAATTAAATAAAATTTTAATACTTTTAGAGAACTGTTATTAAAGTTAAAAATATTTGACTTAAGTTTAATCAACGTTGATTTCTTATTTATAAACATCGAACACTTATATTTGATAGACATCAAATATTCTTCTTATGTCTATATAAATGTCATATTTTATTGCTATGATGAAAATATGTCGGGTAGGTGTGATCCCCATACCTGCTAGCGCAAACAAGAAGTGAGGTCGTTATGAGAAAATATCTGACCGTAGTATGTAGTCTTCTCGTTTCCAGTTCGATATCATTGGCTTGGGCGTCTGATCCCATGCAAACAACAGGGCAGATTTATCTGCGGGGTGCGATTGTGGATCCTGCATGTGAGATGAATTTCACATATGATAAAGCTGAATATCAATGTTACAAACACAACAAAGTGTTTACATCTACTCAACCCATCATTCCAGCGTCTTTTGATAAATCCCAACAAACTATTATTTTGCCTCAAGATATGGGCAAGGCTGAGATCCGTTGGATGGATAATACCCAAAAGAATGGTGTTATTGACGTTCAGTATTTTTAAGGCGTCTGTGAGTAGACAGAGGTAGGTAGCAAAGATAAACAAGTCAAATAATCGTTTGTCACATTGGGTTTCTTACCAAACACGCCGTAAAGCTCTGTCGTTCAGGGCGGGGATATAATGCGGAAAAGCCCGAGAGGTTTTAAAGATCAGTCAGGTGTCTCCTGCTGTTCAATATATTGTTTGATGATTGAAAGCGGTGCTCCGCAGCAACTGGCTGCAAAATAACTCGAACTCCACAGAACACCTTTGTAGTAGTAGCGTTCCGCAATATCAGGGCGATCCCGACGCAGTAATAGACTGGATACCTCTTTGAGACTGTTCACTAAATTAGATACAGATAGTGTTGGCGGATAGTTAACCAGCAAATGAACATGATCCCGCTCGCTGTCCATTTCAACGAGTTCAACATCAAAATCAGTACATACGCTGGAAAAATAATTCCTCAGCTTTTCGATGGCATCTTGATCAAATATTTTTCGCCGATATTTGGTAACAAACACCAAGTGAATGTGTATCAGGAAAACACAGTGTCTACCACGGCGAATATCAGTTTCTTTTTTCATAGACCAAAATATAATAGTGAATATGAAACGACTTCAAGCCTTTAAATTTCAGTTAAGACCAAATGGTCAGCAGGAGCGTGATATGCGGCGCTTCGCAGGGGCTTGTCGTTTTGTTTTCAATCGTGCGCTGGCACTCCAAAATGAAAATCATGAGGCAGGAAACAAATTTATTCCCTACACGAAAATGACTTCATGGCTCACTGAATGGAAAACCGATCCTGAGACACAGTGGCTAAAAAAAGCGCCATCACAACCGCTTCAACAATCCTTGAAAGATTTGGAGCGCGGCTACAAGAATTTCTTCCAAAAACGGGCTTCTTTTCCCCGCTTCAAAAAACGCGGGCAAAACGATGCGTTCCGCTACCCGCAGGGGGTGAAGCTCGATCAGAGCAATAGTCGAATATCCTTGCCAAAGTTGGGATGGATACGCTATCGCAATAGCTGTGAAGTCATTGGAGAAGTGAAAAACGTCACGGTCAGCCAGTCATGCGGAAACTGGTACGTCAGTATCCAGACAGAGTATGAAATATCCGAGCCTCAGCATGATTCAACAACGATGGTTGGTCTGGATGCAGGTATAACCAAACTCGCTACGTTGTCAGACGGCACGGTATTCGAGCCTGTTAACAGTTTCAAAACCAGCCAGAAAAAGCTGGCAACACTCCAGCGCCAGTTAAGTCGTAAAGTGAAATTCAGTGCCAACTGGCAGAAACAAAAGCGCAGAATCCAGCGTCTGCATTCCCATATTGCCAATATCCGCAAAGACTACCTTCACAAAGCCACAACGAAAATCAGCAAAAACCACGCAATGATTGCCATTGAGGATCTGAAGGTCAGTAACATGTCAAAATCGGCAAAAGGAACAGCAGAGCAACACGGACGAAACGTCAAAGCCAAATCAGGTTTGAACCGAGCGATATTAGATCAGGGTTGGCATGAAATGCGTCGTCAGCTTGAGTACAAGCAACTCTGGCGTGGTGGTCAGGTACTTGCTGTACCTCCTGCATATACCAGCCAGCGGTGCGCGTGCTGTGGTCACACCGCGAAAGAAAACCGTCTGTCACAAAGTAAATTCGAGTGCCTTAAGTGCGGATATACAGAGAACGCGGATATCAACGGTGCTCGTAACATTTTAGCGGCAGGACATGCCGTTCTAGCCTGTGGAGGGATGGTGCAGTCAGACCGCCCGTTGAAGCAGGAACCCACCGAGGTGAGTCAGGCTACGGTCTGAACGCAGTAGGGATCCCCGTCCTTCAGGGCGGGGAGGATGTCAAGATTATCTGACCTATTTAAAGCAACATTAGCTATGCGCTAATGAGTAGGGTTTTTGACTGTTGATTAGTCAGCACGACCCATATAGCGACGTTCAGCAATATGAATACGAACTTTATCGCCAGTAGAAAGGTATTCAGGAACCTGAATAACTAACCCTGTTGGTAATGTTGCAGGTTTAGTACGAGCACTTGCAGATGCGCCTTTAATACCTGGAACCGTTTCAACAATTTCCATATCAACAGTTTGTGGCAGTTCTAATGCTAAAACTTGACCATCCATTGTTAATACTTGCATTCCCGCTAAGCCTTCCTCAGGAATAAACAGTAATTCATCTTCAATTTGATCTTTTTTGAAGGTATATGGCGTGTAATCTTCATTATCCATAAAGATATACTCATCACCATCAATGTAAGAAAAGCTAACAGCACGACGCGTTAAGCTGATGGTATCAATCATATCATCGCCTTTAAAACGCTCTTCTACTTTTTGGCCTGTACGGATATCAGTAAAACGCATTTTGTACAGCGTACTTGCACCACGAGCACTTGGTGCTTGGATGTCGATATCTTTTACCAGTAATAATTTGTTGTTATAACTAACAGCCATACCACGTTTAATTTCATTGGCTTTTGCCATATAAAACCTTCCATTAAATAACATTGACGATAATGGCGACAAAATTACTCGCAGTGCAGAAACTTGGCAAGTTATTCGCACATTTTTTTATAAGATTTGATGAAAAAACAAAGCCAGCTCAAATATGGGCTGGCTTTAGATATTAGCGTTTAGAAAGGAAATTAACGGTAGATGGGAAGAAGATTAAAGTTCGCTAAAATATGCGCGCTGGCATTAATAACACCAAATAAAATCACGAAACCAATCATAAACATACCACCGGGAGCTTTAAAGCTCTGGCTTTGATTACGCTCACGACTTGCTTTAGCCATTAATGCGGGAATAATCGCAGCCCAAATTGTTGCTGCAAGCCCTGCAAAACCAATGGCATATAAGAAACCATCAGGGAAAATAATTGCTAAAATAGTCGGTGGTATAAATGTGACTAATGCAGATTTAAATCGACCGCTTCCTGTATTTGAAAACTTAAAGAAGTCCGCTAAGTAATCGAATAATCCTAATGACACGCCTAAGAATGAACTTGCTAATGCCATATAAGAGAATAAGTCTAATAACATTGATACAGTGGCATTGGCGGTTGTTGAACGCATTTGTGCTAATAAGTTACCAATATTCCCACCATCAGCAATCACTTGCTTGAAACCTTCACGAGGAATATTACCTTGTACAACAAACTGCCATAAAATATAAATTGCCAGTGAAATCAATGTACCAATAAGCAAGCTTTTCATAACAGCTTTGCCATCTTTACGATAATACGTTACTAAACCTGGAATATTGCCGTGATAACCAAACGAGGTCAGTAAATAAGGTAATGCGGCTAAAGCATAAGGTAAATAACTTGCATTACTTTCATTGGTGTTAAATAACACAGGCATTTTTACTTCTGTAAATAAGCCACCAATGGCTAACACAAAAGCAATTACCATACCGCCAATTAAAATGGTGCTTAATCTATCCACTGCACGTGTTGATAACCAAACAAAGAAAGCAACAATTAATGCAAAGACTAAACCTGCAATAGCTTGTGGTACGCTGACCACCTCTGCAAAGTTCTGCACAATAATGGAGCTACCCGCAGAAATATAAGCGTAAGTTAGAATATAAAGAACAAACGCAATCGATAGTCCATTAATAGTACTCCAACCTTTTCCTAATAAGTCTTTGGTAATGGTATGAAAGCTTGAGCCTAAAGGATAATGAAGGTTCACTTCTAAGATCATTAACCCAGACATAAATAAACAAAACCAAGTGTAGATCAAAAGAAAAATAGAACCGGTAAACCAGACACCGGAAGTCACAATAGGGATGGAAAACATGCCAGCACCGACTGCGGTACCTGCAATGATCATTGCACCACCAAGTATGGATGGGCGCTTTGTTATTGATGTGACTTCTGACATAAGATGTCCTTATAAAATTGACTCAATGTACTAGCTTGATGGTGTAAAGAATACACGTTTGCTATAAAGGTGTAAATAGAGGTTATTGTGCTTTATAAAAGAAAAAAGTGAGTAAAAATAATACAGTAGAAAGAGTGGGGTATATAAATCAATAGATTAGTATGATGATTATTAGAAATGATAAAGAAATACAGTAGTAAATAAGTGAAAATTCACGCAGAAATAGATAATCCGAACATTATTCTGAACAAAAAATATCCAGAATAATGAAAGTGATAAGGTGTTTTTAATTAACCTTGATAAAACTGCTTACTTTTCCATAATGCAATGGAATTACGGCTGGCTTCAAAGTGCGGTTCAGGTAAATCATCTGGAGAACACCAGCGGATTTCAGAACATTTATCTGGTTCCATCAATTTCGGCTCGTCACCTTGGTGTTGTGCGATCATACAAATAGAGACAGTGTGTTTACCTTCTAACTGGTAAGTTTCTAGATTATTGCTAATACCAATCACTTGTGGCGCAGTGATCGCAATACCAATTTCTTCTTCTATTTCGCGAATAGCACACTGCTCAAAAGTTTCCCCTTCATCAACATGTCCACCAAAAATTGACCAATAAGGGGCATGTTTTCCACAACGTTTTCCCAATAATACTTCACCATTTTCATTGGTAATAATCACGCCAACGCCGACTACGACTGACATTTAAGACTCCTTTTTCTTTTTTATATAGTTATAGTTAATGTATAAAATAAGTCGTTTTTTACGGGTGATATTCTCCTTTGCAGAGGGATCGAGCGCAAGGAGAAAAAAACCAATTTCACTGAATAAAAGGTTAATTAATGCTATATATAGCACCCTAAATATTCATAATAAAAATGATTGGGGAATGAAGGCATGAGTCGCCGTGTCGCTACGATCACCTTAAACCCTGCTTATGATCTTGTTGGTGCTTGTCCAGCTATTGATGTAGGTGGTGTTAATTTAGTCCGAACAGCTGGGCTTAATCCTGCGGGTAAAGGCAATAATGTCGCAAAAGTCTTACGTGATTTGGGCATTGATATTACTGTTAGCGGGTTTATGGGACGTGAAAATCAAGAAGAATTTCAGCACTTCTTTAGTGAAAATGGGATGGCTAACCGTTTTTATCTTGTGTCAGGTCGAACACGCATTAATGTGAAGTTAACCGAAGGAAAAGGGCAAGTCACTGACTTTAATTTTTCAGGATTTACCGTATCAGAGCAAGATTGGCAGCGCTTTGCAACGGATTCACTTAATTGGCTTGGTCATTTCGATATGGTCGTTGTCAGTGGCAGTTTACCAAATGGTGTTGATCCTGAAGCCTTTACTCAATGGATGATTAAGCTGAGAAGATTATGTCCATGCATTATTTTTGACAGTAGTCGTGATGCTTTAGTCGCAGGGCTAAAAGCAGCACCTTGGCTGATAAAGCCTAACCATCGTGAATTAGAAGCGTGGGTAGGGCATTCATTAACTGAAATGGCAGACATTATTAAAGCCGCTCATCAACTACGCGATAAAGGCATAGCACATGTGGTTATTTCACTGGGTGAAAGAGGAGCTTTATGGGTAAATGCATCAGGTGCATGGCTGGCAAAGCCACCACATTGTGATGTGATAAGTACCGTTGGTGCAGGGGATTCGATGGTTGCTGGATTAGTATATGGCTTATTAATGAGTCAAACGAGTGAGCATACTTTGCGTCTTGCAACTGCGATTTCTGCGTTATCAGTCAGTCAGCCTGATGTGGGAATAAAAGATAGAAGTCAACTTGCTGAAATGATGACTAAGATCGAGCTAACACCGATTAAATAAGATAATTTGCGGTTTATTTGAGATAAACCGCAAAGAATATCAAAATTAGGCTTGTTGTGATTTTAACCAAGCAATTTCGTCAGGCCAAATATCAGGATTGATGGTTTCTAAAATCAGCGGAATGCCATCAAAACGCTTATCTTGCATAATATAGCTAAAAGGGACTTTACCAATATTTCCTTCACCTAAACTGTGGTGACGGTCTACTCGACTGGCTAATTCGCTTTTCGCATCATTAAGGTGCATTGCTTTTAGATATTGAAAGCCGACAATTTTTTCAAATTCAGCGAATGTTTTCTCGCAATCTTCAATTGTTCTTAGATCATAACCGGCAGCGAAAGTGTGGCAAGTATCAATACAAACGCCTACACGAGATTTATCTTCTACCCCATCAATAATAGCGGCTAGATGTTCAAAACGATAACCTAAATTTGTACCTTGCCCTGCGGTATTTTCAATCACAGCAGTGACATTTTTCGTTTTTTCTAAAGTGATGTTAATTGATTGAGCAATTTTTTGTAGGCACTTATCAACATCAATCTTATTTAAATGGCTTCCAGGATGGAAATTAAGTAACTCAATACCCAGTTGTTCACAACGCTGCATTTCATCTAGGAATGCGTCTCTTGATTTTTCAAGAGCATCTTCTTCAGGGTGACCTAAATTAATGAGATAACTGTCATGGGGTAAAATTTGAGAAGGGCTATAACCATAAAGCTCACAGTTCTTTTTAAATTTATCAATGACATCTGTGGATAATGGTGCAGCTTTCCACTGGCGCTGATTCTTAGTAAAAAGGGCAAACGCAGTAGCTTTTATTTCATGTGCGCGTAATACCGCCTGATCGACGCCACCAGCAGCACTGACATGTGCGCCAACAAATTTCATTATTTCTCTCCTTAGATTTATTTCACACCATGATAACAAACATACAGCGTATAACATCATATTGAGGTGATAAAAGCAAAAAAGCGCAACTAAAAATAGTTGCGCAATAATGAAAAGTGCTTCTCAAGGCGAAATTTTAAGGGGGATTAATTAATCTCGATATTCCTATTAAGACATCAACACAGTTTGAATAAAGATATTAATCATCGCACCACCAAGGGTTAACCAGAAAAATAAGAATAAGGCTAATAATAATGGTTTGACACCTGCTTGTCGGATAGCGCTAATATGTGTTGTTAAACCTAATGCCACCATTGCCATTGCTAAGAGAATGGTATCAATAGTCACAATGTAGCTAACAATCGATGCTGGAATTAAATTTAAAGAGTTAAAGCCTGCCATTAAAATAAAGAATACGGCAAACCAAGGAATAGTAATTGGGCTTTTCTCAGTCGATTGTGCGCCATTGTTTGCTTTGCTTTTCTTTTTACTTAAATAAGTTGAAAGAATAATTAAGAAAGGCGCTAGCATCATTACGCGGATCATTTTACTAATAACCGCAGCATTTTCAGCATCAGGGCTAATTGAGTGCCCTACAGCAACGACTTGAGCGACTTCGTGAATAGTTGAGCCTGAGAAAATACCAAAGGTTTCTTCTGTAAACGGTAACCAGCCTGCAAATGCATTTAAATGGTAGAACCAAGGGTAAAGGAAAATACCGATAGTCCCGAAAATCACGACAGTAGAAACCGCAACGGCAACTTGGCTTGCTTGTGCTTTAACAACAGGCTCTGTCGCCATAACCGCCGCCGCACCACAAATACTACTGCCAGCACCAATCAAGATGACAGTTTGTTCATCTAAACCAAAATATTTGCGACCAATCCACATAGCGATAAGAAAAGTCGATGTCAGCATAATGGCATCTATAATTAAACCTGTTGCACCTACATCTGCAATTTGCTGAAAAGTCAGTCTAAAACCGTACAAAATAATACCTGTACGTAATAAATAGTGTTTAGCGAATTTGACACCTTCATCACTATAAGGTTTTGCAACAGGATAAAAGGTATTACCCACAATAATACCGAATAGGATCGCCAGCGTTAATGCACCTAAACCCATGCTCGAAAACCAAGGAATATCACCAATATAAATAGCAAGCGCAGTTAATACGCCTGTTAGTAATAAACCAGGAAGCCAGCGATAGACTGGAGTGAAACATTTTTTCGCCAATGTAATAGGTTGACTTTGCTCTGACATAGAAAAACCTTGCTTATATAAATTTTGCATAAGCATATAACAAGCAATCTTATTTATTAAACTCATTATTTTTATAATAATAACCAGTAAAACTAATATAGGTGTATTTTCTTAAATGTACTTGGTATGTTACTGGTTTGTGGATAGTATGTTATTACAATGACAGCTCAAAGGTGGAATGGATATGCGAATTACGTTGCGGCAACTGGAAGTCTTTACTGAAGTTCTCAAGAGTGGTTCTACAACGCAAGCATCACAACAGCTTGCTTTATCTCAATCTGCTGTCAGTGCTTCTTTAACTGATCTTGAAAGCCAACTAGGCGTACAGCTTTTTGATAGAGTGGGAAAACGGCTTGTCACAAATGAACATGGACGATTACTTTATCCTAGAGCGCTATCTTTACTTGAACGAGCAACTGAAGTTGAGCAATTATTTCAAGCTGGAAATGGTGCTTTGCGTATCGCTGCAAGTACAACAATAGGCAATTATATTCTTCCTCAAATGCTGGGGAATTTTCATCGTAATTATCCTGATATTCCGCTAGAAATGAGTATTGGAAATACCGAAGAAGTCGTTAAGTTAGTGAGCGAGTTCCGTGTTGATTTAGGGTTAATTGAAGGTGCTTGTCAAAGTTCTGAACTGATTAGCCAGAAATGGCTTTTAGATGAAATGGTTATTTTTTGCTCGCCGGATCATCCACTAGCTAAAGCACCGAAAGTGACTTTAGCTGATTTACAGTCAGCTCCTTGGATTCTACGAGAAAATGGTTCAGGAACTCGAGATGTGCTTAACCATCTTCTCTTTGCTTCTTTGCCGGGTTATCGCATTGAAATGGAATTAGGTAACTCAGAAGCAATAAAACATGCCGTTATGTATGAAATGGGGATCAGTTGTTTATCTCGCCGAGTGATTGAAGAACAGATTAATAATGGCTCATTAAAAGAGATAAAAGTAGAAGGGCTGGCATTACAACGTACCCTATATCTGGTTTATCATCGCCAAAAACATGTCTCTGATGCACTGAAAAAACTCCTGACATATTGTAATGCTGAACACTTAATCGGCAATTTTTCATAAATTGCTAATAATTGACGCCCGATCATGAAGGTATCTTATAATCCTAGATCCTTGCTATTCACGAACGACAGATTTGCTACAATCCTCGTTAGAAAAGTGAATATAAAAGTGGAATGTTATGTCAGAACAACAAAATAGTACTGCTGGTTCGGGCGCAGTACGCACTTTGCGCCGAGAGTTAAAAGCGCGACATTTAGCGATGATCGCTATTGGTGGTTCAATTGGTACAGGACTTTTTGTCGCATCTGGTGCAACTGTTGCTCAAGCAGGGCCGGGTGGGGCATTACTCTCTTATGCATTAATTGGACTAATGGTCTATTTTCTAATGACAAGCCTTGGGGAATTAGCCGCATTTATGCCTGTTTCCGGCTCATTCTCAACATACGGATCTAAATATGTAGAAGAAGGCTTTGGTTTCGCATTAGGCTGGAACTATTGGTACAACTGGGCAGTTACAATTGCTGTTGACCTTGTTGCTGCACAATTAGTGATGCTCTATTGGTTCCCAGATGTTGATGGTTGGATCTGGAGTGCCTTATTCCTTGGCGTTATTTTCTTACTCAACTATATCTCTGTAAAAGGGTTTGGTGAGGCAGAATATTGGTTCTCTTTGATCAAGGTTTCCACAGTAATTATCTTTATTATTGTGGGTATCGCGATGATCACGGGCATTATGAAAGGTGCCGAAAACGCAGGTTGGCATAATTGGGAAATTGGTGATGCACCTTTTGCCGGTGGGTTTGCTGCCATGATTGGTGTTGCCATGATTGTTGGCTTCTCATTCCAAGGTACAGAATTAATTGGTATTGCGGCAGGTGAATCTAAAGATCCGGCTAAAAATATTCCCAAAGCTGTGCGTAAAGTCTTCTGGCGTATCTTACTGTTTTATATCTTCGCGATTTTAATTATTAGCTTAATAATCCCTTACACTGATCCTAACTTACTGCGTAATGATGTAGGCGATATTAGCGTTAGCCCATTCACACTAGTCTTTAAAAATGCGGGATTATTATCTGCGGCAGCCATCATGAATGCGGTTATCTTAACAGCGGTACTTTCTGCTGGTAACTCAGGCATGTATGCATCAACGCGTATGCTGTTTACATTAGCAAGAGAAGGCAAAGCGCCAAAATGTTTTGGTAAATTGTCTAAAAACGGTGTGCCACGCAATGCGCTTTATGCGACAACAGTTGTTGCTGGTCTATGCTTCCTAAGTTCAATGTACGGAAACCAAACTGTTTACTTGTGGTTATTAAATACCTCAGGAATGACGGGGTTTATTGCATGGTTAGGTATTGCGATTAGCCACTACCGTTTCCGTAAAGGTTATGTTGCACAAGGTCGTGATTTAAATGACTTACCTTATCGCTCTGGCTTCTTCCCAATTGGTCCTATTTTCGCCTTTATATTGTGTTTAATTATTACATTAGGTCAAAATTACCAAGCTTTCTTAGAAGACACAATTGATTGGTATGGTGCAATTGCAACCTATATTGGTATCCCATTATTCTTATTAATTTGGTTTACTTATAAGATTGTGAAGAAAACCCGCTTTATTCGTTATAACGAAATGGAATTTCCAACACATATTGCGAATAAAAAATAACCTATAAATCAAACTATTAAAACGCCCGTTTTTGTGATCTCGATCACTGTAAAACGGGCGTTTTTTTATTTTTTACCTCGTCAATTATAGAAAACATACAAAAACTCTAATTATATCGGCAATCGCATTGATAATTATTATTATTTGCTTTATTGTTAGCGCACAATTTATTTGCTGAAAAATAAAATGATAGCGCTAGTGGTTGTAAATAATATGCTTAATGTAATGAGTCTGATAATAATTAGCCCTTCTAGTGCTCAATACAGCCAACCAATAGTTTATCGCCATATAATAAATTACACAGCGAATATGATTCACCGTATAATAATTTGGCGACTCACTTCTTTGTTGAATAAATTGTCTCAAATTAATAATTGGCTTTTTGTACATAAAAAACAGTTGATGAGTTGTACGGTATGTTTTTGCTTACTTAATGTGTTGGTAAGAACAGAAAAACGTAGAAAAAAAACTAGGTACAACAATTGATATGAGCATTATGTCAGAGAGACTCGCCACACAAGAGCATGAAAAAAATGCATCAGATAATGTGAAAGCCCATTATCGAAAAATGATGAATAAACGCATGTTATGGCTTGGAGTTATCGTTTTAATTATTTGTGGTTCAGTGGTGTTAGATTTCACTATGGGACCTTCTGGTTTATCACTTGATAAATTATTAACAACCCTTTTTCAGCCTGAACTTGTTGATGCAGGTTCACGAGTGATTGTGTGGGATATCCGCTTACCTTATGCCTTAATGGCGGTTGTGGTAGGGATGTCGCTAGGGTTAGCGGGTGCAGAAATGCAAACGATTCTAAATAACCCATTAGCAAGTCCATTCACTCTGGGTTTATCAAATGCAGCTTCATTTGGTGCTGCATTGGCGATTGTTTTGGGTATTGGTATTCCGGGTATTCCTGACCAATGGTTTATATCGGCGAATGCGTTTCTCTTTGCCTTATTATCAGCCTTATTATTAGACGGAATAACTCGTTGGACGCGTGTTCCAACATCTGGCGTTGTGCTGTTTGGTATAGCCATGGTATTTACCTTTAATGCGTTAGTCTCATTGATGCAATTTATTGCAACAGAAGACACGCTCCAAGGTCTGGTTTTCTGGACTATGGGAAGTCTAGCGCGTGCAACATGGGTAAAACTCGGTGTTATGGCGGGTGCTTTTGCGGTCATTATGGCGATTTCATGGATGAGTTCATGGAAATTAACTGCATTGCGATTAGGTGAAGATAGAGCGATTAGCTTTGGTATTGATGTAAAGCGTTTAAGATTAGGTTCATTACTGCGTATTAGTATTTTAACCGCGCTTGCAGTTGCCTTTGTTGGACCTATTGCCTTTATTGGTTTGGTTGCACCTCATATTGCTCGCATGATGTTTGGTGAAGATCATCGATTCTATCTGCCAGCAAGTGCACTAATTGGGGCTTTAGTTTTATCATTGGCATCAATTGCGTCTAAAAATTTAATACCGGGTGTCATTATTCCGGTGGGTATTGTGACATCGCTGGTGGGCGTGCCATTTTTCCTCAGTATGATTTTACGTCATAGGGGGAATATCTAATGATGGAAGGGTTAAAGATCCAAGGTTTTAATGCTGGATACGCTAAACATCTTATTATTAAGGCACTGGATGTAGAGCCATTACCAAAAGGAAAGGTCACTGTATTATTGGGGCCAAATGGTAGTGGAAAATCAACATTACTAAGAGCGCTAGCTGGACTAAATAAATCATCAGGTGTTGTCAGTTTAGATGGTAACGATCTAGCTTCGATGAATTTTGCACAGCGTGCCCAAAATGTAGTCTATTTGCCACAAACATTACCAGCAGGTGTTCATTTACATGTTTTAGAATCCATTATTGTGGCACAGCGTGCTTCAGGTGGATTACATAATGAACATAGTGAAGCTCAGGTAATGCACTTATTACGTCAGTTAGGTATTGAGCATTTAGCATTACGATATTTAGATGAATTATCGGGTGGTCAAAAACAATTAGTTGGGCTTGCTCAATCATTAATTAGACAACCCTCTCTATTATTATTGGATGAGCCATTAAGTGCGCTGGATCTTAATTACCAATATCATGTAATGGATTTAGTCGCTAAAGAAACACACCGTAGAAATATTATTACTGTTGTCGTTGTTCACGATATTAATATCGCCTTACGGCATGGCGAACATGTATTAATGTTAAAACAAGGGCAATTAATTGCGCAGGGCGCGCCAGATAAGGTTATCACGGCACAGAGCCTTGCTGATGTTTATGGTGTTCAAGGTAGATTGGAATATTGTTCACAAGGAATACCTCAAATTATTATTGATGGTTTAGTGGATAAAATATAAAGAAGTAAAAGAGAAAGAGAAAAGAAGTAAATATAGGGATGCAGTAAATAGGGATATAAAAATAATATTAAAATAACTAAGGGTAATTAAATTTATTTATTACCCTAATTTCTGAGCAATTGTCGATCTGTCCATCTATATAAAACTTAAAGAATCTATATTCTTGGAGAATCGGGAATGGTAGTGTTAAATAAAAATAAAATCGCACTTGGCGTTGTTGCTGCTATTGCATCAAGTTTTGTTATGACTGCATCAGCAGAAAATGTAGAAAAACTGCTTGTAACAACCGCTTCAGGGTTTAAACAAACCGTTGAAGATGCACCTGCATCGGTTTCTGTTGTCACTCGTGAACAATTAGAAACCAAATCTTACCGTGATGTGACTGATGCATTAAAAGATGTACCCGGCGTATTAGTGACAGGCGGTGGAAGTAGTTCTGATATTAGTATTCGTGGTATGGATGCAAAATATACCATGATTTTGGTTGATGGTAAGCGTGTTGCATCGCGTGAAACGCGTCCTAATAGTGATAACTCTGGTATTGAACAAGGCTGGTTACCGCCTTTACCTGCTATTGAACGTATTGAAGTTGTACGTGGCCCAATGTCTTCTTTATATGGTTCAGATGCAATGGGTGGGGTTATCAATATTATTACCCGTAAGGCGCAAAAAGAGTGGAATGTAAGTTTACGTGCTGATAGCACGCTGACAGAGCGTCAAAACTCAGGAAATACTGAACAAGGCAGTTTTTATGCAGCAGGTCCATTAATTGATAACCTTCTAGGATTAAAAGTCCAAGGTCAATATTCACACCGTAGTGAAGATAAATTTATGAATGGCTATAATCGTCAAATTACCGCAAGCGGTGGTGGGACATTAAGCTGGACACCTGATGACAAAAACACGGTTGAATTTGAATTTAAAAAAGACAGCCAACATCGAGATGCACGTTGGGAATATTCAGCATCTGAGCGCTCTCGTAAATCTAAGAGTAGTGATTTCAGTAAATATGAGTTAACGCAATATGCACTGACTCATGACGGTGTTTATGATTTTGGTACGATGAATACATATATTCAACGTGACGAGAATAATAACCCAAGTCGTAAAATGGAATACAATGATACGACTATACGTAATCAAACGGTATTTATGCTAGATGCGCATACATTAAGTGTTGGTGCTCAATATCGCTTTGAAGAGCTAAAAGATAGCAACAATCATTTAGATAAAGGCAGCAAACTCGATCGTTATAGTTGGGCACTATTTGCTGAAGATGAATGGGCGCTTACAAATGATTTCTCTTTAACCGGCGGTTTACGTATGGATAAAGACGAAAACTACGGTACGCATTGGACACCTCGTGTTTACGGTGTTTGGCATATGGCTGATGAATGGACGTTAAAAGGTGGTGTGTCTACCGGCTATCGTTCACCAGATCTACGCCAAGCAACCAAGACTTGGGGACAAGCAACGGGTGGCTCAGGTGGTAATGCTGTGATTTACGGTAATCCAGATCTGAAACCAGAAAAATCAGTAACAGAAGAAATTGGTATTATTTGGGACAATCGTGACAACTTAACGGCAAGTGTTACTATTTATAATACTGACTTTAAAGATAAAATTACTGAACGTCGCATTTGTGATGATAAAGGCGTGTTACCGACATGTACCAAAGAGCAAGGATATGGTCACCAATATGACTTTATCAGTACGCGTGAAAATGTTGATAAAGCCAATATGCGGGGTATCGAGGTTACAGGTAATTGGACAATTTCACCAGAATGGAATTTAGCCGCTAACTATACATTTACAGATTCTGAACAGAAGAGTGGTGCATTTAGTGGTAAACCACTGAATAAACAACCTCGCCATATGGCTAATGCGACCTTAAACTGGGAAACAACGCCAGAAATGGAAACATGGGCGCGTATTAACTTCCGTGGTAAAACATCGGATTATTTATCGCGTACCAGCATGGCAACAGGTACACCTTCTTATGCGTTTGTTGATATTGGTACCAGCTACAGCTTAACCAAACAACTTAATGTGATTGGTGGTGTTTATAACGTACTTGATCGTCGCATCAACTATGAAAACTTTAATACCACATTAGAAGGCCGTCGTTACAACATTGGTTTGAACTATAACTTCTAATTTTTCACCCTCAGTTTGTGTCATTAAGACTCCACTTGTGGAGTCTTTTTTATTTCTTATTTTCCTTTGTTTGCTCAAAATTAGTACTGGAAAATTTAAATATTGAGGTCTATATTTAGCTCAATAATTCATCTTATTCATCGTTTTATTCTGACTATCAACTTGTTATTTCTACTTAGTATCTGCCGTTTTTTTCTTAATTTGTTCTCTTACTTTTTATTTATATAAAATAGGCTATTAAAAAATAGACACTTTTTATTAAAAGTCTATTTTTTGGAGTGAAAAGAAGTGTGAGTTAACAATTCCTTAGCATTAATCTTATTAATGTATTTTAAATGCTTTATTTGGATGGTTTATTGATGATGCTAATTTTTATTTAAGGTTTAGTTTTTATTTATCAATACGTTATGCTTTTATTTCTTTCGGTGTAGTAAAGGCTTTCGAAATATTCAAAGCTTAAGAATTGTGATAAAAGCACAATTGTTGTTAATAAAATGTAGCGTTATATGTTGACTTAGTTTGCGAATTGAAAAGATCGTAAAAAAAGGGGGCTTTTTGATGAAAATGTATTGCTATTTAAGTCTGAGACGTGCAAAATGCGCCCACTAAAAATATGACTGATGCGTTTAAAGTGCATCGGTTTTTTTTTGCATTTTTACTTATTACTACACCAAGAGGTCAGATTCATTTGAGTCTGAATAGATAACATAATTTGATTAGCAGCCAGCCCCTTAGAGAAAGGGTTGTCATGATAGAGGAATGCTAATATGGTACATTTATTCTCTTTCGCAGTCGGGCCTAACGGCACTGCGGGCAATGATGACTACGGAGCACGGCGTCTCCTAAACACATACACATCCTTAAAAACTTCATTCTATTCTGTTTATAGGCAGATGCGAAGTCTTCCCAGTAACTGTCGGTTGAGTTTATCTAATACTCAAACCGAGGTTATGGGAGGGTTCGCTAATGTCAGATAACGTCATCTCCTCTATCGGCACTAACCAAACTGGTGCTAACAATCGAGTTCAACTACGTAAAACCTTGACACTAATGCAGGTAGTCATGATGGGGCTTGCTTTTTTACAGCCTATGACTATTTTCGATACATTTGGTATCGTTTCTGGCATTACCAATGGTCACGTAGCAACATCGTATGCGATTGCATTGATTGCAATTTTATTTACAGCCGTAAGCTATGGAAAATTAGTTAAGCGTTTTCCTTCAGCTGGCTCTGCGTATACTTATGCTCAAAAATCCATGAGTCCTTATGTTGGCTTTATGGTAGGTTGGTCATCTTTACTAGACTATTTGTTTATGCCAATGATCAATATCTTATTGGCGAAAATCTATTTACAAGCAATATTCCCGGGCGTTGAACCGTGGATCTTTGTATTTGGCTTAGTGGCTTTAATGACGTTCTTTAACCTACGCGGTATTAACGTTGTTGCTAACTTAAATACAGCAATTGTTATTGTACAAGTTGCAGTAATGGTTGTGTTTGTTGGATTACTTATTCACGGTGTATATAACGGAGAAGGTGCAGGGGAGTTATGGACCTTTAGACCGTTTGCTTCTGTTGATGCTGAAGTTATACCTATGATAACCGGAGCGACAATACTCTGTTTCTCATTCTTAGGTTTTGACGGTATCAGTACATTATCAGAAGAGACACCAAATGCAGGTAAAGTTATCCCTAAAGCGATTTTCTTAACCGCGCTGATTGGTGGGATTATCTTTATTGCCGTTTCTTACTTTTTACAATTGTATTTCCCAGATATTTCACGATTCAAGAATCCAGAAGAGTCACAACCTGAAATAATGCTGTATGTTGCTGGTGCTTTATTCCAGTCCATTATTTTAGTGTTCTCATGTGTGACTGTATTAGCATCTGGTATGGCGGCTCACGCAGGTGTTGCTCGTTTACTTTATGTTATGGGGCGCGATGGCGTATTCCCAGAGAAGACATTTGGTTACGTTCATCCTAAATGGCGTACACCGGCTTTTAACGTGCTATTGGTGGGTTTCTTAGCGTTAGGTGCTGTGTTCTTTGACTTAGTGACTGCAACTGCATTAATTAACTTTGGTGCGTTAGTTGCGTTTACTTTCGTGAATCTGTCTGTTATTTCACAATTCTATATTCGTGAGCGTCGTAATAAAGGGTTAATGGATCATATTAATTACCTGATATTACCTATTATTGGTGCTGCGACAATGGGTGTCTTGTGGATAAACCTAGAACCAGGCTCTATGGAGTTAGGTCTTGTCTGGGGTGCAATTGGTATACTTTATATGGTGTGGATCACTCGTCGATTCCGTCGTCCAATGCCACAAATGCCAGAAAAGTAATATTCTAAGAATTGTCATTATGATAAATAAAATGGCCTCAGTAATGAGGCCATTTTTTTTGTATTGAATAAACAGTATTAGAATCAAACAGGATAATAAATAACCAGTTGATTGATTTATATACAATAAGATTAAGGATATTTACTCATTCAAATAAAAAAATTAAAAATAATTTTATATGGGGCCTAGGGTTTTTCTTAAGTGTTTATAATTAGGTTAATTTACTTGTTTAAGTTAAATTAAATAATTTTTTATATTAGTTTGAATGTATCTATATATATGAAAAACAAACTTTATATATTCAAAATATATTTTTTTACTTTTTAAGTATTATATTGATGCTCAATTAAAGATTAGTCAAATATCCTAAAAATAAAGAAAATACTTTATAAATAAAGTGTTTTAAATAATTATCATTATGCAATTTAAACTTACTCTATGAGTAAATTTTTATTGTTGTGCTACTCTTTAATTAGGATTAGAAAATATATTTTCTTAATTCAAATCTAATTAAGATGATTAAGGGAATAATACTAATTCCAATAGGCGATTTATTTAAAAACGAAAGGTAACAATATGTCTTTAATTAAGAAAGTTGCTCCGTTTATCGTGTTGTCTGGATTTATGGTTGCAGGTAATGCTTTTGCTGCGACACAGGGTACAACGGTGTCATTCGAAGCATTAATTCGTGCCGCAAGTTGTGATGTTTCTTCAACAACAGAAGGTTCTAGAATTGATTGGGGAACCTTCACAAGTGATGAAGTGACTGGCAAAAACGTCGGTGATCAATTAGGAGATAACAAGACGTTTAATTTAGAGCTTTCTAATTGTACAGCAGCATTAGCAGCTGATGGAACAATCAATCTTTATGCTCGTGGTAATAAATCAAACTTTGATTCTGAAATGTTTGCTAACGCAACAGCAGCTTCTTTAGCTGTAAAATTGTTAGCAACAGCAAGTAATACTTTAGTTAAACCAAATGTTGAAACAGGTCTGAAATTAGGACAAGAGATCATTAAAGACGGCACTGGTCGTATTCCGATGACTGCTGGTCTGTATTTAACAAATGGTGCAGTAACAAGTGATGAATTAAAAGTACCAGTTACTTTTACTGTTGCTTATAACTAATATTACTTAATTTTTAGAGGCTCTATTTAATAGAGCCTCTCATTAAAGAAGAAATATAATGATTAAAATTACAAATAGAATAAGAAAATTTTTTGTTATTTTACTAATAATTATATCTCCATTTGCTTATTCTAAAGGAGTGGGTTTAAACGCTACACGTATTATTTATCCTGAAGGTGAGAATAGTGTAGGTGTTATCGTTCGTAATGAAGAACCAAAAATAAATTATTTGGTACAAGCCTATATTTCCTCTGATGAAAACCCAATTGTATTTCAAGTCACTCCTCCTCTTTTTAGAATTAATAGTTTATCAAGGCATGAAGTAAAAATTTATGCCATGAGTAATTCTTTACCGAAAGATAGAGAAAGTATCTTTTATTTTCATGCAAAGATGATCCCTGGACAAAGCAATAATTCTGATACAGCAGGCCTAAGTGTAGGATTTGATAATGTCATAAAGCTTTTCTACCGACCTAAAAACTTACCGATGACATCAGAAGATGCGCAAAAGAAATTAAGATTTAGTGTGGAAGGAAAACAATTAAAGGTAGTCAACAATTCCCCTTATTACATCAATTTTGCTGGGTTCTCTGTCAACAATATAAAGCTAGATGTTAGTTTGGCTAATAACAATGCCATGATCGCACCTTATAGCTCGATAAAATATGCCTTACCTACAGGTGTAAATAAAGGAAGTGTTCAATGGCGTACAATAGATGATTTAGGTGGATTTAATGAACATAAAGCCACATTTTAAACCAATTGTATTGGGCGCATTATTAACTTGTATCTCTTTTTATGGATATAGCGCTGTTGATGATTCTGCGGTTGTCATCGTAAAAGGCTCAGTAACAAAAGGTACATGTGCTTTTACTTTATCAGACCAAACAGTGAAATTTTCTCAATCAACATTAATGCAAAATGTTGATGAAATAGGTGTAAAAGAAGAAAACAAAATACCTTTTTCTGTTAACTATCTTTGTCAAGATTATGTTGATGAAACACCAGATATGGAAGTTGTTATAAAAGCGGGATCTGGAACACAAATTGCAAATAACAAAATATCGCCGGTGAATAATCCAACTAATGCGAGTTTTGCTCTATACGACTGTAAAGGTGATCATTGTTCTTTAATTAATTTTAACTCTGGAACAAGTTCTGTTTATATTACAACGGGAAATGGTAATAAAAATAAAGATTTTGAAGTCGAGCTCGTTAAGAAAGACAGTTCAGCGGTTAATCCCGGTACGCTAAAAGCAATATTAGCATTAACACTTATACAACCTTGAGAAAGTAAATATGAATATATTTCTATTGAAAAGGAGTTTGTTAAGTTTATTTATTACACCAGCACTCTTTATTAGTTTTAGTGCTCAAAGTATTGAATTTGACTTTAAAGTGACCATTGATAAACAGACCTGCAAGCTCTCAGTTTCAGGAACAAGTAACAATGAAGTTAATTTTGGTAGTATTCAATCGAATAAAATTAAAAATAATCTTATAGAACCTATCCCGATAAAGGTATTACTGAGTGACTGTAAAACGAATGACTTTTTTGATACCTATGTGACGATGAAGGCAAAAAGCACTTTAAATACGATTACTTTTAATGATGATCTCAATAAAAGTTTTGGTATCAGAGTATCAAGCAAAAATAATGTTGCTCAATCTAATACTAATACGGATTTTTTTAAATCTGAAGATACGGTTTGGAATAACATAAGTATAGATAAATTAGAAAAAACACTTTATACCTATGTCAAATGCAAAGACCCTACAGTTTGTGATCCTGAAACTGGAGAGTTTTCGGCAACGTTAACTTTTTCGTATATCGTTGATTAAGATATTATATGAATAATTTTATTATAAAAATTTCCATGGTTTTAATATTAGCTTTTAGTTATTTTAATGCTAACGCTGAAGGGGTTAGTTTAGGAAAAACACGTGTTATTTTTTCTGAAGGTAGTTCAAGTGAAAGTGTATATATTTCTAATGATGATAATCAACCTTATTTAATACAAGCTGGCGTTACTGAAAAAATTGATGGAAATTTGTCATCTAATTTTATTGTTACTCCTCCTGTGTTTCGTTTAGAGAATAGGAGCGTATCATCTTTACGTATTTTATTAAAAGATACTCAAGATTTACCCAATGACAAAGAGTCACTCTTTTATTTGAATACAAAAATTATCCCCTCTACTAAACGACCTGATGAAAGTGAATCACAGGAATCAAAACTAGTATTAATAACTAATTTTGTGATTAAAGTAATTTATCGACCTGAAAATATAGCAAGACCTTCAGAACAAGATTACAAAAAAATCTTTATTAAAAAAAATGAAGGAAAGTGGTTTTTAGATAACCCAACACCGTATTATATGACATTAACATCAATTAAAGTTAATAATGAAAAATATAATAAAACTCTCTTGTTAGCACCTTATAGCAAAGCTGAGTTGGTAGAAGTATCAATAAAAGAAGCTAGTTGGCATGTAATTAACGACTATGGTGAATTATCAAAAGAATTAAAATATAAGGACTAATGAAATGAACGTTTTAAATAGTCGTATTTTTTCTATTGCTGCTTTGATATTAGGTTTTTTTTATTGCCAATTAGCATGGTCTGCTAATAATGCATTTGAATTTTCATTACAAAGAATGACATATAATGAAGGTAGTAAAAGCATTTCTATCGGTTTAAGAAATAATGAAAAAAAAGCGTATCTCGTTCAAGTGAGTATGAGATGGTTAGATGAATCTACGGGGTTACAATTAATTGATAAAAAAGAGAACCCTCCTTTTATTTTAACTCCATTATTACAAAAAATAGAGCCTGAAGAATACTATGAGTGGGTAATTAAGTTTACTGGCTCAGAAAGCGCATTACCAACAGATAGAGAGAGTGTTTATATTTCTCAATTTCGATTAATACCATCTACATCTGAAGAAACTCCAAATGTGCAGATGAATTTTATTAGAGCATTAAACTTTAAAGTATATTACCGGCCAAAATCTCTTGAAGGTATAAAAATAAAAGATGCAGAAAAAAAATTATCATTATCAATTGATGGTAATAAGATAATTGCTAAAAATGATTCACCTATTTATTTGGCTTTTAACACAATAAAAATAAATGGAAAAGAGATAGAGCTGCAAGAGTTATCGAAAAATGTACCTCCATTTGGTACACAAGAATACTTATTTTTTAATAAAAAAAATGTTACATCTATTCATTGGCAAGTATTAGATGAGTTTATGTTCCCATTAGATGAAAAAATGAAAACAGTAAATTAATAAATTTATAAAAATATATGTTTTTATAAAGCTAAAGGTTAAGAGTGTAAAAATGAATAAATCAATGGCAATGTTTAGATACAGTTTTTTTACATCACTTATTTTGTTCTCATTTAATTCTTTTGCAGAGGATTATTTTGATCCCGCATTACTTGATGGGCAATTAGGTGCATCTGCAAATGAAATTGATTTAAGCCAATTTTCACAAAAAGATGCGTTACCTGAAGGTAAAATATCTTTATTAGTTTATGTCAATAGTAATAATAATGGTGAGTTCATTATTAATTTGGTAAAAGGACCTAATAATAAAGTGGTGCCTGAAATAACCCGAGAATTATTAGATGAATTAGGTGTTAATACTAAAATGATACCTAAGTTAAATATGTTAAAGAGTGATCAGGTTATTTATGATATTAATGAATATATTCCTGATGCATTAATAAAAGTAAATTTAGCAGAATTAAAACTAATCACTAGTTTTCCTCAAATTGTTATGTCCAATGATGCTGTTGGCTATATTGATCCCGCCTCTTTTGATAGTGGTGTTTCTGCCATGTTTATCAATTATATGTTTAGTGGAGGGCATTCTTCTAACGATAGCCATTTTGATAAAGTTAATAATAATGGGAAACAAAAAAATGATAATTTCTTTGCTCAACTAAGAGCTGGTTTTAATCTTTATGATTGGCGTTTACGTTCGACAATGACACAGACGTATACCCGAAATTCAAATAATGTAGAGACTCAAAGTAATAATAGTAATAAATTTTCTAATACATATCTTTCTCGTAATCTTTATTCTTTACGATCGGAATTTATTATTGGTGAAACTACAACCGGAAATGATGTCTTTGATAGTATACCAATGAAAGGTATGCGTTTAGTTTCTAACGAACAGATGTTGCCAGCGAGTCAACAAGGTTTTGCTCCAGATGTGAGTGGGATTGCTCAATCTAATGCGCAAATTACTATCCGACAAAATGGGAATGTCATTTATCAAACTTATGTTGCACCCGGCGCATTTAAAATAACCGATCTTTACGCGAGTGGTTCAGGAGGGAACTTGGATGTCACAGTGAAAGAAGAAGATGGTTCAGAAAGGACATTTACAGTTGCTTTTTCATCATTACCCGTAATGTTAAGACCGGGTGGTTGGAAATATGAAATTAGTACTGGGCGATTTGATGGTGGCACAACGGTTGGTTCTAAAAAAGCAGATTTTCTGCTTGCTAGTGGTATTTATGGTTTACCTCATGATGTCACTCTTTATGGTGGGTTATTAGGTGCGAAAGATTATTATGCTATTTCTTCTGGGATAGGAATTTCATTAGGTAATTGGGGGGCTCTGTCTACAGATATCACACATGCTCATGCTGACTTTAATACAATAGGCTCCCAAAATGGGCAATCTTATCGATTCCGCTATTCTAAGAATATGACCACGACAGGAACCTCTGTTGACTTAACTGCATTACGTTTTTCAACTAAAGATTATTACGATTTTAATCAATTTAATACGGAAGATTATCGGTTAAAAGATGGTACTTCACCGTGGTTAGGTGAACGAGAAAAAAGTCGTTTTACAACGTCATTATCACAATCATTAGGTCAGTACGGTAGTATTTATTTATCTGGTAGCCGTTATAATTATTGGGAACAAGATAAGAATGTTACTCAACTTACGACAGGATATAATGGCAATATTCGTGGTATTAACTTTGGCGTTAATTACAGTATTGATAGAATAAAATCAGATGATAGCTGGCCTGAAAATAGGCAAATTAGTTTTAATGTGAGCGTTCCATTTAGTGTGTTTAGTAATTCGCCTGCGCTCAGCAATTTTAATAGTACTTACATGATAAACCATGATAATAATGGAAGAACTAACCAGCAAGTCGGATTATCTGGTAGTGCATTTGATAACTCCTTATCTTATGGTATTTCTCAATCTTGGGCTAACCAAGGCCAATCTAATAATGGCTCAGTATATGCTAATTATTCAGGTAACTACGGTACATCCTCTCTAAATTATAATTATTCAAGTGACTACTATAATGTTAATGGCAGCATGAATGGTGGTTTGCTTTTACATTCAGGTGGTTTATTGCTAGGTAGAAGTATGGGCAATAGTATGGCCATTGTTGAAGCGCCTGGAGCAAAAGGTACTGAATTAAGTTCAGGAAATGGTGCGATTAATGGACAGGGATATGCGTTATCACCGTATCTTACAGAATATCGCCAAAACACAATTGCATTAAATGTAAATACATTGCCTGATAATACGACTCTACAATCCACATCTCAAAATGTAGTTCCGACAAAAGGCGCTATTGTTAAGGTTACCTTTAAAACAAAGATTGGTTTCCAGGCTATTTTAAATCTTTCTCAGAATAAAAGTGTTATCCCATTTGGCGCTATTGCTACGTTAATTGATGCTGATAATCCTAATGATTTGAATACAGGTATTGTTGGTGAAAATGGCCAGCTTTATATGAGTGGACTTCCTGATAATGGCAAGTTGTTAGTGAAATGGGGTAATAAAAATCAGCAAAGTTGCAACGTTTCATATAGTGGCTTAAGTAATATTGAAGTCAATAGCAAGCAACCAATAAGAATTTTATCTCTTTCTTGCCAATAAAAAATAATCCTTATTTTATAGGTGGATGCATAACAATGAAAATGCGTAATTTAATGATGGCATCACTAACTTCAGTATTAATGACTTCGTCATTTAATGTTTTAGCTGGAACAGATAGGGGGGCTATGACATTAAGCTTAACTGGGGTGATTGATATGAATATTAGCCCTACACAAGTTCAATATATAAATGGTACATTGACTGGGAATAGTAGTTTTCCTGGGAGTCCTGTTTATGATAATAGCAGTAACTCTTCTTGGGATACTAAGTATGCGATTATTTCTTTAAGTCAGTCAAAAACGAGATGTGATTCTACATTTGTTTCTAAAATTCCAGGGCAAACTAATAAATACGGTCTAAAATTAACGCATTCCAATAATACAAGTACGGCAGTTTATGTAACACCACAATTTAACTTCAATGTCAGTTTATCTAATTTTAGTTCTAATTATCAAAGTGCTTATTCGGGGCAATTTTTTCAGGTGAATAGTAGTCTCGTTGATAAAGAATCATCTAGCATTAATGTATGTTTTGTGCCACATAATTATGCAACGACAACAGTTCCTGGTGGTGGCTCAAAAGTTGTTAGTGTCACAACACCAAGTTCATTTCCTGTTTATATTGATGCTAATTTAACGCCAGGTAAGTTAACGTATAAAGGCACTCCTTTTTATGTAGGTAGTTTTGGTCGGAGTGCTAGTGGTGACTTTTTTTCACAAGTTAACGTAATTGCTGATGTAACAGTAAAACGTTCTTGTGCTGTTACAGGTGTATCTAATCAACAAATTAATGAAAATATGACATTTACAAATGAAGTCATTAAAGACTCTGTATTTACATTATCCTGTGGGGGGACAGGTAACCCTGTAAATATGTCAGCGGTAATTAAAGAGGGAAGTTTAGACCCAAGTAATGTAAATAAATTAGTCTTAGCTCCTATTAATGGTACTGTATCTAACAAAAAGCCTTGGGTTATAGGATTGCCTTATAAGCAAACTTCAATACCAAATTTAAAATGTGCTGATGAAAATAATAACAACTTATTAAAGTTCAATAATACTGATATTGAGCTAAGTGGAACCAATATGGGGAATAATCAACCTGATATATTTGGTATCAAATGGGCTCTTTGCAAACCAGATGGGACAAAAGCAGGTGAATACCGCGGAAAAGTAGATGTGAATATTTTTGTCCGTGGATAAAAATCACAAATTTAGAAAAGAAAAATAAAAGTGGACCTTAAGGTCCACTTTTTTATGGAAGATATTTTTATTTCTATTGATTTAAGCTAAGAATTTATTTTAACTAGAATACGAATTTCAATAATGAATAAATTATTTCAATTTAAGTTATTTAAACTAAATAAATGGCTATGTTTTAATTCAAAGTGAAATTTATTTTAATTTTTATAATTAATTAAGATTAACATTAATTAATTTATTAAGTAATTTTTGTGATTACATAAAGCTAATTTTTTAACATAAGTTGATTTTTTTAATCTTTATATTGTCAAAGTTATGGTGTTTTATTTGTTATTCATTTTTTGATATTTACTTTATATACTTTAATATCAATAATGTTAAAGATTAGATGTATCCTAAATACAATTAAAATCACACACTCTATTTATTGTACAATATGAAAAAAATTATACTCTTTTTAAATTTATGGGTGTTTTTTACGCTCTTTAATACTCCCATATCTTCAGCAGATGCTTCTGAAAAAGCGACGGAAATCTTTAATCAGCAACAACAGCATAATCAAAGCCAACAAGAAGCACTTTATCAACAATTAACACCTGAAATACCTAATATATATTTTGATATTAGCAAATATGAAGAAACAGAGAATAAAACAGAAGAAAAGCTTTGCTTCCAAATAGAACACATTGAAATAACAAATGCTGAAGTTATTCCTCATTGGGTTAATTTACCTCTTTTTAAAACTGAATTTATAGGACAATGTTTGGGGGTAAAAGGAATAAACGCTTTAGTGACTCGTATGCAAAATAGGTTATTAATGCATGGGTGGATCACCACGCGTATTGTTGTACCTGAACAAGATATTAGTCGCGGAACTTTATATCTAACAATAGTTCCCGGCATTATTCGCCATGTTAAGTTTACTGATGACTCTGATAAATACGCCTTGCTGTATACCAGTATGCCTGCACATAAAAAACAACTGCTCGATTTACGAGATATTGAACAAGGGTTAGAAAATCTGCAACGATTACCAGTTGTTAGTGCAGAAATGGAAATAAAGCCAGGTGAAAATGCAGGTGAAAGCGACATTGTGATAAAGCGAAAACAATCTCGTTTCTGGCATACTTCATTGTGGATAAATGATGCCGGATCACCTGCAACAGGGCGTTATCAAGGTGGTTTAATGTTAGCACTAGATAATCCTTTAGCGCTGAGTGATTTGTTCTATTTATCAACAGAACGTGATTTAGACTTTGTTGGTAGTAAGAATAATCAAAATATTATGGCGCATTATTCAGTGCCTTTTGGCTATTGGTTATTCGATATTAACGCCTCGAAATATGATTACTCTCAGACTGTAGCAGGTCATATTAAAGATATTCTCTATTCAGGAGAAAGTGATAGCGTTAATGCAGGTGTGTCATACATTCTCTTTCGTAATCAAAATAGTAAAACAACATTACGTTATGGTGTTCAAGCTAAAGTATTGCGAAATTATATTGATAATACCGAAATTGAAATACAACGCCGACGAGTGAGTCATTGGCTAGTGAATCTCTCGCATCGTCAATATTTTAGCTTTGGGACTTTGGACGGTAGTATAAATTACCAAAAAGGCACTCGCTGGTTTGGTTCAATGGCGGCTTACGAAGAAAAGTATCTTGATAATTACTATGCAACAGATAAAGCGAATATTTTAACGTGGCGAGCTGAATTAGATATTCCAATATCTATTGCCCAACAGCAATTTAAATACCAAGCAAGCTATCGCAAACAAATGACTCACGATGCATTAACACCCATTGACCAATTTGCAATTGGTAATCGTTGGACTATTCGTGGATTTGATGGTGAAAGAACACTCAGTGAGGTTTTTAACCGTTTTTTCTTTAATAACTCGGCTTTGTGCTTTTTTGACAAACGAACTCCAAAGTCTCTATCCATGACTTTAACCACAGCTTCGAAAAAATCGGATTTAAGCCGAGCTTCTTCAAGTTCCTTTTCAAGGATCTTAATGCGTTGTTCCGGCGTTTGTTGTTCAGAAGATTGGGTCATAGCTGAACCTCTATAAAAAGTATCAGGGGTACCGTTTGACCAATCTAACCTACCATGCTTACGAAGCCAAACTAAAACAGTAGAGCATCCTTGTATACCATAGTGATCTTGAGCTTGTTTATAGGTTAATTCGCCTTTTTCAACTTGGTCAACAAGCTGTAATTTAAAAGCGAGAGAATAATCGCGTTGAGTTCGTTTAGTGATTGGTTTCATTACACTCTCCAATTTCAGATTGGAAAAGTGTCAACCTTATTTAGGATGGGTCAAATATCTAAAAAAGATCCTAATTTAGGCTAGGATCTTTTTTATTTATTTTCACGTTTTTTAATAAAACAGGTAAATCAGTATTTTTTGATTAGACACCGTTTATGACAATCTCTATCAAGCCTTTTCAGAAACCAACGATAACGTTACTGGGCGTGATATTCAGAATCACCTCTTCCAGCAATGGGGGCAATCACGACAGGAGGTGGAGCATTAATGGGGTATGGATTAGGTAATTTTATAGTAAAACCTGTAACTAATTGGGTTGGTAAAATAATAACAAAAGGTAATAATCCCAGATTTAATGAAGTGTTGAGAAAATATTCAGAGTCAGAGGTTAAGGGAAAGTCTTATATTATGCAGGAAGTATCCGAAAGTAAAATTTCTTCTGGAGTAAGTAATATGAGTGGTAGTTTCTCGGCTGAATATGGTGCATCTAAATTACAAGAATTAATAGATAAAAGAGAAGAAAAATGAAAAAAGTGTTACTTTTTATTTTTATGATTATTTTATATTCCATTGTAGGAGGGGGAGGTTTATTTCTGATAGGGATCATTTTTGACTTTTTTCTATTTGTTTTTTCTTATTTTTATTTAGATATTCCAATGTCAATATCATTTGAAGATTATAAAGTAGAGCGATTATTAAGGATGAGTATAGGAGGTGGAATTATTATTGGTATTAGTATTTTTATTATTCAATTATCGGAAATGAAAAAAAGATAATTTAAATAATCTTTACAGTTGCATAAGTGTATATTTAAAAAATATAGTACAGATATATCAATTGGAGTAATTATTAATGAAACTCTCAATATATTCATTATTTTTTATGATTTTTATATATGGTTTCTTTTTCTTTTTCTTTTTCTTTTTCTTTTTTTATCTTTATCAGGAGAATGGTTTTTAACAGATCAATGCATAAATCAATTAGATTGGATGAATTCTATCAAACTAGGTGACTTCATTGGTAGCAGTGTTGGAACAGTCGTTTGGATTGTTATGCTATTTAATATTCGTTAACTTTAGATAGTTTATAAATATCAAAAATTCGCTATAGAGAGTATAAAACCATAGCTGTAGCGTGAAAAACACTATCCAATCTGCGGTATAACAAGGTACATGGACAGTGAGTGATAGCGATAAACAAGAAAAAGATAGAGGAAAATAAGAATGGGATTTTTTATAGACAAATTATTATCAATTTGCAGTGATGACATCTCACCTAATCAATTGAAAAAAAATATTGAATCAAATTATGGGCAATCATTAATAGACCAACTAGTTTTTTTGCTAGAAAAAAAGAACGGTTTTTATGGATTTGAATCAGCATTACACTTATTTCCATATGAAAGTATAGGTAAAGAAGTCGGTGTAATTGATTGGAATAATAATAGATTGTGGATTTCTGCATATAAAGATATGGCGCAAGAAGCATTCTTTTTTGCAGAAGATATTTTTGGAAATCAGTTCTGTATCAAAGATGATCTGATTCAAGTTTTTGATCCAGAGACAGGTTCATTTAGTGAGTTGGCAGGAAGCTTTGAGGAGTGGAGTAAAGCAATTTTAGATGATTATAATTTTTTAACTGGGTATTCATTAGCTAATCAATGGCAGAATATTTATGGAAAAATTCCATCAATGCATAGGCTAATTCCTAAGGTCCCATTTGTTTTAGGAGGGGAATATGCATTAGAAAATCTATATCTATCAAATTCTATAGATGCGATGAAGTCTAGAGCGAGTATTGCATTACAAATTAGAAATATTCCAGATGGTACGGGAATTTCTATTGATACGAGAAACTAGTTATAGATAGTAATTCCAGTTTCACACAGAAGCCTTTTGGGTTGATCTATTCTTTCTCCACCAGTTGAATAAATAGTTATTCGACTGGGAGAATGAACTGAATTTCAGTGTAAATCTGAGTTCTCTCAGCGAAATTGCAGTTATGATTTTGGTCTATCACAATCACCAGATACAACGCGAGAAATCACATTACAATCAGCACAAAACCAAGAAACAACAGACAGCAAAAACGAAAGTAAAATTGCTTCTGTTGGCGTTGGTGTGACGGTGGGCTCTGATGGTGTTGGCGTTAACATTAATGCGAATGGTAGTCGAGGTAAGGGATTTGAAGAGGGCGATCACACCTATTACACCAATACGACGCTAAATGCAGCTCAAGATTGCGGATCTTAATGCTCAGAAAGACTCCACTTGCGACAATTGCAGAGTTACTTGGCTAAAGGAAAGGAATAGTGAGTGTTTTAAATGAAAATTGGGAACCTGATTTTGGTACTATTTATACTTGGTTTGCAATGGATAAAAATGGAAAAATTGCGGTTATGGTAAATAACTGTTTTAGTGATGTACTAATAAATTTGTTACGTATTAAAAATGTAGAGCTATTGCTTGACCATCTCTGTGACTATATGTGGGAAGAATCTCAAGTATTTAACCACTATCCGAGAAATAAGAATGGCTATTACAGTATTTTTAGTTATTAAAAAATTCAAAGTGACAGTTGATTTTATTTGGCTGAAAAGAATAGATAAATCTCTGGCAAGACTCAAAGAACGCTATCAAAAACCTAGCCTAAGTTAAATAAACATTGGCTAGGTTTTATTATTTAAATCATACTATAACTTAAAAAGAATAAAGCGAATCTTTAGACTCTTTTAATTTTTGTGCTAATTCAGAAGCTTCATATCGCTCTGTTACTATTTCGATATAAGAGGCATTTTCTGAGGATCCTGCGACTTCAAGCGCTTTATTTAATTCATCTATTGTTGTGACTTTCTCACAATGCCAATCTCTTGCACCAAATGCTTTAGGTAATTGATGATAATTCCATTGAGCAAGATCGTTATAATAAGCTTCAGGGTAATCACACAATAATCGTTCAATTAAGTAACCATCGTTATTTAAAACAAGGATGATTGGTTTTAATCCAAAACGAACAAATTGGCTAATCTCTTGTACGGTTAATTGATGCGAGCCTTCACCTGTAATTAAAATAACTCGTTTGTTAGGCGCTGCAAGTGCAGCACCAAATGATGCAGGTGTTGCCCAACCAATAGAGCCCCATAATGTTTGATTATGGAACTGTGCGCCTTCAGGTAATAGAGCGAAGCCTAATCCCATTGATGATGTACCTGTTTCAGCAATAATAATGTCGTTAGGTTTAAAGAACTTTTCTAAATAAGGATAGAGATACTGAGCAGTAATTTTACCGTTATCAGATAATACAGCTTCACCTAATCCTTTGGCTTTTATCTGATGATAAGTTCTATTCGGTAATCTTTGAGTTAGTGCTGAGAGCACGTCTTCCATATAAATGGATGTATAGATAACGGAATCAATCTCAACATATTCAGGCATGATGTTGATAAATTGTTTTGGTTTAATATTGGCAGTGAAACTTCCGGTATTGAAGTCAGTCATCATTGCACCAATTCCCAATACGTACTCACTATTTTCTACAAATTCTCTGACTTCAGGTGTCATTAATTTGCCATCATACATACCAACATATTGGGGATGCGATTCACTTAAAATACTTTTATCCATAAACATAGTGGCATAAGGTAAGCCAGTCTTATTAATAAAAGATTGGACATTATCTGATAACCCTAAACGTGAGGATAAAATACCTGGTAATACACAGATATTATTGCTGTGTGTAAGCTTTTCAATAATGCGTGATACCACTTTTTCTAGTATTTCTTGATCGCTTATTGGTTTTTTGGGTGTGGTAACAGGTGAATGTTCTATCACTTGCATAGTGGCATAATCAGAAGGTAAGCCAATATAAACAGGACGACGCTCTTTTAATGCAGTCGCAATTAAGCGTTCCATTTCTGGAATACAATTTTCAGGTGTTAATATTGTGTGAGCACAAGCGAGACGTTGGCCTAATTGATAAAAAACATCAAAATCACCATTACCTAATGTGTGATGAACCAGACGCTTACTTTTTTGTACACCACTTGCTGGCATACCAACTAAATGAAAGATAGGTAAGTTTTCTGCATAAGAGCCGGCAATAGCATTAATCGCACTTAATTCACCAACACCAAATGTTGTCGATAACGCAGCCATACCTTTAATTCGGGCATAACCATCAGCAGCGTAAGCTGCATTTAATTCGTTGCAATTACCAATCCAACGCATATGGTTGCTATTACAAATAGTATCTTCTATGGGGAAAGCATAATCACCCGCAACACCAAAAATATCACTTATTCCTAAGTCATATAAGCGGTTTAACATATATTCAACGACAGTCTTATTCATATTATCTCCAGAAAATCCGAATAATAGTCTGTAAAAACAGAAAAATGCTTTTACATTATGCTTAATGTTTTATCGCGGATATTATTTGATATGAAATGGTTTATTATCATTGAGGGTATAACTAAATGTAATAGGGTAAGCATTGCTAATGGATATTCGTACATTGCGCTATTTTGTTGAGGTTGTTCAATTAAATGGTTTTAGTCGAGCCGCTGATGCGCTATTTATCACTCAACCTGCGATTAGTCGTAGTATTAAAAAATTAGAAGATGAGTTAGGTGTTACTTTATTAGTGAGAGAAGTTGATGGTGTCAGACTAACGGATGATGGTGCAATACTGTTTGAGCATGCAGAACAGATACTTGCGCAATTTAATAATATGAATAAAGCATTACAGGATAAGTCTGGACCATTAACAGGGATATTAAATGTTGGATTACCTCCTGTAATAGCCTCGACGTATTTTGCTGATATTATTATGGCATTCAGCTCTCTTCATCCTCAGGTTGAACTAAAAATATTTGAACTAGGCACTAAGCAAATGGCTGATGCCATGAGAGAAGGAAGAGTTGAAACGGCCGCGGTTGTATTGCCTTTTAATGAAGATACTTTTGAATTAACACCTTTTTCAGAAGAAAGCTTAATGCTATTAATGTCGCCATCCCATCCTTTGGCTACAAAAAAGGAAGTTCATTTTAACGAGTTGATTAATGAGCCTTTTATTTTCTTTTCTGAAGATTTTCGTATCAATGATTTAATTTATAGTGCATGTGGTATTTACAATACAACACCTATTATTGCAGGGCGTAGTAACCATTTAGATTTAATTATTGCAATGGTAAAAGCAGGTGTAGGAGTAACGCTTCTACCTAACAGCATGTGCAATAAAAATCCCATTGATGATTTAGTTGTTGTTCCTGTGGTAGAGCCTACGTTGTCATATCAAATAGCACTAGCAAATAATAAAAATAGCTATAAAAGTCGTAGTTGCCAAGCGTGGGAACAACTAGCAAGAGAAAAGCTAATAATAGAATAAAATATTAAAATGAGGCTTATTTATATTCTATTTGAGAAATAAATATCGAAATTATCTTTAAATAATAAAATGATTAAAAATAAATAAATGTTATTTTTTAAGAAATGCGGATAGCTGTATAAAAGTAGTTACATAAATGATAAGTTTATATTTTGCACATAGTCTTATGAGTAATAATAAAAATGGGCAAATAAAAGATTAATCAGACATGACAGGAATAGGATAGGGAAAATGAATGAGAGTAATAGTTCTGTAAATCAACATTTTATTCGAAAACTTGAAGGTATTGTTGGTAAAAAGCAGGTACTAACACAAGCACATAAAACAGAACGTTATCGTAAAGGTTTTCGTTCAGGACAAGGTAAGGCATTAGCCGTTGTCTTTCCCGCTAATTTATTAGAACAATGGCGAGTTTTTAAAACCTGTGTTGAAGCCGATAAAATTATTATTATGCAAGCGGCGAATACTGGATTAACAGAAGGCTCGACACCTAATGGTGATGATTATGATAGAGATATCGTGATTATTAGTACATTACGTCAAGATAAAATACAGGTTCTCTCAGAGCATAATCAAGTTATCGCTTTTCCTGGCAGTACGTTATGGCATTTAGAAAAAGTATTAAAGCCATTAGGTCGTGAGCCTCATTCTGTTATTGGATCATCTTGTATTGGTGCATCGGTAATAGGGGGAATTTGTAATAACTCAGGTGGTGCTTTAGTTCGTCGTGGACCTGCTTATACCGAATTATCACTTTATGCTCGTGTTAATGAAAAAGGGGAAGCTGAATTAGTTAACCACTTAGGTATTGATTTAGGCGAAACGCCAGAAGAAATATTAACTAATTTGGATAATCGTCATTATCATGAGAAACAGATCCAAACGACAGAAAAATTAGCTTCTGATCATGAATATCATGAGCGTATACGTGATGTTGATGCTAATACACCCTCTCGTTTTAATAATGATGAACGCCGTTTATATGAAGCCGCCGGAAGCGCAGGAAAATTATCTGTATTTGCGGTGAGACTAGATACTTTCCCCGCAGATCATCGCACTCAGGTTTTTTATATTGGTACTAATAATCCGGACGAGCTTGAAGATATTCGTCGTCATATTTTAAGTCATTTTAAAAAGCTACCTGTTGCTGGGGAATATATGCACAGAAGCTATTATAAAATGGCTGAAGTGTATGGAAAAGATACGTTCCTGGTAATTGATAAATTAGGCACAGATAAAATGCCAATATTATTTGCCGTAAAAGGGCGAGTAGATGCGGTATTAAATAAAGTGCCTTTTTTACCTAAAAACATGGTAGATAGAACCATGCAATTTATGAGCAAACTATGGCCTGCTCATTTACCAGAGCGTATGACAGATTTTCGTGATAAATATGAACATCATCTTATGTTAAGAATGGCAGATGGTGGCATTGAAGAAGCTGCCACTTATTTAAAAGAATACTTTAAAACAGCATCAGGCGATTATTTTGAATGTACTGAAGAAGAAGGAAATAAAGCCTTCTTGCATCGTTTTGCCGCCGCAGGTGCTGCTGTGCGTTATCATGCCGTTCATATTAATGATGTAGAAGATGTGTTGCCATTAGATATTGCATTGCGCCGTAATGACAAAGACTGGTTTGAAAAATTACCACCTGAAATAGAGAGTAAATTACTTTATAAACTCTATTGTGGGCATTTTATGTGTCATGTTATGCACCAAGATTACATTATTAAAAAAGGCGTTGATGCTAAGGCATTAAAAGCAGAAATGCTGGCATTATTAGATCAACGTGGAGCAGAATATCCCGCAGAGCATAATGTGGGTCATATGTATTATGCTAAGCCTCAATTAAAAGCATTCTATAAACATAACGATCCAACCAATAGTATGAACCCAGGTATTGGTAAAACCTCAAAATTAAAATATTGGGGTGAAGAGTGTGGTTGTGGACGTACTCATCATGATGCGAATGCAGAGAATAAAGAATAATAGTTTTCTATCGCGTTTATTAAATTAAAATAAAAGGCAGGATAGAACCTGCCTTTTATTTTATCAATTAACTCGCAATCTCTTGAGCATATAAATAAAGCTCTTGTAGCTGTTTTAATTTTTCCTCGTTATCGGCGTGCTCTTCAGCTAATAACTGAATGGTATTAATATACTCGGTTAGTTTTTCTGGCGTTAACATCTCTTTTCTATGCGCCAACCAACGTTGTTGTTCATCATAATTAAGCGTTGAAGGGTAATTTCTTGCGCGATAACGGAAAAACAGAGGTTCCATTCTCGCATCCTCAAACGTTAAATCTAAAGCCGGTAAATTCTGAGGTTGTGTTGAGCGAATGATCTCCATCGCACTACGATCATTTTCACTGAAAAAACCATTATAAATTTGTGAATCAACATTATCGGATACAGCAAAAGGCGTTTGTTGAGCAAATATTTCCACGACTTTATTACGTATTTCAGGATGAGAAAACAAGATCGCTTGGTTTTTTAAACAAGCATCAACATCTAAACCAATTCTATCGGCATCTTGCTGTCTCAATGTATTTTGCGGTGCCACAATTGGGCATTTATTAATATGCAGTAATTTAATTGGAACTGGTGGCTCATCAACTGACAATTCACTACGTGGTGTATATAAACGCTCACGTAATTGATCTGAATCGAGAGTTAATAAAGGAGATATATCTGCGGCTAAGTCACAAACAATAACCGCATTACGATTATCAGGATGCCATGCTAATGGGGCAACAAGACTTAAATTAGAACGCGCGGCACCAAACATACCTGAAACATGCACAATCGGTGTCATTGAGGGAATATCAATTAGCGCCTGCACTTTGCGTTTATCACGTAAATTAAAGAAATAATCAAACATACGTGGTTGAGCTTGCTTTAATTTTTTTGCCATCGCAATAGTGGCATAAACATCAGACATTGCATCATGGGCATTTTCATGAGAAATGCCATTGGCTTTGGTTAATAACTCTAAACGGAAACTTGGAAAGCCGTCTTCATTTTCAGGCCAAACAATACCTTCAGGGCGCAGCGCATAACAGGCACGTAAAACATCAAGTAAATCCCAACGCGAATTTCCTTTTTGCCAGCTATAAGCATAAGGATCATAAAAATTACGATAAAGGATATTACGAGTGACTTCATCATCAAAACGAAGGTTGTTATAACCCATAATACAACTATTAGGTTGGCTGAAAGCTTGATGAATTTGACGAGTAAATTCAGCTTCAATGACCCCATTTTTTGCCGCAATCTGTGGTGTTATTCCCGTGATCATCACGGCTTCTGGATGAGGTAGATAATCATCATTAGGTTTGCAATAAATAACGAGAGGATCTTCAATAATATTGAAATCCATATCAGTTCTTATACCTGCAAATTGAGCTGGGCGATCTAAGGCTGGGTTAGTGCCAAAGGTTTCGTAGTCATGGACATAAAATGTGGGCGTTTTCGCTGAATTAGACAAGGTTTCCTACCGTAAATTTATTGATGATTTTTTAAATCATTACTCAATGAGTTGTATTGGGTTTAATTAAGACTATGGTAAACCATAACGCGGTAAACGTGAAATGTCAGATCAAAGCACACTTATGTAGTGTTTAATATAGGGTGTCGCAGTAAGGATAAGTAGGAGTGTACCGCCACTAATATTGATTACTTTTTTCATGGTAACAATATTAATTTTTTGAGATGACAATAGAATAAAACCACAGCAAGCAATCAACCAGATGCTCATCATTAAAATATGAATAGAAGATAAGGCAAGATAATTAACTAATGTTGGTGTTGCCCCGGCATAGCTGGAAACAACCACGAGGTATAACATAATTGCTTTAGGGTTAAGCACATTAGCAATATAAGCGGTTTTAATAGAGGCTTTTTGATGAATAATAGTAGTGTTTTTAGCCGCTTTTAATCCTGAGTATATCAGTGAAATTCCAAGATAAATTAGATACAAGTTACCAAGGATGGTTAACACCATAAAAGCAGAAGGGGACGAAACTAAGAGTTTGGTTATTCCCAATCCTACCAAAATCCCGTGAGTAATAATGCCTAATGCGGTGCCTACAATCGTGATTAATAACCCTTTTACACCATAGGTCAGGGTGTTATCTAAAGCAATTGTAAAACTTGCACCCGGAGAGATAATGATAGGCAGTAAGGTAATAATAAAACCCAGTATATCCATAGTATTATCTTAGCTATTAGTCCTTATACTCTTTTAATCTTCGTCGAAAAATTGCATACCAGAGTAGGGATGTTGACGACAAGCTTTTAAGCGACTTTTTAAATCACCCACATGGACTTCAAGCTTATGATGGTCAGGATCGTAAAAATAGAATGAATCACCTTCGCTTTTATTTTCTTTCCATGCAGTAATGCCATAAGACAGAAGATGTTGTTTAAAGGTTTCAAAATTATTTGCAGATAAACTGAAAGCATAATGGGTGTAATCACTGTCTTCAGTAATATGGCGTTTATCGTGAGATAAACATAACCATAAGGAGCCCAGTTGTAGGTAAGCGCCGTTATCCCATAAAGCAAAAGGCTTAAAACCTAATATCTCAGTATAAAAGGCAAAGCTTTTATTCACATTATTGACTGCGAGTGTTAGGTGGTTTAAATCAGTTAGCATGGCTTTAAGTGAATGATGAAAGATACAGCTATTTTAGCAAAGGAAACTAACTGAAATGGATTATATGATACCTATTTGTGCTTTTTACTGTGAATCATGGTAATAAAAGATAAAAGTAGATCTAGAACACATAACTCAAATTGTTAACGTTAACTTATGTGCTTTATATCACAATAAAGCGATAAAATTGTTTGTTAACTTAAAAGTTAACGTTAACATTTAAGGGTGGAATGACTTTAATAAGGCGCTTAACCAATGAATAAAGACTCAAAAAAATACTATGCGATCTTAAGTGCGCTGTTATTTTTCTTCTTTTTTACCTGGTCTTCATCATTTTCATTAGTTTCTATTTGGTTAAATCAGTATGTAGGATTAAAAGCGACTGATACTGGATTAATATTCTCTGCAATTTCTCTGATTGCGTTATGTGCTCAACCTTTATATGGCTTTATTCAAGATAAATTAGGGTTAAGAAAGAATTTGTTATTAGTGATCGCAGTATTACTTATTCTTTCTGGGCCATTTTTTCTAGGTTTCGCATCAATACTACGTTGGAATATTTTTGTTGGCTCCATTTTAGGGGGCTTATATGTTGGTATGACATTTAATGCGGGTATTGGCGTATTAGAGTCATATACAGAGCGTGTTAGTCGTATTCGTGGCTTTGAATACGGTAGGGCGAGAATGTGGGGATCGTTAGGTTGGGCATCAGCAACATTTATTGCTGGACACAATATAAATATCGATCCTAATTACAATTTTGTGATGGCTTCTATTTCTGGTGTTGTGTTCTTAATTCTTTTAGCACTATTAAAAACCGATAAATCAGATGCATTTAATCAATTAGAGCATGGAAAAACATCAGCGATTACCCTCAAAGACGCACTGAATTTACTTTCATTACCTCGTTTTTGGGCACTTATTCTATTTGTTATTGGCACCTGTATTTATGGCGTTTATGACCAACAGTTTCCAGTCTTTTTCTCATCACAATTTGCGACCTTACAGCAGGGGAATGAGATGTACGGATATCTGAATTCATTGCAGGTATTCTTAGAAGCTGGTGGTATGTTTATCGCACCTTTCCTTGTAAATAGAATAGGTGCTAAAAATGGTTTATTACTAGCAAGCAGTGTTATGGCTGCACGTATTATTGGCTCAGGATTAGTTGAAGGGCCTGTTTTGATCTCTTGTATGAAGTTATTACATGCTGTTGAGTTACCGATTTTATTGATTTCAATTTTTAAATATAACAGTCAACACTTTGATAAACGTTTATCTTCAACACTTTATTTAGTCGGTTTCCAATGTGTGAGTTCTATTGTTGCAACATTATTATCTCCATTAGCTGGTTATGGTTATGATCATTATGGTTTTGCACCAACCTATATGGTGATGGGATGTATGGTGATAGGAACAACACTTCTTTCTGCTATGTTTTTACGTTCAGATGCGAAAGCATTATTACCACTTGATGGTCTACAACATGAAGATCAAAACAAAGCACAACCTATTTAATCGCTCATTAATTTATCTTTTGTAGTGTCGATTTTGGCTACCAGTGAAAATGTGTAGCCATTTTTTTATCATTAATTAAGTGAACATTTACGGGTTAAAGAATGTTGACTATATTTATTAATGCATATCATCCTAATCAATTGTTAATTAAGCAAAATCAATTAAATTTGTAAACTTTGCTTGTTTATTGACACGATTAAGCGATAATCTTAAACAGAACTATTTATCTTAAATATCAATTGTAAAGGTGTAGGAAATGGATAACGCAAACAAGCCGTCTTTCCAAAACGTACTGGAGTTTGTGCGTATGTATCGTCGTAAGAACAAAATCCGTCGTGAGATCACTGACAATGAGAAAAAGATCCGTGATAACCAAAAACGTGTTCTTTTGTTAGACAACTTAAGTGAATATATTAAACCAGGTATGTCGATTGAAGATGTACTGGGCATTATTGCTAATATGCGCAGTGACTATGACGATCGTGTTGACGATTACATTATTAAAAATGCCGATCTGTCTAAAGAGCGCCGTGAATTATCTAAGCAGTTAAAAGCGATGGGTGAAATTAAAAACCTGCCTGATCTAAAAGACTGATTGTTTCGCTAAGAAATTAAATGCCTCTGAATTGAATATTCAGGGGCTTTTTTTTATCTTATTTTTGGCTTTATAAATACGCAGTTAATTGGTTAGCAGTTACCAAAAAAAGAACCCACTAAAAAGTGGGTTCTCAATTTAGAAGTATTATCAAGATATTCTTAATAACACCTGATTATCAGCTTTGGCTTTCAGCTTTCGTCATTTCTGAAGAAGCGTGGTTAGTAGAACAATGTCCACCGGCACCTGAGCGGCCTTTCTTATCAAAAGCAGGGCGTGCTTCCCATGCTTTGATTTCAATTGCCTCAGGCGTTTCATCAGCGGCTGGCGCTTTTGTCATTGGTGAACTTGCATGTAGTTGGCGTGCAACTACAACAGGCTCTTGACGAATAACGACTTCAGTTGGTTTGCTCTCTGTTACTGCTTCAACTTCCACAACAGGGGCTGCGTTTTCTGCTGGCTGATTTTCAACGATAGCTTCAACGACAGCTTCAACGACAGGGGCTGCAACAGTTTCAACAACAACTTCTTTGTGTTGTTCAACAGTTTCTTCAGTTGCAACTACTGTTTCAACAGGTTGAGGTTCAAGTGTTGACGTTTCACTTTCTACTGCTACAACCGTATCTTGTGCAACTTCTTCTGGCGCGATATTTGTTTCAGTTTGTTGTGAAGTTTCATGCATGTAAGCTTCAGTGGTATTCAATACCGCTGAAATATTCTCTTTACGAGTAACATGCTCTTCTGTATTCACTTCATTGATTACATCACTGATAACGTCAGCTTCAACAGGCACAGTTTGTGGCTCTACTGCAACAATTTCAGCGACAGCTTCTGTGGTTGATTCAGTGCTAACTGTGACAGAATAAGTTGATTCAGTGGTTTCTGTCTGTGCAATATCAGCAACAATAGCTTCTGAAACCGCTGGTGCAATAGCTACCATTTGCGGATCTTTATGAGTAATAATGTGGTTTCCAACAGAAACATCACTGTTGTTTTCGGCATTATTCTCAATAAACGGTGCATCACTTACTGGTGTGATTGGGTAGCGAATAAAGACTTTACCTGAAGCCAGTTCAGGAGAAGCAACCGCCATTGCCAGAGGCATTGGTGATACTGTTAAGGTGCGCTCATCACGATAACGACGGCGACGTTGACCACTTACACGTAAATGACGAGGTGAACGGCGAGAACGACGTGGCATAACATTATCTTGCCCGTTATTATCTTCGTTTTTATTGTCATCTTGTGATTTAGTTGCATCAGGTAATGCTTTTACAACTTGAGCTTCATTTGCTTCAACTTTCGCAACAGCGACTGCTTTAGGTGCTGGTTTTTCAGTTGGGGCAACTTTAGTTTGCGTAGTTGCAACAGGTGGTTCAGAAACCGCTTTTTCGGTCGTAACAGGTACAACGGCTAATGCATTATCGTTGTCTGTAACACGTACAGATTGTGTTAATTGACGACGATTACGGCGTTGCATAGCAGGGCGACGAGGTTCTTCTTTCTTCTCATCAGCACTATCTTTTGCAACTGCATCATTTTCAGAAAGAGCCGCTTGAGCTTTAGCTGCTTCTTGTTGCTGTTGACGTTTTTCTTCTTGACGACGACGTTGTTCAGCACGTTGTTCACGACGCTGTTGGCGACGGGCTTCGCGTTCTGCAATCTCTTGTTCACTACTAACTTCAGTTGTTGGAGTCGTTTGTGGTTTTTGATTGCGATTCTTGCGATTGTCTTCGCTATTTGCGTTGTCACGATTACGATCGTTATCACGGTCACGGCGATTATTATTGTTACGTCGATTATTGTTATTGCGACGATCACGACGGTTGTCGTTATTCTCTTTCTTGTTTTCCTGTGGTTTTTCTTGTGTTACCGCAGGCTCTGGTTCACTACCAAATAAGTTAGAGAAGAATTTTGCAATAGAAGCAAAGAAACCAGCACCTTGAGCTTGTTCTGTTGTAGCAGGTTTAGCTTGAGGTTGAGGTGCCTTTTTGTTTTTTACTGTTTCAGCAACAGGTTCTTCTTGTAACCCAAAGGCTGAAATAGCAGGTTGTTCAGGCGCTTTACGCTCTGTAACAACATCGTCTTCAGCTTCATTTAACTGGCTTTCATGGAATTGCGCTAAGTTGTAGCTCAGAGAGGTGATCTCTTCGCCTTTACGTACACGAATAACAGAGAAATGAGGGGTTTGCATTTGGTCATTAGGAACAATAACCACTTTGACATTAGATTGACGTAACTCGATGTCAGTCACTGCTTTACGTTTTTCGTTAAGCAAATAAGAGGCGATTTGAACAGGGACAATCGCATGCACTTCATGAGTATTCTCTTTAAGTGCTTCTTCTTCGATAAGACGTAACACAGAAAGTGACAGTGATTCATTGTCACGAATAGTACCGGTGCCTAAGCAACGCGGGCAAACGTGATGGCTAGATTCACCTAATGAAGGGCTTAAACGTTGGCGAGACATCTCTAATAAACCAAAACGAGAGATACGTCCAATTTGAATGCGAGCACGATCTTGGCGAACAGCTTCACGCATTCTGTTTTCAACTTCACGTTGATGGCGCACAGGCGTCATGTCGATAAAGTCGATAACAATTAAACCACCCAAGTCACGTAAACGTAATTGGCGTGCAATTTCGTCAGCCGCTTCTAAGTTAGTATTAAATGCAGTTTCTTCGATATCACCACCGCGGGTTGAGCGTGAGGAGTTGATATCAATCGCTGTTAATGCTTCAGTTGTATCAATAACTAAAGCGCCACCAGAAGGAAGGCGAACTTCACGCTGAAACGCAGATTCAATCTGTGATTCAATCTGGTAATGGCTAAATAGAGGAACGGCGCCAGTGTAATGGCGAATTTTGCTAGCAAAATCACCACGGCCAATCGCTTCAATATGGCTACGTGCCATTTCAACGACTTTTGCATTATCAATTAAGATTTCACCAATATCAGGACGTAAGTAGTCGCGGAATGCGCGAACGATTACGTTACTTTCCTGATGGATTAAGAAGGGTGCAGGGCGATTCTCTGCCGCTTTCTTAATAGCATCCCAGTGTCTTAGACGATAACTTAAGTCTTGTTGCAGTGCTTCAGCAGATTTACCAACACCGGCTGTACGTACAATCAGACCCATGCCATCTGGGATTTCTAGGCTTGATAAAGCTTCTTTAAGTTCAGTACGATCTTCACCTTCAATACGGCGAGAAATACCACCTGCACGAGGATTATTTGGCATTAATACCAAATAACTTCCGGCAAGGCTGATAAAAGTGGTTAACGCTGCACCTTTATTACCACGCTCTTCTTTATCAACTTGAACAATAACTTCCTGGCCTTCTTTTAAGACATCTTTGATGTTAGGACGACCATGGGAGTGATAATTACTAGGAAAGTATTCGCGGGCTATTTCTTTAATAGGAAGGAAACCGTGGCGTTCCGCACCATAATCAACAAAAGCGGCTTCTAAGCTGGGTTCAATTCGAGTGATTTTACCTTTATAGATATTCGCTTTTTTCTGTTCATGACCGGGGCTTTCGATATCCAGATCGTACAAACGTTGCCCATCGACAAGGGCAACACGCAACTCTTCCTGCTGAGTTGCGTTAATTAACATTCTTTTCATATTGTGACTTACTCGTTATTTTCACGTTTTATAATGTGCCACTAACATACGTAATTACACTATTGATAACCGATGACCTCGTGTCTTTTACAAATGCGTCAACCTCACGGTTGTCGATTGTATAGAGGTGCAATATGTCGGTGAGTCTGATTTTTAGTTCAAAAATTCAGCACTCTTTAATTGAACACAATGTTTCAACTCAATAAGCGATGTATTTGTGGCATACTAAATTGTTTGATTTTCGACTATGTCTTACGCCATTGCTGCATTTTGAAAATCAAACAAACAAAATTTTCATAAATATACCTGATAAACATAATCAGGAGAGTCTGCATTATTCCATTGGTGTTAGGGTTATAGCAAGATGACTTTTCTGCTTTGGTGACTTTTTCTGTATAAATATGAGAGATTAGCTAATGTTTCGTCTTTTTCCCATTATTCAGGTTAAAATAGACGACAGAATTGATGTTATTTTGTGCACCATAAAGTTGTTTGTAATTTTTATTTTAAGAGAGCCAAAGAATCGCCACTATGAAATCATTTAATCAAGTTCAGTTCGTCACCATTGATGGCGATGAAGCAGGCCAGCGTATCGATAATTTTTTACTGGCACGCTTGAAAGGTGTACCAAAAAGTATGATTTACCGAATTATCCGAAAAGGAGAAGTTCGAGTTAACAAAGGGCGAATTAAACCTGAATACAAAATCAATGCGGGCGACAGCATTCGTATTCCTCCTGTGCGGGTATCGGAAAAAGAAGAGATCGCTGTATCACCAAAACTTGATAAAGTCTCGGCATTGGCAGATTGTATTTTATATGAAGATGACCACTTAATGCTCATCAATAAACCCTCAGGAACCGCAGTGCATGGGGGAAGTGGGTTAAGCTTTGGTGTAATTGAAGGTTTACGCGCTTTGCGTCCAGAAGCACGTTTTTTAGAGCTTGTACATCGTCTTGATAGAGATACATCGGGTGTTTTATTAATTGCAAAGAAACGTTCAGCGTTGCGTGCGTTGCATGAGCAATTGCGCTTAAAACAGATGCAAAAAGATTATTTAGCCTTAGTGCGTGGTCAGTGGCAATCTCATACTAAAGTTGTTCAGGCTCCGTTATTGAAAAATATTCTTCAAAGTGGTGAACGTGTGGTTAAAGTGAGTAATGAGGGAAAACCTTCAGAGACTCGTTTTAAGGTTGAAGAGCGTTTTGAATTTGCCACACTTGTGAAAGCAAGCCCTGTGACAGGAAGAACACACCAAATTCGTGTGCATACATTACATGCAGGTCATCCTATTGCATTTGATGATCGCTATGGTGATCGTGACTTTGATGCTCAATTGGTAGGAACAAAACTTAAGCGTCTATTTTTACATGCAAGTTCTTTGACATTTACTCATCCTTCAACGGGTGAACAAATGCGAATTGAAGCACCAATGGATAATCAGTTACGCCATTGTTTACAAGTATTACGTAGTCAAAAATCTTAAGTCTGAAATTTTCATTTCAACAGAAAATCCGAATATCCAATGCGCCCAGTTAGCTGGGCGTATTGTTTTTCTTAAATCACAAAGAAAGTGAATAGAAAATAGGACTAACCTTCCACTTTTGTCATGCATTGCTCAACAATTTTATCAATATCCCACTCTTTAGGCAGTGATTTTGAACCGTTTTTGCGCATTTCCATATCTACACGGATAAATTCTGTTATTCCGTAATTTTTAATAATGTTGTCGTAAGTGCATTCACACACTTCGGCAATTTGAGGAATTAGCGCATCATCAGTAATACCAGAGCCTAATATGCAACTACTGACAAAGTTCTTTTTAAATAAGGATGTATTGTCCTCTTTTTTGTCTGAAATTACACTGTCTTGGATAGTATTTGCGGTGGTAGTTGTTTTCGTTGTTGAAATTTCAGTATCTTTTTCATCAGAACAACCCACTAATGCTGTTGCCACCACTAAAGCTGTTAAGACTGATGCTAATTTATTCATAATACGCTTTATCGCTACATAAGATTAAAAAATAAGATGATCAGATTTATTTTTGATCATCAGAGAAAAATAATGGGTTTATTCTTTGCGAGAGTAACATTTTATTCAATCGGATAAGTGGTAAACCAATTAAAGAATTTGGATCATCACCAACAAGTTTATCAAATAGAGTAATACCTAGTCCCTCAGATTTAAAACTTCCTGCGCAATTGAAAGGCATTTCTTTATTTAAATAACTGATAATTTCTTCATCAGTTAAATGACGAAAGTAAACTTGAAATAATTCACAATGCGTTTGATGTTCTAAAGTTAGGCTATTATATACAGTTAATCCGGTGTAGAACGAGATACATTGCCCTGAAGCTTGTTTTAATTGTGCGAAGGCATTATCAAAATTATGGGGTTTCCCTGTGATCTTTTTATTAAGCACACAAACTTGATCAGAACCAATTATAAGATGATGTGGAAATTTTACTTGTAAAGCGCTGGCTTTTTCATAGGATAAGCGACTGACAAGATCTTGAGCACACTCTGTGGGCATCGGGGTTTCGTCAATCTCTGGAGATGCCTGTATAAAGGGCATTCCAAGCTTTTTCAGCAACTGAGCTCGAAAGGGTGAAGTAGACGCAAGAACGAGTGGCAACATATTTTTTTTAAAATCCGTAGCAAAATGATGCCTGACATTCTAAACTATGCGCCGCTGATAAAGCGAATTTTGGTGGAAAGGTGTAGATAACCCGCCTTTTTCTTTGACTATATTCCATTACAAAGATAATATGCGCGCCTTATGCAAAAGGTAAAATTACCCCTGACCATTGATGCGCTGCGAGCAGCTCAAAAGAATTTAGACTATGACGGTCATTATTCTCCAGAGCAAGTAAGCCGCTTAGCTGAATCGGTGGTCAGTGTGGACAGTAATATTGATGTGGCTTTATCATTTGATATTGACCATCAACGTCTTGCCGTGATTAAAGGACATTCCGATGTGGATGTGACTTTAGAATGTCAGCGTTGTGGTGGCCATTTTCCGTATCATGTTCACGCAACATATTGTTTTAGCCCTGTTGTCAGTGATGAACGGGCCGAGGCATTACCGGAAGAATATGAACCAGTCGATGTAAACGAATTTGGTGAAATAGATTTGCTGGCGATGATTGAAGATGAAATAATCCTCAACTTGCCGGTAGTTCCGGTACATGATTTTGAACACTGTGAAGTGTCCGACGCGGATATGGTGTTTGGTGAACTCCCTGAAGAATTATCAGAGAAACCAAATCCATTTGCCGTATTAGCCAGTTTAAAGAAAAGTACTAAGGAGTAAGGTCAATGGCCGTACAACAAAACAAACCAACTCGTTCTAAACGTGGTATGCGTCGCTCTCATGACGCGCTGACAGTAACTCAGGTTTCTGTTGACAAAACTTCTGGTGAAACTCACCTGCGTCACCATGTAACTGCTGACGGTTACTACCGTGGCCGCAAGGTTATCAACAAGTAATTAGCTTTATAGCTCGTTGATACCTTGACAAATCTAACCATAGCGTTAGATGCGATGGGCGGGGACTTCGGTCCTCGCATCACAGTGCCTGCTTGTTTGCGGGCGCTGGCATCTAATCCTCATTTAAAAATATTGCTGGTAGGTCAACCAGACTCTATCTCTCCTCTGCTTGCAAATCAAAATGCTGAGCTAATCTCCCGTTTACAAGTTATACCCGCAGAACATATTGTCGCCAATGATGCCAAACCTTCACAAGCTATTAGAGCAAGTAAAGGCACATCAATGCGAGTGGCACTTGATCTCGTGAAAACAGGGGAAGCACAGGCTTGTGTAAGTGCAGGGAATACTGGCGTATTGATGGGATTAGCAAAACTTCGACTTAATGCTATTGATGGAATTGAACGTCCTGCACTGGTTTCAGTATTACCTAATCAGAAAAAAGGTAAGACGGTTGTTCTGGATTTAGGCGCTAACGTTAATTGTGATAGCAAAATGCTGGTACAGTTTGCGGTAATGGGCGCAGTTATGGCCGAAGAGATAGCAGGGATTGATTCACCGAAAGTGGCGCTTTTAAATATTGGTGAAGAAGAGAGTAAAGGATTAGATAATATCCGCGAAGCTGCTACGGTATTAAAATCGACACCGAATATTAATTATATTGGTTATGTTGAAGGTAATGAATTACTGACAGGCAAAACTGATGTTTTGGTGTGTGACGGCTTCGCAGGTAATGTCTCCCTTAAAACGATGGAAGGGGTTATCAGAGTTTTCCTTTCATTGATTAAATCTTCTACTACCGAAAACAAAAAAACGTCGTGGTGGATGAAAATATTGAAGAAGTGGTTACAAAAACGGCTAATTAAGCGTTTTGGACATATGAACCCCGACCAGTATAACGGTGCTTCTCTGTTAGGATTACGCGGTATCGTCATTAAAAGCCATGGTGGCGCAAATGAAAGCGCGTTTACAGCAGCAATAGAACAGGCTGTTCATGCCGTTGAGCGAAAAATTCCAGAGCGAATTGCTTCACGACTGACAACAGTATTACCCAAGAGCGATTGATAGAATGTATACAAAAATCTTAGGTACTGGTAGTTACTTGCCTGTACAAGTGCGAACTAATGCCGATTTAGAAAAAATGGTTGAAACATCTGACGAGTGGATTGTTACCAGAACGGGTATTCATGAACGTCGAATTGCAGCGGAAGAAGAAACTGTTGCCGTGATGGGTGCGGGTGCTGGCGAAAAAGCATTAGAAATGTCAGGTATTGATAAGCAAGACATTGGATTGATTATTGTTGCAACTACATCTGGCTCACACGCATTCCCAAGTGCGGCTTGCCAAATTCAAAATGCATTAGGTATTAATGACTGTATTGCTTTTGATGTTGCGGCTGCATGTTCAGGTTTTGTTTATGCATTAAGTATTGCGGATCAATTTATTAAAGCAGGTTCTGTTAAAAAAGCACTGGTTATTGGTGCTGACAGATTATCTCACGCTTTAGATCCTGAAGATCGTGGCACGATTATTCTATTTGGTGATGCAGCAGGTGCTGTGGTTGTTGGTGCATCAGAAGAAGAAGGCATTATCTCTACCCATTTACATTCTGATGGACGTTTTGGTGATCTATTAGCATTACCTTATCAGAGTAGAGAAAATGACGATTTACCTGCTTACGTTACTATGGCAGGAAATGAAGTATTTAAAGTCGCAGTTCGTGAACTTGCCCACATTGTGGATGAGACACTTGAAGCTAACAAAATTGATAAATCTGAACTGGACTGGCTTGTGCCTCATCAGGCAAATTTAAGAATTATTTCAGCGACAGCGAAAAAGCTGGATATGACAATGGATAAAGTAGTGGTGACATTAGATCGCCATGGCAATACGTCAGCAGCATCAGTCCCAACAGCATTAGATGAGGCTGTAAGAGATAATCGCATTCAACGTGGTCAGTTAATCTTACTCGAAGCGTTTGGTGGCGGTTTTACTTGGGGTTCTGCACTTATCCGTTTTTAATATTATCAGGAAAATAAACATGACTGATTTTGCAATGGTTTTTCCCGGACAGGGATCACAAGCTGTTGGAATGCTTGCAGAACTTGCAGAGCAATATCCAATCGTGACTGAAACATTTGCTCAAGCATCTGATGTATTGGGTTATTCTCTTTGGGACTTAGTTCAAAATGGCCCAGAAGAAGAGCTAAACAAAACCTGGAAAACACAGCCAGCATTATTAGCAGCTTCTGTTGCTATCTGGCGTGTATGGCAAGAAAAACAAGGCAAAATGCCACAAATGATGGCAGGTCACAGTCTTGGCGAGTATTCTGCTTTAGTGTGTGCAGGTGTTATTGATTTCGCTGCTGCAATTAAACTAGTAGAATTACGCGGTAAACTGATGCAAGAAGCCGTACCTGCGGGTACTGGTGCAATGTATGCGATTATCGGTTTAGATAATGATGCTATTGCAAAAGCCTGTGAAGAAGCAGCACAAGGACAAGTTGTCTCGCCTGTGAACTTTAACTCACCGGGTCAAGTTGTTATTGCGGGTAACAAAGAAGCCGTAGAACGTGCTGGTGTGTTATGTAAAGAAGCAGGTGCTAAACGTGCTTTACCATTAGCGGTAAGTGTGCCTTCTCACTGTGCTTTAATGAAACCGGCTGCTGATAAGCTTGCGGTTGCATTACAAGAAATTGAATTTAAACAACCTGAAATTCAGGTCGTTAATAACGTTGATGTGATAGCGCAAACTGATGCAAATGCAATCCGTGATGCGTTAGTTCGCCAGCTTTATAATCCAGTTCGCTGGACTGAAACGGTTGAACTTATTGCTGAAAAAGGCATCACACAACTATTAGAAATCGGGCCAGGAAAAGTATTAACTGGCTTAACAAAACGTATTTCTAAAGAAATGAACGCTGCAGCAGTTAATGATATTGCGTCATTAGATGTTGCATTAGGAAATGACTGAGGGATCTCATGGGATTTGACGGAAAAATAGCGCTAGTTACTGGTGCAAGCCGTGGTATTGGCCGTGCGATTGCAGAAGATTTAGTTGCACGCGGTGCGACAGTAATTGGTACAGCAACGAGTGAAAACGGTGCGCAAGCTATCAGCGAATATTTAGACGGTAAGGGTAAGGGTTTTGTGTTAAACGTCACAGAAAACGACTCTATCGAAAAATTTTTAGCAGATGTGCGTGCTGAATTTGGCGAAATTGATATTTTGGTCAATAATGCAGGTATTACTCGTGATAACCTGTTGATGCGCATGAAAGATGATGAGTGGCAAGATATCATTGACACTAATCTTTCATCAGTCTTCCGTCTGTCTAAAGCAGTTATGCGTGCTATGATGAAAAAACGTCATGGTCGTATAATTACCATTGGTTCTGTTGTTGGAACCATGGGTAACGCAGGACAGGCAAACTACGCGGCGGCAAAAGCGGGTGTGATTGGTTTTAGTAAATCATTAGCACGCGAAGTTGCTTCCCGTGGCATTACGGTGAATGTTGTTGCTCCTGGCTTTATCGAAACTGATATGACTAGAGCATTAACAGATGACCAAAGAGCAGGTATTTTATCTCAAGTTCCTGCTAACCGTTTAGGTGATGCCAAAGAGATTGCCAGTGCTGTAGCTTTCTTAGCTTCTGATGAAGCAAGCTATATCACGGGTGAAACATTGCATGTCAATGGTGGCATGTACATGATCTAATTATGGGGACGTCTTTATATTTGCTTTTTGCGTACAATATAATGCAAAATATAGCGAATAAAGTAGTCCACACAGTCGGGATTGGTTAGATCTTTTCCTGTATTTATAAACTAAGAAAATCATCGCGCAAGCGAGTTTTGATAGGAAATTTAATAGTATGAGCACTATCGACGAACGCGTTAAGAAAATCATTGTTGAACAACTGGGTGTTAAAGAGGAAGAAGTTGTAAATTCAGCTTCATTTGTTGATGACTTAGGCGCTGATTCTCTTGACACAGTTGAGCTGGTAATGGCTCTGGAAGAAGAATTCGATATCGAAATCCCAGACGAAGAAGCAGAAAAAATTACTACAGTTCAAGCTGCTATTGATTACGTTGAAAACGCAGGCAAATAAGCTTGCTAATCTAGGCGGTCACTCGACCGCCTATATTTTTAATCCTAAACTTTTTCCCTCCTTGGAGGATAAGCGTGTCTAAGCGTCGTGTAGTTGTGACCGGACTAGGCATGTTATCTCCTGTCGGTAATAACGCAGAAGCTTCTTGGGAAGCGGTGTGTGCCGGACAGAGTGGTATCGGCCTTATCGAAGATTTTGACACCAGTCATCATGCGACTAAATTCGCTGGATTGGTAAAAGATTTCAATCACGAAGATTATAATCTTTCGCGTAAAGACGCGCGTAAGATGGATCTTTTCATTCAATATGGTATTGCAGCAGGTGTGCAGGCCATTGCGGATTCAGGTCTTGAAGTAACAGAAGCCAATGCAAGTCGTATCGGAGCTGCTATTGGTTCTGGTATTGGTGGCTTAGGCCTTATCGAAGAAAACCATACATCTATGATGAATGGTGGCCCTCGTAAAATTAGCCCATTCTTTGTACCTTCAACCATCATTAACATGGTTGCAGGGCATTTAAGCATTATGTATGGTCTTCGTGGCCCTACAATCTCTATCGCAACAGCGTGTACTTCAGGTGTTCATAATATTGGACATGCTGCACGTATTATCGCTTATGGTGATGCAGATGCAATGCTGGCAGGCGGTGCCGAAAAAGCAACCACACCATTAGGTCTGGGTGGCTTTGGTGCTGTTCGTGCATTATCAACACGTAACGATAATCCTCAAGCGGCTAGCCGTCCTTGGGATAAAGAGCGTGATGGTTTTGTATTGGGTGATGGTGCGGGTGTTCTTGTTCTTGAAGAGTACGAACACGCTAAAAACCGTGGCGCTAAAATTTATGCTGAAGTGGTTGGTTTTGGTATGAGCAGCGATGCTTACCACATGACTTCACCAGCAGAAAATGGCGAAGGCGGTGCGCTGGCGATGACAAATGCACTGAAAGATGCAGGTATTGCCTCATCAGACGTGGGTTATATCAACGCACACGGCACATCAACAAATGCAGGCGACGTTGCTGAAGCACAAGCGGTAGAAAACGTATTTGGTAAAGGCACTGATGTATTAGTTAGCTCAACAAAATCTATGACAGGTCACTTATTAGGTGCTGCGGGTGCAATTGAGTCTATCTTTACTATCCTTTCACTGCGTGATCAAATCGTACCTCCAACAATTAACCTAGATAATCAAGACGAAAATTGTCATCTTGATTTTGTTCCACATAAAGCACGTAAAGTTGAGAACATGGAATATGCTCTGTGTAACTCATTCGGCTTTGGTGGTACTAATGGTTCAATTCTCTTTAAACGCGTATAAGCCGTTTTTTGTAGAAAGTTGAAAAATACCTAAAGGCCCAGGATTATTCTGGGTCTTTTATTTTATCCTTTTACTGCTAGTTGTTTTATCATGTGCAGATTGATATCAATAACATAGATGTAAGGTGTGTTAGATGTATTGGGTAAATGGACAACAGCAACAAAATGTAGATGCCAGTGATCGAGCAGTACAGTTTGGGGATGGCTGTTTCACAACACTTGCTGTTGATCAGGGTGACCCCATTTTATTATCTGCACACATAAATCGCTTAAAACAAGGTTGTAACGCGCTTTTTTTACCGCATCCTAATTGGTCTGAACTTAAAAAGCAGATCATTGATGTCGCTTCTCTGGCTCAAACAAAAAGTGTTATTAAGATTATTATTAGTCGTGGTTATGGTGGACGAGGATATTCCCCCAATGGATTTATAACACCGACGGTAATAATCTCACTATCCTCTTATCCTACCCATTATCTCCACCAGCAAAGTGAAGGTGTATCGCTTGGTATTAGCCCCGTTACCTTAGGGCAAAACCCTTTGCTGGCAGGTATTAAACATCTCAATCGTCTAGAACAAGTCCTTATAAAATATCATTTAGAAAAAACAGAATTTGATGATGTTTTAGTGTGTGATAATGAAGGATATTTAGTTGAAGCTAATGCAGCGAATCTTTTTTGGCGCAAAGGAAATAGGCTTTTTACACCAGATCTGACTAATTCAGGGGTAAATGGCATTATGCGTCAATCCATTTTTCAATTAGCTCAAAAAAATCATTGGAAAATTGATATTGTGAGAGAAAAGCCCGAAACACTTTATCAGGCTGATGAAATATGGTTAACAAATGCGTTGATGCCAGTGATCCCCGTTTCACAAATCACTTTTTCAGATGATAAGTGCTATCAATATCCTAGTAGAGATTATTATCATGTTGTTTTACAACACAGTTTGTCACTTAAATAGAATTTAATGAGTTATAAATGAAGATAAAAAAAATAGTATGGATAGTTTTTTTTGCCTTACTGATTAGCCTTGGCGCAGTTGCATTGTATATGATGCAACATATTCGAGGTCTAGAAGAAAATATTGTTGTAAAACAAGATGAAATGCTACTGACTGTGCCAGCAGGAACAGGGCGTGTTGCCATGGAGCAACTATTAATAAAAAATAATTTGCTTAATGAAGGGGATTATTTTCAGGTTTTATTAAAAGCTAAACCAGAATTAAGCCAATTTAAAGCAGGTACTTATCGTTTAACAAAAGGGATGACATTGCAGGATGTTTTACTACTTATCAAAAGTGGTAAAGAAGCTCAATTCTCTATCCGTTTTATTGAAGGAAGTCGCTTAAAGGATTGGCAAGCTATTTTTGAGCAAGCGCCTCAACTTGCTGCTGTTGCACACACAATGGATAGCGATAAGTTACGTCAAGAAATAGGCATAAAACCTGAGATTTCTAATCTAGAAGGTTGGTTTGCACCAGATACATACCATTACACAGCGGGTACGACAGATGTCGCAATTTTAAAACGTGCCTACCAGCAAATGGAAAAAACATTAGAAGAAGAGTGGATTAAACGCGATAGTGATTTACCGTATAAATCGGCTTATGAAATGCTTATCATGGCATCAATTATTGAAAAAGAGACGGGTATTGATGCTGAAAGAACAAAAGTTGCGTCTGTTTTTGTTAATCGATTAAAAACTAATATGCGATTACAGACTGACCCAACGGTCATCTATGGTTTAGGTGATAAATATAGAGGCACGATTTATCGTAGTGATTTAAATGGTTACACACCTTATAACACGTATCAAATTGATGGCTTACCACCAACACCAATAGCAATGCCGAGTGTTGCTTCAATTAGAGCCGCTGCACATCCAGCAGATACACGCTATCTCTATTTTGTTGCGGATGGAACGGGTGGTCATAAATTTTCAACCACACTCAATGAACATAATAAAGCCGTCGCACAATACCGACGCTTACAACAAAGATAATTATGAACAACAGTAAATTTATTGTAATTGAAGGACTTGAAGGCGCTGGAAAAACCAGTGCGATCCAAACAGTTGTTGATACCCTAAAAGATAAAGGTATCACTAACCTAGCATTTACCCGTGAACCGGGCGGTACTCCGCTTGCTGAAAAATTACGTGAGCTTATCAAGCAAGGTATTGAAGGTGAAAAAGTCACGGATAAAGCAGAATTATTGATGCTATACGCAGCGCGTGTTCAGCTTATAGAAAACGTAATAAAACCTGCACTTGCGGATGGTAAATGGGTTATTGGTGATAGACATGATCTCTCTTCTCAAGCCTATCAAGGTGGTGGACGCGGCTTAGATAAAGATCTTATGTTGTCACTTCGTAATACTGTCCTTGGTGATTTTCGCCCTGACTTAACCTTATATCTTGATTTAGATCCTGCTATTGGCCTTGCTAGAGCGCGTGCTCGAGGCGAGCTAGACCGGATTGAAAAAGAATCAATGGATTTCTTTTATCGTACTCGCGAACGTTATCAAGCATTGGCTAAAGATGATGATTCCATTATTACGATAGATGCCTCTCAAGCGATTGAAAAAGTACAAGCAGACATTCGTCAAACATTAACAGCATGGCTAGTTCAGCAGGAAAATAAATCACTATGAATTGGTATCCTTGGCTAAATCAGGCATATCGACAACTTATTAGCATGTATCAAGAAGGGCGCGGTCATCATGCCTTGCTTTTACATGCGATAGAAGGCATGGGAGGAGAAGCACTCTCTTATGGGTTAAGTCGTTGGTTAATGTGCCAGAATAAACAGGGATTAAAAAGTTGTAATGAATGCCATAGCTGCCGATTGATGCTTGCTGAAACACACCCTGATTGGCATGTTTTACAGAGTGAAAAGGGTAAATCCTCGATTGGTATTGAAGCAGTAAGAAAAGTCACTGAAAAGCTGGAGCATCATGCTCAGCAAAGTGGTTTTAGAGTAGTTTGGATAAAAGACGTTGAAGCGTTAACAGAAGCCGCTGCAAATGCATTACTCAAAACGTTAGAAGAGCCACCTAAAAACACCTATTTTTTACTGAATTGTCAGCAACCAGAAGTTTTATTAGCGACATTGCGTAGCCGTTGTTTTTATTACCATCTAGCAACGCCAGATCTTCAACACGCAACGCACTGGTTACAGCAACAATTACCAAACATACCTTATGCGAATAGTGTGACAGCATTGAATTTATCGCAGAACGCTCCGATTTTGGCGCTTTCATTATTGAAAGATGAGTGGAAAGAAAGAGAGACTTTTTGCCAAGCGTTATACACCAGCATACAACAACGTGATTTATATGCATTTCTGCCACAATTAAATCAAGATAATGCCGAGCATCGCCTGTATTGGTTGTTATCACTGCTACTTGATGCATTAAAATATCAAACTAATGCACAAGCCTATTGCGTGAACCAAGATCAGCAAGCATTGATTATGGCGTTATCACAATGGCCTTCGGATATTTTATTATCCACTATTGATGGATGGAAACAGTGTCGTTATCAGTTAATGACCATTCCAGCATTAAATAGAGAATTATTACTAGTAGAACAACTGCTAGATTGGGAAAATCAGCTAGTCACAAAAAATTAATTAGCTATATATTAATTATGATTTAGCTGTAATAAAAAACACCTATAAGTTGTACCAAATAAATGAGAGTAAGTTATGTTTTTAGTTGATTCACACTGCCATCTCGACTGCTTAGATTATGAAAAATTACATGAAAATATTGATGATGTTGTCGAAAAAGCACAGCAGCGTGATGTTCAATATATGTTAGCAGTAGCAACCACATTACTGGGTTTTAAGAGTATGCGTGAGCTAATCGGCAAACGTAACAATATTGCCTTTTCTTGTGGGATACATCCTTTAAATTTAGATGAAGGCCATGATGTTGAGGAATTAGCACGTTTAGCTGCCGCACCTGATGTTGTGGCTTTAGGCGAAACAGGGCTAGATTACTATTACCAACAAGAAAATGCGGCACTGCAACGTGAAATTTTCCGTGAGCATATTCGTATTGGACGCCAAGTTAATAAACCCGTTATTGTGCATACACGTAGTGCTCGCGAAGATACGTTATCTATTTTAAAAGAAGAAAAAGTTCAAGATTGTGGCGGTGTTCTGCATTGCTTTACAGAAGATAAAGAGACTGCAACAGCATTACTTGATCTTGGAATGTATATCTCTTTTTCCGGCATTGTGACATTTAGAAATGCTGAACAAATCAGAGAGGCCGCTCGTATCGTTCCTCTTGATAGAATTTTAGTCGAAACAGACTCTCCTTATTTAGCGCCAGTTCCTCATCGCGGAAAAGAAAATCAACCGGCTTATGTCCGTGATGTTGCAGAGTATATGGCAGTCTTAAAAGGGGTGAGTGTTGAAGAGTTAGCGCAACAAACAACGCGTAACTTTGCTAAGCTCTTTCATATTCAAAACTTACCTGCTTAATAGAATTAATCAGGAATTAAAATAAATAATAAGGTGATGGAAATGGCAGAAGAAACAATTTTCAGTAAAATTATTCGTGGTGAAATCCCAGCTAATATCGTTTTTCAAGATGATACAGTGACCGCATTTCGTGATATTTCACCTCAAGCACCCACTCATATTTTAATTATTCCCAATAAACTTATTCCTACTGTAAATGATGTTACTGCGGAAGATGAACAAGTATTAGGACACCTTTTTGTTGTTGCTGCAAAAATTGCACAACAAGAAGGTATTGCTGAAGACGGTTATCGCTTGGTGATGAACTGTAATAAACATGGTGGACAAGAAGTTTTCCATATTCATATGCATTTACTTGGTGGAAAACCACTAGGACCATTATTAAGCCAGTAATGGGTGTAATGCTAACAGCAGGATAACAGGAAGTAATACATGATAAGACAAGGTAAGACAGTTTACTCATTACTTATCGCTATGTTTATGACGACATTGCTCTCTGGATGTTTATCATCTCATTCGGATAATAAACTCTACTTCAATCGTCAACAGGCTATTATTATGGAGCCTTCAGTATTAGTTGTGGGCGTTGTTGCGGGCCAGCCAACCATCGAACACCATGCTAATGGCACAAAAGCGACAGTCATGTTATCAAATACACAATCTTACCCTGTCTCTATTCGCTATCGTTTTTATTGGTATAACGAACAAGGGCTTGAAGTTTCCCCTGCTGGGAATGTAAATGATGTGACTATTCTTGGTGATGGTGATACCGAAATTAGTGGTGATATACCAGATAAGACCATTAGTTATGTCAGAGTTTATCTCTTTACTTAGGATAAGGTAACGCGAGCATGAAAAGAGTTCTATTTGTGGCGATGTCTGTGTTTTTATTAGCAGGTTGTCCATCCATGTTGCCACAACAACCGCCAGTACCTGTTGAACCTATTGGGCCAGTGACGCCTACCGAGCCAGTAGAGCCGCCTAAACCCATAGAGCCACCAATTGAAATCGTACCAACGCCACCTAAAATCACGAGTATTAATTGGAATGCAGCTGTCACTCCTTTAATTAGAGAGATGGCGGTTACTGGTGATTTAGAAACGGGTAAGCTTATCGTTGTTGATAACGTTAAAAATAATTCAGGCGGGAATATCCAAGCGGTAAATGCAACCAATACCATTATTGAATCAGTTAATAGTATTAGTGCATTGCAAACCGTGCCTTATACACAAATGATGTCAGCACGAAAAGCCCTTGGTTTATCAGGTGAAGACAGCTTAGGCCTTCGTAGTGCAGCGATTGGTTTAGCCCGTTATTTGAAAGCTGATTATATTTTATTCTCAACAGTTGATGGTAAAAAAGATAATCGTGTGATCAGTATGCAGTTAATGTCAGTTTCTTCTGGTGAAATTCTTTGGAATGGACGCCATAAGGTTGAGTGATCCGCACTACTCAAGTTTGCTTAATGCCTTGCAAGCGCTTTTCCCTGCAACGGCATTAAGCAAATGGAAAATTACGGCATTAGAAGGATCAGGTGGTGGCGCTTTTCGCGTGCAATGTGCAGATATAGATTGGGTTGCTCGCTATTATGGTGATGAAAAAAGGGCGCTTTATGTACATGGAAGAAAAGAGTATGCCATTTTAAAACAGCTTTCAGGATCTAACTTATCACCTAACGTTGCCACCCGTTATAAAGAGTGGTTTTTTCTTTATTGGTTAAAGGGCGACCATCTAACCCACCAATCACTTTTTAATACTTATTTAAAACCGCTGGCTGAAAAAATAGCCATACTTCATCAACACACGCCGTTAGGTTTCCCTCTCAACTTAAATCATGAGCTATTAGTTTATTGGCAGAGTATTGATAGAAAACGTTTATCTGCTAAATGGTTACGCTTACAACAATATTTTTTACGCCAACCGCGATGTAATCTCATAAAATACGCGCCTGCTCACATGGATTTGCATGTTGAGAATATTCTTCTTAGTGATTCCGGTATAAAATTTATTGATTGGGAATATGCCGCTGATATTGATACCGCGGATTCGTTGATGACGTTCTTTGCAACAAATCAACTCAATGAATCGCAGCAAAATATGTTTTTAGATTATTATTGTTCGTATCATTGCCATTATGCTCAACCCAAAGAGACGGATGTTTCTTCTGTGAAGGCGTTGAGAGAGCGTATTCTTTCAAGAGAACCATTCATTTTTTATATGATGCTAATGTGGTATGAAGTCCGTTGGCAACAAACAAAAGATGGATCATTTTTAATAATGTCTGAACCTTTACGTCGCTATTTCAGTCTGACGAATTAAAGACATTATCTTGTCACAATTACAAAGAGAGGAATGTTATGGGTCCGGTAATGCTTGATGTTGAAGGATATGAACTCGATAGTGAAGAGCGTGAAATTTTAAAGCATCCTCTTGTCGGTGGATTAATCCTTTTTACCCGCAACTTCCACGATGCTGAACAATTAAATGAATTAGTTCGCCAAATTCGTGATGCATCTCATGAGCGCCTTGTGATAGCAGTAGACCAAGAAGGGGGACGAGTACAGCGTTTCCGTGATGGTTTTACACGCATACCAGCAGCTCAATCTTATGCGGCATTAAATGAAAGTTATCAAGCGAGCCATTTAGCACAAGAAGCTGGATGGTTAATGGCATCAGAAATGATAGCTATGGATATTGATATCAGTTTTGCGCCTGTACTTGACTTAGGTCATAACTGTATTGCCATTGGTGAGCGCTCTTTCCATGATTCACCTGAAATTGCTATGACAATGGCTGAGAGTTTTATTAAAGGTATGCGCTCTGCTGGCATGAAATCAACAGGCAAACATTTTCCTGGTCATGGTGCGGTAAGAGCGGATTCTCATAAGGAAACGCCTCGCGATGATCGCTCTTTAAATGATATTCGCCAACGTGATATGTCTATTTTTAAAGATTTCATTCAACGCCAGTTATTAGACGCCATTATGCCCGCTCACGTTATTTATTCTCAGGTTGATGAGCGCCCTGCAAGTGGCTCATCGTACTGGCTAAAATCCATTTTACGTGAACAATTAGGGTTCCAAGGCGTTATCTTCTCTGATGATTTATCGATGGAAGGTGCTGCCATTATGGGAAGCTACGCGGAAAGGGCACAACGTTCACTAGATGCTGGTTGTGATATGCTTTTAGTGTGCAATAACCGAAAAGGGGCAGTGAGTGTGTTAGATAACCTGTCCTCTGTCAAAGCAGAACGCATTTCCACATTGTACCATCACCGAGGTCGTTACACATTGAGTGAGCTACAAACCTCTGATCGTTGGAAAAAAGCGAATCAGTTGCTGACCCAATTACAGGAGCAATGGCAGGAGCGAGCATGATTATATATTTACATGGTTTTGATTCCACAAGTCCTGGAAATCATGAGAAAGTTTTACAGCTACAGTTTATTGATCCTGATGTCCGTTTTTTAAGCTACAGTACGTTGCATCCTCGTCATGACATGCAACACTTACTGAAAGAAACGGATAAAGTGATTAAATCCACGAAAGAGCCCGTATTAATTTGCGGCGTAGGATTAGGTGGATATTGGGCAGAGCGTATTGGTTTCTTATGTAATATTCGTCAGGTAATGATTAATCCTAATCTTTTTCCTTACGAAAACATGACAGACAAAATCGACAGACCTGAAGAATATTTAGATATTGCAACGAAATGTATTAAAGATTTTCGTTCTAAAAACAAAGATAACGCTTTAGTGATTTTATCCCGTAATGATGAGGTTTTAGATAATCAGCGTTCTGCTGATGAATTATCGCCTTATTACTCTGTAATTTGGGATGAAGTGCAAACGCATAAATTTAAGAGCCTCTCTGAGCATCTATTTAAAATTAAAGCGTTTAATAGCAAAAACTAAGACTAAAGTGATGTGTTTAAAATGGATGGCGTTTGTTCCATCCATTTTTTTGTCTTAAATACTCATACTTTCCTTTCTACCTCTCTCTTTTCAACACTTGTTTTGATCCTTTACTTTTATCATTTCAATTATCACGAGTGATTTTAACAGTCCTCTTTGTTCTTATTGTTTTAATTCATTGTATTTATTGATAAAAAAGGATACCTCTATGTTTTTGGTGGTCATTTATTCATCACTCAAAGGCAAAAAACGACTATTTTCTTCAAAAAATAGATATGAATATTCAAATATTTTTGATATAAATCAACTTTGGTATGACCATCTTTCCAATTAACTTGCTTAAGAACAAAAATAACAGCCGAAACGATTTAACTGTCGTTATTTAAGTAGATTTCACTAAGGCTATTTAAATAACAACAGTAAATATCTTTATGGAGTGACGTTAAATGTCATTAAAAAAAATTGTTATTGTCGGTGGTGGTGCGGGTGGTTTAGAACTGGCGACCAAATTAGGCAATAAATTAGGACGCAGCAAAAAAGCAGAAATTACCTTAGTGGATCGCAACAACAGCCATTTATGGAAACCCCTTTTGCATGAAGTGGCAACAGGCTCTTTAGATGATGGTGTTGATGCTTTAAGCTACCTAGCCCACGGTTATAACCATCATTTCAATTTCCAATTAGGCTCATTAACGGGGCTTGATCGCGAACAGAAAAACATCACACTGGCTGCTATTTATAATGAAGAGCAAGAGCTACTCGTCCCTGAACGCACGTTAGACTACGATATTTTAGTGATGGCATTAGGCAGTAAATCAAACGATTTTGGTACTCCGGGTATTAAAGAAAACTGTATTTTCTTGGATAGCCCGCAACAAGCACATCGTTTCCATAACGAAATGTTGAATTTGTTTTTAAAATACTCAGCAGATACCAATGCACAAGAAGAAAACCGTAAGGTAAATATTGCGATTGTGGGTGGTGGTGCTACGGGTGTTGAGCTTTCAGCTGAATTGCATAATGCAGTACGCCAACTTAATAGTTATGGATTAAAAAAATTAGCGCCTTCAGCATTAAATATTACGTTGGTTGAAGCAGGAGAACGTATTTTACCTGCATTACCAGTGCGTATTTCCAGTGCTGCACATCAAGAATTAACAAAATTAGGTGTGCGAGTGATGACCAAAACCATGGTCACAAGCGCAGATGAAGGTGGATTAAATACCAAAGAAGGTGAGCATATTGATGCTGACTTAATGGTGTGGGCGGCAGGTATTAAAGCGCCTGATTTTATGAAAGAGATTGCCGGTCTAGAAACTAACCGTATTAATCAGTTAGTTGTTAAACCTACCTTACAAACAACCTTAGATGAGTCTATCTTTGCTATTGGTGACTGTTCTTCTTGCCCAAGAAAAGAAGGAGGTTTTGTTCCTCCAAGAGCACAATCTGCTCATCAAATGGCAAGTCGTTGTTACAGCAATATTTTAGCAATGTTAAAAGATAAACTGCTAAAAGATTATGTATTTACCGACCATGGTTCACTCGTTTCACTTTCTAAGTTTAGTACCGTAGGTAGTTTGATGGGGAATTTGATGAAGGGTGACATGATGATCGAAGGGCGCATTGCGCGGATTGTTTATATCTCTTTATATCGAATGCATCAGATTGCTTTGCATGGTTACATCAAAACAGGGCTTATGATGCTAGTAGGATCAATCAACAGAGTGATTAGACCTAAGCTGAAACTTCATTAATTTATCTTTTGCTTTATAGATAAGACAAAAGTTGCCTTTTTAAACCCTCATATTATATGAGGGTTTTTTATCTATTTTTTCTTTTAAATTAAATAATTAAATGAGAATATCTAAATAAGATAAATAATCTTAGCATAAAGCACTAGATGATTTATCTGTTTATATCGAAAATAACCAATAACTCTAAAGCTCAATAGAACAATGATAAATATAATTTTATTATTAAGGTTAAACTTGTAATATTAAAGATAGCACTTGTTTTTATTTATTACGCTAAATTATTTAAGACTTTTCTTAAATAAAAAATGATGTTTAATTCATTAATTCATCAAATAAAATGTTATGGTATTTCGCAGGTTTGTATTAGAAAGATAATAAGTGAAAATTATTAGAGATATGCTTAACTTGTTATTTTTACTCATATTTAATAGGATAAAATTGTTTTATAAATCTTAAAATTAAATTTTATAATATGAGTTAAATATGAAATATCTCCTATTTTTAGACGACATTTGTTAACTTGGTGTTATCATAATGCTATATTATAAATAGCGTAGCGTTTTCTTTTTTTTTTAGCTAAATAAATTAAGATCAATCTTAATATAATGTGTAAATCTTAAGAATGTAGTCAGTATTTATTTAATTAAGTAATTAAAACAGAAATAAGTGGTGTATTTAACATGTCATAAATACGTAGTTTACTTATTATGTTAATCAGCATGGATGTTGAATTAAGCTATCAGATCAGAGAATTCATTTATTGAATACTAAATATATTAGCCAGTTAGAGCGAAACAGTGGCTTTTGTTATGTATCTGAGGCAATTAAGGATAAAACAAATAAAAAGGGGTAAAAGTGGGTGTTAATGTCAGAAAGTACACACTATTAGGACTAATCATTGTATTAGCTATTCTTTCATTTATTGCATGGAGGTGGGTATTTCCCCAGCCTCAATACGCTCATGTCGTTTCGGCGACACCTATTAAATCGACCGTTTTTGTGACAGAAGAGTATTGTCATCGAATTGGCTTACCCACACCTTTTACACCAGAAAAATTGTCACGATTTCACCCAGCAGAGCAAGAGTGTCGAGTGTTTTATATGATTGAAGCACTTAATAACAGCAATATTGCTAATTTCCCTTATCCTCAATTTAAAGAGTGCATTCCGATTTATCGTCAAGAGCGCAGAGTTGTGGGTTATGATGTGCTTTATACTATCGATGGAACGCCGGGCAAAGTACGAACGACATTTAAACCCGGTGAAATTATTGCGTTAGATTCTGATGGTCGGCTGATTTTAGAACAAGAACCTTATTGTTCTATGAATGAAAAAGTACCTTGCCGTAAAGAATAAACCTAATGATATAAAAAGAAAGGCGTAATGAAGTTACTTCAGTTACGCCTTTTTGTTGATCCAATAACCATTAAAGAGTGGTTATTTTATGCTCATCAAATGCACTTAACATATCATCAATAAAAGTGAGTCGCTTTTCACGCTCAGTTAAATCTGTAATAAATTTCAGTTTTGATGGCCCATCTAAGCGGAAAATTGCCGGTTGCTCTTGAAGTAAGCTGATTAAATAACCCGGATCGACTTTGTTTTTCTCACCAAACTCAATAAAGCCGCCTTTATCGTGCGCTTCAATTCGGGTGATACCCAAGCTCATCGCACTTAAGCGAATAGCGGCATTCCGAAGTAGATAACGTCCTGCATCAGGTAATTTACCAAATCTATCAATTAACTCTGCTCTTAGATCATTAAGCTCTGTTAAGTCGATAGCACTAGCAATTCGCTTATAGAATGAAAGTCTGACATTTACATCAGGAATGTAATCATCAGGCAACAAGACTGGCATTCTTAATTCAATTTCAGTTTGTTGATTGGTGAGATCTTCAAGTGATGGCTCTCTACCTTCTTTAAGTGCTTCTACGGCGCTTTCTAGCAATTCCATATAAAGTGAGAAACCAACAGTATTCATTTGACCGCTCTGTTCTTCACCTAATAATTCACCGGCACCTCGAATTTCTAAGTCATGAGTCGCTAATGCAAAACCTGCACCCAGATCTTCCAGCGAAGCAATCGCTTCTAAACGTTTATGGGCATCTTTTGTCATTGCTTTCGGATGTGGCGTCAACAAATAAGCATAAGCTTGATGATGAGAACGACCTACACGGCCACGTAATTGATGTAATTGCGCTAAGCCAAAATGATCTGCTCGTTCAATAATAATGGTATTTGCAGTAGGTATATCGATACCTGTTTCAATAATCGTGGTGCAAAGCAACACATTAAAACGCTGGTGATGGAAATCATTCATCACACGCTCAAGTTCACGTTCACGCATTTGTCCGTGACCAATACCAATACGTGCTTCAGGAACGAGTGCAGCCAGTCTTTCACGGGCTTTTTCGATATTTTCGACATCGTTATACAAGTAATAAACTTGTCCGCCACGCAAGGTTTCACGCAAGATAGCTTCACGCACGACTAAATCATCATATTCACGAACGAATGTTTTTACGGATAAGCGACGTGCTGGTGGTGTTGCAATAATGGAAAGATCACGCATGCCACTCATTGCCATATTCAGTGTACGAGGAATAGGCGTTGCGGTTAGTGTTAAAATATCGACATTTGCGCGCATAGCTTTGATACGCTCTTTGTGACGAACACCAAAGCGATGTTCTTCATCGACAATTAATAATCCTAAATCTTTCCATTGAATATTCGGTTGAAGGAGTTTGTGTGTACCAATCACAATATCAACTGTTCCTTCCGCCAGTTTTTCGGTAATTTGTTGCTGCTCTTTTGCACTACGAAAACGTGAGATCATCTCAATATTAACGGGCCAATTAGCAAAACGATCGCGGAAATTATCAAAATGTTGCTGAGCTAATAGGGTGGTTGGTACTAAAATGGCGACTTGCTTGTTGTTGTTAACTGCAAGAAAAGCAGCGCGCATCGCAACTTCTGTTTTACCAAATCCGACATCACCACAGACGAGTCTATCCATTGAAATGGCTTGGCACATATCGCTAAGTACCGCATTGATAGCCATTTCTTGATCAGGCGTTGTTTCAAAAGGAAAACTTTGGCGGAAAGATTGGTACTGCTCTTTGTCCATTTTAAAGGCAAAGCCTGTTTTTACTTCACGTTGAGCATAAACATCTAATAACTCGGCTGCGACATCACGTACTTTTTCGGCCGCTTTTTGACGTGCTCTTACCCATGCATCGCCACCCAATTTATGTAATGGGGCATTTTCATCTGCACCACCAGAATAACGGCTGATCAAATGCAGTGATGAAACAGGAACATAAAGCTTGTCATTACCTGCGTAGCTCAACATTAAATATTCAGCTTTAACGCCTCCCGCTTCTAGGGTTGTCATACCTTGGTAGCGACCAACACCATGCTGAAGATGGACAACAGGTTGTCCTATGGTTAATTCAGCCAGATTACGAATTAAGGTATCTGTATTAATAGCACGACGATTATCTTGACGACGACGATTAACACGTTCACCTAACATATCGCTTTCACAGATCATGGCTAACTGGCGATGGCTATCAATAAAACCATGTTCCGCAGCACCAATGATAAAGTAAAAACCTTTCTCTTGGGCGTCAGATAATTCAATGATCTGCTTGGGTGCTATTTTTATCCGTGATAAAAGCTCTTGTACGGTTTCGCGTCGACCTTCACTTTCAACAGAAAAAATCACACTGCCTGAAAATTGTTCTTGGAATCGGCGTAAGTTATCTAAAGGTGATTTGCTTTGAGCGTTTATCGATAAATCAGGAAGCGGTTGATAGCCTAAATTGGTCTGTCCGGCTTTTTCTGGCAACGTTTCTGTTTTAAGTTGAATACGAGGCCACTGTTTTAGTTCTTTATTAAATTTATCAACATTCAGCCAAATATCATCCGGTGGTAACAGCGGTCGCATAGGATCAACGCGGCGGCTTTCAAAACGTTGATTGATGTCTTGCCAAAATTTTTCTGCAAAATCTTGCAGATCTTGCGTCACTATCAATGTGTTTTTAGGGAAATAAGCAAATAAGTTAGATAAAGGCTGTTCAAAAAACAGAGATTGCCAATATTCAATTCCCGTTGGCAATATGTGTTTACTTACTTGCTGATAAATATGTTCAGGATCACGTCTTACATCAAACCGTTCACGCCATTGGCTACGGAAAATTTCTATCGCATTTGCATCTGTTGGGAACTCATGGGCAGGCAGTAAATTAATTTGATCAACTTCTGCTAATGTCCGCTGTGTGTCAACATCAAAAGTACGCAGGCTATCTATTTCATCATCGAAAAAATCAATACGATAAGGAAATTCACTTCCCATAGGAAATAAGTCTAATAATGCACCACGCGTTGCGTATTCCCCATGCTCTAAAACTTGTTCGACATGGCGATATCCCGCTTCATCTAATGTTTTACGTAAATTATCACGAGAAAGTATCTCTCCTTTTTGCATTACCAACGCATGACTTGCGAGATAATCCGTAGGGCAGACTTTCTGCATTAACGTATTGACAGGTAAGATTAAAATTCCCTTGAGAAGTGATGGAATACGGTATAGCGTAGAAAGGCGGTTTGAGATAATTTCTTGATGAGGCGAAAAACTGTCGTATGGCAGTGTTTCCCAATCCGATAATGTCTCTACTGGATAATCACAAAACTGACGGATTTCATCTTGCAAACGTAATGCATTTTGCATATCACGAGTAACAAGAACGACTAATCCAGAGTGACGTTTGATGATCTCTGCACATTCTAGAGCACAAGCGGCACCAGTCAGTTGACCTAGCTGGCGAGTATCCCCTTGTTTTATAGGAAGTTGATAACGATATTCTGAGGACATAAGCGTGTAATGTGAACTCTTTGTTGTAGTTAACTCCCAACACATCTTTAGCTTAATGGCTAAAGCTTAAACTGGCGGGCAGGTTAAGATAAAAGAAAAAACCACAGTTTGGGAATAGAGTGGTTCCATTCAGTAAGACTACCCTTTATTATCCCTGAACACTTCGCATTAGCAACAGGAACAGCACAGATTTCATGTACAATTCTGTCTCATTTTATATAGGGCTCCGTTATATGCGGGGTCGTGCGGTCGATAAGTTCGGTCGCTTCGTCTCATGGCTATCCGCTTTAGGGATTATGTTAGGTGTAGCGGCGCTGATAACAGTGACCTCTGTCATGAATGGCTTTGAACGTTCATTGCAAGAAAGCATTCTTGCTTACATTCCACAAGCAATAGTGACATCACCTAACGGGCAATTACCCCGAGATCCAAATATAGCTGAAAGATTACTGACGCGTGAAGGTATCATAAACGTTACCCCTTTAGTAGAAGGCGATGTTGTTTTGCAAAGTAAAGACAATATCAGCGTCGGTGTCATGCTGGGCATAGAAAAAGAGCAAGATGAACCTTTAACACGACATATTCGGTTTGGGGATTTTTCTATGCTGAAAGCGGGCGATTATGGTGTGATTTTAGGAAGTGGCCTCGCTAAACAGTTAAAAGCAAAAGAGGGGGATAGCATTCGCCTTATTGTTCCAAGTGTAAGCCAATTAACGCCAATGGGAAGATTACCTAGCCAACGGTTATTTACCGTTAAAGGTATTTTCCAAAGTGGTGGTGATGCAGATGCTTCACAAATTTTAGTGAATCAGCAAGATGCAGCACGTTTAATGCGTTATCAGCCGGGTAATATTACCGGATGGCGTCTTTTCTTCTCTGATCCTCTCAATATTGAAAAATACAGTGCGCAGCCTTTAGATAAAAATCTAAGTTGGAGAGATTGGCGCGAACGTAAAGGTGAATTTTTCCAAGCTGTTAAAATGGAAAAAAATATGATGGGATTATTATTAAGCTTAATTATCGCAGTGGCGGCTTTTAATATTATTACCTCACTTTCTTTGTTGGTGATGGAAAAACAAGGTGAAGTCGCTATCTTGCAAACGATGGGTTTAAAACGCTCTCAGATTATGTCCATCTTTATGCTACAAGGTGCAGGAGCAGGTATTTTAGGGGCGGTAGCTGGTGGACTTTTAGGCGCATTACTTTCAAGCCAATTAAACGTCATTATGCCGGCGGTAGGACTTATCCCTCAAGGTGTGGAATTACCCGCAACACTTGATTGGGGCAGAGTCTTTATGATTGGTTTCTCCGCTATTATCATTTCCCTTTTATCCACTTTATACCCGTCTTGGCGGGCCGCGGCTATTCAGCCAGCAGAGGCGCTACGTTATGAGTAATTCTTCTTTAAATAAACAGCCAATGGCATCAGAAAAACAAATGCAAATTAACGAAGATGGTTTATTGGATTGCCACGCCCTATGTAAACAATACCAAGATGGTTCTATTTCCACACAAGTGCTGAAATCAGTCTCTTTTAAAATGGATAAGGGCGATTTTCTTGCCATAGTGGGAAGCTCAGGCTCAGGAAAAAGTACCCTATTACATTTATTGGGTGGGCTCGATTCTCCAACATCGGGTGAAGTCTTTTTTAAAGGGCAATCACTTAATAAATTATCCTCTTCTGAAAAAGCGGATCTGCGTAATAGCCAATTGGGTTTTATCTATCAATTTCATCATCTATTACCGGATTTTACAGCGCTTGAAAATGTTGCTATGCCGCTGATGATTGGTGGTACAAGCGCTTCAATGGCAAAAGAAAAAGCGATGTCTTTACTTGAAGCCGTTGGGCTAAAAGATCGCGCTCATCATCGTCCTTCAGAGCTTTCTGGTGGTGAAAGACAACGTGTTGCGATTGCAAGAGCATTAGTAAACGATCCTGCATTAGTTCTTGCTGATGAACCGACGGGTAATCTTGATCAGAAAAATGCAGAAGGGATTTTCGAATTGTTGATTAAGTTAAACAGAGAAAAACAAACTGCTTTTCTAGTCGTAACGCATGATTTGTCATTGGCGGCTCGTTTTCAGCGCCAACTTGAAATGAAAGATGGTCAACTACAGTCACAAAACGCAATTTCAGGAGTGAAATAATGGCGCAATTGCCACTTGCATTAGTGACCGCATTACGTTTTTCAAGAGGACGAAAACGTGCGGGAATGGTTTCTTTAATTTCAGTTATTTCAACACTGGGCATTATGCTTGGTGTTGCTGTCTTAATTATTGGCTTAAGTGCCATGAATGGATTTGAACGTGAATTAAAAAATCGCATTTTATCGGTGGTACCTCACGGGCAAATATATTCAGTAGAGCAGCCATTTGTACAATGGCAATCAGCATTACCTCGTATTGAAAACACTCAAGGTGTTGTCGCGGCTGCTCCTTATATTTTACTCACTGGATTGTTAGAAAAAGGAACAGAGTTAAAGGCTGTGCAAGTTATGGGCGTTTCACCTGAAAAGCAGGGTGATATCAGCCTGTTACCTCGATATGTCCAAAACAATGCATGGCAAAATTTTAAGGCTGGTAAGCAACAAATTATTATTGGTCAAGGTGTTGCTGATGCACTAAAAATCAAACAGGATGATTGGCTCACCGTATTAATTCCAAATAATGATGATCCCACAAAGCTTTTACAACCTAAACGTATTCGCTTACAAGTCAGTGGTATATTTAAACTTAGCGGTATGCTCGATCATCAATTAGCGTTAATTCCTTTAGCGGATGCCCAGCAATATATGGATTATGGGCAAGGCATTACTGGGATTGAAGTGAAAACGGTAGATCCTTTTTTCGCCAATGAAATTATTCATAATGCAGGTTTAAACAGTAAAGAATATGTTTATGCCAAAAGTTGGATAAGTGATTATGGTTATATGTATAGCGATATTCAGATGATCCGCAGCATTATGTATTTATCAATGATCTTAGTGATTGGTGTCGCTTGTTTTAATATTGTCTCAACGCTGATTATGGCGGTAAGAGATAAAAGTAGTGATATCGCTATTTTACGAACATTAGGCGCACGGGATAGCCATATTCGTAATATCTTTTTATGGTACGGCTTATTATCAGGCATGATTGGCTGTATCGCTGGTGTGATATTTGGTGTGTTGGTTGCTTATAATTTAACGCCATTAGTGTCTGTTATTGAATCATTAACAGGACATAGTGTGTTATCTGGCGATGTTTATTTCGTTGATTTTCTGCCTTCAGAAGTTCATTTAATTGACGTTTTCTCTGTATTTATTACCACTGTGATCTTAAGCCTGATTGCAAGTTGGTATCCTGCTCGTCGAGCCACTAAACTAGATCCTGCAAGAATTTTAAGTGGGCAATAAGTTTATTGACATACAAAGAAGAAAAAACGCTTAAACTAGTGAAGATAAAAAACGCGATATTTAAATTTGAAAACCAAGGATTGTAATAATGAAACTTAAACTTCGTCATCGTCGGCTTAGGAAGTTTCGTAAAATTAAGAATTTACGCAGACAACATTCACGTTGTCGCTATTTTCATCTAACCCATAAAACGGAACATGAAATGAATTTACCCAAAGTTGTCGTATTAACAGGGGCTGGCATTTCGGCTGAATCAGGAATTAAAACATTCCGATCAGAAGATGGATTGTGGGAAGAGCATCGCGTTGAAGATGTTGCAACACCTGAAGGTTATCAACGCAATCCCCAATTGGTTCAGCAGTTTTACAATGAACGTCGTCGCCAATTGCAACAACCCTCTATTCAACCCAATGAAGCGCATTATGCATTAGCGAAACTAGAGCAACGCTTAGGCAAAGAGAATTTTTTACTGGTAACTCAAAATATTGATAATCTGCATGAAAAAGCAGGTAGTAAACATATTTTGCATATGCATGGTGAATTGCTAAAAGTACGTTGCCCTCAATCTCGCCAAGTATTTGAATGGAAAGGGGACTTAGAAACGACAGATCGTTGCCATTGTTGTCAATTCCCATCACCATTACGCCCTCATATTGTCTGGTTTGGTGAAATGCCAATTGGCATGGAAGAGATTTATCGCGCTTTGGCTGAGGCCGATATTTTTATCTCTATCGGTACCTCTGGAAATGTTTATCCAGCAGCCGGTTTTGTCCATGAAGCTCGGTTAACAGGTGCTCATACTGTTGAGTTAAATCTTGAACCCAGTTTGGTTGAAAGTCAGTTTGAAGAGAAACATTATGGCCCTGCGAGTCAGGTAGTTGATGAATATGTTCATAAATTGTTTGAATTAATTAATGATCCTAAAGCTGATTTGACGCAATAATTATTTTATAGAGTTCCCTATTATTGTTCTTAGAGAGATCTTAGGGGGCAAAATGGATAAATTATTAGAACGTTTTTTTGAATATATTAATTTTGATACACAATCAAAACCATCTTCAAAAATGTCACCAAGCAGTGATGGACAATTAAAACTAGCCAAGGCATTGGCTCAAGAATTAAAAAAACTGGGCTTTTCTGATGTAACGCTCAGTGATAAAGGATGTGTAATGGCGAGTTTACCATCCAATGTATCTTGGCCAGTGCCAGTTATTGGCTTTATTTCGCATCTTGACACAGCGCCGGATTTTTCTGGTAAGCATGTAAAACCACAAGTGCTTGAAGATTATCGTGGCGGTGATATTGCTTTAGGTATTGGTGATGAAGTGTTATCACCAGTAATGTTCCCAATCTTACATTCAATGATTGGTAAAACATTAATTACGACGGATGGCAAAACATTACTGGGTGCGGACGATAAAGCGGGTATTGCTGAAATTATTACTGCGATGGTGCGCTTAAAAGAAACAAATCGACCTCACGGGGATATTCGAATAGCTTTCACTCCTGATGAAGAAATTGGGCGTGGTGCGCATTATGTCGATTTAAAAGCATTTGGCGCAAGCTGGGCTTATACCGTTGATGGTGGTGGTGTTGGCGAACTGGAATATGAAAACTTCAACGCCGCATCCGTAAATATCAAAATTGTAGGTAACAATGTTCACCCAGGTAGTGCAAAAGGGGTGATGGTTAACGCATTAGGATTAGCAACGCGCATTCATCAAGAATTACCTGTTGATGAAACACCAGAAAATACCGACGGTTATGAAGGTTTTTACCATCTGCAAAGTATCAAAGGTTCGGTAGAAAGAGCGGAAATGCATTATATTATCCGTGATTTTAACCGTAACTTATTTGAAAAACGCAAACAGAATATGATTGCGATTGCAGAGAGAGTGGGTAAAGGCCTACATCCTGATTGCTATATTGAGCTAACAATTGATGATAGCTATTACAATATGCATGATAAAGTTGTTCAATTCCCACACATCATTGAAATAGCCAAACAAGCAATGATTGATTGTGAAATTGAGCCAAATATCAAGCCTATTCGTGGTGGTACAGACGGTGCTCAACTTTCTTATCGTGGATTACCTTGCCCTAATATTTTTACTGGCGGTTATAATTTCCATGGTAAGCATGAATTTATCTCTTTAGAAGGTATGGAAGCAGCGGTGAGTGTGATCATGCGTATCGCTGAAATTACAGCTGAAAGAGAAAAGGCTAAAGTGATTAATTAATTGCTTATTGAGCTTCGAAGATAAAAATAATAGCCGATATTTCGGCTATTATTTTTTAGATACGCTTATTAATTACATTTTTTGGCTACATTGTTTATCTACATTGTTAGCTCAGATGACTTATTTACGCTCTTTATAATCTTGCTCAACAGAAGCTTTCCAATCTTCATTTAACTCTTTACCTTCAATTTTAGACTGAACAGCTTTATTAACCGATTCATAGGCATTTCCATAACCTTTGGCATCTTGAATATATTGAGTTGAGTTAGATGATTTTATACCAATACTTTCCGCTGCACTTATCGCATCAAAATTGGCACCTAGAAAGATAAACTCCCAGTTTTTTTCTTTTTCTGCTGAAGTAATTAATGATTTCACTTTTTCTAGCGAATATTCACGACTACTGTTTTCTTCACCGTCAGTGATGATCACCATCATGACATTTTTATACGGTGAATTTGGTTTATTCCCTTCAGTGATCGCATTTCCCACCGCATCTAGTAATGCAGTATTACCTGATGCAAAATAATCGTTAGTAGTTAAATCTTCTATCTTATTAATATCTACGCGGTTATGTAATTTTTTAGCCTTACTATCAAATAAAATCGTGGTGATATAGACTTTTTCCGGGCGATTTTTATTTTCAGCTAAAATGGTATTAAATCCACCAATGGTATCCTTTTCATATCCTTGCATTGAACCACTTTTATCTAACACAAAAATGATATCCGTTTGCGCTGGTGATGCTTTCATACTTGCTATTTCTACTGTTTCTGCAAATACCATGGTCGGTAAAATAAAAGCAGCAATTAAAACAATAAACTTTTTCATAGACGACTCCATTGTCGAAAAAAGAAGTAAAGCAGTAAAAATCTAATTTTATCTTAGAAGGAATTTATAAAATAAAATAGGAGAAATAGCTGAAAAAACAGACAGTGCATTAATAGGTAAGCGTACTTAATTAAAAATAGAATGATTTTGTAATAAAAGACTTGCATATTATTTAATATTAAACTTTTAATATAGGCTTAATATGAATAACTCTTTGATAAATTGATTTTATTGAATATCTCTTATAATCAAAGCGAGATAAATAAATATAATATAAGGATATTGAATGGAAACCATAACAGGAAAATTACTAACGCCTGTAATAGAAGAGCAACTAAGCTCTCATAAAAAGGAAGTGATTAAAAAATCTGATCGACAGTCATTTATTATTATTTCTAGCTATTTTATGATAACTTATTTAATCTCATTTTCTCTTTATGCAACAAATAGTAAGCATACGTTATTACTTTTTTTCTTACAAAGTACATTTTTTGTTTTTATTCCTTTTCTCTTTCGTAATACAAGATTACTTTTAAAAGAAGCGATAAATTATTTAATTCGTTAAATTTTATAAAAAATGATATTTTAAAATATTTTATGAACTATAAAGCCCTGCCATTTATATGATAGGGTTTTATGGCTAATATTATATATCTTAAGTTAAATGGAGAGCTGGAACGCTAATATGGGAGTATGTAATTGTGAAAACAAGCACATATAGTATTTGGGAAAATAGGATTAATTAATGAAAAGTATTACTAGATTATTGCTTGAATCTGGGATAAAAAAAAGAGATATAAAAGCATTGAGAAATGAATGTTTTTTTTCTGGGATAGACTTTGAAATATCTATAAAAAAATTAGCTAAAATGTCATTTATAAGTGTAATAGGATATTTATTACTAATATTATTTTTATTACCTTTTTTTAATTTTTTAGTTGATGATGATTTTAGTGTCAAATCTTATTTATTACAAATACTATTGTTTACGTTAATTCCTTTTTTATTTAATAATACAAGAGCTTCAATGAAAGAAGCTCTCTTTTATAGTAAATTATTACTGAAAAAATAAAATTTTAATATTTAGTGTGTCATTAAAAATTTCTATTATTGCTGGTTTTGATATTGAGGGTAATCTAATTTTAAAGTCAGCATTCTAATGCTAGAAATAATTGTCCTGTATATGTAGGATCATGATTTTTTAATATAAAGCGGAAAAAATCAAATGTAGAATTCAGTGAATTATTGTCTGCCATGGAAGATCAGCTTATTATCAATAAAAAAGCCCTACCATTAATATGACAGGGCTTATAACTTATTATTGAAAATTAGTGATAATTAATCTTCAAAATACCAATAACCTTGATTAACTAACTGAGTTAATAAACGCACAAATTTTGGATCAGCTAATGCATCGCCCAAGTGTTGTTTATCAATATAATCATATTGGCAAAGTGCATCCACCGCTTCTATATGATCAGTATCCATCAATTGGCCATTTACAAAACAGTTATCGCCAACACGTAACGCACGAAGGCCATTTAAACGATGAAGCTGCTCACCTTGTTGCAGTAAATCGTGAATTTCTGCATTTTCATATAAAGGTTCAGGAACTGCGAGATCAAGTTCATGGCGAGATTGAGAAATAAATTCACCAAACCAATGACGAAATACTTCTGGCTGAGCAAGTAAATCTTCCATCATGTCATGAAGTTTATTTAACTCTTGATGTTGCACTAATGCTGGGTTTTCACGCGGTGTTAGATCTGGGTCGCTATAACGATAACTACCTAAATCATTTGCTAACACATAGTCAGCGAAACCACTGAAAAGTTCACGAGCATTAGGTGCTCTGAAACCAACAGAGTAGTTTAGCGATTCTTCAATCGCATAGCCTTCATGTGGGAATCCAGGTGGGATATAAAGAATGTCGCCCGGTTCTAATTCTTCATCAATAATTGCTTCAAAAGGATCAACTTGCAGCAGATCAGGGTGAGGGCAGTGTTGTTTCATTGGGATTTTTTCACCCACACGCCAGCGACGACGACCTTGCCCCTGAATAATAAAGACATCATATTGATCAAGGTGTGGGCCTACACCACCACCGGGAACAGAGTAAGAGATCATTAAATCATCAATGCGCCAATCGGGTAACACACGAAATGGCTTCATTAATGCCGCACTAGGAAAATGCCAGTGATCGACGGCTTGTACAAGTAAAGACCAATCTTTATCACCAAGTCCTTCAAAGTGCTCAAAAGGCCCGTGTTTGACTCCCCACTGTCCGTCTTGACAGCTAACAAGACGGCTATCTACTTCATCTTCCATTGCAAGACCAGCAAGTTCGTCAGGAGATAAAGGATCAACAAAACGAGAGAAGCCGTTTTTAATTAATAAAGGGCGTTTTTGCCAATGGCTTTCAAGGAATGATTGCCAATCTAAATTAAGTTTATAGTCCATTGTGTATATCCTGAATTCGGGAAGCCTGAAGCCATAGTATAATGAATTCTAACTTCCTGCTAAACATTCCTTTGAGCAATGTGAGTAATAGCGATTAACACAATAGTAACTGAACAGATATCATGCATAACGTCGTATAATTGGCGGTGATTTAAAAATAGAAAGAAGCGTTTTATCAATAATGATTATTCACGCTCAGTAGTAAGTTGCTGCTCAGCAAAGGTTACAGTGATACGAGCGCCACCTAAAGGGCTATCGGTAATAGTAATTTCACCACTGTATTGTTCAATAATATCTACCGCTATCGATAATCCTAAACCTTGCCCCGGACGCAGTGTGTCTGCTCTAGTTCCTCGCTGAAAAATAGCCTCTCTTTTTTCAGGGCTGACACCCGGACCATCATCATCAACAACAATCATTACGCTGTTTTCATTATTGCTAACATTGATTTCAACGAATTCTAAGCAGTATTTACAGGCGTTATCCAGAATATTGCCCATCACTTCCATAAAGTCATTTTTCTCACCTAACCACATAATTTCAGGTGAAACATTGAGTGTTAAATCAACACCTTTTGACTGATAAACTTTACTTAATGCACTACAAAGATTATCAAGTAATCCTGACAGTGAATGAAGTTTTCGCGTGGTAATATCGTGATCACCATGAATGGATGCGCGGTGTAGGTAATAACCCACTTGTTGTGAAATTCGTTCAATTTGGTCGAGCATAATAGGCTCAGCTTGCTCTATCGTCATCTGCTTGCCTGATCGCAAAGAGCGTAACGTTGATTGCAACACGGCAAGTGGCGTTTTTAAGCTGTGGGTAAGATCCGATAAACTTGTACGATATTTACTGTAACGACTGCGTTCATTACGCAATAACACATTTAAATTTCGGACTAAACCTTTTAACTCTGTTGGCGGGTTTTCATCCAAATCATTACGCGTACCTTTTTCTAATGCGCTGATTTGTTCAATAACTTGTTTTATGGGTCTTAAACTCCAATGTGCAGCTAACCAAATTAAGGGTACAACTAAAAATAGATTCGCAAGAATGATATATAAGAACCAGTCCCAAACTTGACTGACTTTTTGCATACGCTGAGGAATAGGATCGATAACTGCGATTGCCATATAAGGCATATTATCAGCTGCCGGATAATGATTAATCACAACAGAGTGAGTTAAATACTCATTACTGGAATATTCATCAAGGCGTTTAAGATAAACACGATATTGCGGTAACTGCTTTAACATTAAACGTGTTGTTTTGACATCAACAGCGATTTCAAATAAGCCTTCTTCATGGCGCCATTTATGTTTAATGCTATCAGGAATCGCTTTCGGCAAGTCGGGGGGCGTCCATAATACACTGCCTTTATCATCAAAAATAACCACCAGCGAGGTATTGTTATTATTAAGGTTTGTTGGAAACTCAATATTCAGCTTGCTCTTATCCCACTGCGCTAAGCTGTAGTAAAGATTACTTTGACTACGCATCAACATAAAAGTGGTTTTATCCACGCTGACAATCGAACCGACAATAGCAACTAACCCATAAGAGAGTGTAAGTGCCAAAATAATGGCACTCGTTGCAAGTAAAAAACGAGTTCGTAATGAGAGTGGAGAGCGCTGTTTTTTTTGCATATTAAGGTTTCATATCAAAACGGTAGCCTTGCCCGCGTACTGTAACCACCACGTCATCAGGGTATTTTTCTAAGATTTTTTTACGTAGTCTGCCCATCAGTACATCAATAGTGTGACTCTCTTTTAATTCAGCATCTGGATATAACTGACGCATTAATGCATCTTTACTAACAACTTTATTTTGATTGCGCATCAATGTTTCTAAAATTGTATATTCAAATGCGGTTAACTTAATCTGTTCTCCTGAAATCATGAACTCTTTACGTGATAAATCCAATTCAAAAGGTTCAATAGCGAGGGTTTGCGATGCAATTCCCATGTTTCTTCGCATTAATGCCTGAATACGTGCAACAATTTCCTCAAAATGAAAGGGCTTTGTCACATAGTCATCAGCACCTGCATTTAATGCGGAAACTTTTTCTTGCCAACTTTCACGCGCCGTTAAGACCATTATGGGTAGGGTAATATTATTTTCTCGCCATCTACGAATAAGGCTAATGCCATCTTCATCAGGCAATCCTAAATCCACAATGGCAACATCAGGTGTACCTTCTGCTATAAAACTATCTGCTTCTTTGGCATCTTCTGCTGCATCAACCTGATGCCCAGCATCACGAAATTGCACAGATAAATGATGGCGAAGTAAGATATTATCTTCAATAATTAAGATCCGCATTATTCCACCTTGAGTACAATCAGCAAAAGTTCACTGTTGTAAAATAAATGTAGGAAATGATAGTCAATCTATCATATAAAAATATGGGCTCATCATAGACAATCTATCGCTTAAAAAACACTGTATCCAGCAAAGTGTTTAAGTTATAGATAGTTTTCTTTGTTTTTTGGTTATAAAAAAAGGCAGAAATTATCTGCCTTTTTAGAGAGGTTAATTAGTTTAATTTATCAACAAGTTGAGTTGCAAAACCAATATAACTTTCAGGTTTCATTGCTTTTAAGCGTATTTTTTCATCTTCTGGTAGTTCTAAACCATCAATGAAAACGGCCATATCTTGTTCTGTGATGCGTTTACCACGAGTAAGCTCTTTTAGCTTTTCGTAAGGCTTTTCAATGCCATAACGACGCATTACAGTTTGAATCGGCTCTGCTAACACTTCCCAGTTGCAGTCTAATTCTTCACGAAGATGATTTTCATTCACTTCAAGCTTATTAAGGCCTTTCATGGTTGATTGATAAGCAATCAGTGCATAACCGATACCAACACCTAAATTACGCAGTACTGTTGAGTCTGTTAAATCACGTTGCCAGCGAGAAACAGGCAACTTGCTAGAAAGATGTCCCATAACGGCATTTGCTAACCCTAAGTTTCCTTCAGAGTTTTCAAAATCAATAGGGTTCACTTTGTGAGGCATGGTTGAAGAGCCAATTTCACCCGCAATCGTTTTTTGTTTAAAGTGATTCAGTGCTACGTAACCCCAAATATCACGGTCGAAATCGATCAAGATAGTATTGAAGCGACTAATACAATCAAAAAGCTCCGCAATATAATCGTGAGGTTCAATTTGAGTGGTGTACGGGTTCCATGTAATACCCAGTGAAGTGACAAATTCTTCACTAAATTGATGCCAATTTACTTCAGGATACGCAGCTAAGTGAGCATTGTAGTTACCTACTGCACCGTTGATTTTACCTAAGATCTCAACTTGTGTTAGTTGACGATATTGGCGTTCCATACGGTAGGCAACGTTAGCAAACTCTTTACCAATTGTAGAAGGTGTTGCTGGCTGACCATGAGTACGAGAAAGCAAAGGTAAATCACGGTATTCTTGAGCCATTTTGCCAATGGTATCAATGATTTCACGCCATGCAGGTAATAAAATTTCTTGGCGCGCAGTTTCCAGCATAATGGCATGAGACAGGTTATTAATATCTTCAGAAGTACAAGCAAAGTGAATAAATTCAGAAACCTGATGTAAAGCAGGGATGGTCGCCACTTTTTCTTTTAAGAAATATTCTACGGCTTTTACATCATGGTTAGTGGTGCGTTCGATAGTTTTAATGCGTGCTGCATCTTCTTCATTGAAGTTAGCAACAATTGCATCAAGGTAATCGTTTGCGTTTTTTTCAAAGGCTGGAACTTCTTTAATGTCGGCGCAAGATGCCAGCTTTTGCAGCCAGCGAACTTCTACCTGTACACGGAATTTCAGAAGACCGAATTCACTAAAAATAGAACGTAACGACGAAGTTTTACTACCGTAACGACCGTCAATCGGTGAAATCGCTGTCAGCGAAGATAATTCCATTGTTGGCAACTCCCAGGTTGAATTTAAAGTATTAACATTGAGCGAGAAAATCATCAGCTTGTCGCAGAATAGTCTTTTGATGCAGTAAAAAATCAAAACGACGACCACCTACTTGACGCCAGAGCACAGCACTACGAATGCCAGTTAATAATAACGCTCTAACTTTAGCTTGAATAATAGGGTTCTTTAACAGATCAATTGCGCCGTGAACCTGAATGCGAGGGCCAACAGGGCTAACTGCATCAACATAAACGCCCGCAAGTGCATTAAATACACCTTCAGACATAGGTTCGAAATAACTTTTTTGGCGCTCTAATTGAGAAATTTTTTGCGATAAATGAGCGCTGTAATCATCATTTCTATTGATAAGACGCTCTAGATTGATTAAGCCTTGCTGATAAGTCATCAATTCAAGCGTTAGCTTTTCTCTTCTTACCGCCTGATGAATGGCTTTCAGTGTTTGAAAGCCTAATTTTAAGTGGCTGATTTGATTGCCATAAACATCTAGTGTTGAAGTTGGGTTGAGATTAAAAACACTGTTAACCATTACTTCAACATCGTTCTCGTTCGCACTACCTTGGTAAGCAATTTGCTGAACGAGACGACTTGCTTGGCAGATACCTGCCAATGCAAGTGTTATATCACGAAAATCTTTAGCCACATCTACTCCTGAATACGTGTTTCAATGATCCCGCCACCTAAACAGACTTCGTCTTGATAAAAGACGGCTGATTGCCCCGGGGTTACAGCAGCAACAGGATAATCAAAGCGGACTTCAATTTTATCTTCACCTAGAGGTGTTACTGTACACGCAATATCAGGTTGGCGATATCGTGTTTTAACAGTACAGCGGAAAGCTTCAGTTATAGGTTCTCTTGATACCCAGTGTAACTGCTGAGCAATTAGACCAACAGACATTAATCTTGGATGTTCATGACCTTGAGCGACAACAAGAATGTTGTTTTCAACATCTTTATCAACTACATACCAAGGATCTTCTCCGCCATCTTTAGTACCACCAATACCTAAACCTTTACGCTGACCTAATGTGTGATACATCAAACCTTGGTGTTCACCAATAGTTTCACCATCAACAGTCACGATAGCGCCGGGTTTTGCAGGCAAATAGCGCGATAAGAAATCGGTAAATTTACGTTCACCGATAAAACAAATACCTGTTGAATCTTTTTTCTTTGCTGTTGCTAAATCAAGCTTTTCAGCAATTTTTCTGACTTCAGGTTTTTCCATTTCGCCAACAGGGAAAAGGCTTTGTGCAATTTGCTCATGACTTAATGTGTATAAGAAATAGCTTTGGTCTTTGTTATTATCAACACCGCGAAGTAATTGACTTTTACCATCAATATCACGACGACGAACGTAGTGACCTGTTGCAATGTAATCAGCACCTAAATCTTCAGCTGCATATTCTAAAAATGCTTTAAATTTTATTTCTTTATTGCACAGAATATCTGGGTTTGGGGTGCGACCAGCTTTATATTCGGATAAAAAGTGTTCAAAAACATTATCCCAATATTCAGCAGCAAAATTGATGGTATAAAGCTCAATACCAAGTTTATCGCACACCGCTTGCGCATCGGCAAGATCGGTAGAGGCTGAGCAATATTCTGTATCGTCGTCTTCTTCCCAGTTCTTCATAAACAGACCAACGACCTGATATCCCTGTTCCTTAAGAAGATAGGCTGAGACGGATGAATCTACGCCACCGGACATTCCTACGATGACTTTTTTTTGGCTGTTATCTGACATGACTGGATCTCACTGCGGAAAAATAAGCGCCATACTTTACCATATCACTGACACAGGTGCATCAAGTCTTACTCTGTTTTTGATGCTTTGTTTTTTCCTTTTCTATTATTTAGTTAAAGGGGGTTCCAAAGCTACTCAAGATAGAGAGGGGATAGCGTTCACCTTGTTGATAACATAACAGGCTTTCCCTCACCAGTGGTGAGCGTAGTTGCTGGCTATGAATAATTTCATCAGCACTAACCCAGTGACAACAATTAATATCGCTATCTTGGGGCTGTGTTTCAAATTGCTCTTGCGACTCAATAAGAAAAAGAAAACGTAGGAAAGGGGTTTTATCCGGCGCAATCCATTGATGTAATTTAAGAAAGTGTTGAACAGGAAGTGTTAACCCTGTTTCTTCCCATAATTCACGCTGAACAGCCTGAATCAGTGTTTCATTGGCTTCTAGGTGCCCAGCAGGTTGATTCCATGTTGCTTTTCCATTGACCGTTTCTTCAACAACAAGAAATTTATTTTTTGCATGAACGATACACGCGACAGTCACATGAGGTTTAAACAAAATCAATCTCCTTCCATTCACCGGGTAATAAGTTATCCAATGTAATATTTCCCATACTAAAGCGGATCAAACGCAATGTTGGATAACCGATATGGGCGGTCATTCGTCTCACTTGACGGTTTTTACCTTCAAATAACGTTATTTTTAACCAAGTTGTCGGGATAGTTTGACGTTCTCTAATTGGAGGGTTTCTCTCCCATAGCCATTCTGGCTGTTCAACTATTTCGACTTGTGCTGGTAAAGTTTTGCCATCTTTAAGCTCTAATCCATCTCTAAATTGTTGTAATGAGACAGTGTTTGGAACGCCTTCAACCTGAGCATAGTAGATTTTTCCTGTTTTTTTACCCGGTTGTGTTAATTTTGCTTGTAGCTTCCCATCATTTGTTAAGACTAAAAGTCCTTCACTATCTCTATCTAAACGTCCTGCTGCATAAATATCACGGATAGGAATAAAATCTTTTAGTGTTTTTCTGCCATTCTCATCCGTAAATTGCACAAGAACATCGAAGGGCTTGTTGAAGATAACGACTTTACGCTCACCTCTTGGGCGCACTGGTTTTCTTTGTGCTGATGGAGTGTGGTGTTTTCTCGATTTAGCGCTATTTTTAATTTGATTTGCCATAGTTAATTTTTGTAAAAAATGGGAGATTGATTATACCTTAAAAGAGAAGCGATTGGCGTTAGCTGAATAATCAAGTAGTATTGACAGGTCTCTTACAAAAAATTAACAAAGCGTGCGCTTACATGAAAGGAGAGGTAAATGGAAAGCAAAGTAGTTGTTCCGGCTAATGGCGCTAAAATTACACTAGATGCTAAAGGTAAGCTTGTTGTTCCAAATAATCCGGTTATCCCTTATATCGAAGGGGACGGTATCGGTATCGATGTCACGCCAGCAATGTTAAAAGTTGTTGATGCAGCAGTTGAGAAAGCTTACGGTAAAGAACGTAAGATTGAGTGGATGGAAGTCTACACCGGCGAAAAATCAACGCAGGTTTATGGTAAAGATGTTTGGCTACCAGAAGAAACCTTAGATCTTATCCGTGAATATCGTGTTTCTATTAAAGGTCCTCTTACTACCCCAGTTGGCGGTGGTATCCGTTCATTAAACGTTGCGTTACGTCAACAACTAGACCTCTATATTTGCCTACGCCCAGTACGTTATTACAAAGGTACTCCAAGCCCAGTCAAACAACCTGAACTAACAGATATGGTTATCTTCCGTGAAAACTCAGAAGATATCTATGCAGGTATTGAATGGAAAGCGGGTTCAGCAGAAGCAGATAAAGTCATTAAATTCCTGCAAAATGAAATGGGTGTAACCAAAATTCGCTTCCCACAAGATTGCGGTATTGGTATCAAACCTTGCTCAGAAGAAGGAACTAAGCGTTTAGTTCGTGCGGCAATTGAATACGCTATCGATAACGATCGTGATTCAGTTACATTGGTACACAAAGGTAATATTATGAAATTTACCGAAGGTGCCTTTAAAGACTGGGGTTATGAGTTAGCACGCGAAGAATTCGGTGGTGAATTATTAGATGGCGGTCCTTGGGTGAAAATCAAGAATCCAAAATCAGGTAAAGAGATCATCGTTAAAGACGTTATCGCAGATGCATTCTTACAACAAATCCTGTTACGCCCAGCAGAGTATGATGTAATCGCATGTATGAACCTAAATGGTGACTATATTTCTGATGCATTAGCAGCTCAAGTTGGTGGTATCGGTATTGCACCGGGTGCAAATATTGGTGATGAGTGCGCTTTATTTGAAGCAACACACGGTACAGCACCAAAATATGCAGGTCAGGACAAAGTTAACCCAGGCTCTATTATTCTTTCCGCAGAGATGATGTTACGCCACATGGGCTGGACAGAAGCCGCTGATTTAATCATTAAAGGTATGGAAGGCGCAATTGCCGCTAAGACTGTAACTTATGATTTCGAACGTCAGTTAGAAGGTGCTAAACTGCTGAAATGTAGCGAGTTTGGTGACGCGATTATCAAACATATGTAATTGTTGATTTGATAAATAGTTAACGGGAGCTTATTAGTTCCCGTTTTTTATTGTCAATTTTGAAACGGTTATCAAAAAGTTATCAAAACGAATTATCAAAACCACCTGAAATTTGAGCAATTAAATCACGATTTTTATCCAATCTTTCCCTCGATCATCATGGTATTTATCTGTTTGAATTTGGTTCTTATGACCCAGCAAATCTTTAGTATTTATACCTTGTGCTCTATATAACCTTTCAGATAAAGAACGCTGTTCATGAAATGTTGCAGGTGTTCCTTCTCCCCAATCAATATTCGTTTTATTTCTCGCTTTTTTAAAGTTAGTCGTTAGCGTATTTGCAGTAACTTGATCACCACGTTTAGATTGTGAAGTGGTATGAAAATAATGAATAAGATAAGGGCTAATCACGCGATCACGACAACGGGCAACAACATCACGTAATGACATATTTAATTGTTCAGAACGTAGTGATAATGGAATAGCTAATTTAGTACCCGTTTTCTCTTGAGTAATATGCAAATGATCATCCCAAATATCACTAAACTTCATTGCGGAAATATCACCTAATCGTTGCCCAGTAATTAACGCAAGCAACATGGCATTTCCCACATAACGATGTTGTTTATCAGCAATCTCAAATATCTTTTTCCATTCATCAAAATTAAGGCGTTGGCGAGTTACTTTTCGTTTTGGCTGTTTAGTAGCGAGGGCAGGGTTATAACCGGGAGGAACTTCACCTGCATGTTGTGCTTCTTTAAATACATCAATTAAAACAGAGCGAATCACTTGTGCCATTCTGTGTTGGCCATTAGATTTATATTCATCCAGAATTTCAGCAATATCTCTGGCATCAACAGCGGGTAATGGTTTCATGGATAAGGCTTGCCTCATTAAATCTACCGGCTTCCTTTTTTGTTTATAAGTATTTGGCTTTATATCGCCTTCTTTTAAACGCTCTTCTTGAATAACCCAGTATTTATCTAACCAAGTATTAACCGTGATTTCCTTACCTTTTATTTTTGCCACCCGATCACCAATAGCCATAACTTGTCGGCTACGTTGTTCCGCTAACCTTGTGTTAGCTTCAATGGCTATTGCTTTCGCCTCGGCTTCATTATCACCGAGGGCATGATATTTACCTGTTACAGGATGGCGGTAACGCCAATAAACCTTGTTAGCTTTACGACTAAATAATGGGTAAAGATTAGGGATATTGACGTTATTTTTACGAGGTCTGGCAGCCATCTTTGAGGATCCTTTGTAAAATAGGGTTATCGTTGTTATTGATAACCGGTGATGTCAAATTACCGACAAGGTCGGCATCTTCTCTCACGCGCCAAATGCCACCTTCTTTCCTTGCTGGTGGATAGAACAGGCCACCACGAGCATATCGTTGTAGCGTTCCTAACTTTGGTGGACGACTTTTATATCTTTCTTGCGCCCACTCCTCTAAAGTCAACATTTGCATATTTTTCTCTCCACACTGTCCGTACACAGTTTAAATAGATATTAGTTGATACTGGCGGTTATTAGCCCTTTTTCTCTTTATAAAGTTCATTAAAGCGACGTAAGAAAAGGGCTTTTGCTTGTGGTGGTGTTAGTGGGTTAACAACAAAATCACTTGCTGGAATACCTTCAAGCATTAACCAGTTACTACCGGCATCAATTTCTAAATCACGCTTTTCTGTGGCCAACATCATTAAGTCAGCAAAATGAACTGCATCAGATTTAGATTCAGGTAGCCCAAACTTTTTGCGGATCATCTTTTCTACACGTAATTCAATTAATTTATATTCAGGCAATAGCTTTTTAAGTTGTGATGGTAGGTCTTTGACATAAGCTTCGCTGGCATCATGAAGTAGGGCTTCTAAAGCATATTCAGGTGCAACTAAATAGCTGACATATACCGAGTGCTGAGCCACAGAATAGAAATTATCAATCTGACCATTAAAACGACATTCATTAGCAAGGCCACTGGCAATATCTTGAATATCTATATCTTCGATCCGTACATCGAGATAATAGAAATGTTTATTTGTTGCTGTTGCAATATAAGACATTATTCTCTCCACACAATTTTTAGGTAATAAGAATTCCTCTCGAATTAATCGAGATTACATTTCCCTGGTGTTGCTAATAAAAAATAAAAATGGATTTATACTTCACACAATAAGAAAGGGCACTAGCTACAGTAGATAGCTGATATGGACTGTCATGGATGAATGCCAGTACCCTTGCTTATTGTTAGATTTAATAAAATGGCTGACTGAGCAGAATATTATCACCACACCACCGTTAATGGTTTAAGACTCAGCCAGCCATTGTTTCTCTTCACACGTTCTCTTCACACATAAAAATCATTTACGTTCACCAAAACTCGAAATTAAAACTCAGTTTGCTATATGTTCAAAATATAGCAATGAGTATTGATAATAGCAAATGCTATTTTATCCTGTTGGTTATGTATTTACTTATTGCATTGATTTTAAATGGAATGTAAGTATAAAAAAATAAAAAATACTCTAAGGTATTATTTTTTGATTGAGGTAATATCGCTTGATTTCGATAAAGAATATTTGCATTATAGTTCACCACTGTATATATAAACAGTGGTGATGGTATCTTAAAGGATCATGGAATGGTGGAAATTTTAGAAAGGGTAGGAGTAGGTTCGTATAGGAAGATAGTCATTAGTAGAGCAAAATGTGAGGACTATCTTCTAAAATCGCGAACAAGAAAAACAACAACCCCAAGTAAAACACTAGATGAAATATCAATTAAAGGGACTCGTGAATCATCAACAGCAAGGAAACCTTGAGTACCACCTTCAAGGAATTTATAAACAGAAAAAGAGTTACCAATTTGAGCGATAACTAGATCATCAGTGCCTGGTTGCAGATGAGTATCAACTATAGCAATACTGCCAGCAGGGGCTTCTGAACACCCACTATTTTTCTTAAGTATATAAGCTTTATATGTTTTTAGAGGTTTTCCTACAGGTGATAAGATTGCATCTCCTGTATAACCATTCTCATCCCATACCGGTATTTCTAGCGATCTATCAGCCCTAAACTGAGGTGTCGAGTTTGGGGATTCCATATCACCCACACCATTAGCCAGCCAGTCAATATTGACAGCTAATGCATTAGCAATATCCACTAATTTAGAAGAACCTTTCGCATTGCCATTAACCAATCTCCAAATCGTTGGTTGTGCAACACCAGACGCTTCTGCTAAAGCAGCTTGCGTCATATTTCCTCTTGTTTTCATCGCTAATTTCAAGCGTTCTGCAATTGTCGTTTTCATGTCTCGGAATTTATAAGTTTGAGTATTGAAAATCAAATTGCAATCGCTATTGAATGTTTTAATACTCATTGCTATTATTTATCCATCTTTTATACGTTTGAGGTTATTTATGAAAAACAAGGCTATTGAAAAAGCGATAAGCATTGTTGGAAGTCAACAAAAGCTAGCTGCTTTATGTGGAGTGTCTCAGCCAACAGTATGGCGTTGGCTTCATGGTGGTGGAATGGATTCTAAATATGTCGTGAAAATTGTAAAAGCGACAAGTCACCAAGTTCGTGCACAAGACATTTCTCCTGAATTAGGTGAGTTACTAGCTCAATAGCTATAACCACAAAATAACAAAACCGTTTAAAGCAGTTAACTACAAGAATTTATTAATGGTGGTAGGAAATGAGTAACCAATCAATAAAACAGGTAGTGAAAGAAATGTGTGAGGCAACAGCTGGTGGGCGTGAGGCAATGGCTGGAGCACTTGGTCTGTCTTTAACATCATTCAACAACAAGCTTTATGAGAAAAACGGTTGTCGCTCATTTGATTTAAATGAGTTATTAGCGATGCAAGATATTTCTAAGACCGTTTTATTTGCTGAATTTGTCGCTCGTGAATCAAATCGTTTACTCGTTGACAGAATTAGTCCGGCTGAACTGGATGAAACGGAATTGTTTGTACTACGTAGTGGTGTTGACGAAATGCAGGGGCGTTTAGCGTTATTTATGAAAGATAGCTTGGCTGATGGCGTTATTGATAACGAAGAAGAACAGAAAATAAAAATGATGTTGGATGGATTAATTTCGCAGATCCGCACATTTATGAATGCGTTTGTTTCGTTACATCAAAAGAGAAATTAAAGATGGCTATATCCAGAAAGGGTGAAGCCAAAGGTGTACGGCCTCTGGCTTCGGTTTGCAAATTTCAATTGTGTGAAGAGAAATTAGCATGAGTAGATTAGCGCATTTAATACCTAAAAAGCAATTCCGTTGTTTACCTGTCTCGGGTAGTCAGTCATTTCGCTATGTAGAAATCATAGCCTCTGACGAACAACCAGACAACTACAAGAAACCTGCATATTTGGTAGATAGACAGTCTCTTAAAAAGGCATGGGCTGATTTTTATTTTTCAAGTGGAGAGCGGGGCAATGAGCAATGAGAACCCAAACCAACTTGACCGCTACTACAAAAATTACAGAGGTATCGTTGTTCATGTTGTTCGTTATGACAGAGAAAAACAGTGCGTTATTTTTATGCTGGATGGTTGTGACGATCCGCAATGTGAACCCTTGCAACGATTTAAAGAGAAGTACACACGTATTAAGTAATGAGGTGGCAAGATGAGTTTATTATTACTAAAAAGTCGCCCTTTAGTCGTTATTCCTGAATTAGCGGTACGCCTTGGTTTAAATGAGGCGATGCTGTTACAGCAAATTCAATATTGGCTAACTGAAACTACTTCAGGTGTTGAATATGACGGCTCACGCTGGATTTATAACACAGTCGAAGAGTGGAAGAATCAATTTCCTTTTTTCTCTGAATCAACGATTAAACGTGCTTTTACTAATTTAAAAAAGCAGGGCGTTTTACGCATCGAGCAAATCAATAAATCGAACCATGACCGTACTAATTATTATGCGATTAATTACGATCACCACTTACTGACCGATGAGGTCAATATGACCCAATCGAATAGCGATAACTCATCTAATCGAACAGTTCAAAATGACCTTATCGATAAGCGCAAATTGAAACCTTCAAGCAGTTCAAAATGCGCTGTTCTGAACGGGTCAAAATGGCCTGTTCTTACAGAGAATACAACAGAGATTACTTCAGAGAATACAACAGAAACAGATCATTCGTCGCAGAATTCTGGCGAATCCAGCGACCAGCCGAAAAATGATTTTTTAACTCGTTATCCCGAAGCTGTGATTTACAGCGCTAACTTCCAAAAATGGGGTGATGAAGGTGATTTGAAAACGGCGAAATGGATGTTTGGTCGTGTTAAAAAACTGAATCCATCTGCGCTAGAGCCTACTTGGTATGACTGGGCGAACGATATTCGTTTGATGCGTCAAATCGATGGACGTACTCATGAGCAAATTTGTGCCTTGTTCGATTGGGCCAACAAAGATTCATTCTGGCACCAAAACATTTTAAGTTCTCGTAAGTTACGTAAACACTTTGATGAGCTGATCGTTCGTAGTCAAAAACCAAAGGATGAGCCAAAAGTTCAAGTTGATACCGTTGAACGTGACAGCGCATTCTCACGCTTGATTGGTTCTCGTTCTAAACCTCAAAACCGTATTGAAGAGATCGCACTTGAATTAGCGGGTAAGACAGGCATTCGTCGTATGAGTGAGTTTTCTGGTCGTCAAGCATGGAACAGCATTTGGAAACAAGCGACCGAAATGTCACAGGAGGCTCAGTAATGCTAACTAAATACATTTTGTTCGTTGGGTTTTGGTTTGTGGTGACATTGCTAATTGGCTTATGGGGGGCTTATGCCTGAACTCATGCTCACGTTGCCATTTCCACCTAGCGTAAATACTTATTGGAGAAATACCCAAAGAGGAACCTTAGTCAGTGCAAAAGGGCGAGTCTTTAGAGCAAATGCGATTGCAGCAATCTATGAACAATTAAAGCGTAGACCTAAGGCTATTGAGAGTGATGTGTTTGTTTCAGTGAAATTATATCCACCAACTAAACAAGCCAGAGATATTGATAATTTCTTAAAGGCACCTTTTGATGCGCTTACTCATGCGGGTGTATGGGGGGATGATAAGCAGATTAAAAAAATGGATGTTGAATGGATGGACGTTATTAAAGGCGGGAAGTTTGAAATAACCATTCGTCAGCATAGTAAAAGCGTGATGTACGGTCACGAGTAAAACGTGGAGAGAAATAACATGAATGGATTAATTGTTATTGATGAAATTTCGACCGCTCCTGAGATCACAGGAGCGTCTATTGCTACTGCTAGAGACTGTCCGTTTGGGAAGAACATGACCAGTCCTAATAATCCTCGCGAAACCCAACCGCATTTCTTTGAGAGTAAAACGGATGAGCTGATCCGCATGGTGATGCTGAATAAACAGGTGAGTGCATGAAATTATTATTAACTCCCTACATTCAACCTGAACTGGGTGTTGTATTACTTAAACCAGGCGCTGAATTACTCGAGCAATTTAAGAAGCACCACCGTGTGATCATCAGTGATGTGCCAAAAAGCTTAGATGTGTTGCCCTCAGGTGCATTAACAGGTGATGAACAGCCAATTTTAAACAATAAGCACATTGTTCAATTTCTCAATAACAAAAAAGTGATCCACACCATCGATAAAGTATCACCGATGGATACGTGGGTTATTCGTCATATTCAATGCTGTCAGATTGATAACGATGAAGATAATTACCATCATCACGAGTTAGTAACTACATTTCATGAGGCGGGTGTGATCCGCACCTGTTGGCATCATGATAATCATATCCGCAATTCATCAGCCGGGGGGGTTGCTGAATTGGCCCATAAAAACCGTATTAATTGGATGTTAGACACTATTCGTTTTCGGTTGAGATTAGATAGTGGCCACCAGCTAACGATACCTGATTTTTTCTCATTTGCAGTAATGCATAACCTGGTTGATGAATTACCAGAAGCGATATTACGTCGTATTTTAGATTGGTCAGATAAAAAAGAAGAACGCAGAGTTCACGGTGGTTTTCCTGAATCTGACATTATCCCAAGTAACGTAACCGCATTATCAGCAATGAATGAGCGTTTAGATGCGATAAAACCAGTTATTAAAGTTGCTGTCGAACCGGAGCCACCAGCGTCATTTCTTCTTAAACCTAAAATGCAACGTTGGGAAAATACCCAATGGCTTCAATGGGTAAAAACACAGCCATGTTGTGTTTGCGGACAACAAGCTGATGATCCACATCATATCATCGGTCATGGCATGGGAGGCATAGGCACTAAGGCTCATGACCTATTCACTATTCCATTATGTCGCATTCATCATGACGAGTTGCATCGTGATCCCAAGCAATGGGAAACCATTCACGGCAATCAAATCGAGTTGTTATTTCATTTTTTAAACCGTTCATTAGGTATCGGTGCATTTATTTAACGTGTGTACGGCACGAGGAGTATTAGCATGAAACTAGAGTCAGCATTAAAACAATTTTATCCAAAGTCACCGATGATCACCGATACGTCAAACTGTACAGATCCCAACAGAATGAAGGGGATGGATACCGCAGGAGCACTTGGCATGACGGAACATCGTGCTAAATTTGGCATGTCTGCGTTTTTTGCTAAGAATGACGTGAGCGAAGAGGATAAGTTCAGCACCGTAGAGCAGTTAACACAATATGCATTAAGGGGAACACCAAAGCTGGTGGCTAAATCAGCAGGTAATAAACTAGGTTACTGTTTGGTTATTTTATCAAAGATGGCGTTTGAAGATTATTCTCGTTCAGCAGGTTCGGTTTGTGAATGCCAAGCATGCAAAGGTAAAGGTATAGTTTACAATTGTAAAAATGTTATTAAGCATGCAGGCATTATCAATCTTAATGGTGATGTTATTGTTGAACCTAAAGTAAAAAATGAGCTTGTTGGTGAGTTGTGCCAAATCTGCAATGGAAAAGGAAAACTAAGCTATCGTTGTCGCTGTAAAGGACGCGGAAAGGTTTTAGATGAAGAGCAAACGGAATTACAAGGCGGTGTACCTGTATTTAAAGATTGCCCTCGTTGTTCTGGCAGAGGTTATAAAAGGATGCCTTCTTCAGTCGCATATCAGGCTATTAGCAAGCTACTTCCAGAATTAAATGAGAGAACATGGCGCAGAAATTGGAAACCGTTTTATGAAAGTTTAGTTAATAAATGTTTTATCGAAGAAAATCGTGCTGAGCAGATATTTATTGAATTGGTTAAATAATAATAATGTTTTTTTTGTTTTGTTTTGTTTTGTTTTGTTTTTTAGTATTCATTTGTTTTTCTTTTAATTAATACGATTTGTCAGTAGATGATATGTAGTTGATAGAATAATTTTTTAGATTAAGCAATAACTCAAAGGAAAAGTAAATAAGGTGATGTTTTATTTATGTTATTGTTTTTAATATTTATTAAATCTAATTTTATATTTGATATCTAGATTACTTTCTTGACATGATTTAGGTTTCTGCTAACTTCAATATATAAGTTAAATTACTGTTAATTTATTTTAACAAATAAATGAAATTAATATATTAGGTGGTAAAAATATGGAAATTCGCACTAATAGTTCAAGTTCCGAGCTGTTATTTTATTCCTCTAGTGTGGCTCAAAGGAGAGTAATCGAACTTTTCAGTAATCAAGAGGAAAATAGAGGTAAGCCTTTATCAAATTCAGATAAATTAGATAATGCTAATTCTGTTTTAGGTTTATTTACATCTGTGGCAAATGCTGTAGGTTTTGGTTATAAACATATGGGAAAAAACCCTGAAGAGGAAGAGAGTACTCTTTCTGTCAATATCTGTAATTTATCTAATTATAATGTTTATATTCAGAATATCATCCTTCCGGATAATGCTAAAAATATAAAGCCTAAAAATACATTTTTCCCTCTAAGTCAAGGTGAATCGGGCACAATTGATTTATCCATAAGAGTGAGCCTGAAAGATAATGAAAAATTTGAGTTACCACTAATTGTTTTTGATGATGACGATCACCCTAATTACTATAAATTAACCCTTATTTCAATTTCATATGGTAATGGGCATGCCATAATACCAAAGAAAATTTACACTGTAGTACACAATGAGAATAATCATGAGCATCCTGAGGAAACACTTGAAGGAGAATTTAATAAGAGTGAAAAAGAACCTATCCAGTTAGAAATGGCAGAAATAAAGAAGATCGAGAGATTTAGTCGCCTTTTTAGCATAGGTGTCGGCATACTTCCTGGTTTTGTATCAAAGGCTGAGGCACAACAGAATAATGACTCCAGCTTAAATATTTTCTTTATTAATGGAGAGAACTGATATGGATAGAGCATTTGACGAATATACTGGCTATAATAAAAATGAAGAACTTGTCAAACATCATGTAAATTATCTAAGAACACAAGACTCAAACAGTCGTGGACTACCAGGTTTGGATTTTGTTTCGATTCTGACTGGTATTGGAGTGTCTATTACCTCGCAAGTATTGAAAGGGAAAAAGAGGCGTGCCGAATTAAAAAAAGTCAGAACCACTCCACTGGATATTAGGCTGAATAACTACACTGATTCACCAATTATAATTTCTTCTGTAAATAGCCCATGTAGCCACAGTCTTGACAGTATTCTAGTTCTTCCTTCTAGCCAAAGTACTATTACTGTGCATTTTTCATATACTTTAGATAATGAACACATGATTAAATCATCATATGTTGGTTTGGCGTTTGGTTCAGGAGAAAATTACACACATTTCAATCTTGAATTTGAAGCAAATTTTAGTTTTTCTAACCATTCAGATAAAAATCCTCAAGGTAGCTTTAGAGTAAGCAAGATTGAAGTTTCAGATTCAAAAAATAAAAAAGGGGAAAATTACTTTAAACAAGAAGGTAATAGCTCTGAACTTAAACTTTATAAGATGCGCCCTTTAGCTAATATGATGAAGCTGATAACAGTAGTTACAGCCTCATCATTAGACTTTGAATCCCCTTTAAGTATTACTTTTTATGATTCTGTACGGGGTTAGAAAAGTAAGTTATTGATAGGTATTCTTGCATTTTGTCCGGTACTGCCTTATCATCTTTAAATAGTGGGCGATTTATTACTTACCACACTAAATTTTATCAAGACCTCGCTTCGGTGGGGTTTTTTGTTATCTGCAACCTGTAAATAATCATTACAGGTCACATATTAGTTATTAAGGCGTCTTGTTTAATTGTTTTTCGGGGAAAGTAAAAGCATTACTCCAGCACCTGCCAAAAGGCCAGAACAAGTTCGATTAAAGATAGTCTTAGCCTTTGGTTTATTGAGTAATTTTTTCATGTGCAAACCCAACAAGGCGTACAACATGATCGCTATGAATTCAAGAAGCAAAAATAGTGAACCAAGCACTAAAAACTGTTGACCAGCCTCAATTTGAGGGTTAATAAACTGAGGAAGAAAGGCTGTGAATATTAGGATTGCTTTTGGGTTTCCTGCTGCCACAAAAAACTCCTGTTTTGCTAATTTAAATATGGATGTATCCCTTTTGGATTCGGTGATACTGAATTCAGAGGTTGGGGATTTCCATAATTGGTATGCTAGCCACAGAAGGTAAGCAACTCCAGCAAATTTAATTGTGCTGAAAATGACTTCTGATGTTTGTAATACTACAGCTAGCCCAAACGAAGCCAGAACAATCATAATCACAAATGCGAGCAACCTACCGAGACCTCCAGCACATGAATGAGTGAAGCCATAGTATGCTGCATTATTAATTGAAAGTAGGTTGTTTGGTCCCGGCGCGAGATTTAAAGCAAAGCAGGCTGGGATGAAAAGAAGTAGTGTTGAAAGTTCCATATAATTCCATTTGTATTTTTTAATGTGCGTTTGCAAGTTAATCATACATATAAGCTGAAAAAGAATCATTCAGAAGATCGCTTAGGCGGTCTTTTTTCGTATATAGCCACCGCAAATCATCAAATCACATAGTTTAATTACTGCAATGAAATTGCGGTTGGCTACCTATTAACTAATAACCTCCGCCGAGGGGGTGAGCCATGAAAATGAAAGAAAATCCAGACTTATGGGAGCAGATACTTAATTGTCTCTATTCGGTTAGAGAGCAAGGTATATCAGCTTCTTTGGCTGGAGGTATGGCTATTCTCCGAGGTTTATATAACGGCGGAGGATGGAAGAAAACCTCCATTGACGGGATCATGTGTGCTGTATTCGCGTGGTTCGTAAAAGACATTCTGATCTTATTTAATATTAATCATGAGTTTGCTTATGTGGCCAGTGTGTTTATTGGATATATCGGCGTTGATACAGTAAGCAAGATTATTAAAGGCAAGGCAGGGCTGAGAAATGACTAAATCTAATCGTGAACCGGCTCGCGGGGAACGAAATAATAATCCAGGCAACATTGACTATAACCCACGTAATAAATGGAAAGGTTTGGTCGGTATTGAAACTGGAGTGCCTAACCCTCGATTCTGTGTCTTTGAGTCTCCTGAGTATGGCATCAGAGCAATTTATAAACTAACTCAAACATATCAACGTAAATATGGTTTGAACTCAGTATCAACAATTATTAATAAGTACGCACCGCCAGTTGAAAATAATACCTCTGGTTACATTAGTCGTGCATCAAAAGAGATTGGTGTTGGTGTTAATGACAAGATAGACACTCAATCAAAACAGGTTGCTATCTCTTTAGCAAAAGCAATCGTAGGCGTTGAGTTGGGTTATCAGCCGTATTCACAGAAAGTATTTGAAGATGCTTGGTTGTTGTTATGAGTAAATTAAAACCTTGGGTTCCATTAATTTTTTGGGGTGCAATGTTGCTCTTCTCAATGCTATCGATGAAAGAAGTTATTGAGCTTAGTAAAGAAAATAAATCACTCACCGAACAACTCTCACAACAAGTAGAAATCAACAATAAATATCAATCTCGCATTGATAAATTAAACGAACTCGATATAAAACACACTACGGAACTTAACAATGCAAAAGCTGAAATTGATCAGTTGCGTGATACTAGTGAGCGTAATCCTGAGCGGGTGTACATCAAAGCCGAATGCCCCAAAGTCTCAGCCACTTCCACCTCCGGCATGGCTAATGCAACCGCCGCCCGACCTACTGACACCGCTATCAGAAATTATTGGTTACTCAGAGAGCGAATTGCACAGTCAGAGCAAGTGATATTAGGATTACAAGATTACATTAGAGCGGAGTGTTTGAAATAAAAAAAGACTTAGTTATGTATTCGCAACTAAGTTAGCAACAATGACACCTGTCAGTTATTTTTTCTAGGAGTATTACTTATAGTAGTTGTGTAACTCGAAGGATATTCTGTGAAAAATTAATTGCTGAGGTCATAGACATGGGTATTTTTTCTAGAATAAGTAACTTATTGTTGGTGATTATAGGTTTGTCGATGATATCTGTTTCTTCTTATGCTGATCCAGATAATGGGCATGGAAGAGGTCACAATAAAGGATATCAAGGTGAGAAACCAAACAAATGGCATAATAAATCACAAAATAATCACTTTGATAATGAAACCTCTTTCTCAATTTCTCTATCTTATAATGAGGCTAGAGCAATTGCGTTGAATGGTGGATTTACTGGATATTCATCACTCCCTCCAGGTATTGCTAAAAATTTAGTAAGAGGAAAGCCATTGCCTCCTGGTATTGCGAAGAAAATGGTTCCTGAAAAAATGCTTAGCCAATTACCTTACTATCCTGGTTACGAATGGCGCATTGTTGGAAATGATTTGGTATTGATCGCATTAAGTACAGCGATAGTCACTTCAATTATTAATAATGTTTTTGATTAAAACATAGTGAGTTAAATATATTCGGTATCATTGCAGGGTTTTAATCTATAAAAATAACCCTGTGAGTTTGGGCTCCCACAGGGCTTTCACTAGTATGTGTGAAAACAATAGATTACCAATATCCAGTAAGCCAATCTGTTAATAATCAACGTAAGTTTTTTAGAAAAGAAATATGAAGGAGATTACTTGCTATTGGGATGATTCTTAGATTAATAAACAATAAATACTGTATATTTAAACAGCATTCTCGGATGTTTAAGGGTACAAAAATGTGGAGCTAGATGGCTTCATTGTAAAAACTAAAGGAGTAGTGAATATGTTAGTTATTAAAGATGATGGAAAGTATGCACAAGAATATATTGAATTAACTTCAGACCAAATTAAGGGGATGGTGCGTACTCCGCTTGGAGAGTATTATCAAGGTGCTTTACTTATTTCTGTTATTCGACGTTCATTTCCAAAACCTGTTGGCCCTACTGGTCACTGGCAGCAAGATCCTATTTTAGGTCGAGACAATTATTTCGTGGTTTTTTGTTTGGAAAATAAATTGTTTTTGTATAATTTTATTCCTGTTATTAATTCTACACGAGATGATTGGTCAACAGACGATAGCGTCGCAGCACCACTGAACGCTCACAGGGTTGATGAGGAAGATGATTTGATTAAAATGGTTCAAGGTATTGAATTTCCATACGCTAATGAATTTTAGTTTATAAAACTCTACCTATTTAAATAAATACAGCCTCGCAATAGCGGGGCTTTTTAATGGATGCAATCAATGAGCCGTATGTACCCATGAAACCTATTGTTGAAGGGATGGGGTTAAACTGGAAAAATCAATTCAGTAAGATTAAGCAAAGGTTTTCCAAAGGTATGGTGGAAATCACCATACCTACAAAAGGTGGCGACCAATCTATGATTTGCCTACAACTTAGAAAACTTTCAGCTTGGATGCTGACTATTTACCCCAACAAGGTCAAACCTGAAATTCGCGATAAAGCAATTCAGTTTCAAGAGGAGTGTGATGATGTCCTTCATCGATACTGGACAGAAGGGCAGGTTGTTAACCCCCGAAAATTAAGCGTGATGGAACAACTTAATGAGGCTTGTGCTGATTTTAAAAGAGATGAAGCATCGCCAGTAAGTTTGGCAAGGGATTGAATGCCTGGAAAGACGTCAAATCTCAACATGGGCGTAAAATTAAGGATCTTGCTAATCAAGCAGGTGAACTAATGTTAGAACTTATTCTTGTTGAAATAGGAAAAGGCAAAACCACTAAATCAAAATAACAAGAGAGGTGCCCTTAATTTCAAGGAGATGAAAACCTCATGAGCATATTAACGGAACTATCGGCTGGCGGTTTTTTAATTCTTACATTCTGGTTATGGTGGGTAATAGATGACTACGACAAATTAAGCAAAGATTACAACACGGCAACCAATACCGCTGATTGTCTATTGCCATACATACCCGAGCAAATGACATGGGGAGAATCGTTAATGTTAAACATCTCCCTGTTATCGGTTATTGAGCAATGTAACTCAGACAAGAAAGCAATACGGGAAATTGAAGAGAATAGATAAAAAAATACCCTATGAGTTTGGGCTACATAGGGCGGTTAAAATGAAGCAAAAAATAAATACTTAGTAAGTATACAGTTATTACCAGGAATAAAAAGCGCCCCAATAGGAGCGCAAAGTAGAACACATAGAATGTATTAGATATCAACACTGGGTTGATGGAAATTTAAGTATAATTACCTGTACATAAACTTACAAATCCAACCCATCTATTATTGAAATAAATCAAATCGATTTCCATGCATTATTAATGCGTCGCATTGTCGCTGTCTCCTATGTTAGCTATGACCTGCATTACCTCACAGTGAGCGCATAGTGAGAATCAAAAACAATGAATCCACTCAATTCTACAAACGTCATTCTTAGAGTGATGTTGATAGAGTTTATATAGATAGCCATCAGTTAATCGCTGGTGGCTTTTTTATTGGAGATAGATATGTCAGATAACACTATTCAATTAAAAGTCTCAGTAGATACATCAGACTTAGATAAGTTAGAAGAGCAACTAATCCGCATTAAGCAACTGATGCAAGATGTAGGTGTGAAGCCTAAATCAACACCACAGTTTGCTGGTAAGTTATTTATCAAAGATACCTTTGTTAATTCCGCAGAACTAAAAGATGTGGCTATCAGTAATAAGTCAGAGCATGACATCAATGCTCAGCTAGCAGATTTACGTATGCGAGCTGATCGACAAGATATTGCTATCACTGAGTTAAAAAGAGTAATGGAAACTCAGAATAAAGTATTTGCAGATATGGCAATGGAATTCACTAACAAAACGTGGTGCAGTCAGAAGTAAAGGAAATAACTATGGCTAGTCAAGGTTTTAAGAACCCCAATCAATTCAGAAAGCAATTAGATGAACAATTACAGGATAAGTATTTAAATCCTAACGGGTATCAGCCAAAGGATGAGATTAAGAATCCTATCCCGCCACCAAAGAAACCTTAATCATAATAAATTGATTTTATTATATATAATTCAAAAGGTACTCCCGGTGGGGTACCCTCTCCACGGGGCGACGCGCACGCGGGAAACGGCGCATTTTTCAATTTTTATCGGTCGTCACCACCAGTATAATTATTTGATAAATATATATTAAAAAAATAACAGTGATGAATTTGCTTGTTTTTTGTTCACCACTATCTCAAAGCTTTAACTCTCATTTTTATTGTTTTACATCTCATTTCACTGCGCATTCACCGCGCAAAATAACCCATAGAACCTTACAGAAAGTCGAACCTGAGAAATCCCGTTAATGGTGTTTCTATGGGGCGGTTATTTCTGGTGAACAGGTTCGCTTTTCTATAAGGATTTACACCATGAGTAATGTAGTCGTTATTCCTGAATTTAATTTTCAAAAAATGGTTATGGCATCTGACGGTAAAGTGTTCACAACGAGTAAAAAGATTGCTGAGTATTTTGGTAAGCGTCATAAGAATGTGTTGAAGAAAATAAAGCAAACAATCAGTGATTGCCCTAGTGAATTTGCTGGGCTCAATTTTGAGCCCACTGATTACATTGATAAAAATGGTGATATTCAGCCAATGTATAAGTTATCCAAAGACGGATATATGCTATTGGTAATGAGTTTTACGGGTAAATCAGCAATGCTTATTAAAATAAAATTTATCCAAGCATTTAATTGGATGGTAGATCAAATCAATCGCTGGAAAGGTTTAGGTGAAGAGGCTCAGCATCGGCACGCATTAAAATCTGCTAAGTCGGAGTTAAAAGGTCGCCTTGGTAGCCAGTTAATGAATAAACGTAAGAAAGAAAAGAAAGCATTGCAATTGGAATATGAGCAAATACTTTCACTCACACAACCCAAATTATTATTTGTAGATGAATAGGCCATAGTGGCCTTTTTTATTATTGAATTCGTTATGATCAGGAGTGGAATAAAACAAATGAAATATGGACAAAGAACTCAAACACCTAAAACTCAATATCAGCCAGATAGCTGCACTTTCTGGTGTCCATCGGCAAACTGCTTCCGCTCGTCTTAATCATTTAGAGCCTGTTGCAGGCAATAGCTCAAATCTAAAACTCTACGCACTCACTGATATTTTATCTGAAATGATGAAGGCGCCAGCCCCTGTCGATAATCAGAAAATGTTACCTCAAGATCGGAAAGCGTGGTATCAGTCTGAGCGGGAGCGTTTGAAGTTTGAACAAGAAGTGGGAGAGTTATTGCCTGCCTCAGACGTTGCACGAGAATATTCAGCACTGGCTAAAGCGATGGTACAAGTGTTGGAAACGTTACCTGACATATTAGAACGTGATTGTGCATTAACACCGACAGCCGTATCTCGTGTTCAAGGTATTATTGATGATCTTCGCGACCAGATAGCACATCAAGTCTTAAGTGATCAATCGGATGGTGAAGAGAGCGATGAGGATGAGTTATGACAGCAACAGTGTCAGCAACCACATTAAGAAAAAATGTGACACAACTCATTAAAGCACCGAGGCGAATGCCAGTTGCGGATGCTGTGGCAAAATATATGCGCGTACCTGTGGGAGCGGGTAACTCTGTTCCTTGGGACCCAGCAGTATCTCCTTACATTGTTGAACCTATGAATTGTTTATCGTCACGGCTTTATGATGCAGTGATATTTGTCGGACCTGCGAGAACAGGAAAGACGGTCGGGTTAATTGATGGGTGGGTGATTTACAATATTGTGTGCGACCCTTCTGATATGTTGCTGGTGCAAATGACGCAAGACAAAGCACAAGAGCACAGTAAAAAACGGCTTTCTCGCACCTTTCGTTGCAGTCCTGAAGTCAGCAAACAACTCAGCCCTCGTCGTAACGATAATAACGTGTTTGATAAATACTTTTTATCGGGCAGTTTTTTAAAAATGGGGTGGCCATCGATTAATGTGATGTCCTCATCTGATTTTAAGTGTGTGGCACTCACCGATTATGACCGTTTTCCAGAAGACATCGACGGTGAAGGAGATGGCTTTTCTTTAGCCTCAAAACGGACAACCACTTTTATGTCAGCGGGTATGACGCTGGTGGAAAGTTCTCCGGGGCGTGATATCACAGATACTAAATGGAGTCGCTTATCGCCTCATGAAGCTCCGCCCACAACGGGCATTCTATCGCTCTATAATCGGGGGGATCGCCGTCGCTGGTACTGGCAATGTCCTCACTGCCACGAATATTTTCAGCCTATTTATGATGCGGTAAAGGGGTATCGTGACAATCCAGATCCCGTAGAAGCGAGTGAATCTGCGTATGTGGAATGTCAGCACTGCTTAGGTCGCATCGAACCCCATCAAAAACGGGAACTCAATAATAAAGGGGTGTGGTTGATTGAAGGGCAGTTCATTGATAAGCAAGGGAAGATCTCAGGCACAGGGCGTCGTTCGCGTATTGCCTCTTTTTGGATGGAAGGACCTGCTGCTGCTTATCAAACGTTGTCTCAGTTAGTTTATAAATTACTGACTGCAGAACAAGAATACGAATTAACCGGCAGTGAAGAAACCTTAAAAGCGGTCACCAATACAGACTGGGGTTTACCTTATTTACCGCGCACAGCACAAGAACAGCGCCGGAGTGATGAACTTATAAATCGTGTAGAAAACTGGGAAGAGTCAGTTGTGCCAGATGGCGTGCGATTCTTGGTTGCCACAGTTGACGTACAGGGCGGTAAAAAACGACGCTTTGTGGTTCAGGTGGTCGGTTACGGTGAAAAAGGCGAACGCTGGGTGATTGACCGCTTTGAAATCACCCAATCCCTACGTTATGACAACAACGGTGAATGCCGTCGAATTGATCCGGGCTCTTATCCTGAGGATTGGCAAGTATTAATCACCGATGTATTAGAGAAAACCTATCCATTGCAACATTATCCTCACCATGAAATGGAAATCATGATGTTGGGCGTGGACTCTGGTGGTGAAGATGGCGTTACTGATAATGCTTATAAATTTTGGCGTCGCTGTCGAAAAGAGGGATTACACCGTAAAGTCTATCTCTTTAAGGGCGATGGGCATAAACGCAGTAAGCTAATCACCAAATCATTCCCCGATAACACCAGTCGTTCTGAACGGCGCGCCCAAGCGAAAGGGGATGTGCCTCTTTATTTACTGCAAACGGATCAACTCAAAGACCGGATCAGTTCTGCGTTATCGCGCGATACCGTCGGACCTAATTATATTCATTTCCCTGATTGGCTGGATGAATCGTTCTATGACGAGTTGACGTATGAAGAGCGTGATGAAAAAGGGCATTGGGAAAAGCCGGGTCGAGGTGCTAATGAGGCATTTGACCTGATGGTTTACGCTCATGCCTTGGTGATATTAAAAGGGTACGAGAATATTAATTGGGAAAAACCGCCTAAATGGGCGAGATTGCCTGATGTAATGCTTTCCTCATCCCCGTCAATTGCCGATATCGCCACAGAGCCTGAAATAAAACCCTCACCCGAAATCCAAAAACAGGAAACGCCTGCCGTATCAGCATGGGCACCGGTATCAAACAGCGGAGGCTGGATATGACGAAAGAAGAAATTGAACACATGATTGAGCAATACCGTTTAGCGGAAGAGGCGGTATTAAAAGGCAAATCCATCACCTTTAATGGACAAGCCATGACAATGGAAAATCTCAACGAGATCATAAAAGGTCGTGAGCGTTGGGAATCTCGTTTGTCGGCGTTGATATCGAGAAAACGAGGTAATCCAATGTATAAATTAGCGAGGTTTAGATGACATTATTAGACAGCGCCATTGGTTATTTCGCCCCAAACTGGCAAGCCTCACGCCTCCGCTCTCGATTACAAATTAAAGCTTATGAAGCCGTTTTACCCACTCGTACTCATCCCGCTAAACGTGAAAATCGCAATGGTAACCAGCTAACTCAATTCGGTGGGGCATCATTACGGGAGCAAGCGCGGTGGCTAGATAACAATCATGATATCTCTATCGGCATTCTCGACAAGATGGAAGAACGCATTGTCGGGGCAAAGGGCATTATTGTTGAGCCTCAGCCCTTAGATGGCGCAGGGCAAATCCATGAGGATTTAGCGTCGCAAATTCGTCAAGCCTGGGCGGAATGGTCCGTGTTACCCGAAGTGACAGGGCAATTTAGTCGCCCTGTATTAGAACGTTTATTGGTGAGAACGTGGCTACGTGATGGTGAAGTCTTTGCTCAGCTCGTCAAAGGTAAAGCCAAGGGGTTAGATCCTCAAGCCAATATCTATTTTTGGCTCGAAGCCTTAGAGCCTGACTTTGTGCCTATTCACATGAATATGCCAGAAAGTAAGATTATCCAAGGCATTAAGTTCAATGAGTGGGGGCGACCCACAGGGTATCAGGTATATAAAAACCTCCCCCAATTCAGTGCCAATTTGGGGGATATCAAAACCATCGATGCTGAAAATATGTTGCACCTGAAGTTCACTCGTCGGCTTCATCAAGCGCGGGGTGTCAGTTTGTTTTCGGGGATCTTAATGCGCTTAAGTGCGTTAAAAGATTACGAAGATGCGGAATTGACCTCCGCACGTATTGCAGCTTCATTGGGGATGTACATCAAAAAAGGGGATGCCGGCTCTTTCCCTGAAGGTGAATACGACGAAGATGAGCAACGTAATATTGATATTCAGCCGGGCATGATTTACGACGGTTTAAAGCCGGGTGAAGAAGTGGGCATGATCAAATCAGACCGCCCCAACCCTAATCTACAAACCTTTCGCAATGGGCAATTACGTGCGGTTTCTGCGGGTAGTCGGGGCAGTTATTCCAGTATCGCCCGTGACTATAACGGCACATATAGCGCTCAACGACAAGAGCTGGTGGAGTCATTTGAAGGCTATAACATTTTTCAAGACACCTTTGTGGCGGGCATTAGCCGTCCGATGTATCGCAATTGGTTAAAAATGGCGATAGCCAGTGGTGTGGTCGCCGTGCCACCTGATGTTGACCCTAAATCCCTGTTTAATGCGGTTTACAGTGGACCTGTGATGCCGTGGATTGATCCGAAAAAAGAGTCTGAGGCATGGAAAACCTTATTACGGGGTGGTGCGTCAACAGAAAGTGACTGGATACGCGCTAAAGGGGGCAACCCTGCGGATGTGAAACGTCGTCGTAAAACCGAAATTGACGAAAATAAACGATTAGGACTGGTATTTGATACTGATCCTGCTAATGACAAAGGGGCACAAGATGCTAAACAACAAGAACCTGATAACGATGCCTAAAATGTCGGGGCCAGTAACTCAAAAAAACTGGTTTCGCATGCAGGCTAAAGAAGACCAAACTGCAGATATCTATATTTATGATGAGATCGGTGGGTGGGGAATTAGCGCAAGACGCTTTACGGAAGATTTACTCTCGCTGGGTAATCTCAGTCATATCAATCTGCATATTCACTCTCCCGGTGGTGAGGTGTTTGATGGTATCGCCATTTATAACCAACTTAAAAACCATTCCGCAACAATCACGGTTTATATCGATGGATTAGCGGCTTCAATGGCATCAGTCATTGCGATGGTGGGTGATACGGTCATTATGCCGAAAAATGCCATGATGATGATCCACAAACCGTGGGGCGTTTCATGGGGGGATGCGAATGATATGCGCGAATATGCTGACTTGCTCGACAAGTTAGAAAACGTATTAATCCCTGCTTATGTGGCGAAAACAGGGAAAACAACCGAAGAAATTACCGCCATGTTAGAGCAGGAAACATGGCTTGATGGTGACGAGTGTGTTGAACACGGTTTCGCCGATAAAGTGATTGAGCCAGTAAAAGCAATGGCAAGTCTTACATCTAAACGAATTGAGGAATTTTCATCTATGCCAAGTGAAATTAAAAATCAAATTACCCCTAAAAACACGACCACATCTATTCAACAACCTATTACAGCCCCAGCACCAGCACCAGCACCAGAGCCACAGCCTAGCGCCACCTATACGGATGAGCAAACGCGCTTAAATGGCATTAAAGATTTATTTGCCATGTTCGGTGGTCGTCACAATGATTTGATGATCACTTGTTTAGCGGATGCGAGTTGTTCTGTTGAGAAAGCGCGTGAGCAATTACTTAACACAGTTGCAAAACAACAAAATCCTGAACCATCAAATAAAGGTAATGCGCATATTTACGCAGGAAACGGCAATATCGTCGGTGACAGTGTGCGTGCCTCTGTGATGGCGCGTGCGGGTTATCAGGATTATGAAAAAGATAACGCCTTTAATAGCATGACATTGCGTGAATTAGCGCGCGCATCACTGACAGAACGTGGTGTTGGTGTGGCTACGTATAATCCGATGCAAATGATTGGTATGGCCTTTACGCATAGCACCTCTGATTTCGGTAATATCCTGCTGGATGTCGCGAATAAAGCGATTTTGCTCGGCTGGGAAGAAAACGAAGAAACCTTTGAAAAATGGACGAAAAAAGGACAGCTCAGTGACTTTAAAACTGCACATCGTGTTGGGTTGGGGGCATTCCCTTCATTACGTCAAGTGCGTGAAGGTGCTGAGTATAAGTACGTTACGCTCGATGATAAAGGCGAAACCATCGCGCTGGCGACCTACGGTGAGTTATTTAGTATTACTCGTCAAGCCATTATCAATGATGATATGAACATGCTGACGGATGTGCCCATGAAGTTCGGTCGTGCAGCTAAAGCGACAGTCGGCGATTTGGTGTATGCGGTGCTTATCGACAATGAAAAAATGAGCGATAAAAAAGCACTATTTAGTGCCGATCATAAAAACATGATCACCGGCGGGATGGATGTGGAAACCATCAGTGCAGGTCGTACTGCTATGCGTCAACAAAAAGAAGGCGAACGTTCATTAAATATTCGTCCCGCGTTTATGTTGGTACCGACCACACTGGAAACACAAGCTACCCAAGTGGTTAAATCAGGCAGTGTGAAAGGCGCTGATGTTAATGCCAATATTATTAACCCAGTGCGTGATTTAGCGGAAATTATTGCTGAACCTCGTTTAGATGATGCGAGCGAGAAAGATTGGTATATGGCCTCACGTCAAGGTAGCGACACCATTGAGGTGGCGTACTTAAACGGAATCGATGTGCCGTATATTGACCAACTTGAAGGTTTTACCTCAGACGGTGTTACCACAAAAGTGCGTATTGATGCGGGTGTAGCGCCAGTTGATTATCGCGGTCTGCTGAAAGTAACTGGTAAGTAAGACGTCTTTTTTCTTCGTTTTATCCTGATGCCCTGATGGGCTTTTTTTATATCTAAAATCCGGTGCTTCGGCATCGGAAGGAGTTTTTATGGCTAAAAATTATGTACAACAGGGTGGCACAATTGCCGTGATTAACAGCACAAAAGAGATCATTAAAAGTGGTCAACTGGTACACGTTGGCACTATTGCTTGTGTTGCGATCACGGATATTCACCCTAGTGAGAAAGGTGATGGTTTCTCAGAAGGTGTTTTCTTACTGAACAAGAAGGCGGGAATTGCCTTAAAAGCCGGCACTACGGCGTCCGTTAAAGACAATATCGTGGTGGATACAGGTGGCACACCTGCTGGTGTGGTTTGGGATGATGCGGATGCATCGAGTGAAAATGTTACGGTTAAACTCAATGTGTTCGCACCAGCGGGTACGCCATAAGGTAGGAAACGATGAATTCATTTGAACGGTTGGTAAAAAGAATGGATAACGTGACCGAAGAACGGATGGGGATTCCCATCCGTATTAATGGTGTTTTTTATCAAGCACTCGAATCTCACTTTATCCCTGAATTGGGTCCGATAAGTGGTGATGGGGTGAGTTATGTTATTTTTTCGTCAACCTATCAACCTGACCGTAAGGATACTGTTGAAATTGATGGGAAAACTTACCAAATTACTCGATATCAAAAGTTTAATGGTAAACCCCATATTTGGATTAAATAGGTGGGTGATATGAAAGGATTAGAGCAAGCCATTAAAAACCTGAATAGCATTAATGATGAAATGGTACCGAAAGCAACGGCAATGGCGATCAACCGTGTTGCTCGCCGTGTCATTAGCCATAGTGTTAAACGGGTTTCAGCTGAAACCAAAGTGCCTCAACGCCTGATCCGTCAACGTGTTCGACTTAGTCGAGCGAGCAGTCGCTATAAAACGCCTCGTGCTAGATTAGTGATAAACCGGGGTAATTTACCCGCTATTGCTTTGGGTAGTGCTCGCGTTCAACTATCAAGAAAACGAGGTAATCAGAAAGGAGCAGGGAGTGTGTTGAAAGTGGGCAAATTTTCTTTTCCTAATGCCTTTATTCAACAGCTTGATAATGGGCGCTGGCATATTCTTCAGCGCGTTGGGAAAAGTCGTTATCCCATCGAAGTAGTTAAAATTCCGCTCGTCACACCGTTAACAACGGCTTACACCGAAGAGTCAGAGAAGCTTATTGAATCTGATATGCCTAAAGAAATGGCATCGGCATTAAAGCAACAATTACGGCTTTATATAAAAGGGAGGGGTTAGTGATCAAGCACACGCAGATCCGGCACGCAATTAAAGAGGCAATTGAGCCTCATGCCAATGGGGCGACAGTATTTGATGGTCGCCCTTTTTTTGTGGATGAAAACGACTTCCCAGCGATTGCTGTGTATATCACCGATGCTACCTCAACAGGTGAAAACCTCGATGAAGATAGCTGGCAAGCGATTGTTCACATAGAAGTTTTTCTCAGTGCGAATAGCCCTGATGCTGAATTAGATAAATGGGTTGAAGCTGTGATTTATCCCGCACTGACCTCCATTCCCGCACTGTCCGATCTTATCGAAAATATGACCCCTAATGGCTACGACTACCATCGTGATGAAGAAATGGGGTTATGGGGTTCAGTCGATCTCAATTATCAAATTAGTTACTCAATGTAAAAGGAATCATTATGCCTACACCAAACCCATTGGCACCCGTAAAAGGTGCTGGTACCACGCTTTGGATTTATAGCGGTACCGAAGATCCATTAAAAGCGCCGTTTGATGATACAGATTGGACGCGACTGGCGAAAATTAAAGAGTTACAGCCGGGTGAAATTACCGCAGACAGTTATGACGATACCTATCTTGACGATGAAGATGCAGATTGGAAAGCGACTGCTCAGGGGGAAAAATCAGCAGGTGAAGCCAATATTACGCTGGCATGGAAGCCGGGTGAGCAAGGACAAAAAGATCTGGTTGATTGGTTCCAACTGGGTGATGTTCGTCACTATCGCATTCGTTATCCGAATGGGGCGGTTGATATTTATCGTGGCTGGGTTAGTTCGCTTGGAAAAACAGTGCCCGCAAAAGAAGTAATTACCCGCACGATTAAGATCACTAATAGTGGTCGTCCAGCTCTTGCTGAAGAAATTAAATCAGCGTCAGAGCAAGGAAAAAGTGCGCCCGTTATTAAAAAAGACAATGAATAAAAGGTAACAGTATGTTTTTAAAGAAAAAAGAGTTTGCTTATGGTGGTAATTCTGTTGCGTTATATGAATTATCAGCACTACAACGCATTGAATACTTTGATTTTTTAGTCGAGCAAGCAGAAAAAAATGACGATATTGAAAAAGTGGAAGGCGTTAAAAAAACCGCCCTGATTATTCGTGCAAACACAGAATCGAATGCCTGGTTAGTGTCTCGTTCATTAGCGCACGGTGGATCAGATGATGTTGAACAAATTTATAATGATGTTCTTTCTACATGGAATCCTGAAGCACTCGGTCTCGCAGCTAAAGAGGTGTTGGTGATTAGCGGAATGGCGCAAACTGAAAACACGGAAAATGAAAATATTCACAGTGATGCACAGGAAGAGTCACTGGAAAAGTAGTCGCCCGTGAACATCAATTTATCCTGCGTTTGTCACATGAATTTAAACGTGCTGATTGGCGCAGGATGCTCAGCGAAATGACAGCGACTGAACTCGCTGATTGGTTACACTTCTTTAATGAAACTCCCTTCACCCTCCAACTCATTGATCATGCTTTTTCTGGACTTAACTTCACTGTCGCCAGTGTTTTTGGTGGCAGTGATAATTTATCGCCAGAGGATTTTAGCGTGTTGTTACGAAAACCCGCTGTTGATATGGACGATGAAACCATGATGGCGGTCAGTGAAGGGATAGCGGGCGGAGTACGATATGAGCCAACAAATAGCCGATCTCACGATTAACTTAGGCGCTGAGACAGCAGATTTCAGCCAGCAAATGGGGCGTGTTGAACGTCAACTGCAAGAAACCGCAGAAAAAGCAGAAGCCAGTCAACGACGCATGGCTCAACTGGTTGAACAGCAAGCGCAATCTGCTCGCAGTTCTGCAGAGAGTACTGCGCAATCTCTTCAAGAACTTAACAATCAACAAGAAATTTCTCAGCAACAACGAGCGGATTATTATCAGCGGATCGCACAGGAAGAAGCGCGTGCAGCTATTGAATCACGCAAACAAGCCGATGCTTTTTTAGAGCAAGCTCAAAGTGTTGGGCAAACGAGAAATGCACTCGAACAACTCACTGAGGTTTTAAATAAATCAACAAAGGCTTATGACAAGCTCAAAATTACAGGTGAGCAGTTTGCCGAAATTCAGAATGTCACTAAATCAAGAATAAGGGCAATACAAGATCAGCAAGACGCGAATACTGAGAGATATTATAAACAAATTGAAGCCGTTAAAGGCCTATCCGGCAGTGAATCGGCGTTAAGAGCGATTCAGGCTCAGTTAAACCAAGAAGTGAAAAAAGGCACTATCCATCAGCGCGATTATCAGGTGCTTATTTCTGCTATTACTTCAGAGTCAATGAAGTTACGCCGAGAAGAAGAGTCTCTAACACAACAAAAAACACGGTTTATTCAGCGACTAAAAGAACAGGTTGCCACTCAAAATTTAAGTCGTGAACAGATGTTGCGTTATCAAGCTTCTCAACTTGGCGTCAGTTCTTCAGCCGAGATCTATATTCGTCGATTATCTGAATCGAACAAAGAAACTAAAGAGTTTGATAAAAACAGCAAGTCATTATCTGGTCGTCTTCAAGGTATTGCCAACTCCTTTAATATGGGCTCACTGGTTCGTGGTGGTATTTGGGGAGGAATTACTGCCGGTCTAACGGGCGTTGCCAAATTAGCTTATGATGCAGAAAGAGAGTTTTCTCAATTTAATAAGCAGTTGATCTTAACAGGTAACTACGCAAATAAATCCGCGAGCCAATTAAATGAAATGGCACGGACACTGGCTGGTGGCGGTATTACGCGTGGTGAAATGGCATCATCCATTTCGAGTGTTGTCGGTACAGGCGTATTTTCAAATAATGAGATTTCCCGTGTTTCAAAAGCGGCCGCACAGATGAATTACATCACAGGGCAGGCGATTGATACCACGATTGATCAGTTTAAACGCCTGCAGGATGAACCGCTTCAAATGTCGCTTGAATTGGAAAAGTCTAATCATCATTTGACTGCGGCTCAATTAGAGCAAATTCGAACGTTAGAGTTACAAGGTAATAAAACGGAAGCAGCTAAATTGGCGATTGATGCTTATGCGCAAGCTATAAATGATGGCGCCATTGAGATCCCCAACAAGTTGGAGGGAATAGAATTAGCCTGGTTCAATATTAAAAAAGCAACAAATGACGCCAAAGATGCCGCATTGAATTATTACCGAACAAGAACATTAAAGGATGAAATCCGTGAGCATGAAGAAATGCTGGTTAATTTTCAGATAAACCCATTTACTGAAAAACTGCATTATGACAAAACAGGTCAAACAATTGATGATGTTAAGGCTCATTTAAAAGAATTGAAAGATCAGGCAGCTGATATAGACCTAAAAAATGCCCAAGCCCAAGCAGAAAAAGACAATGAGCAGTTTAAAGTTAACCAAATTAAAACTCAGGAAAAGTGGAGGAGTTACTTTAGTTGGGAGACTCAAAGGTTACAAAAATTAGCGGAATTAGAAAAAGAAAAACATGCACTAACACAAGAACAGTATGAAGAAGCTAAGGCGATGATTAATTTTCGTTTAAGAGATCGCCAAATGCCGGGTACAGGGAAAGGTAAGGGATACGTTGTGCCAGCTGGTGTTCGTGAAGAGGAAAAAGCCTCTCGAGATTTATTAGCATTGCAAGCTCAATTGAAAATCCTTGAAGATCACAAAGGTGCTAATGATGTTATTAGTCAGCAACGAAAAGACTTTCAAAAAGAGCAGGCACAATTTGCAATCTTAGAACAAGCACAGTTGACTCGTCGATTAGATAATGTTGAAAAATCGCTATTAGCCAATAAGGAAAGTATCCTAATTCAAAAGGAAGCATTAGCGATAGAAGGTGATAAGGTTGCCTTACAAGAACGCTTAAATAAGATGCAAGATCAGGCTGATAAATATATTGCTCAGCAATCGGAAAAACGTAAAGCGATTGAAGAAAGTATGGGTAAATCAGCAAGAGAGCAACAACGTTACTTAGAACGCGCTCAACTTCTTGCAGGCCAAAAAGAGAATCCACAGCTAAATAATATGTTAGCTGAGCAACAAAAAACTTATGAAGTTGAAGATCAGAAACGGGCTGATTGGTTAGCTGGCGCCCAAACGGCATGGGGTAACTATAAAGACACCGCGCTTGATGTTAACTCTCAAGTGCAAAATGCCACTTCTATGACCCTTAATGGGTTTAGTAGCCAGCTAACTAACGTATTATTTGAAGGTGAAGCCAATTTCAAAGACTTTACAAAATCTATTCTTAAAATGTTAACGGATATTTTAATTAAAATGTCTCTAGTTAAAGGAATAGAGGCGATGGGGTTTGGTTTTGGTGCCCCCGTTGCGAATGCGGACGGCGGGGTTTACAACTCAGCCAGCCTAAGCGCTTACAGTGGGCAGATCGTGCATAAGCCTACCATGTTTGCATTTGCGAAAGGCGCAGGCTTGATGGGAGAGGCTGGGCCAGAAGGTATTTTCCCTTTGCGCCGTGGCGCTGATGGAAAGCTGGGCGTTATTGCGAAAATGCCTAATCAAGGAGTAGGTGTTACTCAGATAAACCATATAACTATTCAAAATGATGGTAGCAATGGTCAAATAGGGCCTGAAGCCTTGAAAAAGATTTATGAAATCAGTAAACGTGGTGCTCAGGACTATATTATGAGCCAGCGCCGGGATGGTGGAGCTATGTAGATGGAAACATTTAAGTGGAAAGTTAAACCTGATATGAAAAAGGAGTTTGAGCCTCGAGTAAAATCAGTGAAATTTGGCGACGGCTACGAACAGCGTCGCCCTGACGGTATTAATAGTAATCTAAAAAAATACAATGTAACGCTGATCTATATAAATAGTGAAAGCTTGCAGATTGAATCATTTTTAGAAAAACACGCCGGTGTTACCGTATTTTTATGGAAGCCTCCTCATCAATCAGATTTAATTAAGGTACTATGTCGAAAATGGTCGTCTTCAGTTAGTATGATTAGAACTGAAATAACGGCTGAGTTTGAGCAAATCGTATTTTAATTAGTGCAAACCACTTCGAGAGATTTTCGTTTACTTCATTTTAAGCCCAGTCCAAGCTAATATAAGGTAAATTAATCTAATATTAGGGGAGACAATGAAAGGTTTCGGAAGGATTTTATTGGTTGTCGGCATTATAGCAGCGTTTGCTGCTTTTAATATGGATGTCAGTGTTCCCACTGGCTATGGGGCTCGCGTAAATAACATTGGTTTAATGTCAGATAAGCAAAATTATATTTTAATTAGCTGTTTTATGATTTTTTGTGGATTAATGATGGTGGTGTTCAGTGGTCGAAAGCAACAGCCTCACGACACAGCTAATTCTACAAGCGTGTTATATGTAAGATGTCCATACTGTGCTGAAGATATACACCCGGAAGCTATAAAATGTAAACATTGTGGAAGTGACTTATTGAGTAAAAATAAGGATGAAAAAAGTATTACTACAGTTTCTCCTTCAGATATTGTTATCAAATTAAAAGATAACTATATGATAGATGAGGATGGTGTTGAGAAATTTGTTTCTTTTCTTTCTGAAAAATACAATAACGATAAGGAATTATTGTGTTTATCTGAAAGTGATATTAATAAAATGATGGAAGCTATCCCAGAAGAAGTTCATGAATCATTTAAGAGAAAAGTAAAACATTTTATTCATGAATTAAATAAGTAGTCTCAATCTGTCAATTATAACCCGCTTCGGCGGGTTTTTTATTGGAGCTAATATGCAACATATTCCTCCTGAAATGCGAATTAGTGTTACCGAACTCTCCTCAACTGATGCTTTGCTTGAGCTTTACGAATTTGATTTAACTAAAATAGGCGGTATTCGGTACCGCTTTTTTGATGGACTCAATCAACGTAAAGAGCCGTTAATCTGGCAAGGAAATACCTATGAGCCTTACCCCGTGAAAGGTGAGGGGTTTTCTTTTAATGGCAAAGGCCCATCAGGGCGACCCACTATTACATTGTCGAATTTATTCGGGCTGATTACAGGGATTGCCACTCAGCTAGATAGTGCAATCGGTGGGCTGGTGGTGCGTCGCATTGTCAGCACACAATTTTTAGATGCAGTAAATTTTCCCCAAGGCAATCCTAATGCTGACCCATCACAAGAGATTGTGACACGTTGGATCATTGAGCAGATGACCAGTTTAAATTCAGTAACCGCTACCTTTATGTTGGCGACACCCAGTGAAACCGACGGATTGATGCTTCCTGGTCGCGTGATTTTGTCGGATATCTGTCCTTGGGGATATCGCTCTGAAGAATGCGGATACAAAGGGCCTCCTGTTGCCGATGAATGGGGAAAACCAACCACCGATCCGTTAAATGATAAATGCGGTAAGCGTCTGAGTGACTGTAAGTTACGAAAAAATGAATCACGTATAGGTGCGTTTGTTTCCACTTCTCGTATTGGTAATAATTAATTCCCTCCTAAGGTATTTCTTATGATTGAACAAGCAATTTTGGCGCAGGCAAAAGAGCAAGCGCCCTTAGAAGCATGTGGCTTATTGATAAGTACCGCACAGGGTGAACAGTATTTACCTTGCGTTAATCAGCATGCTGATCCGAAAAACCACTTTACGATTTCTTTTGATGATTTTATTCGAGCCGAACAGCAGGGCGAGGTGATCGCGGTTGTGCATAGTCATCCTGAAGGCCAACAGTACCTCAGCACATTAGATAGACAACTGCAGGTGAACAGCGCATTGCCGTGGTGGGTGGTCTGTGATGAAAAAATTCACTGCTATCAGCCAGTGCCTCATCTCTTAGGTCGCCAATTTATTCATGGCTCAACAGATTGTTATGGGTTGTTTCGTGATGCTTACCATTTGGCAGGACATGAATTGCCTGACTTTGAGCGACATGATAATTGGTGGCGCCAAGGCAAAGAACTGTACCTCGATAATATGGTGAGCAGTGGTTTTCGGCAGGTAAAAAGAGAAGCCCAACCCGGCGATATTATTTTGTGTTGTTATGCCAGCTCTCGCGCTAATCACGCGGGGATCTATTTAGGCAATCAAACGATTTTGCATCACATTCCAAACCAACTTAGCAAACGCGAGGAGTATAACGAACGATGGCAACGAATGACGCACTCAATTTGGCGTTACCGCGATTGGCAACCTTCCGACTTTACGGGAATTTGCAACGATTTGGACGTCGCTTTGATTTAAATGTGAATACTGCCTCTGAAGGGCTTCACGCGCTTTTTATTCAAATCCCCGCATTACGCCTCGCCATTCGTGAGGGTTGGTATCAAGTCCGTATTGCGGGTACCGATATTTCCCCGCAAGAAGTTCACCAAAAATTCAATGAAACCTTACCTGATAACGCGGTCGTCCATATTGTGCCGAAATTATCAGGGGCTAAAAACGTCGGCGTTTTTCAGTTTGTTGCGGGTGCTGCCTTATTTTCATTGGGATGGTGGGGACCTGCGTGGATCTCCGCAACAGTGGCGACTTCTTTGATGGCAGGTGGTGCTGCCATGATGATTGGGGGTGTCGCTCAAATGCTGATCCCCGCGCCTAAACCTCCTAATTTATCTCGTGGCGATGAAGAAAAAGGCAATACCTATTTTAGTAATCTTGATAACGCGGTTGCTCAAGGAATGCCGGTGCCCATTGCGTATGGCGAAATTATGTGTGGTTCACGCGTCATTTCACAATCCGTTGAAATTATGGATGACAGTGACGGTGAAGATATCGATGCCGGCAAACACGGTGGTTAAGAGGAGCTTGTATTATGGGTAAAGGTGGTGGCGGTCAAAGAACACCGTATGAGGCACCAAACGATTTAACATCACGTCAAAAAGCCTCATTAATTGATTTAATCAGTGAGGGGCCAATTGAAGGCCCTATTCATATTCAAGGCTCGATGGATGATTTAGGGTGTATTTACTTGGATGATACGCCTGTGATAGACGGCTCTGGCAATAGCACGATTAATGGGATGTATGCACAATGGCGGGCGGGCACATTAGAACAGCCGGCAATGAGTGGCTTTACGGCGTCTGCGAATGAAGTGCCAGTGGGGATTGAGGTTAAATATAACTCACCCGTTACACGTACCATTACCTCGCCTAATATTGACCGCTTACGCCTAACCTTTGGCACACAAGCACTGGTTGAAACCAAAGATAATGGTGATCGCGTACCCACTTCTGTTCAATTGCAGATCCAAGTTCAGCGCAACGGCGCATGGATAACGGAGAAAAATGTCACGATTAATGGCAAACGCTCTAACTCACCTTATTTGATGGCCGTTGTGTTGGATGATTTACCGCCCGTTCCGTTTAGTGTACGCATGATCCGTATCACTCAAGACAGCACTTCTGACAAAATTCAAAATAATACCGTTTGGTCGAGCTATTCTGAGTTAGTGGATATTTCACAAACCTATCCGGGGTCTGCCGTTGCAGGATTAATGTTTGATAGTGAACAGTTTGGCAATAAATTTCCTCGCCGTAATTATTTAATTAAAGGTCGTATTATTCAGGTACCCAGCAATTATGATCCGGATAAACGGGTTTATACAGGAATTTGGGATGGCACCTTTAAACCGGCATTTACCAATAACCCCGCATGGATATTATGGGATTTATTAACCCATCCGCGTTATGGCATGGGGAAACGTCTTAATATTAGTGAAGTCGATAAATTCGCCCTGTATGCAATCGGTCGTTATTGTGATGAGCAGGTTGATGATGGTTTTGGTGGAAAAGAGCCCCGTATGACGTGTAATGCCTACATTACGGATATGCGGAAAGCCTATGATGTCATGGGCGATATGTGTGCCATGATGCGCATTATGCCAGTCTGGAACGGGCGAACATTAACCTTTATTCAAGATAGACCGTCTGATGTGGTGTGGCCTTATACCAACGCCAATGTGATAGATGGTAACTTTCAGTATAGTTTTAGTGCATTAAAATCGCGTCATACCGCTGTCGAAGTTCGTTTTATTGATCCTGATAATGGCTGGAAAACCAGTGTTGAGCTGGTTGAAGATGATGCCAGTATTGCCCGCTTTGGGCGTAATGTGATGCGCGTCGATGCCTTTGGTTGCACTAGCAGAGGGCAAGCTCATCGGCATGGTCTTTGGTTATTAACCACGGAAAAATTAGAGACACAGACGGTTGAGTTTACTGTTGGCAGTGAAGGCTTGCGTCATATGCCGGGTGATATTATCGAAATTGCCGATAACTACTACGCAGATAATCAAATTGGTGGGCGTCTGACACACATTGATTATCTCGCTCAAACATTAACCTTAGATCGCAATATCGACATACCCCAAAGCGGTAAATCAAGCGTTACGCTCATCAATGCACAAGGTGATCCACAATCTTATGAAGTGTTGAGCTATCCCGCATCCAATCAAATAAAGCTGGATACTTTACCGTTAGGGTTACGCGAGGGCGGAATTTGGACGTTGACGCTTCCGTCTTTACGTCGCCGATTATTTCGCGCTATCAGCTTAGCTGATAACGGAGATGGCAGTTTTACGGTTATTGCAGTGCAACACACGCCAGAAAAAGAGGCGATTGTAGATAAAGGCGCTAAGTTTGAGCCTAAGCCCGATACGCCATTGGGGGGATTTATTCCACCGGTTGAAAGCCTTTCCGTGGATATCGAATCGGATGCGAGTGCGTGGCAAGTGGAGGCGAGTTGGAACACGCCTTATTCCAGTCGAGGAGTCGACTTTTTATTAAAACTCACTACGGGTGATCGCATTGTCGGCACGGCATCAACCACGGATACGATGTATCGTTTTGGTGGTTTGCCTCAAGGAAATTATGTTTTATCCGTCGTGCCTCAAAATGATCGGAAACAAAAAGGCGAGGTGGCCACAACCTCATTTGCGATTAATCCACCCTTGCCACCCAGTTATATTGAAGTGGAATCAGGTTATTTTAGCTTGGGTATTATTCCTCGTTCTGGTGGTCAAAATAGCTTACGCGCACAGTATGAGTTTTGGTTTTCAGAAAAGCAGATCACGGATATTCGCGAAGTAGAAAGTCGCGCTGAATATTTAGGTGTCAGTACGATGTGGGTTATTCAAGGGCGCAACCTAAAGGCAGGGCATATCTATTATATTTATGTTCGTAGTGTGAATGCCGTTGGAAAATCAGTGTTTGTTGAAGCCAAAGGGGAGCCTAATAGTAACACCAAAGAAATACTTGATGAACTAGACGGCCAATTTATGACAACTGAGGCCGGAAAGCAACTCAGTGAAAAATTAGATTGGAATGCTGAGACAGCAATTATTCTTAGTAATGCTGACTCTCAACTATCACGCAGTTTGTTAGTGAAACACGGTCAATCACAGGCTGGGATCAAAGAGCTATGGCAAGTCCGTGCAACGGATAACGAAGCATGGGCGCAGGAAGTTAAAGAAATTTACTCCGCTGTTGGTGACAACAAATCTGCAATTAAAGAGACTCAAACTTCAATTACTGAGCTAAATAAAGCCTTCGGTCAAACAACTACGGAAATCCGCACAGAGTTAAAAGCAACTAACCAAAATTTAGCTGACACCAACCAGAAATTAGACAACACCGATAAGGAAATGGGGCGTATTGCTGCGGATGTCGTGACAAATAAGGAGGCGATATCTGAAACGAATAAAGCCATGGCTAAATCCGAAGAGCAGGTACAAGCCCAATTCGGCAAACAGCAGGGCATGATTAACCAGAAAATGCAGGCTGAATTTAGTCAATCTGGTGACGGTGTTGTCACTCACTCAATTAATATCACGATTGTTCATAACGGCACTAAATACAATGCAGCAGGTCAGGTCATTAGTGCTCAAGTTAAGAATGGAAAGCTCGAAAGTTTCATAGGTTATAACGCTAATAATTTCGCTTGGTATAACCCTGTAAACGGCAAGATGGAATTATTCATGTACGCCAAGAATGGGCAATTGCTTATCAAGGAGGCGTTTTTAGATAAAGCGAATGTTCGTGAAATGGTGTTATCTGAAGCTATTAAATCCAAGGATTACGAATTTGGCAAGGATGGGTTTTATCTTGATGCTAATACCGGTGATGCTGAATTTAATAATGGGACATTTAGAGGGACTATCGATGGCGCAGATGGTAATTTCACGGGAACTGTTTATGTTGAAAAATTATTAGGGGATGTGAATTCAAGCTATCATTTTTCAGGTGAAAAAAATACTCAAAACCTGAGTCGTGAGGGATACGTGAATGTTAGCGAAACAATTATTTATGCTGGAGGCATGCCGTATGATGTGTTTATTTCATTTCCTTACTTATCACTAATTAGCACATCAGATAGATTATTAATGGAATCACATTTATACCTCACAATTGATGACACTGATTACGCAGTCGAATTTGTTGAAACCAATACTATCTCTAATGGTGGGCGATTGGAGTGTACTGGTTCATTCGGATTTATTGTTAAAGCCGGTACCGTAAACAAGCGAATTACAATTAACGCAAGCACTCGTGGAGCTGGTGTTATAACTACTAATTTAAAAGGCTTCCTCGTCAATGCAGGTAAGCTTGAGTCAACATCCTTTTCCAAAGAATAATCACTAGGAAATAAATTATGATATACACAACAGGCACTGTTAACACAGTGTCAGGGTCTGCTATTGTCAAAGGCACTGGCACTAAATTTAAAAATAATAATCCTGCCATTAATATCGGAATGACGATTTTAATTAAATCAGGGAATACTAATATTCCCTACATGATTAAATCCGTTAATTCCGACACTGAATTGGTATTAGCACAACCGGCATTAGCGACTGCAACGAATACAACATTCTCAATTCATATTACTGAGCCAGATAATAATAGTGATGCAGCTAGAACAATGGTTGCTATTAATAGTTATACGCAGTATTTTCTCGATGCAATGAATACGTGGATGACTCAGACAGGGCAGACAAAAGTTGAAATGCCAAATGGTGAGATTGTCACACTCGATAGCATTAAGAAGATGCAAGGTGATATTGCTAATAAGTTAGATACTAAGAAAGGCGGTATTCAGCGCGTTGAGGGGGAATTACGATTAAGTAGCGCTATCGGGGTTGTAAATAACAATGAGAGTAATGCGGCATGGATATCGTTAGTCCGTGGGCATCCTGACATTTATATCAAAAGAGAGGGGGTATCAAACTGTCTCTACTCATTTCCAGATCCGAAATTAGGAAATAGAGCATTGATGGGAGTTGGTGATTACGGTATTGGTGGTGCAGGTCTTAGCGAACCATCATTAGTCTCATGTTTTTATGGCTCATCTTCTGGTTCACCAGGGTTTCCAAGTAATGGTGCCGGCTGGCAATCTACATATAACGGAAATCGCCGAGCTATGTTATTTATGAATACATCTGGCATATTAATGAGTCGTTTCAGTTCATCAAATGATGTTGTTGATACTACGACACCTTGGAATGCGATATGGAGCGCCAAAAACACAACGGTAGACAGTAATGGTTTTATTAAACGTGCATCTCCAATCATCGACATCAATCCAGACGGCACATTCACTACTAACGATGAATCAGAAGGCGCTACGGTTACTCGAGTAGCTCAGGGCGAATACCTTATCGAGGGTGTATTAGGTTTTAACTCAGATGCAGGATGGGGCGGTGTTGATGGTGGTATTGAAATTCCACTCGATGTCAATAAACAGCCGTTGATATGGGTTAACTCTAAAATTAACAAAGACGGCTCTATTCTCGTTAAAACGTATCACCGCACTTACCCTAATGCACCTAAATTTGCCCGTAATGACATTGACGGCTTCAATGACGGTGATCCGATTGATATCCCTGATGGTCGTTTTATCTCTGTTCGTGTGCAGATGCCTGAGCAATCAATCTATAACGTGAGAATGCATGAGATGGAAGAAGCACAGAAAGCGGAAGAGGAGCGCAGACAAAAAGAAGAGGAGATAAAGGCTAAATTTGGGCTGGGTAAGAGTGACATATTGGTGTAACCAGTAACCGTGCTGGCTCAAGATTATAACTTATGCTGTTATAGCATTGAGCTATATATGAGCCAGCAGTCTGCTTTGTGCCAGAAGCGGACATTGTTCACATCTACCCATATAATTTGCGGGAGATCAGTCCTAGGGGGGGGATAGTGGTTTAATAAATTTATCCACATGAATAGAGGTGATATGATCATCTCGTAACAATAAAGGTGCTTTAATGAAAAAACGAAATTTCAGTGCAGAATTAAAAAAGGGGGAGGACACTTCCAGCTAATTGTGGAGCTGAACTATAGAGTCGCTGATTCAGCTAATGCCATGAATATTTGTCTTTCCAGTATGGCTTGGTGGGTAAAGCAGTTACAGGATTAACGGACAGGAAAACGTTGGCATATCTCGTTGTCGTATTCGGCCTGTTCGCTCAGAAATCAATTGGTTACCCTATGTCGTTTTCGCCTAATAGTCGGTTTACAGTCAAAGCACTGGAAATGGTTTGGGAAATACGGGGGTGCCCAATGGGTAGTCGTGCCCAAAGCGATAGTAATAATGCCTTTTTCATTTTTTATCATTGAGTTTGCTATTTATTGGGTTCACATGAATACAGCGTTATTACAGCCTGCTTGATTGTTTTATTTTTATGTAATGACATGCATTTACATTTAGCACGATTTTATTATTGACTTTTTAGCAAAAGATTATTGAGCGAATGACTATTTTTAAAATAGTCCTAATGTCCTATTATTTTTAACATCAAGTTATCAAGAATGTTATTTGTTAGTGAGTTATCAATTAATAGTGATAGAACTAATAATGAGTATTGATAATTAATATGAATAAACTTAAGAGAGATAATACAATGACTGTTCCTATGATAGGTGTTGGTACGTTTCGTTTAAAAGATGATGTTGTGATTGCGTCAGTAAAAAATGCATTAGATGTTGGGTATCGTGCGGTTGATACCGCTCAAATCTATGAAAACGAAGCTGCTGTTGGGCAGGCAATTGCCGAAAGTGGTATTGCACGCGATAAACTCTATATTACGACCAAAATTTGGATTGAGAATTTAAGCAAAGATAACCTGATCCCTAGTTTGAAAAAAAGCCTGAATGATTTACAGACTGACTATGTTGACCTAACCTTGGTTCACTGGCCATCTCCAAATGATGCGGTTTCTGTTGAAGAGTTCATGCTTGCTTTATTAGAAGCGAAAAAACAAGGTTTAACCCGTGAAATTGGTGTATCAAACTTTACTATTCCATTGATGGAAGAAGCAGTTGCTGTCGTTGGTGCGGAAAATATAGCCACCAACCAAATCGAATTATCACCTTATCTGCAAAACCGCAAAGTGGTTGAGCGAGCAAAAGAATTAGGTATTCATATTACATCGTATATGACACTAGCGTACGGCAAGGCATTAAAAGATGATGTTATCCAGTCAATTGCGCAAAAACATAACGCAACCCCAGCTCAGGTTATTCTGTCATGGGCGATGGGAGAAGGTTATTCTGTGATCCCATCTTCCACCAAGCGTGAAAATTTAATCAGTAACCTAAAAGCCACAGAATTACAGCTTGACCAAGAAGATCGTGATGCAATTGCAAAACTGGATTGTAATGATCGTCTTGTTAGCCCTGAAGGCTTAGCGCCAGAGTGGGATTAACGTTTATTCCCGTTGGTAAGCCATGATTATGGTTTGCCAATCAGATCTAAATAGGTCGTCAGGCAGTCAATAAAAGCGCGAATTCGTTGGCTGACGACCTTATCGCTGTAATAGACAGCATGAAAAGGCAATGGAATAGGCAGGATCTCATCAGGCAATAATTCAATCAGTTCTCCACGTTTAATCCCTTCGTTCACCATAAAGTCAGACAAACAGGCAATTCCTTCGCCATTAACACACAACTGCAATAATGTTTCGCCACTGTTTGATGATATTCCATCAGCAACATCAACGAATAGCCCATTTTCGGTCTTCACTGGCCAAGTATTGAGTGATGTTGGCTCTGTAAATGTCAGGCAAGTATGGTGACGTAAATCAGCTACAGATGTCATTTTGCCAGTGGTTTCAATATATCGAGGTGAAGCCACTATTTTGCGGTAGCTATTAAATAAGGGACGAGCTCGTAAACTTGAGTCTGCTAACTGTCCAGCCCTGATTGCAATGTCAACCTTACGTTCAATCAAATTAACAAATGTCTCAGAAGAGACGAGTGATAATTCAATATTAGGATATTGCTGCCGAAAAATAGCAACAAACGGAATAAGGAGATGCAAAGTGACGGGCGTTGCTGCATCAATACGCAATAAGCCTTTGGGTGAACTTTGTGTATCAAGGAGTTCATCCTCAATAGTTTGCATTTCCTGCAATACATTTTTCATTCGTTGAAAATACAGTTCACCTTCTGCAGTAAGATCAATTTGTCGAGTTGTTCGTTTGAGTAAATTAACGCCCAATTTCTCTTCCAGCTTTTTGACCGTTCGGCTGACCGCAGAGTTGGCGATGTTTAGCTTGTCCGCTGCTTTTGTAAAGCTTTTTTGTTCAACGACTTCAATAAATACATGTGCTTCGTCAGATGTAGCCTTCATTCAAAGTTCCTTTCAGATCTGAGGTGCTTAACGCGTGCCAATTCATATGATTAATAGAAAATGCGTATTTCGAGAGAGATGATAATACAGTGAGGACGTGCTTGTCGAAAAAACCAACGTATACGTTTGATTGTGTACGTTGGATGTGTTGTTCTATCGAAGTTAATAGTAAGTAAAACGACAGGGCACTACTAAAAGGTCACAACCGTTTTAATGTGAGAGTTTTCGCTGTGTAATAGGGCTTGAGGAAGTTGCTCGAATGCAAACGTATCGGGAATAGGACATATTAAGTCACCTGTCATTATTTGTTTGATTAATGCCTCTCCTGACAACATTAATTGCGTAATTGCAATATGTTCACCAAACTGATGAATGGCAGCCAGAGCAACTTCGTGATAAGAAATGGCCGTTGTAAACGCAGGATCAACAGGCAATTCAATTCGACCTAATATAGACACAATATGTCCATTCGCTTTGAGATGTGGGACTAATAAAGACGCATATTCGGGACCCGTGGCATCAAAGATAGCAAAATAGGTTTTATCAACCTTCGAATGGTGTCTAAATATTTGCTTAATTCCGAGTTTTGTCGCGGTGTCTTGTGTGGCACTCGCAGAAATAACATCGACAAGGAAACCCCGCTGTCGCAGGATCTGCACCAAAAATTGATTAACCGCACCTAGCCCTGAAACTAATACACTTTCGCCGTTATTCACGGGAACTTTTTCAGCTGATTGCCATGCAGTGAGTAATGGGCATGGCGCCGCTGCCGCTAATGAAAATGACATTTCTTCCGGTATCATCATCACACTATTGGCATCGAGGATGGTATATCGGGCAAAACTACCGGGTTTTAACAAAGGGGCATGGTAACAAACTCGGTGGCCAATCAGCTCGGACGCGACATTATGTCCAACAGACACAATAATACCAGCTCCATCAACGCCTGGGATATGCCCCGAAGCCCAGTTGAGAGGGTTGTTCTGAATAAATTTATAGTCAACGGGGTTTATGCCTGCTGCGGCATTTTGTATTAAGATCTCATTATCCGCTAATTCTCTTGTTATTGAGGTACGTTGGATAACGGAATGCTGAGAGGCATCATATTGCCAGCTATCGTATTCTATGCTTTTTATCATAATGGTCTGATTTATATTGGAAATAATAAAGCCCCTGTTTGATGAACAGAGGCTATTGTGAATCACTTATTTGACTGTCGGGTAATCGATATAACCCGCAGCACCGCCACCAAAGAACAATTCTCTTATTGGTTCATTCAGCGGAAGATTATGTTCTAATCGATAAGGTAAATCTGGATTGGCAATAAATGGACGCCCAAACCCTATCAAATCAGCTGAATCTGATGCTAATGTTTGCTCCGCACGCTCCGCAGTATATTGCCCTGAGTAAATCATTGTACCGTGGAAAACAATACGCAATGCTTCTTTAAAGGCCATTGGCATAACTGGTGCATCTTCCCAATCGGCTTCAGCGATATGAATGTAGGCAACACCTATCTCATTTAAGACGGCGGCAGCGGCAAGATAAGTTGCTTCTGGTGTCGCATCTTCAGAGCCCATCAGCGTGGTCAATGGTGCTAAACGAACACCCACTTTTTCACTACCAATAGCATCGGAGACGCTTTGTGCCACTTCACGCAAAAAACGTAATCTGTTTTGCAATGAACCACCGTATTCGTCATCGCGTTGATTTTCTCGTGAATCAATAAATTGGTTGATTAAATAACCATTCGCAGCGTGTAATTCTATACCATCAAAACCGGCTTCGATTGCATTACGCGCAGCTTGAACATAGTCTTGAACAATACCTGCAATTTCTGCTGTTTCAAGGGCGCGAGGCATGGAGTGTTGAACCATCTCTCCAACGCCATCTTCAGGTCCACGACCTTCAGTATCCACAAAGACTTTAACCCCTTTAGCTTGAATAGCTGATGAGGAAACAGGAGCGGCATTATCAGGTTGTAAAATGGTGTGGGAAACGCGTCCAACGTGCCAAAGCTGTGCAAAGATTTTACCGTCCGCTTGATGAACAGCATCGGTGACTTTTTTCCAACCATCAATCTGTGCTTGCGTGTAGATACCTGGCGTCCAAGCATAGCCTTGCCCTTGGCGACTAATTTGAGTGCCTTCGCTAATGATTAGTCCAGCACTGGCACGCTGAGCATAATATTCAGCCATCATTTCAGTGGCGATATCGTCTTTACCTGCTCGTGAACGAGTCATTGGTGGCATAACAATGCGGTTTTTTAATGGTAAGCCACGTAAGTTATAATGCTCAAATAACATGATTCTGCTCCCGTATTTATCTCTTGCTAATCTGTCTTAAAACGTGATTAATTCATCACTGAGTGATAAAAATATAATCAATTGCAGATGCAAGATAAATATCACTCATTACAATACACTTTTGCGAAAAGTAGAATAATCACGATTCATCACTGCATTTTGAGGCGAAGGGCATTTGAAGGGAATTCGCGTTCTAGCGCGCGCCCAAGTCTTCGTAGATACCCAATATATTCAAGTTGGAATATTAAAAAAATAAGCCCCTCATTACTGAAAGGCTAATTGTCATAGGCGAATTAGTTCGTTTGTGTTTTTTGCTGATATGCATTTATCAAAACGATAATTAATGCTAAGGTTGCAATAATTGCCCCCATAACCGGAACATAGGCATAAGATAATCCGCCCGAAATCACAGCACCTCCTGCAACGGCACCAATGGCATTTCCAAGGTTGAATGCACCAATATTCACGGAAGAGGCTAACCCTGGAGCTTCACTTGCCACACGCATCACCCGCATTTGTAATGGCGGAACAACACCAAAGGTAGCGGCTCCCCAGATGACCATGGCAAACGTAGCACCTATTGAGTTTTGTGCTATAAATGGCATCAGTAACATGATGGCGGCAAGTAATAGTAAAAATCCTTTTAACGTCCCATCGACAGAACGATCTGAGAATTTTCCACCTAAATAGTTCCCAATTGAGAAACCGACACCAATCAGAACTAACATGACCGTAATCACGCCTGTACTCGCATCTGCAAGATACTCAAGTACTGGGGCTATGTAGGTGTACAATGTGAACATTGCACCGGCACCTAACGCGGTTGTTAAGAGTGCAAGTAACACTTGTGGACGCATCAACACAGATAGCTCTTGTTTAACATTAGGACGCACGCCAGCATTGCCTTTAGGAAGTGATATCCATAAGAAAATCATCGTGATGACCCCTAAACCGGCGGTGATTAAAAATGAAGAACGCCAACCTATCGTATTCCCTATCCATGTCGCAGCGGGAACGCCCCCAATATTCGCGATGGTTAATCCCATAAACATCGTGGCGATTGCACTTGATTGTTTTTCTACAGGAACAACGCTTGCAGCCACGACAGCTCCTAACCCGAAAAATGCACCGTGATTTAAACTGGTTAAAATTCGTGATAGCAATAAAAATTCGTAGTTGGGTGCAAGCGCAGATAAGAGGTTTCCAAGCGTAAATATAAACATTAAAATCATCAGTGCTTTTCTTCTCGCCTGATGAGATAACAATAATGTCATGACTGGAGCGCCCACCATGACACCAATGGCATAAGCGGTAATGAGCATGCCGGCAACAGGAATAGAAACGCCAGTGCTATTTGCGATAACAGGCAGTAATCCCATTGGGGAAAACTCTGTCGTGCCAATACCGAATGCACCGAGTGCAAGGGCAAATAGAGGAAGATTTATTTTCATTATTGTCTCGATAATAAGTGAGAAACAGATGACTGAATTTCGTTAAGTATGTCACAAAAAATTAAGGGATTAATTACTCAAATCAGCAAATGATTTCTATTAAAATCGCAATAATCAATGAAAGGATTGTTAGCGCTATTTAAATATACTCATTGAAAGAGGGAGATAAAATAGCATATCGTTCCTCATTTTATGGTGATTATTGGTGAAACTCTGGCAATACTGACAGACTAATGTTTCTTCAATTGGGCGTTAATTACGGTGAAATTGTAAGCCAATATGATTAACACCTGAGGCATTCATTGCGCTTAACTCTTTGATCAATCCATTTCGACCTGTTTTGACGCCAAAACTTAGATTTATTAGAATTTATATATCTAATATATAGTTTTCTATAGCCCCATATGAGGCTTTATCTTACGTTAATTGTTTATTAAAACTCAGTTGTATACCTAATATGTGGTTATCAAAACCAATAAAAGTATTATGGTAATCAATTGGTTATAAAAAGACATAACTATCGTCTTTTAGGTCTTTGAAGAGTAAATATACTTTAATAAACAAATAGTTAATGATGGTGGATTTATATAATGTTACGCCACATGGGTTGGACAGAAGCCGCTGACTTAATCATTAAAGGTATGGAAGGCGCGATTGCCGCTAAGACTGTCACTTATGATTTTGAACGTCAGTTAGAAGGCGCTAAACTGCTGAAATGTAGCGAGTTTGGTGACGCAATTATCAAACACATGTAATTGTTGATTTGATAAATAGTTAACGGGAGCTTATTAGTTCCCGTTTATTTTTTGTACTATAAAATTCTTCCCCAAAATATCCCCAAAACTCTTCCCCAAAACTGCTCAATTAAACAGCAATAATTTGCCATTCTTTGCCTCTATCGTCGTGGTATTTATCAGTCATATTTTGTGTTTTATGCCCCAATAATTTTTGTGTATTAATTCCTTGCTCACGATAAAGTCGTTCTGATAAAGAACGTTGTTCATGGAAAGTTGGTGCAGTACCTTTTTCCCAAGTTAACCCACATTTATCTCGCGCTTTTTTAAACGTTGTGGTTAATGTATTTGGTGTGACTTGTTCGCCTCGTTTCGCTTGTGCGGTGGTATGCCGATAATGCACGAGATATTTACTCACAACCGCGTCACGACATTGAGCAACAACATCCTTTAAGGAGAGATTGATAGCCATATTCGCAATTCATCAGCGGTGGGTTGCTGAGTTTGCTCATAAAAATCGAGTCAATGGGATGCTAGACACTATTAGTTTTCGTTTGAGATTAGATAGTAATTAGCGGAAGGCCAACAAGTTTCATTCACCATGGAAAATGGTATGAAAGGTCTAGCAGCAGGCAACGTGGTGGCTCTCTAAAGGCGCTATTACTATTCGCCTCTATTTTAAATGCCCAAGGTGTCGTTGTTCACAATATAGAACATCACAGTTTGATGTCATAGTGAACAATCCACACGGCGCAAAATGTATCTTTTACAAAAGTGTGATGACAGCTCAAATGAGTTAAGTATTAAATAGTTGAATATACAAAACCTCGCTTCGGCGGAGTTTTTTGCTATCTACAATCTCATATTGGTTAAAGGTAAAAAATTTAGATTTTGGCCTTGAAAAATACTTGCTCGTTCATATTTATATTTTGGGTAAATAAGATACCGCCCATAATTCACTAAATACTGAAGGAGGAGTTATATGCCTAACATTAAACCTTTTTCATTATTCCCAACATTATCTGACAACTTACTTTCAAATCGTTTTGATCAGATAGATCGCCTGTTTAGTCAGTTAACAGGCAGTAAGCCCATTGCATCACCTGTACAGACTTATAACTTGAAACAGATTGATGATAACCATTATGAACTGACAGTAAGTGTGCCTGGATATCAAGAAAATGATTTATCGGTTTCATTAAAAGGAAGTCGTTTATTGATTGAAGGGAAAATAGAAGAAAAATCAGAAGAAGACAATGATAAATGGCTCCACCGAGGCATATCTCAAGGGCAATTTACATTGCAGTTTGACCTCGGTAAAAATGTTAAAATAGATAAAGCCGATTTATCAAGTGGACTTCTGACTATTGCTATTGAGTATGAATTACCGGAAGAAGAAAAACGGCAAACAATAGCGATAGAAAATAAAGACAAAAGATAATTGAGTTAGATAACGTAAATAAGATTAAGGCTACGCATAATGTGTAGCCTTAATTGTTTTTGTGAGGGGTTTAAATTTCACTAATTCAAAGTTGAGTTCACAAGGTTTGTAAGTCGAACACAATTAGAGCAGGTTGTCTGGTTTGAGCGAATTGCAGATGTTACGATTAAAAAATAAGAAAAAAGCATATGTTCATTCACGCTATTGCCTGAATAGCTGACACGCAGATACCTTTTGTACCCAAAAATTGTTTAAGTTTAGGCCACGTAGATATGAGTTGGCTTGAATGAATCTCCTCTTCGGAGCTTACATGTTGGTCAAAGACAATTGGTGGAAGTTCTATTATTGGCTGTATATTTATCGACTCTTTAGCCTTCGAAAGCATTGTTTTAATAGAATTAAACAAGAATAAGTTGTTGTTTTCTATATCAGTTAGTCGCCTTTGTATATCCGATTTAGAAATCATTGTAATAAAAGAGTTATAATTCAGCGTCTCCATTTTAGTAGGACTTACTCCCAAAGTAATAAATACTTCTTTTAGACTTCTACTTTGTTGTTTATCAAAGATGTCTTTATAAGGTATTTCTGATTCAAAAGAGATCAGGCTTTTACTTATACCTGGCTGAGAAACTTTTGATGCCTCATTCAATAGTATATTTTTAAAATTTTTTAGGGTAATGATACTTGGAGCAACATCAACCTTTGAAAATAGCCTGTTATACTCAATTGTAGATAGTTTCTTTCCTTGCAGGAAAGAGATAATGGCTTGGAAAGTAGAATTATTCATTCCACTTCCCGATTGGGCAAGCCCAGGCATTGCAGTTGAGTTCATGGTAAAATTAGGGGATTTAAACTTCATGCAGAATGGACGATATAAATAGCCATCCCCTTCCTGGGAATTCCACAAAAACATTAGTTCTACATTAGGTTTATTTTTCGGATTCGCATCATTATAAGCGTATTTTAATATGTTAATTAAGTTTTGGGATTGCCCGTCAATATCAAAATATTCACCTTCCTTGAAGTTATAGGCAATGTTCTCTCTAAGGAAATCAACTATTTTAAAGCCTGAACGTATATCACCACTAAAAGCTACACAGAGATTATCAGTAACTTTGTGTATTTTTTGCACACAGTTATAATAATGAGTTTGTCCATTGGACTTTATTATTGTTGCCTGAATATCTGCCACGCAAACAAAACCATTAAAACAGTTTCCTCCAACGACCCAAGTCATAATGTCTTTCCTTGAAAATTAGATTTATTGTCAATTTTGACTACAAAATTTTAAGTATTGTATAACAATACCTGGTGAAACTTGGATTGGCTATTATTTAATTAATATGGATTCAGTAACGTTTTCCCAACTTACAAATCCAACATGTTGTCAGTAATGTCTGCTGCTGGCACAGGGCTGATAAACAGCCCTGATAGATTTATACTTCAATTGACTCAGAAATCTCCAATGCATCATCGACTTCAATGCCAAGGTAACGAACCGTGCTTTCCAGTTTTTTATGCCCAAGTAATAGCTGAATTACGTGAAGGTTCTTTGTTTTCTGGTAGAGATATGCTGAGCAGAACCTACTCGGGATTGGAAAATATAGTCCGCACTATGCAAGTGAGCCATTCTTATCCATGCAGCAACGGAATTTCTAGTTCCTTTAGTCAGCTCAAATTGGACAGGACTACCAGTCTTTTGTTGTAACACTGTTGCTCTGCTGGAGACTGAACTGCCATATGCAACATCTGATACCTTCAACTTAACGAGATCACAGCCTCGAAGTTTACTATCCAAGGCTAAATTAAACAAAGCTAAGTCGCGAATTTTCCCTTCTAACTCTAGTCTAATACGGATTCCCCAGATATGAGATATTTTAAGCGGTCGTTTTTGCCCAATGATACGATTTTTATTCCACGGTGACTTAGACATAATTAAATCTCCTATGATGTAAAGATTTAATTATGATTGTTATCCCGAAAGGAGCGAAGAGCGGACATTAACGCCAATTAAGGCGTGAAACACGCAACCACGAAACTCAATTTGAATACTGTAAACATTGAAATCAACCTAAACCAAAAATGCCAAGTGTCCTAAATCACTCTTGAATTGTTTGTTATGTGTCTTCGATACCATATTTAACTAGCTTCAAAATACTTTCATAATCTAACTTTGTTATTATCTCGATTGTTTTTAAATCATAAGTAGTTGGAGATAACCTCATTTCGTTAATAATGATGTTTTTACCTTCAAGCTTTTCAATTAACTTATTTTTTATTTCTTCCGGTACTTGACTGCCGATAAATACTTCAGCAATTTGGTTTTGCTTTAATTTTACTAACTGGGTATCTGTATTAGATATCTGCATAACTGCACGAACTTCATCTTCATACTCCCAAACTTTTGACTTGGTCAACATGAATTCTAGCACTTTGTTATTATTAGCATTTTCTACATAATCGAATTGTGATGGCCGCATATTACGATACTGTACTGGAAACAATGGAAAGTATGTCTCATTACTCCTATTTCTGATTTTTTTAAACTGGTCTGTTTCCACATGCAACGCGTCATTATTTTCGGTATTTTTATATGTTTTTATTGCAATACATATTCCTTTATGATTATCACCGTAATGAGACCACATTAAAAAATTTTTATGATCTCTTGTAGCACAGAATACTGCTAAATTATCTCTAAGACTTTCAATGAGCTGTTTTATAAATTCTTGCTCAGAAGTTAAAGCCATCGCTTTCTTAAAGCGTTCTCCAACTTCAACCGGTAATACTTCATTACAAAATCGTTCGATTCTCTCAGGGTCTAAATTTATTGTGGGTAAAAAGTCATACGGATCATTAAAATTGTTCACCTTTGAAAAAAATATTCGATCATTTATCAATATATCTAACGTGTATTTATCCAACTCCATAGTATCAGAGTTATATAGCTTTCTATATTTATAAATCAACGACATAGCTTTACCTTTTGACAGTCTGTTTTAGTTTCTTCAAGTTTATTTGAAAATGATTACATTATTGATGTGTGTAAATAGATCTCAGACTCATCGGTTGTACGAATCCAGATTTAAGATATAACGCTTGTTCGGCGGTAAGGCCCATATTCAAACACGGACTTTTCTGCCTTTGTAAATTTAATAGGTAGAACACTACATCGCTTTTTTATACCTGACAATAGGTTATGGTACAGTAGGTATTTACATTTACTACAATTATGGATTAATCCGTCTAATAAGCGTTATCGATAAAATATAGGCAAAATATTTAAACGTCCGCTCTTGGCACTAAACTGCCTGTAAACAGAACTCAAGAGACTAATTTGAGCGAGGAGCAGAAGTTGGTAGTTGTTCTAATTGCTGATAATGTCATTAATTAAATTGTGGTGTGTTAATCAGCGGAAAGAAAGTTACCGAGAATTTTTATATATGCCAATAGAGCAGGCTCTAGTTTACCAATTTTGTTATCAAAATCCCTATCAAGAACCATATAGTTCATTGCAATTGTCTCACACCGCCCGTACTAACAGACTCTATGGATAGCTATCTTGGCTCAGGTTTAATACACTCTTCATCAACAAACATATAATATGATTAACAATGTCCAACTGCTTACATTAAATCGTACGCAAAGCAACAGGCTTACATGAACAATGGAATAATTTTTTAAATTTGTCGAAGTTAATACACTTTTTATTGACAAAATTACAAGGTATTCATATTTCATTCACAAGTATTGGTGTGATTATTAACCATAATGTAGTAAAAACTCAACCATGGATATAAATTTAAAATTCATTTATTCTTTATGAGGTTCAGTCATAAATATCAATGAATTAGTTTATGAATACTTATCTTATAGAGGTTTCAGAGTACATATGAGCAAAGGTAAATTAGAACGTAGTTTATTCCCCAGTGTAGTATGTCATTTTACGAGACGCTCTAATGTTTTAATTAACATATTAGTGAGTAGGTTTTTTAAAGTTTCGTATGCAAAGGAAGAAATAATTGGGACGGATGCGACTAGAACATTTGGTATCCCCATGGTTTCATTTTGTGACATTCGCCTTTCTCAGTTGAATGAACATATAACAAAGTATGGAAAGTATGGCATTGCCCTTAGTAAAGATTGGGCAATCAGTAAAGGATTAAATCCTGTTAGTTACATTAGCAAGAATTGCTCGCTTTTTGATCGTCTAGATATGAGGTTACGTGAGTTTAGAGACTCTATGATGCATCTAAAATCAGATGGCTCTTATCATGAATATAAAATGGAGTTAGAACGATATAATGATTTCATTAATACAATGAGGTACATGAAAAATTATGAAGGAGATTTAATTAGAAATAACAAACCATTGATAAAAAATTATCGCTTTGCAAATGAACATGAGTGGCGTTACATCCCCAGCATAGAATCAGATATTATTCCAATAAGAAAAGTTCTCTCAAATACTAACTGGAAAACCGAGGCAAATAATTCAATAGTTCAAAATACAGCCTCTCAATTGAACTTTTCATTAGATGATGTGAGATATATTTTCATTAAGGATGATGTCATGAGTCATAAAATAATAAAAAAATTACAATCAATTCTTGATGAAAAAGACTTCGCCTTGGTTATGACGAAAGTGTTAATAACAACTCAAGTAATTGATGATTTTTGACGTATATTTATCTTGGATAAAATCTTTAAACTTTTATCTACAAACGTTGTTAATACTTGTTCGCTCTTGGCACTGTGTGGACTGTTTGATTAGCTTTAGCCTTAAATCATCGCAGTATTAGGTCGAATCCGATCATCTATATCTAAGTTGTTAATATGAAATCATACACCACACAATAAAAAAATGCCGATACGCTAGGAGTCATATCGGCATATAAAATAAACGCAAGAAGCAATGTAAGTCATGTCGCACTAATTCGTATTAAACCTGTCAATTCGATACACATGTAATGATAATTATTCTCATTAATATATTCAACCCTAAATTAAATAAGGTTACTTTGTAGCCTTTCCGTCTACGCCGACCACAGAATCAACACCTACTTATACCGTTCACACAAGAGCTGTGAGTCGGCATCTTATTAACTAAAATAAATCGGTAAATGTTATGTCAAAAGAAATAAACGAATTACAGTTTAGTCTTCACTATGCCTCAGAAACAGACAGTGAAATGAATACCTCTATCATTTTAACGGCGAATATCCATACGGCTGATGGTGAAACTCAACAACTGACACAATTAATTTGCACGACATCTCCTGAAGGGAAAAAGCAATATCGAATCGGTACACAAAAGATTAATGGTGCAGGTGACCCATTGCTGGTGGCGATTGAATCTTATTGACGTAAAAATACACAAGAAATCCGAAAACGTCTCCGCCTGAATTGATGGATTTTATGCCGATGTGAAAGAAGAAAATTACGGAAGAAGGGTGTGGGGTAATGTCACTGATAGTGTATTAGCTAATCGATAGCCCCACGTGAGTGGGGCTTAATCGTTAACCACCGCGAGACATTTTCTCAATTTTTTTATCCGTATTGTATTGAGAAAGGGCATAAACTGACCAGATAGTCGCAGGGATCCACCCAATTAAGGTGATTTGTAGGATAAGGCAGAAGATGCCAGCAAATGGGCGACCAATCGTGAAAAATTGTAACCAAGGTAGTAATAACGCCAGAATAAGTCTCATAAAACCCCCTCTATTATTAGAAATGTCAGTTTATCAATAATTAAACCAATAGCAAATAACAAGGAATATTGCATTTATTCAAGGTGAAAGTTTGCTTTTGTAGTGTTAATACTAAGGATTGAATTTATGGTGGGAGCATTAGGTAAATTAAATATTGATTTGACGCTGAATACGGCAAATTTCACAAATCAAGCATGTGATATATTAGAAATGATGCCACAGAGTACAGATAAGAATATAATAGAAATCGTAAGTGAATCTAAACTCAGTTATGAAAGTTGCGAATTTTTATTAACTCAATTGGAAATGGCAGGATTAATTTTAAGACAAAATAATTTTTATAAGCGAACAAGTAAGAAGGCTATTTAAATACTTTATGTTATAACAAAAGATATCAGTTTATATTTTTCTTGCATAAAAGATGAGTTTATACTTGATGAGTCGTAAATAAAGATAAGATTGAATAATATATTATTATAAATAAAAATTTAAGATAAAGTTTTTCGATTAATTGACGATATACATAATTACTTATCTTAAATTAGAGATTGGGCTTGTGAAAAAAATATTACTATTATCACTACTGTTTAGTTCTTCTGTGTTTGCACAAAATGTCGATGTAGGGCAAGTCTGTAAAGCGTCTGCGGCAACCATGTTTGGTCGAGATCATAAGATTATGCAATTAGATACTATTGAAAACGGCATTGCTTATGTTCATTACATTCGTTCAGTCGATAACAGTCGCTGGGCTATTAAATGTAAACTAAACGGTGAAAAGGTCATTTGGGCATCAAACAATGCTGATAGTTCGGGGCGATGGAGAGACGATCCTTTAGATAGTATTGTGAAATATTCTGTAAATGGCGGGGATATTACGATTTCTGAAATTTATAGTGATGGTTCTAAAACAGAAAAAACATATCCAATAAAAGAGCTATAAATTATTACCTGTTTTTGCACTCTTTTATGTTAAATATAAATACAAGTCAGAAGTTTGATAATTTCTGGCTTTTTTTTACCTCAATAAAAGATGTAGATGCAATTATATAATAATGACGCATTGGTTGTGCTGAAAGCGTTACCAGAGAATTGTATTGATTTGATAGTGACTGAACCCCCTTATTTTAGGGTTAAATCTTGTGCATGGGATAATCAGTGGGTAAATGAAGCTGAATATTTAGCGTGGGTAGATGACGTATTAACTGAGTTTTGGCGAGTATTGAAACCGAATGGAAGCTTGTATTTATTTTGTAGCTCTAAGCTTGCCTCTGATATTGAATTATTAGTAAAAGGGCGATTTAGTATGCTAAGCCATATTATTTGGGCTAAACCTTCTGGTCCTTGGCGACGCCAGAATAAAGAAAGCCTACGTGCATTTTTTCCTTCGACAGAGCGAATATTGTTTGCAGAGCATTATCAAAGACCTGTACAAGCGAAAGGGGCTGGGTTTGTTATAAAGTGTCGTGAACTCAAACAACAAGTATTTAAACCTCTTATGGATTATTTTATCGATGCACGATCAGCATTACAGGTTAGCGTTAAACAAATAAATAAAGTAACAGGAAAGAAAATGGCAAATCATTGGTTTGGTCGCAGTCAGTGGCAATTACCATTAAGGGATGACTATCAAAAGTTACAAATATTATTTTCACAACGAGCTACGCATATTGATCAATTATCACCGTTATTACGTACCTATGATGATTTGCTGTCAGAACATAAAGTTTCTCAGATACGTTATCAAGCATTGGTTGAAGAATACGGATTATTGAAGCGTCCTTTTTTTGTTACGGCTGATGTACCTTACACTGACGTATGGACATATCCTCCCGTGCAATATTACCCCGGCAAGCACCCTTGCGAGAAACCATCAGATATGATGGAACATATTATTCGCTCTAGCAGTCGTGAAGGTGATTTAGTGGCTGATTTCTTTATGGGATCAGGGGCAACGATAAAAGCGGGATTAAAATTGAATAGAAAAGTGCTGGGAGTAGAGTTAGAGAAGGAGAGATTTGATATGACGAAAGAGGAGATAAATAATTATTTAAGAAATATATAAAATATAAATAACTTCTTAATAAGAGTTATTTTCCCTAAGAGTAATTTAAATGTTTTTAATTTTAATAACGCAATAAAACAATTGAATATTATCCAGTTATTTATATAGTAAGTAATATTTTATTGTTAAATAATTCTTAATTAAATGGGCTTTAGATTTTCTTTATTAGATGTCTATTAAATGATGGATTATCATTTTCTATAAATGGAGATATATAAATTGGCAAATATTATTTATTTAAAATTAAATGGAAATAATCAGGGTTTAATTTCAAAAGGGTGTTCTACATTTGATTCCATTGGTAATAAATATCAATCTGGTCATGAAGATGAAATTTTAGTTTATGAATTTTCATCAAATCTTTCAATGCATCAAAATGTAAGTTTTCAACCAATAGATATACGTAAGACAATTGATAAGGCATCCCCATTATTATCTCAATCATTGGTCTCTAATGAGTTATTAACATGTGAATTTTTCTTTTATAGAACATCCGGTAATAGTGGATTGGAGTTATATTACAAAATAAAATTAACGGATGCTTCAATAGTAAATATTAGTTGTTTCTATCCTAATTCTATAACACATAATGAAGTTCAACCCGAAGAGTCATTATCAATACGGTTTAAGTCAATAACATGGGAACATGTAACCGCAGGAACAAGTTCTTATAGTATTTGGGATGAAAGGGTATTTTAATGTTTTTTAGTTTTGAAGAAAAATTTGAAAGATATGCTAATGATATTAAAAGATTATCCGAAGTATCCGCAAGATACCTACTTACAGATGATTACTGTAAACAAGGATATAGAAGTGAAATAGCAGAAGTTGTAAGGTTAATTCGAGCTGATTTTTATCGTGCTATATATAATCATAGAGAAAGACATAATCGTGTTAACAGCTTTAGAGAAAAAGCAAAAGAGGCATTTGGTGTGGGTTATCTGCCAGAAATAATGCAGTATCTCGATGAAATAGAAACTGAGTATGAAACTGAAATGTCTGCTTATTCTCAATTAAGAAAACGAAGCAAAGAGGTTTATGAACTAACTAAAACTTTTTCTGGAACGGGATGGTATTTTTATCTTAAAGGTAGTCAAACTATTATAGGAGGAGGAATACAAAGTGCTTTTGGATATTTAAGTTTTAAAACAGGCCGTAAAATTAAAAATAAAGAGATGCAAGGTGCTGGGATTATTGGTTTATCTCTCGGTGGAGGTAAGGTTTTTGACGGTGTATCAGATATAGTGTATGAATTTACAGATGGCGATATTAATTTTGGTGGAGATCCCGTTAAAGAGAGAATTCAGAAAGGATTTGAATTTTTAGGTTTGAATGAGAGCCATGGTGAGATAGGTTATGATGTTATTGATATGACTGTTAGCGTATATAATGGATTCGCTGCTTTTGCTAAATATGATTCACCTAATCGTATTATTCATTTACCTGTCACGATGGGCGGGAGAACTTATAGAGCAACACATTTTGATCGGTTGTTTACCAGCAAAGGTACTCGCTTATTTCGTTGGAGTTCATTAGATTTTAAGCGAAAATTTAGTGTTCATAGCAATCCTATATTACTCACTACTTTAGGCTATAATATGGGAAAACTTATCCTAATATTGAAAAAATATAATAACGAAGAATCAGCTATTGAAAATATTCAATAAATTAGATTAATGCTCTAATTAAAAACAGATCATTTTTTCATTATATAGGTCGTTACTGCAATTTTCTTTACTCTAAAGAATAAAATTAGTGATATTTTATTCTTAATACAATCATAGATAGTAATTACTAAACTCATGGTGAAGTAAATAAAAACTAAAACTAAGAATGAATAGAATAGATGAGGTGTGGAGCCTGATGTAATTATGCAAATGAAAACTATAGTAAGTGAAATAAATAATCCTTCAAATAAAATACGATCAAAGATAAATGTGTCAAAAAACCATTTTTTAAAACTTTCTTCTTTATTGGCTTGGTTGTTATAAGTTTGATTTATTTTTTTTATATCTTTGTCCGATAAGTTGTTCATTATTTTATCTATATCGAATTTTTTCATTATGTTTTTATCTCTAAATTATATCTTTATATTCAATAATAACATAATTAAATATAAAGTTGAATTATAAGATTTAATTATATTTATGAAGTGATACTTTTTAATAAAAAGGATTTTAAGTGCAATTAAAACGAAAATCAATTGTATTAAGTAGCACGAGTGCCATTACTATAGCCTTAAGTCTTATTAGTTATTTGGAAAGAATAAAATACAAATCCTATTATGATGCGAGTTTAGCTAAACGCTGTCAACGTGCTATTACTCATCATAGGTATTAATCAATAATGAATTGGAAATTTTATATCGCTACTATGATGATAGTTATTATTACTGATGGCTGTAAATGAACAATCAAAAAAACTCAATAGATTAAACGATGCTAATAGGGAGCTAACCAGTTGTTTAAAAGGGCTAGTAAATATAAATTACAATTATCAAAAACGGGTAACTCTATTAAATCAGCTAGATATTAAACACACTAAGGAATTAGTTAATGCGAAAAAGGAAATTGATAGGTTGCGCATTCTGGCTGAGCATAACCCTAAGCGGGTGTATATCAGAGCCGAGTGCTCCTCCCGTATCACTACAAATTCCGCCTCCAGCATGGATGATGCAATCCCCACCAGACCTACTGACACCGCTCTCCGAAATTATTGGCTACTTAGAGAAAGAATTTCCGAGTCGGAAAGAATGATTAAGGGATTGCAGGAGTATATTAATATAAAATAGTTATTTTTATGTAGTTGCAAATGTGTATAGGATTGGTGTCAGTACTGCTATAAATTGAAAAAACGCTCCCATAATAATTATTTTTTTTGAAGGGTTTGGATAGTTTGATATGGCGTAGTTGGCTAAAGCTAAGGCTCCAACTATAAAATATAATGATAACTCTTTATGATTATTTTCTATATAAACTCCAATGAATAGTAAAATAAAATATCCTAAAAAAGCTAAACAAGATAACTTTATTTTTATCCTATTTGGTTCGAAATCATTAGGTTCAAATTGCCTTTCGTTTTTCTTTACTTTGCTCATTTATAACTTCCGATTTTTTATTGATATATGGTAATTAAACTTGAAGATTTTTATTGTTTCAATTGTTTTATTTTGGTATTTTAAATTTATTTATTATAAACTTAATAAATTATAATTATTAATTGTCATATTAATGAAGTTTTTAAATTATTTTATAATTAAATAAAAAATCATGTAGTAACATTAGGATTATTTTTAAAAGGTACTCCCAATAGCCTCCCTTCCCGCGGGGCGGGGGCTTCGCGGAAAACGCCAAATTTTTTCATTTTATTTCAATATCATCACTACTTAATCAACCTATTGATTTTTAAATATATAAATAATAAATGTTGATTTGTGGGGGTTTTTTGTTCATCAACATATTTTACGTTCCATTATTTTCTACAGAAATTTTTCTTAATATTCATAAGAATGTGATGTAGTAACTTGTATTAATTACATTCAGCACGTATATCATAATTTATTATTCACAATGGAATTTTCATAATGAAACTTGAAAAGAAATTAATGTTACGTGTTTTTGGTGCAAGTAAGCGTGGTAAAACACAAACACTAATTCAATTGATTAGAAAATTAGGATCAGATAAAAGCTATTCTGTTTGTTTAGAACCGAAAAAAAAACCTTTTGCTAAAAATGACGAAATAGCTATTTTTGAGAAAAAAGGTTTAAAAATAGGGATATCCACAGGTGGTGACAACGAAAAAATTATAAAAAAAGCAGTAGAAGAGTTAATTGGAGAAAATTGTAATTTCATAATTTCTGCAACAAGAACTAGAGGCCAGACAAAAAAAGAACTTTATAAACTGGTCAACGAACATGAATACCAAAAGCAATGGTTCAAGAAAAATACCAATATAGATTATTGGTGTAATAAATGGCCTCATAAAGGTGATGCTTTTGAAAAAAGAAAAACCGCATATTTTAAAAAATTAAACGAAATAGACGCTCAATTTCTTTTTGACTATATTGATTCCCTAACACAATAAAGTTAAATACCATTGTGAACACCCGCTTAATGCGGTTTTTTTTATTTCACTATTTACATGCAATGATGGATCAAAAACTCAAACAGCTAAAACTCAATATTAGCCAGGTAGCTGCATTAAATGAAGAGGAAAAACCTGCACTTGCTGAGGTTTTATTTGCAGGCCAAATATCAACCATTAGTGTGACAACGGGGGAAGAGAATGAAATGGATAAAATAACCAGAAAAATTAAAGTTAATGAAAACGAGCTACGTGTTATTTTAAAATAAGTCCAAAGCCACTTTAGCTAAGTGGTCTCTTAGCTCCCACTTTCAAATAACTCCTCATTATCACTAATGCCTATTTTTACCTAATAATAGTGAATCGCTTACAATTACCGTATTAACTATTCAAAAAGTGGAATATTAATATAATATTAACGGAATTAATTAATGTAGGCTTTTTTAGTAAGCAACAAGGAATTTGTATGCGTTTTCTAATGTCGATTATTTACCTTAATCTGAGCTTGGCGTCTTTTCCATCAATGGCAATTGATGATGTTGATGACGATGGCACTATGACTGCCAGCTATTCAGGAGAATTATTTGATTGTCGTCAAGAGTTAATTAAGTTAATCGCCAGTAGTAACCATGCGTTAATTCGAGCGGAGCGTGTCACTACAGATAAGCTTGATCTTTTCATTGATAGGCGTGAGGGAGACGAACTGATAATTCAGCTTTCTGATAAAAGCCAAAAACCATCTAATGAATCTCCTGGTGCAGGCATGTTGGGGTGGGTTTCATATGATCTGAAAAGAAATCAACTGGAAGATGTAAGCACCAGTGAGGCCTTAACGTTCAATCATTCTCAAGGGCAAAGAATGCAGTCATGCCTCAAAAAAGAGGAAGAATGTCATCAAATTTTGAATACTATCCGACTGCAACCCTTCATCGCACAGTCACCAAAATGGCGTGTAATAGGGAAAGGAAGAGCCTATTTTCACGCAGCTCCGACAGAGCAATGTCGCCATAATAATTGGTTTGTAGTACCCGGCGATATTCTTCAAATCAATGGGATGAGAGCGACAAAACCAGTTGATGGAGATAATAATGATTGGTTATTGGTTGGATACGGTGATGCGCATGGATGGATAAATGTGAATAGATTAGAGCCAGTAGATGAACCGACAGAGTAAACGCTGGTCATCATTTATATTTACTTAGACTTAAAAGAGTACAACGACTCTTGGCTGTTTGCTTTGAGCGAGTAGCGGAAATTGATACTCCGGTATATCTTCCATGCTTTCTGAGTCTTTTAAATCAGCATTGGTAGATCACTTATTGGGTTTATTTTCAATATATTGGGATAATTGGCTTAGATAAGACATTGATAGGTTTACTCATGCTAACACCATTATCAGAAATTATTGGTTATTCCGAAAGCGAATTACAGAGTTAGAGTAAATAATTAAATGGTTGCAGAATTACATTGGAGAAGAATGTTTGAAATAAAAAACATTAATTAAACTCTCAGCATTATTTTGATAAATAAAAATGAAATTAAATTTTAATTCATTAAAATAATGTTATTTTTAATACGTATTAATACCTATTGGTTTATATTATTTAAAATTAGTTTATCTAATTGTCAGGTTTTATTTTTAATTGTTTTTTTTTGCAAATAGTATTTTTTTTAATTGACTCTGGAGTTGACTCCATACTTATACTTTAATCAGAAACACAAGTAAGGACTAACAAAAAGCCTTAATAAATAATTATTACTCCCTAGGAGGATTTATGAAAAAATTATTAATGGTTGGAGTGTTAAGTGCAGCAGTGTTAAGTTTATCCTTTAATGCAATGGCTAATTATAATGAAAATCACCAAGCAAATAGTGGTGGATTTGTTTCACAATCAACATCTGTTACTAGTATATCAAATGTAGATAATCTCCCAAATAATAGCACAATAATTATTGAGGGATTTATTGTTAGAAATATTAACCATAACGTCTATGAATTTAAAGATGATTCTGGAAGTATCCGTGTAAAAATTGATAATGATAAGTGGAATGGACTTAATGTCTCATCTGATACAAAAATTCGGATAGAAGGCAGAGTTGATAACCACCTAGTTCAAGATGAAATAAACGTAGGTAGAATATCTCTAGTAGGGCAATAACAACTAATCAAGGTCGTGCAAAGCATGACCTTGATTTTAATAGAAATTACAAAAAATAAAAGGGAGTGTAATAATGAGACTATTAAAAGATCCGATTAGTTATTTATTTATAATAATCTTAATTGCTATATCCTTTATTTATCGTGACTCGATTTTATTACTTTATAATTATGTTATATCTCAACAAGATTCAATTTCTAAAATTTTAGATAGTGTTAATAAAGTTGCAGCGCTATTATAAATAGCTACCAGTTAATCGTGATATAACATATTGATTGCGATATCTACGTCGATATCTTTTAATTACAAAATTTCATCGTCAAATATACAGCACAAAATTAAAACTAATAATGTTATTTAAGAGCATTCCTTGATAAAAATATTTCTCGCATCATTGGTGTAATTTCCCAACAATCACTTAGATCTTCATTATCAAAGCTACACCAATGAAAAATAGTATATGCATGTAGAGGGTATTCTTGCTGTAATAATGTGCTAACTTCTGATTTATATTTATCAATATGAGTGTCTTGCTCTTCTAGTGCTTGCAGTATAAGCATCATTAGTGTGAACTTTTGGTCATCATCAGATAGTTTTTTATAATGTGAAATATATTTATCTATATGCTGAGGGATCGAGACAATATAAGCCCAATCTTGCATCCAACGTTCATTGGGTAAATTCAAATCTGTGGCTAATTGTTCGATTGCAACAGCTGTTTCATAACGTGGAGAAGGGGGATTATACATAGTAAGGTCCTTATTGATTTTGTATCTCCAAGTAAAAAATTATTGTAATAGTAGCAGTATAATTAAAAAATGATACTAATAAAGCTATGTTATATAGTGTTACCACTAACTCAGTAGAGTAAAATCGTGTAAAATTAACTTTTGGTGTTATTAATAGTGTTAGTTGATGGTTTTTAAATTGAATATTTTAGGGTGGCATGGCTATTATATAATATAATTGTTGTTTTCTTCAAAATAAATAGATTGGGACTGGCATGAAAAAATATTCTTATTCTCAGTTATTCAGTTACACATTTGCAATTTTATTTATTATAACTGTATTCTTCTATTGGAAATTTGAGGTTAAAGAGTACGTTATAATTTCAAATATATCGATTAAAATAGCATTGGGGATCTCTGCTATTGGCTCACTAGTCTGCTTTTTTTTCATATATAAGAAAGCAACTTTTAATAAGACAGTAAAAAATTTATTAATGTTTCCTTTAGCATTATTTATTATTATATTTATTAGTGAATACTTTATACTTTCTAGTATCGTTTATTTTACTGGTGGAGAGATAAGCAGTTACAAATCCAGTTATTTATACGTAGAAGGAAGCAGATCATGTTCTGGTATAAAAGTAAATGATGAAAATGAAGGTGAAATAAAGGTTTGTGCTAAAATTGTTCACGGTAATATTTATGAAACTGGAAATGCAGTAATTTTGAAGAAAACAAACATGTTAGGTTTTGAGTTAATATCAGCAAAAACATACTAATATAAAACCGAAATAAAAACCTCATTATTTAATGAGGTTTTTATTTGTTGATTTTTTAAAATGGGAAATAAAATTATTAAAAGTTCATTCTAAATCCTACTGTTGCATATATTGGAGTTTCTATTTTATTACCATTTTGATAGTTTATTTCGGTATAAAAAAGAGCATCATTACCTATATTTGTTGTCAAACCAACGCCGTACTTACCCACATTCCCAGAATAATGACTATCAAATGATATGTTATTAATCTCTACTGTATTATTTTTAATAAATTCACGAGATATTGCTGCTTTTATGTAAGGCTTAACATTGTGGTTTGCAATCAGTAAATTACTCTCTAATGTGGCTCCAAATGCACCTTTTAAGCTATCAGCATCGTGGATATTTACTTTCATACCATTATCTAATACATAATGTGACTTACCAATATGAGAATAAAGGATCTGGTTATATGGTGTAAGTAGCAATTCATTTGAAATTTCAATAGGGTAGCCTATTTCTGTCGATGCTGTAACCGTATTTTGATTGTAATTTCCTTTAACTCTATTTCCTTCATTCATATTAGTGTTGATTTCATTATTAAGGTGATTCATCTTAAATAAAGAATCCACATAAAAACCTGAGTAATTAAGCCATGTTAAATAGATACCACCGCCATAGCTATTAATATCACCATTATTAATATTTTCGGATTTGATCTTACTCTTAGTATAAGAAGTTATTAAACCAAATAGTAATTGATCATTATTTATGGCTATTTTCTTATCTATACCAATTTGCATTCCATTTAAATTAGAATGGAATTGACTATAGCCTTTATCGTTAAAATGAGAATTATCATTTAAGTATCGAACCCATACACCTAGATCATTCGTATTTTCACGTAAGAACCCCATTCTTTGGCGTAAAGTACTCGTTTCAATACTCAATATATGCTGTGGTGCTGAAGCCATATTAATAACGGCTTGAGCACTATTACTTAATATAGGCTGACTCACACTTGGCTGTTTAGAGGTATCAGGCTGTTTAGAGGTATCAGGCTGTTTAGAGGTATCAGGCTGTTTAGAGGTATCAGGCTGTTTAGAGGTATCAGGCTGTTTAGAAGTATCAGGCTGTTTAGAAGTATCAGGCTGTTTAGGAGTATCAGGTTGTTTAGAAGTATCAGGCTGTTTAGAGATATCCGATTCACCATCTTTTCCACCTACAAGATACCACTCTGTATGACCATCATTAGTTTTACTATTTAGCTTATATTTCCAAACACCAACTTCAACATTACCGCCTTTATTTAATAAATTAAAACTAGCATCACCACTATTTACATAAACTAATTGAACATTTTTAGGATCAGAGATCTCCTCTCCGCTATCATTTATTTTTAATCCAAAATGTCCAGTTGCATGATCTGAAATATAAATATTATCGCTCAAACCGTCGGCTAAGCGGCTAGTTAAAATAAAAGTACCTTCACCAGTGAGTGTTTTTAATTCAAGTCGATTAAATTGCATGCCAGAAGCATAATAATCCATTTCAAGTTGGCTACCAGCTTGCATCTCTAAATTGTTAATATGAGTGATTAATTCTGGGCCTGGTTTTTCTTGTCTCGGGGCATCACCATCATCACCATAAATTTCGTTCCATGAAGGTACAATATACGTTTTACCTGCTAGTGTTAAATTTTCTATAAAGATGTTAGCTGAAGGAACAGGATCATTTTTGGATACATCAGTAGTTTCAGTATCAATGTTATCAATATATAATTCGGCACTTTTATCTATAAATAATTTACCTATAGATGATGAATTTGCGTTCATATCAATATTACTTGTACCTGTTACTACAGTATCTTTAATCGTGGGAATACCCACGTCTTTTATACCATGATCATACATACTAATATTGGCATCATCTTTAACAATTGTACCTATTGCTAGGCTGTCACCATTCATTCGTAATACTGACTCATCTTCAAGAATAATATTTTGAATTTTATGGTTATTATCTATATAAAGATTTGTTTTATTGCTATAAGTTGAATTAGATGTAATTTCATTATTAAAGAGATGATTGCCCGTTGTACTATTTTCTTTGGCATAAACTGAACCCGCTAAGAAAGATAATATACTTATAGTAATAATATTTTTACTAAAATGTTTATTCAGTAGCATAAAAAATGACCTTTTTATTTTTTATTGTGAAATAACTATTAAATTATTCTTAATGATCATATTGTTTGCTTTATTTATCAATTTAAATAACCTTAAAAAAATACATTTAGAATATAATCTTTCTTAAGGTGAACTCTATTAAAGAAAAATATAATTATTTATTATATAGAATAATATATCTTAGGTGAGTTATTTGGCTTATGGTGTTTTTTATTTTAAAAAACACCATAAGATAAAGATAAGAGAGTAATATAATAGCTAGCTATTATATTTTAGGTGCTTTGTATACTAAGATAGCAGTAAATATAGCCCATAAGAAACTGATGACTTTAAACCATTTAGGATACTTTTTTTGTAGAGAAAACCAGCAAAAAATAAAAGGGACCCACAAAGTGGCAACGGCTAAAATGGCAAATTTTGTTTTATAAAACCTTTTTGCTTTGAATTCTTTTTTAACTCTTTTTTCAATTTCTTTACCATTTCTTTCTACTTCAGCTCTTTCACTATTCCATGATGGATATTTATTATCTAACCAGCGAGTTATACCAAATAATGAGGTGGTAATTCTATTCTTTGCATGTTGACTGGTGTCACCAGAATATTTAATTTCTTGAATAATTTGAAAAAATGATACGGTAAGCCTAAGAAATTCACCGTTTAATTTTTCAAAATGCAATGGTTTGTCAGAGTTAGGGCTTTTACTTTTTTTCTCTGATCTTTCAAAACAACCAATCATTGTAGAAACTTCATCAACAGCTTTATCTACAAATTTATTAAACTCTATTTTTTGAATTTCTTGTGGTGATGGGCCATCATCAGAAAGACTAATTCTGTATGTAGTTCCTAAACCAGGAAAAATTGAGTTTCTTTTTCTTACATCGGCTTTTACGGTTCTTTTAGGGTTTAGAAACATGAATGATACCTATCTATTTTTTAGTCATCATGAATATGTTAATGTTTTTCCTAGAAATAAACAACGAACTATATCGCAAATATCCTATCGATAGCGCACTGCCAGTCATCTTTAAATGATGATTTTGTAAAACCCTGTAAGTCAGACCGTTCTGTTACTGTTTTATGCCAATATTTTCTCTTTTACAAATGGGGAATTATTATGTCTACAATGAAAACAGAAGTTATAGTTATTCGTTTAACAAAAAAAGAACGTGCATTATTGGATTCAATAAAAACAGCACCACTACTTGCAGATTGGATGAAGGAATTAGCACTTTCTAAATTACAAGAGCAAGATATTTCATCTAATAAATAGCTACTAATGCCGACGAGAAGGAATTTAGTCGGCATCATTATTTTATTATTTATACTATAAAATAGAATAGTAACAGTAATAATAGATTATAATTTATGCATGTTAAATTTTAAGGTAATAAGTATGGATACTAATAAAACTGAAAATAAAGTGGTGGGAAAGGGAATATTAATGGCATTTTGGGTGGGAGGATTGGTTGTTGCAGGATTACTTATCTACAATGAACTAAGCTCACATTCTAATTCAGGTGGTTGGTCAAGCTTATCCAGAGCCATAACAGCGGCTTTTATTATTTTGGGTGCTGGGTTCTATTGTTTTATCTGTTTTTTTATTGCATTAAATGAATGGTTAGATAATCGTAAAAATGAATACGTTAATATAGTGAGAGTTAAAATAGCCTTAATACTGCATGGCTTAGTTTCTATAGTTGTAGGGCTACTTGCTTCACCATTATTATTTAAGTGATATTAGCTTAATGAAACAAGCTGAGATAGATGTGAACAAAAAAACAGCTATTGATTAATAACAGTCTGATGTATGTACTCGTTGAAACTGATTAAGTGACATGGGATTAAATAATTTTAGTCTGAAAAAACAGTTAAATAGAGTTAAAGAGACTTGGATCTGTTGTAATGAAAAATGATATCAATAATGATTTTTAATAAAAAAGCCCAATGTGGCGGCATTGGGCTTAGTGACTCGAATAGATGGGTATAAAAAAACTATTAGAGATCGCTATAAATGTAGTGAATTTTCATTTTATAAATTAACAATAAATGCTTTTTTTTTAGTAAAAAGTGCTTTTGCACCTTATGTCGTCCAGTTTTAAGACAAATTGACGTTTTTTCATTCTTTTTTGTCAATCGGGCTTTTGTAGATCCACTTGTTTTTTTACTTTTTGCTATGTGAATAGATAGGCGATGTTCTCTTTATCAATACTTGGTAGATAACGATAAGCTGATTATAATCAAGAATTAATAAACTCTTTTATCGAGTATTCCTTGTAAAATTGAAGATGTAACATGAATAAAAACAATAAATTATTTATTACAGAACAACAAAAAATAATGTGTGAAAAATATGATGTTTCACCTCAAGAACCTGAAGAAATGGTCGCGATTGCTCTAGATAACTTAAGTGGTAATCCTATTTATGGAACTCGTATAAAACAATCAGAAGGCGATACTATAAGTTGGTTTTTTTATTGTGAGAAATATTGTGCAAGAAATGATTTTTATCAACCATTACATACAGAACATTTGGAAGAACTGCTACCTGAAGTAATAAATTACCTTTATTTACCAGAAGGGTATAATTTTATTATTGATAGAGAAGGATATGAAGATGTTTGGTTTGAAGAGACAAATTAAATAAGTATTTATCATTATTTTATAATTTTTAGACTAAGTAGATTTACATTTTATATATATTCTTATGCATTGAAATTTATAACTATGTTAAGAGTACACTAATATAAAAATGTTAAGTTATTTTAAAAATTAAAAATATTAATTGATATTGGTCTTGTTTTTAACATAAAGACAATGACAGGCAGGTCGGTTTGGGTAAATATCATAAGAGCATTTAACTCACAATTAATAAGGAAGGTAGCTATTTATGTTTCCAGAATATCGTGATTTAATTTCAAAACTTCGCCAAACTGATCCTCATTTTCGTGCTCTTTTTGAACAACATAACGAACTTGACCATAAAATTGTTAGATTAGAGCATAAAGACAGAAGAGGATATGGTGAAGAAGTTGTTGAGCTAAAAAAACAAAAATTAAAACTGAAAGAGGAAATTCATCAAATCCTCAAAAATCCACCGGAAGAAGAGTGAGTAATAAAAAATAATTACTCTATAAATACATAAAGATGCAGAAACCATCCAACTAAAAAGGGATGGTTTTTCGTTTTTAGAAAAACAGTTTATTTTTGAATGAAAAATTATATAAACCAAATGGTTTTATTTATAAAAAAGGCTACATTGTAGCCTTTTAACTGTCTAGGTTCTAAAAATAATAATGATAATTTAGTTATGTATTATGTCAAAATTCGTCTTTCCAAAGCACATCAAAATGATGTAAGTTTATTTTATAAACAGCTCTAACATTATCATTAATATAATGTTTATAAATATTTTCGTCAGAAAAATAAGTAGACACAGCTAACTCACATTCTGATGATATTTTTCGTGGTGCATCAATAATTTTTGAGGACAAATTATCTTGTTGGAGTTGTTGCTGAAGTTTTTTTACAGCATATTGTTCATGAAAAAGAAATAAGTAGTTATGCATCATTTTTGCTAATTCCATTATCTTTTGCTTTATTTACAGCATAGGTATAAATAGCAGCAACAATGACAGCAAACAATAAACCAATAACAACAACTAGTTTACCATTATCCGTAACACCAGCAGGACTTGAGGCATAAGAGAAGTTATGAGCAAAAGCGGCTCCTACTAACATACCCATGACGCTTACAGCAGCGTCTGAGTTACCTTGACCAGCATTAGCTAGTTGTCGTAATGGGCAACCCGTAATGAGAACACCACATAAGCCTACAAGTACCATAGAGAGAAAATTCCATAGTCCATCGCTGTGGGCTATAGGTTGATTTTCAAAACCAAGGTTAAACTTGCCTAAATAAAGATTACCTAAAAAAACAACAAGTGTTAATGCGATTACACCAAACGCCATATTATAGTTACGTGATAAAAATACATGCTTTGCCATTCCAATAAAGCAGAATCTTGTGCGCTGAATAATAAAACCAATAATAAGTCCTGCGATAATAGACATCCACACTGGCGCATGACTTGCTCCAGGGCCTTTTACACTGGCATTGAATATATCACTGTTCCATAAGAATAAAGCAAATAGGAATACACATATAATAGGTAAAATAAAACCTTCTATAGGGGATTGGCGATAATTTCTTGGGAGAGAAAATCCTTTTTTAACAAATAAGCTACCTATGCCGATCCCTATTATTAATCCAACTAATCCTATTACAGCATTCAAATCACCGGCACCGATACGAAGTACCATTCTTAATGGGCACCCTAAAAAAACTAAACAGCCTGCCATCATTAGAAAGCCTAGTGTAAAACGAATAATAGGTGCAGAGCCTGCTTTTGATTGAAATTCTTTGAAGATAAGAGCTGCAACAAAAGAGCCAAGAATAAAACCGAATATTTCAGGGCGAAGATATTGAACTGTTTCGGTGTGATGTAAGCCCATACCTCCTGCGCTATCGCGAATAAAACAAGCCACACACACACCCATATTAGGTGGGTTTCCGTTAATGCCGAGAAGTAACGCGATAGCACCAATAACAAATCCAGATAGAATTAAAACCCATTTTATAGACATTAAATGCCTCCGTTGATGGGGGAGTCCCCCTGACTAATAGAACCTATTAAGTACGGAGCAACTATATATAAGAATAACGTATGATTCTTTTATATAGATCACGTCAAAATTAATAAAATAAATAATATTAAGTTTTACAATTTAAGAGTGTTAATTTAATTGGCAATAAGTTAATTATTATTTAAATAACTTATTGCTAATAATGAAGGATGGAAGTTGACTTTTATAAGTCGGTTAATTTAATTATTTATCTCTTTTTTCCATTTTTTATATGCATTTGTAATTACTGGTGCAATTTTGTCATAATTATCCCATGAGTTTTCAACGTAATATGAAGAAGAGAGCCCCTGAGCTAGAACACGCTCGAAATCTTCGAAATAGTTATTATTTTCTGATTCGTAATAATGTTGTGTAAAAGCATATCCTTCATCACTCAAATCATCACTAATAAATTTTTCGTCGCAAACTTGGATAAGAAATGCAAGACCATCCATTTCTCTTTTACGTACCATTTCTAACTCTTCAATTGCATCTTCTTGTAGATCTTCACTTTCTAAATTGTTTTCAATAATCCAAGTCAAATAGAATCCTATATGTATACCTCCATTTTCAGGTGGTAGGTCATCAGGAAAATCACCATAAGCGTGCCAGTCGATTCTATCAATTGCCATTTTCTACCTATATTAGTCAGTGGAGATAATTTGATTATAGCGTGTATTATCGATATACAAATAGTAGTATTACTATAAAAATCAAATTACTAGTGAGTAAGAATAATATATTTATTTAAGAATAATAAATCAATATGTTAAATAATTCTGAAAATAGCAGGCTAATTTCAATTATCATATTTTGATTTTGTTTGTTATTTTAATCATTATTAGATGATATTTTATTTTTTAATTAAGATAATACTTATCCCTCTTTTGTTTTTATTTGAGATAATGCTGACTTAAGAAAAATAATGGAAGTTACTTTCTAACTGTTAAAAATACTTAAAGGATATTTATGAAAAAGCTTATTCTAGCATTGGGTCTATTATCAATTTCTTCTATCGCTGTTTCTGCTGATTTATCTAAAGCATGTGAAGATTATTTTAAAGAAACTGACTCTTATGTTGAGTTAATGGCAAAAAACGATGCAACTAAAGCTCAAGCAGAAGCGATGAAAGCGCAATATGCTCAAGCTAAAGAACAATTTGCAGCATTACCTAAAGATGTTCAAGAAAGTACTTGTAAACAAGCTTTAGATTCTTTAGAGCAAATGAAAAAAATGTCAGCAGCTCAATAAAATTTATTTTGTTGCTATAAGCCTTATAACTTCAATTGTTATAAGGCTTTTTTTGAGTAAAAAACAAAAATATTCCCTATATTGTATTATTTTTCATTTTCTTTCTATTTTTATTTATTCTTCTTACTTTAATTTTTATTTATTTGATGTTAATTTAAAATGCCTTCTCTAAGAAAGAGTATTAATAATGAATATTGTAGTCTATATTGCAACAAGTTTAGATGGTTATATTGCTGATAAACAAGGTAACATTGATTGGCTTACCAATATTGAAAACCCTGAAAATTTAGACTTTGGTTTTGCAGACTTTCTTAGTGGTATTGATGCGATTGTTATGGGAAGAACAACCTTTGAAACAATAATGGGGTTTGATATTGAATGGCCCTATGAGCAACCTGTTTTTATACTAAGTAATACGATTAAAGAATTACCAGTTTCATTGCCGAATAATGTGAGTGTTTTATCAGGAAACGTCACTGAAATAATAAAAAAACTTGAAGGTGATGGCTATAAAAGAGTATATATTGACGGTGGAAAAACAGTACAAGGATTTATTAATGAAGGTTTTGTTGATGAACTCATAATAACTAGAATACCTATTTTATTAGGTGAGGGTATACCGTTATTTATACCAAATGATAAAATAATAGAGTTTACTCATCATAAAACAGAAATATATCTAGATTCTTTTGTTAAATCACACTATAAAAAACGTAATTAAATTTTATTTAGTCTATTCTATGGGCACTTAATTGGTGCCTTTTTTTATTTCTATATAAAAATAATTTAATATGGTTGTTACTATACATTTCGCTTAAGCATGATTTCTATTTATTTATATTAATTATGGATGATCTTGCTTTCCACAATTCTTATTATTTCACTTAAGTTTTTTGTTTATTCTGTATTTTTGGTGTTTTTATAGATTAAATTGTTTTTCATCATCATTTTATGAGCTGATTTTTCTATTTTTATATAAATGGCAAAATTTATTTTGTTGGTGAATTGATTTTGTGGAATAATTATTTACTCCTATTTCTTATTGATATTCAATTTATGTATTACTTTTTATTTCTATTACTTTCTGTATTTATAAGCTCTGGATGTACCACTAGTAAAACAACTCAGGCCAAATTAATTGAAACTCACGGCAATAATTCCACTCCTGATAGTAACGTAGTTAATAATAACTTGGTTTTTATGTTAGGAAAGCAGTCTCGTTTTGAAATGGAAGTACAAGAAGAAAAACAAAGGCTTGGACAAGTTTTTAAAGTTGGTTTAAATGAGAAAAAACCATCAATAAACAATCAGTATTTAAACAATAATAATTCAACATTAAAGCCTATTCAGAAAATAAGTTTTACCATGCCAGTTCCTGAGCCTATCTGGAATGAGAAAAAACAAACAGTTGAATTCAAATGGAAACAAAAACCACATTATACTTTTGATGCCTACTAATACTTTAATATCAATTTAAAATTTAATTTTTTATGGAAAAATTATGCGCACAGCAATCACTTTATTATTATCTTTCCTATTACTTGGTTGTAGTACTGATAACGTTACTTTTAGTACGGGTAATTCAGGAAGCCACAGAATAGGTAGTCCAGTGTGTTCTACATTAGTTTGTGGTAAGAATACTCGAACACCAGGGGAGCAAAAAGCAATTAATGAAGCTGTTCATGAACAACAACGGGCTATTATGCGAGGAGAAAAACCTGATTTACGGATCATGGCTTCTTATTAAAAATTAACACTATTATCTATGCCAGTAATGACTACTGGCTAATAATATTTTTTAGATTTTATTAATAATAAAATTAGCTCTATTAGCTATTTCTATTTTAGGTAACTCTATTAAATTATAATTATATTTTTTATAAACAGCTATCATAGCTAAATAAGTTTCTTTAGCTTCTTTTTCTGTTTGTTTTCTTTCTTGATCTTGAGTATAGATTTCAGTCCAAGGTGGTGCAATAAACACATTCGTTGAATAACGAAATAGAGTAATTGCCTTATCAAGATGCTTGGGAATAGCTAAACCACATAGGAGTAAATATCCTGCAATATCAGGGATACCTCTATCATAGAAATAGGGCATTTTATTATTGTTTGCTTCATGCCATGAACGTAATTCCCAAATTAACATTGCTTGTGCAAAAGCATTAGGATCTATCCATGGTAATGCATTTCCCTCAATAATGCTTTGGTCTTGAATAATAGCTCTTCCTGCTTCTAAAGAGCAGGGATAGCCTCTATTTTTAAGTTCGTTTATTAGTGTGGTTTTCCCAGAGCCGGGACCACCAGTTAGTATAATGCGATGTGATTTTTTAGGCATGATGGCTCCTATAATTTTATATAATTAACAAGAAAAAAGAGAATAAAGATGATATGTAGGTAGGGGAGAGTTAACACGAGAATTATTAGAGATTAAATATACCTAAAAAATAGAACTTGAAAAAGTGCATTAGCATTAAATGTTAATATAAATCTTAACTGCTTTTATTTTATGAAAGATCAAGAAAATAGCGTAATAAATTACGCTATTTTTAGAAGAGGAAACTTAATGGCTAAATATTACGGGATACAAGGTTCTGGTGCATAGGTACTGCTTGGGAAAGCTTTAGGTAAATAACTACATTTTTTGATTGTTTCTTGTGCGCCTTCTTTTGATTCAAAAAGTGCAACACCAATTACACCTGTATTTCTTTTGTCACCTTGAGCATTATAATTTACATATCCTTCTTCAGGTGCGCCAAAACGAAAAGCGGCAACTTGTTGCTGATTTTTTCTAAAACCTTCAACAAATAAAGTATCTCCAGGTCTTAATAAATAACCTCTATTTTGATAAGAGCCAGCAGTTCCACTGATAACATCTAAGCCATCAACAGTAATAACAGCTTCGTATATTATTTTATGGCTAGTGTTATGTAAGAAAATAATATATCGCTCATTCTGTTTTCCATACAATAAATATTGATCATTTTGCGTAAAGTATAATGGCATTATATTTCTGTTTTCAGTTAAAACTGATATCTGTAATGGACTTTTGCTAACCCGTGTAATTTTTGAGTAAGAGTTGGATGGAACACCACTTTGATAAAATATAGATGTTACCTGTGAAGGCGTTTCTGATAATCGATATGCTTCAACACTTTCAGTAACAGAAGGTAAACTTTCTCCCCATTTTGTTGAAAGAGCTCTATTTTCAGTTTGCTCATTAGCAACACTTAGGCTAGTGGGATAGTTTCTCTCAATTGTTGTACAGCCTGAGGTTAGTATTAAAATACTACTCAATAATGAAAATGATGCGATTGTTTTGAATAGATTCATATTTTTTCTTTCCTTAGTATATATACGAAATTCGTTTCTAAATTTATTAATACTAAATTAGCGTTTGCGTTTTAATTTGTCTCTCAGTCAATTCTTAGGATAGTAATGTTTAAAGATAAATAACTGTAATTTAGGATAGTTTGAAGTCAAATATTATGAATTTATGGATGGGTGAAATGAAGTATATGAAAAGCAAAAATAGGATCTTTTTATTTTGAGTACTATTTTCCCTTATTTTCTTATTTAGGCATTTTATGCCAATAGCGGTATCGAATAGCAATTGAAAGAAGAGGAATTTGATTCTATTATAGAACGTATATGTTTTATTATGATCTGTATATAAGGATTGTCGTGGGTATTGTAAAAATTTCTGATGAATTACATGAGTACTTGCGAAAAGCAAGCAATGTGATGTCACGCTCTGTTAATGCTCAGGCTGAGTTTTGGATAAAAATTGGCATTCAAGCAGAGTTAAACCCAGATAAAACGTTTCCAATGATTATTAATGAAATGCTGGAAAAAGAAGCCATCAAGCAAGAAGTAGAATAAGAGGAAAAAAGAGTGGATAAAATAACGATTAAGACAGCTGATGAAATTGAATTAATGCGTGAATCAGGGCGTTTATTAGCAAAAGTTTTTACAATGCTTGATGATTTTATTGTACCCGGTGTTTCTACACTGGAAATTAACGATAAGGTTGATGATTTTATTGTCAATGAACTTCAATCTAGGCCAGCAAGTAAAGGCCAATATGGCTATGAATATGTGTTAAATACATCTATTAATGAAGTTGTTTGCCATGGTGTACCAAAATCAGATGAGCGCTTAAAAAGTAAAGATATTATTAATGTTGATATTACACTAGAAAAAAATGGATTTATTGCTGACTCTAGTAAAATGTATATTATGCCTGAAGCGTCTCCTATTGCGCGCAAATTAGCAAAAACAACGTATCAAGCAATGTGGGAAGGTATTAAAGAAGTAAAACCAGGCGCGACATTAGGTGATATTGGTCATGCTATTCAAAGCTTTGCACAAAGTCATGGATATAGCGTAGTGAGAGAATACTGTGGGCATGGAATAGGAAGAGAAATGCATGAGGCGCCACAAGTACTACATTATGGTATTAGAGGGCAAGGCGTTGAATTAAAAGAAGGTATGACTTTTACGATTGAACCAATGATAAATCAAGGTGGCGCTAAAATAAAAACTAAAAAAGATGGTTGGACTGTTGTGACAAGAGATAAAAAGTTATCTGCTCAATCAGAGCATACTATTTTAGTCACAGCAACAGGGTATGAAGTACTCACTTTACGTCCTGAAGAAGTATTACCATAATTGCAACTCGCTTATATTTATAGCCATTTTAAGAAAAAATGTTTTTTATAATCTAAAAAAATTGAATTTTTAATTAAAGTGGCTACTTAATATCCTTTATTTTTATTTATATCAATAAATTAAGTCCTAAGCTCAACAGTTTTATAAATCTGAGTTGTAAATTACACTTTGAACACTATATTAATATTGATACTCATTAAGTATTTAACGAGTCATCATTAAATGATTGCAGGATGCGATTATTACCCTATGGAAAAATAAGGATGTTAATATGGAAAACATTTCAAAAACTTTAGAAGAGTGGGGATCTTGGGTTGCCAATGATCAAGATGCTATTAATTTATTGAATAACAATAAAAAAGAAGTTATTCCAGAGCGTATAAAAATAAGAAGAAAATGCACCTGTCATAATGCTAATATTATCAATGATTTAATGAAAAGATTGATGGTGCACAATAAAGAAGATTATCAGTTACTTATTAATTATTATGTTTTTGGTAAAACATTTATTCAGCTTGCAAAATATGATCGATGTTCGGATACGTATATTGGTAAAAAGTTAAAAAAAGCGGAAGGAATAATTGAAGGTATGCTAATTTTCTCCAGAGTTAATTGAGACTACCAGCAAAAACTCGAAATTGATTAAAATAATGCTTTACGATCGTAAAATAGAGATTAAGCTAATAACACTTAGAGCAATTAAGGTATCAAAATACGATGTTTACTATAATTTTTGGACTTCAAAGATTGTATTTTAAATATTGTATTCTAACTATTGTTTTAAGTATTGCTAATAGGATGTTTAGCAAATTAAATAAATTAATTTAAACCCAAGGAGTGGAAAATATGTCAACTACATATCCAATTGTTTTAGTTCATGGTTTATCTGGTTTTGATGATATCGTCGGTTATCCTTATTTTTATGGTATCGCTGATGCATTAGAAAAGGATGGTCATAAAGTTTTCACCGCATCTCTTTCTGCATTTAACTCTAACGAAGTTCGTGGCGAACAACTTTGGGAATTTGTGCAAAAAGTTCTTAAAGAAACCAAAGCAAAAAAAGTAAATTTAATCGGTCATAGCCAAGGTCCATTAGCTTGTCGTTATGTTGCTGCAAAACATGCTAAAAGCATCGCTTCTGTTACTTCTGTTAATGGTGTAAACCACGGATCAGAGATTGCGGATCTAGTGCGACGTATTATGCGCAAAGATAGTGTGCCTGAATATATTGCTGATGCAGTTATGAAAGCTATTGGTACTATTATTTCTACATTTTCAGGTAATCGTGGTAATCCACAAGATGCTATTGCTGCATTAGAAGCATTAACGACTGAAAATGTGACGGAATTTAATAAAAAGTATCCACAAGGACTGCCAGCCATTCGTGGTGGTGAAGGTAAAGAAGTCGTAAATGGTGTTCATTACTATTCATTTGGTAGCTATATCCAAGGTTTGATTGCCGGCGAAAAAGGCAATTTACTGGATCCTACTCATGCTGCAATGCGTGTATTAAGTGCATTTTTTACTGAGCGTGAAAATGATGGCTTGGTAGGTCGTACAAGTATGCGATTAGGTAAACTGATTAAAGATGATTATGCTGAAGATCATCTAGATATGGTCAACCAAGTTGCAGGGCTAGTCGGGCGTGGTGAAGATATTGTTGCTATTTATACCAACCATGCGAATTTCTTAGCAAGTAAAAAACTTTAATTATCTTGCATACTGGTTGTGAAATAATCTAATACGAATGGCTCTAATTAATTTAGAGCCATTTTTGTTTTAATTATTGCTGGTTAATATCTTTATTAACACTGATAGAAATAGAATAGCCTAATAAATAAAGAGCTTGCTCTAGACTATCCACTTTTGAAGTTTGATTAATTTCGAGTAAACGCTCTATTTGTGAACTTGTTAAATTCATCTTTCTTGCAAGATCGGATTTTTTTGTCTTTGTTTCTAACATCGCATTATGTAACGCAATTTTTAAACAGCTAATAAGAGGTAAGTAGACAATAAAATCACCAACTTGTGCTTTGGATGGTGTCGGAATAGGCAATTTACTCGCAACAAACTCTTCAAGACCTACATGCAAAATATCAGAGGCTTCTAGCTCAATATCATCTTCTGTATAAGCAACAGCGTGTATATTATCAAAATCACGGTAGGTGATTTCGTAAGTTTCACTTTCTTCATCAAAATGAGCGACTGCTGGATAGCTGAACATAAATAACCTTTTATAGAGTTGAAAGCCATATTTATAATGAAATCACACAATATAATGTGTTTTCAAAATTCTTGTGTATAGTACTAAAGTAAAATTTTATTTATCTATTTGATATTAAATAGTATGTTAAAGATTAAAGCATATTTATCAAAAATTATCTTCATTTCTCGCTAATGTGAGAAAAAGTGAAGTAGATAGTATATCGCTTGTTAGTTGTTAGGTATTTTTAGAAAGGAGTTGTTTATGTATCCCGTTGATTTACATGCTCATACTATTGCTAGTACACATGCTTACAGTACAGTTAGTGAATATTTCCAACAAGCTAAAAAGCAGGGAATTCAATTATTTGCAATTACTGATCATGGCCCAGATATGGATGATGCACCGCATGAATGGCATTTTTCTAACTTACCGGTGATCCCTCGTATTATTGATGGTGTTGGTATTCTTTATGGTATAGAAGCGAATATTAAAAATATTAAAGGTGAAACAGATTGCAGTGAGAAAATGAGCAAGAAATTAGATATTGTGCTTGCTGGTTTTCATGATCCTGTAATGGGTTCATTAGGTTTAGTTGATAATACAAAAGCGTTAATTGCAACGATAGCAAGTGGTTGTGTTCAAATGATCACACACCCAGGTAATCCTAAATATCCCATTGATATTGCTGAAGTTGCAAAAGCAGCTGCCACTTACAATGTTGCTTTAGAAATGAATAATTCATCATTTATTCATTCTAGAGTAGGGAGTGAGAAAAACTGCATAGAAATAGCGAAAGCAGTGCGCGATGCAGGAGGATTAATTGCATTGGGTTCTGACTCACATATAGCTTCTTCACTAGGGAATTTTGATCGAGTATTGGAAGTGTTAGCCCAAATAGATTTTCCACATGAGCGTATACTGAATGTAACTCCAAGAAGAGTGTTAGATTTTCTAAAATCACATGGTAAAAAAGAGATCCCTGAATTTAGCCATTTTTAATATTGGTCTAAACCAGTAATAAGAAAGCTATCCTAAAATAAGATAGCTTTTATGCTGTGCTAAACTTAATACTTACTGATGAAAAACAGTTAATTCTTGTTTTAATCTATCAGATTGTGTTTGCAAAGAATCCAATGAACTGACTAGTTCCCGTGTCATTGTTGAGTTAGCTTGTGTTGTTTGGTCTAATTGATTTATTGCATCTTCAATTTGGGCAATACCATTACTTTGTTCATTTGTAGAAATAGAAATATCGTGGATCATTTCATTAATATTTTCAGTATGTTTAGAAATATCTACCATATTATCGTTTGCGTCAGCAGCAAGCTGAAAACACTGATTTATTTTTTTACTTGAATTAGCGACAAGTATTTTTATCTCTTTTGATGCTAAGTTACAGCTAATGGATAATTCTCTTACTTCTTTAGCAACAACAGCAAAGCCTTTTCCGTGTTCACCCACTCTTGCCGCTTCTACGGCAGCATTTAAAGCCAACAGGTTTGTTTGGAAAGCGATATTGTCAATTGTAGAGGTAATATCGTTAATTTGTTCAGAGAACGTGACAACTTCATGCATATTTTCAACAACGTTAGCGAGCATTTCATTACTTTGATGGATCATCGTATCTGTTTTTGTTACTAGCTCACATGATGTTTGTGTATTTTCTGCATGTTGTTTTGATGTCACACTTAATTGTCGTATTCCTGCTGAAGTTTCGAGTACAGCTGCTGATTGTTGTTCAACACGAATGGCAAGATTATTGTTCATAACAGCAATATCACTTAGTTCGGAATTAATAAGGCCGGAGCTGTGATTGATGTTATTGACGATCCGTTTTATCTGGTCTCGCATTTTTTGAATATTGGTAGTGAGAATATTTATTTCAAATAGACCTTTTGTGGTGACATCGGTCGCTAATTCTCCATTACTAATATCTTCGATATTTTTCATTATCGCGTTTAAAGGCGAAATAAAGTTTTTTCGCAGTACGACTTGAACTAAGAAGGAGAAAATAACAATCAAAATTGAAATGACGATTAAGCTATAAATAATTTTATCGTACAGTAACTCACCTTCGCCCAATGAAGCCGTGTAGTAATTTTCTAGTTGTTGATGATAGTTGGTATAGGCTTGCTCAAAATTATCTTGATAGGTTTGTGTTGGTTGATTTAAGTATTCGTATGTTTTGCCTTGTTCTAGAAAGGCTAAGAATTCAATTAATGCTGCATTAAGCTCAGTATATTTCTGCTCTAATTGTTGTATATAGGTTTTATTTTCAACATTATGGGGAAAACTATTGAAACTTTTCCACCCGTTTTCAACGAGTTGAAGTTTTTCTTTAGCTTGTTGTAATAATGAAGAGATATCTGTATTTGCGGTAGCCATTTTATTAATAATTAATAAGTGGCGAGAACTGGCTCTATTTAGAGTATTACGTGTTTGTAAGAGATTTTCCCAAGTATTATTTAATAGCGATTGTTCATGGTAGATATTGTTTAGTGTGTTTAAGTTTCTCTTGTAATCATTGACTGAAGAGAGGAATAAAACACAAGCTAGACCAAGAAGTAAGATTAAAGAGCCTGTAATAAGCCAAACTAAAGTGGTTGTTTTTAAACTCGACATAGTCAAAGAGACGTTTGGCAAATAACGTTGTTTGAAGTTCTTAAACATGTAATGTTATTTCCTTTTTCATAAAAATATAACTGTGTAATTTATTGATTTTTAAGTTTTATTTTTACTTCCTGTAATTGGTATAGACAAAGAATTAAGAAAAAAATAAAAATATTTTTTTAGGTCACTCTTTGATTTAATGCCATATATCCTTTTGATTTTTTCAAATACTAAAAAATAGTATCGGCATTTTATAAATATTCTTTATGCTTATTTATTACTCTAATTAATAAATTTATTAAATGTATTAATTGGTCTTGTAACGCTTTGATTTTCAATTAATTTATCTTAAATATTAAAAGTTAACGATAAATAATAAAAATGAGATAAAAGATATCATCTCAATAAATAAGTTTTAACTTGTTGATTTATTATTATTTTTATGTGACTGGTTAGCTTATTTTTAAACAATTAGATTTAAATAGTGTAAGTGTTTCTATTTATAAAATAAAAAGGTAATAATGATTAAAACAGCAATAAATTAAATTATTTTTTGTTGGTTTAAAAGAATAAATAAGAGAATCTAACGTTAAAAAGGGAGGGGAATAAAAAGATCACAGAAGAGAAAAAGTAAGAAAACAGACGAAATCACTATAAACGGAAGGTATATTACCCTCCCGTTTATAAATAAAGCTTACATCAATGATGATCCTAATGATGTGTGAAAATCTCACATAAGGTTAAGAATAAAAATAAGCTTTTAAAGCGAAATTCCTGAGAACGACATAAAACCAAGAGACATTAATCCTACCGTGATGAATGTGATCCCTAACCCTCTCAATCCTTTGGGAATATCTGAATATTTCATTTTTTCACGTAAACCAGAGAGTGCGATAATCGCAAGTAGCCAACCTATGCCACATCCAGCACCATATATCACTGATTCAGTAAATGTGTAGTCACGTTCAACCATAAAAATGGTGGCACCAAAGATAGCGCAATGAATAGTCAATAAAGGCAAAAAGATCCCTAATGAATGATAAAGTGAAGGGATAAATTTATCTAAAAACATTTCTAAAATTTGAACTAATGCGGCTAAAACGCCAATAAAAGTGATATATCTAAGAAAGCTAAGATCAATACCTTCGACTACCGCGTCTTTCTTTAGAATGAAATGATAGATTAAATTATTGATAGGCGTAGCAATAATAAGTAAGGCAGTAACAGTAAGACCTAGTTTTAATGAGGTTTTTACTTCTTTAGAGACAGCAAGAAAAGTACACATTCCTAAAAAGAAACTTAATGCCATATTCTCAACAAAAGTTGCCTTAATAAATATATTAAGGTAATTTTCAAGCATAACCCCTCCTATTAATATGTTTTTTTACTAATTCTAGTAAAAACAGTGCATTAATATAAGTGGTATTACAAAAATATCTTTAAAATTAGATCTAAATGACATTTTTTGACTAAGAAGGCGTTTTATTTGAGATAAGGAAAGTGAAATTTTCAGATAAAGATAATAAATATGGCATTCAAATGAATTTTCTATTCAATTCGTCATTTTTTACTTTTTAGTGGATAAGGTAAAACAATGCTAGAAATAACAAAGCACCAATATCTATTGATAGAATATTGGTGCTCCGATTAGAGAATTTTGATAATTTCTATGAAAAGATCTACTGAGTAAAATTGTTTATGACTTGAGGTTATTTAACATTAGTGTTTTATAATTATTTTTCTCAAGATCTTTTTCTGTAAAGCCAAATTTTGCGGCTAAGTGCTTTAATTGGTCAGCGTAGAGCGGGAGTTTGCTTTGGTCGTCCGTCATGATAGCAAATTCAGCAAATGAGCCTAGTTTATCTAATTTATCGATAGTGATATGAAACTCATCTAGAAAATAGATTTCTCTTGATTTTGTGTAATTGAGAATACAGTGGTAGCCAAGTGTGGTAAACATAGAGACTGTTTTTTCTGCATCTTCAATACGAACAGCTTCACATTGTGATAGATCAGGGCCTTTAACGATAAGAAGGTTTATTCCTGTGGGGAGCATTCTTCTTACACATAAACTGATAGTAGGAGCTGAAAATTTAGTATTATTATGCTCCATGTACCAATCTGTTTCTTGATTCTCTGGCGTAAATAATGTGGCGCCTGATTTTTTTAGTTCATTAATAAATTCTTGTGGATTTTGAAGGTGATATTTCAGTTCGGCTTCAAATTTACCTTGAAAGTGATCAGACATACGTTTTCCCTAATTTAGCGTTAATGCATTATAGCATTAGTAAAGTATCCTTCTGAGGTAAAAACGAACGTTTAGTGTTATTTCATTATTTTCTATTTTAAAAAATGATGATGAAGGATTATATAGAAATATTTAAATAGAGTAATGGATAGAATGACTATGAAATAAGGAGAGGGGAATATAGTGTTATTAATAAAAGAAGGAATAAGAGAAAATAAAAGGGGCATTGCCCCTTTTATTTTTACAGAACACCTTCAAACGGGTTCCAGCTTTGATCATTTTTGGTTTCTTTCAAGTAATACGCATAGTTGGCTGTTATAGCCCATAAAACGTTAATTGCGATACCTACAGCATTGATAACACCGTTATTGACAGGTAAAAAGCCAATAATAGTAAAAATAGCAATGTTAATAGCAAATAATGTTAATGCCTTGCGCCATAACCCTAAAATAAGAAAGTAAATAAAACCAAAGAAAAATGCCCAGATATTCATTCCGATAAGAATACGCTTACCAAAGGAAAGTGCTTTATAAGCAGCTTTATATTCTGGTGTTTTAGGTGAGCCATATTGATCAAAAAATGAAAAACGCTCTTGCCATTTTTCGGAAATTTCTTTATTCATTTTAATTCCTTTTACCATGTTGATTAAATTTAGTCTTAATAGGAAAAGCATCTTTACATAATTTAACATTATGAACAATATAAATTTATTAAGGAAGGATTAATATAGAAGATTATATAAAAAGCATTAAAGTAAATATGTTTTTAATCATTTTTTAATAATTATCTTATTGCTTCAGAATATATTTTTAATTACTACTCTTAAAAATAAGGGCGATAAAATAAAATATTATTTTGAATGAATTTTATGGTGAAAAGAATAAGAAATCTGGTTTATGACGAATACCAGATTTCTTATGGAGGCAGGTGATTAACGCACGACTAATACAGATGATTCTGCGTAACTGACCACGGAAGATGCAGTAGAACCTAGAAGATAAGTTTTCATACCAGGATTACGAGAACCAATGACAATCAGTTCTGCTTGAATTTTTTTTGCGGTTTCTAAAATTTTATCGCGAGGATTACCTATAGACACATAAAATTGAGTTGTACTATTGGGAATATCAATGTGCGATAAATTTTCTTTTAGCGTGGATAATGCAATTTCAATACGTTGTTTGTCACTTGCTAGTCTATCTTGGCCTGCGAATGCAAATCCGACAAAAGACTCATAACTTGGAATGACTGATAAAAAATGAATATTCAATTTGTCAGCGACAGACAATGCTTTTAGATGAGACACAACCTTGTCCAATAAACCAAGCTCTGTAAAATCAACGGGTACTAACACTGTTTTTGTCATAGTGGCTCCTAATTAACCTTTTATTATGATTAGGGCTTTAATATTAATTTTTTGTGCATACAAATATGAGTTACCTACTAATCTTATCAGTCAAAATGAAAAACTGCACAAAAATTGAGATTATTTTTATTTTTTGAGAGTTATGTATTTTTTTATATGAAAAAAAGTGAAAAAAACTGCTGTCTGAGTCAATAAATGTGTAGCAATATCAAATAGAAATTATAAAAAATGAGAAGTGATAAGAAGTAATAGAAAGGATACTTTTTTATAATAATGATCATCATAGATATCACTTTTTATATATTTATTGATATATGGTAAAGCTTATTTTTGAATATTCTTTAATGGATTAAATATAATTTTTATTCAATATTAATCAGAAGTTCCGGACTCTAAAGAAAAAATTAATAATTATAGAAGCTAAAATAAAAATTTAAGTTTTAAATATTATGTTGTTATTTTTCAATGTGTTATGTTGCTTTTGTTATAATGATTAAATATATTCTCATTCTTAATGATAATAAGTACTATTTAGCATTAAAATAGAGAGACGGCATATTACAAATGAGATTGGTTTTTATTTTTATTACAGTTAATTGATTGAAAAAATAAACAAAAACTATATTTAAATAACTATATTTTTATTTTTAAGTGTGCATAATATCCGTAATGTTAATTTTCATCGCAAAGGACGTAAAATATGTTACATCAAGATATGATCAATAAATTGAATGAACAGTTAAATTTAGAGTTTTATTCAGCAAATCTTTATTTGCAAATGAGTGCTTGGTGCGACGATAAAGGATTCGATGGTGCAGCTAAGTTTTTAAAAGCTCACTCACGTGAAGAAATGGAACATATGCACCGTTTATTTGATTACTTAAGCGATACAGGTGCTATGCCTTTACTTGGTGCGATTGAAGCTCCACCAGCTGAGTTCTCATCATTATCTGAGTTATTCGATAAAACTTACGAGCATGAAAAACACATTACATCTGAGATTAATAAATTAGCACATGTTGCAATGACAACTCAGGATTATTCAACGTTTAATTTCTTACAATGGTATGTTGCAGAACAGCATGAAGAAGAGAAATTATTTAAATCAATCCTAGATAAATTAGCAATGGTTGGTGACAGTGGTAAGGCTTTATTCTTGTTAGATAAAGATCTGAACACATTATCAACATCTGCACATGTTTAATTATTAATAAAGCGTTAGATTGCTTAAGTTAATAAATGAATTATTGCGCTCTGCTGTGACTGAATAGCAGGGCGTTTTTTATTCTTCTGTATTGCCTCCATTCTTATTCCTATTTTTTATCTCTTCCTCACTTTTGTTTGCTCATTTTTTATCCTAAAAATTCTTTTTGACTGTTATTCATGCAGGGTGTTTATTTTACTTTTAGTTGTATTCGGTTATGTATTGAACTGTTTAGACTGTCAATATGGGTATTATATTTTTTCGAAGTGTAAAAATGGGTGATATTTGAAACAGAAACTGGTCTAAATAACATATATTTTGAGTGCTAGTTCACAACCTTTTATTTCTAATATCAAGAAGCGAAGATCTTGACGTAAATTTGCTATAAAATATTTCCATAAATAAAAAAATCACCTGTAATTTAAGAGGTTATTATGTCATTAAATACACTTAAGACATCTTGGGGTAAATTATCGGCTATCGCTGTTTTATTCCTTGGTATGTCATACCAACAAGCATTAGCACACGCACACTTAAAATCACAGTTACCTGCTGAAGGTGCTGCTATTGAACAATCTCAAGCGCCTAAGGTTATTACGCTAGACTTCTCTGAAGGTATTGAATTAGCTTTTAGCAAAATCAAAGTCACTAATAGTGATGGTAAAGAAATTACCGTAGGAAAATTGAGTTTAGACCCTGTTAACAATACTAAATTATTATTGCCTTTAGAAAGTGATTTAGCAGAAGGCAACTATTTGGTTAATTGGAACGTTGTTTCTGTTGATGGGCACAAGACAAAAGGTTCTTATCAATTTAGTGTAAAATAATGACACCTGAAGACGTTTATATTTTATGCCGTTTTTTCCATTTCGTGGCAGTCATGTTTATGTTCGGACTGAGCTTCTCGGCTGCCATTCTTGCAAAAGATAAATTCATTCCTCTTATTCAAGTTCGTTTGCGTCCTGCATTAGCCATTAGTACTGTCACTGTCTTTATTACGACTTATCTATGGATGGTTGTACAATCCGGTATTATGGGGGATGGATGGGAGGATGCTTGGTCATTTGAAATATGGAAAGCGGTATTAGGTACTTCGTTTGGTCAAGTTTGGCAATGGCAATTAGTTTTGGCAACCATTGCGTTAGCTGTTTTATTTATACACCAACGTTATATTCGTAACTTCTCTCTATTAATTGTTGCTTCAATTATGTTGATCTTACATGCATTTATTGGTCATGGTGCAATGTTTACAGGATCAGAAGCGATATTTTATAAAGTTAACCAAAGTATTCATCTTATTAGTGCCGCATATTGGTTTGGTGGTTTATGGCCATTTGTCGCTTGTTTGCAGTTTTTACGTAATAAAGACGAGCTTGCAGATGGGATGATCAAACCTATCATTGGCACAATGAAGCGATTTTCGCTTTTTGGTCATATTGCTGTTTTATTGGTTACTATTACCGGTATTATCAGTGCCGTTATGTTAATCCCGGGATGGCCAGCAGTACAATTATCATCTGAATATCAAAGTATGTTATGGCTTAAGATTAGCTTAGTGGTGTTAATGCTTGGTTTAGCCGTAATCAATCGTTATGTTTTAGTACCTCATATCCGTAAGAAAAATAATTTTCAATGGTTGCTAGTGAATAGTTGGCTTGAACTATTACTTGGAACAATGGTTATTTTTACTGTCGCCATCTTTGCGATTAACTCACCTGTATAGATTGTTATATAATCGAAAAAACCTAATTTCTTAAGTGAGATATCCACATGAAACGTTTTTTATTAGCGGGAATGTTAATGTTGTTTTCTTTTCAAGCATTCTCGGCAGCACCTATTTCAACGGTCAGCAAGCTTCAATTTGGTGACGATTGGCCATTTACACGAGAAGAGGTGATGCTTAATTGTCGTGCTGATGGTGCTTGGTTTGTGATTAATCCAGCAACACTGATGCAGTATCCACTTAATGAGATTGCAATGAAACAGATGGAAAGTGGAAAAGTAAAAGCACAATTAATTGATGTTATTTTACTGCCAGATCCGAATATACCAGAAAAGAAAAAATCAGTAGAAGTGATACAGAATGCGATTAAGTCGCTCTGTGAGAGCAATTAATCAAGTGATTAATAATATAACTAATAATTTTATATTTTTATCACATTGATTTAAATAATAAAAATTATAAGCGAAGATTTTTTGAATAGAAAATGGTGTGCTACTAGGTTGTTTACTGGATCTTTACATATTGTTAGCTAATATTTAACAGTAGGTTGTGAGATAGAAAAGTCTGAGTTAATCCTCGATTTTTGTTTATGCAGTAATCAGCAATTACTTTTTAGCGCACGGCTCGCAATGAGCCATTTCCCTAAGCCAGATAAATGATTTATCTGGCTTTTTTTATTCGCTTTAGCATCTCGTTACGCCACTTTTAAGATCCAGTGGTGGTTATCTTTATCATAAGCATGACGATAAAGCAGAATATTTTTATCTTTCAGTTGAGCTGGAATACTTGTGTTTTCATCCCATCCATCTAATTGCATGCAAAACTCTTTGTCATAATCACATGGAATATGAATATAAGTTAATTGATTATCAGAAGAGTGTTTTAAAGTAATATCTTCAATTTCATAGCAAGCAATTTTTAACGTTGTCTTTTTCATAATAAAGCTCCGGTTTAAGCGATGTCGTGTTGTGTTCCGTTGTGTTTTGTTGGTGGCATTTATTTTAAAGAATGCTTTTTGACCAAACAAAATTAAGCATAGTATAAATGGAATCTATTTCCAAAATATTTTTTTGAAATAAAAAAAACGGATCATTTTTTGTGATCCGCTTTAAATAAATTATCTGAAATAGGGCAGAATTATCTAATTTTTAAGGCTTAGGTATTGCTGTTCCCCATTCATCCCAATCTTTGGGTTCCTTGTCATTTAAAATGAAATTCTGTTCCTGTTTGGCTTTCGCTTGTAATGGTGTGGAAGGTGGTGTTGCAAAAGTGATCCCACCACGTATAAATTGCTTGAATGTACCACTACGAATAACTCCGCCAGTTAAACCAAACGAGAAGTTATATCCTGATGAAAGCCAAAACTCTGTATTATTTCGAACAAGGTATTGGTATTTTTTACTAATACGGATGTGAATTAATACTCTGTCAGACATGTTTCCTAGTTCAAGACCTGTCACTGCACCGACCTCAAGACCGCGATAGTAAATTGGCGTACCAATTTGTACTGAACCTGCCTCCGTGGCATTTAACACAAGATTTAATCCATCGAGATAGCGTGAGTCTGTAATGTTGGATGTTTGCAATTCAAATTGACGATATACGCCACCATTGCCGGGCTCTGCTTTAATATAAGGTTGAATCAGTGAATCCAAGTTATCTAATCCTGATGCTGTTAATTCAGGAGTAACAACTGCAAAGCGGCTGCCAGATCTTGCAAAGGTTTTGACATAATCAGGGTAGAGAACGGCTGATACAGTTACCGCTTTTCTATCTGGCGAAAGGATTAATGATTCGACTTGCCCAATATCAATTCCTAAATAGCGAATAGGCATTCCTTCAGAGAGTTTACTTGCATCGTATGTTTTTAGCGTAATTTGTGCGCCTATAGCTCGGGCACTAGTTTCTGATGGATAGAGTTTGTAACGTGAAACATTATTATTGATATTTTCGAAGTTATCAAAACTGATTGCACCTTTTAATGCGCGATTTAATGGTGTCGCTTCAACAGTTAATCCTGAGCCATTAACGGAGACTTTAGCGGCACCTTCAGTCCAGAAGACACTCTTTTCTGTGAGTAGATGACGATATTGTTTAGAAATATAAACATCAATATCAAAATCATTCATTAAAGGCCGAACATCAGTAATTTCGCCGACTTGAAATTGATGATAAAGAACCACTGAACCTTTTTGGATACCCGGAAGGCTTGAGGCTTTTAAAGTCAGTGTCACCGGTAATTCATTACCATTAATACTGGCTTTCGCAAAAAAGTCATTACGGTAAAGGCGATACTGTTCTTTAGGTGCCCCTTTAGTACCTTGAATAAGGTGAATACCTCCTTCAAGCCACTCTTGAGGTGTCGCACCTTGAACTTCAATACCATTTAGACCCATATTGACGTTGATTCGGCTATTGGCAACAAATTTACTATTTTCATAAATATAATGCTTATATTCAGGGGCAATAATTGCATCAAAGATAACGCCATCATCACTCATATTACGCTGAATGATTTGCCCAATAGTAATTCCTCTGAAAAGAATAGGTTGCCCCGCATCGACTCCCCAGCTTTCTTCACTGGTTAGAGAAATAATTAATCCATCTTCACCATATATTGCTTTGCCCGCATCGACAGAGGTGGCTGATTGCAAAACAAATTGCTGGTTTTCTTGTGCTGGAGGGCTATTTTCTGGTGAATCAAAAGCAATTGCGCCATTGATTAAAGCAGAAACGCTTTCCATTTTTACAGATACGCCACTTTTTAAATTGAAATTACCTTGAAAGCCAGAGACGTTCCAGAAATGGCTATCTTGACGTATTAAGTGGGCATACTGTTTATCGATACTAAGTTCAATAAAAATACCCTGATTATCAGGGCGAATCGCATAGCTATACACTTTACCAACAGGAACTTGGCGATAATAAACTTGAGAGTCAACATTGAGCGATCCCAGTTTATCTGCCGTCAAAGTGATTAATTGCTGATTTTTATCGATATTAGCTTGAGGACGAACTTCTTGAGCAATAAATTTAAACTGCTTTTCGCCGTCACCGGGTAACATGCTGATATAGTTACCACCCACTAAAGCATCTAGCCCTGATACACCAGAAAGGCTGGCTTTAGGTGTAACTAGCCAAAATTGTGTGTTTTTGCGCAATGCGGTCGCGAGATCTTTGCGGATATCAGCCGTAACAATAACTCGACGTAAGTCATCGCTTAAAGTGACATCTTTAACAAGACCCACATCAACGCCTTGATAGCGAATAGGTGTTCTGCCAGAGACAATTCCTGATGCGGATTGAAAATCAATCGTGATTTTTACGCCCTTATCCTGCCAATGTTGGAAAAGCAACCAACTAGCAATAAAAATGGCGATAACAGGGAGTAGCCAAAATGTCGAAATTTTACGCTTGCGGCGTATTTGGGCTTGTGTGTCCTGAACGTCGTTTTCTTCTTGTTGCATAAGTATCCCATAGTAAACGACTATCCAACCATTCAACGGCAAGGATAGTAAGAATAACCGCAGTACCAAAATAAAAAGCCGCTGGGCCCATTGTGAAAGTCATCAGTTGATCTCGATTAATCAATGACATCATCAGCCCAATCACAAAGAGATCAAGCATTGACCATCGTCCTATCCAAGAGACAAAACGGTATAGTTTCATTCGTAGTAGAGGGTCAATACGAGAATTAAAATGAATGCTTAATAATAAGCCCAACATAATAATAATTTTGAAAAAAGGCACAAAAACACTGGCAATAAAAACGATAATCGCAATTGGTGTATTGCCTGAATTCACTAAGGAAAGTACGCCTGAAAAAATAGTGTCTTCACTGCGTTGACCATTTAAATAGAAGATAGAAATAGGCAATAAATTTGCAGGTATTAGTAAAATTATTGCTGAAATTAATGCCGCCCATGTTTTTTGTAAACTCATTGGTTGTCTTGGGTTATAGCAAGATTTACAACGTGGACAGTGTGTTGATGGTGTTTTTTTAAAATGATAATGACAAGCATGGCAAGTTGCAGGACTTTTTTCTATCTCTTTTTGTGGGTAAAAGCGTTGCCAAAGTTGGTCCATATTAATGTTAATTAGCATTAATAAGCTGAGTATCATTAAAGAAATAAAAGCAATTAAACCATTGCCAATATAGACAGTTGCATAATCGCCTAATTTTATTGTTGCAACACCAAGTCCAATCAAATAGACATCTAGCATTACCCATTCTTTTAATTTCCCTAACATCAATAAGACCGGGCGAAGATTAAGGCGCAAGCGAGATCCTAAATGGAGATATAAAATAGCGATGGGGAGGCTAAGCGGTGCTGCAATAGCACAAAAGGCTACCATCGTTGCGGTAAGGGGAGAGCCTTGCTCTGACATCATGCGAATACCATCAAGCACATTCGCCGTTATCATTGTGCCTAATAGATGAATTTTAATTAATGGCTGAGTAAATGCTATTGATGCCAAAATAAGCATTGTAATAGAGAGAATAAGTAGGCGAGTTAATGACCAATATCGATAAGATGCAAGTTTTGCTTGGCAACGAGGGCAATAAGCATCCTCTCCACGCTTTAATGCAAGAGGGAGTGTCACGAGATGATCACACTCCTGACAGCGTATTGATTTCTTTTCCTTTGTTGCGATATTGTTCACTATGTTGCTCGTTAATTCGCCTAAGTTGGTTTTCTTAAGAGTTATCGTTTGATTAAGCTAAAAAAAAGTACCTATACTCAATGGTTCACAAGTTATCATTTTTATTATATTTATGCCTTTCATTTTACAATACTAAGTGTCTGATTTTTTTTGTGGGTGTTAAGGGAATATTATCGTTTTTTTGCCCAATTCTTGAAAATGGAGTATTCAACCTCAAGATAAAATAGGCTAAATTACGAGTATGTTATCTATTTTAGTTACGCAAATAGGGTTTAATGATGCCAAAATCGCTTTTTTATCAGGAACTCACTGATAATTTGTCAGCCTTGTTGTCTGGTGAAAATGATCTTATCGCATCACTTGCTAATACCAGCGCTCTTCTTTACGAGAAGTTAGATACGATAAATTGGGTTGGGTTTTATCTTAATGATGGTGATTCATTAGTCCTTGGCCCATTTCAAGGCAAAATTGCTTGTGTCAGAATAGGTTTTGGGAAAGGAGTTTGCGGAACTGCATACTCTGAAAACAGAATTTTAAGAGTAAGTGACGTTCACCAATTTAGTGGTCATATTGCTTGTGACAGTGCAAGTCAGTCTGAAATTGTTCTACCTTTAGAAGTAAATGGACAAATTATCGGCGTTCTCGATATTGATAGTCCTATTTTTGATCGTTTTGATAAAAAAGATGAAAATGGGCTTAAAGCGTTGTGTGACGTGCTCTGCGAGCATTTAAAAACTTGTCATACAGCAAAATATTGTGAATTTTGTGTAAGTTAACAGGCGTTTGCCATAGAAATTGTTGGCAACACTATTATAATGTCGCTTGTTCATGCCTGCGCTGGTTGGCAAAACCGTTGTAATCAGGAAATTTCATGGAAAATCAACCTAAGTTGAATAGTAGTAAAGAAATCATCGCTTTTTTAGCTGAACGTTTCCCTAAGTGTTTTATCGCTGAGGGTGAAGCTCGCCCTTTGAAAGTTGGCATTTTTCAAGATCTTGTTGAAGATCTAAAAGATGAAACTCAACTGAGCAAAACACAGTTACGTTCGGCATTACGCTTGTATACCTCAAGTTGGCGCTACCTTTATGGAGTTAAAGAAGGGGCAAAACGTGTCGATTTGAATGGTAATGACTGCGGCGAACTGGAAGCTGAGCATATTGAACATGCTCGTACACAATTAGCAGAAGCTAAGGCGCGCGTTCAAGCTCAGAGAGCAGAACAACGTGCTAAGAAGCGCGAAGCTGAAGGTGATAAGGAGACCAGCAAACGTCCGGCAGCGAAAAAGCCAAATAATACGCGTCGTCAGCCACCTAAAGAGGGTGAAAAACGACAGCCTCGTCCTCAAAAAGCGACTCAAGCACCTCGTAAAGCAGCACCACCACGCCAAAATACCGAAAAGTTAATTCCAGTGAAAGACACCTCAGTTCTTACTGTTGGTCAATCGCTGAAAGTTAACGTTGGTAGCAGCGTGATGGATGCGACAGTGCTAGAGATAGCGAAAGAGGGTGTACGTGTACAATTGCCTAACGGTTTGGCAATGAATGTACGCACGGAACATTTAAAGTTCTGATACGGAGGCCAACCAGAGCATGAACAAACTTTTAAATGTGGCTTTTGCAATCGGATTAACGTTAACAGGCACTTCTGTTGTGATGGCTGAGAAACCAGCCACTCCAGCAATGGTAACCATTGATCAGTTACCCGAATTAAAGCAAGAGCCACAACATTCTACTGTGAGCGAGCGAGTAACCTCTCGTTTTGAACGCTCTCATTATCGTCAGTTCTCGCTAGATGCGAGCTTTTCTGAAAAGATTTTTAATCGCTATCTTAATTTATTAGATTATAGCCACAATGTGTTGCTAGCATCAGATATTGCCCAGTTTGATAAAGAAAAAACCAAAGTAGGTGAATATCTGAAGAAAGGTGAGCTTCAGCCCCTTTATGATCTCTTTAATTTAGCGCAAAAAAGACGTTTTGAACGTTTTCAATATGCTTTAAACCGCCTAGATAAACCCATGGATTTAACTGGCCAAGATAAGTTTGAGTTAGACAGAACAAAAGCGCCATGGCCTCAAACTCAAGCTGAGCTAGATAAACTTTGGGATGAAAAAGTAAAATATGATTGGTTAACGCTGAAGCTATCTGAAAAAACAGATAGTGAAGTTAAAGAGACACTAACTAAGCGCTATAAAGCTGCGTTACGTCGTCAAACACAAAGCCAAAGCGAAGACGTTTTCCAAATCATTATGTCGGCATTTGCCCGCGAAATTGACCCTCATACAAGTTATCTATCACCAAGAAATACAGAAGCCTTTGACTCTGAAATGAGTCTTTCTTTAGAAGGTATTGGCGCTGTATTACAGATGGATGATGATTACCCAATGATCAACTCTATGGTAACCGGTGGTCCGGCTGCAAAAAGCAAAGAGTTGAAAGTTGGCGATAAAATTATTGCAGTAGGGCAACAAAATAAGCCAATGGTTGATGTTGTCGGCTGGCGACTTGATGATATTGTTGCGTTGATTAAAGGGCCGAAAGGTAGCCAAGTAAAATTAGAGGTTATTTCTGATGAGAAAGGCGCTAAACCAAGAACAATCACTTTAGTCAGAGAGCAAATTCGTTTAGAAGACAGAGCTGTTAAGCTGACTGAAAAAGTCATTAATGGTGATAAAGTTGCAATTTTGGATATTCCAAGCTTCTATGTTGGCTTAACCAATGATGTGAAAACACAGTTACAAAAAGTGGCGAAAGATAATGTTTCATCTTTAGTTATTGATTTACGAGGTAACGGCGGTGGAGCATTAACAGAGGCGATTTCACTTTCAGGATTATTTATTCCAAGTGGTCCTGTTGTGCAAGTCAGAGATAACAATGGTCGTGTACGACAAGATTTCGATAAAGATGATGTCGTTTATTATAAAGGGCCACTAGTTGTTATCGTAAATCGTTTTAGTGCTTCTGCCTCTGAAATTTTTGCTGCTGCAATGCAAGACTACGGACGAGCATTAATTGTAGGTGAGCAAACGTTCGGTAAAGGAACGGTTCAACAATATCGCCCATTAACCCGTGTTTACGATCAAATGCTAAGCCCTGATTGGCCTGGTTTAGGTTCAGTGCAATACACCATTCAAAAATTCTATCGAATTAATGGTGGGAGTACTCAGCTTAAAGGGGTAACACCTGATTTATTGTTACCAAGCTTTGATAGTGCTGAAATGGGTGAAAGTTTTGAAGATAACGCATTGCCTTGGGATAGTATCTCTCCAGCAAGTTATCAGCTATCTGAGTATTCAGACAAACTGAAAGCGGCGTTCGCACCATTAACTGAACAGCATACTAAGCGCATTGCAAATGACCGAGAGTTTTCATACATCTTTGCTGATATTCAGCGTTATAACGATGCTAAAGCAAAAGGTGAAGATAAATTTGTTATCCTAAACTTTGCTGAAAGAGAGAAAGAAAACAAAGAGCTAGAAGCCATTAAATTAAACCGCATAAATGAGCGTTTTAAATTAGAGGGTAAGCCTGCGTTGAAATCACTCGATGATTTGCCTAAGGATTATGAAGGTCCAGATCCTTATTTAGATGAAACTGCTAAAATTGCAGTGGATCTCTCAAAAGTGCTTAAGCCTAAGAAATTATTAAATTAAGTTATCAGTTATAACAACAGATACTTAAAGCACCCCCCCAATAGTTGGATAACCAATTGCTGGGGGGTTTTTATATTTATATTAATCGAGATATAAAATTGTCATTGCTAATCAATGTTTATCAGGCATTCCATCAAAAAACTTTTAAAAGAGCCAATAATATCTTTTTGGGGGGGATCATTCATATTTTTAGTTATTTAGTATATTAAATTACCAGTAATATAAACAATTATTAATAAATGGATATTTAAATTTTACTTTATGTAACTTAATTTTTAATTCGAAATATATCTTGAATAACTTTGTAAGCTATAAGAGAGAATACTAGGTTGATTTTTAGATAAGAAATAAACTTCTTTTCATATAAGTGGAATAAAAAGATAAAGTGGTTATTTATTGTGATTAAGATCTCATTTGATGGCATGTCTATTGCAATAAATGTAACATGTTGTGACAATGATCTCTTAAATTGACATAAGATTACTATAGTATACAGATTATGAAATATTTGCGTCATTTTTGATTATTGGCGCGTTAGCTAAAATCTTACCTAAATGATGAGTTATCTTTATTCTATGAGTTCAAAATGTATTTTTAGAGCAACATGTCATAACTGAAATATTATATTTTCAGAGTAAGGTTCTCTACGTAAGGGATCATGACTAAAGGCAAATAATCTACAATTTGCTTATAGGATTTTATTACGAAAAAATAAGTAAATATAAATATGGTGAGATATCCATATTGGATTTTTTATGCCAAAAAATGACTCTATTGCTTGAAATTGGTGCAACTATAAATTTAATCAAAGGTTATTTTTTAGCTAAATAAAGAAATGGTGCTTTATTAAACTTGCTGAGTATAAATCAGCATAACTTAATTCAAATATTTATTAACCAGGTTGCATTAAGATGAAAGTAAAAAAATTAGTATTGTTTATGCTGTCTCCTTGTTTTTTAGCGGTAGGCGCTGCTAATGCTGCGAATTGGGAAAACTCAATTAAAGAAAGCGCATTTATTTCAGATTCAGAACTTGAGCTCTCTACAATTAATATGTGGAAATACTTAAAAACTGAAAACCGCTTTGATAAAAATGAGCAGCGTTACAGAAAACAAGTTGCTAATGCTTGGGGTCAAAACTTCCAAGCTGATTTCAAATCAGGTTATTTAGGTGGCATTCTAGGATTTGATGTCTCTTATTATGGTGGTATCAAATTAGGCGCAAGTAAAGACTTCGCCTCTCGTGCAATCTTATTTAATGATGATGGCGAAGCAAAAGGCTATAACAAAATTGGTCAGCGTTTTGCAAAAGTTAAATTCGATTTAGATCCTGTAATGATTAATGGTAAAGCAGGTTGGTTTACTCTGAAAAATACGGGTATTTTTACTAACTCACAGCGTCTGTCATTAAACAGCTACAATGGTTATGCAACCAATACAGCACTGGGCGATTGGAACTTAGATTTACTGTTCCTTGACGGTAAAGTAATGCGTCGTGATAGCCCAAATATCGACAGAATGTATTTCAGTGATGGTAATGGCGTTAGACATAATATCGACCATGTCCTTACTGGTGGTATTAACTACAACTCTAAACCGTTAAAAGTATTTTATTTCTATGGTCAAGCGGATGATGTATTCCGTCAACACGGTTTAGAAGCAAAATATAAATTAACCTCAGATGTGACTATTGGTGGTGTTGTTTATTATCACGATTACGGTAGTGATGGTAAACGTACATTAAGTGATGCCAATAAAGGCAAACGTAACTTTGATAATGATGCATGGCACTTTGCAGGTACTATGGAATGGCGCATTCCAGAGTCTCCATGGACAATTCGTACTGGTGTGACTTATACCGATGCTGAAAAAGCTAATGGTGTTGGTCAATTCGCTCGTAACCCAATTGGTAATACCCGTGGACGCTTTAACTCACCAGCTTACGCAGATATTGACTATGTACGTGATGGTGAGGTTATGGGTGCATTAGAAGCAGCATATAAAGTTAACGAGGAATTGTCTGTTGGTGCGCGTACTAACTATAGTGAATTCAGCTATTCTGGTGAAAGATTAAAACAAGGACAGTTTGGTTTATTTAGTTATTGGAAGCCAACCAAAAATCTTTCTGTTTCCTTAAGCGGTGGTATTGGCTGGCACCACCAGCAAGAAAACGACTATACCACACCAAAACTTTATGATGGTCACTCACAACGAGCTCACTCATTATCAGGCTCTATGACAACTACATATCGTTTCAAAATGTAATTTATAGCGTTAACTGTTATTGCTTATATCAGATGCACGACTTGCATACGTTGTAAGTCGTGCATAAAAATACAGAGACAGTTACTCTACCGGTGTTCGCGTCGCGTGAGTTATGATTTTTTATGATAAGCCCATTGCCACTATATTAAACGATACAAACCATTCCTGAGTAATCCCTTCAGTTTTACAAAACAGAAAAATCACATCATCTATTATCAATCCCACTTTATACTTAAGTTTTAAATGATGCCTAATATTAGGTGTTCACTGGCTATTTTTTTTATCAAAATGTAAAGTTATATCGTTTTTAATATTAAATAAGTTAAAAGGCTTGATAAAATCTAAAAAAGCCTTATTTATAAGACAGTTTTTGCAATGTGATAATTAGATAAAATAGGAACAGTATCAATATGATGAGAATTGCTTTATTCCTGTTAACAAACTTAGCCGTTATGTTTGTTTTTGGGATCATCTTATCTTTAACAGGTATACAAGGTCGTAGTGTTCAAGGCTTGATGATCATGGCGGGCTTATTTGGCTTTGGTGGCGCATTTATTTCACTATTAATGTCAAAATGGATGGCATTACGTTCAGTAGGTGGTCAAGTTATTGAAAACCCAACTTCAGAAGTAGAGCGCTGGTTATTAGATACAGTAAGACGCCAATCTGAACAAGTCGGTATTAAAATGCCACAAGTGGCTATTTATGATGCGCCTGATATTAATGCGTTTGCGACAGGTGCTCGTCGTGATGCATCGCTGGTGGCTGTGAGTACCGGTTTGTTAGCCAGTATGAGCCGTGATGAAGCAGAAGCGGTTATTGCTCACGAAATTAGCCACGTTGCTAATGGTGATATGATAACCATGACCTTGCTGCAAGGTGTTGTGAATACCTTCGTTATCTTTATTTCTCGTATCATTGCCCAATTCGTTGCCAACTTTATCTCTAATGATGAAGAGAGCGAAAATAGCAATGGAAACCCGTGGGTATATATGGGTGTTTCAATGGTTCTGGAAATTGTATTCGGTATTCTTGCCAGCATTATTACAATGTGGTTCTCACGTTATCGTGAATTCCATGCAGATGCAGGCTCTGCAAAGCTTGTCGGTCGTGAGAAAATGATAGCGGCATTGCAACGTTTGAAAACAAGTTACGAGCCACAAGAAGAAAGTAGCATGATGGCTTTCTGTATTAATGGCCGTAATAAGTCATTCAGCGAGCTATTTTTATCTCACCCACCATTAGATAAGCGTATTGAAGCGCTACGTAACGGTGAGTATCTGAAATAAGGTTGAAAGTTTAATCGCGAACTCTCAAATGAAAGCGCTCGATATGAAAGTATTGGGCGCTTTCTATTTATAAAGAACAGGATGTTTAATCTAAATATTCGCCAAAGTATATCGCCACTTTTTCTTCATCAATTTTCAGATTGCCTTTCCAGCCCGCCCACGGCATTTCCATATCAGAGCGACCTTTTGTGTTATTAAGTTGATTTTCTGCAATAGTAATATCGCCGAAATTAGCCCAATGATCCAAAGATAATGGAATATAGGCATTAGGAATAACACCAATTAAGGCAAGTGAGTGCAAAACGCCTCGTTTGGTATATCTATCACCAGAAATTAATTTAGCCTCATTTAACCGCTTTTCAAATTTACCCGGTGTCTCATCTTCAGGCGCATGACGTAATAACTGGAGTAATTGCTTGAAGATCTCTTTATCTGCTGGTGTTGGGCTAACAGGTGCGACAGTGAGTAGATGTTTTAAATTCAAGTAAGCGTAAGAGGGATTGCCTGTATAAGAATTACCGTAATAGAGACAATATTGAAAATAACTGTCATTAATATGTTTTTGCTGATCGCTGTCACTACAAACCCAACAGCAGGCATATTGAGGTTTCTCTTCATAATCGTGTAATGGCAAATTTTGTAGTTTATGAAAAGCGCCTAAAACAGAGCGACCTCTAAGATAACTGCCACTGACACCCGCAATAAAAGCATTCAAGCAACGTTCTTGGGTGAGGAATGGATTATCCTTTAAGCTATTTAGTTTTGTAATAACATCAGCGTGATCAGCAAATTTTTCTATAATATTAGGTTGCCAATTGGCGTCAGATAACAAGTTTCGTTCTTTGTCTGAAAGAATATCAAGCTGATACAGTGAGACTTGGCGTTCAGGATCATATTGACTGTTTTCATATTTATAGAGTTTACGCAAAACGCGCATAATTTTTTGCACGATCTTTACCTTGTTATATTTATAGGGCTTTTATTGGGCTTCAATTTACTAGGTATTGCAATACTCAGTGTATTCGTTAATTTTATTTTTGTGAGCCCATTAGATAATAGTCATCCTTTCCATCTTTCCCCGTAGATAGGATCTGCCAACCATTTTTGAGATAAAATGCCAGTGCTTTTTCATTTCGCGCTAAACATTTCAGCGTACCTATATCTGTAAATGTAGCTTCTGCGGCTTTTAAAAGCGCACTACCAATGCCGCGTGGTGGTTGTTTCGGGTCGACATATAAATTGTGAATGAAATTATTTTCACGAAAAATTGATACAAATCCAATCAGTACACCATCTTCTTCTGCTACCCAAATTTCCTCATCTTGTGTTGAATTATCGAAATCATTCAACTGGTAGTTGGATGTATCTAACCAAGTGAATGTGGATTGTCGAGAAGTTAGGTACAGCAAGCGAAGAGAAGAGCGGTCGGTTTCTTGATAAAGCCTTATTTGCATGAGATCTCCTGTCTTTTTTTCGCCAGTATAAAGCTAAAGTAAAAGGCCTGATTTCGGTTGAATATCGAAATCAGGCCTTGAAAGCTATTTAACCAAAGTGTCCAACTTTATGAGGTCACTTTATCAAATGAACTGGCTTTATCAATAGAGGTAGATAAAGTTTATTTTACTGTAAGTTCAGTCTCTTCATCTTGGTTGAAGACGGCTTTATCGGTTTGTCCCATAATCTGACTGGTGATTGTACCCGCAGTCATTGAACCACTAACGTTTAATGCTGTACGTCCCATATCAATTAACGGCTCTACAGAGATTAACAGAGCAACTAATGTCACAGGTAAGCCCATTGCAGGTAAAACGATAAGCGCTGCAAATGTTGCACCACCACCTACACCAGCAACACCCGCAGAGCTAACAGTCACAATAGCAACCAAAGTTGCGATCCACATTGGATCTAATGGGTTAATGCCCACAGTAGGTGCAACCATCACAGCTAACATCGCAGGGTAAATACCCGCACAACCATTTTGACCAATTGTTGTACCAAAAGATGATGAGAAACTTGCAATAGATTCTGGTACACCCACACGCTTAATTTGTGTTTCAATATTTAACGGAATACTTGCAGCACTTGAACGGCTTGTAAATGCAAATGCTAATAAAGGTCCCGCTTTTTTGAAGAATTTAATCGGGTTTAAACCTGTAAAGCTGACCAGTAAACCATGAACAACAAACATTAAGCCAATAGCAACATAAGAGGCAACAACAAAGCTTCCTAATTGAATGATGTCGTGCATATTTGAGCTTGCAACAACTTTGGTCATCAGAGCCATGACACCGTAAGGTGTTAACATCATAACAATACGAACTAGCTTCATGATCCATGATTGTAAGCAATCAATCGCGACTAAAACTTTCTCACCACGAGGCTGATCTTCTTTGAGTAATTTCAGTGCAGCCATACCTAAGAAAGTAGCAAAGATAACAACACTAATAATCGATGTTGAGCTTGCACCTGTTAAATCAGCAAATGGATTTTTAGGAATAAATGACAAAATAAGCTGTGGCATCGTTAAGTCAGAAACTTTGCCCATATAATTTTGTTCAAGCGCAATCAGGCGCTGTGCTTCTTGTTCACCTTGCACTAAGCCTTCTGCTGTTAAGCCAAATAAATTAGCAATAACAATACCGATTAAGGCAGAAATAGCTGTGGTGAATAATAGTGTGCCAATAGTGAGACCACTAATTTTTCCTAGTGATGATGCTTGATGTAAACGAGCTACGGCACTAAGAATAGAGGCAAAGACTAATGGCATAATGATCATTTGTAACAGCTGTACATAGCCATTACCCACGATATTAAACCAAAGAATAGATTCTTTAATAATAGGATCGTGTGAGTCATAGAATGCGTGTAGTGCTAGTCCAAAAGCAACACCAAAAACTAAACCAACAAGAACTTTCTTTGAAAGGCTCCACTGACGTTGACTTAATTTAGCCAAGATGAGTAATAGCACAACAAAGACGAGTACGTTAATGATTAACGGAAAATTCATCTTAACTCTCCAACGAGATCTTTATTTATATAATTTCGACGATTGTATGCGATATGAGTTCTTAGGTAATAAGAAAGGATATAACAGCACCAATTCGTTATATGGTAACAGGATTGTTAATAACTTTTTATAATTAATTATTATTTTATATAATCGTTTGGTTATAAAGACAAGGAAAGTAGGCATAAAAAGATGTAAGAATTTATAAATAGATAGAGAAACGTAGGGTTTTGTCAGGGGGTGTTAAAAATTAGTGCGCTTATCGTGGTACATCTGTAACCAGTTGTTGACTTGCGAAGGCAGGGTAACAGTAAGGTGAGGAGGTAAAAAAAGTGCGCCAACAAGGATCAAAACAGAGATAAATCTCTCGCCTTTTTTATTATTCTTTTTGCCTAAAATAGGTAATGCAAAGCGCATTTTTAACGGCCATAAGAAAGGAACGCCAGCGGGAGTTAACATATCGGCAATGAGATGGCTAAGATAGCCCAATAAAAGGGCATGGAAGATATCAGCAGAAATATCCCAACGTGGTGAAACTTGGGTTTCCCACAAAATAGCCAAACCACAAAATGCAAGCAAGCTATGTGTAAAGCCTCTATGACCACAGAGTTTTGATAGAGGTAGAGAGATAATACGGAATAATCGCCCAAGAATAGAACCTGGGTGATCTAAGTCAGGTAGAAGTGAGCCCAATAAGACAGCAGGGATCATGTGAAACCAATCACCATGAGCAAGAGCTGGCGTTATTTCAAGCTTCTGCGCTAACACAAGTGTTGCTACAGAAAAAAGTAGATGTCCTTCTGCTGTCATTCCATGTCTGTTCGTTTGCTGTTCATTTATACAGTAATGAAGTATAAAAGGTTTTGACGATAACTAACAGACAAAAAAGATAAAAATTGCCTTAAATATTAAGGAATAACAGGAATATTTTATTTGATTGATTTAAAAATGATCGAATTTAGGATAAAAAACTGAAAAGTCAGATAAAGGCAAGTAGGCATTAAACGAAATGTACAAGTGGATGCCTTAAAGATAAAAAGAGTGAGGAGAGCTGTGAACATTAAAAATAGAATAAAAAGGATATCTTACAAAGCAGGATATCCTTTTCATTTATGGAAATTAGCCCAATAAATGCAGTCGCGTTAGTTCGTTGAGTGACGCAATTTTTACATCAGCTAAGCCCCATTGTTTATCATTAAATTGTTCTGTTGCTGGCACAACGATAGAGCGCATTCTTGCACCTTTACAAGCAATCATACCATTACGAGAATCTTCTAATGAAACACAGTGGATAGGATCAAGATTAAGAGCTTTAGCTGCGTTTAGATAAACTTCTGGGTGAGGTTTGCTGTGTGGCAATTCATCAGCAGATACGACGGCAGAGAAGTAATGACGAATATTAAATAACTCAAGTACACGCTCAAGCATAAAGTCAGGAGATGCGGATGCCAGTGCAATTTTTAACCCTGATGATTTGCAAAGCTCTAAAGCATGCTCGACACCCGGTAATAGTGGCTTTGTTTCTTCGACCAATTTGACAACACGAGAAACCATTTTTTGTTTTGCTTCTTGTTTTGAAAGGCCTTGCCAAGGTGATGCTCTATACCATAAATCAATGACTTCGTTTATTCTTAACCCAACCATATCGGGCATTGCCGATGCAAGGGATAAATCGACGCCTAATTCAGCAAAGACCTCATGTTCTGCTTGCTGCCAAAATGGTTCAGAGTCGATTAATAAACCATCCATATCAAATATTGCAGCTTCAATAGGGAATTTAAAAGACATGTTACTCTCCATAAATAAGGTCTATGTTGTCGAGTGGCGATTGTAGCAAGAGTTACAAAGAAAATCTTTTTAATCAGTTTCTTATTTATTGTGTAAAATAAATAGAGAGAATAGCTACTATTAATTTATTGTCGTATTAGCCGTTAATTAGACTACGATAAACAGATAAATATTGACGAATTCTACTAGTGAGGATGTGATGAGTTATCAATATGCAGGATTGTATGCCATTTTAAAGCGTGTACTTGGTTGGCTTATTTTTATTCCTGCCTTTATTTCGACAGCCGTATCATTGACAGGATTGGCTGCAATACAACGCCCAAGTGGTGATGGTGTAAATGCCGTAATTAATGACTTTTTTCGTGTATTAGCGGAAATGGTGCAATTTAATACACCTTTCTTAGATTTTTTCTGGCGAAATTCACCTATCCCCAATACACAAATGGGATTTAGCCAAGAAAATATCACTTTTTTTGTTATCTTTCTTTTTATGTTTGTTGGCTTAGCATTTAGTGCATCAGGATTACGAATTTATCGCCAAGTGAAATACTTGAAAGAAAATATACAAGATCAGCTGATTATCGAGCGCGCAATGAAAAGTGGTGTGACGGCTGAGGAATTGCAACAAAATATCAAATTGCCTCGACATACTATCTTTACGCAAATTATGGTGCTTTATCTATCACCTCTAATTGTCATTGCAATAGGCTATTTCTTGATGAAATTCTTAGGATGGTAACACTGCTTTAAAGTGAACGAGGACGGTTCATTTATATTAACTAAAGGGAAAAATAAACCTCGCACAACTGAATCTGGCGAGGTTATATTTTTAGTTTATGTATTTTATCCCAGCACGACTTCACTCGTTTCCTATTAAGGTTTTGCTAATAGGTCATCAATTATTTTTCTGACTTCTAAATAATTTTCTTCTCCTCCAAATAGATTGCAACGGTTAAGGAAGAAATAGAGTTGGTAAATAGGCTGACGTGATAAAAACTTATCTGATAGTGGCCAAACACTTTGATAGCCATCGAAAATATTTGCAGGTACTGCTGTGCAAAGCGGTAACATCGCGATATCACACTCTCGATCTCCCCAATAACAAGCAGGATCGAACACCGTACCTTCTGATTGACCAATTGCAGCGCAGTTTTTAGGCCATAAGTTGCCGTGAAGCAGGGAGGGTTGTGGATTATGATCAGCAAGGCGATGATTGATGATTTGAGTGATCTCATCAATATCTCCAAAAATCATGCCTTTCTCAGAAGCCAGTTGTAGCTGAAAGCCAATACGCTTTTCCGAATAAAAGTGATTCCAGCGTTTTTCCCAGCTATTGAGTTGAGGAGTGGTATCGATTTGGGTATCGAAATCAAAACCATAGCTAGGTTGATCTTCCCACTGATGTAGCCTTGCTAATTGTTGCCCAAAACAGTAGGCGCTATGAGGTGTAAATGGTTGAACAGGCAAAAATTCAAGGAGTAGGAAGCTGGCATCTTTACTATTTCCAATACCAAGAACCCGAGGAGTTCGAATTGTTTGGCTTTTTGCCAACATTTCGAGTTGTTCTGCTTCATTTTTAAAATTAGGCAGAAATTCACGCAAGTTGGATTTCACAAAAACAGGCGTATCACCATAATAAATTTTCCATGTATGATGAATATCGCCACTAGAAAGGTGAATTTTTTCGTTTATCTTTGCTGAAAATCCTAAGTTTGATTCCAGTAAACGACCTATATTCTGCCACATACTTACACCTCGCAAAGTTGTTTACTTAGTAGACCCAAATAAAATAATAACGAGCGATGTTTATACTATGACAATAACACTTTAATTAAATCAATAAAGTATAAAGCTAAAAAACGGGATGATTATCCCGTTTTTGCTAAGATAAAGAATATTATCAGGCGCTAGCGGGTTTTGTTTGTCGCTTTATTTTTGCCAATTTAATCTGATTACAGAGTAGCGCAATAATAAAGAACACAGCTTGCGTTAGCACAATACATGGGCCTGTTGCTCCATCAATATGGAAACTAATAAATGTTCCTATAACGCTAGAGGCAACAGAAAATACAATTGCTAACATAATCATGCGTGAAAAACTGCGTGTTAATAAATACGCGGTGATCCCCGGTGAAATAAGCATGGCGACAACTAAAATAATCCCAACAGCCTGCATTGAGGCAACGATGGTTAATGCCAAAATAGACAATAATCCATAGTGTAATAATGTGACAGGTAAACCGACAATTCTTGCTTGGTTAGGATCGAAGCAATAAAGCATAAAATCTTTTTGCTTAACCAGCATAATAGTGATGGTGATTGCACAGATAATACTAATTTGAGTTAATACATCCGGTGTAATGCCTAAAATATTACCAAATAAAATATGCATTAAATGTTGGTCGGTATCGACACTGGCAAAAATGACCAAACCTACTGCAAACATGCCAGAGAATACAATTCCCATCACGGTGTCTTCTTTAATACGACTATGATCCTTTAAATAACCCGTGGCAAAAGAACAAAATAGTCCAGAAAGAAATGCACCTACGGTTAATGGGATTGCGGTGACGTAAGCAAGAACGACTCCAGGTAAGACGGCGTGAGAGATAGCATCCCCCATTAAAGACCAGCCTTTTAATACCATATAACAAGATAAAATAGCGCAGGCGATACCTATAATAATGGCTGCAATAATAGCGCGTTGCATAAAAGGATATTGAAAAGGCTCAATGAAAAATTCCATCAACTCATTCATAGTTTCACCTCTTCTTGTTTTGTTGATCCTTTATGCTGATGAGATTGCGTGATCAACTGTTGTGAACTCTGACGAGCACGACGGCGAGCAGCTAACATGCCGTGTTTAGGTGCAAATAAGAAAGCCAACAAAAAGAGTGATGTTTGCATTGTGACAATCACGCCACCTGTTGCACCATTAAAGAAATAGCTAAGATAAGCACCTACTGCACTTGTTATTGTGCCAATACAGATAGCAATAATTGCAAGTCGTTTAAATTGGTCTGTGAGTAAATAAGCTGTTGCTCCGGGGGTTACTACCATAGCAATGACAAGAATGGCACCAACAGTTTGAAGAGCTGCAACAGTACATGCGCTCAAAAGAGTAAAAAAGATAATTTTTAATTTTAGTGGTGATAAGCCGATTGATTTTGCATGAACTTCATCAAAGAAAACCACCAGCAAGTCTTTCCAGATACAAAATAAAACTAAGAAAGAGACACCTGTAATAATCACAACTTGCCATACATCTTCATCAGCAATACCTAAAATATTTCCGAGAATGATGGTCTGAACGTTGACGGCTGTCGGTTTAAGCGAAACCAGCAACAGACCAAAGGCAAAAAAAGTGGAGAAAATAAAGCCGATAACGGCATCTTCACGAAGGCGTGTGATATGACGAATAAATGTCATTGATAATGCAGCGAGCAAACCCGTAAAAAAGGCACCGACTGCATAAGGCAAACCTAATATATAAGCCCCTGCAACACCGGGAACAACTGAGTGGGAAAGGGCATCTCCCATTAACGACCAACCTTTCAAAATTAGATAGGATGAAAGAAAAGCGCAGACAGCACCCACTAAGGCACTTACCCAAATCGCTTTCACCATATAGTTATATTCAAAAGGTTGTAGGAGTAAATCTAGCATGGCTAATCTCCCTGTTTGCGCTGGCTTTGGTGCGCTGGAGTGTGTTCTTCTTGATGACCATAGAAGACGGCAGCACGTTCATCATCAGTAATGACAGTGAGTGAGCGTGGATCGTCATCATCATGAAGATCAGAACCCGATAGGCTGATGTGGCGTAATACACCACCGAATGCGTGTTCTAAGTTTTTCTGTGTAAATGTTGTTTCAGTTGGACCACTGTCTAACACGGTTCTATTGATCAAAATAACGTGGTCACAAAACTCAGGAACACTACCCAAATTATGCGTTGAGACTAAAACTAAGTGGCCTTCTTCGCGTAAATTGCGTAAAAGCTCGATGATGGCATTTTCTGTTTTAACATCGACACCAGTAAACGGTTCATCAAGTAATAAAACAGTACCTTCTTGAGCCATTGCTCGTGCTAAGAAAACACGTTTTTTCTGACCACCTGAAAGCTCACCAATTTGGCGATGTCCTAAACCTGACAAGCCAACGCGTTCTAATGATGCTGCAACAACTTCATGATCGCGTTTTGAAGGAATACGAAAAAAGCCCATTTTTCCATAACGTCCCATCATCACAACATCAGAAACGAGGACGGGAAAATTCCAGTCAACTTCTTCTGTTTGCGGAACATAGGCGATCATATTTTGTTTTAATGCCTGTTGGATCGGGCTATCGTTTAATGTCACTTTACCTTTAGAGGGCTTTACCAGCCCCATAATGGTTTTAAATAGTGTGGATTTACCACTGCCATTGATGCCCACTAGGGCACAAATAGTGCCACCAGTGATAGAGAAGCTTGCATCAAAAATAGCCGTATGACCGTTATTGTAAGTAACCGTGGCATTATCAACAGTTAATGTAGGATTAGCTTTTACATTGCTCATTGCCCAAATCCTTTCGCAATTGTATCTACTGTAATAGTAATTAAATCAATATAAGTAGGAACCTCTCCACCTTCAGCGGAAAGTGAGTCAACATAAAGAACACCACCGTATTTTGCGCCAGTCTCTTTGCTGACTTGTTTAGCGGGTTTATCTGAAATTGTACTTTCGCTAAAGACAACAGGGATCTTGTGTTCTCTAACTGTATCAATCACATATTTAACCTGTTGTGGTGTGCCTTGTTCTTCGGCATTAATTGGCCATAAATAAACTTCTTTAAAGCCATAGTCATTGGTTAAATAGCTGAATGCACCTTCACTGGTTACTAACCAACGCTCTTCTTGTGGGATACGAGATAATCTTTCTCTTAATGGTGCATCAAGTTGTTTAATTTTTTCTGCGTAATTTGCCGCATTTTGATTATAAATAGCTGCATTGTCGGGATCATGTTCAACAAGCGCTTTGCGAATATTTTCAATATAGATTAATGCATTATTCGGTGACATCCATGCGTGTGGATTAGGATTGTTTTTGTAAGCGCCTTCACTGATTGCCATTGGTGTGATGCCTTCAGTGACAACAACAGCAGGTACGTTACGTAATTCATTAAAAAAGCGTTCAAACCAACGTTCAAGGTTTAAACCATTCCATAAGATAAGATCTGCTTTTTGAGCTTTTACAATATCTTTAGGAGTGGGTTGGTAATCGTGAATTTCAGCGCCGGGTTTTGTGATTGATTCAACAATCGCAGCATCTCCAGCTACATTTTGAGCGATATCTTGAATAATAGTAAATGTGGTGACAACTTTTAGTTTATCTTTTGCTTGTGCAGGTGCTGTTAAAAATACGGATGCCATAAGGCATAAAGCTGTAAGTGAAAGTTTGTGTACAGAGCGAAATATATCCATATTATTATTGCCTTATAGTTGCAGAGTTATTTTCTCAATTGATAATGATTATCAATATCATTTCAAAAAAGTCAAGTTATCTCTGTGTAAAAAGCTTCATTTGATAACGACTAGAAATAAGATAACAACATGTATTCCAATAAATGTTAAGTAGATTGTCGGTTTTTGTCACAAAAATTAACAATAGTTCGTAACTATTTGTGTAAAAGGTGATTTATATTATTAGTAAAAGCTCACTTTTCTCCATTAAGCTAATGATTATTATGTTTCTATACTTTTTATCGTTATCTATAAACGCCACTCTTATATTGTATTAATGCGTATTATTCGTTTGAAAGGAGTTCTCTAAATTTATTACAAATATTCTGATTGAGCGATTTTATGAGGAAAACAGGAAATAGGATGGATTTGAGATAAAACGCACACACTAGAAGTAGTAATAGATTGATTTATTTCTCGCGCTTTGCCATATTTTAGCATGCATTTTTATGTGAAAATAGAATAATATATCCACAACCCATTGATATATAAATATGTCTTGTACAACCCTTTATGCAAAAGGATAAAACGTGAAAGTAAAAATCATCTTTTCTTTGGCAATTTTGCTTCTTGCTGGTTGTGCTGATCATGCTCGTCAACCTATTCAAAAAGAAACATCACGCTTTTTAAGCCAAAAACCAGTGAATAACCGCGTTAATAATGCTTCAATCTCAACGGCACAATGGAAATCAACACCTTTTGATAACCATATACAGCAAGCATCAAACCGTTACGATGTCGATGAAACATTAATTAAGGCGATTATCCAAGTTGAGTCAAACTTTAGACCTGAAGTTATTAGCAAATCAAATGCAGTTGGATTAATGCAAATTAAAGCATCAACTGCGGGAAGAGATGTTTACCAAAATAGGGGTAAAGCAGGGCAACCAACAACAGCTCAATTAAAAGATCCCGCTATTAATATCGATTTAGGTACAGCTTATATTCAATTATTAAGAGAACGCCACCTTGTTGGTATTGCCGATCCTGAAACACTTTATTACGCCACTATCCTTGCTTATGTGAATGGCGCTGGTGCTTTATTAAGAACATTTGATAAAGATAGAAATAATGCTATCGCTAAAATTAATTCAATGAGTGCGGATGATTTTTATCGTTATGTCGAAAAAAATCATCCGGCTTCTCAAGCGCCGCGCTATTTAGCAAAAGTGAGAGCGGCTTACCATGCGGGCGATAATTAATCTGGCAAATTAGCGGCTGCTTGAGCCTGTTTTAATAAAGCAGGCAAATCAGCAATAATTTCAAGAACACCGTTGATCATAAATTGAACGCCCATACAGATTAATAAAAATCCCATTACGCGAGAAATAGCGTCAATACCACTGTGGCCTAAATACTTCATAATGCTGGTGGAGCCACGAAGTGATACCCAAACGATAACGCTAATTAAAAAGAAGGTTGTCACAGGGGCGATATATAATACCCATTGTGCAATATCAGTACGTGATGGGATTGACGCTGCTGTACTGATTATCATTGCAATCGTTCCGGGACCTGCTGTACTTGGCATTGCTAAAGGAACAAAGGCAATATTAGGCTCTTTGGGATTACGATGTGGATTGTTATCGTCTGAAATAGGATCATCGACATTAGGTGTATTTGGAAACAACATACTAAAGCCAATAAAGGCAACTATCATTCCGCCTGCAATACGAAGGCCGGGGATAGAAATACCAAAGGTTGTCATTATGATCCGCCCCGCATAGAACGCGATGGTCATAATGACGAAAATATATACACACGCCATTAACGATTGCTGATTACGTTGTTCCTTTGTCATATTGCCTGAAAGGCCAAGCCAAAGAGCAACAGTCGTTAATGGATTAGTTAAAGGCAAAAGCAAAATAAGACCAAGACCGATAGCCTGAAAAAACTGGTAAACAGAGTGCATGGAATATAAAAGCTCCCAATAACAGGTAATTAAGGAGTAATTATGATAACAAATTAAACGAGATAAAAGTTATTTTCCTCATAATATTCTTAATGTGTATTAGTATTTTTTCATAAGCCATTCTAAGTGCACTTTTACTGCCCCCCAGTCATAATCAGTAATGCTATAAACGCAAGTATCTCTTTTTTGACCATCTGTTGTTAATCTATGATTACGCAAAATACCATCCAGCTTTGCACCAAGTCGCTCAATCGCTCTACGGCTAGTCTGATTTAATATATGAGTGCGAAATTCAACAGCAATACATTGCAAGTCTTCTAAGGCATATTTAAGTAAAAGATATTTAGCTTCTGTGTTTATTCCGGTTCTTTGTGCTTCTTTGGCATACCATGTTGAACCAATTTCTAATCTTGGTGTTTGATTATCAATATTCATAAAGGTTGTTATGCCAACCACACGGTTATTAGCTTTAGAAATAATGGAAAAAGGCAACATTACCCCTTTTTGTTGTAACTGAAGCTTATGCTCAATATCGCGTTGTAATTCTGTTACTGAAGGAACGGTGGTATACCAAAGTTCATCGGGTCTATCTTTTTCAATTAGCTCATAAAGTTCGGAATAATGTTCCATGCTAAGAGGTACTAAACGTACAAGTTTTCCTTCCAGTGTTGTCCACTCTGTTATCTTTTTCATAATAAATATTCTCTGGGGTTGTTAATAACAATGCGTTTCTTAAGAATACTTTTTATACATAACAAATTTATGAATTGATATGGTTATTTAAACGGTTATTAAAAAGTAGGCAAAATTCAGAATGATGAAAATAGAGAAAAGAATGTGAGTGATTCTTTCTCAACAGAGAATGACTGCCTTACCACAGGTGAGCAAGCATAATGCGTGTTAATCTATAATCCAGTAATAGTGATATAACAGAAAACACAATAGATTGGTAAAAAGATGACAGATTTAATTGAATGGGACGATTTTCTACGTGTAGAAATGAGAGTAGGAACGATTATTAGCGCAGAAATAAATAAGAAAGCTAATAAACCTGCTTATGTTATGGAAGTCGATTTGGGCGAATTAGGTATAAAGCGTTCAAGTGCTCAAATTACGGTAAATTATACACCCGAAGAACTTGTCGGCCGTCGTATTTTATGTGTATGTAATTTCCCAGTTAAACGCATTGCAGGTATAAAATCTGAAGTTTTAATTACAGGGGCACCTGATGAAACGGGAGCAATTGTATTGGCTGAGTTTAACTTACCTTTACCAAATGGTTCTCGTCTGGCCTAAATAAGTATCTTGATAAGACACTCTTAAATAGTGATGTTCTGCTGAGTTTTGATATAGTAATTATTCAATAGCAGGATAGATATAAAGGAGTGTCTTTTGTTATTACCTCAATTGCATTTGCGATGTTATACACAAGAGACGGTATCTCATCAGCATGATAATTTATGGCAGATTATTTTTGGGCTTTCGGGTTCGATGGAAGTCAATTTCAATCGAGAAGACTTTCTGATTTCTAATCAAAACTGCTTGATTATCCCTCCAACTATTCATCATGCCTTTTCAGGCAATATAGATAATAAAAATCTTATTCTAGAACTTCCTGCAACCTCGCAATGGCAATTAAGTGAGAAAGGTGGGCAATTTGCATTGTCACCGGCAGCGATTGGGTTATTAGAATGGCTACATCAATACCCTCAACCCCCAGATCAATACTCCACGATCACGCGCTTATTACTCGCTCAAATGGAAATACAAAAAGGTTGGCGCGATAGTTTGGATACTTGGCTAGTGAATAAATTACATACACCATTAACAACACATGATATTGCTTTAGCTTTTAATACATCAGCGAGTACATTACAGCGAAAAATGAAAGCAGAAGTGGGAGTGTCTGTGATGCAATATGTCACTCAACAGCGACTTAGCAAAGCCGCTGAATTATTAAAATACACATCAGTAAATATTGAAAATATTGCCCTAGCAGTTGGGTATGACTCGCACTCTGCATTTAGTCAGGCATTTCGCCAATGCTTTAATAAAAGTCCTACTGAGTATCGGCAGGATTAAGCCATTACACCACTTTATTTTCTGTCGAATAAACACGAGGACATAATTTATCGAAAACGAGCGTAAATAAATAGGTATAGATAAAGAAGAACACTAATATAGTGACTTCCATACTTATCGCTTTGATAAAACCTACATTATACCACCACATATAAAGTGGAATGGTAAAGAAGAACAGACCTAATTCAAAACTTATTGCATGGGTAAGTCGTACCATGACTGTGCGTTTTTTGATCTTTAATTTCGACTCAATTAATTCAAAGAAAGAATTGAAAATATAATTCCAAATCAGAGCAATAACAGAAACAGCGATTGCAACGGGAAGTGAATTATGTGATTGGCTTTGGCTTAATATTGCCAGTAAAACAGTGCTTAATAAAATGGCAAGAGTTTCGAAGGTAATAGCATAAACCAACTTACGAGGGCGGGGCTTTAGATAAAACACGTTATACACCTTTATGTTAACAATGAAAGTTCTGGCCCGCCCCAGAGAATGTTATTTTTAAAGCCACGGTTTCCGCTTAATTGATACTGATGGTAATAAAATCCTATAAAAAAGGCAAAGTTTGTCTATAAAGGGTAGGGAAATAGCCTTTGATTAATATCAGAGGCTATTTTTATAGATAAGAAGATTAAGCGTTTTGTTTTAGAAATTTCTTTGTCATTCCTTGGCTTTTAGGAGCAACGGGTTGATAACCTAATTTTTCATAAAACTCAGGTTTATCTGCAATCATCGAAACATAAGAGTCTTCAAACGTGGCGGAAGCCAGATAATCATCAATGTACTTCATTATCTGTCGGCCAAGACCTTGTCCTTGATAATGAGGATCTACGGCAATATCCACGACTTCAAAGTTACAAGCACCATCACCAACCACACGTCCCATAGCAACTAATATTTTGTTATAACGTATTGAAATAGCATATAAACTGTTTGGAAGCGCAATGCTGGCAGTTTTTACTGATCGTGGAGATAAACCAGCCTTTAGGCGCATAGTACAATATTCTTCAACAGTAGGTACACTTTCGTGGATAACAAATTTCATAATAGGGCTCTTTTTTGCAAGTGAATATGTTGACTTAAAGATACTGTATAAAAATACAGTTTTCAAGGTCGATAGAGATAGACAAAAAATTATTATGAAAAAAATAATAAAAACCTAAAAATACATTAAATGATAATAAATACGAGGAAGAACACAGATAACTGAGAAAAAATGTAATATTACTATTACCAGTATTAGAGTAATTAAAAATTAGATATACAGCTAAGTATATTTACATGAAAATAAGGATATTTATGAGTGGTGAAATCGCGTTGATTATTCTTGGAATTATCTTTATCGGAATGGCTATTCTATATTTGATGCCTGTTTATTATTTCTTTGTCATTAAATCGTCATTTAAATTTATTCAGCCACCATTAAAAAAATCAGTTTTGATATCGTTGGCCATAATTTTTTTTAATATCCTTTTTTACTCTAATAAAAATTTAATACCAATTAGTGAACTCAATGTTATAGAGAGTAACGAACATAGGTTTATCTTTCTAGGACTGTTCTATTTTTGTCTTCCTTTTTTTTATCTTCACATCTTTAGAAAACGAAATCCTAAAATAAGAGGATATTGGATAGCTTTTACATTGTCATTTTTAGCTTATAACGCAAATTATTTACCACAAAAAATGATGGGAGATAGAGAAAACAAGATTATCTCTTATTTGCAAAAAGGTAACATAAAAGCTTTGGAGACCGTGTGGGGAGGACGATGTCCTAATAGTTATAGTATTCAATTTGAATTTTTTAATAACAAAGAACTAATAAAAACATTTGATAGAAAATCACTTTTATTTTTAACTGAGTGTTTTAAAAAAAGTAACCAGAGTATTACTTATAACGGAGAGTCTATGACAGATAATTATCCGTTATTCTATAATGAATTTTCATGGGCAGAATGGCATGAAAATATTATTGAATTATTTGTCAGTAAAGAGTTTTATGATACGTTACGAGAAAATGATAAGAAAGAGATTGCTAAGGCTATTTCAAGAACCTTGCAAGGTGATCTAAATTATGAAGGTGACTTTGAAAATTATACTAAAAAAATAGATTATGTTTTTCAACAACAGCCAGAATTCAAATCTTATATCGTTTTTGATAAGAGTGAATTTGAACTCGCACTGAGAAATTCCTATCTAAAATATGCTCACTACCTCAGAAAACACCTTGATGTAAATGATCCCACAGTTAAATTAGGATTAGCAATTATTGATGATGATGTTGAATATGTCATTCGTGTTGCAAAGCAAGAACCTAAATTATTTACTCAAATTATCGCGGATAGTACAGCATTAAAGTCATGTGAAGATGGTGACAGACCTTTTGACATGAATATTTTTATATTTAGTTCAGGTAGTAAAGAACTAGTTACATCATTATTAGATAATAACCTTGTCAATATTACGGATTACCAATGTATAGGTTATAACTATTTAGCAGGTAATCTAGGCAGAGAAAAAACATGTTATAGTTATCTGCTTAGATTCCTCGATTACAATTACATAATTAAAAATAAAGAAGATAAAAAAGAATTAGAAAAAAGGATATCAAGCCAAGTAACACAATGTGATGCGTGAAATTTTATTATGGTTTCTATTTCGTTTTTTGAGGAAACACAAGCAGATAAAGGCATATGATCTTACTGTCTGTGATAGTGTTCTCCTGAGTTGCGGTAAGGTATTCAAGAATGAAAAAGATATTAAATACGCCATGAAGAGCCAGTTTTTGAGAAGGGCGTTGATCCATCAAGGATGGATGGGACTAAAACTAGAGTGAGAATAAGTATATTTACTTAATATAAAATAAGGATACTTATGAGTGGTGAAATTGCTGTTTTCATAATGGCTGTCTTTTTTATTGCAATGGCCATTTTGTATTTAGCCCCCGTTTATTATTTTTTTGTTGTTATATCAGCATTAAAATATATCCAGCCTCCACTAAAAAAATCCATCTTGTTCTCTTTGATTTTAATACTAATTAATATAGCTTTCTATTTTAATGCCACTTTAGTTTCAAAGGGAGAGCTTGCTCTTATTAAGAACAATGATCCTCAATTTATTTTTCTAGGTCTGTTATTTTTCTGTCTCCCATTTATTTATCTTCATATCGTCAGAAAAAGAAACCCTAAAATAGTGGGCTATTGGATAGCCTTCACATTGTCATTCTTAGCTTATAACTCATATTATTTTCCACAAAAAATGATAGGAGATAAAAAAGAGAGAGTTATTCAGCTGTTACAAAGAGGTGATTTAGAAGCATTGGATAAAGTTTGGAAAGGGCGTTGTCCTGATCCTTATAGCATTGAAGTGGAATTTTTTTATAACACAGATTTGATAAAAACATTTGATAAAAAATCACTCTGGTTTTTAACTGAATGTGTAAAACAAAATAAGAAGAAAGGATCTCTTTATCTATATTATAAACCGACTAACTATCCGCTGTTTGATAGAGAGTTTTCAATAGCAGAATGGAATGAAAATGTTGTTGATTTATTTATCGATAAAGAATTTTATAGCACTCTTCCAGAAGAAGAGAAAAAAGAACTTGGCGATACCATAATACAAACTTTTCAAGAAGGATTAATGTATACAGGCTCCTTTGATGATTATGCGAAAAAGATTGACTATATTCTTCAACAGCGTCCTGAATTTAAAAACTATATTAATTTTGATCGAAAAGAGTTTATATACGCACTAAGAAATCACCGATTAAATTATGCTCAATATCTTAAAAAACATCTCGATAAGAATGATCCTTTTATTAAATTAGGTTTTGCAATCATTGAAGATGACATTAAATATGTTGTTGATGAAGGAAAAAAAAATCCTGAACTCTTTACTCAAATTCTTATGGATACATCAACATTATCTGCATCTGGTTGTGATAAAGGGGTTATGCCTTTTGATATAAATACCTTTATTTTTAGTAATGGAAGTAAGAACTTAATTCTAGCGCTGCTGGATAATAATCTAGTAAATACAAGTAATTATAAATGCAAAGGATATAATTATTTGGCTGATGAACGTGGCAAAGAAAAAACCTGCTTTAGCTATTTACTTCGACATCTTGAATATAATCATGCCATCAAAAATAGAGATGATAAAAAAGAGATAGAGAAACGAGTATCGAGTCAATTAATACAATGTGATGAGTGAGATTTTTTTGTCGTTTCTATTTCGTGTTTTCTTGGGGAAATATAGGCAGATAAATGTATAAATCTTTACTGTCTGTGATAATATCCCCCCTGAGTTGCGATAAGGCTCAGTGATGCTATGGCTATTCATAAAATGAATATGCGTACATAACTGTGTGCAAACCTCGCGAGGTAAAGTGAGAACTTGTCGTAACGTACTGAATATAGATGAAATAAAAAGCTTACAAGTGATCTTGCGTGAGGGTCACCACTGTAAATAAGGATTTTAAATGCCAATTATTACTCTTCCTGACGGAAGCCAACGTCAATTTGAAAATGCAGTTTCTGTCATGGATGTCGCTGCAGATATCGGTCCTGGACTTGCGAAAGCATGTATTGCAGGCCGTGTTAATGGTGAGCTGGTGGATGCTTGTGAATTAATCGAACATGATGCAAATCTGGCGATTATCACCGCAAAAGATGATGAAGGTCTTGAGATTATTCGTCACTCTTGTGCCCACTTACTGGGACATGCAATTAAACAATTATGGCCAAACACCAAAATGGCGATTGGTCCTGTTATTGAAAATGGATTCTACTACGATGTGGATTTAGACCATTCTCTAACACAGGAAGATTTAGACACTCTAGAAAAACGCATGCTAGAGTTGGCGAAAACAGATTATGACGTTATTAAAAAACGCGTAAGCTGGGCTGAAGCTCGTGAAACATTTGTTTCTCGTGGTGAAGACTATAAAGTTGCTATTCTTGACGAAAATATTAGCCAAGACTCTCAACCTGGTCTTTATCATCACCAAGAATATGTTGATATGTGCCGTGGACCACACGTTCCAAATATGCGTTTCTGTCATAACTTTAAATTGCAGAAAATCGCAGGTGCATATTGGCGTGGTAACAGCGACAATAAAATGCTACAACGCATTTATGGTACAGCTTGGGCTGATAAGAAACAGTTAAAAGCTTACTTAGATCGCTTAGAAGAAGCCGCTAAACGTGACCACCGTAAAATTGGTAAACAGCTTGATTTATATCATATGCAAGAAGAAGCGCCGGGTATGGCTTTCTGGCATAATGATGGCTGGACTATTTTCCGTGAGTTAGAAACATTTGTACGTTGTAAATTAAAAGAATATGATTACCAAGAAGTAAAAGGTCCATTTATGATGGATCGTGTTCTTTGGGAAAAAACAGGTCACTGGGAAAACTACAAAGAAAACATGTTCACAACATCTTCAGAGAACCGTGAATATTGTATTAAACCAATGAACTGCCCAGGTCACGTACAAATCTTCAAACAAGGTTTACGTTCTTACCGTGATTTGCCATTACGTATGGCTGAATTCGGTAGCTGCCATCGTAATGAACCATCAGGCGCATTACATGGTTTAATGCGTGTTCGTGGCTTTACACAAGACGATGCGCACATCTTCTGTACTGAAGAACAAATTTTAAGTGAAGTAAATGACTGCATCAAATTGATTTATGATGTATATTCTACTTTCGGATTTGAAAAAATCGTTGTTAAGCTGTCTACTCGCCCAGAAAAACGTATCGGTGAAGATGCATTATGGGATGTTGCTGAAGCAGACTTAGCAAAAGCCTTAACTGATAACAATATTGAATTTGAATATCAGCCAGGCGAAGGGGCGTTTTATGGCCCTAAAATTGAATTTACACTTTACGATTGTTTAGATCGTGCATGGCAGTGTGGTACAGTACAATTAGACTTCTCACTACCAGGTCGTTTAGGCGCATCTTATGTTGCCGAAAACAACGAGCGTAAAGTACCTGTTATGTTACACCGAGCAGTGCTAGGATCCTTAGAACGTTTTATTGGTATTCTGACAGAAGAATACGCAGGATTCTTCCCAACTTGGTTAGCACCACAGCAGGTTGTCGTGATGAATATCACGGATGGACAGGCTGATTATGTACAAAAACTCGTCAAAGAATTGCAAGATGCCGGAATTCGTGCAAAAGCAGACTTGAGAAATGAGAAGATTGGCTTTAAAATTCGTGAACATACTTTACGTCGTGTTCCGTACATGCTTGTCTGTGGCGATAAAGAAGTTGAATCAGGCAAAGTGGCGGTTCGTACTCGTCGAGGAAAAGACCTTGGCAGTATCGACGTTAACGAATTTAAAGAAAAGCTTCTGCAAGAAATTAGAAGCAGAAGTCTTCATCAGTTGGAGGAATAAGGTATTAAAGGCGGAAAAAGAATTCAATCAACGCGTCAGAATCGCATCAATGGTGAGATTCGCGCTCATGAAGTTCGTTTAACAGGTTTAGATGGCGAACAGATTGGAGTTGTTAGTCTGAAAGAGGCTCTTGAGAAAGCCGAGGAAGCAGGTGCTGATTTAGTTGAAATTAGTCCTAATGCCGAGCCGCCGGTTTGTCGTATTATGGACTACGGCAAATTCCTCTATGAGAAAAGTAAGACTCTCAAAGAACAGAAAAAGAAACAAAAAGTTATTCAGGTTAAGGAAGTTAAATTCCGTCCTGGTACAGATGAAGGCGACTATCAGGTCAAACTACGCAACCTGATTCGTTTTCTTGAAGATGGCGATAAAGCCAAAGTCACACTGCGTTTCCGTGGTCGTGAAATGGCACACCAACAAATCGGTATGGAAATGCTTAACCGTATCCGTGAAGATTTGGATGAACTGGCTGCTGTTGAATCTTTCCCTAATAAGATTGAAGGGCGTCAGATGATCATGGTGTTAGCGCCGAAGAAGAAATAGTCGGGCAATTCAAGTAATAGCGTCAGCCTTTAGAGGCTGATTGCTATTCGCCTTATTATTTTATGTTATTAACAATGCGAAGTGGATTATAGAAATGCCAAAGATTAAAACAGTACGCGGCGCAGCTAAGCGCTTTAAAAAAACTGCTGGTGGTGGCTTCAAGCGCAAGCATGCTAACCTCCGTCACATTCTGACTAAAAAATCAACTAAGCGTAAACGTCATTTACGTCCAAAAGGCATGGTCTCTAAAGGAGATTTAGGTCTGGTCGTAGCTTGCTTACCATACGCATAAGTATCACTTTTTTAACAGAATATAGACATTTAGGAGTTTAATATGGCTCGTGCTAAACGTGGTGTTATCGCCCGTGCTCGTCACAAGAAAATTTTAAAGCAAGCTAAAGGTTATTACGGTGCACGTTCACGTGTATATCGTGTAGCTTTCCAGGCTGTAATCAAAGCTGGTCAATATGCGTACCGTGACCGTCGTCAGAAAAAACGTCAGTTCCGTCAGCTGTGGATCGCGCGTATCAACGCAGCAGCTCGTCAGAACGGTATGTCTTATAGCCGTTTCATCAATGGTCTGAAAAAAGCATCCATTGAAATCGACCGTAAGATTCTGGCTGACATCGCTGTATTCGACAAAGTAGCATTCGCTGCTTTAGTTGAAAAAGCGAAAGGTGCTCTGGCTTAATTATTTATTAAGCAATGGAAGAGGGAGTTTTCTCCCTCTTTTATTTTGTCTAAATTTGTGGCTTAATGATATAAATTCAATAAGTTAATATTTTAAGAGACATTATCAATGTTAAATATCGCTTTTTTCCGTTTCTTTTTTTACTTTAGCGCCTAATTCAAGGGGGCTTTTGCGCGTAAGAAAAGAAACGAAAAGTAGCGCCTGAGCCTCCAATATGGAGGCTTTTTTGTTTTCAGATCCCAATACTGGGTTAGAAACCAAAAAGGGCAATTTTATTCGTCATCATTGATAACAACTAATAGACCTCATCAGGTCAAAGGAAGAGGAAACGATGCCACATCTCGCTGAACTCGTTGCTCAAGCTAAAGCAGCTATCGAAGAGGCACAGGATGTTGCTGCGCTGGATTCGGTTCGTGTTGAATACTTGGGGAAAAAAGGTCATTTAACGCTTCAGATGTCCACGCTGCGCGACTTACCCGCGGAAGATCGTCCAGCTGCAGGGGCTGTCATTAATCAGGCTAAACAAGAGGTTCAGCAAGCGCTGAATACTCGTAAAGATTATCTTGAATCAGCACTATTAAACGAACGTTTATCTGCTGAGAAAATCGATGTGTCTTTGCCTGGTCGCCGTATTGAAAACGGTGGTCTACACCCAGTAACTCGTACAATTGAACGTATTGAAACTTTCTTTGGCGAATTAGGGTTTTCTGTAGAATCTGGCCCTGAAATTGAAGATGATTATCATAACTTTGATGCGTTGAATATTCCTGCACATCACCCAGCAAGAGCTGACCACGATACTTTCTGGTTTGATGCAAAACGTTTACTGCGTACACAAACATCCGGTGTGCAAATTCGTACCATGCAAGATAAACAGCCACCTATTCGCATCATCGCTCCAGGTCGCGTATATCGTAATGACTACGATCAGACTCACACACCAATGTTCCACCAAATTGAAGGCTTAATTGTTGATAAAGACATTAGCTTTACCAATTTAAAAGGAACACTACACGATTTCCTGAAAAACTTTTTTGAAGAAGATATGGAAATTCGTTTCCGTCCTTCTTATTTCCCATTCACAGAACCTTCCGCAGAAGTCGATGTAATGGGTAAGAATGGTAAATGGTTAGAAGTGTTGGGTTGCGGTATGGTTCACCCAAATGTATTACGTAATGTAGGTATCGATCCTGAAGTTTATTCAGGTTTTGCGTTCGGTATGGGTATGGAACGTCTGACTATGTTACGTTACGGTGTCACTGACTTGCGTTCATTCTTCGAAAACGATCTTCGTTTCCTCAAACAGTTTAAATAAGGTGGGATTATCTCATGAAATTCAGTGAACTTTGGTTACGTGAGTGGGTAAACCCAGCGATTAGTAGCGAAGCGCTTTCTGAACAACTGACAATGGCTGGCCTTGAAGTTGACGGTGTTGAAGCTGTTGCCGGCGATTTTCACGGTGTGTTTGTAGGTGAAGTTGTTGAGTGTGGGCAACACCCTAATGCCGATAAATTACGTGTAACAAAAGTTAACGTAGGCGGTGATAGATTACTTGATATCGTTTGTGGTGCACCTAACTGCCGTCAAGGACTAAAAGTTGCGGTTGCAACAGTTGGCGCTGTATTACCAGGCGATTTCAAAATTAAAGCAGCAAAACTGCGTGGCGAACCGTCCGAAGGTATGCTGTGCTCATTTTCTGAATTAGCAATTTCAGAAAATCATGAAGGTATTATTGAATTACCTGCTGATGCACCTATTGGCATGGATATTCGTGAATATTTAAAATTAAATGATAATGCGATTGAAATTAGCATTACACCAAACCGTGCTGATTGCTTAGGTATTTTAGGTGTTGCTCGTGATATCGCTGTTATCAACAAAATGGAATGCCGAGTACCTGATATGTCGCCTGTTGCGGCAACATCATCAGCAACATTCCCTGTACGTGTTGAAGCACCAGAAGCATGTCCACGTTATTTAGGTCGTGTTTTCACCAATATGAATGTGAAAGCAAAAACACCTTTATGGATGCAAGAAAAGTTACGCCGTGGTGGCATTCGTTCTATTGACCCAATTGTTGATATTACCAACTTAATTCTACTTGAAATGGGTCAACCGCTACACGCATTCGATCTTGATCGCGTTGAAGGTGCTGTTGTTGTTCGTATGGGTAAAGAAGGTGAGAAACTGACTTTACTTGATGGCAATGAAATCACATTAAAAGATGATGTATTAGTTATTGCTGATGAAAAACAAGCATTGGGTATGGCTGGTATTTTCGGTGGTGAATCATCGGGTGTTAATGAAGATACGAAAAATGTCTTCTTAGAGTGTGCATTCTTCTCTCCATTATCCATCACAGGCCGCGCACGTCGTTATGGCTTACATACTGATGCTTCTCATCGTTTTGAGCGTGGCGTTGATTCTGAGCTGCAATACAACGCAATTGAGCGTGCAACTAAATTACTGCTAGAAATTTGCGGTGGTGAAGTTGGTGAAGTGATTGATGTAACCAATAAAGCACATTTACCAAATATTGCACCAGTCAAACTAACACGTAAAAAATTAGACCGTTTATTAGGTCACGTGATTGATGATGCACAAGTTCTGGACTCATTAACCCGCCTAGGTTTCAAAGTTTCTGTTGAAAATGACGGCTGGTTAGCAACAGTTCCTTCATGGCGTTTCGATGTTCAAATCGAAGAAGATCTAATTGAAGAAGTTGCTCGTATTTATGGCTACAACAATATTCCAGATGTACCATTACGCGCTGATTTAGTGATGACCAATCATCGCGAAGCAAACTTATCATTAAAACGCGTTAAAACAATGCTAGTAGACAATGGCTTCCAAGAAGCAATTACTTATAGTTTTGTTGATCCTAAGATCCAATCTTTATTACATCCAAATGAAGAAGCATTAATTCTGCCTAATCCAATTTCAGCGGATATGTCAGCAATGAGACTGTCTCTATTAACCGGATTATTGACTACAACTGTATATAATCAGAACCGTCAACAATCTAGAGTTAGGTTATTTGAAGCAGGTCTGCGTTTTGTTCCTGATAATCAAGCAGAATATGGAATACGTCAGGAACTTATGTTAGCTGGTGTGATCGCGGGCAACCGTTATGAAGAACATTGGAGTTTAGATAAGCAAACTGTTGATTTCTTTGATTTGAAAGGTAATATTGAATCAATTCTGGAATTGACAGGCCAGCTAGATGAAATTACATTTAAACCAGCTAGTCATTCAGCGCTTCATCCGGGACAAAGTGCTGGGATTTATCTGAGAAATGAATATATTGGCTGTATTGGCGTTGTTCATCCAGAGCTTGAACGTAAACTTGACTTAAACGGTCGTACGGTAGTATTCGAAATACGTTGGAATGCAATTGCAAATCGCAGTTTACCACAAGCAAAAGCAATTTCTCGTTACCCTTCGAATCGTAGAGATATCGCTGTAGTTGTTCCGAATGATGTTGCTGCAGAAGATATTTTAGCCGAATGTAAGAAAGTTGGCGGAAATCAAATAGTTGGCATAAACTTATTTGACGTGTATTGTGGTAAGGGAGTAGCAGAGGGCTATAAAAGCCTCGCTATTAGCATAATCTTGCAGGATATCGAGCATACACTGGAAGAAGATGAGATTGCTGCAACAGTGAGTAACTGTGTAGCAGCATTGAAACAGCGATTCCAAGCATCCTTGAGGGACTAGACCTATGGCGCTTACAAAAGCTGAAATGGCAGAAAATCTGTTTGAAAAACTTGGTGTTAGCAAACGCGATGCAAAAGACCTTGTAGAATCCTTTTTTGAGGAAGTGCGTCGTTCTCTTGAAAATGGGGAACAGGTGAAGCTGTCTGGATTCGGAAACTTTGACCTGCGTGATAAAAATCAGCGCCCAGGTCGTAATCCGAAAACTGGGGAAGACATTCCTATTACAGCTCGCCGTGTTGTTACTTTCCGCCCTGGACAAAAGTTAAAAAGCCGGGTTGAAAGCGCAACACCAAAAGAATAAGATTTAAAAACATCCAAAACGGCTTTCTTTGAAAGCCGTTTTTTTATCGCTTTTATTTGTATCTGATTTTGATGATAGTCGTATTGGGATGTTTATATTTATCAATATAGTCTGAATAGATATTTCTATTTGGACGGTATATTTTTATTTTCTAATTATCTTTCCTTTTTATTCTCACTTCTTATTTTGACTCTTCCTTTTTATCTCTTATTTACATCAATACTGAGAGAGTTAATCCTAGTTTTTTCTTCATTATTAGAGACAAACTTGCATGTTCTCAATTTAGTTTTTCATCATTGAGTGTGAACATGTTATGTTGCTAAAAAATGACTTTATAAATAAAAATAGTAAAAACCGTTGTTGCATGGATAGGGAACGAAATGAATAAAGAAGTTAATCCTCTGATTAAATTTACCAAGAAACAAAGCATTGGCGACAGAAAAAAACTGTTTCTAATGGCACTAGTATTATGTTTCTTATTTGTTTTTTCCCTCTCTGTCGGTGAGATTTCGTTATTCCCACATCAATGGTTAACAGATGAAGCCTATTTATTTGTTTGGCAGATCCGTTTACCCAGAATACTTGCTGTCGTGACTGTTGGTGCAAGTTTGGCAATTGCGGGTGCTATTATGCAGGCTTTGTTCCAAAATCCACTTGCAGAGCCTGGGTTATTAGGAGTAAGCAGTGGTGCGGGAGTGTGTGTTGTATTACTTATTGTTTTACAAATAGGTTTAAGCTCTTGGTTAATAAGTAGTGCGGCGATATTTGGTGCATTAGGAATTACTATTTTATTAATGTTTTTTACTCGAATTAAAAAGCTGTCTAATGCTCAGTTATTATTAATTGGTGTGGCATTAGGCGTTATGGCGAGTGCAATAATGACTTGGTTGGTTTACTTCAGCTCAGCTTTGGATTTAAGGCAATTAATGTATTGGCTGATGGGGAGTTTTAGCGGTATTGATTGGCGTCATCAAATCTTATTTTGGGCTCTTATGCCTATTCTCTTGATCCTTATTCTACAAGCTGATGTTCTTAATTATTTATCTTTAGGTTCGTTTAGAGCAAAACAATTAGGCATATCCGTTAATCAATGGCGAAATTGGTTTATTTTAGCCGTTGGGTTATTGATAGGGCTGAGCGTTGCTTTAGCGGGGGCTATCAGTTTTGTAGGGCTTGTTGTACCGCATTTATTAAGATTATCTGGGCTAACCCATTATAAAACGTTACTACCCGCGTGTGCGCTTGCTGGTGGCGTATTGTTATTGCTTGCTGATCTGCTATCTCGCTTGATTTTAAATGGTGCAGAAGTTCCGATAGGTGTGATTACAGCAACGCTTGGTGCACCTTTATTTATTTGGTTATTGGCAACCAAAGAGATGGGGCGTTTGTAATATGGCGTTACTTAAACTTAATAATTTAAGTGTTGATGATCGACTTAACGCATTTACAGAGCAAGTAAGTTATGGCGAACGTATCCACTTAATTGGTGCTAATGGCGCAGGAAAAAGTACGCTTTTAATGGCGATAGCAGGAGAGTTTTCGTTTAGTGGAGAAATCATTCTAAACGAAACTTCAATAAGACATTATAAATATGATGATCTTTCTAGAATGCAGAGCATTGTTATACAACAATTGGAAGCTTTGTCATTTATGCCTGTTTTTCATTATCTCTCGCTATATCATAAATTGTCGAAAATGGATATTCAGCAGTTAAATATGCTGTTAAGTGATTTTAAAATTGACAAGTTATTGTCAAAAAATATTCATCATTTATCGGGAGGCGAATGGCAGAGGGTCAGAATTGTTGGCGCATTTATCCAATTATGGTCAAGTTATGATTTAAAAGGGAAATTAATGTTACTTGATGAACCAACTAATAATTTAGATGTCGTACAGTTGGCGATTTTGGACAAGTGGGTTGATAAGTTTTGCCAACAAGGTGGCGCCGTTATTATGAGTACGCATAATTTGAATCATTCCTATCAAAAAGCAGACAGAGTTTGGCTCATAAAAAATGGATATTTGGTTAATTCTGGCGCATCTGCACTCTTATTGGACGAAAAATTATTATCAACTACATTTAATACAAATATCAAGTGCATCAATGATGTTGATCATATTGATTGGCAGGTTTTGCAATAATATGACTGTTGTTAAGCTTATCCCCAAGTAATTATTAAGGTTTTTTTAATGTTTTCTTAATAAGACGGATGCCGGTGAACAATAGTTTGTATATAATTGTTTTTTATTCATTCATTAATTAGGCTACATTTTTATGAGTCACTTCCTTCCTTTCTCTCGCCCTGCGATTGGCGATGAAGAAATCAAAGCCGTTGAGGATGTACTGCGTTCAGGTTGGATTACAACAGGCCCTCAAAATCATCAATTAGAGCAAGATTTTTGTGAAAAATTTGGTAGTAAACACGCTATCGCAATTTGCTCTGCCACTGCGGGTATGCATGTTGTTTTAATGGCGATGGGAATTGGCGCTGGTGATGAAGTTATCACACCATCACAAACTTGGGTTTCAACGATGAATATCATTACGCTACTTGGTGCAGAGCCTGTAATGATTGATGTTGACCGTGATACCTTGATGGTGAGTGCAGAAGATGTCAAAAAAGCGATTACACCTAGAACAAAAGCAATTATTCCGGTTCATTATGCCGGTGCGCCTTGCGATCTTGATGCCTTAAGAAAGGTTGCAGAAGAGGCGGGAATTCCTCTGATTGAAGATGCTGCACATGCTATTGGTACTCGCTATAAAAATGAATGGATTGGTGAAAAAGGAACCTCTATTTTCTCTTTCCACGCAATTAAGAACGTAACTTGTGCAGAGGGCGGATTGGTTGTTACTGATAATGACGAATTAGCTAATAGAGTACGTTGCTTAAAATTCCATGGTTTAGGGGTTGATGCCTTTGATAGACAAATTCAAGGTCGTAAGCCTCAAGCAGAAGTTGTTGAACCTGGCTACAAATACAACTTATCTGATATTCACGCAGCGATTGCTGTGGTGCAATTAGGGCGTTTAGATGAAATGAATGCTAAACGTGCTGAGTTAGTTGCACTGTATCGTGAAAAGCTTAAAGACTCACCATTAGAGATGTTGAGTGTCCCTGAATATTCACATTTACATACTAATCACTTGTTTATGGTGAGAGTCGATAAAAATGTGTGTGGTATCGATCGCGATGCCTTTATGGAAAAATTGAAGCAAAAAGATATTGGTACAGGACTTCATTTCCGAGCAGCACACACACAAAAATATTATCGTGAGCGCTATCCTGCTTTATCCCTTCCTCAATCAGAATGGAACTCTGCAACGTTATGCTCGCTGCCGCTGTTTCCTGATATGAGTAATGAAGATGTTATTCGTGTTGTAGATGCGATCAATGAAATTCTTTCGGAGCATATTTAAGTGTCAACATTTGATGAAATCAAGAAAGTATCGGTTGTAATCCCCGTTTATAACGAGGAAGAAAGCCTTCCTCAGCTTTTAGAGCGTACAATTAAGAGCTGTAAACAGTTAAAACAAGAGTATGAACTGATCCTTGTTGATGATGGTAGTAGTGACAATTCAGCTAAGATGTTAGAAGAAGCGGCTGCAATTGAAGAAAATCACGTTATTGCAATTATTTTAAACCGTAATTATGGTCAACACTCCGCAATTATGGCTGGTTTTAATCAGGCTGATGGTGATCTAGTGATCACACTGGATGCTGATTTACAAAATCCACCTGAAGAGATCCCAAGACTTGTCGCGACGGCTGAAGAAGGGTACGACGTTGTCGGAACTCGTCGTCGTAATCGTCAAGATTCATGGTTTCGTAAAACCGCTTCAAAAATGATCAACTCAATGATCACTAAAGCAACGGGTCGCTCTATGGGCGACTATGGTTGTATGCTTCGTGCTTATCGTCGCCACATTGTTGAAGCGATGTTACAGTGTCACGAAAGAAGTACGTTCATTCCCATTCTTGCGAACACATTCGCTCGTCGTACTATTGAAATCGATGTTGCTCACGCAGAGCGTGAATATGGCGATTCAAAATACAGCTTTTTAAAGCTTATTAATTTAATGTACGACCTATTAACTTGTCTTACCACAGCACCATTACGTTTATTAAGCATTGTCGGCAGTGTTATCGCTGTTTCTGGCTTTGTTTTAGCATTACTTCTTATCGTTTTGCGTATTATTTTCGGTGCAATGTGGGCCGCTGAAGGTGTATTCACACTTTTCGCAATCTTATTTATGTTTATCGGTGCGCAGTTCGTTGCAATGGGCTTATTAGGTGAATATATAGGCCGGATTTATAATGATGTAAGAGCGCGTCCTCGGTATTTTATCCAAAAAGTGGTTGGCGTTAATAAACCCAACGAAGATCAGGAAAAAGACTAATGAAAGCAATAGTATTTGCCTATCACGATATTGGCTGTGTTGGTTTAAAAGCACTTGAAAAAGCAGGTTATGATATTCAGGCTGTATTTACCCACACTGACGATCCTAATGAAAATCATTTCTTCTCATCTGTTGCTCGCGTGAGTGCAGAAATGGGATTGACAGTATTTGCACCTGAAAATGTCAATCACCCATTGTGGATTGAACGTATTCGTGAAATGAAACCTGATGTCATTTTTTCTTTCTATTATCGTCACATGTTAAGTGATGAGATCCTGAATTTGGCACCTAAAGGCGCATTTAATTTACACGGCTCTTTATTACCAAAATACCGTGGTCGCGCACCAATTAACTGGGCGATTGTGAATGGTGAAACAGAAACGGGTGTTACTCTGCATAAAATGACAGCGAAAGCTGATGCGGGTGATATCGTAGCTCAAGAAAAAGTTATTATTGCAGATAATGATACCTCTCTGATTTTACATGAAAAAGTAAGAGAAGCCGCTGATAAGTTACTTTCTAGCGCATTACCACATATTGCATCAGGTGATTATTCAACAACTGCACAAGATGAAAGCCAAGCAACTTATTTTGGCCGTCGTTGCGCTGATGATGGTTTAATCGATTGGAATGCAGATGCAAAAACAGTCCACAACTTAGTGCGTGCTGTTACAGAACCATACCCAGGTGCATTTACTTTCTTGGGTGAACGTAAAATGATTATCTGGCGTTCACGCGCTGTTGCTGATAATCAAGGAAAACGTCCGGGTACTGTTATTTCAACAGAGCCTTTAGTGATTGCGTGTGCGAAAGGTGCAATTGAAGTTGTTACTGGTCAAAGTGAAAATGGTCTTTATGTTCAAGGAAGTCGTTTAGCGGCTGAAATGGGTATTGTGACTGATGTTCTCGTTGGACCAAAAGCAACTGCACAAGTTAAACGTCGCAAACGTGTTCTGATTTTAGGTGTAAATGGCTTTATTGGTAACCATCTAACAGAACGTCTATTAAAAGATGATAACTATGATATCTATGGTATGGATATCGGTTCTTCTGCAATTGAACGCTTTATTGGAAATCCACGTTTCCACTTTATTGAAGGTGACGTGAGTATTCATACAGAATGGATTGAATACCACATTAAAAAATGTGACGTTATTCTGCCATTAGTTGCTATTGCAACACCAATTGAATATACCCGTAATCCATTACGCGTATTTGAATTAGACTTTGAAGAAAACTTAAAAATTGTACGTTATTGTGTTAAATATAATAAACGTATTATTTTCCCATCCACATCAGAAGTTTACGGTATGTGTGATGATAAGGAATTTGACGAAGATAATTCACGTCTGATTGTTGGTCCAATCAATAAACAACGTTGGATTTACTCTGTATCTAAACAGTTATTAGACCGAGTTATTTGGGCTTATGGTGCCAAAGAAGGTCTGAAATTTACGTTGTTCCGTCCATTTAACTGGATGGGCCCTCGTTTAGATAACTTAAATTCAGCACGTATCGGTAGCTCTCGTGCAATCACACAATTAATTCTGAACTTAGTTGAAGGTTCACCAATTAAATTGGTTGATGGTGGTGAGCAAAAACGTTGTTTCACTGATATCAATGACGGTATTGAAGCTTTATTCCGTATTATTGAAAACCGTGATAACAAATGTGATGGTCAAATTATTAATATCGGTAACCCAACTAACGAAGCAAGTATTCGCGAATTAGCAGAAATGCTGTTAGATTGCTTCGAAAAACATGAGTTACGTGGTCATTTCCCTCCATTTGCAGGCTTCAAGAAAATTGAAAGTAGCAGTTACTATGGTAAAGGCTACCAAGATGTTGAACACCGTAAGCCAAGCATTAAAAATGCAGAGCGTTTATTGGATTGGAAACCAAGTATTGAAACTCGCCAAACAGTAGAAGAAACATTAGATTTCTTCTTACGTGGTGCAGTTGAAGAATTAGGCACTAAATAGGAATAAATAATGAAGAAAGTTGGTTTGAGAGTTGATGTGGATACTTATCAAGGAACGAAACAAGGTATTCCACAACTGCTGGATGTATTTGCCAGACATAACATTCATGCCAGCTTCTTCTTTAGTGTTGGTCCAGATAATATGGGGCGCCATTTATGGCGTCTTTTAAAGCCAAAATTTTTATGGAAAATGCTGAGATCGAATGCGGCATCACTTTATGGCTTAGATATTTTATTAGCAGGAACAGCATGGCCGGGCAAAAAAATTGCTAAAAATTTAGGTTATTTGATGAAAGAAGCCCAAGATGCGGGACATGAAGTTGGCTTGCATTCATGGGATCATCAAGGTTGGCAGGCAAAAGTAGGGCGTTGGTCAACAGAAGAATTAATGCAACAAGTTCGTTTAGGTGTTGAAGCACTGGAAAAAGCACTTGAAAACCCTGTAAAATGTTCGGCAGTTGCTGGATGGCGAGCAGATGAACGCGTATTAACAGTTAAAGAAACTTTTCAATTCGATTACAATAGCGATTGTCGAGGAACGCATCCTTTTAGACCTATTTTAGAAAATGGTTCTATCGGTACGGTGCAAATTCCAGTAACATTACCAACTTATGATGAAGTGGTTGGTACAAAGGTAAAGGATGAAGATTTTAATCAATTTATTATTGATGAAATCAAAAAAGACAGTGGAATACCTGTTTATACTATCCACACCGAAGTTGAAGGAATGTCAAAAGCCGCTCAATTTGAGCAGTTACTGGCAATGATTGCAAATGAAGGCATCGAATTCTGTCCGTTAAGCGATTTATTACCACAAGATAAAGAAACGCTTCCGATGGGTAAAGTTGTTCGATCTGACTTTCCAGGTCGAGAAGGCTGGTTAGGGTGCCAACAAGAGGTCTAACGAAACTATGTTGAATAACCGGGCGAGTAAAATCGGGGCCATCCTCTTGGCTCTTTTTTTTGTTCTTACCTACTTATTTCCATTGAACAGCCGGTTATTATGGCAACCAGATGAAACCCGTTATGCGGAAATTAGCCGTGAAATGGTGGTGAGCGGGAACTGGATTGTTCCTCATATGCTCGATATTCGCTATTTTGAGAAGCCCGTAGCAGGTTATTGGATCAATAATGTTAGCCAATTAATTTTTGGTCACACTAACTTTGCTGTGCGTTTTGGCTCTGTTATTTCTATTCTCTTAAGCACATTACTTGTCTATTTATTGGCAAGAATGATGTGGCGTAACCGCCAAGTCGCTTTTGTTTCTAGTTTAATCTATTTGTCCATGTTCTTAGTGTTTAGCGTAGGCACTTACAGTGTATTAGATCCTATGTTGGCACTTTGGGTTACCGCGAGTATGGTTTGCTGTTTTTGGGCACTTAAAGCCACCACAGTCAAAACACGAATATTGGCGTGGATAACATTAGGGCTTGCCTGTGGTATGGCATTTATGACCAAAGGATTTTTAGCATTAGCTATTCCGGTCATTGTCATGATACCTATCACACTGTATCAAAAACAATTTACGCAAATGTTGCTCTATGGCTTATTTGCCGTATTTAGTGCAGCATTAATCAGTTTGCCATGGGCATTAGCTGTGGCAAAAGCAGAGCCTGATTATTGGCATTACTTTTTCTGGGTTGAACATATTCAGCGTTTTTCGGGTGAAGATGCTCAGCATAGTTCTCCATTTTGGTACTATATCCCCGTTGTTTTATTAGGTGTGATCCCTTGGCTTGGACTACTCCCAGGCGCATTAATGGGAGCTTGGAAGAAAAGACGTAAACGTCCGGAATTATTCTTCTTATTATGCTGGTTTGTCGTTCCGTTCTTATTTTTTAGTATTGCGAAAGGTAAGTTACCGACTTATATGTTGCCATTTATGGCACCACTAGCAATGTTAATGGCGAAATATGGCGTAGATTGTGCCCGCAAATTTAGAATGAAAGCGCTACGTATTAACGGTTATATTAATATCTTTATTGGTGTTGCTGTTGTTATCGCTATTTTAGTTATCCAACTAGTTTCTTCAAAACCTATTTATATGCCATATGAATGGTCTAAATGGGTATTAGCTATAGTGGCATTCTCATTATGGGGCATTATTGGTTATCTTTGCTCTACACTTAATGGAAAACACTGGTTATGGGCGGCGTCTTGTTCATTAGGCGTAAGCTTATGTATCGGCCAAGCAATACCGAATAGCAGCGTAGATAGCAAATTACCTCAAGAGTTTATTCGCCAAAATATAGAGACGTTAAACACAAGCAAATACATTGTGAGTAATAGTGTAGGTATTGGCGCGGGATTAGCGTGGGAATTACAACGTAGCGATATCTATCTTTATGAAAGAACTGGCGAATTAACTTATGGTGTTGAAGAGTATCCAGATTCTCAGCATAAATTAATTAAACCTGATAATTTTGCTCAGTGGTTAGAAGAAGCAAGAAAAGAAGGTCGTGTTTCAGTTATTATTACGTTTAAAGATCCTAAGAAATTAGCACAATTGCCAAGACCTGAAGAGCTGGTGACAAACCATCGAGTTGCTATTTTAACTTATGAGAAGCGTAATTAATGTCATTTGTCTTATTGCTAATCGTGAGTTTTTTGACCTGCATAGGACAGGTGTGTCAAAAACAAGCGGTGGTTAGTTGGCAAAGTGACTCATTAACAAAAGCCAGAAAAACAATTTTCTGGCTTTTTGTTGCCATTGCAATGCTTGGTTTGGGGATGCTTTTTTGGTTACGGTTATTACAAATTCTTCCGCTAAGTATTGCTTATCCTATGTTAAGCATCAATTTTATTGTGGTGACATTAATTGGTCAGTTTGTTTATAAAGAGCCTGTTAATGTGAAACATTGGATTGGTATCGCGTCAATTATGGTCGGCATTGTATTAATGAGTATGCAAGCATGAAAGGCTATTTATGGGCAATTGGAAGCGCGCTATTAGTGACAGCAGCTCAATTGTTGTTAAAGTTTGGCATGTCTGAACTACCGGAGCTACAGCTAGAAAAACAATGGTTTGATTTCACATGGTTATGGGCGAATATAACGCCACTTGCTATCGTGTTTGCTGGTCTTGTAGGCTATGTCCTTTCTATGGTTTGCTGGCTATTCACTTTGCGCACCATTCCTTTAAATAAAGCCTATCCCCTGATCAGTTTGAGCTATGTGTTTGTTTATATTCTTGCGGTGATGTTACCTTGGTTTCAAGAAACACCATCATGGACAAAAACAGCGGGTGTAGTATTTATCATGATTGGAGTGTGGCTGATAAGTCAAAAAACAAAAGAGACACAATCACACTAACTTAATGATTATAAAATTTATTTTCTGATCCTTGTTGTTAATTGTGCGATTTATTCTACTAATCATCACTCATTCATCTTCAATAACTTGTTTTTGCTTAAAAAAGCAGATAGATTTTAAAATCTATGGTAACAATAATGGTGGATATAATGAGAAAGTCTGTTTTCTATCCTTTCTTACTCTGTATTATTCTGCTGGCTGGGTGTTCATCTAGCCCGTCGAAGCGTATTCCACCAGCACCTCCCTTAAAGACACAACTTTCCGATCCTATCATGGTGATAGTGCAATTGAAGTCGCAACTTGAGCAATGGTATGGTACGCCATATAGCTATGGTGGAATGACACCTTCTGGCATTGATTGCTCAGGTTTTGTGTATAAAACCTACAGTGATCGTTTTGATATAAAACTTCCACGAATGACCATTGATCAAACCAAATATGGTACACAAATTAGTAAAAGTGATTTAATGCCGGGTGATTTGGTTTTCTTCAAAACTGGCGGTGGTGAGAATGGGCTTCATGTCGGTATTTATGATACTGATAATACATTTATCCACGCATCAACTAGCAAAGGGGTCACTCGTTCATCCCTTGATAATGTCTATTGGAAAAAAACATTCTGGCAAGCTCGCCGATTGTAGTTTCGTGCCATTTAACAGCCTAATATATTGAGAGTTATGCTATCTTATACCTTATTTTCTTCATATAGGTATTCCTTATGTCAGGCAAATTGCGTCTGTTAATTTCCGAGTCTTATGATCCTTGGTTTAACCTTGCTGTTGAAGAGTGTATTTTTAGACAAATGCCCGCTGATCAACGTGTGCTTTTCCTTTGGCGTAACGATAATACGGTGGTTATTGGTCGAGCACAAAATCCGTGGAAAGAGTGTAATACTCGTAAAATGGATGAAGATGGTGTGAAATTAGCCCGTCGCTCAAGTGGTGGTGGTGCAGTTTTTCATGATCTTGGTAATACCTGTTTTACCTTTATGGCGGGAAAGCCAGAGTATAATAAAACGATATCAACACAAATTATTCTTGATGGATTATTAAAGGCAGGCATTAACGCTACGGCGTCAGGGCGTAATGATTTAGTGGTTCCTCAAGATGATGGTGAAAGAAAGGTTTCAGGTTCAGCCTATAAAGAGACTAAAGATCGCGGTTTTCATCATGGCACATTATTAATAAATGCTAACTTATCTAGATTAGCTAATTATCTCAATCCAGATCCGAAAAAACTTCAAGCTAAAGGGATCACTTCTGTACGCTCCCGAGTAGCTAATTTAGTCGAGCTCAAACCGGATATTACCCACGAAAAACTCTGTGAAACTATCACTGAAAGCTTTTTTGATTACTATGGTGAGCGAGTAGAAGCGGAGATTATATCACCACAAAAATTACCTGATTTACCCGGTTTTGAAGAAACGTTCGCGAAGCAAAGTAGTTGGGAATGGAATTTCGGGCAAGCTCCTGCATTTTCACATCTTTTAGATAACCGTTTTAAATGGGGTGGTGTTGAGCTGCATTTTGATATTGAGCGTGGCAATGTTATTAGAAGCCAAATATATACAGACAGTTTAGATCCTGCACCATTAGAAGCATTATCCGAGATGTTGGTAGGGCAGCGTTATACACCTGAGTCTTTAAAAGGGCTTATTGAGCAACTTATTGTGCTTTATCCTAATAATAAAATAGAGCTTAATGAGCTTCAAGAATGGCTTGTGACAGCGATAGCGTAATTTATTATCAATGTTAGAAAATAATCGAAAACAAAAACCAGCTAAAAGAGCTGGTTTTTTTCATGAAGAATAATGTGATGTGAAATTGATTAGTGATTTTCACATGACATAAAGCAATGAGTGTCTGGCATTTTGCCATTTTCTCTAAATTTAGCGGGTGTAGTATTGAAATGCTTTTTAAAGATACGTGTAAATGTTGCTTGAGAGCTAAAGCCATACATTAAAGCGATATCTAAAATAGACATATCTTTTTCTTGTAATGATTTAGCTGCTTCTAATAAGCGACGTTTACGAACATATTCGCCTAATGTACAACCTTTAAAATCTTTAAAAATGCGTTGCAAGTGCCACTTCGAGTAGCCGCTTTTATTTGCAATCGTATCGATTTTTATACCTTCGTTACGTTGTAACTGGGTTTCTAACCATTTCAGAATATCATTAACGACATTTTCAGCCATAAAACCTCCCACAAAAATGGTGGGGACACAGTGCCCAAGTAAATAGAATAGTAACGTATGTTATTTATAATCTATTTTAAGCATGGGGAAAATAACAGGTAGGCAAAAAGTGCTTTTCGTGATTGATAATCATTATCACAACGATAGGTGAGGCTTATATAGCTCAAGTAAGGTTCAGTTTTATGAATCTTTATAATTAAAAATGTTATTTTGTATGATTTTTACTTTGTTGAATTTATTGATTTATTTTTTCAATCTAATAGCTCTGTTATACCTTTTATTTTTAGCTTTGTTATGTTTTTTTGTGCGAAATACAAGCTAATCATTGATTAAGGTGTATTTTAAAGTCAATTTATTTGACTAAATGTTGAAAAAGTAAAATAAGATTTATTAATCAATTGGCATAGTATTACCTACACTATTTTATTTTCAATTGATCAGTTTATTGAGAATAATTAACTCAGTCACCACTTAGTAAATAAAGTTAAGAGGTGACTGAGTAACAATAACCGTGGCTAATATTCTTTTAAGGACGTAGAAAAACTTGAGGATATAAATGTTCTGGATGAGTATTAACACTCACATCTGCGCCATACCATTTTTGAATATTCTCTGTTGTTAGCACACTGTGTGGTGTACCTTCACAAACTAACTTTCCTTGATGTAGTAATAAAATTCTATCAGCATAAAGAGACGCCAAATTAAGATCATGCAAAACACAACACACCATAAGATTTTGTGTTTTTGCTAATTGCTTTAATAAACGTAAGCTATGTTGCTGGTGGTAAAGATCAAGTGCGGAGGTTGGCTCATCAAGGAATAAGACAGCTTCTTGTGGCATAGGGTGCCATAATTGCGCTAGAACTCTAGCAAGCTGTACTCGCTGTTGCTCACCGCCCGATAATTGGCGATAGTCTCTATCCTTAAATTTTAAACAGTCCGTTTGAAGCAGTGCAGTCTCAATCGCAATTTTCTTATGTTGCTGTCCATGGGGAGTTCTTCCCATAGCAACCACTTCTTCTACTGAAAATGAAAATGAAAGCTGACTGTTTTGTCGCATAACGGCGCGGTTTTGTGCTAATTGTTGGCTATTCCATTGTGAATAGGTTTTTTGTTTAAAATAACACTGACCTTGCGTTGGTGTTGTATAGCCTGTTAATAAGCGCAATAGTGATGATTTTCCTGCACCATTAGGACCAATAATGGTAACCAATTCCCCTGCATTAAGTGAAAGTGACACATCATCAATAATGGTCTTGTTACCAATTTGGTAAGTTAAATTATTTCCATAGAGCAATGGCGTATTTTGTTTTTCAATCATGACATTCTTCCTGCGGGTTGTCGTAAGATCAGCCAAAGGAAATAAGGGCCACCAATTAATCCAGTAATAAGCCCCACAGGGATTTCAGCTGGAGATACCAGCGTTCGTGATAATGTGTCAGCAGCGAGTAACAGTGTTGCACCACCTAAAATGGTGGCAGGTAATAGCCATACATGATTACTACCAATACGCATACGAATAAGGTGTGGAACGACAAGCCCAATAAATCCAATAACACCACTCAGTGCAACAGCACAACCAATTAAGATGGCGCTAAGAAGTAACAAAATAAACTTAGTTCTTCTTACATTTAGTCCTAAGTAATGCGCTTCTTCATCACCAAGTTGTAATAGATTTAATTTATGGCTTTGCCAACATGCCAAAATACTGACGGGAATGATCACAAGGGTAGCAATAGATAAGGTTTTCCAGTCAATCTGGCTTAATGAACCCATCATCCAAAGAGAAAATTGACGTAATTGTTGGTCAGTGCTGATGTAACTTAATACACCAATAAAGGACATACAAAGTGCATTGATAGCGATACCAGCAAGCAATAACCGCGCTAAATTACCATCACTCAATTGATGTAATGAGAAAATAATCATAGCCACAATTAAACCGCCAACAAAGGCGGCGACAATATGGCTGTAGAATGCAAAAGCTGGTGAAAAAGAGAAAGGTAGAATAATAACGATAGCAACCATTAGTGCTGCACCGCTACTAATACCCAATAAACCGGGATCAGCTAACGAATTTCTAAATAATCCCTGCATTATCGCGCCGGATATTGCTAAAGCACCTCCAACAAGAATGGCTAATAATACGCGAGGTAAACGGATATCTAGCCAAATTTGCCATTCCATATCATCAAAAGAGCTATTCCATAATGTATGAAACGAAAGGGCTAATGCTCCGCTATTCACAGAAATTAATGTAACAGTGGTGAGTAAAAAGAGTAAAACTAAAATACTCATCCACGGTGAACGAAAACGAGACATTATTGCTCCAACGCTTGACGAATTTGATGCATGACTTCTGGTGTTGAAAGGGTAAAGCCTAATAAACCCATGTCATCAACAACAACATAATGCTTATTTTTACCCGCAGGTGTGTATTTTATGCCGGGTAATTCCCATAGTTTTTCAATGCCGCCAATGCCTTTAATGCCTTCTTTGGTTACAAGCAAAATATCCGGTTGGCTTGCTATAACACCTTCTTGAGAAAGTGGGCGATAGCTTGTAAATCCTTGCATGGCATTTTTACCACCAACCAGTGAAATAATGGTATCTGCGGCAGTATCTTGACCAGCTGCCATTGGAATCACACCACCATGACTCATGATATAAATGACTTTCTTATCTATAGGAGAGGTTGAAATTTGCTTGATAGAGAGAGCGAGTTTCTCTTTTAGTTGATTGCCTTCTTGTTCTTTATTTAACACAGTCGCAATGGTGTCTATTTTTTCATTAATGGCTTCTAATGAATGTGTACCTGTAATGGTTTTTACAGCGACTCCAGCCTCTTTAATACGGCGTAATGCCAAAGAAGGGCGAGCTAATTCGCTAGTAATGATCAATGTTGGTTTGACAGATAAGATCCCTTCAGGGTTTAGCATGCGCATATAACCTACATCAGGAAGTGTTTTCACTTGTTCAGGAACTAAGCTGGTACTGTCTCTTGCAATAATCTGCTCACCTGCACCTAATGCGAAAACAATTTCTGTAATATCACCACCAATAGTAACGATGCGTTCATTGGCTGAAGTGATGAAAGACATTACGCTACACAGGATCAAAAGAAGCCATTTTTTCATTAAATCATTCTCCGATTAGGCGATTTTAGTGAGAGTATTCACTTGTTCACGCCATTGTAGTTGCTCGGCAGTACCTTCAGTACGTTGTCCATAGAGTTGAGCAATTTGCTGCCCCTTGCTATCAAAGATCTCAAGGCTAGTAACAAACCCATCTTGAGTTGGTTTGCGTGTTACCCAACTTTCTGCAATTTCACTTTCAATTAAATGAAGTGTAAAAGCAGGATTGAAAACGTTGATCCAAACTTGCTCGCTATTTTCAAATTGATGAGGAACTAGGCGGTCAATTTGGCCTGTGAAAATTTGTACACAGCCACGGCTACCGACAAATATCATGATCTCGTTTTGTGCTTCTTTTGCGAGTTCTAACAAGGTTTTCAGTGCGTTATTATCGACTTGATAAGCAAGATCGTCAGGAACAGCTTTGAATGCTTGTTGACGACTTAAGTTATTTTCTTTTAGTAATTTGAAGAATTGGTGAACATCAGTCATTGAACGCCATTGTTGTTCAAGTTGTTTCGCTAATTCATTACTAACAGGTGTGTTTGAGTAGGGTTCAACAGGTGTGATATCGAGAATTGGGTTTTCTTCCAATAAGAATGATTGAATAAGTGCATCCCATTCATCCATATTCGTGTTATCTGTCGCATAGACTTTATGTAATGCATCACCATGCATATCAAAGAATTGAATGCTATAACGCGTCCCTTTTGATGTCTCTTCGGTAAGTGCAAAAATGCTTGACCAATAGGCAAAGAAAAAACGTAAATCCATTGCACGCGGATTTAAAATTAAACCAGCGTGATCGCTAAAACGGGCATTTGTGTATTCACCAAGATGTTCATGAACAGCAATATCATTACGAGTAATTGCTTTGACTTCACCTACTTTACTTAATGTTTTTAATAATTCTTGTACATCATTGCGTAGGCGTTTTGCATCATGTCCTACACGAGCGTGAGTGAGTTCAGCTTCACTGACATTTAAGTAAGAAGCGAGATCACGCGCATATGGCGCTTTTTTGTCCGTTTTAGCTTGCAGGTAGCTCTCATAAAGAGGTTTATTCACAGAAACTCCTATTATATCGTTGATTTTATTGTTAATTACCATTGATAGCTCACAAGTACTTTTGCATTTCGGCCTTCTTGAGGAATACCTGCAGAAGAATAATAAGTTTTATCAAATGCGTTACTCAGTACAAATGAGGTTGTTAGCCCCTTAAGTGAGGCATCACCTTCATAACGAAGGTAAAAATCGTTAACGCCATAACCCGCTTGTTGGCGATTAGTTGGACGATTAAAACGGTCATGGTTGGTGAAGTCCGTTTTTTTGGTGAATTGACCAACCCAACCCACAGAAAAATCAGTACTTGGTACAGGAACATCAAAGCGGCTGGTTAATGTATCTGGCTCAATTGAGGTAATTGAGGCATTAGTCGCATTATCTTTTCCTTTGGTATGGTTGTAGGCTAAATCCCAATTAAAGAATTTTGATTGGTAACTCATAGATACATCCCATCCCCAAATAGTTGCTCTTGAAATATTTGTTGATTGTGTATATCCCTGAAAAATAGCGACATCTGCATCAATATAATCTTTTGCGCGAGTATTGAAATGGGCAGCTTTAATTTTCAGATTATCATTATTAGATAATAAGTCGTCGAATTGAAAACCGAATCCGTATTCAGTTGTTGAATTGGTTTCGGGCTTTAAATTAGGATTTGGGCGCCAATAGTTTGTTGGCGCACCAGGGAAAGGTGCATCAAAATGTTTTGCATCGTTATACATCTCACCTAAAGTTGGTGCTCTAAACGCCTGTGAGTAAGAGGTATAAAGCATCGACCAATCAGTTGGTGTGATACTGATTGCTCCTTTTGATGACCATTTATCCGCAGTAATATCATCATAACGATCGTTTTGGCTTTTATATTTGTCAAAACGCGTTCCTAAAATTAAGGAGACAGGTAAATCACGTAAAGTGACTTCATCTTGTACCCACCCTGACATAAAGCGGATATCAGCTTGTGGGAAGCTTTCAGCATTTTGGCTTGGTGACTGTTTTTGTTTATAAACCTCGCCACCATAAGTTAATCCATGTGATGCAAAGCTGTATGTTCCTACTTGTGAGCGGTTTTCGAGTTTTACGCCATAGGTTTTTTGTTCTCGACCTTCAAATCCTTTTTGTATCGTTTTGGCATTGATATCAACTTCACTGTAATAAGCCTGTGTTTTCAAATTAATCCATTGTGAATCTGAAGGATCAAATTGATAGGTTAACTGAACATCTTTTTGTGTTGTGGTGCGATCAGTTTCTACATTTGCAAGTGTAGGATTTGAGGGAACTTGGGGATTTTTGGGTTGATTTGTATTGTTATGATAATAGCGGAATTGTCCACTTAACGTGTTGCTATCATCAATTAACCAGCGCCCTTTAGAAAGAAGATTAATAATGGTTTCGTCATTTTGAGCACGATAACCGCCACCATAACGAGTATCGCCTTTATCGCGTGCTGATAATGCAACAAGTCCATCAAGGTTATCGTGTTTGCCAAAAGCAGTAACACCTAAACCTTGGCTATGTTGAGCGGTATTACCAAGACCAGTAACACGTACGCCACCTTGTTGGTTTTTTGAAAGCAAATCACTTACATCAACAGTATCGTAAGCGATAACACCGCCAAGAGCTCCACTACCATATAAAAGAGCAGAAGGGCCACGAATAACTTCAACTTGTTTTATAAGTAAAGGATCGACAAAAATACTGTCGATATGACCGGTGTCTGTTCCTTGGCGCACGCCATCTACAAGTGTCAGTATTCCATTTTTACTGTATCCACGCATACTGATGGTTTCACCATTAGTACGACCTGCACCTGAAATAGAAATTCCGGGTACATGACGAAGTAATTCAGAAGCACTTCCTGCGGTTTCTGACAACGCATTGTTATTTTTTATAACCGTTGACATCATGGGTAATGTAAAGCTGTCGCGTTCATTACCTGTCGCATAAACAGTAAGTACCTCTGATTTTCTTCCCTCATTAGTTTGTGTTTTTTCTTGTGCAGACACACAAGCAGAAGAGACAGCAACAGCTAGCAAACTAAATTTTATCAATAAAGATGACTGAGACATGCAGATGGATCTCCGTTATTTAATGGGCTGTTAAACAGCCCTTTGTTATGTAAATCATTGCTCCTCATCTACCAGCGATAACTGACGGACATTTTGATATTTCTGCCTTCTTGTGGCACACCTAATGCCGAGAAATATTCTCGATTAAAGGCATTCGCGAGTACCAACGCAGCTTGAATATCTTTATTGTTTTGAGATTGATAACTAATTGAGAAATCGTGAATGCCATAGCCCGGATATTGAGCAATAAGCTCTTGCATTCGATTGGTTGTTTTGCCTTTTACGTGAGGTGCTCTTCCTTTGTGTGTACCTTTATTTTCTGTTGCACTGGCAAATTTTCCTGACCACCCTAATGAGAAGGGAGTTTTAGCAATAGGAAGTTGAATAAAGGTTGTGAGTACTTCAGGGCGAACAGGCGAAATAGTTTCATGCGTAGTTAATTCAAGGGTTCGAGTACGGTTATAACCTAGCCCAATAGAAATTAATGGATGTGAATAACGTAAGCCGAGATCAACACCGTCGATAAGTGCTTGAGGAATATTAATGGCTTGCAGATGAAGCTTTTTCGTTAATACACGAGCATCCCAAATATCATACGTAATATAGTCTATCGCTTTCGTATCAAAATAAGCCGCATTCAGAGAAAATTCATCATCAGATGCTAATAAGTGTGAAAAAGTCAGTTTTCCACCATATTCCCAAGTGCGATTTTTTTCAGGGCTCAGATTAGGATTTGGGATCCAAAATCCTTTTGCAGTACGACCAAAAATAGCGGGTATTTCAAAATGAAGAGAGTCGTTAAACATTTCATTTAGCGTTGGCACTCTCATATTGGTTGAATATGAAGTATAGAGCTGTAACCATTGTGTTGGTGTAAAGGTTAGAGCAATATTTTTACTAATATCACTTTCACTTGTTTGATGAAAATCGGGTTTATGTTGTTTAAAATCCTCTAAAAGTGAATTTAACTCACTTTGAGGTTTGTTTTTATAATAGTGATAACGCAAACCTGTTGTTAATGCTAAAGGTAAATGTGGTGTCGAGAGCTGACTTTCCACCCAACCAGCAACATAAACCATTTTTGCGAGAGGGAAGTTTTTTGCCGCTTGGTTGGAAACCATTTTTTGTTGATAAGCTTCTGAACCTAAAATGATTTTTTGATTTAATTTATCTGAATAGGAAAGTTGAGAACTATTCTCAATTTTTAACCCATAAGTTAATTGTGTCCGATCTTCATTTCTACCTATTTTCCCTTGTTGGTTTTTTCTACGTTGATAATCAGAAAGGGAAGTATCGGTTAAAAATATTTGATTAATATTGAATTGTGAGTAATACAAATGACTGGTTAAATTAACCCAACTCTGTGTTTCAGGCTCATAATGATAAGTGACAGAATAATTTTTCTGTTTAGATTGGCGTTCTACTTGGTTACTTTCGTTCTTACCAAATCCACCCATGCGATGTAAAACTTCTCGCTGAGTACCTTTATTCTCATAATGTCGTGCTGAAAAAATGAAAGTTTGGTTTTCAGTTGGGTAGAGATAAGCTTTAGCAAAAAAGTTGTTAATATGTTCGTGGTTTTCGAGTTTATCACCATTCGCTAAGCGAATAGGACCCCGTTGGCGCTGACTGTAAGCAAATAAACCTTCGGCAATATCGTGTCGCCCTGCAATAATCCCCCCATAAGTGAAGTGCTTATCTGCGGATGAAAGTGAGGTAAATAATTTAGCACTGAGTTTTTCATCTATTTTCAATAAGCTGCGAGGATCAAGCGTTTGAAACGAAACAACACCGCCCATTGCCCCATTACCGTGTAATACAGGGGATGAACCATGTTTTATATCAATGCGTTTCACTAATGAAGGATCAAGAAAAATACCACCTAAGTTGTTGATAGTATTTTCTAAAGGTTGCTCGATACCATCGACTAAGATCTTAACGCCTTTTTGGTCGTAGCCACGCATAAGGATGTTCGCGCCATTCGTGACACCTGTTCCTGATAGGGTTGCACCAGCCACTTTATTTAGCATTTCACCAGTAGTTGATGCGGTTTGTGCTTGAGGTGTCGAACTATCAAGAATGGAATGAAAATCGTGATTTGTTTTATCAATGGAATGACCGAGAACCGTAAGAGAGTCCATCTCTGTATTGTCTGATTGTGCAGAGGCAATAGGGGTGTACAACAAGCAAAGAGCTGTCGCTATACCTGAATATTTGAAATGTTTTTTCAGCATACACATACCATAAATGTCCATAAAAAATCCTTGTATATGGAGTTATTTAGCTGGCTGCCTAGCTGAGGGAGTAGGTGGCTTGCAAGTTATTGTCAAAATGATTATTTAGTCAGGATTAATTTTCCTGCCTTTGTTTGGCGCAGTTGATACAACTCTCCGTTGTGTTGAATGTAAACCACGCCATCTTTACCCAATAACTCAATGCTATTGATTGATTGAATTATTGAAGAATGAGAATTTTGTTTAGTTAAAGAACTATCCAAATTATTAGCTTTTTTATTCATAATATACTAAGAGTAATAAGCGTTATCATTATGATAATCATTATCGTTAACAAAAGTGTTTAGACAAGCTTTTTTTTAACGTAAACAGGTAAATTTAAGTCATATTGTGAATAACTAAACGCTATACGATGAAAATTAAAACAATGGAATAAAAGAGACTTATATTTTTCTCAAAATATAACGTTAATAAAGGGGGGGAGTTTGGATGAAAATAGAAGACAAGATAAAAGGGGTAAAGATTACCCCTTAATAAATAAGCTTATTGAAATCGACTCTCAACGGCTTGTGCTAATAATTCAAGAAGTTGTTCTGTATCATTCCAACTTAAACAAGGATCAGTGATCGATTGTCCATAATTAAGCGGTTTATTTTGTACGACTTTTTGTGAGCCTTCTTGTAAAAAGCTCTCAGCCATCACACCTACAATCGCTTGTGAGCCATCTTTAATTTGCTGACCAACATTTCTGGCTACTTCTAATTGGCGACGATGAATTTTTTCACAGTTGCCATGACTAAAATCGATAATAAGATACTCTGGTAAATCCACTTGCTTTAGTGCATCAACCGCATCAGCGATATCGCTTGCGTGATAATTCGGCTTTTTACCTCCACGCATAATAATATGACCATAAGGATTACCACTGGTTTGGTAAATCGTCATACGGCCATTTTTATCAGGCGATAAGAAAGTATGACTTACACGAGAAGCGCGAATAGCATCAATGGCAATACGAGTATTACCATCAGTGCCATTTTTAAAACCCACAGGGCAAGAGAGTGCTGAAGCCATTTCACGATGAACTTGGCTTTCAGTTGTTCTTGCACCAATAGCCCCCCAACTAATTAAATCAGCAATATATTGGCCTGTGACCATATCGAGAAATTCAGTTGCAGTGGGCAAACCTAACGCATTTATCTCAATTAATAGCTTTCTCGCAAGGCGAATACCTTCGTTGACATTGCATGAGTTATCAAGGAAAGGATCAGAGATTAAGCCTTTCCAGCCAATGACTGTACGTGGCTTTTCAAAGTAGGTTCTCATGACAATTTCTAAGCGCTCATGATAACGTTCTTTTAGCTGATTAAGCTTAGTCGCGTACTCTTTGGCGGCTTTAGGATCATGAATAGAGCAAGGCCCTACAATCACTAATAGTCGTTTGTCTTCGCCAGTAAGGATCGCTTCAATTCGTTTACGTGCTGATGTGATATTTTGGATTATCTCATCAGAAATGGGGAACTCTTTTGCTAAGGTTTCTGGTGTTACCAGACTGTCTAGCACCTTAGTCCGTAGTTCGTCTGTCTTTAACATAATTCATCTCAATAAATATACAGGGTAAATCTACCCAGTGATTAAGATCACAATAAACGAAATTCAGCTAATTTCAACAGCGTTCACAGAGAAAAACGAATAAAAAAGTCGCCAGAAAGAGTTAAAACATTCTTCTCGCTAATCCCATAGAATCAATTACCTTGGTTGAAATTTCTTCAACAGAATAATTCGTGGTGTTGAGATAAGGAATATTGTTTTTTCTAAAAAGGGCTTCCACTTCAGCTAATTCAATTCTGCATTGGCGAATCGAGGCATAACGGCTATTTTCGCGACGCTCACCTCGGATAGCAGCAAGACGTTCTGGCGCAATGGTTAAGCCAAATAATTTATGTTGATATTCTTTTAATTCAGCGGGAAGTTTTAAGAAATCCATATCATCCGCAGTAAAAGGATAGTTTGCGGCTTGAATACCAAATTGCATTGCCAAATAGAGGCTGGTGGGCGTTTTTCCACAACGAGAAACACCAATTAAGATCACTTGAGCTTGGTCGAGATTTCGTAATGATATGCCATCATCATGGGAAAGGGTGTATTCGATTGCAGCAATACGAGCATCGTATTTACTAAGGTTTTTTTCGGTTAATCCATGAGTTTTGTTTAATTTTGGCGATGCTTGAATGCCCACTTCTTTTTCAAGTGGTATTACTAGGGATTGCACAATATCCTGACAAAAACCTTCACTGCTATTTATTATCTGTTTAACTTCAGGGCTGATAATAGAATAAAAGACAAGAGGCTTAGCACCACTCTTTTTATAAATTTCGGAGATTTTCTGTTTTATTTCTTCAGCTCTTTCCACAGTAGAAACAAAAGGTAATGTATAACTTTTCATTTTTAATGGAAATTGAGAAAGTACCGCATGGCCTAATACTTCTGCTGTAATCGCTGTACCATCAGAGATAAAAAAGACTGTTCTATCAATGGGTTCATTATTATCACAATTAATAGAATTCAAGCTTAATATCATAACGCTCACCTTTTTTTAGCTGAATTAGCAAATCAAACAATATTATCTAAAGCATTTTTAGTGATTATAAAGGATAAAAAAATAAAGTTTTCTGGTTGATCGATTCACCTTTCTATATTCAGCATCACATTGTGATACGCTTATTTACGTTGTCGTTTTGACAGCGGGTTTTTCTTTTTTTCTCTCTCTCATAATTGTTTAAAAAAGGATTGTTCTCAATGTCCAGCAATAGCCTCACCCCGTGCAATGTGCTTTGGTATAACCAATTAGGTATGAATGACGTTGATCGTGTTGGTGGGAAAAATGCTTCCCTCGGTGAAATGATCACAAACCTAGCGGAACTGGGTGTTTCTGTTCCTAATGGGTTTGCTACCACAGCGCAAGCGTTTAATGATTTTCTGGAACAGAGCGGTATCAATCAGCGTATTTATGAATTACTTGATAGCGTTGATGTTGATGATGTTAATCAACTGACTCAAGCAGGTAATCAAATTCGCCAGTGGGTAATTGATACACCTTTTACGCCTCAGTTTGAAAAAGATATTCGCGATGCTTATCTCACATTAAGTGAAGGTGAATCTGAAGCTTCATTTGCCGTTCGTTCATCTGCGACTGCAGAAGATATGCCTGATGCTTCTTTTGCCGGTCAACAAGAGACGTTTTTAAACGTTCAAGGTATTGATGCCATACTCGTTGCAATCAAACACGTATTTGCCTCGTTATTTAACGATCGCGCAATCTCTTATCGTGTTCACCAAGGTTATGATCACCGTGGTGTTGCATTATCTGCGGGTGTTCAACGTATGGTACGTTCTGATCTTGCTTCTTCAGGTGTGATGTTTACCATCGATACTGAATCTGGCTTTGATCAAGTTGTCTTTATTACATCAGCTTATGGTTTAGGTGAAATGGTTGTACAGGGTGCTGTTAACCCAGATGAGTTTTATGTACACAAGCCAACTTTAGCAAAAGGTCTACCTTCTATTGTTCGTCGTAATCTTGGCTCTAAAAAGATCCAAATGGTTTACGCAGACAGCGTTGAACATGGTAAACAAGTCCGTATCGAAGATACGCCAGAGTCACTGCGCAATCGTTTCTCTTTGACTGATCATGAAGTTCAAGAGCTGGCTAAACAAGCTGTATTGATTGAACGCCACTATGGTCGTCCAATGGATATCGAATGGGCTAAAGATGGACATAATGGTCGTTTATACATCGTTCAGGCTCGCCCAGAAACAGTTCGTTCTAACCAACAAGTTATGGAGCGCTATCAATTAAATGAAAGTGGCTCTGTTATTATTGAAGGCCGTGCTATTGGTCATCGTATTGGTACGGGTGCCGTCAAAGTTATCCATAACTTAAGTGAAATGGATAGAATTGAAGCGGGTGATGTGCTGGTTACTGACATGACAGACCCAGATTGGGAACCTATCATGAAGAAAGCTTCTGCGATTGTAACTAATCGTGGTGGTAGAACTTGTCACGCAGCTATTATTGCTCGTGAATTAGGTATTCCAGCTGTTGTAGGTTGTGGTGATGCAACAGAATGTATTGCGGAAGGACAAGTTGTAACTGTTTCTTGTGCTGAAGGTGATACAGGATTTGTTTACGATGGAAAACTGGATTTCTCTATTCAGAGCTCCGCAATCGATAATATGCCTGAATTAGGGCTCAAAATCATGATGAACGTCGGCAATCCTGATCGTGCATTCGATTTTGCAGGCTTACCAAATGATGGTGTCGGTCTTGCGCGTTTAGAATTTATTATTAACCGCATGATTGGTGTGCATCCTCGCGCATTACTAGAGTATGACGACCAAACTGAAGCACTGAAAGCTGAAATCAATGAAATGATGGCTGGCTATGAATCTCCAGTTGAGTATTACATTAGTAAATTAACGGAAGGGATTGCAACATTAGCAGCGGCATTCTGGCCTAAACGCGTTATTGTTCGTTTATCTGACTTTAAATCTAACGAATATGCCAATTTAGTAGGTGGCGATCGTTATGAGCCAGATGAAGAAAACCCAATGTTAGGATTCCGTGGTGCGGGTCGTTATGTTTCTGACGATTTCCGTCGCTGTTTCTCGCTTGAGTGTGAGGCGGTAAAACGTGTTCGTAATGATATGGGTTTAGAAAACGTTGAAGTTATGATCCCATTTGTTCGTACTGTACGCCAAGCTGAAGAAGTTATTGACGAATTAGCGGCAAATGGTTTGAAACGTGGTGAGAATGGCTTAAAAGTCATTATGATGTGTGAAATTCCATCAAATGCCTTATTAGCAGATAAATTCTTAGAACACTTTGATGGTTTCTCTATCGGCTCTAACGATATGACCCAATTAACATTAGGTCTTGACCGAGATTCAGGTGTGGTTTCTGCACTGTTTGATGAACGCAATGATGCAGTGAAAGCATTGTTATCAATGGCGATCCAAGCCGCTAAACGTAATGGAAAATATGTGGGTATTTGTGGTCAGGGACCTTCTGATCATGAAGATTTCGCACAATGGCTAATGGAAGAGGGAATTGATAGTTTATCTTTAAACCCAGATACTGTAATTAAAACTTGGGTAAAATTAGCACAATAGAATTAATATCATCGCTATAAATAAAAGCTCACAATATAATGTGAGCTTTTTTTATACAATTATTAAATAATAGGCAAAAAAAAAGCCTATCATGGGCTGACAGGCAAAGACTACACACAGCAATATTTTATATTCTTTAATCTCGCCAATTAATCTATTAATATGAAAGGCGAAATTATTAATTCGATGAAACATTTGTTTCGTTGATATTTATATTAAGAGAAATGCGTTAATTATGCTCTAAGAATTATCTCAATAAAAAGAATATAGGCTTATTTGAAAGTGAATATAACTTGCTGGTAACAAACAGGTTTAAAAAAATGTAATTTGTTTCAAATTGTAAGTTTTAATATAAAAATATAATGATTTATTCCTAAATTGATAATCTTTATTAAACCTTACTCTGTTATTTTTAGAGCATGTAAGTAGCTACACTTACATGCTCCATTATTATTTATTCTTTTTCGATAAAGTTTTTATTCATAAATTCTACTGTTTCAGTTAAATCAGGATTAGGTTTTGGTACTTCATTAATCCATGCATTTAATAAGCTATGTGCAACAGCAAGAACAACAGGACCAATAAATAACCCAATCATACCTAATGTTAAAATCCCACCAATAACACCAGTAAGAATTAATACCATAGGCAAATCAGCGCCCATCTTGATTAAATAAGGTCGTAATACACCATCCATTGTCGCAACCGCGCCACCCCAAATCACCATAACAATGCCCCAAGTGGTATCACCTGTCCAAAATAGCCATAAAATGGAAGGGATCAATACTAATAAAGGACCTATTTGAGCAAGGCAGCAAATAAACATAATAACGGTTAATACAGTAGCATAAGGTACGCCAGACACTGCGAGACCGATACCACCAACAATCGCTTGAATTAAGGCGGTTAAAACCACGCCTAATGCGACAGCGCGAATAGACATGGATGCAAGTAAGATTGCAGCATCACCACGCTGACCAGCTAAACGAATGGCAAAATGGCGTAACCAAGATACGACATTTTCGCCTTGTAAAAACAGTAAGCCAGAAAATAACAACATCACACCCAAATGTAAGGCAAATCGACCAATATTTAATGCTTGAGCAAAAAACCAGTTTGCAGCTTGTCCGACATAAGGTTGGATTTTTGAGATTAACGCGTTACCGCCAGAGACAAGGATAGAATGCCATGTATCATAAAGCTTGCTCCCTATCATTGGGATATCGTTAAGCCATAATAGTTGAGGTGGCTGAATACTCGAAGGTGATTTTGCTAATTCTATTAAAGGCGCACTATTATCAATAACACTACTAATTAATAAGATAATAGGGATAACGAAGATCAGTAATATCAAAATCATCATTATCATGGTTGATAGCCAACGATATTTTACCCGCTTTTCAATAATAAGAAGTAAAGGCCACGTTGCAACAACAATCATTCCAGCCCAAATGAAACCCACAATAAAGGGATTTAGTATCCAAAAACTGGCAATAATAAAAAAAGAAATAAAAAGAACTGTGAATAAAACTTTGGGTATATCTGTATGGATCTGCGGTTTTTCCATGGTTTTAAATCCCTACACGAATAAAAATGCTAGAAGCAGATGAATAAACATTGCAAATATCACGTTGTTTATATCACTACGCAATTTGCCAGAATTGTATGATAAGGTGAACAGGTATCGGTCTGAAAGTACAAAATGAGGCAAAGTACCTCTTAGCATACATTTCAACATCTAAAATTAAGCAATGTGGACTATTAGATTAAAGAGCTATAACAAATGATCCCACGTATATCGCAAGCACCGCAAGTCAGTGAACTCACAACAGAATTTCTTGATACTCTTCTAAAAAACGGTTTCACCGGTGATATCTCCAGCAGTTACGCTGACAGACTCACTATGGCAACAGATAATAGTATTTACCAGTTATTGCCACAGGCTGTTGTTTTTCCTCGCTCAACAGCTGATGTAACTATTATTGCTCGCTTAGTTGATGAACCTCGATTTCATTCACTCTCTCTGACTCCTAGAGGGGGCGGTACAGGCACCAATGGCCAAGCGTTAACGGATGGTATTGTGGTTGATTTATCTCGCTATATGAAGCGTATTATCGAGATAAATCCGCAGGAGCGTTGGGTAAAAGTGGAAGCAGGGGTGATAAAAGATGAGTTAAATCTCTTTTTAAAACCTTATGGCTTCTTTTTCGCACCTGAGCTATCTACCAGTAATCGTGCCACATTAGGTGGAATGATTAATACCGATGCATCAGGACAAGGTTCAATGGTTTATGGTAAAACCTCTGATCACGTTCTTGGTGTTAGGGCAGTTTTGTTAGGTGGCGAACTGCTTGAAACGCGCGCTATGGATACAGCGCTAGCCGAAAATATTGCCCAAGAAAGCTCCGCAATAGGTAAAGTTTACCGTACCGTTTTATCTCGTTGTAAAGAGCAACGAAAGCTCATTCTTGAAAAATTTCCTAAATTAAATCGCTTTTTAACAGGGTATGATTTGCGTCATGTCTTTAGTGATGACATGAAACGATTTGATTTAACGAGAATTTTAACAGGCTCTGAAGGCACACTCGCTTTTATTACTGAAGCGACACTGGATATTACGCCAATTCCCAAACAGCGCAGTTTAGTCAACGTAAAATACGATTCTTTTGACTCTGCATTGCGTAACGCACCTTTTTTAGTTAAAGCGAATGCACTTTCTGTTGAAACGGTTGATTCAAAAGTATTAAATCTCGCCCGTGAAGATATCGTGTGGCACTCCGTGAAAGAGCTGATTACAGATATACCCGATAAAGATATGCAAGGACTTAATATTGTTGAATTTGCGGGTGATGATGAAAACCTTATTGCTTCACAAGTTGCATCATTATGCCAGCGCTTAGATTCATTAATGAAAGAAGGTCAGGGCGGTGTTATCGGTTATCAAGTCTGTGAAGATTTGGCGGACATTAACCGTATTTATGCCATGCGTAAAAAAGCGGTCGGTTTATTAGGTAACGCCAAAGGACAAGCAAAGCCAATTCCTTTTGTAGAAGATACCTGTGTGCCACCAGAACATCTTGCTGATTATATTACCGAATTTAGAGCATTACTTGATAGTCATCAGCTCAATTATGGCATGTTTGGGCATGTTGATGCCGGTGTGTTGCACGTAAGACCTGCTCTTGATATGTGCGATCCACAACAAGAATTATTGATGAAATCTATCTCAGACGACATTGTCACGTTAACAGCCAAATATGGTGGGTTACTCTGGGGTGAACATGGAAAAGGCTTTAGAGCGCAATACAGCCCCGAATTTTTCGGTGAAACGCTTTATCATGAACTGCGTCAAATCAAAACGGTGTTCGATCCTCGAAATAGATTGAATCCTGGGAAAATATGTCCTCCATTAGAGGTCGATGAACCCATGAAGCAAGTTGATACCATCAAACGAGGCACTTTTGATCGCACAATCCCTTTGTCTGTGCGTCAAGATTTCAAAGGCGCACTGGATTGTAATGGTAATGGGCTTTGCTTTAACTTTGATGCCAAAAGTCCAATGTGTCCTTCAATGAAAATCAGCGGGCAACGCATTCATTCACCTAAAGGACGAGCCGCACTTGTAAGAGAGTGGTTACGCTTATTAACAGAGCAAGGCGTTAGCCCAAAACAACTTGAATCTAGCCTTGAAAATAATAAACCTAGTTTAAGAGGTTTAATTGAGAAAACACGTAATACATGGAAAGCTAAACGTGGCGAATATGACTTTTCTCATGAAGTGAAAGCGGCTATGAATGGTTGCTTGGCTTGTAAAGCCTGTTCAACGCAATGCCCGATTAAAATTGATGTGCCATCATTTCGTTCTAAGTTTACTGAACTTTATCACCAGCGTTATTTACGCCCGTTAAAAGATCATATTGTCGCGAATGTTGAATTAACAACGCCGATTATGGCGAAAGCACCGGGATTCTTTAACTTTTTTATGAAGCAACCGTTGGTGCAATCATTAAGTAAACACACGATAGGAATGGTTGATTTACCTTTGTTGTCATCACCTACATTAAGACAGCAATTGGCTGGGCACAAAGCGTTAGATATGACGCTAGAAGACTTAGAGCGTTTATCTGAAAAGCAACGAAGTCATCATGTGCTGGTGGTGCAAGATCCGTTTACCAGTTATTACGATGCAAAAGTGGTTGCCGATTTTATCAAACTAATTGAAAAAATTGGATTTAAACCTGTTTTGCTGCCATTTTCGCCTAATGGAAAAGCGCAGCATATTAAAGGTTTTTTACAGCAATTTAGTAAAACGGCACAAAAAACGTCAACCATGCTTAATCGTGTTGCAAAATTAGATATTCCAATGGTGGGAGTTGATCCTGCATTAGTGCTTTGTTATCGCGATGAATATCGTGAAATACTGGGTGATAAGCGTGGGGATTTTAATGTTCAACTTGTTCATGAATGGCTAAGTAAATTAGTATCTGAGCCAATAGCAGTTCGCGATGATGCTGAAAAATGGTATCTTTTCGGGCACTGTACAGAAGTGACGGCGCTACCACAAAGTATGAAACAGTGGCAGGCTATTTTCCAACGTTATGGGCAGCAACTCGAATTTGTGAGCACTGGATGTTGTGGAATGGCAGGTACTTATGGACATGAACTGAACAATTATGAAAACTCGTTGGGCATTTACCAACTCTCATGGGGTAATGCACTAAAAACATTACCAACAATGCGTTGCTTAAGCACAGGATATTCGTGTCGTAGTCAAGTAAAACGTATTGATAATATTGAGCTAAAACACCCACTACAGGCACTTTTGGAGATTATGCCATGATATGGAAACGTGAAACGACAATCGAGCATCTTAATCATATTGGCCAAAACAATATGATGAGCCATTTAGGTATTGAATTAACGTGCCTCGGGGATGATTATCTTGAAGGAACAATGCCAGTTGATCACCGCACTAAGCAACCTTTAGGGCTTTTACATGGTGGTGCTTCTGTTGTTTTAGCTGAAACATTGGGCTCTGTTGCGGGTTATCTTTGTACCGAAGGTGAACAGAAAATTGTGGGTTTAGAAATTAATGCTAATCATATTCGTTCAGCGAGAGAAGGCAAGGTAAGAGGTGTATGCAAACCGATTCATTTAGGACGTTCACACCAAGTCTGGTCAATAGAAATCTTTGATGATGAAGATCGTCAAGTGTGTATTTCTAGATTAACGACATCTGTTATTTCTTAAAGAATAAAAAAGACAAACGCACAGAGTGAAATACTCGCTTTGTGCGTTTTTTGTGTTTATAGATAATGTCAAAAAAATAAAAATAGAGAGAGAAAATAGAATTACTTCTTTATTTAGATTTTATTTTTAATGATAATCATTATCTTCATAATAAAAGATAAGACGATCAATAATGTTTACTATTTCTAAATTTAACACCACAGTATTATTAATTGCAGGTTTATTAATCAGTGGGTGCGATAATAATTCTACCTCTGAAACGAGTAATGATATAAGTAATATTTCGGTACAAACTGTTTCTGGTTTTAATATGGCTTATCCCACTTCGTTTTCCATGAGCAGAGAAGATACTGAAAATTATTTTAAATCATTACCAGATAATATTCAGGATGTCACAACGGAAATGATGGTTTATAAATCAGAACCCATTTGTGATTTGACAGAGGTTCGTCTGGTTTATTTTAAAATGATCGATGCAATGAGTTACGATGTAGATGCAGGAGCGCAAGGTATTGTAGATAATATCGCCATCATAGATGGTATGAATGAAATATCTACATCGATAAAACCATTAACTATTCCAAATGTGGAAAGTCGACATGTCTTTTTTGAAGGGAAATATGCAAAAGAGAACGTGAGTTATGAAGGTATTTTAGCGGCTGATCTTAAAACGAATCGAGTATGGCAATTGCAACTGATTAGCAACTTCAATAGCCAATCGGACAAACAAAAAAACAGTCAAATTCTTGAATGTACAAACAAATATATTCAAACCATCACTATTAATAAATAACATCAAAGAGCACACAAACCAATAAGAGGTCATCATATAAGTGGTGCTATCTTATTCCTCATCAAAGCATAAAAATGAATGTGAATAGGCTCAATAAGCGAGATGTAAAAGCACATTTTTATGCTTTTTTCTCTAAATTTCAGTGATAACATATAAAGTGTATTTATTTTGCAACTTATGTGCGTATTGTGCGAAATATAAGAAAAATTAAAAGTTTTATTTTTTAGAATGAAAAAATATAAAAGTGTTATATTACATTGCGTTAACATGTATTGTTAACAAAATGAGTGCAAAAATAGAACAAAAAATACACATTTACGGAATATCCTTTCAAAAGACATGGTTGAAGTGATAAGGGTTATCATTACCATTAGTGTCAGGAAAGATATCAATCTCCTTTCGAAATGAGGTCAGAAATGACAAACAACGTTGAAACTTTTTCTCTTAATGACACAGCTTGGCAAGGCATTGTATTAACGGATAATGCGGCAAAGCATATCTGCCATTTGGTTGAGAAAAACCCTGAAAAACAAGGGCTTTCCTTAAGTATCAAACCCTCCGGTTGTACAGGGTATGGTTATGTTATTGAACTCGCTACTGCCCCAAATGATGATGATCTTGTTTATGAACATAATGGCGCAAAACTCTTTGTTTCATTAAAAGCAATGCCATTTATCGATGGGTTGGTTGTTGATTATGTTCGTGAAGGACTTAATCAAATGTTTAAATTTAATAATCCTAAAGCTCAAAACGTCTGCGGATGTGGTGAGAGCTTCGGGGTATAACATAGTGAAGTCAGATTATGTCTCAGAGCAATGTTGAAATTGGTGATGAAGTTCAGGGATGGCTAAGCGATCACCACTATAAAGAAGGTTTTTATACCGATATCTCAACCGACACCTTAGAAAAAGGATTAAATGAAGCGGTTGTACGTGCAATATCGGCAAAAAGAAACGAACCAGAGTGGATGCTGGAATTTCGTTTAGATGCTTATCGCCATTGGTTAGAAATGGAAGAGCCACATTGGCTAAAAGCAGATTATCCATCGCTTAATTATCAAGATTATAGCTATTACTCAGCACCATCTTGTAGTTCATGTTGTGCTAACGGCAGTTGTGCTGGTGGCACAAATGAAGCTGTTACGAGCGATAAACAAGCTGCACAGGATTATTTAACCAAAGAAGTTGAAGATGCTTTTAACCAACTCGGAGTGCCTGTAAGAGAAGGGCAAGCTGTTGCTGTTGATGCCATTTTTGACTCTGTTTCTGTTTCAACAACATATCGTGAAGAGCTTGCTGAACATGGCATTATTTTCTGTTCATTTAGCGAGGCTATTCAAGAATACCCTGATTTAGTGCGCCAATATTTAGGCACCGTTGTCTCAAGCCATGATAATTACTTTGCTGCGCTGAATGCTGCGGTCGCATCTGATGGTACCTTTGTCTATATTCCCAAAGGGGTTCGTTGCCCAATGGAGTTATCGACTTATTTCCGTATTAATGCGGCTCAAACGGGTCAATTCGAACGAACAATTCTGGTTGCTGATGAAGGCAGTTATGTTAGTTATATCGAAGGTTGTTCAGCACCTGTTCGTGATAGCTATCAGCTTCATGCTGCTGTGGTTGAAGTCATTATCCATAAAGATGCTGAAGTAAAATATTCTACAGTGCAAAACTGGTTCTCTGGTGGCGACAGTGAAGGCGGTATCCTTAACTTTGTGACTAAGCGCGCTATTTGTGAAGGCGAAAACGCAAAAATGTCATGGACGCAATCAGAGACAGGATCTGCAATCACATGGAAATATCCAAGTGTGATTTTAAAAGGGGATAATTCCACCGCTGAATTCTTCTCGGTTGCTTTAACGAATGGCAACCAACAAGCAGATACGGGGACTAAGATGATCCATATCGGCAAAAATACCAAATCAACCATTATCTCTAAAGGTATTTCTGCGGGTAAAAGTCAAAACAGTTACCGTGGGCTCGTAAAAGTACTTCCTGGTGCACAAAATGCTCGTAACTTTACCCAGTGTGACTCCATGTTAATTGGTACACAGTGCGGTGCGCATACTTTCCCTTATGTTGAGGTAATGAATAATTCAGCACAGCTTGAGCACGAAGCGACAACGTCACGTATTGGTGAAGATCAGTTGTTCTATTGTCGCCAGCGTGGATTAAGTGAAGATGATGCAATCTCAATGATTGTAAACGGATTTTGTAAAGATGTGTTCTCAGAATTACCGCTGGAATTTGCTGTGGAAGCACAAAAATTATTAGCAATCAGCTTAGAGCATAGCGTCGGTTAACTATTAACCAAATTCTGAGTATAAAGATACCGAAGGCATATATTATGTTAGATATTAAAAATTTACATGTCAGTGTTGAAGGCAACGAGATCCTCAAAGGATTAGATTTGCAGGTTCGTGCAGGTGAAGTTCACGCAATTATGGGACCAAATGGCTCAGGTAAAAGTACGCTATCTGCAACGCTTGCTGGTCGTGATGAATATGAAGTTGATGAAGGTTCGATTACCTTTAAAAATAAAGATTTATTGGAATTAGAACCGGAAGATCGCGCAGGTGAAGGCATCTTTATGGCATTTCAATATCCTGTTGAAATACCCGGTGTCAGCAATCAGTTTTTCTTACAATCTTCTGTAAATGCAGTGAGAGAATATCGTGGCCAAGAGCCGTTAGATCGCTTTGATTTTGAAGATTTTATTGAAGATAAAATCAAATTACTGGATATGCCACAAGATTTGTTAACACGCTCTGTCAACGTGGGATTTTCTGGTGGTGAGAAAAAACGTAACGACATTTTGCAAATGGCTGCGTTAGAGCCTGAATTATGTATTTTAGATGAAACAGACTCGGGTCTTGATATCGACGCATTAAAAATCGTTTCTAATGGTGTTAATAGTTTACGTGATGGTAAACGTGCCTTCATCGTTGTAACACACTACCAACGTATTCTTGATTATATTAAACCTGATTTTGTGCATGTGCTTTATCAGGGGAAAATCATTAAATCAGGTGATTTTTCATTGGCGCAAAAATTGGAGGAACAAGGTTATGGCTGGCTTATTGACCCTCAATGAAAAGCGTGAAAAACAGCGCCAAGTTGAACTGCGTAATCAACAAGCATTAAAAATGTTTTCAGCGTTATATCATCAACGTAAAGGTGACGATAATCTCAACGCTCGCAATCATTGGTTACAAGTTGAGAAAGTAGGTTTCCCTACTTACCGCCATGAAGATTGGCATTATACGCCATTAGAAGAAACACTAAGCCAGTGCTATCAACAGTTGCCACCTTTTGATGTACAAAGTTTAATGGCTAAACATGCATTATCTTTTGATTGCTACCGTATTGTTATGGTGAATGGCACATTTTCACCGATAGAAAGTAGTAAAGATTTTGGTCCTTATCAAGTTACTTTACTTGATAATCAAAGTGAATTACCTAAAGCGGTAAATGGTGAAATCTTCCTGCATTTAGTTGAAAGTTTAGCGCCACATCCATTGCTTATTACCCTGAAAAACGGTGTTATTGCGGATAAGCCACTCTATATTCTCAATATTACTCAAGGTGATCAAAGCACAGAGGTAAATAGTGCAAATTATCGTTTTCACCTTGATGTCGGTGCGAATACTCAGATGCAAGTGGTAGAACACTATATCAGCAGTGATAGTGAAAACCGTCATTTTACAGGTGCAAGATTAACCGCAACGATTGGCGATAATGCCTCTTTTAACCATATCAAATTAAGTTTTGAAAATGGAGTAAGTCAGCATTTTGCCCATAACGATCTGACGATAGGCCGTGATGCTCGTGTTAACAGTTATGCTTTCTTATTAGGCGCTAAACTTAGTCGTCATCACACGAGTTCTGCACTAAAGGGTGAAAATACAGAGCTTTCAATGAATAGCGTTGTATTACCTAAAGCTGGAGAGATTGCAGATACTCGTACATGGCTAGTTCATGGTGAAAAAAATTGCCAGAGTCGTCAACTGCATAAAAGTATTGCGATGGATGCAGGGAAAGCCGTATTTAACGGTATGATCACGGTGACACCTCAAGCATTAAAAACAGATGGTCAAATGACTAATAACAATCTGTTGCTGGGTGAAAAAGCGCAAATCGATACCAAACCACAACTTGAAATCTATGCCGATGATGTGAAATGTAGTCATGGTGCTACTGTGGGACGAATTGATGATGAGCAGCTATTTTATCTGCGTTCACGAGGTATTTCCTTAAGTGACGCACGTAAAATGATCATCCATGCATTTGCGGCTGAATTAACTGAATCGCTAGAAAATAGTGTGATCAAAGCGCAGGTATTAGAAAGAATTAATCAGCGCTTATTAGAGGTATAAAATAAGGCATTATGACGCATTCCATTGAAAAAGCGCGAGATGATTTTCCAATTCTTTCACAGCAAGTGAAAGGAAAACCACTGGTTTATCTCGACAGTGCCGCAAGTGCTCAGAAACCGGCTTGCGTCATTGAACATGAAAAACAATTTGCCTTAACACAATATGCCGCGGTTCATCGCGGCATTCATACATTAAGTGCAAATGCGACAACGTTAGTTGAAAATGTCCGTAAAAAAGCCTGTGATTTTTTAGGTGCCAATAGCGAAGAAGAGATAATTTTTGTTAAAGGAACAACCGAAGGGATCAACCTTATAGCGAACGTTTATAGCCAACGATTTTTAAATGATGGTGACAATATCATCATCACCGAAATGGAACATCACGCAAATATTGTTCCATGGTATATGTTGGCAAAACAGTATGGCTTTAATGTCCGTGTGTTACCGTTATTGCAAGACGGTACACTCGATTTAGCTCAATTACCCCGTTTAATCGATGAACGAACTAAATTACTCAGTCTCACTCATCAATCAAATGTATTGGGCACAGTGAATCCAGTCGCTCAAATTATTGGTGATGCTCGTCAATATGCTATTGAACAAGGTGGTGAATTACATATATTGGTTGATGGTGCTCAAAGTGCAATGCATCAAACAATTAATGTTTCACAACTTGATTGCGACTTTTTTGTTTGTAGCGGTCATAAACTTTATGCGCCAACGGGTATTGGTTTGTTATACGGCAAGAAAGCGATACTGGATGAATTACCGCCTTGGGAAGGCGGTGGCGCAATGATAAAGCATGTTCATATTAATGGTGATATTACCTACGCAGATGCGCCTTGGCGCTTTGAAGCAGGGACACCGAACATAATGGGAATGATCGGCTTAGGTGCGGCATTAGATTATCTTTCACAAATAGGCATGGATAACATTGCCGAATATGAAAGTAGCATAATGAAGTATGCCCAAGAGCAGTTACAAAAAGTAAAATCGTTAACGCTTTATGGCAATGATTCTCGACAAGGAGTGATAGCGTTTAATTTAGGCAAACACCATGCTTATGATGTTGGGGCATTTCTTGATAATTATGGTATTGCTATTCGTACAGGGCATCATTGTGCGATGCCAATTATGGATTATTATCAAGTTCCTGCGATGTGTCGCGCATCTCTTGGGTTGTATACCAATAAAAACGATATAGATGCACTGGTTAATGCGCTATTGCGTGTCGAAATGCTATTAGGTTAAAGATTAAAATAAAGAGGTTATTCATGGCAGTTGCTAATTTGCCAGATGAAGCAAAATTATTACGCAATTTTTCTCGTTGTCAGGATTGGGAACAACGTTACCTTTATATGATGGAGTTAGGTGAGCGTCTTCCTCCTTTAACAGATGAACAACGTATTTCAGCTAACTTTATTGAAGGTTGCCAAAGCCAAGTTTGGATCGCTGTTTCTCTTAATGAGAATAAACAGTTAGTGCTGGCTGGCGATAGTGATGCAGGTATTGTAAAAGGCCTCGTTGCCTTAGTGATTATCTTATTTCAAGGTAAAACTATCGAACAAGCATTAGAGACAGATATCAAACATTACTTTTCATCATTAGCACTAGAAAGCCACTTAACACCTTCTCGCACGCAAGGTTTGCATGCGATGGTTACGACACTTATTAAGCGTTTTTCAGAATACGCTGTAGCATAAATGTTACCTGATCCCGCATTAATGTTCTAAACTGACTTATTATATGAAAGCATAACAATGATAATGTTATCATCATAATAGTCAGTTTATTTTATTTCTAACACACGGGATAAACGATGAAAAAATGGTTAACTCTCTTAGGGGTATCGCTGTTAGGGATGAGTAGTCACTTATCTTACGCGACAGAATATCTACTACCTGCTGATGGCCAGCGTATTATTGGTGAAAATTTTTCATATATAGTTCCCGATGATAAACGCTCATTAGAGGCTATTGCGTCCGAATACCAAGTGGGATTGCTCAATATGATGGAAGCGAATCCTGGTATTGATCCTCTTTTGCCTGATGCAGGTAAAACTTTAACAATCCCATTGCAGATGATTTTGCCTGATACTCTACATAAAGGTATTGTTATCAACCTTGCTGAATTACGCCTTTATTATTATCCAAAAGAGGGAGGAACTGTTGATGTTTACCCGATTGGTATTGGTCAATTAGGGCGAGAAACACCGGAGATGGTGACATCGATTTCTCAATTAATTAAAGATCCCACTTGGACACCAACGGCGAATATTCGCAAAAATTATGCGGCTAAAGGGATCACGCTACCAGCTGTCGTTCCTGCTGGTCCTGAAAACCCAATGGGGGCATATGCCTTAAGATTGGCACATAGTCGAGGTGAATACCTTATTCATGGTACTAATGCTGATTTTGGTATTGGCTTAAGAGTGAGTTCAGGCTGTATTCGTTTACGCCCAAATGATATTGAGACCTTATTCAACGTGGTGCCTAAAGGTAGCCGAGTTCAGGTTATCAATAAACCGATTAAATTTACTGAAACTGCAGACGGCAGACAGTTTATTGAAGTTCATCAGCCACTATCACGTAACGAAGATGACGATCCGCAAACGATGCCTCTTACATTTACAAAGCAATTTAATGCTTGGTATGAAAGTGGCAAGGTTAATAAAGATAAAGCAGATGCAGAGCTGATTCGACGTTCGGGTATACCTGTGGATGTGACAGCATATTAATCTTTATAAAATATAATGAGCTAAAAAAACAAAGCCCTAACAATGTTAGGGCTTTGTGATTAATGCTTACCTAAAGCTGTTTTCAGCTTATCGGTGAGTCAAATTACTTTTTATAAGTAGTGACTTGGTTATCTAAACGCTGATTTGCACGAGCTGCTTCGTCGTAAGCTGATTTAGCTTCAGCGCGAGCAGATTGTACATCACCACTTAGTTGCTGAACTTGAGTATTCAGGCGGCTTACATCAGAAGAGATTTGATCTAATTGTGCATTATTACTAGAAGAACAACCTGCTAATAAGCCTGAAGCCAGAATTACCGCACCTAGTACAAGTTTCGCTTTCATAGTTACAACCTCTATTATTAGTTTGTGTAAAGGAACAAGTAGCATTTATATGAAACCATTAATAAGTATGGCACACATATAGGAAAATGCTGGATTTATTCGTAATAAGTGTATCTTGCGTTTCCTATAACAATAGGAAAAATAACACTTATATTGTAAATTTTCAGCACAATAAATGCGCGTTTTCTCACAAAAGTTCATTATTAGTAAAAATCCTAATCATTAAAAAGTGATTTAATGACTAAAAATCACACAAATTGACATTGGCGATTTACTCGCAACCTGATTGATTAATAGCTATAAATAGATAAAAAAGAGAGTGGGATAAGAGAAAAAATGAATCTAAAAAAGAGTGACAGAAAAAAAAGAAAGAAAAATATTAGAAATAAATTAGAAATAAATAAAAAACGCCACTCAAGGAGTGGCGTTTGATGTATTCACGTTGTATAAAATTACAGAACGTGAACAGATGAAGTATTTGTTGTACCGCTATCAACCAGTGCACCGGTAACCATAACAACACGTTCACCAGCATGCGCTAAACCACTTGCTAATGCTGCTTCTTTACCGATACGGTAGAAGTCATCAGTAGAAGAGATTTCTTTAACTAATTGAGTGGTTACACCTTTAACTAACAGTAACTGACGAGCTGTTTCTTCGTTGTTTGTTAATGCTAAGATTGGTGCTGTTGGGAAATATTTACGGATAGAACGAGCTGATTTACCACCGAAAGTTGCAACAACAATCAGAGGTGCATCTAAGTTTTCAGCCATTTCAACCGCACCGCGACAAACTGCTTCAGTTACGCGTAATTTTGCAGCTGTTTGTTTGTAATCAAGACGAGATTGCATGATACGGTCTGTACGATCACAGATAGTTGCCATGATAGTCACAGCTTCTACTGGGTATTTACCTTTTGCACTTTCACCTGACAACATAACAGCATCAGTACCATCTAAGATAGCATTCGCAACGTCACCCGCTTCAGCACGAGTAGGGCGTGGGTTTTTGATCATTGAATCTAACATTTGCGTTGCAGTGATAACCACTTTACGCGCAGCGTTACATTTTTCGATCATCATTTTTTGTGCGAAGATAACTTCTTCAACTGGGATCTCAACACCTAAGTCGCCACGAGCAACCATGATACCGTCAGATGCTTCTAAGATCTCATCAAAATTGTTTAAACCTTCTTGGTTTTCAATTTTTGAGATGATCATGATGTTTTCGCCGCCGTGCGCATTTAAGTGAGCACGCATTTCCTCAACGTCAGAACGTTTACGAATAAATGATGCAGCAACGAAATCAACGCCTTGCTCGCAACCAAAGATAAGATCTTGTTTATCTTTTTCAGCTAATGCAGGTAAACCGATAGAAACGCCAGGTAAGTTAACACCTTTGTTTTCACCTAAGTCACCGTTGTTTAAAACTTCACAAACAACTTCTTTATCAGTTACAGCAGTGACTTTCATGCCGATAAGACCATCATCAACTAAAACGGTGTTACCAACAGTTAAGTCTTTAGCGAAACCTTCGTAAGTTACAGCAACGCGGTCTTTGTTACCCACAACAGTTTTGTCTGTAGTGAAAGTGAATGTTTGACCAGCAACTAAAGCGACATCATTACCACCTTCTAATTTGATGGTACGGATTTCTGGGCCTTTAGTATCTAATAAGATAGCGGCTTTTTTGCCTGTTTTAGCGCAAACATTACGCAGATTTTTGATACGGTTGCCATGCTCTTCATAGTCACCGTGAGAGAAGTTTAGACGCATAACGTTCATGCCTGCGTCCAGTAATTGATTCAGTTTTTCTTCAGATTCGGTTTTTGGTCCGATGGTGCAAACAATTTTTGTCTTTTTCATGGCAGTCTATTTAATGGTTGTATTGTAATGGATGAATAAGGATTAATGTCGCCGTTTTCTATTAACAGTATCAACGGTGCAAAACAGGGTGTATAAACTCATCTCTCATAGATAAGTTGCGCAACATGTTAATGGTTCAGCAACATCATAAAAATCTTGTCACTATTTTGTATCAAAGGTTGGCAGACATCTTACATTATAGTCTATCACGATTCATTTGTTCTGTTTTCTAAAGATGCCCGTAAATCAATACGCTGAAACCTTTCAACAAAATTATGTTTCGTATTATAGAGGTTAATTTCTATGAAGAAAATCGAAAAAAGGTAAATTTAAGTGATGTGATCAAAATACGGAGCTGACTGCTTGTTTTTTAAACACTTTGTTGCGCAATAAAATATTGCAAGCTAGATTAATTATTTTGTAGGGTAGGTAAGAAGAATAAAAATAAGAAAATAGAGAAAGAGAAATGGTGCGTCCAAGTGGACTCGAACCACCGACCCCCACCATGTCAAGGTGGTGCTCTAACCAACTGAGCTATGGACGCACTGTATTGAGATGTTATCGAAAAATAAATGGTGCGTCCAAGTGGACTCGAACCACCGACCCCCACCATGTCAAGGTGGTGCTCTAACCAACTGAGCTATGGACGCATTATCTATTAGGTGACAACGGGGACGAATATTAACGAGATGATTCGATTCTGGCAAGAGGAAAAACACAAATTTATATTCAACTGCTCGTATTTAAAGCTATTTGTTGATATTTGTGTCATTCCCTTGCCGAAATAACTGTTTCTGTTTAACGCTCTGAGCGTAATAGTACCACTTCATCAGATTGACGTTGGATCCACCAAATGCGGGAACCCATCATAATTGCTGAGGCAGTTAAACCTAAAATAAAGCCAATCCAGAAACCAGCAGGTCCCATCGCTTCAACAAAGTAATTAGTACGCCCTAATATATAACCAGAAGGTAGTCCAATTACCCAATAGGCAATAAAAGTAATAAAGAAGATAGAGCGGGTATCTTTATAACCTCGTAATACACCTGAGCCAATAACTTGCACAGAATCTGATAACTGATAAAGCGCAGCGAATAACATAAGATGGGAAGCTAACGTCACCACTTCAATATTATCGTTATACATTAACGCGATTTTTTCTCTGAAGATAATAGAGAAAATCGCGGTACAACTTGCCAACATTAGTCCAACAGCAAGCGCTGTAATGGCTGAAATACGTGCTTGTTCTGTAGAGCGTTGCCCTAAGTTATGACCGACACGGATTGTTGCTGCTATTCCCAATGAAAGAGGGAACATAAACATTAGTGAACTAAAGTTAAGTGCTATCTGATGACTGGCAACCGCAGTAACGCCTAAAGGTGAAACTAATAATGCAACAACGGCAAATAGTGTTACCTCAAAGAATAAGGCTAAGCCAACAGGTAATCCTAAAAATGTAATACGTTTTATCGTGTGGAAATCAGGACTGACTAAACGTTTCTTTGGCATAACATCACGTTGTGTCGGTGCTCGACGCACGTAATAACGCATCATTAAGAACATCGCCCAGAAAACAGAAGCCGTTGCAACACCACAACCAATACCCCCTAATTGTGGTGCGCCAAATTTACCGTAAATAAAGGCGTAGTTGACAGGGATATTAATTAATAGGCCAACAAAACCAATTATCATGCCAGGTTTTGTTTTAGATAATCCCTCACATTGACTTCTCAGTACCTGATAGTAAAGGCAACCAGGTGCACCCCACATAATGGCATGAATAAATCCAATGGCCTTTTCGGCTAATTCGGGTTCTATATCATGTTGCGCTTCAATAATAAAACGGCTGTTATAAAGAATAGCAATTACCATGATTGATAAGAAAGTGGCGAGCCAAAAACCTTGCTGTGTACGATTAGCAATGTGTTTTCGTTGTCCTGAACCATTTAATTGAGCAACGATTGGGGTTAATGCCATTAATATCCCTTGGCCTAATAAAATCGTTGGTAACCAAATAGACGTACCTACTGCCACCGCCGACATTTCTGTGGCATTTACAGCACCCGCCATGACAGTATCAACGACACCCATTGCTGTCTGGGAAAACTGCGCGATGATAACGGGGATACCGAGAGCAAGTAAGCTACGCGCTTCTCTTATGTACTTCTGCACGCATACACCTTTATTTATTATAAGAAAACGAAAGGAAAGGAAGAGAACAAACGTCGTATTGTTAAAATGACGTAAAGAGATCCTCAAGACCGCTTATTCTAATGATAAAAGTTTAATTAGCAACGAAAGAAGTTTAGCTTTTCAAACACAGGATTTTGATAATTTATTAGGTGTTTTTACGTTATATTTAACGGTAATCCTCGACAAGGAATAAATACGATAATTGTTCCTTTGTATTAATACGAGCTATGTTATCCTTAATAGCATAAGCCTAAATTGAGTTTACCAGTTTATCGATCCAAGGAGATGTAAGATGTTTACAGGTATTGTTCAGGGAAAAGGGCGGGTTATTGCTATCGAAGATAAAGGCGATTTTCGTACCCATATCATTGAATTACCCAAAGAGTTAGTCGGCAATTTAGAAACAGGTGCTTCTGTTGCAAATAATGGTTGCTGTTTAACGGTCACTAAAATTGAAGGTACACATATTAGCTTTGATCTAGTGAAAGAGACATTACGTTTAACTAACCTTGGTGAATTAAAAGTCGGTTCTGAAGTGAATATTGAACGTGCGGCTAAATACGGTGATGAAATAGGCGGGCATGTGATGTCTGGTCATATTGTCACAACTGCCGAAGTTGCCAAAATTATAACATCAGAAAATAATTTACAAATTTGGTTTCGTATCTTTGATAAAGCATTAATGAAGTACATTTTACACAAAGGTTTTATTGGTATTGATGGAATAAGCCTAACTGTGGGCGATGTGGTTAATAACCGTTTTTGTGTCCATTTAATTCCTGAAACGCGCGATAGAACGACATTAGGTCGCAAACGCCTTGGTGATAAAGTCAATATTGAACTTGATCCTCAAACTCAAGCGATTGTCGATACAGTAGAGCGCGTTATGGCGCAACAAGCACAGCAACAAGCTTTATTAGCAGCACAACAAAATGAAAATGAAGAACAAGCTTCACATAATTAATAATTAATGTTGTTGCTCTTAAAAGATAATCAAAGAAAAAGCCAGTTTATCAATCAAACTGGCTTTTCTCTTTTTATAAAAAGAATAATTAGCGAGGGATTTGTAAACCGCCAATATGACCTTTAGGGCTTAGGACAATTTGCCATAACTGAATATCTCTGGCACGAAATGCACCCGCACAGGCATTAAGATAATAACTAAACATACGTTTAAAGCGTGGTGTGTAATTAGATTCAATATCTGGCCAATAGGCTAAAAAACGCTGATACCATGCCATTAGTGTTTTATCGTAATCAGCGCCAAAGTTATGCCAATCTTCCATTACAAATTTACTGTCCATTGCATGAGCAATTTTTTGAATAGACGGTAAACATCCATTAGGAAAGATATATTTGCTTATCCAGCTATCTACATTTACTTTGTCGCGGTTAGAACCTATGGTGTGCAATAAAAACAGACCATCTTCCTTTAAATTACGACGAACCACATCAAAATAAGTGGCATAATTTTTAGGTCCTACATGCTCAAACATACCTACTGAAACTATGCGATCAAACTTTTCATGTAAATCACGATAGTCTTCTAAAATAATATTAACATCAAGTCCTTGGCATCGAGCTTGTGCAAGTTTTTGCTGTTCAACAGAAATAGTGACTCCCGTTACAGAAACGCCAAAATGTTTGGCTGCATAGCCTGCAAGTCCACCCCAACCACAGCCGATGTCTAATAAGGTCATCCCCGGTTTTAAATCTAATTTTCGGCAAATTAAATCTAATTTATGTTCTTGAGCTTGAGTTAAATTATCTGCATTTTTCCAGTAACCACAGGAATATTGCATATTAGGATCAAGCATGGCAGTAAATAGATCATTACCAAGGTCGTAATGCTCTTTACCTACCATCCATGCACGTTTTTGTGTTTGCAGATTAAAAAGGCGGGCTGTCGCAATCTTGAAAATATCGCGTAGGTTTTGTGGGAGCTTATTTTCAAGACCAGCACGTAAAACTTTATGAAAGAATATATCTAATCGTTCACAATCCCACCAACCATCCATATAACTTTCGCCGAGACCTAATGAGCCTTGCTGTAATACTCTTTTATAAAAATTTTGATTATGAACCTGAATATCATAAGGTTCTGAGCCATTAACTCGAATATCAGCATGAGCTAACAGTTCTATTGCGATCTTTTTATAAGGATCGTTGGAGGTCTTTCGGCCTTCTTCTACACAAGATGTACTCATATACTCTCCGCGTAAACTAAGCGGGTTTTGAGACATAAAGCTAAGAAAGGATGTGTGCAGATTGACAGTATTAAAATGGTATTGTGTTCAGTCTGAATTGAACGAATAGAATTAATAAGACAACTAATCTGACATAATCAGCGAATAATCTGTTTAATGTCTCAAAATCCGAAAGAAAAATAAATAAAACGCTATTACAGCGTATAGGTAAGTATAGAGATGTAGAATGTTTTTCTCTAGAAAAGAAAAAGGCCATTTTTTATAAAATGGCCTTTTTAAGATGATTCTTAAAAGAAGGAGCGCGATTATTCTGCGGTTTGAACTGTGTGTTTGGTAACAGATTTATTACGCTGAATAAAGTAACCAACTGCCATTGGGATTGCTGTTAACGCCATAATTGCCGTGGTGTTAATCAAAGGTTGTTGGCTGATAAATGCAGAGACAATAAAACTTGCTAAGCTGCAAAGACCTAGTTGAAGCGCATTTTGTAACGCAGCAGCTTTACCACTGATTTCAGGATAAGCGGATAAAGCATTAGATACTGCGATTGGATAAGAAGCACCATTCATTGCAGCCATAATACAGAACGGAATTAAAATAGTTGTTAATGTTGGTTCAGTAAATTTAGCAACAAGGTATAACGCAGTCATACTGACAGCATAACCAATTAATAACAGTGGCAGCAGTGTTTTACCTGTCATTTTTGACAGTAAAATACGACAACCATAACCACCCACCATAAATGCAATAGTTTGTGGAATATAACTTAAACCGATATCCTGAGGAGAGTAGCCCATCTTTTCAAGAATGATTGGTGAGCCAGCTAACCAAGCAAAGAAACCTGCACTACAAGAAGCGTAAACTAATACGTTACCTGTATAGAGAGGGGATTTTAATAAAGTCATAAATGACGCAGAAGATTGGTTTGCATCTGTAACTGATTTTTGTTTAATGTTTTTTAGCATTAATGTCGGTAACATGAGAACTAACGTTACGGCCATTAACAGCATAAAAATCATACGCCAGCCACCGTGATCTAATAACGATGCACCGATTAAAGGCGCAAGTGCTGGTGATAATGCAACCAGTGGCATAATTAAAGCAAAAACGTGTTGAGCGCGAGATTCATCAAAACGGTCGATGACAAGAGCTTGCCAAATAACAGCAGCAGAGCAGACGCCGAAAGCTTGTAGGAAGCGCATAGCAAGTAAGCCAGTTGCACTTTCAACCCACAGCATACCAAGGCAGCCTAAAGAGAAAAGGCTTAAACCAATAAGAAGAATAGGTTTACGACCTACTTTGTCAGAAAGTGGTCCCCAAAGTAACTGAGCAACAGCAAAACCAAATAAAAAGATACTTAAGCTATTACTAATAGCACCTTCGCTGATAGAGAGTTCACGCTGCATCATACCAAATGCAGGTAAGTACATATCAATAGCTAAGTAACCTAGCATACTCAAACCCGCTAGGTACACCATAAAGCTCATAGGTGTTTTTGATTGTGTGGATGTTTTAGAATTCATTTTATTTTCTATGCTATGTGATGTAGAACATTTTATGTATTGTAACTAAGACCTATTTTACTTGTGAAACGGGAATATTTGGTTAATGCTGTGAAAAATTTTCAAAGGAATAAACTCTATGTGGTCAGAATACTCTTTAGAAGTTGTTGATGCAGTCGCAAGAACAGGAAGTTTTAGCTCGGCTGCTCAAGAATTGCACAGAGTGCCATCCGCCGTTAGTTACACAGTTCGGCAATTAGAGGAATGGCTTGCCGTTCCTTTGTTTGAGCGTCGTCATCGTGATGTAGAATTAACCGACGCAGGTAAAATTTTCATCAAAGAAGCACGATCTGTTATCAAAAAAATGAATGACACTCGACATCTTTGTCAACAAGTTTCTAATGGATGGCGCGGTCAATTTAGTATAGCAGTTGATGGCATTGTTAAACCTGAAAGAACACAACAACTTATTCTCGATTTCTACCGCCATTTTCCGGATATAGAACTGTATGTCTACCCTGAGGTGTTTAATGGCGTATGGGACTCCTTAGTTAATGGTCGTGTTGATTTAGCCATTGGTGCAACAAGAGCCTCACCAATAGGTGAACGTTATAGCTTTAGAGATATGGGATTTATGCCTTGGCGCTGTGTTTGCCATGTTGATCACCCTTTAGCGAAAGCACAACATCCATTAACGGATGATGAAATGCGGCCTTATCCAAGTTTATGTTTAGAGGATACCTCACGCAGTTTACCAAAGCGTGACACTTGGGCGCTAAATAATCAGCGCAGAATGGTTGTTCCGACATGGGATATGGGGCTTGAATGTTTGTTAGCGGGATTATGCGTTGGAATGGTGCCTTGGCACCGTGCTGAACCTTTAATTGAACAAGGTAAGCTGGTGACTTTACAACTGGCACAACCATTGCCAGACAGCCCATGCTGCCTGACGTGGGTCGATAAAAGTGAATCGCCCGCTTTGACATGGTTGTTAGATTATCTTGGAGATAGCCAAACCTTAAATGAGGAATGGCTTCGCTAGAAATCAGATAGCTAAATAAATATGAATTAGCGACGGTAGTCGATAAAAGGACCGTCAGCAACTGAACGGCGCTCAACTAATCGTGGATGAACTTCGATTGTTTGGGCGTCTTCGCGTTTATTGACGATACGATCAAGCAGCATCGATAATGCCATTTGACCTAGACGTTCTTTTGGCTGGTGAACGGTTGTGAGTGCAGGCGTAAAATAACGTGCATTACGAATATTGTCATAGCCAACAATAGAAATATCTAAAGGAACACGCAGGCCAAGTTCATCTGCAGCACAAATTGCGCCCATCGCCATCACATCACCACCACAAAAGACAGCCGTCGGGCGATGTTTTTGGTTTAGCATTTGGTACATGGCTTTATAGCCAGATTCTGGCTCGAAGTCGCCTTGTACAATCCATTCGTCTTTAACTGTGATTTTGGCTTCTTCCATGGCTTTTAAGAAACCTTGTAAGCGACCACCACCTGTATTTCGTTCTAATGGACCAGGGATAATACCAATATCACGATGGCCTCGCTCAATAAGGTAACGACCTGCAATATAACCACCATGGAAAGCGTTATCGATAATGGTATCTGTAAAGTCACCACGCGCTTTGCCCCAATCCATGACAACCATTGGAATATTACGATAGCCCTCTAAAAGAGTAAGAAGGTGATCGGGATATTCAGAACACATGACTAATAATCCATCAACACGTTTTTGTGCCAGCATCGCTAAATAGGCTTTTTGTTTATCGAGGTTATTATGTGAATTACATAAAATCAGTGTGTAGCCTTTGCTGTAACAACTATTTTCAACAGCTTCAATCACTTCAGCAAAGTAAGGAGCTTCACTGGACGTGGCTAACAGGCCAATAGATTTGGTGTGATTGACTTTTAAACTACGCGCAACGGCACTAGGCGAATAATTTAATTCTTTTATAGCGGCCCAAACTGCTGCCCGTGTGTTCTCAGCAACAAAACGTGTTTTGTTGATCACATGAGAAACAGTCGTGGTTGATACGCCTGCGCGTTTTGCCACGTCTTTTATTGTTGCCATGGTGTGGAAAACTCCTGACCTTCATTGGTCTCTTTTATCTAATTTTATGGTTTAACTGCCAGTATAGTCATACATAGGGCAAACACTGGCAATAATTTAGCGATTAGCTGTGAATTTTGTATGATCTAGCTCAAAAGTGAAAGTATTAATCAATGTTATAAATTGTGCACTGGTCGCTATTTTAGCAAATTTTGATATGTGATAATAATTAACCATGACAAGGTTATGGTTAAAAATGTGTATTATAATCATTTTGAGGGAGAAATAGATGGATACGGATCTGAAATTTGGTTTGAGTACAGCAGTAGCAGCGCTTGTTATGATCGTTTTATTTTCTACTATGATGTTCTAATCACTGCTTTATAGAATATCCGATCAATTTAAATAATAGATTATCGAATATCTGAATATAACAAAGGGCTCAAGGCCCTTTGTTATTTTGTCACCAAAAATGAATCTCAATCACTCACCTTTGATTATCAAGCTCAATTAAGCAAGGTTAGCTTCAACAAATGACCAGTTAACCAGTGCCCAGAACTCTTCTAAATATTTAACGCGCGCATTACGGTAGTCGATGTAGTAAGCATGTTCCCATACGTCTACTGTTAACAGTGGTTTGTCTGCACCTGAAACTGGAGTTGCAGCATTAGAGGTGTTAACAATTGCAACTGAACCGTCAGCTTTTTTCACTAACCAAGTCCAACCTGAACCGAAGTTTTTAGCTGCTGCATCATTAAATTGCTTTTTGAACTCTTCAAAAGAGCCAAATGCTTTGTTGATAGCATCAGCAACTTTACCTGTTGGTGCGCCACCTGCATTGGGTGCTAAGCAGTTCCAGTAGAAAGTGTGGTTCCATACTTGAGCAGCATTATTAAAGATACCGCCGTCAGTAGATTTGATGATTTCTTCTAAAGATTTGCTTTCTAAATCAGTACCTTTAACCAGATTGTTTAAATTGGTTACATAGGTTTGGTGGTGTTTGCCGTAGTGATATTCTAAAGTTTCTTTAGAGATGTGTGGCTCAAGAGCATCTAACGCATAAGGTAATTTTGGTAATTCGAAAGACATTGCGTACTCCTTTAAACTATCTATTTCGGGTTTTGTGCCTGAAATCATTCAATCAAAATCATTTGAATTGATAGAATGAGGCAAATGAATCACTAAGTTGTTACTATTTTGCTAATTATTTTAACAAAAATCTGCTGAAATAACAGCTAAATATCTTTTATCTATAGTTATAAGCCATATAGATTAATTATACTCATAAGAGTATATCCCTCTTGCCTGCACGTAAAGTGACAAAAGCGTATTTGTAATGAGATAAGTAAAAAAGGTAGAGAGTATAAATTTTATTCTATTAATATGATTTAATCGCGTCACCTAGTATGGATGGATTGGGGTAAGAGACTACAATTGATACATCGTAACAAATTTATTCTCAAAGGAATGTACAAATATGAAAAAAATATTTATAGCTATTGGCATGATAATATTTTTATCTGGGTTTGGATTTAAAAGTAATGAACCTTTGAAATTAGATTTTGGAAGATCAATTGATGATATTCCTTTTATAAAGAATGGTGTGTGTGAAACAGAGAAAGATCTTATCACTTGTTTTTTTAATAATGAGCCTCCGTTTGAGAAAGATTCTGATAGAAATGCATTAAAATTTTATAAAGGTAAGTTAATTGGTGTAAATCTATCCTATTTTGGTGGCGATGATATTGATTCGGTCTGTAATCTTTTAGCTCAGAAAATGAAAAATATTTATCCTTTAGTTAAAGATAAAAAAGCATTGTTAGCTGAGGTAAATAACTGTAAGGAGTTAGAGATAATTGAATATGAGTCATTAAGTGAGAATAAAATATTTGTATTTTCTGAATTAGAAAATATTGAGGCTAAAGAAGGGAATATAGAAATAATGTACTCACATAAGCCTTATTATTTATACATTTATCGTAGTAGCGATATTTTAGATTGAATTTACGCAAAAAGAGTGTAGGAGTTAAAATGAGTTATAATATTGCACTATTTGATTTTCCTATTCCGAATGATTTTGAAAAAGCGTGTGAATACTTCGAAAAATATGAAGATGAAGATATTCAGGAATTAAGCCCATTAATGTTGCGTTTTTATCAAGAAATTTCTCATCTATATCCGTGCCTTTGCGAATTACCTGATGATGAAATAGATGATAGTGTGTGGTGTGACGGGCCTTTAATTAATAACTTTATGACTAAAATCCCAGTTATTGGTTTTGTTTATTCTAAAGTAGATGAAGCTCTTCCTGTAGTTATTAAATTAGCAAATAAAATGGGGATCTCAGTCCTTGATTGGCAGCAAGGAACGGTATTTAATGCTAAACAATAAAAATGATATTTGAGATGATATAAGGGTTGACTTAAATTTGCCGACAATAGTTTAAGTTTTTTCAAGGGAGTGATAAAAGCATGCACGGAAGTATTATTTTCAAGTATTTTTCTATAAAAAGCTTAGTTCAGAGCCTATTCCTGCTTATTTTTTGTAGTGTGCTAAATGGTTGTAGCATGTTCTATGGCATTGCATGTAGTACCAGCATTTTATTTACACCGTCAGAATCGCAAGAAAAAATCTATATGCCGGAAGCTATTGTTAATCAATATTATGATCAACAGGTTGAAATTGGCGTATTTTCTGGTTTAGCACCATATTATATTGTGGAAAACCCAGAATGGGTTACTGTGACATTAATGGTGAAAAATAAAGATGGGGAGTGGCTTTCTCTTATTACATATGAAGATTGGCAAAAGCATGTCATACGCCAAGAAGAGCGTCCTATCATTTTTGCTCGTTTACAAGGAACAGCACCTAAAAGTGGCAATGTACGGATAAAAATAAAAGCCACAGTAGGGCGTACTATGTGTGGTACAACGGATCCTGTTTTTGCTTTACAAGTCAAAGTGAGAAAAGAATAAAGCTATCCGTAATACTTAAATATATTTATTTTAATTAGGTGAAGATTACCTAATAAGACTCGTCCATTTTATCTTATCTATAAATACTCTAACTTACTAAAATCTAATACTATTATAAATATTAGATTTTAGTATTGTTTGTATAGAATAATTTAACGGAATATGATTTTCAGATCACTTGCTTACTCTGTAATAAGCGTATACATCATTTTCACTACAACTAAGAATAGAAATAATGCAAATATTTGGCGAACTCTAGGAATTGGTAGGCGATAAGCAACTTTTACACCGACAGGTGCGAAGAGTACGCTGGTAATGCTTATTCCGATAAAGGCAGGTAAATAGATAAAGCCGAAGTAATAATCATCAATATTTGTTTGATTCCAACCATAGATAATACCCATGATTGTGCCGATAGAAGCAATGATGACACCAATCATTGAAGAGGTTGCAATACATTTACGTGTATTAAATCCCCAGTGACTTAAAAGAGGAATGGTGATAGTCCCACCCGCAATACCGATAAAACTGGATATAAAACCAATTAAAGAACCACCACTTGTTAACGCTGGTTTTGAAACAATAGGATCTTTCACATTTTCAATGCGTTCTGCTTCTTTCTTTTTAGTTAATAATCCATAGATGGTATATACCATGAAAATACAGAACACGATTTGCAATATCGTATTTGACATTTTTTGTACCAGAAATGTCCCCACAAGCATACCAATGATAGTGCCGAGAGATAATAGAGGAAATTGCTGCCATAAAATGGCTTTATGTTTGTTATGAGAATACGCCGAAGATGCTGTGGAAAATATAATGACAGAGAATGAGGTAGATAAGGCAATTTTCATCACCATATCTGTTGGGATAGCTTGTTGACTGACTACATACATAACCACCGGAACAATGATTGCACCGCCTCCTATACCAAGTAGCCCAGCAAAAAAGCCAGTGATACATCCCACTAAAAGAAACAGTAAAATCATGTCCATAGTTAATACTCGTCAGGGTTTATAACAAACCCATTTATATACATTATATCCTTTTAAGAAGGTAGCGTTTTATCTTAATGTATAGATTATGAAATTTAATGTATTGATTTTGATATGAAAATTGTTATTTATTTTCTTGTTACTTCTTTTATATAAAAGAATATATAGCTAAATATAATTCAAATAAAGAAACATATTAAATATTTAATCTTGGGTTTTATAATAAATTATACTTTTAAACCATAAGCTAAAAATAACTATATTAATTTTACAGGGAAAATAAATCGGAATATGACTAACTTATTTTTATTTATTTATAGAAGCCTAAGGTGGCAAGATTTTTCTTATTTAAAATAAGATAACGAAAAGTTATAGTACTATTTTTTATGATCTATACTGTCAGATCAAAATATTAAGCAATTTAGAAAGAGTCATACATTTATCCATAATGTTGGCGAGGGCGTTGTTTTATTTAATTAAAATAGATTTTTATCTTATTGGATTTATATTTTATCTATCTTTTTTTGACTTTATAAAGGAATTTGTATGAAGAAGACGGTGTTATTACTATCTATAATCACATTATTATCAGGGTGTAAAATAAACGAGGCTATTCGTTCAGTTAATAGTGCTGTAAATCAAATAGTTCCATCGATGGAATCTCCAGTAACTGAAGCGACTTATGCGGGAATATGTAAGGACTTTAGTGATAATGAGATTGCGGCGAAGAAAAAATGGAGAGGGAAGTGGGTTATTTTAGAAGGAAGAGTGACCACTATCGCAAGTTTGGAAGAAGTCGTCAGATACGACCTCTATAAACCAACACCACCGAAAGTTGTTGCTATTTCATTTAATAATAAAGCCAGTGCTTCATATACTTTAAAACCAAGTGAAGAAGATAATGTTCTTAAAATTAAGAAAGGACAAACTGCAAAAATAAAAGGTGAGATAAGCGATATTACTGATGCATTGGGTTGTTTGATCCTTTTAGAAAACGGAACCATACAGTAATAAGTTACTTAAATTGAACCAATTGATTCGAGCATTGACGATTTTCTTAATTGAAATGCTTTCAGCCTCTTAATTGAGGCTTTTTATTTTTCTTAACGTTTTAGTCAGTGATTGTGTCGGTACTAAGAGATAAAATAATAAGATAAAACACACTCATAAACATCTGTAACGTATTGATTTATTTTTTATGTTTTATTGTGTATTTTCTCATCAATAATACTGTGGTTTAGTACCAACCTATTGTTTTATATCGATAACTAAACTTATATAGAGGTTTCTAATATAAAGTGGTATTCTTCTTTCATGTTTTCCCCTATAAAGCATATCGAATATAAAAGGCTGTAAGGACTTACAAATGACGACTATTGAAAAAATTGAACGCCAGATCAATGAAAACCCAATTATTTTATACATGAAAGGTTCTCCAAAATTACCAAGTTGTGGTTTTTCTGCTCAGGCAGTTCAAGCTATCTCTGCTTGTGGTGAGCGTTTTGCGTATGTTGATATCCTGCAAAACCCAGATATTCGTGCAGAATTACCAAAATATGCACACTGGCCAACTTTCCCACAATTATGGGTAGATGGTGAATTAGTCGGTGGATGTGACATCATTTTAGAAATGTATCAGCGCGGTGAATTACAGAAGTTATTAAAAGAGACTGCTGATAAGTATCGTGGTGAAGAAGAAGCACAGTAATTAAATTTTATCGTTTCGGTATTGAAACGTATAAAAATAGTGAGATCTTCAATAAAAAAGCCAGTTCACATCATTGAACTGGCTTTTTTCTGTTATTCATAAATGTACCTGAGACACCATGACTTTAAGGTGTAGGTAATGGCCATCCACCAAGCTTTTTCCAGCGGTTAACTAATTCACAAAAAAGTAATGATGTACGATTTGTATCGTATAACGCGCCATGCGCTAATTTGCTATCGAAGGGAATGCCAGCAGTGATACAGGCTTTAGCCAAAATTGTCTGCCCTAATACTAATCCACTTAAAGCCGCTGTATCAAAGGTGGCAAAAGGGTGAAAAGGGTTACGTTTTAATCCGGCACGCTCAGCCGCAGCCATTACAAAGCTGTGATCAAAATTTGCATTATGCGCCACAATAATGGCACGATTACAGTCTGCATCTTTCATTCCTTTACGTACCATTTTAAAAATGGCATGAAAGGCTTCATATTCACTGACTGCACCACGTAAAGGATTGGTTGGATCAATACCTGTAAATTCTAAGGCTGCCGGCTCTAGATTAGCCCCTTCAAAGGGTTCGACATGAAAATGTAATGTGTTGTCCGGTTTTAGCCAACCTTGTTCATCCATTTTTAATGTAATAGCGGCGATTTCAAGTAAACCGTCTGTTTTCGCATTAAATCCACCTGTTTCAACATCAATGACAACAGGGTAGTAACCCCGAAAACGGTTACAAAGCTTATTGGGATTATTTATATCAGGCATTAAGTTGTACTTATCCGACAAAAATAGAATATCGGAAATTGATAATCAGTAAGGCCAGAAAGATAAACATGTTATCTTTCTGGTTTTAATAAAAATTAGTTACCTAGAGCGTGACTTGCACTTTTGTTTTCGATGAGCTCGATTTTGTATCCATCAGGATCTTCAACAAAAGCAATAATTGTTGAGCCACCTTTTACTGGGCCAGCATCACGGGTAACATTACCGCCAGCTTGACGAATGGCTTCACAGGTTGCAGCAACATCATCAACACCTAATGCTACATGCCCAAAAGCAGTTCCCATTTCGTAGCTATTTACACCCCAGTTATAGGTTAACTCAATAACCGCACCTGTGCTTTCATCACCATAACCAACAAAAGCTAACGAGTATTTATATTCCTCATTCTCGCTAGTGCGTAGAAGTTGCATACCTAAAACCTTGGTATAAAAGTCGATAGAACGTTGTAAATCGCCCACTCGGATCATGGTATGAAGTACTCGCATATAAACCTCTTGTGTTTTTTTAATGATTAAACCCTACAGATAAACTGATGGCGGAGTACTATAACGCGTTAAAGCCCTAAAGTTCAATTTTACTACGCCTTTAACAGTTCAATAAATCATGTTGTGCAGATAATATCTCTATTAACTATACTCTATTGTAACAAACAATAGGGAGGGAAAATCAAATGCAAGAACAATTAGAATTTTTTGATATTCCTAGTCCTTGTATTGGACGTTGCGAAATGAATGCGCAAGGATATTGCGTGGGGTGCTATCGCAGCCGTCAAGAGCGGTTTAATTGGTCAACAATGAATCAACATGAGAAAAGAAATATATTACGACTTTGTCAGCAACGTTATTTAAGATCATTAAAAAAAATGGGTTCCGCAATTGAAAAAGAGAATGATCAACTCAATTTATTTTAAATGTTCCACTTATTTTTTAATATTAAAATAATAATTAACTATCTTTTTAATTCATTATTGTTATTTATTGTAGTTATGTGGTTTATTATTTTTTCTTTATTAATATAAGGTTATAACTTTAAAGTGCTATTCTGGTTATTTATTTTTAACTGTTTGATAGTAATGCTATTTTTCTTGTTTTTAGTGTTGAGTTTAAAATAATAATAATTATTATGTAAAAAAATATAGATTAGTTTTTATAACAAGGTTATTCTTTATGGACTTTCGTTGCTAGAAAGAAATGGTTTAATTATATCTGGAAAATAATTACTTATCTAATAAATAGGATTATAACTATATTAGTTATTAAAGGTAATGTTTTAATTAAAAAGAATAGGTAAATATTGTATTAAAAATGAATATCTAAACTTTGTAATAAGTTGACTGAAAATGCTAATTAAGGAGAGATAAGTGGAATCAACATTAGGAGCTGATTTAGCGCGTTTAGTTCGATTATGGCGTGCTTTAATTGATCATCGTCTCAAACCATTAAAATTAACCCAAACCCATTGGGTTACTTTGTATAATATCAGCCAATTACCTCCAGAGCAGTCACAAATCCAATTGGCAAAAGCAATAGGAATCGAGCAACCGTCTTTAGTGAGAACCTTAGATCAACTGGAAGAAAAAAAACTGATTTGTCGGCATACATGTGCAAATGATCGCAGAGCAAAACGTATAAAATTAACAAAAGAATCTGAGCCTTTTATTAATGAGGTTTACACAGTAATAGAAAAAACGAGACGAGAAATATTAGGTGGTATCCAACTAGAAGAAATCGAAAGGTTAATAGGTACAATCAAAAAATTAGAAAAAAATATAAATAGGCTAAATGACTAATAATTTCAAATTTAATATATATTCTATTTAAATAATATTAATTATATGATGATAACTATACTCTAAATAGTTCAGTACTCAGCTAGATAACAAGTGAATGAGTCACTAGGACATATAAAATATGTAACTAGTGTGAGTAAACGATGTCAACAACACTGAAACTTGAAATATGACGCGTATATAATGTAAATCATTATATAGTTTGAATTGTGATAGCTAGATTATATATTTGTTCTCTCTTTAGGTTACTTATTATTGAGTCATAAAATAAAACAGGCAACTTTAATGTTGCCTGTTTTTTGTTGCTAATTGCTAATTATTAGCGAGGAGAAACAGTTAAGTTATTTCCGTTACCGATAACGGCAACACGTTGACCTTGACTATAAACAGTATTATCTGCTTTTTGAACGATAGCGACAGTTCTACCACTATCTAAACGAACTTCAATTTGAACACCCTTAGTGGTGTTTAATGCGCCTTGTGCTTGTTGTCCCGCCATACCACCAGCAATTGCACCAGCAGCTGTTGCAAGGTTACGGCCTGTACCACCACCTACTGTGTTACCTAACATACCGCCGAGAACGGCACCACCAATCGCACCTAAAATATTCTCATCGCTACCTGCTTGAATATTCACTGCACGTACAGAAACCACTGTACCATAAGTAATATTTTGAGCTTGTTTTGCTTGGCTTGCGGTGTAAGTGTCACCGGATAGTGAATTTGTATTCACACAACCAGTAAGTACAGTCATTGTAAAAAGACCAATAAGTAAATGCTTAAACATAGTTACTCCTAAAGAAAACCTGAGGTGGGTTGCTCAGATTATACCAATGTTATCTAGTATCAGTTATAGCTCGTTTTTTGCGTATGTCGACACTGATTTTAATAATATATAGCTTACTATATAGTAAAGGCCGATAGTAAAAACAGAAGAGATTTCTGAAAAAAGAGAATATAACATTATATGTTAAAAATTTGCATCATCTTGATTATAAGGAAAAGAACATGATAGCAGGGCGGTACATTGGCGTGATGTCTGGCACAAGCTTAGATGGTGTTGATGTTGTATTAGCTGCAATCAATAATAAGTTCGTTGCACAACAAGAAAATCACTTTCTGCCTTACCCGCAAAATCTACGCCAACGAATTTTAGCTGTTTGCCAAGGGCAACCTACTACCTTGCATGAAATCGGCCTATTAGATGCCCAATTGGGCGAACTTTATGCGCAAGCAATTATAGAGTTACTCGCAAAAGTAAAACTTAGTGCGAGTGATATTACGGCGATAGGATGCCATGGACAAACCGTTTGGCATGAGCCAGAAAGTGATATGCCATTTACTATGCAAATTGGTGACAACAACCGTGTTGCTGCATTAACAGGAATTACGACAGTGGGTGATTTTCGTCGTAGAGATATTGCTTACGGCGGACAAGGCGCACCTTTAGTACCCGCTTTTCATCTTGCTGTATTAGGGCATTCTGTTGAAAAACGTATTATTTTAAATATCGGTGGTATCGCCAATATTTCATTGTTATTACCTGGTATTGCAGTTAAAGGCTACGATACAGGCCCTGGAAATATGCTATTAGATAGCTGGAATTGGATCCATAACCAAACACCTTATGATGATAATGGTAAATGGGCTGCTACTGGCACTGTAAACCCAATTTTATTGCAAGATATGCTTTCGGATCCTTACTTTTCGCGTTCAGCCCCTAAAAGTACAGGGCGAGAATATTTCAATACACAATGGTTAAATTACCATTTAGCAAGAGTGCCTAATGTTTTTCCTGAAGATGTACAAGCAACTCTGGTTGAATTAACCGCGATAAGTATTGTGCAACAGATCCAACTAAACGGTGGATGTGAACGTTTACTCGTTTGTGGTGGTGGAGCGCGAAATGGGCAAATTATGCATCGTTTAGCTTCACTATTACCGGGTACAGAAGTCGCGACAACGGATAAATATGGGTTAAGTGGTGATGACATGGAAGCGTTAGCATTTGCTTGGTTAGCTGCGCGCACCATTGCAAATGAATCAGGGAATTTACCTTCTGTAACAGGGGCATCAAGAGAAACCGTTTTAGGGGCGATTTACCCTACAAATCCTCGTTAAGCGTGATATGCTGAACGCAGTTTCTCAAAAGAGAGAGTGAAAAATGACAGAACTTGATTTTATTGATGTTGCAGATTTACGCCGTGAATATATGAATGGTGGACTACGACGTCATGAGTTAACTGAACAGCCATTAGTTTTGTTTGAAAAGTGGCTAAAACAGGCTTGTGAAGCGCGTTTGAGTGATCCTACTGCAATGTGTGTCGCAACAGTTGATGAAAATGGGCAACCTTATCAACGTATCGTGTTATTAAAACACTTCGATGAACATGGTTTAGTCTTTTACACCAACTTGGGCAGTCGCAAGGCGAGTCATTTAGAGCACAATCAACGAGTCAGTTTATTATTTCCTTGGTATCCCTTAGAAAGACAAGTTTGCTTTTTAGGGAAAGCAGAAAAACTTTCTCCTATTGAAGTGATTAAATATTTCCATAGCCGCCCTAAAGATAGTCAAATTGCAGCTTGGGCTTCTCAACAGTCTTCTCGCATTTCCGCAAGAGGCGTGTTAGAAAGTAAGTTCTTAGAATTAAAACAGAAATTCCAAAATGGAGAAGTGCCATTACCGAGTTTCTGGGGTGGATATCGTGTGACATTTGATTCTGTTGAATTTTGGCAAGGACGAGAAAATCGTCTGCACGATCGCTTTATCTACCAAAAATCACCACAAGGATGGGACATTGAGCGATTAGCACCTTAATAGTGTGTTAATAAATTTGCCTCAAAAAGTCTTTTTCTACTGGTACTTAATGTAGTGGCGCTTTATGCTATACCACTTATGTTTCACTTATATTTTAAATAGACAAAAAACAATAAACCGATGGAGTCATTGATGTCTAGCAAGAACCTAATCACACAATTGCAGGAGCGTGGGCTAATCGCTCAGGTCACGGATGAGGCAGCTTTAGTAGAGCGTTTGGAGCAAGGTCCTATCGCTCTCTATTGTGGCTTCGATCCTACCGCTGATAGCCTGCACTTGGGGCATTTGGTTCCTTTGCTGTGTTTAAAACGATTCCAACTAGCCGGGCATAAGCCTGTGGCGTTGGTGGGTGGTGCAACGGGTCTAATTGGTGATCCTAGTTTTAAAGCCACCGAGCGCAAACTGAATACCCAAGATACTGTTCACGAATGGGTAGAAAAAATTCGTAAACAAGTGTCACCTTTCTTAGATTTCAACAGTGGTGAAAACAGTGCGGAATTAGCAAACAACTATGACTGGTTTGGTCAAATGGATGTGCTGACATTCCTGCGTGATATCGGTAAACACTTCTCTGTGAACCAAATGATCAACAAAGAAGCGGTTAAACAACGTTTAAACCGTGACGATGTGGGGATCTCTTTTACTGAATTCGCCTATAACCTATTACAAGCTTATGACTTTGCGTCATTAAATACACATTTAGGTGTTGAATTACAAATCGGTGGCTCTGATCAGTGGGGTAATATCACTTCAGGTATCGATTTAACCCGTCGTTTCAATCAGAAACAAGTATTTGGTATGACCGTACCATTAATTACTAAATCTGATGGAACTAAATTCGGTAAGACAGAAGGCGGTGCGGTTTGGTTAGATCCTAAGAAAACCAGCCCATACAAATTCTACCAGTTCTGGATCAATACGGCAGATGCTGACGTTTATCGCTTCTTGAAATTCTTCACATTTATGAGCATTGAAGAAATTAATGCACTTGAAGAAGAAGATAAAAACAGCGGTCAAGCGCCTCGTGCTCAACGTGTATTAGCAGAACTCGTTACTGGTTTAGTTCATGGTGAAGAGGGTTTAATCGCCGCTAAACGTATTACAGAAAGCTTATTCTCTGGTGCAATTGCAGACTTAACACAAGCTGACCTTGAACAATTAGCACAAGACGGTATGCCAACAATTGAGTTAGAAAAAGGCAGTGATTTGCAACAAGCACTGGTTAACGCAGAATTAGTTCCTTCTCGTGGTCAGGCTCGTACAATGATTGGCTCTAACGCAGTTTCAATTAATGGCGAAAAACAAGATAATCCTGAATACGTCTTTGAAGAAAAAGATTTCTTATTTGGTCATTACTCCATTTTACGTCGCGGTAAAAAACATTACTGCCTCGTTATCTGGAAATAATTGACAGTAAAGGGCAGCCGGTGAGTTGCCCTTTTTCTTAATAACAATAAATAAACGTATATACCTCGCCTATGATGATAAAGCTTGGGTGTTGTGTGTATTCACAATAATCGGTTTATGTCATGAAAAATATACTTTCTATTCAGTCACATGTTGTTTTCGGTCATGCAGGTAACAGCGCCTCTGAGTTTCCAATGCGTCGTATGGGGGTGAATGTTTGGCCTCTAAATACAGTGCAATTTTCAAACCACACGCAATATCCAGAAAAATGGACAGGCTGTGTGATGTCAGCAGAGCACATTACTGAGATTGTTGATGGTATTGCCGCAATCGGTAAACTCTCACAATGTGATGCAGTACTAAGTGGTTATTTAGGATCGGCTGAACAAGGTTTGCGTATTGTTGATATCGTTAAAAAAGTAAAACAAGCGAATCCTAATGCATGGTATTTTTGTGATCCTGTAATGGGACATCCTGAAAAAGGGTGTATAGTTCCTCCTGCTGTTTCAGGTGTGCTGTGTGAAGAAGCATTACCTATCAGTGATATCATCGCGCCTAATTTATTAGAACTTGAAACATTAAGTGGCGGCAAAGCGCTTCATAACGTTGATGAGTGTGTAAATGCTGCCCGTGAATTGTGTAAACAAGGCCCTAAGGTTGTATTAGTAAAACACTTGTCACGTGCTGGATATCGTCATGACCGCTTTGAAATGCTGTTAGTAACCGCAGAACATAGCTGGCATGTTAGTCGTCCATTAGTCGATTTTGGTGAGCGTCAGCCTGTGGGTGTCGGTGATTTAACAAGTGGTTTAATGCTGGTGGATTTACTCAAAGGTGTTGAATTACAAACCGCATTAGAACACGTCGCTGCGGCAGTTTATGAAGTGATGCTAAAAACGAAAGAGATGAATGAGTACGAATTGCAACTCGTTGCTGCTCAAGATCAAATGGTGCATCCAACGCATAGATTCTGTGCAACACAGATAGATTAATTGCAATAAAACACATTTAATTCAAATAAGAACGGAGGCTTAATAGTTTCCGTTTTTTGTGGGAGCGTAGTTATAATATATTGATAGGTGATTGTTTTCTGCAATAATATTATAAGCCGTTTATTTCCTCTTCGCTCATTAGATTATTGATAAATACATTAAATGAAGGTGCTAAATAGAGTTGAGCATTTTTATGGTTTTCTTTAAGTGTTAGATCATCGTTAAAAGAGTCTACTGTGTAAAATAGAATACTATTATCATCTTGATTAATACAGAAAAAATTCCCACCCCAATCAATAGCAAAAGGGATAATGTTTTGAGGAATAACGTTTCTTTCAATCATATAATAGTAACAATTATCAATTAATGAAGTACTACTACCTAAAGTTAAATTATAATATTTAATGGACTTAAACTGTGCAATTTCGAGAGGATCAATATCTTCGTTAAAATACCACCAACTTTTTAAAGGTATCCCACCATTAAATTTTAGATAATGTTCAATAAAATAATTTGGGAGTTTATATTTTAAATTATTTTCCAGTTGTTCTATTTCCAATAAAGAGACCGTTTTTTCACAGTATTCGAAATTATTACTCATTATCTTTCCTTTATTTTCATATTAAATATCTTTTTTTAGTAAGTTTTCTATATTTTTAAAATCAATAGCATAATCATTAAGCACAATGCCTTTAAAGGTTACCAACTTATTAAAGAATTCTTGTGCATGCAATGCCATTGTTTTTATTAGCAGATCTTTTTTTATAAAAGCTTTATGGGATTCGTTAGCAGTGATAGTAATAAGCACATTGTCATTGATAGGCTGAAATTTTATTTCAATAGGTTGGTCAGGAAAGTTAGTTTTAAATTCTTGATTTTCATTTATTTTAACTAAACCTTCAATTAGATAGCTCCACAATTGGTCAACATAATCCCACATGCTTATATCGATTATTTTAATATTATAAATAGATAACTCTATGGCACCATCAATATAGAAAGTATCCTTTAATAGGCCATTATAGTTATTGATATTAATAAAATCATCTTCTATTTTTAAATAAGTTGAAATTTGGATCATGTAATATCCTATTATTCCAGTAACGTAATTTCCCTGAGTACTTTTTTTATTCCACCGCCCAATCTTATTCTACTTAATCCATAATGAGCAAATGCTTTAGCCTTATCAATATCATTTTTCGCTAACCAATATTTCGCACAGATATGGCTTAAGGAAGTTTGGGTTATTGTATGTGTTAAATAAGTAGGTAGAAGAGCCTTTTCTATCATAATTGGTGTTATGGGTGAAAAAATCTCATCAACGGATGAAAAATGATCGAAATAATCGGTTATCTTTGTTTTAAATAGTGTTTCTATAAAGTGATAATCATGAATTGTATCGATACTAAAACCATCTTGAGGGTGGATCCTAAAACGAATTAATGCATCAATTTCTTTATTCGAAAAAGGGGACAAATTAGGAATGATGGGAGAAACACCTAAGTTAATAAAATATTTATCACCCGTTGTTTTTCTCTGTATGTTTACTGATTTGATAAAGAAGTTAGATGATTGATAAACATTAATATTATTGATTTTGATAAAACCTTGTTTAACAAAAAACTGGCTAAATTCATTCATCGCTATCGCTCACCATAAATACGGATCACTTCACAGGTATTAATATCTAAATCAACATTAATTCCACCTGAGTTACCTGCTGTTGCATCCATCCAATTGTTTTGAGTAATTTCTTGTTGATAGAAATGGATCGTATAAAACTGGTACCCATTATGAGTGTGAATTTTGTCTTCAAACTCAATATAAAGGTTTTCTATTTCAAAGCCTCTCGCATGAGTGATATCACTGTGTTTCACTGCTTCGATTGCCTTTAACAAAAAGCGTGTATGCTTTTTATCCATTTTTACAATGTATTTTAATTCCATTTATCTATTCACTCGCTATGGCTTAATCATTTTCTTAGATATAGATGTGAAAGGGTATTACTTTAGGTAACTACATTTATTGTCTATACGTTTAAAAGAGAATAGCTCAGGCAAATCGATTTTACTTGAGCTATTTAAATTTAAAAGGATCAAAGATTACTCTTTAATTAATCCTTCAGTGACCAGTGCGCTATGCACATTAGGGCGTTGTGCAATACGTTTTAAGTAATCTTGTAGATGTGTTAAATCAGTTAAATCTAAACCAACATGCGGTGCCCATTGGCTTAATGTAAATAAATAGGCATCAATAACCGTAAAATGCTCACCACATGCACATTTTTGTTTGCTCAATACATCATTAATATAAGCAAATTTACTTTTTAATTTAGTTTTAACGACAGGTACATAGCTTTCAGGTGTATCTGGTGAAAATAGTGGGCCATAGCCTTTATGCACTTCACTCGCGAGAAAGTTTAACCACTCAATTTGATGGTAACGTTCTAGTGATTTTGGTGGTGCAATTAAATTTCTATCCGGTTTTAAGTCTGCAAGGTATTGAACAATTGCAACACCTTCAGTCAAAATATCACCATTATCTAATTGAAGGACAGGGACTTGGCCTTTTGGATTGATGGTTAGAAAATCTTTCCCCGATTCTGTTTTTTTAGCGCGTAAATCGATGCGCTCTATTGAAAAATCTAAACCTGTTTCACGTAAAACGATATGAGGGGAAAGCGAGCAACTACCTGGCGTGTAGTACAATTTCATGTTGAATAGCTCCCTATCAATAAGGTGGTGAATTAGCTTACAGATATCAGAATATCTTCACTAATATAAGATGATAAAAGGTTCTAAGAAATTAGCAAACTCAAATGATGCGAATAAAAAAGGCTTTTGTAAATCTGTGAACAAGGCTGTTAATTGATGAAAATATACGAAATAAATACTCCTTATATTTATAATATATAAGGAGCATGTTATTACGACTCTTCAAACGAAGGTAAGAATGAAATATCAAGGTAATAAATTTTGGGGTTCTTTTTATCAACATAGACTGTAACAAGCTCTCTATTAATATAAGGAGTAGGATCAAAGAAGATATAACCACTCTTATAACGAATTAACCGATTGTTTAGTGTATCGTGATAATCAGCGATAATTTGATAGGGAGAACGGTGATTAAAACTGATATTACTATTGATAATAATTTCAGAAATTTTCACATTAATAGGCATTCCATCACGTTTTAATCGTTGATCCCTTGTGGCTCTTCTTTTGATAAAATACAAAGGGATAAGCCCAGTTGATGCAAATACTAATCCGAAAATACTTAATATAGTCCCAGCGCCATATAAGCCCAAAAAGTTGTTAATAGTTGCTCTTTGTGGATCATTTGGAAGATAAATAACATTAATCTTTTCACCAAGATAAAAGCGGGACTGACTACCACCTTCTGGTGAACGAAACGTTATTTCTCTATTATCTTCAGTATTAAACTGAATAATAGGGTGATAAAAATAGTCACCATCAGAAGATTTACTCACACTTTGGTCAATAACAACACCTGTTGTTTCTATTCCATTCCTTACTACATTTAATTCAGATTTAATAACAAATAAAGCTACAAGAAAAATAATCGCACCAATAAGAGCAAAAATATAAAACAGAAATTTAAATTTCTTCATACATTAAATCCTTTTATTAATATGTGATTATTTTATCGCTAATATAAAGAAAAGATTATAGGAATAAACTAAAAAACAAAAGTGAAATTTATCTAAAACGTAGCATTATTAAAAATGAGAGGGAGAAGGGATATATTAGATAAAAACTCGATAGTAAATCGAGTTAAGCGTAAAAACAGTAGAAACAACATAAAAAAACCAGCCTTAACAAGGAGGCTGGTTTCTATTATTTATAGAACAGAATTATTTCAGTTCTAATTCATTCATTGCAGCGATGCTGAAACCACCATCTACGTGAACAATTTCACCTGTAATACCACCAGATAAGTCAGAGCATAGGAATGCTGCTGTATTACCTACATCTTCAGTGGTTACAGTGCGACGCAGAGGAGTGACTGACTCGCAATGGCTTAACATTTTACGGAAATCTTTAATACCAGATGCCGCTAATGTACGGATTGGACCAGCAGAGATACCGTTAACACGAATACCTTCAGGACCCATAGCATTTGCCATATAACGAACGTTAGCTTCTAAAGAAGCTTTAGCCAGACCCATAACGTTATAGTTAGGGATTGCACGTTCAGCACCTAAATAAGTCAGAGTTAACAGCGCTGAATTTGGATTTAGCATTGCACGGCTTGCTTTCGCCATTGCAACGAAGCTGTATGCACTGATGTCGTGAGCAATTTTAAAGCCTTCACGAGTTACTGCATTAACGTAGTCGCCATCTAATTGGTCAGCAGGAGCAAAACCGATAGAGTGAACAAAACCATCATATTTTGGCCAAACTTTTGCAAGTTCTGCATACATAGTATCGATGCTTTCGTCTTTTGACACATCACACTCTAATACGATATTTGAGTCTAATGATGCTGCAAACTCTTCAACGCGTGGTTTCAGTTTTTCATTTTGGTAAGTAAATGCAAGTTCTGCACCTTGGTCACGCATAGCTTTGGCAATACCATAAGCAATTGATAATTTACTAGCAACACCAGTAATAAGAATGCGTTTGCCGGTCATAAAGCCCATAGCTGTATCCTTGTTTTTTCGTAAATCGCGATAATAACATCATTCACAGTTTTATTTATCTGTTAGGTTATCACGCTTATTGTTAATAAACGTGGCTGATTCTACCACGACATTTGTAAATTTGTTTAATTTCCCTAGCACCTCCGAGGAGTTAAGGGAAAAGGGTGAAATAATGTGCAATCAACATTATGCCTATATTGTTTACACTTAAGTCAAATCTTGACGCCAAGCTTCTGCTGTTAAGGCTTCACCAAAGTGACTTGCGACTAATCTCCTCGTGACTTCATGTAACGGCGATGCAAGAACTTCTGCTGTATTGCCACGTTCAACGACTTCACCATTATCCATCACAATAATTTTATCGCTAATATGTTTTGTCATGCCTAAGTTTTGTGTCACATAAATATAGGCAATATCATGAGTCTCTTGCAGTTCTAACATCAAGTTTATAATTTGTGAGCGTAAAGACATATCCAGTGAAGCTATTGCCTCATCGGCAATAATAACTTGAGGTTGCAATATCAATGCTCGTGCAAGCGCAATTCGTTGGCGCTGACCTGATGCAAACATATGAGGGTAATAGTTTGCATGTTCAGGTAAAAGACCCACTTGGCGTAATGTTTGATAAATTCGTTTCTCACGCTCAATCGCACTTAAGTCTGTATTTAGGCGTAAAGGGATCTCTAATGTTTGACCGATACGTTGGCGCGGATTTAATGAGTTAGTGGGATCTTGAAATATCATTCTAATTCGCTGACTACGATAAGGGTAATCACCAAAAGTGAGTTGATGCCCATTAATAAAAATATCACCACCCGTAGGCTCAGTCACACCTGACAACATTCTCGCGAGTGTAGATTTTCCTGAACCATTAGCGCCAATAATGGCTAAAGTTTGTTTGGGTTCTAGCGTAAAACTGACAGGTTTTACGGCTTCCAACTGTTGACGCCGAAATAATCCAGTACGATAGCGAAATGTTTTTGATAGGTTTTTTACCTCAAGCAGTTTATCGAACATCAGTTGGCTCCACATTTAATGGAAAATGACAAGCCACGGCATGGTTTTTAAATAAACGTAACCGAGGTGCTTCAATACATTGTCGCTGCGCATAAGGGCAACGAGGCCCTAAACGGCAACCCACTGGTAAATGCTCAAGTGAGGGGATTGCACCGGGTAATGTATTTAAACGGCTCTTATGTGCCAATGAGTTGGTAAAATCGGGAATAGAGCGGATCAACGCTTGAGTATAAGGATGATAAGGTGTGACTAACAACTCGTCAGGAGATGCTGTTTCGACCGTTTGCCCACAATACATAACCGTAATTTTATTCGCCAATTTACTCATCCATTGCAAATCATGGCTAATCAACAAAATGGTCATATTGTTATTTTGATTGAGTCGAGTCAGTAAACGAAAGATTTGGGTTTGTGTTGCGGGTTCCATTGCGTTAGTGGGTTCATCCGCAATCAGTAATCGAGGTTGATTTGCAATAGCAATAGCAATCATCACCTTTTGGCATTCACCCTCAGTTAATTCATAAGGGTAACTGCGCATAATGTCTTTATGATCTTTAATACCCACACGGTGCAATAGTTCAATTGCACGGCGTTTTCGCCAATGAAAGCGTTGCCACCAATGCCCTTTAAACGTCCAGCCGGGAATTGCCTGTATAAGTTGTTGCTCAATTTTTGTGGCAGGATCAAGACAAGATTGTGGCTCTTGGAAAATCATTGAGACATTATGGCCAATGACACGACGTCGTGCTCTTGGTGATAATTTAAGTAAGTCGATATCATCAAAACGGAAACGATCGGCTGTCACACTGATATTATCTTTCGTAACGCCACAAATTGCTTTTGCAATTAAGCTTTTACCTGATCCCGATTCACCAACAAGGCCTCTCACTTCACCTTCATTTAAGGTAATAGAAACACGATCTACCGCTTTTACTGGGCCATCGGGAGTCATAAATTCAATGGTTAAATTGCGTATATCTAATAAAGGCATTATTCAACTCCCTCATTTATTGCACGCTGTAAACCATCACCTAAAAGGTTCACCAGTAAAACACTTATCATAATAGTGGCGCCCGGAATTAAGACTGTCCAAGGAGCAACATAAATTAACTCTAATGAATCACCTAACATCGCGCCCCATTCGGGTGAAGGAAGTTGAGCACCTAAATTGAGAAAACCTAATGCTGTAATATCCAGAATAGCAATTGAGAATGCGCGTGTTAATTCAGAAACCAATACAGGCGTGATATTAGGCAGTACTGTGTACCATAAAATGGAAATATTCGATGCACCATCAAGTCGAGAAGCAATAACATATTCTTTGTTTAATTCATCATTAACAGCGGAGTAAATCATCCTGACTAAACGAGGTAACAACGCCAACCAAATTGCTATCATGGCATGACCAAGACTTGTTCCTACAAAAGCCACAACAATAATAGCGAGTAGCAAGGATGGAATTGATAACAAAGTGTCTAATATATGATTAAGAACAGCGGATTTTAAGCCATGCGTCATGCCTGCAAAACAGCCGATTATTAATCCCATCAGTGTTGCTGCAAAAGTGACAATAAATGCACCACCAAAGGTCATGCTGGTACCAATTAAAATTCGGCTAAATACATCGCGTCCTAAATCATCTGTACCAAAGAAATAGGAGACATTGCCGTTTTGATACCAAGACGGAGGCGTTAGTTGATGACCAAAGAACTGTTGGTCGAGCGCATAAGGCGCAATATAAGGGCCTATAATACTGAGCGCTAAGAGAAAAAGAACACCATAAAACCCTACCATTGAGATAACGTCTTTAGAAAAACATTGCCAAATCACCGCTGCGGGTGTGGGTGTTTTTTTCTCTTTATAAAATTGGCTATCTAAAGGCATATCCCACCTTGTGTTTCATTGGGTTGCTCATTGCGCCCACAATATCGGATAAGACGTTGACGATAATGACCATTGAACCCACCAACATTACGCCAGCTGAAATAGCAGAGTAATCCTGTTGGCGGATAGCTGTGACTAACCAACGACCTAGTCCTGGCCAGTTAAATACAATTTCTGTCACCATAGTGAGTGTAAGCATGGTGGAAAACTGTAAGCCTAATTTAGGGATGATAGGGGGTAAAGCATTATGAAGAATATGGCGACGAATAATTGTAAAACGTGAGAGACCTCGAGTTGCGGCTGCCTTCACGTAGTTCTCTGACATAATTTCTTCCGTACTGTTTCGCATTAAGCGAATAACTTCAGTGGTTGGTGCAATAGCCAGAGTTATTACGGGTAAAATTAGATGTTGTAATACGTTAATGATCATTTGTTGGCGATAAGGTGAATCAGATAACCATGCATCCACTAATGCAATACCAGTAATAGGTTGCAAGTTATAAAGCAAATCAATACGACCTGAAACAGGCAGCCAACCTAATTTTAATGAGAAGAAAAGAGTTAACAGCAATGCAAGTCCAAATACAGGGACAGAAAAACCTAAGAGTGCGAAGTTACTGATAATAATATCAGCGGATTTATTACGCCAAACCCCCGCAATAATACCAGCAGGAATACCTACAATAAGGGCAAAAAGAAAGGCTAATGTACAAAGCTCCATGGTTGCTGGAAGTGCTTCCACTAATTGTGCTTTGATGGGCTCACCATTGATAGAGGAAATACCAAAATCAAAGTGGATCATATTATGGGCATAAAAAAAGTAGGCGTCAGTGAGTGATGCGCCACTTAATGGGGCATTGGGCGTGTAATAGCTTAGGCTGAAGCTCACTAGCGACAAGAAGAACAGTGTCACAAGTAATAAAAGTAATCGACGTATTGAATAAATAATCATGGATTATTTTATAGCCTCTTTCTTGTGATTTTGTTCGTCTACTTCTGCCTCTCGATAAACACCAGCAAAAGACGCATTACCAAAGGTGCTTAATACCAACCCTTTAATATCATAACGATATGCTTGCATACGTAAAGAGTTAGCTAAAGGTAACACCGGTAACTCTTGAGCAAGAACATCCTGAGCTTCATGATAATAATCCATTCTTGAAGCAAGTTGCTGACTATAAAGCGCTTTTTTTAAAATATCATCAAAACTAGGTAAACACCAATGACTCAAGTTAGTTTGTGAACCAATTGCCGCACAGCTAAAAAGAGGACGGAAAAAACTATCGGGATCGTTACTGTCAGTTGACCAACCCGATAAAGTCATATCATGGGTGCGATCCATCATGCTCGTTTCTTGGTATCGACCTTCAATAGGCCGAATATTCATTTGAATGCCGACTTGCGCTAAGTCTGCTTGAATAAGTTCAGCCATCTTTAATGGACTTGGGTTATAAGATTGTGAAGCGCTAGGTACCCAAAGATTTAGTTTTAGTCCATCAAGGCCTAACTCTTTAAGAATTTGTTTTGATTTCTCAGGGTTATATTCTGTAATTTTTGCTCGATTATCATAAGCCCAAGATGCGCGGGGGAGCACGGATGCCGCTGTTTCAGCTGTACCATAATAAATAGATTCCATTAAACGTTCATTGTTAATGGCATAAGCAATAGCTTGACGAACTTTAAGATCATTGAGTGGTGGTTTACTGGTGTTAAAGGCTAAATAAGCGATATTCATACCAGAACGCAAGGTTAACCTTAGTCGCGGATCGTCACGTAAGACTTTTAATTGGCTTGCTGCCGGATAGGCTAGAACATCGCATTCACCAGTGAGTAATTTAGATATACGACCTGTACCACCTGCACCCATATCAATAACAACCTGTTGCATCTTTGGTTGGCCTTTCCAGTAATCTTTATTTCTAAATAAACGAACAAATTGCCCCGGTTGATATTCATCTAGAAAGAAAGGGCCTGTTCCTACTGGTTTCCAATCAAGTAGTGTTTGATCGCCTGATTTTTCTAAATTCTGTGCGTATTCAGCAGAAAGAATAGGGGCGTAATGTGTTGCTAAATGCCATAAAAAAGAGGCGTCAGGCTCTTTTAAGCTAAATTCTACTGTGTATTGGCCTAGTCTTTTTATCGATTGGATATTATTGGCAAAACTTAAGCTATCAAAATAGGGATATTTACCGCCATTAACTTGATTGAAAGGGTTTTGTGGATTAATCATCCTTTCAAAACTAAAAATAACATCATCAGCGGTAAGTTTTCGTGTTGGTGTAAACCAAGATGTTTGTTGAAAAGAGACATTTTTACGTAAATAAAAGCGGTAGGTTGCGCCATTATCTAATGTTTCCCATCGAGCTGCGATTTCAGGGATCAAGCGATAAGTGTAAGGGTCAACATCTAAAAGACGGTCATAAAGCTGTGCAGCCAGAGGATCAATAATTAATCCACTACTTGATAATTGTGGATTAAAGGTATTTACACTGCCATCAACACAATAAACAAAGCCATTTTGATTAATTGGAGTTGGCTCAAGCGTTATAGATGGCGCTTGTGTTTTGGGTGCTACATCCGCGATACAAGTTGCACTTGTAAAGGTGAGTAGCAAAGTACCAATAAATAAAATAGGGCGCATAAATAATGTCTTTTAGAGAAACGATTTTGCTATTGTAACTTAAAAAACTTTCTATCCCCAAATAGTCAAAAAAACAAAGTGAGAAAAATTCTCAATAAAATGCTTTACAAATGCTAATGATAAAGATTATCATCCGTATTGTCCTTCGGCGGTAAGAGGTTTTCCGCAGAGGGCACGACATTGCTCACATTGCTTCCAGTATTTTTTTACTAGCCAGCTCGGGTGCTGGCTTTTTTTTTGTCTATTGTTTACAAAATTCTCTAGCGATTAAAAAACTAAATTTATCAATATATTAAGTTATTATTTGATGTTTTTTAATTAGCCCTCTAAATTGATCGTAGCTTAGTGATAACTTTTCAGCAGCCTCTTTCTGGTTATATAAACTCTCTTTTAATGCATCATTAACTAATTTTTTTTCTATATCATTTTGCCATTGGCGTAAATCCAACGGTAATGTAGGTATTGAAAAATTTTCTTTAGATGATTTTTTTAATATGGGCGTTTTGGGTGTTTGAAGGCCAGCAAAGGGATCAATAATAATATTATTAAGTACACTATCACTGGTTCCATGACGATAAACTGAGCGCTCAACAACATTTTTTAGCTCACGAATATTACCGGGCCACGAATAATCTAAAAGCACTTGGCGCGCACTATCACTAAAACCAGGAAAGAAGGGTAAACCTAACTCTTGGCACATTGAGATAGCGAAATTTTCAGCAAGCAACATAATATCGGCACGCCGTTCTCTTAATGGTGGAAGCCTAATCACATCAAACGCTAACCTATCAAGTAAATCAGCACGAAATTTACCTTCTTCCGCCATTGCGGGTAAATCGGCATTTGTCGCGCATATAAGCCTCACATCAACATGTAGAGATTGACTGCCTCCAACACGCTCTAAATGACCATACTCAATAACGCGTAAGAGCTTTTCTTGTACAAGCATGGGGGCTGTCGCCAGTTCATCAAGAAAAAGAGAACCTCCATCGGCACGTTCAAAGCGCCCTTGATGACGATTTTTAGCGCCCGTAAAAGCACCTGCTTCATGACCAAACAGTTCAGAATCAAGTAAATTATCATTAAGTGCAGAGCAGTTGATTGAAATAAAAGGCCCTTGCCACCAAGGAGCAAGGTAGTGTAATCGATGAGCGATCAACTCTTTACCTGTACCTCTTTCACCAATAATTAATACAGGCTTTTTTAATTGAGCAAGCGCTGAGGTTTGTTCTAATACATCAATAAATTGACTATCAATACCGATTATTGTCTCTAAATTCTCATTCATTGGTTAAATTCACCATATTGAGGTATTTTTTGCCAGTCTATCAGGTGTTCGAAAAATAGGCGAATAATATAAATCACCAATTATTAATAGGTTAAGTGAATTCTAAAAGTTGGCACGCAAATTGTATTAACTAAAGTATGCAGGCGTTACGAGAGTACGCCATTATTGAAATAACTTTACGTCACTAATTAGCATAGCTATTAAGGATAACATCATGGGTATATTTTCACGTTTTGCTGACATTATTAATGCCAATATCGCTTCTTTATTAGATAAAGCGGAAGATCCTGAAAAAATGATCCGCTTAATGATCCAAGAAATGGAAGATATGTTAGTTGAGATCCGTACAACTTCAGCACGTACTTTAGCTGAAAAGAAAGGATTAGAACGCCGTATCGAACAAGCTGAAAAACAGATGAAAGATTGGCAGGATAAAGCAGAGTTGGCTCTTATTAAGGAAAAAGAAGATTTAGCTCGTGCGGCATTAATCGAAAAACAACGTGTAGCATCAGTTAATGACACATTGAAACACGAACTAATTATTATTGATGAAACGCTAACGCGTTTAAAAGGTGAAATTAGCGAGTTAGAAAACAAACTGACTGAAACACGCGCAAAACAGCAGTCTTTAGTTGTGCGTCATCAAGCAGCAAACTCATCTCGCCAAGTTCGTCGTCAATTAGACAGTGGCAAAATGGATGCAGCAATGGCGCGTTTTGAGCAGTTTGAACGCCGTATTGATCATATGGAAGGTGAAGCTCAAAGTTACGGGTTAGGTAAAGAGAAATCATTAGACCAACAGTTTGCTGAATTAAAAGCTGATGACGAAATTAGCGCGCAATTAGCGGCATTAAAAGCTAAAATCAATATCAACAAAGAGTAACAGCAAGCGTAATAACCATCTTATAAAGGATATGTAATGGGCTATATATTTCTGGGAATACCACTGACCATTTTTATTTTGTTTATTCTCCCTATTTGGCTGTGGTTGCATTACAACAGCCAGAAAGGTGGAGGCAATGTTCAGCTAACCCAACAAGAAATGCAGCGACTGAGCGCGCTGGTGGATAAGGCTCAGCAAATGCAGGAGCGCATTAAGACATTAGAACAAATACTTGATGCAGAACATCCTAACTGGAGGCAATCATAATGACGATGCAGAGCAAACAATTGTATCGCTTGCCACAAGAGGGCGTGATCCGTGGCGTATGCGCAGGCCTAGCCCATTATTTTAATATTCCTGTTTTACTTGTCAGGGTTATTGCGGTGATTGCGCTGTTTGCTGGCTTTTTTGGTTTAACTATTATTGCTTATCTTGTCTTAAGTTTCTTTATGGAGCCTGCTCCTGCTAATTACCTGCAAGGTGAAGATCAGCAAGAGAGCTTAAAAGAAATTCTAAGCGGAGTAGATAATCAATTGATGCAAGGTGAAAAACGTTTACAACAAATGGAACGTTATATTACCTCTTCTACTTATCAGTTAAATAAACGCTTTCGAGATTTGTAATATTTTTGCCATTTAATCTGATAAGACGCTCCATTTTAGGAGCGTCTTTCTTTCAATCTGTTTATCTTTTCAACGCTTGTATTGTGAGAGAGTAAAATTTCTGATTGAGGAGCATATTGTGAATTCCAATCAAGTATTTATTTCCTTAAAAACAAATAAACTCGCCCAATTAGCCAAAAAAGGGTTAACATTTGGGTTAATGTTATTCACTTTATTTGGGCCAGCAGCAATCACAGGCGGTATATTAAAACGAGTAAGTAGCAAACCGTTACGTTGGCTGGTTCTATTGATAGCTGAACCTATTATCAAAGCAGGCTTTAATAAGCTATCGCGTCAAGTGTCTTGGGAGAAACATGAAACGCCTACAAAATGAACTTACAGCTTTTATTAATCGCGGTGTTGATAGACATCTTCGTTTAGCCGTAACTGGATTAAGCCGAAGTGGTAAAACAGCATTTATTACCTCATTAGTTAATCAACTTATTAATGTGCACACAGGGGCGCGTTTACCGCTATTTTCAGCAGCACGAAATAAGCAACTACTAGGTGTAAAACGTATTCCTCAACATAATTTAAATATTCCTCGTTTTACTTATGATGAAGGAATGGAGTCACTTTATCATACGCCGCCAAGTTGGCCTGTTCCTACTAAAGGGGTTAGCGAAATTCGTTTACAGCTTCGCTATCGTTCTAATGAATCTTTAACACGTTTTATAAAAGAGACATCTTCACTTTATTTAGAAATTGTTGATTATCCCGGTGAGTGGTTATTAGATTTACCTATGCTCGAACAAGACTATTTTGAATGGTCAGAGCAAATAAATAAGGTTAATCGCCAAAGAACATCACCAGAACAAAATTGGCAATTACTTCTTAAAAAGTGTGATCCCTTTGCGCCAGCTGATGAAACGTTATTAGCCGATATTGCCTCTGCTTACACTGACTATTTATTAGCATGTAAAAAAGAAGGGCTTCATTTTATTCAACCAGGACGTTTTGTATTGCCGGGTGAATTAGCGGGAGCCCCTGTTTTGCAGTTTTTCCCTTGGGCTGATTTACAAAAATACGATATCGCTAAATTAAAGAACGCTGATAAGCGTACTAATATTGGTATGCTAAAACAGCGTTATGAATATTACGGACAGCATGTGGTAAAAGGCTTTTATCGCGATCATTTCCAAGGATTTGATAGACAAATTGTCTTGGTTGATTGCCTACAACCTTTAAATCAAGGCGCAGATGTTTTTAATGATATGCGCCAAGCATTAACACAATTAATGCGCAGTTTTCATTATGGAAAAAGAACCTTACTTAGACGTTTATTTTCACCTTGTATCGACAAACTTTTATTTGCAGCCACAAAAGCTGACCATATCACAGTTGATCAACATGAAAATTTAGTGTCATTGCTCCAGCAGCTTATTCAAGATGCTAAACAAAATGCTATTTTTGAAGGGATCAGCATTGATTGCATGGGGCTTGCTTCTATTGCAGCGACTGAAAGTGGGATTGTTGATCATCATGGTGAAAAAATTCCAGCATTAAAAGGTTTCCGTTTAAGCGATAACAAACCGTTGGTGTATTTCCCTGGTGAGGTTCCTAAGCGATTACCTGAAAAAGCATTTTGGGAAAAACAAGGTTTTAGTTTCGAATCTTTTAGACCACAGCAAATATCAAGAGATAGTGCGGTTCCTCATATCCGTATGGATAGTGCAATGGAGTTTTTATTAGGGGATAAATTAAAATGAATGAGCCATTAAAATCGCGAATTGATTTTAAAGAGCCCATACTTCAAGAAGAAGTCATCTTGAAAAAAGGTGTTGGCTTTAATGAAAATGAGCAATTTTTGCCTATTGATCCTCAATTAGATGAAGAGAATGAAGGGCAATTAGAAGGTGATGTCCAATCAATTTTAAAACCGAAAAAAAGTGTTTGGAAACGGTTATTAACGATTGCGAGTACCATTTTAGGGATTAGTGTTATTGCTCAAACTGGACAGTGGATTTATGACTCATGGATAAATTCTGACTGGATTGCGTTGGGCGCAGCCAGTGCTGGTGGGTTAATTGTTGTTGCGGGTATTGGATCAGTTATAACAGAGTGGCGCCGTATTTATCGTTTACGACAACGCGCAGATGAAAGAGATAAAGCAAAAGAATTACTTTATAGCCATGCGATGGGGAACGGCCGACCATTTTGCGAAAAACTCGCTAAACAAGCGGGTATTGGCTCTCAACATCCGGCATTAATTCGTTGGCAAAGTGCATTACATGACACACATAATGATAAAGAGGTATTAGAACTTTATAGCCAACTTGTTCAACCTATTTTAGATAAACAAGCAAGAGCCGAAATTAGCCGTTCTGCCGCTGAATCAACCTTAATGATCGCGGTTAGTCCGCTGGCGATGGTTGATATGGCCTTTATTGGTTGGCGTAATATTCGTTTAATTAATCGCATAGCAGAAATTTACGGTATCGAATTAGGCTACTATAGTCGTTTAAAACTCTTTCGCCTTGTTCTGGTTAATATTGCATTTGCGGGTGCGACAGAATTGGTTAGAGAAGTCGGAATGGACTGGCTTTCACAAGATCTTGCAGCTCGATTATCAACAAGAGCAGCTCAAGGTATTGGAGCCGGTTTATTAACGGCACGCTTAGGAATAAAAGCAATGGAGTTATGCCGTCCTTTACCGTGGATTGATGATAATAAACCTAGGTTAGGCGATTTTAGAAAAGAGCTAATAGGAAAATTAAAAACTACAATGGGTGGTAAGAAAAAGGAATAAATTATTATTTTCACCTTTTAGTCATTTTAAATAAAAACCGTAGAAGCCTTTCTGCGGTTTTTTTGTATAAAAATTGGCAAAAGTGTTATTTATATAAAATAACCATAATGAAGGAAGTAATAAGATATTATTTTAAAATAAGGCATTAAATAACATAAAGTGTTTTTGTTATTTTATTGGTAATAGGATTATTGTTTTAACAAGAAACTATTGTGATAAAAAAATTTAAAAAAGAGTAAGTTCTTATTGGGGAAGGATGGTTTATAACTAATTGTATTTAAAGGTTAATGTGTGCTTCTATAGTGAAATGTTTGTAATTTTAATCATAATATTCCTTTTTTGAAAGAAAATAGTATTGAGTTTAGTATGATAAATAGCGTTAAATATCACCGCAAAAACGTACCACAGAGCTATTTTCTCAATATATTTTCAAATGTCTAATTTGTAAGCGATTTGCTATTTAATAAATAGAGAGATTTTTTATTTATAAAAAATAGAAAAGTGGTTAATAAATAATCCTTCTAACTAGGTTAAAATAATATGAATGAAATACAAATGTCAGCAATAAAGAAACTCTCTAAACAAAGACGTCAGCTCTATTTGAGTTCGGCATTTAATGTCTCAAATATCGATAATCAACTCAGCATTTTAATCCCTATTCTTAGTGAGACGATTAGCGAGATTAAAAAGAGACAATGCCAAAAGCAATCTAAGTCATTTCAAATAAAAGAGACATCCCAATTTTTTGAATATCTGACTGAGTCGGATAAGAAAGAAAAGGCAATAAATGCATTAGAGTATCTCCTTTTTTGTTTTGATAATGGATGTAAAACTATCAAAAAGGTGATCCGTCGAGAACTAAGCCCTTTAGTAAAGGATGTCGAATATCTTATCGATTTTGAACTAAAAAAAATAATAAAACCCTCTTCATTTTCGTTATTCGGCTTTTTTAAAGCATAAATAATCTTGGTTAAAAATCAGGAGATTAATTTAGTTGTGTAAAAATAAATGCTAGTAGTGTCAACCTTTGCTGACAAGCCCCTTTATTTCGTTGATATTTATGTATAATATCTAGAATTAGTTCAGGGTCACTCAGTATTAAGAAGGTTTATAATGCGTTTAGAGGTCACTTGTGAAGATCGCATCGGGTTAACCCGTGAATTATTAGATCTGCTGGTATTAAAAAATATTGATTTGCGTGGAATTGAAATATTCCCAATAGGTCTTATTTACCTGAATTTTTCACAGATTGATTTTGATATTTTTCAACCATTGATGGCAGAAATACGTCGAATAAATGGTGTTATTGATGTGCGTACTGTTGCATTTATGCCATCAGAGCAAGAACATCGTGCAATTTGGACATTATTAGAATCTGTCCCTGTTCCTGTTTTTTCTATTGATACCAAAGGTAAAGTTAAGTTACTTAACCCTGCGACGAGACAGCTTTTTGGTTTATCTCCAGATGACCATTCTGAGAAAACATTTAACCAGTTTATCCCTAATTTTAATATTCATCGTTTTTTAGAACAAAAAGAGCACTTTATTCAAATGGTGCCTATTACTGTGAAAAAACAGAATTTTGAAATGGAAATAGTCCCAATTAAACTTACAGACGATAACCAATATAATCATTGTGTTGGGGCTTTTGTTTTACTGAAGTACCATGAAATTATTTATGATCACCCTAAATTAGTAGCTAATGATCAAAGTGGCTTTGACCAAATAATTGCTGTAACGCCTAAAATGAAGCAGCTTATTACCCGTGCAAAGAAAATGGCGATAATGAATGATCCATTATTATTAGTGGGTGAAACGGGTACAGGAAAGGATTTATTAGCAAAAGCCTGCCATTTACTAAGTAACCGTTTAAGGTATCCATTTCTTGGGTTAAATTGCGCATCAATGCCTGATGATGTTGTTGAAAGTGAGCTATTTGGCTATGCAGCGGGCGCTTATCCTAATGCTATTGAAGGAAAAAAGGGCTTTTTTGAGCAAGCCAATGGTGGCACTGTTTTACTTGATGAAATCGGTGAAATGTCACCGCAAATGCAGATCAAACTTCTACGTTTTTTAAATGACGGAACGTTCCGCAGAGTGGGCGAAGAAGAAGAAGTTAATGTCGATGTGAGAATTATTTGTGCTACTCAGAAAAACTTGTGGGAATTAGTGCAAAAGGGATTATTTAGAGAAGATCTCTATTACCGTTTGAACGTATTAACACTGACATTACCGCCATTAAGAGAAAGAAAGGACGATATAATTCCGTTGGTAACTCATTTTATTAATCAGTACTGCCAAGATCAAAAAATGGGTGTGCCGTCCATTTCTACCGATTTCTCAAATTATTTAATGCAATATTCTTGGCCGGGTAATATTCGTCAATTACGGAATACTGTTTACCAAGCAATGGCACAGTTAGTCGGGAATACATTGCGTGTTCAAGATATTACGTTACCTGAGCATACGGATGAGACATTATTTGATGAGAACTTATTAGAAGGCTCGTTAGATGAAATGACAAAACGCTTTGAAGCCTCTATTTTAACGCGTTTATACCGTGATTATCCAAGTACACGTAAATTAGCAAAACGCTTAGGTATTTCTCATACTGCTATTGCGAATAAGCTAAGAGAATATAATCTTACGAATAAAAAGAGTGAGAAGTCTGAAGATTAATTGAGTAGTAAGATGAGTAATAAGATTTTGTGCATAATAAAAATAGACGAGCATAATGCTCGTCTATTTTTTTATTAATATTACTTCAATGCTTTTAATGCATCATCATAATTTGGCTCAGTTGTGATTTCATCAACCAACTGGGTGTAGATAACAGTGTTATTTTCATCTAAAACAATCACTGCACGGCTCGTTAAGCCAGCTAATGGGCCTGATGCAATTGCAACACCGTAGTTTTCTTTGAATTCAGCACCACGCATTGTAGATAATGTCACAACGTTGTCTAAGCCTTCAGCACCACAAAAACGCGCTTGAGCAAAAGGTAAATCAGCTGAAATGCATAAAACAACGGTGTTATTTAATTCATTTGCAACTTTATTAAATTGGCGAACACTTGCAGCACAAACACCAGTATCTACACTTGGGAAAATGTTTAGAACTTTACGTTTACCTGCAAAATTCGCTAAAGAAACATCATTAAGATCTTTACCAACAAGAGAGAAATCTGCAGCTTTTTGGCCTACTGCTGGGAAATTACCCGCTAGTGCCACTGCATTTCCTTGTAAAGTAACTTGATGTGCCATTGTTGTTCTCCTTTATTAGTTGTCAGACTAACTGTTATTAATACTCATTATTAACGATAATTCTCGTTAATGCTTAACCATTATTAAAATTTGCCACTATTGGCATAGTCACCACTAAAAACATAAAAATTTATAAAATATTTGTAATCAGTGATTGTGCCTTTTTATCAGGCTCTTATAATTGTGCAGTTCATTCTCATACAGATTACAGGACGAAACAGACATGCGCAAAATATTCGTCATCTCATGTGCACTTGTCGTTCAAGGATTACTCACATCGCAGGTAAATGCGGCAGTAGTCCCCGCAGGAACGATACTCGATAAAAAACAAGAAGTGGTTCGACATTTAAAAGATGAACCTGCATCACTCGATCCTATTAATGCAGTAGGGTTAACAGAAGCTCAAGTGCAACGTGATTTGTTTGAAGGGTTGACGATAGAAGATGAGTATGGACGCCCGATTCCGGGAGTTGCTCAAAGTTGGCGCACAGAAGATAATCGCGTGTGGATCTTCACTTTACGTGATAATGCGAAATGGTCCAATGGTGAAAAGGTAACAGCAACAGATTTTGTCTATAGTTGGCAAAGGTTAGTTGATCCTAAAAACCTTTCACCTTTTGCATGGTATGCATCACTTGCATCGATTGAAAATGCACAAAAGATTATTGATGGAAAATTAAAACCAACATCATTAGGTGTAGAAGCGATTGATGAAAAAACACTAAAAGTCACGTTAGAACGCCCAGTTTCTTATTTTCCAAATTTAGCGACTAATTTTTCGTTATATCCTGTACCTCATCATAGTATTGAAAAATATGGTGCTGAGTGGGTTAAAGTTGGTAATTTAGTGGGAAATGGGGCTTTTGTTTTAAAAGACAGAGTGGTTAACGAGAAGATTGTATTAACGCCAAATCCTTATTATTGGGATCATAAAAATACAGTATTGACTAAAGTTACTTTTGTGCCTATTAATCATGAATCACATGCGACTAAACGTTATTTAGCCGGTGATATTGATATTACAGAGTCATTCCCGAAAAATTTATATCATAAATTAATGAAAGATATTCCTAATGAGGTTTATATTCCTGACCAGTTGGGGACTTATTATTATGCTTTTAATACTCAATCAGGGCCAACAAAAGATATTCGTGTACGTAAAGCGTTAGCGATGGCGATAGATAGAAAAATTATCACTGATAAAGTATTAGGAACAGGGGAGAAATCAGCAAACCGTTTTACACCTGATGTAACGGCAGGCTTTACCCCAGAACCTACAATTTATGATGAATACAATCAAGATGAATTAGACAGTCAGGCTAAGATCTTGTTAGCGGCTGCTGGATATGGCCCTCATAATCCATTAACACTCTCATTACTATACAATAATTCAGAGAATCATCAGAAAATTGCTATTGCAGTTGCTTCTATGTGGAAGAAAAAGTTAGGAGTAAAAGTCGAATTACGTAATCAGGAATGGAAAACATATATTGATAGCCGAAATTCGGGGGATTTTGATGTTATAAGGGCATCATGGATTGGTGACTATAATGAGCCTTCTACTTTTTTAAGCTTATTAGGTTCTAAACATACTGGTAATATCCCTAAATATCAGAATAAGCAATATGATGAAGTGTTAACCTTGTCTGGTATGGCTATTGATGCAAATGAGAGGAATAGTTTGTATAACCGTGCTGAGCAAATAATTGCTGAAGATGCACCAATAGCACCTATTTATCAATATACAAATGGACGATTAATAAAGCCTTGGCTAAAAGGTTATCCAATTAAAAATCCAGAAGATGTTGCATATAGCCATACGCTTTATATTCTGAAGCATTAAGGTAGAAGCTAAATTAAAACCTTAAAATTATGCCTCAAAGTTAAAATCTACTTTGGGGCATTTTTTATTTTAGTTACAAATAGAAAATGTAAAGAAATTATGATTTATACGTTGATATGTATCAATAAGAAGAAAACTAAAGAGGTCTAAAAAATAGAAGAGAGTATAAATAAAAAAGAACCCCTTTAGAAAAAGGGGCGTAGCAAAATAAAGCAGGATGACTTATCGTCCGGATATAAATTATATTTTTAAGGCTTTCTTTGCACGCTTTTTATTGTATCTAACTGTTACAGTGATTAATAAAATATTTATAACAAAAAAAATCCCTCTGTTATAAAAACAGAAGGAGACTCAAAAGGAATAAACATTGCAAGTGATATGTTAATACATTTTTATGGTATTGTTTTGACCAATTGTGCAATGTGCTTGATGTTAAATATTATGTCTTGTTTTATTTATAGATATAAATGCTTAATCATAATAAAAACTAATATATTTATCATGGTATTTGAGTGCTTTAAACGTAGATCTATCTATTCGCTTTTCTTTATTGTTAAATAAAATCATAGATTATCAATGGTTATTAGAAAGTCGTTTAAAAACGGAATCCTAGAGATAATTGTAAAGCACTTAATTCAAGATGACGTTTATTTGCCGTGGTATCAGAGTAAAGATAACCCAAACTAAACGAAATATTCTTAACAGGATTATAATCGATGCCAATTTGACCAATGACACTTGTTGTATTAACGATATGAGTATCTGTTGTATTTATTTCAGAATGAGATTTGTCTTCCTGATACTTTAATTTATTAGGCCCCATTTGGGCGTAAATAGAAATTTCAGGTGTTATTCTATAAGTTGGGCCGATTAATAGACCTGTGGTTTTTGTTCGGTATTTTATTGTTGACGGTGTGGTAAAACGAGGATCAATAAAATATTCTTTACGATCTGTGTTTAAATGCAGTAGGGAAATTAATATTCCCCAAGTATTTTCTGTTTCATATCGATAACTGATTATCTCTCCTTTTGCGGTGTCGCCTTTTATTTTGCCGTAAATATAACCAGCAGAGAGGGTGTGTGTTTTATCATAGGCATGTAATGTAGAAGAGTAAGATAAAGCTAAGGTAATTAAAATAAGGGCTAATTTATTCATTGTAGAGTTTCTATGTTGATGTGTAGAACGTTATTTTTAGTAAAATAAATGTTGATTTCAATATTAATTGATTGAAATTACTCTTAAAAAAAGTTCGCATGCTTATTCTTAAACCCAATAAAAATAAAACTACTATAAATAGCTAATAATTAATTAATATAAATTTTATTAATTATTTTAGATGATGGTGTAATGAGAGGTCATTATTTAAATAAAAGGGAGTGGAAATTGAGCGTAATAGGTGAAAATACTCACAATAAGTTTTAATACCTATTGTGAGCTAGATTTTGGCGTGACTTTCTATTTCTTATCTACAACTTCAATCAGTGTATATTTCACACTTGGTGCATCTGCTGGAGGATTAGGAATATCTGTAACATTAACTTTCAATGTGTATTCAGTGCCTGCTTTATATTCAAAACCATCAATGTTTTGATAGAACAGAGACCATTCGCCTGAAGGTAACTCTTTTACCTTCATACACTTCATTGGTGCGACACCAACACAATCATATAGTTGTGAATCCACTAGAAGCGTTTTTGTTGTCCCTGTAGACGGAGTTGTATTTGCACTTTCAGTTGAAGTTGCGTCATTGCATCCAGCCAAAAGTAAAAATAAAGGAATAGCGATAAATTTTTTCATATTGATGACCTTATTTTTAGGGTGCAATAAATGTATTAAAGAATATTTAGTATACACCAGACAGATAATTATTATAAATTACAACAGGTAACTTTTTTCCTATAAATAAAATAAGTTACCTGTTGTTATTCTAGGTGTTAATATCCTAACGTAACTATTAGTATCCAATTTAGTGTAATAATCCTAAAGTGATAAAGATAAATAGAAGTTTGGGATGAATTAAACAAAAGTAGCGTTGATATACAGCTAACTAGAAAAAAAGGATAGAATAACAGTTCAAAATAGAGCGTTATAAAATGAAGGTAGACTAATCATATTTGACAGTTGAGCATTGAATTCAAGTATTGCCTTTAAAGCAAAAGTTATGGAGGAAGCTAAGTGAAAACAGTTAATGACTCTGTTATACAAGATGCAGATGCTATTTATACAGCACAACTTGATGGGCATGGAGGAGCAACAGAAATCACAACGGAGACTGTTGCAACAAATGAAAACCCATATTGGGTGCATTTAGATTATCGCAAACCACAAAGTGCTCAATGGATACAAGAGACAGAATTACTTCCACCTATTGCTAAAGATATATTGCTTGCAGAGAACGTCAGACCAAAAGCACAACGTATTGGTGAAGGTATCATTATCAATTTGCAAACAATTAATAATAATCCTAATGATAGACCTGATGAGCTTGTTGCTTTTAGAATTTATATTAACAGTCAAACGATCGTTTCAAGCCGTCACCGCCAAGTTAATTCGGTGGATTCTGTTATTCATACTTTAGAACTGGGTAATGGGCCTGAAAATAGTGGTGATTGGCTAATTACTATGGCTGATGCTGTGACCGATGAAATAGGCGAATTTGTTGAGACTTTACATGACCAATTAATTGAATTGGAAGATATGATCCTCGAACAACAAATACCCGCAAGAGGTGAACTCGCATTATTAAGAAAACAATTGATTGTTTTACGTCGCTATATGGCTCCGCAACGAGATGTATTTTCGAGACTTTCTATCGAAAAACTACCGTGGATGAGTGATAGTGATAGAGTCACGATGTTGGAAATCTCAGAAAGACTTTCTCGACGTTTAGAGGATTTGGACAGTAGTATTTCTCGCACGGCAGTGATTGCTGATGAAATAACATCAATGATGGCTGATGCGATGAATAGACGTACTTATACTATGTCACTAATGGCGATGTTATTTTTACCAACAACATTTTTAACAGGGCTATTTGGTGTCAATTTAGGTGGAATACCCGGAAATGAATTTCCTTATGGTTTTACCATCTTCTGTTTATCTCTCTTTGTTTTGATTGTGATTGTTACTTGGTGGTTAAAGCGTAGTAGATGGTTGTAAATTTTCAGCAAATTAATCGTAACTAAATGGATTTAAAAAAGAATTCTCTAACCCTGTTTGAGATATATCAATTTTTTAAAATAGAACATCTGGCATTATAACTCTCGCAGGTGAATACAACGTTGAGCGATGAACGTTGTGCTCCATAATTGTAGTTTTTCTCATATTGAGTTCTTAATACAGAATAATTGACCATTATTACACCGATGTTTCTTAACATCGGTTTTTTTTTGCTTAAATTTATTATTGGCTATTATTTAGTCATAAAAATCCTAAGCCCCGAATGCAAGGCTTAGGAGATAGTGCACTATTTCACTTCAACAATATCGAGTTTATTTTGGCTAAAGTCAGGACGTTCATCATCGTCTTCTTGGAACATCACTGGAACGGCTGGAATATCGTCTTTATCAAAAGCTAAATCGCCACCATTAATGACTTCATCACCATGTTTGATATTCACAAAATCAAATAATTGAGTATCACATAAATGTGAAGGGACAATATTTTGTGTTGCTCTAAACATAGTTTCAATACGACCAGGATAACGTTTATCCCAATCTCTTAGCATCTCTTTAATCACTTGGCGCTGAAGGTTAGGTTGTGAGCCACAAAGATTGCATGGAATAATTGGGAATTGTTTAGCTTGTGCGAAACGCTCAATATCTTTTTCACGAGCATAAGCAAGAGGACGAATAACAATTTGTTTGCCATCGTCACTCATTAATTTAGGTGGCATACCTTTAAGCTTGCCACCATAGAACATATTTAAAAATAATGTTTCTAAAATATCATCACGATGGTGGCCTAAAGCAATTTTAGTTGCACCAACTTCTGTTGCTGTGCGATATAAAATACCACGACGTAAACGTGAGCATAAAGAGCAGGTTGTTTTACCTTCAGGAATAATATCTTTAACGATCCCATAGGTATTCTCTTCAACAATTTTATATTCCACACCAAGTTCATTTAAATACTCAGGTAAAATATGCTCAGGGAATCCGGGTTGTTTTTGGTCTAAATTGACTGCAATAAGTGAAAAGTTAATTGGCGCACTTTTTTGCAGATTCATTAAGATAGAAAGTAGCGTGTAGCTATCTTTACCACCAGAAAGGCAGACCATGATTTTGTCGCCATCTTCAATCATATTAAAGTCAGCGATAGCTTGCCCAACATCACGGCGTAAGCGTTTTTGTAGTTTGTTGAAATTATACTGCTCTTTTGGGATGCTCATTTTTTACGGTTCTATATCGTTGCTGATTATTCTGTAACTTGCTAACCAAGGCTTTGTTCTTCGCTGTTTTGATACCTTAACAACATGATAAATCAATAAAATATCTTATAGGCTCAAATGATAAGTTGTGTGAAAAACAAAGTTATTTATGGCAAGAAAATTGATAAGTCGACAATGATACCAGATGGTAGGGTGGTTTCGATATAGATAACTACAGTTAAGCGCTTTCAAGGTGGTAAAAAGTAAGAAGTAATAGTGTATATGATTGTTCAGGTTGATACTTAGTTAAAATTTATTATCGTGTAATTGGAGGAAATTTTGGTTGAGTTTTTTAAGCAATGGTTTCAGGAAATCCGCGAGGATGCGGTAAAAGAAAAAATGAATAAAGCTAGAATGAAAGGTGATGAGAGCAAATGGAAAAAGGAAATTTGGCGTAGCCCAGATAAGAACAGAGCAATTAAAGAGAGGTTTTGTGCTGAAGGAACGCGCTTAAAATATGAATCACGACCATGTAATAAAACTCATTCTAAAGAATGGTTATATGACTTCGTATGGAGAGAGTTCGATAGTCAGCATAATTTAAAACGAGTTATTCTTGCAATGGAAATTGAAGTATCTGATCAGTACTTTAATTATGATTTTAGTAAACTTCTTCAAGCAGACTCAGAATATAAAATCATGGTATTTCAAGTTAAACTTGAGCAGGAAGTGGAAAAAGTTTTTGAATTATTAAGTACAGCTGTACTTAATTATCAGTCAAAAACTGCTTCAAATTATCTTTTGGTTGGATGGTGTTCTTCGTTGAATGATTTTATTTTTAAAAACATTGAAGTTAGCACTCTTGAATAGCTTGTATTGAAAAATAATCATTTATTGCAGTGATGAATAAAATAATAGCCTTATCTGAATAAGGCTATTAAATTTTTTGTGTCACGCAGCGATTATTATAGGCATAAACCTTAATAAGGCATCGTTGGTAGTTCACGTAGAATAGAGTTTTTTCTACGTTCAGCAGTTAATTGTGACAATTCATTGTCGGAGACAAAAATTAAGGCATCTTGAGGACAAAATTCAACACAAGCTGGGCCTTGTTCTCTATGATTGCATAAATCACATTTAACGATATCAATTTGAAATTGCTGGCCAAGATCTAAACAAGAAGTGGGTGCTGAATGCGCTTTTTTCTCAAGCTCAATGGCTCCAAACGGGCAAGCTAAAAGACAAGCTCTACACCCAATGCAATTTTCAGGGTGTGTTTCGACAAAGTTTTCACCACGCACTAATGCTTTTGTCTGGCAAGCTTGGGCACAAGGTGCATCTTCACATTGATGGCAAACAGAAGCTGTAAATTGATGCATTAATTTAATAATGCGGATCCTTGGATGAAAATTCTTTTTATTGAGAAAATCATTCCCATCTTTTTCTGATGTATGACCGACTGAACAAACAACTTCACATGTCTTACAGCCAATACATTTTTTAGAGTCAATAACAATTTGGCTATTCATCTCAATACCTATTTATAGGGGTATATACTTTATAATATATCGATGAACAACTTGTTTTAGTAATATTAATCAAATTTATATCGAATAAATAAGGTTAAATAATAACAATAAAATAAAAAATAGTTTTTTAAGCTGAAATCAAATGAGAATGAATAGTATTTAATAAGATGATAAGAATAAAATTTTATAAATATATGTAAATAAGCGTAGCTGAAAAACGGCAATCTTATTTAGATTGCCATTTCTTTAATTGGTATCTGTTATTAAAACTTATGATGTTAATGTCGCTAATTTAGTCGCAAATCCCATAAAGAAAAGCCCGATAACACCATTACCTAGTTTAGCGATATTTTTACGTGAGCCGAAAAAGCGAGCAAGGGCTACACCACCAAATATCAGAAAAGAAAGATAGATAAAACTAAAGGCTTCAAGCATGGAAGCGAGAATTAAATAAGATAATCCCGTATGTGCATAATTAAAATCGATAAACTGCACAAAAAATGAGATATAAAATAAAATCGCTTTAGGATTGGTCATACTTAATGTAAGCGCTTTTCTAAAAACGTGTTTCTGTACGGTTGTTGTTTGTTCTGAATGCACTTTTTTGGAGAAAAAAGTGGCATGGATAATTTTTATTCCCAAATAGAGAAGATAAAAAGCACCTAAAAAACGAACAATAGTAAAAAGTAAAGGAGAGGCTTTTATTACCGATGCAACACCAATAAAGGCGAGAAAAATTAAAATAGCATCACCTAAGAAAACACCAAATGCGGCACGATATCCATCGCGAACACCGCCTGATGCACTTGTTTTTAGTACATAGAGTGTATTGGGGCCAGGAACAAGAATAATAAAAAACATGCCTGCAAGGTATGTCCAGATATTGAGTACACCAAATTGTTCAAGCCACACGTTAACCCCCCCAATCTTACTTTCTCTGTATTACTTAATGAATTGCTATTATATAAAGAGAATCCACATTATTTAAACGCATATTTTTACTCATATAGAAGATAAATGTTTGATGCTTACTGCTTTCTGGTCAAATAGTACTTCTTTACCACTTCAATAGATTACTGAACTGTTTTGCCTTTGTTTTCAAAATTGGTTCACGATTAAAAAAATGATAGGGTTTCAAATAGAAAGATAAAATATTGCAAAGGTAAATTATGGCTTTTTTTATGTAAAGACGGTAGATCTCTTAAATTAACTAGACTATATTTATCTGTGTTTTTATACAGTATTTTGTCGATCAATTAGGGTAAGGGAAATGCGATGTTAAAAGTGATTGCTGAAGATTTTATTAAAACAGAAGCGATAGAAATTGTTTTACCTCTTTATCGTGAGCTTGTTGAAGCGACTAAGAAAGAGCCTCTTTGCATTAGTTACAATCTATATGTTGATGAAAAAGATCCTGGTCACTTTGTTTTTATTGAACAGTGGCCTGATCATGCTGCACTTGATGTGCATTGTGCTAGTGAACATTTTCAGCGATTAGTTCCTATGATTAATGCATATACAAGAGCAGAGCCTAAATTTTTACTTATGGCAGATGCTTTTGATGAAAAACAAAAGTAATAAAACTTGGCTCATTTATGGTGAGTACATTAGATAATAAGAAGTAAAACAAGAGAGAAGGTGATGTTAGCGAAGTATATATCTCAAATTGTAAACCAAGAAGATAGCTATCAAATTTTAAGCACCCAGAATTTTTTAGATAACTTAACAGAAATAACCAGAGCAACTCATACTTGGTTATTTCCTGATGGTGTCATCTTGAAATGTACAGAAGAGATAGAAACAGAACACTATGATAATGACGCTCAATGTCCTGAGCATTGGATCACTTGGGAAATTGTCGAATCGAATAACAAAACTATTTCTCCTTGTAGAAAAGAATTTTTTAATTTATGTCAGCAAAGTTTTTGGTTAAAAATGCAACTTGCTAATAATGGATAAAAGAGAAAACCACTTTATAAGTGTTTTTTTATACGCATTAAAATTAATAAAATAACTTATTTCTATACTATTTTAAATTTTAGATTAAATATTCATTAACATTTTATAGACTAAGATAAGTATATTTGACTTAGTGCATTTTTTTATCTTAATGATTAAGAGTAAATAGAACGACAATAGTGGTTTAAATATAATTAAAATTGATAAAAATTAAGATCAGTCTTTTTTTTTCATAACGTTATAGCCTTAATATTTCCTTAATAATAGCAAAAAATAAGGTGAGTTTGTTGTTGAGGGAAATGGTGTTTTAATTATAACTTTAATCATAAGATTTTCTTTATAAAATATTAATAGTAACGTATTATTTATAAATAAATTTTATTGAGTGCAGCACTCAATTTAACAAGAGAGCTAAATTCTAATTTAGTTCCATTTGTCTATCCTTTTGCTTTTATATAGAGAATAAAGATGAATCGTAATTTATTTATTTCAGCTTCACTATTAGCTATTTCTACACTTTCTTTTAATGCACAAGCAGCATTAGATAATACTTTATCAGTAGGTTATGCTCAAAGCTCAATTAAAGTGGGTGATGATAAAATCGACGATAATCCTAAAGGAATTAACTTTAAATATAATCATGAGTTTGATAATGATTGGGGTGTTATTGGATCACTGACGTACACAAAATTAACTTATAATTATTATAGTCGTTGGGGAAAAATTGGTTCAACTGAAATTGATTATGTTTCATTAACTGCTGGGCCTAGCTATCGTTTTAATGACTATTTTAGTGCCTATGGTTTGATTGGTTTTGGTCATGCTAGCCAAGAAGATAAATATTATTATGGTAATGACGAATACAGCAAAACATCTATGGCTTATGGATTAGGTTTACAAATTAATCCAATCCCAAACGTGGCAATTGATGCATCTTATGAATATTCAAAATTTGATAATGCAAAATTTGGTACTTGGGTATTAGGTGTTGGTTACCGTTTCTAATATTAAATTAATAACTAATAGTTTTAAAAGGTCACGCTATGTGGCCTTTTTATTTTCTCTAAAATATAAATTAAATAATATTAAAATAAATCATTTTATTTGATTTTAAAATTTGTTTTTACTCTATTATTAAAATAAATATCTTATTTATTTGCCTTTATTTGAATAGTTCTCTTTATTATTCTTTCATTAAAGTTAAATTATTTATCTAAATTTCACTTTGATTTATTATTCTAAGTGGAAACAGCACTTTTATAGTGTTGAATTAATTGCAATTTAAACTATTTTCTCTTGCTGTTTCTCATTTTATTAACTAAAGATAATATTGAGATATATAATGAAAAATAAATTATTGTTACCAATTGCAGCAATTTTCTTATCAATAACGGCATTTAATGCATCTGCTACATTGAAAAATACATTGTCCATAGGTTATGCACAAAGTCAGGTAAAAATAGATGGTGATAAGGTAGATGAAGATCCTAAAGGATTTAATATTAAGTATGATCGCAAGATAGATAATGGCTTTGGTATTATAGGTTCGTTTGTTTATAATAATAAAAAATATAATTGCCAGGATGAGGATGGTAAAAATACAGAGCATAGTGATGTAAGTTATTATTTAATTTCAGGTGGACCAAGTTATCGCTTTAATGAGTATATTAATGCGTATGGTTTAATCGGTACAAGTGTTTTTAATGTTAATTATAAAGACATTTACGAAGAGCATCGTGAAAACAAAGTATCTATAAGTTATGGATTAGGTTTACAAATTAATCCAATTCCAAACGTAGCCATTGATGCATCTTATGAATACTCAAAATTAGATGATCTGAAATTTGGTACTTGGGTATTAGGTGTAGGTTACCGTTTCTAGTATTAAGCTAATAAATAATATTTTCAAAAGGTCACGTTATGTGGCCTTTTTTGTTTTCAGTAAGTCAGATTTTTAAAGTGAGATGATAGAGTTTTTATCTAAATAAGATGATGTAAAATACCTTATTAATATTAAATTTCATTTTAGTGATCTGCTTCATACTATTTTATTAAACTTTATTTAGTTAAATTTTGATTTCTTATTATCTGCAAGGTAATCGTTAACTCTGTTTTTTTATTATAGTTAAATTTATTATCTGGTTTATGTGGACTTTACTTATTTTTTATATCTTTCAGGTTGTTTTGTTATTCCAAATAAGAATAAAAATATAGATATTCTTTTTCTGATTTTAACTATAAAAAGCTAATAGTTATCTTTTAGTGATTTATCTTCAGTCGAAAGTTTTTATTTACACACGCTATATTCAAAACTGCTTCGCTTAAACTATTGAGGTTCTATCTATGTTTAAAAAATCATTGATTGTATTAGCCCTCGCACCTTTTTTTGCACAAGCAGCGCCAGTAGATAATAACGATGATCTTGAGATGCCAATGTCTGCTGCAAGTGTATCGACACCTATTGTTGAGCAATATGGTGGAGTCAAAATAGGCTCTGGTTTTATCGATACTTCAGTAAATAACAATTCAATTATTATTGGTAATACGGCGGATGATGGAGATATTCCGATCGAAAATCCCAATAAATTCTTACCTAAAAATGGACCTAAACCTCCTGTTGCAAAATATAACTCTGATATTGCTATTGGTAATAGTGCCTATGCTGATAGCGATGGAAATGGTCAACAAGGCGCACCTGCAATTGCTTTTGGTAATGCAGCAGTAGCTAAAGGTGAAGGCTCTGTTGCTTTTGGATCTAAGGCAGTTTCAGATGGCTTAGGTGGTATAGCAATTGGTGATGCTGCAAAACAAAGCAATGGCGGCATAAGTATTGGTAGTAATGCTAATGCTGGTAAAGGAGAAGATCTATTCGGTGGTGGATGGTTAATTAACCACAGTGTTGCCATTGGTACTGATGCAAGAGTTGTTAATGATGCTAAAGATTCGATTGCGTTAGGCGCCAATTCAGTTGCAGGTAAAATGTCTGAAAACAAAGCTTTATTTTTGAAAGATGACGATAGAGCTGGCCAAAATATTGGTGAGCTATCAATAGGGCAAAAAGCAGCAAGTTCAGATTTTGATGAAAGAGACACTTATCGTCGTATAACCAATGTTGCCGGTGGTGCTGAAGATACAGATGCAGTCAATATCGCTCAGTTAAAAGCAGTTAATGACACGGCAGTTGATGCGAAAGCAACCGCAGATGAAGCTAAAACTACAGCAACTACAGCTCAGGCAACGGCGGATGAAGCTAAAACTAAAGCAATAACAGCACAAGCAACGGCTGATGAAGCTAAAACCACCGCCAATACAGCGTTAACAACAGCAACGGATGCAAAAACCACCGCCAATACAGCATTAACAACAGCAACGGATGCAAAAACCACCGCCAATACAGCACTAACAACGGCAACGGATGCAAAAAACACCGCCAATACAGCGTTAACAACAGCAACGGATGCAAAAAATACAGCGAATACGGCGTTAACAACAGCAACGGATGCAAAAACCACAGCCACTACGGCGTTAACAACGGCAACGGATGCAAAAAATACAGCCAATACAGCGCTCACTTCAGTGAATGAAGTAAAAACAACCGTAAATGAAGTGAAAGTCACCGCGGATACAGCATTAACAACGGCAACAGATGCAAAAACCACCGCTAATACGGCGCTTACTTCAGTAACTGAATTAAAAACAACCGTAAATGAAGTAAAGATCACGGCGGATACAGCGTTAACCAATTCAACAGATGCAAAAACGACAGCTAATACTGCATTAACAAATGCAAATGAGGCTAAAACAACGGCAGGAACGGCACTAACGACCGCTAATAAAGCTCAAGATAGTGCAAATAAGGCACAAACAAGTGCAGATAAAGCACAAGTGAGTGCTGATAATGCAAACAAAACGGCTGTTGATGCGAAATCTATTGCTAATACAGCAAATACTACGGCTAATAATGCGTACTACACTTCTAATATTGCAAATAATACTGCTAATATCGCGAATAACACGGCAAATATTGCGAACAAAACTGCAAATAATGCATGGAATTTAGCGAACCATAATAGTGCCCGTATTGATAGATTAGAAAGCCGTATGAATGATTTTGATGATAAAATGAAACGTGGATTTGCTATGTCAGCGGCAACTGCTAACTTATTCCAACCTTATAGTGTAGGAAAGTTTAACGTCAGTGCAGCCATTGGTGGATATAATTCTGAAAATGCGATAGCGGTGGGTAGCGGTTATCGTTTTAACGAGAATATTGCAGCTAAAGCCAGTGTTTCGACATCAACATCAAATTCAAATGATTTAATGTATGGAGCTGGTGTCAATTTTGAGTGGTAATTTAGCTTGATGCATTGATTAAAAAAGGTTGGCGAGATATTTGCCAACCTTTTTTATTTTATATGAATGTAAATACTTATCGCTATATTTTGGATTTTGTCTTATCAAAAATTTATTCAATATACACAATATGTGTGTTTTTTATTCGAGTGGCTTGACTGTTAATAAAGGATCTTTAAGATGCCGTATTTTATAGAGAGGTAAGTATGTTAACTGTAATAAAAGCAGAGCCTTCACACTATGATGAAATGATTGCAGTTTGGGAATCATCCGTTAGAGCTACGCATACATTCCTATCTGAAGACATTATTTTATCGCTTAAAAAAGATATTTTAGAACAGTATTTTCCTATGCTTAATACCTATATTGCGATAGATAATAATAATGTTATTCATGGGATCTTAGGCACAGCAGAAAATAAGTTAGAAATGCTATTTGTTGATGCGAATTCTAGAGGACATGGTTGCGGTAAATTGCTGACAACTTTCGCGATAAATACACTGCATGTTGATGAATTAGATGTAAATGAACAGAACCCTCAAGCAATTGGTTTTTATTTTTATATTGGGTTTGAGCAAATAGGACGTTCTGAATTAGATGGGCAAGGCAATCCTTTTCCATTGTTACATTTAAAATTAAATAAAAATAAGTATAAATACTAAATAAAGAAATATTAAAGATACAAAATAGGGAGAAAAGTAAAAAAACTCTCTATTTATCTTATATAAATAATAAATATCCACTTAAATTTGATTTATATCGTAATAATTTCCCTGCTTTAATGAAATAATTTTTTCATAATTAAATAAATTTAACACAATAGTGGCATGATTATGAAAAAAACCTTGATTGTTATTTTATCTTTATTTTTATCGTTATCTTTACTGCCTGCATGTTCTGAATCACAAGAAAATAAAGTTATTGAATATTGTATGGATACATTAAATGTCTATAGTAATGTGAGCAAAGATCAATGTTTGTGTTTTTATAATGAAGCAAGTGATAAATTTTCTTCAACTGAAATAGATAGAATGGTTAAATCGCCACCAATAAAACAAGATAGTACGCTTACAAGAGAAGGCACAATGTTTTTAACTATTGCTCATTCATCTAAATGCTTTGAGTAAATTAGCATACCAAAGATAAAGCAGAGAAAAGCGCTGATGGAGCGCTTTTAATTTTTTAGGCTGAATTTTTACCAAAGATATTGCATAAAGGGTAAATAAGAAAAAATTAAAGCAATAAGTATAAATAAGATACGAAATAACGTTTTTTGTGTTTTTATTGTGGCGTAAAGCATTACGATAATAATAGCTACGCAGATATACCAGTAAAATGCACCAAAGAAAGCTAAGGTAAAGATAGCATCAATGATAAAGTTACTTTCACTCATTTTATTTCTCTCTGAAATAAAAAATCACCCGCTAAAATATAAGCAGGTGAAGATAAAAGTGATTATGATTTCCAAATAATATGGAACATAGGTTGTAACGGATCTCGACTAATTAGGACTCGACCAAAAATATCATCTATATCGGATTCATCGTCTGGAGCGAGGCCAATAATCACTTCGCTAAAACGGGCAGATGTGACAGGCAGACCAACAATAAATTGCCAATCATTACCTAATGGAACCACTTCAGCTGCGCCTCTTTCTTCAAATTGCAGGTTAAACAATAATTGGTCTGCAACATCCAAATTGTCCGCTGCTTGGGCTAAAAATAGATCATAAGCTTGTTCTAAAGCATCGTCTTCACTGATTAAGGTCGGTTCATTCATGGTAATGCCTGTCTATTGTTCCAATAATTATCACGTTATTTGTATCGCATTTTTACTAATTTAGCACGGTTATCTGTTGCTAGTTTTTAGTAGTCTTTTGATTATAACATTTCTGTTATAGCAGAGGACTAAAGAAATAACAGATACGCTCTAATACACGATTTAAAAATGGTCGTTTTTCCCATTCATCCATAGTTAATTCTGTCGAACGGGCAATATAATCGTATTGGACAATGCTTAAATCACTACCAAAGCCTTCATCATCAATGACAACAGTAATTTCAAAGTTTAACCATAAGCTACGCATATCAAGGTTAACTGAACCTACCATGCTGAGCTGCCCATCAACCATCACGCTTTTGGTATGTAATAAACCATCTTCAAACTGAAAGACTTTTACACCTGCCTCAAGCATTTCTGTAAAAAATGCTCGGCTTGCCCAACGTACAAGGAATGAATCATTGCTACGAGGAACGATAATACTCACATTAACACCTCGCATTGCAGCGGTTGAGATTGCATGGGCAAGATCATCGCTAGGTACAAAATAAGGTGTTGTCAGTACTAATTCTTTTCTTGCAGAGTAAATGGCTGTAATAAGTGATTGTTGAATTAGCTCATCAGGAAAACCTGGTCCTGAGGCGATGACTTGTGTTGTATGACCGCTTTCTTGTTCACAAGGCATAATATTATCATCAGGAGGAGGTGGTAAATGGCGTTCACCGGTTTCCATTTCCCAGTCAAAGGCATAAATCATACCTAATGTGGTCGAGACAGGGCCTTCCATTCTGACCATAATATCAATCCATTGACCTACACCGGAATCTTGTTTGAAATAACGAGGATCAACCATATTCATACTTCCTGTGTAGGAAATATAATTATCAATTAATACGATTTTTCGATGTTGGCGCAAATCCATGCGACGTAAGAAGAAACGGAATAAATTAACATGCAGTGATTCAACAAATTCAATACCGGCGGCTCTCATTACATCTGGGCCGTTAGTACGGAAGAAATTCCAACTACCCGCAGAGTCAACCATGACTCGGCATTTTACACCACGTTTAGCAGCTCTAATTAAGGCGTCGGTTACTTCATCGACTAAACCACCTGATTGCCAAATATAGAAAACCATTTCAATATTGTCACGGGCATTATTAATATCGCGTGTAATTGAATTGAGCGAATCTTCACAGGTGGTTAAAAGTTCAATCTTGTTACCTTTAACACCTTTAATACCTTGACGTTTAGCCGTTAATTGGAAAAGAGGCGTTGCAACATCGCTCGTGCTTGTCGCAAAGATATGCTTACATTTTCTCAAGTCTTCAAGCCACGCAACAACAGAAGGCCACATCTGCTTCGCATGTTCAACACGTCGCTTTCCTAGGTGTAATTCACCAAAAGCAAAATACGCAATAACTCCGACTAATGGTAGGATGTAGATGATCAATAGCCATGTCATTGTTGATGTAACAGGTCGTCGGTGCATCAGGACACGAAATGTGACCCCCGCAATTAATAGCCAATAGAAGAAAAAGGTTAGCCAACTTAATACAGTATAAAATGTTGTCATAGTAGAGCTATTTTCCGTTGAAAATGAATTGCATGGATAAGCTAAAGGCAATTTACTAAAAATAGTTCATTATTTTTGTTATTTGCCGAATGTTGTTATTAAATCAGGATTATTATCTCTGTCAAATCTCTTTCTTAAAAGATAAGCATTAAATAAGCAATAAGATACAACTCTTTATTCATTTTTTCTTTGTGAGAAATGCTCAAATAATGGATGAAATTCAAGCAAATCATAAATCACCTCTTGGATCACAAAATGAACGTCTTATAATAGTCCACTTATTCGAAAAAATAGGTGCTGATAGCATGAGACACAGTAGGACTGAAGTAGCTCGTTGGCGTATGATGAGACAAGCTATACGTAAACGACGTCGATGGTTAGAAGGACAATCTCGTCGTAATTTCCGAATTTATAAACTGCGTAAACTTGATACTTCTAGAAAACATAGAGCACTTTTATTTGTACAACACATAGAATGGAACTCATAATTTCACTTTTTAGCGGCTAGTATCAATCATTTTACTAAACGTTATTGAATATGATTGCTATTTGCATTTAAACTAGGGGCATATTTTTTCTTTAGGTGAAATAAGATCAGTTATGCGTTGGAAGCTTTGGGTACTCATATCACTTTGTCTACATGCCTCACTTGTTGCGGCTGCGATGTTATATGTTGTAGAAGATAAGCCAGTTACACCTGAGCCTATCTCTATACAGATGTTGGCATTTGCAGCAGATGAGCCTGCTGGCGAACCAGAACCTGTGGTTGAAGAAGTTACTCCTCCAGAACCTGAGCCGGTTGTTGAGCCAGAGCCTGAGCCAGAACCTATTCCTGATGTAAAACCTATTATTGAAAAACCAATAGAGAAAAAACCAGAACCAAAACCGAAACCTAAGCCAAAACCTGTGGACAAACCGAAACCGCCTGTTGAGCGACCACAACCTTTAGTTGTTAATAAAGGTAATGATCTCAAAAATCTTAACCCGACGGCAAAGCCAAGTGATAAAGGCGATGAAAAACCGGTTGCAGTGGCAAGTAGTGGTGAAGGTAAAGTACCGAATGTAGTACGCCAAGGTTTACCTGAATATCCATCACGAGCACGAGCTGTGGGAATGGAAGGTTCAATTAAAGTTCGTTTTGATGTTGATGCTGATGGAAGAGTTGATAATGTAGAAATTATTTCTGCTGATCCCAAAAACGTGTTTGAGCGCGAAGTAAAAAGAGCAATGCGCCAATGGCGTTATGAAAAAATTCCTTATAAAGGAAAAGTGGTTCTGATTGAATTCAAAATGACAGGGATCTCAGCAAGCTAATTTTTATCAATTAGGCAGTTAAATAAAATAATATCACTATTTGATACCAGATAAATAAAAGGCACTTTTATAAGTGCCTTTTTTAGTTTCAATTTTTAATGCTTTTACGCTATTCGTCGTAATCGAATTGCCGTAATGGTGTTTTATTCCATTGTACTTGTTAGCGTGAAATGTGCTTTACCTTCAGGTAAGCGACGCGCAGAATTGTTCTCATCAACGGCAACGTAGGTAAATACTGCCTCTGTTGCACGATAACGTTGACCAACAGGCTCTGTGGCGACTTTCTTAACCCAGACTTCAATATTCACAGTAATTGAAGAGTTACCTGTTTTTAAGCAACGCGCATAGCAACAAACGACATCGCCAACAGCAACAGGTTTAAGAAAGGTAATGCCCGTTACGCTTACAGTAACGACACGACCTAAAGCAATTTCTTTCGCTAAAATTGCACCACCGATGTCCATTTGGGACATTAACCAGCCACCGAAAATATCACCATTGGCGTTAGTATCAGCAGGCATGGCAAGGGTACGTAAAACGAGCTCACCATTAGGCAAAGATTGTTGTTCAGTCATGGGATATAAAGTATCTGTAAATAATGTTGAAACTTACTCGTCATACTTTAAGCTGTAGCGTTGTTGACTGCACTCATTCGCACCAGTCACATACTTATGTATGCTCCTAGCGACTCATTCGCTTGCCGCCTAGCTACAGCTTAAATTATTTAGAGTACCTACTAGCCATACTCAAACAAGAGTATCTACTGGCTATACTCAAATAAGAGTATCTACTAGCCATACTCAAACAAGAGTATCTACTGGCTATACTCAAACAAGAGTATCTACTGGCCATACTCAAACAAGAGTATCTACTGGCCATACTCAAACAAGAGTATCTACTGGCTATACTCAAGTAAGAGTATCTACTGGCTATACTCAAATAAGAATATCTACTAGCCATACTCAAATAAGAGTATCTACTAGCTATACTCTAATAGTTGCGCTTGAGTTATTTAGAGCACACATCTCTCAATAAAATAAAAATGATTATTCAGATTTTGAATGAGCATCGTGTGATGTCGGTTTAGATGCTTGTTTTGTCATGTCATCTGATAATTCGTGTTCACTATTTTCTGTGGCTTCGTCTTCAGATTGTTCTTCTGGTAAACGGTTATTCCAGATATAAACCACACTGGCGATAGTAAAGACAAAGGTCAAAATAGTTAAGCCAAAGACTTTAAAATTAACCCAAGTCTCCTCCGCCAAAGAAAATGCCACATAAATATTACCAAGAGCACAAGCAAAAAAGAAAATCACCCATGCAATATTGAGTTTCTTCCAATTTGCAGGTGGCATTGCAAGCTCTTTGCCTAACATTCTTTCCATTAGCGTTTTTGGCGTAAATAACTGCATTCCAATTAAAACGATGGCAAAAATGGCATAAATAGCCGTCACTTTCCATTTAATAAAATCGGCAGAATGGAAGAAAATAGTTAATGAGCCAAAAATAGTGACCACAATGGCGGTAATGAGCGGCGCTTTCTCAACTTTATGGAAAATAAGCCATGTCAAGCCGACTGAGATCCACGTCGCGATAATTAATGCACCTGAAGCATAGAAAATATCTTGCCATTTATAGAAGATAAAAAACACTAATAGTGGAGCAAAATCAAGTAATTGCTTAAGCCAGCCATTTTTCATAACAGATAGGAACCTATGGTAATTAAATTCATAAACTTGGCTATTCTAATGCAAAGCGACAGAAAATGGGTAAACAATTGCATATCTTTAACGACATAGTGTTAATTTATACAAAAAACGTTATTTTTATCTGAAATAACTCAATGAAAAATCAACGTAATTGCATTTATGTAAAATTAAAACGCAAGCTTGAGTTATGAAAGAGGATTTAAATATTGCACTAGTATATGATTCATTAACTCATCATTATCTCCCGCCACTTTTTTGATGAATGCATAAATAAAAAAGTATTTCTGATAAGAGGAAATCAATGAACGGAAAAAGAATAATAAAATGGATGCCAGGATTAGGCTTATTGTTTAATTATAAGCGTGATTATTTTGGCTATGACTTAAAAGCAGGGCTTTCTGTTGCTGCCGTTGCATTGCCGGTCGCAATTGCTTATACCGAATTGTTAGGGATTAACCCGATTGTTGGATTATATGCCTGTATTTTCCCCATGATCATTTATGCATTATTTGGTACTTCTCGCCAATTAATTACGGGGCCTGATGCTGCAACGTGCGCCGTTATTGCTGCGGTGGTTATTCCATTATCTGCGGGGGATGAAAATACACGATGGCAACTTGCAATTATCATGACGGCAATGACAGGTTTTTGGTGTATTTTAGCCAGCCACTTTCGGCTGGGGGCTTTTACTGATTTTCTGTCTCGTCCGATCCTTCAAGGGCTATTAAATGGTGTTGCGATCACCATTATGGTGGGACAAATTAGTAAAGTTTTTGGTTTTGACACTTCTCCAGATCATTTAATTGAAAAATTAATTGAAGTCCCGTTTCGATTAATGGATGCACATCTACCTACTGTATTGATGTCAGGGATAACACTCGCCTTATTATTGGGTATTCGTTATTTTCGTAGCCGATGGCCAGCACCATTAATCGCCATGGTTGTGATGACTTATCTTAGCTGGCAATTTGATTTAGCAAGCTTTGGTATTGCTATCGTAGATAAAGATGCAGGAAATGTTGATTTGTTTTTACCTGTTGTATCCATGACAGGATTTCATCCGGGTGTCTTGAGAGAATTATTAGTTCCATCTATAAACTTGGCAGTTATTAGCTTCGTGAGTTTTATGATGACCGCCCGCAGTTTTGCCAGCAAAAATGGTTATGATGTCGATGCAGACCAAGAATTAAAAGCATTAGGTATTGCTAATATTGCGGCAGCGCTTTCTCAAGGATTTGCTGTAAGTGCAGCAAGTAGTCGTACCGCAGTCAATGATTCTGTTGGTGGTAAAACACAATTAGTTTCTATTATTGCAGCTCTGGTTATTTTACTCGTTCTGTTATTTATGACCGATTTTCTTGCCTATATTCCATTATCTTCACTAGGAATTGTATTGATCGTTTCTTCATGGTCATTGCTGAGCATTCGTCATATTTGGTCCTATCGTAAGCGTAATAAACAAGCATTTACATTGGCATCATTCACCTTATTAGCCGTGTTATTAGCAGGGCTGATTAACGGTATTGGTTTTGCAGTTTTATTAGGTTTATTACAATTCTTGCGCATTGTTTTTCGACCAAGTGATCAACTATTGGGTGTTGATGAACAGGGCATGGTTCATTCAATGAATAAGGATAATGGTATTGAGCCTATCGATGGTTTAATGATGTATCGTTTTAATTCACCGCTAACTTATTTTAATGTGGGTTATTTTAAAAAGCGGGTACTTCAACTTGTTGATAGTGCGCCTCAACGACCAGCATGGTTAGCTGTGGATGCAGCTGTAAGCTTTACCTATGACGATGTCAGCGTGTTTGCTGCTATTGATGAATTAATACGGGAACTGCGAATAAAAGGCGTGAAATTGGTTTTAGCAGGGCGCAGAACAGAATTAAATCGCTGGATTGAACGTAACAGAATTTCACTAAATGAAGATGACTTAATTATCGCCCCTGATCTCTATTTTGTGATCCGACTGTATCAAAGCCGACAGCAAATCAAAGAAAAACAGAAAGAAGCACGAAAAGAGGCACTAAAGCAAGAAGCTGAAAGCCAAAAAACCGAGAATAACGAAGACGCGATATTAGACGTACCAATAGAGAGCCATCCATCAACACCTTAAGTATTTTGGTTAAGTTTTACGAGTAATGATGAATAAAAAGCAAAATCCCGTGATAAGTCGTTAGCTTATACACGGGATTTTTTATTGGTCAATTTTGTAGGTCGCTATGTGTTGAATAAACTAGCGTGTTTGTTGTGTTGTGTATTTGTTTTCAACCAACATAAACAAACGAAATAGGTAGATAATCAGCCAAGCTGAAGCCATATTTTTCAGAAAATAGAATAAGAAGTTATGGACAAGATCAGGTAGTTGAATTGTAAGATTACTCACAAAGCCAATACCAAACTGCAATAAGATCCAAATACCTAAAGCAGGAATAAGGGAGCCAGACTCACTAAACCCAATCTTCCAACCTAAACGTATTGCACTTCCCATATTTTGTTGGCGCACTAAGACAACGGGCGCTAATGCAAAACCGATTAGCAAAATGATGCCAGGAATAATCATCACCATAAAACCTGCGCTAATTAAAATAGAGCACAGAACAATCAGTAAAAACATTTTTGGTAAGCGAGGTAAACAGGCGTTAAATGTTTGACCTAGGGTGACATTGTGACCTGCAGAGATTGCCATAGCGAACATCAATAAGGTTAGCACCAAGATGCTTTGCTGTAGTGTTTCAAATGCATACAGTGATAACACTTTTTTGGCGATACCCACGACACTGTTTGACATTGCTTCTAATTCAGCAGGAGAAGTAGAAGAAAGCTGTGTATTTTTAAAATTAGCCACAAATTCAATCATCAATTGGTATTCTTGAGGATTAGGGCCAATTAAGACATGAACTATCGCTAAAACAACAGCAAGGATAGCGGAAAGAGTAACAATGCTACGTCGTTCATTCTTATAAAAATTCAGACTGTCTCGGTAGATTGTGCGTGCCGTGGTAGGCATGAAACTGCTCCTATAAAAATAGACTGTGTCAATGCGCGCTATTGTACCTTCTACAACAGCAAAAAGGGATATTTTCTCTTACTTCTCTTATTTAGTTTTTTCTTGACGGTAATAATCAAAATATCCCTCAGCATTTAAAATAAAACAAACATCATTTTAACATAAAAATAACTTTATTTTTAAATATATCTTTTTAGGATGTTTTTTATTCAAAAAATATTACTAAGAATAAATTTAATTATAAGAAAAAATTGTATTAATGAGTAATTTGATGTGGATCAATTATAAATAATCGCATTGATAAATAATAAAAAGAGAAATAACACTTTCTGCAAAAATAATTCCAAAGTTGTGATCGGTATTAGATCATAATTATTGATAAATGGTTATATTTTTAGCGGAGATTTTACTTATTACAGGAATGGGTTAAATAATGAAAAAACTTTCTGCGCTTATTTTAGCGGCTGCAACTCTTGCGCCTTCTATTTCTTTCGCTCACCAAGCGGGTGATTTTTTATTCCGTGCGGGTACTGCAACTGTTCGTCCTAATACAGGTTCTGATAATGTATTAGGTTTAGGTAGTTTTAATACAAACAATAATACTCAATTAGGTTTAACCTTTGGGTATATGGTAACTGATAATATTGGTGTTGAATTATTAGCAGCTACTCCTTTTGAACATAAAGTTTCTTTGGGCCCAGTAGGTGAAATTGCAACTGTTAAACATTTACCACCAACATTAATGGCACAATACTACTTCGGTAGTGCAGAAGATAAACTGCGTCCTTATTTAGGTGCAGGTCTTAACTTTACCACTTTCTTTGATGAGAAATTTAACTCAACAGGTAAGAGTGCTCAGCTATCTGACTTGAACCTTAAGAGTTCATGGGGCTTTGCAGCACAAGCAGGTTTAGATTATAACCTTGATAAAAACTGGATGCTGAATGCGTCTGTTTGGTGGATGAATATCGAAACTGATGTTGAATTCAGAGCTGCTGGTGAGAAAAAATCAATTGATACACGCCTAGACCCATTTGTATTTATGTTTGGTGTGGGTTACCGTTTCTAATTATTCTTTCTTTAAAAGAATATCTCATAATGAAAAGCGAAGGTTATCTTCGCTTTTTTTTGTTTTTTAAATTTAAATAAAACCTTTCATTTTTAGATTATATACAGTCTCTAGTTTATTGTTTAATACACTATTTATGGGTAATTAAAAATAGAGATAAATAGAAAAAGATGCATTTTAAATAAAACATTTAATATTAAAATAATAAGAAAGGTGTATTTTATATATATCTTTTATTTACACCATCTTAATAAGATAAGAAAGAGTATTTTTCTTTATTAAAAACTAACGAGCTTTTAATAAAGAAAGGAGAGTATTAAATAGGTGTATTTAAAATGCGTCTTTAATTTGATTTTAGTAAAAGTGCTTTATCTATCAAGAGATAGAAAGAAATAAAAGAAGAATAAAAAGGGTTTAAGATAGGGCATATTTATAAAAACATGAAGATTAAATTTCAATCAGTAAATGATTAATTATTCTTTTGTATTACTCTTTTTATGAACGATTATTAAGGCTAGGAAAAAATAACCTTTTTTTAATCTATTGGCGTTTTTTATAAAAATTGATCTTCTTTATGATAAAAGAGAATGCCAAGAGTGAAATACTTGGCAAAAAAAAGACCACCGAAATGGTGGTCTAAAAAGTAAGGCTAAAGGAAGACTAGAATAAAGAGGAGATCAGCGAATAACCATTGAGTTGATAACGCCTTTTACACCAGTAACTTTGCGTGTTGCTTCAATGGCTCGATTAGCATCCGCTTGAGAAGAGACAAAACCACTTAGTTGAACTTTGCCCTTAAATGTCTCGACGCTAATTTGTGTTGAATTAAGATTTTTTTCACCTATTAGTGCGGTCTTAACTTTGGTGGTGATCACGGAGTCATCAAAATAACCCCCTGTACCTTCTGATGTTGCAGTAGGTGAACATGCAGATAAGGTAAACGCCATAAGTAACGCTGCCATAACAGCGGATATTTTTGCCCATAGTTTCATCATCAAACTCCTTTTAATCACATTATTGATTGAGAATTTTTGAAAGAAAAATATAAAGCGCTTTATAAAGTATGTGCAAAAAACAAAACTTTGCCAAATTTTTATCAGTACAGTTCAAGTCTCTTTAAATAAGTGAATAGGGAACATTGCACCATTTTATGCGGGTTAAGCAGTAAAATAGGTAATAAAAAGCGTGAGTTAATTAGTGTGGATTTCAGAGTAATCCGCTTAGAAAAATAGCAAGCTATCCTTCTAAAGCGGATCAAATAGGAAGGTTAGGCAGTGGTTGCCGCTTTCATTTCTTTAACAAATTGAGTGAGCGCTTTAAGCATGATATCTGGCTGGTGTAGGTTCTTCTCAATAATTTGAACAACCGCTGAGCCTGAAATTGCGCCAGCCGCGCCATTTGCAATCGCTTCTTTCACTTGTTTAGGCTCTGAAATTCCAAACCCTTGTAATGCCGGAGGAGCATTATAGGTTTTTAGTTTGTCAGTAAGATGTGTCAGTGATTGTTCTGCACGTTTATCTGTACCCGTTACACCCGCTCTTGATAATAAATAGGTATAACCTTTACCTGATGCCGCTAATTCTTGTAAAAGTTCATCGTCAGCATTAGGTGGGCAAATAAAAATAGGGCTGATATTGGCGCGTTGCGCTGCTTCACGGAACTCTTTTGATTCACGCAGAGGTACATCACCAATTAAGACGGAATCCACACCAGCTTGTTCGCATTTACCATAAAAATTATCAATGCCATTACTAAAAACGAGGTTGGCATAAACTAATAGACCAATAGGAATATTAGGATGTTTTTTACGCACACTTGCTAAAAGTGCAAAGCAATCAGTAGGGGTTACACCTACATTCAGTGCTCGTAAATTAGCACCTTGAATGGTAGGACCATCAGCAAGTGGATCGGAAAATGGAATACCAATCTCTAATGCATCTGCGCCACCTTCAATTAACGCATCAATTATTTGTAATGACAGCTCAGGAGAAGGATCACCTAATGTGACAAAAGGAACGAATGCGCCTTGCTGTTTTTGTGCTAATGCTTCAAAGCATACTTGATAACGGCTCATTAGATTTCTCCTCTTGCTGCTAAAATATCGTTTACAGTAAAAATATCTTTATCACCACGACCGGATAAGTTCACGATTAATAACTGTTCTTTGTCAGGATTTTGTGCAATTAATTTCAGTGCATAAGCCAATGCATGAGAAGATTCTAAAGCCGGAATAATCCCTTCACGGCGAGAAAGTGCTTTAAATGCTTCAATGGCTTCATCATCGGTAACAGAAACATAATCCGCACGACCAATACTATTTAAATGTGCGTGCTGAGGTCCGACAGATGGGAAATCAAGACCTGCTGAAATTGAATATGACTCTTCAATTTGTCCTTCATCTGTCTGCATAATTGGGGATTTCATACCAAAATAGATCCCTAATTTACCATGTTTCAGTGGGGCACCATGTTCACCGGTTTCAATACCTTTACCCGCAGGTTCAACACCAATCAATTGCACTGAAGTTTCTGGAATAAAGGAAGCAAATAAACCGATAGCATTAGAGCCACCGCCAATACAAGCGATAGCAGCATCAGGTAGACGACCTTCACGCTCTAGAATTTGTGCTTTGGCTTCATCACCAATCATACGTTGAAATTCACGGACAATTGTTGGATAAGGATGAGGGCCAGCCGCTGTTCCTAACAAGTAGTGCGCGCGGTCGTAACAACCAGACCAGTCACGTAATGCCTCATTACAGGCATCTTTTAAGGTAGATGAACCACTATGAACAGGAATAACCTCTGCACCCATTAAGCGCATACGAAATACGTTAGGTGATTGACGTTCGACGTCTTTTGCACCCATATAGATACGGCATTTCATATTAAGCAGTGCGCAGGCTAAAGCCGTTGCAACACCGTGTTGACCTGCACCCGTTTCTGCAATGATTTCAGTTTTACCCATCCGTTTTGCTAGCAAGGCTTGACCTAATACTTGGTTAGTTTTATGTGCACCACCATGCAGTAAATCTTCACGTTTTAGATATAAACGAGTTCGAGTACCTTCTGTTAAATTACGGCAAAGCGTTAATGCCGTTGGTCTGCCCGCATAGTTTTTTAATAAATCTTGGAATTCTTGCTGAAATGACGGATCGTTTTGCGCATCAATAAAAGCTTGTTCGAGTTGATCCAATGCAGGAATTAAGATTTCAGGTACATATTGGCCACCAAATTCGCCAAAGTAGGGGTTAAGTTTTCTCATTGTGATGTCATCCTGTTTAAAATTATATCTTTGTGAAATTTAGTTTAGCTGTAATTGTGCAAATACTTGGTTCAGACGTTGCGTATCTTTTATGCCAGGAGCCGATTCTACTCCGGAGTTAAAATCAAGCCCGATACAGCCTGTTTTAACCGCATCTAAACAGTTTTCACTGTTAAGACCACCTGCAAGTAATGCTTTTTCACGTAATGTATTAGGAATTTTTTGCCAATTAAATGTTGTTCCTGTGCCACCCGTTCCGTTATCAAGTACATATTTATTAACGAGTGCAACGGGGTGAATATCTGTGTGGTTTGCCATATTTATTGCTTGCCAGATTTCACAATTAGGTTGGATTTTCTGGTGAAGTTGCTCAATAAATTGCGCATCTTCTTGTCCATGTAATTGAATGGCAGATAAATTAAGTTTTTCGGCATAGTCACAAATAAGCTCAATAGGCTGATTTTGAAACACGCCCACAAACGCTAAGGGAGCTTGTGCTATTAACTCTTGTGCTTGTGACAACGTCACCTTGCGCGGAGATTTTTCTGCAAAAATCAACCCTGCATAATAAGCACCTGCTTGATAAACCGCTTTTACATCTTGTGTACGAGTTAACCCGCACACTTTATGCTTTCCCAAAACTAGTGCTCTCACTGCTTGGTCGATATTGTCTTGTGACATTAAAGCACTGCCTACCAGAAAACCATTAGCATATTGGCTTAGCTCTTGCACTTGCTGGTGGGTATGAATACCTGACTCACTGATCACGATTGCATCTTTGGGCAATCTTTGGCTTAACTGCTGGGTACGAGTTAAATCGATAGAGAGATCACGCAAATCACGATTGTTAATACCGATGACTTTGGCATTAAGATTGATGGCACGCTGACGCTCTTCTTCTGTGCTTACTTCGGTTAATACACCCATATTTAATTGATGAGCAACGGCTGATAGCGCACGATATTGCTCATCATCTAAGACAGAAAGCATTAATAAAATGGCATCTGCTTGATAAAAACGCGCTAAATAGATTTGGTATTCATCAATAATAAAGTCTTTACACAAAACGGGTTGATGAACCGCTTGGCTGACTTGACGTAAATAATCAAAGCTCCCTTGGAAATATTTTTCATCAGTTAATACTGAAATGGCAGCTGCATAAGGCTGATAAATTTTTGCGATCGTCGCAGGATCAAAATCAGCACGAATTAAACCTTTTGAGGGGGATGCTTTTTTACACTCTAAAATAAAAACAGTATTAGGCTGAGTTAATGCCTGATAAAACGATCGTGTTGATGGTGCTATTTGATGCACAAATTCTGATAGGGGCTGGCTTGCTTTACGTGCAATCAGATATTCAGCTTTATCTTTTACAATGGCGTTTAATACAGTCATGCTCTTATCCTCTTGCTGCTAATGCAGTTACACGATTTATTGCTTTACCGCTATAAATGGCGTGCATAGCAACTTCAGTATTCATTTTTAAATCTTCTTGCCCATGTAAACGCATTAATAAAGCGACATTAGCGGCGACAGATTCGGTATGTGCTCTTTTTCCTTCACCTTGTAGTAAGTCTGCCAATAATTGACGGTTTACTTCAGGCGTACCACCTTCTAGATCAGTAATGGCACAAGGGCGAAGACCAAAATCACTTGGTGTGAGTTCATAACGTGTAATTTCACCATTACGTAATTCAGCCACTTGAGTGGGCGCATGTAGTGAAACTTCGTCCATTCCGCCACTGTGGACAACGGCAGCACGCTCATAACCTAATACTTTTAATGTATCTGCAATAGGCATCAATAACTCTGGACTATATACACCAATTAACGCTAATGGCGGGCGAGCAGGGTTAATTAAAGGGCCTAATACATTAAATAATGTGCGTGTTTTCAGTTGTTGGCGAACAGGGGCGGCAAAACGAAAACCACTGTGATATTGAGGTGCAAATAAAAAGCATAAACCCACTTCATCCAGTAATTGGCGCGCATCATCAGCACTTCTGTCTAAAGGGATACCAAATGCCGCCAATAAGTCGGAAGATCCAGAGCGACTAGATACGCTACGATTACCGTGTTTCGCCACTTTGATACCGACTTCAGCTGCAACAAATGCGCTTGCTGTTGAAATATTAATGCTGTTGGCACCATCTCCCCCTGTGCCGACAATATCGCAAAAAGTGTAATCAGGGCGAGGAAAGGGTTGTGCATTTTCAAGTAATGCGCGCGCTGCGCCAGCAATTTCTTGAGGATGTTCACCGCGCATTTTCATGCTGATCAAAACGGCCGCTAATTGTGATTCCGTTAATTCACCGCGAATAATGGCGCTAAACAGTGTTTGGCTTTCTTCTAATGTTAACTGTTGTGCGCTAAATAATTTATTGAAGATAGTTTCCATTTTATGCGTCTCCTTTAGGAGTTAATGCCCATGCGATTGTTTGTTCTAAAAGTTGTGCGCCTTTTGTGGTTAAAATTGATTCTGGGTGAAACTGAAAACCACAAGTTTTATGTTGACGGTGACGCACCGCCATAACAGTGTTATCGCACCAAGCATTAATAATGAGTTGTTCTGGAACTTGTTCTCCTGAAAGCGAATGATAACGAGCAACGGGTAAAGGGTTAGGTAAATTCACAAACATTTCGCTGTTATCGTGCTCAGCTAATGTTGCTTTGCCGTGTAAAATCTCTCCACATGAAGAAACTTTGCCACCGTAAGCCTCAATAATGGCTTGATGACCTAAGCAAATACCAATCACAGGTAATGTGCCTAATACACGTTTTAACAGTTCAGGCATACAACCTGCTTGTGAAGGTGCTCCAGGTCCCGGAGATAACAGTAAAATCGGGTTATCGAGTTCGTGTAGTTTTTGTTCAATAAAATCGGCAGTGACGCTATTGCGATAAATCACAACGTTATTGCCAAGGCTACGTAATTGATCGACAAGGTTATAAGTAAATGAGTCGATGTTATCGAGCAGTAAGATAGTCGCCATTAGCAAGCCTCCTGCAATTGTGTATCTGTATGAGCTTGTAAAATAGCGTTGATTACTGCTTGGGATTTATTGCGTGTTTCTTCTGCTTCCATTTGAGGATCTGAATCAAGCACAATCCCTGCACCGACTTGAATAGTGGCAATATTATTTTCAACATAAGCAGAGCGAATAACTATGCAAGTATCAAAATCGCCAGTGCCAGTAAAATAACCGATAGCACCACCGTAACTGCCACGTTTTGTTTTTTCATAACGAGCAATTAATTGCATTGCACTGACTTTAGGCGCGCCCGATAGCGTCCCCATATTCATACAGGCTTGATAAGCATGGAAAATATCTAAGTCATCACGTAGTTTGCCTACGACTCTTGAAACTAAGTGCATTACAAAAGCGTAACGGTCAACTTTTGTTAATTCCGCGACATAACGGCTGCCTGCTTGGCAAATACGTGCCAAATCATTACGCGCTAAATCGACTAGCATTAAATGTTCAGAAAGCTCTTTCGTATCAGTGCGCATTTCAAGTTCAATTCGACTGTCTAAATCTGCATTAATCGAACCATCTGCATTACGTCCTCTTGGGCGAGTTCCTGCAATTGGGTAGATTTCAATTTGTCGATCGCTTGTTTGATATTTCAATGCGCTTTCTGGTGATGCACCAAATACTGTGAATAAGGCATCTTGCATATAGAACAAATAAGGGCTTGGATTTTTCTCTTTCAACACTTGATAAGCAGCAAGTGGCGAAGGGCAAGCAACTTGAAAGCGACGTGATGGAACAACTTGGAAAATATCACCACGACGAATATAGGTTTTCATTGCCTCAACGATATCGCCATAACCTTTATCATCCATATTGCCCTGTATTGTTGATTCTGTAGCTGTTAAAGCGCGGCGAATAGGGTGTTTTAATGGTTGTTTTGCCAGCGAGATTAATTCGGTTTGTCGCGAAGTGAGGCGCTGACACTCAGTTTTATCGTCAGTAAACGCAATGGAAATTAACTGACTATCTTTATTCTGATGGTCGATCACGATTAATTGTTCTGCCAAGTAAAAACAGTAGTCAGGGCATGAAAAAACCGTGTCTAACTCAGGGATAGGTTCAAATCCACTGACTAAATCGTAAGCAAATAAACCGCCAACAAAAATAGCATTAGCATCTTTAGTGTCTTTATTAGCAAGAAAGAAGCGTAAAGCATCAAATACGCTGGCTGATTTTAATTTGCTTTCTTCATCAATATCCTGTGCAGGTGCTGAAAAAGTAAAAACACACTGTTTATCGCTCTCTTGTGTTAAGAACGCTTTTTCTTTTAGTGCGATTTTTAATGTAGGTAATAAAGCTTGTCCATTAACGCTTAATGCATCAATAGTGACTTGATTTTTCACTGCACTGATACGCAATGCGCTATCAACAATTAACAAACTTTTTAAGTTTGCTTTCGTGTCAACTTGTGCCGATTCTAACAATAATGTGTGATGTCTGTTTTCACATAATGTATTGAAAAGTAAAGCAGGTTCGCTGTGGTAAGGCAGTGGCGTTGCCTTGGTATTAAATGAGAATGCAAGTGATGTATTCATTATTATCGCTCTATATTATTTTTTACTAACCGTTTTTAATGCATAAAAAAACCCGCGTAGGCGGGTTTTAGATATCACTGACGTAAAGCCGGAGATCAAACCGCCCATAAAAGAGTATTGCGCCACCAAAGAGCGATAAGATGTTGATTGATATTCATAAGATCTCCTTACAGCTAACGACAGATAATAAGTTAATAGACTAGCTCGTGTTATGTACTAGTAAACTGGATTGCGTTAGGTTCGTCAAGTACTTTATGGCATACTCTTTAAAAATTATTATCTTGCTAAGATGAAAAGGGAGAAGCGATGACAGAAGTGCTATCTGATTTAAGAGTGATTTATGATTTGCACAGCCACACTACCGCGTCAGATGGCGAGCTTTCACCAGAAGAATTGGTTGATAGAGCGATAGAGCGTCAAATTAATGTCTTAGCTATTACCGATCACGATACAACGGCGGCGATTACTCCTGCTAATGATTATATTGCAGAAAAAAATCTGCCTCTTACCCTGATATCAGGTGTCGAAATATCGACTTTGTGGGAGAATATAGAAATCCATATTGTTGGATTGAATATTGATATCAACCATAACGCAATGAAGGCACTTCTTTCGTCACAAAGCCAATGTCGCGAAACACGTGCGATAATGATTGGTGAGAGATTAGAAAAAGCAGGTATTGCAAATGCATTTGAAGGGGCAAAAGCCTTAGCGCATGGTGGACAAGTTACAAGAGGTCATTTTGCCCGTTTTCTTGTGAATGAAGGGCATGTTGCCTCGGTTAATAAAGTGTTTAAACGTTATTTAGCGAAAGGTAAAACGGGTTATGTACCACCACAGTGGTGCTCAATAGGTGACGCTGTCACGGCAATTCATGAAGCTGGTGGTGTTGCAGTATTAGCGCATCCGGGACGATATGGTCTATCCTCTAAATGGTTAAAACGATTAACGCTTTATTTTAAACAACTCGGTGGTGATGCAATCGAAGTGGCACAATGCCAACAACCACCACAAGAACGGGAACAACACGCAGCATTAGCGCAACTTTATGGGTTAAAAGCTTCGTTAGGTTCTGATTTTCATCGCCCTTGCTCGTGGATAGAATTGGGGCGTAATTTATGGTTACCCAGTGGCGTCGAACCCGTTTGGTCGCTATGGCAAGAGTAACATTAGAAATTCGTTGAGGGATGTATGAGCCAACTTTTTTATATTCACCCTGATAATCCGCAGGCTCGTTTAATTGAACAAAGTGCTGATATTTTACGCAAAGGCGGTGTGGTGATTTATCCAACAGATTCTGGCTATGCTATTGGCTGTTGTTTAGAAAATAAAGATGCAATGACGCGAATTTGTCGTATTCGCCAATTAGATAAAAACCACAATTTCACACTGATGTGCCGTGATTTGTCTGAAATCGCTAATTATGCTTATGTTGATAATGTGGTGTTTCGCTTAATAAAAAATAATACCCCAGGTAATTACACCTTTATCTTAAAAGCAACTAAAGATGTACCAAAGCGCTTGATGAATGATAAACGTAAAACTATAGGTTTGCGTGTTCCTTCTAACCCAATTGCACTGGCATTGTTAGAAAATATTGGTGAACCATTAATGTCAACAAGCCTGATTTTACCGGGTAATGATTTTGCAGAATCTGATCCGGAAGAAATCGAAGATTTATTAAGCAAACAAGTTGATTTGGTGATCCACGGTGGCTATCTAGGACAAAAACCGACAACGGTCATTGATTTAACGGAAGATACCCCAGTTATCGTGCGTGAAGGTACGGGTGATATTACGCCATTTCAGTAAGTGATTTGGTTGATTAAACTAAATTGGGAGTCAATGACTCGATAGTGAAGAAATTTATCACGAGATAAAGAGATAAAAGGTGAAGGGATCTATCGCTTGTGTTAAATTTATACATTGCGATAAAAATCACGGTGTCTGTTTTTGAAATCGGTTATACCAACGCGCATTTTAAGCGCTAAGCACAGTAACTTGATAAGCAGACAAATGGTTAAGCTGTCATTATAGTTTTGCCAACATCGTTTTATCGGCACTATTTATCACAATGTTGATGTGAAAAATCATCAACATTGTTCACTATTGAATCAATAAGCCTGTGTTTATTTCTTATTTTAATAAACATGGGTTATTTTTATTTAATTGATTTTTAAAAAATAATTCTATTTTTATGACGCCTGTGAAGGCGACACATGAGGTTGTTTCATGAGCGATAAATCGCAACGCACTGAAAAATTACAAAAAATCCTTGCTCGTTCTGGTCACGGTTCTCGCCGTGAAATTGAAGGTTATCTTCAAGAAGGACGTATCAGCATTGATGGTACAAAAGCGAAATTAGGTGATCGTATTGATGTCACCACTACAGCAAAAATCCGCTTAGATGGCCGTATTCTAAATATTCGTGAAGCACAAAAAGATGTTTGTCGTGTGCTTGCTTATTACAAGCCTGAAGGTGAACTGTGTACTCGCAGTGATCCGCAAGGTCGCCCGACTGTTTTCCAACGTCTTCCTCGCCTTAACAATGCTCGCTGGATTGCGGTAGGTCGTCTGGATGTGAATACCAGTGGATTATTGTTATTTACAACAGATGGTGAATTAGCTAACCGTTTAATGCACCCTAGCCGTGAAGTTGAGCGTGAATACGCAGTACGTGTTTTTGGTGAAATTGATGATGCCAAAATTCGTCAATTAACGCGTGGTGTACAATTAGAAGATGGTCCTGCCTCATTCCGCTCTGTTTCTTACCGTGGTGGTGAAGGAATTAACCAATGGTATAACGTTTCTCTTACCGAAGGACGTAACCGTGAAGTTCGTCGTATGTGGGAAGCGGTTGGTGTACAAGTTAGCCGCCTTATTCGCGTTCGTTACGGTGATATTGACTTACCAAAAGGCTTACCGCGTGGTGGTTGGGTTGAACTTGGATTAGATCAAATCAACTATTTACGTCAATTAGTTGAATTAAACGACGAAACAGTAACCAAAGTTGCAGTAGAAAAAGATCAGCGTCGCATCAAAGCGAATCAGATCCGTCGTGCCGTTAAGCGTCATACTAAAGTCTCAGCACGTACTTCAACATCACCTGCTAAAAGAGCGTCAAGTCGTCGCCAGTCAGCAGGAAATAAAAAGTAATTAGCGAATAATTATTTATTATTTTAAATTAAAATATCATTTCTCATAAAGAAGCACCCATTGAAATTGGGTGCTTCTTTTTTTTGATAGCTTTCTTTTTTCCATAAATAAAACTATGATGCACGGATTAATGAGATGAGAAGTCATTTTTATTAAAATAATATTTTATTTGTATATTTTACGATAAGGTATACGCGATATATGCATCGTTCTTTTTATTTAACAACAATGTTATGTGCGACTACTCTTACTACGGGTTGTGAGCCAACGACTAATTCAAATTCACAGTCTGGTGTGTTTTATATTAGTAACAATAAAACAACACCGTTAGTCTTTCAAATTGATAATAATTCTTTTTGGCTTAATACCGGTGAAGTGAAAGAAATAAAATTAGAGAATGGGAAGCATGTATTAGTTGATGCTGATGGGAAGAAGAAAACCTTTATGATTTATCCCGGTAATCATGGCGGGATAATTAATCCATCTAGGGAAATCTACTATAGTTTTACTTCTATTTTTTCTCCTAAAGAAGACAGTGAGCATTTGTACTTAACAATGCGTTCCGTTTGGATTGATGGCCAGCTTGTACATGGTGCTATTAATAGCTCTGATGCTATGTTTATTGATAATAATGTTTTCCGCTGTGAAATCCCATTAAATGAACCTATCCCAACTTATTTACCTGATTGGAGTAATAAGGGCGTGGTAAATGTATTAACTAAGTGTTTTTCCCAATCTGAATTTCAAGATTTTATATCAAGAAAGCCATATGGTATTCATGTTTATTCAGGACGTAATTTATTAGAAGCACATAAAGAAAATGATAAATACAATTGGATAAATGATGAAAATACGCGAACAGATGATTTTATTCCAACATTGAGTCATATTGAGTTTAATAATGGCGAAATGCTGAAAGAAGCTAAAAGTATTTATAAAGTAACCAATTCCTATTTAGCTTCACGTGATCCGAATGAAAAGCAAAATTACTATAATGAATATCATTTTCATATAATGGCAATGGCTATGGTTTATAGTCAGCAAATACAAAATGATATATTCGATGATAAAGAAGCTTACTTTAAACTGATAAATGAAACAGGGCGTATATTTGGTGCTGGTATATTAAGTGAGCCCGCTTTAATATAAATAATTATTCATTTTTATATAATTGAAAAGGTGATAAGGGATTATTACCAATCTATGCCTTTTTGTGCTTTTATTCCGCTATCAAAAGCATGTTTAATAGGACGCATTTCTGTCACAGTATCTGCTAACTCGATTAATTTTCTATGGCAGCCTCTTCCAGTGATAATGACATTTTGATGAGAAGGGCGAGAGCTAATAGCTGAAATAACCTCATCTAATGGCAAATAGTTAAAGCTAATCATATAGGTAATCTCATCGAGAATAACGAGGTCATATTCTGGATTATTAAGCAGTTTGAGTGCATATTGCCAAGTATTTAAACAAGCGGCTGTATCTGCACTTTTATCTTGCGTTTCCCAAGTGAATCCCGTTTCCATCACATAGAAAGGTACGCCAAATTGTTCCAGTAGGTTACGTTCACCGTTTTCCCAAGTTCCTTTAATAAATTGCACAACACCGACCTTTTTTTGATGACCCACCGCACGGGTCGCTGTACCCATAGCTGCGGTTGTTTTTCCTTTACCATTACCAGTAAAAATCATCACAATACCTTGTTCTCGTTGAGCTTGCTCAATTCGGGTATCTACTTTTTCTTTTAAACGTTGTTGACGTTTTTGGTGTTGTGCATCATTCATTGGACTACCTCAAACTTAGATTATGTTATTCAGCAGGACCTGCTTTGCGACCAGGTTGTGCATCTAAAGATTGTCCTTTCACATCAATGCTGTCATCACTCATCAAATAGAGATATAACGGCATCAAATCTTTAGGTGTTTTTAGTTTTTGTGAATTTTCATCAGGGAATGCACTCGCTCTCATTGCTGTACGAGTACCACCAGGATTGATGCAGTTAATACGTAAAGTACTTTCGTTATATTCTTCATTCAGTACCTGCATAAAGCCTTCTGTTGCGAATTTAGATACAGAGTAAGCTCCCCAACCATAACGACCTTGGCGACCCACACTGGATGTCGTGAGGATAAGACTCGCATGAGGCGCTTTAAGCATCAATGGCAACAGAGCTTTTGTGAGCATAAATGTCGCATTAACGTTGACTTGCATAACGTCATGCCAAAGGTTGCTTGGTTGATTAATGATAGGCTCAACAACACCTAATAAGCCGGCATTTTGTAGTACGCCATCAAGATGAGGGAAGCGTTTAACGAGAGTATCCGCAAATTGCTGAAAATCGTTCTCTGTCGCTGTAAGTAGATCAAGTGGATATAACATAGGTTGTTGACCACCTGAAGTGATGATATCTTCTTGAACATCCTCAAGTTTTGATAGAGTACGGCCTAATAAGATAAGTGTTGCGCCGTATTGCGCATAAGTTAGTGCGGCTTCTTTTCCTATGCCATCACCGGCACCCGTTACTAGAATAATTTTATCTTTTAGCACGCTATGATCGGGTTGATATTGCAACATATTGATATCCTGTCTAGTAAAAAGTAAATAAAGTGTAACGTCTTATTTGTCTAGCGACCAGTTTAGTCTGACTTTTTGTTTACAATTTATGGCTGTTTTCTTTATGGTATTAAACATAATCATGCCTTTGTTGCTGGCGCTAAAGCAGAATTTCGTTAAACTAGGCGTATTGGTTTGAGTCAGTGTTATTAACCTTAAAAAGAGGTCTTTGTGGAGTATATTTTGCAATATGGGCTGTTTTTAGCAGAAATTGTCACTGTTGTTGTGGCGATTATCGCTATCGTGTTGTTTTTCGTCGTGATTGGAAATAAAAAGCAAAATCGTAAAGGAACATTAAAAGTTACTGATCTTGCTGAAGCCTATGAAGAAAAACAGCGCGTTATGCAACAAGCGAAAATGGACGATGCTGAATTAAAAGTCTGGTATAAAGCGTTTAAGAAACAGCAGAAAAAAGAGAATAAACAGAGTAAAAACAATGCAAAAGAAGGTAAAAAAGGCGTTGTGAAACCTTGTTTATATGTGCTTGATTTTAACGGTAGTATGGATGCCCATGAAGTGGGTGCATTACGTGAAGAAATCAGTGCCATTCTTTCTGTTGCACAATCGGGTGATGAAGTATTACTGCGTTTAGAAAGTCCGGGTGGCATGGTTCATGGTTATGGATTAGCTGCAGCTCAGTTAACACGTTTAAAAGAAAAGGGCATTAAACTGACTGCAGTTGTCGATAAAGTGGCTGCCAGCGGAGGATATATGATGGCATGTGTAGCAGATAAAATTGTTGCTGCACCATTTGCGATTATTGGCTCGATTGGTGTTGTAGCTCAAATCCCTAATATTCACCGTTTACTCAAGAAAAATGATATTGATGTTGAGTTACATACTGCTGGCGAATATAAACGCACATTGACCTTATTAGGCGAAAATACCGAAGAAGGACGTGAGAAATTTAAGCAAGATTTAAATGAAACACATTTGTTATTTAAATCATTTGTGCATAAATATCGCCCTCAACTTGATATTGATAGTGTTGCAACTGGTGAGTATTGGTACGGCTCAGAAGCACTAAACAGAGGCTTAATTGATGAAGTTGGTGTGAGTGATGATTGGTTAATCAATCATATTAATGACTTTGAAGTCCTCTCAGTCCAATATGTTACCAAGAAGAAAATGGTTGAACGTGTTACAGGCGGTGCAATGGAAAGCATTGATAAACTAATGATGCGTTGGGTACAGAGAAGTAAAAAACCGCTGCTATAAGCCAATAAGTACGCCATAAATGATATCAGCAATAGGATTATTGCTGATATCATCTTTCCTTACCTATCACTATTCCCAACTCTTCCCAATAAATATTCTAATCTTTTATTTTAAAAGCTTTTATTTTGATAAAACAAAAAAAAGCCAGTGAAAAATTCACTGGCAATCAAAGAAATAATTGATATTGCTTATAACAACAACAGGGTAAATATTTCCTCTTTCTAGGAGGCTTCAATATAGCCGTAAATAGAAAATAAAAATAATTGATATTACTGATTGTATTGATAGGTAAGTGTAATTGTGAGTTGAGATGTGATAGAAAATACGCATTACGTTTAGGTTGAATTTTTATTCTTTATTTTTGTTTAATTATGCCAGTTATTGGCATCTGAGTGAATGCAATAACTGGCAAGTAAAGTCTCTTTTTTGTTATCGATTAAAGAGTAAATGAATTTACTTTAGTGATTAAACAAAAATAATCACGAAGATGATTTATTCTAAATGGTATTTGTCAGATAACACATGAGCTAAATGCTTAAACATATTGAATGCCGCTGTGCTTTTTGCAGTAGGTAAACCTTGTTCATCTAAAAAAAATTCGCCTTTAAATACGAGGACATTACCTTTCTGTTCAACCGAATCAGCACGCATACCGTGTATATAATCTTCATGTTCACATATGATTTTATTCGCTTTTTCAAGTAGCATCTCTGTTGTAATCGGCGTAGTTTGTGTTGACATAATATGTGCTCCTTAGAAAAATAATTTGTTGCGCCTCACTTTTTATCAGGTAGAGTGTGGCATTTTTAAAAGCTTAGCTACTCTATATGTAGCAAACAATGATTTGCCTGTACCCGATCAAAGCGATGAGGTGATTAAAATACCTCAAAAAAAGTCACGAGTTTTGAGCTCGAACAAAAGCTTTGAATAAAAACAGGTTGATATATTGCAAAACTAACGCAATATAAAAAAGAGATTTTAAACATTTTTTTAGTTGAGGGTATTAAACGATACCGTCATAACAAAGTTTAATTAGGTAAAGGTAATTATGGGTAAAGCTCTTGTTATCGTGGAGTCCCCGGCTAAAGCCAAAACGATCAATAAATATCTTGGCAATGACTACGTAGTTAAATCTAGCGTGGGTCACATTCGTGATTTGCCAAAGAGTGGTTCTGGCAGCCAGAAGAGCGAAAACTCATCCGCCACGAAAGGCGTGAAAAAAGTTAAAAAGGATGAGAAATCAGCCTTAGTCAGCCGTATGGGAGTTGATCCCTATAATGGATGGAATGCGAATTATCAAATTCTACCCGGCAAAGAAAAAGTCGTGGCTGAACTAAAAGCATTGGCTGAGAAAGCTGATCATGTCTATCTCGCAACGGACCTTGACCGCGAAGGAGAAGCTATCGCGTGGCATTTACGCGAAGTTATCGGCGGTGATGATGAACGGTTTAGTCGAGTGGTTTTTAACGAAATCACTAAAAATGCCATTACACAAGCTTTCCAAACTCCGGGTGAGTTAAATATAGATCGCGTTAACGCGCAACAAGCACGTCGCTTTATGGATCGTGTTGTGGGCTATATGGTTTCGCCTTTACTTTGGAAAAAAGTTGCTCGCGGATTATCTGCGGGTCGAGTGCAATCAGTTGCTGTGCGTCTTTTAGTTGAACGTGAGCGTGAAATTAAAGCCTTTGTTCCTGAAGAATATTGGCAATTACATGCATCGCTGTTAACGCCTGATGAACAGCCATTGCGTATGGAAGTCACGCATTATAATGACAAAGCCTTCAACCCTGTTTCATCTGATGAGACTCAGGTTGCGGTTAAAGCATTACAGAATGCGACCTTCACGGTAAAAGATCGTGAAGATAGACCAACATCCAGCAAGCCAAGCGCACCGCTTATCACATCAACCTTACAGCAAGCGGCAAGTACGCGTTTAAGCTTTGGTGTGAAAAAGACAATGATGCTAGCTCAACGCCTTTATGAAGCAGGTTATATAACCTATATGCGTACTGACTCGACTAACTTAAGTCAGGATGCAATTCAAATGGCGCGTGATTATATCAATGAGAATTTTGGTGCTAAGTATTTGCCGAAAGAGCCAAACGTTTATTCGAGCAAAGAAAACTCTCAAGAAGCGCACGAAGCTATCCGTCCTTCTGACATCAACGTTATCGCAGAATCTTTAAAAGATATGGATAACGATGCCAAACGTTTATATCAACTGATTTGGAATCAATTTGTTGCTTGTCAAATGACACCAGCAAAATACGATTCGACGACATTAACAGTCGAATCAGGTGATTATAAACTACGTGCTAAAGGTCGTACTTTACGTTTTGCAGGTTGGACGAAAGTCATGCCAGCGATGCGTAATAAAGATGAAGATAAAACCTTACCAGCCGTTGATGTAGGGGCAAAACTGGCTTTAGCTGAGTTAGAACCCACTCAACACTTTACTAAGCCACCAGCACGTTTTAGCGAAGCGACTTTAGTTAAAGAATTAGAAAAACGCGGTATTGGTCGTCCTTCAACATATGCATCTATCATCTCCACTATTCAAGATCGTGGTTATGTGAAAGTCGAAAACCGTCGTTTTTATGCAGAAAAAATGGGTGAAATTGTAACTGATCGCTTAGAAGAGAATTTTAGCGATTTAATGAATTACGATTTTACTGCGCAAATGGAAGATCATCTCGACCATGTTGCTAATAATGAAGAAAATTGGAAAGCGGTATTAGATGCATTCTTCACCGATTTTAGTCAGCAATTAGATGTTGCTGAAAAAGATCCTGAAGAGGGCGGAATGCGACCAAATCCAATGGTTATTACGTCAATTGAGTGTCCAACTTGTTCTCGACATATGGGAATTAGAACGGCGACAACAGGCGTATTCTTAGGATGTTCAGGCTATGCATTACCGCCTAAAGAGCGTTGTAAGCAAACCATTAACCTTATCCCTGAAGATGAATTATTAAATATTCTTGAAGGGGAAGATGCAGAAACTAACGCATTACGTGCTCGTCGTCGTTGCCCGAAATGTGGTACTGCAATGGACAGTTACCTGATTGATACTCATCGCAAATTACATGTTTGTGGTAATAACCCTGCATGTGATGGTTATGAAGTTGAAGAAGGTGAATTCCGCTTAAAAGGTTATGAAGGGCCAGTTATTGAGTGCGATAAATGTGGATCTGAAATGCACCTGAAAATGGGGCGTTTTGGTAAATACATGGGTTGTACAAATGATGATTGTAAAAACACCCGTAAGATCTTAAAAAGCGGTGAAATTGCACCACCGAAGGAAGATCCCGTTCCACTTCCTGAATTGCTATGTGAAAAATCAGACGCTTACTTTGTCTTACGAGACGGTGCTGCGGGTGTCTTCTTGGCTGCAAACACGTTCCCTAAATCAAGAGAAACGCGGGCACCAAAAGTAGAAGAGCTAGTTCGCTTTAAAGACCGTTTAGCAGAGAAAATGCGCTATTTAGCAGAAGCTCCGGTGGCTGATCCTGAAGGAAACCCAACGATTGTGCGTTTTAGTCGTAAAACAAAACAGCAATATGTTTCTTCAGAGAAAGACGGTAAGGCAACAGGTTGGTCTGCGTTTTATGTCGATGGAAAGTGGGTTGAAAAAACCAAATAACATTGGCATTGCGTGATACATAAAAAAGCGACTAATGAGAGTTAGTCGCTTTTTTGTATTAAGAAGGTATGCTAATTAAATACACTGAAACAGTATTAATGGTTAATTTCTATTTGTCTGATATTTTACTTTGCTAATAATAAGACGGAGATACTATGAAACTGATGCCTTTGTTACTATCTGGCTTACTCTTTACTTCTGTGGCAAGTGCTGCAACGTTAGATGTCACGTTAAAAGAAGCTTTACCGACAGGTGATGGCAACGATATTGGTGTTGTCACTATCACTGAAACTGATTATGGGCTGTTATTTACGCCAAAACTCACTGGATTAACTCCGGGTATTCATGGTTTTCATATTCATGCTAATGGTTCTTGTGAGCCTGATATGAAAGATGGCAAACCTGTACCCGCTTTAAAAGCAGGTGGTCATTTAGATCCTGAAAAAGTTGGTGTTCACTTGGGGCCTTATAATAAAGATGGGCATTTAGGTGATTTACCAGGATTAGTTGTCAATGATAAAGGTGTTGCTGATTACGCAGTATTAGCGCCAAAACTCACTAAGCTTGAGCAAGTGAAAGACAAAGCAATTATGGTGCATGTGGGTGGCGACAACTATTCTGATGATCCTGCTGCTCTTGGCGGTGGTGGTGCAAGAATGGCATGTGGTGTGATTAAATAATTTAGTGCCAATATTATGAAATAAAAGCTGACAAATAATGTCGGCTTTTTTTATGCTTGTTTATAGCTTATAACTATTCGATATAACAAAATCTAAATAACGCTATTAATTACGTTAGACCGAAATGAAATAAGTGATATAGTGGTTATATATTACATCTTTATTATTCTTTTTAGTTATATGAATATAAATAGAATAACGGAATAATAAGTCTTTTGTTGAAGGGATAGCCTCTCCATGAAATTACAACAGTTGCGTTATATCGTTGAAGTGGTGAATAACGATTTAAATGTTTCAACCACGGCAGAGCGTTTGTATACATCTCAACCGGGAATAAGTAAACAAATTCGCATGTTAGAAGATGAGCTAGGTATACAAATATTTTCTCGCAGTGGTAAGCATCTAACGCATGTGACACCTGCGGGTGAAGAAATTGTAAGGCTGTCTAGAGAAATCTTATCAAAAACAGAAGCTATTCGATCTGCTGCAGGTGAACACACTTATCCAGATAGAGGCTCATTATCAATTGCAACAACTCATACGCAAGCTCGTTATGTATTACCCCCAGTAATAAAAGGTTTTATTGAGCGCTATCCTGATGTTTCACTACATATGAACCAAGGATCGCCAACACAAATTGCTGAAGATGTATGCAGAGGTAAAAGTGATTTTGCTATCGCGACAGAATCACTGCATCTTTATAACGATTTAGTGATGTTACCTTGCTATCGTTGGAACCGTATTGTAGTGGTTTCAAAAGATCATCCACTGGCACAAAAACGAGAAGTAACGTTAAAAGAGCTTGCGGGCTACGATATCGTCACCTATACCCAAGGTTTTACTGGGCGTTCTGATCTTGATGATGCTTTCGGTAAAGTAGGGCTAAAACCTAAAATCGTTTTCACTGCAACCGATGCGGATGTCATTAAAACTTATGTGAGACTGCATTTAGGTATTGGTGTGATTGCCAGTATGGCATTTGATCCTGTACTTGATAGCGATTTAGTCGCGATTGATATGCGTGATAAATTTAGTTATAGCACCACTAAAATTGCATTCCGTCGTAGTGGTTTCTTACGTGGTTATATGTATGATTTTATGTGGCGTTTTGCTCCTCATCTTACACGTAATTTGATTGAACAAGCGGTTGCATTGCGAACTAACGAAGAAATTGAAGAGTTATTTAAAGATATCGAATTACCTTTAGTGTAATACTGAAAGGCGGGTGATCCCCGCCTTCAAGCGTGTTCATAAACCTAATTTCTGCTATTACTCATTTCAAATAAAAATCCCCACTAAAAAAAGCATCTGATTTGGCAATACTTAACTGACGATACTTATTTAAAAAATCATAAAATTGCTGATTAATTAGCGGATCATCAAGTGCGCTAGCATCAAATACAGAGGTAATAGTGGTGTACTCTAAAGAGAGGGTAAATTTACGACCTATACAACTAGCGAGTAGCATTTTCGCTGATTGATAAGAAAAACGTAGACTCAAAATTTTCAGCTTTGGAACAAAAATAAGATGATTATTATGATTGAGTATCTCCGTGATCCCCGCAATAGTTATCGTTTGATAGCTATCTAATGATTTTCGTAAACCGACTTCTATTTTTTGCCCTTGGGTACGTAAAAAATCAATAAATTCTCCAAGTGCGGGGGATGTGGCATTGATTGCAGCGCCTAGTAATAACTGAATAAATGCTTGAGCAACGGAAAAATCAAAGGTTTGCTTATGAAGCTTTTTTGTTTCGATTTTATTGTGCCCTAGAAGGGGTAAATGGTTGAGGGTATCTAACCAATGTTCAGGGCGATAATAGGCTTCATTATCCTCTTTTTTTAATGCAGCAAGATGGTTTGCCATAATAGAAATAAGTCCAATTTGAATATTTTTAAGTTGTGACATTCTTTCTATTTCGGAAGGCTCAAAAGGTTTTGGTGATGCGATGATAAATTGTACTAAACCTTCGGCATCTTTTATATTTTGAGAATGTAATGCATTCATCGATAAGGTTTGCGGAAAAGGCGGTGTAACAGGCTCCGCAAAATAGCGATCAGCATTCATAATATTTTTTAGTAAATCAGATTGTTTGTTATTCATAAATATTATCCTTACACAGTTATACCTCTCCCATTAAAGTCTAATTAAGTGAAAATTCAGAGACTAAAATTTATTAACATCATGACAGCCATAACATTGTGTTAACAAATTGTGTGGTCTTTAAGCGAAATTCAACGTTATATGATATGTTTAATAAATAACCTTACCTATTTTGATAGTTTAAACATGCTGTCAGTATAAAAATAAGAAGGAGAAGCTATGTCGTTACGTTTGAAAAAAGAGAGCCATTCCACGCTCTTAGTCGGATCTCAAGAATATGAGTACTACCGTCTTTCAGAAATTGCCCACCAATTAGGCGATATTACCCGTCTTCCTAAGTCCCTGAAGGTGTTACTAGAAAACTTAGTGCGTTATCTCGACAATGAAACTGTTGTTGAAGAGGATATTAAGGCGTTAGTTGAGTGGCAAAAAACAGCACATGCATCACGTGAAATTGCTTATCGACCTGCAAGGGTGCTCATGCAAGATTTTACCGGTGTGCCTGCGGTCGTTGATTTAGCCGCTATGCGTGAAGCAGTGAAATCTTTGGGTGGGAAGGTGGATAAAGTCAATCCACTATCACCTGTTGATTTAGTTATTGACCACTCTGTTATGGTTGATGAATATGCCAGTAAAAATGCATTTGCTGAAAACGTGGAAATTGAAATGGAGCGTAACTATGAACGCTACCTTTTCTTACGTTGGGGGCAGCAATCCTTTGAACGCTTTCGTGTCGTGCCACCAGGTACAGGAATTTGCCATCAGGTAAACCTTGAGTACTTAGGCAAAGCTATTTGGTCTGAAGTGCAAAATGGGCGTCATGTGGCTTATCCTGACACCTTAGTTGGTACAGATTCTCATACCACAATGATTAACGGTCTTGGTGTTCTAGGTTGGGGTGTAGGAGGCATTGAAGCAGAAGCCGCAATGTTAGGTCAACCTATCTCCATGTTAATTCCTGATGTTGTTGGCTTTAAACTAACAGGAAAATTACGCGAAGGGATCACCGCAACTGATCTAGTTTTAACCGTCACACAGATGTTACGCGCTCATGGTGTGGTGGGTAAATTTGTAGAATTCTACGGAGATGGTTTAGCGTCATTACCTTTAGCTGATCGTGCAACAATAGCCAATATGTCACCAGAGTATGGTGCGACCTGTGGATTCTTCCCGATAGATGATATCACTCTTGATTATTTGCGTTTAACAGGACGTGAAGAACAGGAAATAGCACTAGTTGAAGCTTACAGCAAAGAGCAAGGTTTATGGCGACATACAGGTGATGAGCCCATCTTTACGTCAACTTTATCGTTAGATATGGGAACCGTTGAAGCAAGCCTCGCTGGGCCTAAACGTCCTCAAGATAGAGTTAATCTACCGAGTGTACCAAAAGCATTTAAAGCAGCAGTAGAGCTTGAAACTAATAAGAAACCACTGTCACACTTCCCTCAAGTAAAAATTGATGATTATCCTGCGTTTGAATTAACTGATGGTGCTGTCGTTATTGCGGCGATCACATCATGTACCAACACATCAAACCCTAATGTTTTAATGGCAGCCGGATTATTGGCTAAAAATGCGGTAGAAAAAGGATTACAACGTAAACCTTGGGTTAAGTCTTCTTTGGCTCCGGGCTCTAAAGTGGTCACAGATTATCTTAATCTAGCAGGATTAACCCCTTATCTTGATGAATTAGGGTTTAATCTTGTCGGATATGGTTGCACAACATGTATTGGTAACTCTGGGCCTTTATTAGCACCGATTGAAAGTGCAATTAAGGATAATGACTTAACTATTGCGGCTGTATTGTCCGGTAACCGTAACTTTGAAGGGCGAATTCATCCCTTAGTAAAAACCAACTGGTTAGCATCACCGCCTTTAGTGGTTGCTTATGCTTTATCAGGAAATATGAATATCGATCTCACTAAAGAGCCATTAGGTAAAGATAAACAGGGCAATCCCGTCTATTTAAAAGATATTTGGCCTGATAGTAAAGCGATTGCTGATGCTGTTGAGAAAGTTAAAACAGAAATGTTCCATAAAGAGTACTCCGCTGTGTTTGAAGGTGATGCGACATGGAAATCACTGAAAACACAAGATACACCTGTCTATGATTGGCAACCAGATTCTACCTATATTCGACATCCGCCTTTCTTTGAAGGAATGTCAAAAACGCCTGCTCCAATTAAAGATATTCATCAAGCCAGCATTTTGGCTATTTTAGGTGATTCAGTGACAACTGATCATATCTCGCCTGCGGGTAATATTAAGGCGGATAGTCCAGCGGGGCGTTATTTGCGTGAGCACGGTGTTGAGCCGAAAGATTTTAACTCTTATGGCTCAAGACGCGGTAATCATGAAGTTATGATGCGAGGCACATTTGCCAATATTCGTATTCGTAACGAAATGGTGCCGGGAGTAGAAGGTGGTTTTACCAAGCATATTCCAACGGGAGAAACACTGGCTATTTACGATGCCTCAATGCGTTACCAACAAGAAAATACGCCATTGGCGATTATTGCTGGTAGTGAATATGGTTCAGGCTCTAGCCGAGATTGGGCGGCAAAAGGAACACGTTTATTAGGTGTGCGAGTCGTTATTGCAGGCTCTTTTGAGCGTATTCACCGTTCTAATTTGATTGGTATGGGGGTTTTACCTTTAGAGTTTCCTAAAGGAGTAACTCGTCAAACATTAGGCTTAAAAGGTGATGAGAAAATTGAGATCACAGGGCTTAATGCATTAACACCGAACCAAGATGTCGCAGTTAATATTACTTTCGCAGATAATCACACTGAAACTATTATGGCGCGTTGTCGTATTGATACTCAAACTGAATTAGCCTATTTCCAACACGGTGGCATATTGCATTATGTTATTCGTAATATGCTTTAATTAGGTTTAGCTATAATAAATTAAACGCCTCATTATAAAAATAATGGGGCGTTTTTTTCAGTCGTATTTTATTAGGACTGTCTCAGAGATTCTAACTTAGTTAACCACTCATTAAATAAGATGCAATGTTCTCGCATTGTCGCTACCCCAATTTCAAGAGCTGCTAAAATACCAAGTAAGGTTTTTTCATACCCATTAATTAAATTTTCAATTCTTTTACTAGGAGCTGTTTGAGGTGAATTATTGATATGTTCAGGAGAAGTAAATTCTCTCAATATATTGGCAAAACTATCAGTTAATTCATGTCGTTCCATACCTTGAGCCATTTTTTGAGGATGACTAAATAAAAGCGCCTCAAATTCATACATTTGAATATAAGGTATAAACCGTTGCATTGCGTGTTCACCAAGTTTATTTGTTAATTCTTGTGTAAATGCATCTTGGATATGTTTCGCTTTTTCTTCCATGATGGATATCTGTGAGGAAGATGTTTTTCCCGGGAATGACTCAGGCAACCCATAATAATCAAAAAAGGTAGTGCAATAGCAATTTCCATCAGCCAGTAACCTGTTTTTTATATCAGGATAAACGCGTTCAAATTTAAAATTACCCCCCTTGCTTCAACAAGCTCATTTAGCATACGAAAAAAACTGATAAAGTTGCTTTTTCCAACACCATTAGCACCAATCAGTATATTGAGGCTATTAAGTGGGAGGTTATCTAGTTCTCGGATAGATTTAAAACCTTTGATAGTTAATGTATCTATTTTACTCACTGATTTTTCCACCTATCTTATAATTAGGGTGTATGTATTTTCTTTATGGCTTAAAAACAGACTATTGTTAATTCTATTTTTAAATGTGCTTCTGATGGGTCAGTATACTGGGATATAGAAGATTGTTAAATCATCAAATGAGTAGAAGAAAGAGTAGAAGAAAACGTAGCTTAAGTGGATGAAGTAACGTACTTATTATACGTTACTTTTTTATGTCCTAAGGGATCTAATAAGTTATCACCAGCCCTGAATTGCACCACCATTAAAAATGGTTTCGGCGGCTGTTGCAACTTCAGGTGATTGGTAAGCCTTAATAAAATCCCGCACATTATCAGCGTTTTTGTTATCTTCTCTTGTCACAATAATATTGGTATAAGGAGAGTTTTTATCTTCAATAAAAATACTGTCTTTGGTGGGAGATAAATTAATTTGCTGGATGTAAGTTGTACTGATAATAGCGACAGTCACTTTAGGATCGTTTAAAACCCGCGGTAATTGTGCGCCTTCTAGCTCCATAATTTTAAGCTTAAGTGGATTATCAATAATGTCGATAGCTGTAGGCAATAAACCACTGTTTGGTTTTAACGTAATCAGCTTTTCTTTATCTAATAACAGTAATGCTCGACCTAAATTGGTGGGATCGTTAGGAACTGCGATGGTATCGCCTAATTTTAACTCCGAAGGATGCTTAATTTTTGTTGAATAGCCCGCCATAGGAAAAACAAAGGTATTACCAACAGCCACTAAATTGTAACCACGAGATTGATTATCTTGGGCGAGAAAAGGGCGATGTTGAAAAACATTGGCATCAAGTTCTTTATTTGCAGTGGGATCGTTAGGTAATAAAGAACCACTGAAACTTACCAATTCAACCTCTAAGCCATATTTTTCTTTGGCGACTTTTTTGGCAACTTCAGCCACATCTTGTTCAGCACCATTAATCACACCAACCTTGATTGAATAGCTGTTTTTATCGCTATTATCACAGCCAGTTAATAACGTTCCTGCTAATAATAGCGCGCTGAAAATCCTACCAGAAAAATGTAATGGCATAATGCATTCCTATCAAAATTTATTTATTAATAAATAACTTAGAATCAGATGGATAGTCAATGAAATCGCATATGACAAATTTTCACATGATATAATTGAATGATGAAAGAGCGATAAAAAAGAACAAGATATAAACAAAGAAAATAGATAAAGAATGAATTTACAAGGTAATAGAGTAAAAACCATAAATAAAAAATCCGAGCGACACGGGCTCGGATTTGAAAATAATTAATGCTGTGCTGTTACTTATTATTGCGCTTTCTTAAATAAAAGATGGCCCATTTTATCGGCTTTAGTATCAAGATAATGCGCATTGCTTGGGTTACGTCCGACGATCAATGGCACTCGCTCGATAACATTAATGCCTGCGGCTTTCATGATTTCAATTTTCTTCGGATTATTGGTTAATAATCGAACTTCATGAACACCTAATAGGTTATACATATCAGCACAAAGGGTAAAATCACGTTCGTCTGCTTTAAAACCTAACTCGAGGTTCGCTTCAACGGTATCTAATCCTTTATCTTGTAATGCATAAGCGCGTATTTTATTTAGTAATCCAATATTGCGGCCTTCTTGGCGATGATAAAGTAATACGCCACGACCGGCTTTGCTGATTTGTGAAAGCGCAGCTTCAAGTTGGAAACCACAATCACAACGTAGGCTAAATAAAGCATCACCCGTTAAACATTCTGAATGAATACGAGATAATACGGGCTCTGAGCCTGAAATATCGCCATAAACAAGGGCGACATGATCTTTTCCTGTTGCGATTTCTTCAAAACCGACCATTAAAAACTCACCAAAAGGAGTTGGTAGTTTTGCTTCTGCGATACGTCTTAATTTCATTATTTTTGACTCATAATTTCAGGTGAAACTCTCGTTCAAGATTATACACTTTATAACGAGAACAAAGAGAAATAAAACACTGAAATGCTTCCAAGTCTGATAGACAAGGAAATTGGGTAACACACACTTATAAATTCACACCTCTACAAATTATCAGATTTTAAGCCTTATTGCATAATGATTTATTGCTAAACTATCATCGATTATACTAATTACCTTTAAGCATGAACGAAAGACAACATTCGTATTAAAGAAGAGGCAATATATTGAATAAGCAAATAACAAAGTTGATTCTATTGGGCTGTGTGTTGCTCTTAATCATACCGAGTGTTGTGTTGATATTGGGTTGGAAATGGCAACCTACCGACCACCCTTTAGGCGGTATAAGTACATTATGGATAGCAGATAGTGCAGCAAAACCTTGGGGCGCTGTGACGATTATTGTTTTGTTAGCATTGCTCTTTATGGTTTTAAAATTGAAGCGTAACCATTTTATTCAATTAGCAGTGATAATTATTGCTACATTATCTATTGGGCAATTAATTAAGGTCGCGGTTAAAAACACAGTAAAAGAGCCTCGCCCATATGTTGTTTGGGTTAGTAAAAATCTGCACATTAGCTCTGAAGCTTTTTATCAAGTTTCAAGGCCAGAGCGAGAACAATTACTTCAAAATGGGTTAGCCAACTCACCAGTGATCCCTGAATGGCAACTTAAACATTGGAAAGCAGAAACGGGTTATGCTTTCCCATCGGGTCATAGCTTATTCTCTGCCACACTCGCATTATTTGTTTTTGTCCTTTTTATGTTGCGTCGTCATTATTTTTTAGCGTCATTCGGGTTATTATGGGGAATTGATGTCACGGTAGGGCGTATTGTATTAGGAATGCACTGGGCATCTGATGTGATTGTCGGTATTCTTATCAGCACAGTGCTGGTTTGGTGTGCATTTAAGGTGATTGAGCGACGTTTATTGCTCAAATCCTGACGATAGCCCTTATTTTTGAGATACAGAATGTCTTTTTCGATATTTATGTGAAAAAATATACGAAAATCAGATGATTCTAAGAAATGACTTTCTTTGTGCGCAGTGAAAATGCTACCTTTATCTGTCTACTAAAGAAAAGAGAATAAAAAAGGAAATAATGTGAAAAAAGTCCTACTTTTTATTTTGGTTATTCTTGTTCTTGCCATCGTGGTGATAGCTATGACTTTAGGCACAAATAACGATCAGGTAGTCACATTTAATTACCTTATTGCTCAAGGTGAATATCGTATTTCTACCTTGTTAGCAGCTCTGTTTGGTGTGGGCTTTGTACTTGGCTGGATTGTAAGTGGTGTTTTTTATCTACGAGCTCGCTTATCATTAGGTCGAGCAAAACGTAAAATTAAACGTCTTGAAAGCGCCCAAACAAAACAAGAAAACCAAGAAAGTCGCCCAACGGTTGCTTCTGCTACGAAATAAGGACGATAGCTGATGCTAGAATTGCTGTTTCTGTTATTACCTGTCGCTGCGGCTTACGGCTGGTATATGGGGCGTCGTGGCGCTCAACAGGACAAACAGCAGAACGCCGATCGCCTGTCACGTGAGTATGTGGCGGGTGTTAACTTCTTACTTTCTGATCAACAAGATAAAGCGGTTGATCTTTTCCTCGAAATGCTTAAAGAAGATAGCTCTGCTTTTGAAGCCCATCTTACTTTAGGTAATCTTTTCCGCTCTCGTGGCGAAGTCGAACGAGCTATTCGTATCCACCAATCGTTAATGGAGAGTGCTGCACTTTCTTTTGATCAACGCCTACTTGCTGTTCAACAGCTAGGTCGCGACTATGTGGCGGCAGGTGTTTACGATCGTGCTGAAAATATGTTTCAGCAACTTATTGATGAACAAGAATTTCGCCAAAGTGCGCTACAATCTTTGCTTGCTATTTACCAATTAACCAGTGATTGGGGAAAAGCCATAGAAACGGCTGAAAAATTGGTGAAATTAGGTCAGCATGAATTAAAAGAACAAATTTCACATTTTTATTGTGAATTAGCACTTCAAGAAATGAGCAGTGATAATCTCGATAGTGCGCTGAATTTGTTACAAAAAGCAGGGCAAATGGACCCTCTCTGTGCCCGTGTTTCAATTATGTATGGTCGTATCTATATTGCTCGTGATGATAAACAAAAAGCCATTGATGTTTTAATGAAAGTCATTGAGCAAGATAAAGAGATGGTCAGTGAAACCTTACCTATGCTTTTTGAATGTTTCCAATCTCAAGGCGATACTTCTCGTTGGGAAACTTATTTACGTCAATGTGTGGATAGTAATTGTGGTGCGATTGCTGAACTTTACCTTGCTGACATTATTGAAGCTAAAGAAGGTATTGAAGCAGCTCAGTTATACATTAATCGCCAATTAGAGCGTCATCCAACCATGCGCCTGTTCTATCGTTTAATGCGTTACCATTTAGCAGAAGCGGAAGAAGGACGCGCCAAAGAGAGCCTTATCTTATTGCGCTATATGGTTGGTGAGCAAATTCGCACAAAACCAGATTATCGTTGCCATAAATGTGGTTTTACCTCTCATGCATTATATTGGCATTGTCCATCCTGTCGTTCATGGGATACCGTTAAACCTATTCGCGGTTTAGATGGTCAGTGACGATGTCACTTTTTTAATAGTCTCTTTATAAATAAAGGCCCTAAAATGTCATTTCATTGTGATAAAAAATCGCCCGAGCTTACCTGCGCGCCCGTTATTGTGGCACTAGACTATGAAGACCAAAAAAGTGCATTAGATTTTGCACAGCGTATCGATCCCTCATCTTGTCGTTTGAAAATTGGTAAAGAGATGTTTACCCGTTTTGGACCTCAATTTGTCACTCAGTTACAAAAAGAAGGGTTTGATATTTTCTTAGATTTGAAATTCCATGATATTCCCAATACCGTTGCAAGAGCTGTCGCCGCCGCTGCTGATTTAGGTGTATGGATGGTCAATGTACATGCAAGTGGTGGAAGTCGCATGATGCGTGCTGCCAAAGAGAGCCTTACAGCCTTTGGTAAAGATGCACCACTTTTAACGGCTGTGACAGTACTTACCAGTATGGATCAATCTGATTTAATTGAATTGGGAATAACATTGACGCCCGCAGAACAAGCTGAACGTTTAGCGTTACTGACAAAATCTTGTGGTCTTGATGGTGTTGTCTGCTCTGCACATGAAGCAACGCGTTTTAAACAAGTTTGTGGTGATGATTTCCTATTAGTCACTCCGGGTATTCGCCCGGCAGGAAGTGATGTTGGCGATCAGCGTCGCGTAATGACACCAGAGCAAGCCATTGCCGCAGGTGTTGATTATATGGTGATTGGTCGTCCTATCACACGTAGTGATAATCCTCTAGAAACACTGCAACAAATTAATCGTTCTATACAAGGTATGTAATTTAACATGGATAATAACTCTCGTTTGGTTTATTCCACAGATGCGGGTCGCATTAAAGAAGAAGAACAAAAGCCTGTGCGTCCTGCCGGTGATGGTATTGTGCGTATTCAGCGCCAAACTAGTGGACGCAAAGGCAAAGGTGTTTGCGTTGTTTCAGGTATCGATCTGGATGATGCAGAGTTAGCCAAACTGGCGGCTGAATTGAAGAAAAAATGTGGTTGTGGTGGTAGTGTAAAAGACGGCTTAATTGAGATCCAAGGTGATAAACGTGATTTAATTAAATCGCTGTTAGAAGCCAAAGGAATGAAAGTTAAACTCGCTGGTGGCTGATTTATTTAGCTAGATAGCAACAAAATTAATCATAGTGCGCTGATTTTCCATTGAGATTAGCGCATTTTTTATTGTCACATTTTTTTATTTTCACATAAGAGATGTCTTTTTAAAGGTATTTTATGAAAGCGTATTGGATGGTTGTTGCACTGTTATATTCTTCTGCGCTTTTTGCAGAAACTAAGGCAGAAAATAAGACTGAGAACATGGTTGTTCATGATAAATACTGCTCTTCGCCAGAGCAAACAATGGATGAGGTCTTTGAAAGTGGGGCACTAACCTATTGTGTTTATTCAGGTCTTTCAATTGCAGATGCTTATAAAAAATATGTCAGTGAACATGATGAAGATTATCTTGTAAAAACCATTAAGGTGAACAATAACATCCAAAAAGAGTATACGAAAGATGATGTTTCTGTTGATTATAAATGGGAAAGTCCAAAGAAATTGATGATAGAACAACAGTTTTCAGGTGGCTTTACGGAATTTCTATTAGAAGAAGATAAGAAAGGCACTAAAATCACAATTACGGGACATCCTGATTAATTGTTAGTAAAACAGCGAAGTTTATAAGTAAGAATATAGGTGACAATGTCACCTATTTTTTTGTATTTCATACTATTCTTTCTCATCTATTTTTAGATATTTCACTGGCACTGAAAGTGTTAGCCAAACACCATTATCAGCCTGATAAAACTCAAAACCTTCACTAAACATTTTTTCACTATCCACCGTTAAAACAATGGCTTTTCCATGACGATCACCAACATTCACGGCTGTTTTATAATCTTGTGAAAGATGCACATATTGGCGACCATTAGGAATTAAACCTTGCTTAAAAATACTGTCGATAAAGCGAGTTGCTGTACCGTGAAAAAGTATTTTAGGGGGAGTAATTGCTTGGTAATCAATTGTGGTTTTAAGCGAGTGTCCTTGAACTGCGCGAATAAAAAGGCCGTCTTCTGAGATAGCAAAACGCTTTTTATCATTGGTTTCTACAACGTCTTTAATTAATTCAAGAGTTAGCACTGTTCCATTTTTCTGTGCTAATGGGATCAATTTTGATATTTCACCCCATCCTTGGTCATCTAACGTTAAACCGATGCTTTCGGGAGCATGGCGTAAGATATAACTTAAAAAACGACTAACTTGTACTTTGTCTTTCATTGATTTAATCCATTTATTATTTATTGAGTTTATGACGCAAGAGAAAATATCAAGAGGCCATAAAAACATTTCCTTTCTTTTTAATGCTCTTTTTTATCGCTAGTTTAAAAATTAGAGATATAAAAAAAGCTGATAGCTCAAAATGAACTATCAGCCTTATTGTATACCGATTTAAGTCCTATTAGATAGGACGAGCGACGATATTACGAGTTTCCAGTTTTACATCTTCAATACGAACAGGAATAACATCATTGAGTTTATACGCGGTTTCGCCTTTCACAATAACAGTGCCTGTCTCTTGGCTACATTGGATTTCGTCACGTACAGCATGTAAGAATGGTGCAGGAATAAAGGCAACAGCACCATTTTCAACTAGACGAACACGAACACCACCACGGGTAATATCGATAATTTCTGCATTAAATGGTGTTTCAGTACCAGCAAAAGGTTTTAAGAAACGTGCATATAACCAATCACCCACGTCACGTTCAGCCATACGGTTAGCACGGCGACGCTCAGCAATACGAATGCCATCTTCTTCTTGCGGTTTTTCAGCGCTTTCTTTGCTAATAATCGCTTTTAGCAAACGGTGATTTAAAATATCACTGTATTTACGAATTGGTGAAGTCCATGTCGCGTAAGCTTCTAACCCTAAGCCAAAGTGAGGACCTGGTTCTGCTTTGATTTCAGCAAAGTTCTGGAAGCGACGAATACGGCTATCAAGGAATTGATTTGGCTGGTTATCAAGTTCGCGACGTAATTGGCAGAAACCTTCAAGGGTTAACAAACTTTCAGATGTCGTTTCAATACCGTTATCTTTTAAGGTTTGTACAACTTGATCGATATAAAGTGGATCAAAGCCTGTATGAACGTTGTAAACGCCAAAACCTAAGTTTTTCGCCAGCACTTTTGCCGCACAGATATTGGCGGTGATCATCGCTTCTTCAACAATGCGGTTTGCGATACGGCGTTTTTCTGCCACGATATCTAAAACATTACCGCCTTCATCAAGAATAAAACGGTAATCAGGGCGTTCTTTAAAGACCAGAGCATGTTTTTCACGCCATTCATGACGTTTTTCACTCATCTCTTTTAATAACATTACTTGCTCATGAACCATTTCATTTTCAGGTTGCCATTGTGAGTTTTCACCTTCTAACCAATCTGAAATGTTGTCATAAACCAGCTTAGCTTTTGATTCTACCCATGCAGAGTAGAAGTGAATATCTTCAAGCAGAGCACCATCTTCAGTGATGCTGACTTGGCAAACTAATGCAGGGCGTTTTTCATTAGGACGTAATGAACAGATGTTATCTGACAGTTCACGAGGCAACATTGGGATATTGAAGCCCGGTAGATAATTAGTCAGCGCGCGTTGTGCCGCAATTTTATCTAGTTCACTATTTGGCAGAATATAAGCCGTTGGATCGGCGATTGCGATAAACAGCGTCAATTGACCGTTCTCTTCTTTACGAATAAAGAGCGCGTCATCCATATCTTCTGTTGATGCACTATCAATAGTGACAAAGGAGAGAGAAGTCAGATCTTCACGAGGCAAAGTATCATGTAATGTCAGCGCTTCGTTACCCATTTCAGGCGCATCACGCTCAAGCTGATGACGCATTAAGGTCACCCACCAAGGCGCAAAGTGATCATCTTTATCAGTAATATAATCGGTTATTTCTGCCTGAAAACCTTTATCACCTTTATTAAGTGGGTGACGACGCATTACAGCAACAGCCCAATCTTGATCAACAAAGCTATGTGTTAAGCCTTGAGCAGGACGGCAAGGAATAGCGTCTTTTAAAAGAGGATGGTCTGGAATTATCCACAGACGGTTATCACCTTCTTTTTTCTGAATACGCCCGACAAAACGCGTTAAGAAAGGTTCGACTAATTCTTCGGGTTCAACCGACTCTTTATCGCCGTTTGTATGAACGGCAGCAATAACTCGGTCGCCGTGCATCACTTTTTTCATTTGCGGAGGGGGAATAAAATAGCTTTTCTGACCATCAACTTCAAGGAAGCCAAAGCCTTTATCTGTTCCCTTTACAAGGCCTTCCACGCGCGGTGTCTGGGCATGGAGTTGCTGTTTTAGCTGAGCAAGCAGCGGATTGTCTTGAAACATATTTTTCCGGAAAGTCGGCAGTTTTAATAATAAAAAGTGGGCAATAGTTTTATTCGATTGTGTGTAGTGACGCAAGCAATATTGCATCATAAAAACAGACAAATCGGCAAAAAATTATTCAGGATCTGTTTTTTCTTTAAATTCACAAAGATCTTCAATAATACAAGAGCCACACCGTGGTTTTCGTGCAATACAGGTATAACGACCATGAAGAATAAGCCAATGGTGACAATCAACTTTAAATTCTGCCGGAACAACCTTTAACAGTTTTTGTTCGACTTCATTGACATTTTTACCTGGGGCGAAACCTGTGCGATTACTCACTCTAAAGATATGCGTATCGACAGCGATTGTTGGCCAGCCAAATGCGGTGTTTAAAACGACATTTGCTGTTTTGCGACCGACGCCAGGTAAGGCTTCTAGGGCTTCTCTGTTTTCAGGAACTTCGCTGTTATATTTATCGACTAAGATTTGACACGTCTTAATCACATTTTCAGCTTTAGTATTATATAGACCAATGGTTTTAATGTATTTCTTAAGACCATCGACACCTAAAGTTAGTATCGCCTGTGGCGTATTGGCAACAGGGTAAAGCTTAGCTGTTGCCTTATTAACACTCACATCAGTGGCTTGTGCAGAGAGTAATACGGAGATCAATAGTTCAAACGGAGAGTCAAATTTTAGCTCTGTCGTTGGTTGCGGATTGTCATCACGCAACCGAGTTAGAATTTCAATACGTTTTGCTTGATTCATTATGCTCACAAATTAATTTTTAACGATATGACTACCACAGCCTTGTTCTTTTTCGTAAGTTTTAGTTGTCGAAGCGCTGCGCTTTTTCTGTCTTTCATCAATTAGGTATTTTGCTGCTAACATAAAGCCTAAGCCGATAAAAGCACCCGGTGGCAAAATAGCAAGTAAGAAGGGTGAGTCTAAATGTACTATCTCAACTCTTAATACTTGTGCCCATTCACCTAATAGTAAATCAGCCCCGTCAAATAATGTACCGTTACCTAATACTTCACGTATAGCACCTAAAACAAAGAGCGCCGCAGTTGCACCTAATCCCATCGCTAGACCATCAATAGCAGAAGGAAAAACTTCATTCTTAGCCGCAAAAGCTTCAGCACGACCAATAACAATACAGTTAGTGACGATCAATGGAATGAAGATCCCTAAAGATTGATATAAGCCATAGGCGTATGCGTTGATCAGTAATTGCACAGCACTGACGACTGACGCAATTATCATAACATAAATTGGGATACGAATTTCAGAGGGAACCCAACGACGTAAGCTAGAAACGGCAACATTTGTGCAAAATAGGACTAATGTTGTCGCAATACCGAGACCCAAGGCATTTGTTGCGGTTGAGGAAACCGCCAGTAAAGGGCACAACCCAAGTAATTGCACTAAAGCCGAGTTGTTTTTCCATAACCCTTGAGAAAAGAGCTCTTTAATTGAGTTCATATTAATTTGCCTCACAGACAGAGAGTGTATCCAGTTTCTCTGGTAAAGATTGTATTAACCATGCAGTACGCTTTGATGAGTTGACGACAGCACGAGGGGTGATCGTCGCACCCGTAAATTGATCAAAATCTCCGCCATCTTTTTTTACTGCCCAGTGTGGATCGTTTTCACTGGAAATGAATCTATTACTCAGTGTCGTGATCCAATCCGAAATACGTGTTTCAATTTTATCACCCAGCCCCGGTGTTTCATTATGAGCAGTAACACGCACACCAAGGACATTTCCTTTAAAGTCGGCACCGACAAGAAGTTCAATGGCACCTGAATATCCATCGGGTGCTGTAGATTCTAATGCAGCAGCGATGGGTTTACCGTCTAAACGGGCAACATAAAGTTTATGGGGCTTGGTATTACCTAACTCTGGTGCGGTAAGAAGATAGCAATCTTTAGAAAGCGAATTGTTATACATTGCTTTAGGGATCACTTGATCCAATAATTTTTGTTTCTCTAAGGCAACTTGCTCTGCAATAGTATCTGCTGTGAGGTGATAGACCACGGCGGTTAAGCCCGTAGTACAGGCAGCAAAGATAGCTAATGTGAGTCCATGGCGTTTTAAGATTTCGATCATCATTTTCTCCTTTGCATTAATGCCCGTAAACACGAGGGCGTGTATAGCTATCAATAAGAGGTACAGCGATATTGGCAAGTAATACAGAGAAAGCAACGGCATCTGGATATCCGCCATAAACACGGATAACCCAAACTAATAAACCAATCATCCCTGCATAAATTAAACGACCTTTAGGCGTTGTTGAGGCGCTAACTGGATCAGTGGCAATAAAAAATGCCCCTAACATGGTTGCTCCAGAGAAAATTTGTAATAGCGGTTGTGAGTAACGTGTAGGATCAATGCCCCAGCTAATAACCGAGCATAGTGCTAATACAGAAATCATCGCAACAGGAATATGCCAACTAATAATGCGTTTATAAAGCAGAATTAATCCACCCACTAAATAAGCTACATTCACCCATTGCCAGCCAATACCTGCAAATTCACCTTGTAAAATAGGTGTCGCTAACACTTCATCAATAGAGTGAGTTAATAAGCCCGTTTTAAAGCTATCAAGAGGTGTTGCTTGTGTAATGCCATCAACAGAGCGTCTTAAATCTTCAAGTGTTAAGCCAGATGATGTATGTCCCGTAAAGAAGATACTTAAACTATCCATTACATTGTAAGAGACAGCTTGTAATTCAACTGGAGGCATCCATGAAGTCATCTGTACTGGGAAAGAGATCAGTAAAACCACATATCCCACCATTGCAGGGTTAAATGGATTTTGTCCTAAACCGCCATAAATATGTTTTGCGATAACAATGGCAACAAAAGTACCTAACACAATGATCCACCATGGCGCTAAAGGCGGAATACTAATGGCAAGCAATACGCCAGTCAGCAGTGCGGAATTGTCTTTCAGATACAGTAAAGGATCTTCTTTTTTGAGTTTTACGCAGAGTGTTTCAGTGACAAGCGCTACGATAATCGCTAACACAATTTGGTAAATAGTTCCTAGGCCAAAAAAATAGATCTGGCTTAAAATCCCCGGCAGTGCTGCTAATGTTACCCATAGCATAACTTGGCTGGTGGACTGTTGATTATGCGTAAAAGGTGAACTCGCAATTTTTAATTTACTATTGTTATTTTGTATTGGTCTGAATTTCATCTGTGATTAATCCAAGGTAACTTCTTCTTTAGCTCGACGTTGTTCGGCTTCTTTTTTCGCTTTTACTCTGGCAATGGCAGCAGCAACAGCAGCTTTGCGTGGATCGACTTCTTCCGCTTCAGCGTTTTGAGCAGGCGCTTCATCAGTCGTTGTTTCTGCTTGAGCTTGTTGGGCTTCTTTCTTTGCTTTTACTCTAGCAATAGCAGCGGCAACGGCAGCTTTGCGCGGATCGACTTCTTCCGCTTCAGCGTTTTGAGCAGGCGCTTCATCAGTCGTTGTTTCTGCTTGAGCTTGTTGGGCTTCTTTCTTTGCTTTTACTCTAGCAATAGCAGCGGCAACGGCAGCTTTGCGCGGATCGACTTCTTCTGCTTCAGCATTTTGCGTAGGCACTTCATCAATTGTTGTTTCTGCTTGAGCTTGCTGAGCCTCTTTCTTTGCTTTTACTCTAGCAATGGCGGCGGCAACGGCAGCTTTGCGCGGATCGACTTCTTCCGCTTCAGCGTTTTGAGCAGGCGCTTCATCAGTTGTTGTTTCTGCTTGAGCTTGTTGAGCTTCTTTCTTTGCTTTTACTCTGGCAATAGCAGCGGCAACAGCAGCTTTGCGCGGATCGACTTCTTCCGCTTCAGCGTTTTGAGCAGGCGCTTCATCAGTTGTTGTTTCTGCTGGAGCTTGTTGAGCGTCTTTCTTTGCTTTTACTCTAGCAATAGCAGCGGCAACGGCAGCTTTACGCGGATCGACTTCTTCCGCTTCAACGTTTTGAGTCGGCACTTCATCAATTGTTGTTTCCGCAGGAGCTTGTTGAGCTTCTTTCTTTGCTTTTGCTCTAGCAATGGCGGCAGCGACAGCAGCTTTACGTGGATCGACTTCTTCTGCTTCAATGTTTTGAGTAGGTGCTTCTACAGTTGATGATGCTTCAGAAGCTTGCTGTGCTTTTTTAGCTTTAACACGTGCTAATGCGGCAGCAACGGCAGCTTTGCGTGGATCGACTTCTTCTGCTTCAATGTTTTGAGTAGGTGCTTCTACAGTTGATGATGCTTCAGAAGCTTGCTGTGTTTTCTTGGCTTTAACACGTGCTAATGCAGCGGCAACGGCAGCTTTGCGAGGATCGACTTCTTCTGCTTCAATGTTTTGAGTAGGTGCTTCTACAGTTGATGATGCTTCAGAAGCTTGTTGTGCTTTTTTGGCTTTAACGCGAGCTAATGCAGCGGCAACAGCAGCTTTGCGCGGATCAGCATCTTCGCTCTCACTCGCTATATTCGCACTTGAAGTTTCTAGAGCTTTTTGCTGTGCTAATTTAGCCGCTTGTTTTGCTCTGACTTCCTCTTTACGTTTTTTACGTGCGGCAATCGCAGCTGCGTTATCTGGCTCTTCACCCGCTTTAACAGAAATAATTTTGCCAATACTTTGTTTCGCTTTTACGCGAGAAAGTGCAGATTGAACTTCACCGTGCTCTTCATCATCAAGTTTAACTGCGGCACGTTGATGTCTAGCTTCACGCTCAAGTTTTTCGCGTTCCATACGTATTTTTTTCGCTTCAAAACGTGCTTTTGCCTCAGCCGCACGTTTTGCTTCCGCATCAATTTCACGTATTTCTGCTTTTTCTTGGCGATAGTATTGAACTAGCGGAATATTACTAGGGCAGACAAATGCACATGCACCGCATTCAATACAATCAAATAAATTATGCTGTTGTGCTTTCTCATGCTCTTTACCTTTACTAAACCAGTAAAGTTGTTGCGGTAATAAACCACTAGGGCAAGCATCAACACAATGACCACAACGGATACAGGCTTCTTCAAGATTATCTGTATCCATCTCTTCGACTGAAGGGATAAGTAGGCAGTTGGTTATCTTAACAACAGGGGCATTTAAGTCTGGTAAGGTAAAGCCCATTAATGGTCCACCCATAATCACCATTTGTTCAGAGCCTGCAACAAAACCAGCTTGTTTTAGCAATGAGTAAATGGGGGTACCTAAACGAGCCCAAAAATTACCCGGTGTTTTAGCGCCATTACCTGTAACCGTGACAACACGTTCAATTAATGGCTCATCATCAATAATGGCACGTTTGATGGCAACAACCGTACCTACGTTTTGCATCAAAACGCCAATATCAGATGAACGTCCTCCTGATGGAACTTCTTTACCAGTTAAGATTTTGGTTAGTTGTTTAGCACCACCTGATGGGTATTTAGTTGGGATAACACGAATAAAAATACGTTTCTCATCAGGTACAGCATTTAAGGCATTTTTTAATGACTCAATGGCTTCAGGCTTATTATCCTCAATACCAATTAACACTTCATCTGGAGACAGAAGGTGAATTAAGACCTGACACCCAGCAATCACTTCATCAGCATGTTCTTGCATTAAGCGATCGTCTGCTGTGATATAAGGTTCACACTCTGCTGCATTGATGATGAGTGTTTTAACGAGGTCGCCACCACCTTTTAATTTTGATGCAGTTGGGAATCCCGCGCCCCCTAATCCTGCAATACCTGCTTCATGGATACGGTTAAGTAATGTATCTCTACTTTCTGATTGGTAATCGATGATAGGGGATTTCTCTCGCCATTCATCTTTACCATCAGATTGAATTCTTACCGCAATTTCAGGTAATCCAGAAGGATGAGCACTTGGAAATGGTTCTATTGCCGTAACTGTACCAGAGATAGAAGCATGTACAGGTAATGTTCTGCCAACCCCTTTTGTTAATGGTTGACCTTTTAATACATGCTCACCTACGCTGACACAAAGTTGACCCGGTACACCTAAGTGCTGATGAATAGGAATAATCACTTCATCAGGCAATTGCGCGATACGCATTGGTGTACGACTTGACTGTAATTTCATTTCAGGAGGATGAATACCGCCTTTAAAATCCCAGATTTTATCTTTTTTAAATAACGAAAAGAGATTAAACATGAGCGTTATCCTCCGTCTTTAATGACGGTTCATCTTCAGGTGTTTCTTCTGGCTCTGCTGGAATGTTTTTTACAGGGATTGTATTTAAATCCCATTTCCAGTTTGAGGTTGTGACTTTGACAGGAACCAAGGTGATACAATCAGTAGGGCAAGGAGGCACACATAAGTCACATCCAGTACATAAGTCTTCAATAACGGTATGCATAGCACGTGTGGCACCCACAATGGCATCAACAGGGCACGCTTGAATACACTTAGTACATCCTATGCAATTATCTTCATCAATTAAGGCGACTTTTCTAATTGGATTTAATGCTTCTTCGTCACCATCAAGCGGTTGAGGATCAACGCCCATCAATTCAGCTATTTTTAACATCACTTGTTCGCCACCCGGCGCACAACGGTTAATCATCTCACCATTGTTTGCGACTGCATCCGCATAAGGACGACACCCAGGATGACCACATTGTCCGCATTGGCTTTGAGGTAATATTGCGTCAATTTTTTCGACAATAGGATCTTCTTCCACTTTAAAACGGCGTGCGGAATATCCCAGAATTAGCCCAAAGATAAGACCTAGCGCACCAAGTACGCCAATTGCTATCCATAAAGAATTCATTACAGTTTCACCAAACCACTAAAACCCATAAAGGCGAGAGACATTAAACCTGCGGTAATTAAACCAATTGAAGCACCTTTAAATGGTGCGGGTACATTGGCGACGGCTAAGCGTTCTCTAATAGCGGCAAATAATACCATTACAAGAGAGAAACCAACGGCTGCACCAAAACCATAAACGGCAGATTGCATAAATGTGTGGGCTTGATTGATATTTAATAATGCCACACCTAATACAGCGCAGTTTGTGGTAATTAAAGGTAAGAAGATCCCTAATAAACGATAGAGTGTCGGGCTTGTTTTTCTTACGACCATTTCAGTGAATTGTACAACTACTGCAATAACTAAAATAAAGCTCAGTGTGCGTAAATAAAGTAAGTCCAAAGGAACTAAAATAAAATTATCCATCAGCCAAGAACTAATCGAGGCGAGAGTCATAACAAAGGTTGTCGCAAATCCCATACCAATCGCGGTTTCTAATTTTTTTGATACACCCATAAATGGGCATAAACCAAGGAATTTGACGAGTACAAAGTTATTCACCAATACGGTGCCGACGAATAGAAGCAAGTAATCAGTCATTGTTATGCCAAAATTGTTAAACAGAGAAACAAAAAGCCTCCTGAAATAAAGAGGCTAAACAAGCGTATATAATATCAAGGGTAAAGGCGTGAAGTTATCGAACTTGTGTGAAAGTTTCACGAACACGTTTAGAGTACTTGATATAAGGCACAAAGCAGACAGTCGAGAATACAGACCATAGAAGGGATTGTAATGCTGTTTGGTCGTCAACAGGTGCAAAACCAAAGCTCTTAATTGCTAATAGTAAATTGATTAGCAACCAAAAAATGAACAGACGTGGAAAGTTTTTAGCGCGATAAAAAAATTGTCTTAGTAGATAAAGCGTAAAGCTAAACATTACCCACGTTGTTAACGCAGAGAGATACCAACTTGATATCAAATGAAATGGAAGCTGGTGGAGGATCGAAAAGTCTGAAAAATATTTAATAATATACAGAACAGACATCAACCCAGAACCAATCACTGACAAGATCATATAAGCCAATGGCGCAAGCAACCACCCTGTAATAGGCGCTTTTCCTGAAAGGTTATTCTGCGTGTTTGCTTTGAGATCAAATTTCATTAATTAATTATTCCTACTCGTATGTATAGAACTAAACGGGATATTATCACAAACTTTGTTATTATTTATTTAGCTACAAAAGTGAAAGTGATTTTTGTTAATAAAAAAGCATATAAAAATAGGATAGGGTTATGGCAATTAAACTCAATGTTGGGATTATCGGATATGGCTATGCAAGTAAAACCTTTCATGCTCCGCTAATAACAACAACCGAAGGTTTAAATCTTAGTGCAATTTCAAGCTCTGATGAAAATAAAGTTAAACAAGATTTTCCTCACATTACCGTTTATGCAGACCCCCAAGCACTTATTAATGATCCCTCAATAGACTTAATCATTATTCCAACGCCGAATAATACTCACTATTCACTGGCTTCACAGGCTCTAGAAAAAGGTAAACATGTTATTGTTGATAAACCGTTTACATTGACACTGGAAGAAGCTGAAAAATTAACTCAGCAAGCAACAGATGCCGGTAAACTTCTCTCTGTTTTTCATAATCGTCGTTGGGATTCTGGTTTCTTAACCGTTAAAAAACTTTTAGCTGATAAAACACTCGGTGATATCAGTGCCTATGAAGCACATTTTGATCGTTTCCGTCCAACAGTTCGTCAACGTTGGCGAGAAGATGCAGGAATTGGCGGTGGGCTTTGGTACGATCTCGCGCCTCATGTTCTTGATCAAGCGGTTTGCCTATTTGGTGAGCCTAAAGCAATTACTGCGGATATTGCTCAATTACGTCCTAATGCAAAAAATGCCGATTACTTTCATGCATTACTAGAATATGACAATCTTAGAGTCGTTCTTCATGCTTCTATGTTAGTTGCGTCTCCAACACCTATTTTTGCTATTCATGGGACAAAAGGTAGCTATGTTAAATATGGTTTAGATACCCAAGAAGACGCCTTAAAAGCCGGTTATCTCCCTAATCAAACTTATAATTGGGGAATGGATAGTCAAGATGGTGAATTAACAACACTGTCAGAGTCTGGTGAATTAGAAACAACCACACTCACTACACTTTCTGGTGATTATCCTGCTTATTATCAACAAATTTATCGTGCAATTACATTGGGTGAAGAAAACCCCGTTACGCCAATACAAGCAACAGCCATTATGCGTTTGATTGAAGCTGGCGAAATTTCTAATCGTTTAAAACAAACCATTACGCTATAAGTAAAAGGGAGCGCTAAATCTAATGTCTTGGTGGCAAAAACTAAAACTTGATCCTTTTCTCATGATTATGATTTGTGTGGTGACGCTGGCAACGCTGCTACCCGCACAAGGCGATATTAAAGTCCTGTTCCAATATCTTACGACCGGTGCGATAGCACTGCTGTTCTTCTTGCATGGAGCGAAGCTTTCTAGAGAGGCGATACTTGCCGGGCTTGGGCATTGGCGTTTACATCTTACTGTATTTGCCAGTACCTTTATTCTTTTCCCTATTTTGGGGCTAGGGTTACAAGTTATTGTGCCTGAATGGATGTCACCAACTGTCTATATGGGTTTTTTATATCTTTGTGCGTTACCTGCAACGGTTCAATCTGCCATTGCCTTTACTTCTGTGGCTGGGGGAAATGTAGCGGCTGCTATTTGTAGTGCATCTGCGTCCAGTATTCTTGGTGTTTTCCTTTCGCCGGTATTAGTCGGTTTTTTAATGCAAACGCAAGGTTCTGCGGAAGATTTCGACACGGCAGGGGCTATTCAATCAATCTTACTGCAACTGATGGTACCTTTTATTATTGGCCATTTATCTCGACCTTTAATTGGTCGTTGGGTTGATAAACATAAAAAATTAGTTAATAGAACGGATCGTTCCTCTATTTTACTGGTGGTTTATGTGGCATTTAGTGAAGCTGTTGTTGAAGGGATCTGGCATAAAATTGACGGTTGGTCGCTATTAACGATTGCAGTAGTGAGCTGTATTTTGTTAGCAATTGTCATTTTTGTGAACGTATACAGTGCTAGACTGCTTGGTTTTAATAAAGAAGATGAGATAACCATTGTTTTTTGTGGCTCTAAAAAGAGCTTAGCAAATGGTGTACCTATGGCGAATGTGTTATTTCCTGCGGCGACGGTTGGAGTAATGTTATTACCATTAATGATATTCCATCAGATCCAATTAATGGTTTGTGCTGTGTTAGCACAGCGCTACGCTAATCAAGCGAAAGAAGCTGAAAAGAAATAACGTATTTAAGCTGGTGGATAATCAATAATATTAATCAAATATTGATCATTAGATAAATAAGAGAAAGCATCGATTTAGTTTTTTATCGGTGCTTTTTTATTTGTTATAAAAGTCATCATTCTTGTTATGGTCACTATTTTCTTTTTTATCTGTTAACGAAGGTTGTTGAGATTTAAAGGGAAGTGGTAAGCCGAATACAAGATAAATTAAGAAAACAAAACCCATATTTAAATAGTCGGATTTATTGTTTTTTACATCAATTTTTAATTCACAATCGATGGGTTCTAGCTGATCGTTAATATTATATTTGCCTTGGTAAAGCTCATTAAGCATTGCTTGCGCTTGTTCAAATTCTTTATAGTTAACCAGTAGTTTTACGCCGCCAGTAGCTTGAGCATACACTTGGTTATTCCAAACAATATTTTCATCTAAAAGAATAGCATCAATGCCTTCAGACTGAAGAAAGCCAGCCTCAATAGAGGCATCAAGTGGAGATAGATATTGTGCTAATAATCTATATTGACCTCTTGTCGGGTGAATATTCCACATAGCTTTTCCTTAATAATAAGTAACCCCTTGAAAATTAATTTTAGTCTAAGAGCCATTAATAATTCCATCTATTTTCAATAAATATAAAAAAACCATCTGATTAACAGATGGTTTTAATCAAAAAGCTATTAAATATTAACGTGAACTGACTTTCTTAATTAATGCATCACGTTCTGCTTGGCTAATAAATGCCATTTTTAAGCCATTAATCTGTGTCTGGCGGATTTGCTCTGGCGTTAATCCAGCCGCTGGTGCCGCAACGGTATATTCGTGTTTTAGCTCAATACCTTCAACCGCAGGATCGTCGGTATTAAGAGAGGCAAGAATGCCATGCTCTAAAAATGTTTTTAATGGATGCTCTGCTAACGAATTGATAGTACTGGTTTGAATATTCGATGTTAAGCAAGACTCAATACCGATTTGATGCTCGGCGAGGTAGTCCATTAAACGAGGATCTTCAATAGCTTTAACACCATGACCAATACGGCTTGCACCTAATTCTTTAATCGCATGCCAAATGCTTTCTGCACCCGCAGCTTCACCTGCGTGAACAGTAATATTCCAGCCAGTATCACGAGCACGATTAAAATGGGGCTGGAATAAATGGCCAGGGAAACCTAATTCATCACCCGCTAAATCAAGCGCAGTAATTTTATCTTGATGTTTTAGCAAGCCATTAAGTTCTTGTTGGCAGGCATTTTCACCAAAGGTACGGCTTAAAATACCGATTAAACGAATGTCTACATCGTGAGACTGCAATGCACTCTGTACGCCATCAACAATAGCTTCCACGACACCTTCAACAGGGAGTTGATGTTTCATTGCCATGTAGTAAGGAGAAAAACGCAGTTCAGCGTAATCAATACCCGCATTAACCACATCCACAACGTTTTCATAAGCAACACGACGACATGCATCTAAGTCGGCTAAAACCGCCACACCCCAATCTAATTTTTGTAGGAAGCTAACAAGACTTGGCTCATTCTTTGTGATTTGCACATGAGGGCGCAAAGCTTCTAATTCATAAGCCGGCAGTGCAATATTATGCTGTTTTGCTAACTCTAAAATGGTTTGAGGACGGATATTACCATCTAAATGGCGATGTAAATCGGTTAAAGGCAACTGTGTGTCAATCACGTGTTATTTTCCTTTTAATAGAAATAATGAAAATCTATCGTTTATAGTGATTTTCTTATAATCGGTAAGTTATAAAATAGTTGCGGGTTATTATGACTGATTTTTATTTTATTCACTAACAAATAAACAGAAATTGGTTATTTCTGAAGCTAAAAATGACTATTTTTCTCAGTTTTAAGTTAAAAAGTAAAAAATTAAAAATAGGGCTGTCTATTTATTAACTACAATATTCAATGCAATTGACGTGTATTATCAAACTAACTGATACATTGATTTTTAATCTAAAAATAGAGCTGTCATCATAATTGAAATATCCTATCAATTGTTTTGATAGATTTCTAAAAGATAGACGAACAGAAAAAATAGTCAAGATATTGTTTTTTTACTTCATTATTCAATGGATTACCTGTTTTATGTGTTTTTATTGTTGGTCGGTTGGTGTATTTAAAACTATTTTATGAAAACTTTATATTAAAAATTAGCTGTATTTAAATTTATTAGAATTAATTAAGTGAAAATAAAATAAATAATAAAATATCCATGTTATTAAATAGGGAATAAAGAAAATAAAATTAAAGTCATAATGTTTTTTCGTTAAATCGAAGTATTTAATTGAATGAGGTCATTTAATTATGACTTTTTAATATAAACCTATTATTTAAATTATAAGGTGAATAATTATGAATGAGAATTCTGATTTAAATATTGAAAAAAGAAATAATGAAATTAAAAATCTGTTGGCTTCAACTTTACTTCCACCTTCATCAGAAAATAATCTTACTTATGGTTCGCAAGTTGTCACCGGCGATGGGACAATTGCATTAGATTTAGTTGTTGTTATTGATACCAGTGGTTCAATGTCTGATGAATCCTCTGATTTAAGCAAAGAAGTTGATGCCGCAATACAAGAGGCATCAGAAAAGTGCCCATCAAAACTTCGAGTGACTTTTTTAGGTATAGAAGGCACATGGGATGACACTAAATTTGATCAATCAGCCAGTGATTATCTAAAAGCCTTGGGTGTACCTGAAAACCGTTTACAGGCAAGAAAGCCGTTTAAAGAGGCTGACGGTCGTGATCATGCGGGCAATAAAGAGGATTTATGCCGTGCAGTGATTGATTTAAGTAAGCACTTTGATTGGCGTGATGGTGCGCGTCGTGCCATTTTTGTGTTGGGTGATGAAGGTATGGAAGGTGGCGGCGGTGTTCTTACCAATGCTGCTGTGATAAAGAATAATGAAGCGATTGCTGTTGCTCAGCAGGAGAAAGTTAAAGTGTATACCTATCAAGGCACGCCTGACGATAAAATGACTAATTTAGATCGTTTCCCAAGTGTTGCAGATAGAGACAGTATCACAAAAGAGTATGTACGCTTAGCGAAGCAAACAGGAGGGCGCTCTTATATCTACACAACAGGTATTGCTAAGTTTTCATTAGTATTGCAAGAGATCCTCTGTGATAGCTTAACACCGCCTAATATTCCTAAACCCCATGAGAAAGAGACCAATTGTAGCCACGTCTGTGAGCAATTAACCTCGATTATTTCAACAGTAAATACACTTGCTGGAATAATTAGCAAAACCATTGATTCATGCTGTAAAGATGAATGGAAAAATCACCATACTCCCGCTAAAGATTGTGATTGTTAATTAAACGGTAATATAAAAAAACACCCCAGAGCTATTCATAATGGGGTGTTCTATTTACGCTTCTAATCGAAACTTAATTAATGAACTTATTCTGCTGGTTGCTGCTCAGGAATTAAGATTTCTTGCTCTTCGATGATAGCAGGATCTTCAGTCATCTCTTCTTGATAACCATCTTCTGAATAATCAGAATCATCGTAATCGTAAGATGATGCGCCCATACCGAATAACATTGCTGCTAAACCTAACATTTGAGGAGCTTGAGTCACATCCATAAACTCATCAAAAGTATAGGTTTTACCATTCATGGTAAATTTATCAGCAGCATAGTTCAGTTTCATGCTTAATGCTTTACCATCTTGAGCAAGTAACATCAGTGGTAATGCATCTTTCTCATCTTGAGAAATTTGGTTGATATTTTGTTGTAACTCAGTTTTTAACTGCTCAACGTCAGCAGCCGTTGCTACTTCGATCTCTTTTTTCTCTGCATCTGTTAATGCGGTTTCTTGGTAACGAGCCGCATCAAGATATTGAGTGGTGTTACGGAATTCAGCTAACATAGGAAGAGATAAATCAACATTGAAATCAATGTTTTTAAACAGATAGTTAAATAATTCTGCTGGCGATTTCTCTTGGCTTTCTAATACTTTAACGTTAAAAGCATTTAAGTCTAAGTTAAAGGTTAACTTACTTGCACCACTTTTATTTGTTAAAGACGCTTCATCAATACGGAAAACTAAGCCTTTCTCCAGAACATCACGAACGGCTTGTTCAACCATTTCTGAATTATCGAAATGATTTTTATTCCATGGTAATAATGAGTTGTTATAAACTTTGGTTAATAACAACATGGCATCTGGATCAGCTTTATCAATTGAATAGCCAAATTTGCCTGCACCAAATTCTAGTCCCGCAACATTCAGTGACTTAAAGTAATAAGTTTGAGAGATATTAAAGAGTTTATCTTTGATATCACTTTTTGTTGTTAGAGAAATATCTTTCAGTGAGAAATCAGATGCTTTGTCTTTGCTAGTATGTGCAATTTCAGCAAAGCTTAATAACTGCTCATTAAATAAATATTGATCGTTATTAACTTTAGTTCCAGCGACAGAACCTGCAATATTTTTAATTGTGAAAGTTTCTTCACCATCTTTAGTCACAACAACTTGATCACCTTTTACAGCGGTAGTGAAGTTGGTTGCGTTTTTATCTGATGAGAATTCAATTGTTAATGGTGTTGTTTTAACTGTGCCACCGTTTTCAGCGAAATCGATAGGATTTAGTTTAGCTTCACCTGATACTGCGCCATCAAAAGCCAAAGATGTATGCATATCAAAAAGAGATTTATCTTTAGTCAGCTTGAATAATTCTTTAGTTGTATCATTGTTGACCAATGTATTATTCATCGCTGCTAATTTTGGTGCTAAATTAAATTTAGCCAGATCAGAAAGAGGGAATGGACCGTGATCGATATCAGTAGTAAAGATAATTTCTTCTACTTTTTTATCCTGGTCTTCAACGACTTCACTAGCATCTTTTGAAATCACGACAGCAAAGTCTGCATTAGAGGTGAATACCCCTTTTTTATAGTCACGAATTTCAAGTTTAATATCAGCGCCAAATTGTGCATTTTTAGCAAGTTGCGCTAACTGGACATTAGCTAGTTTCGTTTCTTCCTGTAAGCGACTTTCAATTTTGCTGCCCATGTACCACGACGCACCAGTCCAAACAACACCCAATGCGACGATAACACCAACAGCGACAAGCGATTTCTTCATAATTCTAGTCCATCCTCTGTGTACATCTGGCGATGTACGTTATAAAGGCTGTTTTGTAACCCTTAAACAACCCGATAAATTGGTGATAAATTTTACTAAATTTAAATATAGATAATCCACATATATACATCGCCACCTATATTAACTGTAAATATAGATTTAGTGGAATAAAATCGCAATCAGAACTTACTTAGTTACTCGCTAACATAATGAGTTTAAAGCAAAATGAATATGATTTATAAGATAAATTAAATAAGTACCAAAAACGTCTTTTTTCTTACTCATTTTTAGATTTAGACAATATTTAATTGTGATGTGATTCTATTTATGATGAATAATAAAGGCTCATAATAAGTGTGGATATAAATATGAAAGCTTAAATAATAAGATTGGCAATAAAATAAGATTGCTAACCGTACTTTCCCAAAAAAATCAACAGATTTCATTCTGTTATAAATTTCATAAGCTCGCTTTAGCTCTCATATTTATTATTCTGTTTATGGCATGATACTGGTATCCGAGTTATTTACTAGAAAGTGATTCGGAATTAATCAATTATTCTGTGTACTTAAGGAGATTGAAATGGCAGCCACTCGCATTGAAAAAGACTCAATGGGGCAAATCGAAGTACCTGCTGACCAGTTATGGGGAGCTCAAACGCAGCGTTCTCTTGAACACTTCCGTATTTCAGTTGAAAAAATGCCTGTTGCACTTATCCATGCGCTTGCTATCACGAAGAAAGCAGCCGCTGGTGTTAACATGGATTTAGGTTTATTACCAAAAGAGCGCGCTGATGCAATTATCGCAGCTGCAGATGAAGTGCTTGCAGGTAAACACCCAACTGAATTCCCATTAGCAATCTGGCAGACCGGTTCTGGCACTCAATCAAACATGAATATGAATGAAGTGTTAGCTAACCGTGGTAGTGAGATACTTGGTGGTATCCGTGGCATGGAACGCAAAATCCATCCGAATGATGATGTTAACAAAAGTCAGAGTTCAAATGATGTGTTCCCAACTGCCATGCATGTCGCTGCTGTTATTGCATTACGTCAGGATTTACTGCCAGAATTAAAATCACTGCTGAAAGTATTCAAAGAGAAAGCAGAAGCTTTCCATGACATCGTTAAAATCGGTCGTACTCACCTGCAAGATGCGACACCACTGACATTAGGTCAAGAAATCTCCGGTTGGGCTGCTATGCTTGAGCACAGCATCAAACATATCGATGATTCAGTTCCTCATGTTTGTGAATTAGCGCTAGGTGGTACAGCCGTGGGTACGGGGTTAAATACCCATCCAGAATATGCTGTTCGTGTTGCTAAACGTATTGCTGAATTATCAGGTCAGCCTTTTGTAACGGCTCCTAATAAATTTGAAGCATTAGCAACTTGTGATGCATTAGTTCATTCACATGGTGCATTAAAAGGTTTAGCTGCTTCATTAATGAAGATTGCTAACGATGTGCGTTGGTTAGCTTCTGGCCCTCGTTGTGGTATTGGCGAAATCGCTATCCCAGAAAACGAACCAGGTAGTTCAATCATGCCAGGTAAAGTTAACCCAACACAATGTGAAGCATTAACGATGTTATGTGCTCAAGTAATGGGTAATGATGTTGCTATTAATATTGGTGGCGCATCAGGTAACTTTGAACTGAACGTTTATCGTCCAATGATCATCGATAACTTCTTACAATCAGTCCGTTTACTGGCTGATGGTATGCGTAGTTTCAATGAGCATTGTGCAATTGGTATTGAGCCAAACCGTGAACGTATCAACAAACTACTGCATGAATCATTAATGCTAGTGACTGCGTTAAATACCCATATCGGTTACGATAAAGCCGCTGAAATTGCGAAGAAAGCGCATAAAGAAGGCTTAACGCTAAAAGAATCCGCACTGAAACTGAACTACCTAACATCGGAAGAGTTCGATAGCTGGGTGCGTCCAGAAGATATGGTTGGTAGCATGAAAAAATAAGTGTTAAATACACTTATTTAACTGATATTAAATCCCGCTATAATGGCGGGATTTTTAGATCTTATAGGAAAAATAATGACTGAAGAAATTACCTTTACCGCGACAGAAGTTAATTGCTATGTGGAAGATGATGTCACCATTATTGGAATAGGGGATGATGCCGTTTCTCCTGATCATTTCATTATTCTTTCAAGATTTGATGAAGAAGATGAAGATATCGATAATTCGATTGGTTTAATGACTCATTTATCTGATGTTGAAGCCATTAATACGCTCGAAAAAATCACGCTTGATCGAAAAAATATTTTTTTTGCATTAAAAAACAATGTGGTAATAACAATCCATTTAGATATTGAAGACAATCACTTTGTTCATCTTAATGATTATCTTCTACAAATCCTTCAAGGAAGCTCAATTAAACTTATTGAAAAATAAGATATTATCTATTTTTCAATATACAAATGCATTCTTGGAATAATTAATTGCAGCTTTTTAGCTTTAGGGCGATGACGAATTTGAATATTATCGGCATCATAATCAGGAAGCTCGCCAATAATAGGTTTAAAGTCGCTCTCTTTATCAATATAGAAAGCTAATAAAGGCAAGGGACACGCATATTGCACTTGTTTTTGAAGTTCTGAATACCAAACACGAGCAATAGGTTGAACTTTGACAGGACGTTTTATTTTTAGTTTTGCATTTTCAGGTAATTGTGAAAGGGTGATGATCTCTTTATCAATACGCTCAGCCCATTGTTCACTAGTATAAGGTGGCACTGCGCGATTGGCTTCACGGCTTTTTTCTAATTGAGCCAAAACATCGTTACGCGTTAAATTCTTAATAATATTCTTATTTGCCCAACCGAAACGGACTGTATCCGGATCAGACAAAAGGGTGAGGGTACGATAAGCATTCAGCGTAATTAAACCTTTTAGCTGATTATGGACAAAATCAAAACGCTCTTCCTTCGATATGCCAGACTCTTTAGTGACAATATCGGAAAGCTGTTTTTTTAATAAATTAATTTTCTCAACGTGTTCTTTTACAGACTTAAAAGTTTGATTATCTGTACTAAAACAGAGTACACCGGGTAAACGAATAGCACGTTTACTACTGATGTGTGGAGCATTGTCATAAATAAAGAGATTCGCTATTAGCTTTAAAGTGAGATCTCTGGCTTCCTCATCATAACAGGGTGACACTGTAACGCGAACGAGCTCATCATGTTCTTCTTCTTTGCTTACTTCAGGCAATTCAAATACGGCTGATGGCAATAAGGTTAGATTTTTCAACACATCAGTTAGCGTTTTAATCTCAGTTTCTAATTGTTGAAAACAGAGATTGAATTGCTCAATTAAATCATATCGACTCATCTTTATATCCTTATTTAGTTACAACATACAACTAGCCTTTGTTTAAAACAATACATTAGCATCAGTGAAAAGTACATCGCTTAACAGGGGGAAAATGCCCAAAATACGGCATACTGTTTATTTATACAGTATGCCGTAAAAAGGGCATATTTTGATGATGTTTTTCCTAAAAGAGTGTTATTTGATGGCTTTTAAATCAATAGCAGCTTGTTTTTCACTCGATTGTATTAACGGTTCATGAATAACATCACAACCTGGTTTTGTTGGTGGGCAGTGTTCTGTAAATGCACTTGAGAGAGAGGTAAAAAAGAGAAACAGCAGGGTAATAGATAATTTTATGATAGGCATAATTGTTGTTCCTTCTTAAAGAATAAGCCTATACCTTAAGAAAGGAGTGCAAAATCGACAATATTAAACCGTGTTAATCCGCTTTTGCACTTTATCAATTATCAATAAATTTACTGGGCAACTTTGTTTAAATGCAAGGCTATCAATAAGGCTGCTAACATTAAAAGGGCAATAAATAATCCTACACCAAGCCAACCGAAACTCACCCAGAATAATCCACCCACTGTACCTGCAAGGCTAGAGCCCGCATAGTAAGTAAAGAGATAAAGTGAAGAGGCTTGGGCGCGTCCTCGTTTAGCGCGGCGACCAACCCAGCTACTTGCAACAGCATGTGCTGCAAAGAAACCCGTCGTTAAGATAAGCATCCCAATAAATATAACGGGAAGTGATTCAATCAAGGTAATCAATATACCGATTAACATCATTGAAATCCCAGCAATAAAGACTTTACCCAATCCATATTTAGTCGTTAATAAGCCCGCTTTGGATGCGCTATAAGTACCACTTAAATAGACGATAGAAATCAGCCCCACAGTAGTTTGACTTAATGAATAGGGTGCATCTAATAAACGATAGCCAATATAGTTAAATAAAGTGACAAATCCGCCCATTAATAAACCACCTTCAATAAATAACAAAGGCAGTCCTTTATCTCTAAAATGCAATTTAGTGGTAATAAGAAGATTACGGGGTTTTAATGCTGTCGGTCTAAAGTGCTGTGAAGCAGGCAATATCTTCCAGAAAGTAATCGCAGCAAAAAGGGCAAAAATACCGAGAATAACAACGGATAAGCGCCAAGAATAATAATCACTTAATACCCCTGTAATAACGCGGCCGCTCATTCCTCCAATCGAGTTACCACTAATATATAAACCCATTGATAACGCGAGGTAAGCTGGATGAATTTCTTCACTTAAATACGTCATTGCCACTGCGGCTACGCCACTTAATGAAAGTCCAACTAAAGCCCGTGTAATTAAAATACCTGTCCAGCTATTCATCGTTGCACTTAATAATGTAAAGAATGCAGCACAAAACAGTGCGATAACCATGACATTTTTACGACCAAAGGCGTCTGACAGTGGGCCTGTGACTAACAATCCACACGCCATTAAAGCGGTTGAAAGTGAGAGCGCTAAACTACTGGTTGCAGGGCTTACTGAAAATTCATTAGATAACACCGGCAATATGGGTTGCACAAAATAGAGTAAGGCGAATGTCGCTAAACCAACCATAAAAAATGACACTGTCACTTTTATATACAGCGCATCATCACGCTGAATATAGTGTTTAGGGTTAGATTGGCGATGAGCAGGCTTTTCTATACTTGATGTATTGTCTGAAATATCAGTGCCTAAGCTCATACTTTTACTGTCTATTTCGTGAGTATCCATATTGATTAAACTTCCATTACTTAAATTTGATTTATGTCAATGTTAGAAATATTTGATTTTTTTGTCTAATATATTAATCATTAGAAATAAGACTTTTAAAGTATCAATGACGATATGAGAGAAATATGAATATTGAACTTAGGCATTTACGTTACTTTATTGCCGTAGCAGAAGAGCTTCACTTTGGTAAAGCAGCAGAAAGATTAAATATTTCTCAGCCTCCTTTAAGTCAACAAATACAAGCGCTTGAAAGTGAAATAGGTGCTCGACTTTTAGAGCGAACTAACCGTTCAGTTTCGTTAACACCCGCAGGACAAATGTTTTTAAAAGAGTCCTACCAAATTATGGCGCAGGTCAACGCAGCAGCAACACGCGCCGCTAGAATGGAAAAAGGTGAGCTAGGTGAAATTTCAATTGGTTTTACCTCAACGACACCTTTTATGCATTTAGTCACCTTGAGTTTGCGACAGTTTAGAGAGAACTATCCTGAAGTCGGTATTCATATGCATCAAATGAATACAAAACAACAGATATCGCCATTACTGACAGGGCGAATTGATCTGGGGATCATGCGAAACACGACGCTACCCGAAAATTTGCACCACCAGCTATTGTTTCGTGAGCCTTTTATTTTAGCGGTTTATGAAGGGCATCCTTTGCTTGCTTACAAAGAAACGGGCGTCAATATTCAAGATATCGGGCAATATCCTTTCGTTTTCTTTGAAAGAGACGTTGGTACGGCACTTTATGATGAGATTATTCAATTACTTAGCTTGTCAGGAATTACGCCAACTATTGCACAAGAAGCGGGCGAAGCCATGACGATTTTAGGGCTGGTTGCCGCAGGGCTTGGTATTTCGATTGTGACAAAATCATTTACGCGAATGAAAGTCGATGGTGTGCATTATCTACACTTTGCGAATTCTCAGGCATTCTCTGAAGTTTGGTTAGTTTCTCATAATAAACGCGCTATTCCCGCGGCGGCGAATCGATTAACGCAATTACTATTAAAAAATATCTTAGATCACCAAAAATCTTGATTTATCTGTGTTTTTGATCACGCTTTTTATGTAAGTATTGTACAATTATCACAAATTGACGACATAATCGGTAATGAATTATTTGGAGCCTCGAATTAATTATGGCTCCTTAATTAAGGATGCATTCAATGGGGAACCAACCAAGTCACATCGATCACGTAAAACAATTTAATCTTGGCACAGTCTTTCGCTTGATTGATGAACATGGTCCCATTTCTCGTATTTCACTGTCAAAAAAGGCAGAGCTTGCCCCTGCAAGTATTACTAAGATCACGAGAGAATTAGTTGAAGCTCACCTTATTCACGAAACAGAGTTTCCTGATGTAGGGTTTCGTGGCAGACCTGCGGTTGGATTAAAATTAGAAAGCCAAGGCTGGCAATTTCTCTGTATCCGCGTCAATAAAGGTAGCTTGCTTTTTAGTTTAAGAGAATTAGATAGCAAACTGGTTACTGAAGATACGTTCGATTTCCCCAAAGAATACAGTGATGGTTTTCTTAATCACTTTTTAGTTGCAATTGATAAATTTTTCGAGCGTTATCAATCTCATGTTGAAAGATTAACGGCAATTAGCATTACAATGAATGCCATTGTTGATCCCATTAGTGGCGTTATTTACAGCTCACCTTATTATGATATTAAAGATATTCCACTTGCCGATAAAATCCATGAAAAAACAGGTGTTTCTGTATTTCTACAACATAGCGTAACAGCATGGACAATGGCAGAATCTTTATATGGTGCGGCAAAAAATAATTCAGACGTTCTGCAAATTGTTATCGATGATATTGTTGGTGCTGGCGTGATAAGTAATGGAAAAACATTACACTCTAACAGTCATAGCGCCGTTGAAATTGGACATACTAAAGTTATCGACTCCCAAAATAGCTGTTATTGTGGGGCAAAAGGGTGTTTAGAAACAGAAATTGCTATTCCTCAATTAATTAAGAAAGCCCAATTATTAGCTCAAGAAGATCCCACTTCGTTGCTGAACAAATATCCTATTACTGTTGAAACATTGTGTGATGCAATATTAGTTGGTGATAAAGCAGCGCTTGAAATTGTTAATTTAGTTGCTCAGCGATTAGGTTTTATTTTGGCTGTCATGATTAATATCTTTAATCCGCAAAAAATATTAATTGGCTCACCGCTTTGTCGAGCTAAATCCATTCTTTTTCCTTTGATCTTGAACCAAGTTCAACATCACGTTATGCCACGTTATGCGCAGTCTTTAATTATTGAAGAAACAGAGTTAAGAAACAAAGGAACATTGCCTGCGGCTTCGCTTGTAAAAGAAGCGCTCTACAATGGCTCTTTGTTAATTGAGTTGATGCAAGGCTAGATTAAGTGAAAAAATCGTAACAAAAGTGTTTTTCAAGCGTAAATCTGTCAATTGATCATTAACGAATTCTCTATTTTCGACCAATTAACTAAAAAATTGAGCTATCTCAAGCCACCAGAAACAGTGTTACCCTAAACTCTAATCTCTGTCATTTTTTATGAACCTGATTTATCTGTCATAACGGAAGTAAATTATATGTTAACACGCTTTTTTGTTACGGGGACAGATACCAACGTGGGTAAAACTGTTGTAACCCGAGCACTTCTTCAGTCATTAAATCGTGGCGGGTCAACGGCAGTGGGTTATAAGCCTATTGCAACAGAATTACATGAAACGGCTGATGGTGAACGTAATCGTGACGCTATGATTATTCATAATTCATCGCCAGTTGAAGTTCGCTACGACGAAATTAATCCTATTTTGCTTGATAATTGTTATGTTAGCGAAAATGAAATTGATTTTAATAAGATTTCAAATGAGCTCGATAATTTAAGTAAAAAAGCAGAGTGTGTTGTTATCGAGGGTAATGGCGGTTGGCGTTATCTGCTCGATGATAATACCTTTTATTCTGATTGGGTGGTAAAAGAACAAATTCCAGTTGTTTTGGTTGTCGGTATTCAACCAGGCTGTGTTAATCACTCAATATTAACAGCACAATCTATTATCAACGATGGTGTAAAACTAGTAGGTTGGGTTGCGAACAGAATAAATCCAGGATTACCTTATTACGCGAAAATTGTGGAAAGGCTGTCTCAGCATATTCCTGCACCGCTGATTGGTGAAATCCCGTATTTGTTACGTCCTGAAGAACGTGATCTCTCTTGTTACCTCGATTTAAGTCAGTTGGAAATCGCTGTACCTGCTTAAGAGAGAATATAAATAAGTAACGAAGTGGATTGCTATCTGTTTTTAAACGATACCAAACTTGTTACTTTTAAACGCCTGATGAGTAAACTCATTGGGTGTTTTTGTTTTTTCTGATTTCGCGTCAAGTATAACTAATGATAAAAATAACACACAAAATTGAAGCTAAATAAGATAGAACAAACCAGATAAAATGCAGATAAATCAGAAGAATAGTCATTGATAAACAGTGGCAAAGAAAAAGGGCGCTCATATTGCGCCCTTTTTTAATCACTAGATTTTATCAACTACAGATTAATGACGAGTATAGATGATTTTCTTACTGTCATTTTCGCAAGTTCCGACAACTTTACCATCGGCTTGTGCAACTTGGTCGTTTTCAACGACAGTTAAAGTAAAGTTAGCGGCTGGCACACCATTATTAACGATTTTTTGTTGAATAGATTCAACGACTTCATCACATCCCGCATTCGCGGCTAAAGGTGCAAACGCAACCAGAGTGGCCATTACTGCAAATACATATTTTTTCATATCATTCTCTCCTTGTTTTATGGAGTAAAACATCACTGTTTTACACGACTTTCTTACGGATTAACAGGGCGGCCAGTATTACTGTCTAAACAACGACGCGTTTCAGGCTCCCAATATGCGTAGACATTCGCACTTTTCAGACAAGCATCTCGCTCATCAATGGCTTTATCTACTTTATTAAATTCAATTTTTTCTCGCTGATTAACTTGGGTACGAAGCTCGCGCTTTTGATCCCAGTCTTCTTTCATTTGTCGAGCTTGTTCTTTATCTAAGACATTGTCATAGCCATCGCCATTAATGGTTACATTAGTTGAAGCGGCAACAGAAGAAAAAGAAGACACGGATAAACCAAGAAATAAGGAGAACACCATGGTTCTGATGACTTGTTTCTTAGTTAGTGTGTTTATCATGGTTGCTATCCTCTAAAGTTATGTAGCTATTGCTCTCAATGACTATTATATCTTAATAATTATAACTGATGCCTTAATAAAAAATGAGTTTTCAGTGCGTTTAGTTTTGACGATGAACACTTAATCCTGCAAATGACTGACTCACCGGCATCATTTCTAATGTATTGATATTCACATGAGCAGGTAAGGTTGCTGTCCAATATACCGCCTCTGCTACATCTTCAGGCGTTAATGCATTTGCATTGGCATAGGTTTGTTCAACTTTATCACTATCACCTTTAAAACGAACTAAAGAGAACTCGGTACCTCCAACAAGACCCGGTTCAATATCGGTTACACGGACTTTTTTACCTTGGAGGTCAGCGCGTAATCCTAAACTAAATTGTTTAACAAACGCTTTAGTGGCACCATAAACATTACCGCCCATATAAGGCCAAGAGGCGGCTGTTGAACTGATATTAATAACATGACCTTTATTTCTTTCAACCATAAAAGGAAGAATAGCGCGGGTAACATGAACCAGACCTTTATTATTTGTCTCGATCATCGTATCCCAGTCATCAAGGTTAGCTTTATCGGCGGTATTTAAACCTAAGGCTAAGCCTGCATTATTGACTAACACATCAATTTCACGCCATTTTTCAGGTAGTTGAGTGTGAATTTCACTGACTGCCTTTTTATCTGTAACATCTAACTGTAACGGATAAAATTGTTCACCCAGCTCTTTATGTAAGCTATTAAGTTTATCCAAACGACGAGCTGTACCAATAACTTTGTGTCCATGGCTGATAAAATGACGAGCAATGGCTTCACCAAAGCCAGCGGAAGCACCCGTGATAAAAATAATCATTTAATTACCCTCGATAGTTATAATAATTGAAAGTAAAAGGCTATCACTAAAAAGAGTCAAGTTTAAAAATTGGCTTTGTGATAAATCAGGCTAAAAACCAGATGCTTTTCCTATATGAAAGATTTTTATCTTTAATAGTAACCTGTATTTTTGTTTTTAACTGATAGAACAAGAGGGAGTTATTTCGTTGTTTTCTATTAAAAACAAGGAAGGTAAAAATCAAGCTTAGTATCACGGTAAAACAAATAAACTCAGTAAGAACATAGTGATAATAACAATGATGCTACTAATTACAGCAATCGCCAGTGTGGGGGATAAAAGAAAGCAGAAGTAACATAAGATAAAGGTCACAAGGATATGAATTAAATCGCTAAATGACTTATATAAAATCACGATGGTTTTTTTTAATTGAGAGAGAAATGATTTGTTCATGTCACACCAAAATAAATGCAGATTATCTTATTGCGACTCGTTGCTAGACTGAGTCAAAAAAATATAAACACAGTCTAGCAGAATAAGAAAAGAACGGTTATTTTTTACCAACTTGGTGACCAATAACGCCACCTAAGACACCGCCACCAATGGTGCCTAATGCGCTACCATCAGTTAAAATAGCGCCACCGATAGCACCTGCACCAGCTCCAATTGCTGTATTACGGTCGCGTTTTGTCATGCTAGAACAGCCCGCAAGTGAAAAAAGCAGAACAGAAGCGACACACATTGTTCCAATCTTTTTTAACGTGATATTCATTTTTATAAACTCCGATATAAAGGACAATATAAAAATAAACCTATCGTATTTATACTAGGATCGGAATATTCGGGAACAACGGGGAGAAAACTCTTAAAATGAGTGAATACTCATAACATATATTTTAAATGCATTTAATCAAAATAAATTTTATTATCTATATTATTATTTGATGCTCAGAAGAAAAGCATCAATGTATTATGTCATTTATATGAGTTAACGTAACAATATGATATTGATAAATAAATTAAAAACACTCTCTTCACAATTTGCATCGGGCTATTTTGGTGTTGTATTAGGGATGATTGGTACGGGGATGGCATGGCGCTATGCAGCAAAAGAGCACAACTATCCGTCTTATATTGGTGAAATATTTATTGGTGTAGGTTGCTTGGTTTGGTTAACACTTACACTATTTTTACTGAGCAAATGGCTATTTCATCGACAAGCCATTCTTGATGAAATTAAACATCCGGTTGCCAGTGGATTTACTAGTTTATTTCCCGCAACGACCGTCTTAGTCTCGATAGGGTTAAGCCCATATTTACCGTTATTTTCTCTGATACTGTTTAGCATTGGAGCAATTTCTCAGCTTGGGTATTCCAGTTGGTTGATTGGTTATCAATGGAAGGGTGAATATCCTAAAATGGCAACGACACCGGTCTTATATTTACCCACAGTTGCGAACAATTTTATTTGTACCATGGCATGTGGTGCATTGGGTTTTAATGATCTGGGGGTTTTATTTTTTGGCGCTGGCGTATTTTCTTGGTTAAGTCTAGAACCCGCTATTTTAAAAAGGATACGTAGTGAGGGATTAATGGATGAGAAATCACGGCTATCATTTGGTATTCAATTAGCACCCGCTTTAGTTGCTTGTAGTGCTTATTTGGCAATCAATGACAATCACATCGATTTCTTCGCTAAAATGTTATTAGGTTATGGGCTTTTACAACTTCTATTTATGGTGAGATTAATTCCTTGGTTTGTTAAACAGCCGTTTTCATTACCTTTTTGGAGTTTCTCTTTTGGTGTATCTGCGTTAGCAAAAGCCTCATTAAATATGAGTATGACATCTAATAGTCATTTTATGCAGTTACTCTCAACAGCACTATTTATCTTCGCTAATTTAATTATCTTATTACTGATTTGGCATTCATTATTATGGGTTTTTAAAGGACTAAAACAATTATGTTGTCCATCTAAAGCACTTTAATGAACATAGAAACAAAAGAGCCTAAGCAAAACTATTTAGGCTCTTTTTATTTTAAGGCGAAATATAATTCAATAAAATATCAAAATACCGTAATAGATAAGAACTAAATTCTAATTGGCTTTCTGCTTAAAATAGCCACCGTATTACCAATAAACATGGCTGAGTAATATAAAGGAACATAAATCAAACCGAGTGCAATCATCATAACACCAATAGATAACATCAATGCCACCGTGGGATCTGGTGATGTTAGTTCTAAAAATCCCTTATCTAATCCGGTTAAAAATCCCTTTTCTTGTAATTTTGCATATAACCATGATCCACCAACAAGAACCGCACCAAACCAAAAACTTAGCCAACATAACGCCGAAGTAAAAGACATCATATTATTTTTCATTATTTGTTTTCCTTGTCAAATAAAGCACACAATGAGTTATGATCTTTTTATAAAGATAAGCTTTTAAATTATAGCGATAAATTGAAATAGATAAATACACATATAGGTAAATGGCTACATTAATATTTAAAGAATGCGATATTATTAATTATCTATTTATTTTTAAATTTCTTATTACATATATCCACACATAAAGAAATATCGTTAATAACAATCACTTTTGAAGATAATTCAGGATGGTTATTAAAAAAAGCATCTAAACGTTTATCATATTGCTTTGAAAAGCGAAGAAGTTCCCACGTATTTACTAACGTTTCTTTAGGTAATTGACGTTTAATTCTATTTATAAATAGGCGTTTTATTAAGTAATTAACACGTTTCCAATAAGGAATGTCTATTCTAAAAATAACCGTGCAGTCATTAAGAAAGGGTAATAAACGTTTGTCATAAGCACCTTCAACGATCCATTTATCTGTTTCTTTAATAGCATTAACTTGAGATGTTATAAAATCCTCACTATTTTTATAGAATTCATCCCCAGTCATATCCCAATAAATGGCATCAAACGGATATACAGGTAAAGACAACGTGGTTGCAAGTTGCTTAGATAATGTCGTTTTTCCTGCTCCAGAAGGGCCCATAATACAAATCTTCATTTCTTTTTCAATAAGTTGCTTTAAGATAAGAATAGTATAAAAGGAAATAGAGCTAATAACGATGAAAAGAAAGTTAATTAAAAGAAATAAACGTTGGCTGATGGAAAAATATCACCTTTCACAACAACTATTTGCACCACTGTCGGTTATTTTAAAAGAGAATGAATTAGAGTCACAAGCAAATCGATATTACCGCTTATGGCGACGAGGCTTAATCAAAGAAGATTGGAGTCACGCTATTTTTGATACCGGTGTTGCAACGGTGCCTCAACGGCGACTTGATGGACGCATTGTTTATCACGAGAGAGTTTTTAACAAAGAACTAGTGCCATTAGAATACCAAGATCAATGGAAAGCATTTTGAAATTTAAAAAGCCAGCAGAGTCAGAATAAAGCTATTTTATTATTAATGGCTTAAAAAATAAAAGGGTGGAAAAATAGGTTTTAGTTAAATATGGATAAAATAAAACAGCAAGACCACCAGCAACAGCAACAGCAAGCTTTTGTTGATGACATACAAAAGGGCATTGCTTTAAAGCGAGATTTACTAGTATTAAGGGAATTACTTTTATCCTATAAATACAATGGGATGACTCAAGATGTAATGCGAGATTGTTTAAATCAATTACGAACCATTGAAGATGAAGACACTATTTTAGACTTACTCGATTTTGTCGAAGGTTTTTGTTCCTTACATTGGAAAATCTATTCCTGAAAACTGAAAAAAATTACTGGTAGATTTTCAAAAAATTCCAGCTTCTATCCTCGAAAGTGCATTAAATATTCTTAATTTTGATAAGGCTGAGTAATTTTTTATTCTCGAACTTTATCGGAAGCCGCATTGAGAGCTTGCGTGAAACGTGCGATTTCATCTTCGCTAAATTGGCTAATAAAGTAGTCTTTAATAACGCCTTGATAGATGATCCACATCTCTTTTCTTAATGCTTTACCTTTTTCTGTGATGGTTGCGAATGCTGCACGGCGATCATCATCAGAGCGAGTGCGTATCACGAGTTGTTCTTTTTCCAATCTGTCAATCATTCGCGTTAAATTATAACGCTCAATAACGACAACATCTGCAAGCTCATGCATACGTCGAGTTCCATCGACACCGCTTTCTAAACCCCAAAGAATGTCATACCACGCATAAATCGGTAGTTTTGCTTCAGCCAATTTTGTTTCAATTTTTCTAATAATTAGCTTGTGAGCTTTCACAAAAGAAAACCAGAGATCAGGTTGTTTGCCGTTCATGTTATTGTTTTTCCAATTAAGGGAAGTAAAAGAAAATAGTCGCTAGTCTATTTCTTATTATAATAAATGATAAAACATAATATGCAATTTATGGTTATATATTAGAGGGTTAAATTTTCTGATTAATAGAAAAGATAAAAAAACCGCCAGCAAAAACATAGCTGACGGATATTTTTGAAGGGTTTAGAATGCTTGACGGAAAATCTCAATGATCTCTTTTTCATTACCTTTACGAGGATTAGAGAATGCATTACCGTCTTTAAGTGCCATTTCCGCCATATATGGGAAATCAGACTCTTTCACACCTAATTCACCTAAATGTTGTGGAATACCAATATCCGCAGATAGGCGAGCGATAGCTGCAATAGCGCGTTCTGCTGCATCCATTACTGATAATCCAGTGATGTTTTCACCCATAAATTCAGCAATATCTGCAAATTTTTCTGGATTAGCAATCAGGTTATAACGCAGTACATGTGGTAATAGCACCGCATTAGCTACGCCATGAGGCATATCATATAAACCACCTAATTGGTGAGCCATTGCATGAACGTAACCAAGGTTAGCGTTATTAAATGCCATTCCCGCTAAAAGTGAAGCATAAGCCATGTTTTCACGGGCTTTTAGATTTGTCCCCAAGGCTACAGCTTGACGCAAGTTACGAGAAATTAAGCGAATTGCTTGAATAGCTGAAGCATCAGTGACGGGGTTAGCATCTTTAGAAATATAAGCTTCAACTGCATGAGTTAACGCATCCATACCGGTTGCAGCAGTCAGTCCTGCTGGTTTACCAAGCATTAACAGTGGGTCGTTAATAGAAACAGAAGGGAGATTACGCCAGCTTACAATAACAAATTTAACTTTAGTTTTGGTATTGGTCAGAACACAGTGGCGAGTGACTTCACTTGCTGTACCCGCAGTTGTATTCACTGCAATAATTGGTGGAAGTGGATTTGTTAGTGTTTCAATACCTGCATAATTATAAAGATCGCCTTCATGAGTCGCTGCGATACCGATACCTTTACCGCAATCATGTGGGCTACCGCCACCTACTGTAATTATCATGTCGCATTGTTCCTTGCGGAACATTGCAAGACCCTCAAGCACATTCGTGTCTTTTGGGTTAGGTTCAGTGCCGTCAAATACGACAACATCAATACCCGCTTCTTTTAGATAACCAATAGTTTTATCTACGGCGCCATCTTTTATCGCTCGTAGACCTTTATCCGTTACCAGCAGGGCTTTTTTACCACCCAATAATTTGCAACGTTCGCCAACAACAGAGATAGCACCTGGACCAAAAAAGTTAACATTCGGTACCAAGTAATCAAACATACGATAGCTCATGATAAACCTTCCAATATCAGATTATTATTCAGATAAATTAAAGTATTAGTGCATTCTCACCCCATTGGCTATTAAGTCAAGGTAGTAACCAATCAATAAGGTGAATCGATTCATTTAACTTTGGTTCATTTGATATAAGTCAACAGGGTATGCTTTCTTTAAAGGGCGTGAGATTGAGCCAATCTTTATCAGAGATCTTCGATGTATTAGCAGAAAAAGGAATATAGAACGCAATATTAGGAATATTAAGCTACAACAAAGTGACTTAAGGTAGCAGGTAAAAGAAGGGGGGAACGATAAAATAAAACACCCGCAAGCAGGTGTTTTATCATGTAATGTTAGGTAGTTACGATTTATTCGTCGAAGTACCAATACCCCTGATTGATAAATTCTGTTAATTCTGCAACAAAGGCTGAGTCCATCAATGCTTCACCGAGTTCATCTGCTCCAACTTCCGTAAATTGGCACAGTGCATTTGCTCCCTTCGTTTCTTTGGTAGCCCAAGCCTCTGTATTCACAAAGAAATTATCTTCAATGCGTAGGACTCGAAGTCCGCTCAATCGGATAAGTCTTTCACCATCATTCAGTGCGTTTAATACTTCTTCCGGCTGATACGGCGGTTCTGCGGGAGCGATATCCAGCTCATGGCGTGGCGTAGTGGCAAAACGACCTAACCATTGTTCAAAATCACCGGGCTTGTTGATCATCTCAATCATCATGGCACGCAGGCATTCAACTTCATGAGCTTCCATTCTTCCTGCATTGTCGCGTACAGTCAGAGTAGGATCGCCATAATTTATCCCGCCCAGATCTTGCTCCAGTGCGTAGTCTGCAAAACTACTCAGCAAATCACGGCCATTAGGTCCGCGAAAGCCGACGGAATAGTTCATGGTATCTTCGAAGGTGAAGCCATCATGTGGGAATCCCGGTGGAATATACAGAATATCTCCCGGCGCCATTTCCACATCAATAATTGGCTCAAACGGATCAACATGCAGTAATGCTGGATGCGGACAGAACTGACGCATTGGCAGGGCATCACCTACACGCCAGCGACGACGTCCCATTCCTTGAATGATAAAAACATCATAGTTATCAATATGTGGTCCGACACCGCCTCCGGGTACTGAATAGGAGATCATCAAATCATCAAGACGCCATTCAGGCAAGACACGGAACGGTTTCACTAACTCAGCTGACGGCATATGCCAATGGTTGACAGCCTGTACCAGTAGTGACCATCCTTCTTCGCCTAATCCGCTATAGTCTTCAAACGGACCATGACTCGCCTGCCATTTGTTGTCAGTTAAGCTAACAAGACGGCTGTCGATTTCTGGCTCCATCGCCAAACCAGCCAGTTCATCTGGTGTGATAGGATCGACAAAATTAGGAAATGCATTTTTCAATACAACAGGTTTTTTTTGCCAGTATTTTTCTAAAAATTCAGGCCAGTTAAGATTCAGTTTGTTAACCATGTGACCACATCTGTGTAAATAAATAAGTGGGTAATTATAGAAGTAATGCACTGCAATATTTTTGTTTGGCGTCAAATGCCAGTCAATAACATGGATAGGAATAATATCTACGATGGGAGTTTGATATGGAAAATGACAATATAAAGGGAGATTGGGTAGGGGATTTTACTTCTCTCGCAGAGATTTTAGTGCTTATCTATCTTCAATACTTAGAGAAAAGGCTTATAAAAACAAGATGACATAACCAATTGATTTAAAGTATTAAAATAAGGCTCGTTATTTTTAATTCTGTGATTTTCTTCTTTTTCTTATTTATTATAAAGTTAATAGAGTCTAGTTTATTTCTTATTAACTTTTGCCATATTTAATCGATATTTCTACGGAGCGCTAGTCATATTATGTCTTTATACTTAGAAGAAAAAATAGAACTCATTGAAAGTTACATTAAAGATCCATCCAATAATAACTTCTATGACACATTTTCGGATCGCTACGACATTATTATGGTCGTTGATTGGAGAGAGATGGATGAAGACATCATTAGCTATTGTGAGAAAATAATAAATACAAAAAGCTTATCTGTAAAATTAGATGATTGTGATAATAAGCGAGGATTTACTTTAACAATTTATTATAAAGATAAGTCGCTGATTGTACCTTATCAAGGCGATGGTGCTGATCGTGATACCACATTATTAGCGTTAAATGAGATTTTACAGCCTGATTATGAGATCCGTTTTTGTGTTGAATCCAATGGTAGCGATACACTTGTTTTTATGCCATTACCCAAATTACTTTGGCAACAACTAGAAGATAAATATCCAGATCAAGTGGCTAAACTATTTGAAAAATTCACATCAAGCTCTGAGTTCTTTGGTTGTTGATATTAAAGTAAAGAAATAGAATGAATAAAAGAGTTCTAAGCGATTGCGGTAGAATGGGGTTGGGGTTTACCGCAATCGGGAAGGTTCGTCTTTAGACATAGAGTGCATTGTGCGAATCAATTATGACCTTTTGTATTTATCTGTTCTTCACCTGAAAAACGATAAGGTTGTAGTCTACCATCAGGTAAGGACGGCAGAGAAAAATTCAAATACAATCTTTCAGGAAACTCAGAGTATTCTATTTTCTTTTTATTTATTTCAGCAAAAGAAAAACCATATTTAATAATATTATTTAGCACATTAATATCAGGATATGTTTCATCAGGCACAATCCTAAATTTAAATATCCTTGGGTTTCCCCCTGAATTAATCAATTCACAAAGAAGATATATGTTTAAATATCCATTACCGTTATCAAGAATAGTAGTGGAAGATTGCTTCACTATATATTTCGCCATAGGGATATTTCCTATATCATTAATTTACTGGGTTTATTATTACTTTAACTTTAGGGTTGTTTTTCTCTAAATCGTTAATCAATCCTTTGGGGTTTGAAATTTTTGCATCGGGATCATATATAAAGCAAACAAGTAACTCACAATCAGGATGCTCGTTATAACGTGCTATATCGACGATCAACTGTTCACCAATCTCTTTGGTTTTTAATGATTTTCTTGTTTTTTTTACTTCTATAATAATTTTTTGTTCTTTTAGAAGAAAATCAACTCGGGATGATGAGCTTGCATAACTAGGTGAGTATTCTTCAGGGCGAATATCATCAAAATCAATTCGTAGTAATGAGTGTAATAAATCTTGAACATCATATTCATCTTCTATGTCTAAAGTGTTTCTATCATTATGTCTATTTTGTAATTGCCTTGCGACACTATGAAATTTATAACAAATATTTTCAATAATACGTATTGGATCTTCTTTTTTTATAAGTGGTTTATTTTCTAATCCAAATGTATCAATTTCTGAAATTAAGGATGATATAAGAGAATTAGCTTTATCTAATCCTCTGAGATATGCATTATGAATATCATGGTCAGTAGTTCGTGATGAAAAAACCATTAATGAATAAACGATAGATGAAAACTCACCTGCATGATTATCGCCAAATATTTTTTTTATAATGATTCTAGTATCACGTTTCCATTCGTCAAATTCAGGTGCTTTTCGACTTTTTTGTTTTAATTGAGGGATTAGTTCTTGCTGTTTTTTTAATAGTTCTATTGATTTGTTCTCATCCATCATTGTGTCCTTGAATGTTTTTGAGAAATAGTAAAGGGCGGATGATAAAACCCCCATGCTGTACTACGGGGGTAGTCTTAGGGGAATATCAAGATTTCTGCATAAATGACTAAAAAAGAGCTATATTAATTAGTCATTCATATCAAAAACCTTTCCTAAAATTAATATAACATATTCTTATGTATTGGATAGTGTTAGGTATCGTATTTCCAATTTCTGAGCAACGGATACCAGACAAGAAGAAAAGGTGGTTCGGAGGTAATTTATGGCAACGCTAAATATAAAAGCAACGTTTCAGTGTGATATTGAAACATTGTGGCGAGTGATTACATCGACAAAAAATTATCAATGGCGAAGTGATTTACGCAGTATTGAAGTGATTTACGCAGTATTGAAGTGATAAACGATCATAAATTTATTGAACACACCAAAGATGGTTATTCGACCATCTTTACGGTAACAGCTAAAGTGCCATATCAACGATGGGAGTTTGATATGGAAAATGAAAACATCAAAGGTCATTGGATGGGTGTTTTTACTTCTGATAATGGAATTACTGAAATCGACTTTACGGAAGTCGTGATATCCAAAAAGATATTCTTAAGACCTTTAGTGAAGTGGTATCTGAAGAAAAGACAGAAAACCTATATTCAAGACCTAGCAAAAGCATTGGCGAATAAGCCTTAAATTAGGAATGAATCAACATAATCAACCAGACCAAAACAGAGATTTCAGTGCCTATCCGTATTTAGATACTAAGGTTCGCATAATGTATATTATGTTAAACTGGACGTAATAAGGAATAACTTCATGAAAGATAAAATATCAGCTAGATAGCACTGTTAGCCCCTATGCCTCTATTGACTCAAGTACGTGTTAAGAATTTAATAACTTCACTTCTAGCTAATCTGAGAATTTTAATGGGATACTCGATACAGCATTTACGCATAGATAAGAAACATATACTGACCTTAATCGATGAGCAAACAACTCTTCCATCCTTGTTTGTTGCAATATACTCAATAAGAAAGCTTTCACTTCTACGCTCCGTATTCAAGAAAAGGAATAGTTCACGCTGAATCTAAGTTCTTTCAATATCTAAATCAACGTTATATGAATCAGAGCGTTCAACAAATTGACCGATATGAACTCTCTGTAAGTCACGCGATTGGAATGAACGCTGCATAAAATCAATAGTTCGGAATTTTAGCAAAGTACAGCCAAGTGGTATGAAGCACAATCCCACTTACCGAAGTTTAACGAAAGAACAACTATTATGCCTAGATGAAATACTGCTACCCTCTTCTCCTTTTATATCTGAATCAGTACCAAAGGAAAACGTTAGTGTATATAAAAATAAATTGAATCCATTTGTTTCATTATTCTTACAATTTAGAACATATATAATTCATCAGCTTATGTTTAACTACGGATTGAGAATAGGCGAAGTTTTGCTTTTAACTGTGGAGTCGCTCGATGCATCAAAACCAAATCATGTAGGTGAGATTCGTTACATTCTATCTGTAAATAATTTATCTAGTCATATTAAAGACCCTCGAAAAGAGCCAATAACAATAAAAAATAGATTTTCCCTGCGTGAAATTCTTTTAGATGAGTTAGATGGTCCAACAATTTCGACTCTGGCTCCATTGTCGGACAATTTGTATGTTAGTAGAAAGAGGACTAGGATAAATAATGAATATTATCACTATTGATGAGAAAAGACTTTTTTAAAAAGGGTCATCATAGTTTCGGTCGAGAACTGATATTTTTCTCCATATCCAATTAAAAGTTCTTTTCTCAAGTAATGCATGAATAAATATGGACTCCCAATTATTTTGGCTTTGATGTCGCTTATCAAATGATCGTAGGTGGGAAAATAGAATATTCTTCAGTTCTTGCGGACTATTGATTCGATCTGCAAGAGTATATACAACCGAACTTGGTGCGCGCTTCATTTCATAAAACCGCTCTCTGATAGTAGTAATCAATAACTCAGAATCAACAATTTTTTCATAATGAAAAGCTAAGCTTTTGGCATTCGATATTTTTTTCGGTGGGTTGAATTTAAGATATATTTCAATTGCGCCGTCATGATTTCTTATTTTAGCTGTAATAATTCGTTTAGAAAGTTTTTTTTCATATCTAGGATGTAATAATATTTCATCAATATTACCTCCTACAGTAAATTTTCCTTTTTTTTGATTACATTTGCAAATAGGGATTAAATTAGCACTTAATATAGAATATTCAGGAAAAAATTCTTGAGGAAGAAAATGATCTATTTGGGTACTTAAATTGGCACCACACATTGAACAACATTTTCCTGTGTTTTTATTTCGTAATTTTTTTATGAAAGATAATTTCTCTCCTTTGCTCTTATATAAATTTTTTATGCTTTCTCTTGCATCATCTAGTCCAAACATGCCATTAATACTTAGCGCTGAACCTTTGCATGAATAGTATTCATTATATCTATCAATGAAAGTGTTCAGATTACTTTCAATTAGTCTTGAACCGGAATAATTTGCGGCCGCAATTTCTTTGATTTTATCTATATCATTTTCAAGAGGTTGATTGAAATACTTCATTTCATCATACCTCTGATAAGTGAAAGCATTTCAATTGAAAAAGAATCTCTATATAAGTCCTCAATTTCTTCAAAAGATTCATGTTCGCTAATTACCTTTTGGGCTATTTCATTAACAAGTTTAGAGCGACTATTTTCTCCAAATATAAATGATGATAATGAACCTAAGTTTGCACCTAATGTAGCCATTCCTGTTATTTTTTGAACAACATTATTTTTTTCATTTCTCTCTAAAATAATCACTTGGTCTTGAGGGACTTCTCGTACAATATAAACAGAGTGTGTTGATATTATTGAATATGAGCCTGTGACTGTCAGTATTTTATGTAAAGCAGATATTATTAGAGATATGAAATTAGGATGTAAATGAGTTTCAGGTTCATCTATCAGTAAGAGACTCCCATTCTCGATATGCATCGTCATATTGGTGATTATTTTTAGAAAGCTAATCTCACCACTACTTAATTTAAACTCATTACCTTGAATAAGTCGGATTGGCTCAAGATCTTCTTGAATAGTCCCCCAATCTAGGAGTCTGTCATTTTCTTTTTCAACATTCAAGAATTTAAGAGAAAAATATTTTTTGGATGAGCTTCCTTTTAGATAAATTTCATCATGATTAGTTAACTCACTCAAAGATTCAGAGAAAATTTTCCATCGTGACCTGCCCGCAATCGTTTCCTCGCTTCGAATAATATCTAAAATAGTTTCAGTTGTAGTTTTTTTACTTCGCGTTTGATATGATCTTGTTGTAGGGAATGTTCTGTAGTCAGTTGCTGGATTTTTCCAACGCTCAGATGGGAATGAGCGCAACTCATGTCTAGGTGCGAATAATAAAATACGGTTTACTTCTATTCTATTCCCATAAGATTTAGAGCCACTCAGAGCCATTTTTGCAATATTACTTAACGTTCTACTTTTCCCGTTACCATTACTGCCAATGATAGTTATTATATTCCGAGGGTGTTTTTTTTTATAAGAAAAATTAAAGTCAAGATTTATCCTGTTTGACTCTCCATCGTCAATATCAACCGAGAATTCTAGTTCATTATTTTTTATTTCTTGAGATTCTATCTCACCACTTATAAAAGTTGAATTTTTGAAGGCATAATAACTCTCGGAAGTTCTTATTAAAGATGTTTGAAATATTTTACTTTTAATAAATAGTTGGAATTTTTTTTTATATTTTTTCTTATTCCGTATAGTGCTCAGATCATTAATTTTAGTCAGTATAATATCTGATTTTTCTTTTCCAATAGTTCGATGTAAATATCTGTAAGTATCTAAGGACTGGCATTGCGAAAAATAAAGAATATCATCATTTGGATATATTAAAGCATGATTATTATTTGTTTTTTTTAAATACTCTATTAGAGTAAGTTCTTGATTGTTTTCTTTTACGTCGAGAATCGCTAGTTTTGTATGGAACTCAACCTTAGCATCTTCAAATTGTGCATATATTAAAACTGAGGTAACTTTTCCAAAGTCATTAAATTTATCCCCGCTCGGCGATATTAATATGTAATTGGTTTTTTTGAGATTAAATGAAGTATAATCAAAGCAATTAATTGATTCACAGAATATTAACTCTACTGCATCCATTATTTATACCTTTTTGTTTTATAGGTCAGGCAAAGAACTGAAAAATCTCATTCAACAGGGTTGCTGTTAGCCCCTTTATTGAGATAAAAAATTTCATTCTAATGCCTAAGTTCTTTATAGATAAATTGAATTGGCGCTCGCTTCACACGATTCGACTTTCCTAGATCTCATTCTAATAGATAGAACTATTTTGCCGGGCAAAACGATTCAGACAAGGCGAACCAACCTTGACAACGCTACCGCCCTCAGATTGATTGGTTCTGATTAGGTTTTTTGCGTGCATCTAAAATTTAAATGTTACAGAAACTTATAAATTACTCAAGTAGACAATCAGATGGCCCTTAAATATTCATGTGCTTGGTTATGCTATTAAGCCAGAAAATAGTGAAGCCAAGTGAGCCATCAGGAAATACTCATAATAGGCACATTTCCTGTTAGTTCCTGAAGTCCTCTTAGAGTGATTTCAACTTTTTGTTAAAAATATATTTTATAGCATAGAGATATGTACCCTGTGGTTTATGAACTTAAAACGCGAACTTTTGCAAGTCATTATTAAATAATAAAAATCTTGACCAATAAAAAAAGCTAGTTCATATTCTAAACAACTTTCTTGGAATTAATTACATCGAATTGGGTTGCAAATTAGGCAAAGTTTTTCGTTACCTATTTGCATCGGTGGGTCATATTCAACGCCCTTTATTCAAAGAAGCAAGAGTAATGCAATGACAATTAAATCATTTTGGGTCGATCCCTATGCAACATCACATAGAACACAAGTTAAAAGTGTCGCTGGTAATGACATTGAATTAACTTCAACTATTTTCTTTGCGTTTTCTGGTGGACAAGAAAGCGATGAAGGCTCTATTGGTGGTTATCCTGTAATAGCCGCTAAAAAATCAGCATTAAATATCATCTATACACTACCTGAAGGACATCAGCTAGAAGTCGGACAATCCGTAGATGTGTTGATCGACGGAGAAAGACGTCAACGTCTTATGCGCCTTCATTTTGCCGCAGAACTTATCCTTGAATTATTTTATAAAGCGCATGGCAGTATCACAAAAATTGGGGCGCATATTAGCCAAGATAAGTCTCGAATCGATTTTTTTTGGCCAGAGAATATTGCGAGTGCCCTTCCTGATTTTGCTGCAAAAGCGAATAAAATCATTCTTGAAGATCACCAAATTCAAACTGGGTTTGATGATGAAATTAATGAACGTAGATACTGGAAAATTGAAGGATTTTCTAAAGTTCCCTGTGGTGGCACGCATGTGAGATCCACAGCTGAGATTGGCACTATTAGTTTAAAAAGAGTGAATATCGGCAAAGGGAAAGAACGAGTAGAAATATATCTTAATGATGTTGAAGATAAGGTTACCTCTTTATGAAAAAAATTGCGTTAATATTAACTCCCGGCTTTGCTGACTGGGAATACTCACTCATTGCTGGAACAAGTGTCTATTACGGTGTTGAGGTGCGATTTTATTCTCCGATGCCGGGTATATTTCAGTCACAAGGCGGATTATCTGTCACGGTTGATGGCAGTTTGCAACAATGCTTAGCATGGCAACCCGATGTGGTGGTGATTATTGGCGGAACAATTTGGGAAACCCAAAACTCACCTGATTTGCGAGAATTCCTTCACTCATCTCATCATGAGAATGCCTCCATAGCCGGTATTTGTGGCGGAACGCTTGCGCTTGCTCGAGCGGGTTTGCTCAATGAAACTGCTCATACATCAAATAACCCTAACTTTTTGCTAGAAAATGCTGAAGGCTATATTGGCAATAGTCACTATCGTGATAGTACCGTTGCAGTGATTTCTGATGGCATTATTACCAGCCCAGGTTCTGCGCCAGTGAGTTTCACATCAGCAGTATTTCAAATGGCTGGAGTACCTATTTCCAGTATTAACCAATTAAAAGCAATGCTAGCGGCAGAACACCTCTAACATTGATTATTTTAATACGGCTTAAAACGAGTTTAACTCATTGAAAATAATTACTTTTAATGATTAAGATACTCATTAAATATATGTGCGCCTAGGATACGGATCACTTCTGAACGCTCATCTAAAGAAGAATCCCCTTTTCTAACATAAATACTAATAAATACAGGCTCATGATTATTTGACCAGACCATCGATGTTATTCCTCTGATCCCATAATCACTTGCGCCTGATCTATCTGCAATTTCCCATCCTTTAGGAAGAGAGGCTCTAAGCATATTGTCCGCGACTTTATTATTTATCATCCATTTTTTTAACTAATCTTTTGATGCATTACTGAGTACATCTCCAGTCAAAATATTCTTTATACTCAGACTCATTGCATTCGGAGTCGTTGTATCACGCAAATCCTCCACGGGATTAATAGTGAGTTCTGGCTCATAACGATCAGAACGAGTCACCGTATCTCCTATCGACCTCATAAATGCTGTAAGCCCTTCTGGACCTCCACCGGATAAAATAGCAAAATTTGCCCCAGTGTTATCACTGTATTCATTGGCGGCTTCGCAGGCTTTTTCTAAGGTAAATGGCTTATTGATATAATTCTTAGCAACCGGTGAATATGTCACGATATTCTGTTCAGTGACTATCATAGAGTGATTTAACGAAATTTTTTTGGCATCAAATTTTGCTAGGACATTAGCGCAGGCAATTGATTTTACTGTACTATCTAAGGGAAAACGCTGATCTCCATTTATAGAAACAGAACTATTATCTGAATATAAAATTGATAAACCTACTTTCCAACCTTCTTTTTCATATTGCTTAACTTGATCATGTAGAGTTAGCGCAAAAGCAGAAGATACAATCGGCATACTTAAAACTAATGTGGCGAGTGTTTTTAATCGTAATCGCATAAAAAACCTTAACTCTTTAAATATACAGGGATTATTTTTATCGCGATTATATTTTCTTTTGCATAATTAACAAATGATCATAATTTTTAGTAGCATATAGAAAAACTTATGGCTCCAATTGAACGGTCGAAATAGATATTACTCCGTCACTTTTTTCACAAACGTGGCATTGGCATCTAAAACTTTTCCGTCTTTGCTTATCGGTAACATTAATCCAATTTCTGTACCCGTTTCTTTATCCACTAATATTGAATGTGGCTCGTTTTTCTCGAAAAGATATTTTTCTCCCCATTGTCTAAAAGCAACGACTATTGGGAACAGATTTTCACCCTCAGACGTCAATATATACTCTTGATACGCGGTTCCATCAGAGGCTTCTTTCATTTCTAAAATATTGGCTTCAACCAATTTGCGTAATCTGTCAGATAAAATATTACGCGCAACACTTAAATTCTTTTGAAAATCACGAAAGCGCCTAATTCCATCGAAAGCATCTCGAATAATAAGTAATGACCAACGATCACCAATTAAATCCAAACTTCTAGCAACAGGACAAGGCGTTTGAGATACGGCATTTTTATTGGACATAAAATTCTCTTTTTAAATAAGTAAATTTCTAGTTGCATTTTAAAACTAGTTACCCTATTGTTCAACTGGTTTTAATTTGAAACTAGAATGCAGGTGTTAAATGAAAGAATTAATCGCAAGTCCCAATACCCATTGTCATATCAGCCATAGCCTTGAAACTAAATTATCCAATAGCCTTGTTCTGCTTTTTGCAGTTGCTAGCGGGTTAAGTGTGGCAAATGTCTATTACGCTCAACCATTGCTTGATGCCCTTTCACTTGAATTTGGTATAAGTAATGCCGCAATTGGCAGTGTGATCACTGTAACTCAAATAGGATGTGCTCTTGCCCTTTTATTCTTAGTGCCACTTGGCGATAAAATAGAACGTAAAAAACTCATGTTATTACAGTTGGTTGCGCTATTAATATCGCTTATTGCTGTAGGAGTGGCAAAGACGCCAATGACATTGATGATAGGAATGCTTTCTGTTGGGATGTTGGGCACGGCAATGACTCAAGGTCTTATCGCTTATGCGGCAAGTTCTGCTAGTCTTGGTGATCAAGGGCGAGTTATTGGTACTGCGCAAAGTGGTGTTTTTATTGGTCTGCTATTATCACGTACTTTTTCTGGTCTTATCAGTGATTTAGTAGGTTGGCGAGGGGTTTATATCTGCTCAGCTATCTTGATGCTAAGTATTGCATACCCACTATCGCGTCGCTTGCCAAACCTAAAAGTTGTGGCAAAAGATATAAAATATCATCAATTAATTTTCTCTCTATTTTATTTATTAAAAGAACAAAAAGTATTACAAGTTCGAGGATTTTTAGCTTTACTGATGTTTGCTGCCTTCAATATTTTTTGGAGCGCTATTGTTATTCCATTAAGTGATGCACCTTTTAATTATTCTCGTACAGTGATTGGCTCTTTGGGATTGGTTGGCGCTATTGGCGCATTAGTCGCTTCAAAATCAGGTGGTTGGGCAGATCGTGGTTATGGAAAACGAGTTAGCTTTTATGCGTTAGTTATTTTAATTTTAGCTTGGTTCCTAATATCATTAATAAATTGGTCAATATGGGCATTGGTTGTTGGTATTATTTTATTAGATGCTGGCGGACAAGCATTACATGTTACTAATCAGAGCATGATTTATCGCACTAAGCCGGAAGCCAACAGCAGAATGATCAGTTTATATATGATGTTTTATGCAATAGGCAGTGGTTTGGGCGCGATCAGTTCAACGGCAATGTATTCTTATGCTGGTTGGAATGGTGTTTGTATTTTAGGTGCATTAGTTAGTTTATTGGCGCTTATTATTTGGTGGATAACGCGCAATCGCTCTTTTTGAAATCACAAATATTAGAGGAAGGCTTTTTTAATATTTTATAATAAACAGTAAGTTATATTACTTCTTATTAAGAATATCAGCCTTCTTCTCTATTATTAATCTCTTATGATTTATAAAAACGACAATGAATTTATTAAGCAACCTGTAATTATATTCGGTTATGTACTTTCTTTTTTTATGGTCTGATTTCCATGCTCGATAATGAGTCATCATTAAAAGAATAAGTTTCAAATGTGTATTATAAATGACGAAACAAAGAATATTTATTTAAGTGTGATCATGTTATCACCTTACTAGTCGGATTCGTTTAATTCTATTATAAATGCTCGAAAAACCGCAAAAATCACGCCAGTGTCAGTTCTTTCCTATATTCGCTCTAATTACCCTGCTTTACGCTAACATTATATTTAATGTGAAAATAAATATTTATAAACGGAAACTAAGTATTTTTATTTATACTATGCGAGGATGAATATGAGAATTGTACTTTCTTTAATATTGAGTTCAACACTATTGCTCTCTGGTTGTTCTGCCTTCCTTTTTAGCCTAGGCAGCAATCCAGAAATGACACTGAGTAATATTAAATTGATGGAAAACACCACTAAACTAAAAGTGCCAGCTATACCACCAGGAACAAAAGATGGTGAATATTTACGTTATTATCCTGGGGGCCAAATTAAATATAAATCATGGGTAACTAAAGGTTGTTTTGACCGTTACGTTAATGCTTATTATGAAAATGGTAAATTACAAATGATCATACCACTGAAGAATTGTGAAGTTAACGGTGTGGTAAAAAGTTACCAGACTAACGGCAATATATACAGTGAAATTGCTATGCGTAACGGCTTACCGCATGGCGCTTTCAAGTATTATCATAATACACCTAAAAATAATGTTAATTTGCAGGGATATATAGAGAATAAAGCTCTTATTGGTGTAATAACTCAATATGATGAAAACGGAAAAGTGATTAATAAAGGTCAAGTGTTAGATGGTAAGGTTAAAATCTTAAAATAACCTGATTTGAGCTACCGGCTTTTTGTTATTTATGAAAGCCGGTTTTATTTTATTCTGCAAATACGATTTATCTCTTTTTTATATTAAAGTATTGAGCCAACGCTTTATAACCTTTCTCGCTGATAGTCACTTCTCTATATCCTTGATGCCGTGTTAACCACGCTTGTGCTTCTGCGTAATTAAGAAAAGCAGCACCAATTTGTCCGCCTAAATGGAAACGACGTTCACTCCAATCTAAACATGGGCAGCAAATATTACGAGAATGCTTTGCTTGAAATTCAAGACCCATATTTTTAAATCGCTCAAGACCGAGTGCTGTAATAGCGCGGCCGTCTTCTGTTATCCATTTTTGCTGACAAAGTGAATGGTAAATATCGACAGCAACTTCACCTGCTAAATGATTATAACAAGTTCGTGCCTTCCTTAAGTTTTTGGGCGTTGTGATTTTAGCTTGTGAAATATGGTCGGTTGAAAAGCTCATTAACTTTTCAATCACGTTGGCAATTTCATCGTTAGCTAATCGGAAATAACGGTATTTACCTTGGGATATGACAGAAATAAGGCGATTACTGAGTAGTTTTGATAAATGGCTACTTGCTGTAGAGGCAGAAATATCAGCCACAATACCCAGCTCAGTTGCTGTCCATGCCCTTCCATCCATTAATGCACAGAGTATTTTTACTCTGGAAATATCAGATATTGCTGCACCCACAGCGGCTATTGCTGATTCTACAGTATGTTGATATTCCGATTTCATCTCTGATTTAGCCATTTAAAAATTAAGCCCTTTGATAGCATGTCATTAATGGGGTAATAACGTTATTGTAGCAAGTTATCTAGCCTATTTAATTACAGACTTTCTGCATCAAATGAATATTCACGAGCCAAAGAAGCAATGCTAATTTTGTAAAAATCGAAAATAGACTCTCGACCTTCTTGTTGTGCACTTTTATGTAAAATATTTTTCTTCCATTGCAAAACAGCTTCTTCATTTTCCCACCAAGAAAGTGATAATAATTTTCCTTCGGTTGATAAACTTTGAAATCGTTCTATTGAAATAAATCCCTCAATATCTGTTAGTAATGGCTTTAAATCAGCCGCTAAAGATAAATAACGATCCTGTTTTCCTGATTTAATTTTGACTTCAAATATCACGGCAATCATTAGTGCTCTCCTTTAATTGGGTGATAGTGAGTGTATTGATAAAAAATAGACAACACTTCGATAATTGTTGAAATGAGAGTAATTATCTATTTTAAAAATAAAGCAGAAAGAGACTATAAACATCTTCTGATGAAACTAAATCTTCTGATGTGATTGACAAAGTTTTTTCACTAATAATGCTGTTGCTCCCCCAATTCCACCTATAACAGTGCCAAATATTAATAGATAGATAAACCCTGTATAATTACTTAAATTTATTCCCATAAGAGGAATAGTAAACATAATAGCAATGGCAGTAACTAATAAAGAATGTAGTATGGTTCGTTTATTTATTAAATAACCGGCTAAACAACCACAAAGAAATAATAAAACATAAAATATAATGTTTACAAGATACAGCACTTCCACGCTTGGTTGAGGATCTTTAAATATATAGTTAGTTATAATCTGCAAAATATATCTTGAAAATACAAAAAAAATTATACAAATAACATAGTTAAACCATAATCTATTTTTTAAGGGAAACTTAGCCATTTTATCAATCCTCTCCACATAGATAAGTGACCATCATCGAAACAGTAAATGAGCTTAGGCCACTGATCCAATGTGTATTTAATGGCTTTGCCCAGTGGACGAGACGCTAAGACAATTAAAGATCCATAAAATCATCATGTTCTGAATAATAGTTAAGTGCATTAACTAAATCATCTAATGTTGCAGATGGTTTTTGTTCTAATGCTAAATCAATAACATCCGCAAACTGCTGACCAGAGTATAAATAAACGAGATGATTCATTTGCACAATATCGGGGTAGATTTCGTTATCGTTATCATCAACGTCAGGATAATCTGCAATAAAATACTGTTGCCCTATTTTTAATTTGTTTTCAATATCATCCTCACCGTATAAACAAAAGTTATCATCTCGCAACTCAATTTGTTTCATTGCCAATATAATATCTGTTAGGTGATATTGGTGATCTTTTTGCAACATATATAAGCTCTCAGTCAATTTAACAGTAAATTATTACCGACAGCGTACAACGTTTATAGAGAGTGGCGCTATAACTTAGTCCTATTTTCGTGAGAATTGAACACATAAAACCCCTAAAATAACCAAACCAATCCCCAAAATCTTACTTAATGGAATCGAGTTTTGGCTCATACCAAACCAACCAAATTGTTCAATTAAAGTAGAAATAATGAGTTGCCCTGCAATCACCATCACAAAAAAGGTCGTGCTGCCAATTTTTGGTACTAGAATTAACGCAGACGTTAGATAAAGCATACCTGCAATACCGCCAAACCAGATCCAAATAGGTTGACTAAAAAGCTCAGTACTGAAATTAGGCTTAGGAACTTTAAAAATAAATAAGAGTGGAATTAAAACCGCAATACTGATTAACAGCGATATTGCACTTGCCCATAAAGGATGGCCTAATTGGCGCGCTAATATAGCATTACTGGCGGCTTGAATGGGCACCACTGCACCGGCAAGTAATGCCAAAACTGCGAGCAAAAGCCCAGATAATGATAGTGTTGACATAGTAACCTCTTAATAAATTACGACTAAAAATAAATTAAGGGGATGTTAGTCAATGATGTTATCTTGAGGAAATGAACAATTTTATAAGGCACTATTCGTGATATGAATAACTTAAGAAAACTAGATTTAAATCAGTTGGTTACTTTATTTTATCTATTGCGAGAACGCCATGTAAGTCGCGCAGCAGAGCGATTACATAAAAGTCAGCCAACGGTAAGTCATACGCTCAATAATTTAAGAGAGTTGTTTCAAGATCCGCTTTTAGTGAGAAAAAATGGGCAATATCAATTAACCAGTAAAGCGGAATCACTTTATCAACCACTGACTCAAGCATTGGAACAACTCGATAATCTTATTGCACAACAAGACTTTCAGCCGAAGGATTGTAAAAGACGCTTTAATATTGCGATGTCTGATTATGGTGCAACGCTAATTTCAACCAAGTTAATTCATTATTTACATACTTATGCCCCTGATGTTGATTTAAAAATTTGGCACAGCAGCCGAGAAGAAATGCAAAGTAAGTTAAATGAAGGAAGTTTAGATTTAGCGTTTGGGGTGTTTAATATTTTTGATAATACATTACGTTCGAAATCTATTTTTACCGATAAAATGGTAAGTGTGGTCGATAAAACAGTGTATCCCGAAAAAACAATAAATCTAACAGAGTGGCTGTTAGCGCCCCATATTTTAGTCAGTATGAAACCTTTCGATGCCAATGAAATAGACCATCAACTTCAATTAATACATCAACAACGCCGTATTGCGGTTACCGTACCCTATTGGCAAATTGCCCCTCAATTATTAGAAAATACGGATTTAATTTTGACGATTGCTGAAAAAGCCATTCCTAAAAATATGCGCCAGAAATTTTCTATATTTACCCCTCCCATTGATATTCCGGAATTAGAATTTCAGATGATCTGGCATCAACGTAGCGATAATGACAATGCGCTTAATTGGCTAAGAAATACCATTGTGGCACTTTTAAAAGAAGAATAAAAAATCATATTCTTCTTTTAAGTTGGTCTCTATTTTAAAAGTAAACTCAGTGTATTTATTCGCCCATTATTCCAATCAAAATGCACTAAACGCCCTGTTTTATCGAAAAAATACCATTGATTAAATTCACTTCGATATTGTGGCTCTAAGTTTGTTTGCCATTTAAGCTCGAAGGTACAGTGATTTTGATTGCTATATAAACGAAATATCGTTAATTCATCTTTTTGCCAATAAATTAACGTGGCTGTTCTTTTTATTAAATTAAATGAATGTTGTTCTTCAATAGATTGTGTATTAGGTAGTTGTAATCGTTGCGTATAGTGTGAGTCTGCTGAGGTTAGCACGCATTTATCATGCTTTACGCCATAGTATGAGTTAGACATAACATCATATTTTAATCCCTCATTTAAATGATGAGGTAGGCTTTCTCGTTGAGTTAACCTACGTTCAGGTAAATCATATGACCAGCGTTCTTGGGGATCACTATTAATGAGCCAATATTCAGTATCATTGTGGCGAAGGATCTCGATAACATCGCCATTCAAGGCATCTACATTCCAAACGATTTTAAAGTCATTTTTAGTATCAACAACTTGTACTGTATTGTTACTGGCAATAGTCCAAAAAACACCATCAAAAACACGAGTAAAAACAGTGCATTTTAGAGTGCCAAGCTCTTGAATAGAGTGCGTTGTGATTGCTAATGAATTAATTTGGAAATAATCGCCTCTTGGCGCTAATAATAAAGCACTTTGGTGATTTTCTGCGATAACAATATGATAAGTTGGCGTTAAATCATGCCAAAGTTTTTTCCCAGCTGCATCAGTTAATAACACTCCAGATCCACCCAAAGCGATAAGATATCGGTGATCATTTAAGGCAACGACATCATAAATAGCGTAAAGCCCTTGTTCTGGAATAGTCGCTGAAATAAAGTGATTTTGTGCATCTAAGGAATAACGTTTAGCCTCAGGAATATCACTATAAGGCATATCTGTTTTTAATAGTTTATTGGTACTTTTATGAATGAGTTGGCTAATTTCTTTTCTTTCTAGCACAGAATTCGCACTATATTGATCAACAATAATGGGTCGAATAAGTTGGTTAATTAGTTGTTCTGTTAATTTAGTCTGCTTAGGCAGTGCTAATAGCTCTCTGACTAAAATGGCGCGTTGAATAGTTGCAAGTGGATCGTTACATACTTTTTTAATATCATCTTGATATAAATGAAAAGTATCAGGTAATAGAAATGCTGATTTTACAAGACTGCGTAGGCTTAATTCTCCACCAGCTTGATAGGCTATTTCTAACCAATGCTTGGCTTTATTACGGCTGATTTCATTGTTTAATTGCCAGATAATATCGATAGCTTGTAAATAATCTTCACAGTCAACCAGATATTCAGCCCACTCTTCACGCATTTTATCTGCAATATCAGGATGTTTTTCTTGTAACTGTAATACGACGTAGGAAAAAGCATTGTGTAGGCGAGCATAAATAACAGCAGAATCAATATCGCCCGCTAAGCAATATAAACGAATAATACGATCAGGTCGCATTCCCCACATCCGTGCCAGTTCCGCCGCGTGTTGATAGCGTTGAAAGCTTTCTAAATAACTCAGAGCTTCTTCTTTTTCTTGTAACAATTCAGCGAGAACAAACAGCGCTTCTTCATTACAGCCAGCTTTATCCAGCTTTATAAACTGTTGACGATAAAGTTGTTTTAAATAATTTTGCAGTTCATCCCCAAGATAAAGACTTTTATACCCTTGTTGATCGGCTGATATCTCTAGTTTATTTCGCCCTTTTAATCTCCCTAAATAAGGTGAAGGCGTTGTTTCTTGGTTTTCTTGATATTGACTAAGCGGAATACCATGACGCAATGCTTGATCGACATTACCGTCTTCAAACATTTTCATCATTTTATTAATATAATCCGCTTGTTGCTTACTCATCATAGAGGCTAATCCACTTTTAATTGAAAGCTTATTTAGCCAACGTTGCCACGGTGATAATTGAGATATCGCTTTAGATGAAGAATGCATTGCATTACGATTTTGAGGCGCCAGAAATTTATTAATGATTTTCTGAGTCAGTGATAATGATGCTTTTGCATGAGGTGCTTGTGTTTGAGATGACGACGAAGCGTTTTCAAATACAGTTTTTATAAATTGCTTTTGTTGATCTGCCGCCGGTGGAATATAGTCACCAATAATTGTTCTAATATTTTTCTCTTCTGACAATGCTTGAGGTTTTATCTCATATAGACTGGCGTAGTTATCAGTTTCTTCAAAATGAATCTCTTTAATATCAAGATAATCAGCAAGTGAGAGAGGTTCAGCTTGTGAAAATAGAAGCGTTGTTACAACACCACTACGCACTAAAGCAAGATCTGCATAAGGCAGTTTTTTTATCTCATCATTATCTAGAGGTGCTGTGCTATAAAGGCGACCGTAACGAATTAAAGGCCATCCTTCAATGGATGAGCAATCCACTGTTTTATTTTCAGTAAAACAGAGAACATCTCCTTGTTCGAATCGATAAATACGACAGTTAGCTTGCCAATGTTTTATTAAATAAGTCAGCCGTTGAGTTTCGTTAAACCAGTCATTCGGTAGCCATAAACCTTCAATTTGGCGATATCCCAATAACATTGGATGACGAATATAATCGTTATGCATTTTGGGTGTCACCTTCTTGTTCAATGGTATACAGATTTAGGCGTAATTGTTTTTGGTATACATCATAAACAACGACTTGAGCATGATCCGTTAATGCAGCAAATAGGCCTTGAGATGGGCTAAATGAGTAACGTGTAAACGGATTATCTGCACGATATAAGATTTCTATCTCACCTTTTGAATAACTGGCAATGTTTCGTTTGTTTGGGCTGATCATCAAAATATTTAAGGTGGTTAAATCTTTTTCTATAGAGCCATCGAGTGTTGGATAAAAAAGTCCTATTCCTTGCCATCCTTGAGGTAAGTCTATTTGATAGCCATAAACCTCATCAATTTCCATATTATAAACATGCCAACTTTGTCGATTAGTGCCTAGCGAAATAGCACAAGAGATTGATTTAGAACCATTGGTATATTTATGGTGATAAGCAAATAATACAGCTCTTTGATAGGAAATAAATTGAGTAAAATAGAGTCGGTGTTGGTATTTCTTATGAGAAAAGTTTGCACCCGTGACCATTTGGACTAATTCACTACTGTCATTGAGATAAATATACACAAGTAAGTTGTCTGCTATTTTCTCTATACCAAGGACTTTCTCTTCAACGATTTTAAAGCCGTTTTTTTCTTCATCATAAATATTGGATGAGAAAGCGACTAGCCGTCTTGCTCTATCATGAACAAATAAGCTGGAATATTCTTCCTTATTCGATAAATAAGCACTGGCAAGTGTATTACCCCGTCCAATACCTGCTGAAAACTCTTCATCCGAAGGTCGAGGTATATAAGAGAGTTTGGGTAATTGCCAAAAGTAGAGGCCATTGTTATTGGAAAGTAATGCGCCCACTTTTTTTCCGTGACACTGTAACGCTAAAATAGTATAACCATCAGGATACATTTGGTATACAAACGGTTTTTTAAGCGGATTGTTTTGATTCAATCTATTGAACGGTGGAATTTTAATAACCACTAACCCAGGTTTACCTAATAAAGTGACACCCACTGCGCTACCATGAAATGAGATAACAGGTGAAAACATCAGTGACATTTTGTGTTCATGTTGATGTGTATTTTGCACTGAAGGCGGTCTTAATTGCCCTTTTAATAATCGTGAACTTAGTGCTCTAGGTGGCGTTGGCAATACAATATGGCGCTGAAAATGCGGCGTGCGAATTTTGACATCAATCGTTTTATTGAAACAATCATCTGCCGTTAATTCGATATGATGGCTTGATGCAATCTGTTTCAATATAGGTTGTTTTAATATAGATTGTTGGTGAGCGCCTGTAACTAACCAAATCTCACCGTTTTGTACATCAACATCTTCTGCAATAACGTTTTGCCAATGCGCGATGTTTTCTTGTAAAACAGGTGAATAAGTCCGACGAGTCAATAATTCGTGTAGATCATTTATGGTATTTAACGGCATTAATGGAATGATTGATTGCAATGTTCCCCACATTAATGTGCAACCCGCTTTTTCTGCCCGTTGTGCCAATATAATAAGCATTGCAATATGCACTAGGCGACATTCACCCAGTTGCGAAATACCGGTATCAAAAAGCACAGTGATCTGATTTAAAGATTGTTGAGATTTATAGTTTGGTGCCAAAAAGAGATGTTCTGCATTAATGGCGCGTCTCATAAATTCATCAGGTACTTCATCAGCCATTAACCATTCACTAAGTAACAGGTTTTGATAATTACCTTTACGCTGTATTTGCCCTATACCATCTTGTTCAGGTAAGCCACCGAGCTGCTTTCCCTGTACAGGACCTAATAGACGACTTAGGCGTTGTAATAGGTCAGAGAATGCAGGAATTAATTCGGGATCTAACCAGCTAAGCCAAGTTTGCCAAGGTTGTAGCGCTTCGGGCAACGATGTAGGTTGTGTTGTGGGTAATGACATGATGATAAACCGATCCTTGTATCACATTATATTTCACTCAAAACACAATTGGGTGAGTGTATCCCGTAGCGTTGGTGTTAACGTCCACTGATTATCTAAAGGGATCACCGTTTGAGGTGATGGTAAGAGTAATAGTGGTTGGCGTTTAAACTGCTGGACTAAGGCTTGCTCCACCAGCCCATTAGGTAATAAAAGCTGTTGATGTATAGGGAGCCATAATTTTGCTGTTTCAGTAGATGGCGCAATCAGCGTTATATTTTCAGCCCAAGGTAAATCAGCCTGTTTCCCTAACACAATAAGTCGATATTGACTGGTGATCACTTTTAACCGTTGTTGCTGAACATCAGGCAAATGAATAATGCGTTCAATAAGCTGTTTAGCCGTTATACCTGTTGCAAACACCCCTTGTGGTTTAGGAGGCGTTGCATTAGGTTGCCAAGTCAGTGGAAATGTTAGGCTCATAATAAGTGACTAAACTGTATCGCTAATTGTGTACGTAATATGGCAAGCTCTTCACTTAACATCTCGGTTGAGAAGTTGGCATCTATTTCTCGTAACGTCAGTTCAATATCCGCTTTAGATACGGGCTCTGCATTGAGAACATCTGTTGCTCTTTCAATTAAACGGTTCATACGAGATTGAGGTTGTAATGTCGCCTCTTCTACGGAGCTAAATAGTCGAGAATTCATTGAAAGTGAGAGTTCTTGTCGTAAGATTTCACGTCCTTGTTGCTGGGCATCTTCAGTAGGCAGTACATACAGTAAAGGCCAGAGATCTTGCTCTGTCGCAGTCTCTCGATTATTGAGTACGGTTGCGGCAGCAATAAGACGCTGAACACGAACAATACGTCTATCTGAAAGCGTGATCCCTGCATTTCTTAATGAACGCACAGCATTAGCCAGCAATGGTCTAACTTGCGTTAAATCGACATTCTTAACCGCAAGGTGCAATTCATCTAATTGAGCAATATCGAGTTGAGCTGAAAGTTGAGTCAGGCTTGAAGCCCATCCGCCTTCGAGCATAGCTTCTAATTGGTGATCGGGTACTGAATCAATAAAAAGATGAATAAGAAAGCGATCTGAGAATGCGCCAAGGTTCGGATCATCAGGCAAACTATTAGCCGCACCAATACACACTTTTAATGGACTAATAATATCGGTATGACCACGCTTAAATCGACGCTCATTTAAAATGCCTAATAAGGTATTTAAAATTGCAGTCGAACCCAGAAAAACCTCATCAAGAAAAACAATATCCGCTTCAGGTAACATTCCTGTGATATCGGTTTCGACTTTACCTTCTTTTAGTTTTTTGAGATCAACAGCACCAAATAACTCTGAAGGTTCGGTAAAACGCCCCAAAAGGTATTCAAAATAACGTCCGCCCAATGTTTGAGAAACTCTACGGACAACGGCACTTTTCGCTGTACCTGGAGGGCCGATAACAAGTAAATGTTCATGAGCAACTGCGGCTAAAACAACCAGTTCAGCAAGTTGCTCACGTCCAATCATACCTTGCGTTGAGTGTTGTATTGCTTTGCGAATATTATCGATAATTCCATTTATATTTGATGTCATATGTTTACGCACAAATTAAGAGTTTAACGGCGAGATACCTGCATTATGTAAGTTTTTATTTTCTGACTCAACTTCTCAATCAATGGAAAGTATTAATTTTATTAACACTCTTTTCTTCTTTCTGTTGCAATATCAAATGCCAAACTTCTTAAATTAGGTGAATGATTAATTAATGCGCGATGCGTTGAGGCTTGGCTAATAAAGGCAAAGCTCTCTCCCCAAGGATGTTGATAGCGATCACGTACAATAGGCGCTCGCCAATATTGTAATAACCCCTCTAAAGGAAGGTGGTCGTCACCGACTGTTAATGTTTGAGCCGCTAATTGCGGAAACTCACGTTTAATATCTTTGGCTTGTAAATACCAGCGATCTCGACCATAAATGGCGGCTTTTAACGTGATATTGTTATCGCTCAAATACCATACTTGTGGCACAGTTTGTTCATCTGCGTTAATTCCTGAAACCGCATCAGTAAAGCGTTTAGCACATTGTAGATTTTGTGCCAGCGCCTCTCTTACTCGCTGATTCTGTGCTGAACTGATTGATGTTTTATAAGGGCCTAAGCGATAGTGCTCCCAACATGCTTCATCATAGATATCAAAATCACTTAACGCTCTGCCGTAGCTATCGATTACCACAGGATCAGGTGGCAATAACTGGTATACAAAAGGACAACCGCAAACATCATCAGGAGAGAATCCATAAAGATAGCGACTTCCTGCGTAATAACCTGTCTCCATCATGGATAATGCTTGAAATGTACCGTGCCAAGGTGGACCAAAAGCGTACCATTTAGCTACTAATGCCCTGTTTTCTGGCGTGGTATGGCGTAACCAATAGCGTATTGCGAGATTAGATGCAGATTGTGCAATAAAAATAAAAGGCTGGTTCTCACCAAAAATAGTTTTCAGCCGATTAACTTCTCTATCAATAGCATCCACCAGCAATCGATGATCAGCTCGCCAGTCATGGGCAAGGAAAAACAGATCTTGCCCTTCGCGATAACCTAATGCTGTTTCAAGCACATCTTTAAGCTCTTGAGTGACAAGTGTGCTCACTAAATAAGGAACAATCGAAAATGCGTGCAATTGCTCGGTGGCTAATACGCGAGGTGAATACTGAGCGTTGGGATGTTCATATTCATAATCACTTTTTGTAAAAACACTACGATGATCACCCCAAATAAAGGCCTGCTTTTGTCTATCAAAAAGCTTAGTCCCTAAAATTCCCGGTAAATAAATAATAGGAAGATTCGGGACTTTATCATCAAGTTTCGCTTTACGAATTTGAGCCGCAATAAGCTGAGCACGTATTAATGACCATCCTCTATTAAGTGGCATATTTTTAGCGTCCTTTTAATGGAATAAGCGTGATCGGCACATTTTCGCTACCAAGATGCGTTTTTTCGGCTTCAGTAACAGGAAAATGAGCGCGATCGTAAACCTCAAACAGCTGGCAAGGTTCATTTTGGTGATGATAAAGACGAATACCCTCTGCTTTAGGGCTACTTTTCGACAACATAAAGCGATGACAACTATTGGTGCTTATTGGACCAACAGGCTCTCCCTGCCGAGTGATAAATTGATAATAAATCGGCGAGTCATTTTTTTGTTCAATATGACATGCCTGAACAGGACCGCGGAAAGGATGTGTAATACAGATAAAATCATCAGGGATATGTTCTGATAATTTGTCGGTGTTAGATCCAGCCCAAGGTAAAATAATGGAAGGCTGAAAATGACAGTGAGGACACTGCCCATTTTCTAAGTGAGATTGTGCAATTAACCCACTGCGTTTCACTAACAAGGTGTGACATTCTGGGCAATAAGAGTTTGCGCTGTCTGTATCAAACACATTCCCCACATAAACATAGCGCATACCTTCATTTAAGGCTTGCTGACGAGCTTGTTCAAGAAAAGGAATCGATGTGCGTTCAACGTGGCGATATTGGTAATCAGGATGGAAACGAACATAGTGCAATGGAATATCGGCATCAAGATACCTCAGCATCCAATCTGTGACTTTCTTCGCTTCTTCCAGAGAGTCATTACGCCCTGTCACACATAAGTTAGAGACTTCAAGGTGCGGGCTATTTGTGGATTTACGCGCATCATAAACTTGTTTAATACCATCAAGAACGGGCTGTAATCGCCCTCCTGTATGTTTACGATAAAAGCTATCTTGCATTGATTTTAATGAAATACTAAAGATATCCATCACACCTAGTAATTCATCAATACCTTTCTCGCTGATATAAAAGGCACTTTTATAGAGATTTTTTAAACCATGTTCACGGGCAAGCTTCGCCGTATCCATAACAAATTCATGCCAAACAATCGGATCGTTATAAGTCCACGACAAAACACGAATATTATGTTTTAACGCATAATTGACCACATCTTCAGGACTGTAGTAAGCCACATTACTATCTTGTACATAACGGGCTTGGCTCGTACTCCAGTTTTGGCAAAAATCACAACGTAACATACAGCCAATATTACCTAACGATAAAATACGTTCACCGGGTGCATAATGGTAAACCGCTTCGGTTTCTATCGACTCTTGTGTCATGGGGACAGATTTACCGTAGTTTAGCGTGACTAAACTGCCATTTTCATTGCGTCTTAACTTACAAGTCCCTGTACGACCTAAGTTAATTTTACATGCTCGCGGGCAAAGCTCACACTGAATGCGATCATTTGAAATAGGATGCCATAAGCGTGCAGGATGCCCTGTTTGTTGCCATTGCTTCATTCTTGCCATGAGTTATTCCTTTTTATCATTACAATGATGGTTATTTTCACAAAAAGGCAAAACGGTTTTTTGTCGGGTTCCTGTTTGCCAACATTCCAATACATGACGCAATTTCCAGTAAAAAGGATTTCCTTTTGCTGGCGTGTTAATTAAATAGTGACATTCGCCTTGCGGAGTTAAATGGGCGATCAATTTAAAACCGGGACCAAAGGTATAAGGCTTGGTTTTAATGGTGTCGCTATTCCCTATCTGGGATTGCGTTAAGAAATCAGCATTCTGCCTTGTGGCATGAATGGTTTCTCGATTACCGCCTTGATAAGGGTAACGACCCGTTAATAGACGATTAAGCCACAATGGTTTTTTGATACTATGCTGAAATTCAACGTAAGGACGTTCCATTTTCTGACTGGCAATTAATGCACTGGCATAGGTTTCACGAATTAATGTAGAAAGCGCCTCTTGTTCAAACTGCCAATCTTGAAGATGGTATTGCAGAATATTGAGAATACTCCAGCGACAACTTGGCCAGAAGTCTGTATATAGTGCGCGTGATCCTCTCTTTAGCACCTTTCCTAAGACTCTATCTGTAAGATGCTGTATCCATACATCAAAAAGCCGTGATGCGTTGAGTTGTTGAGTAACGCAATCCCACTGAGACAGCATTTTATCTTCAGGTATATAAGGTAATAAAAAAGCGAGCGCTTTTTGGGCGAACAGATCTTTTTTATCATCTTGCATCTGACGAAAGGTTTCAAAAGTATGCTGTTGAGTTTGCTGAATAAGTTGCTCAATACGTAAAGCCCTTGTCGGTGGATGCCAACGATTAGATAACGCCGGTTTTCCATCAAAGAGTGACGTACTATATTGATTAGCGTAAAGGACATACCCGCGTTCAGGATTGTATTCGGCGGGCAAATCATCGAAAGGAACATAACCTTGCCACTGATGTAATGGCTCCGTCAAACTGAGCACTAAACTGCCTAATTCGCTATGGCGCTTAGGAATATATCCCATACTTTGTAAGCCAATATCACCGTGGATATCGGCATATCCCACCATCATAGGGGAGTTTTTTACATGTCTTAAAGCTTCTCTAAATGATGTCCAGTTATGGCATTTTGCAAGCTGATAAAAAGTAATATCGCCACTTGGATTATCTAATGCAGGCCAGCGTAAAAATAAACCATAGCCCGCTTTTTCAGACATTAATCGACCTTGTGAATAATCATAAGTCACAAAAGTATGTTGACGTTTTGAGGTTAAGCCAATGGTGTGAGTTCTTTTTGTTAATGGCTCCCATCCCTGTATGGTTTCGACCTTCTCATTTTCTAAATCAATGCGTCCCCAAAATAAATCTTGGTTATCCGCCATAATGCCGACCATTCCCCACGCGGCATGAGTATTGCGTCCCACAATAATGCCCGGCGAACCCGGAAAATGTGAACCCATCACACTTAAGCCTTCTTTACTCTCTAAACGGCATAATAGATTAAAACTTGGGTTAACATGCCCCATATGGGGATCGGCAGCCAACATTGGTTTGCCAGACTCGGTAAGCGAACCATTGACGGCAATTACGTTAGAACCAGTATCTGGTGATGCTAAACCTAAATGTTGTAAGCCTTTTAATCCCTCTTTAAACGCAGCAATCACTTCAGGATAATATTCACTCTGTTCATCTAAAGGAAATGGCGGGATTTGCTCTCCTTCAAGGCTAAAGGTAGATAAAAGTTGCTGATGTTGAGATGGCGTCAGTCGATTAGCTAAACGAGTGTGAAATAATTCATATTGCCAAGCTGAATTAATAAAATATTTCAGTTGCCCTAACAGATAGCTATCTGTTGTGGTAAATAATTCGGGCTTGTAGCGTAGTAATAAACACTCTATTGGGCGAATTTTTAGATCTTTTATAGCTTGGTTTATGCCTGCAATATACGCGGTAATATGTTGAAATTGAGTCGCTTGCCAGCTATCGGGTGGCGCATTTTTATCATCAAGTTCTGCTATTTTGGCAAGTTCAACCAAGCCTAATCGACGTTGGAAAATATCTGTTCTAAGCGCACCGTTTCCCATCACTTCACTTAAACGACCGCTAGCGACTCGACGTGATAAATCAAGTTGCCACAAACGTAAATAGGCTGCGCCATAACCTTGCCCATAAAAAACCGCATTATCTGTATCACCTTTGATACTCAGCAGTTGCTCTGTTTCTAGTGACAATGTCACGTTACCCCATTGCGAAGTGAGCGTCCTTGGCTTCATTTGGACTCCTTATTCATCAATGTGTATTGGTTAGCAATACTTTGGGCATAATCCTTAAAGTCATTTAATGGTTCACCCGCTGTCCATCCTAATAGCTGTTCTGCTTTAGAAGATGAATAGGTATAGGTGCTTCCATCCATAATACGTAGTGCTTCACAGGAAAGTGGCATGGAAAAACCAAGCAAGGCGAGCTTATCCATCAACCATGCTAAAGGTCGTAAACTACTGCGATTTTTTATCGGTAATGGCGCGGTTTTTTGTATTTCGCTAAGTAGTGTGAAAATTTCAGGCATAGAGAAAACATCACCAGTAAACAGCACTGTTTCTTGAGGTTTATCTAAGGCAAGTAAGCGTAATAAGCCATCACATAATTTATCTACATGGCAGAGTTGAAAAGTACTGTTTGTACTAACTTGAAACGGAATTTTTTTATTGAAAAAAGCAGATAACGTCTGTGCTAAAACGCTATTGTCACCTTGACCAAATACACCGCCACAAATTGCGATTTTAATCGGCATTCCTTGTTGCTGGTGGCGTTCAACTAATACATGGGCAACTTGCTTTGTTTCTTCATAATAACTACGAAAATAGCCATTATGACGATGAGTTTCATCAAGCAATACCCCTTGAGTTTCGCCTAATGCAGCGGTGGTACTGGTATATAAAATCTGAGAAATTTGCGCTCTTTTGGCTTCATTAAGCAAATTCAATGTGCCAGTGACATTGGTTTGATACATCTTTTGATGTTCAGAACGACTAGGTGCAATTCCTACGCGATAATCAGCAGCTAAATGAATAATAATATCTTGCCCAATAAGTGCATCGCGATATGTATCAGGTTGGAGTAAATCTCCTTTTATCACGTTTACATCCGCTGGCAATATAGGGCGATCAGGGTGAATTTTATGGGGATCACGACACAATACCGTTAATTCATCACCAAGCTCTGCAAGCTTAGGTAATAAATAAGAGCCTATAAATCCATTTGCACCAGTGATAAATATTTTCCGTCTATTCAATGTGATTACCCTTCCTGATTAATAAAAAACACCAGTGTGGCTAACATAAAAAAGCCATCATGCGTTGCGGTCATCGGGCGAGAATGCATCGAGCCAATTGGACAATAGCGAGTGAAGCTATATTGTTGTGGTGAAATTGACGAAAGTGAGCCGTGATAACCCAATGTTTGTAAGCGTGCAAACCACTGTTTTTGAGCTAGCTGCAAATGATGCGCTACGGGACCGACAATCAATTGAAAACCAAAATTAAGCCAATATTGAGGTGCAAATTGAGTGTGGTAAGTGATCCCCCAGCCTGAATTTGCATTGTAAAGTGTGGGTTTTTCATTATTGAGTAAGTCACGAGACAATGAATATTCGTGCGCTTGCGCCATTTGTTGAAGCTTTACTGTTTCTGGCAATGGGGATAATGAAGGTAATGCAATAGAAAGTTGCTGATAAAGCTGTTGAGCGCAGTTTTCATTCTCTAATAAGATAAAACGCGGTGAGCTACAAACTTGCTGTCTAAATAAACAAACGTCTTTTAAAATAAGGGAAATATCAGGTAATGAATGACCTAAAATAGCCATTGCACTTATTTTTGGCCCTAGCTCAATTAGTTTAATCTGTGCTGGTGCCACTTTGCGATAATGCTGAATAAGCGCATCACCCCCCGCCAATAAAATAGCTTCAACCCCGTTAAGAACAAGCTCATCATTTTGATTTTCACTTGACCAATCAAGAATTTCACACTCATTTTCATTTAGACCTAAATAAGCACGTAAAAGATAAAGCCATTGTGTTGATAATCGCGCTTTTATTCGGATAGGACTACCAATTAAATAGCCCGCAAGTAGTGCTTCTAATGTACCTAGGGGATCTTTTTCTGATACCACAATTAATAGTTTATTCGGCGCTCGCCAGCTTTTGCCCCCCAATTCATTAGCCACTTTTTGCGCTAATATGTCGCTATAAGCCCACTGTGTTAAACGGTTAAGGCAGAATGCTTGCGTCAAGGGATCATCAGAGAATAGCCAATTCTCATTAAGGCAGTGTATTAAACACTGTTTAATGTTTGCTAAACGAACGTGTATTGCTTCTGTCATTTTACCTGTGCCGCACAAGTGCCCTCTGGTGAAGTCGCTCTGCCGATATAGTGAATATAGGGTAATGGATGACCACAAGCGCATTGTGTGCCCCATAAACCTAAGTCTTGGGTTAATAGGCGCTGAGAAGCTAATGAATCAAAAAAAGGATTTTCAAGTTGGATAAAGCCTACTTTCCTTTCTGGTGCTCGATCACCTGTTTCATCAATAATGGCAAAACGAGAGTAAGCAGGAACGTGGAAATGACCTTCACTGCAACTAATGTAGTGTAAAGGATGCTCTGTCATGCCATAAATATCACGAATATCAACATTGGGAGCATGTAAGGTTTCTTTCAATCCTTGAATAATATCTGGGCGTTCTAGCTGTTTTGTCATCCCTTTCCATCCCCCGCCTGTTAGCCCTTTAATCGGCGATAATAGAGTGAATGTATCAGGGCGACTTAAGCATAAATGTTCAAAGAAAAGGGTTAGCCCAAGAATATAGATAGGCGCTGGATCATTCGCCCAACGTTGTAATGTTGACCATGCTAGTTTTGTATCAAATTGACCGTGTTCTGACACAGTGAAAACCAGCTCTTTAATGGGAGCACATTGGGTAAATTTTAAGAAAGCTGTCGCAAAACCAGCATGATCGCCAGATTGAGGATCAGGAGACAACATGAGAAAACGAGCGGGAGTGGTTGATATTAAACCGTTGTGATAGAAAATCTGCGTCATTGCAGTTTCAATGCGCTTTAGGCTAACATCATCAAAGAAAACTTGTGTCTTTCCTTGTTGCCCTGTTCCTGAACTGTTTAGCCAGATACCGTTACGATGTGTGGGAGTGGCTAAATCCATAGTTTTAAATAAATTAACTGGAATAACTGGCTGAGGCATTTTTTGCCATAATGATTGATAGTTAGCATTATTTTGGCGATGCCAGTTATCAGCTTCATTCATAGATGCAGTAAAAAGCGCATCATCAAAACTATCAACAGCATAAGGTTGAGCGAGATTAACTAAATTATCCATCTGATGATGCTGTTCTTCTGACATGTTGTATCCTTACATTGATAAGGGCTATATCAACATAGTCATCAATTATTCTTACTTATTGAATGTAATTATTCTTAAAACAGGAAGGATGTGATTAGATTTCACCATTCTTATGTTTTATATCACATTGTTTTATCTAGATTGAATAATCGCAATCTGACAAAAAGGTGTTTCTGCTTAAAAATAAAGAAAACACCTTAAAAATAAAGGTGTTCTCTTTGATGATTATTATGTGTAGTTCACTATTTTGCGTGAACGTAGTAGAGCTTATCCATTAACTTTTTACGAACGTCATTTGCAATAAAACTGGCATTAAGAGCATCAATATTACATTGCTGAAAGTCTTTTTCGCTCCAACCAAAAATATCATGTAATAACTGATACTCTTTATTTAACGAAGTATTGGCAACTGTTCGCGCATCAGTATTAATATTTAATTTAACGCCCTGCTTTTTTAGCTGATTAACGGGATGTCGATCTATTTGCTCATAGATATTGCAGATAATATTACAACTTGGGCAAACCTCTAATAATATATTTTGAGATTTAAGCCTGTTAATGACTTCATTATCTTCAATACTTCTTACACCATGACCAATTCGAGTAACATGCAGTTTATCCAATGTTTCAGTAACGCTTTCAGCGCCTTTCGCTTCCCCTGCATGAGCAATTAAATTCCCTCCTGATTTTTTAACATAATCAAAAGCAGCAATATGATTATCTAAAGAAAAACGCGCTTCATCAGCCGCTAAATCAAGTGCGACAACACCTTTATTAAGGTATTCGACAACTAACTTGGCGGTTTGCAGACTCTCGAACGCACTAAAATGACGCAATGTGCATAAGATCAATCCCGCTTTAATATCGTATTTTTGAGATGCTTTATTCATTGCTGAAATAACAACTTCAACAACGTCTTTATCTGTTAAACCCTGTTTTGTGTGTAATAACGGGGCAAAACGGATTTCAGCATAAATAACATTGTCTGCTTTCAACTGATAAAACAGATCGTCAACAGCCAGTGTAATTGCTGATTTAGTCTGCAAAATATCAATTTGAGGCGTGACTTTACTTAAAAAATCGCCCAAATCAAAACAGGGTTTATGAGCAACAAATTGCTGATTAAATTTATCAAAGCTTATTGTTGGATCTAGCTGTTTAATATAAAAATAGCTTAAACAGGTGTCTAAATGCACATGAAGCTCAACTTTAGGTAATAAACTGGGATTGAATGTCATTAATATAGTCTCTAAATATTAGGAATATCATGATAGTAATAATCTCCACCAGCCTAAAAAAGGACATATGTCCTTTTTTGAAAAGTATGCTATTTTCGATAATAAATTGAAGCTTGATCGTGAAAGGAAAATAAAAGTGAAAATAGTTAATGATGAAAAAAAACGTAACGCTTTTATTTTAATGCATCAACTTGATACTTATTTATCTGATGCGTTGTTGTCTTCTATGCGATTAATGGAAGTGAAAACGGGGGAATATTTAATAACGCAAAATAGCCAAGCAACACATTTATACTGTCTAGTGGAAGGCAAATTACAGATTGAACGTTATGAAATAAACGGTGAGCATGTGGTTTTTTCTTTTGAGCAAGCTTTCTGTGTTATTGGTGATTTAGAACTGTTTTCAGATAAAGATGAAATGGTGTTTAGCACTGTACAAGCCTTAGTTCCTTCCTATTTATTAGCGTTACCTCTTTCCATTGTCAGACAAAAAGCATTGCAAGATGCTAATTTTCTCACCTTTATTTGCCAGCAGTTAAGCCAAAAACTTTATCAATCTTCATTAAGACACTCTCAATCACCCTATTCTTCAGAATTCAAATTGCGCCGATATTTATTTTTTAAAGCACGACAAGAAGGACTCTCTTTTCAATTAGAAAAAAGAGACTCATTAGCGGCAATGCTTGGGATCTCAACCAGACAATTAAACCGCGCTTTAGCGCATCTAGTCAGTATTAAGGCGATTAAATTAAAGAGTAAATCGATAACAGTGTTGGATTGTGAATGTTTGTCTCAACTTAATGGCTTGGCTCTATAAACATGTTATTGATAAACAATTTCAAGATCTAACGTGGCATTTGCTGTTCCGGGAAAAACGTCCTTCTCCATTTGCTTGTAATAACCCCTAAAATTCAAAGTCACTTCACCCTCATTTTTTGCGGCACTAACCACAGTATTACGTTTATTTAATTCTAATGTCGTCCAATTACTGCCATTAACGCTGTACTGTGTTTCAACGCCAACACCTTTGGCAGTATCAGATGATGTATTTAATGCCAGTACGGTGCTATTTCCTGAAAATGCACTGCCTTTAGGCGTTAAAATAACGGGCAAACCTTCAGGACAATCTAAGGTTATATGCCAATCTATTTTTTCGCTCGTTGAATGAATTTGTCCGCCAAAACCATTTTCACTAAGGGAGATATGCCCAAGGTTAACGTCTTTAATTTTAGATGACTCTAATATGCAGGTGCTCGCTAATAACCCGTATTACAGATTAATTTTCTTTAAATAAAGTAATAGTAAATAGAAATGGTATTATTCATTATGGCTAAAGAGTTAATGAACCTGTTGCAATCAAGCTTTAAACACGATGGTTATAATGGAATGATAAAACTTAAAAATGAGGATGGAGTATCATGAAAATACAATATAAAAAGATGGCCACTTATTTTTCATTTCTATTTATTGTTTTAGTATTGGGTACGTACTATTGGCTTAAATTACCCTATTCTTTTTCTTATCAGCGTCAACTTGCTACTGATTTTATTAATAATATCAATAATGAAGAATATGAGCAGGCATTTAGTCTGACACAACAAAATATGTATACAGGAAAAACATTAGAAGAGTTTAAAGCTAAAGTGATGAGAGAAATCCCTGCTTCTGGATATCAATTTGCTTATAGTTTTCCAAAACAAACAAATGGGAATCGTCTACGTCGCTGGTTTAATGGCACGGAAGTGGAAATGCAGGATGTGAACATCGAATTTAAAGGTCCTACTGATCTTCGGATCACGCTAAGGCATACTGACGATGACAAATGGGAAATCTTTTATATTACGAGCCATGCGGGATAACAACGCATCATCTCTATTTTATTCAGTTCATTTTATTGCCACTCTCACGGCTTTCTTGTACTCTGCATCGCTTCTTCTATTTCATTGTAGGTAAAAATAGTAATGACCGGACACGTTTCTAAAGATCCTTTGCATGGCGTTACTCTCGAAATGCAAGTAAATGCGCTGGTGGCTAAATATGGCTGGGCTAAATTAGGTCAACTTATCAAGATTAACTGCTTTAGAAGCGATCCTAGCGTGAAATCAAGTTTGAAATTTTTGCGCAGAACCCCTTGGGCACGCGCTGAAGTGGAAGCGCTCTATCTTGATTCTCTTGAAGCTGATATTGATGATGTGATTGAAGTTATCGACCACCCAGATTGTGATCCTTGGGCGAATAGCCGTAGAAAGTAATCATATTAGATTATTTTGTAGAAAGATTGATATGGGCTTTATATAACAAGATTGATGGTAAGTTATTTTATATAATTATAAAAATAGCGCTTCTTACTATGGCATTCTAATAAGAAGCGTTTTTGTTTTTATAAATTATACTCTTGTGAAAGAAGACCACGTTTTACCATATTCAATAAGTTCTGATGATTTAGAAACAACAGTTAAACAACTGCCTTCAGGGTGCCGTTTAAGTCGTGTTAAACCTGTATATATTAATGATAATGTTTTTTGTGTTAAATTATCATTATCTACAAATATGACTAAAGCTCTCGATTCCCATCCCTTAAAACTATGTAATGTGGTTGCTTTTATTCGAGCATCTCCCATATAAAAGCTCATTTTTTGGCGTTTTGATTCTTTATCATCAAGATCATAGGTATGAATAACTTTAATACCTTTATTTTTTAATTGTTGAACAACCTTTAAACCAAACTGTTTAGAAGTACATAAAAATGTGATATCTGCAATTGCAAGTGCTTTAGGTATACCTGTTGTTGATAGAGAAAGTAATTCAGAACAACAAATAGCATCTTCATTATTAGAATCCACATGAACCCACTTTAAATAACAAGGCTCAAGTTCCATACCAAATTGACTATTTTCAGGTAAAAGCGCTAATTCTTTTGGTAAAAAGCGATTAGCAAAATCTCTAGCTTTTTCTATTGTTAATAAAGGTAAACGATAACAAACATTAAGTTCAGCCCAAGCTCCGCTAAAACCAGCGCCTTTCATTGCCTCATCAGTCCAAGATTTTGCAGTATCATAAATATCTTGAGTTATATCAGCGACTAAAAGCATTTCACCCATAGGTTTACAGACTTTGCGTAATACTGACCACCAATTAGGTAAGAAATCCTGTCCTTCATCAACTAACACGGCATCATATTTTATATACTCATTATTTTCTTTATCTAATATAGTATTAACTAAAGTAGGTAATGAGTATTTAAAAAATTCGTCAGTATTATTTTTACATAACCCTTCATATTCTTGTGTATAGCCTAAATTATTACATATGCATTTACACCAATGATGAAAATTAAGCCAAGTAATATCAGAATTTATTTTCTTTCTCGACTTTAAATGTCTAACTGTAATATCCTGTAAATAGTGCATCAAGGTAATATTATATGTAATAACTAAGACTTTTTTATTCTCACTTAATAACTCCGCTGCTCTTGCTGCGAGTACTAATGATTTTCCTGAACCTGCAGCACCACGTATTCTGCGATAACCTGATACTGTTCTTGTTGTAGCTAAATTTTGTTGTATTTTATCTAATATGATTGGTTTTCTTTGTGTTTCTGAAAAATCAGGTTCAATTAGCCAATTCTTAATATCTTTATAAGTATCGACATTCATTAGTTTTGAATATCTTCTATTTACCTCTGGAAAAACAGTATAAATATCACCATTTTTTAGTGCATTCATACCAGAAATTGGACTATAGCTAGGAAACTCTTCCATTCCTCTAAATCTAAGATTTTGTTTAAATAAATTTTTTACATATTTATCATCTGCAAATGGGAATATGACTCCTGCTGTAATAACAGCAAATCCAGCATTTTTTTCTAAACGTGGGCAATAAAGATTAAATAATTCTTGTTTATAGTTATAAACTTGCTCTATTGGATTTTCTTTTTGCCTGGAAAATTTCACACCGTCTTTCTTCGCCCATAATACAGGTATGCAATTTTCTTTTTCTTCAATGAAATAATCCATTGCAGTGAAATTCCAATCTTTCACTTCAAATACGGCGATACCAATTTTAGGGTTAAGTAATACAAAATCAGGTCGCAATCCATTAAGGTGAGGTTGAATATAAATTTCCCATTCTAATGGTAAATATTTATTAAAAAATTCAAAAACTTTTTTTTCCCCTTGCGTTAATGGTTGTCGTAATTTATTGAATTCAGATATTGATGGTGAGATGAAACGTGACATTGAGTTCTCATTTTTTATATTAAATTAATGGAATATAATTAATTAAAAATAAGGTGATATCAATTAATGCTATCACCTTATTATCTTTAGAATTTTGGTAAACTATCCAAATTGTCACGTGTTGTACCATTTGGTTCGGTTGTAAGATAAACGCTATCTATAACACGAACTGTAGCACCATAACTCCAGTCACCATTTTTATCTTGAATAGCAGTTTGAAAAGAGGCTAAATTTTCATTGATAAGCTCAGCAATAAATTGTCTAGCATTGATTGTGGCATCAATATCTGCTTTGCCAGCTTGAATAGTTTTCACATAATCAATATGCTGATTCTCAGCATCCATTTTAATAGCAACAATATAAAAATCCGTCATCTCATTATCCTATATTTTCTTTTAACGGAAATAATTAATACACTTTAATAAAATTAAATCAACTGATTAAAAAGCAATGTATTTTGGTATTTCATTAAAAATAACAATAAGATTTAATAAGATAGGAATAATATGTATTTATGCAAGTATAATTACTTATATTCACAATATTGTGATCTAGATTAGTGTTATAATTTCACTCATCCCTAAACTCTTTTGGCGTCATACCAAATTCTTTTTTAAATATAGAGTAAAAGTATTGCAATGACGGATAGCCACACATCACTGATATTTCTTGGATTGCAAGTGTTGTGGTGGCTAATAAATTTTGAGCTCGTTTTAGTTTCTCTTCATAAATAACGGTATGAATTGTCTTACCAATCTCCTTTTTAAACCGTTGCTCTAAATTAGAACGCGACATATTAACTGCATCTAAAACTTGCTCTGTTTTTATCCCTTTACAGGCATTGTAATAAATATAATGCATAGCCTGCACAACGGTAGGATCGTTAAATGAGTGAAAATCGGTTGAGCGACGTTCGACTATTTTAACGGGTGGAACCAACACTCTTTGCTGTTTATTAGTTGGATGCCCTTCCAGCGTTTGATGTAATAGCTTGGCTGCTAAATACCCCATTTGTCGTGAACCTTGCACAACAGAAGATAATGCAATGCGAGATAAATAACGTGTCATATCTTCATCATCAATACCGATAATGCTTATTTCTTCAGGCACATTAATATTTAAATTATCGCAAACTTGCAGTAAATGACGTGCTCTTGCATCGGTGACTGCAATAATCCCAGTTTGTGGTGGTAAAGTTTGTATCCAATCGGATAAACGATTTTGCGCGTGTTGCCAATTCTCTTGCGTAATATCCATGCCGTTATAAACAATACCCGGATATTTTTCGCTGGTGACTAATTGTCGAAATGCGTGTTCTCGTTCATTAGACCAATGAGGATGATCTTTTGCTGGTAAGCCATAAAAAGCAAAATGTTTAAGCCCTTTCTGCTTTAAATGTAAAAAGGCTTGTTGAACTAATTCATAATTATCAGTAGCGATATAAGGAACGGGGGGATAATTTTCTTCTCGATGATAAGAGCCGCCGACACCAATAACGGTTAATGGTGATTGGCTTAAATGCTTAGCAATAATCGGATCATCAAAATCAGCAATAATACCATCACAAACCCAATGGTTTATATTATCAAGCCGAGTACGGAAATCTTCTTCAATAAATACATCCCAATGGCACTGTGATGCCTGAAGATACTCTCCAACACCCTCAACCACTTGTCGGTCATAGACTTTATTAGCGTTGAATAACAGCACAATACGAAAGTATTTATCTTTTTTCATTTTACTCTACCTAATTATCCCGCTAGGCATTAAACCACAGCTTTAATTTTGCTAGAACTTGCTTTCATCGCTATGTGATTACTATCACACAAGCCAAATTTCGTAATAGCAAAGTAAAAAATAGGAATAACCAATGTTAATAACAACGAGTATTTTGTTTTTAAACACGGTTGCCGAGGAGATTTTTCATGTATCAGAATAACTTTAATAAATTAATTTCTAGGCAAAATACCTATAGCGCAAAATGGTGTAATAGTAACGCCAATGTTATTCCGTTATCTGTTGCAGATATGGATATTCCTGCGCCTGATTTTATTGTTAATGCATTGACTCAATTTAATCTCAAAGGAATTTATGGCTATACCGACCTTAGCCATGATTGGAATAACGTTGCTGTAAATTGGTTTAAAACGCAATATCAGTGGATTGTTGAGCCTGAATCTATTGTTTTTTGTCCTCGCATTATTCAAGCAGTTTCGCTTTATATTCAAAACTTCACACGCGTTGGCGATAAAGTCGCAACCTTATCACCAGTTTATCATCCTATTAGTAATGCGGTTTGTGTCAATCAACGTGAACTATTAGAAAGTCCGTTGATTTATCGTGACGGCTATTATGAAATTGATTTTGATGACTTAGAAAGTAAGTTTAAACAGTCTGTCTGCTTTATTTTACTATCGCCACATAACCCAACAGGAACGGTATGGCAAAAAAGTGATCTATTAAAAATAGCGGAACTTGCACAGAAATATCAGGTTTTTATTATTTCTGATGATGTACATGCAGATTTTGTTTTTGATGGCGCAACTTATCACCCTATTTCATCAGTAAATAGTTATGTAAAACAACACTCTTTTATTTGTACCTCTCCTGCTAAAACATTCAATTTAGCTGGACTCGAAGTCGCCAATATCGTTATTGCCAATCCTGAATATCGTGAAAAATTCAAACAATGCTTAATTGCTGCGGGTATTCATAATCCTGGTTATTTCTCAGTTCCCGCTTTTTTACAAGCTTACACCTTACAAGGCGAGCAATGGGTTGGTGAATTAAAAACGTACCTTGCTGATAACCGACGTTGGGTAAAAGAACAATGTGAACGTTACTTTCCTGATTGGGTTATCACTCAAAGTCATGGCACCTACATGCTATGGATTAACTACCAAAAAATGCAGTTATCTGAAGAACAACTAAAACATTGGTTTGTTTCATTAGCTGAAGTGGAAATGAGTTGGGGGCGTGGTTTTGGTGCGGTTGGGGATGGTTTTTTCCGCATTAATGTCGCGACACCTCGTTCAATATTAGAAACCGTTTTCACTCGGCTTATTCGTACCTTACCTCACGCCAGTTTGGAATAAATTACAATGAAAACGCAAACGATAAACAGCTCGAGAACACCGACATTACTCGAATCACTCTTTCCTATATTCACCATGGTGGTGCTATTAGGAGGAGGCTACGCCGCTTTCGATTTACCACCAGAGCCTTTAATGGTGCTGTCTACGGTTGTAGCTGCGCTATTAGTGAAACGATTAGGGTATCGCTATGACGAGATCTTAACGGCAATCTCACAAAAAATTGCTAAAACCATGCCAGCATTGCTGATTTTAATCAGTGTAGGCTTGTTAATCGGCACATGGATGATTGGTGGCACTATTCCATTGATGATCTATTACGGCTTAAAAATGATCAGCCCAGAAATGCTTTATGTTACGGCATTATTGGTGACATCATTAGTGTCGGTTTGTACGGGAACTTCATGGGGTTCAGCAGGAACTATCGGCGTCGCCTTTATGGGTGTTGCGGTTGGTATGGATGCAAACCTTGCTGCAACAGCGGGTGCCGTAGTTGCTGGTGCCTATTTTGGTGACAAACTTTCACCGCTATCAGGTGATACTAACCTTGCCGCAATGGCTGCAAGGATAGACCTCTATCAACATATTTGGCACTTACTTTACACCACACTGCCTTCGCTGATTTTAACCGCGATTGTGATGACGGTTTATGGCATGAACGGTGATTTAGCAGGACAAGGTGTGCCAGAAAAAGTGACATTAATTACCAATGGTCTTGAGAGTGTTTATAACTTCAATCTAATCCTTCTCATTCCTGTATTAGTGATTTTATATGGTTCAGTCACGAAAAAACCAACTATCCCTGTGATGTTAGCCTCTGCCGCCATTGCGATGTTTAACGCTTATCTTATTCAAGGTTTTGGATTACATGACATCGTAAAAAGTGCTGTTGATGGCTTTAATGTTTCAATGATCCAAGGGAAAGAAGTTCCTGAATTATTAGGTAACTTATTAAATCGTGGTGGCATGAACTCAATGATGAGCACCCTGCTTATCTGTTTCTGCGCCCTCTCTTTTGCCGGTACTTTATCGTTAAGTGGCGCATTAGAAGTGATTGTCCATGCATTGTTAAAAATGGTTCACTCAACCGGTTCAATGATCTTAGCCACAATTGCTTGCGGGCTAACCATGATTGGCGTGACCTGTAATGGACAAATTTCAATCCTTATTCCTATCGAAATGTTACGCGGTGCCTATATCGAACGAGGCTTACACCCTAAAAACCTAGCCCGTACTGTAGAAGACTCCGCCACTATCTTTGAACCTATTTTACCGTGGACAGCCGCAGGCGCTTATATGGCAGGTACGTTAGGTGTTGCAACCTTAAGTTACTTACCTTGGGCCGTATTGTGCTGGAGTGGCATCTTCTTTGCCATGCTGTGGGGTTTCACGGGCTTTGGCATTGCCAAATTAACACCAGAAGAGCAGGAAGAGATGACTGCTGAGCTTGAATCACATTCAGAATTACAACTTGATACTAAATAAGGACGGTTCCATGTCTTACTTTGATAAAATTGAACAAATTCAATATGAAGGCACAACAAGCGATAACCCACTAGCGTTTCGTTACTATAATCCTGATGAGATAATCTTGGGTAAACGAATGGAAGATCACCTAAGATTTGCCGCTTGCTACTGGCATAACTTCTGCTGGAATGGTTCTGATATGTTCGGTATCGGTACTTTTGATAGACCGTGGCAAACACCAGGTGAAGCATTAGAGCAAGCAAAACGCAAAGCCGATGTTGCCTTTGAGTTCTTTCATAAGCTCAATGTTCCTTTCTACTGTTTTCATGATGTCGATGTTATTTCTGAAGGTAATAACATCAACGAATATATCTCTAATATGGCGGCGATCACCGATGTATTAGCGAAAAAACAAGAAGAAACCAACGTTAAGCTATTATGGGGAACCGCAAACTGTTTTACCAATCCTCGTTATGGTGCAGGTGCAGCAACTAACCCTGATCCTGATGTTTTTGCATGGGCAGCGACACAAGTTTGTGAAGCGATGAAAGCGACAAAAACGCTGGGTGGCGAAAACTATGTCTTATGGGGTGGGCGCGAAGGCTATGAAACGCTGCTAAATACAGACTTACGCCAAGAAAGAGAGCAAATTGGTCGCTTTATGCAGATGGTTGTTGAGCACAAACATAAAATTGGTTTCCAAGGCACATTACTGATTGAACCAAAACCACAAGAGCCGACAAAACATCAATACGATTACGATACTGCGACTGTTTATGGTTTCTTAAAACAGTTTGGTCTTGAAAAAGAAGTCAAAGTAAACATTGAAGCCAACCACGCAACGTTAGCAGGACATAGTTTCCATCATGAAATTGCGACAGCCATTGCGTTAGGTATTTTAGGCTCTGTTGATGCTAACCGTGGTGACCCTCAATTAGGCTGGGATACAGACCAATTCCCAAATAGTGTGGAAGAAAATGCACTAGTAATGTATGAAATTCTTAAATCAGGTGGGTTTACAACAGGCGGTTTAAACTTTGATGCTAAAGTTCGTCGTCAAAGTAATGATAAATATGACCTTTTCTACGGGCATATTTCAGGAATGGATACAATGGCAATGGCATTACGCATTGCAGCAAGAATGATCCAAGATGGTGGCCTTGATAAATTTACGGCGCAACGTTATTCAGGCTGGAGTGCAGAGTTAGGTCAAAATATCTTACAAGGTAAATTAAGCCTTGAAGAGGTGGCAAAATATGCCCAAAGCAATACCTTAGCGCCACAATTACAAAGTGGACGCCAAGAAATGCTAGAAAGTTTAGTGAATCGCTATATTTTTGGCTAATTGCATAAACGTAATAACACAGCGGGTTTTCCGCTGTGTTTATTAATTAGATAAAGGTCATGGGGTAACTTTATGTATTTAGGGCTAGATTTAGGTACTTCAAGCGTTAAAGCGATTATCATGAATGAGCAAGGCGACGTTATCGCCAGTCATTCCGTTTCTTTAGCAATATCACGCCCTCACCCTCAATGGTCAGAACAAGATCCCCAGCAATGGTGGCAAGCAACGGAAGACGCCATTCTTCAGCTTGGACGCAGTTATCCAATGGATCAAATCGAGGCGATTGGGCTAAGCGGGCAAATGCATGGTGCCGTTTTGCTTGATGCTCAACAAGCGGTGTTGCGTCCTGCAATCTTATGGAACGATGGCCGTAGTTTTAAACAGTGTCAGGCACTTGAAGCGCAATATCCTCAGTTTAAAAAGATCACGGGTAACTTAGTTATGCCTGGCTTTACTGCGCCAAAACTGCAATGGGTTGCTGAAAATGAGCCTGAAATTTTTCAACGCATTGCACATGTTTTATTACCTAAAGATTTTTTACGTTGGAAGATGAGCGGTAATTTCGCCAGTGATATGTCGGATTCAGCGGGTACGCTTTGGCTAGATATGCAAAAGCGAGATTGGAGTGATGAGCTTTTAAATGCCACAGGGTTAACGCGTCGTCAAATGCCTACGTTGTTTGAAGGCAATCAAATAACGGGCTATCTATTAGCTGATATCGCTAAAAAATGGCAGATGAAACAAGTGCCTATTATTGCTGGTGGTGGCGATAATGCCGCGGGTGCAATTGGTGTCGGCGTTTATCAACCCGGTCAAGCGATGCTCTCTTTAGGTACTTCAGGTGTTTATTTTGTTGTTAGCGAAAAGTTTCTCCAAAATAGTGACAATGCAGTACACAGTTTTTGTCATGCATTACCTAATACTTGGCATTTAATGTCTGTGATGCTAAGTGCAGCATCGTGCCTTGATTGGGTGTGTCAATTGACAGGAATTGAGAGTGTGGGTGCGATGTTTGAAGAGATTGAACACGCGACTTTTGCTAATAGCCCCCTGCTATTTTTACCTTATCTATCAGGCGAACGGACGCCTTATAACAACCCCGATGCGAAAGGTGTCTTTTGGGGATTAACCCATGAACATCAACGTGCTGACTTATGCCAAGCTGTTCTTGAAGGCGTGAGTTTCGCGTTACGGCAAGGGATTGAAGTTGCTGATAATGCAGGTCAATTAGCGGATAACATTACGTTAATTGGTGGTGGTGCAAGAAGCGAATATTGGCGACAACTGCTTGCCGATATTACAGGAAAAACCCTCGATTATCGCCAAGGTGGTGATGTTGGTCCTGCTCTTGGTGCGGCAAGACTGGCACAATTAGCAGTAAACCCTGCTCATTCATCACAAGTCATTCTTTCTCAACCTAAGCTTGAGAAACGCCATACACCAAATTTAGAAAAACATAAAACATACGAAAAAAAATATCATGCCTTTAAAAAGTTATATTCATTGATTGATACGATGGAAATATAACTATATTGCGTCAATATCAGGGTAAAAGAATAGCGCTAATTTTTCAAAAGTTAGCGCTATTTTATGTTCGCTTAATTAAAAAAGAGTCACTAGTTCACTTTCTAATAATTTTGCTTCTGTAAGCCAAGCTGAGAATACATTTTCTCTTTCTCGACTATCAGATAAATTTGAACCCAGTTCTTTGATTTGATTGTTAAGTGTTATGTAATTAGCGAAGAATTTTTCTGCAAATTCAGGTGAGTCAATTAATGCAACAAGGTCGCTTCTTTGTTCGTTAAATCCTTTGACCATATCATCAATAACTTGTTTAAATTGCTCTTCTTTTTTATATTTATCATAGCTATCCCAAATCTCTATAATCACACCAACAGCCGCTAACGCCGCATTGGCACCTTTAGCAAAATTAATAGCACCATAAGGTTTAAATTTAAGATATTTACCAATATCAAGACCAACAGTTTTAGCAACAGACACGATGCCATCACGTGTTGCAAGTACAGTTTTATTATTAATAAAATTGCCTTTTAGGACGTTATTTATTCCCATTTTACCTAGGGATTTAATTGTATTATTAAAATGGCTCACTTCACTATCAAAACTAGTTTGTATTTTTTCAACTTCAAGATTAATAACACCCATCTGACTACGAAATTCATTTTGCAGTTTATTATTAATCATGATGCCTTCATCACCAATTTCACGCTCATAAAAATCACTAAATGTTTCAATGCTACACCCTTTGGCTTGCATGATTAAGTCAGCAAAGTAGTGAGTAACAAAATTACTCAATGTAATTTGAGTTTCACTAATTTGTGCTTGGGTATTTCTCATTTGATTATCTAAACGCTGATAAGCTTTTTCAAGTTGGCTCACTTCATGGGAAATACTAGCATTAGCGTCAATAGCTATAGGCAATTGCTTATGAAGAATATCACTGATAACGCTTGTACGCATTTCAGCATCTAATGCCTCACTTCCTCCATTTTGAGTAATTTTATTTGCTGTCGCTGTTTGCAAATGAGTAATATGAGAAAGTGCTTTAAATTGCTCAATATTTTCAAGCCAGTAATCAATACCTTCATCAAAAGGATTGGCGGCAACAGCAACAATAGATAATGTATTAATCTCTTCTTGTGTAAGAGATATCATATCTTGTAAACGACCAATGACATTTTGTTGTTTTATATTAAGATTTTCTTGATAGTCATCTTCATCTTCAACATCGGCAACTTCATCGAACCGGCTTAAGACAAAAATAGTACGTGGCAATAAATTTAGAGTACGGAATAACCAATACATATCTTCTTTATGACTTTCTTTAATCGGATTGGTTGAATTCATAACATAAAGAACAAGGTGTGCATCACTGACATGTTTTTTAGTGAGATCTTTATATTTTTCTACCTCAAATGTTTGTGCATTTTGCTGCTCTTTAAAACCAAATAACCCCGGAGTATCGATTAACACGAACTCTTCGCCAATTTCATAAACTTTAACTTCATTAGAAGATTCCTGATGGCTAATTTTCATCGTGGATTTATCTAGTTTTTCCATCCATGCAGCCGCTATTGAGGTTTTCCCTTCTGAAAAACCACCTATTAATGCAACTTTTAACTTTTCATCAACTACATGAGCAATATTATTTTCTAATTTTTTAATTAAAGAAGGATCAATGGAAACACCTGCTTGAGCACCTTGTTGTAAAAAGCGTAAGAGTCTATTCAATAAATTAAGGATTTGAGTTTGCTTTTCGTTAAAGTTAGTGAGTGTATGTTTCATTACAAATTACCTTCTGTTTGAATACTTCTAGATAAGATTTTTAGTTTTTGATTTGAATTTTTTAACAATACTGCCGTTTGGTTCATTTTGATTATTGGCTCATCAAGTGATTGTTTAATTGTTTTTATACTATCTTTCATTTTAGGAAGAACTTGATCTAAATTGTCGTTTAAAGTTTCTGTCAAATGAGATTCAATTTTGCGTAAGTTTTCGTTAGTTGATTTTTTTTGTTGAGACATTTTATAATTACTACTCAGGAAACCCACAACTGCTTTACCAATAGAGACAATTGCTGTAAATGCTGACGCAGCAATAATCCACGCACTAGCTCCACCTGTAATTGGTATAAGTGCCAACCCAGCTAATGCACCCAATAAACCAGCTTTATTTATCCCACTGTCAATGTTGATTTTTATATTGATATTGTTATCTAATTTAGCTTTATTCAATTTCTCAGTTAGATGCATTAAATCTTGTGTTTGCTCTTCATAACGCTGAAAAATATCAGAAGCCTCAGTTTGAAAATGCTCAATTTGTTGTTTGATTGTATGAGGTAAAGAGGCTGAAAGTTTACTCAATTCTGCTTTGACCTTTTGTTCTAAAATCCCTTTAAAATGATCATTACTAATATTATCTTCAATACGTGAATAAACATTTGTACGTATATCATGTATAGCATCACGAATAAGATTTGCGATATTGCTATTTAATCGTGTTTGCATGATGCGGAAGCTTGAATCCAGTAATATCTTTGATTCTTCACACTTGACAGAAACATCATCAGCGAGATCTTGATAAGTTTTTTCTACATCATCAAGCCCTTTGGTAGTTTTGTTAAGAGCTTCTTTAGCTTTATTAAGATTTGCTTGATAAATTTTATTTTGGCTATCGGGTAGTAATTCTTTTTCCAACAAATTGATAAAATCAAGAATACCAGTCAATTCTAATAAATCATATTCCATGAAATCTTGTAAAAATTTAGTACGACGTTTGGCATTTTGAGAATGAGGAACTAAACAGTCTGTCGATGCTAAAAAAGCAGGTAATGCGGTTAATGCAATTGTTTTTTTATAATGAGAACCAAGTTGTTCACTCATTTTTTCATCTAATACAGACAAGCTGCTTGATTCATCATCAGATAGCAATGGCCTATTTTTTAATGTTAATTTTGGATTGGTTACTTTTTTATTAAAAATTGACCATACTTCTGTTTGTGAATTTAAATGTTGTTTTATTTTTTCTAATGTTCCTTTTCTTCCTTCATCCCCTGTTTGTGGTGGTGCTGCTTTATTTGTGATGTAGAAGACAGCATGAGCTCGTTCAATGGCATTTTCAATTTCTTTTAAAACAAGTTCTTCTTTTCCTTCAATGCCTGGAACATCTAATAAAGAAAAAACATTTCCATTTAGTGTTAAATTATAACATTGAGTTTCTCTTGTAAAATCAGCGCGGCCATCACCAATAATCTCACCATCAGCATATTGAGATAATAATGCATGTTGTTTTTCTAATAGTGTTTCTAATTGTTCATTTTTTTTTGTTAACGAAATACCCTCATTCTTTAAAAACTGTAATTGATCTTCAAATTGTTGCTTTTCCTGTTCTAACCTTTCATTTAAATTTGCTAGCTTAGAGTATAAGGGTTTTTGTTTTTCTTTAATCAATAGTTTGCGTGAATTATATTGTTGATGTAGGGTTTTGCATTCGATTCCAGTTAAAATAACTTGTTTTTCTAAATTACTTAATGTGATTTCTTCAGGTAGTTTATTAAAAAAAAGAAGAAATTTCTGCCATAATGATGCCTTTTTTTTATATTCAGAAATTTGAATATTAATATCATCAATTTGCTGCAATATCTGAGTGTTAATGCGCTCTTTTTGTTCTAATTGATTTTTAATTTCATTAAGGTGCGGTAAAAACTCAATATCACTTTCTTTAATTAATTGTTGGATATCATACCTTTCCTGAGCGTGGAAATCATTTAATTCATTGATTTTTGATGTTATTTCCTCTGCATTATGCTTGATTTCATCTATAGAGTTTTTAGTTTTTTCAATATCATCAGAGCAGTATTGATAATTAGCATATTGTTGACGGTATTTCTTCTGATTCTCTAATTTTTTTGATTCACGCAAAAGTATTCGCAGTGTTTCAATTAATGTTGATTTGCCTGCGCCTGTTTCCCCATAAAACGCGATAGTAAAAATATTCCATTCTGCATTCTTTTGTAAAGAATCAAGATCTTTTTTTAATACTTCTTGAAATTGTTCTAATTTATTTCGTGCATCACTTCCTGCTTTGTTTATTATTTCATCAGATGATTGCTCACACATCGAGTGTATAAGAATTGTAAGTTCATCATTGATCTTTCTATATATTTCATTGGGGTTATGAAGTTTTATTGTCATTAGTTAAATCATCTAAAAAATATGTCAGTAAAAATAAAATGTATTATTTTATTTTAATAATTTAAGCTAATAATTAAAAGCTCTAATTTACCTTTAAGATTGAATTGATAATAACGAAACAACTCAGTACTTATATCTTAAAAATAAATATATTACGTATATAAAATACTCATTTTATGAGTTTTTTATTGAAATTGACTAAATATTTTATTTTAATTTTGTGCAATATTTTGTGGTTAGGAATTTTAATCTCTTAGCCCTGATAAATAAATATATCAGGGCTAATTAAAAAATTAACGATATCCGCTACGATGGTTTTTAGCTGACCAACTATAGGTTTCATCACTAGGGGCTAGTTTTTGTTTTTTCTTGAGGGCTTGCGCTTTTTTGGTGGCTTTTTCAACTTCGAGGGAGATTTCGGTAATAATGGAGTCTTTGACTTTATTCATTTCGGCATTGGTTAATTCACGCCCTAATTTCTTTCTCTCTTGACCTATCCTGGTTTTTACTCGCATTTGTTGGGCATCTGTCATCTCTTGGAGTGTCAATTTCTTCATTCTTTTACCCTACCTATGTTGAGAGAGGAGTCATCAATATAACATTATTAATGCGCCTCTCCAGCATTATATTTAGATTTAAGGTAATTAAATTCTGATTATATTGAAAATGCATTACACACGTAATAAGCGTGTAATGCATAAAATTAAGAGATAAGTTTAAACAGAAAATTTAAACTAATTGAAGAAATGCTGTTTTAAACCCATCGATATCTTGCTGTGTTGTTGCCCAAGAAGTACAAAGACGTAAGCAGCTCAAGTTAGGATCTTCAAGTAATACACGATGAAAAACAAACTGTTGTGTTAATTTTTCCGCAATCGTGTTTGGTAAAATAACAAAAACTTGGTTAGATTCAGGTGGCGCTAAAAATTCAAAACCTTGCGCAGTAAAGAATTCGGTTAATTGTGATGCCATTTCATTAAGATGTTTACCTAATTTAAAATAGAGATCATCTTTAAATAAAGCTTCAAATTGCGCACCTAATAACCAACCTTTCGCTTGTAATCCACCCTTTTGTTTTAAGCTAAAACGAAAATCAGATTTTAGTGCAGGATGACAAATCACGAGCGTTTCAGCTGACATTGCACCGATTTTAGTGCCACCAATATAAAACGCATCCGTTAAGCTGGCGATATCTTCAATAGTTAGATCACTTTGTGCAGACATTAATCCTGCGGCTAAACGAGCACCATCAAGGTACAACCATAAATTATGTTCGTTACAAAAGTTACGTAGCGCTTGCAACTCCGCTTTGCGATAAACCGTACCAATTTCTGTGGCATTTGTTATATAAACAAGTTTGGGTTGAACCCAATGTTCATCATTATGCTCAGCAAGAATAGGTTTTAATAACTCTGGTGTTAATTTGCCATCAGCGGAAAATGTTGTGATGACTTTATGCCCTGTTGCTTCAATAGCGCCTGTTTCATGTGTAGCAATGTGCCCAGTACTGACAGAAATAACAGCTTGGTGTGGACGTAAAAAATGAGAGATAGCGGTTAAATTAGTAATGGTACCACCATTAAAAAAGTGAATATCCGCATCAGGTTGTTGAATACGCTGTTTTATTGATTGAGCTGCTTGATGACAAAGCTTATCCATGCCATATCCATCATAGCGTTGCCCCACTGTATCAGTGATTGCCTTCATGACCGCAGGATGTGCAATTTCATTATAATCATTTTGGAAGCGGTACATGTGTTCTCCTGTCGAATGTTGTGTTTTTATCGTGTTTTATAAAGCAAAACGCTCTACATCTAATCAATACACAGATTGAATGTAAAGCGCTTTAATATATTGAAAAAGTCAGTTATTTAAAACCGATTATTTAATACGAATTATTTAAAGCAGACCTCGCCCCAACGCGCCAAACCAGCAGTAACCGAGCCAAAGTCATTACCTTTAACAATTGGAATATTAGGTAGTTGCTGTTCAATGGCTTGGCATAAAATAGGTGAACGCGCAGAGCCTCCTGTCATAAAGACAGCATCGGGTTTTATTCCCCCTTGCTGAACCGCATCATTAACTAATTCAATCATTTTACTTTTTGGTGATTCAATAGATTCAACCATCTGATCGCGTTCGATAGTTAATTCTAAGGTTTCACTTAATAGTGCGATATTAGCAATATATTCAGGAGAATCTGATAAAGCGATTTTAGCTTCTTCAGCACGTCTAACAATGCTATAGCCCAATGTTTCATTATAAACTTCAATAAGACGCGTTATTTTTTCAGGCTCTTTTGCATCTCGTCTTAACTGATTTAATACAGCAAGGTTTTGACGAGAATAAAAATCTTTTTGCGCTTCGACATTATTAATTGCGATAGGATCCCAGAACTGTTTCAGCGGTAATTTAATACCTGAAGACGTTAATCCGGTCATGCCAAATAATGGCATAAGCTGTTTAAAAGCAAGGTAAATATCAAGATCGTTACCACCAACACGTTGCCCACTATGGGCAAGTAATGTATTTGAACGGTCGGTTTTACCTTTATAACTTGGCCCCATTTGAATTAATGAGCAGTCAGTAGTACCACCACCAATATCAACGACTAATACGGTTTGGTCTTTAGTTAACGTTGACTCATATTCAAGCCCTGCAGCAACAGGTTCAAATTCAAACATAATATTCTTAAAGCCTGCCCTTTTAGCAGCACGAATAAGAATACTTTCAGCTTGTCTATTTGAAGCCTCGCCACCTAACCCATTAAAGTTAATCGGTTTGCCAATAACGGTATCAGTGATCGCTTCTTGTGTGCTTTTTTCTGCTTGATGCTTAATATTTGCCATCATGGCGCAAACTAAATCTTCAAAGAAGCTAATTTGTATATCATGTAGACCAGAAGCACCTAAAAAGGATTTCGGTGATTTAACGTAATAGACATCACGAGGATCACGTAGGTATAAACTTAGTGCAGATTGTCCGAAGAGAATATCTTCAGGAACTAATTCAATATCTTCTTCTCGATTAAACGCAATCGACTTTCTTAGTAATTGTTCGCCAACTTCACTGGAAGGTTTAATATTTAAATGGCGAAATAAGTGCTCAGAAACGGATTCACGGGTTGGCGCACAAAGGGTTGATGGAATATACACATCATTACCTTCTAAAGGCAAAAGAGTGGGTTTCCCCTCTTTCATAATTGCAACAGAACAGTTCGATGTTCCATAGTCAAAGCCAATAAACATTCAGCCTCCCCAATAGACTTCATTAAAAAAAGACTGAGCACTCTACATCAAGCTTTTTGCAATTACCATCAGATTATGAGGTTTAAAAGAGAGAAAAACCCTTTAGAGTCGTAATAAAAATTGTTGGATTAGTAGCTATTTTCATCAGTAATCTCATACTCTAGGGTATATTTATCAAGCAATGTTTCCAATGCGAGTTTGATATTCTTTTCATCAGGTTTTACATGAGTAATAAGCAGAAATTCAAATGCACTTTCTCCTTGTTCATTCCATTGGGCTTGTAATGCTTTATTACGATGTTGACCAAACTTTAATTCAAAAAGGTGTCTGTTTAAGACGCCTTGTGCATTTTGGGCAGAGGCAATTAAACTCATTTTATTGAGTTTATTTCTTATCAAATAAATTCCAGCTGTTGATGGGCTATCTTTATAATTTTGTTTTAACTCTTTTCTAATAACTTCATTCATGATGATTGTTCTCATTCATTGGGTATAAAAGCAAGTTGGTTGGCGTATTGTTGAATATCATTAGGCCAATCTTTTGTAATGTTTAAAAAAAGTGTCTGATCATCTGCAAATAATGCTCTTAAACTGGCTTCATAATCAGGTAAGTTTCCTGCAACTTCATTTAAAAATTTATAAGCTGCAGTTAATCTGTTGCGTTTCAAATCATCAGCCATACTGAGCTTTTTAGCCTCATCAACTAATCGACGAATGGTCGCTGATGCTCCACCGGGTTGGGTTGCTAACCAAGCCCATTGTCTTGGTAATAATGTGATCTCTTTTGCTGTTACCCCAAGTTTAGGGCGACCACGAGACTTATTTGTTACCGTTGTCTCTTCTGCGATATCAGCTTGTTCACCATTTAATTCGGGATAAACCTTTAATGAGGTTTCAATAATATTAGGAACGGTTGTATCGAAATTAAATTCTAAACGAGCCCCTGTTTTATCATTGAAAACAAAAATAGGTTCATTCGTACTTGGTAATGATTTGATTTTAATAATTAATTGTTCAAGTTCACCTTGTGCAATTCTCTGTTGTTGGCAAAAAGCCGTTAGTGTCGCTTTCATTGTTACCTCTATTTTTACCCTGATAAAAATGCATTTTAGATTTTTTTAATACAAAGTCAATTATACCCGGGTAAAATAATTGGTGATGGCATAGAAAAAATCTAAAATGGGGATAGATAGTTAAAACAACAATAAAAATAGGAAAATGAAAAAAGCACATTTGTTCCCTATTAAATTCAATATGCAAAGGGAAAATAGGTAAGATAAATAAGCCAATTTATTAGATATTTTTTATGGAGAAATAAATGAACACAATTCACTTATGCGTAGTAGGAATTTCAGGTTATGAAGGACCTGATTTTATTTTAGGTGCTTTTGACAATGAAGATGCTGCTGAAAAAGCAAAAACGACATTTATTAGAGAAAATCAAAGTGAAGACAACCAAGTTAAAGTCCTCGCTGAACAAGGCCGATGGATAGAAGTCGAAGATGTGAAATTAAACAGTTTTAGCTGCGATATTCCCCTTTCAGATTTTTATTACCTAGTTTCACGTTTTAGTGAGGGTTTTGGTCAGATCTATCGTGATATTGAGGCGATTTTTGATAACTATGAAAATGCGCTTGTTAAATTAGAACAACTCGAAAAAGAGTATGAAGGATCTGATGCCTCATTCCCTGAATATTTTGCGATTGAGAAGCTACAGGCAAATCAAATTAATACTAAAACCGTAACGCAGTGGTTAGAAAATGACTTTTTCGGCGATGATAACCGTTTATTGTGATAATTTTCTTTCGATATTGCGTTGATAGTCGCTATTGGCACCGAATTGTTCTTTTAAGAAATCAACAAATAGCGTTATTTTGCGCGGAAGATTTTTTTTGTCAGGATAAACTGCGTAAATAAAGTGCTCAGGTAAATCGAAGTGCGTCAATATAGGGATAAGTTTTTTACCTGAATTTGATAAAGCTGTTTGAGTAATAAAATGAGGGAGTAAAGCAATACCTATTCCCTGTAAAACTGCTTGTAATAATGCTTCACTATTATTGGCACGATAACTACCTTTAGGAATATGGCTATATTTTTTACCTCTTTGATAAAAAATCCACTCCATACCAGCTTGATATAATGAATACGATAAGCAATTGTGATCTTTTAGCTCAGAAACTTGCATGGGTTCACCATATTTATCAAGATATTCTGAAGAAGCGTAAAGCTGGCTATAACAAGGTGATATTTGACGCGCTATTAATGAGGAATCGGGTAATTCACCAATTCTAATTGCAAGATCGTACCCTTCTGCGACTAAATCTGTGACTTTGTCATCAAATAAAAGTTGTACATCAAGCTCTGGATACTTCTGCATAAATAAAGGTATTACTCTAGCAAGATGTAACGTACCAAATGACATGGGCGCTGAAATTTTAATCCTACCTTTGGCTTTATCGCTAAATTGTGAAACCGCCTCTTCTGCCATTACCGCTAACTTATAAGACTCTCGAATATAGTTAATATAAACAATGCCTTCTTCAGTTAAACTGACATTTCTTGTTGTTCTATGAAATAGGCGTATACCTAGCTTCTCTTCAACACCTTGAATAGCTTTACTGACTGCTGATTTTGTCATATTCAATGTTTTGGCTGCTTTGGTGATACTCAAATGTTCAGCCACAGCAATCAGAATGGGAAAAACGTTCATATCATTCATATTGTCAACCTAGAGTAAACAGTGTGTTTTCTTGCCAGTATTATCAAAAAGGAATATTTTAAACCCACACAAAAAATGATTTATATAGATTTAATATTATGAATAACAAGTATATTCTCTCTCTTGTTGCGGTCTTTTCTGGCGTTTTACTTTCATTAATGATTATGAGTAATAGTTACTTAGCCAGTTTTACAACACCATTAACCGCATCATGGATAACACATGGTATAGGGACTCTTTTCTCTTTAATTATATATATTTTATATTTAAGAAAGAATCAACAGAACAAGAAAAATAATAATAAAATAAAAACCCTATGGTATTTGGGTGGTATACCAGGGGCATTTACAGTGTTATTAGCTGCAATTACAGTAAATAGCCCATTATCGCTCTCTGGGAGTATTATTTTAATGATAACAGGGCAAATTCTTTTTAGTGTTATTGTTGATGCAATGGGATGGTTCGGGGTTGAAAAAAGAAAAATCACCCTACGCGATTTATTTATGTGCTTTTTACTTATTTCTGGTAGCGCATTATTAATTATAGGTAGATAACTAATGAGTATTTTTATTTTAATTGCATTATTTAATGGTGTCTGCATTGTAACTAGTCGTACTTTAAATGGTAAGTTAGCACAAAACAGCAATGCTTTTTATAGCTCTTTAATCAATCACTTAGTCGGTTTTGTATTTTTAACTATCTTTGTTTTATGGGTAAAAGATTACCATTCTATTGAACTATCTACGATCCCTTTAATTGCCTTTGCTGGTGGTATTATTGGTGCGTTCTTCGTTGTCATTAATAGTTATGTTTTACCGCTATTGGGAGTTATGTTAACGTCTGTTTTAGCTATTTGTGGACAAATGATCTCAAGTCTAGTTATTGATATATTCGGTGGTGTTGAAAGTAATAACCTACTATTGCAAATAATAGGTGTTTTGCTGATTATTGGTGGTGTTTTAATAAAATTTACTAAGCAGTCTAAATAAAAAATAAAGGGATATTTAAAATTCCCTTCTATTTTTTGGCAATAAATTTATTGTTGAGATCGGACATTAAGTAATTTTTATCACAACTCATCGTTATTGTTAGATTGGGTTTTAATCCACCTAAATAGCAGTCAATTGAGTCGGTAAATAAATGAAATAAACACCCCACTGCAATGGCTTTTAATTTCCATGAGGGTAAAAACCATATACCTAAGTAAATTAAAGCAGCCCAAACCGTATGTAATGGATGAAAGCCTACGCTACAACGGTTGGGATCAAAAATAGGTGTTGCTAATAAATGGTCAATATCAATGGCCATTGTACCTATCATAAGAAGTGAGGCTACCTTCCAATTCTTACCCCAGAAAAGATAGCCTAATAAAATAGGTGCTAAAAAGTGTAAACTGTAATGTAAAAGTGTTCTAAAAATCTCAAATATCACTTAAGCCTCTAAACTAATCATAGGTGGTGTTATACCGAATAAGCACCTATAGCATACAAACTCCCTAATATTAAACAAATTGAAGAGCTGACATACCAAAAAAGATCGCTATTACCCTTAAATCTATTTTTTATTAAAGGAAAACCAACACCACGCAATAGAAAAACAGTTGCGATTAAAGAAAGGATCACTTTAGTGAAAGGTAAGGTAATAATAGGATTTACAGCACTAAAAGCATAAAGTGACCATATTGTGAGAATAATCCCAACAGTGATAGCTGTAAAGTTTGGATACCAATGCCCTTCTTTTGCTTTTTTTACAATAGATTCACCGGCACCTAAAATACGATAACCTTCTGCTCCCCAATACAAACAATAGAAATGCAGTAATGCGGCAAATAAAGTACCTAACGACGCAAGATATAACGATATTTGTGAAAATAAGTTCATAGAAAACTCTGTGATTAGTGCCTAATACTAGGTAAGAATGGAATTGAAGTAGTCTGATTAGGCGCTATTGTGGCATAAGAATAAATAGGTAAAAAAGAACAATTCAGTCTGATTACCTATTTAATTGTTATGCATATCTTAATTTTATTCGCGAGCTTCTTCGCCATTAGCTTTTAAAATAGGCTTCATCATCCAATGTTTTTCAGACCACCCATAAAAAATAAGATGTGATGCTTTATCATCATAATTATAGTCATTTGGCGTATTTATTACGGTCATTAGCCCATTCCAAATTGGCATAAACAGCGTTTTGAAATATTGAGATTGGGTATCAATATAATTCTCTGCCCATAAGATAAATTGTTGCAGTTCTTCTTGTGATAAATAAGAAAGGTAAAAAACACATTGTCGCCATGCATAAGCCGCATTTTTTATTGTGATTAATGATGCGTGATAACCACGATAAGGAGCCTGTAAATAGCGATTGATGACTTGCAGGCATTGTTTACTCATATCAAGCAAGAATGGCTTTAATTTGTCAGCAAGACCAATACTATTAAAAATAGTACTAAGATTATGGGTTGTTAATATGTAGGACTGTTCAAGTATTCCCCCATTTATTGCAGGAGAATAAGAGCCAAATTTTTCATTTGTTCTATCTTCGCACCATTTTAAGATCACTCGGGATGTTGCATAAGGGTCTCCCCCTTGTGTATTTGCAGAGGATAAAGCCGTGAGCAACTCATGTTTTAATAGTAAATAATCAATTCTATAATATTGCGAATATAGGCTGTAAGGTAAAACGGAATCAGCATTTTTTACCAATATATTAGCGATTTTCTTACTAAACATTCCCATAAAAATGTCTGCAGCAAGCTCTTCACTCCATTTAATACTTGGATCTACTTGAGATGTCAGTGAGTTTAGTTCTTGTAATAAAGGATTAGGTAACTGCGTATGTGGAAAATAACGAAAGTTTAATAACAGAAACTCATTTAATACTTCCGTGAAGATAGTTTTGTTAGAAATTTGTTTTGTACGAAACTTATCAATAATCGCAACCCACGGGAGCTCTTCTAATTGTACTTGATGTTGTAAATCTAATAGTAATAAAGAGCGACGTTGTTTAAATGCTCGATAGTTTTTTTCGTAAAGATGGCGCAATGGGATATCTAACAAACTATTAGCACGTAAACTCGCTGTAATTTGAGGAATAATATTGCTGAGAGCTTCTGATGATGTGATTAACTTTTGCTCGATAAGTTGGCTTGCAGTGGTATTAAAACTACGCATTGTTTTATACGTAATTATACTTGGAATAGGATGATTTTTTGTTAAGTTAAATTGGTTTGCTTCACTTTCAGAAATAGCTTCTGTGGCAATTTCTTTATCATCAAAGCCATTATTAATATCTAAGCTATCAAGTCGGTTTAAAACGACTCGACTTAATGTGTAATGTAATGGTGCTTGCACATCATCTTGTTTTATTTTTTGTTTTTTATCACTTTTTTCTGAATTTGGCTCGCCATATTTCTCGATATGACGTTGCAATAAAACACGAATATGCTGTGCTTGATGAAGTTCTAACTCATTTTTCTCGAGCGATAATTGCTCAATAGCAATACGCAATTTTGCAAAGTCACCTTTATTTTTTATAGGTTTATTGCAAAGGAAATATTGTTTACGTAGTTGGAAATACTCAGCAAGAAGATCTTTTGCCGATTGTCTCCATAAAGGTGTAATTGTATAACTTGATGACTTATCAACAATCTCTGAAAGTAACGCTATCATTTTCACTTTAAAAGGATGCCAAATAGTCACGGCTTCTTTTTGAGCTAATACACGTTTATTGGGTTTTATTCTTTTAAGATCGTAAATTGTCATATCAAGCTCTTGCACTCTTACTGTGCTGCTAGAAATAACAGGCTGTTCGACAATATGAGGGTAAAATCTTAATACTGAAAACCAAGGTGAAACTATATCAAGCAAGTCTCTTGCGTAAGCTTGAGCTTTATTTCTGATCAACCATGCAACAGTGAGCAAAACGCTCTCTTCAGGAACGGTAATAAGATAGTTTTCATTATCTAAACATTTATTAAGAACATGCATTCCTTCATCAGTTAAATAGTAGCTATTTAACGCTAATCGCTGATTTTCAGGCGAGGTTTTTATTTGCAGTTTATCTAATAGGTGCTGCTCTTCAGGTGTTATTTCTCCACCCGCTAACCAATTACCTGTCGCGAATCCACCTTTTATAACTTCAAGCGTGATCCATGCTGGTGTATTTTCGAATGGTGTTCGGCTGCCATAATTGGCTTGTCCTTGCAGTATTTGGTGTAAGACGGCTTCCCATTGTTGAACTTTGTTGTTATTTATCTCGGGTTGGCTTAGCGTTTTAGCCAATTGCGATTGTGCGTAAGAAAGTCCAACAGGTAATAGGTTTTGTTTATCAGCCATGATATTCACCAAATAAAGAGAGGTATTCGAGATGGTTTTTGATTGCTTTGAAAGGAGACAAGCAATAGAAATTATGATTAATGAGGGATCCAGAAGCAGGAGTTGAACCTGCGCCCTTTCGGTCCGAAGCCAAATGCTCTGCCACTGAGCTATTCTGGAATACGTTGTGATTATAAGTGATAAACAAAAAATATCATCTAAATTGTCTTCACAATGATTAAAATAGTGAAAAATACGCACCTAAATAAAACAATATGATGATAGTATCTGTTGAATATATAACGGTTTTATAAAGGATTAAAAATGAAACCATTAGCACAATCAAATTTATCAGGGCTTTCGTTGCCATTTTATTTTTCTGATTGTAAAGGATCTGAAGTTGGAACATTAATGACAGATGGACATTTATTAACGTTTGTCTTAAGGGATATTTCATTTAGTGGACCTTCATTTAACTTACTTTCATTTCCTGAAATTAATAAAGAAGAAGTGATTGGATTATTTGATATAGATGAATTTGACACTGTACAAGGTGTTTTTAGTATTGAATATCCAATAACGATCGTGGAAGCAGGACTAGAGACCATTGCACCTATTATTTTGCAATTTGATTATACAAACGATAAAAATGATATCTCTTATTCATTTAATTATCATGATGTTAGCTATAAATCTGAGAGGTTATTTTCATTTGCTGAAAATGCGCTTATTGATTTACGGCAACGATTACCTGAACATTGCCAAATAAATTGTTGTTTATCTTGTAAATATTCAAGCTACCATCCTGTAGGTAATAATGATTTTGGTGATTTAGCTTGTTTTAAATCTGCCAAAAATGCGCTTTCATACGTTAAGGATAAATGTTCATTATTAGATGTATGGGATAATATATATCAAGAAAATCAACTTTCTCAGGTACAAGAAACGTTTATTTGTTCTGAGTTCATTCATTGTAGTGAAGAAGATTGGTTATATAAGTGCTATTAATCTTATATAAATATTGTTGTGAACTTTACTAGATTAAAATCTTATTAAAATAAATATCCTACCTTAACTTGAATTTAAGGAATGGATATTACCTCGGCATTACATTGTTCCCTATTATTTTTAGGGAAATAAAGATTTATGAAAAAACTTCTATTGAAGATAACATTTGTTTTCTTCAGTTGTTTTCTGACATCGGTTATTCATGCCGAAGAAAATGAAAATATCATTAAACTAAGTGTAACAGAGCCTAAAATTGATCGTTACGTAGAGGTTCTTAATATACCGGGTATTTTTGTTGCCAAAAATGAAATTTCTATTGGTTCACCATTACAACAACAGATGGTGACAGCGGTCTTTGTTGAAGAAGGACAATGGGTAGAAAAAAATCAGCTACTAGCAACATTAGAATCACCTCTTCAAACAGCCGCGGTAATGCAGTTAAAAGCAGAAACCGAAAAAGCCACGGCTTATATACAACAGCAAAAAGTGTTAGCAGAACAGGCACAAAAAGAATTAACTCGTTTAAGCGCTTTGGCTAATAAAGGGGTTATTTCAGCCAATGATTTTGAAAAAGCCAAATCAGAAACATTGGCTAAAAAAGCAGAATTAGAAGCCACTCGTGCAGAATTACGCCAATTAAATGCGCAACTAGCAAGGGAACAAAGCCAAGAAGATAAATCTAAAATTATTGCCCCAGTCGCTGGTGTTATTAGCGAACGTCATGCAATGAATGGCACTCTTTCTGACAATGCTTTGTTATTTAAAATTATTGAAAATAATGAAATAGAGTTTGAAGCTAATGCGCATTTATCTGAGCTATCACAAATTAATCATTCATCAGATGTAAAAGTCAAAGATTACACAAATAAAGAACTATCTGGTGCAATTCGCTTTATTTCTTCAAAAATAGAGACCTATTCCCAGTTAGGAAAAATTAGAGTTTCATTAACAGACAAACATAATCATCGTATTGGTGAAATGGGTGTCATGGTTTATACCCAACAGCCACAACAGAGAATGACACTTCCGTATAGTGCAATCAGAACCGAAGCTAATGGCATTCGGAATATCTTTATTGTTAATCATGATAGAAGAATTGAAATTCAACCTGTTGATATTGGTAGTGTTCATAATGGGCGAGTAGAAATATTAAGCCCATTATCTACTGATATTAAGGTTGTCGCTTATGCTCAAGCTTTTTTATCTCAAGGTGATCTTGTCCAATGAAGGATATTCAATGAAATTACAATTATCTTCATGGGCGATAACCAAACCAATTCCAACCATTGTTATCTTTTTGGTATTGACTATTGCGGGTATCTTTTCATTTATTCAATTACCTGTTACGGCGAATCCGGTTATTACTTTCCCTATTGTAACCGTCACAATTACACAAGATGGCTCTTCGCCCACTGAATTAGAAAATGCGGTAACAAAGCGTGTTGAACGAGCTGTTTCAGGTATTCCGGGTATTCGTCATATTACTTCTTCAATTAGTGAAGGTGCTTCTTCAACGGTTATTGAGTTTGACTTAAATATTGATGCTTATATAGCAACGAACGATGTCCGTGAACAAATTGTGCAAATTAGAGGTGAGCTACCTCAAACTATTGACGAGCCTTTAATTAGTCGTGTAGATGTCGAAGGTGGTGCCATTTTACGTTATATGGTCTCTTCCTCAACGATGTCACTGACCGATTTATCATGGTATGTCGATGATACTATTAGTAAACAACTCGTAATGGTTTCAGGTGTACAAAAAATAAGGCGCTTAGGTGATGTTGAGCGCGTTATTCGTGTCGAACCTGATGCACAAAAATTAGCGGCATTACAGCTCCCTATTACGACGATTAATGAACTTTTACGAGGTGTTCACCAAAATTCAGCGGGAGGAAGTACCAAATATAATACACTGCAACATACCATCCGTGTTTTAGGTGAAAAACAAAGTGTTGAGGAAATTAAAAATATTCTATTGCCTACTGATAATGGGCAATGGATCAAATTAGGTGAAGTCGCCAATATCTATGATGGGCAAAAATCAACTAAATCTATTTCTCAACTTAATGGCAATGATGGTGTTGGATTTGCGATATATAGAACAAAAGGTTCTAGTGATACGGTCGTTGCTGACAATGTCGAAAAAGTATTGGCACAACTAAGAGCAACTAACCCAGATATTAATATTGAGCTTATTTCATCAACAGTAAAATACACCGAATCGAGCTATCATTTAACGATTAAAACGTTAATTGAAGGGGCTTTCTTAACGGTTATTATCGTTTTATTTTTCTTAAAAAGCTGGAGAGCAACATTAATTGCCGCAATTGCACTCCCTTTGTCCATATTACCCACATTCCTTGTTTTGCTGCTTTTTGACTATAGTTTAAACAATATTACGTTATTAGCATTAACACTTGTTATAGGTATTTTAGTGGATGATGCTATTGTCGAAATTGAAAATATTCAAAAGTATATTGAACATGGTGAACGGCCCTATATTTCTGCATTAAAAGCATCTGATGCTATTGGGTTTGCGATAGTGGCTATTACCTTAACAATTGTGGCTGTATTTCTTCCTGTTAGTTTTATGGGCGGATTTGTCGGTAAATATTTTATTCCTTTTGGTATCACTGTATCTGCGGCGGTATTGTCTTCCTTGCTAGTTGCTCGCCTAGTAACTCCGCTAATGGCTGCTTATATTTTGCTGCCTCAGACAAAAAGCAAAGAACACAAAACACCTCGTTGGATTGGTAAATATACTTATTTTCTATCACTAACCTTAAAACACCGAAAACTCGCTTTATCCATTGCACTCAGTTTTTTAATTGGATCAATGGCAGCCATTCGTTTATTACCCGTCGGTTTTATGCCCGAAGGTGATATTAGTATTAGTCAAATTAGTGTTGAATTACCGCCCGGCTCTCCAGTTGAACAGACACAAAAAGAGATTAATCAGTTAACTCGTTTATTAAAAGAGAGAACGGAAATTAAGTCTGTTTATACTATTGCCGGCATTGCTGATGACTCTGATGGTATTGCTCAACATAAAGGCGAGATAATTCTCACCTTATCTGAGCCTAATGAGCGTGTTTTATCACAAAAAGAGTTTGAGCAAGAAGTGACAACGCTCTTTAATCAGCGCGCAGATATTAAGTTTTCATTTAGTAACAGCAGTGGTAATAAAGAGTTTTCACTCGTTTTTAGTGGGAATGATGCTGAAGAATTGGATAGAGAAATACAAAAATTAACCGATAAAATAGCAAAACTTCCAGGATTTAATAATATCCAAGTTGTTAAGCCATTACTGCGTAAAGAGCTTATTGTTACACCGAAGCTAGATAATTTAGGCCGTACTGGAATAAATGTTGAAGAGATTGCGAATACATTACGGATTGCCACAATGGGAGAGGCAAATTCTCGTAGTGCTAAATTTAATCTACCCGATAGACAGTTAGCTGTTCAGGTTATTTTACCTGAATATCAACAAGATAATATTGAGTTACTTAATAATCTCTATGTAAATAGCGCTGGGCAACAACCCGTTCCGATTAAAACAATGGCTAAAATAGACTCAGGAGATGGTCCTTCGCAAATTGAGCGAATTAACCGTCAAAGAAAAATAGCGATTGAAGGTAATCTGGATGGTATTAGTTTGGGTGAAGCAATCGAAGCTGTAATGGCACTACCTGAATATCAACAGTTACCGCATACCGTGTCACAAGTTGAATACGGTGACACAGAATATATGCACGATATGCTAATGCGTTTTGGTTCAACGATGATTTTTAGCATATTACTCGTTCTCGCTATATTAATTGTGTTGTTTAAAGATTTTATGCAACCAGTAACTATTTTGGTCGCATTACCCTTTTCTATTGGTGGCGCTATTATCGCTTTAGTCTTATATGGTGCGATGATTGATCTACCTGTGATTATTGGCATTCTTATGCTTATGGGGATTGTCACTAAAAACTCGATATTATTAGTTGAGTTTATTCTTGAAAAAGAGCGTGCTGGGTTAAGTCGTGAAAAAGCAATTTTAGAGGCAGGTCAAGAGCGTGTTAGACCGATTATTATGACCACGTTTGCAATGATTGCAGGAATGATCCCTCTTGTTTTAACGACTGGTGCGGATGCGGGTTTCAGAGGACCTATGGCTATCGCGGTTATTGGCGGGTTAATCAGTTCAACATTATTAAGCCTGTTATTTGTACCTGTTATTTACACCTTTATGGATGATTTTAAGCACAAATTATTACCGATATTAGCCAAATTAACGTCAGTGACACAAGAAGATAGAAATATTAAGCAGTGGTAGCCATGCCATTGTGACAAATTAAGAAATACGCCGCAGGAGATACTCCCTGTGGTGTATTTTTTTTGCTCTAGAAAAAATTATTCTGTTAGAAATAACACACTATAATTTAATAAAAATATACGATCAGAGCGTGTCATAACATGTTCTTAAGAGTATAGTAGTCAATCTTTCAGCTAGACTAGATATAACAATTTTTATTATGGAATCAGCGTTTTCTGCTCAAAATATTCGACATATCCTTGCTAATAACACACCTATTATTGATGTGCGTGCGCCTATTGAATTTAATCAAGGTTCAATCCCTAATGCGATTAATTTACCTTTAATGAATGATGAAGAGCGTGCTGCTGTGGGAACTTGTTATAAACAACAAGGCTCACAAAAAGCGGTTGATTTAGGGCATCAATTGGTTAGTGGTGAAATTCGTGATAACCGTATCGCAGCTTGGCGTGAAGCTTGTGAGCAATTTCCAAATGGTTATATTTGCTGTGCTCGTGGAGGAATGCGTTCTCATATCGTTCAGCAATGGCTTAAAGAGATCGGTATAGATTATCCATTAATTGAAGGTGGATATAAGGCGCTAAGACAGACTGTTATTGAAATGACCAATGAATTAGTTCAACGCCCTATTATCTTAATTGGTGGATGTACTGGTAATGGAAAAACGACTTTAGTGCGTTCATTACCAGAGGGTATTGATCTTGAAGGTATTGCGCACCATCGAGGTTCGTCTTTTGGTCGTACAGTAGAAGCGCAATTTCCTCAAGCGACATTTGAAAACCACCTTGGTGTTGAGATGTTGAAAAAATCACCGAAATATACACGATGGGTGCTTGAGGATGAAGGTCGTGCTATTGGAGCCAATGGATTACCTGAATGTTTGCGAGCAAAAATGCTTGATGCTTCAATAGTTGTTGTGGATGATCCCTTAGAGCGACGCATAGAACGTTTGAAAGCAGAGTATTTTGATCGTATGACGCACGATTATCTGGAAGCGTATGGCGAAGAGAAAGGTTGGCAAGCTTACAGTGATTATTTACATCATGGTTTATTTGCTATCCGCCGTCGCTTGGGCTCTCAAAGAGCAATGGAATTAACGCAGTTGCTAGATAATGCCTTAGAAATTCAGAAAAAAGAGTCTAATACAGAAGCGCATTTTTCTTGGTTAACCCCTTTACTTAAAGAATATTACGATCCTATGTATCGTTATCAATTAAGCAAAAAGGAAGATAAGATTATTTACCAAGGAAGTTATGAAGAAGTCATGCTGTGGTTTAAAAGCTAATAAATAGCTAAGATTTCCTGTATTAAATACAGCGCATACCAAAGAAAAGCCCCGTAAGTTTATATTATGGGGCTCTTTTTTGTTTACTTGAGCCAAATTTAGTTCGATATACCCAGATTCCTAAGATTATCACTAAACCAAAGAAGAAAGGCACCGCTAAAGAGAGTTCAAGGAAAATAAACCGATTAATGTTAATTCCCTGCCCCTTATTTGAGAGTTGTAAAGCTAAAGGCAAAGCACATAATCCAGATAGAAAGCCAATCCCAATTAAGCGATATAACTTAATACGGTTCTCTTTTTGTGTTGGCGCGTCTTGTTTGCGCTGGTATTGAATATATTTCCAACATAAATAAAGCAACCCTAATACAGAGCCTAAATGTTGTAATAATTTATAGATAGCAATCTCTTGGCTATCGGTCATTCCTTGTAGTAATTGTGCTTGTAGTACAGAAAAAAATCTGACGGCGGTTCCTGTTTCGTGAGTAAAAGAATCCCATACAATATGAGTTACCGCGCCAATATACAGGGATAAAACAAATAAGCTTAATGCTCGAATATTGGGTTTTATTGGCTCATATAAGGGGATCGGCGATACGCACTTTAATGGCTCCCGTAGTAAATAATTTAGAATAAAAACCAGTAAGCAAAAAGGAAATGCTGTATAAAACCAGCCCAATAAATCATGTGCCGTTGTCGCTGATTGATATAGGCCAAAAGAATAGAGTAAATCAGGTGAAGTACTTCCTACAATTAATGCAGGTAAACTAAGGCTTTTTCCTATTCGGGACTGCTTTATGGGGAAAACAATAGAAGGATGTGAAAAAGTCCACGGCATAGGAATATCTCTATAATATGAAGATGAATAACAAAAATTAGTATGAGTATATCAGTAGATTAGCTAGGCTTTATCTGATATCACAACGATTATTAAGATTAAATTAGCTCATTGTCATTAATACAAAAATGCCATTAATGGTGAGAACATTAATGGCGTTAGATGATGGGGTTATTGATTTTTACACACTATTTTTTTGCAGAGATATCAACAATTCGTTCTTCTTTAGGTATGTTGATAGTAACTTTTTGCTTAATATATTCAATTACTGCCGTAGCTGCGCTGGTATTAGGAATATCTTTAGCATTTCGACCCTGAGTGAAGGCTGTAAAACCATCTCCGCCTCTCGCTAAGAATGAATTAGCAATAATTGGATAGTAAGTATTATCTTCAACACGTTTTCCATTGATAGAAACTGAGACAACACGTTCGTTTACAGGTTTAGTACTGTCATATTTCATTTCAAAACCACTAGATGCCTGCAATACACCATTAGTTAAATTTGCAGAATGGTTCATTAAATCCCGTAAGTCTTTACCGCTCAATTCCATATAAGTTAAATCATCTGGGAATGGGAACATGCTAATAATATCCCCGATCGTAATATCTCCTTTATGGATCTCGTTACGAATACCGCCACTATTAACAAAAGCAACTTGTGCCCGATTATCTGTGACTAAAAAAGCATCAGTAATTAAATTACCAATTTCAGAAGACTCACCATAAGAACGCGTTAGTTCATTCTGAGTATTGCCAATTTTTTGTTGTGCTATTTCGTCTAATTTTTTAGTCCATGTTTCTATTTTTTTCTGCGTATCCGGATCAGGCTTGTGTTCATCAGCAAAGATATTAACTAGCTCACCTTTATAGTTATCAATTTTTTTAGTTTTGTCGTTTATATCTAACACCAATTTTCCAACGTTAATGCCATAAGCATCCGTAGAAACAATCAACGTGTCGTTTACTTTAATAGGTTCTGGAGTACCCACATGAGCATGGCCAGTAATTAAAATATCTAGCCCTTTTACTTGTTGTGCTAATTCAATATCTTTTTGTAGCATACGAGCGACATCTGCCGAGCCGAAACTGGATTGTCTTGCTGGAACACCTTCATGAACGAGTAATACGGTTATATCAACTTTTCCTTTCAGTTCATTAAGATATTTATTAAGGTATTCAACTTCATCTCTTGCCTCAACACCCTCTCGTTTATCTTTATTAACCGTGTCATAGAAAGCAAACTTACCATGCAATCCAATTACACCAAATTTCACGCCTTCTTTTTCTACTATAATATACGGTTTATCCCAGACAGCTTTGCCGTTATCTTCATAGAAAACATTACCTAAAAGCACAGGGAATGTTGCTTTTTTAAGTTGAGTCACCATGTTTTCGACACCATGGTCGAATTCATGATTACCCACGGAAGCTGCATCAAAAGACATCTCGTTCATGATATCGATGATGGCCTCACCTTGAGTTAAAGTACTTAAATAAGGTCCTGTAAAATAATCACCAGCATCAAGAAATAAAACGCCTGGATTATTTTTTTTAGCATCTTTAACAATGGTCGCAATATTTGCAAACCCACCGACTAATCTATCTTTACTAACATAAGGTGCTTTAAAAGGAACGGCATTCGCGTGTAAATCGTTAGTATGATAAATAGTAATTTCTTGAGCGAATACGGAAGAACTTCCTAATAAAGCGCCAATTAACAGAGGTAATATAAGAACGGGCTTATTCATAATAATATCCTGTAATAATAAAAATACTGAAATAACCTGGTTGATGTTCGGTATTTAGTTAATAATACCTGACTTGTTAAAAGTATGATAACTATCACAGTGCGTTAGCATTACGCGTAGTTGAATTATGTTATTATCATTTTGTGTTGGTTTTTTGTGATAAGAACTGATGAAAACAGTAAAGGAAATTAATGTTAATGTATGTAAAACAGAGGGTTGTGAGCATTTTTCTGAAGTTGTAGAAAATGCCTATGTGATCCCGTCTTTTAAATTAGGTTTTCCTGCCGTTTATTGCAATTGTTGTGGCGGTAGTAGCGTATTAATTAATAATGAAGATATAAAGGCATTATTAAATCCTTATATTGATTTTTTTAATTTAAATATTAATGAGCAATGCCCAAATTGTGATTCATCAGAAAAAATACTTTATGGCAAGACAGGAAAAGGAACAGTACGCTATCAATGTAAACAGTGTAATACGGTTTTTTCTCTTAAAAACAATATAGACTCAAAGTCTATTAATAATAAAATAATAGAACTTCTTATTTTACAATCGCAAACACCCACTTATATTATTAAGAATTTAAACATTACCCCTGCTCTGTTTTATAGAAAACTATCTGCTATTGAAAAGATAATAGAAATAAAAACAAGGCAATATGAAAAGTTATTAGATAAAAATAAAACTTATGATTTGCAAACAAACGTATTTACGTTGAGTTGCCGTAACAACACAACAAAAGGCTTTTCAAATGAGCTTTTTGGGATGGTAACCTGTTGCTCTAAAACAGGTTATGTTTTTCTTCCAAGTGTTAATTGGAGTGAAATATTAGTGAGCTCTGATAGTCAATATCATAACAACACTAAAAAAGAGACATTAGATAATACTCAAGGTGTATTACTCGATAATATTATTATGCGATATGAGCAAATAAATAGTAGAAAAAGTTTTGGTCAAATTCAATACACAGAAAAGATTTGCTCTGAGCATATTATTGAACCTGTTGTTTTATCACATTTTCACTTTCTTAAATTAAAGTTTATTCTACCAATAAGTATTAAACATCATTTTATTTATCATGATAGCTTTATCCGTGGTGGGTGTATGGTTGCCTACGGTAAAGAAATAAAACAAAAAACATCTAACCTTTATTATGTGGTTTCAAAGGGAACACGCCTAACATCAGATTTTAATTATAAAGGAAGTTATACACTGGGTTGGTGGAATAACAAATGGTATGAGTTTATATCTCAAGATAATCAAGAGTTATTCTATCTATGTAATTTGGGGTTAAATAAAACAGATGATGTTAGTTTTTATACTAAAATATCCCCTTCTCTTGATTACAGCCATCTATTTATTCAATCATTTAAAGAAAAATTTCCTGATGTATTTTTGAAAACCTTATCGCCTAGTACAGTAAAATTATTATTATCTATTTATAGTTTTTACTATAATTATTGTCTTAGTAATGAAAGTGGAACGCCAGCACAAAGAATGGAACTAATAAAAGAAAAGATAACGATAAAATCACTGTTTAATTAAAATAAAAATACCTTATCATTACCGTTTGATCTCGAAAAGTATAATCGGATATTTCCAAAATGGAAATTAGAGATTGCTTTTTTGTCATTAGGTTTCAGTTTCTTTGACGACTAGAATGCCTCTTCATCAGAATAATTGAGGTGGCTGGATGACAAAATATATCCTTTTTAGCTTTTGCTTAGTGTTGATTTACCCTCTTGGTGTGGACTTACATTTAACGGGTTTAACGGCAATCGCAAATGATTTAAACGCATCGGAAGTGACATTACATCAAGCTTTTTCAATTTATTTAATGGGCATGGTTTCATCCATGTTAATTGCAGGATGGTGTAGTGATAATTTAGGACGTAAACCTGTTGTATTGCTTGGAACCGTTATTTTCTTATTGGCATCATTTGGTGCTGGAGTTTCGGTAACGGAAAATAACTTTTTGATCGCACGCTTCTTCCAAGGTATTGGGGCTGGATTTTGTTATGTTGTTACTTTTGCGATATTACGAGATACATTAGCTGAAAAACAACGCGCTAAAGTTCTTTCTATGATAAATGGCATTACTTGTATTATTCCAGTATTAGCGCCTGTTTTAGGTTTTCTGATCTTATTAAAATTTAAATGGCCGGTCATGTTTTATGCCATGGCAATCTACGCGTCATTAATCTTTATTTATTGTTTCTTTGTGATAAAAGAAACCAAACCAAAACAGTTGGCTAAAAGTAAAAATAAAACGACTACACTCACCGATGAATCTTTTTTAAATAGCTTCTTTTTAAGTCGTTTGCTTATTTCATGCTTGGGAATGAGCGTGATCCTGACTTATGTTAATATCTCTCCAATCGTGATTATGCAGCAAATGCATTACACCACTGGGCAGTATTCAACAGCAATTACATTGCTTGCGATGGTCAGTATGGTCACTTCGTTTATGATGCCGAAAATATTAACAAAACTCCGCTATGAAACTATTTTGTATACGGGTTTATCAAGCTTTTTGGGTGCGGCTATTTTTCTTTTCATCGGAAAAAACAGTGATCCTCGCTGGTTCTTTGTCTCATTTTCATTATGTGGCGCGGGGTTTGCGTTACTATTTGGTATTATAATGAGTCAAGCACTCTCTCCATTTAGCCAGCGTGCTGGGCTTGCCAGTTCAATTTTAGGGATTTTGCAGTTGAGTTTTGCATCTCTTTATATCTGGACTATGGGGTGGTTAGGAATATCTGCAATTAATATGCTGATGATTATATTGTTTGTAAGTAGCTTTATTGGTTTTACCTTTTTGCATCTCTTTCGTTCTTCTGGACAACAACAAAAGGTGAATTGTGATGCATAAGCCATTACATCGAATAGATTTGAATTTATTGGTTATTTTTCAAATTCTTTTACAAGAGCGTAGTGTTACATTGACTGCAAAATGGTTGTCTATTTCACCTTCTGCGGTGAGTAAAGCATTGGCTAAATTGCGCGTTTGGTTTGATGATCCTCTTTTCGTTCGCAGCCCTCAGGGATTAATTCCAACACCTTTGACATTAAGTATTGAAGAATCTCTTTCCGATTTTATTAATATTGGTAACCATATCGCGGGTAAGCAAAATAGCGAGACACCTAAAGGTGTTCATTTTAGTTTAATATTGGAATCCCCTTTACATCAGGTGTTATTGAATCAATTCCCTTTAGAAATATTGAATTATTATCCTCAATCAATGGTGCAAATACGAAATTGGGAATATAACTCACTTTCGAGCATTATTGACGGTGATGCTGATATTGCTTTTTTAGGTCGTGAATATTATTCAGGCTCTAAAGAAGCATTACATTTATTACCTGAAGTCATCGATTGTGAAGAGCTTTTTCGTGATACGCCATTAGTTTATGTGCGAAAAGATCACCCGTTATTAAAAGAGCCTTGGAATTTAGAGACATTTTTACGCTATTCTCACATCTCAACAGAATATGATAAACGACCTCATTGGGCATTAGATGATATTTTGGCAGAGCATGGGCGTTTACGTAATATAGCCATAACTTACACGTCATTTGAGCAAACTTTATTTATGATTTCTCAACCTAATCATGAACTTATTACTTGTTTGCCTGGATATTGTGTACATTATATCTCTAGAGCTTTACCTAATTTAGTGACATTACCTCTACCACTGCCACACAGTGTTTCTGAACAGCTTGATATCTCATTTATTTTACTGTGGCATAAACGCCATGCGTATAATTCTAAAGTGTTGTGGTTAAGAGAAACTATCAAAAATAGTGTTAATCAATTTATGCAGAAAAATAGTCGTTAAAAGTCTTACTGCTATTTATTTAGTTTCTTCTGTATTTACCGAAAATTATTAGCAGGATTAAGATTATTATTAATAAATAATCTTATCCTGTTTTTTATATCGCTATCGTATACCACCCTATTTTTAACCTCTTTTTATACTCTTTCTGACATCAGAGGATCATGTTATGCACTTTATCGTGCTTGATCTCCTTATACTTAAAATATATAGTTGCAATTGCAATGATTGCTTTTGCAATTTAAATAATATTTAAAGAATATAAACTGTAGAGAGTACAACATGAAAAAATCACCTGATAAAAAGCTAATTTTTTATACCTCTAATACGCCTAATGGCTTAAAAATTAGTATCTTTTTACATGAAGCTCAATTAGCACATTCTAAAATCTATTTGGATTTATCGACGGGCGTTCAGCGTAGCCCAGAATATTTGGCGATCAACCCAAATGGAAAAATACCTGCAATTGTTGACAATGAGGAGGATATGACTGTTTTTGAATCAGGTGCGATATTAACTTACCTCGATGATAAGTATAAAGTATTTAAATCGGTATCAATGAAAGAGAATTTGAGTATCCAGCAATGGCTAAATTTTCAAATCGCAGGTGTTGGCCCTATGATGGGGCAATTATGGTGGTTTTTGCATGGTTCTAAAACACAAAATCTTGAGGCAATTACACGTTATACAAATGAATCTTTGCGTCTATTGGGTGTAATTGAACGACAACTCACAATAACGCCTTATTTAGCAGGAAATCATTACTCAATTGCTGATATTGCAACTTTTTCATGGTTAAGAACATGGGAAGAGTTAAATTTAGATCTTACAACATTCCCATATGTTATTGAGTGGCTGGATAAAATTAATCAACGCCCTGCTGTTAAAAAAGCGATATTAGCAAATTGCCAACCTAAAAATGAAGAGATATTGGCTTAATTATTAGATTAAATATGCAGAATAATTAATGCTGATCTTTTTTATACTCACCTTAGTTTTTTAAGTTTAAGGTGAGTAAATAAAATATTTTTATATTTTCCCTTTTATAAATAATGTGTCTTATTGTGCTATCTAAATCTTCTCTTAATCTTTCTTTAATTTTATCGCAGATAATAAACAATGAGTTTTTATTAAAATGCGATTTAGTGATTTAAAAAGAGAATATGATGGATATCAGTTTAAAACGTATCACTTCAGATAATTATGAAGAAATTAGCTTGCTTGAAGTGGAAGAATATCAAGAAGACTATATTGCTTCTAATATATGGTCTTTAGTTGAGGCGGCTTATAACGAAAACTATGTCGTCAGAGGTATTTATTTATCAGATAAACCAGTTGGCTTTTTTATGTGGGTAAAAGAAAACTCGCATAAAATTGCTATCTGGCGTTTTATGATAGATAAAGCACACCAAAATAAAGGATTAGGCAGAAATGCCCTTCAGCTTGCTTTAAATGAAATTAAACAAGATAAAGAAATCAATGAAATTGAGATCTGTTATAACCCATTAAATCCAGTGGCTAAAACATTCTATGCCTCTTTTGGTTTTGAAGAGATAGGTATGGATAAAGATGGGGATGATATGTTAGCAATAATAAGAGTAACACAATGAAAAATATAAAAAATAATAGCAAGCAAGAACAGATAGAACAGTTATTAAGTCCTATTTCAGAGAATACACCGGGTATTATTATACAGGCTCGTTTTGATGATGGTGTTATATATCAAGCTCAAAAAGGTCTTGCGAATATATCTAAAAATCAATTAATTGATGAAAATAGTGTCTTTAATTTGGCTTCTGTTTCAAAGCAATTTACCGCTTTTTCTATATTGCTTCTGGCTAAAGATGGAAAGTTATCACTTGATGATTCAATTCTTATTTATTTGCCGGAGTTAGGTGACTATGCCAAAGCGATCACAATTAACGATTTAGTTTCCCATACCAGTGGATTAATTGATTATATGGAATTAGCGTTTGAGCGAGGTGTTTCTTACACAACGCAACTTACGCCAGAAGAAAGTTTTGCTGATATTGTAAAGCAAACAGAGACTTACTACCCTATTGGCAGTAAATTTGAATATAACAATACTGGATATTTTTTACTTTCTCAGATCATTGAGCGAGTAACTCAACAACCATTTTCAGTTTTTGCTCAAGAGCGTATCTTTGCGCCATTACAAATGAACGATACGTTTATTGTTGAAGAATATCCTACAATAAATCCTATTGTGTCTGGATATGCGGAAAATGAGCAAGGAAACTATGAGTTATCAGAAAGTCCTTGGACACATACTGGAGATGGTGCAGTACATTCAAGTGCGAACGATTTAATGAAATGGGGTGAAAACTTTAGTACCGCAAAAGTGGGTGGTGCTGAGCTTATTGCGAAAATGACACAACCTTTTCCTAATTCTACGCGTGAAGGTAAGCCGATAATTGATTATGAAGCTTATGGATTTGGCCTTTTTATTAATCATACACTGGGTGAAATAAGTTTTGAACATTCAGGGGGTTGGATGGGAACTTCAACCTATTTTATGCGTTTCCCACAATCTAAACTCACTATCACCGTTCTATCTAATCGTGAAAACTATGATATTGATTTACTTGCAACTAAAGCCGCAAAAATTTTGCTTAATTAGTCGGCAAAAATAGAGAAAATGAAAAAATAGCTCTTATTTAAAATAGAAAAAGGTGCAATTGCACCCTCTTCTATTTTATTTTTTAAATGTAGATAAGAGAAATTATAATCCCATAATTTGTCTATTCTTAGGATAAGAAAGAGTATAATTCAATGGTAATGATTTTTCCTCTTTGGCACCTAATGTGATATCCCATTTAATTTCACCAGTATCTTTATCAAGCACACCATCTTTATAAATGGCATCTGCTACATTGATATTGTTTTCTTGGCTAAGTGGTAGTTGATCGTAAATAGTGACTTTTACAGGAGAGTTATAAGTATTTCTTACTTTAATGGTATAACTCTCTTTTTGTTCAATCGTTGTACCAATAAAGATAGGCTCTTTTCTTATTTTCTCATTGTTAATACGGCTAATTTGAATATTTTTATCTATTCCAAATGGAATGCTAAGTAACTCTGTTAATTCGTTGGTATTAATATAACTATTACCAACAAAGCTATTCATATAGTAGATATTCGCACGACCATTAAGTAAATTTAAGTTTTCCCAATCTTTAACTTCAGCTTGTAAATAAACTTCTTCAACTAATTTAGGCGTTGTTAAATAGCGATAATCCGCAACAACTTCTTTTTGATTAATCACTAATGTATTAGGCTCTGTGCTATTTTTTAAGGTGTAAGGTAACGCGATAGCATGGCTTAAATTGATACCATTATTATTGGTTGTTACGTAACGAGTCACGCCTTTACTTAGTCGCTCTCTTGGTGCCATGCTTTCCCTTTCACTCATTTCTTCTAACACTGGAGCTGGCATAGCCATCCTCATGTCCATATTGGATTGTTTAAATTTCGAAGTGTTATTATAAAGAGATAAATACCAAGGTGATAATGTTGGTGCAGTGATATTAAGTGATGGATTAGTAGATGTTAAAACCAGTTTTACTTTATCCCAATTTAAGCCTGTATTTTGAATAACATCCGCTTTATAGGTGAGTAATATTGGCTTATCCATTCCTTGGCTTCGGATATCATAAGCAGGTGACCATCCAGCATCTGGCGTTATATAAGAAATACGCATTTTGCTGGTTAGATTTTTTGATGTGCCTAAAGATAAAACAATTTGTGTTTTCTCTTGCGCAATAATTGGCATATCAATTTCTAATTGTCGGTTTAACTCTTCTAATTGTTCTGTTAATTCAGCAATTTCTTCACGCGCCATTTTTTGCTGATTTAAAATAGATGTCATTTTTTGGCTAATAAAATCAAATTTTTGTGATGAGTGTTCTAATGACTGAGTTTCACCATAACCAAAAAATGATTGGTCTTTTAATAAAGTAATTTGTTCATCACCCACATTAATATTGATGTTTAATACTTCAATTCGCTTATTAATGTCTTTCTGTTTTTCCATCAATACTGCAATGTTAGAAGGGTAACTAGGAGCAATAGGAATTTTTTTAACGTTAATGGTATTAATAATCACATCTTCATTATCAATGCTAATTGATAAGCTTCTAGGATCAATATTGTCTGCAACATTAGATAAAACAACTTCACTCTGCCCTGCAGGTAAGTTAAGAGTGACGTTATTTTCAAGTTCAGCACCCCGTAAAAAAATCGTTGCTTGGTTGAGTTTTATATCGTAATTAAGCGGTTTAGTCGGATCTACTGAATTGATTTCATTAGCAAAAACACTAGTTGCACTAATAATAGATAATGTAATAAGCGATAGCGTTAATTTATTGGGTTTAATCATCATTTTTATTCTATCCGTAGTTGATGAGCAGTATTAGTGAGAACTTCAAAATAGAGATGCACTGTTGCACAAGTATATTTAGATAGTATTGCATCTCTAATAAATTTGATAACAGAATAAACTTAAAATCTGATAGTTACGAAGTGGAAAAAACAGATAAAACAGTGTGTTAGCATTTTTAATTAAATGAATATTTAAATAATAAGGATTATCTTAATGATGGTGCAATATTTAGCTTTTATTAGCTTTATATCGTCTTGTTTAGATAAAAATAAGCAGAAAAGATTAATACACTCTGGCAATAGCAATAAAAAAGGCAGTTTAAAAATAAACTGCCCAGAATAAAGATATTTTTATCAATTCTTATTTAACAACTTCACCGCTATCGATAACAGTTTTGCGTACTTTATTAGAGAAATCTTGTGCTTCTTTAATAATAGCTTTTTCATCAACGGTTAATAGCTGACGATCTTCCATTAAGATCTTTCCATCAACGATGGTGTGGCGAACATTACTGCCATTTGCGCCATACACTAATGCTGCATAAGGACTATACATTGGCACCATGTTAGGCGATTTAGTATCAACAACGATAATATCAGCAAGTTTGCCTGATTCTAAAGAGCCCAGTTTATCTTCCATATGTAGTACTTTCGCTGAACCCATTGTTGCCAGTTCTACTACGGTTAATGGTGGCATAGCAGCACGATCTTTATTCTCTAATTTATGGATTTTACCCACAAGATTTAGCTCATTCATGGTCGTTAGCGTATTACTCGACATTGGACCATCAGTCCCTAAGCCCACACGAACACCCTTTTCTAACATCGCAACGACAGGCGCTACACCTTTTGCTGATTTAGTATTTGCACTGATATTATGAGCAACACCAACATCATATTTTTTCAGTAAATCAATATCTTTATCATCAACCATAATTGCGTGAGCAGCGATAACTTTATTATTTAGCGCCCCGATATCTGCCATATATTGCACTGGACTTTTACCGCCAGTACGTTTAGCGATTTCTTCTTGTTCACGGTCGGTTTCAGCCAAATGGATCATAACAGGAACATCAAGTTCTATTGATAATTTAGCAATTTTCTGAAGGTTTTCTGTGGTATTTGTATAAGGAGCATGTGGTGCAAATGCTGGGATAATACGAGGGTGATCTTTATATTCTTTAATAAAGTTTACTGCGTATTGGATACCTTCTTCTGGTGTTTTCGCATCTGCAACTGGGAAATTAATAACAGATTCTCCTAATACTGCGCGATTACCCATTTTATCGACAGTTTTAGCGACTTCATCTTCGAAGTAATACATATCAACGTAAGTTGTTACACCACCTTTTACCATTTCGATATTTGCAAGATTGGCACCCACTCTGACCATTTCGCGAGAAACCATTTTGCTTTCGAGTGGGAAGATATAACGGTGAAGTCTGTCTGGTACATCATCGGCTAAGGAACGAAATACAGTCATCGAACCATGCGTATGGGTATTAATTAAACCCGGCATCACAATATCACCATCAACATCTAACACTTTATTGGCTTGATATTCTTTAGAAAGCTCGGGGCCACCAACGGCAATAATTTTATTTTCTTTTACGACAACAGTGCCCTGTTCAATGATTTTATTTTGCTGATCCATAGTTAGAACAGTACCGTCAACTATCATCAAATCAGCTTGTTTTGCCGCGTAACTAGAAAAGGAGACCGCCATGACAGCCAAAGCAAGCATAGATTTAGAAAATGACATCATTACCTCTCGTCTTGATGGGAAAATTTTCCTAAGATTATAAATAAATTCATCGGCTTTTGATATTAACCGAAAGTGAATGAGATCACCGAATAAATAATTAATTGAAGTTATTATCGCAATCGGTGTCTAAATTTCTTGCAGTTAGTCTTATCGATAGATACGAAATATGTCGTAGAGAGTGGCGAGATTAAATGAGGCATGTAGCGTTTATTGTTAATAACAAACGCTACACTGGCTGGTTATCTGTCTGTGAATGACAAGAGTGAGTTACCAGCAACGGTTATTATGATATCCACGATTATGATTTCTATCATCTTGATATCGGTTGTGTCGGTATGAACGATTATTATCTCGTTCAGTTTGGATTTGATTTGATAATGAATCTAAATCTTTAATTAATGTTTGGGCTTTGTCATCTGTCTCTTTGACGCCTTGATCATAAAGCTTATTTAGCTCATAGCGTTTATCTTCAAAGCTGCGCACTAAGTTAGAGTAGCTATCACTATAATTTGATTGAGCTCTATCATGGTAGCCGTAGCAATAAGCACAGGCAGAAGCTACCGATGAATATAGAAATAAAGAAGATAAAATAACAGATAATAGGACTCTCTTTTTCATGGCAATGCTCCCTAGGTTCATCTAATAGATGTCAAAAGACCATTTTAACATAGTGGTTATTATAAATTTATGTAAAATTGCCAAATTATTACCTGTTTATTTCTTGTTGTTTGACTTAATACCCTGATTCTTTGTGTATCATTGAAGCATTATATGATTTCATGCGTTATAGAATAGAAAAGCTTAATGGTTTTTTAGGATGTTATTCTAAGCAGCAATTAAGGTAAGAAAGCGAGCGAGAGTTATATGACCGTTTTTAGTGAAAGAACCTATGTTAATGTATCAACTTAGGATTCTTTTTTATTATAAAAGTCATTTATCTTATCCATTAGCAAAAAGTTGGCAGTTGCAGTGACTTAAATTTATAGTGTCACTAATTTGAACACCCTTTGTTATCTAAATTTCTTGCAGTTAGTCTTATCAATCAAGGAGCGGTTTAATGAGTAAAACGTTGCAACCGGGTGAAAATACATCACTCAGCGAAAATAAAGGACAAGTTAAAGTCTCTCATGCAGTAGGCTATAATCTTGATATTAATCTGACTGCATTTTTAGTAACTGGCTCAGGAAAAGTCGTTAATGACGACGATATGGTTTTCTTTAATGCTCCTCATCATGCTTCTGGTGCAGCTTCGTTTATTTCACCGATAACTCAAGGCTCAACAGTTATTCATAGTATTGACTTTGATTTTTCTCGTTTGCCCGCAAATATTACCAAAATAGCAATTACATTAACGCAAGATGGCAGTGCTGGCGGTTTCGCTGTTGTTAATCAATTAAAAGCACAAGTGCTGATAAATAATGAAGTTATTGAGTTAGCGCCGAGCCAGTTTTCACAAGAAACAGGCATCATCGTTTTAGAACTTTATGTTCGAAATGGTCAGAATAAAGTCCGTTCTGTGTGGCAAGGTTTTGCTTCTGGACTTGCGGGCTTATGTAACCTTTACGGTGTTGAAGTTGAAGAGCCTGCTCCAGTTATTGCACCACCACCTGCTCCCGTAAATATACAAAAAAGCGTAGTGAAACTGACTAAACCTGATAGTAGTCATCGTGTTTCATTGCTAAAAGGTAATGATGCACCTAAGCGTATTTTAGTCAGTGCAACATGGATAGATAATGGAGATGGAAAAGATAATGATGATTTAGATCTTCGTGTGGGAATTTTACGCCCGAATGGTCAAATGTCGATTATTCAAGCGCCAGATAAAAGCGGCGCTTTTAATTCTGATCCTTTTGTTTTCCATACCGGTGATGTGGTGAGTGTGAGTCAAGAACAACCCGGTTGCGAAACCGTTGAGATTAACCCTGCTATTTCCCAATTAATGGGCGGTAAAGTCGCGTTGGTTTGTAGTGTTTACTCTGCAATTAGTAACGGTTGTGTTTCTGTTGCCTCATTAAAACCAACAATGCGTATGGAATATGGCAATCAAGTGGTTGAATGTTCTTGTGAATATAAGAAAGGCTTTTTCAATAATATGATTTATACCTATGTGATTGGTATTATTGAAATTGATCAAGATAGCATTACATTAAAACCATCAGGTGTAACATCAAGAGCAGGTAGTGAAGCGACACCTTGGTTAACTCGCAATGGTAATGAGCTTAAATTAACAATGGATGGCCCTCATGTTTTTAAAGGGAAGAAACCCAGTATTTTAGGCACTAAACGTTATGTCTGATCTCATTATAAAAAAGAAATAATCTAAAGTTTATCTTAAAGAAAAACGGGCAATAATATCTATGCCCGTTTATTTATTAAAAGCATTTATTGCTGATTAAATTAAGCGCGCTTTTTTTGTTGTAAAAACCACTTATCTAATTCATTGGCAAAAAGTTGACGGTCGCGTTGGCTTAAACTTGCAGGACCTCCAGTTTGAATACCGCTTGCTCTCATCGTATCCATAAAATCACGTATATTTAGACGTTCCCGAATAGTTGCTTCAGTATAACGTTCGCCTCTTGGATTTAGAGCGACTGCGCCCTTTTCTATGACTTCGGCTGCTAATGGAATATCAGCGGTAATAACCAAGTCATCTTTATTAGTACGGCGAACAATTTCGTTATCAGCAACGTCAAACCCAGCAGAAACTTGTAATGTACGTAAGAAAGGCGATGCGGGCACGATTAATCGTTGATTAGCAACAAAAGTAATAATCACTTTTTCTCTATCTGCTGCACGATATAACACTTCTTTGATTACTTTTGGACATGCATCAGCATCAACCCATATAGGCATAACAACACTCTCTTGATTATTCGGTATTAAACAGTCGGTATTAAATGGTCTGTATTTGTGGCGTTTAAAATAACACATTAATCCTAACTAAGTGACTGAAGCTTTGCTCTTTCTCGTTTTTCTGACTGTTGATTAGCCCAGATACTAATTAATATCACGATCATGCCTAGAATTTGTAAACTCGTTAATTGTTGTCCTAACAATGCCCAACCTAAAATAACCGCGCTTAGTGGGCTTAAAAAGCCTAATGAAGCCACAGAGCTTGGTCCCAATAATGCTAATCCTCTAAACCAGAAAATATAGGTTAATGCCCCACCGATTAAGGTTAAATAAGCCAAGCCTAAAAGATTAATTCCTGTTAATGAAGGTAATGCGGGTTCGAAAAATAACGCAAAAGGTAATAATACAGCGCCACCAGCGGTTAATTGCCAAGCTGTAAACGTTAAAGGTGTAACAGGCGGTTGCCAACGACGACTTAATACAGTACCTGTCGCCATAGAAAATGCACCGCCTAATCCTGCAATTATTCCGATAGGATCAAGCGCTGCATTCGGTGTCAATATCAGTATTGCCACACCAAAAATACCGCCTAATGCGGCTGAAATAGACAACCATGATAACCGTGTTTGTAATAACCACCGAGATAAAAATAAGACAATTAAAGGCTGAACGGCACCCACTGTTGCAGCAACACCACCAGGTAAACGATAGGCTGAAATAAATAATAGCCACCAGAACAGCGAGAAATTTAAAATCCCAAAATAATGACACGCAACCACCATATACCTTGTGGCAGTTGTCTCATGATAATTAATAATAAAATTCCTGCAGGTAATGCTCGTAATGCAGCTAACGTCATGGGAACATTAGCGGGCAACATTTCCGTTGTCACAATATAAGTGCTCCCCCATACAATAGGAGCTAATGCCGTTAGTAGTAATGTTGTGTATCGATTCATAAAATCACTCGTTTAGTTGTTACCACACCGATTTATCTTGAGGTCAAGATAAATTAATAATACCTTGACGTCAAGATAAATAATTGACATTATGAATGCATGGACAGAATAGATAAAATTACTAAACAATGGCAGCGTGAGCGCCCTGATCTTGATATTAGTCCGATGGGATTAATAGGTCGATTGGGGAATATAACTTTGCATCTTTCGCGCGAAATGGAGAAAGTTTTCTCTCAATTTGGCTTAAATACGTCAAGTTTTGATGTTCTTGCTACACTACGACGTGCAGGAGATCCTTATACCCTCTCTCCTGGTGAGATGTTATCAACACTGATGGTTACATCAGGCACGATGACAAATCGTATTGATCAATTAGAAAAAGCCGGTTGGGTTATTCGTAAAGTTAATCCAGAAGATGGGCGTGGTTTTTTAGTCTCGCTAACACCTGAAGGTCTGGAATTAATCAACCAAGTAATAGAAGCACACGTTGAAAATCAAAAACGTTTAGTCTCAGGTTTATCACAACAAGAACAACAAGCATTAAACCAATTGCTTAAAGTTTTTCTTAACACATTAGAATAGTATTTTATCCGCTTTTATTTTCTTTCATTTAACCTAACTCTCTCGATAATGAAGGTAAGAATATAAACCGAGTGTCTTTACTTACCTTTTTTTCACTACTTGCTTAAAAACCCTTCTATTTGTGTTATTTCTGTTTATTTAAGCAGCTAATATGCATGAAATCACACTTTTACTTTGATTTAAATCAAAGATGTATTCTATTTACCATTTTGTGGTTGATGAATGCCAAAACTTAAATTATAAAGCGAATGATAATAATTATTGATCTCATTAGGATTCGCATTATGTGTATTCAATTTAAGTCTTGCTTCGTATTATCTGCTTTAACACTCTCACTCTCTCAATATGCTATTGCTGATAATGTTTCGCCTAAAGAAGAAACACTGGTTGTTACTACAACACGTAGCGCATCTTCGTTATGGAATAGCCCTGCTACCATTCAAGTTATCGATAAAGAAACATTAACTCAGTCAACATCTTCTTCTATTGCAGACCAATTACGTGATATCCCCGGTGTTGAAGTCACGGATAATAGCCTTGCTGGCCGTAAACAGATCCGTATTCGTGGAGAAGCATCATCACGCGTACTTTTGTTAGTTGATGGGCAAGAAGTAACCTATCAACGAGGTGGTCAAAACTTTGGTGCTGGTATTTTAATAGATGAATCTGCATTAGAGCGCATTGAAGTGGTTAAAGGCCCCTATTCTGTGCTTTATGGCTCACAAGCTATTGGCGGTGTAGTGAATTTAATTACTCAAAAAGGTGGCGATAAGCCTTTTGGGGGAAATGTCAAAGTCGTTTATGACTCAGCAACGATGGGCTGGCGAGAGTCTGCGTTAATTTCAGGTACTGTCGGTGATTTTGAATATCGCCTTAATGGAAGTTATGCCGATCATGGTGACAGATATACGCCTGATGGGCGTTTACCTAATACGCATTTTAGAAATAATGGCCAAGGTGCATGGTTAGGCTATAAAGTGGATAAACATAAATTTGGTCTTTCACTTGATCGCTATGATTTATCTACGCAATCTTATTACGCGGATGAAGGAAAGTATCAAGAGTTTAGCGTTAAAGTGCCTAAACTTGAGCGTGAAAAAGTCGGTTTATTTTATGACTATGAGGTTGATGCTGATTATTTCAAAAAACTTCATATTGATGCTTACACACAGCGTATAGAGCGAAAATTTGAAAACCGAGTGGGCGTTGTTACACCAACAGGTAGCCCAATGATTGGTAATTTGACGGTTAAAAATAGAACCCAATCGGAAGATACACAGAATACTTATGGCATGACTATGCAGGCAAACTTTACGTTACCTGCAAATAATGAATTAATTTTAGGCACGCAATATCAACAAGATAAAGTAAAACAAACCTCTGTGGGTCAAACATCTTCAAATAGTACAACCGGCTTCCCTCCTGCCGTAAATTACGAAAAACAATCCCTGTTACATAACCGTAGTCAGCAAACGAACGTGTCTGTTTTTGCCCAAAATGATTGGAAAATAACAGAGGATTGGTCATGGACAATGGGTGCCAGACAATATTGGTTGAAATCAGAATTACAAGATGGTGATGAAACTGTTCATCACAATAAAACAGGAACAAGTTATAAGACATTAGGCTCTGATCCTGTAAGAGATAACGCTTTTATTGTGTCATCGAATGTGCGTTATTCTGGATTTAAAGATACAGAATTACGTCTCGCATTTGCACAAGGTTATGTTTTCCCAACGCTTGTTCAGCAATTTATGAACACGACTGCTGGCGGTGCGGTAACTTACGGTAATCGCGATCTTGAAGCTGAACACTCTAATAATGTGGAATTTGGTGCGCGCTATAAAGGGAATAACTGGTATATCGACAGTGCGATTTATTATTCTGAAGCCAAAGATTACATCACATCTATTGCCTGTGCTGGGGAATCGATTTGCGAAGGAAATAGCAAAACAGGACGAGCAGATTATTTCTATTATGACAATATCGATCGCGCTAAAACCTATGGTATGGAAATGATGGCTCAATACCAAGGTTGGTCAATTACACCTTATGTTTCTGCCAATGTGATGCGTCGTCAATTTATAGGTTCAACATTGAAAACATGGAATACTGGCGAACCTACATTAACAACTCGCTTTGGTGCTAAACATTTATTATTGCTCAATAATATGAATTTAATGTCAGATTTATATTTAAGAGCGGCAACAAAAGCGAAAGATCATAGTAATCCAGAAAATAAACAGCACTATGCTGGTTGGACAACGGTTAACCTTTCACTGAGTACAGAATTTGGCAATAACGATCAATACCGTATCAACTTTGATTTAAATAATATTTTGAATAAGCGTTATCAAACGGCTCATGAATCTATCCCTGCTACGGGTATTAATGCTGCAGTTGGTCTGACATGGGCATTTTAATTATGAAAAAAATAGCGATCGTACTCAGCTTGTTATTGTTACCTTTTAACTTAATAGCAAAAGATAACGAAGATAGTGACCGTTGGGTTATTGCCGGTGGCTCTATTACAGAATTAGTTTATGCCATAGGTGCTGGTAATAAGGTTGTTGGTGTTGATGAAACGACGTCTTATCCTGAACAAACGCAAGCATTACCTCATATCGGATACTGGAAGCAGCTAAGTACAGAAGGCATTTTGTCTTTACGCCCTTCTACTTTTGTAACTTGGGATGATGCTGAACCTAAAATGGTACTGCGCCAGCTGGCACAACATAATGTAAAGGTGATTTCCTTACCAAGAACACCCGCCACATTTGAATTAATGCTTAAAAATATTCGTACCTTAGCGATTTCATTAGATAAACAAAAGGAAGCAGAAGCATTAATTGGTTCTCTTCAATCTCGTTTAGCCGTGATCAACGCTAAAAATAGTCAAATTAAGCAAAAAGTGAAAGTGATGTTCTTTCTTTCACCTGGTGGTGGAATTCCTCAAGTTGCGGGAAAAACCAGTGTTGCGGATGCCATTCTTCATTTAGCCGGCGGCGAGAATATTGCTACGCATGAGAACTATCGTATTTATAGTGCAGAGGCGATTATTGCTGCCAATCCAGAATTAATTGTTATTACAACGCAAAGTCAGAAAAACCAAACCGGTGGATTAAGAGCCTCTGAAGGGCTTGCTTCTGTGCCCGGTGTTTCAATGACTCAAGCATGGAAAAACCAACGCATTATTGAAATTGATCAATCCCTTATTTTGGGAATGGGACCTCGTATTGTGGATGCCGTGGAGTTATTGCATCAACAGTTTTATCCCGCTGATCCTGTTAATGATAAATAAGTAGGAATGATTTAATAATGAAAGAGTCAGTCGCAACACATAGCACGCAATCTTCAACTGAAATCGATCTTACTCCCCATTTTGCACTTGAGGGTGATAGCCCTTTTCGCGATAGACATGCCACCATGCCGTGGAGAGGCTCTGTACCTATTGCAAAAGAAGAGCAACAATCAACATGGCAAGCTTTATTAGAAAGTAAAACACCTGCATGTAAACGTTTGTTGTATATCCACATTCCTTTTTGTGCAACTCATTGTACATTTTGTGGTTTTTATCAAAATAACTACCACGAAGAAGCCTGTACACGCTATACCGACGCATTATTGCGTGAGATATCGGCTGAATCAGATAGCTTACTTTATCAGTCTGCACCCATTCATGCCGTTTACTTTGGTGGCGGAACCCCTTCTGCATTATCGGCAAAAGATCTCTATCGAGTGATCACGCATTTGCGCCAATCACTTCCTTTAGCACCCGATTGTGAAATTACGATTGAAGGTCGCGTTTTAAATTTTGATGATAATCGAATTGATGCTTGTTTAGATGCAGGTGCAAACCGTTTTTCTATTGGTATTCAAACCTTTAATAGCAAAATTCGTAAACGAATGGCAAGAACATCAACGGGTGAAGAAGCCGCTAAGTTTATGAAAGGACTCTGCTTACGTGATAGAGCTGCTGTGGTGTGCGATCTGTTATTCGGATTACCGGGGCAAAATGCGGTGAATTGGCAAGAAGATCTCACTATTGCCCACGATATTGGTTTAGATGGTGTCGATCTGTATGCATTGAATTTGCTTCCTAATACACCATTAGGTAAAGCGGTTGAAAATCAGCGAGTCACTGTGCCAACGCCGATAGAACGGCGTGCGCTATATCTTCAAGGCTGTGATTTTATGGAGAATGTAGGTTGGCGTCAGATAAGCAATAGTCATTGGGCTAGAACAACCCGCGAACGTAATCTCTATAATTTATTAATTAAACAAGGTGCGGATTGCCTTGCCTTTGGCTCTGGTGCTGGTGGTTCGGTTAATGGTTATTCATGGATGATTGAGCGTTCACTGGATAGCTATTATCAAAAAATTACAGATAGCCAAAAACCTTTAATGATGATGAGTCGTACAACTGACAGTGGTTTTCGTTGGCGTCATGAATTACAAGCTGGCATTGAGTGCGGGCGTGTTGATTTAGCTAAATTAAGCCCGCAAGCAACTCTGCTCTCCCCTTTATTAAATCAATGGTATCAAGCAGGCCTTGTTGAAGATGATTTTCTTTGTATGAAACTCACCAATGAAGGTCGGTTTTGGGCAAGTAATTTGCTGACATCCTTACAGCAGTTAATTTTGCAATTAAATACACCTCGTTAATTTTATTACCCTAAATATTAATTAAAAGATGGAAATAACATCATGAATATAGAGCTACAACAATTTTTAATAACTGAGCCTGATGGAACGCTAGAAACTATTGCTACGCAATTTGATACAACCTTGTTAGAGGTTGTGAGACATTTGCCATCACGCTCATTAATGAGTGGTGAGCAATTCGATACAGTGTGGGATAACGTGATGAAATGGGGTAATGTCACCACACTTGTGCATACTCAAGATGTTATTTTAGAATTTAGCGGTGAATTACCAAGTGGTTTTCATCGACATGGCTATTTTAATTTACGTGGCAAAAAAGGAATGACAGGCCATATTAAAGCCGAAAATTGCCAATATATTGCAATGATCGAGCGTAAATTTATGGGTATGGATACCGCCTCTATCTTATTTTTCAATCAAGAAGGCGTTGCAATGTTTAAGATTTTCCTTGGCAGAGATGAACATCGTCAATTATTGCCAGAGCAATTATCAGCCTTCCGTCAATTAGCACAACAATTAAATAAGGAATAATTGCTCGTGAAAACATGGGTTATTTTTGGCGCTGGCGGTAAAGGTGTTGGCGCACATATTGCTGATATTGGCGTCGCACAACAACGCCCTATTGTGGCTTTAGTTCGTTCCAAAGAAGCAGCTAATCGTTTAGAAGAAAAAGGGATCAAAACTGTTATTGGTGATGCGATTGATGCTAAAGCTGTTGAAGCTGTTTTAACATTAGCAGGAAAAGATGCAGATATTATTTCCACAATGGGCGGTGAAAATGATTATCTGGCTCATCGAACCGTCATTGATATTGCGGAAAAGATGGGTTTTCAACGTATGTTAATGGTTTCTTCTTTAGGATGTGGTGATAGTTGGGTTGCCTTATCTGACAGAGCCAAAGCGGCATTTGGTCAAGCCGTAAGAGAAAAATCATTGGCCGAAGTGTGGTTACAAACTAGCCGTTTTGATTATGCAATAGTAAGACCGGGTGGATTACTTAATGGTGAAGAAACGGGCAAGGCTCAGCTTTATCAATATGAAGAGACTCATGGTTTAGTGAATCGTCGAGATGTTGCGCGTTTAGTGACTCAGCTTCTTGAGGCTGATCTTCTAGATGACCAAGTTTATGCTGTGGTTGAACCCGGCTTAGTACCTTCCAAGTAGTAAATAGATTACGCTTCAAGTTAAGTTCACGATAAAGAGATAGCGAATTGGCGTTATCTCTTTTTTTCTTACTTCAGTTATGGGCAAAAACTCACAATATGATGAGTTTTTCTCTTACAGCTAAAATTCCTTAACAGACATTCGTCACTTTACTGTCTTAATAGGGGTAACTTGTGGCATAATGCCGCCCCATTACCTTTTGTCATTCACTAATAATGAGTATTCGTCTTGTTAATCAGCAATAATATCACTATGCAGTTTGGCTCAAAGCCACTGTTTGAAAACATTTCTGTCAAATTCGGTGGCGGAAATCGCTATGGTTTAATCGGTGCCAACGGTAGCGGTAAATCAACCTTTATGAAAATTTTAGGTGGCGATTTAGTGCCAAGTAGCGGCAACGTATTCCTCGATCCTAATGAACGTCTTGGTAAACTAAAACAAGACCAGTTCGCTTATGAAGAGTTTACTGTGCTTGATACCGTGATTATGGGTCACACTGAACTTTGGGAAGTGAAGCAAGAGCGTGAACGCATCTATAGCTTACCTGAAATGAGCGAAGAAGACGGCTTACGTGTTGCCGATCTTGAAGTGAAATTTGGTGAAATGGACGGTTACACCGTTGAATCTCGTGCTGGCGAATTATTGCTAAACGTAGGTATTCCATTAGAACAACATAATGGTCCTATGAGTGAAGTGGCCCCGGGTTGGAAATTACGTGTGTTACTTGCACAAGCCCTGTTCGCTGATCCTGATATTCTGTTACTGGATGAACCAACGAATAACTTGGATATTGATACCATTCGTTGGCTTGAGCAAACGCTAAATGAACGTAACAGTACCATGATCATTATTTCCCATGACCGTCACTTCCTCAATATGGTATGTACGCACATGGCTGACTTAGACTATGGTGCGCTTGCGGTTCATCCGGGTAACTATGATGAATATATGTTTGCTGCAACCCAAGCTCGTGAGCGTTTATTAGCGGATAATGCAAAGAAAAAAGCACAGATTAGTGAATTACAATCTTTCGTAAGTCGCTTTAGTGCTAATGCTTCTAAATCACGCCAAGCAACCTCTCGTGCAAAACAGATTGAGAAAATTCAATTAGCTGAAGTTAAAGCATCTAGTCGCCAAAACCCATTCATTCGCTTTGAACAAGAGAAAAAATTATTCCGTAATGCGCTTGAAGTGGAAAATATCTCTAAAGGCTATGATGACAATGCCCCACTATTTAAAGACGTCAATATGATGCTTGAAGTGGGCGAAAAAGTTGCCATCTTAGGTAATAACGGTGTGGGTAAATCGACAATGATCAAAACATTAGTCGGTGAATTAACACCTGATACTGGTCGTTTAAAATGGTCTGAAAACTCAAATATTGGCTATTATGCACAAGATCATGCAACTGATTTTGAAGTCAATATGACTGTGTTTGATTGGATGAGTTTATGGATGAAACCAGAAGACGACGAACAATCTGTACGTAGCGTATTAGGTCGTTTACTGTTCTCTCAAGATGATTTGAAAAAATCTGTTCAAGTTTTATCGGGTGGTGAAAAAGGTAGAATGTTATTTGGTAAGCTAATGATGCAAAAACCAAACATTCTGATTATGGATGAACCAACTAACCACTTAGATATGGAATCTATCGAATCACTGAATATGGCATTAGAACTTTATCAAGGTACTTTGATTTTTGTTTCTCATGACCGTGAATTCGTAAGTTCATTAGCAAACCGTATTATTGAAATAACACCTGAAAAAGTGACTAATTTCCAAGGAACTTATGATGAGTTCCTCGCGAAGAAAGGTGTCACACTTTAATTTCATAACCAAATTAGAGTAATAAACAGTTAAAGGCTCGATATTATTTATCGAGCCTTTTTTATTGTGAGCAAAAGAACCCGATAATTTCGCCCTCCTATTTTTATTGCATTTATGACTTATTCTATTTTTTATCTCAATACAAATAAAAATGATTATCATTTATATTGACTGACAGTCGGTCGTTGGTGTATGTTACCGACCACGAGTCAATCATGGTTTATTTTCATTTTTGGGATCATTATGTTGCTATTACTTCAATCGACACATTATCCAAATAAGCAATTAAAAAATTATTGGAAATGTGGCTACTCTTTTGTTTTTCCTACATTAATTTCATTAAGCGCAGTATCGCCCTCTTTTGCTTCAGAAAATATTGAAAAAATAATTATTACTTCAGCGCAAAACACTCAGTCTGATACACAACCTTATGGTTATATTGCGAAAAAACAGACAACAGCGACTAAAAGTGATGCCACTTTATTAGAAGCACCACAAATGGTTTCTGTTGTTAATCGCGCTCAATTAGATAACTTACCCTCTGAATCTATTAGTCAGGCACTGCGTTATAGTTCAGGCGTTGTGAGTGAAAAATTTGGTGCTTTTGGTAGCGGTATTGATTACTCGAAAATGCGCGGATTTGATGCAGACTACTATCTAGATGGATTAAGAATGCTAGGTAATAGTGGTATTTGGGCACCTCAAGTTGATAGTTGGAGTTTAGAAAGTTTAGAAGCTGTACATGGTCCTGCATCTGCATTATATGGGCAAGGTGGTGCAGGTGGCGTGATTAATATGATATCGCGTCGCCCTTCCGCAGAAGCGCAACACCAAGTGCAATTACAAGCGGGCAATAATAAAAATCATGGTATTAAATTTGATACTACATCAGCAATCAATGAGGATGAAACATGGTTATATCGTGTTTCAGGGTTAGCGCTTGAACAAGAGTCTCAAATCCCCTCTTCTCGTCAAACACGTTTTCTTATCTCACCAGCTATTACATGGAAACCGAATGATGCATTGAGTTGGACACTATTGGGTCAATATCAAAAAGAGCCTCGTCTAGGTTATTACAATACGTTACCTGCTCAAGCTTTAGGTTTGTTACCGAATCCTAATGGTAAAGTTGATCCTAATCGAAATTATAATAATCAAAGCCATGATAATTCACATCGCAAACAACAGTCTCTCACTTCATTATTTGAATATGACCTGACACCTCAGTGGCAATTTAAACAAAATACCCGTTTTATGAAGGTTGATACTGAAATTAGTCGTGATTATACCCGCGGATTTTTACCCGGAGATCGCCTGTTAACGGCGGTTTATCAAGAAGCACCGAGTAAATCGGAAACGTGGGTAACAGATACTCAGCTGATAGGGAAAATAGCAACATGGGATATCAATCATACGGTTATGGCAGGTTTTGATTATCAACATGGCTATATGACTAAAGATTGGTGGGGCTCTCAAACAGTTAGTTTTGATCCTTGGGCATCGCATCATAAACCTGATTTTGAGCCTTATCCTGTTTCACGCACTTCAACAAAACAACAATTTGATCGCTATGGATACTATTTGCAAGATCACTTGCGCTGGCAACAATGGAATTTACTGTTGAGTGGCCGTTATGATTCTGCTGATTTAGATACACATAATCAAATTTCAGGCATGACAAATTCAAGTCATAATACGGCATGGAGCCATCGTGTTGGTTTAAGTTACCAATTTAATAATGGATTCTCACCTTGGATAAGTACATCAGATAGCTTTGATCCTGTATTGGGTACAGATGCAGATGGAAAAGCGTTTATTCCAATGAAATCAAAACAGTATGAAGCCGGTATCAAGTATCAAAATCCTGAATTAACACAACTCGTTAGTGTTGCTGTTTATCAATTAACTCAAGAAAATGTCACAACACATAATCCGAGAAATCCCGATTATTATCAGCAATCTGGGGAAATTCGTTCTCGTGGGCTCGAGTTCGAAAGTAAATTAGCGTTAACACCACAAGTGAATATGATGCTCAATTATGCCTATCTGCATAATATTGTGACATCGACTAGTGATCCGACAACGTTAAATAAACATCCTGTTCAAGTACCTACTCATACGGGTTCTGCATGGATAGATTACCGTTTTCAGCAGCCTTATTTAGAAGGCGCATTATTAGGTGCTGGTGTTCGCTATTTAGGTTCAACTTACGGTGATAATACAAATACGTTTAAAGTACCCGCAGTATGGTTAGGTGATGTGAGTTTGCGCTACCAATTATCGTCAATCAACCGTGAATTGCAGGGATTAGAGTTAGGATTAACTGTCAGTAATATCACAAATAAATCCTATGTTGCGAGTTGTACCAGTTCAACTTATTGCAGTATTGGTACAGATCGCGTGGTTCTTGGTGTATTAAATTACTATTTTTAGGAAATGAACATGGATAATTATCGACGTTCATTACTAAAAGGTGCCAGTGCATTCTCTTTATTATTAGCGAGCCCTTTTCCTGTTTATGCAAAATCAAAACAGAGGGAAATTGTTGATATTCTGGGAAGAGAAATTGCATTACCACAAGAATTAACGCGTATTTATGTGGCAGATAGTGGATTGTTTTTACTTTATGCTTCATTAAATAAAGGCGCTCTTTATGAGCGTCTTATCGCAATGCCTTCGGCTTTTCGTACCGCCGATTTAAGCTTGTATCATCAATATACTCGAGCATTTCCGCAATTATTGGCACTACCTGAATTTACGGCTATGTCGAGTGGACACTTTAATAGTGAAAAGCTTATCGCGCTAAAACCTGATGTCATTATTGTTGCCGTTGGGACTTATCGCGCGATCAGTGTTAATGGTGTGCTAGATTTATTAACGAAAGCCAATATTCCTGTCGTCGTGTTTGATTTGAGTATTGATCCACTTAATAACACCCCAATTAGTACATCTATTATGGGAAATATGCTTGGTAATCTCCAACAAAGCCAAGCAATGAACCAATTTCGTGAAAAACAACTCAGTTATATTTCTCAGCAATTAGGAAAAAAGCCATTTAAACGTCCCAATGTGTTATTTGAACGAGCTGCAGGCTTTACACCAGAATGCTGCCTTTCATATGGCAATGGCAGTATGGGACAAATGCTACAAAATGCAGGGGGTAAAAACTTAGGAACGGAATATATAAAAAGTACTTATGGCCTTCTGAATCAAGAAACCGTGATTTACTCTAAACCCGATAAAATCTTTTTAACAGGTGCGGATTGGAGTGGTTATAACCCTTCTGGTGATTGGATTAATTTAGGGCCTGGTGCAAATTTAGAGTTGGCAAAACAGCAACTTGCGATTTTAATGCAACGCCTTGCTTATAAAACACTCGATGCAGTTAAAAACAGACAAGTGTACGCTATTTGGCACTCTTTTTATGACAGCCCTTTTGGTTTTATTGCTATTTTACAAATGGCGAAATGGCTACATCCCGAACGTTTTTCTCACCTTGATGCGGACGCTATTTTTCATGAATACCATACCCAATTTTTGCCAGTAAAATGGGAAACAGGTTATTGGGTGACATTACTAGATGAAGATAAGGAATAATCATGTTTGATATCTATTCACCTGATCCTTTACGGATAAAAGTTGAGACACAATCGGCAGGAAAAAGAACTATTTTATATTCTGCAAAAGGTCAGCCGAATTATATGTATGTAATGCCCCGTTTTCGATTAAACGAGGTATTGGATTGTCTTGATAATACTATTCACCCTGCTTTTATTGTAAATGGAAAAGTTAAAGATGCTTTTTTCTATGCGTGTTATCCCGCTTCATTACATCAAAGCGAATTATTAAGTTTACCCAATCAAAAACCAGCCAGTCAGTTAGATTTGTTAAGCTTTCAACAATGCGCTCAACAGACAGGAAAAGGATTTCATTTAAGTACCCATGCGGAATGGGCTGCGCTTATGTTGTGGTGTCGTCATCACAATATGGTTGAAGATGGAAATACGGATTATGGGCGTAGTTTTCTACATCCTGAGCAATGTGCTAATCGAGTGGATGGCAAAGATGCTGGCGACACTGATTTTATCACTGGTGATCCAACCACAATAACATCACCACAGTGGCCGAATTGGTATCATGATAATAGTTTATTTGGCATTAGTGATTTATGTGGCAACCTCTGGGAATGGCAAAGTGGAATGCAATTAAATGCCGGAGAAATACAGATAATTAAAGATAATGACGCTGTATTTTGTGGTGATCCAACAATAACGGAGCAATGGCATTCAATAGCATTATCAACAGGTAACTTATTGCCTATCAATCATATTAATAGCGCAAAATACGATGCACCCTCTGATTATTGTGAGGGAAATGCAGGTACGCCTATTTTATCAACGTCAATAAAACACTATAACGGCGCACCCGCAGATAATAGTTATCCAGCGGGACTAATGGATGGTGATTTTAACGCAATAACGCCTGTTGATGATCGTGAAGTACCGATGTTATTTAAAGCATTAGGATTATATCCAGCAATAAACCAGCAAGATCACGATCAGGTTTATTTACGAAATTATGGCCAACGCTCTTTAATGCGAGGTGGAGCTTGGTATTCACAACAAGTCGCAGGAATGCGGACTTTATGTTTAAGTCATAATGCACTACATCGCAGCACTTCTGTCGGTGGACGCCTATCTTGGGTTGACATAAGCAGTTAATTAACCCAAAAAGTTATCATTTATAGACATTTTTGCATAAATTAATTTACCTTAGTATACATTATGTGAATAATAGCGTTAATAGTAATCATTATTATTCGGTGACTCATTGTGATTAATTTTTATGCATTTAAATTGAAACCGGTGGCATTACTCTGTTCTGCCACCCTTCCTTTTATTTTGACTACACAGGCTTTTGCAGAAGAAAAAGCAAAAACGGAACAAGTCGAGAAGCTTGTCGTTAGTGCTCAAGCGCTAAAAGTAAATACCAGTTTGCAAGAAACGCCTAAATCCGTTTCTGTCATTTCCCAAAAAGATCTCGAAACACATGCTCCTCAAAAACTTGATGAAGCCTTACGTTATACCTCTGGTGTTGTTTCTCAGCCCTTTGGTGCCGATAACGATACTGATTGGCTTCGTGTGCGAGGTTTTGAAGCGGCAACTTATTTAGATAACAGTCGCCTTTTCCGTGATGGTTATTACACATGGCTACTTGAGCCTTATGGTTTTGAACAGATTGAAGTGGTAAAAGGTGCATCAGCTGTATTATTTGGTGAGTCTACACCCGGTGGTGCGGTTAACGTCGTACAAAAGAAACCCAGCTTTAAACCTCAAAATGAAGTATTTCTTGAGGTAGGAAATAATGATCAGCGTGGGTTAGGCTTTGATGTTTCAAGTACAACAGATGATAAACGTGTGCGCTATCGCCTTGTTGGCTTAATGAAAAAATCAGATGGGGAGTTATCTCACACTGATAACGAGCGGATTTATCTTGCGCCAAGTGTTGCGATTAATCTAACTGACGATACATCACTGACCTTTATGGCGACCTACTTGCATGATGATGGTACACCGACTAATCCTTTCTTCCCGGCTGCGGGTACATTAATTTCATCTCCTTTTGGTAAAATTAAACCGTCAACTAACTTAGGTGAACCGGGATACGATAAATATAAACGTACTCAAATTTCAGCGGGTTATTTATTAGAAAGTAACATCAACGATGTTTGGCGTTTTTCTCAACGTTTAAACTATGGCTATAACGATCTGTTATTGCGTAGTGTCTATGCATTCCCTAATTCAGATGTTACGGCAACAGAACTTGGTCGTGGCATCGTTTTCCGTGATGGTAAAAACCAAAGTATCTCTTTTGATAATAACGTTGTTGGTGAATGGGATACGGATAATTTCGAACATACCTTATTAGCGGGTGCTGAATTGCAATATCACCAAACCAAAGGTGATGAGCAAGATAATTACAGCTTTGGTACGATTAATCCGTGGAACCCTATTTACGGCAAATATACCCCGCTTAACCCTGCTGATAACATCAATCGTACCATTGATAAAACTCAATATAGCCTTTACTCACAGTATCAAACTAAATTTGATGGCCGCTGGGTTGCAATGGCGGGTGTACGTCAAGATTGGGTGAAAACAGAAAATAAAGCACAAGCAAAAAATGAGGATAAATCACGCACTGATAGTGAATTTAGCCTCAATGCAGGATTAATGTACCTAGCAGATAACGGCCTATCTCCTTATGTGAGTTATTCCGAGTCCTTTGAGGTGATGAGTACTATCGATCCTGCAACTAAAGATCTGTATAAACCATTAAAAGGTGACCAAATTGAAGCAGGGATAAAATATACACCTGATTTTATGGATGGTTACTTTAATATTGCTTGGTTTGATATCACACAGAAGAATGCGCTTGTTGCAAATCCAACGACTTTTGTTTCAACACAAACCGGTAAAGTGACATCAAAGGGTGTTGAAGTAACAAGTGAAATGCAATTAACGGAACGTTTAGCGTTAAAAGCCAATTACACCTATACCGATATGCAAACCGATGACACGGGTAATAAAGGTAAACAACAAGCCGGTTTAATTCCTAAACATACTGCATCTGCTTGGGGTAGTTACACTATTCCAATTACGGGAACCCAAGATTTAACGTTAGGAACAGGTGTGCGTTATTTAGGTAAATCTAAAGATAATCCTAAGAGCAGTGATTTAACCGTACCTAGTGCAACATTATGGGATATGGCTGCAATCTATAATTTCAATAAACAGTGGCAATTACAGTTAAATATCAACAATATTCTTGATAAAGAGTATCTCTCTGGTTGTGATTATTACTGTTATTACGGGCAATCTCGCTCTGTTTTATTGAATGCTAAATATCGCTGGTAATTTTCTTTATCATTCCGTCTTTTATTGTTAACTACACAATAAAAGACGGAATATCATTTTATAAATGAGTGACCATGTTTGAACTCTCAAATATTCAAATGGATCGCGGTGGACGTACTATTCTATCAATTCCCTCACTGCGTATTTCAGATCTAGGATTAACCATTGTGCTTGGTCATAATGGCTCAGGTAAATCGACTTTAGTCAGTTTGTTATCCGGTCAGCAAGCGCCAGATAGTGGATCTATTACACTAAATAACAGCAATATCTCACATTATAAGCCCCGTGATTTGGCTAAACAGATAGCCTTTCTCCCCCAAAAACTGCCTGCTTCTGCGGGATTAACTGTCAGAGAATTAGTGCGTTTAGGACGCTTTCCTTGGCGTGGAACATTAGGCCGTTGGAATAAAAAAGATGACGAAATTATCACCATAGCGATGGAAAAAGCAGGAGTTCTGCCCTTTGCAGACACACTTGCTGATGATTTATCGGGTGGCGAACGCCAACGAGCTTGGGTTGCAATGTTACTCGCTCAGCAATCACCTATTTTAATTTTAGATGAACCAACATCAGCACTAGATATACATCATCAATATCAACTAATGGAATTGTTGAGTGAGTTAAACCAAACTCAGCATGTTGGTATTATCGTTATTTTGCATGATCTTAACCTCGCCTTGCGTTATGCCACTCATATTATCGCGCTTAAAAAAGGTGAAATTGCGTTTGAAGGTGAAGCATCATTACTTTTTGATGATGAGCGACTTTCTGCACTTTATGAAACACCAATAAAGCTGATTGAGCACCCTGATAATCAAGGTTCACAACAACATAAGGTGGCGGTGGTATGCGTGTAATATTACAAAAAGTAGTTAAATCACTATTTTTTGGTCTGACTATTTTATTTATTACTCCCATTGTTAATGCTGCGCCAAATAACAACAAAATACCGCAACGGATTATTGTTTTAGATTGGGATTTATTGGAACAAATATTAACGCTGGATGTTATTCCCGTTGGTGCGACTGAAATTGCGGGATATAACCAATGGGTAGCTCACCCTATAGCCCCAAATTCTATTGAGGAAGTGGGTATGCGGGCAGAGCCTAATTTAGAAAAAATGGCATCGTTAAAGCCAGATCTTATTTTAGCATCTAGCTCACAACAAGATTTATTGCCTGTATTAAAAACCATTGCTCCTGTTGTGTATTTGCCTAATTTTTCTCGCCAAGATAATGCAGCTCCGGTTGCTTTAGCGCATTTTTATACCCTCGCCGCTCTTTTGGGAAAAGAAACGCTTGCCCAACAAAAATTAGCTGAGATGGAAAGTACTTTTGCACAATTAAAAGAAAAACTACAACAGGCATTTATTACGTTGCCAGAAGTAGAAGTGATCCGTTTTTCTACGTTAACGTCCGTCTTTTTATACACAGAAAACTCAACAACCGAATATGTCGTTAATAAACTGGGATTGAAATCGACAATATCATTACCTCCTCAACCTTGGGGAATTGATCAGCGAAGAATGAATGTATTACAGCAGATTAAACAAGGCTATGTTCTTTATATGTTGCCATTCCCCGATGAAAGTAAACTGCAAAAATCTGTGTTATGGCAAGCAATGCCGTTTGTTCAGAATGGGCATTTTCATTCAGTGAAACCTGTATGGAATTATGGAGGAGTAACATCGTTAACGTTAATGGCAGAAGCAATTACCGAAAGCTTATTAGATATGGCACCGAATAATGAAAATTAAGCAATATACTTTCTATTTTTTGGCGATCATCTTATTAAGCATTATCAGCTTACAAATTGATAATTCTCTTTCATTATCTCGCCAATGGTATTTATTGGGAAATTCAGAAATACACGCTCCATTTGCTGATGTTTTTTTTATTCATGCACAATTACCACGTTTAGCAATGACTCTGCTTATTGGGGGGATCTTCGGGGTTGTTGGTAGTTTAATGCAGCAATTAACGCAAAATAACCTAACATCGCCCTTAACATTAGGAACTTCATCAGGCGCTTGGTTAGCTTTAGTTATTGTTAATATCTGGTTCACCGATTGGGTTGCGGATCACAGTGCATTAGCTGCGACAATGGGCGCTTTATTTGCGTTTGGTCTTGTGATTATTATTGCTGGCATTCGTAATATGACCGGATTACCTCTTGTTGTTTCCGGTATGGTGGTGAATATATTATTAGGTGCTATTGCAACCGCATTAGTGACGTTAAATTCTCAATTCGCTCAAAATATATTTATGTGGGGAGCCGGAGATTTAGCTCAAGATGGTTGGGATACTTTTTTTTGGTTATTGCCTCGAATTGCACCTATTTTACTCATTTTTATTTTTGCACCTCGTATTCTCACACTATTACGTTTAGGTCATGAAGGCGCAACGGCTCGAGGGCTGTCTGTTTTACCTGCGTTTGCCTTTTTTATTATATTAAGTACTTGGTTAGTTTCTGTCTCTATTACCGTTGTTGGGGTGATTAGTTTTATCGGATTACTTGCACCCAATATTGTTAGAACATTAGGCGCAAGAACTGCTCGCCAAGAGCTTATTGCAAGTGGCCTAATGGGAATATGTTTATTGCTTATTACGGATAGCTTGGCGATATGGATTGGTCAGTGGCTTAATACCGTTATTCCAAGTGGTGTTACCGCTGCTGCAATTGGCGCACCTGCATTAATTTGGTTTAGTCGTAAAAAAATGCGGGCTCAAGATCAACTTTCGATTTCAATTAATTCTCAGGCTAAAACAGTATCAAAATATACCGTGATAGGAATATTTGTATTATTAATACTCGGATTAGCCCTTACTCTGTTCATTCATATTAATGAACAACAATGGTTCTGGGAAATGCCTTCTGTTTATCAATGGGCATTACGATCGCCACGTTTATTGGCTGCATTATTCGCAGGTATTGCGCTAGCTATTGCAGGTGTTATTTTACAACGTTTAATTTATAACCCATTAGCTAGCCCAGATATTTTAGGTGTTTCATCAGGTGCTACTTTCGCATTGGTTTTTTCAAGCTTAATTTTAGGGAGTGTATTACAAACATCACAGTGGGGAGTTGCTCTATTAGGCAGCTGTGTTGTTATGATTACTTTATTAATCTTAGGTCGAAGGCACCAATATGCACCCGCTAGCTTAATATTAACGGGTATTGCGTTAACCGCGAGTTTAGAAGCCTTTATTCAATTTTTCTTAGCTAAAGGCTCTTTAAGTAGCTATAAAATACTGTTGTGGTTATCTGGTTCGACTTATCGGGTTAACAGTGAACAGGCTCTCTATTTTGCATTCGCGGTCACATTGATTGTGGGAAGTGTTTTTTTATTAACGCGCTGGCTTGCTTTAATATCAATTGGTCGGGATTTTGCTTCAGCTCGTGGATTACATACAGAGCGTGCCAGTATTATTTTATTAATCATTGTATCGTTGTTATGTGCCTTAGTAACTTCAACCGTCGGCCCTATTGCCTTTATTGGCTTAGTCGCTCCTCATATGGCGGTATTACTTGGCGCTCAAAAAATCAAATCGCAATTAATTGTTTCGGGGTTAATTGGTGGAACCTTAATGGTTTGGGCTGATTGGCTTGGACAAATATTTATTTATCCTGCACAAATTGCGGCAGGAACTTTAGTGGCGATTTTAGGCGGTAGCTATTTCCTTTGCTTAATGCTGTTAAATCGCAGTCGCTGATTTGAAAAGCCTAAGATATCGGCACTAATTTTTGCTGATATTCTTAGGCTTTGATCGTTATTAATTACGCATAGTTTTTACTGTTTTTATTGCTTTTATGATTAATACGTTGAAAACCTAAAAATGCAATTAACATCACTAAAGCACTCGCTCCAATCGCAATCCATACGCCAGATTGAACACCAGAATAATCAACAAGTTGCCCTGTTAATGTTGCACCAATTGCTGTACCTACATTTAATCCTGCAAGTAACCATGTCATTCCCTCTGTAAGCTGATTTTCGGGTACACTCTTTTCAATAAGTGACATTGTCACGATTATCATAGGCGCGAAGAAGATCCCTGAAATTAATACGACTAAACTTAAGCTGTAAATAGAGCCTACAAAAACAAGAGGAAAAATAGTGAGGAATGTCGCGATGCCACCTAGGCATAATAAACGGTGCAACGGTATGGATAATTTTAACGTGCCAAAGAATAAACCGGCAAAACAAGAGCCAATTGCATAGGCTGATAATACAAGGCTTGCACCTGCGGGTATTTTTTGGGCATTGGCAAAAGCCACACTAAAAATATCAATAGTACCTACAATAACACCCATAAAAATCATAATAACAGTTAAGATTTTTACGAGAGAAAAACGGATCACAGATTGTGTTTTATAAGGTGTTAATTCTGATGATATCAGTGTTATTGCAGGCTCTGTATTGCGTTGTAAAACAAGTAAGAAAACACCAATAATAAGAAAAACAGCAGCCATTAATAACCCTGCTTGTGGGAAAAAAGCGACACTTAATGTGACAGAAATGGGTGGACCAAGAATAAATGTGACTTCATCAAATACACTTTCTAATGAATAAGCTGTTTGTAAGCGACTATCTTCTTTGTAAATTGCGGTCCATCTCGCTCTGATCATCGCTGAAATACATGGCATAAAGCCAGTTAATATTGCAAAAATAAATAATAAACTAATATGCCATTGTAACCATGTTGCTAATAGCATTCCCCCTATTCCAATAACACTAATTAATGTGAATAAAGGTAAAACTCGATATTGCCCATAAGTATCAACTAGGCGTGATATTTGAGGTGATAACACCGCGTAGGTAAATACAAAATTAGCAGAAATTGTTCCCGCTAATGCATAGCTGCCTGTAAGTTGTGAAATCATCATGATGATACCAATACCCATCATCGGTAGTGGTAATCGTGCAACCATTCCCGCTAAGGTAAAAGATAGCGTGCCTTTATAGCTAAATAGGGTTCGATAAGTGCTTATCATAGTTTTCCTTATGTTTACCCTTGCCATTTTAGCGAGGGTTAAAGATAATACATACATCTCGTATGTATAAATCATATATACATACGAACTGAATGTAAATATACAAACAATACGTATGTATATTTTGAAAAAGGAGATGAAATGGCTAGACGTACTCGTGCTGAAATGGAAGAAACACGGCTGTTATTGCTAGAAACGGCAAGAAAAGTCTTTTGTGAACAAGGTTATGCAGACGCATCGATGGATGATTTAACTGCGCAAGCGGGATTAACTCGAGGCGCGTTATACCACCATTTTGGTGACAAAAAAGGATTGTTATCGGCTGTTGTTGCACAAATAGATGCAGAGATGGATGTGCGTTTGCAGGCTATTTCCGATACGATTAATGATCCTTGGTTGGCATTTTCAATGCGTTGTCATACTTATTTAGAAATGGCTTTAGAGCCTGAAATTCAACGTATTATTATGCGAGATTCACGTGCTGTATTAAGTGATAAGCTGACTGAATTACCAACACATTGTGTAATATCTATGAGCAATATGATTGATAAACTTATCGAGAATAAAGTACTTGTAAAGACTGACTCAAAAATGTTGGCTCTATTTATTTATGGCAGTTTAGAAGCCACTGCTTTATGGATAGCAAATAGTCTTGATGGTCAGGCACAGCTAGAACAAGCTAAATCAACATTAGATACTTTATTAAATAGCCTACGAATTTCTGCAAAATAAATAAAATATAGCGAGGTTCACGGAGATAACCCTCGCTAGTGTCTATTTTATCTTTGGTATTCAATCAGCAAAAAGGCTCAATATTGCAGTTTCAGTGATTATTATTGGCATATTAAGCGTCTTTTTAGGTTTTCTGTTTTGGGTATCATCTCCAATAATGGCGATTGTTGTTATGTTAATTTGGGGATTAATGTATGGCGGTGTTTCAGTCGCACTGATGACATGGATCATGACAGCAGTTCCTAAAGGAATTGAATTAGGAAGTTCTGCTTACATTGCAATTTTTAATTTAGCTATTGCGTTAGGCGCTTATTTAGGTGGCTTAAGCGTTGATAATTATGGATTAAACTCAGTATTACTTATTGCTGTATTGTTTATTGCATCCGCTTTATTATGTGTTTTTGCATCGAAATACACGAAGTATTCAGCTAAATAACAAACTCAAGTTTGCCATAAATAAAAGGGTAATAATTATTACCCTTTTCTCTTTTAGATACACAATAATGTGACACTGTCACGATAAGCTTTAGTCTATTTTAGTAACTGAGTAAATTGCTGATATAGCATATTACCTAATGTTTTTGCAGTATATTCATCGCTATGACCTAAATTATCAACAGCGGCATGCATACCATGATAAATCAATGTACTGGTTAATTCTGGTTGTGTAACGTGCCAGGTTTTATTTTCCGTACCTGAAATTAACAGTGATTGAATTTGCTGTAATGCTCTATTTTCATGAATATTACTGCTTTGATGAAAAACTTGATGAAAAAGCATATCGTGTAATTCTTGTTTTTCAACATAAGCAATAACGCTGATTTCACACCATTGTTTTAATTTTTCACGGTGATCTTGTTGTGAGCAGGCATTCATTGCGTTATCTATTTTATTTAAATACCAATCCATATAACGTGTTCTAAGCGCATCAAGAACATCTGTTTTAGCAGAAAAATAGTGATAGTACGTCCCTTTCGCTACCCCTGCTTTTTTTACAATATCGCTAACGGTTGTGGCATCAAAACCTTTATCAAGAAATAACGTTTCTGCGGCATTCATTAACTCTTCTAAACGAACCTCTGCGGGTTTTGTTCTCGGTTTATCTGTTGTTTGTTCTTCTAATGACATTGCTTATCTCCCTCAAAGTCGCGTGTAAAGAGTACTCTATATTAAAGCGACTCACAATGATGATAAATGAAACTCATTATCAATAACCATTGACCGACGGTCAGTCGAGTATTATTATGCCAGTATTATTCATCATTAAGGCAATAAAGCTTATGACTTATTTAAAACGACTGTCACTTATCTGTGCCATTTGTTTAGGCACTTTTATGGCAACTCTTGATATTAGTATCGTCAATGTGGCTCTACCAACCATTCAAAATGATATTCATGCTGATATGGCAACCTTGCAGTGGATTGTTGATGCTTATGCGCTTTGTCTATCAGCCTGTATTTTGTCATCTGGTCCTTTAAGTGATCGCTTTGGACGAAAAAAAGTGTGGCTATGGGGCGTGATTATTTTCACGTTAGGTTCAGTAATTTGTGCGATTGCACAGCAACATGAAATATTAATTCTTGGACGTATTATTCAAGGTATTGCCGCGGCTGCACTTATTCCGGGCGCATTATCTTTAATTACTCATGCTTTTCCTATTGATATTGAAAGAGTTCGTATCATCGGAATTTGGTCTTCAGTTAGTGCGTTATCACTTATCATTGGCCCTATTTTGGGTGGTGTTTTAGTTCATGCGAGTGGTTGGGCGAGTATATTTCTTATTAATATTCCTATTGGGATTATTACTGTTTTATTAGGTTGGTATGGATTAAGTGAAAGTGCCGATCCTGAAAATGTTGCTTTAGATCCCTTCGGTCAATTAACCAGTATGTTGGGATTAGGATTGCTGACTTATGGCTTAATTGAAGCTGGCTCTGTGGGTTGGACACATTATAGAACGGTATCAACACTGATTGCGGGTGTTATATTTTTTACCCTTTTCTTAATGATAGAAAAACGTGTTGAACGTCCATTATTACCACTGGCTTTATTTAAAGATCGCACGTTCTTTCAATATAATCTTTCTTCTTTTACCTTGGGTTTTGCCACATATAGTAATGTCTTTTTTATCGCTTTCTTTCTGCAAAAAGCACAAGGCTGGAGTGCATTAGAAACAGGTTGGAGAATGGCACCAGAATTTATTGCAATGGCACTATTTTCCATGTCTTTTGGGCGACTCTCTTCTTATTTCTCAGTTAGAAAATTGATGATCTGTGGTTTTTTATTTATCGCGATTTCTTCTTGTCTATTAGCGACATTAGCAACAGATAGCCACTATGGAATAACAGGAAGTTACCTCTTTGTATTAGGCGCAGGAATGGGGTTATCAACGCCAGCAATAGGTGCTTTAGTGATGAAAAGTGTGCCATCTTCTCGTTCTGGTATGGCGTCGGCAACCATGAATGCATTAAGACAAACTGGTATGACAATGGGAATTGCTTTATTAGGTACATTGATGGTGCAACAAGCAATCCATTATATGGTTATTCAAAGTCAGGTATTGGGAATATCTGTAAACTATATCGATATTGTCAGTTTAGTGACTGAAAATACGACAAATAATTTAGACAAAGGATTTGTCACTTTGTTACCTGAGGCATTTAATTCGGGATTTGCTTACGCGATTGCAACTGCGGGGATCTCATGTTTTGTGACACTATTTATTGTGCTCTTTCCTGTTAAAGCAAAACATAATGCACTTACTCAACAGATCACAGATTAATATTTATAAACGCTGAGCTAGAAACTCAAGAAAAGATTCAATATTACGTGAAAGTGAGCTACGAGTTGCATATATTGCCACTAAATTAATTGTTGCGGGTTGTTGAGGAAATTCAATAGCCCGTAATTTTCCCGCTTCAATCATATCAAGACAGCAATGTTCAGCTAAAATAGCAAATCCCAATCCTTTTAATACCGCAGATTTTGCCAATATGGCGCTGTTTACTCGGTAATTGCTATTAATGGTTATTCTGATTGGTTTTTTATCTTCATCCATAAATATCCAAGGTTGCCCTTCTAATGCACTTAAACTAGAAATACAAGGCAATTTACTTAATTGTTCAATATATGTGGGTATTCCTGTTTTTTCTAATAATTCATTAGATGCCACGACAATACTGCGCCATGATTTAATTAAGCGAGAGTGATAACTACTATCTGCTAAATTTCCACGATGAAAAGTTAATAGCAAATCAATATCATCATCGATGATATTTCTTGGCATTAATTGGGTATCACATTGAATAAGTAAATTAGGATGAAGTACAGCAAAATCGGCCAAAATATCACCAAGTAGCTCACTACCATATTCACTCGGAATAGTTAAACGAAAATTGCCCGTTAATGGCCCATCACTGGTGATATTGCTGACAACATTATCCAACTCGGTTAAGGTTTTATTTCCTTGCTGATAGAGTGTTTTGCCTTGTTCAGTAAGGCGCATCTTTCGAGTTGTTCTGTCAATAAGTTTACAGTTGAGCTGCTGTTCAAGTTGTTTAATTGCTCGACTGATATTTGAGGTAGGCATAGATAATAGCCGAGCCGCGGCTGCAAATTGCCCTTGCTCTGCTACGGCAGAAAAAATACGTAATAAATTAAGATCAATTTGCATAAATAATTCACTGCCTACTGTATTTCTATTATTCAAGATAGGCAGTGTATCATTCATTCTCTTTTCTCTCGTTAATAATTAACAGTAACCATGAGACATGAGTTTTTGATAACGTTTATCTAAAAGTTCTTCGGTTGAGTAGCTTTTTAATAATGCTAAATCAGTTAATAACTGTTGCTTAAGAAATTCTGCAGCTTGTTGGTGATCACGATGGGCTCCACCTAATGGTTCGGGAATAATGGCGTCGATAATACCTAATGCTTGTAATTTAGGTGCAGTCATTCCCATAGTCTCTGCCGCAATTGGCGCTTTATCAGAACTTTTCCATAAAATAGAAGCACACCCTTCTGGTGAAATTGCCGCATAAGTACTGTATTGCAACATATTAACTTTATCACCAACACCAATTGCTAACGCACCGCCAGAGAATCCTTCACCCGTAATAGTGCAAATAATCGGTGTTTTTAATCGTGACATTTCAAGAATGTTACGAGCAATAGCTTCTGCTTGTCCGCGCTCTTCAGCGCCGACACCAGGATAAGCGCCCGCAGAATCAATAAAAATAATGACAGGTAGATGAAAGCGCTCTGCCATTTTCATTAAACGTAATGCTTTTCTGTAACCTTCTGGTGATGGCATACCAAAATTGCGAAGAATTTTCTCTTTTGTATCACGGCCTTTTTGTTGCCCAATCACCATGACTGGCATTTTGTCTAAACGCGCTAAACCTGCAACAATCGCTTTATCATCGGCATAAGCTCTATCCCCCGCTAATTCCTGAAAATCAGTAAAAATCGCTTTAAGATAGTCAAGGGTATATGGGCGCATAGGATGACGAGCGAGTTGCACAATTTCCCAAGCACCTAAATCAGTAAAAATAGATTTTGTCAGCGAAAGGCTTTTCTGCCTTAAACGTGCAATCTCTTCATCTAAATTAATACCTGTTGGTTCATCTTGAGATTGCTTAAAGGTAAGCAATGCATCTATTTTTTCGTCTAATTCAACAATAGGTTTTTCAAATTCAAGATGAATAAAAGACATAACGACCTCAGATTTAGTGCAGTAAATAAAACAGTTATTGATTCAGTCTAGAAAAAATAAGAAGGTGGTGATAGAGATAAATTTGATAAACACTATTATCAAAAATGGGATAATTAAACATTACAGCGAGATCAGTAAGAAAAAATACAAGATCAAAAAGAGCTTTTTCTCTGACTTTAAGCTATACAGAAATTACTAAGTCATGTATTAATACACAGTGCGAATTTGTTCTTTTTTCACCCGTAAAAATCGCGCGAATGATAAAACACTCCATAAAATACAAATAATTAGAAAAAAATAATATGTTCTCAAAAAAAACACGATCAACAACTGCACTGCTATTTTCATCACTTCTTCTTACGATAGGAAGAGGTGCAACATTACCGTTTATGGCGATCTATTTATCGCGGGAGTATCAATTACCGGTTGATGATATTGGCATTGCTATGTCTATTGCATTAACAACGGGTATTTTTTTCAGCCTGGGCTTTGGGATGCTTGCTGATAAATTTGAGAAAAAACGTTATATGCTTCTATCTATTATAACGTTTATCTTTGGTTTTGCCGCAATACCTATGGTTCATAGCACTGTTTTAGTGGTTATCTTTTTCTCGGTGATTAACTGCTCTTATTTAGTATTTTCAACTGTGTTAAAGGCCTATTTTTCTGAAACTTTATCGGTTTCAGCGAAACCTAAAATATTCTCTCTAAACTATACCTTTATTAATATGGGGTGGACGGTTGGTCCGCCTATTGGCACCTTATTATTAATGTACGGAACTCAATTACCCTTCTGGCTTGCTGCTATTTCTGCCAGTATTCCACTTTTTATGATCCAGTTATTTGTTCAGCGTTCTAAAGCAATAAATGTTGGTGAAGAAAATAGTGTGAAATGGGAACCGAAAATAATGCTAAAAGACAGAGCATTAAGTTGGTTTGTGCTCTCGACTTTTTTCGGTACATTAACATTTGGCTCTTTTGCGTCATGTATTTCGCAATATATTTTAGTGGTTTACGATGCAAAATTAGCAGAGTCGGTTATTGCGGTTGTATTACCTGTAAACGCTGCCATTGTCGTCTCTCTACAATATATTGTCGGTAAACATGTTACAGCCGAAAGACTACGTAAATTAATGACGCTTGGTACGCTATTTTTTATGATGGGCTTACTTGGTTTTATGTTTGCAGGCAACAATTTAATCTTTTGGGCATTAGCTATCGCTGTATTTACCTTGGGTGAATTAATTTATGCACCTGGTGAGTATATGATGATTGATAACATTGCACCATTAGGAATGAAAGCAAGTTATTTTTCGGCTCAGTCATTAGGTTGGTTAGGTGCTGCACTTAACCCATTAGCCAGTGGTTTTATTCTGACTTCATTCCCTCCTATTTCTTTATTTGCGATTTTAATGGTAATTTGCGGTCTTGCTTGGTTTTGTATGATCCAAGGAATGAATGTAAGTCAAAAAAGAGCCGTAGCACTGTAATATAGCACTGTAATTTTGGTGACTAATTAACATAAACAAAAAAGACATCCAATGGATGTCTTTTTTATATGGAATTCTTTTGCGAGTAGTTCGCTACTGCTAATTAATAAGGTTATTTAGATGTTCTTTTTAGTATGGTTTCAATGCTAATGGGGAAAAAGTCATTCACATCGACACCGACATTAATTGCGTTTTTTCCTAAAACATCTAAACGTTTACGTTGAGAGGGATCTTTTTGTGAATTATGAACATGGCCATATAAATGAATAGAATCACGGAAAAAACCTGCCCATTCCAATATAGGGTAATGAAACATCACAATTTTTCTTTTTTTATAATCCAACTCAAAATAATCTTTTACCCATTCAAAAACAGATGCATCAAATTCAGGATCGTCTAGAAATTTGTCGTGATTTCCGCGGATAAGGTACTTTTTACCCCTTAATCGGCGCAAGATTTGATTAGCATCTCGCCCTGTTCCTCGATAAAGAAAATCACCTAAAATGTAGATTTCGTCATTATCAGAGACGTAAGCATTCCAATTATGAATTAAAGTATCATTCATATGGCTAACACTATTGAATGGACGATCACAAAGATTGAGGATGTTTGAATGGCAAAAATGTGTATCAGAAGTAAAATAAATCATAGTAAATTCTTAATAAGTAATAAAAACCTTAACCTTAAGAAAATATTTTCCCTCGGTCTGTATAGTGATATTTTTTCAAAATAATTTCCTCCTTTAGTTAAATATTAAACAATAAGCACAATATCATCTGTTTTATTGTCGTTGATGTTGTTTGCGGTAACCAGATAAAGAATTACCTGTTTCTCTTTTAAAGTATCGGCATAAATAAGAGGGATCATCAAAATGAAGTTTTATTGATAACTCATTTACCGAAAGCGAAGTGTGCATTAATAATGCTTTTATTTCAAGGGTAACTTGACGATTAATCAAGGTCTTAGGGGCATCATTAAAAAATTGCTTTGTTATTTGTGATAAATAAAACGGTGTAATATTAAGCTTATTTGCATAAAAAGCCACCTCTCTATGCTCTAAACAATGTTTTCCAATCAATTCCCAAAATTGCCAACAAAGCTTTTCTTTACGGCTGAATTCTTTTTTGGCGATAGAAAAATGTGCGGGTATTGATTCAGTAATAGCAAAAAAGAGATTTTGTAAGTGATTTTTTAACATCAATTTTCTGTGTTCAGAATAACTGTTATCTATATATTTTAGTTGTTGAGTCCATCTGTTTAAGGCTTCATATTGCTCTTTTTGTGGGTGGCAAACAGGATTTTCATGGAGAAAAGCAAATAAAGTATTAGAAAGAGAATAAGCAATTTCTGAGGCAAAAGATTTATCGAGAAAACAATAAAATAAGCGAAAGTTTGCCGATTTCTGACTCAAAACTGTCATCATATCATCGCCTAATATAAGAATATCATTCGCTTTTATCGCTTGTTTTTGAAAACCTATATTAATTATTGCTCTACCTTCTAAACAAATCATAACCACAATATAGGAGAGTGGTAAAGGGTAACCGGTTTCATTCGTCATATTACTTTCACCAATCATGGCATGTTGTAATGACGCATTAAGTTGTGACAACACTTGACTCAGCATAATCAAATAACCCCTTTTAATTTTTCTCTAGTGCTTTTCTGTTTTTATATTTGACGATATTGAACTTAATAACAACTATTTCCTTTTATTTAGTTGTCAAAAGTACCGATTTTACCTCTTTTATGACATTCGGTTCTTTATCTCTTTTCTTTAGAATACACACATCTTAAAGACGTAAGATAAATTGCAGAATATTAAAAAATTAAGAGAAGTTATTGAAATGAAAACATTAAAAACAGAAAGGCTTGTATTGCGCCCTTGGAAACTTTCTGATGCGTCAAGTTTGTATCAATATGCAAAAGATGAACGTGTTGGTCCAATTGCAGGTTGGCCTGTACATAAAAGTGTTGAAGAAAGTGCCGAAATTATTCGTACTATATTTATGCGCGACGAAGTTTACGCCGTTACGCTAATTAATGATGATCAAGCTATTGGTTTGGTTGGATTATCTTTCGCAAATAAGAGTAATTTCCCAATTGGAGATAATGATGCTGAAGTCTCTTATTGGATTGGTGTTCCATTTTGGGGTAAAGGTTTAATACCTGAAGCTGTAAAAGAAATTAGTCGGCATAGTTTTGAAACACTGGAATTAGATAATTTATGGTGTGGTTACTTCGCTGATAATGAGAAATCTCAAAAAGCACAAGAAAAATGTGGATTTAAATTTCATCACGTTATTGAAGAGCAATACGCAGAATTTTTAGATGAAGTGAAAGTTGAAAATATTTGCCGCTTAACTAAAGATGAATGGGTTGAGATCCAAAAACAGACCTATTAAAACAAAAACACCAGACTGTGAAATTCACATTATCTGGTGTTTTTTAATATTAATACGACTATTTAATTAAGCACTTGCTAATGCTTGGGATAAATCAGCAATTAAATCTTGTGGATTTTCTATACCAATAGATAAACGAATTGTCGTGTCTTGAATACCAATGCTATGTCGTAATGTCATTGGTACACCTGAATGCGTTGTTGAACCCGGATGGCAAGCTAGAGATTCTGTTCCCCCCAGACTTACTGCAAGTTTAAAAATTTTCATTGCATTAAGAAAACGGAAAGCTTCACTTTCTCCGCCCACAATATCAAAAGAAAAAGTGGAGCCTGCACCTGTGCATTGTTTGGCAAAAACCTGAGCTTCAACAGAATTTTTATCCGCAAAAGGTAAATAGTGAATTGCTTTTACTTTTTCATGGTCACGCAGAAATTCTGCAACTAATAACGCATTCTGATTGGCTTTTTCCATTCTAATTTGTAACGTTTCTAAAGAGCGACCTAGCATCCAGCAAGAATGCGGATCAAGTTGTGTCCCTATTGCTCCTCTTAATAATCTGATTTGATTAATAAGTTCACGAGAGCCCATTGCAGCACCTGCAACTAAATCTGAATGTCCACCCACATATTTAGTCAAAGAGTAAACTGAAATATCAGCACCTTGTTCTATTGGATGCTGATATACAGGACCAAGCAATGTGTTATCACAAACGATAATAGGACGATAGCCTTGTGTTTTTTCTAATTGGTCAGCAACGTTTTTTAATGCTTCGATATCTACTAAGGAATTAGTTGGGTTTGCAGGAGTTTCTGCAAAAATAACGGATACACGCCCTTTTTGACGGGCTTTATCTGCTTGTTCTTGAATAAGTGAAAGATTAAGTCCATCAGTAAATGGTGTTGCTTGAATACCAAATTTAGCCAGTGTTTTGGCTATTAAAGTCTCGGTTCCACCATAAAGTGGCTGTGAGTGCAAAATAACATCACCAGGCTGTGTTAATGCCATTAATGTTGTGGTGATTGCAGACATTCCTGATGAAAATAATACGCAAGATTGTGTATTTTCATAAACAGCTAATCTGTCTTCAACAATTTCACTATTAGGCTGATTAAAGCGAGAATAAACCAAACCTGCTTTTTCGCCTTCAGGCAAAGGTTTTCTACCACTTACGGTATCAAAAAAGTCTTTACCCTCTTCAGCGCTTTTAAAAATAAAGGTAGATGTTAAAAATACAGGTGGTTTAACTGAACCTTCAGAGAGTAATGGATCATAGCCATAACTCATCATTAGTGTTTCTGGGGATAGTTTATGCTCGCCGATATATTGTTTTTTCAGTTGAGAGTCAGTCATTTTTTTATTTCTTATGTTTAATGAAGGATCTTTATCATACTGAAAAAAATTCATGTTGTTAGAATGTTTTATATAGAATAAAAACCAGTAGTTATATAAACATAATGAATTCAAGTATAAAAATAACTTTAAATAAAAAGTTCTATTAATTGAGCAGTATTTAATCAAGGTAATTTGACTAAATAAAAGTTGATTATTCTAGTTAAAAAAGGAAAAAACAGGATGAACTTAAAGATAAAAAGAATAAATGTCTCTTTTTACCTTTAAGTTAAGGAATATTACCAAGCTCTGACTGCATCACCTTTATACATTTCTTTGAATTTTAACTCTATTTGTCTTGAATGCAGAACTGAAATCAGCTTTTTTATATTTTCATCATTTTTGTTATCTTCACGCGTAACGATAACATTAGCATAAGGTGAGTTTTTATTTTCTAAGATCAACCCGTCACGAGTCGCAATTAGTCCCACTTGAGATGAAAAGTTATTGTTGATGATAGCCATTGTGACACTTGGATCATTTAATGCTTCAGTGAGCTTAGGCGTATCGACTTCAACAAAAGTGATTTCTTTTGGATTATAGATAATATCGTCTACTGTTGGTGTGAAACCAACATTATCGCTAAGAGTAATAAGATGATTTTCTGCTAGTAATAAAAGTGCACGCCCTTTCATACTAACTTCATTTGAAATTGCAACGACATCACCAGGTTTTAATTCATTTATATCGCTAATTTTTTTAGAGTATGCGGCTAAAGGAAAGATATACGTTTTACTGGCAATATGAAATTGGTAGCCATGCTCTTTCATTTGAGATTGAAGATAAGGAATGGATTGAAACGCATTTGCATCAACTTCTTTATCGTTCAATGCCTTATTAGGCTGAACATAATCATTGAAAGCAACAATCTCAACATCTAACCCTTCAGTTAATTTCGCTAAACGAATAACTTCATCCCAAATCACTTGATCAGGCCCTGTATTAATTGCCACTTTTACTCTATGTGTATCTTCTTGTGAGCAAGATACAGTAAATAGTGATATTGAGGCTAGAAGTAAACCTGTAATAATTTCCTTCATATCTCCCTCTTAAACAGACTTCGATAAAACAGCGCCATAAAAATCATTTTGATTAAGAAATATCCTAACAGTAGATTAATAACAAGGAACAAGAAATGATACAAGTACCCAGTGCATATAAAGAAAGGAATATTGTTTATATTTTTACAATACATTGTTTTATAAAACAAAAAAATAACACGTCATATTATGATGTGTTTGTTATTTAATTGTAGATTTATTCATTAACAATTGTGTTTATGCAATTATCAGAATACGCATCTTCAGCGCTAAGATAGGATGACTCAGTGACACAATAGTTATTAAATTGCCATTTAAACTGAATTTCATCACCTCTCTTATTTTCTAAAATAGAATAACTAGAGAAACGAATTGGTGTAGGTTTTTGTAAGTTGTTTCCTACTTTTTCCGCACTTAACAAAACAACGTGGTCTTTTCTCTCAATGAATTTGAAATCAGAGATGGTGATATCTGTACCTTTAATCTTATTGTTATAAAGACTCAAAGCGTTAGCATATATGGACGGAACAATATAAACCTTTTGATCACTTCCTTTGATATAAACAGTTACCATATCAACAGATGTTGAATCATTTAATGGTCGTATAGACTTAACAACGACATCAAGAACACCATCACCATTAAAATCGATAAGATTTACTCCATATTCGAGTTTAATATCTGCTGATGCAGAAGCAAATGGTAGCGATAAAAAAAGTAATCCTAGCCCAATTTTTAATATCTTATTCATTGTATTCACTTCTTTTTTTGCTTATTACTTGTGCATCAGACTACTTTGTAGCATTGATTAGTCAAGGCATTTTATGTTTCAAAATAATACAAAATTTACAATTGTATCATGTATAAATTATTTTCATGCTAATAACTATACTTATTTGACTATTATAAAAAGAATATATTTTTAATATTTATATTTTTTAGATTTAATATTTAGCTTTAATATAGAGCAATATAATTTTTAAGATCGCTAATTCTTTCTTTTGTTTTATCTTTTAAGCAACTGCTATATACCATTGGTGCCAAACTACCTCCTTGATAATAGTCTGCTTCATATTGGCAAGAGAGATCTCTAAAATTAATCCAAACCAACTGTGCTTGCTTAAGTTGATCTTTTCGACCACCATCTAATTTGGCATAATATTGCTGATAAATACGGTTAAGTTCTTCATCTTTTTGCTGAAAATCTTGATGCACACATTGATTAATTTCAGTTTGAGTCGCCGCATTTCGACAATCAAAATTATCTGCTTGTAAATGTATAGACCAAAATAGTATACCGCCAGATATCGCACCGAATAAGATAAGTTTTTTCATCACACCGTCCATTTTTGATTAAAAATATCGCTAAAGATATTTACTTCATTCCTTTACCACTTAATTTAAAAGATAAAAACAAAGTAATTTCTTTATCAGTTTAGCAATATTTCTTATATGACAATTACGTGAAAACAACACAAAAGCATTCTATTTTAGATAATCAAATTTAGATAACAACATTTAACCTTGAGTAATTGTACTGATATTTTGTTTGAAAAAAATGTTTATTTAATACAAATTTAAAAAAATGATAACTCAATATCTTTTTTATTTAACAATAAGTGCCATTTACAAAAATACTAAGCAAAATAGTAGTCAAATTCTCTTGTTTATTTTTTTCGTACTGAAATATTTTTATTAAAAATATCTAATCAATTTTACTTTAATAAGTAACTCATCTTACCAGTTTCCATTTAAGCAAATTTTAATAAAATTACTTCAATTAATTAGACTAATCAGTCTAATTAGTACATATTATATAAATGTGGTCATAAATGGTTTATTTATAATACTCACGGGTCTGTACCCATCGTGGATTTTTCAAGCTATGAAAAAATGTTTCAAATCAATTTGGTTTTATTCAGGGCTTATTATACTTATTTTTGTGATTATCATTAGTCGTGGTCAATATTCTGATTTTGAATTGGATAATCATGCATCAGTGATAACACCGATTAATTTTGTTTCTAAAACAGATACTTTATCTGGAACCTTAATTTTACCGGATCAGAACAACATAAAAGCTGTCGCTATTTTTGTTCATGGCGATGGCGCTCAAGATCGCTTTTCTAATAGTGGATATTTGCCATTAATTAATAGCTTGTTGGATGCTGGTATTGGTGTGTATACATGGGATAAAGCTGGTGTGGGCGAAAGCCGAGGAAATTGGTTGCTTCAATCTATGCAAGATAGAGCAGATGAAGCACAAATAGCCTTACAGGTTATTCAAGACAAATTTATAAATACAGATATTAAAATTGGTTATTTAGGATTTTCACAGGCTGGATGGGTTATCCCTATTGCAGCTACGCATTCTAAACCTGATTTTTCCGTTATTATCGGTGGAGCTGTAAATTGGCGAGCTCAAGGCGCTTATTATCACCAAGTACGTTTAAAAGCCGACAATATTGGTGATAAGGAAATTACTCGAAGAGTCTCAGAGCAACTGCAACAAGATGATCGTGTATTTGGTGTTAATGGCAGTCATGATATTTCAGCGCAGGGAGATATGTCTGATGATCGCTTCTATTTTGTTATCCAAAACTATTTAAGTGATTCATCTAAAGATTTACCTCATATGAATGGACGAGTACTGGCTATGTTTGGTGAGTTAGATCTTAATGTAGATGCACCAAAAAATGCATGTTTATATAAAAATCTATTAGGAAATCATGTAGATAAAACAGTCACCCTATTCCCTAATGCCTCTCATGGCTTATTAAAAGCGCCTTTCTTTAACTATCAATTAGAAAATCAATGGCCTTGGTGGAAAAAGATGCTTTTTATTTATCAAGGGCGAGATAGCTATTCCTCAGATGCTTTAAATTACTTAACATCGTGGATCACTGAAGATGGGATAATATCTTCTCATTATGTTGATTTTAAATGTGAAAGTAGCGATACAAATTTAAAATAAAATGTAGATAACGCCTAAATCAGAACAACTCTTTAGGCGTTAAAGTGTGAGAAACTCAAAAATTACATTATAAATCAATTTGATATTCAATAACCTCTCTAATTTTCCTTAATGCGTCACGCAATAAATCAATATCAATTGAAGCTAATGCAATACGAATGGCATGAGGAATATTGGTTGTTGTGGCATAAGGCTCAGCGGTCGCAACAGATATTTGTAATTGATGTAATGAAGCGACGATTTTATCCGCCCTAACATCTTCAGGTAAAGGGATCCATAAAAAATAGGAAGTTGGATGATGAATATAAGAAAGCCCTTCAAATATTTCACTCACTATTTTTTGTCGTTGCTGTGCATCTTTACGTAATAAACGTTCTAGCTTATCAACAACGCCATCTTTCACCCATTGGCAGACAATTGAAGTCATTAATGCAGGTGTATTCCATGTCGTTACTCTCATTGCTCGTTCTAACGATGAAATAGTGTTTTTGGGAGCAACAATAAAGCCGACTCTTAACCCGGATGCTATATTTTTAGAAAATCCTGAAATGTAAAATGTAATATCTGGTGCTAAGACAACAATTGCAGGTGGTGCTTTTTTAACTAAAAAAGCATAGGTCGCGTCTTCAATTATCATAAAATGGTATTTTTTCGCCAAAGCAATTAATTGTTGTCGCTGTTTTAGTGTTAATACCCATCCCATTGGATTATGCAGTGTAGGAATGCAATAAAGTGCGCGTATTGCCCTTTTTTTACATAGATCTTCCAGTTTATCTAAATCTGTTCCCGACGGTGTTATGGGAATAGGTAATATTTCCAAATGATGAGCGAGTGCTGCTAATTTAAATCCGGGATAACTTAATGCATCTACTGCAACAACATCCCCCGGTTTAAAAGTACTTAATAATGTAATCGCAATACCTTGTTGTGCGCCGTTAGTAATAATAATATTTTCAGGTTCAACCGTGATTTCTTTATTTTTAAGATATTGAGAAATTACTATTTTATCGTGCAATTTGCCACTGTGTGGCTGATAGCGAAGTAATGATTCGATTTCACCTGATGTCGCTAATCTTTTTAGCTCGGTACGCAATAATTCAGCTTGAATAGGCAATGAGGGATAATTGAAATTAAGATCCAACATATCTGCTGCCGTAGGATTTTCTATTCCATGATTTATCGGAAGCGACAACTCACGAACAAAAGTCCCTCTTCCCGTTTCACCAATGATCAAACCCATACTTTCTAACTCAGCGTATACACGACTTGCCGTTGCGAGAGACATTTTATGCTCTGTGGCTAAATGTCGATGTGTTGGTAAACGTGTACCCGGTAGTAATTTTCCTATACGGATCTCGTTCGCCAATTTATCAACTAAAGATTTATAACGGGGTTGAACCATTGAGATTGTATCCATGACAATTATTTGATTGTCATAATTGTGTTCCATAAGATGGAGCTCGGCAAGTTACATCGTAGATACAAGTTTTATATAAATAGGTTTTTATATATCTGTTGCTATTGCGAAACTGTAATTAATTGTTTTTTATTAAAATTTATCATAATAAAAATGGAAAATCGTATGCAGCAAATTAATCAAAAAGAGCGAACAAATGGCTGGGTAAATGGATTTATTGGTATGTTGATTTTTAGTGGTTCTTTACCCGCAACAAAAGCAGCTGTATTAGGTTTTGATCCTTTATTTTTAACTGCGGCGAGAGCAACGATTGCAGGATTATTATCTTTAGCAATGTTACTGCTATATAAAGAAAAACTACCTACATTTAGACAGTGGGTTTCATTAACCGTTGTCTCATTAGGTGTTGTCGTTGGCTTTCCATTATTAACAGCTATTGCACTACAAGAAATAACTTCAGCACACTCCCTTGTTTTTTTAGCTTTATTACCGTTATCTACGGCAATTTTTGCAGTAATACGTGGTGGTGAAAAGCCTCGCCTTATTTTCTGGCTTTTCTCTATTATTGGTAGTTTATTGGTGATGGGTTATGCCATTTCTCAAGGTGGAGCATCATCAATCAGCGCAGATTTATTAATGATAGCGTCAGTGATTGTTTGTGGTTTAGGTTATGCCGAAGGTGCGACATTAACAAAAGCATTAGGCGGCTGGCAGGTTATTTGTTGGGCATTAATTGTATCTTTACCTCCAATGCTTATTCTTAGCTTTATTCTTATGCCTGAAGAGCTTACGACAATTAGTGTATCAGCATGGGTGGGCCTAGGTTATGTTTCGATTTTTAGTATGTTGATTGGCTTTATATTTTGGTACAAAGGATTATCACAAGGTGGGATCGCCGCAGTAGGACAACTTCAATTATTACAACCCTTCTTTGGATTAGGTTTGGCTGCTGTGTTACTTCATGAATCTGTCAATTTATTAATGTTGTTAGTAACCATTGGCGTTATTTTTTGTGTTGCTGGCTCACGAAAATATGCCTAATTAAAATCAAACAGTTAAAACTAAAAAACACGCTAAATAACCACATTTAGCGTGTTTTACTCTTCAATTAAATTGGCAACTTCGAGCAAGTTATTATCAGGATCACGTAAATAAACCGACATAATAGCGCCAGTTGCACCCGTTCTAGGAACAGGCCCTTCTTCTATTTTTATACCCTGTTGATTTAAATGCTCAATAATCTCTGATAACGGTGTTTGTGTTAAAAAACACAAATCAGCCGAACCTGCGGTTGGTTTTGCCGCTTTGGGAAGAAACTCTTTTCCCACTTGATGAAGATTTATTTTTTGAGAACCAAAAGTGAGAGCTTTGCGCCCTTCTTTAAACGTAATAACGTCAAAGCCTAATACACGGTGATAAAAATCACAGGTTATCTGAATATCAGCAACAGTTAATACCAGATGGTCAAGGTGTGTAATTTTCATCAGGCTCTCACTTTTTATATATTAATTAAAGCTCACACTTTGTTTTTAAAACAGCGGTCTTTCTATGGTGATCCAGTGCCAACTCAATTAATTTAGTAATTAATGATTGATAGCCTAAACCTGCACTTTGCCATAATTTTGGATACATGCTGATATTGGTAAAACCAGGTAGTGTGTTTATTTCATTAATTACAACACGATTATCTTGTGTTAAGAACACATCAACACGAGCCATACCTAAGCAATTAAGAACACGGTATGCTTTTAAAGCAACCTGGCGAATATGCAAACTCGTATTTTCATCCATGACTGCTGGAACAACGACTTTAGCACCATCTTCATCAATATATTTTGTGTTATAAGCATAGAAAGCATCGTTTAATACGATTTCACCACAAGGGCTAACTTCTGGAGCTTCATTACCTAAAACAGCACACTCTATTTCACGACCCACAATCGCACTTTCAACAATCACTTTAAGATCGTATTCAAAGGCCATTTCTAATGCCGCGTTAAACTCTTCTTCATTATTAACTTTGCTAATACCTACAGAAGAACCTAGGTTTGCTGGCTTAATAAATAAAGGAAGTCCTAATTGACGAACCATTTCGTTGTAAGGAATGTCGTTAATTTGATGCGCCATAATAGTAATAAATGGCGCAATAGCTAACCCAGCACCATCAAGTAGGCGTTTAGTAATATCTTTGTCCATACAAGCTGCTGAACTCATGATATTTGGCCCTACATAAGGCATATCAATCATGTGTAATAAGCCTTGGAGTGTGCCATCTTCACCGTACGCACCATGAACAATTGGGAATACAACATCGATTTGAGGTAATGCTTGGCCATCTTCAAGTGAAATAAATTGGCCTTTTACACTACCAGGAATAATAGCAACCGCTCTTAAAGGTTTGCTTAATGAAATAGTTTTAGGATTATCGCTATTTAGTAAATAGTCAGTTTCTGAATATTCATGCCACTGACCCTGTTCATTAATACCGATTAAGCAAAGGTCGAATTTCGTTCGATCTAATTCATTAATAATGTTTTTTGCTGACTGTAATGAAACTTGATGTTCTGTGGATTTACCACCAAAAATAATAGCGACTCTTAATTTACTCATTTTCTAACCTTTTATAGGACAGCTATAGCGAATAGGTAGCAATATATCATGATAAAAACCCCCAATGTAGGTAGATAGTTCTTATCTGCGAAAAATTACGATAAAATGATGAAATTCTATGATTTAGAGTGTTAAAACGTCACTATTTCAAGATATAACGACTCAATTACGACAACAATTCTATTGGTATAAGGTAGACACCATGACTGATGTAAAACAACCGATTGAAATGGATATTACTGAGGTCGTAAAAGCAACAGGTATTGCCTCTTCAGCAATCCGTTATTATGAGAAAAAAGGACTTATTAATTCGATAGGACGTAAAGGAATTAAGCGTGTATATCATCGCGATGTTCTGAGTCGTTTGGCATTAATTTCTTTAGCACAACAAGCCCACTTTTCTTTAGATGAAATAGCCCAACTTAGCGCCAACCAAAGGATACCAACAATAGATAGAAATGTTGTTCATCTGAAAATTGAAGAAATTGATAATAAAATCAATGAACTTAAACGTCTTAAAAAGGGGTTAGAACATATTCAAGTATGCCCCGAAGAGAATCACTTTCAATGCAGTCGCTTCCAAAAGATCTTAGCCTTAAGCTTGAAAAAAAGAACAAATAAAAAATAACAATCATTCCTATTATGTAATAACTTATTAAATATTAATCAGTTGCATTACCTTCACTTCCCTCTTGACTTGAAGTTAACTTCAAGTTGTAAGATGCGTATCTCTTTAATCTAGTTATCGCATCAATGGAGATCTCTATGCCTAAATCAGTATGGTGGCTGGCATTTTCTTTGGCTCTTTTCACAACAGGAAATGCATTAGTGCTTTCTGTTGCTGTTCTTGTCGGTGAACAATTAGCCAAAGATCCTATTTATTCAACAGTTCCCTTATTAAGCCAATATATTGGAATAATTTCAGCAACCATTCCAATGGCTCACTTTATGATGAAATACTCACGTAAAGCCGGTTTTATTATTGGTAATATCGGTGGGTTAATCGGAGCATTATTATCTATTGCAGGTATCTATTATCATAATTTAGTGCTGTTTTCTTTTGGTACTTATTTTACGGGTATTGCTATTGGTACAGCACAACAATATCGTTTTGCTGCGCTTGAAGAAACCCCTGTTAATATGCATGCAAAAGCTATTGGCTTAGTTATGAGTGGTGGTATTGTCGCGGCTATTGTCGGACCAACTCTAGCCATTGCAACACGCCAATTTTTTACAGATTATCCGTTTATTGGGCCATTTACGGCACTAAGTGTTATTTATATTTTGGCATTTGGATTATTGTTAAAAATTCCACTGAAAAAGAGTGTAAAAACAAAAACTGAAATTGATGAAAAACCAAGAAGTTATCATCAATTATATAGTCAACCATTATTGTTTTTAGTGACTATTGTTAGCGCATTAGGCTATGGCGTTGTTGTGTATATGGTTGGTGCCATTCCACTTTCTATGAAACAAAATGGTTTTGAATTTGCCACAATTGCTTTTGTATTCCAATGTTATATTTTGGGTATGTTCGCACCCTCTTTTATTACTGGGCAACTTATTCATCGGTTTGGAATTAAAATCTTCTTTTTCACTACAATACTCTTATTAATCATTGCATTAAGTATTAATTTACAAGGTAACAGCTTTTATCATTACCTTATTAGCTTTGTTTTAATTGGTATTTCATGGAATTTGAATTTAATTAGCTCTACGCATTTGCTATCTAAAACATATCTATCTCACGAGCGAGCAAAAGTACAAGGTACAAATGACTTTTTGATTTTCTTCTTGGGAGCATTAGGAAGTATTACGGGTGGTATTGCTTTCTATTTAATCGGTTGGCAAAGCACTAATATTGTTGGTATTGCTGTTGCAACGGGGGTTTTGTTGACAGCAATTAAACTCCGAAAGCATTTACCTGTTTCAGCACAATAGAGCAATCTTATAGATTGATGACAAATAAAATGTGTTCTTTATTTGTTCATAATTATCTTAAGCCCGCTTAAATAGCGGGCTTTCACACAAAATGACACCTTTTGTTTTTCTTACGGGATTGCATATCGGAAATCTATCTTGATAGAATTACATTACCGATTAACTTTTAAACTTAGATGAAGGAGGCTAATTATGTTTTTGTGTGATCTTATTGAATACTCACACTTCTTTGGTAATCGCCACAGCTCAGGCTCTCACAGTATTTTACTGCGTTAACCTGCCTGAGCGACGTTAACTATTACCTCTCCTCAGCTTACAGGGTTATCGCTTGATATTACCCAAGGCATTGTTATGCCTAAAAATGAGTAAGCTATGAGCACATTATTATCTACACAAAATCTATCTTTCCATAATAATCACGGTTTATTATTAAACGATATTTCTTTAGCACTGATTAAAGGTGAGAAGATTGGTTTAATTGGTTATAACGGTTGTGGGAAAAGTACATTATTAAAATTACTGTCACATCAGTTATCACCAAGTTCAGGTGCTATTTCTGTCGCTAATCAAACGGTTATGGCATATATAGAACAGCACTTACCTACTGAATTACAGTCAATGACTTTAATGGATGCTGTACTTCATAAATTACCTGAAGAATACAGATTATCTGAAGGTTGGCGAGCCGAGTTATTGCTAAGTGAAATGGGATTTAAACTTCACGAAAAAGATCTACTTGTTTCGCAATTAAGTGGTGGTCAACACACTCGTTTATTATTAGCGAGAGCGTTAATTATTGAACCTGATTTATTATTACTTGATGAACCAAGTAACCACCTCGATTTGCCTACTATTTTATGGTTGGAAACATTTTTAAAACAGTGGCGAGGTAGCTTCATTCTGGTTTCACATGATAATACGTTATTAGACAACGTGACGAATTGTACATGGATCATTCGTGATAAATCGCTATCTATCTTTCGGTTACCCTGCTCTCAAGCTCGAGTCGCACAAGAAGAGCAAGATATCAGTGCACAACATCGTCATGATGCGCAACAAAAAGAGATAGATAGAATAGCCCAAAGTGCGAAACAACTCGCAATATGGGGGCATGTTTATGATAACGAAAGTTTATCTCGTAAAGCCAAACAGATGGAAAAACATATTGTTCGTTTAAAAGATGAACAAACTGAAGTGACGGCTGGAAATCAATGGGTATTGCAGTTTTCTGGCACAACATTACGAGCTGATAGACTCTGTGAATTAAATCAACTCGCTGTTATTCCTGCTGAAAATGCGCCTATTTTATACACTGTTGAAAATCAGCGTATAAAAAGTGGTGATCGAGTAGCAATAATTGGTGCTAATGGTACAGGCAAATCATCATTATTAAAGATGATTTGGTCACTAAGTTTAGCTGAAATAAGTGAACAAAATGCAATAAAGCTACACCCTCGAGTTGAATTGGGTTATTACGATCAAAAAATTGCGCAATTAGTTGATAATGATAGCCTTTCTGATGCGTTAAAACCTTTTGCACCATTAACGGATGAACAGAGAAAAATGGCACTTATTAGTGCTGGCTTTGTTTATACGCGTCATGGGCAGAAAGTGAGTACTTTAAGCGGTGGTGAACGAGCGCGTTTATTATTCGTTGGTTTGAGTTTAGCAAACTATTCTTTATTAATGTTGGATGAACCTACAAACCATATTGATATGGAAGGTAAAAAGGCATTAGCTGAGCAGATTAGCCAATTTCCTGGAGGTGTTTTATTAGTTAGCCATGATAGGGAGTTGATTGAAAATAGCTGTAATCGTTTTTGGTATATTCATAACGGTGTTTTAACAGAACATCATGATATTGAAGCCATTTACCAGCTTATTTCAGAAGAAGAAATGTCAGAAGCTTTGCTAATGGATAAACTTAATCAGTTGCAGGATATCCCATCAGCTCCATTGATTTCACATCATGATGATGATGAAAAACTCTTCAAGTTAATTGAGCTAGAAGAGAAATTAGAAGCTGATTTAGCGCGTAAAACTAATCATCAAAAACCTGCTTTGCAGGCTCAATGGAAGTTAGAGATTAACCAGCTAAAGCAATCACTTAAGTTAATTTAAGATAGACAAGATTTTGTTTAAGTAAAAGGATCACAATGTGATCCTTTTTTAGTTATTCTTATTTTACCAACTGATATTCAATCAGATATAAAGACTGGGTTGTCGGATAAATCTCTTTGATCAGTGCTTTCAGAACGGGAAGTGTCATACCTTCTTGTTGTGCATGATACTCATTGATATCGTCATAACGTAAAGGCGATACCGCTATAATTTTCAATTTTCCATAATGAGTACGATGTTCATTAGCAAATAATTCAACAATGCTTCCCGGTTTGTAATCACTTTCACTTTCATCACGGATAGTAATCACTTTTTTTTCTTCAAGAATGGAAGGAATTAAACGTTCAAAAAAAGTAATTTCTGTTGGTATTGCTGACATAATATTGACTCATAAATTTATTGATAACTTGCTGATTATCTTATCATGCAATAACTATATTTTATTCTTTTTTGTCCGTTGGTGAGTTATTTAATGCCTCTGTCTGAAGCAACCTAGACTTACGTTCAATCCCCCAACGATAACCTGATAATTCACCATTTTGTCTAATAACACGATGGCATGGAATAGCAACTGCAAGCTTATTAGCTGCACAGGCATTAGCGACTGCGCGATATGCCTTGGGTGCTCCAATTTTATCGGCAATCTCTTGGTAAGTCATTGTACTTCCAAAAGGAATATCTAATAATGCCTGCCAAACTTTTTGTTGAAATACAGTACCTTGGATATCAAGAGGTAAAGATAAAGGTTGTTTAGGTAATTCAATAAAACCGATAACTTGTGCTATGACTTGCTCAAATTCCTCATTTGCGCCAATTAATTCCGCCAGAGGAAATTGTTTTTGCAAATCTTCTAATAATAGCTCGGCATCATCCCCTAACATAATGGCGCAAATCCCCTTTTCACTTTGCGCCACAAGAATACTTCCCAAGGAGCACTGAGCAATAGCAAAAAAGATAGCAATATTCTTACCACCTGTACGCCAATTTGTTGGTGTCATTCCTAATATTGCTGTTGCATTCTCATAGAAACGGCTATTAGCATTGAAGCCTGATTGATAAATCGCATCTGTAATACTGCCATCTTGAACTAACGCTTTTTTTATTAATTTTTGGCGATAAGCATTAGCATAATCTTTTGGCGTGATCCCCATCGTTGATTTAAATAAGCGATGAAAATGATACGGGCTTGCCATAACATGCTCTGCAATACAGGTAAGCGACACGTCACCGTTATTTTTTTCAATAAAACGGCAGGCTTGCTCAATAAGTTGATTATGTTTATTTTCCATTATGGTAGTCCTTTAAATGCGGGATTATGGCTATTATCGGCAGACATAATGAACAAAGAACTCCGTTTATTGCTCAATTATTCTGGCTCTTTAGATAATGCCCATAAATAAAGCGATGCCGTAGAACCATAGGGTGAATAGCGTTTTCGGTAAAGTTCAAAGCGTACTTTATCTAATGTTTTATGACGATAAAGACGCATGATCCCGCGTTGAATAGCCAAATCTCCCCAACTTAAAATATCTGGTCGATTAAGTGAGGAAATTAATAACATTTCGGCAGTCCAAATCCCAATACCTTTTAGTTGAATTAAAGTATCGATAACCTCTTTATCTGTCATATCAGGGATTTGATTTAAATTTAATTTTTCTGAAATAACGGCGTCAGCAATACCGATAATATAACCGGCTTTTCGCATTGTCATGCCACACTGTTGTATCTCTTGTTCTGATAATTTTGCGATGTGTTCTGGCGTGTAAACACCTTCACATAATTTGAGCAACCGCTGATTAACGGTTACGGCGGCAGTAACCGAAATTTGTTGTTCAATAATGTTTTTAACTAATGCTGTAAATAGGTCAGGCGTTAATGGACGTTTGATTTCTCCCATTCTTTCAATGAGTTCAGCTAAGCGCTTATCGCGTTTTTTTAATGTGTTTATCTCTGTTTCGCCATACTGAAAGTGCATAAGTTAACTTAATTTAAATAGAATATTTATCTTAGTATAACGTGAAAATAAGCGTACTACGCACTCCATTTCTTGCTTTTTTTCTGAACTTTCTGCCTTTTATCTCAGGTAACAAAAGCAATATCCGACAAAAAACGTAATTAATTTCTTTTTTTAGAAGAAATTAATAAATTACAAATATCATTACATTTAAAAACTATATTTTTATATTTAATATAAAAAGTTATAAGAATATAAAAATACTAAATTGAAATTACCACCTATACTTTATTTGATTTTTTGAATTTTTACTTAGGTCAATTCTTAGTTATTCTGTAATTACAGGATTTAATATGAAAAATTATACACTTAATTTACAAAACAAAGCTGATGCGCTGGCAGTAATGAAGAAAGCAATGAGCTTTACTATTCCTGCCGCATTAAGAGTTGCAGTCAAATTAAATATCGCGGATTTATTAAAAAATGGCTCTAAAAATATTGATGAATTAGCAGAAAAAACAAATTCATCACCATCTGCATTAAATAGAATATTAAGAATGCTAGCCTCTGAGAAAATATTTTATGAATTAGAAAATCAAAGTTATTCACTTACTCCAATGGGTGCTTTTTTATTAAGTGATCATGAATATAGCTTACGTGATGCCATTTTAATGCTGACAAATGAGACACTGTGGGGTCCTGTCGGTGATATCTCTGAATCTGTGCGAGGAAATCCTGCCTTTGAAAATCTTTATGGCATAAGTTTTTATCAATACTGGCAAGATAATGTAAGAAAAGATCATGATTTTCAATCAGGTATGAGCTCGCTTTCAAAGATAGAAAATTATTTCATTATTAAGCATTATGAATTTCCTGAAAATGTAACTATCACAGATATTGCTGGCGGATTAGGTGGATTGTTATTAAATGTATTAAAAGAAAACCCGACGTTGAAAGGACAATTATTTGATAGACCCCATGTGCTGGAAAGAACGTTGTTAACTGAATTAAATGATGATAACCGTTGGAGTTTGATATCAGGAGATTTATTTGGAGAGTACCCCGAATCTGATATTTATTTGATTAAATATATTATCCATGATTGGGATGATGAAAGTGTTATTAAAATTTTTAAAAATTTCCGCAAAGCAATGAAGCCCAACTCAAAAATACTTATTATTGAACCGGTTATTTTTAAAAAGAATGTACCTGATATGGCGAAATATATGGATCTTCTCTGTATGTGTGCTTTTCCTGAATCAGGTGAGCGTACAGAGGCAGAATTTATTGCTTTACTCGATAAAGCGGATTTAAAAATTAATAAAGTGATTAAAACAGAAACCTATAATTCAATATTAGAAATCGTTATTAAATAATCTATGGGGATAGAGATAGTCATTTATTTATCGCAAAAAAAAGCCACTTTTTAAAGTGGCTTTTTAGTTTATAGGTAAAGATTATGCAGTTAATGCCAGTTTAGCACCAAACAGTAAGAACACTGCACCAATACAACTATTTGATAATGAAGCTAACCGTTTGTTATGTTTTACTTTATTAGTAATAGCAACACCGCCAAAAATAAGAATTGATAAATAAAGCATACTGCATGTTTCTAAAATCGCACCCAATACAAAAAATGGAACACCTGCATTTTCATATTTAGGATCGATAAACTGAATGAAAAAAGAAACATAAAAAATGATCATTTTTGGGTTAAGCATACTCAAAAATAACGCCTTAACATAAAGACCATCTTTTGCTTTTATTGTTACTTCAGAGACTTGCTCTGGAGTCTCTTTTTTCTTTTGGAACGTTGTATATAACGTTTTCAGCCCTAAATAGGTTAAGTAAAGAGCACCGGCATATTTAATGACAATAAAGAAGACGGGTGAAGTCTTGACTAATGAAGCAACCCCCAAAAATGCCAAAAAGATTAATAATGCATCACCCGTAAAAACACCAAGAGCGGCTTTATACCCCCCTTTTACGCCATGCTTCGCACTGGAAGTAAGGACGAAAATCGAGTTTGGACCTGGTACTAAAGTAATAAAAATAACGCCTAAAAGGTATGTCCAAATATTTGAAATACCGATACTTTCTAACATACGACGCCTTTTTTAAAAAAATAACATGCTGAATATGTGAGCTATCATATCCACAATAATTCTTTTGTAAAACAATAATCTTTATACTTAATAAAGATAAGTTAATTACTCTGCTTTTTAGTGACAAAGGCAGCCTATAAGTCTTTTTTTGTGTTTGATTTTAGATTAAAAAACCAGTTTGAATGTGCGTTATAGTATGATGCTGAAATTAAAAATTATACAGATTTAACATCTACTAAAAATCATTGTTTGCGGAATTATAAACTGCATTATGGTTTAAATTTAGATGCAATAGCCTATTGTTTGTTTTGTGTTATGGTTCATTATTCTTTTTGTGATCTTGAGCGATATGTTACTTTTAAAATTAAAACAGTCTCATTTATTAATTTCATGAAAAATAAGTGTTTTTATGCGTATTTAGTAAGTTAATTAGCACGAAAAGCGAGAGGATAAAAAAGATTATATTTACTAAAACCATTATTCTATATTGTTTTTTATTTTTAGCATAAGAAGCACCCTTACTCCTGATTACAGTTTAAGAGAATAAAATGGATTTAAATACCTCATCGTTACCTCAAAAATCGCAACAGAAAATTATTATTGTTGGTGCTGGTATTGTTGGTGTCATGCAAGCTTGGTATCTTGCGAAAATGAGTAACATGCAGATTATCTTATTAGATAAAGCAAATGCTGGGCTCGGAGCAACAAGTACCTCGTTTGCTTGGCTAAATGTCTCTTACGGTCGTCCTGATGCTTATCAGCAATTACGGGCTAAGGCTATTCATTGTTGGCGAGAGTTGGATAAAAAGACACAAGGAGAACTGAATATTGATTGGTCTGGTGCTATAAGTTGGATGTCATCTGATAAAGAAACTGCTCAATTTATTCAATCACATCATCAAGCGGGTTTTAATGTTCAAGCATTAAATAAAGAACAATTACTTCATAAAGTACCTAAATTATCTCAAGCACCTGAATTAGCTGCATTTGCGAGTGATGAAGGTGCTGTCGATCCTCTTCTCGTCATTAAAGTGTTATTACAACAAGCTCAAGAGATGGGTGTGAAATACTACGCTAATACCGAAGTTATTCGCTTATTAGAAGATGGAGATCGCATTATCGGCGTAGAAACAACGAAAGCTAAAATGCATGCTGACCATGTTATTTTAACAGCGGGTGTTGGTGCTTTAGCGTTGTTATCTAAAAAAGGTATTGATTTACCGTTATATTCATCGCCAAGTATTTTACTCAAATTAATGACGGATGCAGAACGCCCTTTTTTACCTTGCATTATCTCCACACCAGAGATGGAGTTACGCCACTTTGCTCAAAATGAGATTATTGCAGCTGAAGATTACATTGATAATAGTGATGAACATCACCCTGAGCGTATTGCATGCCATGCACAAGCGACTTTTTATGATAATTTTACACAAACAGGTAAACTAACAATAAAACAGGTCGCTGTTGGTGAAAGACCTATGCCTAAAGATGAAATGCCAATTATTGGAGAAATATCTCCTTATCAGGGATTATATCTTGTTACTATGCACGCTGCCGTGACGTTGTCACCTTTATTATGTGAATTAGTTGCACTAGAACTTATTTACAAAAAAGCGGAACCTCTATTAACGCCTTACCGCGTATCACGATTCAGCTAGAGAACCATTATGGATGCACAACTGTATAAAGAATTTAAAATAGTAGAAAAAGCCTTTTGGTCAGAAATTTGTGAAAATAATATTCGTATTGGTGATCATACTCACTGCTTTATGACACCAATGGATGCTGCCATTTTTAACTTTATTTATTTACGCCAAGGCGCAACAGAAAGCTCATTCCAGCAAGCCAGTACCCTTTTTACATCGCAGAAAAAAGATCATATTTTGGTATTACCAGAATCATTACTACCTGAATTTGAAGTGATAATAAAAAATGCAGGTTATACTGGTGATGGTATGACAACCGCAATGTATTTAACATTATCAGAAGCGGTATTCCCTTCTTATAAAAATAATCCTTGCGATATTATTTTAACCAATCACAACCTTGAACAGTGGGCTCATCCATTAAAAACGGCATTCCCAGTGGGAGATGATAGTGATGATACGATTGTTAATGAGTATATTCGTTATCACCAGAAAGCGTTAGATAATGGCGCTGCTATCTTCCATTACGCGTTATTAGTTGATGGTCAGCCGGTTTCTTCATTAACGTTAACAATACATGATAAATTAGCGCGTTTTGATGATATTGGGACAGATATTGCCTATCAAGGTAATGGCTATGCGACACATTTAATTAAGCATGTTTTAGAGTTTTGCCGTGAACAAGGCGTTGAACGTTGCTTCTTAGATGCATCAGCAGATGGTTTAGCGCTATACCGTAAATTTGGTTTTAAATCGCTCTTTAACTATCTCAGCTTTATTAAAGAATAAAAGCAGCTATATGAATAGGCTCAATCATGTTTGTTGAGCCTATTTTTTTATATTAATAAAGGCTAAGCCTTTTCTCAGCATCTTGTTTATCTTTATCGCTAATTTGTCTTAACACACGACAAGGATTGCCAACAGCAACGCAATTAGCCGGAATAGATTTTGTTACTACACTTCCCGCACCGATAACGCAATTATCACCAATAGTTACACCAGGTAAAACAATACATCCTGCGCCTAACCATACTGAATTACCGATAGTAATAGGTAATGCATATTCAAGTTCACTACTGCGTATTTCAGGATCAATCGGATGAGTTGCAGTTAAAATGCTGACATTAGGCGCACACATCACATTGTGTCCAATTTTTACAGATGCACAATCTAATATCGTTAAATTAAAATTAGCGTAAAACGCTTCGCCAATTTCAATTAACTGGCCATAGTCACAATGAAATGGTGGCTCAATAGTGAAATTATTGCCTGTTTTCCCTAAAAGCTGTTTTAAATATGCCTTTCTTTTTTCAATCTCAGAAGGTCGCGTCATATTAAAATCATAAATAATTTCACGCGCTTTTACTCTAAGTGGCTCTAAACTATCATCTTTACTGGCATGATAAAGATTGCCTGATACCATTTTTTCATATTCTGTCATTGTAATACTCCGAAATTGAAATAAAACAGCTTAGGTAAACATCAATATTTATTTCCTTATTCTATCGTTTATTAACTTAAATTAACGGTGCTTTTTGAGTCCATTAAGTGCGGCTTGATGAAATTGAGCATTTAAATTAGCGGTTAAGCTTTGTGAAATAGCGGTCATTTCAGGCCCCGCTAAAGTAGGTGAACCTGTACCAAAAGGAGGACGGGGATCATATTCAATTGCTAATTCAACTAATTGAGCAAAAGGTGTGCCTAACAGTTGTTCTAATACTAATAATGAAGCGTCGAATGAACCAGTTGCGGGTCCTGAGGTATAAATATTGCCATCAATAACAACTTCACTTCCCTCTACTGCTATCGCTCCCATATCCGGTAACATCGGAACAACATTAGAATTACTGGTCGCTTTCTTACCTTTTAATAGTCCAGCCGCACCCAAAACTAAAGAGCCATAACATGTACCAATGACATAACGCGCTTTATTACCCATTTTGGCGAAGAACGCCAATGTCTGTTCATCTTCAACAATCTCTGGTGGCACCATTCCAACCACTAATACGTCTAGATCTTCTGGGCACTCATCAAAAGTCATGGTTGGCATTGTTGGCCAGCCAATATAGCCTTCCACTAACTCTTTCTTTTTCCATATAAAATAGATTTCTGCACTAGCAATGGTAAATACTGATTGAGCACCATTAATATCCATAGGCATAAAACCGGGGCAAACAAAGATACCGACTTTAAGAGGTTTGGATTGTTGCTTACGCCCTTCCTCAACAAGCTTAATGATTGAAGGCATATTCTTTCCATACAGCATTTCATTATGACTCATTTTATTTTCCTATTTTGTACTGATTAGTAAAATAATGACATTTGTTTTATACTGAGTAAATACATTTCTTACTAAATGGTACAAAATGCAAAAGAAAGGTCGCCCTCGCCGTTATGATAGTGATGCTGCACTTGAAAAAATAATGGCATTATTTTGGCGTAAAGGATTTACAGCAACATCTATGGATGACTTAGTCATTGAAACGCAAATGAATAAGCCTAGCCTGTATGCTGCATTTGGTAATAAAGCGGCATTGTATGAAAAAGCGATTGAGCGCTTTAATCATATTGCTTCCACGCGTTATCGTCATGAACTTGAGAAACAATCTGATCAAGATAGAGTGACAGAAAGAGTAAAGCGTTATCTGATTTCAGCTATCCATTTTTATACTGATAGCGAAGGATTAACCGGCTGTATGGTGCTTTCAACGGCGGTGACTGAAGTTGAAGATCCAGCGATAAGAACGATGTTAAATCAAGTCATTAACGCACAAACTCAGCAAGTTGAAGATGCCTTACAAGCAGCATTAGAGACAGGTGAATTAAAAGAAGGAACGGATGTTCACACCATTGCATTGGGTGTAGTTGCCCTTTTACATTCAATTTCTTTGAGAGCAAGAGCAGGAGCCTCCGTTAATGAGTTGCTGCCATTTGTTGATATTTCACAAACTTTATTAATACCTTATTTATCAGATAATAATTAGAGTAAAGGCTGTTAATACAGCCATTTTTATTAAGAGTAAATGCCATTAAAAAGCAGTGAGCCACCAGCAAAAATCAGCATAGCATCTAACAGCCATTGAAAAAGTTTTGGTGTCAGTTTTAATACCAGTTTTTTACCAAGGTAATTTCCTACAGTTAAACCACAGCCCACTAACACCCCACTAATTAAGATAAAGCTATTAACCGCACCCAGTTGGCTAAACGTTAAGGCTTTTGTGAGATAAATAACAAATGACGCGGCAGCTTCCGTTGCAAGTAATGGGCCTAATGTCAGACCATATGCAGAAAATATAGGAATAGTTAATGGCCCTGTGGAAAATACAACACCCGTTGAATAGCCGATAACCGCACCAGCAATAATAACTTGGTAAGTTTTCATTTTGATTTGATGTTTGCGTAATAAGTGGATCACAGGGATCATCAATATAAAAAACATTCCCATACCAATATTTAGCCATTTCTCTGGCATTATCCATAGTGTATTAGCGCCAAGAACAACGGCAGGAATACCGGGTAACAGATAATAAAATAGTGGTTTAAAGCGAATACTGTGTCGCCATAAATAAATACGCGATAAATTACCCATCACAGAAGCTAACGCCATAATGGGTACTGCTTCCTTAGCACCAAAAACATAGGTCAACGCAGGGATTAATAAAATAGAAGAGCCAGTCCCTACAACGCCACTGATCACTCCAGAAAATACTGCCAGTAAAATAACCGCGATAAAACTCATTATCATCCTTTAAGTTCAATAAGTTAAAGACGCTGTATCATACCTGCCTTCTTTATTTTTACCTGTGATAAAATGTCACGGTATTGTGAGTTTTAATCAGAAAGCCCGTTTTATTTATGATGCGTAAACTATAGCGAGAAAATTATGATGAGAAATCTTCCTCCATTGCCTTCATTACGTGCTTTCTTAGTCGCTTGTCATAGCCAAAGTTATACCGAAGCCGCACAAACATTATGTGTCACTCATGGTGCGATTAGTCGTCATATCCAAGTTATAGAAAAATGGTTTGGCGTCACTTTATTTAATAAACAAGGTTTATGTCGAGTTCCCACCCCCTACGCATTGACGCTGGCGCAAGAATTAAGTGAAGTTTTTGATAAATTAAATGATATTGGTTTTCGCTATGGTAATGGTGGAAGAAACGATATTTTAAATATCAGTGTTCCTACAACACTTTGTTTAAAATGGCTTATTCCGCGAATGGAGGATTTTTATCTTCAATATCCTAATGCAAATATCCAAATTGCGTCTGCAAATAGCGAGCGATTTCATTTGATTAGCCATGATGATCTGATTATTCGCCCTCAACCTCAGCAACAAGAGTATTCATCTGTTGTTTTTTTAGAGGATAAGCATTGTTTAATTGCTTCTGAAAAATTCTTAAAACGTTACAGTGTCACTAAATTTGAAGATGTTTTTGACTGCCCTGTTATCGATACGCTTACTCGTCCCGGGCATTGGCAACAATGGTTAAACGCGACTCATCTCAATACGCAGTTGTCATTCTCGCGTCACTATCGCTTTGATCATTTTCATATTTCGCTGCAAGCTATTATTGAAGGATTAGGTCTTGGCATTGGTCCTGTTTCGATTTTATCGAATGAAATAAATAACGGTGCTTTAAAAGTGTTATTTCCAAATATCCAAATTGCACCGATAAGTTATTACGCTTTAACGCCATTAGGTGTACAAAAAACCAAAACACATCTCGATTTTGAACAATGGCTTACCCAGCAAAAAAGTTAATTTTACTAATGAAATAAGCGATTGTTTTTCATAAAAATAGCGATTCCAATCTTATTAATTACACTTTTTAAAACTAGTTGCTAGCTGTTTAATTAAAAATATCTAATGATAATCTTCTTTTTATGAATAGGTAAAAACGCTAATCGTGCTGTTTTTATAATTCGCGATCTTCCTCTATTCAATCTATTTAATTCATTTAAATTCAATTCATTAAATTTAATAAATAAGTATATTAACCTATGTAAATTATTTTGATTTTAAATAATCTGTTATAAACACTTATTGTTTAACTTAAATTAACGTTCTATGCTGATATTTATATATAAAATTTATTAATTTATTTGCTGGCAACGAAGGACGATAAGATGTCTGTAGCTGTGACAAAAAAAGCAATAGAAAAACTAATTAATGGGTATGAGTCTGATCCTTTTGCACTTCTTGGTATGCATGAAACATCGGCAGGTTTAGAGGTTCGTGCTTTTTTACCAGATGCAGTTGCAGTCAGTGTCATCGATAGAAAAAACGGTCGAAATGTAGCAACACTAGAGCGTAAGCATCCTAGTGGTTTTTTCTGTGGCGTTATCCCTCGACGTAAACGTCGTTTTAGTTACTGTTTAGATGTAACGTGGGAAAATGCACAAGGTGTCGTTGATGATCCCTATCAATTTGGCATTTTATTGCAAGAAATGGATATTTGGTTTTTAGCTCAAGGTCATCACTCGCGCCCTTACCAATGTTTAGGCGCGCACCCTGCAAAACTGGGTGATATTGATGGTATTACTTTTGCTGTATGGGCACCTAACGCAAAAAGTGTAAGTGTTGTAGGCGATTTCTCATTCTGGGATGAAAGACGTTTTCCAATGCGATTACGTCGTGAAAGTGGAATATGGGAGCTTTTCCTTCCACAGGCTCATCTTGGTGATTGCTATAAATATTCTATTCTTGATGCGAATGGTGAACATCGATTAAAAGCTGATCCTTATGCTTTTGAAACACAAATACGTCCTGAAACTGCATCAATTATCAATACATTACCACCAATCAAACCGATGCCACTATCGCGTCAGCAAGCGAATCAACGCAATGCTCCTATGTCTATTTATGAAGTTCATCTAGGTTCATGGCGTAGACATACTGATGATCAAAGCTGGTTAAGTTATCGCGAATTAGCTGAACAGTTAATTCCATACGTTAAAGAGATGGGTTTTACTCATATTGAGTTGCTCCCTATTAATGAACATCCTTTTGATGGTTCATGGGGATATCAACCGTTAGGGTTATATTCACCAACTCGTCGCTTTGGCTCTCCTATGGACTTCCGTGACTTTATTGAAGCGGCACATCAAGCTGAAATTAAAGTCATTTTAGATTGGGTTCCCGGTCATTTCCCTGAAGATGATTACGGTTTACGTAATTTTGATGGCACATCACTCTATGAATATGCAGATAGACGTGAAGGCTTTCATCCTGATTGGAATACCTTGATTTATAACTATGGGCGTAATGAAGTACTGAATTACCTTTCCGGTAATTTATTGTATTGGCATGAACATTTTGCGCTTGATGGTTTCCGTTTCGATGCTGTTGCCTCAATGCTTTATCGTGATTACAGCCGAAAAGAAGGCGAATGGATCCCAAATAAACATGGTGGACGTGAAAATCTAGAAGCCATTGATTTTATTCGTCACACTAACAAATTATTGGGTACAACTTGTCCCGGTACAATCACAATTGCAGAAGAATCTACTGATTTTCCGGGTGTTACCTTACCGCCTGATGATGGTGGTTTAGGTTTTAATTACAAATGGAATATGGGGTGGATGCATGACACGTTAGCTTATATGCAACGTGATCCTATCTATCGTAAATATCATCATAATCAAATGACCTTTGGCATGCTCTATGCCTATAACGAAAACTTTGTTTTGCCTCTTTCTCATGATGAATTTGTGCATGGTAAAGGTTCGTTGATCGGTCGCATGGTAGGTGATGATTGGCAAAAATTTGCCAATTTACGTGCATATCTTGGCTTTATGTGGGCTTATCCCGGCAAAAAACTGCTATTTATGGGATGTGAATTTGCACAGTGGCGTGAATGGAACCATGACAGTAGCTTAGATTGGCACCTTCTTGAAGAGCCTAATAGTCCACACCAAGGTGTTCAACACTTTGTACGAGATTTGAATCTTTCCTATCGAGCTAATGCTCCGCTTTATGAATGTGATTTTGAACGCGAAGGCTTTGAGTGGCTTACCGTTGATGATCACGATAACTCCGTCTTTGCTTTTTGCCGTAAAGATGCACAAGGCAATGAAATTATTGTTATCAGTAATTTCACGCCTGTTGTTCATCACAATTACGTTGTCGGTGTCAATAAAGCCGGTGCTTATCAGGAAATTCTCAACAGTGATTCTGAATTTTATAACGGCAGTAATGTAGGAAACTTAGGTGAAATAGAGACAACCGCAAGTGCATTTAATGGTAAGCCTCACTCCTTGTCATTGTCATTACCCCCACTTGCGACGCTGTATTTAAGATTGAAGGATTAATATGTCTTTAGATTATGGTCGCCCTTTTCCTATGGGCAGTCATTATGATGGCTATGGAGTAAATTTTACACTCTTTAGTGAAAATGCCACTAAAGTCATTCTTTGCCTGTTTGATAAAGCAGGCAAAGAGATCCGTTACCCATTACCGGGTAAAACTGGCTCAATTTGGCATGGGTATTTGCCCGGTGCAGGGCCCGGTTTACATTATGGTTATCGTGTAGAAGGTGAATGGATCCCAGAACAAGGATTGTTCTATCAACCTCAGCAACTATTATTAGATCCTTATGCAAAACAGGTGACGGGTATTGTTGATAATACATTACCTTACACCTCCCCTGTTTTTAATGCATTAGAGCATGATGATAGTGCGATTACACCTAAAGCAGTTATCACCGATGATAGCGGCTGTTTTTGCCATTATTATAAAGAAAAAGGCACTTATCAGCGTTTAAATACACCGTGGTCAGAAACCATTATTTACGAAGGACATGTAAAAGGACTGACAAAACTGCATCTTGAAATACCCGAAAAATTGCGGGGCACTTATGCAGCATTAGGGCACCCTGCTTTTATTTCACATCTGAAAAAATTAGGCATTACGGCATTAGAGTTATTGCCTGTTCAATATCATTTAACAGAGCCACATCTTCATAAAATCGGTTTAAAAAACTATTGGGGTTATAACGTATTAGCGCCTTTCGCTTTATCGACTCAATATTATTCTAATTCAGGTCGCAATATTATTGATGAATTTCGAGAAGCAGTAAGAAGCCTACATAAAGCCAATATTGAAGTGATTTTAGATGTGGTGTTTAACCATACTGCGGAACTAAGTGATCAATTCGAAGGTTATATTGTTTCGCAACGTGGTATTGATAACCAAAGCTATTATTGGCTAAACGACGAAAATAAAGCTCAAAATTGGACGGGTTGTGGTAATACACTCAATTTAAGTCGCCCTGAAACGGTGCAGTGGGTTATGGATTGCCTGCGTTATTGGGTGACAGAATTCCATGTCGATGGCTTTCGTTTTGATTTAGCGACAAGTCTTGGTCGAGTTCCCTATTTTGATACTCAATCACCACTATTGACGGCTATACGACAAGATCCGCTACTGTCACGCATTAAACTTATCGCAGAGCCTTGGGATTTAGGCTCTGATGGTTATCAAGTCGGTAATTTCCCTGTTCCATTTACAGAATGGAATGATGGTTATCGCGATGTTATTCGTCGTTTTTGGTTATGGCGTGATGTCTCTATTGCGACATTTGCAGACAATATTACAGGCTCTGCAAAGCTATACCACAAAAATGGCAGACCTCCCTATTCTAGCGTCAATATGATAACTAGCCACGACGGCTTTACACTGCGGGATTTAGTGAGTTATCAGAATAAACATAACGAGGAGAATGGAGAATCAAACCTAGATGGACATAACACCAATTACAGTGTGAATTTTGGTGAAGAAGGTTTGATAGTTAACGAAAAAATAAGTCAATACAGATTGCTTGCAACAAGGAACATGCTGGCAACGCTACTGCTTTCTAGAGGAACACCTCATTTACTCGCCGGTGATGAAGTGGGTAATACGCAATATGGTAATAACAACGCTTATTGTCAGGATAATAAAGTCAGTTGGATCAAATGGTTTCAACAGCCTTACAACTTAACTGATTACATTCGCCACCTTATTGAATTACGTCACCAAATTACACCTTTAAGTTCGCTTAAATGGTGGGAAGAAGATAGCCAAAATGTCATTTGGTTAAATCAGAATGCTCAACCTATGAGTAATGAAGATTGGCAACAACTTCCACCTTCACCATTACAACTTCTTTTAGCGCAACAATGGATCTTAATGTTTAACCCATTAAGAAACAGCGCTGTTTTTTCTTTACCTGAAGGGTCTTGGTCTTGCTTGCTTGATACGGCTAGCTGGCCTGATTGTCACCCAACACAATCTGAGCATTGTGAAATACAACCTAACAGTATCACCCTTTGGCGAAATAGCGTTTTTTATACTCAGTCTTCTACTGAAAAATTACCCATTATTTCCTCCCAAGTTAAGTAATTTGATTGGAGTGCTATAACTATGATGACAACAGAACAAGGCCAAAAATTAATGTTGGCACAACAACTTCCTAAAGAGGCAATTGCACTCGTTTTAGCGGGAGGTCGTGGTACACGCTTAAAAGCATTGACTTCAAAACGTGCAAAACCGGCGGTTTTCTTTGGTGGGAAATTTCGAATTATCGACTTTACGCTATCAAACTGTCTTAACTCAGGGATCCGCCGTATTGGTGTAATTACCCAATATCAATCGCACTCTTTAGTTCAACATATTCAGCGTGGTTGGTCATTCTTCAACGAAGATATGAATGAGTTTGTTGATTTATTACCTGCTCAGCAACGCCGTAATACCGAACATTGGTATATGGGGACAGCTGATGCTATCTATCAAAACCTCGATATTCTTCGTAGCTACAAAGCAAAATATGTCGTTATTTTAGCTGGCGACCATATTTATAAAATGAACTATGCCCGTTTATTACTTGATCACGTTGAAAATAAATCAAAATTCACCGTAGCTTGTATTCGTGTTCCTAAAGAAGATGCATTCCAATTCGGTATTATGGATATCGATGAAAATCGTCGAGTGCTCAACTTCTTAGAAAAACCATCAAACCCACCTTGTATTCCTGATGATCCTGATCATTCATTAGCAAGTATGGGTATTTATGTGGTTGATAGAGATTATCTCTTTGATTTATTAGAAGAAGATAGCCGTGACCCAAATTCACACCATGACTTTGGTCAAGATATCATTCCTAAAATTACTGAACGTGGTGATGTTCTTGCTCACCCATTTGAACTCTCTTGTGTCAGTTCAGATCCTTCAGTACCACCATACTGGCGTGATGTAGGAACCATTGAAGCATATTGGTCTGCTAACCTCGACTTAGCCTCTGTAACACCAGAGCTTGATATGTATGCAAAAGACTGGCCAATACGCACCTTTATGACACCGTTACCGCCAGCTAAATTTGTCCAAGATAATCATGGTGAACATGGGCAGATGATGAACTCGTTAATTGCTGACGGTTGTATTATCAATGGATCAACGCTCTATTCATCTATTTTATTCCCATTAGTTCGCGTTGAATCTTTCTGTCATATCGAAGATTCCGTGATTTTACCTGATGTGACAGTGAGCCATCATTGCTACTTAAAACGCTGCATTATTGAGCGTAGTTGTACTATTCCAGAAGGTACTGTTATTGGGATGAATGCAGAAGAAGATGCTGCACGTTTCCACCGTACTGAAGAAGGTATCGTGCTGGTAACAAGAGAAATGCTTGAGCAACTCGCACGTAATGAAAAAGAAAATCCGACTAAAACAAATGCAGAACAAAAACCTCAAAATGAGGAGGCTTTTTCGTGAATGTCCTTCACTGTTGTTCTGAATTATTCCCTCTGCTAAAAACAGGGGGATTAGCTGATGTTATGGGCTCTTTGCCTTTAGCTCAGAAAAAGATAGGTTTAGATGCGCGGGTTGTTATACCCGCGTTTCCTGCTATCAAAGATAATATTCCTGATCTCAAATTAGTAACTAATATCGATACCTTTGCCGGTAATGTTTCTCTGCTTTATGGACAATACCAAGGTGTTGATATTTATCTTATTGATGCACCTCATCTTTATCAACGTACTGGTAGCCCTTATCACGATCAACATCAGCATCCTTATGGTGATAATGTTTTTCGTTTTGCCTTATTAGGTTGGGTAGCAAGCGAATTATCAGCGGGGTTAGATCCTTTATGGCGAGCTGATGTTGTTCACGCCCATGATTGGCACGCAGGGCTTGCTTGTGCTTATTTAGCAGTTAAACATTATTCAGCAAAATCTGTTTTTACTGTTCATAATCTGGCTTATAAAGGTGAGTTCTCACCTTATCATCTGCATCAACTTGAATTACCTGATTACAGTTTTTCAATTAATGGACTGGAATATTACGGACAAATTTCATTCCTAAAAGCAGGTCTTTTTTATGCTAACCACATTACGACAGTCAGCCCAACTTATGCCAAAGAGATAACCACTCAAGAGTTTGGTTACGGTTTAGAGGGATTATTACGTCAACGTGCTTATGAACAGCGATTAAGTGGCATTTTAAATGGCGTTGATGAGGCAGTTTGGGACCCTGCAACAGATAGCTTAATTACACGTCGTTATGATGTTAAAAACCTGAATAAACGTTTAGAAAATAAAACCGCATTACAGAAAAAATGTGGTTTACCTGTCAACAATACTGCTCCTCTTTTTGCAGCTGTCAGTCGTTTAACTTCGCAAAAAGGGCTCGATTTAGTCATTGAAACGCTTCCTGATATCGTTGAACAAGGTGGCCAGTTTGTTTTATTAGGTACTGGCGATAGTCACCTTGAAGCGGCATTTTTACACGCACAACAACAATATCCGCAAAATGTAGCAGTTCATATTGGTTATGACGAAAGTTTTTCACACCAAGTTGTCGCAGGTGCTGATGTGATTATGGTGCCTAGTCGTTTTGAACCTTGTGGATTAACTCAGTTATATGGCTTGAAATATGGCGCTCTACCTTTAGTGAGACACACAGGCGGATTAGCCGATACGGTTAATGATTGTTCATTAGAAAATTTAGCACATCACCAAGCTACGGGTTTTGTTTTCTATGAAGCGACACCAGACTCTTTGCGTCAGGCTATTAATCGTGCCTTTACCTTATGGAGTATGCCTAAACAGTGGCAACAAGCTCAAACTGATGGCATGAATCAAACTATTTTTAGTTGGGAAACCGCTGCAAAAACGTATGCGACACTGTATCAACATTTATAGACATGAGGTCTATTTGAGCCAGTGAATAACAAAAAGAGATTTATAATGAAAAATTTATGTGAATTTGATTATTTATCACCTGATAAGGATATTGAATCATTAAAGCGTTCTATTGTTTATAAACTAATGTTTATCGTTGGTACGTCGCCAAAATATGCAACACCAACAGATTGGTTAAATGCAACCTCTTACGCCATTAGAGACCGTTTAGTTGAACGCTGGTTAAAATCAACCAAAGCGGAGCTTTCACCGAAAGTAAAACAGGTTTATTACATTTCGATGGAATTTCTTATGGGGCGTTTTTTAACCAATGCCATGCTCTCTTTAGGTGTTTATCACGAAGTTAAAGAGGCATTAAAAGAGTTAGGTCTTGATCTTGAAAAACAAATCGAACTTGAGCCCGATCCTGGTTTAGGTAATGGTGGTTTAGGCCGTTTGGCTGCTTGCTTCCTTGATTCTTGTGCCACATTAGGTTATCCCGTTACAGGTTATGGTATCCGTTATGAATACGGAATGTTCCGCCAACAAATTCAAAATGGCGAACAACATGAAGTTGCGGATAACTGGCTTGAAAAAGGTAATCCTTGGGAATTTCCTCGTCATGATTTGCAATTTGAAGTAGATTTTGGCGGGCGTTTACAGCAAGAAGGCGAGAAAAATTATTGGGTTGATACCTTCAATGTGATGGCACAACCTTATGATTCTATTGTTCCGGGTTATAACACACAAGCGACAGATACCATTCGTTTATGGTCAGCTAAATCAAATGTGGCGTTTAACTTAGGTAAATTTAATAAAGGTGAATACCTAGAGGCAACAGAAGCAAAAGATCGCTCTGAAAATATCTCTCGTATTCTCTACCCTGATGATTCAACAACATCAGGTAAAATGTTGCGTTTACAACAAGAATATTTCTTAGTAAGTGCTTCTGTTCAAGATATTTTGCAACGCCATTATCATCTGCATCAACGCTTTGATAATCTAAAAGATTTTATTGCAATTCATCTTAATGATACTCACCCTGTTCTTGCCATTCCTGAGTTAATGCGTCAGCTAATTGATAATCATGGATTTAGCTGGGATGAAGCATGGGAACAAACCATTCATATATTCTCATACACCAACCATACATTAATGGGTGAAGCATTAGAGACTTGGCCTGTTGATATGCTTGGTCGTTCACTTCCTCGCCATTTACAAATCATCTTCCAAATCAATGATAAATTCTTGAAACAAGTTAGAGCCCAGTTCCCTAACGATAACGACTTATTACGTCGTGTTTCTATTATTGATGAAGAGAATGGCCGTAATGTTCGTATGGCATGGTTAGCGGTTATTATTAGTCATCAAGTTAATGGTGTTTCTGAACTTCATAGCCAATTAATGGTGCAATCTTTATTTGCTGATTTTGCGATGATCTATCCTAAGAAATTCTGCAATATCACCAATGGGATCACACCACGCCGTTGGTTGGCATTAGCAAACCCTTCTCTCTCTAATGCAATTGATAGCCATATTGGTACAAATTGGCGAACCAATTTAGAGCAATTAGGTGAATTAATGCCATTGGTGAAAGATAAAAATTTCTTGCACCAATTAAAAGATTCAAAACGTATCAATAAACAAAATCTTGCGCAGATCATTAAGGAAGATTTAAATATTGATATTAATCCTGATGCGCTGTTTGATGTACAAATCAAGCGTATTCATGAATATAAACGCCAACTTCTCAATGTGTTAGGCATTATCACTCGTTATAATCGCATTTTAGAAAATCCAGAGAAAAACTGGGTGCCTCGCGTATTTATTTTTGGAGGTAAAGCTGCATCAGCTTATTATAATGCGAAAAAAATTATCAATCTTATCAACGATATTGCCTGTAAGATTAATAATGACGAGCGTATTAAAGATAAACTAAAAGTGATCTTTATTCCTAACTACGGCGTAAGTTTAGCGCAACACATTATCCCCGCAGCAGATTTATCTGAGCAAATATCATTAGCAGGAACAGAAGCTTCTGGTACAGGGAATATGAAATTTGCCCTAAATGGCGCATTAACTATCGGTACACTTGACGGTGCTAATATTGAAATTGGTGAGCATGTTGGTTTTGATAATATGTTTATCTTTGGTCACAATGCGCAAGAAGTGGCAGAGTTAAGACAGCGTTATTCCCCTCGTCGTTATTATGATGAAGATATCGAATTACACACTGCGCTTAACCAAATCGCTAATGGCTTCTTTAATCCAACTTGCCCTGATAAATACAAATCAATTTTCGATAGCTTAATTGAGTTTGGCGATCATTATCAGGTATTAGCCGATTATCGTAGCTATGTTGATACGCAAGATAGTGTTGATGTGCTTTATCAAGATGAAGAGGCTTGGTTGAAAAAATCTGCGTTAAATATTTGCCAAATGGGCTATTTCTCTGCGGATCGTGCAGTAACAGAATATATGCAAAGAATTTGGAAAGCTTCTGCGATTACATTGTAAAAACTAAGCTAAATTTCTAAGGACAGAACAGTAACCGCGCTTTATTGCGCGGTTTTTGCTTTTATTGTTTAAGGCTTAATTGTGGCTTAATAAAATTAGATTTTAATACGGTAGGCACAACGTCTTGCGCCTTCTAAAATATATTCAACACGTTGTAGTTCTACCCCTAGTGTTTCAGAAAATAGCTCTTTCTCTGTATTACAAAAACCTTGGCACACTTTAGCTGCTGCACAAATTGGGCAATGATCTTCAATAAAAAGATATTCGTTATCTTTTACTTGCTCCCAGTGTGCCATATAGCCCTCTTGACTACGCAGTGTGGCTAAAATATCTAAACGTTCTGTGAGTTCATCCGCGTCTTTTATTGCTTGTGTGTAGCGCAGATAACTTTGTTTCTTTCGTGCTAAAATGATTTTTTCGATAGCACTTTCACCCAATTCTTCACGAATAGTTAGTAAAATCTGAGCGGTTAATTCAGCATGGGTATCAGGAAATTGTTTCTGCCCTAATTCGGTTAAATGCCAATATTGAATAGGTCTTCCAACACCTTTTGGCTCGGTAATCGCTTCAACAAATCCTGCATTAGCAAGTTTTACAAATTGTTGTCTTGCGGCTTCACTACTTGTACCAAGACGTTGCCCAATTTCATTTGCTTGCATAGGTCCATGTTTTTTAATTAAAAATAGAATTTTATCGCCAACAGTACGTTGCGCAGGATAATTATATTCCAAGTTTTTTCTTGACATATTAAGCGTCTCAGTATTTATTTATCCAAGTTTTATCTTGGTAATTTAACGAAGCTATGTCGTAATAGCAATAAAAGAAGGATATTTTTTCTAATGCACCCAAATAATAATAGCCAATGGCGTGATCTCTTTTCAGGGCGGAATGGTGCAATCTCCTTTGCCCTCTCTTTTGGTGTCGTGATCCACGCGATTAATATTTTAATGGCAACCACTATTTTGCCTTCTGTTGTAACAGATATTGGTGGAATGGGATTATATGCATGGAATACTACGCTATTTGTAGCTGCTTCAATTATTGGCTCAGTATTGTCTGCTCGCTTACTTAATTTATTAGGTGCTAAAGGCGCATATTTAGCTGGTACGGTATTATTTTTTATTGGCAGTTTGTTATGTGCAATAGCACCTAAAATGGAAGTCATGCTAATTGGTCGATTTGTTCAAGGCCTTGGCGGTGGGCTTTTATTTGCCCTTTCTTACGCCATGGTGAATATCGTTTACGATCAAGCATTATGGCCAAGAGCAATGGCATTAATTTCAGGTATGTGGGGTGTTGCTACACTAATTGGCCCTGCTATTGGTGGTATTTTTGCTCAATTAGATGCTTGGCGTTATGCCTTTGGTATTATGTTACCTATCATGTTTTTTTATGGTATTTATCTGTGGTTTATCTTACCAAAGAATGACAGTGACGCTCCAAAATCAACATCACAAAGCTTGCCTTATCTTCAGCTAATCATTTTAACAGCCGCAGTTTTGCTTATTTCATCAGGTAGCCTTTCTTCCTCACTTACCATTAATTTACTGAGTATCGTGGTGGTATTTGGTTTAATTGGTGTGCTTATTTTTTGTGAGAAACGCCTTACTGTTCGGTTACTACCCACTAATACGTTTAAAGGTCTCTCTTTACATGCACTTTTGTATTTAACTATTTCTTTATTAGCTATTGGCATGACTTGTGAGATCTTTGTTCCTTATTATCTACAAAGCTTACATATGCAAACACCTTTAGCTTCAGGTTATATGAGTGCATTAATGGCATTAGGCTGGACAGTTGCTGAAGTGATTAGCGCAAGTTGGCAAGGTGCTAAAATGCGTTTTAGTATTTTAAGTGGCCCTATTATTGTTTTTATCGGTTTACTTGTGTTGGCTTTTGTTATTCCAAACCCACTACTGCAATCAGAAAACGCGGTTAGTCTTTTTATTATTTTATTTGCTTTGTTCTTAGTGGGTTATGGCATTGGTTTTGGTTGGCCTCACCTATTAACACGTATATTACAAGCAGCTTCGACGCAAGATAAAGATATTGCAGGCGCTTCAATTACAACCGTACAACTGTTTGCAACCGCTCTAGGCTCTGCATTTGCAGGTATGATAGTCAATTTAAATGGCTTTAATAGTGGTACTCCTGAAGGACTCTCTTCTTCTGCATCTGCTCTATTCTTATTTTTAGCATTAGCGCCCTTAATAGCCATTTATACAGCGTGGAAAATAACGCGTTGCTCTTATTAAACCTTATTTTTAATGTCATATAAGAAACAAAAGAGGTGATATATTTTCACCTCTTTTTTATTAAATTCATCGGTTTTATTTATGAAAGAACTTATTTTTTATTCTGTCAAAATTCCTTTTAATGACAAAAGGAATTTTTATGAAAAATATTTCAGCAAAATTTGTAATTGTAAATAACAAACAGAATAAAGTTAATGATAAAGAACCATTAAATACTTATGGGATTTTTTTAAATAATATCAAGAATATTAAAAATACCTATTTAGACATCTCCATAGCTAATTGTGATAAAAAGAAAGAGATTACCGTCGATATTGCAAAAATCAGTAAAGAGTTAATATCAAAAATACGAGATTTTTATACACCAGAAGAAATATCTTCTTATAGGGTTGATATAAAAAATCAAGTAAAATCAATGGAATTACTAAATAAAGCTTATAAGAAGGTAGATAGCGATATTTTAGGTTGGTGGAGAAATGAAAAGAAAATTCTCCCTTCTTCAATAATTCATCGGGCAATTGATAATTTATACCACGATAACAAAATTATTGTGAATAAGGAGGCGAAACAAATTTTATTTTTTTTAATCTCTAACCAATTTAAGTTGGATTTAGATAAAAATGCAGCTCAAAGTACAATGATCCAGCATTTACAAAATATCCCTGAAGTCGTAAAAGCAATAGATGATTTGGGAATTTCTGATAATTCATATTTAAAATACGAGATTTATTGTTTATTGGCTGGAAATATCTACAATTTTTTATCCGGTAATGAAAATAAAGTTGATTTTTCTAAAATAAAAGAAGCGATTAAAGAAATAGCACAAAGAAAATTTGCTACTTCCAAAAATGAATTAACTCATCCTCCGTTTTATTCGGGATATACTCTGGCATTTTGTGAAAAGTAAACTATTGATCTAAAGTTAGACATTGTGTATAAATAAGTATACATTTTATCTAACTTAAGTGAAATAGGAAACCGCAATGACCTCACATCTTACACTACAAAATATTGATGCCCTCTCATCTCCTGGTGGGCATTACTCTCATGTTGTTACTGCAAATAATATGTCGTTTGTTTCTGGATTATTGCCCTTAGATAAACAAGGTAATCCATTGGCAGACAAGCCTGTTGAAGTCCAAATCACACAAGTGCTTGAAAACTTAAATGCTTGTCTTCTCGGAATTAATGCAAAGAAAACCGATATTGCTCAAATTAAAGTCTATGTGACAGATATTAACGAGTGGCCTATTGTTAATGAGCTATATGCAAAATGGATTGGTGAACACAGACCAGCAAGATTAGTCGCAGGTGTAAAAGAACTGCACTTTGGAAGCAAAATTGAAATTGAAGCCGTCGTGATCAAGGAGCAATCTCATGAATAAGTTGCCTATTCCTACCTATAAAGATGTTGCACAAGCCCATCAACGTATTCTGCCTTATCTTAATAAAACACCTGTTTTAACCTCTCGCACGATAAATGAGCTAACAGGGGCGCAATTTTATTTTAAATGTGAAAACTTTCAACGAATGGGTGCATTTAAATTTCGTGGTGCGATGAATGCATTATCACAATTTACCGCAGAACAACGTAAAAATGGTGTTGTGACTTTCTCATCAGGTAATCATGCTCAGGCAATTGCCTTATCGGCAAAGCTATTAGGTATTCCTGCAACAATTATCATGCCTGAAGATGCACCAAAGGCAAAAATGGACGCAACAAAAGGCTATGGTGGTCGTGTGATCACTTATAATCGTTATACTGAAGATCGTGAAAAAATTGGACAACAATTAGCACAAAAAGAAGGTCTAACATTAATTCCACCTTACGATCACCCTCATATTATTGCGGGACAAGGTACTGCTGCCAAAGAGCTGTTTGATGAAATTGGTGAATTAGATATGCTATTTGTTCCATTAGGTGGTGGTGGATTACTTTCTGGCTCTTTATTATCAACCAAAGCCCTTTCACCCGATTGTAAAATCTTTGGCGTTGAACCTTTAGCAGGAAATGACGGACAACAATCATTACGCAAAGGCGAAATCATTCATATTGATACTCCGAAAACAATTGCAGATGGCGCACAAACTCAGCATCTAGGCAATTATACTTTTGAGATCATTCGTAACAATGTGGATGATATTTTAACTGCAACAGATGAAGAGTTAATTTCGGCTATGCAGTTTTACGCTCAGCGAATGAAAATGATTGTAGAGCCAACGGGTTGTTTAAGTTTAGCGGCAGCTCGTCAATTCGGTGATAAATTAAAAGGTAAGAAAATTGGTATTATTATCAGTGGCGGTAATGTCGATATCGCACAATACGGTCACTTTTTAGCACAATAAACCATTGCACCTTATGTATGTTTTGGTTTTAAAAAAGCAGTATAGAAAAGCCTATACTGCTTAAAAGGATCAACATACAACCAATCAACTAAAATAACGGGGACGTTTGTTTAACCACTATTTAATTAAGTGAAAAAGTGATGCCTGCTTCTTTACATAATTGAGTTAGATTTTCTTTTAACTGTTGATTTTCTTCAGACAATAAATCAAGTTGTGGCAAACGCATATGGCCGCCTTCTAAACCACGCATGGTTAATGCTGATTTAAATATTGCCATATTCGCACCAGACTTAAGTGCATCACTAAATTTCACACAAAATTGTTGCCAATGTTTCGCTTCTGGATAGTTACCAGCAATATAGGCTTTATACATATTCACAAATGGCTCAGGGAACACACAAGCACAACCTGAAACTGTACCATCACAACCTGCATCTAATAATCCTAAGAATAATTTGTCGTAACCGTGAAGAACTGAAAAACCCTCTGCAACAGCAAGGTAACTTAATGTTGTATTGTTATCAGCAAAACTGTATTTAATACCAATTACATTTTTACACTGTTGTTGTACTCTTGCCGCTAATTCAGGCTTTATATTATTTGCGGCACATTGTGGAATGTTATACAGGTAAACAGGGAAATTATCCGGTACGCTGTTTGCCACTGTCACAAAATAGTTTTCTAATTCTCTGTCTGTCGCACCAAAAAATTGTGGCGTTACCACACCAATACCATCAGCACCAATTTCAACTGCGTGTTTGGCTAACTCAATGGTTTCATTTAATGTCATTGCACCAACATGAATAAAAACAGGTAAACGTTTATTCGCTGTTTCGACAACGGTTTTTGCAACATTTTTACGTTCTAATGCGGATAAACGCAACATCTCGCCCGTTGTACCACAAGGATAAAGACAATCGACACCCTTGGTTACTAACATTTCAGTCAATGCAGATAACGCTTTAATATCCACTTGATCGTTCAAATCAAACGGAGTAACCATTGCCACTGTAACGCCAAATAATTTTTTCATATAAAGACCTTTATTAAATCAGATTGCTTCAACAATAACTTTAATTGCCAACATGCCAGGATCATCTAACCCAATAGATTTTTCTGGGAACATACGAGCTCGACCTAATAAATTAGGTTTTTGGCGGAATTCATTAAGCGTGCTATCGACACTCTGTAATGCGGTTGTTTTTAGTTTATCGATAGCTAATGTTGGTTTTAGCGCTTCAGATAAATGGTAAAGAATATCGAGGACGGATTTTTGTCCTAATTCCCCTTTCCCTCTCGCCATCATGCTTTGATATGCAACCGTTAATAATGGCGAAATGTCGGAGGGCGATATTTCTTGAAGCTGGTTTTCCTTGCAATATTTTGCCATTGCCATAAAAGCCGTTGCTTGCAATGTACCAAAAGAAGAAGCACAGGCTTTTTGTAATGATTTACTGCATTGAAAAAGTGCTTTGCTGAGATCATCAGGCCAATCTTGCGAATCGTCAGCAATTTGTCGCCAGCCTTTTTGCATGGTGATCCCTAAATCTCCATCACCTAGGCGGCTATCTGCTTCACAAAGCATAGATTGAGATTGTTCACAAGCTATAGCGATACGAGCAACCGCTTGTTTGAGCATTTCAAGCGTAATATTCATCGCTATACCCTCCAGAATGCACAATGAGCCGGTGCATTCATCAAGGCTTCTAGCTCATCATCCAGTTTGCACAATGTTAAACTTGCCCCTGTCATTTCCATAGATGTGGCATAACGACCGACCAATGGATGCACAATGGTTGAACCTGTTTTATTAATCAGTTGTGCAATTTTGTTGTACAGAATATAAAGCTCTTCTAATGGCGTTGCGCCTAAAGAGTTAACTAATACAGAAACTTTATCGCCTGTTTTTAATGATAATTCTGCTTGTAAACGCTCGAACATCTCTTGTGCAATATCATCCGCACTGCGTAATTTATCACGCCAAATTCCCGGCTCTCCGTGAATGCCCATCCCCATTTCCATCTCATCTTCACCAATTTCAAAAGTAGGATGTCCTACTGCGGGTAAGGTGCAAGATGTCAACGCACAGCCAATAGTTCGGGTATTTTCCATGGTTTTTTGAGCAATACGCGTGACTTCATCAAGCGTTGCTCCTTCTTCTGCTTTAGCGCCCGCCATTTTAAAACCATAGATCATCCCAGCAACACCACGGCGTTTGTGTGCTTCTTCTGGTTTTGCTGAAGCTACATCGTCAGCGGCTAAAACGGTTGTACAACGAATATCATCTTCAAAATCAACCGTTTCAGTCGCCATATCAAAATTCATGATATCGCCACCGTAATTACCATAAAGTAGCAATACGCCTAATCCGTTGTTCGCCTCACGAATAGCATCTGCCATTAAATCGGCAGAAGGTGAAGCAAAAACATCACCTACAGCGGCTGCATCGAGTAGCCCCTCACCAACATATCCGGTAAATACAGGTAAGTGACCTGAACCACCGCCAGTGACAATACCCACTTTGGGCTTATCTGTTTTTTTAGAACGAGTAATCAATCTTGGCTGTGGTTGGCGATAAATATCACTATGAGCAAGGCATAAACCTGCTAATGTTTCATCGACATAATTTTCTGGCTTATTTAATATTTTTTTCATGTGATCACCCGATATTTTTATTTATCTGCTGATTTCTGACACCTTAAATAAACTGACTTTATTTAAGGTGAGTTTTCCCTGACACTTAAAAAAGTATCTCTCTATGATTAATTGTTTAGTAATAAATATTGAGTATTGAATAAGTTAGTTATTTAGCTTTAAATGCACCTCTAATTTGCATTATTACAATGAGTAGAAATACACTTGCTAATACCATCGAAATAGGTCTGTTAACAAAATTAATTAAGTCACCATCAGATTTCATTAATGATGAGAGTAAATTCTTTTCTAACATTGGTCCCAAGATCATGCCCAAAATAATCGGTGATATTGGAAATTTTCGTTCTTGAAGAAAATAACCGATAACACCCATTACCAACATAACAACAATAGAAGACATTGTATTTGTGATTGCGTAAGAGCCGACAAGACTAAATAAGATAATTGCTGGATAAATAATCGCATTATCAATAGCAACAATCTTTTTCAATAAATTGACAACAATAAAAGCAATCGGTAATAAAATAAGGTTAGCGATAAAGAAGATAATAAAAACGGCATACAACTTATCAGGGTTGAATAAAAACAGTGTTGGTCCCGGTTGCATATCTTTCATATACAATACACCGATAATAATTGCAGCCGCAGAATCGCCCGGAATACCAAAGACTAAAGATGGGATCCAACTTCCTGCTAAACTTGCATTATTACTCGCTGAAGCATCAACAATACCTTCCTCAGAGCCATGGCCATATTTCTCTGGTTTTTTGGAAAGCTTTTTTGAAACCGCATAAGAGATCCATGCTGCAATATCGGCACCAGCACCGGGTAAAGCACCAATTAATGTTCCTATTATTCCGCTACGGAAAATACCGCCCTTACGCTGGCGAACAACACCACCAATCCCTTTAAAAATATTGTAAGAGTTATTTTCAGCATTCACTTCACTTAGTGTGATTTGCTTTTCTTTCCAGCGTTCAACGTAATATTTAATTGCACCTGAAATGGCAAATAATCCTATCATTGCTGGAATAAAGCTTACTCCTTGCATTAAAGAGACTTCACCAAAAGTAAAGCGTGCTTGTCCGGTAAATTCATCGTAACCAATAGTCGCTAATGCAATACCAAAAAACAGTGCTAATAAGCTTTTTCGAATATGTGAGCCTGAAACAATGGTTGCACAGCTAAGTCCAATTAAAGAGAGCCACATATATTCATAAGAGCTAAATTTTAAAGCAAACTCAGCTAAAATTGGTGCTGTGGACGCTAATATAATCGTACCGATAACGCCACCAATGACAGAGCTTGTTAACGACATACCTAATACACGGTTTGTTTTACCTTCTTTAACTAAGGAGTGTGCATCATTGGTATAAGCCGCCGATGCAGGTGTACCCGGAATATTTAATAAGGCACCAGGAATATCACCCGCAAATATAGAAGAGGCTCCGACAGAAATCATTAAGGCTAATGCAGGAATGGGATCAAGAAAAAAAGTAAATGGTACCATTAATGCGATTGCCATTGTTGATGTCAATCCGGGAATTGCACCAACAAATAAGCCAAATAAACAAGCACCAATAACGACAAGTATTGTTGTGTAATCAATATAAGCAAGTGCGCTAATTAATATATCCATACTGTTGTTCTCTATTTATGAAAATAGTTGAGGTAGCGGTACTAACAGTACAGCGGTAAATAAGTAATACACACCTAACACCACACTGGCTGAAATAATAAAACTATATATAGGTTTTGTTGTTGCATATTTCATCATTAACGGTGCTGTAATAATTAGACCCGTTAAAATAAAACCTAGATAATCTGATGCCAAAACATAAAAAAGAATAATGCCAATAATTAATAAGACAAATTTTATTTCATGCCATGAAACTAATGGAATATCACTTTCTTGATCACGTGAAAATATATCTATTAATGAAAATATAATCATGCCACCGCCAATAATAGAAGGCATAAATGCGGCACCATATTCACTAAAATCACCTAATGAATACGCACTATAAACAATAAGAAATAAACCAAAGCAACAGAATATTAGCGATAGAATATGACGATTTAGCATAGGCATAAAAACGGCTGTTATTCAGCCGTTTCCTCAGTTATTTCTTTATAATTTCGCCAAACTTTTTATCTTCATTGGCCATAAATTGAGTGGCATCATCGCCATATAATTCAATAACTTCAAAACCTTGTTTATTTGCAAACTCGGCTAGCTCACCAGAGGCATACACTTTTTTCATTGCTGCAGTGAGTTTATCTTGTACTTCTTTATCTAGCCCTTTTGGTGCAACTAGCATATTCCACGCTTGCAGATCCCAGTTATAAGGAGTGGCTTCTTTGAATAACGGTACATCAGGATAAAAAGCAGACTTCTCATTTGACATAATTGCCATATGCTTCACTAATCCAGCTTTTACCATACTGTCCGCTTCACCTAATGAAGACGTCACAATATCAACACCACCAGAAGCAAGCTCTTGTAATGCAGCACTTGCGCCTTGAGATGGAATAAAGCGAATGGCGTTATCAGGCAATCCTGCGGCACGTAACATACCAATCGTATTGAGATGCCAGATTGAATTTAAGCCACTACCCGATGCTTTTAATTTGCCTGGGTTTGCTTTCGCATAATCAATAATTTCCTGTGCATTTTTAAATGGCGAAGATTTTCCAACTTGTAATCCACCATAAATAACAGCAAGACGAGTGATCGGTGTGTAATCTTGATAAGTTAAATTCGTCATTCCCTGATGATGCATCATGGTAATTTCAACCGTTGCAATACCCAGCGTGTAGCCATCAGGTTTTGCATTTTTAATCGCATCGTGACCTACAACACCACTACCGCCGGTTTTATTTACCACGTTAACGGTCACACCCAATTCTTCTTGTAGTCCTTTAGCTGCTAAGCGTGCAACTGTATCAGTATTGCCTCCAGCAGCCCAAGGAACAACAATAGTAATCGGCTTTTCAGGGTATTGAGCAAAAGCCGGAAGTGTAAAAATGGAACTGCATAGGGTAAATGCCAGAAGTGTTTTTTTCATTATATGCACCTTTTCTCATTGCAGATTATTTGTGGTCGAATATCTTCGAGCCTTGATTTAAGGCGAGCCTGAACTTGAGAAAGCACAGGCATTGCTGTTACGCCTTTTTGTTCTATAAATGCAGAGAGGAAAGCACTGGCAAATAATACACTCTCATGCATTGTGCCTCCTGCCGCTATTTTTGAAGCAAATGCGCCGTTAAAAGCATCCGTGGCTGCCATCGTATCCACTCGCAACGATGGCATAGGGGGAATATGAAATGTGGCTCGTCCATCAAAATAGACCACACCAAGCTCATCCATATAGATAATCACTTTCTTGTTTTCATCACCTGAAATAACGCCAATAGCCTGTTTAGCATCATTAATGTCGTTTATTTCAATGTCAGCCCAATGTGATGCTTGATTGGCATTTAAGGTAATAAAATCAAGATTTGAATAGAGTTGCTTTAGGTTTTCGTTATAAGGCGCAACATTAAGTACGACTGTTTTATTAACGGATTTTGCAAACAGTGCAGCTTTAATATTGGCTTCTATATTAATTTCACCTTGGAGCAATAACACATCCGCTTCACTTACATAAGGTAAAGAAATATCAATCTCTTGATCTGAGAATGTATTGTTCGCCCCTAAATAAGTTGCTGTAATATTGTTTTGTGTTTTATCTGCCAAATAACTAATTGAACTACCTGTTGGTTCTATTTCTGTTTGAAAAATAGTAAAAGAATCAATTCCGCTTTCTTGTAAATATTTATAAGCGTATTTACTAAAATGATCTTCACCCACTTTCGTTATTAAGTGTACTTTCGCATCAGAAAAACTGGCAGCCATTGCCTGATTTGTTCCTTTGCCTCCGGGACCTATCGAGTTACTTTTAGAGTTAATTAACTCACCAACTTTTGGAAAAGAATCGACATTGGCAATAATATCGACCACAAACGATCCCAGTACACAGACTTTGCCTTCAGGCTTTCTATCTCTACGTTCTCTCACGATTAATAAATCGTGCAATAAACATGAAATATCAAAACTATCACTAAATTTACTTATTTTTTTAATTTCTTGTTTCCCTAGTATGGCGCCACCATGACAACGTTTGATCAACCCTTCTCCTTCAAGGTATTTCAAATCACTGCGGATAGTTTCCAATGTGACACTGAATTTCTCCGCAAGCTGAGCCACTTTAACTTTCTTTTGTTCCCTGATGATGGTGTAAATTTCCTGTCGCCGTTCTTCTGAAAACATATAAAGTGCCTCCGTATCATTGATAACGAGAATAAGGAGATCAGGTCAGTGATTCTGCGATGGTATTCAAAACAAAAAACCAAAAGCAAAAGCAAAACCAAATCGAAGCAATTTAGATCACATTTTTTTAACACAACATCAATTGGTATACGTTAAAAGTGAGAGGTGAAACGAGTCGAATAAAGAATGGTGATTAAGAAAAGAGAGGTAGAATCAGCCGTTCAAAGACGGCTGAAAAAATAACAACTTATATTATTACAGAAATGATAATTTTAAAATGTAAATGTCATGTTAAATAAAATCACCTTGATATTTAGTTTAACAAGGCATTGAGCAGATAAAAACCCACTAATGTGAGTAACACCACCACTAAGGTATTACGTATTTTAAGTGCTAATCCTACACATAATAAGGTTCCCCAAAGATAAGGATTATCTAAGATACCTTTAAATTCGCCCTTCTCTAACAGTACGATTGGCGCACAAATTGCTGTTAATAAACAAGGCGCAGAATATCCTAATGCTTGTCTGATCACTGACGGTAATTTGACGGGGATCGCCGGTTCAAGAAAGAAATAACGCAACATGAAAATGACCAGTGCCAAAATTAATAATAACGACCATGTCATTTTTGTTCTCCTCTTGCTCTAGCTACACAAACAGCAATAAACATGCCTGTTAATCCACCAATAACTACGCCACCTTCTATATTCAACCAACTGAAAATAATTGAGAGACAAAAAGAGACAATAACACCCACTAACGTGCTAAATGTTTTTATTAACGGAATAACAATCGCCAATAAAGTAGCAACAATAGAAAAATCAAGATGATAACGAGATAAGTCAGAAACTTGGCTTGCCATAATAATACCGACAATACTGACAGCTACCCACGCTAAATAAAAACATAATCCCGCACCTATCATATAAGCAGGTGTGAGTTTTACTTTAGGTTGTGCTGAAACAGCAAAAAGCTCATCCGTTAATAAAAAGCCTATCGTAATACGTTGGTACCATTTTAAATGGGCAACATGTGGACGTAAGGTCAACCCGTATAAAAGATGTTGTGCTGTAATAAAAAAAACAGAAACAATAATAGTCAGCATTCCTGCACCAGAAACCACTAATCCTAGTGTGACTAGTTGTGCTGCTCCTGCAAATATAATTGCAGACATTCCGACACTTTGTGCAAAGGTTAACCCTGCATCAACCGCCATTGAGCCCGCTAATATTCCCCAAGGAATAACTGCAAGGCATAAAGGCAAAACATGCAAAGCACCAAGGCCGAAAGCACGCATTACTTGCCCATCTTCATTATTATTTTTGATTTTTTCCATTTACCTGTCTTCACTTCTAATACATTAATTCTATGGAGAATGATTATCAGTCAGTAAAGATAAATGGGATTGTATAAAATTGCTATTTTGTTTTTTTATTACGCTGTACTTTTTTACTGTCATTTATTTTTACGATAATAAAGGGGATTTTAAAGAGGATGACAATCGAAGCCCTTTTAAATAATTACCCGGCGTGACACCAATGGCATTTTTAAAATGGCGATGGAAATGGCTTTGATCCGAAAAGCCACAAAGTTGTGTGACATCAGAAAGCGTATGACCTAAAGAAAGTAACTGTCTTGCTTTGCGAATTCGCGCTTGAATAAGCCAAGCGTGAGGCGTCATACCAATCTCTTTTTTAAATTGACGTAGAAAATGCCAAGGGCTTAAATTTACCATCTCCGCTAAGGTATTAAGTGAAAATTCATTTTCGGGTGCGTCATTCATTAATTCACTTACCCATTGCAACCGTTGCCCTATTGCACTCAACGGCTTTTCTTGAATTCGTGTTTTGCTATAACGCAATATCAACATTGCCATTGTTGAAAGTAACAGCGACTCTTTAAGTAGAAAATTATTAGGTTGTTCTAATAATGAAAAGAGCAATAAAAGCTGCTGGCTTAAACCTGGATCGTGAATAACGGCATCTGGAAACCACGGTGTTGAACCACGTTCTTGTTGCAAATCACGCGTTAATGTTTGCAGATATTCTGGTGTGGGATAAATAGCTTGATACGCCCAGCCAGATTCAACCGCAGAAGAGCCTGTGTGGATTTCATCTGCATTGACAATAATGATATCGCCTTTAGGTGCGATATGTTCGCTTCCTGTTCGATAAAACTGTTGTGCGCCATCGTCAATAACTCCGATACAAAAGCCTTCATGAGTATGGCGCGAGAAAGTTTGATGTAGATATTCAGCTTGCAGATAAGCAAGGCTATTAAGCTCAGGAAGGTGAATAAGTCTAGCCTGCTCTTGTCGCATTGAATATTGACTCCATCAACAATAAAAATCATCAGCTTGTATCATAAACACTATACTGATGATTGCATAAAATTGCTCAATCTTACTCATGCCGTTGATGAATTTTTGCTGGAACAAAAATTTGATGAACTTCTAAATTTGTCTGGTTAATTAGTCCCATAACCAGTCGGAAACAGTGTGACGCTAATTCAGGATTATTTTGTGCAACAGTATCTATTGGTATTGATAATGAATCATACAAATAGTGATCATCAAAACCTGCTAAATAGACTTCATTTTGCATAATTTTATTTTGACTTAGATAGCGCAACACGCCATCTAATAAGCCACAAGCAGAAGTAAAAACAAACTTAGGCGATCGCCCTAGCGATGCACACAAAGAGCCAAACATTTCATAACCTGAACTTGGGTGATAATGCCCATGAATGATCCACTCTGATTTCAGATTAATATTTGCTTGTGAAAGCCCTTGCGTAAAACCTAAAAGACGATCTTTAGTCGGTGAAAGCGTTGATTGTCCACCTAAAAAGTAAAACTCATCAATGCCTTTTGTCGAAGCAATTTCTGCAATAAGTTGTTGTGTTGCCGTAATTGAATCGGTGACAACAAAAGGCAGTGTTGTTCCTTCAAAATAACGGTCAAATAACACAACAGGTATTTGTTTACTTAAACGTTGATATTCAACATCGCTTTGTAAACAAGAAGCGACAATCAAACCGTCGATTTGTCGTGATAATAGATGTTCTATTGCTAGCGTTTCTTGAGCCGCATTTTCATCAGTACAAGAAATAAGTAATTGAATACCCGCTTCTCTACATAATATTTCTAGCTCATAAGCCACGGAAGCAAAACCATAATTAGTAATATCAGGAATAACTAATCCCAACGCATAACTACGATTATCACGTAAAGAGCGAGCGTGAATATTAGGTTGATACTGATATTGTTCCGCAATGGTCGTAATACGCGCAATGGTATCATCAGAAACACGCATCTCTTTACCTCGGCCATTTAACACTAAACTTGCCGTTGTTTTTGAAACACCCGCTAATTTTGCAATATCGGTGATCGTGATACGTTTTTGTTTTTTCACTGTTATTCTACTTAATGTCACGTTCGCTGAACTTAAACTGTTTTATCGTTTATATAGTCGTATTTAACTAAGTAATGCATTCTTTAGTTGCCAAGTTGTGAGGTTTATTGTGTCTTTCCCCAAGAAACAGATAGTCTGTTTTTCTGAAGGAAAAAAACGGCTACTCATCACGCCAGCTCCACCATTAAAGAAAATTTCCACACTAGAATTATCACATAATATTTGAAGATGTTTTATATCACCAGACCAGAAACGTGATTGCCACTCTCCGTTTTTGACACTACGGCGTTTTAACACGGCTTGGTTGTTTTTAATAGTGAAAACAAGAGTATCAGAAAAATGAATAGCGAGAGAGCCGAATAGTTCTACTTCAAGTTCAAACGAAAATCCATTAATGTCTGGCGCATCATCAGCCAAACCTTGCCAATATACTGGCTTTTGTCTGAGTTGCTGTAACTCTTTTACGGGTTGTTGATAAAGCTTATTTTCTTTTATATATAATTCACGAGGGCATGTCATTTGATGTATCCAACCATTAGCAATAGTCGGTTGATACATTTCTTCTCCATCAGGAACCCCCATCCAACCAAATAATAGACGTCTACCATTAGCTAGTGTTGTTTGAGGTGCATAAAATTCAAAACCAGCATCTAGCTCAATTAAATCACCATATTGGAATTGCAGGGTTGAATAATCAAAATCTCCTATTAAATAGGCGCTAGGGTGAGAATTTAAAAATCGATGTTGCTCTTTTTTTATTCCCTGAGGACAAGCTAATAAAATAAAGTGTCCATCAAGCTCAAAGAGATCTGGGCATTCCCACATATAACCCACGTCATTTAAACCACCTAAATGACTTCCGGCTAACTCGCCGACTAATTGCCATTGATATAAGTGAGATGCACGATAAAGTAAAACTTTACCCTGTTTATCTAACGTTTGTGCGCCTAATACCATGTACCATACATTGTTATATTGCCAAATTTTAGGATCACGAACATGACCACTATAACCTTCTGGTAGCCCTAAGACTGGCCCTAACTTATCAAAACCTCCTTGTTTATTTTCTACGGCTAAACATTGCCAAGCTGTGCGTGAGCCATCTTCAAATTTTACATTACCGGTATAACAAAGAGTTAATTGCCCTTGATGGATCACCGCACTACCAGAATAACAGCCATCTTTGTCATAAAATTCATCAGGCAATAACGCAATGGGTTGATGTTGCCAAGTAATAAGATCCTTTGAACGCCAGTGCCCCCAACATTTATTTTTATGCTCACAAGACAAAGGGTTCCACTGATAAAACAGATGATAGTATTCACCATCAAAGCAAAATCCATTGGGATCATTTAATAATCCCGTTACTGGTGCTAAATGCCAATGAGGATAGTATTTATCTTTTACAGCTTTAGTACTATTACGCATAACCGCTTGTAAAATTGCAGATAACCCTTCGCTTTTTATCATTTATGCAGACTCCACTTTATATTTCAGTAAAAGAGAAAGAACAAAGGCTGTTAAGAATGCAATCACTAAACCAATAACATAATTCATAATTGAACCTGCTTGTACAATCGCGATACCCGGAATAGCAGTAAGACCAACCGCGGTCATATAAACATGAGAACCGACAACCCAAGCGCCTCCAGCAGCACCGCCAATTAACGCAGCAATAAACGGTTTTCCATAACGTAAATTAATCCCGAAAATTGCCGCTTCAGTGATACCTAACATAGCGGAAAAACCTGATGGGATTGTGATAGCTTTAATTTTTGCATCATTGGTTTTAAACCAAACGGCAATACAAGCACCACCTTGAGCAATATTCGCCATTGCCCAAATAGGTAATAAGAAATTAACCCCAATATTAGGATTGCCTAGTAAACCGGCTTCAACCGCATGAAAACTATGATGGATGCCTGTAATAACAATCACAGAGTAGAGTCCACCAAAAATCAGCCCCGCAATCCAGCCGGCTTGTGTAATCAAGGTACTTAAGATTAATGAAATACCATCGCCTAAAAGACGACCGACTGGGCCAATGACTAATAACGCAACAAATCCCGAAATAATAACGGTTAAAAATGGAGTGATAATTAAGTCTAGGGCGTTAGGAACAACTTTACGTAATTGTTTTTCCAATACACTCATAAACCAAACGGCAAGTAATACTGGGAAAACAGTGCCTTGATAACCAATCATGGCAACTTCTAATCCAAAGAAATTCATGGTGTTAAAACCCGCAGCAACACCCCACGCATTAGTTAATGCGGGATGCGTTAAAATTCCGCCGAGTGTCGCACCAAGATAAGGGTTTCCGCCAAACTCTTTTGCGGCTGTGAAACCAATTAAAATAGGTAAAATAATAAATGCCGCAGAGCTACACATATCAAGCATGATATAGAGTGCATTATCAGGACTTACCCATTGGTTAGTTTTCATTAATCCCAATAATCCCATTAATAAACCTGACGCTACAATGGCGGGAATAATGGGTACAAATATATTAGAAAGCAGCCTTGCTATTCGTTGAAATGGATTGAGCTTTTTAGCCGCAATATTGGCAGCTTCGGATTTACTTGATTCACCAATACCCGCTGCCGCAATAAATGCAGCATGTACTTTATTAACGAGACCTGTGCCAAAGATAACCTGAATTTGTCCTGCATTACTAAAACACCCTTTCACACCCTCTAATTTATTTATTGCTTCTTTATCTGCTTTTGAGTCATCAACAAGAACAAGCCTTAAGCGCGTAGCGCAATGTGCTGCACTTGCGATATTTTCAGCACCACCTAATAAAGGCACAAGCTGGTGAGCAACTTTTTCAATATTCATCATAGCCTCTGTCATTCTTTTTTATTTATGTAGCGAGTATTAGTTTAATTACAAAAACTAAACCGGTTTAGCTAACAACTAGATTAAATAAAAATCAATTCAAGATAGCAATAAAAACTCAGGTAAAGGGTATTTAATTGTGATCTAAACTACAAAAAAGCGTGTTTATTAATCAAATTAAGACCTCTAAAAGTAATTAACAATATCGGAAAGCTAAACAAATTTTAATTTTTGTTTAGCTAAATAGGTTAATTGGTTGTTAGATAATTATAGCTTCTAAAAATGATAGCTAAAGATTAATAAAAATGACTATTGGACTAAGAAAATCATATAGATAGAAACAAGAAAATACGCCCAACAAATGTTACTGATAACATCAAAACACTTAATTAATCGTTATATATTTATTTATATAAAGCTATTAATCAAATGATTAAATATAACTAATACAAAAGCTTAAGATGACCTTAAAAACTGGTAACACTTGTAATAAATCACTTTTCTTTGATGTAAAGCAACTACAACTTTTAGAAAATACGTAGTATCCACATTAACAGTTGGGTTTTATTGCCTACGTTAAAGTGCTTATTTCTTAACAACAATAACAATAATTATTTCTTTATAAGCTTGTTAGCTTCTATTTTTTCTTAAAATGTAAATAATCAAGTGAGTAATGTATGAAAAACATCAAAGAGATGGCGTTACTTTCCACTCCTTTATCTCGCCGTCGTTTTGTCAAAACGGGTGCAGCGGGTGGTTTAGCAATAACCGCTGGTGGATTATCACTCCCCTTTAATCAAGCCGTTGCCTCAGAAACAAAACCAGCAACCAACAGTGAAAAAGTCGTGTGGAGCGCCTGTACTGTAAACTGCGGTAGCCGTTGTCCATTACGTATGCATGTGGTTGATGGTGAAATTAAGTACGTCGAAACTGACAACACTGGCAATGATGTCTACGAAGAATTACACCAAGTTCGTGCCTGTTTACGTGGCCGTTCTATGCGTCGTCGCGTTTATAATCCAGACCGTTTACGTTACCCGATGAAACGTGTAGGTAAACGCGGTGAAGGTAAGTTTGAACGTATTTCATGGGATGAAGCATTTGATACTATTTCAAATACCATGAAACGTTTAATTAAAGATTATGGTAATGAATCTATTTATCTAAACTACGGCACTGGTACTTTAGGTGGCACCATGACGAAGTCTTGGCCACCAGGTGCAACATTAATTGCACGTTTAATGAACTGTTGTGGTGGTTATCTTAATCACTATGGTGACTATAGTACGGCGCAAATCGCGGCTGGCTTAAACTATACCTATGGTGGTTGGGCAGATGGTAATAGCCCTTCAGATATTGAAAACACCAAACTCGTCGTGATGTTCGGTAATAATCCGGGCGAAACACGTATGAGTGGTGGCGGTGTTACCTATTACGTTGAGCAAGCGCGTGAAAAATCTGATGCTCGAATGATTATCATCGATCCACGCTATACCGATACAGGTGCAGGCCGTGAAGATGAATGGATACCTATTCGTCCGGGAACAGATGCTGCATTAGTCAATGCTCTAGCTTATGTCATGATCAAAGAAGACTTAGTTGATAAGCCTTTCTTAGATAAATATTGTGTTGGTTACGATGAAACCACTATGCCCGAAGGTGCGCCAAAAAATGGTCACTATAAGGCCTATATTTTAGGTGATGGCGCAGATGGTCAGCCCAAAACCCCAGAATGGGCAGCGCAGATCACCGGTATTCCTGCTTCACGTATTGTTAAATTAGCACGTGAAATCGCAACAGCGAAACCAGCTTATATTACACAAGGCTGGGGACCTCAACGCCGTTCTAACGGTGAGCTTGCTTCTCGCGCTATTGCGATGCTCTCTATTTTAACGGGTAATGTGGGAATTAACGGCGGTAATACTGGTGCTCGTGAAGGCTCTTACAGTATTCCTTTTGTTCGTATGCCGACTTTAACTAACCCTGTCACCACCAGCATTTCCATGTTTATGTGGACGGATGCTATTTTACGTGGTCCTGAAATGACCGCGACCCGTGATGGTGTTCGTGGTAAAGACAAACTTGATGTACCTATCAAAATGGTATGGAACTACGCGGGTAACTGCTTAGTTAACCAGCATTCTGAAATCAATCGTACTCATGATATTTTGCAAGACGATAAAAAATGCGAAATGATTGTGGTGATTGATAACCACATGACAGCATCTGCTAAATATGCCGACATTCTACTTCCTGATTGCACCGCATCAGAACAGATGGATTTCTGTATGGATGCTTCAGCGGGTAATATGGCTTATGTTATTTTCGCTGATCAGGCAATCAAACCTCGCTTTGAAAGTCGCAATATCTATGAAATGACAAGCGAAATTGCAAAACGTATGGGTGTGGGTGAAAAATTCACTGAAAACCGTACTCAAGAAGAGTGGTTACGTCATCTTTACGAGCAATCTCGTCAAAACTTACCTGAACTGCCGACTTTTGAAGAATTCCGTGCTCAAGGTATCTTCAAAAAACGCGATCCTGAAGGTCATCACGTTGCCTATCGCAAATTCCGTGAAGATCCTGAAAATAACCCATTAACCACGCCATCAGGCAAAATTGAGATTTATTCTTCTCAACTTGCCAACATTAAAGCGACATGGGAACTGGCGTCTGACGATGTGATTGATCCACTGCCTGTCTATTCCGCTGGCTTTGAAAGTTATGGCGATCCGACAATGGAAAAATATCCATTACAAATGACAGGATTCCACTATAAATCACGCACTCACTCAACTTATGGCAACGTTGATGTCTTAAAAGCAGCTTGCCCTCAAGAAATGTGGATCAACCCTGTTGATGCCTCTAAACGCGGTATCAAACACGGTGATTTAGTGCGTATTTATAACGATCGTGGTGAAGTTCGAATTAATGCAAAAGTCACACCTCGTATTTTACCGGGCGTTGTCGGTTTAAGTGAGGGGGCTTGGTATAACCCAGATAGCAACCGTATCGATCATGCAGGTAGCATTAACGTGTTAACGACACAACGCCCTTCACCTCTCGCTAAGGGTAATCCTTCTCACAGTAATCTTGTTGAAGTCGTCAAGGCGTAAGGAGTCTGGTTATGTCAACGCAATATGGTTTTTATATTGATTCAAGTCGTTGCACCGGCTGCAAAACCTGCGAACTGGCGTGCAAGGATTTTAAAAATTTATCCCCTGAGGTCAATTTCCGCCGTATCTATGAATATGCAGGTGGTGATTGGACAGAGCAAGATGGTGTTTATACACAAAACGTTTTTGCTTATTACTTATCTATTTCGTGTAACCACTGTGACGATCCCGCTTGTGCCAAAGTTTGCCCAAGTGGTGCGATGCATAAACGTGAAGATGGCTTTGTTGTCGTTAACGAAGATATTTGTATCGGTTGTCGCTATTGCCATATGGCTTGCCCTTACGGCGCTCCGCAATTTGATGAAGTCAAAGGTCATATGACCAAATGTGATGGTTGCTATGAACGTGTAGCCGAAGGCAAAAAACCAATTTGTGTCGAATCTTGCCCACTGCGTGCATTAGATATGGCACCGATTGAAGAGTTACGCGCTAAATATGGTGATTTAGCTGAAATCGCCCCGCTTCCTTCAGCAAAATACACCAAGCCAAATATTGTCCTTAAATTAAATGCCAATAGCCGTCCTGTGGGTGATACCACTGGTCATCTGGCAAACCCAGAGGAGGTGTAAGATGGTGGGATTGCATGAATGGCCACTAATGTTTTTTACCGTTATCGGTCAAAGTGTTGCTGGCGCTTTTATTATTATGGGATGCGCTATTCTTTCGGGTAAGCTTTCAGCAGAAATGAACCGAAAAGTGCATTACAGCATGTTTGGTCTTTGGGCATTAATGGGTATTGGTTTCTTGCTCTCCATGATGCATATGGGAACGCCATTACGTGCATTTAACTCATTGCTTCGTTTTGGTCACTCATCATTAAGTAATGAAATTGCCAGCGGTTCAATTTTCTTTGCACTGGGTGGTATTTACTGGTTACTGGCTGTACTTAATAAAATGCCGGCTGCATTAGGTAAATTATGGGTCGCGCTGGTTATGGTATTAGCCGCATTATTTATTACGGCTATCTCTCGTGTATACCAAATTGATACTGTTCCAACGTGGTATAACAGCTACACCACATTTAATTTTGTGCTGACAGCCTTTATCGGTGGCCCTATTTTAGCGGCACTTTTAATGCGGATTGCAGGCTTTAATCTAAACTGCGTCAGTGCATTGCCATTATTAAGTGTTATCGCAATTGTTGTGAGTGCCATTGTGGCAACATCACAAGGTTTTGAATTAGGTTCTATTCAAACCTCTGTACAAAAAGCGGTAGATTTAGTCCCTAACTATGGTGCTTTAATGGGAATTAATTTACCTTTAGAAACTGCTGCTCAAAATGCACTTGATGAAGTTAAAGCTATTAATGGTAGTGGCGGTGTTATCGTATTAGATAAAACAGGTAACTACACAATGAGTTTTAATTCTGAAGGTATGTATCGTGGCACAATTGGTAACGACGGAAAACCTGTTGTTGCAATTTATAAAGAGTAAATTTAAATAGCTATTGATTATTTCGCACCCAATTTTTGCCGTTATCTTCATTATTTTTAAGTCGATAAAAAGTGAAAGTTTTGGGTGCGAAAACGGTGTAATCACCCTTTTTCTCTTATTATTCTCTACTCTTTTTCCTAACGTCATTTATTACCGTTTTTTCCCTTAACTCAACTTGAAGACTATTCGCCCTAAAAAAGCTCACCAAACAATCAAATTGGTGGCAAAACAAACAAGATCGTTTCTACTTATTAAAATGATCCTTTGAAAAAGTAGCTTTTTTCTTTTTTGGATCTGTTAGAATATTCATTATGGTTATGTTGATTTAATAAGGAAATCACAGTGGAATTTCACCACGACGATCAGGAGTTAACACCTGAAACATCGCTAGTCTTGTCTGAAAAACAAGCATTATTGGATCTGAATGCAACATTCACCTCGCCCGCTCATACCAATCCTGCAATGGCATATTTAATGAGTTTAGGATCAAAACGTAGTCGTCAAACAATGGGATCGTTTTTAACTATTGTTGCTAAGATGATTGGTTTTTCTTCTCTTAAAAATTGCCAATGGGGAGCACTTCGTCGACATCATATTCAAGCTATTATTGATATGTTATCTGATGCCAATAAAGCCCCCGCCACTATCAATACTTATCTTGCTGCATTAAAAGGTGTCGCGTTAGAAGCTTGGGCAATGAAACAAATGGATACTGAAAGTTATCAGCATATCCGCCAAGTTAAATCGGTAAGAGGAAGTCGATTACCCAAAGGCAGAGCTCTAACTAGCAGTGAAATTCGTGCGTTATTTAGAAGTTGTGAAAAAGACAATTCATCGAAAGGTTTAAGAGATGCCGCAATATTAAGTGTGTTATTAGGTTGCGGATTACGTCGCTCAGAAATCGTCTCCATTAATTACGAGCATATTCAATTTCGTGATCAAGCTTTTCTTGTTAGAGGTAAAGGTAATAAAGAACGCATGTCTTATATGCCTGATGATACTTGGGATCGCGTTCAATTATGGATTGATGAAATAAGAGGCACACAAGATGGCCCTCTTTTCACTCGTATTCGCCGATTTGATGATGTCACCGATGAGCGGATCACCGATCAAGCCATTTACTATATTTTAGAAACTCGACAACAAGAAAGTGGTATTGATAAATTTGCTCCTCATGATCTACGAAGAACATTTGCCTCTGCAATGCTTGATAACGGTGAAGATATTGTCACTGTAAAAGATGCAATGGGACATGCCAGTATTATGACGACTCAACGTTATGATAGACGTGGAGATGATCGTTTAAGAAAAGCAGCTAGACATTTACGTTTTTAAGTTTTGTTTTTGAGTATCTTGCTTTTTAATAAGACAAAATACCCCCCAACTATAAACTAACTTCAAATTATAAGTCGTTTAAAACTGGGGGTTTCTTATTACTAAAGTTTATCTAAAAGGTGGTTCATTAAATGTTCTCAATTTACGAGAATGTAAGCTACCTTCCGCTTGTTTAAGCAACTCAATAGATTCAATACCAATCTGTAAATGCTCTGATACTGCACCTTCATAAAAATGGTTAGCCTGACCGGGTAATTTAATTTCGCCATGCAACGGTTTATCAGATACACATAATAATGTGCCGTAAGGAACTCGAAAACGATAACCTTGCGCTGCAATTGTTGCACTTTCCATATCAACAGCAACAGCGCGACTTAAGTTAAATCGTCTTGCTGAAACGGAAAAACGTAATTCCCAGTTACGATCGTCCGTTGTCACAACAGTTCCCGTTCTTAATCTTTGTTTTATTTCATGCCCCGGTTTTCCACTAATTATTTTTGTTGCGTCATACAGCGCACGTTGCACTTCAGCAATATTAGGAATTGGAATATCAGGTGGTAATACATCATCTAAAATATGATCATCTCGTAAATATGCATGTGCTAATACATAATCACCAAGTTGTTGGCTTTCACGTAAACCACCACAATGGCCAATCATTAACCAAACATGAGGACGTAAAATCGCTAAATGATCACAAATTGTTTTTGCATTTGAAGGCCCTACACCAATATTAACTAATGTTATTCCGGGGCCTTCTTTTGCAATTAAATGATAGGCTGGCATTTGATATTTTTTCCAAGTTAAATCGGATATTAACTTTTCAGGATCAACAGTTTCAGCCGTAATTTGTTGAAAACCAGCACAAGAAAGTGCGCAATATGGACTATTTTTATCTGCTACTTGCTCACAAGCCCAACGGACAAATTCATCAACATAGCGATTATAGTTAGTGAATAAAATATAAGGTTGAACATCTTCAGGCAATGTACCTGTGTAATGTTTTAAACGTGCCAACGAAAAATCTGTACGCAAGGCGTCAAAATGAGAAAGTGGTAAAATATCCCTATCACAAATTAATCCATCGGTAATTTCATCACCAATCTTAGATAAGTCAGTTGTCGGGAAATATTTAGCCAAAGAGGCACTCATTTTTCTATCAAAACCAACACCTGTTCCATCAATAACAAAAGGATAAGGAATTTCTTGTTTTGAGGCACTGACTTCAAAAGTTGTATAGTAGGCATCAGCAATAAGTTGCAATTGTTCTGATAAATAATTTTCAAATAAAGCGGGATTAGTAATAGTGGTAGAATAAGTTCCTGAGCGAGATAAACGCCCATAAGCTCTCGTTTTATCTTCTGTTTTTGTTTCACCAGACCAATATACCGTTAATTGAGGGTAAGCAAACAATCCTTCGGCTCTTTGTTTTACATCGGGTAATTTTCCAGATTGTGCATAATCAACAATTGCATTACGTAATGCATCAACGGCATTTTGATATTGTTGTTTTAGTTTGGTAATAACTGTTTGGATTTCAAGGTGATGAGGTTGCGACATAAAAAAAGCCTCTTACTTATTATTGATTTATAACCATAATAGCAAGAAGCCCCCTTTATCCCAAATCAAGATTTTAATAAACTGTATTCAACTTTACTTTCATTAGTTGAAATGGATAGTTTTTTCATTAGGTCAGGATTAAATTCAAATTTAATATTCATATTTTCTTCCAGCAAAGCAAATCTACTTCCTTTGTAATTAAATTTATCGCCAATTCTATCTGTTTTTCTTCTCTCTATTTCACTTTGATACAGAGCTAATGAAGCATCTAACGTTTCCTTTGATACAGGGGAATCGACAAAATTTTTCATATATAAATTCATAGAATTGTAATCAAAGTCATTTAAAATAAAATTTGATAGCTGACTCACTTTTTCAATATCAGATTCTGCAATTCTCTTTTTATTATTAACAATGATAGTGTATAAGTTACCTTCATTTTTTATATTAACAGATGTCTCTCCTGTAAAGGGGGAATACATTGAAGCAATCGGATCATGTTCTTCAAAAGAATCTTTTATCATTGGAAAAACACCTTGATTAAGCAACTCAAAAATAATCATAGTATCTTTATTATTTAATGGTTTTAATTTTCCCTCTAATACACTAATGTCAGATATATTTTCATTATTGAATTTTAAATCATATCTTGGAATATCTTTTTCTACCTGTTCCCTAAGGTTTTTGTACTTATGTTGATTTGCAGAATCATATATATTATCGATTAATTTCTTAGTATTAAGATTACCAAAATATTTTTCACTATTTTCTTTTAAATATTCACATTTATCATTAAATGATTTTTTCTCATCAAAACAATCAAGAGAAAAACCTTGTTTACTAAGAGGATTTTCATTAGCATCCATACACTCCATCAGAATCGCTCTAAATGCAATAAATTTTTCTTCAAAATTTATTTTTGTATTGTTTAATGTAGATAATTTATAATAGTTATTAATAAATGCGTCTAAATCTTCATTACTATAATTTTTTAAATCAAGATTTAGTTCATTTTTTATAGTTTCAATAAATGGCAAGATACTACTTTTAGACTTAATACTTTCATCTCCAAAATCAATCAGATAAAATATTTCATCATTATTCACACTATATTTGAAATTATTTTTATACTGTTCTCCAGCAAGTTTTTTTAGATGAAAGAAATCTTTATTTTTCTCAAAAATTGTTGCATCTTGGTTAAAGTAAATATTTTTAATTAAGGTTAATACTTTTTTTTGCTGACTAAACCCAAACCAATCTTTTATTTTTTCCCAAACACTCATTACATCAGACGGCGAATTATCTGATAATTTAGTTATTTTTTTATAATTGACACCTTCATTTAAAACCTTCATTTTAATTTTTCCATTTTTAACAAAATGAAAAATAAAGATAATAAAAAATATTATCTTTTTATATAAAAAAACATCACAAATTTATAGTTACTTAAAGATAAAGAATATTTCACTTAAATTGATGTCTCGAAAAAATTATCCTGATAGAAAACTTAATACGATAGGCAATGTAATTGCAGCAAACATTGTCTGAGATGTAATAATTCCCGCCATTAGTTCAGAGTCACCGCCTAATTGACGAGTTAAAATGTAAGAAGTTGGCGCTGTTGGAATAGAAAAGAAAATAACTAAAAGCATCATAACTAATGAAGATAGACCTAGAAAATAAGCAACGCTATATGCGATTACCGGTACTATAAGTAAACGGGTAACAGTGTTAATACCAATCATTTTGCTTTCTGCTTTTAGTGTTGATAGATGCAATGCTGCACCAATACAAATAAGGCCTAAAGGTAAACTCGTTGCGGCTAACAATTTCAAAAATTGATCGCTACCAAAAGGAAGCCCAACCCCTGACAAGTTTATTATGATGCCAATAACACAAGAGATAATTAAAGGGTTTTTTATGATAGGTAATATCAGCTGACGCAAAGTCACATTTTGCCCTGCTGTTAAACAAAGTACCGAGGTCACATTTGATAGGGGAACTAGTGTTGCTAAAATCAAAGCGGCTATTCCCAAACCTTCAACCCCAAATAAATCAGCAACAATTGCTAAACCTAAATAAGTGTTAAATCGAATATTGCCTTGAACAATTGCACCAAAGCGACCAGCAAACCACCCTGTTATTTTTTTCAAAATAACGCACAATATAGTGACAATTATGACAACAGAAAAAATAGCCCCAGCAAGGTGGGGTAATTGAGGATCCGATAAAGGTGCATTTGCCAAGCTATTTATCAATAAGGCAGGAAAAAGTAAAAAATAGTTAAGTTTTTCAGCTCCCACCCAAAATGCTGGTTCAAACGTTTTATTTCTTCTTAAAATTGCACCTAGCGCAATTAACGCAAATAACGGCCATAACGTTAATAACACATTTTGCATAATATTTATCCTAGATATACTGTGATACTTTACAATATCGCAACATCATGAGGATTGCTATTTTATGTTATTAATATAAAAGCTAATTCAAAAAATGATAAAAATAAATTTATACCGCATTTTAAGAATAGCTTTTTTATTATTAGTCCATTATAAAAACCATCCTTTAAAGATGATTAAAATACAATCAACTAATCTAAATCAATGTACATGCGGTAACAATGTAAATTTGCTTTCGCTAAATCAGAATAATAATCACGCTCTTCTAATGCTTTAAAACCCTGTTTTAAATAAAATAATACTGCATTAGGTGTTGCATCCAAAAACAATTTAGATTGCCCTCTCTTAATTGCCTCATGTTTCAGTTGCTTTAAAATTAGCCCTGCAAATCCTTTTCCCATGTATTCAGGCAATGTAAAAATAGCTTCAGCAAAACCAGTTTTAATATCTAAAAAACCCGAAGCAACAGGAATATTGTATTCTTGATAATCAATCACATAAAATGGATTATCAATAATAGCCTGCCGATATCCTTCAGGCATCTCATCAGGAGTCCAAGCGGCTAAAATCTCTGATGGATAAACATTTTCACAACCAAATCGCAATGCTTGATTTCGTAAATACCACAGCCTTTTTGCTTCCTGTGGTTCAGCGAGTCTAAGTTGAATCATACTCATTTCCATCTTATTCATTAGAATTAAGAGCCTCAAATTAGTGAAATAATTTATTCTAATATTGCCTTTTAAATTTTAATTTTTTAGTGTTACTTTTTTTAAGAGCGTGGTATGTTTTTGCAGAAGGAATAATGTAAGGAAATCTTATGCCTAATCCAATATTGCCTTCGCCAATAAAAAAAACCTCCTCTTTTGTTGCGGGTTCTCCGCTACCCTTTTATTATCAATGCATCTCAAGTGCAATTAGAGAAATCTACTTTTCCAAAATTTCACTTATTTACCATAATAGATATCAAACTGAAAATACACATCCAAAGTTAATTCTATGTAGTCATCGGAACAGTGCTTTTGATGGTTACATTGCATTAAAAGCATTTTCTAACACTCAAGCTTTAGCTTCAATTCAATTATTAAATAGTCCTTTAATGAGAGCTTTTTTTACGGGTATTCCCGTAGTTAGGAAAAAGGATAGACAACGTTTGGGTGTAAATGCAAATCTATTTTCAAGTCCTTCAGATGCTGCAATTGCACATATAAAAGCAGGCGGTAATTTACTCTTATTCCCGGAAGGCAGTAGCGAATGGGGTTTCCAGCCATTGCCTTATCAACGAGGGGCGGCAAGAATTATTAGAACATTGATCAGTGAGGGAGTAGTTTTTGATATTATTCCTATGGGCTTGTTTTATATAGCCCCTGATAAATTCAGTTCAAAAGTTGAAGTTTATATTGGTGAAAATATTCTTATAAATTCACAAAAAGATAATTTATCAATCAGAGAGTGGGAACAAAATATTCATACGGAAGTTTCTGCATCACTAAATAAAATCTCCGTTAATTGTCCAAATATTGATATTTTTGAGAAAGCATCAGCCTATGCTTTTAATAAAAATAAGGGCGGTGATTCTTATGCTGAATCCTTTATTGACTATCAAAACAATTTATATAAATCAAATAATGATAATCAAAATATAGAAAAAAAATCTCAATCTTCTATATTAATCTGGCGTTATATTTCATTTTTATTTATGTATATCTTATTTCCAATATTTTTATCGTCATTTATTGCGTCTCATTTTGCTGACGCCCGTAATACCATTAGCTTTTTTAAAATATTAGGAGGTGCAATAGCGACTGCAATTTGGCTCCCCATCTTAGTCATGCTCCTATTCTTTTTCCCTGTATTTATTGGTATAAGTTTAGCCAGTGCACTATTCGGTTTTATCTTAATAAGGAAGAAAGGCGCTCAAATATGTTAACCATGAAAGCCAGGATGCTTTTTAACCACTTATTTTCTCTACAATTGTTTATTATTTGGGCATTAGGAACTTATGGAAGTTGGTTAACGAATGCCACAGAAATGTTGTTCCCCATATTTTTAGGCTTCTTTTCATGGGTATTACTCGTTTTTGTTGGATACAAAACACAACAAGCAACCTCTTACTCTCGATTCTATTGGTTTGGTTTATTACAACTGATTGCTTGTTGGACTATTTTTCCTTTGTTTAAATCGATTCGCTATGGTTTATACCAATGGAGTTTTGATGACATTTTATATAAATTAGATAAATTCCTATGGGCTGGAAAAAGCTTGCCAGAATGGACAATTTCTCTACAGTCAGGCTGGCTAAGTGAATTTCTTTCTTTTTGCTATTTTAGCTTCTACTTCTTAATTATTGGCAGTGCCCTTTTCTTCTTTTTTAGCCGAAATAAAACACTGGCCAAAAACTATTTTTTCGGCTTAATGCTAATGTATTTTGTCGGCTTTATTGGTTACTTCTCTATCCCCGCAGCCGGCCCTTATTCTGCTTTTCCTTCTGATTTTAACTATCCAGTTTACTCTGGTGCCATGACATTATTTCTGACTGATCTTGTTGATAAAGGAATTACCGGCATGGATGTTTTTCCTTCATTACATACAGGGATCACTCTTTATATTGTTGGCTTTTTCTATTTTTCAGGTTATCGAAAAACAGCGTATTGCTTATCTCCTATCTTAATAGGACTTGTTTTAGCAACTGTCTATTTACATTATCACTACGGCGTTGATGTCATTGTCGGTGCTTTACTTGCATCATTGGTACTTTACATCACTTGTAAAAATAATAAGGTCGAATATGGAACTCATCTATAAAATTAACGAGCCTATTGCTTCTGAAGTATCTATTAGTGGGGGTAAAGGTGCGAGTTTAGCAAAAACAATTCAGTCACTGCCTGTTCCTGATGGTTTGATCCTCTCTTGTCAAGCTTATCAGTTATTTATCACGCCCTTGCTACCTGAAATTAATCGATTATTATCAGAAAAAAAGCAAGAAATTGAAGTCGTTAGTAAAAATATTCGCCATTTAATTTTACAAGCCTCCATGCCAGAGAACTTAATTCATTCTTTACGTTCAAGATTAAATGAACTCCAATTAAATAATACCGCTTTAGCCGTAAGATCTTCCGGTACATTGGAAGATATGCCTGGAGCCGCCTTTGCAGGACAACACGATACGGTATTAGGTATTAAAACTTTGCCTAATTTACTGGACGCAATTCGTCAATGTTATGCATCTTTATGGCACACGCACGTTATGCTCTATCGCCAACATTTAAATTTACCCCATACTCAAGCATCAATGGCGGTTGTGCTACAAAGAATGATTAACGTCCAAGAGAATGAAGCTGCGGGTGTGGCTTTTTCTGTTGATCCAGTTCAAGGCTCTCTTTCTACTGTATTAATTAATGCCGCATTTGGATTAGGTGAAACTGTTGTTGCTGGTGAAGATCCTGTCGATGAATTTCTTATTGATAGAGAGAGTTTCACATTAAAACAAGAAACGATTGCTCAAAAAATAAATGCCATTGTTATGGTTGATAATGGTACTAAAATCTTACCTCTTAAATCTGCTCAACAATCCATGCCCTCGCTGACAGCAGAGCAGTGTAAACAAGTAGCTGAACTTGCTATCTCAGCAGAAAAATATTTTGATTTCCCACAAGATATAGAGTGGGCATTTCATGATGGAAAATTATGGCTTTTGCAATCACGTAATGTGACACAAATTGCCCCAATTTGGACAAGAGAAGAATCAGCAGAAAGATTCCCTAATCCTATCACGCCATTAACATGGGATATGTGCGAAGCAGGTTTTCACTCATCATTAAACTTTAGCCTTAATCTTATGGGGCTTCCTTCATTTAATGGTAAATGGTTCGGGATGCAGGATTATTATATTTACGGCAACCAAAATGCGGTTTCCTTATATAGTAATCGTCACCCTACATCGATGATGAATGATTTACCTACCCTATTAAAATCTTTGCCTGAAATTGCACAAAAATTCAGTTGGGTTCAAGAATTACCTATTACTTGGATGCGTGATTTAGATAAATATTTAATCTCTATTGGCGCATTGATGAATGAACCATTGCAGGATAAAAGTTTGCCTCAATTATGGGATTATGTGCAAAGAATTAATAAATTAGGAGCTGATTACTTTTTACCAAATATTGCCATATCCTTAACTCAGCGCTCCCTCTATTCTGCATTAATGGCATTGCTAAAACTCTTCTTTAAAGAAGAAAAATATGCACATACCGCATTCGATAATTTAATTGCGATGTCTGAAACTAAAACAGGACAAGTGAATGCAGAACTTTGGGCCCTTTCTCGTTATGTTCGCCAGCACCCTCAACTTCTCAAACTTATAACATCCATTGTTCCTGAAAGTATTATGCGAGAAATTGAGGAATGTGATCCTCATTTCCACCAGCAATTTACCTTATTCTTAGCTAATCATGGCCATAGAGAACTAGATTTTGATGCATATCATCCTACTTGGTTAGATGCTCCACATATTGTATTAACTCAAATTAAAGCGATGGCAGACTTAGCTGATGATAAGCAAACAGATGATCCGTTAGGCAAAAAAATCCTACAGTCAGAAACTGAATTTTCAATTATCTCTGATGCCCCTGAAGAGTTACGCTTTTTCTTACAAGAAATTATTCGATTAGCTCGTGTTTATACTGCTCTTGATGACTTAGAGCATTATCAAACAACTCGTTTAGCCTTACCTATGCGTCGCGGATTAAAAGCATTAGGAGAGCGATTGGTTATTCGTAGTGTTTTAGATTGCCCAATGGACATTTATTTTGCCAATGAACAACCTTTAGCTGATGCAATTCTTGCAGATAATCCTACTGAGTGGAATCAGTTACGTCATAATATATACCAAAATAAAGCAGGATATCTAAAAGCAAAATCAGTCACACCACAATGGATTTATGGTGAAGATAGTTGTAATGAATTAAATACAAATGAGCATCAATTAAAGGGACTAGCGGGTAGCGCAGGTATTATTGAAGGCGAAGTTTATCTTGTTTATGGTCCAGAGAATTTTGCCGAATTTCCACAAAATGCCATTTTAGTTGCAAGAACAACTAATCCTGCATGGACCGCTCTCTTTTATCGCGCGTCCGGTATTATTACAGAAAGTGGTGGGCCATTATCTCATGGTGCGGTTACTGCTAGAGAATTGGGACTACCTGCAGTAATGGGAGTTCGCAATATCTTAAATATTTTAAAAAATGGGCAAAAAGTAAAAGTTGACGGACAAAAAGGCATAATTGAGATTTTGTCCTAATGACTTGAAAAGTATTACAGCTAGATAAGAAAAGCATCTAAACGATGCTTTTCTTTTTTTATTTTAATGATTTTTTAACTATCCATTTTACTGTTGTTTTCTTTCTCTTTTGAGATTTTATTAATATCAATTTTACGAGCAGGTGGTGCAAGTAAAGCGACCAACCCCGTTATTAATAAAATAGCATATAATACCGCTAACATAGATGGTGCATTAAATAGTAAATATGGTGTTAATAAGATAGGGCTAACCGTTAAAACAAGTGAAATAACAATAGGATAACCTATACCTATATCTCTTATTCGTTGAGATAATATAAGTGTAAATATGTAAACTTGTACTATTAAAAACGCTAATTCTATTAGACCATATGATGTAAAAGAGAATTGGTAGTAAAAATAATTTTCAGTAACTAACTCTATTTTTTCGGGATAAAGTGATATAAACCATCTATCTGCTAAGTTCTCTGCAATAGAAAAGAAAATTGTCCAAGCAATTTCTAGACCTAAAAAAGAGAGTCTCCCACGTCTTTGTTGTTTCCATTGATAAGCAAGTTTAGCTTGCATAATAAATCCCTTCATTTTTAAAGTATATCTCTATCTTTTTTATCATAATACACTTAATATTTATCTCCAAAATAATGATGTGATAATCTGATAAAAGCACGAAAATACCTTCAAATTTTGATATTTAGTGCAACAATTTGCTCTTATTATTTTGTGTTTTTTGATCTAACTAAAATATTAAATATATAAGGAGCTACTATGCTACCTATTCAGACAACCCGTTTTGCCCTTCTTCGTTAAAAACAATTTTATTACTTAACAAGAAGGGCTTTAAAAATGAATTATGAAAAAATCAACGTAGAACAATGGAATAGAAAAGAACATTTCTTACATTATCGACATAACCTACAGTGTGGTTTTAGCTTAACAACTAAAATAGATATTACTGTCTTGAAGACAGTATTAGCTAAAAATAATCTTAAGCTTTATCCTGCGATGATCTATTTAATTGCGAAAACAGTTAATAGCTACTCTGAGTCTAGAATGGCAATCAAAGATGATGAATTAATTATTTGGGATTATATCAACCCTGCATACACGATTTTTCATCCAGAGACTGAGACTTTTTCAGAGTTATGGAGCGAATACGTTGAGGATTGGCATTCTTTTCTAGAAGGATATAATCAAGATTATCAAAAATATAAAGATAATCTAAGTCTATCCGCAAAAAGTAATTTTCCCGAGAATCATTTTTGTATTTCGATGATCCCATGGATAAGTTTTGACGGGTTTAATTTAAATGTAGCTAATGTAAAGGATTATTTTCCTCCTATTTTTACTATGGGAAAATATACTCAACAAAGTGACAATTTTTTATTACCGATATCCATCCAAGTGCATCATGCTACATGTGATGGTTTTCATATGGCTAGAATGATCAATAAACTTCAAGAGTTATGTGATGGTTTTTTGGGCTAACTATATTGATTTTTAAATAAAAAAACACCGCTCTTTTATCTATTAATAAAAGAGCGGATTATTATTAAAGCAACTCACTTGAAAACCAATAATCATCTAACTTGTTTATTGATCCATTTTATTTCTTCATTAGTGAATCTAATATTACTTTCTTTAGTTGTATCAGTATCTAACAAGATTTTATCTTTTATTAATTTACTGACAGGTACAATGATATTGAAATGATCGCCATTTTTGATGTTGTATATTTTTAATGGGATATCATGCACCATTGCAACACCACGCAATTCATTAAATTCGTCCCAAAAATAATCGCGTCCCTCAAAATAAAAAGTCGGTGTTTTTATCGATTTAATGTAACGATATACAGAGCGAACGTTAAATTCTTCTTCTTTATTTCTATCGAAAGGCAATTCAACTATCATATCTCCTTCAGCTCTTAATTTAAGATCAGGTATTCCACCCAAGGAGAAAACAGCTCTAAATTTATCACTATATTCACTTGCTAATAATGCTCGAGTTCCCCCCGTACTATGCCCGACGACATAGATACGTTTAGAGTCAATATAAGGCAATGATGCTAAATATTCTCTCGCTGATTCTAAGTCTTCTAATTCACCATAAAACATTTCATAGCGACCTGGATTAGTATTTTCACCACGAAAAGATGGGATCATCAGTACCATATTAGGGTCACGGAAAGTTGCCCCTGTTTGGTCATTATCAATCGGTTTCTTTTGCCAAAAATAATCGTCGCCACCAATTCCGCCGTAGCCTCCATTTAACCAGATCACAGCAGGTAACTTAACTTTTTTATTTGCTGGAGGCGGAGTTAAATAGGCATACATATCTCCCGGCTTTGCCGGATATTTAATCACATTGAATATTTCTGGTGGCGCTTCCCAAGGCGGGTCAATATTATCAAAACTATCGGTTATAATTTCGGTTTTAAAGCGTTGATGCGCTTCATATAAAGTTTCATCACGAACTTCAATATCTGCATGAGCAGAAAATGAGCTAATGCATAACAAGGAGAGAAGTAGCGCAGGAACTACTTGTCTAAGGCACTCTTTATTTATATTCATATCAACTTCCCTATAGATTATTAATTTGGCGTGATAATAGCATAGGTTGTTTGGGGTTTATGAGTGGAGATTTTACTGAAATGTAATTTTTGTGGGAGTGCTAAAACACTACAATTCGTAGTGTTTTAATAAAATTATTTGTTAATACTATTAAATAGTATAGCCCCTACTTTGATGCTACCAATGAGATCTGATAATGCCTGTTCCAACTCTTCCTTATTCATACAATAAATATCTTTATTATCATAAGAAATGATAACTGGATAACCTTCATCGCTCTCTTTCCATTTAGAAATAACTATTTTATTGTCGCTATTGTCTAATTCCATTAATACCAAAGCCATTTCTTTATCCGGCTTTATGTCGGAAAGAAAGAAGATTGTTTTTTGTAAACCGCTTTTAATCAACTCATCAATTATTAATGTTACTTTCTTATTAGTAAATTCTTCTATTGAATTAGTTAGTTCAATAATAACTTGGCTTATCTCTGACTTATGATCATTCGCTTTTTTGGCGGCAGAAACAGATTCTTCTAATATTTTTACAAATTTCATAAACTGTATTCCATTGAAGCCATTACAGGCAAATGATCAAAATAATAATTTCTATCATAAATTGGAATCATAAAAAGGCCATAGATAAATTCCAGCACACATCCCTATGAATACTACTAATCCTACTAAAAAAAACCACATACTATTACCTTATATAGTTAAATTAATTTCTCTTAACTTATTCACTTTATCCATAACCCTATCTCTCCTTTTCTCAATATTTTTCCTTTTCACTTCTTCAAAATTAACTTTTTCACTTTTCTCCGATGAAATTTGAATCTTTCCGTTCTCAAACCAAATCACTTCATCGCCATAACTCAGGCGCATACCGTTCATCACCATTGACCACATTGAGTCAGGCGGTAAATCCAATCCCATTTTTTCGGCAAAAGCTTTGAATTCAGGTATCAAACGTTCCTGATTTTCACTTAATGACACTATTGAAATTATTCGCTGACTTTTTTATGCTCTAAAACCTCGCCAAATAATTTATCCCAATCGCTATGTTGTGAACGTAGGTCGATTCAGGCTCAGAAATCCCCCATACGGGCGGATTTTAAGCCCCTATAGTGTGGATTTTTAATATCGGGTGAACTGCCGATCCACAGTTATTGACAGGACTCTAAATATACAGGCCACTCCCTATGGGAAACCTTCCTCGATGACCTTAATCAAAAAAGACATAAAATTGTTCATGGTAATGACTTTGGAAACTCAATGAATGGACAGGAGTTATCTGAACTAAAAAACAATGTGAGAATTCTACAATATGGGTAATTATTAATTATCCTATCCCATCTAAATTAATAATAAAGTGGAGTTATATTTTTAGCTCCACTTTATTAATACTCTTTACATTAAATTTTACTATAACCCGATTCTCGATAATAAACCTCTTCTAAATCTTTCATTTATTTCTAACTCTATTTTTTCATCAATTATCTTATTATATTTTTTCTCTATATTCGAAACTTCAATTTCTATCTCTGCTACTTTATGAAACACAGGGATCAATGAAGGCATATCTTTTTCTATAAAATTATCTAAAAATTTATTATCATCTTCATTTACAGATCTAGATGGATCCCCCACCTTAAAGAAATTATTTAATATTTTATCTTGGAGTTTATCTTTAGACATTTCAGTAAACTTATCAGATTCAATTTTAAGACGATCCTGTTCCTTCTGTATTTCACTTTGCTTTTTGTTATATGAATCTACCACTTCATGGTATGAACCTGTGACTAATGATAATTCAACATGAAGCTGTCGTAATTCTCCTCTACAACTTCTTAATTCATATCCTATTTTCTCTGCTTTTTTTGACAAATCCATAGCTGATTTAAGTGTATCTATTAAATACTTTTGGTATTCTATTGTTAGAGATGGCCCCGTCCCCTTTTTATTTGCAATATATCTACTCTGTAGTTCTGAGTAATAATTTCCTATACCAAAATATGCTTTTGAATATTCATTACTTTTATAGTTACATTCCAATTCCTTAACTTTTAATGGACTATAATAATCTTTTATTAAAGTAGTCCTGAATGATTCATCATTTTTAAATTTTTCCAATAAAACACCGAAAATTAGAGTTCCAATGACAATAATTATTAAATTAAGAAAAAATTTTAAAAACTCAGATTTAGTTTCATTTTTCATATATCCTTTCCATACAGATTAATGTACACCTTTTAATTATATTAAGACAAATAGCAAGTTTATTCTATTATAGCATTATTTTAATTATCTCCCCTCTCGGAAACCGGTTACATCGGTTACACTCTACAAAAACCACCTATAACCCACTGATTATAAACAACTCCGTTGTAACTTTTTACTGGTTAAAACGGGTTACAAAACAAAGGTTAAAAAGTTACATCCTTATAAAACAATAAGTTATATTTTTAATTTGTAACCTCTTTAAACGGTTACACGTAACTACAAAGTAACCCATTTGTAACCTTTCCTAATCTCTATATTTCTACGTTTAATCAATATGATATAAACCTACTTTAATTTTGTAACCATTGTAACCGCTTTCCGAACCCCCCCCCCCCCACAAATTCTCTATTTATATAAAAGAGATTAAATAATGCATATTTATTGTACAAATATTTATATCTTCTCTATTTTATTGTTCTTGGTAATTATGATAATTTTCTATAGATAAAAGGAAGGCTGCACATCGGCAGCCTTTAGATGAATGAAGGGAGAAACTAGCTCTCGCTGTTTTCCTGAAATACCCAGCACTTAATTACTTCAGGTCTTTTAAGCGCACTCCCTATCGCCAGTGAGTTATTAAATTGACTGTTTACTACACTCCTCACGGTCTTAATACCTACAAACTTATGCATACGCCCTGCTTTTAGTAAGTTTTTAATATCCGTATTTAATAACATTGATTGCCTGTGTTCACTGGCTACCTGTGCAATATGGTTAAAATTCACAGCATAAACGCCCTGTTCAATACTATGGCTCATTATCTTGTAAATAATCAAACATATCCCAAAACTCCATAACTGGCGGTTGATCCAACTGAATGGCTTGAACACGTTGTTTAGCTAACTCAATAATAAAGTTACGGTTTGTCGGATATGCGCATCTTTTACAGGCAATACCAACGCTAATGTTTCCAATAATGCGATTAGCTGTGCATGATTCTTGGCGATCCGCTCATGGTTAATCGCCTTATCCGCAAATAACTGCGCCTGCAAATCATCTACACGCTCATTATATTGTTTTAATATTGTAGCTTCTTTCATTAATACCTTAGGTAAAAACCCTGATAGCTTTTCAATGGGATAACGTTCAAGGGCGATAGCGGCATAGTTACAACGCATTTTAGGACACACTAATTTGCAACAAACGTTGACCTATGCACACTTTGCGCCAGACTTCTTACAAGATGCCATTCAATATAACCCTTTGAAAGGTAGCACAGAATTACTGGTTTAGAGTGTCCACATATTGTCCACACTTGAACACTTAAGGGCACTTTCCAGCCCTTTTTGATGGTTTTGCGTACAAAAAAAGGCATCTTAAAAAAGATGCCTTTCTCTATAACTTATTGATTATCTTTAATTTACTTATTTTGCAGTCGTGCGAATTAAGTAATCAAATGCGCTTAATGAGGCTTTTGCACCTTCACCGGCGGCGATAATAATTTGCTTATAAGGAACTGTTGTACAGTCACCAGCAGCAAATACACCTTTGATATTGGTTTCGCCACGAGCATCAACAACAATTTCGCCCATCTTATTACGCTCAACAGTACCTTCCAGCCACTGTGTATTTGGTAATAAACCGATTTGAACGAAAATACCTGCTAATGCAATATCGTGCATAGAATCATTAGTACGATCTTTATATTTTAGACCCGTTAACTTAGTGCCATCACCATACACTTCTGTGGTTTGTGCATTTAAGATAACTTCTACATTGCCTAAGCTACGTAATTTTTTCTGTAATACAGCATCTGCTCTCATTTCCGGAGCGAATTCTAAGACCGTTACGTGTTCAACTAAGCCCGCTAAGTCAATTGCAGCTTCAACACCTGAGTTACCACCACCAATAACAGCAACTCTTTTGCCTTTAAACAATGGACCATCGCAGTGTGGGCAATAAGTTACACCACGAGTACGATATTCATTTTCACCGGGAACATTCATATTTCTCCAGCGAGCACCTGTTGCAATAATTAAGCTGCGGGTTTTTAAAATTGCGCCTGATGCTGTTTCAATTTGGTGTAATTCCCCTTCTGATGCCCCAGGAATTAAACGACTAACAGTTTGGCTATCAATCACATCCACTTGATAATCATCAACATGGGCTTTTAATGCACCAGCAAGTTTTGCACCTTCGGTTTTCGGTACTGAGATATAGTTTTCAATATCAACAGTATCCAGAACTTGGCCACCAAAACGTTCACCAATAAGACCTGTATTTAAACCTTTACGAGCTGAATAAACAGCAGCTGATGCACCCGCAGGACCACTACCCACAATTAATACATCAAATGCATCTTTTTGGTTTAACAATTCTGCAGTACGTTTTTCTGCATTGCTGTCTACTTTGTTAACGATTTCAGCTAAGGTCATGCGACCTTGACCAAACTCGTTACCATTTAAGAATACAGCAGGAACGCCCATGATATTACGTTCCTGAATTTCATTTTGGAACATGCCTCCGTCAATCGCCGTATGTGTGATCTTCGGATTTAAAATCGCCATTAAGTTTAATGCCTGAACAACATCAGGGCAGTTATGACAAGAGAGCGAATAATAGGTTTCGAAATGAAACTCACCGTCTAACTGACGAATTTGTTCAAGTAATTCTTGTGCTTCTTTTGATGGATGACCACCAGTTTGCAGTAATGCTAAAACCAAAGAAGTAAACTCATGACCTAATGGTGAGCCCGCAAAGCGAACACCTGTTTCTTTCCCTGGGTTGGTAATAAGAAAAGATGGTTTACGTACATTAGCGTTATTATCTTCACGATAAGTAACTTTATCGGATAATGGTTCGATTTCTTTTAATAGCGCTTGGATATCAGCAGAATGTTTGCTGTCGTCTAATGTTGCTACTAACTCAACTGGCTGGGTTAATCGTTCTAAATAAGCTTTCAATTGAGCTTTTAAATTATTATCTAACATTTTTGCACCCTCAATAAAATCGGGTGCCGAAACACCCGATAAATAACTTTTTTAGTGGCTTAATTCTTATTTAGATTTTGCCAACTAAATCCAGTGATGGAGCTAAAGTTGCATCACCTTCTTTCCATTTTGCTGGGCAAACTTCGCCTGGGTGGCTAGCTACATACTGAGCAGCTTTAACTTTACGCAGCAGGTCTGATGCATCACGGCCAATGCCTTCAGCTGTGATTTCAATTGCTTGAATGATACCTTGTGGGTCAACAACGAAAGTACCACGGTCTGCAAGACCTTCGTTCTCACGCATATTTTCGAAGTTACGAGTTAATGCGCCAGTTGGGTCGCCAATCATGCCATATTTAATTTTACCGATAGTTTCTGAGCTGCTGTGCCATGCTTTATGGGTAAAATGTGTGTCAGTAGAAACTGAGTAAATTTCTACGCCCATTTTTTGGAACTCAGCATAATGATCAGCTAAGTCGCCTAATTCAGTTGGGCACACAAAAGTGAAGTCTGCAGGGTAAAAGAAGAAAACGCTCCATTTGCCTTCGACGTCCTTTTCAGTCACTTCTACGAATTGACCGTCTTTAAATGCCATGTTTTTGAATGGTTTGATTGGGGTATTAATTAAAGACATTGTATTTCCTCCTGTTTGGTATGGGTCTAATGTACCTATTCCACTTGAGAATAGCTAATACATTCCTGCTATCAGTTCAATAGGTTTTACCTAATGAGTTGAAGAAATTGATAGAGATAGGTTAACGAAATGTAGCTATTAAAGCAAATGTACAACAATCAAGTTTTGCCTACTTTCTATTAACCACGCTTTCTATTTAATATCCTTACCTTCAGTAACAACACAGTTATAACATTATGAATTATAAAATTAATATTTAATCTGTCGTAGATGAATTTAATATTACTGTGCTAATTTTGCAGGCTTTAGAATAGTGTAAGTACACTCAAATGCTGCCTTTTGAATACGATAAATATCTTGGTTATCCTTTGTGGATTGCACAACCGCATCGCCCGATTGGAAACGTTGCAATTCTCCCCAAGGTGCCTTCATTGCAAATGGAGGTGTAGAGTCAGGTACGATAAAGTAATTCATCTCAATGCCTTTGGGGGTAAAAGGCTGATAATCACTAGGATAAGACGCTAAATTAATTTCACTTTTCTCTGAGGTATTGTAACGCTGGGCGAATTTAGCTTTTCTTACCAAGATCTCCTCATTACCGGTTTCTGGGCAAATATTTTGTACTACCCAATCACCTGCTTTTGCGGGTTCAGAAACTGTTTCAACCCCTTCGCCTTTAATTATTGTAGTGATGATCTCACCTTCTTTGGCAGGCCTTGCTAATACAGGTTTTGTTTTAATTGCAACACCTGTGATCCCTGCTTGTTGAGCCAGAGTAAAGTAAGCTACACGTTCTTTTTGTGGCAACTGAGAAAGATCATTGGCAAATACAAATGAAGGAATTAAGGCTAAACCTATTAATAGTATTTTTGTTCTATTTTTCTTATAGGTTTTATCGTTATTTGAATTACTGTTTTGTATATAGAAAGACATTGAATTATTTCCTGATAAATATCATCCGTACTTAATACGCTATTTAAAGTCTGTAAACGCTAGACCGATTATGGCAGGAAATAAAACAATGGCACGAGCAAAATCAGTTACCTAATCGAGAAAAGATCAAAAAATCGAGAGATCTCACAACTTATAAAAGAGAACATGTAATTAAAAGAAAAAAGGTTCAAATTGTTAAATAAAGCGTTAGGATGCCTCTCATTAGATCCATTTAATTAAAAGAAATTACTTATGCAAATAATTTACCCTGACGATTATTCAAAAACAGGCAAACCTGATGAAGCCTTTGAACAAGAATATCTTTGCGCTCAAGCGCTAAATATTCATTGTTTGTTGCTCTCATCAGAAGATATGGCATTGGGTAAATATAAGTTTTCACATCCTTTTAAATCAGATCCTCCCGTTATTTGGCGTGGGTGGATGCTAAATAAAGACGAATATCAACAGTTATACCATGCTGTTAATACTCATGGTGGGCAAATGCTTGAAACTCCTGAAGATTATATTCAAAACCACCACATAACAGGTTGGTATGAAGCGTGTAAAGAATTCACACCAAAAACAGTATTCACAACTGAGGATATTGACTTTGAAAGCTTAACTCGCCAACTCCAATGGCCTGCCTATTTTGTGAAAGACTATGTGAAATCTTTAACAACTACGAGAGGTTCTATCGCCCAAAATGCTGATGAAATTAAAGAGATATTAAAACTTATTGCACAGTTTAGAGGTGATATTGAAGGTGGTGTGAGTCTTCGCTATGTTGAGGAATTTCTTAATGATAGTGAGCGTCGATATTTTGTTTTAAATAAGAAAATATTCTCTGCGGATGATGAAATTCCTGAGTTTGTGAAGAAAGTAGCGCAACAGGTAAACACACCTTTTTATTCCATTGATGTAGTCAAAAATACAGTGGGAGAATTACGCTTAGTTGAAGTTGGTGATGGGCAAGTATCGGATATTAAAGAGTGGTCAGCTGAAAAATTAACTAAGGCTTTTCTTTTATCTGGTATCTGATGTTTTATGTTCCAACAACTATGCAAATAATATAAAGACCTCAATTAACCAACAATACTCGGTATCTTGAAGTCTTTATATATAAACTCAATATCTAACAATAAGTACCAAAAATAAGGTTAAAATAGATATTTAAAGCGGATACGGGCACCGTAACGATCTTTATCACTGTTATGTACATTAATATCGTCTTTACCATCTATACGTGAATAATAAGCACCTAAATAGGTTTTAAAGTTATCCATATCTAAAATATTAGGTAGTTCATAAGAAGCAAATACAGTGTTGATATTATACTTACCAGGATTGAGCGTCAGATAGGTATCATTTTGACCACTATTGTTTCCGCTTTTTTGATAATAAGCTTTAATATCATTATGAGCGTAAATATAACCAAGTTGAAATTTACGCCATAAAACATTACTACCAACAGAAAAATCATTTTCATCTTTAGCGTCGAGATAAGCAGCACTTAAATTTGCAACAATGCCGTTAATTGGATCATCAGCTAAAGTGTCCCATTTTACAGTTAAGCCATAACCTGTACGTCGTGATTGATCTTGAAATTTTCCATTTTCATCATCATAACCATAGGCTTTACTTATCACGTTCGCATCTATTGCTCCTGCAATAGTTAAATTGTCTTTCTGCCAGGCAACAACAGGACGCATATAAATAACATTCTTACGGTTATCAAGTTTACGCCCATGATATTCATTGTCTTTAAAAACAGAAGTCCCATCTTCAACTAAAGCATTTAGCTCAAAATACCAATCGTTATAGTGTGTGTTAACCATCATGCTACCACCATCACTACTACGACCTCGCCCTTCTTTCATCATATAGATATAGCCAAAACCATCACCATATAAATCGTTTGCTGTATTACCTGAATACTCGACAAATGTATCTTGGTTTAGAGGAAACATATCGTAAGCTTCATAACGACCAATTTTATATTGCCATTTATCACGTTGACCAAAGTAGAAAACAGCATCATCTAGATTCATTTTACCCGTCATGTCAGCCATTGGCTGAGCACGAAAACCAGCATAATTACCGTTTTTTAATTCTCGCTCACCATCCACACCAATTAAAATACGCCCGTTAAGTGACCATTTTTCATTATCATCAAAATCTTTTTGATTACCGGGCATCATTCTCATCGATGTTAGTTGCCCTTTCTTACTAGCAGCATCGATATTATATTCAACATCACCATACAATTTGAGATCACCCCAATTTGTATTGGTAGAGAAAAAGCCTGTACTTTCATTATTTTTCGTACTAGCAAGCTGAGCAGATTGTTTTTGTTGGACTTCATTAAGTTGAGTTTGTGCAATGTTTACTTTTGCTTGAGCCTCATCAGATTGCTTTTCTAATATAGCAATGCGTTGCTCCATGTTGACGGTTGTAACATGATTCATTGCTTTCTTTTCTTGGGATAAACTGTTGGAATTAATTAATTGTTCAAGGCGAGCCGCTTTTTGTTCTGCAGCGGCAGCTCTAGCTTCAGCGGCGGTTGCACGTTGTTCAAGGGCATTTAACCTTGCTTCAATTGCACTTATATCGGTTTGTGCGTTTGCACATAATGGTGTAGCGAGTATTAAACTTATCACAACAGATAATGCTTTTACTTTCATTCGAATATTCCTAAGTTAGCAAATGTTGGTTTAACAGGTACGGCAAATACAAAACTATCGATTTTGTTAATCTATAGTTCTATCTAATGAGCGTATTGTTATTTTTATTCGATAATATTATTTAAATATCAATCGGTTATTCGCATCTTTATTTCTATTCTTAACAATAAATAAACCCATATCTTCATTACCTTGCCATTATCTTTACCGATTAACTTCCAGTATCATAAGCAAGACTATGTTTGAACTGAGGTACTTATTCTCGTTTAAGTACTTACAAACACTTATTATTTTGATTTGGTATTTAATTTATTGTTATTTCAGCATATCTCTGGTTTAAGTTTTCAAATTGTTTAATGGGTTCACTAACCTAAATAAAATAATCGTTAATATGGAACATTTCCACAATCATTTGTGATTTTTTTGAGGTTGGTACAATAACCTAAGAAAAAAGACATAAATGACCATCAAAAATGAGGGCATAGAAAGAAAATAAAGTGATTTATTAAGTAAGGTTTAAACCAAGCAAAAGATAGTTAAGATCTGAAGAGACTAATTTTATAACGGTATTGTTAGCTTCTATTATTTAGCAACCTTGCTATAAGAATAAGCTAATACGGTGAAGAGAGGATAAACAAAATGAGAAAGGTGAAGAGCTGACAGAGGTCATGTCATTATAACCTCCGTCCATCATTATCATATTCTGCCGGGTTTACGTAACGCTCTGCGAAAGTAAGAAACTGGCATTTTAGGGCAAATTTGTTCTTTTACTGCTGGATTATTTTCTAAATCATCTTTGTCTATTTCATTATTTCTTCTTGAATTTTGTAGCTGAGTATCTGTTTTATTCATCTTCCCTTTCCTCTGAGATCAATGCCTCATTAATAGCTTCAATTTTCTCAACTGCTTCATTAAGAATAGAAGCAATACGTCCTGCTCTTTCCACAGAGAGCTCTTTTAACACTAATTTATGGCGTAAAACGGCTTTTAATTTCCCAACAGCAGATTCAATTTCTTCAGAAACACCACCTGCGTTTTGAGATAAATCTCTCGCATAAGCCAGTTTTCTTTGAATATTGGCATCTATTTCCTGATGTTCTGCTAAAAATGCAGTACCTTCAGCTGTAATGCTGTAGTTTTTACGGCCTTTTTCAGCAATCGTAGCAACTAATAGATCTTGCTCTTCAAGTAGTGTTAGCGTCGGATAAATAACACCTGGGCTAGGTACATACAGTCCTGAAGAAGCCTCATCTATTTCTTTAATAATTTCATAACCATGACTTGGTTTTTTCGAGATCATGCTAAGTAACAGAACTCGTAAATCACCATGATCAAACATACGTTTTAATTGGCGGCCTTGGCCTTTTCCTCTGCCACCACATCCACGACCACGTTGTTTACCTTGACCTTCAGAACCATGCTCACCATGACAACACTCACCACGCCCTTTATGTCCATGACCGTGTTCACCGTGACGACATTCGCCACGTCCTTCGTGTCCATGACCGTGTTCACCGTGACGACATTCGCCACGTCCTTCGTGTCCATGACCGTGTTCACCGTGACGACATTCGCCACGTCCTTCGTGTCCATGACCGTGTTCACCGTGACAGCATTCACCGTGTCCTTCGTGTCCATGACCATGTTCACCGTGACAGCATTCACCATGTCCTTCGTGTCCATGACCATGTTCACCGTGACAACAATGCTCACCATGATGTTCTTGGTGTTGGCTATGTTTACCTTTACCGCCACAACGCCCTTTTCCGTGACCATGTCCATGACTACCATGTTCGCCATTTTCAGCACGCTGTTGATAAAGTGAGTTTAATGCTCGAATCATCATAAATATTCCCTCATTGTTTTAGATATATCGAATTTATGTAGTGCATAATAATCCGATATATCTAAATGATCAAGTTTTAGATATATCTAAATGCACATCTAAATTGATTTTCTTATTAACAATATGATTTATCTATGATTAATTTTTTAAAATATAGGCTTAATTATGAATGATTCTCATTCTCTAGCTTGCTTTTATGTGCTATCAATGAAAAGAAAAGTAGTAGCGAAGAAGAAAAAACAAAGTATCTTTAAAACAAGTTAAGTGACACCGTCACCTAGTGCTATTAAAAAAAAAGCGAAGATAATGAGTAATAACCCACTACTTCGCTTTTTAACAAAATTTATTTTAATTGTAGGAAATATAACAAAAACGAGATATCACTACTTATTATCTAATGCTGATAAAACCACTTCCTTAATATATTGATATCCAGCTTCAATCTGTTGTTCGTCACAGGTTTCAGTACTTTTTATAGTCAACTGCAACAAATTTAAGTGTTTGATAGTTTCCCACTCATTGTCATCAAAATCACACTCAGAACAAAACTGTGCTGGTGCATCATCGCTATTACGAGCACAAAGCGTTAACAGACTTAAATCTTGTTTATGATGACTTTTTACAACCAAGTTTTCATGGATTGTTTTATTAAGGTCATTTTGCGTTTCTAGGCTCTTATTTCCTTTTCTTACAATCGCAAAATTTAGTTTATTAAAGTCAGATGCAGATAAAACACGAATGTAATAGTGCTTACCTTCTTTTTCGAAAGCCGTTGCTTGATTAAAAAATTGCTCAAGTTTGACGCGCGTTTCCCATTGAATTTGTGCATATTTTCCATATCCAGATGAAGTAAAAGGATAGAGTTGATGCACACTCCACATCGACGCTACTGCGGGTGCAGATTGAATACCATCAATTTTAGGAACATCATCCGCTTGCTCTGGGCATAATCTAGGAGGATTTGTTAAAAAACGACTAATACGTGCATCTTTAATACATACAACACCCGTAGGATATGGTGAAAATCCAGCTTGAAACGGTTCGAAAGAGACTGAATCAGCGAGAGAAAGTTGTGTGATACTTTCATATATTTCGGGTGTCAATTCAAGTAATGGGGCTTCTTTTTTTAATTTCTTACACAAAATCTGATAAGGGATAAGATCGTAATTATCATCAAGAAATAAGCTTTTCATATAACCAAATTGAGATGCATCAATATGGATATAAAATGAATTGTTGAATTTTTCCTCGCACTCTTTTCTTAGTTCAAAAAGTGGCTTTAACTTATCAACACAACCATAAGACGGTGCGCCTAATATTCCTATGACGCCAAGAATTGGCTCACCTTGTTCAATCAGACGAAAAACAATACTGCGTGTTTTTTCAATATCAGTTTTAAATGTTTCATCAATAGGCAATGCAATAAGGTTGTCATACCCCAACCCAAGTATATCCATTGCTTTTTTCCAAAATTCAAAACGGGAAACAGGAACCAGTAGTTTTCCTAAATGCATTGTTTTTGTCATGCCCGTTCCTCGGCATGTTAGATGACTAACATCATCAAAAATCCCGCGCTCATTGAGTTGTTCGCTTATTGCTAAAATATCCGTGACAGACATATTGAATAACTCAAATGCTTTTTTATCTGCAACCAAATCTCGTGATTTTGGATGACGAGCAATTGCCATTGGTAATGTTTTTAAATTTCTGAGCGCCCATAATATTTCATAGCAAGCAAGAGTATGGCTTGTTGTGATATGACCAAATGCATCTTCGGATGAAAAACCAATTAACTTACAGAGATCATCTGTAATTTTCCTTTCTTGCTCTTTTAGTAAGGGGGAATGGTTATTAAAAACATTATCTGAATTGTATACTAATGCAGAAAGATAACCGAATTTCGCCAATTGCATCACTTGTGAATGATGATGAGAAAAATAAGGTTCAATATCAGATTGATTATAAATATTTTGCTGTTTTAAAGTCTCTAAAATACTTTCATAAGCATGATCTACTGCTTTTTTTTCAATAGTATTACTTTTTATTTTAGCGTCTAAACTCTCGCTATTATTTCTTTTCACTTTATTTTCTTTAGGAAAAGAATACTCACTATTCATTAGTATTTTTGCCATCTCTCGATGATAACATGTAAGGGTATCAACGGTTCGGGTATAGTATACACGCTCTGTAGCACTCAGACAGGTTTGTTTGTAATTTGCCATCATCGCACCTATATATAAATTTTTATTATCTGTTTTAATGAGAATTATGTTTATTGATCGTTAATAATTAACCTTTATTCAAATGATATACTACATGATGAGTAAGAATCTTCTTTATTTTATTGATATTAGTTAATATTTTTCTAATTTAATTTAAGTAACTGACACTTTGAGGATAAATGATTTAGCTTTATTTGTTAGTTTCTTTAACTTATTATCAATTTTGATTTAAGTTATATTTCTGTGGATGTGATATTATTTTTGCTAAGGTCAATACTTAAATCTCCCCTAATTAGAATCAATGAGTAATTATATCGCTTAACACCCATTATAAAGAATAGATATTAAATTACTTATCTAAAATAGGAATTTATTTATTTAAATGTAATTCATTTTTTCTTCAATATATAAAAAAACACATGAAATATTGAACATGTGTTTTTCGGAATATTCGCTTTTTATGAAGGAAAATAATTCCTTACTCTTATATCAAATAAGTTTTAAATACTCTTACTTTTACTCTTTTTTGTTATAAGGTAAGATTTCAAGCATCACTTTACCAATTAAATCACCAGACTCCATTAATTGATGTGCTTTTCCCACTTCTTTTAATGGGAAAATAGCATTAATGATTGGCTTAATTTTCCCTTCAGCAATAAGTGGCCACACTTGTTGTTTCAGCTCTTGCGCAATTTGTGCCTTCTCGTCTATTGAGCGAGAACGCATCGTTGAACCAGTATGAATTAAACGCTTAATCATCATTGGCATCATATTTAAATTTTGGGGCATTCCTTTCATCATACCTACTTGTATAACGCGCCCAAATTTGCCGGCAACTTGATAATTCTTTTCTACGTAATCCCCACCAATAATATCAAGGATGACATCAATGCCTTTCCCTTCCGTTAAAATAGGAATTTCTTTAGCAAAATCGGCTTGTTTGTAGTTGATGACATAATCAGCGCCGAGATCACGAGCTACGGCCGCTTTTTCTTCAGAGCCAACCGTTGTATAAACTGTTGCACCAATTGTATGAGCAAGCATTATCGCAGTTGAACCGATCCCCGAGGTTCCTCCATGAATAAGAACAGATTCACCTTGTTTTAGTTTTCCTAACTGAAATAAATTTGCCCAGACGGTAAAAAAATTCTCAGGCAATGCAGCTGCTTCAATATCTGTTAAATTCATTGATGGTAATGCGATGTCTTCATGAGCAATACAGTATTGAGCGTAACCTCCACCAGCAACTAAAGCACAAACTCTATCTCCCAGTTGCCATTTAGTGCAGTTCTCACCTAATGCAACAACTTCTCCAGCAACTTCAAGACCCGGAATAGGTGAAGCATCGGCTGGTGGCGGATAACTACCTTGGCGTTGAAAAATATCAGGACGATTAACACCAGAAGCGGCAACTTTGATCAAAAGATAATGTGGGGGAACTGAAGGTATCGGTGATAGCTGAGATTGTAATTTATCTATACCGCCCGGCTCTGTGATGGCAATTTCTAGCATATCCGCAGGTAAAACAGTTGTTTTCATCATTTGCTCCCATTTTATTTAGTCACAATCGGAATTTAATGATAAATAAGCAAAATCAACACCCTGTTTCTGATTTTAATCAGGGTGTTAGCTTATAAAGCAATAAATAACTGAAGTGCATTGGAGAGAGATTATAACCAACCTTGCTTCTGATGTTGTATGCAAATCGGGCACAATTTTGCTTCTGGCGTCCATGATAAAAAAGCTAAACGACATTTTTCACAATGAGCATCATAATAATGATAGTGTGTGGGTTCGTTATTTTTAGCAACTTGTTCATTAACATGAATAGATTTAGGAAAACAAACCACTTCACAACTCATACAACCCGTACAGCGCTTTTCATCAAGTGTGAATATATTATTTTCAAGTTCAATCGCACCTTCATCACACACTTTGGCGCAGGCGGAACAAAGAATACAACTGTCTTTATCTAACTGAATTTGGAACCAACTGTCTTCAGGATAAAGTTGTTTTCTTGCATTTAATCCTGTTCTTACTTGATTTTTATTAAGTGGTTTCTCATCCAGTTTTTGACGAAAAAGCATAAAGCGACGCCCACTATCAATATCAGTAGGCTCTGTGATAATCAATTGCCAAATAGGCTCTTGTAACGTTTTTAATTGAAGATTTAAGTTTGCTAAAACAGGAAGCCATTTATCCACTAAAGGCTGTGCTATCTTCATGCCTCTAATTTGATATTGGCGATGCCACACTAATAATTCTTCTGTACTTGCTAACGGCTCATCATGATTAACAACAAGGTAATTATCTTGATGTGTTCTTTCATGGGGTGCGATATTTTCTATCGCATCGACAGGACAAGTGAATAGGCAATTACCACATTGAAAACAGAGCTCATTGTCTATTTTTACATCTAAGTGTGCAAAAGTGATAGCGCCCACAGGGCAAACTTTGGAGCAACTATCACATAGGCTTTGTTTGAGGCGTTTTCTAACACATTTATCATTAATAATTGGTTCAGGAGGAAGATCCACCTTAATAAAACGCCTCATACATCACTACTCCACTACTTAACAATAAAGAATGCAAAACGATTAAGAACTTCTGCAATCAGTACTATTGCGCTACTCGCTAACACCATACGCAATCCTGAAGTAAATACAGCATTGCGATATTTCCATACGCTGTATCCCATCATTAAAATACCAAGAACTGACATAAACCATGCAGATATTCTTAATCCGAATGTTTCATTATACGCAATGATAGGCGTATGAGGGAACGTTATTGCATCATTTGTTGAAATGACTGCTGACATCCATTCCAAATAGAACGGCTGTACAGCCATACGTATTGTTACCGCAAGAAAAACAACCACTAATGCACTTATTACAACCTTTTTTGCTAATTCATCATTCACAAATGCTTTAATACGAAACGCAGTTATTGATAATGCAATGACCGCACCTGCTGCAAATAATGCCCCTATAAACATAAAATAGGTATTTGCATGCATCCATGTCAGCATTGAGGTGTTGTAATACAGAGACGCCATGCAGAATATATCGATAATGCCAAGTAAACCAATAATTGCCAGTATGGTTCTATTCATATGCCCTTTTATCAAAATAACTAAGGTATAAAGGCATAATGCACCAAGATAAATTGCAGCAAATATGATTTCACGACTTAGCCATGATGAAGAGATATGGCGTAATGCATGAAAAGCATTCCAAGGATATCCCATGTGTAAAGTTGACGCTAATAATCCTAAGCAACCTAAAATGGCTGCTGTTAATAACACAGGACGCATAGCAACGGTTGCTCTTTGATTACCAATTTCTTTTTCTAGCCAGCAAAAATAAAGTGCGGTGAAAATAGTCACACCCACAGAACTTTGGACGAACAAAGTAAAGGTAACTAATGGCCATTCACTCATGCTTTAACTCCTCCCTTTTTCGTCGCACCAGTATGAGGTTTGATAACTAAATTCGGATTGGTCATCGTAAAATCGGGTAATCCTTGAACTTGGTTTAAATGCCCATACTTCGCTCTTAGATCTTTAATTTTGCCAAACTTAATCGCATTTAGCGGACAGGTATCAACACAAATTGGATTTTTGCCTTCGGCTAATAAATCGATACAAAAATCGCATTTTGACATTTGTCCGGTTTCTTCATTCATTTGTGGTGCGCCGTAAGGACATGACCAAGCACAATATCCACAACCGACACATTTAGAAGTATCTACACGAACAATGCCATCACCTTCACGCTTATGCATTGCAGTTGTCGGACAGTTTTTCACACAGACAGGTGAATCGCAGTGGTTACAAGATATGGTTAATGTATAAGCAAAAACATTATTAACCAGACCGCCTTGTCCTGTTGGAGCAAAGCCTCCGCCTTTTACTTCATAAATACGGCGAAAACGGCGTCCTACTTCCAAGTTATTTTTGTCTTTGCATGCCACTTGGCAAGCTTTACAACCAGAGCAACGAGAGGAATCAATAAAGAAACCGAGCTGTTCATCACTCACCGGTGCATATTCTTTAAAGTCACTCATGCTTTGGCTACCTCAACTAAAACGGTTAAATGCGAGTTACCATGGGCTAGTGGTGTCATTCGTGTTGATGTTAAAACATTAGGACATCCACCATGATCAACACCATTTTCATCAGGTGTCCACCATGCACCAGCTTGCAGTCCAACCACACCAGGAATAATGCGTTGTGTAACCAATGCTGGGATTTGAGTTATTCCTCTGTCGTTATAGACACGCACCATATCGCCATTTTTGATACCTCTATTTTCAGCATCAATCGGGTTTATCCATGCTTCTTGGCGTTGTGCTTCTTGTAACCAAGGGTTGGCATATTGTGTTGAGTTTGCACGGTTCTTCCCTTTCCAAGTTAGCATTTGCAATGGATATTTTGCTGTTAACTTATCTTCAGGGCCTTCAATAGCGGGAACATAATGAGATAACGCAGGAATATCCGGATTATTCATGTCATAAAGACGCTTAGAGAAAATCTCAATTTTTCCTGATGGCGTTGGGAATGGATTATTCGCAAAGTCATTAATATTTTCTTCAAAGGCAACAAAAGGTTCATCTTTGAAAAGATAACGACGTGTTTTTACTAGCTCTTCAAAATTAGGAAAATCAGGTCTATCTTGGAAACGCTCTTTATTGGTATCAACAAGATGAGCTATCCACTCTTTTTCACTTCGACCTTCGGTAAACGCCTCTTTTACTCCCATTTTTTCTGCTACATCTGTTATCCACTCATAATCAGAACGGCGCTCAAAAGCTGGCTCAACCACTTTTTCAGACAAAAGAAAATAGTTACCCGTTCCCCATGTATTACCAATGTTCCAACGCTCTAGAAAACTGGTTTCAGGTAAAACAAGATCGGCATATTTTGCAGATGGAGAGAGATATAAATCACTAGCAACAATAAATTCAACTTTTGAATCATCAGCTAATAATTTAGCTGCCGCATTTACATCTGGGTTTTGATTAACTAAATAGTTACCGGCTAAAGAAAATATCATTTTGATATTGGTATCGAGTTTATCAACACCTAAAAGACCATCTTCAACACGTACTTGGCTTGCATCATCAACCGCTTGCATCCAATTCATGATGGAAATTTGCGCTTTAATTGGGTTCTTCCCAACATTCGGACCACGCATAGATTGACGATTACCAATACCGCCGTAACCTGCCGCCCACGCCCCCTTTTTGCCCACATTTCCAGTAATTGCAGCGAGTAATGTTGAACCACGCGCACTACGCTCACCACAAATATGGCGTTGAGGTCCCCAACCTTGAATTAAGGCTGCTGGTTTTGTCATGGCATATTCGCGTGCCAATTGACGAATGGTGTTTGCGGGTACTCGAGTGATTTTCTCTGCCCATTCAGGCGTTTTTTCTATTCCATCTTTTTGACCTGTTAAATAAGCCACCAAGGACTCATTAGCAGGAACACCTTCTGGCATATGCTCTTCATCAAAACCAACGACATATTTATCAATAAAAGGTTTGTCATGAAGGTTTTCGGTGACAATGACATACATCATTGCATCCATTAAGGCATTATCAGTTGTTGGTAAAAGAGGTATCCATTGGTCAGCAAGAGATTGTGCCGTATCTGAATAACGAGGATCGACCACTATAAACTTGGTACCTTTATTTTTCATTTTTTGAAAATAATGGTTTGTATGACCAAAGATGGTTTCATTAGGGTTATGACCCCATAAAATCACTAGTGGCGTATCTTCAAGCGTATCGAGTGAACTGCCTGTTTTGGATATGCCGTAAGTATACGGAGTAACTTTGACCGTATTCCCTAAACTAACAGAATGGTAATAAGGTAAGTATCCACCTGTTAAATTAAAGAGTTTCTTCATCATGGTATCACCAGAGAAGATCCCCCCTGTTACAGCGGTATTGACGGTTAAAAAGCGGCTTGCTGCACCATGTTTTTCGGTTAAACGCGTAATATTTTCTGCAATAAGCGTTGTGGCTTCATCCCATGAAATACGTTCAAATTTACCTTCACCGCGTTTACCCACGCGTTTCATTGGATATTTTAGTCTGTCTGCATGATAAGAAAATTTACGATAACCTCTGCCTCGCACGCACGCTCTCATAACAGGCATCATTTCATCTAATTCATTATCAGGTCTTGTTGTGATCCGTGTGACAATCCCTTCTTTTATATGGGCACGAATATCGCACTTACCACCACAGTCAAAAGTACTACATGTTGCTACGACGGTAGCTGGGTTTCCGTCCATTTTTGCAATAGGCAAACTGTCATCCGCATTAGCTTGTGCATTTCGTGCGAAAAATGGCACCGTAACTAATGCAGCGCTCGCTTGAACAAAGTGGCGACGGCTTAGCGACATCATCCCTTTGTTTTTCTCACTTTTTTCTATTTTTTTCATTAGTTTATCATTCTCACATAACAACTCTCATCAGTAAAAATGATAGAATATAGTGGTAAACCCTCATTGATGTACATCAATACCACTAAAGAGGTAATAGAATGTTTCAATATTCCGCACTTCTTTGCAGATCCCCCACTTTTTATAAGGAAAAGCTAATTCAAGGTAGCATTAAGTTGTATCAAAAATACATCTAGTTAACTTTACCTAATTTTTTGTTATAAAAATAAAGAGTTATGCAAAAAAAACACGAATTTAAGGTAAAGCAGTAAATAAAATGTCAATATAAAGATAGAAAATATTGAAGCGCATCTTCATTTTTGGCTTTTGACAAGGATAATTTAGTAATAGCACTATGACTTCGTTAGAAAATCGAATAATATACCAATTGAGTATAGGGTTAGCGCAAATTGTTCTAAATAGACCTTTAAGCAAAACATTGTTTTTATCAAGATACATGTTTTGTTACATTCAGAATTATTTCCACACGTATCGTTATTCCCCTTACTAATTACTGCAATATGTGTTAAAATTGACGCATATCAATATTTTTATTTGTAATGAGCAAGCTTATGATCCCAGAAAAACGCGTCGTTCGCCGAATCCAATCTGGCGGTTGTGCAATCCATTGTCAGGATTGCAGTATTAGCCAGCTCTGCATCCCGTTTACTTTAAACGAGCATGAGCTTGATCAACTCGATAATATTATCGAGCGTAAAAAGCCCATCCAAAAAGGTCAAACCTTGTTTAAAGCAGGTGATGAGCTGAAATCACTTTATGCCATACGTTCTGGTACAATTAAAAGTTATACCATTACGGAAGAAGGCGACGAGCAAATAACAGGATTTCATCTTGCTGGTGATTTGGTTGGCTTTGACGCCATTATTAATACTGAACACCCAAGTTTCGCACAAGCTTTAGAAACGTCTATGGTTTGTGAAATTCCATTCGAAACTTTGGATGACCTGTCAGGCAAAATGCCTAACTTACGTCAACAAATGATGCGCCTAATGAGTGGTGAAATCAAAGGTGACCAAGAGATGATCTTACTGCTCTCGAAAAAGAATGCAGAAGAACGTCTGGCTGCTTTTATTTATAACCTCTCTCGCCGTTTCGCACAGCGTGGTTTTTCTCCTCGTGAATTCCGTTTAACCATGACTCGTGGTGATATCGGTAATTACTTAGGTTTAACCGTTGAAACGATTAGCCGCTTACTTGGTCGCTTCCAGAAAAGTGGCATGTTAAGCGTTAAAGGCAAATACATTACTATCGAAGATAGTACATTGTTAAGTGAACTTGCAGGCAAGCTTCCTTCATCAGTTGAAGTTTAATCTGTTACATTTCACATACTAATTTTATAACGGGGCACACAAATTTGTGCCCCGTTTTCTATTTTGTGCTATTGCATTTTATCTTCTTGGGTTATCTTTAAATTGTAGATGGATAAATCCAGCCCTAAAGAGGATATTACAATGGAAAAATATCAAAACCTTCTCGTTGTCATTGATCCTAACCAAGATGACCAACCGGCACTTCGTCGTGCTGTCTATATCGTTCAGCGTAATGGTGGGCGGATAAAAGCTTTTCTACCTGTTTATGATCTCTCTTATGACATGACAACCCTTTTATCTCCCGATGAACGCAATGCAATGCGTAAAGGTGTTATCAGCCAAAAGGCGGCTTGGATCAAACAACAAGCACGCTATTACCTTGAAGCCGGTATAGAGATTGATATCAAAGTCATTTGGCATAATCGCCCTTATGAAGCAATTATTGAAGAAGTCGTAGCACATCAACATGACTTACTGATTAAAATGGCCCACCAACATGATAAATTAGGTTCGCTTATTTTTACCCCGCTTGATTGGCAATTGCTTAGAAAATGCCCTTGCCCTGTTTGGATGGTCAAAGATAAAGAGTGGCCTGAATACGGTACTATCGTTGTCGCCGCAAATTTATCAAATGAAGAATCTTATCATGACGCGCTTAATCTAAAACTGATTGAGCTAACAACCGACTTATCTCATCGCATACAAAAAGATCCCGACGTCCATTTACTTAGCGCCTACCCTGTTGCGCCTATTAATATTGCGATTGAGTTACCTGATTTTGATCCAAATCTTTATAACAATGCATTACGTGGTCAGCATCTTATTGCGATGAAAGAGCTGCGCCAGAAATTCTGTATTCCAGAAGAGAAAACACATGTTAAAGAAGGATTGCCAGAGCAAGTGATCCCTCAAGTCTGTGAAGAGTTAAACGCTGGGATTGTCGTTTTGGGTATTTTAGGAAGAACGGGTCTTTCTGCCGCATTCTTAGGAAATACAGCCGAACAACTTATTGACCATATTAAGTGTGATTTATTAGCAATTAAACCGGATGGTTTTACCTGCCCCATTACTGTTGATAGTGATCACGACTAAACTTATTGCTCTGTTGCCATTAAAAAAGCCAGTCAAAAAAAATCGACTGGCTTTTTACTATTCGCTATCTGTATCTATTACAGCGCTTTTAAAATTGCATCCACACTGGCTTTAGCATCACCAAACAACATTTGTGTATTCTCTTTAAAGAACAGTGGATTTTGAACCCCTGCATAACCTGTATTCATTGAGCGTTTAAACACAATAACATTCTGCGCTTTCCACACTTCTAATACTGGCATACCTGCAATTGGGCTATTTGGATCATCTTGTGCCGCTGGGTTTACTGTATCGTTAGCGCCAATAACTAAAACGGTATCAGTGTCAGAGAAATCATCATTAATCTCATCCATTTCTAATACAACGTCATAAGGTACTTTAGCTTCTGCTAATAACACATTCATATGGCCCGGTAAACGCCCAGCTACTGGGTGAATACCAAAACGCACTTTCACACCACGTTGGCGTAATTTTTCAGTAATATCATGTACAGGATATTGTGCTTGAGCAACCGCCAATCCATAACCCGGAGTGATAATAACTGATGTTGAGTTTTTCAGCATATCAGCCACTTCTTCAGCGGTTGTTTCGCGATACTCACCCATTTCACCTTCTTCTGTTGAAGCTGAGCCATCAGTACCAAATCCGCCAGCTATTACGCTAATAAAAGAGCGATTCATCGCCTTACACATAATATAAGAAAGGATTGCACCTGAAGAACCTACTAATGCACCCGTTACAATCAACAGGTCATTACTTAGCATAAAGCCCGCAGCCGCAGCCGCCCATCCTGAGTAAGAGTTCAGCATCGAAACAACAACTGGCATATCCGCACCACCAATTGATGCAACTAAATGCCAACCAAATGCTAAGGCAATTACAGTCATTACGATGATTAAGAAAACTTGTAAACCGACACTGTCAGTTTTAACAAACCAAACCATCAATAAGAAAGAAACAACTAAAGCTGCAAGATTTAATTTATGGCGATTAGGTAACATCATCGGTTTAGATGACATTTTTCCACTTAATTTACCATAAGCGACAATTGAACCCGTAAATGTAACAGCACCAATGAAGATCCCTAAAAAGACTTCTGTTAGGTGAATATTCACCATTACAGGTTCCATTGCTGTATTGTGGTCAAGATAACTGTTAAAACCTACTAAAACCGCCGCTAAACCTACAAAACTATGTAAGATTGCGACCAATTCTGGCATCTGAGTCATTTCGACTTTTTTAGCTAAACGAATACCAATAACGGCACCGATTACCATTGCAATAATGATCCAACCCACATTACCAGCATAAGGCCCGAAAATGGTTGCGAACAGTGCAATTGCCATCCCTGCAATACCAAAGTAGTTACCTTGTTTAGAGGTTTCATGCTTTGATAAGCCGGCAAGGCTGAAAATAAATAATATCGCGGCGACAATATATGCCGCTGTAACAACTCCGCTGGACATAATTGTCTCCCTTATCCTTTACGGAACATTTTCAACATACGTTGAGTAACAGTAAACCCACCAAAAATATTAATACTCGCAATCAATATTGCGATAAACGAAAATAGGCTAACCCAGCCACCACTACCAATTTGGAGTAAAGCACCGACGACGATAATGCCTGAAATTGCGTTTGTCACCGACATTAATGGTGTATGCAATGAATGACTTACATTCCAAACAACGTAATAACCTACAACACACGAAAGTGCGAATACCGTAAAGTGAGATAAAAATTCTTTCGGTGCAACATTTGCAAGCCATGCAAACAATAAGAAAGCTATCGCTAATAGACTGTATTTCTTCCAAGGTGAAACTGGTTTAGCAACGGGCTTTTCTTGTGGTTTTGCAGCAGGAGCTACTTTAGGTTGTGCTGATACTTGAATTGGTGGCGCAGGCCATGTTACTTCACCAGCACGAATAACAGTCACACCACGAATAACAACATCATCGAAATCGATATTGATATTGCCGTCTTTCTCTTTACACAATAATTTCAGTAAGTTAACTAAGTTAGTACCATAAAGCTGAGATGACTGTGCAGGTAAACGAGCGGCTAAATCAGTGTAACCAATGATTTTTACGCCATGTTCTGTCGTAAAGACTTCATTAGGCACGGTATATTCGCAGTTACCACCATTTTGAGCTGCAAGATCAACTACAACGCTTCCCGGTTTCATCGAATCGACCATCTCTTTCGTAATTAAACGAGGAGCGGGTTTTCCCGGAATTAATGCCGTTGTAATGATGATATCAACATCTTTTGCCTGTTCTGCAAATAATGCCATTTCTGCATCAATAAATGCTTTTGACATTACCTTAGCGTAGCCATCACCACTGCCTGCTTCTTCTTTAAAATCAAGCTCAAGAAATTCAGCACCCATGCTTTGAACTTGTTCTTTCACTTCAGGACGAGTATCAAATGCACGAACAATTGCGCCGAGGCTTCCTGCCGCACCAATTGCAGCAAGACCAGCAACACCCGCACCAATAACCATTACTTTAGCTGGTGGTACTTTACCTGCCGCAGTAATTTGACCCGTAAAGAATCTTCCGAATTCATGGGCTGCTTCTACAACGGCACGATAACCTGCAATGTTTGCCATTGAACTTAACGCATCAAGGGATTGTGCACGAGAAATACGTGGCACACTATCCATTGCCATAACGTTAATATTCTTTTCAGCTAACTTTTCGAGCAATGCCGCATTTTGAGCTGGCCAAATAAAACTCACCAGTGTTGCACCATCTTGTAGCAACGCTATTTCATTATCCAGTGGTGCATTTACCTTCAAAATAATGTCTGATTCCCAAACATTTTGAAAAGCGAGAATTTCAGCACCAGCTTCCTGATAAGCTTTATCTTCAAAGCTTGAGGCAATGCCTGCACCATTTTCAACTGCGACTGTAAATCCTAATTTTATGAGTTGAGTCACTGTAGCTGGTGTAGCTGCAACCCTTGTTTCATTAGAAAGTCGCTCTTTGGGTATACCAATTCGCATAATTTTCCCTTCTTATCCATAGAGATCTGTTAAAACTTCTCCGTTAACTTCACATTCATGCAAAAAAAATGTTAAAAATAATAATATGCATGCCATTAATCGGAGCTCTAATAACCTACTGAAAATAAAACCAATAATCTATATCTGTGTAAAGCTAAAATTGAACTTAATTGGATCATTTTAGTCGAAAAGGCATATTTATGAATTATTCACTATATTCAGGTAAATATCTGGTAACATATACTGGTCATTTGACTCTGTGGTGATTCGCTAAATAAAATAATGCGACAAATGCTATTATTACATGTAATAATTAATCCCTATGTGATAAACCACGACGTTCAGCACATGACCAATATTAATTGCGCAAGGCGGAAGGATTTTGTATGAAGCTGAAAACCTCAGTCATCGCAGCAGCGATGTTGTCTTTAACTAATATCACTGTTGCGCAGGCTGCTCAGGAATTAACACCCGAACAAGCTGCAGAACTAAAACCATTTGAAAGAATTACAGTTATCGGTCGTTTTAACGCTATTTATGAAGCCGCTGATGCGGTATCTCGTCGTGCGGATAAAGTCGGTGCTGATAGTTTCTATATTCAAGGTCTAGATGATATTAGTGATAGCGGCAACATGAGTGTTACTGCGGATCTATACCATAAAGATGCACCAAAAGCAGATCAAGAAAGCTATCGCGTTTTTCATGGCGTGAAAGAGCTACCAAAACCCGAAGCAATTCTGCTACAACCATTTGATACGGTTTCTATCCGCGGTTATTTCCCTACAACCCCTGATATTAACGACGCAATTGCAAAAGCAGCGGCCAAAAAAGGTGCAGCATCATTCTTTATTGTTCGTAACGTATCAACGAATGATGGTGGTAACCAAGAAGTAACAGCTTATATCTACAAAAAAGATGCGCCTAAACGTGCAATTCAAGCACCAGAGGCAGTTGTTCCTTATGACTCAGATGCTGGTCGTGCACTTATTGCAGAAGGCGGAGCCGCTGCCAATAAAGTTGAGAAACCTGGTCTTGCATCAAACACTGATTTTGATAGAAGCGTAGGTGCATTTGCTGATACACAAACTTCGGGTGCAAGTGGTCGTTACACTGTAACTTTACCAAATGGTACTGAAATTCAAGAAGTTAACAAAGCAGCTGCTGCACTAATGGACCCTTTCGATACCATTACTTTTAGTGGATACTTTGTAAACTCACCAGAAATCTCGTATCAGGTTGCTAAGCGTGCAGCAGCAAAAGGCGCTAAGTTCTACCATATTACAAATGAATGGCAAAGTGATGGCGGTACAGTCACTATTACTGCTGATCTGTTCAAGTAATAAAAAATTTCCTATTGATAAAAACCTTGCATCTGCAAGGTTTTTTTTTATTCAAAATTTAATCAATCAGACATTATTTTGTAAAAGTGAATAATTTTTATGATTTAATGCATAGACAACCAAGTCAACTCTCCGTAAAATCTCGCTGTTTTTTAGTGTTTTTATCTTTATTTAAATTTGAGATATTCATATTTATTCTATTTACTGACCAAAAAACAAGAAAATACGCTATTTATTTACAATTTTAATCATGTAGGTAATTATCCTTGAATAAGAAACTTGGCTTAATATCACTCACCGCATTAGTATTAAGCTCAATGGTTGGTGCAGGTGTATTCAGTTTGCCTCAAAATATGGCTGAAGTTGCCAGCCCTGCCGCATTGATTATTGGGTGGGTGATAACAGGCATTGGTATCCTCTTTCTTGCTACATCTTTATTACTCCTCTCTCGCCTTCGACCTGATCTTGATGGTGGTATTTTTACCTATGCGAAAGAAGGATTTGGTGAGTTCATTGGTTTTTGTTCAGCGTGGGGCTATTGGGTTTGCGCTGTCGTTGCTAACGTTTCTTATCTTGTTATTGTCTTTGCTGCTTTTAGTTTTTTTACAGACACACCAGAAAACATTATTTTTGGCGATGGAAATACGTGGCAAGCATTAATTGGAGAGTCAATCTTACTTTGGGTTGTCCATTTTCTTGTTTTGCGTGGTGTTCAAACTGCCGCCAGTATTAATTTAATGGCAACAATGGCAAAGCTACTTCCTTTAGGATTATTTGTTATTGTCGCCCTATTAGCTTTCAATATGGATATATTTACCCTTGATTTTAAAGGTGTAAATTTAGGCGTCCCAGTTTGGGATCAAGTCAAAAATACCATGCTGATCACGCTGTGGGTATTTATTGGTATTGAAGGCGCTGTCGTTGTTTCTGCTAGAGCAAAAAATCGTCGTGATGTTGGTTTAGCAACCGTGCTTGCTGTTGTCATCGCATTGGTTATCTATATTCTTGTGACTTTATTATCACAAGGTTTAGTTAGCCAAGCAGAATTGGCGGCAATGAAAAACCCATCAATGGCACCACTACTTGTTCAACTTATCGGTAGCATGGGTGAGATAATTATTGCAGCAGGTCTTATTCTTTCTGTGTGTGGTGCTTATTTAAGCTGGACAATTATGGCCGCGGAAGTGCCATATATTGCAGCACTACATCACTCTTTCCCGAAACAATTAGGGAAACAGAATAAAAATGATGCTCCTTCAGCTTCGTTATGGTTTACCAATTGTGCGGTTCAATTCTCTTTAGTTTTAATTTGGCTGACAGGAAGTAACTACAACACATTACTGACTATTGCATCAGAGATGATCCTTGTTCCTTACTTCCTCGTAGGTGCATTTTTATTTAAAGTAGCAATTGCTCGCAGTAGTCGTGCTTTATTATTAATTGCCATACCTGCAAGTTTATATGGTTTATGGTTACTTTATGCATCAGGCGTAATTAATTTATTACTCTCTGTCGTTCTATATGCACCCGGTATTCTGATGTTTTTATATACACGCAAACAGTATAAAGACAAAAATCCCCTACTATTAATTGAAAAAATTCTGTTAGCTCTTGTTTTATTTGGCGCTATTCCAGCATTGGGTTACTTAACTATTTACTAAAGACAATCTGAGAGGTACTGAAGAAACAGTACCTCTCATCCTCTCTTCCCCTCAAAAACAATTTCACTTAAGTCAAAAAACTTTTCCTACGAAGCTGTTATTTTTTACACTGATGGTTAGGTATGTATAAATGAAGAAACATATAGTATGTTGTAACTAATATATAGATAGCTATTAATTAGCAAGGCAATAAAAAACCCACAGAAGCATAAACTCCCGTGGATCTGCATATGTAATAGTTTGATTAATTAAAACTAATTTGTTCCATCGCCTGCAATATGCGTTTATCTGATATTGGATATGGAGTTCCTATCTGTTGAGCAAACAGGCTGACTCTAAGCTCCTCTATCATCCAGCGAATATTTTGCACTTCTTCTTGCTGTTTTTGTTTCTCGGTTAGTTTTCCTAACCACTGTTGCCACTGTTGAATAACATTTTCAACTCGACTCATTTGAGCGCGATCGCGATTAGGGTCAATAGCTAGTTTTTCCATTCGTTTTTCAATTGCACTCAAATAACGAGGAATATCAGCAAGACGTTTCCATCCATGAGAGGTAACAAAACCAGGAAAAACTAACTGACCAAGCTGAGCTTTAATATCAGATAATGCAAAAGCAACACTAATATCCACCCGCCCTTTTAAACGCTTATTGATAGCAAATACTTGAGTTAAAATTGCCTCAACTTGTTTAGCTATTTCGACCACAGCATCGTTTAGTTCAGCTCTGACATATTCTTGCAGTTTTTGATATTCATCTTCTTGCCAAATTAAACCACCATAAGACGCCATCAGTTTATCAACACCACAAGCAATACAATCATCAATCAACTCCAACACTTTGCCATAAGGGTTAAAGTAAAGACCGAGTTTTGCTTTATTAGGTAATTTCTCATGCAGATATTTAATCGGTGACGGAATATTTAATAATAATAATCGTCTTACCCCTTCCCACATTGAAGCTTGCTGCTCCGATTCTGTTTCAAAAAGCTTGATACCCACACTATTTTTTTCATCCACGAGTGCAGGATAAGCTTTCACTGAATAGCCACCCCGTTTTTGCTCATAACGCTGAGGTAAATCACCAAAACTCCAAATATGTAAATCTTGTTGTTCAATACCATCATCTGCTACTGCTGATAATGTTTCTTGCACTTTTTCCTTTAAGTTCTCTTTTAATTTATTGAGATCTTTACTTTCTGCCAACGTTTTATTTTTATCGCCAACAACACGGAATGTCATTTTCAAGTGATCAGCAACTTGGTCAAGCTGCCAGCTTTCTCTGTCGACAGTCACTCCTGTCATACGGCGCAACTCTTTTTCAAGCCTATCGAGTAAATCACCTTCAACTTGAGGTACACGCTCTAAAAAAGCAGAAGCATAATTAGGTGCTGGTACAAAATTACGACGGACAGGTTTTGGAAGTGATTTAATTAAAGCCACAATCAATTCATGGCGAATACCCGGAATTTGCCAATCAAAACCTTCGTCTTTTACCTGATTTAAAATAGGTAATGGAATATGAACAGTGACACCATCAGCCGCAGTACCCGGTTCAAATTGATAGGTTAAGCGTAGTTTTAGATTATCTTGATGCCAGTAATTTGGATAATCTAGCGCGCTAACACGTTTAGCATCATCTTTGATAAGCATACTTTTTTCAAAGTTAAGCAGATCAGGTGATGCCTTTTGTGCCTCTTTCCACCATTTATCAAAATGACGAGACGAAACAACATCCAAAGGTATTCGTTGATCGTAGAACGTAAACATTGTTTCATCGTCAACAAGAATATCTCGACGACGAGATTTATGCTCTAACTCTTCAACTTCTGTGCGTAATTTTAAATTGTCACGGAAAAATGCATGGCGAGTTTGCCAATCTCCTTCCACTAACGCATGGCGGATAAAAAGCTCACGACATAAAAGTGGATCAATTTGACTGTAATTAATAGGTCTAGAAGCAACTATTGGTAAACCATACAGGGTGACTTTTTCATTAGCCATTACAGCGCCTTGCACTTTTGACCAATGAGGTTCGCTATATTGATGTTTCACCAAATGTTCAGCGATAGGTTCTATCCATTCAGGTTCAACACGTGCTGCAATTCTTCCCCATAAACGAGATGTCTCGACTAGCTCTGCGACCATTGTCCACTTTGGTGGTTTTTTGAACAAGCCAGAGCCAGGATAAATAGAAAAACGGGCATTTCTTGCGCCAGTGAATTCTTGTTTATCTGCATCTTTTTGCCCAATATGTGACAACAATCCACTTAACAACGCAACATGAACACTTCTAAAATCAGCAGGCTCACTATTAACAGGGAAACCTAACTCTTTAACAACTTGTCGCAACTGTGTATAAACATCTTGCCATTCCCTTACTCGCATAAAGTTTAAGAATTCTTGGCGACACAATTTTCTAAATTGAGATTGACTCAACTCTTTTTGCTGGGTTTTTAAATAATCCCACATATTTATAAAAGATAAAAAGTCAGAGTCTTTATCTTGGAAGCGCCGATGCTTTTCATCAGAGGCTTGCTGTTTATCCATCGGTCTTTCGCGTGGATCTTGAATTGAAAGTGCGGATGTAATAACCATCAATTCTTTCACTGCGCCATATTTACGCGCTTCAAGTACCATTCTTGCTAAACGAGGATCGATAGGAAGTTGTGCAAGTTGTTTCCCCATTGGGGTTAAACGATAAGCACCATTGTGGTCAGTTTCGTTTTGTAACGCACCTAGTTCTTCTAATAAACGAACGCCATCTTGAATATTTCGTTTATCCGGTGGCTGCACAAATGGGAAAGCACTAATATCCCCTAACCCTATCGACGTCATTTGTAAAATAACAGATGCAAGGTTAGTTCTTAATATTTCGGGATCAGTAAACTCAGAACGAGAAATAAAATCATCTTCTGAATAAAGGCGAATACAAATACCATCAGAAACACGACCACAACGCCCTTTTCTTTGGTTTGCTGAAGCTTGAGAAATAGGCTCAATTGGAAGTCGTTGTACTTTTGTTCGATAACTATAACGACTGACACGCGCAAAGCCGGTATCAATAACGTACTTAATACCAGGTACAGTTAATGACGTTTCGGCGACGTTAGTCGCCAAAATAATACGTCTACCGTTATGAGGATGAAATATTCGATTTTGTTCACTGTTAGATAAACGGGCAAATAAAGGTAATACTTCCGTATGGCGAAGTTGTAATTTATTCAGCGCATCAGCTGTGTCCCGAATTTCGCGCTCACCACTCATAAAAATAAGAATATCACCTGCACTTTCTCTGCTTAATTCATCAATAGCGTCAACAATGCCATCGGTCATATCCTTATCACTATCAAGTTCATCGCCACCAATAGGACGATATCTCACTTCAACAGGATAAGTTCGCCCTGACACCTCAATAATAGGTGCTTGACTAAAATGTTTAGAAAAACGTTCAGGATCGATGGTTGCAGAAGTAATGATAACTTTTAAATCAGGGCGTTTAGGTAATAGCTGTTTTAAATAGCCAAGAATAAAGTCGATATTTAAACTACGTTCATGGGCTTCATCAATAATGATAGTGTCGTATTGAAGTAACAGCTTATCTTGCTGTAATTCTGCCAATAAAATACCATCTGTCATTAACTTGACGAGAGTATTATCGCCAACATGATCGCTAAAGCGAACCTTATAACCTACAGATCCTCCTAACGTGCTTTTTAACTCATGAGCGATACGTTCAGCTACTGAACGTGCAGCTAAACGGCGAGGCTGTGTATGACCAATGAAACCTTTGATCCCTCGTCCTAATTCAAGACAAATTTTAGGGATCTGTGTTGTTTTACCTGAGCCAGTTTCCCCTGCAATAATAACGACTTGGTTATCTTTTATTGCATTATAAATGGCATCTTTCTTTTGGCTAACAGGAAGGTTTTCTGGGTAAGTAATTTCAGGACAATTGGCACGACGGCGAATTATCATCTGTTGTGCTGTTGTAATATCGTCTTTAATTGCACTTAATACCGCTTGTTTAGACTCTTCATTATTAATTTTAGCGACGCCACGTAGACGTTTTCTTAATCGTTGCTGCTCCCGCAACGATAATTGCTCTATTTCTTGATAGAGCGTGGCAGATGATAATGTCACCTTTTATTATCCTTTTTGAGGTTATTCTAATCAAAACTAATGTCCGTATGATATCACAACAGGCTATTGGCACATAAAGGCTTGATTAAATTTATTAGTATATGATTTTATATAATCAATAATTTTGAATAGCATATTCAAAGGATTGTGATGTGATATTTTAAAGATCGGGTAAACTACTCCCAACTAATAAATTTAAATAAATAGAACATTTTATAGACCACGAGAAAAGAATGAAAAAGATCCTTGTACTGAAATCCAGCATTTTAGATAGCTATTCACACAGTAATAAAATGGCCGATTACTTAATTGAAAATTGGCAAAATAATCATAAAGATGACTTGATTACAGTACGTGACCTCGCTAAAAACCCTGTGCCTACTTTAGATCAAGCTACGCTATTTGCTTTTGGCAAAGAGACAGCGATGCTTTCGGATGAGCAAAAAACAGCCAGAGCATTATCAGATGAGTTGATTAGTGAATTAAAAGCTCACGATGTGATAGTAATTACTGCACCAATGTATAACTTTTCAATTTCGGCTCAATTAAAGCATTACATTGATTATATCGCTCGTGCTGGTGAAACATTTAAATACACCGAAGCCGGCTCTGTTGGTTTACTTGAAAATAAACAAGCGGTTGTATTAACTAGTCGTGGTGGTGTTCATAAAGATCAACCTTCTGATCTTATTGTTCCATTCCTAAAACAATTTTTAGCTTTTATCGGTATCAATGACGTACAGTTTATTATGGCTGAAGGTACTGCATATGGTGAAGAATACGCACAGCAATCTCACCTACAAGCACAAAAAGAAATTGATGCTGTTGTTAACTCAAGAAGCATTACAGTAAAATAATAATTTATATTTTTCTTAAAGCACCTACTTTAGGTGCTTTTTTTATATCTAAATTTTATGCTTCATCAAATATAAAGGAATGCTAATTTTTCTTTTATAAAAAAATCATTTTAAATTTATAATTTAAAAACCTTAATGGTAAAAAAAACTAATTTTAATCAAATTCTCAAAGCATTAATAAAATACCGGTTATTTTAATAACCATATTTCATTGTTTATTCTTTTATTCATATTATAAATAAATATTTACATAAAAAACCGATTTGATTTATAAAAAATAAATCAATAAGATTTAATCGCTTTAAGTGATATAGCAGTAATTAAATAATTTTATTAATTCAATAAATGGAATTTACAATGAAAAAAAGTCTACTTTCAATATTTATTCTATCTACAACTCTTTTTTCAACTCAATCAAATGCTGTTGAATATACAGAAAAAAATGTAGGAACAATTACAATTAATGGTTCTGTTACACCAATTCCAAAATGTCAACTAGATGAAATACAACCCATTGAGTTACCGCCTGTTCAAGCAAATAATTTTGGTGATGATCATATTGCTAAAACTCCAGCTCAACCCCTTTCTATTCAATTTACTAACTGTGGTGAAAACATTAATAGTATACAATTACAAATACCAAAACAAACTAAACGACTTTTAAAAAATTTAGCTGATAACGGTAGTAATGTTGATATTGCTATTTTTGATGCTGATAAAAACATTATTGAATTAAGTAATGAAAAACCTAAAGAATTTAAATCAAATATAAATAAAGAAGATCACAGCGCACAATTCTTATTTGATGTTAACTATATGAAACCCAATGGCCTAGATGCGACACCTGGTTTAGTATCAACCACTCTAACTTTTGATGCTATATATAGTGATATCGCTATGGATTAAAAATCAATAAATCAACAAAGCTGGAATACCAGCTTTGTTTTAATACTTATACTTTCTACTTTAACTAGCAAAAGAATATGTTTAAAAAATTTAAATTTTTCGCATTATTTTTCATCTTTCCTACATATAGTCAATCATCAATAGAAATAAATAAAGATAAATTTATTTTTATTGAAAGTATCAATCAAGAAATAATTGAAATAAATAACAAAACAAACAATGATTACTTTATACAAAGTTGGATTACACATTATGACAAAGAAAATAGCAATGAAATTCCTTTTATGATAACCCCTCCTCTTTTTAAGATAGAAAAAGATGAAACCTTTTCTTTGAAAATATTTAAAACCGATAAAATAAAAGAAGAAGATAGAGAAACATTATATAGAGTAAATATAAAAAGAATACCGATCCTATTAAACGCCGACAGTAGTAAAAATATGCTACATATCTCTATAAACTCTGTGTACAACTTAATATATAGGCCTATATCAATAGAAAAAGATGCAAAAGACGCTTATAAAAAAATTGAGTTTTTAAAAAACAAAAAAAATGAATTTATTATAAACAATCCTACACCTTATTTTATTACTCTATCTTCAATTTCTTATGATGATATTTTAATAATTACTGAAAGTAAAACGCTCCCTCCTTTTAAAAAATACAATACAAAAAAAGAAATCTCGGGAAACGGGATCGTAAAATGGAAAATATTTAATCAATATGGTATTGAAATAGAGGTAGTAGATAAGGAAGTTATTAATGATTATTAATCATATTAAAACAAAAATAGCATTTTTTATTTTAATTTATATTTATAATAAACATACTGTAGCTCAAGATAGCTCACTCTCTATTTATGCTCATTCATTTTCTAACATTGATAAAGAAACGATTAAACAATTACTTGAAAATAAAAAACCCGAAGGTTTTTATCATTCTATAATTCATATCAACAATAGAAAAAAAATAACAAAACTTCTTTATTTTAAAAGTATAGACAACAAGTTAACCCCTTGTATCTCTGTTAATGATTTAATTTCTCTTGGTATTGATATCGATTTTTATTCAATAAAAAAAGAATATAAAGATATAATTCCTTTAAGTGACCATTCAATTAATTTTAAATACTCTTTTTCAAATCAAAAATTAAATTTAATTATTCCACAAAAAGCATTAATAAAAAAAGAAAACTACATTATTGATGAAAAAGATTGGGATGAGGGAGTATCTGCACTATTTAGTCAATATTCCTATTCAATTAGACATCATCAAAAAAAAACACTAGAGCAAAAGCTCAATTTACAAACAGGCCTTAATTTAGGTGCTTGGCGCATACGCAGTCAAAATAGCTTTTATTGGAATAAAAACCGTTACCAATCGAAGCTTTCATCAATATATACCTATCGCCAAATTAATTCTTTTTCTTCTCTTTTTTATGGAGGTAAGTTTTCACCTACAACACGAATATTACCAACTGATAGAATTATTGGCTTTCAATTAATATCCAATAATTTAATTTCAAGTAATAGTCTTTATGCTAACAAACCTATTATTGAAGGAATTGCTGATACTGAAGCTCAAGTAGTGATTAAACAAGGTGACAAAGTTCTTTATGAAAGTACCGTTCCCCCGGGTCCTTTTATTATAAATTCATTACCTGTTTTAGGGAGTGAAAAACTCAGTTTAGAAGTTAAAGAAGCCGATGGAAGAATAAAAACCTCAACACATTATTTCACATCATTACCTAATCAACTAAATAAAGGTGGTTATCAATATAATTTTATTTCTGGCACATTAGAAACGAATAGCCATAAAAAAAATTCTATTTTTCTTTTAAGTGAATTTTCATATGGTCTTAGTCAAAGGGTCACCTCATATAGTGCAATAAAGAAACGAGACAACCATATGAATTATCTATCTGGACTATCTCTTGATTTAGGCATGCTGGGTGGTTTAGCAACAGATCTAAGTTATGAAAATAGTAAAAATCAATTAAAATATCAATTTCGTTATCAAAAAAGCATATCAAAAACACAAACCTACTTCACATCTGAAATATCGTTTTATCATTATTTAGATAATTTTCAAAAAAAAGATAGCATTAAAAGAAACTATTTACTTTCTTTATCACAAAATATTAACGACTTAGGCTATCTTTCTTTTCAATATCACGAAAAAACATATAGAAATATATCTAAAAACTTTGAGTTAGGTACTTCTTTTTCATCATCAATAAATAAAATAAACTATAACCTTAAATATGACTTTAAAAAAGATAAATCTATTTTTGATCATGCCTTCTCACTCAATTTTCATATACCATTAGGTAATAACAGCGATCACTATCATTGGTTTAATAATCAAACAAATTATCAACATAATAAAAAACATTATATCAACACGACCAACATTGGAGGTGCTCTACCTAACTATAATTTAGGATATTCAGTAAATTATCAACACACTCATGATGAGAAAAGAAAATCCAACCGTTTTTCTACCAATGCCCGTTATCAAAACAACTATCAATTTTACACATTTAATATAAACAAAATGGAAGATAGTTATAATTACAATGTTTCTATCAATGGAGGAATTGTTCTTCATTCTAATGGTATTACCCTTACTCCTCGCTTAGGTAGAACATTTGCACTGATTAATACTCAAGGAATATCTGGAATTAAAACATCATTTTCAACAAAAGCGAAAACAGATATTTTTGGAAATCTAATTTTAAATAACATAACACCTTATCGAATAAACAACATTAAATTAAATGCGACGACATTACCCCAACAAGCAGAAACAGAAGTTTATAGTAAAAATGTTATTCCTACATTAGGCTCAGTGTCTAAAATAATTTTCCCAATAAAAATGGGTTATCGTGTTATTTTTAAATCAACAACTCCACTTCCTTTTGCATCGACTGTCACCACGTTTGATAAAAACGGTAATATTATTTCTCATGGATTAGTATCGGAAAATAATATTATTTTTCTTTCTGGTATTACAGAGAGCGGACTAGTAAAAGTAAAATGGGGAGAAGATAAGCAGTGTCAATTTAACTATGAAATTGATGATAATGAAAAGAATACCACACTAATAAAAAAAGAAATCAATTGTATTTAAACTAAGTTATCTCTACTAAGAAAAATATGAAAAAAACTATCTATTTAATGTTTACATTACTACTTATCTCTTTTTCATTATCATCAACACCTAGACGTGGTGATCATGAAATTCTTTTAAGTTGTGATATTGATTATATCTATGAAAATATCAGCGATAAAATTTCTATTAATGAAAATGATTTTTCATCACATGAAATGGGAACATTAGCCGATACTGACAGTCATATTATTATTTTTACTATAAATGATTGTTCTAAAAGCCACGGCGAAGTCCGTTTAAAAATTGAAAATTCAAGCATTGATAATAATACCGGTTATTTAAAAAACCAGATCACTGACAATAGTGCAAGTGCTAATATTGCATTTCAATTATTATACAATGAAGAACAAAGACCACTAGATCTTAATAAAGAGAATGAGTTTGTTGAAAATCTCATTGATGGCAAAGTTGAGTTTTATTTTTTTGCTAATTATGTAAAAAAAGATGATATGCCTCCAAAACCTGGTTATATACAATCCGATATTCAGTTTACTATAAAAATAAATGATGATGTTGTTGCATTTAACGATAGTTAGTGATTGCAATTCTGGAAAAGCACGATAGCTATTTATAATAGATCGTGCTTTTAACGGAATTAAATGCTTATTTAAGGCGTGACTATTTTTTTACCCATTTACCATTAATACCTTTAACAAATTCACCTTCATTAGCTCTTGCGACTAATTTTTCACCCGCAAGTCTAGCCACTGATTCTGGTGTTACTTGGTTAGTTTTAGCAACTTCAGCATATTTTGCTTTTCTGGCTTGATTGATTTCATCAACAAGTTGTTGAGCTTGTTTGTTATTTGTCTGTACAAGTTCAATATAACCGCTGAAGGTTTCCCCTACTAACCCTTGAGATCTCGCTTCATCAAGTGTTAATGCTATAGCATTTGTACTGGTTAAAGCCATTATTAGCCCAAAACTTAAGAGATATTTTTTATAATTCATCATTTACCCTTTAAAAAATGGCGCTGTTATTTTTTAAGAGATCTTCAACTTGTCTGTCTATTTTTACATTAATCTCATGTTCGATTTTTACATTCATATTAATATTTATAGGTTTATCAGGTGTCGCGACTTCTAGTCGAATACATCCTGTTAAGGCTGATGTTCCCACTATAAAGCCTGTTAATAAAAATAGTTTTTTTAAGAATAATGGTTTCACTCTGACTCACTCCCTAAATCTGATAAGCTTTTTTCTAACCACTCTTCCAATTGTGAACCAAATCGTAAACTTCGCCATAATTGGAAGACATTTTCTTCATGTCGATAATTTAGATTAACCTGACGGCGTTTATCTTCTAAAGGATTCGTTCCATGAATTTCAGCCTCTAGCACTAACTCACCCAAATTGCTTAAATTAACACGAGTCCAAGAACGACTGATCTCTAGATAACGCAACCATGCCATAGCAACACCCGCTGACATATTGTTATCATCAATTGAATCAACGAAATCTTTATCAAGTCTTAACGTTAAATAAGATGAATTAGCTAGCCAACCATCTTTAATAATCCATTGATTATTATTAATAAAAAATGGAAATTCGCCACTCACTTTACCTGATGCTGCAAATTGAGTCACTTTTAATAGAGTAAACAGATGACTTAATTGAATATTATCAATAGAAATAATCGCTGCGTCATGTTGTGGTATCGCTAATTTTGCTAAAGATATTGTTCCATCCAACATTGCAACATTAACGTTAGATAAGACTAATGGTTTACTTTCAGTTGCGGGGTAAAAACCTTGAAGATCTGCCGTAATATCGGTCATTTCAAAAAGGTTATTAACTCGTTTTATTCGTAACTGAACGGGTTGTTTAACCCCTAATTGCCATTCATCTCCATTCAAACGCCAAGGTAAGATAAAATCTAAACCTTCTAAAACACCATCTTTAAGCCACATTCCGCCTTGTTTAACAACAAGATGCCCACCAGCAATTAATCCTTGTTCAGGTGCAATAGAAAAATCAGCCTGCGTATACAATTCACCTTTATCCAGAGTAATGCCTAAATCTGTAGGTATTAGTGATTGAAAAACATTAATTGGTTGTGAAGGCCAACGCATTTGCCCTCTTAGTCTCGCACCATCCCAACGTGTATTAATTGCAATTGGTCCTATATTGGGTTTAGCGCTTAACTCACCTTTTACATTAAAATTAAAAGGTGATTCACCACTTACCGTGGCAATAAAATCTGTCTTATCTAAAAAACCACCCGCAGGGAAATCAATACGCTGACTCGTTAATTTTAGCTTTCCATTAAATGTCGGCTTTTTATCATCTCTGAACCAACGAAATGGACTTAATAAAGATAATCGTGGCGCTGTCATTGCAGTATGTTGATATTTTAAAACATCAAAACCTGTATTGAGTTTCTCAAAACTCACTAATTTATCAGTCCAATAACCTGTTCCTGCAATATCCCAATGCGCTTTTAACGGTAGTAAATTTCCATCTCCCCAATAACGCCATTGCCAAGTTCCATTATCAGGCAAGAAATCAATCGCTTTACCTTGAAAATGAATGCGGTAATCTCCCCAAATACTGTCTTGGGCAACGACTATCGCATTTAAACGCCCATTAAAACCTTTTGATGAAAAGGTGGTTCCAGCTAAAGGTAAGCGAGCATCTGTTACTGTCAGTGTTTCAGTAACGGGGCCTTTGAAACGAAATAAAGATCCGGATTGAAATTCGATAGTAGGATCTGTCAACATACCAGTGACTTTAACGGGTAATTGCGCACTGGCTTGCATTAATTCTTTATTAACAACACCGGTAATTTGAATAGGAATTTGTGCATCTAGCCAATTTACTGCCGTTTCAGGGATCGATATCACCAAATTTCCTTTCCCTGCTTTACCTTCTGTCATCACATTTAATCGTGCAGCTAATCTTAAATCCGTTAATCCTTTTTGCCATTGGGCGATATTAATATTTACACCACCTCGTAACGGTTGGTCTAATCCAAACCATTCCCAACGACCTTGCTCAATAACAATATTTTCAGGTGAGGCTGTCCAAGGCAATAAAGCCAATGCGTGACCTCCACCTTGTTCGGCAATTGAAATAGTGCCGGATTGTCCAACCCATTCAAGAATAAAAACTAACGGATGTTCATAGTGAGAAGTTAATAACGTTGCATCGATGGTGCCTTTTTCAGGTAATGACGCTATATCTAGAGGAAGCGCTATTTCAGCAGCCAGTTCAATATTGTTATCATCAGGTAAATTCACTTTAAGCTTTTTAATATCAAGCCATTGGTTGTCTCTAATGAAAATACCAAGTTGAGCATTTTCTCCTTGGTAAGTAATTAGTCGCCCATTGTTTTGTGTTTTTAGTTGTAATGCACCTTGATAACGAGCATTTTCTTTTAAGAGCACATTATCGATATTAACGGATAAATAAGGTATTGAAGTTAATAGTGAATTTATCTCGAGAGGAACAGTTGCAGTTTCTTCTTGTTTACTTGCTGGCATCATTGAAAAACATTGTTCATCAATGACGAGTTGCTGGCTATCAAATTGAAGTTTATCAATCTGATCTTTTTGATAAGTAAAAACAAAGTTATCAAGATTAGCTAAAGTACAACTCTCTGCCTTTAATGCGATATTTTCAACTGAAACGCCTAAGCGCTGTAACTTGGGCTGCGATAAAGAAAGTGTTACACCTTCAGGCAAGTAATAGTGAGCAACCACGGGCAACCAACGAGGAATAGACACCCATAAAGCAGTGCCAATTAGACCTGTGCCTATTAGTATCGTCCCTGTCCATTTGATTGTTTTTCTTAACAACACATCATATTCCTTTTAAACAAACCTGAATCATCCACTTACCTCTCTAAATTGTTTATAATGATAGTATTAATTTCTTTCATATTGGGGCTGGATAATTCTTGTTTTTCCAGCCTCTGAATAAAAATTTAATCGAGAGCAGAGAAGACTGGATGAAAATCGTTTCCTATAGTACTAAACATTATGATCGTAAACACATGGAATGGGTCAATCAACATAATGGATACCATTATGATATTGAATATTTCGATTTTAATTTGACAGAACAAACCGCAAAAAATGCCGTTGGCGCTGATGCTGTTTGTATTTTCGTCAATGACGATGCAAATCGTGCGGTTTTACAAGAGCTTGCTAGCCTTAATATACGTATCCTCGCATTACGCTGCGCAGGATTCAATAACGTCGATTTAGAAGCTGCGGCTGAATTAGGCATAACGGTTGTCCGTGTGCCGGCTTATTCACCAGAGGCTATTGCAGAACATGCTGTTGGTATGATGCTATCACTTAATCGTCGTATACACAGAGCTTATCAACGTACTCGTGATGCAAACTTCTCATTAGAAGGCTTAACTGGCTTTAATATGCATAATCGTACTGCCGGTATTATTGGCACAGGTAAAATAGGATTAGCAACATTGCGCATATTAAAAGGCTTTGGCATGAAGCTACTTGCTTATGATCCTTACCCAAATCAAGCAGTACTTGATTTAGGTGCAGAATATGTCGATTTGGCAACACTCTATGCGAATTCTAATGTTATTTCGTTGCATTGCCCATTAACCGCAGATAATCACCATTTATTAAATGAAACTGCTTTTGCACAAATGAAAGATGGTGTGATGATTATTAACACCAGTCGTGGTGCTTTAGTGGATTCTGCTGCTGCTATTAATGCATTAAAACAAGGTAAAATTGGTGCATTGGGAATGGACGTTTATGAAAATGAGCGTGACCTTTTCTTTGAAGATAAATCAAATGACGTTATTCAAGATGATATTTTCCGCCGCCTATCTTCTTGCCATAACGTGTTATTTACAGGACACCAAGCTTTCTTAACAGAAGAAGCATTGATTAGTATTAGCGAAACAACACTGCACAATATTAAAGACGTTGCTTCAGGTAATGAATGCGTTAATCAGATCAAAGCTTAATTCTAATCACTTAGAATAAATGCAATAAAAAGCCCCCTTCGCCATAAATTAGCAAAGGGGGCCTATTTTATTCATTAGCGATATGACACTTATTTTTGTTGAGTATCGATAGCTTCCGCTGATTGTGTGGGATCAAAGCGTGAAAGCGTTTCTTTCTCTTCATCTACTTTAAATTGTGAAACTAATTTAGCTAATTGATGAGCTTCATCATCCATATTCGCTGTGATAGCCGCTGATTCTTCAACCAATGCCGCATTTTGCTGAGTAACGGTGTCCATTTCACTAACAGCCAATGCGATTTGGTTAATCCCCATGCTTTGTTCATTAGAAGCAAGGGCTATCTGCTGCATAAAATCATTCACCTGATTAATGGTTGTGACGATCTCTGACATTGAGCGTCCAGCTTGAGCAACTTGCTGAGAGCCAACATGCACTTTATTTACAGAGTGTGTTATCAAATCATTGATCTCTTTCGCAGCTTCCGCACTGCGGCTAGCCAAACTACGCACTTCAGATGCTACAACGGTAAATCCTCTACCTTGTTCACCCGCTCTTGCCGCTTCAACTGCCGCATTTAATGACAAAATATTCGTTTGATTGGCAATGCTGTTAATAATGTCATTGATGTCTGCAATTTTCTTCGCGCTCTCAGAGATTGAAGACATGGTTTCTACCACGCTATCCATCACATTTTCGCCGTTTTGAGCAGATGCGGTTGCTGTTAGTGCTAATTTGCTAGCTTCACGTGAGTTATCCGCATTTTTCTCAACTGTTGTTTTAATTTGCTCCATACTGGCAACAGTTTCTTGTAATGCGCTAGCCTGCTCTTCAGTTCGAGATGATAAATCTGTATTTCCTGTTGCGATTTCACTTGCACTAACACTAATAGTATTAACGGCATTTTTCACGGAAGAAATCATATGGCTTAATGAATTTTTCATCTTATTCATTTCATTGAATAACTGACCAAATTCATTAGTACCGTGATTATCTACACGCATACTTAAATCGCCTTGACTCATCTTACTAAAGATATTGATTAATATTTTGATATTGCCAATAAAGGTATGGGAGAACCAACGTAATATAATGAAAAATAAAAGAATAACAATAATACCTGTCGTAATTGACACCAGCATTAAACGTTCTTGAGATGTTTTTGCAATATCTATATAGCTATTCTCGATACCATTAGCCACAGCGTAATATTGCATCGTGATATCATTAAGCTCATCCATTTTAACACTGGCTGAGTGTGTTGTTAGCTCACCTCTACGCAATCTCTCTAGCGCGCCAGTAAAGATATCGAGCAATTCATCAAAACGTTTTGTCATATCATCGGCTAGTTCTCGCCCTTCTAAAGTGAGTTTTTCCGTGTCTGACCAACGGTGGATCTCTTCACGCGTTATTTCAATATATTCTGCAGTTTGGTGAAAGTATTTTGCTGAGGGTTTTTCATTAACGCGCAATTGTCCATCTAATCCATTAATATTTGCCCTGATCACGGCCATTTGATATCGCGCTTTGCCCATAAGTAACATTTGCTGACTTAGGCTATTTGATGAAACGAAATTATTATAGGATCGAGTGGAAGCATCATAACTAAAATAAATAATGCTCATAATCAACGCAAATAAAATGGCCAGCATGACCTTAACGGTCTTTTCTATACTGATATTTTTAAACATGGTCATATTCCATCAAAATATACAGAATTTTTTATCTGTACATTTGTAAGATATCAGAATGCACTCTTTCTCTGACAAAGAGCATATTCCCTGGTGTAAATAAAATAAGGCTAAAATTTATTCATTAGAATATAAAGGCACGTAGGATCTGCCTTTGTTTATAATGTCGGTAATAATGAGGAAAAACTTTAGAGTGCAGTGAAAACCATTTTTCATTTATGAAATAAACGATTGTTTTATCCACCAGAATGCAAATTAACTACATAATATCCCGCGATGAGGGTGATTTTACTCAGAAAAAGATAATTTATTAATTATTTTTTAGTTTTTATAATTTTATTTATCTATTTTCTCATTACGTTCTAATAGGTATTTTTACCTATTAACATTAATTTATTTAACTTCAACGTTAATTTATAGTACGTTTTAAAAGTGAGTGATTTCCAATAAAAATAAAGCAGTTTCTAAAAACTGCTTTTATTGTTTATTTATTATGAGTAATTTGGTTTTATTAAGAAATTTAAATAATTTTCTTTATTAATAGTTTTTCAGTTAGTTCAATAAGTCTTATCACATTTAATGGAGTTTCTAATTTTTTAACTTCATCCAAAGAAAGCCATTGGAAAGATTTATTTGTTAATTGGCTATTTTTTAACGGCTTACAAAGGTAAATCATATCGATGTGATAATGAAATCCTTGTTTTTTATCGTGGATGGGTTCTTTTAAAATGGCGAGAGGTTTTACAAGTTCAATAACATCATTGTTATTTAGGTTAAGGCTAAATTCAGGTTGATAACAGAGACACTCACACAGTAAACCTGTTTCTTCTTCTATTTCTCTTAATACTGCATCTTGTGGCTCTTCATTTTCTTCTATATGGCCACCGGGTGGTAACCAACAACCTATTTTAGAATGCAAATGGAGAAGGAATTTACCCTGCTCATTGAATACAATGCCTGTTGCGGTGAAATGACTTTTAGGCACTTCGACTGTCATAATATTCTGATCCTTTACTCTGTCTATTTTTATCCAATGTACATCAATCTATCACTATTTTTGTGCTATTTATGGTCTTTCGCATTTATTGAAGATTGTTTTATTCCCATTAAAAAATCAGAAAATATCGTTTTAAACTCCTTACAGGCATTTTCAGGTAATGTCGCTTCATTCTTTAAATTAATCGCGATATGCGTGACAAATCCATAAATTAAATTCACGACAATATCAGGAGAATAGGTACAAATTTCTTGTTTGTTATAGAGGGTATCGACACATTTTTTAATTCGAGGAATAAGAATTTGTGAATCAATTTCATCCCATTCCTTCCAACCTAGAACGGAAATTATTTCTTGTAAGGGAATAAGCTTATTTTTATGTTGATAAATATGATCTACACAGAAACTAAAAATAGCCTCTAACTCTTGCCACTGATCATCATAGGTAGGAATTTGAACCAGTTTTTCGACAACTTTATCAACCTGAAAAAGGTAGCACTCTTTTAATAGTGCTTTCTTATTACTAAAGTGGTGATAAAAAGCCCCCTTTGTGACTCTTGCATGACGTGATATTTCATCAACGGAAACATCACAATAGTTCTGATTTATAAATAGTTCTTGTGCAGCTTCACGTAATGCAGTGCGCGTTTGCTCTGAATTCTCTTGTTGCCGTGATTTTATTTTCATGATAAAACCCTTAAAACATACCATAAGTATGTAATAATATATGGGTATCAGTTTCGTGTAAACTGAACAAAATATTTTCAGGAAATCATCATGTCATCTCAGTACAATGGGCTTACCCCCTCAAATACCTTATCCACTTTTAATATAGAAATTATCAAAGAACTTCTTCTCTGGATTGAGGTGAATCTGGAAAAACCGTTGCTACTTGATGACGTTGCGATCCGTTCTGGTTATACCAAATGGCATTTACAACGCGTGTTTAAACAAGCAACGGGATTAACACTTGCTTCGTATATTCGAGGAAGACGTTTAACAAAAGCGGCAACCGAATTACGATTAACTAAATTGCCTATTCTGACTGTGGCATTGCGTTATCAGTTTGATTCCCAGCAATCATTTACGCGTCGTTTTAAAGCAACCTTTGGTGTAACACCCACAGAATATCGTAAACTAGATAATCTTTGTGGTGATAACTTTCAGCCACCAATCAATTTTGATGTTGTTGATTTGCCTATTCCTAAAATTATGGAGTTACCTGAAAGTTATGTTTATGGGATGCAATATCAGTATTTTTGCTCTATCGAAGATATAGGTAAATTGCACGAAGATATTCGTCACCAATTTTGGAATGACTTTTTACTGTATACGGATAAAAACTTTACAGAAAGTACTGTACTTATTTCATACCAACCGAACACATTACGTAAAAATAAAATCCAGATTGATTATGAAATTGGGTTAAATAGCTTAGATCATTTCACAAAAACCAGTGGTTTTAGAAAAAGAGTGATTGAGGCAGGACGCTATGTCAGATTCCAATTTAAGGGAACGCTAGAAGAATATAAACAATTTGCGATGAAAATTTATTTTTATACCCTTCCCGCATTAGGTTTATGTCGTCGCTTAGGTGCTGATATTGAAAAATATGTCAGTATAGAAACTGATGTTGATTTGATGGAATTACCAAGAACCTTAGAGATAGATTATTTCGTTCCCATTCATTAATGATCCCAAAATGGCCTGAATTTTCAGGCTATTTTATTAAGAATAAATTAATTTTATAGAGACTATCTGTGCGATAAATTTTTCTTCACTTGTTTCTGTACAATAATTCACTAAATTAACTGTTTACTTATTATTAAAATAAAATTTCTTATTACATCCCTACAAAAATAAACAAGGTGACCATGCGCACTTCACTTCTATTTTTACTCTCTACTTTTTTGCTTCCTTCTTTTGCAAGTTATGCAGAAATATCGACACATTTACTTTCACGTAAAGATGGTAGTGAAATTAACTATTACTTAGATAAACGAGCTGAAAAAAATCAAACTCTCTTGGTGTTAATGCAAGGCTCTGACTGTAACAGCATTAAAAATAATACATTTATTCAAGAAACCTTTGGTCAGTGGTTACCCAATAGTGATGTTTTAATGGTAGAAAAATACGGTATTACCGCTCAATTACCTTATTCTCAATATGATGGTGAACGTGCTGATTGCCCTGAAAGCTATAAGCTTCATGATAATCCTAAGCAACGAACCGAAGATTATGAAGCTGTGTTAGATAATTTATCGTCACAGTATCCGAATATTATTTTAATTGGTGGAAGTGAAGGTGCCACGATGGTGCATTTAGTGGTAGCTAAACGCAATGATATAAAAGCGGCTATTGCACTAAATGGTGGGGGTCGCTTTTTTCTTGATGATGTTCTTTATAATATTCGTCTTACCACACCTAAAGAGCACATTAAAGATGCTCTAGATGGCTTTCAGCAATTTGCTGATGCCATCAAAAATAATCAAATCGATGATGAGCAATTTGTCAGTGAGCACAGTAAATTATGGTGGCAACAATATTTTGCTATTGATTTACTTAACGTAATTAAAAGCAATCAGCATACCCCTATCTTAATTATTCAGACACTTAATGACGCGAATGTAAATGTCGATGCATTTAATCAATTAAGCCAAGATATCAACCAACCTAATGTGAAGTTTATTAAATACGATAAGTTAGATCATGGATTTTATAATGAACAAGGCGAGCGTTTAACGAATGAAATAATCAATGATATAAAGCATTGGTACTCTCAATATGAAAAACAATCCAAAGAGTGATTTAACGGCTTATTTATTACTAGCCTTAGTCTCTATCGTTTGGGGTGGGACTTTTATTGCAGGGCGAGTTATCTCGCCTGAAATTGATGGTTTATTACTTGCTACATTGCGCTTTGTTATCGCGACTATCTGCTTGCTCTTTATTTTATTCTTAACGAAATCCAAATGGCATAAACCCACTAAGAAACAAGGTGCTGTTTTACTGTTATTAGGGCTATTTGGTATTTTCTTTTATAATTTATTTTTCTTTGAAGGTCTGAAATTAACACAAGCCTCTAGAGCTGCGTTTATTGTTGCCTGTAACCCTGCAATGATAGCGTTGCTGTCCGCTATAACCTTAAAAAAATGGCCTTCACTCAAGCAGTTTGTTGGTATTCTATTTTGCTTAGGTGGGGCTTTTTCTATTATTCTCTCCCGTAGTGATATTTCTACATCTTCTTCGTCTTCAGCTAGTTTAGGCGATTTGCTGATTGCAGGCTGTGTGCTGAGTTGGGGAATTTATACTGTATTTGCGAAACCAGTGATCCAATCTATTGGTGCTTTATTAACTGTCGCATACTCTGTTTTTATAGGTACTATTTTACTATTAGTTGCCTCTTTAATAACAGGTCGCTTTGATATTCTGCTCCATACAACATTTACTCAAATTGATATCGTGTCCTTACTTTACTTAGGAATTTTTGGCTCTGCCCTTGCCTATTACTTTTATTATGCAGGAATTAAACAAATAGGTGCGACACGCGCAGGCGTATTTATTGCATTAAATCCAATCACAGCGGGAATTTTAGGTTATTTTTTACTAAATGAAGCGCTATCAAGTATTACTTTAATTTCAGGTTTACTGATTTTATTTGGCATTTTTTTAGTCAATCGAGAAAAATAAATTTATCTTTTTCATTGGCTCACATTCTTATTATCCTATACTTAAATAGTAACAAAATTGCTTACTAACTGATTTAAAGCAGGATCTTTATATCGTTAATTCTGTATAATGATAATTATTCTCTCTTTTAAGTTTGGGATAAGAATGGAAAGCACGACTGCACTTTTACGTCTTGATAAAATAGGTTATCGAGTCGATAACAAAACTATCCTCGATAACATCAATTTTGAACTTCAACCTTCTGAATTTAAACTTATCACTGGCCCTTCAGGCTGTGGTAAAAGCACCTTACTCAAGATTGTCGCTTCTCTACTATCACCTACCAGTGGTTCAATTTTCTTTGAAAATAAAGACTATTTAACGTTTTCACCCGAAGAATATCGCCAACAAGTTTCTTATTGTACTCAAACACCGATGTTATTTGGTGAGACGGTTTACGATAACCTTAAATTTCCTTATTTCTTACGAAAACGCTCTGTGGATGATAAGAAACTAGCACAGGATTTGGATTATTTTTGTTTACCAGCATCCATTATGAAAAAGGGAATTAATGAGCTTTCGGGAGGCGAAAAGCAACGTATTTCACTGATAAGAAATCTGCAATTTATGCCAAAAATCTTATTACTTGATGAGATAACTAGTGCATTAGATGAAGATAATAAAACAAAAGTGAATGATGTTATTCACCACTATGTTAAAGAGCAAAATCTCGCTGTGTTATGGGTCACTCACGATCAAAATGAAATAAAACATGCTGATGATGTGATCTTATTACCTTCTCACAATGATGCCTGATTTTTTATTTTTTTATCAGTCACCCTTTTGTTATGAGCGAACATAATATTATGAACGAACATACGATAAGCAATGAATCTCTGATTTTCTCGCTTTTATTAGTTCTCGTGGCTATTTTTATTAGCCGTAAAGAAAAACTAGCTTTAGAAAAAGATATTATTTGGAGTACAGCAAGAGCCATTGTTCAACTATTAATTGTTGGCTATGTCTTGACCTATATTTTCCATGTTGACCATTTTATTCTTACTTTCTTAATGGTGTTATTTATCTGCTATAACGCCGCCCATAATGCTAAAAAGCGGAGTAAATATGTTAAAGATATCTTTCTGATCTCTTTTACCGCTATTACGACTGGGGCATTATTAACTTTAACTATTTTATTGCTCACCAGTTCCATTGCTTTTACACCCATTCAAATTATTCCTATTACGGGGATGATTGCGGGTAATGCAATGATAGCAACGGGGCTTTGTTATAATAATTTAGGTCAACGTTTTCAAAATCAACAACAGCAATTGCAAGAGATGTTAAGTCTTGGTGCGACACCAAAGTTAGCCTCAATGAGTATTATTCGAGATAGCATTAAATCTTCATTAATCCCAACGGTTGATGCAGCAAAGACGGTCGGTATTGTGAGTTTGCCGGGTATGATGTCAGGGCTTATTTTTGCCGGAGTTGATCCATTACAAGCCGTTAAATATCAAATTATGGTGACTTTTATGTTGATGGCAACAGCCAGTATTTCAACCATTATTGCTTGCTATTTAACCTATAAGAAATTTTTTAATCAGCGCCACCAGCTTATTAATTTTGAAAACCGCTAAATATAACTATTTAGCGATATTGAAAAAGGTCACTTAATAAAGTGACCTTTTTTATTACTTACTGAGAAGTCGGTTTAAAAGCTTATTTTAATACCGTACATCCCATTTTTTTAACTAGCTCACCGGCTTGAGATTTCACACCTTGAGCACCTTCAGGTAACTGACTCCAAAGTGTTAAACCAGTACGAGCTTCCACTTCTGCCGCCGTTACTTGGAATTCACAGAAATTTGCTTTTTTCGGTGTTTGTTGATCCATAATAAACGCTGCATAAGAGGAGCTTTCTGGTGAATCATTTAGAAAAACCACTTTAAAATATGCACTTGGAATTGTGTGATCTTTATCTGTACTTGGCAATTTACCCATATCTCTTTCGTAGATAGGCCCTGTAACAGTAAAGACTTTGTGGCCTTCTTTTGCCAAATTACGCTCTTGATCTTCTAATCGTACCCAAGCACCTTGGTTTAAGTCTGCTTTTTGCGGTGTAATATTAGAAAGATAGTTAAGCGCATTCCAACCCGGTAACGCAGCCAATGAAGCTAAAGGAGCCTGATGACCACGGTCAACTTTTAATGTGGCATTAGCATTTTTGTAATCCGCTGGCGATAAGGTTTCATCATTACCTAAAGCCGGATCTTTTTTCCAGTTACGTGCTTTACCACTACCGATACTGTCTTTAGTCACTAAATAAGCAACCCAGTCTGCAAACTTGGTTTCGCTATTATTATTTAATGTATAAACATCACGTTGAATAGTAGTTTCACTGCCACCTAATGGACAGCCAATACCACAGTTTTCATCATTCATTGCACGCATTGAAGTATCACGAGCAACAGCAGATGATTGCGTTTCAAGTTCAGGTGCTACCGTCATCTCTGAATTAGCATAACTGGTTGAAACCATAAGCAGTGATAAAACAATTGGGGTAATACGTTTCATATAAAATTCCTTTTTATAAAATGAAGAAACAAAAAAACTCGCCGAAGCGAGTTTTGATGTTTAAATAAGAGAAAATCCAATCTTCTCTTTCAGTAAATTCAGGTAATAAACGGCGAAGAAAAATGCATCATTTTAATAATGATGTACATTTCAATCACTGAATATGACTCAGAATTTTGCTACGAAATATGATGGAGGTTTTCACAACCCTAGAATGCAAAAAGCCCCGCATAAGCGAGGCATTTATTCATTGGGTTGGTGAAATTCAAATTCCCCACCATGAGAATAATAGTGAACTATATTTCCCATTTCGTCAATAGATTTTCTTAAAAGATTATTTGGTGAATGATTTATTCTCTTATTAATCTCGAAAGGGGAATTTTTTGTTACTGACGCAATATCAAGCTATGTAGTTAACATCCCATCGTTTTTCTAAACTTTCGCGTAATTCAAAGGTAAGCGAAGTCACCACATTCTCACCAACGTAGGGATATCTGGCAATAAAAATAACCTGATTATTATTGGGTAATTCAAAGACTTCCGCTTCACCTAAATGAAGTGACATCACAATTTTCTTTTTAGAAAAACGGATCGGTTTTCCATAATGAGCATGTAACCACTCTTGTGTCATTAATGGCTGTAACCCGAAAGGAAGTGCATGAGGGAAATGAAATTGCTTTGTTTTTTCATCAAATAGCGTCAGCGTGATTTCACTTAAACCGACACCATACGGCTCAAAATATAAGTGAAGAGATTCTTTTCTCATCGCTAAACTGCCACTTTTAGGTTTGGACTTATAAGGAATTAAATTTTGATCGTAAACATCTTGATATTTTTTCCCTAATTGAGCAATTAGCCCTGCAATATCTATTGTCATTACTTACATTCCTTAACAAAAAGCTCCTATAAAGGAGCTTTTTAATGAAAATAAGAAATTAACCACGTCCTTTCGGACGATTAAGAATATGATCTTCCCAATCTTCAACTTCAGTTTCTGGCACTGCAATATATCTTACAGAAATATTACCTTGGTGCATTTTTGCTTTATTACCTGCAATAAGCGGATGCCAGCTTTGTAACGTTTTGCCTTCTGCTAACAGACGATACGCACATGTCATTGGTAACCACTCAAAAGTCGGTAAATTATACCGTGTAAGCTTGATACAATCTGGCTCATAACGGAAACGATCTTCGTAATTACTGCATTGGCAGGTTTTAATATTTAGCTGATTACAAGCGACATTGGTAAAATATATCTCGTCAGTATCATCATCCATTAACTTGTGTAAACAACACTGCCCACACCCGTCACAGAGCGATTCCCACTCATCATCACTCATTTCATCCAATGTTTTAGTCTGCCAAAAAGCCTGTGTCATCTCTACGTTATTACCTTATTACTCATCTAATACGAATTAAATAACCCGCGTTGTCAGCTGATGTTCATTAACACTTAATACCAACATATCGCCTGATTCTAGAGGGCCAACACCTTCAGGTGTTCCCGTTAAAATCACATCACCAGGACGTAGGGTAAAAAAGCGAGACATATAGCTGATAAGGGGTAAAACAGGGGTTAGCATATCACGACTGTTACCCTGCTGACGAATCTCGTCATTAACACGTAACATTAAATCTGCGTTTTGCGGGTCGCCAAATGAATTGACAGGGATAAAGCCAGACAATGGTGCAGAGCCATCAAACGCTTTACTTTTTTCCCACGGCTGCCCTGCTTTTTTCAATTTACCTTGTAAATCACGCAATGTGAGATCAAGACCAATACCGAAACCCGCAATTGCACGATCAACTCTATCTTCATTAGCTTGTTTAAGTGGCTGACCAATAAGTACTGCTAATTCAATTTCGTGGTGAACCGCACCCATATCTTTTGGGATAGCAATAGGTTGGCGAATATCACACATAGCTGTTTCTGGTTTGATAAAAATCACAGGCTCTTCTGAGCGAACGGATCCCATCTCTTTAATGTGATTTGCATAGTTACTACCAACGCAAATCACTTTATTGACAGGAAAATCAAGTAACGCACCTTCCCAATCACGATGTTGATACATAATGTGTTCCTTTTAGGTAAATTGCTGTGTTTTATTTCACTGTAAAAACGCGATTAGCTCGCGTTAGGCAGTGAATTTATTTTATTAGCAACGCCATCAGCCATTGTGACAATGCTAAGGGCAAAAAAGTAAGAGCTGTTCCAATGCATAATCGTACGGAAGTTCTGTGTCACTAAATAGCTTCTGTGCAAATCATCATCAGGAATAATTAACCATACAGGCATAGTATCGTTCAATTGACTATTTGCTGGTAATTGAACACCCAATGCTTTCCATTGAGCGACCGTTTTTTTCTGTTCGGTCTTAATACCTTCAAGCTGCTGGTTAAAATCTACCGATAAAGTAACCTGTTCTCCCCAAGGAAGTCCACTTTTCCAGCCTTCCGTCGCTAAATAGTTAGCAGCCGAAGCAAATGCGTCTTCTTGAGTGTTCCAAATATCAATTTTTCCGTCACCATTGCCATCTGCGGCATAAGTTAGGAAAGAAGATGGCATAAACTGAGTTTGTCCCATTGCGCCCGCCCAGGAGCCTTTGAGGCGCTGTCCTTGAGGAACATGTCCTTCCTCAACAATCTCTAATGCTGCCATTAATTGACGAGCAAAAAGTTCTTCTCGACGGCCTTCAAATGCAAGCGTTGCAAGTGCAGAGACAACATCTTCTTTGCCTTGCACCTTACCAAAGCCACTCTCAAGTCCCCATAACGCAACAATATAGTTTGCAGGCACACCATATTTTTTGCTGATTTGTTCTAGAGTATCTTGATTCTCTTGATAGAGCTTAGCCCCTTGGTTTAAACGGCCGTTGGTAACAATGCGTGGTAAATAAACATCGAGTGTGATTTTCTTTTCCGGTTGATTACGGTCTGATTTAATCACTCGTTCAATAAAATGTGCTTCTGAAAAAGCAAAATCTATTGTTTCTTGTTTATATCCCAATTGAGCGGCTTTCAATTTCAATGCTTCAACATAAGCAGGAAATTGTGCAGAAGTTCGAGTTTCTTTAGGAAATGCTTGTTCTAACGATGCAACATCCACTTGTTTCCATCGAGGCGTTTTTTGTGTTTCAACTGCCGTTGCCTCTGGTGCAGTAATTTGTCTTTCAGCCAATTTTTGTTGGCTATTAGTACACGCAGATAACATTAAACCGGAAACAATCACAGCGATGAATGAATATTTGAACATTTATGCTCCTTTTATCTCGATGATTTATTCAGTTTTTTCTGATTTTTTTAATTCATCTAAATAAGCATTTAACATACTTTCGACAGGTGGTGGAACTTGTAAGTAAAAACCCTGCTCAACTAATGCTTTTTTGACTTTTTCAATGTCAGCATGCGCTAAACGCTGTCTATCCGCGAGATTAAGCAACATTGAAAATTGTGGTTCGCCAAAACTTTGTAATAATTCGTCCGGAATTCGAGAGAAATCATCCTTTTTTTCGATGTATAAATAAGTTTGATCACGTTTGGTACTACGGTAAATTGCACAAATCATTTTCATTAAACTCTAATTATTAAAATAAGCGACTTGCCTGAATATTTTAGTAAATATAACATGCTTATATACTTTCGTAATATCGTCTCTGGTTTTTTGTGCCAGATTATAAAAAATTTACTGAGTCAGATAGATGTCAAACACGCCCATTGAGTTAAAAGGCAGTAATTTTACCCTTTCAGTACTCCATTTAAACGATGGAACACCGAAAGTTATTCGTCAGGCGATTTCAGAAAAAATTGCACAAGCGCCTCAATTTCTGAAAAACGCACCTGTGGTTATCAATGTCTCTGCTTTAGCAGATGAGAATATTGATTTTAAAAAACTGAGGCGAATTGTAGAAGATGCTGGCTTACGAGTCGTGGGAATTAGTGGTAGTTCAGACGCTCAACAGAAAGAAGCGATAATTGCCGCACAGTTACCTATCTTAAATGAAGGTAAAATAGTTAAGCCAAGCAATCAGGCAAATAACGATAAAACGAATGAAGCTCCGGCAGTTGTTCGTCAAAAAACAAAAATCATCCATGCTCCTGTTCGTTCAGGTCAGCGAATTTATGCACAAAATAGCGATTTAGTTGTTATTAGTAATGTGAGTGCAGGTGCTGAATTAATTGCTGATGGCAATGTTCACGTCTACGGTGTATTGCGTGGACGCGTACTTGCAGGCGCATCGGGTGATAAAGAGAGCCATATTTTTTGTACACATCTGTCTGCTGAACTTGTTTCTATTGCTGGTCAATATTGGCTAAGCGACCAAATTCCTACGGACTTTGTTGGTAAGTCAGTACAACTGAGTCTGCAAGAGAATGAATTAACAATCGAGAACTTAATTTAGAGCATCGACAAGGAATCACTCCATGGCACGCATTATTGTTGTTACGTCAGGTAAAGGTGGGGTTGGTAAAACAACTTCCAGCGCGGCCATTTCTACCGGCCTCGCTCAAAAAGGTCATAAGACGGTTGTTATCGACTTTGATATTGGGTTACGTAATTTAGACCTTATCATGGGTTGTGAACGTAGGGTTGTTTATGATTTTGTTAATGTTATTCAGGGCGATGCATCTTTAAATCAAGCATTGATTAAAGATAAGCGTACAGAAAATTTGTTTATTCTCCCTGCATCACAAACAAGAGATAAAGACGCTCTCACCCGTGATGGTGTAGAACAAGTATTAGATGAACTCGATGAAATGGGTTTTGACTTTATTATTTGTGACTCTCCTGCGGGTATTGAAAGTGGCGCATTAATGGCCCTTTATTTCGCAGATGAAGCTATTATCACAACAAACCCTGAAGTATCATCTGTACGTGACTCCGACCGTATTTTAGGCATTCTTGCCTCTAAATCACGTCGTGCTGAACGTGGTGAAGATCCAATTAAAGAACATCTGCTATTAACTCGTTATAATCCGGGCCGCGTTAACCGTGGTGACATGTTAAGTATGGAAGATGTTCTTGAAATTCTATGCATTCCACTATTGGGTGTTATTCCAGAAGATCAATCTGTTTTACGTTCATCTAACCAAGGTGAACCTGTTATTTTAGATGGCGAATCTGATGCAGGTAAAGCCTATTCAGATACAGTAAATCGTTTGTTAGGTGAAGAACATCCATTCCGTTTTATTGAAGAAGAGAAAAAAGGCTTTCTGAAACGCCTTTTTGGGGGGTAAAAGATGGCTTTACTAGATTTTTTCCTGTCGCGTAAAAAGTCGACAGCTAATATTGCCAAGGAGCGTCTGCAAATTATCGTAGCAGAACGTCGCCGTGGTGATAGCGAGCCAGCTTATTTACCTGATATGAAAAGAGATTTATTAGGTGTCATCTGTAAATATGTACAGATTGATCCAGAGATGCTTTCTGTTCAATTTGAACAAAAAGGCGATGATATCTCTGTTTTAGAGCTAAATGTGACTTTACCTGAGAGTGAAGAGCCTACAAAGTAAATCATATTTTACGCTTTATCTAAGTCATTATTCACAGAGCCAGCCATGAACTATAATTAATTTGATTGGCTCTGTGTTTAATTATATACATATTGAATACACCTGAATGCGCAAATAGCGCTATATCTCGTTGCTATTTTAATCATTGGTGATAAGTCACAGGAGACCCGTTATTTCGTCATAACATTTATATTTACCAATAATCTATTTAGTCTATTTCTGCCTTCACCTTCTTTAGGTGTTTTTTGTGTGCAAAAAATAAGAGCCTCAAAAGAGACTCCTATTGTTATTCTTTATTTTGTTTATTTATCAAACTAACGTTCCCATTTTATTTTGGATGTTAGAGGTTGGAAAATAGACAATTAACAAGACTATGGATATTGCGCCAGAATTTCTGTCACTTTTTCTTCTAATAAGGCTTTACGCCAGCGTGAAATTAATTCAGGTTGCCCTTCTTTTATTTTCCAGTGAATACTTAATAACTGATTAATCTGTCTTCTTGATGCTAACAATTCAGGGTTATAGCGCTTATCTTCACTGATTTCTTGAATAACGGCTTTAATCGCTTTAAATGCTTTTTTGTAGTTTGGTTGTTCAATTAAATTACCAATAGGTTCTGGGCAATCTTCATCTTTAACTTCTTTTGCTTTAACAACAAAATCTAATAAACGACGACCATGACAACGAATTTCTTGACCTGAAAGCGATAGTGCATCGAGTTCTGCTAATGACGATGGAAGATAACGAGCAACAGACCATAGGTGTTCTTCTCTTACAACGAAGTTTAATGCCATATCTCGAGCTTTGGCTTGATTTAAGCGCCACTGAGCAAGCATTTGTAAGCACGCTAACTGTTGGTCTTTTAATTGCCATGCATTGCTAATATCACGATAGGCAAGCTCTGGTACAACCGTTTCTTGTCGACGTTCTGCAATCATTTTGCATTCATCTGCAATGGCATCCATATAGCCTGCTTCTTCAGCTTCTTTAATTAATTTTTCAGCTAAAGGCAACAGGTAGAAAACATCACCACTGGCATATTGGCACTGTTTTTCAGTTAGAGGACGCGCTAACCAATCTGTTCGGGATTCACTTTTATCTAACGCAACATTTTCATATTTCTCGACTAATGTTGCAAAACCACAAGAGATAGGATGTCCTAAAAATGCAGCCACCACTTGAGTGTCAATCATTGGTGTTGGAACACAACCAAACTGGTGAGAAAAGACTTCGAGATCTTCACTTCCAGCATGGAGAAACTTCAAAATGCCCGGGTTTGTTAATAGCTCAACGAAAGGAGCCCAATCCTTAATTGCTAACGGATCAATAAGAGAGATCTGTTTACCGTCATACATCTGGATCAAACCAAGATGAGGGTAATAGGTACGTATGCGGACAAACTCTGTATCTAAAGCAATTTGTGAAGCCTGTGAAGCGGCTTTACAGGCGGTATCTAGTGCAGTGTCTGTCGTAATCAATTGATAATTCAAAACAGGTTTCTCTTGTTTTTATGTCTAATGACTTTTTTATGTAATCACAAAAACGCCGGTATAAACCGGCGAAATTGAAAAAGGTTATTGAGTGTTGTATCAAGATTCAGTTGAGGTTTTCAACTCTTTTTCTTCATTTCTTAACTCTCTGCGTAAAATTTTACCAACATTTGATTTTGGTAATTCATCGCGAAACTCAATAATTTTAGGTACTTTATAGCCTGTTAGGTAACGACGACAGTGTGTTTTTATCTCATCTTCCGTTAATGATGGATCTTTTTTCACAATGAAAACTTTAACTGTTTCACCTGAGTTCTTGCTTGGTACACCAATTGCCGCCGATTCCAAAACTTTAGGATGTGCCGTAACGACTTCTTCGACTTCATTAGGGTATACATTAAAACCTGAAACTAAGATCATATCTTTTTTGCGGTCAATGATACGAATAAAGCCTTCGTCATCCATTGTGGCAATATCACCTGTTGCAACCCAGCCATCGTGTAGGACTTCATCAGTCGCATCAGGGCGATTCCAATAACCTTTCATTACCTGAGGGCCACGAACCCACATCTCACCACCTACCGTGCGGTCAACTTCGTTACCTTCATCATCAATAAACTTAACGTCTGTTGAAGGTACTGGTAATCCAATACTGCCACTGTATTTTTTCAGATTATAAGGATTACCAGTGACTAAAGGAGAACATTCCGTCAAACCATAACCTTCTAACAGATGTTTACCAGTTAACTCTTCCCACTCTTTAGCAACACTACTTTGAACAGGCATACCGCCGCCAACAGAGAGATTCAGTTTCGAGAAGTCGAGCTGACGAAATTCTGGATTTTGCAACCAAGCATTAAATAAAGTATTTACACCTGTGATTGCCGTGACAGGGTAACGTCCTAACTCTTTAATTGTTCCTTTCACATCGCGAGGGTTAGTGATAAGTAAGTTTTTACCACCAATTTCAATAAAGAGTAGACAGTTAACGGTTAAAGCAAAAACGTGATACAGCGGTAATGCGGTGACCACCAGCTCTTTACCTACATTTAGTGCAGGTACATAAGCCGCTTTCGCTTGCTCAAGGTTTGCCAACATATTGCGATGCGTTAACATTGCGCCTTTAGCAATTCCTGTTGTGCCACCCGTGTATTGTAAAAAGGCTAAATCTTTACCTGTAATTTCAGGTTTAATATATTGCATACGATAGCCAAAATGCATTGCTCGACGAAATGAAATTGCATCAGGCAAGTTATATTTAGGTACTAATCGTTTGATATATTTAACAACAAAATCGACTAATGTTGCTTTAGGACGAGAGAGTTGATCACCCATTCGGGTCAAAATAACGTGTTTAATATTGGTATTAAATACGATTTTTTCGAGTGTATGCGCAAAGTTGGAGACTATTACAATGGCACTTGCACCACTGTCATTTAACTGATGTTCAAGTTCTCTTGGTGTGTAAAGTGGGTTTACGTTTACGACAACCATGCCTGCACGAAGAATACCGAAAAGCGCGATAGGATATTGCAGTAAATTAGGCATCATTAAGGCGACACGATCACCTTTCTTCAATCCTAAGCCATTTTGCAGATATGCTGCAAAAGCACGGCTACGCTCTTCAAGTTTGCGATAAGTCATGACCTCGCCCATATTGATAAAGGCGGGTTGATCTGCGTAATTTGCGACAGCGTTTTCAAGCATCTCAGCAAGGGATGCGAAACGGTCCGGGTCAATTTCAGCCGGAACATCTGCCGGATAACGTTTAAGCCAGACTTTTTCCAAAGTAGTACTCCTGATTAATCGCACTTCTTGGGTTAATATTATGTTTCATTTTTAACAAAGTATTAACTCATCCTACCAGCACAAACAATTTTCTGTTGTGAAGATGCGAAGTGTGTCACTAAATATTTTATTTTTAGATTAACAAAAAAGAAGGCGGTCAAAACCGCCCTCTCTTTTATTTTTATTCAACTTTAATAACTCTATTAGATAGTTACCTAATATATTATAGATATTGATTATACACCGTTTCACACAAATGGAGATAAAATATTATATCGTCATGCGATCTAATACCCACTTTTTATTCTAAAACGGGCACGACCTGACCAGTTCCATATGGATATCCACCATAACCGCCATATCCATGGTGATAGCCCCAATATGGACCATCGCCATAATATCCCCATGTCATAACAGGTGCGGGCATAATGACTTGCTGTGTCAGTGTCCAACGTTTCATACCTGTTACATCAATACGTAAAAATGGATAACTCGCCTCACCAACTTTGCCAGTTTCAACACCTTTGATAGTACCAACAACAGTTACGTATTGATTTTTATAATCAGTGGGATCTAAGAAATGCATAACATTAGCATAGAGACGCCCAACAGAAGGCTGTTTCAATTCTGGTGCAGCATCGTATTGAGAAAGAGGCATAACGGCAATTTCTAGCTGCGTTGATGATTGAAGATTTTTAACATCAATCACACGTCCACCAAAACGCCCTTCTTGACCAATATAAAGTTCAGGTGCAGCAAAAACGCCATTTAAATTAGTCACTGGCGTTGCTGATGTACCTTTTATTGATTCAGGTATAGAGACGCATCCCGCTAGAAACAAAGCACTAGATAGAAATAGCGCTTTGCTTACCAAACGGTAGTTTAATTGTCTGTTCATAAACCACCTCATTGCAAGTCAATATTAACGTTACTCTATAATAATATTATAGCTTAGCTTCACTCTTCGGCTTCTAATAGATACTTCTAAATCTATTCACGACCAGGCAATTTTTTCCACGTTACTTCATTACGTAAATAAACTGGCTCAGCATCTTCAACTTTCGTGGCTTTACCTTCATGCCAAGCAGTTACAGCAAGAGGTAACATATCTTGTGCAGCGGGAAGCGTGATCTCAGTTTCAACAACAGTGAAAGGCAGTGCCTCTTTTAAATCAGGATATGCTTGCCAGCCTGTACCTGCAATTGCCCATGTTCCTGTTGTTGACTGTAATGCTTCAATAAATTGCTCAGGTTTCATCACCGCTTCTGTGTCTTCGCCCATCCAAACACCTGCATCATTACGCTGATATTGAGCGCAATAAATTTCACCCATACGCGCATCTATTGCTACAAGAACTTGTTTAATACCCGTTGTTCTAAAGACACCTTCAGCCATTGTGGCAAGTGATGAAATACCAATCATTGGCAACTCTGCGCCTAACGCGATACCTTGTGCAACACCTACACCGATGCGAACACCTGTAAAACTTCCGGGACCTCGCCCAAAAGCAAGAACATCCAATGATTGCAATGTGATGTTTGCTTCTTCTAAGGCGCTTTTCACCATAGGTAAAATCTTTTGTGTATGTTCACGAGGTGAGATTTCAAAACGTGAAGCAACAACGCCTTCATTCCAAACTGCAACTGAACAAGATTCTGTTGCAGTATCAATTGCTAAAATTCGCAGTGACACGCCATAACTCCGGCAAATTCGATAATTAAAAGAGGAAGAATAATATCATAATAGTGTTCAACAGAATAAACACACATTCTGTGCGATCGCTATTATGAATCCGATATTTCTTGTATTTCATTCTGCTGTGCGCGTTGGCTCAAAAATTTCATTGTTTTTTCGAGTGAACGCGTACGAGGTGATGGAGGCAAACTACTTAAAAAAACTTCGCCATAAGCACGAGAAACTAACCTATCATCACAAACTATAATTGCACCATAATCGTGTACATCACGAATTAATCGCCCAACACCTTGCTTTAAACTAATAACAGCATCAGGAATTTGGACGTCTCTAAAAGCATCTCCGCCTCGCAATTCACAATCTTCAATACGTGCTCTTAATAAAGGATCATCAGGTGCTGTAAAGGGTAATTTATCAATAATCACGCAAGACAACGTATCGCCACGCACGTCAACGCCTTCCCAAAAACTTTGGGTCGCAACTAAAAGCGCATTTCCTGATGAAACAAACTTTTGCAGTAATTGCGTTTTGCTCATTTCTCCTTGCATCAATACAGGTAATGGCAAACTGGCTTTAAACTCTTCAGCAAGTCCACGCATCATGGCATGTGAGGTACAGAGGAAAAAACAGCGGCCTTGGTTCTTTAAAATAACGGGCGTTAGCATAGCGGCTAAACGTTTCGCTGTATAAGGCTGATTTAATGGTGGTAAATAACGCGGTACACAGAGTAATGTTTGATGTTGATAATCAAATGGGCTGTTTAAAATCAGTGTTGTCGCATTTTCTAAGCCTAATCTATCTGTGTAATAAGACATCTGCTCATTTACAGAAAGTGTTGCTGAGGTAAATACCCAACTGCTTTTATGTGATTTGATTAATTCGCGAAATTTATCTGCAACAGACAGTGGTGTGATAGCTAATAAGAAATGGCGACCATAACTTTCAAACCAGTAACTATAACCCGGAATTGTGGTGTCAATCAGGCGTTTTAAACGATTGCGATAAACGGTGGCACGTTCAAAAGCACTATCAAGTAATTGGCTTCGCCCTAACGAGAGTTTCATTACGTCATAACTCAATTCTAAGGCATCATCCAGTAATGTAAGAAAACGTTTTGTTTCGCCACCTTGCAATAGCTCACGTAAATTTCCTCGATAGCCTGTTTCACCTAACACTAGGCGAAAATCCATCACCATTTGCGTTAATCTATCAGCACTTTTTTGTAACTGAACTTGATCTCTTACTTCTGTACGATAAGCAACCGTCATATCTCTGGCGAGATCAAATAGCTGTCTACTGGTAAGTTGTTGTCCAAAATAGTGGCTAGCAATATCTGGAATTTGATGGGCTTCATCAAAGATCATAATTTCAGCTTCCGGAATTAGCTCACCAAAACCAGTATCTTTAACAACAGTATCCGCCATAAATAAATGGTGATTAACCACCACGACATCTGCATCCATTGCTTTTTTACGTGCGCTTAGAACATAGCACTCTTTATAACGAGGGCAATCACTTCCCAAGCAGTTATCGTTAGTGCTGGTGACTAAAGGCCAAACTCGGCTATCTTCAGCAACACTATGACAACGGCTAACATCACCATCTTCTGTTTGTGTTGACCATTGGCGTACATACATAACATCAGACAAAACTTCAGCTTCCAGATCACCACCACTGAGCATTTGCTGATCAAGTCGTTCTAAACAGAGGTAGTTAGAGCGCCCTTTTAATAACGCCGTATTACCATCATAATTAATTGCTTCAATGATCGTTGGTAAATCTCGACTATATAATTGATCTTGCAAGGCTTTAGAGCCCGTTGAGATAATAGTTTTTTTACCCGAACGCAATGCTGGTACAAGATAGGCATACGTTTTTCCAGTACCTGTACCCGCTTCAGCGATAAGTACACCTTGCTTATCAATAGTTTCCGTTATCGATTTCGCCATTTGTCGTTGAGCTTCACGGGGATGAAATCCTGGAATAGTTCGGGTTAAAATCCCGTTTTCTGCAAAATCGTCTGACACAGGCATACTCTTTTTATAAAATAAGACGTAAATTATGCCAGTGGATAACCAAAAGTACCACCTATGCCGTTAATACAAAGGAGAATTCATAATGACAATTAAACGTATCGACCCTGAAGATCGCTGGTCTGAAGCCGTTATTCATAACGACACTATTTATTACACTGCAGTGCCAGAAAACTTATCAGGCGATATTATTGAACAAACAGCAGACACATTAGCGGCAATCGACGTTTTGTTACAACGTGTAGGTTCTGATAAAACTAAAATTCTTGATGCGACAATCTTTTTAGCTGATAAAGCCGATTTTGAAGGTATGAATAAAGCGTGGGATGCATGGGTTGCCAAAGGTAGCGCACCTGTGCGTTGTACTGTACAAGCACAATTAATGCACCCTGAATATAAAGTCGAAATTAAAATTATTGCTGCAATGTAAAAGTATTTAATAAGCACCTACTTTCCATAGGTGCTTATTTTTTGAATTTATTAGCTAAATCAAGATAGTAATCTGACAAATGCTCATCGCCATAGCTCTCACCAATATGGCTATTTCCCATAAATGTTAAGAAAAACTCAAAAGGCCCATAAAATTTTTGAGAAGTAAAATGGCGCAATATAAAAATAGTCATTTTTCTTAAGAAGTCAGGTAGATGAATAATTTTTACTTTTTTATTTAATGCAACGCCTGCAAGTTCAGCAATTTGATTTAATGACAGAACATCAGGTCCACCCACAGAAATTTCTTTCGTATTACGCCCTATCATTTTAATTACAAACTGGGCTAGATCTTTACCTGAGATAGGATTAATTTTTTGTTCACCCGAACCAAATAAATAGACTTTTCCCGCCGAAGCCATTTGTAAAAAATCTCCCATATCGCTGAAGTAGCCATTAGGTCGAATAATACAATACGATAAATTAGATTGTTTTAATTTATCGACAAAACGCTCTTTAGCTTCAAAGATTTTTAATTGGCGGTATTTATCTCCATCTATGGCGGAGATATAAATAAACTGTTTAACTTGTGATTTAACAGCTTCTTCAAGAAGGTTTACATTCGCTTGATAGTCAACATCCTGATAGGTTAATCCCTCTTTTTGCCGAGTGATCCCTACTGTAGAAATAACACAATCAATATCTTTAGTAAGATCTTTTATTTGGTCAGGATTTGTTATTGCACCAATAAAAACATCATCAATATTCGTAAACTGTGTCGCTTGCTGGCGATTTCTAACTAAAATACGTACCCAATAACCTTGTGTTTTTAGTTCTTGTACAAGAAATCGTCCTAAATAACCTGTTGCCCCAGCGACTAATATCCGTTTCATATATTCTCCTTGTTTAAACAATAAAAAGAATAGCATAAAAACAAAAAAGCTGAATTCATAAGAACTCAGCTTTTTTAATGTCACTTATTTTGCTGTGATAATTAGATTCTTTTTTATCAATATCTCACTCATTAAGTTAATTAGATTTAGGCAAATTTAATCATTACCATACCTACTAGTAATAATATAATTCCACCCCATCCTTTATAATTGAGTCTTTGATTAAATAAAATCCAACCGGCGGCGATAGTTGCAATAATTCCGAATGCTCCCCAAAGTGCATAAGCTACCGAAAGCTCTATTCCTTTGACTGCCATTGCTAGTGCACTAAAAGCACCTAACACACAAAACAGTGATAATATTCCTAACCCCATTCGGCTAAAGCCGTTAGACATTTTTAAGAATATATTCGCGACAATCTCCAGCACTACGGCAAGTATTAAAAACGCACCGTGCCACCATTCAAATTGAGCTAACATAATTAAGCCTCCTTGATATTGGCAGGAATTGGCTTATTCGCTCCTTTTACAGCACTGGCAACGTGCTTGGCTTTACCAGCAATACTTTTTACCGATTCTGTTGTTTTCTTAGCAACAGCCGATTTTTTAGTACCTGATTTGATAAGCGTGATCCCTGCAATTAACATTGCTAGACCGCCTAATTTTAATGGTGAGAGTGATTCTCCAAACCACAGAACACTGAATGTCGTAATAATGACAATTCCAATACCTTCCCACAGTGCATATGCTACACCTAATGCCACTTTTTTAACGGCTATGGCTAAAAAGATATAGGAAGTGGCAATCATTAACCACATCACAATCATACCGGTGTAACCACCGCTCACACTGGCGTACTTCATAGATAAAGTACCGATAACTTCACAAACAATAGCTAATGCTAAAAATATCCAATAAATCATTTTTTCATCTCTCATACACACTCGAAATACGCCAAAACGTTTCTTACGCAGAAGATAGAGAATATGTAGATAGTCTTTCTGGCGGCAATAGTAGCCGAACGTTAAGGCAACGTCGTTTCCTGATAACTCAGGAATAAAGATGAGAGGTTTCTATAATGCGCCACACCAGTAGTGTTCGCTGGATAAAATAGCAGAAAGGAATAACTTATAGGTAGAACGTTTAACTTTGACGCTTTTGGCGCTAGTCATGATTATTTATTCTTTCATCGCACAGACCATCCGCACGATATACTCCGAACCCTCATATAAGATGGTTAAATGTTACATGATATTTCTATCACGCCAAATTATTTAAAGCAATGCTTTTGAGGAAAAAATTTTTAGTTAATTGGTTGGTTTTATTTAAGTTTTAATTTTCTATAGCACCATAACTTGTCGGTTTAATGAATAGTTATTGAAACAATTTTCGTTTTAGCATGGGTTTTATTCATCTATTAGCAAGTAATTATGCTTAAAAACATTTGTCAGATACAAAAACACCCAGCATAGCTGGGTGTTTTTTCTTTAGAATGGATAATCAAAATCAGTTATTCAATTTCATTCCAAGAACGACCATCGCGGGTGATCATGGCAACAGATGCCACAGGTCCCCAAGTGCCCGCTTGATATGGCTTAGGCAACTCATTATCGCATTCCCATGCGCTAATGATTGAATCCACCCATTTCCATGCTTCTTCTACTTCGTCACGACGCACGAATAGCGCTTGTATCCCGCGCATGGCTTCTAACAATAAGCGCTCGTAAGCATCCGCCAAATGCGTTTGATTGAATGTTTCAGAGAAACTCAAGTCCAGCTTAGTTGTTTGTAAACGGTGTTTATGATCGAGTCCCGGTGCTTTATTTAGCACTTCGATATCGATGCCTTCATCTGGCTGTAAACGAATAGTCAGCTTATTTTGTGGTAACTCTTGATAAGTCTCACTGAAAATATTCAGCGCAGGCTTTTTAAAATAAACCACAACTTCTGAACATTTACTTGGTAGACGTTTACCTGTTCTTAGATAAAACGGAACACCCGCCCAACGCCAGTTGTCAATATCAGCGCGGATTGCCACAAATGTTTCTGTATTACTGGTTTTATTCGCACCTTCTTCATCAAGATAACCCGGCACTTTTTTACCTTGTACAAAACCACCAGTATATTGTCCACGAACCGTTTTTTCGCGAATATTGGTGTTATCAATACGGCGTAATGAACGTAAGACTTTCACTTTTTCTTGGCGAATACTGTCAGCCGTTAAATCAGCAGGTGGTGACATCGCTATCATAGTCAGGATTTGTAATAGGTGGTTTTGCACCATATCACGCATTTGACCGGCTTGATCAAAGTATCCCCAACGCCCTTCAATACCCACTTCTTCTGCAACCGTAATTTGGACATGGTCAATCGTTTTATTGTCCCAGTTGTTGACAAATAGTGAGTTTGCAAAGCGCAATGCTAATAAGTTTAAAACGGTTTCTTTACCTAAATAGTGGTCAATACGATAAATTTGTGTCTCTTTAAAGTATTTCGCCACACTATCGTTAATAGAAACCGAAGACGCTAAATCAGTCCCTAATGGTTTTTCCATTACGACACGATTAGGCTCTTTGTTTAATTTTGCATGCCCTAATCCCTGACACATCGCACTAAAGGTGCTTGGAGGCATAGCAAAGTAATAGATAGCCGGTAATTTATCTTGTTTTAGATGCTTTGATAACTCAATGAAATGGTCGGTTTCATTAACATCAAGATTACAAAAATCTAAGCGATCACTTAAACGTTGCCAAATTTCAGGGTTAATTTCTTCTTTTAAAAAGGTTTTTAACGCTTCATGAGCGACATTTTTATATGCATCAACATCCCAATCAGCACGACCGACACCAATAATGCGAGAGTCAGGGTGAATATATCCTGCTTTTTCCAATTGATATAATGATGGAATGAGCTTACGGCGTGCTAGATCCCCTTTCGTACCGAAGATAACCAGATCACAGGCCTGAGCAGTCGATATCGCTGCCATAGAACGTCTCCTCATGATGAGATTTTGTAATTTTGTTACAGAATTTTGTATTAATGTACTCTTTTGGATGTATTCAGTAAATACACTTGCACATTTTAGTCCCTAACTTACCACACATATTGTAATGCTTCATTTTATGCCTAGTGTTTTATCCTTTCTTGTAACTTTACAACAGTTTTGTATCTTGCTTTCAGCTTTGAAAGTTAGACACACGTCATACTTTAACGAAAAAAGCCCTGTTTACCGATGGTTTACACTGCAAGCCTTGTTCTTTGCGTAGTATATTTTCATAAAACCGTTATAGATTTCTCCTTTTATTGAAATTGGCAAAGCCAAGGATCTGTATATTTAATGAATATATTGGAAAGGGTTCAGTCTAATCTGGACATCTTGAGTAAATCAGAAAAAAAAGTCGCAGAGGCTGTTTTAACTGCGCCACAAACCGTTATCCATTCAAGTATTGCCTTAATGGCTAAAACGGCTGATGTCAGTGAACCCACTGTTAATCGATTTTGCCGACGTATGGCAACAAAAGGATTTCCTGATTTCAAATTACAATTAGCACAAAGCATTGCCAACGGCACACCTTATGTAAATCGTAATATTGATGATTCCGATACTGTCTCTTCTTATACCAATAAAATTTTTGAATCCGCAATGGCGGGACTTGAAAATGTTAAAAATAATATTGATATCGCAGCTATCAATCGTGCAGTTGATATTTTGACGCAAGCTAAAAAAATCTCTTTTTTTGGTTTAGGTGCATCAGCAGCCGTTGCTCACGATGCCATGAATAAGTTTTCTCGTTTTAATATTCCTGTCACTTATTTTGATGATGTTGTTATGCAGCGTATGAGTTGCATAAATAGTACTGATGGTGATGTGGTGGTTATTATTTCACATACAGGACGTACTAAGAATTTAGTTGAAATCGCAAAAATCGCGCGTGAAAACGATGCATCGGTCATTGCCATTACCACTCCGGGCTCTCTTTTAGCCTCTGAAGCTACCCTTCCTATATTGCTTGATGTGCCTGAAGATACTGATATCTACATGCCGATGATCTCCCGCCTTGCTCAACTCACTATTATTGATGTTCTCGCAACAGGATTTATTTTACGCCGAGGACCAAAATTCAGAGATAACTTGAAGCGCGTCAAAGAAGCTTTACGTGATTCACGGTTTGATAAGTAACCGTTTTTAATTATTCTGTTAGTATTGTCACACTTCAATTTGTGCCCCTGACTAGATAAGTTTTTGAAAAATGGTAGCATATCTGCGAGCTAACTCTCGCATATAATGAAAACAGTAGTGTATGTTGCAATTAGCTTGAAGCGTTTCACTTAACATATTGGGTAAAGCACTATCTGATTTCTGTTTTATCCAATTGCCAACACCTTTCGTTCAAGGTCAACGGAGTAATACATGTCCAGACGGCTCAGAAGAACAAAAATTGTTACCACCTTAGGCCCAGCAACAGATCGTGATAATAACTTAGAAAAAATTATTATTGCTGGCGCAAATGTTGTTCGATTAAATTTCTCTCATGGTTCTGCGGAAGACCATCTTGCTCGCGCTAATCGTACGCGTGAAATTGCTGCAAGATTAGGTCGCCATGTTGCTATCCTCGGGGATTTACAAGGTCCTAAAATCCGTGTATCTACCTTTAAAGACGGAAAAGTTTTCCTGAATGTCGGTGATAAATTCTTACTTGATGCAGCGCTTGAAAAAGGCGAAGGCAACCAAAATCAAGTGGGTATCGACTATAAAGGCTTACCTGCTGACGTGGTTCCAGGCGATATTTTACTTCTTGATGATGGTCGAGTTCAGTTAAAAGTCCTCAAAGTTGATGGTTTAAAAGTCTTTACTGAAGTGACTGTCGGTGGCCCTTTATCTAACAATAAAGGCATTAATAAGCTCGGTGGAGGCCTCTCTGCTGATGCATTAACAGAAAAAGATAAGCAAGACATTATCACTGCTGCAAAAATTGGTGTTGATTACCTTGCCGTTTCATTCCCAAGAACAGGTGAAGATCTTAACCTTGCTCGCCGTTTAGCCCGTGATGCAGGCTGTGAATGCCAAATCGTTTCTAAAGTAGAGCGTGCTGAAGCGGTTGCTAATGATGAAATCATTGATGAAATCATTCTTGCTTCTGATGTGGTGATGGTTGCTCGTGGCGATTTAGGTGTTGAAATTGGTGATCCTGAGCTGGTGGGTGTACAGAAAAAATTAATTCGTCGTGCTCGTCAGCTTAATCGTGTCGTTATCACTGCTACTCAAATGATGGAATCAATGATAACAAATCCAATGCCAACACGTGCTGAAGTCATGGACGTTGCTAACGCCGTATTAGATGGCACTGATGCTGTTATGCTTTCAGCAGAAACCGCAGCAGGACAATATCCAGCAGAAACGGTCGCTTCAATGGCACAAGTCTGCTTAGGCGCTGAAAAAATGCCAGCTGCCAATGTTTCTAAGCACCGTTTAGATATGGTGTTTGATACAGTAGAAGAAGCCATTGCGATGTCTACAATGTATGCAGCTAACCATATGAAAGGCGTTAATGCGATTATTGCGATGACTGAATCAGGTCGTACTGCACGCATGATGTCCCGCATCAGTACAGGTTTACCGATTTTCTCAATGTCTCGTCATGAGAAAACATTAAATCAGACTGCTCTTTATCGTGGTGTAACACCCGTTTATTGCAGTACTCACACTGATGGTATTGCCGCTGCTAATGAAGCAATCGGCCGTTTACGTGATAAAGGTTTCTTAGTTTCTGGTGATTTAGTGTTAGTCACTCAAGGTGACCAAATGGGCACTGTGGGTAGCACCAATACATGCCGTATTCTGACGGTTGAATAACACAGAGTCCAAAATCTTAATAGCAAAACGGGCACTTTATTAAGTGCCCGTTTTTTATTTACTTATTTTTCGGACAAGAACTAGTCCAGAATATTCTCACGAGCATAAGGCTCTATTTCGCCCTCTTTACGTGTTTTCAGTAATTTTAAGATCCACGTATATTGTTCTGGCGTTGGTGTCACTAGAGCTTCTAACTCTTCATTCATTCTACGTGCAATATACTCATCATCTTTATCTTCAATATCATCCATTGGTTCACGCACAATAATATTAAGTTGATGCGTTTTATGACAATACACTGGAAACAGAGGCACAATAGCCGCTCGGCACACTTTCATTAACCGCCCAATCGCGGGTAATGTCGCTTTATAAGTCCCGAAAAAATCTACAAATTGGCTATGCTCTGCACCATGATCTTGATCTGGCAGATAATAGCCCCAGTAACCTTGTCGTACAGAAGAAATAAATGGCTTAATACCTGCTTCGCGTGAATGTAATCGACCATCAAAATGATGACGTGCTTTATTCCATAAATAATCAGCAACGGGATCTTTTTGATGATGGAACATCGCTGCCATTTTCTGACCTGTTGATGCTAACAGCATTGCAGGGATATCAACGGCCCATCCATGAGGCACCATAAAAATGACATTACGACCTTGCTCTTTAAAACGCTCAATGATTTCTAGTCCCTGCCAAGATGTGCGCTTTAATATACGCTCAGGGCCTCTTAAGCAAAGCTCTGCTAACATCACAAAGGATTGAGGCGCAGTTTCAAACATACTGTCGAGTACATTTTCACGTTGCGTTTTATTCCATGTTGGAAAACAGTATCTCAAGTTGATATCTGCACGACGTCTTGCGCTTTTCGCTTTACGTCCAACAAAACGACCAATAGAAGCAAGAAATGGATCACGCCATTTTACTGGCATATAAGCCAATGCACTTAATACACCTGCACCTAACCATGTTCCCCAATGACGAGGATGCAAATATGCACGGTGAAAAGTGGGTACATAACCCGCTTTGCTATCTGTATCTTTTTCTTTATTCATCAGATAACTCTCTGAACTGATACCCCAAATAGGCGTAAAAAACATTAAAACAAAAGCGGATGATATCAATCATCCGCTTTTATGTCTTTAAAATCGTGTTTATTGTCAATCGGCTAGCACTAATTGCGGCTTAATCTCTTTTACTTTAGCTAGATATTCTTGTTTATCTTTACCTGTTAAACCATCAGCACGAGGTAAGGTCGCTGTTAGTGGATTGACTGCTTGTTGGTTGATCCACAGCTCATAGTGCAAATGAGGTCCCGTAGAACGCCCTGTATTGCCTGATAACGCAATTCTATCTCCACGCTTAACACGTTGCCCTGGTTTTACAAGTAACTGGCGTAAGTGCATATAACGTGTCGTATATTGGCTACCATGACGAATAGCAATAAAGTTACCTGCGGCACCACTGTATTTAGCCACAATAACTTCGCCATCCCCTGTTGCTAATACAGGTGTACCCACTGGCATTGCAAAATCGACACCTTTATGAGCAGCTAAACGACCTGTAACAGGATTAATACGACGAGGGTTAAATTGAGAGGAAACTCTAAACTGCTTCACTGTTGGGAATCGCATAAATCCGCGTTCTAATCCACCAGCTTGGCTATCATAAAAACGACCATCTTCAGCAAGGAAAGCATAGTAGTCTTTACCTGCGCTGCGTAAACGCACACCAATAAGTTCACTTTGTTCTGTACGACCATCAAGCACTTCGCGAGAAAAGAGTGCTGCAAATTGATCGCCACTTTGTAGTTTTTTAAAGTCTACTTGCCATTGCAATGCTTTAGTCACTGCACGCGCTTCTGAATTCGTTAAACCTGCATTCGTTGCACTAACAGAGAAACTTCCACGAATAACACCGGTGGTAACACTGTTTTTCCACTCACCTTTTTGAAACTCTTTTGTCTCTTTAAAGCCCGTTTCTGTACGGGTATAAACACGAGTTTCACGGCGAGAAACACCCCAACTTAACTCTTTTAATAACCCATTATCATCAAGCTCCCAACTAATTGGTTGTCCGATTTTAAGGTTTCTAAGATCTTTATTTTGATTAGAAATAGTTGCGATATCAGCTGAATCAATACCAAACTGAGTCAATATTGAACTTAATGAATCGCCACTAGAGACAATATAAGTATGAGGGACTTGTGCAACTGCGGTGCTTGCATCGGAGCCATCATCAGCATCGACTAAGCCTTCGTCAGTAAGTTGATCACTACTGTCAGTGATAATGTCATCTGTATTTTCATCTTGGTTGGCAAGAGGCATTTGGATGCTGACAGGAACTTCTCGGTTTTGCTCATTTTGAAGAACCACTGGTCGCCAAATTGCGACGGCCAGTGTTGCTGCAGTTAACGAACCGAGCATGATCTTATGTGGGAGTGGTAAACTTAAATATACCTGTGCAATGGATTTCTTCTGCTGCACGTTCTTAATTCCTTATTGTGTTTCATTCAGGCAGCTCGCATATTGGTTAGCTAGTTGGGTAAGGAATTTTATATAGCTCTCTTGAGTCAGAGCAATCCCACTTCCTAGGGGGTCTAATACACCCATTTTAACCCCAGTGCCTTTCGCCACTGTTTCTATTACTGTCGGCCTAAATTGTGGCTCAGCAAAAATGCAAGTTGCTTTTTGCTCAACCAACTGTGTTCGTATTTGATGTAATTTCTGTGCACCCGGCTGTATTTCAGGGTTGATCGTAAAATGACCTAACGGCTTTAAATTATAATGTTTTTCGAAGTAGCCATAAGCATCATGAAAGACAAAATAACCCTTATTTCTCACAGGCGACAGAATATTAACAAGATTCTTATCAGTTTGCTTGAGTTGTTCGCTGAATTTACCTAGGTTTACGTCCAGAAGTTCTTTTTTATCTGGATAGAGTGTAATTAACCTTTCGTGGATCTGTTTTGCAGACGACAACGCAATCTCTGGTGATAACCAGATGTGCATATTATAATCACCGTGAGAATGATGTTCGTGATTTTCCTCATGTTTATGCACATTGTCATCATCATCTTTCAATAAAAGTGACTTTATTTCGTCAGTTTCCGCTAAAGCCAACTTATGATTGTCAGTAAGTCTGTTTAATGGCTTATCTAAAAACACTTCCATATCAGGGCCCACCCATACCATCAGGTCTGCGGAGGTGATTTTTTTTAAATCAGAGGGTTTTAATGCATAATCGTGTGGAGATGCCCCATCTGGTAATAAAACTTCTGTTGGTGTTACTCCATCAGCGATAGCAGCAGCAATAAATCCTAGTGGTCTAATGGAAACGACGACATCAGCCTGCACTGAAGCACTGAATGAGCTTATCATCGCTGTAGCTAAAAACGATTTCAATAAAAAACGGTGCGCAAATTTGTTGTTTTTATGTAACATAGGAAGAATTCTCGTGAATCATCATTGGAAATGTTATATTATAACGTTTCAATGATTCTGCAAGTGCTAATTTTATGTCTGACTTGATTTGTTTAAAATCGGTTTGTGTTTCTTTTGGTGAAAGAGAAATTTTAAAAGATATCTCTTTTGATCTAAAAGCAGGCCGTATTCTTACTTTACTTGGCCCTAATGGTGCGGGTAAATCTACGGTTATCCGTTTAGTTCTTGGTTTATTAAATCCAACCTCAGGAAAAGTTGAGCGTCAAAATGCGCTACGCGTGGGCTATGTGCCACAAAAACTTTATCTCGATCCCACAATGCCACTCACCGTTAAACGGTTTATGACACTAAAACCGGGTGTTCATGATAAAGATATTCTCCCTGCTTTAGAACGAGTTAATGCGGCGAAATTAATCAATCAGCCGATGCAAAAGCTCTCTGGTGGTGAGTCTCAACGTGTATTGTTAGCAAGAGCGTTGCTTAATCAGCCCCAACTTTTAGTTTTAGATGAACCCACTCAAGGTGTTGATGTTAATGGTCAATTAGCACTTTATGATTTGATTAATCAGCTTCGTCACGAATTAGGTTGTGCCATCTTAATGGTTTCTCATGATCTTCATCTTGTGATGGCAAAAACGGACGAAGTCCTCTGCTTAAATGGTCATATTTGCTGTTCAGGCACACCAGACGTTGTTTCTTCTCATCCTGAATTTATTGCCATGTTTGGAAGTCGTGGTGCTGAGCAACTTGGTATTTATCGTCATCATCACCAGCATAGTAAGGAGTGTCGTCATGATTGAGTTGCTGTTACCGGGTTGGATTGCCGGTATGCTCTTAGCAATGGCGGCGGGCCCTTTGGGCTCTTTTGTCGTTTGGCGTCGTATGTCTTATTTTGGTGATACCTTAGCGCACGCTTCATTACTGGGTGTTGCATTTGGTTTGCTGTTTAATATCGAGCCTTTTTACGCTGTTATTGCAGTCACCCTTCTTCTCGCTATTCTATTGGTTTGGTTAGAATTAAAACCTCAACTTTCTGTCGATACGCTTTTAGGGATCATGGCACACAGTGCGCTTTCTTTAGGGCTTGTAGTTGTCAGTTTAATGTCGAATGTGCGTGTTGATTTAATGGCTTATCTATTTGGTGATTTGCTGTCTGTAAACTATCAAGACGTTATCAGTATCTTTATTGGTGTTGTGATTGTTTTATTCGTGATCATTCGTTCATGGCGTCCTCTGCTCTCCATGACGATTAATCAAGATATGGCATTTGTTGATGGTGTGAATATTCAGCGAGAACGCTTAAAGTTAATGATGATCACCGCGTTAACCATTGGTTTAGCCATGAAATTTGTAGGTGCTCTGATCATTACTTCTTTACTGATCATTCCAGCAGCAACCGCTCGTCGTTTCGCTCGTTCTCCAGAACAAATGGCTCTGATTGCAATCGCTGTTGGTATGTTGGCAATTACAGGCGGCTTAACCTTCTCTGCTTTCTATGACACACCCGCTGGTCCTTCTGTTGTTTTAGCCGCAAGTTGCCTATTTATTTTGAGTCTATTTGCACCTGCTAAACAGTAATTATTTCCAGCACATTAGATAAATAAAACCCCAACAACACTATGTTCTTGGGGTTTATTTTTATCTTTTTTAATTGAATGTCTGAAAATCGATCTTTCTATTTTTTGCTTAATTCAGCTTCATCTATGGGAGCATAAATTAGCACATGAACATCCGCTAAAGGTTCCATTGCGCTTTTAATTTTTTCATACACCACAGACCATTCTAGGCCGCCTAAACCCGCCCCTAAAGGTGGGATGGCAATAGATTTAATATTGCGCTGTTTAATTTCATTAACCAGTGTAATTAACCCAGCCTCAATATCTTCAATACAACTTGCATTTCGCCAGTGTCGTTTTGTTGGGAAATTAACAATAAAACGAGGGTGAGTCGCTTTTTGTATTTCATAAATAAACATTACACCGGGTGTCAGTTCTTTATTTTTGCACGCTAAAGCATAAGCTTTAAAATTATCAGGCCATGCTTTTTTAAATTGTAAGGCGATACCGCGCCCCATTACACCAACACAATTAACGGCATTTACAATTGCCTCGGTGTTTGCATGTAAAAGATTGCCTCGAGTCAGTTCTATCATTTAAATCACCTCCAATCTGATGCTGATATAAATATTAAGGCTCTTCTACGATACGATTAAAATGACGATAGGCGTGATTAGTGGCAACTCGACCTCTTGGTGTGCGCTGAATAAAACCTTGCTGAATTAAATAAGGTTCTAATACGTCTTCTATGGTTTCACGCTCTTCACCAATAGCGGCTGCAAGGTTATCTAATCCTACAGGCCCACCCATAAATTTATCAATGATGGCAAAAAGAAGTTTGCGATCTAAATAGTCAAAACCTGCCGCATCCACATTCAACATATCAAGCGCTTTAGACGCAATTTCTTCATCAATAGCACCATTGCCCTTTACTTGGGCAAAATCTCTCACACGGCGCAATAATCGATTAGTAATACGCGGTGTACCTCGTGAACGCATAGCAATTTGGCGAGCGCCTTCGTCTGTCATCTCTAATCCCATAAAACTGGCACTGCGAGAGACAATGTGTTGGAGATCGTCAACATTATAAAATTCAAGACGTTGAACAATACCAAAACGATCACGCAATGGAGATGTTAAAGAGCCCGCTCGGGTGGTTGCACCCACTAAGGTAAATGGCGGTAGGTCGATTTTAATTGAACGAGCCGCTGGTCCTTCACCAATCATAATATCGAGTTGATAATCTTCCATTGCTGGGTAAAGAATTTCTTCAACAACGGGTGAAAGACGATGGATTTCATCAATAAACAGCACGTCATGAGGTTCAAGGTTAGTTAGCATCGCGGCTAAATCACCTGCTTTTTCAAGCACAGGACCTGATGTCGTGCGTAAATTAACACCCATTTCATTAGCAATGATATTTGCTAATGTGGTTTTACCTAATCCGGGAGGTCCGAAGATAAGCAAATGATCGAGAGCATCATGACGCAATTTAGCCGCCTGAATAAAAATCTCCATCTGTTCGCGAACTTGCGGTTGCCCAACATATTCGGCAAGAGATTTAGGACGAATAGCCCTATCAATAATTTCTTCTTCAGGTTGTTGAATTTCTGCTGAAATCAGGCGATCTGCTTCAATCACAATGTGTTACTCCTAAATAGCCGCGCGCAACGCTTCTTTAATAAGTGTTTCGCTATCTGTACCCAGTTTTGCCACTTTGCTGATCATTTTTGCAGCTTCTTGTGGTTTATAGCCTAATGCGATTAATGCAGCAGAGGCTTCAGCTTCAATATCAGCCGCTTTTGGCGCTTTAGGTGAAGTGCTTTCTGGTAACTCGATATCACTATTTTCGAATAAATCACCATTAAGACCTTTAAAGCGATCTTTCATTTCAACCACTAAACGCTCAGCAGTTTTCTTACCTACACCCGGTAATTTCACTAATGAAGTGATAGATTCATTTTCAATAGCGGTCACAAATTGGCGAGCAGACATGCCAGATAAAATGGCTAAAGCGAGTTTAGGTCCCACACCATTTACTTTAATTAATTCACGAAAGAGTGCGCGCTCTTGTTTTTGGTTAAAACCATAAAGTAATTGTGCATCTTCGCGTACGATAAATTGCGTGTAGATAATGGCTTCTTGACCAATATCAGGCAATTCATAAAAACAGGTCATTGGCATATTGATTTCATAACCTACACCATTACCTGCCTCAATCAGCACCACTGGTGGCTGTTTTTCAAGAATAATTCCTCTGATACGACCTATCACCCTAACGCCTCCGCAAAAATAATTACGTCAAGTTTATAACATAAAAAAAGCTGGACGTATATCCAGCTTGTGAAAAACCAAAGACATTTACCAAGATAACAACTTATCTTAATCGACCTCGCGTTAAAACTAGACGCGGATCACCTACACGTAATAAATTTTGGTTAAAGTGACAATGTGTAATCGCAATTGCTAATGCATCGGCTGCATCCGATTGTGGTGCCGCGGATAATTTTAATATTGAACGCACCATATGTTGCACTTGGCTTTTTTCAGCCGCACCTGTACCCACAACGGTCTGTTTAACTTGGCGAGCAGCATATTCAAAAACAGGTAAATCGTTATTAACTGCCGCAAGTATTGCTACACCGCGCGCTTGCCCAAGTTTAAGTGCAGAATCAGCATTTTTAGCCATAAACACTTGCTCAACCGCAAACACATCTGGCGAAAATTGAGTAATGATTTCGCTAACACCTGCATAAATACGTTTAAGTCGATTAGGAAGGTCGGGAACTTGTGTGCGAATACAACCGCTTCCCAAATAGATAAGTTGTCGCCCTTGCTGTCGAATTACACCGTAGCCTGTAACACGCGAACCGGGGTCTATACCTAGAATGATAGCCATATCAATTCCTGTTGCCGATATGGTCGATGGCGAGAGAAAAGAGCAAAAAAATCTGCTCTGCTCTTCTCTTCGCACTTTTAATAACAGCGTTGAACACCGTTATTTTCGATAATCGCTAGAACGATTACAGGATATCTTCCAGTTGTTTTGCAACTTCATCTGAGATATCACCGTTGTGATACACTTCTTGCACGTCATCACTGTCTTCTAACATATCGATAAGACGCATTAATTTTGGTGCAGTTTCAATATCTAATTCTGCTTTAGTCGATGGGATCATCGAAACTTCAGCTGATTCAGCCACAAAACCTGCTGCATCCATCGCATCTTTTACATCACCAAAAGATTCTGGTGTGGTGTAAACATCGATAGCGCCATCATCAAAAGTCTCAACGTCATCAGCACCTGCTTCTAACGCAGCTTCCATAACAGCATCTTCATCAACACCCGGTGCGTATGAAATGACACCTTTTTTGGTAAACAGGTAAGATACGGAACCATCAGTTCCTAAGTTACCACCTGTTTTGGTAAATGCATGGCGAACATCGGAAACAGTACGGTTACGATTATCACTTAAGCATTCAACCATCACAGCAGTACCTGCTGGGCCATAGCCTTCATAAATGATGGTTTCCATATTATCGTTGTCATCATTACCCACACCACGTGCAATTGCACGGTTTAAGGTGTCACGAGTCATGTTGTTCGATAATGCTTTATCAACTGCCGCACGTAAACGCGGGTTAGTTGCAGGATCACCACCACCTAAACGTGCTGCTGTAACTAATTCACGGATGATTTTAGTGAAAATTTTACCGCGTTTCGCATCTTGCGCTGCTTTACGGTGTTTTGTATTGGCCCATTTACTATGACCTGCCATGAAATATCTCCAAACGTGGTCTAATCATTAAATAACAAATTCTTCAATCGCTTGCTGATTACTGGCGGATTTTGTTAATTTTGCCGCCAGTGGCGCGTCTAGCCATTGGTATTGCGAATGCTCAGTTAGCACAATATCTCGCTCTGCGGGTAGTGCTAATGTAAACCAATGTTCCTGACAATGTGTAACATCTGGTGCATAACGATGCCGAAAATGTGCAAAAATCTCAAAAAGAATTGAGCGTTGGCAATCCACCAGCTCAAGATTTTCTTTTATGATATCAATTCCAACTTCTTCTTGCACTTCGCGCAACGCCGTTTGAAAAGGCGTTTCTTCCGCTTCTAAGCTCCCTGTCACAGATTGCCAGAAATCAGGATCATCTCGACGCTTTAGCATAAGCACCCGTTTGGTCTCTTTTGCATAAATAACAACTAAAACGGATATCGGGCGCTTATATTTCATCATTTACTCTTTATCTTCGCTAACTTCTTTTTGAGTTACTGCAATCGCTAACTCTTTTAAAGAATCTTCATTAGCAAAGCTTGGTGCATTAGTCATTAAACACGCAGCAGCTGTTGTTTTAGGGAAAGCAATAACATCACGAATGTTATCAGTCCCCGTTAACAACATGACTAAACGGTCTAAACCAAATGCTAAACCTGCATGTGGTGGAGTACCAAATTTAAGCGCATCTAATAAGAAACCAAATTTCTCTTGTTGCTCATTCGGTGCAATACCTAAAATGCTAAATACCGCTTGTTGCATTTCATTACGGTGAATACGCACTGAACCGCCACCCACTTCATAACCATTGATAACCATATCATACGCATTTGCCACAGCACCTACTGGGTGTGCAGTTAATTCAGCTGGTGATAAGTCTTTTGGAGAAGTAAATGGATGGTGCATCGCACTTAAGCTGCCGGTTTCTTCATCTTCTTCAAACATTGGGAAGTCAATAACCCACAATGGTTTCCATGCATTTAAATCGGTCAGTTCAAGATCACGACCCACTTTCAGACGCAGAGCGCCCATTGCATCACTCATTGTGCCTTTACGACCTGCGCCAAAGAAAATCAAGTCGCCGTCTGTTGCGCCTGTTGTTTCTAAAATTGAGTTAACAACATCGTTAGTCAGGAATTTAGCGATTGGGCTTTGTACACCTTCAATGCCTTTCGCACTTTCATTGACTTTCATCCACGCAAGGCCTTTAGCGCCGTAAATACCAACAAACTGTGTATATTCGTCGATATTTTTACGAGTTAATGATGCGCCACCCGGTACACGCAATGCGATAACACGGCATCTTTCATCATTTGCCGCTTGTGCAAATACACTGAACTCAACATCTTTGACTAAATCAGCGATGTCTTTAAGTTCCATTGGGTTACGTAAATCTGGTTTGTCTGAACCATAACGACGCATTGCTTCAGCAAAAGTCATTACTGGGAACGCACCTAAATCGACATTCAGAACATCTAACCATAATGCATGGATCATACGCTCCATCACTTCGCGCACTTGGTCTGCACTCATGAAAGAGGTTTCAACATCGATTTGTGTAAATTCAGGCTGACGGTCAGCACGTAAGTCTTCATCACGGAAGCATTTTACGATTTGATAGTAACGATCAAAGCCAGACATCATCAGTAGCTGTTTAAAAAGCTGTGGTGATTGTGGTAATGCGTAGAATTTACCTTTATGTACACGGCTTGGAACTAAATAGTCACGCGCACCTTCTGGTGTCGCTTTTGTCAGCATTGGGGTTTCAACATCAAGGAAACCTTCACCATCCATAAAACGGCGAACAAAGCTTGTGATTTTAGCACGGGTTTTTAAGCGATCTGACATTTCAGGGCGACGCAGGTCTAAATAACGATAAGTTAAACGACGCTCTTCAGTATTTGTTTGATTGCTATCTAACGGTAATGGCTCTGAACGGTTAAAAATAGACAGAGATTCTGCCGCTAACTCAATTTCACCTGTTGCCATATTTTTATTAACTTGGCTATCAGGACGAGCGCGTACTGTTCCTGTGACTTGAATACAAAATTCATTACGCAGTTCTGAAGCCTGAGAAAATGCCTCTTTCTGCTCTGGGTCAAAGAAGACTTGAACAATACCTTCGCGATCTCGCATATCAATAAAGATAAGTCCACCTAAGTCACGGCGACGGTTAACCCAACCACAAAGAGTCACTTTTTGGCCCACATGGGCGCTATTCAACTGCCCACAATAATTAGTACGCATACAATATCCTTTTACTCAGCTTGTTGTGCTTTCTGCTGCGGAAATTTTGGCAATAGTCTTTTTCGAGTAGTGTCAAAAAAAAGGCAGACATTATAACGAAAATTCTTCCCGGAGATAAGAGTATAGACCTAGTTTATATGATACATCTTTTCAAGGATTTGCTAATCCCCAAACAATTAATTAATAATAATTATTTATAGCGACAGAAGTCGCTTTGAGGTTTATCATTAAATTCGCCGTTTTTTGGCTTTGGCAATGGAGAAAAGATGGTTAGCTCGCTTTATATCGTACTGGGCGCACTATTATTGATTAAATTGTCCCTCAATGTCGTAAAACTCAGAACACAATATCGGGTTGCTTATGGTGATGGTGGCTTTTATGAATTACAAACAGCCATCCGTGTTCACGGCAATGCGGTAGAATATATTCCGATTTCCATGATCTTATTACTGGTCATGGAAATGAATGGTGCTTTTGTTTGGATGGTACACATCTGTGGCTCAATTTTAATCGCAGGTCGTTTTTTACACTCTTATGGATTAAAACACCGTGAACTTCGCTGGCGTCGTTCAGGCATGGCAGCCACTTACTTATCAATGGTATTGATGATCATTGCTAATATTTATTTCCTTCCTTGGATACAAATCTTTTCCTTTTATTACTAAGTCCTCGCGGGAATAACATGATCATCCATGATCAAAACCGACATCCTTGCTGTTGTGTCTAATAACGGCAAGGTATCAAAAAGGTTTATTTATTTTTTCCAATTTCTTTCTAAATAATGCAACTTTGTGAGCACCGTCGCTTCTGGTAGAATGCTTGCTTCTTTTATTCCTTAAACCTATTTTAGTTATGTCGAATTCAAAATCATCACAACAAGACAGCTTATTTGCGACACCTATCGCTAACCTCGGTGACTGGCGCTTTGACGAAAAAGTCGCTGAAGTGTTTCCTGATATGATAAAACGCTCAGTACCAGGTTACTCTAATATTATTTCCATGATTGGTATGCTTGCGGGTCGCTTTGTTACACCCAATAGCCAAGTCTACGATTTAGGCTGTTCTTTAGGTGCAGCAACCCTTTCCATGCGTCGTAATATTGATGCTGCTGGTTGCAAAATTATTGGTGTTGATAATTCACCTGCAATGGTAGAACGCTGTCAGCGCCATATTGATGCCTATAAAGCAGATACACCCGTTGATATTATTGAAGGTGATATTCTTGATATCGAGATCAACAACGCCTCAATGGTCGTACTTAACTTCACCTTGCAATTCTTAGCACCAAACGATCGCCAAATATTATTAAACCGAATTTACCAAGGTCTTAATCCCGGCGGTGTGTTAGTACTTTCTGAAAAATTCAGTTTTGAAGATAAAGAAATTGGTGAGTTACTGTTTAATATGCACCATGATTTCAAACGCGCTAATGGTTACAGTGAATTAGAAATTAGCCAAAAACGTAGCATGTTAGAAAATGTCATGCTGACCGATTCTGTTGAAACGCATAAAACTCGCTTACATAATGCAGGTTTCCCACATGCGGAAGTTTGGTTCCAATGTTTTAATTTCGGCTCTCTTTTAGCGATTAAAGGCAATAATTAATGATTAATTTTGGCTCGTTTTATCAACTTATTGCGCAAGATGAGCGCTTATTTCATTGGTTAGATACATTACCTGCTCAATTATCAGAATGGCGCTCAAATGCGTTACACGGTCACTTTTCCTCATGGGAAAGAATGCTTGATGGCTTGCCAGAGATTGCCCCTACTGAGATTGACTTAAAAAATGGTGTGATTGCTCAGCATACTCCAGCATTAAGCGCAGGCGAGCAACTGGGATTAAGCAACGTTTTAAAAAATTTAATGCCGTGGCGTAAAGGTCCATTTTCACTTTATGGCGTCGATATCGACACAGAATGGCGCTCTGATTGGAAGTGGGATCGTGTTTTACCGCATCTTTCACCACTTGAAGGCCGTTTAGTATTAGATGTTGGTTGTGGCAGTGGTTATCACATGTGGCGGATGTTAGGTGAAGGTGCAGAATTTGTTGTCGGGATCGACCCTACTCAACTTTTCTTATGCCAATTTGAAGCAGTCAGAAAATTATTAGGTAATGACCAACGCGCACATTTAATTCCTGTTGGTATTGAGCAAATGCCTGAATTAAATGCCTTCGATACCGTATTTTCTATGGGTGTACTTTATCATCGCCGCTCACCTCTTGATCATTTATGGCAATTAAAGAACCAATTAGTGTCTGGTGGCGAATTAGTATTAGAAAGCCTCGTTGTTGATGGTGATGAATTCCAATGTCTGATCCCGGGTGAACGTTATGCACAAATGCGTAATGTGTACTTTATTCCATCTGCAAAAATGCTGAAAGTTTGGCTAGAAAAATGTGGCTTTAAAGATGTGCGCATTGTCGATGAAAACACAACCTCTCTTGATGAACAACGTAAAACGGATTGGATGGTAACGGATTCATTAGAGGCATTCTTAGATGCTGATGATAAAACAAAAACAGTTGAAGGTTATCCCGCACCTAAACGCGCGATATTAATTGCAACTAAACCCTAAGCTTTATTTATTTTAAGTGTGTTACAGATAATCATTACAAAAAGGGTATCTTATAGAGATATCCTTTTTTCTATATCAATTTAAATGTTTTAAAATCACTTTTTCTAACTTAGACCTTATTACATCGATAAAATTGACTCTATAAAAGATCATCATGGCGAAATATAAAGAAAATAAACAAACTAAACAAAAAAGGATCGCACAACAAAAACAGCAATCGCTGGTTCTTAACGAGCACAGAAAAGAGAATGAAAAACGAGAACTCTTTTTTTCTAATCAAAATTTTTTAGAAAATGAGTCACCCATTACACTTACGCCATTACAGCGTAAAATCAGTGCGTTATTCTCTTGGTTTGATTATTTTACTCAATTCTTTTATATCGCTTTTATTATTACTGCATGGTGTTATCCCGCGTTGTTTAGCGTTCAAACCATTTATAATTTAACCGTTATTTTTATCTTTGAGTTTATTCTTGTTCATTCAGGTCTGTTTATGGCTGTACTAGCACGAACTAAACTTATTTTTGTTCTTATCCCTGTTTATAGCGTATTTGCCTTTATGATTAATAGTTTTATTATGGGCGATGAGAATATTGTGCTTTGGCTCTACGCGGTTATTGTCGCTAATCGCCTTATTGGTAGCTATCAAGCAAAAAGTAGAGAGGCTTGGAATAAAAACGTTCTTAATTCTGCATATATGACGCTCAATTTTCTATTTTGCATCTTCTTAATTGCAATGATCCGCTTTATTGTTCCTTATGGTGGATTAACACCTGAATATTTAGATAAAGTAAATTATTTAAATTTAATCGCTTCACATAGTGAATATTTTAATGCACCTCATGTTGGCATGGCGTTAGGAACACTTTTATATACTATTCCTTTTATTTTTCTGACAATAACAATGTTTTCACCTCTTTATAAAAAAATTAAATTTAAGTTTATTTATAACAGAGAAAAAACAACACGCGGCTCACGACGTTAATCCCTATTGATCTTGGCATGTTTATCGCTATAATAGGCGCGTTACATTCCCTATCCTATTTTATTTTTAAGAAGGCACTTCCCTACGATGAATTAAATTCTGCCAGAAAATTTTTTCAAATACCTTTTTGGGTATTTATTTTCTGTTACTGGCAGACAATAATTTATTTCGTCGCATCTAAAAAAGATCACGGCTGTCTGCCACCTATTTCGCTTAGGAGGTATTATTATGACAATAGCCTGTCACTTCTCACAACTGACTATCGAATTTAATCAGCAAACTCTTTTTCCACCGTTAACTCGCTCATTGGCTTGTCAGCAAAATGCATTGATCGGTCATAACGGCAAAGGAAAATCTGTACTGTTAAGATTATTAGCACAAAAAATATTACCAACCGCTGGTCAAGTTAATTGGAATATGCCTTTTGTTCACGTTGATCAATTAACCCGATTACAAGGCGATACACTTGCTCAAGCGTTAGATATTCATGAAATTTATCAAGCATTCCAACGCGTTGATGCAGGTATTGCTACATTAGAAGATATTGAGTTGCTCGATGGTAAATGGCAACTTCCTGTTACGTGGCAGAATTTATTAGATTCAGCACAACTCCCTGTTGCATTAGATACCCCTATTGCGCATCTAAGTGGTGGAGAACAGACACGTTTAGCACTTTGTCGCGCTTTTTTATGCGAGCAGAGTTTTCTGCTCTTAGATGAGCCAGATAACCATCTTGATTATCAAGGACAACAATGGTTAATAAAACAGTTAGCTCAGCACAAAGCAGGATCTCTTATTGTTAGTCATAATCGAAACTTGCTCTCATATGCGGATACGATTCTTGAATTAAGCGAGAAAGGTTTATCTGAATATGGAGGAAATTATACTTTATATGAGACACAAAAAAGTGCAGAAATAGCCTCGTTGGAAGCCGCAAGTGATCGACTAAACAGCCAAATTAAAAATGAGAAACGCCAGCAACAAGCGACATTACAAAAAGCAGCACAACGAAAACGACAAGGCGAATCAATTAGGAAAAGTGGCTCTCAATGCTTACTTTTATTGGATATGCAAACAAATCGGGCTGAACAAAGACAATCTGCAGTTGCAAAGCGTCATCAGCGCGTAATCGATGATATGCAATCTCAAAAACAAGGTGTCGATGAGGAAAAATCACATGTTCATCAACAAAAAATGGTGTTGAATTATCAAAGTGATGGTCACCGTTTAAATGTATTTGTTGATAATCTTCAACTTCCATATGGTTATCAGCACCCTATTTCATTCTCAGCTTACGGTAATGAACATTGGCATATTAAAGGTAAGAATGGATGTGGGAAATCAACATTATTAAAATGTTTAATTGAACAATTTGCACCGCTTTCTGGTGAGTTTCGTCTAAACAAGGACTATTGCTATCTCGATCAACACCTTGCTTTACTTGATAAAACATTGCCTGTTGCACAAGCACTACACCAATATCAGCCTGCTATTTCTATTGAGCAATGGCGAACACGCCTTGGGATGTTGAGAATTAGAGGTGATAAATCTTTACTACCGCTTGAAAAACTAAGTGGTGGCGAGCAATTAAAAGCAACGTTATTGGCCTTAACTCATAGCCCAAAACCACCTGCGGTATTATTACTCGATGAGCCAGATAATCACCTTGATATCGAGTCCAAACAACTATTGGAAAATTTACTTGTTGAATACCAAGGTACATTATTACTGGTTTCGCATGATGACGCTTTTGTGGAACGCTGTGGTATTACACATACGTTGTTATTAGACGAGATTGCATAAAAAACTGCGCCATAAAAGGCGCAGTTCTAAAATCTTTAATTTGTGCTAATTAAGATGCTAATGGTGCATGAATACTCATAATATCTTTCATCGCTTCAACCGTATCTTCATCTACACAGTAATGCGTAAATTCATCCACTTCACTGTCAGAGCTCATGGTTACACCTGCTTTACGGTAAATCATAGTTGAAGGCGCCACTTTCCCTGCTGAACTGTGTATTTCTTTTAATCCTGCATCTAAGAATTTTTGGATATTACTGAGTCTTACACCAGCCCCCGCCATAATGATAGGGCCTTGTGTTTTCTCATTTAACGTTCGTAATAATGGCAAACCTAGTTCCGCGTTTGCCTGCTGTCCTGACGTTAGAATACGAGAAACACCTAGCTGAGTCAGTTGTTCTAGCGCTAATAATGGATTAATACACATATCAAAAGCGCGATGAAAAGTAATGGCTAATGGGCCTGCAAGCTCCATTAAAATTTCCATTTTAGGTAAATCAATATGCCCTTCTTCATTTAAAAGACCAACAACTGCTCCTGAAAATCCCATATCACGGATCAAACTAATATCATTTTTCATTGCTGAAAAATCAGCTTGTGTATAACAAAAATCACCACCACGAGGGCGAACAATGGGATGAACGGGAATACGAACCAAATCTCTGACTTGTCTTAGCATTCCAAAGCTTGGCGTAATGCCACCTTCTGCTGGACTCGTGCACAGCTCTATTCTGTCTGCACCCGCTCGTTCTGCTACCAACGCACATTCAGCGCCAAAACAACAAATCTCCAACGTAGCCATATCATCCCTCTCCATCCTTAATAAAGAAAGTAATCAGAAAATAAACATCATTTCTTAGCGATTTCTAACAATAGTTGTCGAATCTCGTTATTCATTCAATTCTGCTATCAGAATTTTGTGCTGACACAAGCAAACTATTTTCTGAAAGTGTCGCTCAACACTCACTTTCTACGATTTCAAGTAACGAATAAGGATGATACTTCACTGTGACTTTTCCATTAGAAATAGCCACTGTTGGATTAGGTAAACGTTCTTTCTCACCTTTAGGTTCACTGATTTTTAAGCTAACACTCTCAGGTAACATTTCAGGTAAAAATGACATAACTTTAGTCACTAAATCAGTTGGCTCAACGGGGATCACTTGCTCAATATGCTCCCAACCTTGATACTCATATTTTTTATTTGTGGGAAAAGGTAACTCAACGATGGAAACAGATTGATTTAAAATAGTTAATGGCGTTTCTAATTGAAATAGATATATTGGCCGTCCATTAATTACATTATCAGAAATACACTTTCCACACTGGCTTAATCCTGCTCTCCACTGCTCCGCTAACGCTAAATCGTGACAACGTAACGATACGTGATCCGTGAGATGGGCGGATAAATCTATACTCAAACTATTGGCAAATAGCGTCATATTTTCTTCAAACAAAGAAAGCTCGTGAGTTAAATCATTTAATTGAGGAATTGAAGAAAATAACACCATTTTGAATAACCTTAATGAAAAAACAGAGAAAAAACCTTAAAGATAAGGCCGAGATGGTAGCATGTTCTAGCCGGAATATGTTATAAATTCAAGGTTAATCCCAATTCTTTATAAAAAACCTGTCAGGCTTTTGTCGTCAGGTTTTATTTTCTCAATAATTTAAGGTAACCCGGTGAATATTCAGGCTTTTCTTTCAGAAAAAATCAGTGTGGCAATGTGTGCTGCTGGCGCACCCGCTGATAGCGAACCTCTTGTCCGTCAGTCAGCCAAAGTACAATTTGGTGACTATCAGGCAAATGGTGTCATGGGAGCTGCAAAAAAAATGGGGATCCCACCCCGACAACTCGCAGAAAAGATCTTAGAAAAGCTCGATATTACGGATGTTGCAGATAAAGTTGAAATCGCAGGTCCGGGTTTTATCAATATCTTTTTATCTTCACAATGGGTTGCCAAGCAAGCTGAAGCCGCATTAGCAGATGAACATCTAAACGTAACACCCGTTGAACCTCAAACTATTGTTATCGACTACTCATCTCCGAACGTTGCGAAACAGATGCACGTTGGGCACTTACGCTCGACCATTATTGGTGATGCAAGTGCGCGTACTTTGTCTTTCTTAGGTCATAATGTTGTTCGTGCTAATCACCTTGGTGATTGGGGTACGCAATTTGGTATGTTAATTGCGTATTTAGAGAAAAAACAGAATGAAAATGCCGCTGATATGGCGTTGTCTGATCTCGAAGAATTCTATCGCGAAGCGAAAAAACATTATGATGAAGATGAAGTATTCGCAGAGCGTGCCCGTAATTATGTTGTGAAATTACAAAGTGGTGATGAATACTGCCGTACAATGTGGCGCAAATTAGTTGATATCACCATGCAACAAAACCAAGTGACTTATCAACGCCTTAACGTCACATTAACCGAAGATGACATTATGGGTGAAAGTCTTTATAACCCAATGTTAGCGGGTATTGTTGCTGATTTAAAAGCAAAAGGTCTTGCAGTAGAAAGTGAAGGTGCAACGGTTGTTTTCCTTGATGAGTATAAAAACAAGGAAGGTGAACCTATGGGTGTTATCGTTCAGAAAAAAGACGGTGGCTACCTATATACAACAACCGATATTGCTTGTGCAAAATACCGTCACGAAACATTACACGCTGATCGCGTACTCTATTATATTGACTCTCGTCAGCACCAGCATTTAATGCAAGCTTGGACGATTGTTCGTAAAGCAGGCTACATCCCAGATTCAATGTCACTCGAACACCATATGTTCGGTATGATGTTAGGTAAAGATGGTCGTCCGTTTAAAACTCGTTCTGGTGGCACTATTCGTTTAACCGATTTACTTGATGAAGCCCAAGAAAGAGCCCGTACATTAATCGCTGAAAAAAATCCAGATATGGATAAAGACGAATTAAATAACGTTGCTCGCGTTGTGGGTATTGGTGCTGTTAAATACGCTGACTTGTCAAAAAACCGTACAACAGATTACATCTTTGATTGGGATCTGATGTTAAGTTTTGAAGGTAACACAGCACCTTATATGCAATATGCATATACTCGTGTTGCTTCAATCTTCAAACGTGCAGAAATTGATGAAAATGCGTTAACACAACCTATCGCACTAACACAATCTCATGAGAAACAACTTGCATTACGTTTAGTCCAATTTGATGAAACCATTATGCAAGTTTCCCGTGAAGGAACGCCTCACGTTATGTGTGCTTATCTTTATGATCTGGCACAAGCCTTCTCTGGCTTTTATGAAAACTGCCCTATCTTATCTGCTGAAGATGAAAACACTCGCCAAAGCCGTCTAAAACTGGCTCGTTTAACCGCGAGAACCTTAAAACAAGGTTTAGATACTTTAGGCATTGAAACCGTAGATAGAATGTAATTCATCTCTATTTTCAAATAGCAGTGATAAAAAAACCGATGGCATTAACCATCGGTTTTTTATTATGCATTAAGTCTTAATTCAATATAGCTAAAATAACACTTCAAGCAATTGTGTAATCAAACTTCCAAATGCTACTTAATCATTAGTCTTCATTAGCAGTTATAACATCCTGACACAGTAGCCCTCTAATATCTTTTGCATCAATCCACCCATCAACACTATCTATTGGCTTGCTAGGGCTGTATAAGCGGTCATTGACATCTTTAGCGGTGAAAGCAAGCTTCTCATTAGTTTTGTCAAATACGCCCACACAGTTAACTGGAGTGAGTCTTGAGGTATTAATTTTTCCGTCAGCAGTACAACCTGCAAGAAATAATGTAGCTAATGATACAGAAATGATAATTGCTTTTTTCATAGTAGCTCCTTGACGCTTTTATTTTTATTTTTACCAAAAACCACAAAGTGGTTATTTAGTAGTCTTTAAACTAGAAATATTTAATGATTTATAACTGCTTTGAGTATAACGAATAAATGGAGAAATATTTGAGTTATTGAGCTATTAATAAAAAAATAAGAAATATTGAGAAGGAATAGAAAAGAGAGGGAAAAACAGAAAACAACGGCGGACAAATGAAAGCAATAATTAGTGTACCATACTGAATTCTCAGTAATCTAATTATCTATTAAAAATAGATTTAGCATTAATTTCATTATTCACACGACTTATTGTTTACTGCTTATCCCCAGCAATCGTGTTACCTATTTGAAGCGCAGACAAAATAGATATGATCACTTTCAGTAGTACTGAACGATAACAAGCAAATAACTTTACAGTCACGGTTAATCTACCTGAATAAAGAAATAATAATATGTCTTAAATCAAAAAAATTAAATGTTTTAAAATATACTGCAATATTTTGAAATATTTGCAATATCTCATCATTAAGTAAGAAATATTTAACAGATGTGTCAATTTTTAAACCTATACAACACAAGAGAGTTTATCTAAAAAAAGATAATTCGTCAAACCGTAAGTGCTTAGAATATAGTGTCTATTTTTTTACTTTATGTAGAATCCCACCATTAGTAAACAAATTGTCTAAAGATATTCGATATGATTAATGATTAGATAAATTTATTAATAACCATCAAAAAATGTGTTCCAATGCCTAAAATCTGTATAAACCATTTAGAAATTGGAAAAAAAATTTAATAAAAAAAAGAGCAAGAAAAATATTTTTTGTTTTTTCTTGCTCTTTTTTCTCTTTCTAAGAGTAGTCAGAATCATGTGACTAAATGCTAGAAGTGTGATCTATGACGCATTATAAATAGTCTAAAAATAGAGAAAGGTTCTAAACGAGGAAAGTTGTGTTGATAAAAACATTGTTAATTTTGCAACTCCTCGCTTTTATACAAAAGCGAGGAGTCACTGTTTCAGTTATAACGCACGTAGTGAGAAATGACGAGGTCTAAACCCTAATGCATACAGCGCAACAAAATAACTCCCTGCTCCGGCTACTACAACCAACAACAAACGTAATATACGCATTGGCATACTGCCAATATCCCAACTTGGCATGATCCACAACATTCCAACTAATACAGCACCCATTACGGCAAGTGCAATAACAAGTTTCAATAAAAACACAGGCCAACCGGCTAAAGGCTGATAGATATCTTTCTTACGGATTTGCCAAAACAACATAGAGGCATTGAAACAAGCCGCAATACCGATTGAGAGCGCAAGACCCACATGTTTTAAGCTACCAATAAACGCAAGGTTCATTAATTGTGTGAGGATCAATGTGGCAATCGCAATTTTTACGGGGGTTTTAATATCCTGACGAGAATAAAAACCCGGTGCTAAGATTTTTATGATAATCAGCCCCATTAATCCAACACAGTAAGCGATTAGCGCTTGTTGTGTCATTAATGCATCATGAGCATTAAAATTGCCATATTGGAATAAAGACGCCGTTAAAGGCCCTGATAGTACCGCTAAACCAATAGTACAAGGCAGTGCTAATAAAAAGCACAGTCTTAACCCCCAATCCATCAGTTTTCTATACTCTTCAGTTTTACCACTGGCGAAACTCTTAGATAATGAAGGAAGTAATATTGTACCTAATGCAACCCCTAATACCCCTGTCGGTAGCTCCATCAAGCGATCTGCGTAATACATCCAAGAGACGGAACCAGAAACTAAAAAAGAAGCAAAAATAGTATTAATAATTAATGATATTTGGCTAACTGAAACGCCTAAAATAGCAGGTCCCATCAATTTCATCACACGCCAAACACCGCTATTTCTAAATGAGATACGCGGTAAAACAAGCATACCGATTTTTTTCAAATGTGGTAATTGATACCCAAGTTGTAATATTCCTCCCGCAACAACCGCCCACGCCAAAGCCATAATAGGAGGATTACAGTAAGGGGCGACGACTAAAGCAAAAAAGATCATGCTGACATTGAGGAGCGTCGGTGCAAATGCGGGTACTGAAAACCGATTCCAAGTATTTAAAATAGAGCCTGTCAATGAAGCTAATGAAATAAGAAAAATATAAGGAAAGGTGATCCGTAATAGGTCAGTCGTTAATTGAAATTTATCAGGTGAACTACTAAAACCCGGTGCTGTAACATAAATCACCCAAGGCGCAGCAATAATACCAATCACGGTGACCACGGCTAAAATAAGCGTCAGCATACCCGAAACATAAGCAATAAAGGTACGCGTTGCTTCCTCACCTTGCTGATTTTTATATTCTGCCAAGATAGGAACAAATGCTTGAGAAAATGCCCCTTCAGCAAATATACGACGTAATAAGTTGGGCAATTTAAAAGCTACAAAAAAGGCATCGGTTGCCATACCTGCGCCAAAAATACGCGCAATAATTGCATCACGAATAAATCCTAGTACCCGTGAAAATAAGGTCATAGAACTCACTGCGGCGAGTGATTTAAGTAAATTCATAAAGTCATTCTAATTTTTGTTGAATGGAATAAAAAGAAAGGGACTATACTCCGTCTCTAACATCGAAAAATCAATCTTCAATTAGCTAGGAATACGCTGACTCTGCTTATCTTCGACTAATCAAAGTGATTAAAAAATAGCGATTTATGGCTTTGTGAGCATTTTTTTCAACATCACTTCCAACATAGCGTGGTTCTCTCTTTCATTAAATTCAGGATCAATAATATTTCTTCCCATTGAACCATCTGCGATAACTAACAGCCATGTTGCAATTTTTTCAGGTTCAAGTGTTGAGTCTATCTGCCCTTTTTTAATACCGTTTTTCAGCATCGCAATCAAACGCTGTTTGTTGTTTCTTTCATTTTCAATAAAAATCTCGTGAATGCTCGCATTACGTGAAGCTTCAGCAAAAATTTCAATGCTGATACGTGCATATTCTGGGTGATTATAGAGCTCTATAATTTCCTTCATTAAATCGATAACTGCTTGAATGCACTCTTCTTCAGCTTCATAGCGACAAAAAATATCATCAAATAGCTGTGCATCTTCTAATGCTATCGCTTCAATAATCGAATTTTTATTTGGAAAGTAATGAAATACATTTCCTGGACTCATACCTGCTTCATGACAGATTTCTGCTGTTGATGTGGAGTGAAAACCTTTTACAGCAAAGCAACGTATTGCAGCATCAATAATATGCTTCATTTTCGCTTTTTGTTTTTCAGTAACAGTCTTGTTCATAACATTAAAAATCTCTGGACAAAATAAATTAGACTGATTAGTCTATAAATAACTAGACCAAACAGTCTAAAAAGTTAACCCTATTATTGCAGAGTAACGATATCATGCAATTACTTAATGAACACTATCAGCTTCGTGTTGCAGAGCCTTCAGATATTCCTGAAATTATTCAATTATTTGCACAAGCATTTCGTTTTAAATTAAATGCTTTTAATATTGATAGCACTAATCCTAATCAACGTCAGCAATTAGAAGCTATTTGGAATTCATTAGCATGTAAAAAAAACAGCCAACAATTTGTTGTCACTGATAATGGAAAAATTATCGCAACATTTTGTTTAGTAATAAAAGAAAACAGCTTTACCGCAAATCCCTTTATTAAAACACCATCCTTAAATTATTGGCGCTTTGGTATTATTCATTATATTAAGCAAAAGATTTTCTTTTCTTTATTTAATTATACGCCAAATGAAAATGAAGCTTACTTGGCACATATTGCCGTTTTATCCTCATATCAAGGACACGGCATTGCCTACGCTATACTTGAGTGGATAACCCAATATACTAAAGATGTTCTGAAAAAAGCGTATTTATCACTTTATGTCGATATTCATCATGAAGGTGCGCTTTATTTGTATCAAAAGAATGGATTTTATATTGAAAAAGAAGAGTCATCACGCTTAACACAGTCTATTTTCCATATTCAACATTGGTACTATATGTTGAAAAAAACGGATCAAATGGCTTATTAAATATTACGATTATCATCAAAAAGAGGCTAAAAGCACTGACATAAAGACGTTTCTAATATGATTATAAACAGTGCTTTTCTTCCATAATGACCAATATTAACGTTTAAAATAGGTTCGCGTTGTTAATGCAGTCAGTACGTGATCTCGCCACTCTTGATTAATTTGTAGATAGTTTTTGGCATACCCTTCACGTTCAAAACCATGTTTAGCTAATAAGTTTCCACTACGTAAATTATGAGGCATATAATTCGCCATAATACGATGCATCCCCTGCAGTCGTTGCATATAGCGAAGTGTTTCCGTTAAAGCTTCAGACATATAGCCTTGACCTTGCCATTTTTCACCGACTGAATACCCCAAGAAACAGGCATTAAAAGCGCCTCGCATAACATTGCTGTAATTAGCGACACCAATAATTTCATCTTCCTTTTGTGTTAATAGTAGAAAATGAAAAGCACTTTCTTGTCGGTGCAGTTCGTTCATATATTGTAAACGGTGTTCCCAACCAGAGGGTATATAATGTGTTTTATCTCTTACGGGTTCCCACGGAATTAAAAAACGACGATTTAATGTATAATAATCAGCCAATCTTTCAGCATCTCGTTCGTATGCTAAACGAATTACCATTCTTTGTGTTTCAAAACGAATTTTAGGAATTCCGCCACGATAACCAAACATTACGATCTCATTATCCTTTGATATAAATAAGTCTAATTCTGAAGCAACTCTTCTTATTCTGCCACTAACCTTAATAAAAAAATATCATCTTTAATTTACTAGGAATTATGCACATTTAGAGACAGAATAGTCGAAGAAATAAATTATTTCATTCCCCCCTTATTTTATTTAAATTATTTGCTTATTGATGGTGAGTAATGGCGCTGGTAACACAAGCCCGTACTTTGGGTAAATACTTCCTCCTAATTGACAATATGTTAGTTGTCTTAGGTTTTTTCGTCGTTTTTCCGCTTATTTCTATTCGTTTCGTCGAACAATTAGGTTGGGCTGGTGTTATTGTCGGTTTTGCTTTAGGGCTTAGACAACTCGTACAACAAGGCCTTGGCATTTTTGGCGGCGCTATTGCAGACCGTTTTGGTGCAAAACCAATGATAATAACAGGCATGTTATTACGAGCTTTAGGTTTTGCTTTAATGGCAATGGCTGATCAACCTTGGATACTTTGGTTATCTTGCATTTTATCTGCATTAGGTGGAACTTTATTTGATCCACCTCGCACAGCGCTAGTTATAAAATTAACCCGTCCTTATGAACGCGGTCGTTTTTACTCTTTATTGTTAATGCAAGATAGCGCTGGTGCCGTTATTGGTGCACTCATTGGTAGCTGGTTATTACAGTATGATTTTCATTTGGTATGCTGGGTCGGTGCTGGTGTTTTTGTTATCGCAGCCTTATTTAATGCTTGGTTATTACCTGCTTATCGTATCTCCACAACCCGAACACCAATTAAAGAAGGGTTAAAGCGAGTATGCCTTGATAAACGCTTTGTCAGTTATGTCTTAACCCTGACAGGTTATTTTGTATTATCTGTTCAAGTTATGTTGATGTTTCCTATTATCGTCAATGATATTGCGGGTACACCAACCGCTGTAAAATGGATGTATGCCATTGAAGCTCTACTTTCTTTAACGTTGCTTTATCCTATTGCTCGCTGGAGTGAAAAACGTTTCAAATTAGAACAGCGTTTAATGGCTGGCTTATTTTTAATGAGCATCAGCATGTTCCCTGTTGGCATGATCCATTCATTACAAAGCATCTTCTTGATTATTGGTCTATTTTATCTTGGTACTATTACAGCAGAACCTGCACGCGAAACATTAAGTGCATCACTTGCTGATCCTCGCGCTCGTGGTAGTTATATGGGATTTAGTCGCTTAGGCTTGGCATTTGGTGGCGCTATTGGATATACAGGTGGTGGATGGATGTATGATTTAGGTAATCAATTTGACATGCCTGAATTACCTTGGTTCTTACTAGGAACTGTAGGTTTAATAACACTTTATGCGTTACATCGCCAATTTAATCGTAAAAAAATAGAAACAGCCATGCTTACTCCCTAGAGATCAGGTAAACTCTTAGTTATCAATGATCAAGGAGTGTTTATGAAAGCAATTTTTCTAACCAGTATATTAGTATTAACAAGCTTAATCACAGGGTGTGATCAGCTCAAGCAATTTGATGTGAGTGAAAACCTTATTAATGACTATATCAGTCAAAAAATAAATCTTCAGAAACATATTGGTGAAGATGAGGTTGTATCTGCTGATATTAAATTAAGCAATCTTTCTATTCAAATTGGTCGTACTGAGCCGGGTAAAATAAATCTTTCAGGTACAACTGATCTGATAATTAATTCATTCTTTGGTAAGACTAGCGCTAAAGTTGAGCTTACGTTATCAGGGCAACCTTCTTATCAAGCTGATAAAGGGGCGATATACATAAAATCAATGGCTATTGATAGTTACAAAGTCTCTCCAGAAAAAATGGATGCTGTGGTTGTGGCACTAAAACCTTATTTGGATACAACAATCACGACTTACTTTGATAATCACCCTGTTTATGTTCTTAACCCAGAAAAAAACAGTGCTGAAGCTGCCGCGTTTAAACTGGCTAAAGGAATTGAAGTTAAACCGGGTAAATTCGTGATCCAACTCTAATAGTTACGCAAGTTGATTAAAAATATTTATCGTCATTAATGAGAAAGGCAAACCTAATGGTTTGCCTTTTTTATGAATAATAAAATACTTTTGCAAAGAAATAGTTATATTACTCTGCTTGCGTATCTTCAGTATCGTCACTCTCTTCTTCATCATCAGAGAGTTCTTCACGTAATGCTGATAATGCACCACGCGCAATACCTGCTAGTGTGCGATAAAAGCCAGTTGTTGCATGAGCTTCAACCTTACCTAAAAATGTGCCAGCCCAAGGTAACAGATATTCATCAAATAATTGTATTTGTGCCAATACTTCATCTTCTGCTGAGTTATCTTCAAGCCATGAAGCAGCAAGTAGTAAAGCACCAAAACTGTCTGTTGCATTATCTGTAACTGGCATACCCCTTGCGATCAAAAATTGACGAATATCGTCTTCTTTGATCTCTTCATAATCATGGGCATAAATAGACACAGCAGGAGTTTCGCTACCAAAAAGAGACTGATAATCCGCTTCAACACTGGCTAAATCTTTGACGCTATTTTTTAAGGTGTTAAATAACTCATCTTGCTCTAATGGCCATAGCTGGCTAAGTTTTCCTTCACCAATCATTTTAATAATTGGTGATAAAATAGGATCATTGGGATCACGTTGGAATAATGTGCCTAAAAGCCGGCAAACTATTGAAAATTCATTCATTGTATTTTTATCCTAAAAAGTTTCGCGTTATTGTGCGTTTAACGGTAAGAAAATCAACTTTTTTCGTCATTTCTCTTTTATTGTTAATATAAATCTTACTATTTTTAATCGCTTAAAACAGAAAAAGCGCGCTCTTATTATTAAGTCTTTTACTTAATATAAGAAACGCGCCTAATCCCATGCTACTTATCTTCTAAAGCAGTTTTATAATAAACGACTTTATGACAACAGCATTTTATTGCATTTGTTAACTGGCTATATCAAGAAAATTATCTCTTACACCATTCACACGAAACCACCCTGCAATACTTATTCTCTCTTTATTAGTAGGAAGTACTTCATGAGGGAATTGTTCTGAAAGAAAAACAACCAAACGTCCACCTTTAGGAGCAACTGTTGCTAGTTCTTTATCTTCCAAATCATAAATAACTAACTCGCCGCCGTCTTCTTTTTTCCAATCCTCATTAAGATACAATACTGTTGTTAATCGCCGCGTCACATTTTCTTTAAATGCATCCAGATGTTTTTTATAAAAAGCACCTTTTTCATAACAAGCAAAATGCGCTTCATATTCAAAAAGTCCAAGAAAAAACTCACGATTTACCGCACGTTGAATAGACTCCATTTGCATTAAATAATGCTGAACGGGTGTTCCCATTTCAGGTTCTAGCCAACGTATTTTATCACTTCGAATTGTTGTTTCTGCAAGCCGATTCTCATGACGACCAATACGTGCTTGTTGTGCATTACCATCAAAACAAGCGCGCAATTGTTGAACAGCCTCTGGTGTGAGGAAATCATCCCATACACACCATCCTTTCTCTGCTATTTGCTCAAGAAGTTCTGCTATATTCATTAAGTATATTGTCTGATAAACATGGGAAACTACTTTATATCACCAAGTTAAGCAAAATGACAATTTAATAAACTTATCTTTTCGATAACATCAATTAATTAGAGATAAACCCCATAAAAATCAAATATAATAGATAAAACAAAACTTAACACTACCTGCCTTGTTAAAACCCGCATTTTCCCAAGGGATATTTTATAAGTTACATTACATTAATAATAAACAAAATGAATGATTCAATTAGTAATAATAACTTGTTGATATTTTATTTACTCGCTTTTCATCTTTATCATAAATATAATTAATATTTCCTTTAACTTGAGTATGTATAATCGCTTTTTTATTTCCTAATCGTACAAATCCTGTTGGTAATGTCTTCTTTTTGTACGAAAGTTCACTAATAGACATAATATCTGTAGAGGTAATTTGATATTCAATATGGGCAAACTGCTGTTTATATCTAGTATATAAATCATCCAGATTTGTCTTTATTTCATCTAAGTTAATCTCTTTAGTGTCTCTATTTTTTTCTATAAGATGCTTTATTTCATTTTGTAAATCAGAACGAAGCGAGCTTCCCTGTCTATTTAACTGATAATTTGCTATAAAGTAAGGCTTAAATTTTTCATTCATATTGTCTTTTTCCTGAGAAGACAACATCTCTTTTCTCTTTTTTAATGAGGATAAAATATGATTAATATTATGTTGTCTATTCTCTTCTGTTATTTTAGCCTGAAAAATCTCATCTTTACTTTGAAATGAAGTAGTAATAAGATTTTTATTACTATCATCTTTTAATTTATTAATTTCTTTTTTACCTGATGATAAATTTAAATAGATGCTATCTAACTTATCAATATTATTAGAAAGATAATATTTTTCTGGGAAACTTTCTAATAGTTTATTTAGCTTTAATACTCTTTTATAAATTCCTTTTATGTTTTTTTTATCTTGTTCCTGACTCCCCGCTCTTATTAATTTTTCACTTTTAAAAAGTGTAAAACCTAACAAGCTATTTATTCTTTTTTTTACCATTAATTCAAAATCTTTTACGGATGTTAATGGATACCACTGAATAACATTATCAGAATTTGTTGTAGAAGGCGTAAATTTCAAATCACGATAAACATCAATACCAAGCTCTAATAAATTAAGATCAAGCCTCTTTGTTTTCTTTGTAACATCTGTTTCACCATAATCGATAAATTTATTAATATTTAAATCTAGTTTTAATAAATTGAAAATAAAGTTTATACCAATAGCATTTCTGGGTACGGTTAGTTCCATATTAGGATTAACCATGACATCAACATCAAAACTCCCTTCACTTCTTATCTCACCTCCTAACGAGATACTCATATCTTGATTAATTTCAAGAGTAGATTTATCGATCAATTCGTTTTCATTTTTAGTTAATCCTTGATTAATAAAATTTGAGATCTCATTAATATCAAGGCTAAATGAGAAATTAGATTTTTTAGCGTAAGTGGCACCTAATAAAGCACTTGCCATGATAGGAGTAACAAAACCATAGTCAACATTTCCTAACTCCCATCTTTTTTCATATCCACCAATTCCCGCGGATAAACCTGCAACAAAAAGATTCTTCTTATTATTAATAAAAGAAAAAGTGATCTTATTACCTTCACTTTTTGATAATGTAATAGAGTGTGACTTTGCATAAGAAGCTAATAGAAAGGCATTAACTCCTATATTACTTGGCAGTTGAAAAGCATTAATGCCCAAAAAAGCTCGAATATCACTATGGTGACTAATTGTAATATTTTCTTTCTCTTTAAGGTCTTTTACTAATGAATAAATCACCTCACCTTGTGTTACACCACTTTTGACACCTTTAACTATACGATTTAACACATCATAGTTTTTTTCTATATTTTTTTTAATACCATATAATGCCATTGGCTTGCTGTTATATGCAGTTGTCGAAGAATTAACAAGTTGTTTTATATTAGAAAATAATCCTCTAAAACCAGGATCAACAGTTTTTGCAATATTTTTCATCATTGCTTTATATTTTTTTAATGCATATTGCTCTTTAGCTTTACTAATATGTAATCTGGAATCATCAATAACAGAAGAGAAAAAAGGAATATGTCGGCTACTGAAATTACCTATTGTTTGAGTAGAAAATGGCTGACCAGAATGATAATTTTTATAATTATTCTCACCTACCATTGAGTAAAATGATAAGGGTGGCTCCTGTTTTAAACGAGTAACCTCATACTGATAATCTTTAACCGCAAAAATATTCAAAGGGTCAAGGTAGTATATTTTTATTTTATTACCTTTATCCACAATGAGTTGAATTTTATTTAATATTGGTTTAATTGCTAATATTTTATCAGTTTCCTTTAATGGAAGTTTTATTTTATGCTTTTTGATTTTAATATCATGTTCAGTTTCAGCATGGTCAGTTTGATCGTATGTTGACTCTAGTGTTGCAGGTAATCCAGCTGTGTAAAGTTGGTTATTTTTAACTTCAATTGTAATATCTAGACCATCTCTTTTTATTTTTAGTATATTATTTTCTTTTAATTCCACAATATTATTGATGCTTGATAAATCTTGTTTTAGATTATCATCAATTATATATTTTTCATATTCAACGATAAAATTACTACCAATAGTATTTGATGAAACATCATTTAAGCTATATTCTTTTTCGAGTCTGTTAAATTTAATTTTATAAAGGTCACTACTATTATCTATATTGCTATATTTATTTCCAATCAAGAACCCATTAGGATCAACATAAAGTTCTTTAAACTTCATATTATCAGTGTTTTTAGTCTCTATATTAAAAACATCATATTTAAATCCTCCTTTAAAGTGTTTTTGATATAATCCTGTAAATAAGTCATGTGTTTTACCTTTAATTAAGAGCAAGGAGCCATCATCATCAAGAGTAACACCCATATTATTTAATAATGACATATTGGTAGAGCCAAGATAAACATAGTTCTTAGCATTATTTAAGTTAAATTGTTTTTCTTCTTTTTGTTTATCATTATTTTTACGATAGCTCTCATTACCATTACCTATTGTATTTATTGAACATTTCTCTTTTTTTCCATTAAAAGTACCCATAGGTATTAGCTTACTGGGTATCGTCTCTATTTTATTATTCATGTATACCTCATTATCTTCAAATCATGAGGTAATAATCAATAAGATAATCTGCAAACGATATCTTTTTACAACCAGATTTTTATTACATTATATAAATAACAGAAAAAATGATGTTTTTTGAAAGTCAGGGCAAAAAAATAGGCAATAAACTAAAATTTATTGCCTATTATATAAAATTAGAAAAGGTATTAAATGGTTTTAATATCCACTTTTCATATCAACCACACCACAAGGTGATTCACCCTTTTCAATTCGTTGGATATTTTCAACAATTGTATCCATGGCGATATTAGGAATTGTAAAGGCGGCAATATGTGGCGTAATAGAAACACGAGGATGAGTCCAAAATGGGTGCATTCCTGCTAATGGCTCTTGAGCAAAAACATCCAAAGTCGCATCAGCAATATGCCCTTGATCTATCGCTTCTAATAAATCTTGATCAACTAAATGCGCACCCCGCGCCAAATTAATCAAATAAGAAGAAGGTTTAAGTTGTTCAAAGAGTGAAAAATTCAAAATACCATGCGTTTCTGGCGTATAAGGTAATAAGTTAATTAGTAAATTACACTCTTTAAGGAAATCATTGAGTTGCTCTTTACCATAAAAACTTTCAACATTTTTAATTTGTTTTTCACTGCGACTCCAGCAACGAACTTTAAAACCAAGTTCAGCAAGTTTAGTCGCAACACTCCCACCTAAAGCTCCAGCACCTAAAACACCAATAACAAAATCGTCATAAGAATGCGCAGGAAGTTGTTTCCATAAACGTTGTGATTGTTGGCGTTTATAATCATCCATTCGACGAAAGTAATACATCACTTTAGCAATCGCATATTCTTGCATTTGAAGCCCCATTCCGGTGTCTTCTAAACGCATAACAGGAACGCCAGTTGGTAATGTACCTGGCTTTTGTTGCTCTTGTTTTAAAATAGCATCGACTCCCGCCCCTAAGGCAAAAATACCTTTTAGGTGATTGCGACTGGCTAGCATTTCATAAGGAGGAAGCCAAACCATAGCGTAATCAGCAGGTTGATTATCGCCAGGTTCCCAAATGCGTATATTGGCATTCGGCAAACGTGCCTTCATACCATTGATCCATGTATCTGCGTCAAAAAAAGGATGATAATAAATAATATTCATTTTGCCTTCCTCCAGCATTTTTATCATAGGGTGCGAGGGTTACGTTCTGATTTCAAGTCTCTTTGAATAAGTTGTTAATAAAAATGTTGAGAATGTTAACCAGTTAACGAAATTCTTAATTCTCTTTTCAATGCAGCAATCCATATCTATATTGCTTTACTGCATAATTTGCCTAGCATTTGTGCATATTGTTTTTTATTTGACTGCTTGATGCAAAAGTTAAGGGAAAAATGCATTTAGCTGTTGACGCCTATGATCCTTTTCCATATAGTAGCGCCCCGTTGAGAGATGTTAAGTACATATCCAACAACACGGTGAGATGTCCGAGAGGCTGAAGGAGCACGCCTGGAAAGTGTGTATACGGCAACGTATCGAGGGTTCGAATCCCTCTCTCACCGCCATATTCTAAGATAGAGCCTAGTTTTTTAACTAGGCTCTATTTTTTTTGTCCAAATTTTCTACACTCTCAGTCTCTTTTTCTCTTCACGGACTTGTTTATATCCCGTAACGCTTCATTTTTTGATGATATTATTGTTAGTATATTACATATTCTTTATTTTATTTTTGCTTAATCGTTTTATTTAATAATTTCTCATCACTTAATAATCTTTGATTATTAATTTTAATGAGTTAAAACAACTTATGTAGTTGTTATTTATGTCTATCCGATTTTTATGACGTAAAAAGATTTTTATTACCCTATCTCTAAACGACATTTATTCTAAAATAAAACGCTTTTTATAATTTTAAAATAAATTTAAACTTTATTTTCAAGCAAGCAACAGAATAAATACAATAAGATACATTGCATTATCTATTTAGGTTAACTTATTAGTTTAATTGATTTTATTTTTACTAAGCTTTAAGATATGCATTAATAATTTGATGTATCACATTATTATCAGCGAATAAAAGCGATATCCTCTCTTTTCCTTATCGCCGTTATTCGGCATCTGACTTCTTATTTTGGTTTAATCCTAAATGAAAACTCATAAAGTTAACCGGGTTCGCCCCTTTAGTGCATTTATTGATGCATGTGTAAAAGAGCCTTACTCTTTTGCGCGTTTATTAAAAGATATTATTGCAGGGATCACCGTCGGAATTATCGCGATACCTTTAGCCATGGCTTTGGCAATTGGTAGCGGTGTTCCTCCGCAATACGGTCTTTATACCGCAGCTATTGCCGGTATAGTCATTGCTGTTTCTGGTGGCTCTCGATACAGCGTTTCAGGGCCTACTGCCGCTTTTGTTGTGATCCTTTATCCTGTATCACAACAGTTTGGTTTAAGTGGGCTATTGATTGCTACGCTTATGTCTGGCGTGATCTTAGTGGTTATGGGTTTAGCTCGCTTTGGCAAGCTTATTGAGTATATTCCTGTTTCTGTAACACTTGGATTTACTTCGGGGATTGCTATCACCATTGCCACCATGCAAGTAAAAGACTTTTTTGGTCTTGAATTAGCGCATGTGCCAGAAACCTACATTGATAAAGTGATTGCTCTAGGCTCTGCATTACCGACTATTCATCTTGGTGATACACTTATCGGTCTGACAACACTGTTGGTTTTAATTTATTGGCCTAAGTTGAATTTACGTTTACCCGGCCACTTACCCGCTTTAATTGCAGGTACAGCAGTAATGGGTATTGTGAATATGTTCGGTCATGACGTTGCAACAATTGGTTCCCAATTTAGTTATATGCTTCCTAATGGAACAACTGGGCAAGGTATTCCACCTATTTTGCCTCAGTTTGTTTTACCTTGGAATTTACCAAGCACAGGTACATCACTTGAATTAAATTGGAGTACTGTTTCTGCTTTATTACCCGCAGCTTTCTCAATGGCAATGTTAGGCGCTATCGAATCATTATTATGTGCGGTTGTGCTTGATGGTATGACTGGCAAAAAACACCACTCTAATGGTGAGTTAGTCGGACAAGGTGTTGGTAATATTGTTGCGCCATTCTTTGGTGGTATCACAGCAACTGCGGCGATTGCACGTTCCGCTGCTAACGTGCGTGCAGGTGCAACATCACCTGTTTCTGCTATTGTTCACTCGTTATTGGTATTGCTAACTTTACTTGTATTAGCCCCTTTCCTTTCTTATTTACCTTTAGCCGCAATGTCCGCACTGCTGTTAATTGTTGCATGGAATATGAGTGAAGCCCGTAAAGTTATTGACCTTATTCGACACGCGCCTAAAGACGATATTATTGTCTTAGTATTATGCTTATCACTCACCGTTCTCTTTGATATGGTTATTGCCATTACTATCGGTATTGTGTTGGCTTCACTGTTATTTATGCGTCGTATTGCCAATATGACCAAAATAACTGAATCCCCTTATACTGATGATGATAAGCAGTTATTGGTTGTGCGTGTTAATGGTCCACTGTTCTTTGCCGCCGCTGAGCGTATCTTTAATGAGTTACGTGAACGTAGTAAAGGTTATAAAACCGTTATTATGCAATGGGATGCTGTTCCTGTATTAGATGCAGGTGGATTACATGCATTCCAGCATTTTGTCACTGATGTTAAACATGATACCCATGTGATTGTTTGTGATATTCCTTTCCAGCCTTTAAAAACGCTGGCAAGAGCAAGAGTCACGCCTATTGAAGGAGAACTTAATTTCTATCCTTCATTACAAAAAGCACTGGATGATTTGGAATTAATTCAGTAGTTATTTATTACAATTAATATAAAATTTATTTAGCCCTTAATTTAAGTGATTTAATTAAGGGCTATTTTAATATTTCATAATTTATATTGAGAAAAAATGAATTGCATTTTTTAATATAAATTAAAAAACATTCAGATTTGAAATGTATATCGTGCGGTAATTTCTTAATATGGCTTATTTAGAATTAGGAATAAACGCATTACCAATCCCGCTTCCTTGCACACCCTTTTTTAATAAATCTTGATAAAGTGCATTCATTCCCAACCAGTGATTTTCACACCATTCAGGAGCTAATAAGGTGGGTTTTCTGGCGCTAGCACACACACGGTGATAAATCATTTCAGGAGGAGTATGGCGGATCATCTCACCCGCGGTATAAACATATTGTTCTTGCGTCAATGCATTAATACGCCCTGCTTTCCAAGCTTTAGCTATCGTACTGCCTTCAACAATATGCAATGGGTGTAATTTAAGCCCATCAGTGCCTGTCTCTACCACACGCTCTAATGTTTGCATATTTAACAGATGATCTTCTCGTGGCAGTCCAACAATAAGGTGCGTACACACTTTTAAACCACGCCGACGCGCTTCACGTGTGGTCGCTTGGTAACATTGAAAATCATGCCCACGATTAATGTGCTTCAATGTTTTATCATGAGCCGTTTGCAAACCAAGTTCTAACCATACTTCATAGCCTTTATCGCGATAACCTTGCAATAAATCCAAAACGCTGACAGGGACACAATCTGGCCGAGTTCCAACACATAATCCAACCATGTCAGCTTGTAATAATGCGGTTTCATATAAAGTACGCAAATATTCTACTTCGGCATAAGTACTGGTATAGGCTTGAAAATAGGCAAGATAACGATGTGCGCGGTTAATATTTTTGGCTTGTAATGCAATTTGTTCTTCTATCGAATGATATTGTGTTTGCTCATCAGCAAAAGAGGAAACATTACAGAAAGTACAGCCACCTCGCCCTAATGTGCCATCTCGATTAGGACAGTTGAAACCGCCATGGAGGGTGATTTTATGAATTTTTTCGTGATAACGGCGCTGAAGATCAGCGCCGAACATATTCACTACTGTATGCAGTTGCATAACAATTTTATTTGCTGGTATCTAACTCTGGGAAATTTTTCACCACTTCATCAATCGCTTTAATTTGAGCTAAGAAAGGCTCTAATTTTGCCAGTGGCAACGCTGATGGGCCATCACAACGCGCATTATCTGGATCTGGGTGAGCTTCAAGGAATAATCCAGCAAGACCAACAGCCATACCTGCACGAGCTAATTCAGCAACTTGCGCGCGACGTCCGCCTGATGCGGCACCAAATGGGTCACGACACTGTAATGAGTGGGTGACATCAAAAATAACCGGTGCGCCTTGAGAAGCCTGCATCATGACATGGAAGCCTAACATATCAACAACTAAGTTATCGTAACCAAAGTTGCTACCACGATCACATAGAATAACTTGATCGTTACCGCCTTCTTTAAACTTATCGACGATATTTCCCATTTGTCCTGGGCTTACAAACTGAGGTTTTTTTACGTTGATCACAGCGCCAGTTTTAGCCATCGCTTCAACAAGATCAGTTTGACGCGCTAAAAATGCAGGTAATTGGATAACATCAACCACTTCTGATACAGGTTGAGCCTGTGCTGCTTCATGAACGTCAGTAATAATTTTAACGCCAAAAGTTTCTTTTAACTCTTGGAAAATTTTCATCCCTTCTTCTAAACCCGGACCACGGTAAGAGTGGATTGAAGAACGGTTTGCTTTATCAAAAGAAGCTTTGAATACATAAGGAATATTCAGTTTCTGAGTTACAGTGACGTAATGCTCACAAATACGCATGGCTAAATCGCGCGATTCTAATACATTCATGCCACCAAAAAGCACAAATGGCAGGTCGTTTGCTACCTTGATATCACCAATATTCACCACTTTATGTTGCATATTTATCCCTATACTGTTTGTAATGTACTGTGTTAATTAAGTACGTTTCTTAAATTTTTAATGTAGAACAATAGGATTTTGTTCTATCGAATGAATTTGGATTTTGATCATCTCTGAAATAGGATCTTCAGGACATTGCTCAACAAAATAGTTTAAGTCAGAAATCGCCACATGGTTGCACTCTAACTGAGCAAAAATAAGTCCACGATCACGTATTTCGTAGGGATCTTCAGGATCAAACATTAACACCGTTTCACTGGCTTTTAATGCTTGCACCATATTCTTTTCTTCCATTAAAGAAACTTTCAATGTATCCAAAAGCTTACGAATAATAGAACTGTATTCTGATTCTTCTAAATCTGCCTCTAATAATACAGAGGCACCGCCTACATTCCCTTTTAACCAAACTTCTAAGGTATGTTGCGATAGATATTCACCATTTATTGGATTTAAAAATAGCGGTTGTTCATTAGGAATATCTATTCTGATGATCAGTTGTGTAGGAAAGATAACCGGGACTAACGGTAAATTTAACGCTTGTGCGATATAAATAAGAATCGAACCCAGTGAAACAGGAGAGCCGACATGTGTCGCTAATACTTTATCTAACCATAACGTATCAGAAAGGCAATATTTGCCACTTGCACCACTAAAGTGCCACTGCTTATAAAACAGTTTTAGCAGTGCTTCTATCTGCTCTTTGGTATTTCCTTGTTGGGGAATTTCAGCTTCAGCCTGTTCAACTAACTGCGCGAGTTGATAACCAACAGAAGTGGTCGGAAAATCAGGTCGAATAGCCTGAGAGATAAGGATCATGCCCTTAACTAAAGGGGCTTTATTAAATTCGTAATCAGCTATGGTTTCTATCATAATTCCAACGACCTACTGTCACACGCTCATTACCGCCATAATCACGGAAAGTTTCCACACAGCAGTAACCCTTATCAATAAAAATATTGCGTACCCCTTCACCTTGTTGCCAGCCGTGTTCCAGTAATACCCAGCCATTATCAGTTAAAAATTGACGAGCAGTTTCAACGATAATCTCGATATCAGCAAAACCATTTTTGCCAGCAACTAATGCGGTTAAAGGTTCAAAACGAACATCCCCCTGATGAATATGCTCATCATTTTCATCAATGTAAGGAGGATTACTGATTATCATACCAAATTGATACCCTGAGAGTGAACTAAACCAACAACTTTCCATAAATTCAGTGTTGTTTAATGCTAAGTTGGTCGCATTCTCTTGCGCTAATACCACAGCTTCAGCTTGAAAATCCACACCAATAACATGGCAATCTGGGCGTTCTGATGCCATTGCTAACGCAATAGCCCCTGTTCCTGTTCCTAAATCAAGAATACGAGTCGGCTCTGATGGTAGTTTTTCTAAGGCTTTTTCAACAAGGCATTCTGTATCTGGGCGAGGAATTAATGTTGCAGGTGAGACTTTTAAAGGCAGTGACCAAAACTCTCTTTCACCGACTAAATAAGCAATAGGTTCACCTTTAATACGTCGAGTCAGCAATTGCGATAATTGTGCTAACTCGTCTGACGAAAGTACCGTTTCATTAAAGGCAATTAAATAAGTGCGGGTACGTTGTGTTACGTACCCAAGTAGAATTTCAGCATCACGTTTAGGGCTGTCACTTTCAATTAATTGCAAGGCTGCTTCTCGCAGCCATTGTTCATAATTCATTAATTCAACTCAGAAAGTGCAGAAAGCTGATCCGCTTGATATTCAGTTACGATAGGCTGAATTAATGGATCTAATTTTCCTTCCATGACTTCATCTAAGCGATAAAACGTGAGGTTGATACGGTGATCTGTTACACGACCTTGCGGGAAGTTGTACGTTCTAATTCGGTCAGAACGGTCACCAGAACCCAATAAATTACGACGTTCAGAAGCTTCAGCTTCTTGGCGTTTTTGCATTTCAGCTGCACGAATACGTGCACCTAATACAGACATCGCTTTGGCTTTGTTTTTGTGCTGTGAACGCTCATCCTGACATTCCACCACAATTCCTGTTGGAATATGCGTAATACGGATAGCAGAGTCAGTGGTATTAACGTGCTGACCACCCGCTCCTGAAGAACGGAATGTATCAATACGTAAGTCACTTGGACTGATTTCAGGTAATTCAGCTTCTGGCACTTCAGCTAAGACGGCAACCGTACAAGCAGAAGTATGAATACGACCTTGAGATTCCGTTTCAGGAACGCGTTGAACACGGTGACCGCCTGATTCGAATTTCAATACACCATAAGCGCCATCGCCAACCACTTTGGCGATAACCTCTTTGTAGCCACCATGCTCACCTTCGTTAGCATTCATGACTTCAATACGCCAGCGACGTGATTCTGCATAACGGCTATACATACGGAATAAATCACCCGCGAATAATGCCGCTTCATCTCCCCCTGTTCCCGCACGAATTTCAAGGAAACAGTTAAATTCATCATCAGGATCTTTAGGCAGTAACAACACTTGTAACTGTTGTTCTAAATCATCGTTTAATGCTTGTGCTTCTTTCAGCTCTTCTTGTGCCATCTCTTTCATTTCAGGATCATCAAGCATCATTTCTGCTGCTTCGATGTCGTCTTGCACTTTTCGCCATTGGCTAAAACAAGCCGTAACGTCAGTTAATTGAGAGTATTCTTTTGAAAGCGCACGAAAACGCTCCTGAGAGGCAATAACATCGGCTTCTGACAGAAGTGCCTGAATTTCTTCATAACGCTCTTGTAGAGCTTCCAACTTAGCGACAATAGAAGGCTTCATTCGTAGATTAAGATCCTGTTAGACAAAGTTAATTATGGGTAATACCCAAACTTTCACGTAATAGATTCAGGCGTTCAATATCACCATCACTGGCGGCCTGTTGAAGAGATTTTGTTGGTGTGTGAATAAGACGATTCATCAATTGATGCGAGAGCTGTTGGATGACTTTTTCTGCATCCGCTCCGTTTTGTATCAATGTGATGGCTTTTTCTGTCATTTCTGCACGTAACATTTCAGCACTGTCTCGATATTCTCGAATTGCACCCACAGCACCTTGTGCTCGTAGCCAATCCATAAATTGCCCACTTTCTTGCTGGACAATATGTTCTGCTTGAACCGCAGCAGCTTGGCGTTGTTCACGGTTATGTTGAATTATCGCTTCTAAATCATCAACGCTATAAAGATAAACGTTATTAAGTTTTTCGACATCTTGTTCTATATCACGAGGAACTGCGATGTCCACCAGCAACATTGGCTGATTTCGGCGTTTTTTAAGCGCTCTTTCAACCATTCCCTTACCAATAATTGGTAAGGGGCTTGCCGTAGAACTAATGACAATATCAGCCTGTGCAAGACACTCATCAATCTCTGATAATGTAATGACTTCAGCATCAACTTCATTTGCTAAACGCTGAGCACGTTCTTTTGTTCGATTAGCAATAATGATTTTTTTGACTTGATGTTCACGAAGATGGCGAGCGACTAACTCTATTGTCTCACCGGCACCCACTAATAAAATAGTCAAAGAAGATAACGATTCAAAGATTTGACGCGCTAATGTACAAGCCGCAAAAGCAACAGAAACCGCATTAGCACCAATTTGTGTCTCTGTTCTCACTCTTTTCGCAACTGAAAAAGATTTCTGAAACAAGCGTTCCAGCTCTGAAGAGAGCGAGTGGTAATTTTGAGAATCGGCAAAGGCTTTTTTAACTTGCCCTAAAATTTGAGGTTCACCTAATACGAGAGAATCTAAACCACTTGCCACTCGCATTAAATGGCTGACAGCTTGATTATCTTGATGCCAATAGACACTGCTTTTCAGGTCATTTGGCTCTATTTGGTGATATTGACATAACCAGCGAATAAGCTGTTCATGGCTATTTTCTTTGTCTTCCATACTAAGATAGAGCTCAGTACGGTTACAAGTAGACAGCACGACACCGCCTCTGACAGCGGGTTGCTGTAAGAGGTTATTCAAGGCATCACCCATGGTATCGGGAGAAAAAGAGACTTTCTCACGTAAAGCAACGGGGGCTGTTTTATGATTAATACCTAATGCTAATAACGTCATATCAACTATATTGAGTTATGAATAAATACCGCCTCGCGACTTGACTTAGTGTAAACCTAAAACAGCGCATTTAGTATGGACTCTTCATTTCCGCCATTCTACTTGATGAACAGATTCAATAAAAGAGCTTACTTGAGTGATAGGAGATTTCTATACACAATTTAACGAAATATCGTTATATCATAAGGTTTATGATACTCTTTTTTTCAACTAATAACGAATTAAAGGAATGTCTCAGCTATGCGTTCACGCTTTTTTTCAACCAAACAACTCCTGCGCCTTATCCCGCTAACGGCGTTGTTGCTGAGTGCCTGTAATCTAAATCAGATAAAGACTCAAGGCTCGGCATCTGATAACGATGTGCAATGGCAAGCTCGCCAACAAGCATTAAAGAAAATTTCACAATATGAAACCCGAGGCGCTTTTGCTTATATCGAAGATACAAACAAAACCTATGCCCGATTCTATTGGCAAGACAGAGCTGATGAGCGTTATCGCTTATTGCTTACCAATCCTTTAGGCACAACAGAACTCGATTTAAATGTCATGCCTGGTGTGATTGAAGTTACCGATAATAATGGTAAAAAATATTATAGCGATAATCCTGCTGAGATGATTTACCAACTCACAGGTATGCTTATTCCACTCAAAAATCTACGTGCTTGGCTTGTTGGTTTACCGGGTGACGCAACTGATTTCGAATTAGATGCTAATCACTTATTAAAATCTGTCACATTACCTGCACCTGAAGGTGATTGGATTGTGACTTACCAAGCTTATGATTCAAGTACCACACCTAACCTGCCACAACGCCTTGAGTTAAAACAAGGTGAACGCACTATCAAATTAAAAATGGATAACTGGGATATACAGCAATGACACTAAGTTGGCCTTCTCCTGCCAAACTAAATCTTTTTCTCTACATCACGGGAAAACGCCCCGATGGTTATCATAATTTACAAACGTTATTTCAGTTTTTAGATTATGGCGACACACTAACCATTACACCTCGTGATGATACCCAGTTAACTATCTTAACGCCAATTGATGGCGTAGAAGATAAAGATAATTTAATTATTAAAGCCGCTAAATTACTTCGTGATTATTGCCAGCAACATAATGTTCCTTTGAAGTATCACGGTGCAGATATCAGTATTGATAAAAAACTGCCTATGGGAGGTGGTTTAGGTGGAGGTTCATCTAACGCAGCAACAACATTAATTGCACTTAATTATCATTGGCAAGCCGGATTGAGTGACGAAACTTTAGCCAAATTAGGCGTTGGTTTAGGCGCAGACGTTCCTGTTTTTGTAAAAGGTCATGCAGCGTTCGCCGAAGGCGTTGGTGAAATTTTGACCCCAGCAGAGCCAAAAGAGCAATGGTATTTGGTCGCACACCCCGGAATTTCCATTCCAACACCGACAATCTTCACAGATCCAGAATTAAAACGTAATTCTCCTATTCGCTCTCTTGGCGCATTATTAAAGGCTCCGTTCGAGAATGACTGTGAAATGATCGCAAGAAAACGTTTTCGTGAGGTTGAATATCTGCTTTCGTGGCTGTTAGAATATGCACCGTCACGCTTAACTGGGACAGGTGCCTGTGTGTTCGGCGAGTTCGACTCACAAGTTGCCGCTAGTGAAGTGTTAGTTAACGCCCCTGAGTGGGTGCATGGATTTGTAGCGCAAGGCGTCAACATTTCTCCTCTGCATTTATTCCGCTCAAGGATACCTGTGTTATTGCACCCGTAGGATGATGTTTACAAACCTTATGTTCATAAACACGTTCTTTACTGGTCAACAATATCTCTCTCTGGACGCAAGCCTGAGGTTTTTCTCGTGCCCGATATGAAGCTTTTTGCTGGTAACGCAACCCCGGAACTGGCTCAACGTGTTGCCAACCGACTCTACACTAGCCTAGGAGACGCGGCTGTAGGTCGTTTTAGCGACGGTGAAGTCAGTGTGCAAATCAACGAAAACGTACGTGGTGGTGATGTATTTATCATTCAATCAACCTGTGCACCTACTAATGATAACTTAATGGAATTAGTGGTCATGGTTGACGCATTACGTCGAGCTTCCGCTGGTCGTATCACTGCTGTTATTCCTTACTTCGGTTATGCCCGTCAGGATCGCCGTGTTCGTTCAGCCCGTGTTCCTATTACGGCAAAAGTTGTTGCGGATTTCTTATCTAGTGTAGGCGTAGACCGCGTTTTAACCTGTGACTTACACGCAGAACAAATCCAAGGGTTCTTTGATGTACCGGTTGACAATGTCTTCGGCAGCCCGATTCTTTTAGAAGATATGCTTCAAAAAGATTTGGACAACCCTATTGTTGTTTCTCCAGATATTGGCGGTGTTGTTCGTGCTCGTGCTATTGCTAAGCTTCTGAATGACACTGATATGGCTATCATTGATAAACGTCGCCCTCGTGCTAACGTTTCTCAAGTTATGCATATTATTGGTGATGTTGCTAACCGCGACTGTATCCTTGTTGACGATATGATCGACACAGGCGGTACATTGTGTAAAGCAGCTGAAGCGCTGAAAGAACGTGGTGCTAAACGTGTATTTGCTTACGCGACTCACCCAATCTTCTCTGGTAATGCTGTTGAGAACATCAAAAGCTCTGTTATTGATGAAGTGGTTGTCTGCGATACAATTCCGTTATCAGCAGAAATCAAAGCATTAAATAAAGTCCGCTCATTGACCCTTTCTGGCATGCTGGCTGAAGCAATTCGCCGTATTAGCAATGAAGAGTCAATCTCTGCGATGTTTGAACATTAATTTGTTATAACATTCATTGCAATTTGAGATAACTAAACCCGCTATAGCGTTTGTTATAGCGGGTTTTTTGTTGCTATTTTCTAGAGTAAGAATTTTAGGCAACAAAAAACCCGTTATTATTAAACGGGTCTATAGGTGTGTATTACAACGCATAATGACAACTATTATTCACTTAATATCAGTTATTAACTTCATTATTATTGTTATCTAATCTGATATTTATTTGTGATAACAACATTATGGATAACGGTGATTGTCATGACGACGATAACGCTCATCATGGTTACGTAACCACCAATATCTTTCTGCGATTGTTTCTCTACCACCAATGCGGGCGCCTGCTAACCACACCAAAGCACCAATAAAGATCCCCATTAAAGAGATATCTGATAAAAACTCAGGAAGTCCTAATGGGAAAATATGAGTAAGAAGCGTATAACCAAGACTACCGAGCATAACAATCATCCCCGTAGCCATACATAAATTACCAACTGCAAATGCATGTTTATATTTCATGTTGCACCTCCAAGCGCGTCGTCAGACGATTCAACAACAAAATACATCGAATAACCTTTTGTTCTTTGCAGTTATTATAGCCATAAATACTAAGAAGTTATTGTCGAAGAGATCACATCGCTCCGAAATTTATTGATAATTCTTAACAAAAAATGTGTTTTTGTCTTTCAAAAGAAGAAAATAACGCCGATTTTGTCATTTTCGCTCTTTTTGTTAAATCAAAAAGGTGATATTTCCTCTACACATCATTCCCAAAAAACATTCTATGTAATCTATTTTGTGCTTCTGAGCTTAGACAGGTAAACTATGCCCTTTCTTTTAAGACGATAACAGTGAAAGGCTATTGTGAGTAAAATTAAACTTATCGTCGGGTTAGCAAACCCCGGTGCAGATTATGCCCAGACTCGCCATAATGCGGGTGCTTGGTATGTTGATTTATTGGCTCAACGTCATCAACAATCTCTAAAAGAAGAGAGTAAATTCTTTGGTTATACCGCTCGCATTAATTTGAACGGTAATGATGTTCGATTATTAGTACCAACAACTTTTATGAATTTAAGTGGTAAAGCGGTACAGGCAATGGCGAATTTCTATCGTATCGAGCTTAATGAAATTCTAGTTGCACATGATGAACTCGATTTACCGCCCGGTGTTGTCAAAATGAAGTTAGGTGGTGGCAATGGCGGTCATAACGGTTTAAAAGATATTCAAAGTAAGTTTGCTAATAATCCAAACTTCTATCGTTTACGCATTGGTATTGGTCACCCTGGTGATAAAAATAAAGTTGTTGGTTTTGTATTAGGTAAACCACCAATGAGTGAACAAAAATTGATTGATGACGCTATTGATGAAGCACTTTCATGCACAGACATTTTAATGCGTGATGGTTATGAGAAAGCAATAAACCGCTTACATAGCTTTAAAGCGTAATCATTATATTGATAAATTAAGTAATTTTAATATTCAGAGGGTAAAGCTCCCCTCTTATTTTGTGCGATTAATCCCTGATGATTTAATCAAACGGGGATTTGCTCTATAATAGCGCCAAATTTTTTTAACAGCACACAACAGGAATACTCCCTCCTGTTGTTTTTATGTGACAAGGTGAACGTTTATGGGATTTAAATGTGGTATCGTCGGTCTGCCTAACGTAGGGAAATCTACACTGTTTAATGCCTTAACTAAGGCAGGTATTGAGGCAGCCAACTTCCCATTCTGTACTATCGAGCCAAACACAGGTGTTGTTCCAATGCCTGATCCTCGCTTAGATAAACTAGCTGAAATTGTTAAACCACAGCGTATTTTACCAACAACAATGGAATTTGTTGATATCGCAGGTTTAGTAAAAGGTGCATCTAAAGGTGAAGGTTTAGGTAACCAATTCCTAACAAATATTCGTGAAACTGAAGCGATTGGTCATGTGGTTCGTTGTTTTGAAAATGACAATATCATTCACGTTGCAGGTAAAGTTGATCCTGCTGAAGATATCGAAACCATCAATACTGAATTAGCCCTTTCTGACTTAGATACCTGTGAACGAGCAATGCACCGTAATCAGAAAAAAGCAAAAGGTGGCGATAAAATTGCTAAAGCAGAAATGGAAGTGTTAGAAAAATGCTTACCGCATTTAGAAAACGCAGGCATGTTACGCGCTTTAGATTTAACTGAAGAAGAAAAAGCAACTATTCGTTATTTAAGCTTCTTAACGTTAAAACCAACAATGTATATTGCAAACGTTAATGAAGATGGTTTTGAAAATAACCCATATCTTGAAACTGTTCGCAAAATTGCAGAAGCAGAAGGCTCTGTAGTTGTTCCTGTTTGTGCCGCTATCGAAGCAGATATTGCTGAGTTAGAAGATGCAGAGCGTGAAGAGTTTATGCAAGATTTAGGTATTGAAGAGCCTGGCTTAAACCGTGTAATTCGCGCTGGTTATGCCCTACTGAACTTACAAACTTACTTCACTGCTGGCGTTAAAGAAGTACGTGCATGGACAATCCCTGTAGGTGCAACAGCGCCACAAGCGGCAGGTAAAATCCACACTGACTTTGAGAAAGGCTTTATCCGTGCTCAAACTATCGCTTATAACGATTTTATCACTTACGGTGGTGAACAAGGCGCTAAAGAAGCAGGAAAAATGCGTGCGGAAGGTAAAGAATATATCGTTCAAGATGGCGATGTAATGAACTTCTTATTTAATGTTTAATAATTACTTATATTAAATATAATCGCTAAACCCACGGTCATTCGTGGGTTTTTTATATGCACTTCATTTACTTTTCCTAATTAAAAATCCATTTCAAATTTAGATATTATCATCAAGAATATTTCTTCCATTTTCTTCCCTAAATAGATTAATTCACAGTAATCCATAACTAATTCGTTGTAAAGTGTATGCTTTTCACACTCACCTAGTTATCACCATCACCACACATCCAATAAAAACAGCTTATCAATAAAAATATACTTTATTAAACTGATTTTTTAATCAATAAATCGAATGAATTAAATCAATATAAAACAGTAATCTATATTTAATTTTCAAATACACAACTATCACTCATTATTCAATAACAATTAAAACATTTGAAAATCTTATGTATTGGATTGATAATAAATTTGATGGTCAATTAATGACTATCTTTATTCAATAAGGATCGATTTTATTATGAATAGTAGTCTTAAATATAACGTGCGAGATAATAGCGATATTAAACAGAATAAAGAGAGTGGTTGCCAATGTGGGCAAGAAATAATAAACAACTTAAATAATTATATTAATAATCATCCCGAATGTACTATTTATCAAAATTCATTAATGAGTAGTTTAATTGCGGGTGTATATGACAGTGAGGTTACTATTGCTGATTTATTAAAGCATGGTGATTTTGGTTTAGGCACATTCAATCAACTTGATGGTGAATTAGTTGCATTCGACAGTAATGTTTTTCAGCTACGCTCTGATGGTAGTGCGCGAAAGGCATTAAACTCTCAAAAGTCTCCTTTTGCTGTAATGACATTTTTTAATTGTGATATTGAACATCACTTTTCTTATGGTGCATCACAAAAAGAAATACACAATATAATTAATCAGTATGTTCCCTCCGATAATTTGTTTTGTGCAATCAAGATTGAAGGTGAATTTGAATTAGTTAAAACACGCACCGTTCCTCGTCAAGAGCCTCCCTACCGCCCAATGTTAGAAGCTATCGAAAATCAGCCTATTTTCACCTTTCACAATGAAACAGGGATTATTGCAGGTTTTCGATCCCCACAATTTACTCAAGGCATAAATGTTGCGGGATTTCATGAGCATTATATTAATCAACAACGCCAAGGTGGTGGGCACGTTCTTGATTACTACTTAAAAAAGGGCATATTACAAGTCGGGATCATTTCTCGCCTTACTATTGATTTACCCAGCCAGTCAGCTTTTCTACAAGCTAATTTAATGCCAGACAACCTCCATCAAGCAATAGAACAAGCCGAAAATTAATTTAAAAATCACGTCATTTTATTCTCAATCCAATTTTTTATTCACTTGCAAAATCAAAGAAGGTTATATGAATACTCCTCATTGGAAATGTGGTGCAGATTTAGTTGTCAAACAATTAGAACAACATGGCATTAAACAAGTATTTGGTATTCCGGGTGCAAAAATTGATCGTGTATTTGATTCTCTTGTTGATTCTAGCATTGAAACAGTGGTTGTTCGTCATGAAGCTAACGCCGCATTTATGGCTGCCGCAGTTGGTCGTTTAACAGGCAAAGCAGGAGTGGCTATCGCAACGTCGGGTCCAGGATGCTCTAATCTTGCAACGGGCATTGCAACAGCAACATCTGAAGGTGATCCATTAGTTGCGTTGGGAGGATCAGTAAAATCCTCTGATAGATTAAAACTGGTTCATCAAAGCATGGATACCGTTACCATGTTTAATCCTATTACTAAATTTTGTGCTGAAATTGATTCTTCAAAATCAATTTCCGAAACTATGGCTAATGCCTTTCGCCATGCAGAATCAGGAAGACCGGGCTCCGCTTTTTTAACTTTTCCAATGGATATTTTAAATAATGAAGTGAGTAGCCCAATATTAGTACCTAAATCAAAATCCAATATTGGTAGTGCAAATAATGATGCCATTCAAGAAGCCGTTAAATTACTGCTGAATGCCAAAAGCCCCGTTATTTTATTAGGACTACAAGCTAGTTACCCTGAAAATGCATTAGCATTACAAAAGCTACTTGATATTTGCCCTCTTCCGATTGTAGGCACTTATCAATCAGCTGGTGCGATTGCTCAACGCCATTTTCCTTTATTTGCTGGTCGTATTGGTTTATTTAATAATCAACCGGGTGATGAGTTATTATCTCACGCTGATTTAGTAATCACTCTAGGTTATAGCCCTATCGAATATGAGCCGTCATTATGGAATCACAATAATGCCAATATTATTCATATAGACGAGATCCCCGCTGAAATTGATTTAGCTTACTGCCCTGATTTAGAATTAACAGGCAATATCAAATTGACAATTGATAATTTGACTCACTATTTTGCAAAACAATCTACATCTCAAATTACACTCTCAAATAATACTCGTCAGATTTTAGAGAAAATTCGTCACCAAAGAGAAATTCTGCAACAAAATAGTTATTTTCGGCATGGTTCTCCTATTCACCCTTTAACCATCATCCATGAGATGCAAAATATTATTGATAACGATGTAACACTCTGTATTGATATGGGGAGTTTTCATATATGGCTCGCTCGTTATCTTTATAGTTTTAGGGCAAGACAAATGCTAATTTCTAATGGGCAACAGACAATGGGTGTTGCATTACCTTGGGGAATTGGCGCTTCTTTTGTTCGACCATCCGATAAAATTATTTCTGTTTCTGGTGATGGTGGCTTTATGCAATCGTCTATGGAGTTAGAAACCGCAGTTCGTTTAAATACCAATATCTTGCATATTATCTGGGTGGACAACGCTTATAATATGGTCGAAATGCAAGAGCAAGAAAAATATGGTCGTTATTCTGGCGTAAAATTTGGAGCAATTGATTTTAAACGTTATGCCGAATCTTTTGGCGCTAAAGGATTTTCGGTTGAATGTGCATCTCAATTACGTACTATTTTACATGAAGCAATGACTGTTGATGGCCCTGCGGTTCTGGCTATTCCTGTTGATTATCGAGATAACGCTAAATTAATGGAACATATTGATTACAATTTGATTATTTAGTGTGTTCTAAACTAATTAGATAAAAGCCCTCAATAATATTAAATACTATTGAGGGCGTTCTAATATAATGCTACTGCTTATTTTGATTTAAATATTCAGCCACACGAACTTCAATATTTTTACACTTACTCTCTGATAAAGAATAGAACATAGCAATATTATTGACATCTACATTCAATAATAAACCGTAATAATAAGCATTTTTCACATCACTTTTAAACAAATATACTTCATAGAGTTTTGAGAAAGAAGGCTCTGCGAATACATTTAAAATTATCACAAAATAATGGTTGCAAATAAAAGATTAGGATGATGTAACAAAATACTGGCGCCTTGATATGTTGGAGCAAAGTGAAATCTGAAACAATATCTTTACGTCATTTTTTACTTAGAAATCAATCAAATAATACATTAATTTAATTCCCCCCCTCTCCTACAATGTGTTTTTGACTAAACAAGAATTAACTTTATTTCTAAGTAAATTATTTCCAATGTATAGGCATAATAGCATTATAAATTTTATTAAAGTTTTTTTCCGCATAAGAGTTCATTATTGAAAAAAGAATATCAGTACATGTAAATGCATTATCTTGTCCTAACAATCTATTTTCCCAATCACTAAAATAATCATTCATTAAATCCGCATTTAATTCATTTGCTTTACTCAGCAACGCATAAGCGTACATTCTTAATATTTGAGGTGATTCGTATTCTGTGCCAAATACAGCACTAGATGAGTATTTAACAAATAGCGTTGCAAGACTTAATAAATATTTTGATTTTTCTTCATTATTTAGTAACTCAATATCTAAGTTTTGACAAATCTCTTGATAATGCTCTTCTTTTAATGAGGCATGTTTAATATTGTCATTTGAAAAAACCAAGAACTTTTCAAATATGTCAACTAATTTTTGTTGATTCTCAATACTAACTAATTTTTGTTTAGACGTAATAGCGTTGCCTATAAAAGCAGAATAAAATTGATTGTAGAAATTATCTAATTTTAATGTTGGTAATATTTTAAGACACATACCTTTATGAATACTTTCATTATAACTATTTTTAAATATATCGAAATCACTATTAAATAAATTATAATAGTTAATTTTCTCAATAGCTTGGTTTTTATTATTAATATAGAGAAAGAAATTATTCCATCTTATATCATGCTCTGTATCATGCGGAAATAACATATTCGTTAAATTTTCATGACTAATTATAATAGTCTTATTCTCATCACCATAAGTATGATTATTCTTACTAAAAATAATGTAGTTATTATAATCTTTTTCACTCCAATCTACTTCATGATATCCATTACCAAAATCTTCTTTTTGAACAAAAGGTCTAACGTCACCCAAATTAAGATACTTTTCATATAATACTCTGGCTTTTTCTTTGATATTTTTATTATCATGATAAAGAGACAATGCCATTAACTCAATAAATTCATTATTATTCTTTATCATAAATTCATCATAATAATATATATTAAACTCATCTGGCTTCCTATTATTATGAAGTTCAGTAATCACATCTAAACAAAGTGGCAAATGATTTTTAACTAATTCATTTTGAAATAATCTGGTATTATTACAGAGATGTTTGAATTTAATTTCTAACAAACGCTTGGTAAAAGCATAGATTTCTTTATTATTAAGATAATATTCTTTAGATGAAATATTGTCTATTACTAAGTCCACAAGAAATAAATTATTTGCAATTCCTATGTTTTTATTTAATTTATCTATTACTTGTCTCATAAGAGATATTTTTATTTTATAGTACTTATCATCTATAGAATTAATGGTATCAAAAATTGTATGCCTACTTAAGTTTTCATCTAAAGACTGACTCATTAATTTCGAATCAAACAAATGAAATTTAGGATTAAGACTTATTTCTGCATTATCGAGTTTTGCATTTGAATAATTAGCATTGTTTAAATAAACTTTAGCGCCTGTCAAATCACTATTTATAAATATTGAGCCTTCTAGATTTGCTTGCGTTAAATCAACACCTTTAAGATTAGATCCTGAAAAATCAACACCTTTATATCCCCATCTCTTATCAATATTATACGAAGAACTAAAATTAGCCTTTCTTAGATCTTTATTTTTTAGATCAACACTAATTAAATTTTCATTACTAAAATCATATGGACGCTTAAATGGCCTAGATGTTCCAGTTAATCTTATTAATTCGCTATTTTCAACATTACTATTAATAAGTTCACTCTTATCTGTAAAATCATTTCTAATTACATTTATTTTATCAGATAATAACTTATACTTAATTAATTTTTCTTGCTGAAAAAATTTATTATCAGAGCATTTTTCTAATTTTAATTGTGCATTTGTTGAATTTATTCTTAATATTTTTTCTGCAAAATGTATATTACTTAAGGAAGGATTGCGATTTGCTAAATCAACAGCGGCTGCAGTGCTTCTCATTACATGCGCTTTAAGATATAAATACATATTACTCATAATTAACACCAATATTTAATCGATTAAAAATGATAAAAATCCAGATAATATTCATATACCCCTCTCTCATTGATTATTAAACAATCTAGTTAGTTAGCTTCTGTACCTACTAAAAAAACAGTTAAAATATTAAGGATAAATATTCCAAATTAATCTTATTTTCTTCTCTATATCTTCTTATAAGCGAATATTTTGCTATAAAAACTTTATTTGCCACCAAAACACTATTCTCTATTCCCTCTTGCGACTTTTCTATTAATAATACGTTGCAATTATTTTATAAATGTAAGCTAAAACTAAGCTTTATCTTATCGGGTTTGCTACCTTTAACATCTAAAATAACGCTAACCTACTAATATAGTACAATAAATCATTAGGATAACTATCATGTCTCAACCTCAATCACTCTCCTCTACTACGCATTTTTTTGCTGTTAGATTATTACCCGGTGAAGATGTGATTGCGGTATTGCGCCAATTTATTCAGCAAAATAACCTAAAATCGGCATTTATTGCAGGTTGTGTGGGGAGTTTAACAGATGTGGTATTACGTTTTGCAGGTCGCGAAGAAAATCGCTATCTTACAGGTAAATTTGAAATTGTTTCACTTATTGGAACGTTAGATGACCAAGGTGAACATTTGCATTTAGCGGTTTCAGATGAAAATGGATTAATGTGTGGTGGACATATGATGCCAGGCTGTACAGTGCGCACGACGCTAGAGCTCGTTATTGGTGAGTTAGAGCAAGTGACTTTTAGCCGTCAGCCTTGTGAGCACTCTGGTTATGAGGAGTTGGTCATCGCACCGCGTAAATAGCCTTTTTATCAAAAGCGTTATTGACGCAAAATAATAAAACCAATAGTAACTATCCTTTGTAAAGGTTTTTAAACTATGTCTACAACTCCTCAAATTTCGAGCCGTACTCTTGTGCTCATTGTTGTTTCTATTGCAATAAATATGATCGGTGGTCAAATCACCTCAATGGTCAAACTTCCTATCTTTTTAGACTCTATTGGTACACTTATCTGTGCATTATTAGGGGGTCCGTGGGTTGCATTATTTACTGGATTATTAACCAATCTATTATGGGGATTAATTAGTGGTCCAATGGCTGCCGCATTTGCACCCGTTGCGATGATGATAGGATTAAGTGCAGGTTTATTAGCACGTGCGGGTGGTTTTCGTTCTTTAATTCGCGTTATTGGCTCAGGCGTTGTCATTACTTTAGCGTTGATGATTGTCGCTGTTCCAATTCGTACTTATTTATTTGGTGGTGCAACTGGAAGTGGCGCAGATTTCTTTGTCGCTTATTTTCATGCTGTTGGTGAAGGGCTTATTGAATCTGTTGCAATTACTGTATTAGGTGCAAATCTTGCCGATAAAATATTATCAGCAATTATTGCTTGGTTATTAGTACGTCAATTACCACAAAGAACACAACGTAATTTTCCTGCAATGGCTAAGGTTCGCTAATAATGCATCCCTTTACCTCATTGGCATTATGGCTTTGGCTAAGTGCTAGTGTGCTTTTTTTATCATTAAGCTTACCACTGCTGATTATCAGCAGTGGTACTTTTATTAGCTTATTACTGTGGAATGCCTCTCGCTGGCGTTGGCGCTTTATTGCATGGTTGATGATCCCAATGGCAATAGGCTTATGGTTAGTTCATAGCGGTTGGCTTGCGTATTGGTTAACAGGTGGCATTTTAGATACCAGTAAACAAACTATGGCAATAACGCTATGGCTAAGATTATTAGCAATAATAAGCGGTGCTCAATTGTGGTTACAGTACACTTCAACCGAACAATTTATTAGAGCCTTATTTGCTAGCCGTCTACCTATGAGCCTTTCCTATTTATTAGCCGGCCCTTTGCTGCTTGTAGAACAATTACGCCAACAATTACACAATATAAGAGAAGCACAATTAGCGCGAGGTGTTCCTCTTGATGGTTCATTTTGGCAACGTCTAATAACATTGCCTGCCATTATCTTACCACTTATTAGCCATGTATTAAGTGACCTAACTATTCGTAGTGCAGCATTAGATATGCGAGGGTTTCGTATTATTGCAAAACGAACTACGCTTTCTCCTCCTGCCGATACACCACTACAAGAGATGTTACGCCATTTGATTTTACTGCTTATCTTTGTTGAAGGGGCTATTTGGCTATGGTACTAAGTCTTCAGCAATTTAGTTTTACCCCTAAAGGCGATGAGCAACCGATTATCGGCCCTATTGATTTGCAATTAAAACAAGGAGAGTGGCTTGTTGTTTTGGGAGGAAATGGCAGTGGAAAAAGTCTTCTTGCCCAATTACTAGCAGGTTGGTATCCCGATTTATTAACAGGTTCAGTACAAGGCTTGGGAATTGTACAAAATATTGCTCTAGATAAAAGCCGATTAGTGTCGCTAGCCCCCGGAAGACAACTCGTTCAACAATCCCCCCAACTACAGCTCTCAGGCTGTGCTTTTACTGTAGAACAAGAGATTGCTTTTGGTCCTGAAAATTTAGGGTTAAGCGATAATGAAGTGCGATTTCGTGTAAAAGAAGCAATGGGATTAACACAATGCGACAGTTTACGTTTTCGTCACCCTTCTACACTTTCAGGTGGAGAAGCTCAGCGAGTTGTGATTGCAAGTGCCCTTGCCATGCACCCAAAATTATTATTACTTGATGAAGCATTCAGTCGTTTAACCCCTAATGCAACACAACAATTACAACAACGTATAAAACAATATTCAAAAGAACATAAATGTAGTGTGATTATTTTTGAACGTAGCTTATTACCTGCAATAACGCTTAGTGAACAATTTTTATTGTTAGAAGCAGGAAAAGCAAAAGCAACAGGCGTCTTAGAAGATATATTTCCTTTCTTATTTTCAACAATTAATGCCCCTGATTCATGGCAAGCTTTAAATTGGTTAGTTGAAAACCATTATTGGAACAAAAATATTGTAAATAACGATAAAGCTTTGCTTAAGGCTTTTAAGGAGTTTTATGCTACAGCTGGATAAAGTGTCTTATCGTTGGAGTGAAGATGTTCCATCCTGTATTTCTCAATTATCTTTAACGTTAAATCAAGGTGAGTGGATAACGCTCGTTGGTGATAATGGCGCGGGTAAATCAACCTTATTACGTTTAATTGCGGGGTTATTAACACCCAATGAAGGTGAGATAAAACTCAATAATCAGTCATTATCTCAAATGAAAGCTGAACAACGCGCTCAATATATTGGTGTATTATTTCAAGAGCCTGAACGACAAATATTTCATAATACAGTAGAAAAAGAGGTCACTTTTGGTCTGAAACAACGCAAGTTTTCTAAAGATGAGATTAAAAAACGTTTAGATGAAACATTAATGCTTTGTGGTTTAAGTGATGTCGCTGATGTTCATCCTTTAGATTTACATGCAGGTCAACGCAGAATGGTTGCCGTCGCCAGTTTAAGTATTCTATCCCCTCAAATATTACTGCTTGATGAACCTACTCGCGATTTTGATGCACATTGGCTGGCTTGTTTTGAGAATTGGCTTCAAGTACAAAAAACATTAGGGACATCTGTTCTTGCTATTAGCCATGATCTGGACTTTACTGCACGCCATTTTCAGCGAGTTATCCATTTATCTTCAGGTAAATTAATTGCTGATGGCGCACCTGAAAAGGTATTAATGAGCTCAACACTGCAATCCCTTTCAGATATACCTGCACCTACGCTATACTCATTAAGCCAAAAACTAAAATTACCAACTAAAAACTCCCCCATTGAATGGGCTAAAATGTTAGTTGAAATGAATAAAAATCATAAAATTAACCCATAATAATCTTAAGGCTTATCTCTCTATTATTCGCGTTTGTTGTTGTTTATTTTGTTGCTGGAGATAATAAAATGGAAATTATTCACACTCTATTAGACTCTTTGAGTCATTTATCTCCCATTACGCTTTTTCTCTCCATTACATTAATCACAGCTGGAAAATCGACTATTGGTATTTCTTCATTCTTACCTCCTGCATCTTTAATGTTGATCTTTATTTTTGGTGCCTGTTTGCCTCTTTATTCTCCTATTTTTCTTTGGCTAGCAACCAGTTGTGGCGCTCTATTAGGCTCGATTATTAGCTATGAATTAGGCCGCTCTATCTATCGATTTCCTCGACTTAAAGCATGGGTTAAGCGTTATCAATCAAAAATTAATCGAGTTCAGCAGTTATTAAAAAATAAGACGCACTATATTTTATTTATCTCTCGATTCCTCGCTGTATTTCGTTATTTAACACCGTTTAGTGCCGGTCTATTAAAACTACCCACATACGGCATTTATATTACCAGTGCTATTTCTGCATTAATTTGGTCAGCTATGTTTGTACTGATTGCAACAGGCGTGCTTTCCATTGCCTTATAAGCGTTTTAATTACGACTAAGCTTTACTTGTTTTTTTAACACTAAAAATAATCTATTTTCCCCCTTCATCATCGGATTATTTAACGATTTTCTGATCCTCTGTTTTTTTCATTTTATTTTTTATTATCGATAAATAGGTTATTTTTTAGCTTGTTTTATCGTTTCTCTAGCAAGTTATTGATATTTTCTTTTGTGTTTTATGACTATCACCATAATTATGATTAAAAATTGCATAATTACTATGTTGATCACAAATTGTTATTTTCTTGTTTTGATTTCATTAAGTCACTTCACAATTTCTTAACGTTCCTTGTTTCTATAAAAGTTGTCATGTTGTATACAAGTTAGTGTGAAACATTCACCTGCGTTTTTATGTACAGGAACAACATCATGAGAATAAGAAAAACAAAGCTTGCCATCGGTATTGTTGCTGTTATTGCTGTTGTCTCATTAGCAGTAATCGGCAAAAAAGAGAATGCGAATAAACAATTTCTCTCTGTAGCAACCGCTTCAACAGGAGGAACGTATTATCCGATGGGAGTGGGTTTAGCAAACGTATGGAGTACGCATCTTAAGGATAGAGGCGTTCAAGTAACCGGACAATCTTCTGCTGGCTCAATAGAAAATATCTATTTAATGCAGAAGAATGAAGCTCAACTTTCAATATTACAAAGCCTTTTAGCCGTAGAAGCCTACGAAGGTGTGCGTAACTTTGAAGGTAAACCAGAAAAAAATCTACGCTCAATTTCTATGTTATGGCCGAATGTCGAACACTTTGTATTGATGAATAACAAAGTGAAAACAGGCACATTAGACGATATTCGTGCAACAAGTTTTTCAGTTGGCCCTCAAGCCAGCGGTACTGAACAATCTACAATTATTATTCTTAAAGGCGTTAATTTAACTAAAAAAGACATCACTCCAGAATATCTTGGGTATGGAGATACGGTTTCTGCCATGCGAGATGGTCGCCTTGATGGTGGCGCATTACCTGCTGGCGTGCCTGCTTCAGCGGTAACGGATATGTACGCAAGTGGTGTCAGTGCAAAATTACTCGAAGTCACCGATAAGCAACTTGATGATATCAATCATGTGGCAAATTCATGGTTTCGATTTGAAATACCCGCCAACACCTACCCTCGTCAAACTGAAATGGTCAATACTATTGCTCAACCTAATATCTTAATGACCACAACCAGTATTGATAATGATTTAGTTTATGAGCTGACAAAAACTATGTTTGAGAACCTGCCTGAGGTTCACCAAGTTCATAGCGCAGCCAAATACATCACCACAGAAAATGCATTAAAAGGCGTTTCTGTACCATTACATTTAGGGGCTTACCGCTACTACAAAGAAATCGGATTAGAGATCCCTGATTATCTTATTCCACCAGAAGCTCAAACGCAGACTAATAATAAATAACAGGAGTGAGTTATGACTAACAATGACCACCTAACTCCGGTAGAGCCACCTGCATTAGATAAAGAAGCAAGCTCCGGCAATCGCCAACTTGCAGGTATTTACCTGAAAATTACTACGACTCTTGCAATATTAATTTCGCTTTATGCTATTTATTCCAACGCATTATCAAATACTCAAGAGTTTTATCGTAATACTATTTTTCTTAGCGGTATTTTAATTTTAGGTTTTATTTTGTTTCCATTCTCTAAGCGTTTTTCAACGCCTAAATTTAATGGATGGGATTATCTTTTTATTGCTTTAACATTAATCAGTTATGGCTACTTTTTCTTTAATTATGTTGATCTTCACGTTGTGAGAAAAAGTATTCCAAATACCACCGATTATGTCATGGCCATATTAGGAATTATTGTACTGTTTGAAGCAGCAAGAAGAACCACTGGCTATTTCATTCCAGGGCTTGCCACTTTTGCCATTATCTACGCTTTATTTGGTCAGTATTTTATGGGTATTTTCGGTCATGCAGGATTCTCTGTAGAAAGATTGTTATACCGTTTATTTATGACCAGTGAAGGTATTTTTGGGATCACACTTTCAACAGCCTCAACAGCAATTGTTGTCTTTATTCTTTTTGGCTCGTTCTTAAGTGTGAGTGGTGCAACAGCGCTATTTAATGACTTAGCACTTGCTCTTGCGGGTCGTCGCCGTGGTGGTCCTGCTCAAGTTGCTGTTATTTCGTCTGCATTAACGGGTTCATTAAGTGGAAGTGCTGTCGCCAACGTAGCAACAACCGGTACTTTTACCATTCCTTTGATGAAAAGCATTGGATTAACACCTCGCTTTGCGGGTGCCGTAGAAGCAACTGCATCAACGGGCGGTATGATAATGCCACCTATTATGGGTGCTGCTGCATTTATTATGGCGGGCTTTTTGGGCATTTCTTATACCACGATTGTTATTGCCGCGATTATTCCAGCGTTGTTGTATTACGCAGCATTAATTATGGCGATTGATATCGAAGCTAAAAAACAAGGATTAAAAGGTTTAAGTAAAGAGAATATCCCACAAGTTAAAGCGGTATTAAAAGCGCGTGGTTTATTATTACTGCCTTTAGTTATTGTTATTGGCACCTTATTAGTGGGTAAAACACCTATTTATGCAGGTTTCTTAGGTATTCTAACTATTATTGTTGCAAGCTGGATTACACCTGATAAATCAGTCCGTATGACATTAACTAAAGTGGCCGATGCCTTAGCTGAAGCTGCTCGTGGATCGGTTCAAGTGACTGTCGCTTGTGCTGCCATAGGTGTCATTATCTGTGTCGTTACAATGACAGGTATTGGTGCGACATTAGCATTTAATATTGTCTCAATGACAGATAACACATTATGGATGATCTTATTAGTTGTTATGCTGGTGTGTATTGTATTAAGTATGGGTTTACCTTCAACGGCATTATATATTGTCGTAGCCGTTACAGTGTCACCTATCTTAATTAAAGCGGGTGTAATGCCTTTAGCAGCTCACTTCTTTGTTTTCTGGTTTGGTGCTCTATCTAATATTACACCGCCTGTAGCATTGGCAAGTTATACCGCAGCCAGTATTGCAAGAGCTGATCCAATGCAAACATCATGGGATGCGGTTCGCTTAGCACTTCCTGGTTTTATCATTCCGTTTATTTTAGTCTATAACCCTGCTTTATTGATGCAAGGTGATAATTTAGGTGTACTTTCTATTGGATTAATGATTATTAGTGCATTAATCGGAATTTATGCACTAAGTATCGCAACAGCAAACTTCTGGATGATTAAAACAACGTGGTTTGAGCGTATTGCATTTGCAGCAGCAGCAATTCTAATGATTAAACCGGGCTTATATACCGACCTTTTAGGTGTCGCCTTGATCCTATTGACTGGTGCATTCCATTTATTACGGTCTAAAAAACAATTAGCCAATATGGAGCATGCATCTGGAGAAAACTAGATGATACAAAAGATCTCACGCCAAAAAGCGTCGCATCAAATTCTTGAGCAGATAAAGCAAAATATTAGTAACGGGACATACCCTGTTGGTGAAAAGTTACCTTCTGAAAATGTACTTGCTGACGCCTTTGGCGTCAGTCGAGTCCCCATCAGAGAAGCATTAGGTGTCTTAGAAGCCAGTGGCATAGTAACTTCACGCCAAGGGGGCGGTCGCCGTGTCATTGACCATTCTATACTCAGTAAATATGAGCCATTAGTTATGGAAATTGCTTGTCCTGAAGAGATAGATTCGCTGCTTGAAATGCGTGAGGTCATTGAACATGAAGCGGCAGCTATTGCCGCTTTACGTCGAACACCAGAAGAATTACGCGCTATCGAAAACGCCCACGACGCTTTTGTTTTGGCAACAAGGCAAAACAAAAGCATTGGTCATAAAGAAGATTATCAATTTCATCGTTCGATTATGGTTGCCTCACATAATCCCTTTTTTGTCCGGATCTTAGATAACTTACATGAACTCTACCTTGGTGTATTAATGTATTCGTTAAGTCAAAACAAAGGACGAGATACTGAAATTGAACGAGTAATTGCAGAACATGAGGCAATTCTTGAGTCAATACGTCAACAAGATCACGATGAGACAAGCCATAGAATGCGTCTTCATTTAACCAATGTGCGTGGCAAATTAAAGCGCTTACAACAAGAACCCTGTTAATTTAAAATTTATAAAATGGATAATATTATGACTTATGACGTGATTATTATTGGTGCGGGATTAGTCGGATTAGGGGTTGCAAGTGCACTACAAGAGAGTCAACCTGAGCTGAAATTACTAGTGATTGATAAAGAATCTGGCCCTGCTGTTCACCAAAGTGGGCATAACAGTAATGTTGTTCATTCAGGTATTTATTACACACCAGGGAGCCTTAAAGCGAGGCTGGCAAAACAAGGCAACATCACAACGTATGCATTTTGCCAACAACATAATCTCTATTATGACCGTTGTGGCAAAGTCATTGTTGCCACCAATGAAAAAGAGTTACAAGCATTAGAAAATATCTATCAACGTGGTATTGAAAACGGACTTGAAGTTATCAAAATGACTGAAGCCGAGCTTAAAGTCAGAGAGCCTTATGTTAATGGTATTGCTGCCTTATTAGTTCCTGATGCAGGCATTGTGAATTACCCTGAAATTGCGGCAAAACACGTTGAAATTATTCAATCTCGTGGTGGTGAATTTGCATTTGGACAAGCGGTTACAACAATTAATGAAACCGATGATACTGTCACTGTTACAACTTCCAATAACCAATTTACAGGTAAATGGTTAATTAATTGCGCCGGTTTATTTAGTGATCGTATTGCTAAAATGGCAGGTTATGACACAGGCATGAAAATAGTCCCATTCCGTGGTGAATATTTTATGCTTAATGCTAATAAAAACTACTTAGTAAACCATCTGATCTACCCTGTTCCTAATCCTGATTTTCCTTTCTTAGGTGTGCATTTTACACGTATGTATAACGGACACCGCGATGTTGGGCCTAATGCGGTATTAGCTTTTAAGCGTGAAGGTTATAAAAAAAGCGACATTAACTTAAAAGATCTCGCCGAAGTTCTCACTTATAAAGGATTTTGGAAAATTGCTGGAAATTATTTAGGTGAAGGAATGGCAGAGCTTCGTCGTTCATATTCCCGTAAATTATTTACTGCGAATGCACAAAAACTCATTCCTGATTTACGTGAAGCAGATATTCATCCGGGTCCTGCTGGTGTTCGAGCCCAAGCATTAACTCGTAAAGGGAAATTAGTAGATGATTTCCATTTTGTAAAAGGTAAACGTTCACTGCATGTTTGTAATGCTCCGTCACCTGCGGCAACTGCGTCTATTGAAATAGGCAGAGAAATAGTAAAAGAGCATTTTTCTTTGTAATTGAAAAAATATACTTCGAGTAAAAATAACAAATAGCATTGAAATTAATCAGTGCTATTTATTTTTATATCACTCACTGCATTCTTTTAGCGCTTCACTCATTAACCATTGCTGAAATATTTCCATTGATGCTGTCATTGGCTTTGATTTTAAGTATGTTAGCCAATATTTTCCCATTTCAACTTCTATTTTAAAGGGTTGCACTAACTGACCATTTTCAATTTCTCTTGAAAACATTTTTGCTGGTGCTAATGCAACTCCTCCTTCATAAATAGCACTTTCAATCATTAAGCGTGAAGAGTCAAAAATAGAGCCCGTTATTTTTATAGGCGACATATTTGCTTTTTCAAACCATTGTAACCACTCATCTTCTCGATAAGAGCGATACAAGTTTTCATTTATTAGATCAGTTGGATGTTGTAAACGTTTCGCCGTACCCGATGAACACAATACCGTTAATGGTGCAGAAAATAATGCTTTGTTATGAGTTAATGGCCATAAACCTTCACCAAATCGAATAGCAAAATCTAATCCTTCAGTAGCCAAATTAACCACATTATTATTTGTTCTTAAATTCACTTCTATTCTTGGATATAACTGCCTAAATTCGGTCAACCTAGGTAATAACCACCCCACCGCAAATGTACCGACAGCTGCAATCGAAACAACATCGCGATATTCACCGCGTTCAAATTGTTTAAATACACGCTCAATATCACTAAAAGCCGTTGTTAATACAGAAAATAAGATTTGAGCATCATCCGTCATTTCTAAACCTCGAGGTAAGCGCTTAAAAAGAATAACGCCAAGCCGCTCTTCTAACATTCTCACTTGTTGGCTAACAGCACCTTGAGTGACATACAGCTCTAATGCCGCTTTGGTGAAATTAAGATGTCTTGCTGAAGCTTCAAATGCACGCAGTGCATTTAGGGGGAGATGTGTTCGCATAATATTCTTAACCATTAGATTTTCTATAAGCTAAGGTGATTTATTATCGATTGTCAATAAATCAATTAAATAGGATATTGCACCCTATAAATAAACGGCTCTATATCTACCCAATAACTGTCTATTTATATTGAGATTTTCTTTATTAACTTAATATGAGCAACAATGACCATGTTTAAAACAACATTTCGCCAAACAGCAGCGATCGCAGTTTCATTAATATCTCTATTAGCATCTCCAATGCTATGGGCTGACAACAATAATACAATTGAAGAGCAATTAAATACGCTGGAAAAATATAGCCAAGGTCGTTTAGGCGTGGCATTAATCAACACCGAAGATAACTCACAAATAACATACCGTGGTGAAGAACGCTTTGCGATGGCAAGTACAAGTAAGGTTATGGCGGTTGCAGCCGTTTTAAAAGCGAGTGAAAAACAAGCCGGATTATTAGATAAGAATATTACGATTAAAAAATCTGACTTAGTTGCTTACAGCCCTATTACAGAAAAACATTTAACAACAGGAATGACACTGGCTGAATTAAGTGCGGCTACATTGCAATATAGCGATAATACAGCAATGAATAAGATATTAGATTATTTAGGCGGTCCAGCCAAAGTCACTCAATTTGCACGTTCAATTAATGATGTCACTTATCGCCTTGATCGTAAAGAGCCTGAATTAAATACAGCAATTCATGGTGATCCTCGTGATACTACTTCTCCAATTGCGATGGCTAAAAGTCTTCAAGCACTGACATTAGGCGATGCACTAGGTCAATCTCAGCGTCAACAACTTGTTACTTGGTTAAAAGGTAATACAACGGGTGATAACAGTATTAAAGCGGGTTTACCAAAACACTGGGTTGTTGGGGATAAAACCGGTAGTGGTGATTATGGTACAACTAACGATATTGCCGTTATTTGGCCTGAAAACCATGCACCATTAATTCTAGTCGTTTATTTCACACAACAAGAACAAGATGCAAAATACCGTAAAGACATTGTTGCTCAAGCTGCCGAAATAGTAACAAGAAAATTATCTAATCCATCTCGAACAAAATAAATTTCTTTATTGATAATCTAGATAAGAAATTAAATATAATAATAGAGCTATTAATTGGCTCTATTATTACATCCATACACAAAATAATATCAGTGAAATAACATACAGATAAACAATTAGAGTGTAATAAAAAAGCCTCCGTTAAATTTGAACTGACCCCAGTTTATTGGACAGTTCAAATTAACTAGAGGCTTTCTCTATTAAAAATATCGTGTGATGATTTAAAATTAACTAAACCTAAATGTTTAGAAAATTAAAGTGGTAAAGCAAAACTCACTTTTACCGTTTCCATTGGTACTTCTGTTTTTATACTTTGGATGCTTGGAATTTGTGTTAAATAATCGGCATGAAAACGACGATACGTTGCTAAATCTTTAGTAACGATGCGAATAAGAGCATCACATTCGCCAGCCATTAAATGACATTCAACCACTTCAGGTAATACCTTGATAGCTTTTACAAATTCTTCAATAGTTTCAGCATCTTGCGCTCTAAACCAAATTCTTGCAAATAAAGATAATCCTGCATCAACCTTACTGCCATCTAATACAGCAACATAACGAGTGATCACACCAGATTCTTCGAGTAAACGCACACGACGAAGACAAGGAGAAGGTGAGAGTCCAACCTCTTTTGCCAGCTCAATGTTCTGGATTTTGCCATCACGCTGAAGCACCTGCAAAATATGTTTATCTATCTTATCTAATTTTATTGACATCAAAGATTAACCTTAATTCTATTTGTGGAATTTTATTGCCAATTAATTCTTTTTGTTAGCAACAAAGCAACCCGATTTTTTCGAAAACATCATATAATCTTTCCGCTAAATTTCACAGCAAAAACGATATTTCTCTTAAACTATCTCTATCAGGTGAAAAGATGGAATTTAACACTTTATTATTATTCGCACTGACTGTTTTACCGCTTATCTGCACACCTGGGCCCGATATTCTTTTTATCTCATCCCAAGGGCTATCAGGCGGTATGAAATCAGCATGGATTGCCAATACTGGCGTTATATCAGGCTATTTAACCCATGCATTACTGAGTGCGTTAGGGCTTGCCGCCTTAGTATCAGCATCACCCATTTTATTTCATTTACTCAAATGGGTTGGTGTGTTCTATATCAGTTATCTTGCAGTCAAGATGTTGATATCTGCCTGCAAAAAAGGTCAATTAGCCCTAGATGCCTCAAAAACCTCACATCTATTTCGTAAAGGTTTTTTAACCAGTTTTCTTAATCCTAAAGGACTACTCGTTTATCTCGCTATTTTACCAAACTTTATTGATAATCATAATGATGTAGCAACACAATCATTGCTGTTATCTGGGATATTTATCACGACTTGCTTAATTATTTATGGTCTGCTAGGCACCTTTTTTGCTTATATTGGCTTAAAAGGCGGTTTAAGTGAAAAACGTCGCCGCTATAACGATGGCATTGCAGGTGGATTACTCACTTTTGCGGCTATTAATTTGGCTTTAAATTAGCCTTAATCCTAAGCACTATTTATTATTCTAGTCAGTATTTGACCACAAAAATGCCTCTATTTAAGTGGTCGAATATCTGCCCATAATAATTGGCAATTTGCGGTTAACGGTCTTATTTCACCTTCTCGAATATCAGGCAACCACCACGCTCCCTGTCCTTTTGATAAACTCTGACAAGTTGCGCCCATTAAAGTCCATTCACCTTGAGTGACATAAATTAATCCTGCATGAGAACTAGGCAAAATAAGTGGCCGTGTTACTAAGGTCGTTTCTGCTTTCCAGCACGTCCGACGCACCATAATATTTAAGCATTTTACGCTGCCTTTAATAAGTTCAGATTGAACATGGATATCACCTGAAAAATCAAAAGGCTGATAAGAGTCTGTAACGGAATGACTAAGAAAACCGGGGCTATTTAAATTGATGCCATTACCTTCTAATAGCACCATTTGCCGATCAATGTCAGGAAATTGTCCTAATGAGCTATTCTCTTCGATGGAGGTTAAACACGCTCGCCATGAAAAATCATTATTAACCGGCCAACACACAATTTCTTGCGTTGTACCTTTTTGATTATTCCACGATATAAACGGTAACTCTTGTTGATCAAAACAACGTAGCTTCATTGTATCCTCCTGCAATATCTGGCTATCAGTCTGATAATGAGGTTAAGGATTAATCATTGGAGATTACCGTCAATAAATCAATAGCTAACTTTTAAAAATGTGCGCTGACGTCAGCTATTTACGTCGTAATTTTCTGCATCCCTCACCAATAATTTCCATTCCTTTTTCAGTACGACTATTCCATTGAAAAGAAGAGTTTAAACGAAATGCATGATTAAATTGAGAGCTGGTGGAAAACATTGAACCCGGTGCAATACTGACACCTCTTTCTAATGCAAAGTGATAGAGTTTATTGGCATCAAATGTTGATTCAAACTCTAACCAGAGAAAATATCCTCCTGATGGAATATTCACTTTTACATCTTCAGGTAAATGCGTTTGTATCGCTTGTAGCATCCGATAACGCCTTTGTTCTAACAATAATCTTAATCGGCGAAGATGCGTATCATAACCACCTTGTGATAAATAATCGGCAATGGCTTGCTGTGTTGGCATACTGGCAGAAACTGTACTCATCATTTGCAACTGCTGTATTTTTGTTGCATGTTTTCCTGCTGCGACCCAACCCACTCGAAATCCCGGTGCAAGACATTTGGAAAAAGAAGCACAATGTAAAACGCTATTTGTTTTATCAAAACCTTTTACTGGCATCGGTGCTTTCTGGCTGTTATAGAGTTCGCCATAGACATCGTCTTCGATTAGCGTTATCTGTTTCTTCGCTAATATGTCCACCAGCCTTATTTTATTCTCATCGGGCATTGTTCCACCTAATGGGTTTTGACAATGGCTCATCAACCAGCAGGCTTTAATATCGTATTGCTCAACCACTTTTTCGAGTTCATCTAAACAAATTCCTGTTACAGGATCTGTTCTAATGGCAATCGCTTTTAATCGCAAACGTTCAATAGCTTGTAATGCGCCATAAAATGCAGGTGACTCAATCACAACCCAATCACCCGGTTCGGTGACTGCTTGCAAACTAAAACTTAATGATTCCATTGCACCAGCAGTAATCACAATTTCATCTGGGGAGACATGAATTCCTTGTAATGCATAGCGTTGTGCAATGTTACGGCGTAACTTTTCATTTCCCGGAGGTAAATTGATCACCGAACTTTGGGGCGCTAAATGTCTTGCGGCAGAAGCCAACGCACTACTTAATTTAGGCTGAATAAATAAACTGGGATCGGGGAAAGCGGAACCAAAAGGAATAATTTCAGGATCTTTACACGCTTGAAGGACATTGAAAATAGAAGTGCTTATTTCAACATTCTCACTCATGTGTAGCCCTTTGCTGGCTGTTACTTGACCAAAACGGGTATTACGATGTGCAACGTAATAACCTGATTGTGGTCGCGCAGTTATCCATCCTTGGCTTTCTAATAACTGATACGATTGTAAAACAGTCATTAAACTTAAACCTGATTGTTTCACCGTATCCCGCAATGAAGGTAAACGGTCGCCAGATTGCCAGATATTATCTTCAATTTGTTGGCGTATTTGCGCTGCAAGCTGTTCATATCGAGTCATATAAAACTGTTTACCTCAAAACTGTTATAGTCATTTTTAAACTTATTGTCACTATTATAGCTTACTGTCATATGGTCTACTAATCCACACGATTTACCTGCTATTTACATTTTTATATCAATATAACGAGGTTTTTATGCTTGGGTTAAGTGCCTTTGATTTGGCGCGTATCCAGTTTGCGTTCACAGTTTCTTTTCATATTATCTTCCCTGCAATTACTATCGGACTGGCTAGCTTTTTAGCCGTCTTGGAAGGTTTATGGTTAAAAACTCGCAATAAGGATTATTTAGCGCTATTCCATTTTTGGTCAAAAATATTCGCTGTTAACTTTGCTATGGGCGTTGTCTCCGGTTTGGTTATGGCCTATCAATTCGGAACCAACTGGAGCTTTTTCTCTGATTTTGCGGGCTCAATTACAGGCCCTTTACTCACTTATGAAGTTCTTACTGCTTTCTTCTTAGAAGCCGGTTTCTTAGGTGTAATGCTATTTGGTTGGAATAAAGTAGGTGAAAAACTCCACTTTTTTGCAACCTGTATGGTGGCATTAGGTACATTAATGTCTACATTTTGGATCTTGGCTTCAAATAGCTGGATGCAAACACCACAAGGGTTTGAAATTATAAATAACCAAGTCGTTCCCGTAGATTGGATCGCGGTTATTTTCAATCCATCATTCCCTTATCGCCTTGCTCATATGGGTGTTGCCGCTTTCCTTGCATCTGCCTTCTTTATTGCCGCATCTGCCTCATGGCATCTGCTCAAAGGCAATAAAACATCCGCGATGAAAAAGATGCTTTCAATGTCTTTATGGATGATTTTAATTTTAGCACCAATTCAAGCACTCATTGGTGATGTCCATGGTTTAAACACCTTAAAACATCAACCCGCTAAAATTGCCGCGATCGAAGGTCATTGGGAAAATGAACCCGGAGAAGCAACGCCGTTAATTCTCTTTGGTATGCCAGATATGGATGCTGAAGAAACAAAATATAAGATAGAAATTCCTTATCTTGGCAGCATGATCTTAACTCATAGCTTAGAAAAACAAGTTCCAGCATTAAAAGAGTTTCCTAAAGAAGACCGACCTAACTCACTTATCGTCTTCTGGTCTTTCCGCATTATGGTTGGCCTTGGCATGTTAATGATTTTAGTGGGTGTTTGGGGAACATGGCTACGATATAAAAAGAAACTTTATGAATCTAAGACTTTCTTACGCTTAACTTTTTTGATGGCTCCTTCAGGACTGATCGCTATTCTTGCTGGTTGGTTTACAACAGAAGTAGGACGTCAACCTTGGGTTGTTTATGGCATACAACGAACTCGAGATGCCGTATCTGCACACGGCGAAATGCATATGAGTATAAGCTTGCTCATCTTCTTAGTTGTTTATAGCTCTGTATTCGGTGTTGGATATGCCTATATGTTAAAACTGATCCGTAAAGGTACACCGGAGGTTCATCATGGGAATTGATTTACCAGTTATTTGGTTCGTCATTATTGTATTTAGTACGTTAATGTATATTGTCATGGATGGTTTCGATCTGGGTATCGGTATGCTTTATCCATTTATTAAAAGTGACCAAGATCGTGACTTAATGATGAATACTGTTGCCCCTGTATGGGACGGCAACGAAACATGGTTAGTCCTAGGAGGAGCTGCATTATTTGGTGCTTTCCCATTGGCTTACGCGGTTATTCTTGATGCTTTAGCAATGCCTCTAACATTAATGCTTGTCGCCTTAATTTTTCGTGGTGTCGCGTTTGAATTTCGTTTTAAAGCCGATGACAACCACAAAGGTTTTTGGGATAAATCATTTATCTTTGGCTCTATCTTAGCCACCTTTATGCAAGGCGTTGTCGTTGGTAGCGTTGTTCAAGGTTTGCCTGTTGTTAATCGCGCCTTTGCGGGTAGCTATTTTGATTGGTTATCCCCTTTTGCACTCTTTTGTGGATTTGGATTAGTTATCGCCTATTCGTTATTAGGATGTGGCTGGCTAATTATGAAAACCGAAGGTCATTTACAGCAGAGTCTATATAAGGTCGCAAAACCTCTTACACTTGTTATGCTTGCAGTCATTGCAGCAGTTAGTGCATGGACACCATTAGCACAACCTACAATTGCTGAACGTTGGTTCACATTACCAAACCTGTTCTTCTTTTTACCTGTTCCTCTTTTAGTGTTGTATAGCGTTTGGTTAATTTTACGTTCAGTGAAAAAACAGGGGCATTACCTGCCTTTCTTTGGCGCACTGGCTTTAATTTTCTTAGGTTTTGCAGGATTAGGGATCAGTATTTGGCCTAACATTATTCCACCTGCAATTAGTTTTGTAGAGGCATCCGCACCGCCAGAAAGCCAAGGGTTTATGCTAGTTGGCGCACTGTTTATTATTCCAATTATTCTTGTGTACACATTCTGGAGTTATTACGTTTTCAGAGGAAAAACAAATTATGAAGAAGGTTATCACTGATCCACAAATACAAAGCAAACCCTCGTTATTAAAAAGATGGGGATGGTTGATTACTATTTGGTTTTGTAGTGTTTTAGCCTTATTCGCAGTTTCTTCTCTCTTTCGTTTTTTAATGACGTTAGCCGGAATGAAAGTCAAGTAAAGGCGAAGTACATACAGCAATATAATTAACTAGCACCGAATACGGTAAGCTATAAAATAAAAAGTAAAGAAAGGGCTGAAGTTATCTTCAGCCCTTTTATCTTTATTTAAAATAATGGGTTATTGTTTAGTATTATTACACCTTAGCCTATTGTTATCAGATGCTCTTTTAATGGCTAATTTATATAAATTATTTTGCGATAAAAGAAAATGGAAAAGGAAGCAAAAAAGTAAATATTTTCATTTTTCTATGATTAACTAAATTTAAATCAAACTCTTTGCTAAAATAACTACAAATACATCATTTTTGATTAATGGTAAGAGATAAAATCTTTTTTATGCATTTATTACGATAAATAAAGATACAAACAATCCTATAAAAAGCCATCTTCTCTAGAAATAAGATAGAATGAATGTTGAATTAGGCTTCCAAAGTAATTATGATATCGCCGCCTAGAGGATTCATATCTGTATTATTCTATAAAGACACGCTAAAAGAGTCATTTAGATATACCCATATGATTAATTCAAAAATTAAATCCCCCCCTATTAAACGTGTGGGTAATGGACAATGTCTGTTCAAAATACATATTTTGATAATTTAGAATTATCTTAATTGCTAAGAAAGATCACTTACACTAGGCTTACGTATTGTTGCTACTAAATTAAGGATGAAGTCATGAATTGGTATTTGGAAGTCATTAAAAATAATTACGCTAACTTTTCAGGCCGTGCTCGCAGAAAAGAATATTGGATGTTTACTCTGGTAAATACCATTATTATTACTGTTCTATATGCTATTTTAATGTCATCAATAGATATGAACACTGGTGAAACGAGTTCATTAGGTTCGATTGTAGGTATTATTATCGGTATTTATTCTTTAGCGATTATCGTACCTAGCCTTGCTGTAACTATTCGTCGTTTCCACGACCAAGATAAATCAGGTTGGATGTTCTTACTTGCATTTATTCCTGCTGTTGGTGGATTAATTGTTTTTGTCTTTATGTGCCTTGAAGGTACTAAAGGTGACAACAGATTCGGCCCAGATCCTAAAGCTTAATCTATTGCTGAATTAATATGACAATACAGTGAGTGTATAACTATTTAGTTTGCTCACTGTATTAATTGATTTTCCTATCATTGTTGTAACCATCTAAAATCGTTCCTCTCTTTAAATAGAATAATGCCAATACATCCCCCCCGCCTACATTGTACTTTAGTGTTTTTATTTACCTCTAGCTTTTCTAATTAATACTATCAAGTTATTACACCATGCTTATTGCGTTGATCTTTAAGTTTTTTCTTTATTGTGAGTTTGAACCTAATCACACTCTATAAGTAAAAAATACGCATTCCTTTACTAAATCAATATTAATGTTGATAATGACTATCATTATTAATTGAAAATGATAATATCTACGTCGATAAAACAATTAAATGAGTCAGGTAAAAAAACGTGAGTAACCAAAAAACACCTCAAGAAAAAAATATTTATAAACCAGCCCCTCCTCGCCTAGTTCAAGTAAAACGTATTACTGATGTTACACCGGGAATGCGCTGTATCACCTTTACGAGTGATGATTTAGATACTTACCCAGCAGATACTGCGGGTGCACATTTAAAAATATTCTTACCTTTAGAAGGCCAAGTTAAACCAACCGTACCGGGTTTTTCTGAAAAAGGCCCTAAATGGCCTGAAGGTGAACCAAGATCGATTGTACGTACTTATAGTGTTCGTGCTATTCGTCCTGAGCAAAAAGAGATAGATATTGAATTTGCCGTACATGATGATGCAGGCCCTGCCATTCATTTCGCGCTAAATGCTAAGCAAGGCGACTATATTGGGATCACTAATCCGGGTGGTCCTGATCCTTTATTAGTACCTGCTTCACATTACTATATGGCAGCCGATCCAAGTTCATTACCTGCTTTAATGGCTTTAATTGAAACTATGCAGCCTAATGTTCAAGGGAAAGTCATTATACGAGTAGAAGACGAAACGCATCGCCAAGAAATTAAACATCCTAGCGGTTTAGAGATAATCTGGTTGGTTGGCTCAGTTGAAGAACAAACTCAAAACTTAATTAATGAATTTATGTCATGGGAATTGCCCGCTGAAGATGTAGCATTCTGGATCGCAGGTGAGGACAAAATTATTCGTGCATTAAGACGCCATATTCGCCGTGATAACGGTTACGATCGTAGTTTGATTTATGCCATTCCTTATTGGCGTTTTGGTTATGACGAAGAAGGCTATCACGCTGAACGTCATCATGTTATGGATAACGAAGACATAAGCTAAGTAATAAAGTAAAGATCAAGTGTTGGCTGTACAGGCTGCATATTAAATACTTCAATAATATGCAGCCTTTTTTATTATAAAAATGTAATCAATGTATATTCTTCTTATCTTGCTGATAATTTCCATCATCATCTATATAGATGACGGTAATGACTTGATTGGTATCAACTCGTCCTTTATATTCGATTTTCTGTTTTGAAAACGGCGCTATCATTGTGGTATGAATTAAAGATTGCTCTTTATTCTCTTGTGTATATATTTTGGAAATCGTAAAAAAATAAGCTGAAGGATTACTAATCTCTAAATTCTGCTGTTCCTTTGTAATCTCAATCTGGTTAAAAATAGCGCTACTTGTTAACTCGAGTTGTTTAGGGCGATAAAAAAGCTTAATACGAGTTTGTAATGCTAATTGCAACGTGTTTGTATTTTCACCACTGTTGGGTTTAGGCGGAATATCAAGCACATTAAGATAAAAAATAGACTCTCTATCTTGAGGCAACTTATTGTCTAATTGTTGTATTCTTAATTGCGCTCCTCCATTAGAAGAAACTTTCATTATAGGAGGAATTACAATAAAAGGCGCCGTTGTCGTCTCAGGGGTTGATGAAATATCACCATCATCTATCCAAGATTGAACTAATGTTGGTTGTTCACTGCGATTAAAAATTTGCAATGACAGTATTGATTTGTCCATGGGAAAAATTAGACGTGTACGCTCAAGTACCACACTTGCCTTTGCTATGGATGTTATAAGCATAAATAATAAAATAAAACTAACATTTATTATTTTTTTCATTAGATACACTCTTTAGTCATAAGACATTACTAATGTCGCTGTGCTTGTTATTTGCCCTTGAGTAACTGAATTAACATTATAAGGATAATAATAAGCCCCCATATTTATCGAAAATGCAGAGGATAAGTTGCCACCTTGATTAACACTGAAAATACTGGTCGCACTGCCTTGAGAATTAATATTGTCAGAAAAAATAACGGGGCTATTGATATTATCGCTTTTTACTACACGGAACCCGATCCCTCCTGCACCTTGCGCTGTTGTATTAGTTAATATAGTTTTATCTGTCGCCAATAAATTTTGGCTTGATAAAAACATCTTAATATTTCTAGACGTTTTTGAGCCACTTAAAAAGTCTTGGCACGTAAAATTTAATGTAAAAGGTGTGTATCCTGCTTTATCTGCCGTTTTTGCATCTTTTACACTGATTAATGGCAATGAAACAACTAAACCCGCATTAGAAAAATTACAGGTTGTCATTACAGGATTATAAGTAATTAGCATTGGTTGTAAGAAAATATCATTTTGATCAACTGGCCATTGCCACGTTAATAAGAATTGCACAAGTTTAATAACAATATTAAGTAACCACTGAACTAACCCAACACTCGATGCATCTGACGCTAAAATAACAGGGTTAACAACCGCTGTACTTCCACTCACCTCTTTATAATTGGTCGAGGGTTTACTACTCAATAACGTAAATTTTAAGGTGAAATTAGTATCTAAATCTGATGCAGGGTGTGTTCCCGCTGAAATATTCGTTACATTATCTTTTTCTAATGCTGTTAATGTAATAGAGACAAACTGCTTCCCACCATTAAAACCAATTGTTCCCGTTCGACCATCATTAAAAGGTGAGGCAATACCCACAGTATTAGGAAATAATACCCCTCTTGCATTACATTTAAAGGTACCCGGAAATATTGTTCTACTCGTTTTTGTTACAGTTGTTGAAGCTGCATTTAAATCTGCAGATAAATCAAAGTTAATATTGGGTGCCGTAATAGTGTCCTCAGGTTTACAGTTAGCAATTGCCTGTTGGCTTATCGCACCTAATAAAATTATAAATATAAAAGCTGGTGATTTCATAGCGCTTTCCTTTATCGACAAATATTACTATTTTTATCCATCGTATTTATTAAATGCTCCACAACACATTCCATTTTTTCAGCTTTATTTAATTTTATAAAGATTGAAGAAGGTAACTCATCACTTTTTAAATAAAGCACACTTGATTGTCCGACATAACCAATACTTTCTTTTTTATTATTTAAAACTTCTGTACCGAAAGGTAAACTTTCATTATTTTCTAAAGATGCTTTAATAATAAATGTCTTACGTTTATCCGTTGTTAATGTGAGGTAATTAACTGCGCCTAAATACGGAGTAACCTGGGTTGTATTTCCAACAAGCTCAGCATTTGAAGGCATTTCTGTATTTGTTAAAGTATAATTATTTGTACGATATGGGATACTATTAGGCACTAATACTATCCCTTGATTATTGGTTAATGTGGCTTTATTTCCATTAACCATCATATTATTGGCCATAGGTGCTTCGATAAGAGTATAGGTATTCCCTGTATTACCTGAAAAAACAATATGATTAGGTACGGCAACAACTGTTCCTCTAGCGCCTAATCCTCCCTGGCGATAATTATTTGCTTCCGTATAAGATGCAGATAATGTGCTATATGGATGACGATAACTCACATTTGCGCCGACTAAATTATTTCCACCCGTTTGATTTGAACCTGTTAAAGTATAATTAACTAGGTCATCTTTACCTGCTGTTCCACTCATACTAATTGTAGATTGCTGGTAACGTGAATCAGCCGCATAAATTGAAGTATTAATATTAGCTCTTTTATCAAAAAATGAAATCGGCACACTAATATTAAAATAATAACGAGTCTCTTCTTTATTATCGTAATTTCTTAACTTTGAAACAGAAAGATTATACGCAATATCTTTATAATTATTTGAATAGCCTAACTGATACTCGCGATTACTCTCATCTGTATTCCAATAGTTTCGATGTGTCCCTGAAAGAAAAACAACACCACGCTGACCACCCAAATATTGATTAAGATTTATGGTAAACGTATTTTTTGCTCTAGAACCTCGTAGTGCATCAAACGTTGATAAATCAAGATCAGATACTGCATTATTATTATTTTGCTGTTGAGCAATATCATTTTGATAGTCTTTCCAAGCTTTATAGTTGTCATGAGCGTAAATTGAATCTACAAAACTATAATAATCACGAGTAGAATAACGATAAGCAGCCAATGTTAAATTGGTTAATGTCGCATCCATATATTTACTATAAGCAAGCCGAAAACTTTGCCCTGTTTTTTTACCTGTCTGTAAATCTGCCGTTGCATGTGTTATATCTGCTGAAATTGCCCCAAATTTAAAATTCCAACCACTACCTATCAATGCGGAGTAATAATCTTCACTGACAATACCGCCCGCATAAACAGTAACTAAATTATTAAGACCATAATGAAACTCACCTTGTGCAAATTTAGGCCGATAATTTGTATTACTAACTCGTGATTCACCTAACGTTACGTTATAACGATAAACATCTTCTTTTAACATATCAGGAACAGCTGAAAACGGGACAGTGAAAGATCCCCTTCTCCCATCTGCTTCTTGAATAACCACTAAGAGATCACCACCTCCCGCAGTAGGTTGAATATCTCGAAAGGAAAATTCACCCGGAGGCACATTTTCTTGAAAAACTAGATTTTCATTTTGATAAACACTCACTAGCGCATTCGTCTGTGCAACACCACGAATAATGGGCGCGAATCCTTGACTCGAATTAGGGAGCATACCCATTTCTGTTGCCAGTGACGCCCCTCTAAATGGAATACTGGTAAAAAGCGCCATTGGCGTATAAAAATCGCCAATTGTTAATCCTGAAGTTATTTGGCTAAATGCCTTATAAACATAGCGCGTATTGTTTTTCCATTGGCTTTTGCCGTGAGAATAATAAGAGTAGTTAGATTCATCTCTAAACTGCCATGCGCCTAAATTCACACCTGAATTAATATTGGCAAAAAAACTCTCGTTATTGCTTTTACTTCCTTTTTTTTCTTTATAGTTATAGTAGTTTAAATTATAAGATAAAATCAGAGCTGAAATACCTTGTTGCCAATAACTTGGATCAACATACCCTACCTCTGATTGTTTCACTGAAATCTGAGGAGCATTAATATCAAGCCTTAATTTATTAATATCTAATGCCGACGTCACACCTTTTGCCAATTCATTTGATAGTATTGTTTTTTGCTGTGCAATTTTTTGTTTCGCAGATAGAGATAAATTTAAACCAAGTTTATTTACATCCACGGTTTCAAAACTAATCTCTGCGTGTTCACCTATTACATTTATTTCAAATTGTCCTTTCCATACTTGATTGACATAAACATCGACAAGTTGTTTTCCTTCAGGAATTTTGTCGTCAATATAAAATCGTGAAATATCTCCATTCTTTGAATTTCCAACAAGTAAAGATGTATCAAATTCCTCTGCATACAGATTTTGAGTATAATTTTGTATTCCTAAAAAAATGAGGATTGAGAGATATCTTGGATTATTCACGATGTTATCTCGATTAGAGTTTAATATTTTGTGATTTATAAACACCAAAATCATCAACATAAACAACAACAACAGAATTATTTTTTAATTTATTAATTAATGGTAACTCACGAGAAGATAACGGTGGGATCATTTCAGAATCAGCAAGAGTAATACGTGGCATTTCTTCAGTAGAAATAGAAGCTATAGTGAAATGATATTGTGAGTTATTTTTAACTAAAACCTTATTACCATTTAATTGATAAGTTATTTTTTCATTCACTAATTCAGGATCATCTGTTAATGCGGTAGGACGATAGAAAACTTTAATTCTTGTTTTCATCGCCAATTGTAAATAGCTTTTTCCTTTTAGTGCTTGTGCATTTTCAGGAATATCTAATACATTTAAATAATAGACTTTTTCAACATTACTTATCTGTTTTTCATCGGAATTTTTTATTCTTAGAGTTTGCCCTTGTCTTCCTGCTATTTTGACAATTGGTGGATATAAATAAAAAGGTGAATTTGCATTTTCTGGTGTCGAATTCACATCTCCATCATCTATCCAACTTTGTACCAAAGAAGCTAAATCACCATTATTCGTCAATTGGATATTAACACTATCAACGCTTTCATAATAAATAACGCGAGTACCATTGATAATGATATTGGCTAATACAGTCGAGGGTAATATCAAGATAATTAAAAGGAATATTAATTTTTTCATTATAACCACCCCAAAAAAGCCAGACCCATTGAGTCTGGCTTTTTATATTATAAATAAGATACTGTATAAATAACGTTAGAGTGTACTGGCCCTGTTTTAGCCGCTGTTGCATTTGTTTTATAGTAACTGGCAATTAAGCGTAGAGTATCTGAATCTGGCGCTGTTTTATCGCCTTTAATACCTGTATCAAAGGTGGCATTTAGTGGTATAGCAACGGTTGGTGCAGCAGGTGTTGATAAACTAAAGCCGACGTTTTTTGCAACTAATGGATCATTTTCATTCGAAGTATCATTAACCAAATATAATCCACTTGTTGAAATAGTATTTGCAGATGAGAAATGTATCTTTAAATTACTTCCACTTGGAGTAGATGCAGGAGCACAATCAGAGAATGTCAAAGCAAACTCTTTTTGATTTTTGGCAATAACAGTATTTGCCGTTGTTCCAGCATCCGTTACGGTAATAGGATCTAATAGAATAGAAAAGTCCGCACTATTTCCCCCATTAATTGTACAGGTGGTATCACTAATAGCACCAGAGAAAGAAATGATCCCCCCTGCGCTGTTGGTTGCGGCAAATGCCGACGACGACAATATAGCCACTGATAATAATGACAGTGGGAGTTTATTTTTAAACATATATAACTCCAAAATAGATAAATATTTAATTAGCAAAAATAAGATTCTATTATTGCCATCATTAACTAGAGGTAACAAAAAACCCTAGTCAATTTGATATTAGTCATAACTTTAAAAACCAACAAATAAATTTATCTATTTTTTAAAATTCGTGATTTAAGTCAAATTCAATTAAATGGCGTTCATTAATTAATATATGAATGTGTTTATATTTTAATATCACTATTTAATTAAAATATTATAAACAAAAGAACAATAACAATTAACCTATTAATGACCAATCAAAAAAAGAATACTCTCAAGTTAATTAATTTACTTTGAAATTTTTCATTCAAATCAAATTCCCCATAATTAATAAAAAGATAAATCATATAAAATAGAATTAAAAAAACAGCTTAATTATAAAAATTAAAAACAAATAAAGATAAAGGCCACATTAATATGTGACCTTTTTAATTTTATACAATAATTCCCATACTCTATTTAATCATTATAAGCAGCTAACACATGCTGACATAATGTAGAGCGTACACAATCTTCTTGCATAAACTTAATCACGCCTACTCGATTATTAGCTTCAAATCGAATAAGTGCATCCGCTAATCCAGACGGTACACTAGCGGGTAAATCGCACTGGGTAATATCACCATTAACCACAACGGTGACATTTTCGCCCATTCTGGTTAGAAATAATTTCATTTGATTTACCGTAACATTCTGCGCTTCATCTAAAATAACAAATGCATTTTCAAAAGTACGCCCTCGCATATAAGCGAAAGGTGCAATTTCAACTTTACCGATTTCCGGTCGTAAACAATATTGTAAAAATGAAGCACCTAAGCGTTTCACTAAGACATCATAGACAGGGCGAAAATATGGTGCGAATTTTTCGGCAATATCGCCAGGTAAGAAACCGAGATCTTCATCTGCCTGCAACACTGGTCGAGTAACAATAATACGTTCTATTTCTTTATTAATTAAAGCATCGGCAGCCATTGCGGCACTAAGAAAGGTTTTACCACAACCAGCTTCTCCTGTGGCAAAAATAAGATTCTGATGCTTAATTGCATTCATATATTGGCGCTGTGCTTCGTTGCGAGGAGATAACACACGTTCATCACGCTTTTCTCTCGCCATACCAATGGTATCAATATCCCCAAATCCTGGTAAAACCATAACATTATCTCGATGTGCCCCATTGCGTTGTTCTTTGCGTGAGGTGCGTTTATTTTCTCGGCGTAAACGTGTTGCTGCTTTTTGTCTACTCATAGTGGTATTTACCCTTGTTAGTCTTCAAAAAGTCATCGACATCTCTGTTTTTATTCCATTCACTTACCAGTGAGTCCCCTTCAGACTCTATTTAGTCGCAGAAAACAAAAAAACCGGTCACAATCCTGAACATTAAACATCAATGAACGGTTGTTGCCGGTTTTCTGTGAGTAACGAGATATTTCCATTGCTTCTATCATTCATATTCCCCATCATGGAGTTAGAGTGAAAATTAGCGAAGCTTTATGACAGTATAATGACAAAATAAAAATATTTTCAATACTAAGATGATTTATAACGAGATGGACTTAACATAAAAATAACAATAAGTGTTATTTCAGGGGGAGTAAATGAATTTCTTACGATTACCTTTTATTTATTGGTTACTACTTAACCTCATTCCATTTATTGGTTTTGAACTTCATTCTGGCTCTCTCAAAATGGGATTCTTTTTTTATCTCGGTTTACTCACTATTACGACTTCTGGGATCTGGCTTTTTTATTGCCTCTCCTTTTTTATTAAACAAAAAACGTCTCCTAATCCTAATCACACACCTCGACAATTAGTGACAAGTGGTCCTTATAAAATAAGCCGTAATCCTATGTATCTTGGTTTTTTAGATATCAGTATCGGGTTATTTTTTATTTTTGGTAATTGGGGATTTTTAGGGGCAGCAATCGCGTTTTACTTTATTACTGATCGCTATACGATAGTACGTGAAGAGAAAATCTTAAGTGAATTATTTCCGCAAGCGTGGCAACAATATTGTCGCCACGTTCGTCGCTGGATGTGACCTAAATAATTACGATTAAGGCTGTTTACAATTATTAGCTAAACGGTAACCTGCCTTAATTGCCTCACTCTCTGTTTTAAACAAAACCGCATTTTTATCTGACATTGTTTTATAACCAGAACAATGTGCAAAATGGTAGATCTTGCTATTAACATTACCTTTAATATCTTCAGATTGTGATGTATTTACTTGTTTAGGCGTTTCAGTTTTAGCTTTAGTGACTGGCGCATTATTTGTTGCAGATAATCCGGCACCACTATTTTTATGTCCTAATTGCCACTTCACTTCACCCGTCACAAACGGATTATGATATCCAACAATGCGAGCAATACGGTTATCACGCTCTTTTTCCCACGCTGTTGGTGGATAAGCATTATCCCAAGCCATTAATAACTGTTGTTGTTGACGTGACATAGAGAGGTTATAGCGATCATGTAAATAGAAATAAACCCTTGCTACTTGTCCCTTAACTTCATTACGAGGTTCAAAAGTACGTGACGCGAAGTCAACACGGCTATGGCATTGACCATATTGATAAGGTGCTTGTGCTGGTAATTGCCCAAAACTAAAATTACTACGATCCCCGTTAACTTCACCAATAGATGGCGCTAAATTGTGTAGATCGGCTTCAATTTTTCCAAATACAGGATCGTTTTTCACACAATTCGTTCTGCCCCCATTTTGCCAACATTGACGTTGATGACCAAAAACCCATGCAGGAACGATATGCTCCCACTCAATACGTTCTGCTCTTGTTTGTTGGGTTCTAACTTTATAACCACAACTGGCTAAATTAACACGCCCACCAGATTTACCTACCCATTCCCAATCACAACCACAATAAATAGTGCCTTGTGACTTTTGATTTTGATCATAATAAATACGTTCTTTTGCTATCTCTTTCGCTTTTGTAAAATTCTCAGGGGCCTGCGCTTGAACATTTAGCGTAATAAAAAACAAACCCAACACAACCGCGGTATAGTGTAATATTTTTCTCAAAGTGGTATCTGCCTTACTCTTTATTTTATTAAACCCAATAAGAATTATCTTTAATAACCAACTGATAATCTTATTTTTATTTAGCCTAATCTTACCTTTTTTTTATTTATTTTGGGCAATCTTTCTTGCTATTTTTTGTATAAAAAATAAAACAATAAGCGTGAATGGTGATAGAAAAAGCCGTTATTCTCGACATTAACACAAAAGGGATTTGCTATGGTTTAGTCCATCAATGATTTGGAGAAATTTAAAAATGAATGAGAATATGCTGAATTTGATGGACGAATTAGTCGAGATAACAAAAAAGCATGCGAATAACGAAGATGTTAAAGCGCATGCTAGTTTAGAATCTGAGAATAAATTACGAATTCAAATTATTATTTCTGACAAAAATGAACTGGATATTACATTAAATTCATTACAACACGCGATGTGAGTCATTATACACTCGGACGCTTGCGATATAACCATAATCCCGGCAAGGATAGCCCGATAGAGAGCGCACCGACAATAAATGAAGCTTTAAGGAAATTAGTAACTAAAGCTTCAAAAATTTCCGCGCTATAGCCAATTTGCGTTAACTTCACCACAGAGATCATCGCTATATATGCATTTATTCCGGGGAACATCGGAATAACCGCAGCAACAGTAAAGACTTTAGGATGAGCTAGCCACCAGCGTGACCATTGAATACCAATGCAACCTACTAAAATGGCGGCACAAAAACTTGCCCATTCAATATTCATTCCGCTCATCACTAAAACGGTACGAGAGCCGTGCCCTATTGCGCCTAATAGTGCGCAATATTTTAATGCCCTTGATGGTACATTAAATACCATCGCAAAACCCACCGCAGGAATAGCGGCTAAGATCATATCTTCAATTAGGGTGAGAAATATCGTTATTATGCCCAATCTCTTAACCCCCATACTGCCATTGCTAAAATAACCCCTAAACAGGTGGCTAAAGTTAACATTGTTGCCATTGCCCAACGCGCTAAGCCTGTATTAACGTGCCCTTTAAACATATCAGCAACCGCATTAATTAAAGGAAATCCAGGAACCAATAATAAGACGCTGGCAGCCATTGAAATAGTCGCCGTAGCTTGAAAATAAGAGAGCTTTAATAATAGACCTGAGACTGAAGTTGCCACAAATGCAGTAATACAGAAATTAATTAATGGGTTCATTTGGCGATGTGTTAATGCTTGGCGAACAAACATACCAAGACCACCACCAATGGCTGAAACTAAAAAGCCATCCCAATTGCCACCATTTAATTTAGAGAAACAGCCGCAAGATAAGGCAACCATAAAAATAATTGCCCAACGTGGATAACGTAACGGTTTTATATGCTCAAAGCGTTTTCTTGCTTCGTGAATATCTGCAAGGTGATGTTCGACCAAAATAACAATATGCTGAACTTCAGTGACAACATGCATATTAATACCGCGATCGACAATCTTACGTGTTGATGTTTGGCAATGCCCATTAACAATCGTGGTTAATACTACTGCATTAGCAGAAATTGCACTTTCGACTTGATGTACACCTAAAGCTAAACCTAGACGGGTTGAAAGCTGCTCAACCAGCATACTTTCTGCGCCATGTTGCAATAGCAACAACGCAGTTTGAATACATAACTTGGTAATTTCACGCTGTTTATCTTGTGAAATGGCAGTGCAATCCGCCATTATCTCATTATCCATACTATGCCTTAGTTTTAATCAAAAACGAGCCATTGCTAATATAAAGTTTATCAGCATAGCTCGTTTCTCGCTCTATTATCTTTCAATACTATTATGAACAAATAAAATATTTAAGGCTGTAGGCAGATCAATGTTATAGATGGATGGTCATAAATATTGTTATAGAAAGTACAGTACAATGATTAAATATCCGATCCTTTTTTTAGCTCGCATCATCAAATAGCTATCACTGTTTTAATAAAAAAGCACTCATACAAGTGCTTTATAAATCTTCTTAATTAAAGAAATTAATAAGATTTAATTACTTCACCAATTCATTAGCTTGAATATACGACTCACCCAGAGTTTCTGCAACATATACAGGAACACCATAAACCGCAGAAATAACAGAAGAGAGTTGTACCAGTTGTTCTTTATCATTTTTTTGTGGATCGGCTGTCATTACCATACCAGCACAATATTCACTAAGAAGCGCTTTTCCCTCTTTAAGCCAGCGTCTAACCGCTTTCATCCCCTCCATATCTTCTTTTTTATGCTCTTTGTCCTTTTTATTGATGGAAGGGTAAACCAGAACAAATTTTCTTTTTTCGTTTAGCACAATATCCATTTCAGCAGTCCAGTTATTGGCATCTTCCAGTGTTTCTGGAAATATTTTCATCGTAACAACAGGAAATTGCTCAACATCCATAACGGTAAAATTTTTATTATTCAACATAATACTCATCTCTAATTAATAACAATCGCCCTACTTTAGAATGACTATCATTCTCAATCAATAAAGATCCGAGTATTTAAAATAAAACCGCATTAATAAGCAATCGCACTCACATATCAATTTAAAATGGCAATTTAAATTTAAAAATAAAAAACCCCTAAATCGAGATCTAGGGGTTGCATACTATTTTCTAACTTTTATAAAAATTTTAGCGAACAACTAAAACAGATTGCTTAGCATAAGCAACAATACCTGATGCATTTGAACCCAAGAGGTGTGTTGAAATACTTGGACGACGAGAACCTATTACAATCAAATCAGCATTAATTTTTTCAGCGAGTTCTAAAACTTTATCTCTTGCAGAACCAAATACGGCTGAAAATTCAACTTGTTCATTTGGCAAATCAATGCCATCAGCTAATTCTTGCAGTTGTTCTTGTACACGCTCAAGTGCTTTGTTTGCAAAAGAACTGAGCATGTCATAATGATAGCTATAACTAATAGAGAAACGTGAAATATCAGGAATGGCATGGAAAAGATGCAGTTTTGCACCTTCTAATTTAGCAATATAAACAGCGTGTTGTAAGGCTTTAGTCGTTAACTCATCTTCTGAAATATCAACAGGTACTAGAATTGTCTTGTACATAGCAACTCCTCATTATCAGATTATTGTCTGTTTATTATTGTAGCGTTAAACCCACAGCTTGCTTATTTAATCTTCCTCAAGATGCCATTTATGCAATTGTCGATGAATAAAAGGTGTGACTACAAGCCCAATTGATAAAATAAAAACACACTGAAGAAATAAACCATAAATTGCAATAAAAAAGCGCCCTGTTGGGGTTGCAGGTGCTGGCTCTACCGGTTGACCACTTAACATAGAGATTGCATTTAATGAAGATTCCATAAAGCTATGTCCTTCAATTAAATAAAACCCTAATACGCCGGGTAATAATCCTAAGAAAAAGAAAATAGAGCCTATTACATAATAGCGTAAGATGCGTAGAATAAAATGATCGAGCCTTAAAAGTTCTTTGGTAAATTTTTCCATTCTTATCCACTTTCTAGACTGTTTATTCGATAAACGGCTTATTGAATAAATAAGATAAGCTACGCAAAAAAATAAAAAATATGCTATGAGGGATGCTCATAGCATATTAGTAATATATTAACGAACAACTAACACTGAAATTTCAGCATAGCGAACAACACCCGCAGCCGTTGAACCTAATAAATGAGTGCTGATATTAGGTCTACGTGAACCAATGACAATTAAGTCTGCATGAATATCTTTTGCTGTGACTAAAATTTCATCACGAGGTGAGCCAAAAGTAACCGTATAAGCGACCTTTTCAGCAGGCAAATCCACCGAATCTACCAACATTTGCATATCATTCTCTGCTTTCACTGTCGCTTTATCTTTAATTTCTGGATAACCCAATGAATATGCATTAATGATTGCTGAAGAGATAGGAAGAACATGAATTAAATGTAAATTAGCTCCCGTTTCTTTTGCTAAATATACCGCATGTCGTACCGCTTTACTGGTTAACTCTTCTTCTACAATATCAATAGGCACTAAAATCGTTTTATACATAATAACTCCTCTCAACTCTCCATTTGCCTTAATCCTATCGCAATAACCCAAAGATTACTGTGAGTGAATTAACTAAAAACAACCTAATCTTAATATAAACCTACTTTAATTATTAATACTTTAATTATTAATACGTTAAGCTAAAAAATAAAAGTGATCATTCAAAATAGTTTGCATTATGTTGCTGTGTCAATGCCCATATTTGATTGCGAATATTTCGGATCGTATCAATCAATTCTGATGCAGTTAATCCTATTGGCCCAATACCTTTTTCGACTAAGATATCCGCCGCCATTCCATGTATCCAAACCGCACTTTTCACCGCATCAGACATTGCCATTCCTTGCGCTAAAAAACTGCCCATAACACCAGTTAGCACATCACCACTCCCTGCGGTTGATAATCCACTATTGCCGGTTGTATTAATTGTTATTTCCCCATTTGGAGAAGTAATCACGGTATTTTGACCTTTGATTATTGCCCAACAATGGTAAAGCTTCGCAATCTCTTTCGCCGCTTCTTCTCTATTATTTTGAATATCATTTAGCGTGCAATTAAGCAAAATAGACGCTTCTTTAGGGTGTGGTGTTAATACACATTGCTGATTAAGTGAGAGTTTTGATTGTAGCTTAGCCATTAACACTAATGCATCCGCATCAAAAACATAGGGTATATTTTCATTACGTTGCGCTAAAGCTGCTGATAAGATCTCTTTAGAGTTTGCAGATAATCCTAATCCACATCCAATCGCCCAAGCAGAAATATCTTGTTGATTTATCAATGTCAGTGCTGCTTTGAGCATAAGCTCTGGCGCACTATCAATAAAAGGAATGGGAAGTTGTGGTTGAGCAAAACCAAGAAATACCTTTCCACATCCTGCTTTCAATGCACTTTTACCGGCTAATACAATCGCGCCGCTCATTCCTTCTGCGCTACCTACAATGCCTAATGTGCCAAATGTTCCTTTATGTGTATTTCCTGATTTACGCTGATAAAGTGCGGGATAATGAGTGATCGCGTGTAATAGTTGTTCTTCATTCATATTAGTTTCCTTCCCTCCTTTTTCTGCATTTTCTCTTATTGCGGGCAATGATTGCCGTATCACATTCTGTTTGTATTAACGTTCAAAACATAACGTTCAAAACATAACGTTCAAAGTATAGCGTGATTTCAACAAATAAATGGGATCACTGGTTATTTTGTCTCTTTATCATGCTCACAATTTCAATATGATAAAATGCTTTCATTATCACTATTCATACCTTGCTGAGACTTTGCTATTCTAATGGCCTAGCTTGATATGATTTATAAATTAAAGACAAAGGAACGTAGATAATGAACGAGAAGTTTAAAACACAAGCAGATGTGGAAACATTAGCAGAAGAAGTGGCTTGTTTAAAAACACTAGTCACCTATATGTTAAAAGCATTAGGTCAAGCAGATGCTGGGCGTGTTATTTTAAATATTGAACGTGCAATTGCAGAAGTTGATGACGAAAAACAAGCAGAGACATTCCGTAATACAATTAGCCAAATTAAGACAGCCTATCGCCAATAATATGTTTATTTTCGAGTTAAGTACTTGCACATATTTTTATTCTATTTTCTAAACTTTTTGTGCTGCACAAATAAACAAAATTTAGTTTCAAACTTCCTATATACTCAATCTCGAAATAAACCATTCTTTATTCATTTAGCTACCCCTCTATCCTTGTAGAGGGGATTTTTTTCTCTTTTACCCATCCTAGATTTTCCTATTTGAATTATTTTCATATCACCTAAATGATAATGAGTTTACTTTCTTTTTGATAATTTTATCTAAGAATTGCTATCAAACCTTCTTTTTGTTTAATGTTTTTAATGTTATTTGAATTAAATAGCAGAATTAAAAATCTTCTTGTCATAACTAACACGATTAGAAATCAACCTATTCAACACGGTATATTAAAATTACCTTAATGTTAACAGATAGTTACTTGACTCTTTTTTATTCTCACTTTTATATTTAAAACGCATTTTTTGTTATTTTTAACACAAATAAAAAACTATCTTACGGGATGTAAATAAAGATAAATCCTAATATTATTATATTTTGAGTTGTTTCAGTTGTTGTTATTTGTGAACTTTTATTCAGTCAAAAAATGCTAGCTTATTGTCCCTAAACACAATTATAACAATACTGGTTAAAACCCATTGAATTAAAAATATTAACTATTTATATTTTTACACTTATTCTGATTTATCGTCACTCCTGTTTATATGTTACACTCAATAAGTACGTACTAAAAAATAAACATGAGGCTAAAATGAAACCACTTCTCTTATCTCTGCTATTATTACCTGCTGTTGCTTTTGCTAACCCAACAAAAATGGCTGATGATTACTGTGATACTTTTAAAGATATCTCAATTAAAGCTTATGACACAAAAGAGCCAGCAGAGAAAATTGCTAAAGATGCAATGGCCTCTCTAAATGCAAAGAAATTTGATTTTGCAAAATTAGAAGCAACTGAAGCACAATTCCAAGAAGGCGCTATTGAAGTTGTTAATTCTTTACGTGAAGCTAAATCTGAAATTGGCTCACGCGCAGAATTCCAAGACGGTTTAACTCAAATTGTTGCAGCTTGCAAAATTCAAATGGTTGCTGCATTAGAAGAGCAAAAAAAATAATCTTCTCATTAAAAAATGAGTAACAATCAATTTAAAGAGTAGAAATTATCCTGCTCTTTTTTATTTCCCCTCTCCATCATTTGTTCTTCTTTCCTTTAGCTTTTTTCTCTATAACTAACTCTCTATACTCTAAATAATTCAAAGTGTGGTCAACAACGCTACACCTTGAAGTATGACGAGTATCAATTATAGAGTATCTATCTATTGGTATTAAGGTTTATAATACCTCGGTAAATACTTGTTAGTACTGGCCATAAAAAGGAGATATTGTGAGCAACGAACAATCCATCCAGCGTTTAAGAAGACTACGCCAGTCCGAAAACCTGCGCGCGCTCTTTCAAGAAACAACGTTAACTAAAAATGATCTCGCTCTACCTATATTTGTAGAAGAAGGGCTTGATGATTACCAACCTATTAAAAGTATGCCGGGTGTCGTTCGTATTCCTGAAAAACGTCTTGCTTATGAAATTGAACGTATTGCAAAAGCAGGCATTAAAACTGTCATGACTTTTGGGGTATCGCATCACCTTGATGAAACAGGGAGTGATGCTTGGAAAAGTGATGGCTTAGTTTCTCGCATGTCTCGTATTTGTAAAGATGCAGTACCAGAAATGATAGTCATGTCTGATACCTGTTTTTGTGAATACACATCACATGGTCACTGTGGTGTTTTACATGGCGAACATGTTGATAATGATGAAACTATCTATAATTTAGGTCTTCAAGCTGTTGCTGCGGCACAAGCTGGCGCGGATTTTATCGCACCATCTGCGGCAATGGACGGTCAAGTCGCCGCTATTCGTGCTGCACTTGATAAAGCAGGATTTAGCGATACCGGTATTGTTTCTTATTCGACTAAATTTGCTTCTGCCTTATATGGTCCTTTCCGTGATGCAGCAGGCTCTCGCTTAATTGGTGATCGTAAAACTTATCAAATGAATCCAATGAACCGCCGTGAAGCGATCCGCGAATCATTAATTGATGAGCAAGAAGGCGCTGATATGCTGATGATTAAACCGGCTGGTGCTTATTTAGATATTATTCGCGATGTACGTGAACGTACTTTATTACCTTTAGCGGCTTATCAAATCAGTGGTGAATATGCTCAAATTAAATTTGCAGCATTAGCCGGTGCAATCGATGAAGATCGTGTAGTAATGGAGACTTTAGGTTCAATTAAACGTGCTGGTGCAGATTTAATTCTATCTTACTTCGCACTTGATTTAGCTGAAAGAAACCTACTTTAACCACCTTATACTCTGAATACTTCAAGATGCAGCTAACAACGCTGCAACTTGAAGTATAATAAGTACTTTGACATCCTCCTCCACCCTCGCTTTTTGCAACTCAGGAGGAGATCCCTGCCCCCTTTGGAGGTTAATATGGATAACTGTATTTTCTGTCAAATCGTTGCTGGAAAAGCCCCTTGCCATAAAATTTGGGAAGACGAACACCACCTTGCTTTTCTTTCTATATTTCCGAATACCAAAGGCTTTACGGTTGTTATTCCCAAAAAACACTATCCAAGTTATGCCTTTGATCTCAGTGATGAAGCCTTAGCTTTATTAGTTATTGCGACAAAAAAAGTGGCAAAAATCTTAGATAAAACATTTCCTGATGTTTCGCGTTCAGGAATGTTTTTTGAAGGATTTGGGGTTGATCATGTTCATAGTAAACTTAGCCCAATGCATGGTACTGGTGATATGACCAAATGGGCACCGATTGAAAATAAGCAGAAGATTTTCTTTGATAAATATCCGGGTTATCTTTCATCTCACGATTTTGAACGAGCAAGTGATGAAGAGCTTGCACAACTTGCAGCACTTATCAGAAAAAATAACCAATAGTAAAAAGCTAACCTGCTCTTTTTATACCTGCATAAAATATTTAAATATAAAAAACGCCCAGTCTTATTTTAAGCTGAGCGTTTTTTTATCAAGATCAAAAGCATTATTTAGCTAAAAGCTTTGCTTCCATAGGTAAATAAGGCTGAACTTTCTGTTCAAGGAGTTCAATTAATGCCGGATCGTTAAAGCGATAATTATCAGGTATTCCCAATACATGTGCTTTTTTATAGCGCATGGTCGCAGGAAAATGTGCAGATAATCGATTTAAATGTTTAGATTCCATGACTAGCACTAAATCAGCCCATTTTAGTAATTCGTTATCAACCACACATTGCGCATCTTTGCGCGTACCCGCCGAAAGTGTATTAATGCCTTCTCTATCTGCAAACAACAGTTCTGCGGTTGGGCTTCGCCATTGATTCTTACTGCAAATAAATAAGATATTCATCATTACTCACTATCAGATAACGCATTTAATCGACGCTGACTACGAGAAATTCTTGGATATTCAATTCCTAGTTGTGCAGCTCTGGTCATTTTAAGTGATCGAGTATATAAATTAGACCATTTTTTTTCTGGTTTAAACATCACTCGTGAACAACCCATTTCTTGATGTTTATTTTTGCGGTTAACACATTGGCGCCAACCACGATCTCTTTGTGTAGACATAAAAACCTCTCAGATTAAAGGGATAGCAGCCGCAGTAATACGGAGAGGGTCTAACAATGTGTATAATACATGATAAAAATAAAATTCTAAACTTAATAATAAAAGATGTCCTTTGTCTCTATACGCAATTATCCTTAATAATTAAGTTATATTATTTAAAAACGGAAAAACAAAATATTATACTGAATGTTTAATATAATAAGAGAATAATGAACACACCAACCATGGTGTTAAATAACTAACTAGTTTAATCTGTTATGATTGAATAAATTTAACTCGAGAATAAAAAATGAAAAAAATAGCATTCTTCTTTTTAAGCTTATTAATTTTAAGTACAACTGGATGTGTAACAGGTGCTATTTGGTATAGTAATCCTGTCGTGGATTCAGAATACAAAAAAAAGGCCAGTGTAAATGATAATATAGTAGGTGCTTTTGAGTATAAAAATCTCAGAATTAAATATAATCAAAATAATGAAAACCTAGCACCTATTCAATTGCCAGGATCTGGGTATGGGTTCTTAGGTGAAAACTATATTTATATACTAACTCAAGGTGCTGATGAGTTAATGCAATTAAATGAAATCATTAAAACAATCCCATTGAAAGCATTTGATAATTCTGAAGGTATCATTAGATTAGAACTTACCCAAAAAAATGATAACGTCATTGAATTTAAAGAAAATTACTATGTTTACATCAGTAAAAAATTCACATTAACTGACAAGCAAACAGAAGTATTAAAAAATTTAGGATTTAAAGAAACACGTAATTCTGATGACAGTTCATGGGTAAAAACAATACCTATCAAAGGATACGTATTTCAGAAAGATGTTATGGAAATGCCTGCAACATTGAAAGACAAATTAAACGAAAATTATAAAGTTGAACTGTATACTTATGAAAAGAGAGGCTCATTTAAACCGGGTAATTTAGCGAATAATATTATCATTACCCCACTCACACTTGTGGCGGATGTGATCGCCACTCCTGTGATTATGCTTGCATTTTCGGATTATATTTGGCGATAAAAAATTTGGTGATAATGGATCAGTTATTATTTACTGATCCATTATTAAGATAAATTAAAAATTACTTGTAAGTAATTCGAGTTGGCTTATCTAACATAATTTCTGTTTTTGCCGGCTCTGTTTGTGCAATAACGTTACCTTGGCGGATAGAATAACGCACAGGTACTTGGCGACGTAAAGCATCAAATCCGTTATCGGCTGGCAGAATAATAAAGTTTGCACTATTTCCTACTTCAACACCATAATCCGTTAAAGCGAGTGTTTTTGCGCTGTTGTGGCTAATTAACTGTAATCCGTTATCTATTTGACCATAGCCCATTAATTGGCAAACATGCAATCCCATATGTAAAACTTGAAGCATATTTGCTGTGCCTAATGGATACCAAGGATCAAAGACATCATCATGACCAAAACAGACATTAATGTTACTTTCTAGCATCTCTTTGACGCGAGTAATACCACGACGTTTTGGATAGGTATCAAAACGACCTTGCAAGTGAATATTAACTAAAGGATTCGCCACAAAGTTAATGCCAGACATTCTTAATAGTCGGAATAAACGTGAAGTATAAGCACCATTATAAGAATGCATTGCGGTTGTATGACTAGCTGTCACTCGTGAGCCCATATTTTCTTTATGTGCTAAAGCGGCAACCGTTTCAACAAAACGAGATTGTTCATCATCGATTTCATCACAATGAACATCAATTAAACGATCATATTTTTGTGCTAATGCAAAGGTTTTATGCAGTGATTCAACACCATATTCACGCGTAAATTCAAAGTGTGGAATAGCACCTACAACATCAGCACCTAATTTTAATGCTTCTTCTAATAATGCTTCACCATTAGGGTAAGACAAAATACCTTCTTGTGGAAAAGCAACAATTTGTAAATCAACCCAAGGTTTAATTTCTTCTTTTACTTCCAGCATTGCTTTTAATGCTGTTAGCGAAGCATCTGAAACATCCACATGGGTTCTAACATGTTGAATACCATTAGCAATTTGCCATTGAAGCGTTTGCCATGCGCGTTGTTTAACATCATCATGAGTTAACAGTGCTTTTCTTTCAGCCCAACGCTCAATACCTTCAAATAATGTTCCCGATTGATTCCAATTCGGTTGCCCTGCTGTTTGTGTTGTATCTAAATGAATATGAGGTTCAACAAAAGGAGCGTGAACTAAACCACCTTGCGCATCTAATGCTTCAGGATGAAAATTATTTTCAGGTTGCGGCTCTATCGCTTCAATTTTGTTGTTTTTAAGCGTAATGCGCCACAAACCTTCTTTTCCAACTAGACGAGCATGATTAATTTGTTCGATATTCTTACCCAGCATGACTTATCTCCGCTTGTCGAGCTGTACGACGATTTAATATTGGATTTAACACGGCGTAGCTAATTGCACCACCTAATACTGCATTGACAGGTACAATACCCGGTAACCAGTGTCCTGCCATAATACCAATTGCAACTGCCAGTAACGCAACCCAGTTAACTGATTGCATTTTTTCAACATTGAAAGTGTTATAACGCGCTTTATTCATCAGATAATCTGCAATAATAACGCCACCAATAGGTGGAATTGCAGCAGATAAAAAGGTTAACCAACCTACAAAGTTATTATAGAGCCATAATGCACACAGTGTACCGACAATGCCATTTATCACTGAAAGCTTTTTACTTGATAAGCCCGTAATATTGGCAAAACCTAATCCAGAGGCATATAACGCATTATCATTAGTTGTCCAAATATTTAAGCCTAATACGACAATCGCTGGAAGTAATAATCCTTGCGCAATCATCACATCAGAAATATCTGCCATTCCCAGTGAAGCGGCCCCCGCTGCACCAAAGACAAACATCAGTGTATTGCCTAAGAAGAAGGCGATAATGGCAACCACCACCGCTACTTTAGGATTTCGTCCGAAGCGTACGAAATCAGCCGTAAGTGTTCCCGCACTAATAAACGATCCGACAACCATCGCCAGCGCTAAATTAAAATCTAATGGCTGAGTCGGTTTAACATCCATTAGCGTTGAAAGCCCGCCCATATCATGTATAGCAAGATAAACAGAGTAACTTCCAAGGATTGCGATAGCAGGAACAGCAATGATAGAGAGAACAGTAAGAGCGGAAATGCCGAAGAATACAGTGATGGTCATTAAAATGCCGGAAACGGCGATGAGGAGATTAATATCAATACCAGTGGCTTTTCCTACCGGGATGGCAAACATTGCCACACCCACACCAAACCAACCAACCTGAGTACCACCGAGTAAAAATGAGGGAAGCCAAGAACCTTTAATACCGAAAGAGTAACGCGCGAGGAGATGAGTAGTAAGACCTGTTTTTGAACCAATAAAACCAAGAAATGCGGTGTAGATACCAAGAAGAAGATTACCAATTAGAACTGCGAGGAAGAAATCATTAAAGGAAAGACCAGTACCAAGAGCGCCGCCAGTCCACATACTGGCTGAAAAAAACGTTAATCCCAACATCACAAAGGTTAACGCCAATCCACCCTTTCTTGCGGATATGGGCACTGGGCCCTGACTATAATTGTTGTCCTGAGACACTTTAACCCCCTATTAATTTCACCAGGCCAAAAAAATCTGACGAATTCTATCTACATAAAAATATTATGCAAACGTTTTCGTTGTCTGTTTACGATAATTAATGGAACACTTCATTTTTTAAGAATTGATATTCATCACATAAATAGGAGAGAAATCGTTGTATTACTTGAATTTAGCTAATTATTTTGCGTGAGTTTTATAAAGGAATTTCATTTAGAAATATTTATGAAAATTTAAATATCCGTATTTTTCCTTATTTTACACAAGAAATTGTTAAATTATTTTATATAATTTTAATATCAACGAAGAGGAAATAATGATAAAAAGACAAAAAAGGAATTTACACTCCTCTTTTGCCTATCATAATTTATATGCTTAGATTCGTTTTTCTTACAGGCCGATCACCTGCAACATAATATTTAGCATGACTTTTAGGTAAAGATTTAATTCCTCTCACCTTATCAGCTAATTTTTCTGCAATCATAATTGTAGTCGCATTCAAATTCCCAGTGATTATTAGCGGCATGATAGATGCATCAATAACTCTTAAGTTTTCTATGCCGTGTACTCGACCTTCTCCATCGACAACTGCCATTTCATCCGTTCCCATTTTACACGTGCCACAAGGATGAAATGCTGTTTCAGCACGTTCTCTAACAAAAGCATCAAGCTCTTCATCACTTTGAATATGTTTACCTGGACTAATTTCTTCACCACGATAATCATCTAATGCTGGTTGTGCCATTATTTCTCGTGTAATACGGATAGCTGAGCGAAACTCTTCCCAATCTTGTTCTGTGGACATGTAATTAAACAAGATACTTGGATGTTGATGAGGATCTGTAGATGTTAGTTTTACACGTCCTCGGCTCGGCGAACGCATAGAGCCTACGTGTGCTTGAAAGCCATGAATTTCTACGGCATTGCTTCCGTTATAGTTAATAGCGACTGGCAAAAAGTGGAATTGAATGTTTGGCCACGCATATTTTTCGCTTGAACGAATAAATCCACCAGCTTCAAATTGATTACTTGCACCTATTCCTGTTCCTTGGAATAGCCATTGCGCACCAATCTTAGGTTGGTTATACCACTTTAAAGCAGGATAGAGTGAAACTGGCTTTTTACATTCATACTGTAAATACATTTCTAAATGATCTTGCAGGTTTTCCCCAACACCTGGTAATACATGCACCGGTAGAATATTAAATTCGTCTAATACCTTTTCAGGACCAATACCAGAACGTTGTAAAATTTGAGGTGAAGCAATTGCACCAGCACACAACAACACTTCTCGATTGACTTTGGCATGATGAGGCGTGGTGTTTTCCCCTGAAAAATAGCGAACACCAATTGCTTTTTTACCATCAAACTCAATGATATCCGTCGTTGCATGTGTCTCAATCGTTAAGTTTTTTCGCGCTTTAGCTTGATCAAGATAGCCTCTTGCTGTACTTGCACGGCGGCCTTTGGGTGTCACAGTTCTATCCATTGGGCCAAAGCCTTCTTGTTGATAGCCGTTAAGATCAATCGTTCTTGGGTATCCTGCTTGAACACCTGCCTCAATCATTGCTTGAAATAAAATATTATTGCCTTTTTTCGGTGTTGTCACACTCACGGGACCTTTATCACCATGATAATCATCAGCACCAATATCGCGCGTTTCTGCTTTACGAAAATATGGTAGGCAGCTTAAATAATCCCACTCTTCAAGCCCCGGCAATTTAGCCCAGCCATCAAAGTCCATCGCATTACCACGGATATAACACATGCCATTAATTAGCGATGAACCACCAAGTCCTTTTCCTCGACCACATTCCATGCGTCGGTTATTCATATAGGGTTCAGGCTCTGTTTCATAAGCCCAATTATATCGCCTACCTTGTAACGGATAAGCTAATGCCGCTGGCATTTGTGTTCGAAAATCGAACCTGTAGTCCGGACCTCCAGCTTCAAGGAGCAGCACAGTAACTTCAGGATCTTCTGTCAAGCGGGTAGCAAGAACGTTACCGGCTGAACCAGCACCGATAATAATGTAGTCATAGACCATTGTTATCTCCTCTGTTTCAGTCATCAAAAAAAGAATGGATTAAAAAACGGATGAAAACTCCCCAAGTTCAATTTGAATGGATTTTATTTGAGTGTAATTTTGTAATGTCACAAGCCCATTTTCACGCCCTACACCAGAATGTTTATAGCCGCCAACTGGCATTTCTGCTGGAGATTCACCCCATGTATTAATCCAACAAATTCCTGCTTCTAATTGGTGAATTACACGGTGAGCTGTTGTGAGATCTTTGGTGACAAGACCTGCAGCCAAACCATAAACGCTATTATTTGCGCGTAAAATCACTTCATCTTCAGTTTGATAACTAAGAATACTCATCACAGGGCCAAATATTTCATCTTGTGTGATATTCATATCATCGGTGCAATCAGTGAAAACGGTAGGTGCAACATAAGCGCCTTGAGCAAAATTATCGTCGTCTAAGCGATAGCCACCACAAAGTAATTTTGCCCCTTGCGCTTTGCCCAACTCAATATAATTCAAGACTTTTTCAAGATGGGGAAAACTGACCAGTGGGCCAAAATTGGTGTCCATTTCAAGAGGAGAACCGATCCTAATGCGTGATACGCGCTCTGTAATTTTTGCTTCAAATGCAGGTTTTAATCTTTCAGGAATAAAGACACGAGTACCATTGGTACACACCTGCCCTGAACTATAAAAATTTGCCATCATCGCAATATCAGCAGCAGTATCTAAATCTGCATCATCAAAAATAATTAAAGGTGATTTTCCACCAAGCTCCATGGTTACTTCTTTTAAACTTGAAGCAGAAGCATTTGCCATCACCTTTTTACCCGTTTCAATTCCACCAGTAAAAGAAACCTTCGCGATATCAGGATGCTGTGTTAACCATTGCCCCACATTCGCTTTTCCTGTAACAACGTTAAAAACACCCTTTGGCAATCCTGCCTCTGTGTATATTTCAGCAAGTTTTAATGCTGTTAATGAAGTCATCTCACTTGGTTTAAAGATCATGGCATTACCTGCAGCAAGTGCAGGTGCAGATTTCCACAACGCTATTTGAATGGGGTAATTCCAAGCGCCGATACCAGCAACAACTCCCAATGGCTCACGGCGAGTGTAAGCAAAAGCGGTTTCTCTAAGCGGAATTTGCTCTCCTTCAAGTGCTGGAATAAGGCCAGCGTAATACTCTAAAACATCAGCACCCGTTACAATATCGACATAACGTGTTTCAGATAGCGGTTTGCCTGTATCTAAGGTTTCTAAATGAGCCAATTCATCATTGCGTTCACGCAAAATATCAACAGCACGTCGCAAAATTCGAGAGCGTTCCATCGCCGTCATCGCACGCCAAATTTTTTGCCCTTGTTTTGCGCTCTCTACAGCCCAATTGATATCTTCTTCACTTGCAGACTGTAAATGTGCGATCACTTCACCATTAGCTGGATTAATCGCTTCAAATTGTTCACACTCAGGTTGTGCGCAATCAACATATCCACCATGAATATAGAGTTTATGTAACGGTGGGTTTGGCATAGTTTCTCCTTTATTATTAGTTTATTAAGTCTTTATTTGACTCCGATTTGTCAGTTGCATATCGATATATTCATTAGTAATGATTTTGGCCTCTTCAAGAGAAAATGGAGCATTACTTAATGCACTTCGTAGCCATAAACCATCAATTAATGCGGCTAAACCTTTTGCTGCCATACGTGCTTGATCTTTAGTAAGAACGCGCCCAAACTCGTAACTTAAATTGGAATAAAGCCTTCTATCATTAACCTTTTGTAAACGATTTAAATTAGGCTGATGCATACTACTTGCCCAAAAAGCTAGCCATGTTTTCATTGCCGCTTCACTTGTTTGAGAGGTATCAAAGTTACCTTCAACAATGGCTTGGATGCGTTGTTTAGGTGTTGCATCACTTAACATTCTTAGCCGTATCGCCACCGCAAAACCCAATTGATACTGGATATGACGCATAGCGGCTTCCAATAATCCATTTTTATCACGAAAGTAGTGACTAATAATGCCGTTAGATACACCCGCTTTTCGAGCTATCAATGCGATGCTCGCCTCTTGCATTCCAACCTCATTAATAACTGCTAATGTCGCTTGGATTAATTGCTGTTTACGTATCGACTGCATTCCTATCTTCGGCATGATTTAAAGACCTAAAAAATACATTGGACGCTTTTATTAAACGTTTTTTTAATTGAACATTCAATCAATATTAACTATTGTTTATCACAATTAATTTACATATCGATATGGGAGGACGTTGTGAAAATTTGAATCTTTGCAACTAATTCAATTAGTTAACAAAGAATGCAACTTTTAACTTTTAGATAAATAAATTTTTGGAATTTCTGATGACAACTCTTAACAGCACAAAAAAACCGCAGAAAGACAAGCTAAACTCTGTTGTTTTTTTCGCTTCAGCAACGCTAATTTTGGCGTTCTCTTTTTTCACTATTTTGATGACAGAAACAGCAAATAAATGGATTGTGGCAACACTGGGATGGGTATCAAAAACCTTTGGTTGGTACTATCTATTAGCGGCAACGTTATACATTGTTTTTGTTATTTTTGTTGCTACATCTCGTTTTGGAAATATCAAATTAGGACCTGAGCAATCAAAACCCGAATTTAGTGTTTTAAGCTGGTCTGCAATGTTATTTGCAGCCGGTATTGGTATTGATTTGATGTTTTTCTCCGTGGCGGAGCCCATTACTCAATATATGTTACCGCCAACAGGTGAAGGTGAAACAATAGAAGCAGCCCGTCAGTCGATGGTGTGGACTTTATTCCACTATGGCCTGACGGGCTGGTCTATGTATGCACTTATTGGTATTGCTCTGGGCTATTTTAGCTATCGTTATAATTTACCCTTAACCATACGCTCTGCACTTTATCCCATCTTTGGAAATCGTATTTATGGTCCAATTGGTCATACAGTTGATATTGCTGCCGTATTGGGAACTATTTTTGGTATTGCAACAACATTAGGTATTGGTGTTGTCCAACTTAATTATGGTTTAAAAGTTCTTTTTGATTTGCCCCAAGGATTGGGTGTTCAAGGTGGGTTAATTCTATTATCTGTAATTATGGCCGTTATTTCGGCAACATCAGGTGTTAATAAAGGGATCAGGATCTTATCTGAACTCAACGTACTTCTCGCATTGGGGCTTATTTTATTTATCTTATTTGCAGGTGATACTGAGTTTTTATTAAATGCACTGGTATTAAATGTCGGTGATTATACTAATCGCTTTTTAGGTATGACTTTAAATAGCTTTGCATTTGATAAACCAACAGATTGGATGAATAGCTGGACGCTCTTTTTCTGGGCTTGGTGGGTTGCATGGTCGCCTTTTGTTGGACTCTTTTTAGCACGTATTTCAAGAGGACGAACAATCCGACAATTTGTCATAGGCACCTTAATTATTCCTTTTGTTTTTACGCTGCTATGGTTATCTATTTTTGGTAATAGTGCTTTATATGAAGTGATCCATGGCAATAAAGAACTCGCACAAACAGTATTGGAAGCGCCCGAAAAAGGATTTTATTCATTATTAGAACTCTATCCAGGTTTTGGTTTAACGGCTTCTGTCGCCACAATTACGGGATTACTATTTTATGTTACTTCTGCCGACTCTGGCTCATTAGTATTAGGCAATTTCACCTCTCAATTAAGCCATGTTAATAACGACGCACCCAATTGGCTTCGCATTTTCTGGTCTATTGCTATTGGTTTATTAACGTTAGGTATGTTAATGGCGGATGGTATTTCTGCCTTACAAAACACAACTATAATAATGGGATTACCCTTTAGCTTTGTTATTTTCTTTATTATGGCAGGGCTTTATAAATCATTAAAAGTCGAAGATTTTAGACGTGTTAGTTCGCTAAATACCAATGCGCCAGCACCACTTTATGGTAATACTACGATGAATTGGAAACAGCGTTTAGGGCGGGTTATGAATTTCCCGGGAACGACCTATACACAACGCATGTTAGATTTAACCTGTATGCCAGCAATGCAAGATGTTGCTAAAGAGCTTTTACTGCGTGGAGCTAAAGTCGAATTTAATTATTACCCAATTGAAGATAATGAACGCTTACATCATTTAGAGCTTGTGGTCGATCTTGACCAAGAGCAGAACTTTGTTTATCAAATTTGGCCACAGAAATATTCAGTGCCTGCATTTACCTATCGTGCTCGTCGAGGTAAATCAGATTATTACCGTTTAGAGACTTATTTATGGGAAGGCTCCCAAGGAAATGACTTAATGGATTACACCAAAGAGCAAGTAATTACAGATATTTTAGATCAATATGAAAAGCATCTAAATTTTATTCATCTTAGTCGTGAAGCACCTGGGGCAACATTAACGTTCCCTGAGTCAAATTAAATCCTCACTTAAAATAAAAAAGGAGATCATTATTTGATCTCCTTTTTATGCGATTAATTTTCTATTTTACTGAAATAAACAGCAATCCCACACCTAAAAGAATTAATAACACTCCAATAATCTTATCGGCGACTTGCTGATGAGAAAGTATTTTAGCTCGTAAAAGCGGAGTGGAGAAAAAAAGTGCAACACAACTAAACCATATCCAATGGGCGATTGAGATAAACATTCCATAAGAAAGGTTTATCCAAAGTGGGTTACTTAAGTTGGCAACTTGCGTATAAAGTGCAATAACAAACAACATCGTTTTAGGATTTAAAGCATTAGTAAAAAAACCAACCCTTAATGCTTGGAACATATTGGGTGCTGAATTGACCGCATTCTCAATGGTCAGTTGTGTTTTATTCGTTAACGATTTAACCCCTAGATAAATTAAATATCCAACACCTAATAATTTCATAATAAAAAAGAGCGTTGGTGATCCCATAATAATAAAAGAGATACCAAATACAGTGTAAAAAACATGTACTTGTACTCCAATCGCAATACCAATTGCTGTCATTAACCCTACTCTTACACCGTAGGAATAACTATTTTTTGTCACCATAGCAAAATCCGGTCCTGGGCTAATAACTGCCAATATTGTAATCATCGCCACAGCAATTAGTTCACTCATTGTTCTTCTCACTCTCACTTTTGAATCAATAATAAGTAATAAAAAGTGACATAAAATATGTTCTTCTTTTAATGAAAACCTATTTAACTCACCGCCAATAACCCTATTTTGCTGTCTTGACTAAAAATAAAAAGCGATTTATCTTGCAGTATATCTGTGACTTTTCATCATCTATTTTTACAACTCAACTTTATCGCTTATCTTTATGAAAACACCTTCTTTAACATCATTGCGCTTTTTTAATAGTGCCGCTCAAACAGGTAGTTTTGTGAGTGCAGCAGAACAACTCCATGTCACCCACAGTGCCGTTAGTCGACAAATACGGTTATTAGAAGATGAATTAGGTATTCCTTTATTTGAACGACGTAATCGCGCGGTTTATTTAAATGAGGCGGGTCGATATTTATATAAAACAACGTCTTCAATTTTTGAACAATTAGAAGAAACCGTCTCGCATCTACGTTCCCCTTTAAATAATCCGGTGTTAGTGGTTTCCTGTGAGCCCACTATTGCGATGAAATGGCTTATTCCACGCTTATCTCACTTTTATACTTTATATCCTGAAATAACGTTGCATTTAGTTGCCGCTGGTGGCGCTATTGATTTCAATAAAGAAGGTGTCGATTTAGCATTTCGACGAGATGATTTTTTATGGCATAAGAATATTTATGCAACAAAAATATGTGATGAGCGAATTGGTGCTGTTGTAAAGCCGAATAATATTCATCATTCAAATAAGCAATTAACAACGCTCTCTCGCCCCCAAGCTTGGCAAGATTGGTATCAATATTCAGGTATACAATCTACTTATACTCATACCAGTCAATATGAGCATTTTTATCTTGCTATTCAGGCTACTCTTGCGGGATTAGGTACGACCATTGCCTCTTTTCTTATGGTACAAGATGAATTAAAAGATCAACAACTTATCGCCACACATGGTTTTGTTAAAGATAACTCAAGCTACTACTTGCTTTCTCCAAGTGAGATCATGCCCGACTCAAAACAGGATAAGTTTAAAAACTGGATCATTGCTGAAGCGGAAAAATGCGCAATAGAGACTGAAAGATCACGGGAATAATCCTATTTTTATCTCAAAAATACTCGGTTATCTGTTTGCTCCCATAAAAACAAGATGAATAAATAATTATTTTTTTATCATATTTATTTACTTCTATCTTTTTTTTAGTAATCTATGAGAACTAATAAAACATAGAATAATTTTACTTGGGAAACATAACATGAATCGTCGGTCATTTTTAACATCATCAAGCCTTGTTATTGGCGGATTATCATTAAGTTCTTTTGTAAGTTCTGCTTATGCCAATGAAGTATTAAAAAATAAATTGGTATTTAATGCAGAAAATCCGTTACTGCTTAATTTCAATGAAAACTCATTAGGTATGTCGCCTAACGCTAAAAAAGCGATTATCGATGCTTTACCCAATGCATTTAGATATCCAGATGATGCGCGTAGCGAATTAATTAGCGAATTAGGGAAAGAATTTAAACTTTCAGATAAACATATCACCTTGGGCAACGGCTCATCTGAAACAATTCAAGCAGCCGTGCAATTTGTGGCAAATAAAGCACAAAAAGAAGGTAAAGTAGTTCAACTTATTGTTCCTGATCCGACATTTAACTATGCCGAACTTTATGCAGAACCTTTAGGTGTAAAAATCGTTAAAGTGCCTGTTGATAATACTCTCGCTTTCGATTTAGCAACTATGCAGAAAAAAGCTCAAGAGTTTGATGGTATTAGCATGGTGTATTTGTGCAATCCGAATAACCCAACCGCAATGTTAACCCCTAGTGCCGATTTATCAAATTGGGTGAAATCAGCAAAAGAGAATGTCTTTTTTATTATTGATGAAGCTTATGCCGAGTTTGTTTCTACCCCTAAATTTGTCAGTGCTATTACGTTAGTAGCTGAGGGTTATAAAAACCTGATTGTAACTCGTACTTTCTCTAAAATTTATGCTTTAGCAGGACTACGTGTGGGTTATGGCGTTGCCGTACCCGAAGTGATTGCACAAATTGATACTTTTGTTTCTATTGATAACACCAATACTGCTGGTGCCGTCGCCGCACTTGCTTCGCTAAAAGATGCACCTTATGTAGAATATAGCCGTAAGTCGATTGATGTTTCACGCCAAATAGTGGTGGATGCATTAAAAGAGCTCAATATTGAATATGCACCATCTCATGCAAACTTTATTTTTCATAAAGTTAAAGGCGATGTAAAAACCTATCAAAATAGAATGAAAGAGGCGAATATTATGGTGGGTCGTGAATTCCCGCCTGCTTTTGGTTGGAGCCGTTTAACTTTAGGCACACCAGAAGAGATGAGCGCTTTCGTCATTACATTAAAAGCCTTTAGAGCTAAAGGTTGGATTTAATCTGATTTAACGCTTATTTTATTGGTTGCTTATTTTATTGATTGATTAAAAACGCCCTTGAAAATAATATCAAGGGCGTTTTTATTTATCGTTATTTATTACTGTTCTTGTAATTCTAACTCAGCAATAACAGGAAGATGATCACTTGCATCCGACCATTTAAATGTTGCTGAATCTTGTGGGATGGTCATATTTTTGATATCCCAAACCTGTCCTTTAAACGTAAAGATATGGTCGATATCGATGGCTGGATTAATTGCTGGCCATGTCCGTTTATCACTATTTAGTTTTTCAACAGGGTTCCAAAAATAGTTAATTTCTTGGATTGGTTGTTCATTGGCAGTGGAGTTAAAATCACCCGCCAATATTTTTATTGATGTTGAAATATTATCAAAGCCTGTTTCTGTATCACCAATTGCAGCATCTAGAATATGTCTTACTTGACCGATACGAATAGTGGGATCTTTTTGCCAATCAAGGTGTGTTCCCATAATAATAATTGGTGAATCAAACCCCGGTTTAGTAATTTGTGATAATAAAACAATACGTTGTTCTGCATTACCTGAAGGCAGATTAACGACCTGTGATTTATCAATTTTGTATTTTGATAAAATACCAACACCATATTGCCCACCATCAAAATCGAGCGCTTTACCAAAAGCAAACTGCATATTATTGGCTTTAGCTAATTCTTCAAGCTGGTTAATATTTTTACTACGTGCTGTTTTATTATCAACTTCAGTGACAACAATAACATCGGCATCAATATTTTTGATGGCTTGGTTAAGCTTATCAAAATTGGTAACATCCGCTGAAACTTCATTTTTACCAATATTATAGGTAGCTACTTTCAGTGTCGGTTTATTATTTTGATACACCTTATTGGGTGTACCGCCTGATTGTACAGCAAGGATTTCTGAGCCTGTGGTGTTTGCTACTGCCATTGATGACAGTAATACACCAGTGCTGACTAGGATAGATATTGCACTTTTTTTCATAATTTCCCCGAAAAATAAACAGAATGCTAATGGATGGTCAACAATAAACTATCACACTGAAAATATGACGCAGTGATACAATCCACAAAGTTATTTCGAGATGAAAAAAATCAACCTGATATTGCGACATTAAAAGCCCTTAGCGCTAAGGGGTAGGTTTAGTCTGATAATAATATCACTATAAAATAGTACCGGTTTTATTTATTTTTAATTTCCAAATAATATTCCATTACGTTATAAATAATTAATACCATCTTTAATTTATTATTTAAAATGAAAACAATGACATTTACTATCTCTAGTATTTTAGTTCAATATATTAAAGACTAATAATATTAATTTTGATTACGTATTATTACTTGAATAAAAATTTATTTTTTGTGAATTTCGCCTTAAGAATAAAATCAATACATTGATAATTAGCATCTTGCTTGCTATAACTAAAATTATTGAATAAAAATATAACTTTCAGTTTAAAGACAACAAATAAATTTTATTATCTTTAAAAATGAATAAGTAATATCTTTTTTATCACTTTCTGAAATAGGGTTACAACAGACAAGGACAGCAATATTATTAAATCAGCATCACAAAAAGGATAACCCATGTTATTACATCAACTGAAATTTCCCTTACTGTTTATTTTGAGTGCCACCCTATTAACCGGCTGTTTGTCCTTAAAAGAAAAAGCCGCGATTAAAGCGGAACAGGATAGAGCTGAGCAACAGCGTTTAATTGACGAAGAAATTAAAAGTTATGGCCCTCCCGCCGTGATTTATCGTATTGATGACCACCGCTTTTTTACCTTGGAGAAATATAATGAAAGGCGCAGTGGTTCAACTTATTACAACAATACTCAAAAAGGAATACACCAAGAAATTATTCGCTCCTCGGCTTGCCGTTATCAAGGTCGCTTAATTTGGGCAACCGAACGCGATGATGCTTTTGCTTTTCCGGGGGTATTGAGTCGTGTGACCAGTCGTTGCGCAGGAACAAAAACAGGTTGCGTTAACGTTATTCTTGTTACCCTTGATGGTGGAAAAAACTTTAGACCCACAAATGGTGGATTTGGTGGCAATACTGATCACCCCGGTTACTACTCTTCTTTTTTCGATATCATTGTCACAGATGAGGGATTTTATTTAGGAGAAACTGCTGTCAGTCGCCGAAAAGCTAATGATGAATTAGCTAAACCTTGGTGGAGAAAATTTTATTTTGATCCCACAGATTCTAATTATGTTCATAGTAGTGTCGGGGATAAAGAATCTCCCTCTTCAGCACTTAAAACGCCCTCAGGACAAACCCGCTTTGATTGCAGTGCCCCTTCTATTTACCCTATTTCACAGGCGGAAAAATGATGAGCAATCGAAACCAAACCCATTAATTAGCACCACCAAACGTTCTAAGAAAGAAGAAGGCAAAAAGCCAATAAAGTCAATAAAGCCATTCACGATAACAGCTAACGTTTAATCGCTTTATTTAATTATTCACTTTGTTGTTTTCAATAAAACGGTATCACAAAAAGGATAACCCATGTTATTACATCAACTGAAATTTCCCTTACTGTTTATTTTGAGTGCCACCCTATTAACCGGCTGTTTGTCCTTAAAAGAAAAAGCCGCGATTAAAGCGGAACGGGATAGAGCCGAGCAACAGCGTTTAATTGATGAAGAAATTAAAAGTTATGGCCCACCCACCGTGATTTACCGCATTGATGACCACCGCTTTTTTACCTTGGAGAAATATAATGAAAGGCGAGAAGGGATCACCTATTACAACAATACAAAAAACAATATCCATCAAGAAATATTATACGGATCAGCTTGTTTATACCAAGGACGCCTAATTTGGGCAACTGAACGCGATGATGCTTTAGTTTTCCCTGCGGTACTGAGTCGAAGAACAGATCAATGCGCAGGCACTAAATGGGGTTGTGTTAACGCGATCCTAGTCACTCTTGATGGTGGAAAAAACGTTAGGCCCACAAATGCGGGTTTTGGTATTCATACTGATCACCCCGGTTACTACTCTTCTTTTTTCGATATCATTGTCACAGATGAGGGATTTTATTTAGGAAAAACAACGGTCAGTCGGCGGAAAACTAACGATGAATTAGCCGAGCCTTGGTGGCGTATCATTTATTTTGATCCTACCGATTCTAATTATGTCCATAGTAGTTGGGGAGAAGAAAAAAAACCACCTGAAAACTTAAAAACTCCATCAAGACAAACCCGTTTTGATTGCAGTGCCCCTTCTATTTACCCTATTTCACAGGCGGAAAAATGATGAGCAACAATAAACCAACTCGTTGGCTAAAGCCTAAAGAGTGCATTGATGGTAGTCAAGAATGGCGTTCTATCACTCACGCTGCCAATATTGGTGGAGAAATCCATGTTAAACCCCATTTACCAGGAATTATTATTTTTGTTCACGGGGTAAATTCAGAAGGAGAGTGGTATAACGACGCAGAACGAGAACTTTGTGCTGGTCTTAATGAACGGTTAAATTTAACTAATACAGATTATCAATTAAAACAAAATGAATATTATGAACCCAAATTTATTTTAGATGAAAAAAATTATGATAATAGCCATTATATTTATGAAGAGCCTATTCGAACATTAAAAAAGTTAGGTAATTCCCCCGTGATCCGTTTTTATTGGGGATATCGAGCAACCGATGATGATTTAGGCCAATACTGTATTCCACTAAAAAATAAAGAAGGAGAAAGCTATCACCGCTTAGTTAATGAAATGCTCAATCCTGAATATAGCGATGAAGAGGATGGGATCCCGACATTAGAAGATATAGATAAATTAGATTTTATAGAAAAATATAATGCTCTACCTTCTCGTGAAAAAAGCGCTTTTATTCATGAAAATATTAAACATAAAGGCCCTTTTTTCTGGGGTGGAGGGCCATTTCAAAATGGCTGTAATAATTTAGTCAGTTTATGGAGCAAACACGGTTTTAGTAATCTCGCCATGTTATGGACAGTGATCCCTACCCCTATCCCTTTTAATATACAAGCCTTTAACCCTGAATCAGATCGGTTATTAACAAAGTCTCCTCCTCGTCACTATTATGCTCATGCTGTAAAACGGCTAGCCAATTTAGTCAAGAAAATACGTGAAAACAACCCCTATGATACTGTTACTGTTATTTCACACAGCCAAGGCACGATGATAGCGTTAGCCGCCGCAGCGATTGAAGCCCCTGATAGCCTCTTTGTTTTAAACTCTCCTTATGCCACAAAAGATAATTTCTTAAATAGTTACTCTTATGTTTACAATGAAAACATTAATGAAGCACATCGAGAAGCAACCCTAAAAGAAATTATTGATAAAATCGCAAAGAATAAAAATCGATTAAAGGGATCGCCTTGTGGATATTCAAGTCTAGTTGTCGGGGAAAGTGAAGATCAAAAAAGTTGGACTCCTGATGTAATAATATATAAAGGGAATAAGCTTGGTATTAGAGATAGCGAGAATAAAGAAAATAAAGAGAATATCGAAATTAATAAAGAAAAATTCACTAAAGGTGAATTTATTAAAGAAAGAGATAATCACGGACAGTTCTATATTTATTGTAATCCACACGATCGTGTAATGGGATCATCACCGTTAGAAAGTATTGGTTGGTGCCCACTTCCTAATATTAAAGAAAGAGGACAAATACAGCATCATCCATTATTTGCCCTTGAGCATCCACCCTATATCAGAATGTTAGCACGTAATACGCCTTGTGGTGGAAAACCTAATCCAAAAACTATATTTACTGATGCAAATAGACGATTCAGTGATGGTAATATTTTTTGGGACAGCAATACCAAAACATTAGAAGGCTTCGCATGGCCTGAGCCTTCAGCTAATATTTCACTAAATATTAATGCTCCAGAAGTACCTCACCCTATTACAGCAGCCGAATTAGCAACCTTTGATGAAGATTTTGCTGTAATAGAAAAAAAAGAGGAGAAATCAGCCCCTGAAATTGATATAGATGCTGATAAACAGAAAAAAGAGATACCTTTAGGTCAAGGTTATGGACAATTAATATATAACCCCAAAAGTAGGAGCTATGAGCCCAAAGATGCCGAATATTACTTCTATAAAGATCTCTATTCTTATCAACATCGTATTTGGGTAGAACTCACTCCCGAAGAGAGAAAAGTACTCAAGAATAATCGACTATTAGATCCTCAAGATCAAAATGCAACCACAAAGTATGAAACCTTAGAAGAGATGAGAAAACGTATTCGCGAATACAACCAACGTCCTACTGACCATGGTACATTACCAAGAAATTCACTGTTTCTTCGTCGCGTAGTCACTTATGACTTACCTATAGGTTATTGTGAAATCGGCAGAAGCCCAGAAAAGATGGATGAGTTAAGAAAATATGCGGATTGGCTAAGTGGCTCAGATATCTATATGGAAAAAGGTGAATTAGATTTACCAGAAATGCCAGATATCATCGAAAACCCGTTAAAGAAAAAATAACAATAAATGCCCAATATTCTAAATCTTAAAAATAAGAAGTCCGCTTGAATTTATTCAAACGGACTTCTTCTCTTATCAATACTTATTGATTACATTAAAGCGGATCCACTTTTAAACAAGAGACTGCGTGGCGGAAGCTTCCTTCTAATAAAGGACGTGTTTTTGCACATTCTTCATCAGCCATCGGACAACGTGTACGGAATATACAGCCTGATGGCGGATTAATCGGAGAAGGTAATTCCCCCTCTAATAAATCAATATGCTTGTTACGCTCTTTATCGGGATCAGGAATAGGCACTGCTGACATCAGCGCTTTGGTATAAGGGTGTAATGGATGATGATAAACTTCATCATAAGTCCCTAATTCCACCGCGTGTCCTAAATACATCACCAATACACGATCTGAAATATGTTTTACCACTGCCAGATCATGCGCAATAAAGATCAAAGATAATCCCATCTCTTTTTGAATATCTTTCAGCAAGTTAACTACTTGAGCCTGAATTGATACGTCTAATGCTGAAACAGGTTCATCACAAATCACTAATTTAGGCTCTAGAATTAACGCGCGAGCAATACCGATACGTTGGCATTGTCCACCTGAGAATTCGTGTGGGTAACGGTTAATTAAGTTTGGCAATAATCCGACTCGCATCATCATTGCTTTCACTTTTTCAACCACTTGCGCCTGTTTCATTTTAGGATGATAGGTTTTAAGCGGTTCGGCAATGATATCGCCAATCGTCATTCTTGGGTTTAAGGAAGCCAGCGGATCTTGGAAAATCATCTGGATATCTTGGCGAATATCGCGCCATTGCTTATTCCCCATTCCCAGTAAATCATTACCTAACCAAGTGACTGTACCGCCAGAGGCTTTGACTAATCCAATAATGGCTCGTGCAAATGTCGATTTACCACATCCAGATTCACCAACAACACCGAGTGTTTCACCTTCATATAAACGTAGTGTGACACCATCAACGGCTTTGAGGCTTTTTTTAGGTTGCCAAAACCACTGTTTATTATCTTGAACATCGAAATAAACTTTTAAGTCATTCACTTCAAGAATAACTTTTCTATCTTGCAATATGGCTTGAGTCATACCAATTCCTCCACCGCTTTAAAACAGGCACGTAATCGCCCTTGTGCAAATTGCTCTAATTGAGGTTCACTCGTTAAGCATTGCTCTGTTGCATATTGGCAACGAGGTTGGAATGGGCAGCCTTTTGGCAAACGTAATAAATTAGGCGGATTACCCGGAATGGTAGCGAGTCGCTCATCTTCACCATCTAAGCGAGGCACAGCCTGTAACAAGCCGATGGAGTATGGATGTGAGGGTTGATAGAAGATATCACGCGCTTTACCGTACTCCATAGTACGCCCTGCATACATCACCAATACTTTATCACAAATACCCGCAACCACTCCCAAGTCATGGGTGATCATAATAATCGCGGTGTTTAAATCATTTTTAAGCTCATTGAGTAAGGTCATGATTTGTGCTTGAACCGTCACATCGAGTGCCGTTGTGGGTTCATCTGCAATTAAAAGTTTTGGCTTGCAAAGTAATGCCATTGCAATCATCACGCGTTGACGCATACCACCGGAAAACTCATGAGGATACATGCTCATACGTTTATGGGCTTCAGGCATTTTTACGGCATCTAACATACGCACTGATTCCGCATAAGCATCATTTTTGCTCATGCCTTTATGAAGCATTAATACTTCAATAAGCTGCGCACCCACTTTCATATAAGGGTTTAATGAGGTCATTGGATCTTGAAATATCATGGATATTTCTTCAGCGCGCATTTTATTAAATTCACTTTGGCGAAGATTTAAGATCTCACGACCATTAAAATTAGCACTACCCGCTGTACGACCATTTTTAGCCAATAATCCCATTAACGCGAATGCGGTTTGTGATTTACCTGAACCCGATTCACCAACAATCCCTAAGGTTTCACCTGCTGATAATTCAAAGTTGAGTTTATTAACGGCAGTAACATCACCATCTGCGGTACCGAAAGTCACGCTGAGATCTTTAACACTTAATAACGACTTGCTTGTTGAATTTGTCATTTTGTTCTCCTTAACGATCTTTCGGGTCTAATGCGTCACGTAAGCCGTCACCGATAAAGTTAAAGCAAAACAGTGTGACAACTAAGAACGAAGCCGGGAAAAGTAACAACCAAGGAGAAACTTCCATTGAGTTTGCACCATCACTTAATAGTGCGCCCCAACTACTTAATGGCTCTTGTGTTCCTAAACCTAAGAAACTTAAGAAGGATTCAAATAAAATCATACTAGGTACTAATAAAGAGGCATAAACCACCACCACACCTAATACGTTAGGTACGATATGTCTTAGTACGATATTACGTGATGACACACCACAGACTAATGCCGCTTCAATAAACTCTTTACGTTTTAGACTTAAGGTTTGTCCTCTTACAATACGCGCCATATCGAGCCAAGATACCATTCCGATCGCAACGAAAATCAGTAAGATATTTTGACCAAAAAATGTCACCAATAAGATAACAAAGAACATAAATGGGAATGAGTTTAAGATTTCCAGCAAACGCATCATCACAGAGTCAACACGTCCACCAATATAACCTGCCATTGCGCCATACAGCGTACCCACAATAACAGCAACAAAGGCAGCAGCAATACCGACCATTAATGAAATACGCCCACCAATCGCAACACGGACGAGTAAATCGCGCCCAGATGAGTCTGTACCAAAATAGTGAGAAGAGGCAAAATCAGGTGCCATTGACATCATTTCCCAATCTGTATCGTCATAAACAAAAGGCGATAACATTGGGGCAAAAATAACAAATAATAAAATAAAGAAAAGTAATACGAGGCTCGTAATAGCCGCTTTATTGTGCATAAAACGACGACGAGCGTCTTGCCATAAACTACGGCCTTCAATATCTAGCTGCTCCGAGAAATTCCCCAGAGCTTCGCTGTTTTCCTTCAGTGATAACATAACGCGCTCCAGTGTCTATTAATAACGAATTTTCGGATCAATAACAGCATATAAAATATCGACAATCGCATTAAAGAAAATCGTTAATGCACCTACGATAATGGTTAAGCTTAATACCAATGAGTAATCACGGTTTAAAGCACCATTAACGAATAATTGTCCGATACCCGGCAATCCAAAGATGGTTTCAATAACCATTGAGCCCGTAATAATACCGACGAATGCAGGTCCCATATAAGAGATAACAGGTAGCAACGCAGGTTTTAAAGCATGACGCAGTACAATTCTTTTCATCGGCAAGCCTTTCGCTTTTGCCGTTCTGATAAAGTTTGAGTGTAAAACTTCAATCATTGAACTACGGGTAATACGCGAAATACTGGCGATATAAGAAAGTGACAGCGCAATCATCGGTAGCAACATATATTGCACCGCACCGCCATTCCAACCACCCGCCGGTAGCCACCTGAGTGAGATAGCGAAAATAAGAACCAGCAGTGGTGCGACAACGAAACTCGGTATTACAACCCCCGTCATGGCAAAAGTCATGACGGTATAATCCCATTTGGTGTTTTGATTCAGTGCGGCTATCACGCCTGCCCCCACACCTAAAATGACAGCAAAAATAAATGCCGACAGCCCTAATTTAGCTGAAACAGGGAATGCTTTACCGACTAAGGTGTTTACACTGTAGTCTTTATATTTAAAAGAAGGCCCTAAATCCCCTTTCGACAATTGAATTAAATAATCGAAGTATTGCTTATAAATGGGATCGTTTAAGTGATATTTCGCTTCAATATTTGCCATAACCTCCGGTGGAAGTTTCCTTTCCCCTGTAAAAGGGCTACCGGGTGCTAAACGCATCATAAAAAACGAAATCGTTATTAGAATAAATAGAGTCGGTATCGCTTCTAAAAAGCGACGAAAAATAAATTTGAGCATTGCCCGTTCCTATAACACAAACCTATTCAGGCGTGACGATAAAAAGACCTTGCCTTAAAAAAGACAAGGTCTCGCCCGATTACTTAGCAATAATGTACAAGTCTTTAGTATGTAAATTATCTAATGGATCTTTACCTGAATAACCACCCACATAAGGTTTAACTAAACGGGTGTTTACATAGTAGTAAAGTGGAACAATCGCCGAATCTTTATCTAACACACCTTCAGCTTTTTGATAAATAGCGGCACGTTCGTCATCAGATTTCACACGTAAAGACTCTTTGATCAATGCGTCAAATTCTGTGTTTTTATAGTGAACGGTGTTGTTACTGCTGTAAGACAACATCATGTTTAGGAATGAAGAAGGTTCGTTATAATCCGCACACCAACCTGCACGTGCAACATCATAAGTTCCTTGGTGACGTGTATCTAAGAACGTTTTCCACTCTTGGTTTTCAAGAGAGACATCTGCACCTAAGTTTTTCTTCCAAATTGAAGAGGCAGCAATGGCCACTTTTTTGTGAAGATCAGAAGTGTTGTACAGCAGTTTAAATTTCAGTGGATTGGCTTTGTTATAGCCCGCCTCTTCTAACAATTGGCGTGCCTTTTCATTACGTTGTTCTTGAGTCCAAGTCGCAAACCACTCTGGTTTACTCTCTTTAATGCCATCAGTGAATGGAGGGGTAAAGCCGTAAGCTGGGATATCACCTTGGTTTTTCACTTTATAAGTGATGATATCTCTATCCATTGAAAGCTTAAGTGCTTCACGAACACGCGGATCATTAAACGGTGCTTTCTCATTATTAATTTCATAATAATAAGTACATAAATATGGGCTTATGCGCAATTCATCTGGGATCTCTTTTTTCAGTTTTTGGAAAAGTTCGATCGGTAAATTGCTATATGTCATGTCGATTTCACCCGCACGATAGCGGTTTACGTCGGTGACTTCTGATGAGATAGGTAGGAACGTGACTTTATCAATAACGGTACTTTTGTTATCCCAATAAGTTGGGCTACGCTCTAAGACAATACGTTCGTTAACTGTCCAGTCTTTTAAATTATAAGCGCCGTTGCCGACGAAGTTAGCAGGTTGTGTCCATTTCTCGCCAAATTTTTCAATGACTTTTTGGTTAACTGGCGACATGGAGGAGTGAGCTAATAATTTTGGTAAATAAGGCACAGCTTCAGATAAAGTGACTTCTAATGTGTTGTTATCTAGTGCCTTAACACCTAACTCTGTGGCTTTTTTCTTACCCGCAATAATATCGTCGATATTTACGATATGTGCATATTGCAGATAGCTTTCATAAGGAGATGCCGTATTAGGATCAGCTAAACGTTGCCAGCTATAAACGAAGTCTTGTGCCGTAACAGGTTCACCATTTGACCATTTAGCACCTTCACGAATTTTGAATGTCCAAACGGTGAAATCTTTATTTTCCCAGCTAGTTGCAGAGCCCGGTAAAATTTCACCATCTGGGCCAACAATTGTCACGCCTTCGAAAAGATCACGTGCTAATGCAGATTCAGGAACGCCTTCGATTTTATGAGGATCAAGCGATTGTGGTTCAGAGCCGTTATTACGTACAAGCACTTGTTTTTCGGCTAATTTCACCCCGTCTGGAACAACAGCAGCATTAGCCGTTAATGCTGATAATCCAAAGATTGCGCTTATTGCAATCGCCAACGCACTCTTTTTAGTTAAATTACTCATCTTATAAAATACTCCCAGTTAGTGAGCTGGTTGTTAGACAACCATTCTGTGATGTTCAGTTGTGTTTTAGAACGGTTTACACAACTTATTGTTTTTACAAAAAATAAATCAATCTTGCTTATTTGCTATCAGTGCTTAATTGCCTGATAGCATTATAATTTTTTATGCCGCTAGCCTTTTTGTGTAGCTTTTTATTGTTTTACTACTTTTTAAGTTACTTTTAATGATTCAAATCGCACATAACTATAGAATATCGGTAATTTACCAGTTTTAGTTATCTGCCTTTATAAAATAGCGCTTTAAGTCCGTATAATCAAAGGGGTCTTTACCTGTAAATCCGCCCACTTTTGGACTAACTAATCTAACACTGACACGATAATAGACAGGCACTATCGCCGAGTCCTTGTCTAGCAAGGCTTCAGCGCGTTGATAGAGTTGGTGACGAGCCCCTTTATCTACTGCGATTAAGGCATTATTTAATGCATCATCGTAATCATTATTTTGATAAAAGACGGTATTTAGACTGCTAGTGGAAAGAAATGAATTTAAAAATGAGGTAGGTTCATTGTAATCTGCGCACCACGTTGCTCTTGCGACTTGGTAATTACCTTGATTACGATTTTCTAATGCAGTTTTCCATTCTTGGTTTTGCAAAGTCACATTTGCACCAATACTTTTTTTCCACATTGACGCTGCCGCAATTGCCTGCTGTTTATTTTGTTCTGAAGTATTGTAGAGCAAAGTAAAAGTCAGAGGATTTTGCCCATCGAATCCCGCTTCTTTTAATAATTCACGCGCCCTTTCATTACGTTGTTGTTGTGTCCAATAAGCCCATTTAGGGGCTTTAAAATTACCGTTGCCAATAAAAGAAGGTGTAAAAGAATAAGCAGGTATTTGTCCTTGCCCCATTATTTTTTCAGCAATGACTTGTCTATCAAGAGTCAGTTTTACTGCTTCTCGAACTCGCGGATCATCAAAAGGGGCTTTTTTATTATTTAATTCATAATAGAAAGTACATAAATACGGTGTGACATGTAAATTCTTTGGTTGTTCCTGCTTCATTTTTTTATAAAGAGCAGGAGGAATTGCGCTATTAGTGATATCGATTTCACCACTGCGATAGCGATTAACATCACTGGTTTCAGAGCTTATTGGTAAAAATATGGCTTGTTCAATAATGGTATTTTTATTATCCCAATAAAGTGGATTACGCTTTAAAGTCACTTTTTCATTCACAACCCAATTTTCAATAACATAAGCCCCATTGCCAACAAAGTTTTCAGGACGAGTCCAATTCACACCGTATTTTTCAACAATCTCTTTTTTAACGGGCTTCAACGGTGTGTGACTGACCATATCGATTAAATAAGGAATTGGTTTGGTTAAATTGACTTGCAAAGTGTGAGGATCTATTGCTTTCACACCTAATGTTTCAGGGGATTTTTTACCACTAAGAATATCTGCAATATTTTCAACATAAGCATATTCGAGATAACTGGCATAAGGTGAACCCGTTTTAGGATCTACTACTCGGCGCCAACTATAAACAAAATCTTCAGCAGTAACTGGAGAGCCATCACTCCATTTTGCATCTTCTCGCAAATAGAATGTCCACACCTTGTTATCATCTGTTTCCCAGCGTTGTGCAACGCCCGGCATACTTTCACCATTCGGCCCAACATAAGTCAGCCCTTCTAATAAATTTAAAATAATATTAGTTTCTGGTGCGCCTTCTACTTTATGCGGATCAAGAGATGAAACCTCAGTTCCGTTATTAATTACAATATTCTGTTGTTTTGCCAGAATAGTACCTTCTGGAAGAGTGACGGCATGAGAAAAAAAGGAGGTTAAGACAAGTGACATAATACTGAGTGGAAACACTGTTTTTAACGTAACTTTATTTTTCATGGGTACCTCTCCTAATAAACAATAATTTATAGCGGGGTCGCTCAATTAACGTTAGGTATCGTTGTTAAATTTTGATTGTAATATTTGTGGCTCTTAGATATTTGCTGATATTAACGAGATAAAAAATGATAACAACACCTTTCTTTTTTACACTTATCGTAAATTTTGTCAATTAATGCGGTATTCTTATCACTTAACTTTATTGAGCCCTCTAGCGTTCTATCTTGAGAAAATAAAAAATACATATCGAGAAAGGCAAAACAACAAATAAACATTAAATTAACATCATGCAAGTTTTATAGATAGAAAACCTACTTAGCTCACAAAATTAATATAATTAGGATGGGTTTTAACCAACTTGCAGAACTTTATGATGCTTCGTTTGTAAAGAGTTTCTCTTTGAAATTAATTATAAATAACAATAAATTCATCTTTAGACTGAATAATAATTCTAATTTAAAAATATTTATAGATTATTAAATATTCATTTTTATTGTTTATTTTTAAAATTTAATCTAGATGTTTAATTGAAATAAAAATAAAAAAAATTTCATTTATATTTCTATGAGTTAGATAAAAAACCTCTTTAATATACATCTCGAATATTAAAGAGGTTTTTAATTTTTAAATGATAGCTTCAGTTTTTTCAGCTATTAAGCCGACTTTGATTGAAACCATTGTAGCTTTTCATTCAATGAAACGACCTCTCCCACTATAATCAGTGCCGGGCTTTCCATTGTTTCTGCCATCTCTGCCAGTTGACGTAATTGACCAACAATCACTTTTTGTGTTGTTAACGTCCCTTTTTCGATAATAGCGACAGGCATCGTCGCGCACATGTTTTGGCTAAGTAGCATTTGCTGAATATAGGGAGCTTTACTTAATCCCATATAAAACACCAAGGTTTGATTTTTTTGTGCAATACATTGCCACTGCGCTTCATTTAATCCTTTGCCATGCCCCGTAATAAAGCGAACACTTTGTGCATAATCTCGATGCGTTAAAGGAATGCCAGCATAAGTCGTACAACCTGATGCTGCCGTAATACCGGGGATCACAGAAAATGGAATGTGATGTTCAATCAAGGCTTCTAGCTCTTCACTACCTCGACCAAAAATAAAGGGATCGCCCCCTTTTAATCTCACTACTCGTTTTCCTGCGGTAGCTTCTTTGATTAAGATTTGATTGATCTCATCTTGAGGAACACAGTGAAAACCCGCTTGCTTACCAACATAAATACGTTGTGCATCTCTACGAACTAATGCCATAACATCATCGGACACTAATCTATCGTAAACCACTACATCAGCTTGCTGGCACTGCTGTAAACCTTTAATGGTCATTAACCCTGCATCACCCGGCCCTGCGCCAACTAAAACAACACTGCCTTGAGGTTGCTGATTTTCAGATAACAGTGCGCTAATACGTCGCTCAATACCGTCGTCTCTTTGCGCTTCTATTTCGGCTTGTAATGTTTTATCTGCAAAAAATTGCTCCCAAAAATAACGTCTGGCATTCATAGATGAAAAACGTTGTTTTATTTGCTCACGTAACTTTCCAGCAAGTTGTGCTAACGCACCTAGATAATTAGGGAGTAACTGCTCAATTTTTTCTCGCAAAATACGAGCGAGTACAGGTGCTTTTCCGCCCGATGAAATCGCCACCACAATAGGAGAGCGATCGATAACAGAAGGCATAATAAAACTGGCTTGCTCTGGTGAATCCACCACATTACAAAATATCTGTTTCTCTGTTGCCGATTGAAAAACCTGTTGATTCACTTGTTCGCTATCTGTTGCAGCAATAACAAGCCATTTCCCAGATAAATGAACCTCATTAAATATTCCTGTGATACAGTTTAATTTTTGCTCAGTGTGCCATTGCATAAACTGCCCTGTAAACGAAGGCGCGATAACAGAAATAATGGCTCCCGCTTCCATAAGCAATCTCGCTTTACGTTCAGCAATCTCACCGCCTCCCACTAATAAACAAGGTTTATCTTTAAGCTGACAGAATATTGGAAAGTAATCCATATTCGTTCCCCTATTTATTGTGATGACGTATTACGGCTACGCACGCTAACCGTGTTACCTTCAACCTTGACATCAAAATGCATGATCGAGAAATTCTCATCTTCAAGGCAGAAACCATCCGTTAAACGAAAATGCTGTTTTTTTAGCGGACTGACGATATACAGCTCATTTTCATGTTCAGCAATTAATCCTCGTGATAAAACACTAGAATGTGCAAAGGGATCGATATTACTTAACGCATATAAACGCGCATCAGAATAAGGGCGAAATATGGCAACGTGATCTTGTTCCACCAGCGCACAAACACCTGTTCCCGGGGTAATATCATCTAGTTGGCAAACCGCTATCCATTGACTCATGATTGCGCCTCCTCAGTGACCAATTTGATATCAATACGTTCATGTAAACGTGCGGGACGATGTTGAAATCGTTCTTTTACCGTTTGCACTGTCGGATCAGGCATTGGATTATTAATAAAGTGGGCAAAACGTTTTAATGCTTTTGGAGAATCAACTGTTTCTTTCCATTCACAAGCAACGCGTTCTTGTAAGGTTTTAAGTTCTTTTTCCAGTTGTGCATTTAAGCCTAATTTGTCGTTAATAATGACATCACGTAAATATTCAATGCCGCCTTCTAAATTATCTAACCACACTGAAGTGCGTTGCAGTTTATCGGCGGTGCGAATATAAAACATCATAAAGCGGTCGATATAATGCACTAACGTTTCCTCATCGAGATCAGAAGCAAAGAGATCTCCGTGGCGTGGTTTCATACCACCATTTCCACCGAAATAGAGGTTCCAGCCTTTATCTGTGGCGATAATACCAACATCTTTGCCTTGTGCTTCAGAACATTCACGAGTACAGCCTGATACGCCAAATTTCATCTTATGAGGTGTTCTAATACCTTTATAGCGATGTTCTAACGCAACGCCCAAACCTACACTGTCACCAACACCGAAACGGCACCAACTGCTGCCTACACATGTTTTTACCATACGCAGTGCTTTCGCATAGGCATGACCTGTTTCAAAACCTGCGGCAATCAGTTTTTCCCAAATAGCGGGCAAATCCTGTTTGTGCGCACCGAACATCGCCATTCTTTGCGAACCCGTAATTTTGGTATACAAATTGTATTCTTGAGCGATTTGCCCAATAGCGATAATACCTGCTGGGGTAATTTCACCACCAGGAGAGCGAGGAATAATGGAATAAGTCCCATCTTTTTGCATATTCGCGAGAAAGTTATCGTTAGTATCTTGCAGAGAAACTAAATCATCACGCAAGATATACTCATTCCAACATGAGGCAAGCAATGAACCGACTGTTGGTTTACACACTTCACAGCCATAACCTTGACCATGTTTTTTCAATAACTCATCAAAGCTTTTTAGCCCTTCTACACGAATAAGATGATAAAGCTCTTGGCGAGAATAGTGGAAATGCTCACAAAGATGGTGATTAACTTCAATACCTTGTTTGGCTAATTCTGCATTTAAGACTTGAGTCACCAGAGGAATACAACCACCACAACCTGTACCTGCTTTAGTTTCCGCTTTAATGGCAGCAACTGTATGACACCCTCGTTCAATTGCTTGAATAATGTCGCCCTTTGTAACATCAAAACATGAGCAGATTTGTGCCGTTTCAGGTAGTGAATCAACACCGATTGCCGGCTTACTTCCAGCATGTGCCGGTAAAATCAAAGAGTCTGGGTGCTCTGGTAACTCAATGGTATTAAGTGATAGTTGTAAGAGATTGCCGTAATCTTCGGTATCACCCACTAAGACAGCACCTAATAGGTATTTATTATCTTCGCTAACAATCAGGCGTTTATAAATTTCTTTGCCTTCATCCAGATAGATATAGCTACGACATCCTGCTTGATTTCCATGAGCATCACCGATACCGCCCACATCGACACCAAGAAGTTTTAATTTTGCACTTAAATCGGCACCCTGAAAGACAGAGTGATGCCCTAATAAATTATCAACAGCAACTTGTGCCATTTTGTAGCCCGGCGCTACTAAACCGAAGGTTTTATTTTGCCAAGATGCACATTCACCAATGGCATAAATATCAGGATCTGTTGTTTGGCAATAATCATTAATAACAATGCCGCCTCGTGGAGCAATATCTAAATCACACTGACGAGCTAACTTATCTTTTGGGCGAATACCTGTGGAGAACACAATAAAATCAACTTCAAGAGATGTACCATCTGCAAATTGCAGTGTTTTACGTGCATTTTCCCCAGTTGATAATATTTCTTGTGTGTTTTTAGAGGTATGCACTTTGACACCCATACGCTCTATTTTTCGCTTAAGTTGTTCACCACCTAATGTATCAAGCTGTTCAGCCATTAATGTTGGCGCAAATTCGATAACGTGAGTTTCAATACCTAAGCTTTTTAACGCGCCAGCAGCTTCTAGGCCTAACAGTCCACCCCCAATTACCGCCCCTTTACGGCTAATACGTGCGCAAGATTCGATAGCGTTTAAATCTTCAATGGTCCGATAGACAAAACAATCCGGTGAGTTATTTCCCTTAATTGGAGGAACCCACGGATAAGAGCCTGTTGCCATCACTAATTTATCGTAACTGACACAACGCCCTGTATTAGTGTGTACCACTTTTTCGTCACGATTAATGGTTATCACGCGCTCACCAATTAATACGTCTATTTGGTGTTTTTCGTAATAACCTTGTTTAACTAAGGAGAGTTCTTCAGCGGTGTGATGTGAGAAATAAGAAGAGAGATGGACTCTATCATATGCAACGCGAGATTCTTCACAAAAGACGACAATATTAAATTCTTCATTGCCACCTTTATCAATCAGCTCTTCGATATAACGGTGTCCGACCATACCGTTACCGATGATTGCGAGTGTTTTCTTGCTCATTTTTGCCTCAGATTTAAAGATTTCTAAGGCTAAAATACGAAACTACTCATAAGAGATATTGATGGATATCAAATACAGCTCAATCAATTCAGCTACTACAACTTAATAGTCAATAGGTTACTACTAAAGGAGTATTTCATCATCATGTTCTTGCGGTTAATTATTCTTCTACCATAATTAATTTTAGCTACTTATAACGAAGAGTTATATGTAAGCGTAATTAAAACTTTGCGCATTGGTCACGTTTTGCCTAAGTTAATTTCACAAAGTAATAATAATTAGAGCGTGTTAACCTTTTTTGCTTATTTTTACAGCAAGAAAACCGAGTAAAGCAAACGACTCAACGAGTATGGACATTGATTGCCATTAACAATGTCCACTTAAGATAAAAACAAATGTTGGTTGAAAGCTGCCTTACAGGTTCGATTAAAAGACGTTTTACTCATTTTATTCTGCGTTGATAAACACTAGCTTAGTTCACTAGGCTAGTGTTTATCGCCTTGCCTAAAATGCTTTTAATTCGAATAAAAATTGACCATAAAAGGCTAACACGCTCTAATAAGTTATTGACATAACGATTTTAGCTACACCGTTTCAGGGAGCGTCTCATGAAAGCAAAATTATTATCATTATTCGTTGTGGGTGCCCTTTCCGTACCGGCATTTGCAGCAACACCTGCTAATACATTAATTGTGGTACAAGGGCTTGATGATATTGTCAGCCTTGATCCTGCTGAAAGTAATGAACTATCCAGTATTCAAACTGTACCTAGTTTATATCAACGCATTGTTCAACCTAATCGTGATAATCCAGAAATTAATGAACCGATTTTAGTTGAAAGCTGGCAAGCGAACCCTGAACAAAAAACAATCGTATTTAAAACTAAGCCAGATGCAAAATTTGCATCAGGTAACGCTGTACGTCCTGAAGATATTATCTTCTCTTATCAGCGTGCGATCACCATGAACAAATCACCTGCTTTTATTCTAAATGTGTTGGGTTGGAAAACGGATAACATTCATTCACTGCTGAAAAAAGTCAGTGATAATGAATTAGAAGTACGTTGGACTGCTGATGTCAGCCCCGATGTTGTGCTAAATATCCTTTCAACGCCAATTGCTTCTATTGTTGATGAAAAACTGGTTTCCGCTCATGTTAAAAATAATGACTTTGGGAATAGCTGGCTGAAGATGAATTCAGCAGGAAGTGGCGCATATAAAATGCGTGCTTATCAACCACGTCAAGCTATTGTGTTAGAAGCTAATCCACTTTCGCCAACTGGCGCACCTAAAATCGCAAATATTATTATTAAAAACGTACCTGATCCGGCATCACGACGTTTATTAATTGAAAAAGGTGATGCGGATATTGCGCGTGACTTAGGTACCGACCAAACAGCGGCTTTAGCGGGTAAAACTGGTATCAAAATTTTAGATATTCCTTCTGCTGAACAAGTTTATATGGCTTTTAATACCGCCAGTGGAAACCCAGCGCTGAGTAATCCCGCATTTTGGGAAGCATCTCGCTATTTAATTGACTACAAAGGCATTACTGAAGATTTAATGCGTGGTCAGTACTTTATTCACCAAAGCTTTTTACCTGTAGGTTTACCGGGTGCATTAAAAGATAATCCATTCACTTTTGATCCCGAAAAAGCCAAAGCAATTTTAGCTAAAGCGGGTATTACTAATGCACGCTTTACATTAGATGTTGAGAACAAAGTTCCTTACATCACTGTGGCGCAATCTATTCAAGCAAGCTTCGCTCAAGCGGGTGTACAAGTTGATTTATTACCTGCGGCTGGTAGCCAAGTGTATAGCCGTGTACGCGCTAAACAACATCAAGCAGCCATTCGTTTTTGGATCCCTGATTATTTTGATGCGCACTCAAATGCCAGTGCCTTCGCTTATAATGATGGACAATCCAATACTGTGGCTTGGTTAAATGGCTGGAAAATTCCGGAATTAAGCCAGCAGACATTGTCTGCACTTAATGAAGCGGACAAAACAAAACGCCAATCGCTCTATACTGAAATGCAAAAAGAGTTACAGCGTAGTTCACCTTATGTGTTTATTGACCAAGGTAAAAACCAGATAGTCATGCGTGATAACGTCAACGGTTATGCGCAAGGCCTAAATGCAGATATGGTCTATTATGACAAAGTAACTAAGTAATATTTTTCCTGAAACCACCCACAGTCATGTTACTGTGGGTGGTCTAATTTTTGCCATTTCACTAGGCTATTGCTGTATGAATACTGCTATGACGTTACCTATTCGTCTAAAAGGTCAGTTAATTACCTTTGCTCAAGGAATATTGACTCTGGTGCTGACTCTTTTAGGGCTTCTTGTCATCACTTTTACGCTTTCTGCTCTTTCACCGGTTGATCCCGTCTTACAAATTGTTGGTGATCACGCAAGCCTCGAAACCTATAACCAAGTAAAACATGAATTAGGGCTAGATTTACCTATCTACATGCAGTTTTTTCATTATGTAGAAGCGCTGTTACAAGGGCATTTAGGTACAGCAACATCAACAGGCCAACCTGTTCTCGATGATTTATTAGCAACTTTTCCCGCTACATTAGAATTAGCCACTGTTGCATTACTGATTGGTGCCAGTCTTGGTATTTTCTTCGGTGTTTTATGTGCGCGTTTTGTGGGAACACCTCTCGATTTTATTTTGCGAATTCTGACGCTATTAGGCAGCTCAGTCCCTATTTTCTGGCTAGGTTTGATTCTGCTATTGCTTTTCTATGCCACATTACAATGGACGGCAGGCCCCGGACGATTAGACGATATTTATCAATTCACCATCGAACCTGTAACAGGTTTTGCACTAATTGATACGTTATTAGCTGGCGATAAAGATGCTTTTTTTAATGCGATATCTCACCTTATTTTACCGGTTTCTTTATTAGCTTATTTTGCCCTTGCTTCTATTACTCGCTTAACTCGTTCAGCCTGTTTAAACGAAATGAATAAAGAGTATGTCACGTTAGCAAGAGCAAAAGGTATTGGTGAGTTGCGTATTCTTTTTTATCACGTACTGCCTAATATTCGTGGTGTCTTAATGACCATTATCGCCTTGTCTTACACTGGCATGTTAGAAGGTGCCGTATTAACAGAAACTGTCTTTTCTTGGCCGGGAATTGGTCGATATCTCACAACAGCGCTTTTTGCGGGTGATACCACAGCCATTATGGGCGGTACTTTAATTATCGGTTTATGCTTTGTCTTTATTAATAATATGACCGATATCGTTATTCGTTTGACTGATCCGAGGCTCCGCTAATGTCATTTCCATTTTTAAGAAAAATAGCGCGTTCGCCTTCCGCATTTATCGGTTTATCGTTGCTTATTGCCCTGTTAATTATTGCTATTTTTGCACCTTGGTTAGCTCCTTACGATCCGAATTGGCAACATGCTGCCCAACGTTTATTAGCACCTAATGCTGAACATTGGTTAGGCACAGATAATTACGGACGCGATATTCTTTCTCGTCTTATCTATGGTACTCGCCCAATGCTGGGTTTAGTGGGGCTGGTGGCGCTTATTACGCTACCTTTAGGATTATTAATTGGGATTTTATCTGGGTATTACGGTGGTTGGACTGAGCGTATTTTAATGCGATTCACTGATATTGTGATGTCGATGCCTTCTCTTATTCTCGCCTTCGCCTTTGTCGCAATGTTGGGGCCCGGTCTGCTAAATGGTGCATTAGCACTGGCTTTAACGGCATGGCCGGCTTATGCACGACAATCTCGTAGTGAAATTCAGCATTTACGCAATAGTGATTATCTTGCTGCTGCCGAAATGATGGGAATTAAAGGTATTCGACTGTTATGGGGACATATCTTACCACTATGTTTACCGTCAGCCATTGTACGTTTAGCGCTGAACTTAGCCGTGATTATTCTCGCAGCAGCCGGATTGGGCTTCCTTGGATTAGGTGCACGCCCACCGATGGCGGAATGGGGAGCGATGATCGCAGAAGGTATGCCCGTTATTTTTGATCAATGGTGGGTTGCGGCTATTCCGGGCACGGCAATTTTAATCAGCAGTTTGGCATTTAATTTATTGGGTGATGGATTACGTGATGTATTGGGAGATACCCATGAATAAAACACCGTTAATTGAGGTAAACAACCTCTGTATCGACTTTCCAAAGGCGAGAGTTGTCAATAATGTCTCTTTTACTTTGGGGCAAGAACGTTTGGCGGTTGTTGGTGAATCTGGCTCTGGCAAATCAATGACCGCTCGCGCATTAATGGGGCTTGTTCGTCAACCGGGAAAAGTCAGTGCAGAGACACTCAATTTACAGGGAAATAATCTATTAGATTTTTCGTCTCGCCAATGGAATAACATTCGTGGTAATACGATTTCAATGGTATTACAAGATCCTCGCTATGCATTAAATCCTGTAAAAACCATTTATCAGCAAGTAGAAGAGACCGTAAAACAACATCAAAAGCTTTCACGCCAAGACAGGCGTCAACTTATCATCGATACTCTGCTGTCTGTCGGATTACCTGAACAAAATATTTATCGTTATCCCGGTGAATTATCAGGTGGTATGGGGCAACGAGCGATGATAGCTATTGCGCTAATTAATAACCCTACTATTTTAATTGCTGATGAACCGACATCTGCACTTGATGCTCAGCTTCGCCATCAAATTCTTGAACTGATCACCACTCAATGTGAACAACGTAACATGGGCTTATTACTGATTAGCCATGACTTACCCCTTGTTGCTGAGTATTGCGAGCGCGTAATGGTGATGTATCAAGGCGAGCAAGTTGATGAACTCGATGCTAAAGCGTTACCGACTGCCACACATCCTTATACTCGTACTCTTTGGACATGTAGACCTAATGCAAGCACTTATGGCACTCAATTGCCCGTATTAGATAGAACGCTTAATTTTAAGGGGCTACATTATGCTAATTGATATTCATGATTTACATGTTCAATTCGAACAAGGCAAACAAGCAAAGCACGTTGTAAAAGGGATCAATCTACATGTTCAACAAGGCGAAACCTTCAGTTTAATTGGTCGTTCTGGTTGTGGAAAATCGACTGTTTTGCGCGTGATAGCAGGATTATTGCCAAATTGGCAAGGTGATATATCGCTTCTAGGGCAAACAATTAAACCTCAACAACGTTTTCATGGAACATTACGCCGTAATATACAAATGGTATTTCAAGATCCCTACGCCTCTTTACACCCTCAACACCGTATTGAACGTGCGTTTTCTGAACCTTTAAAAATTCACCAAATTCCTTTTGATAAAGAGACAATTGAGCAAGCATTAGCCCAAGTTGGTTTGCCTGCCGATGTGACGAGTCGTTATCCTCATCAACTTTCGGGTGGACAACGTCAACGCGTCGCCATTGCAAGAGCCCTTTTATTGCAACCTCAACTATTACTGTTAGATGAACCAACTTCAGCGCTAGATATGTCAGTGCAAGCCGAGATCTTAAACCTGCTTAACACGCTGAAAAAACAACATAATATGACTTATTTACTTGTCAGCCATGATGCTGATGTTATCGCACATATGTCGGATAGAGCGGCATTAATGGAAAATGGTGAATTGACACAACATTATGATCGAGATGCGTTATCAAAAGGAATACATCGTCTCGATTGAGATAAAAGAGAATAAATAAAAGAAAGGAACCGAGCAGTATTACGTTATTAATACTGCTCTTTTTAATAGTACTGTTTAGTCGTACCGTTTTTTAAGTATTCTGCGCTGTGTTTAAACTAATAAGCCCGGGAAAATAGAACGTAATCCGGTCACAATAAATTCAATACCTAACGACATTAATAATAAGCCCATTATACGCGTAACCACGTTAATGCCAGTTTGCCCTAAATATTTCACTAAAAGTGTTGCGCTGCGAAACAGCAACCAACAACAAAATGCAAAAAAGATACTGGTTGCAGCTAATCCTAAGAAGTTAGTAAAACCTTCCCAACGAGAACTCCACACAATACAAGAACTGATTGCTCCGGGTCCTGCCATTAATGGTAATGCTAAAGGCACAACAGCAACACTATTACGTACTGCGGATTCGTTTCGTTCTTGATTGTTTTGTTTATCTTCTCCTAAACGCCCATTTATCATGGTCATTGCAATAGTAACAATCAGCATTCCCCCTGCTATACGAAACGAGTCGATAGAAATACCGAAAATGCTCAGTATAGAATCACCGATTAGCAGAGAAGAAACTAAAATAATTGCAACGGAGCCATTCGCAATTAAGTTTGTTTTGTTACGCCCTGCATCAGTTTGATAACTCGTCATACTGATAAAAACAGGCAAAATACCAATTGGGTTTACAATCGCAAAAAGACCGACAAAAAATTTAATATAACCGGATAAATCCAGCAGTGACCCCATGAAAAGCCCCTTCTTGGCTAATAAACATGCGAATTATTCTATAAAAGATAGAGTAACTCCAAAAAATGCGCGTTACTTTAAATCAATAAACCAGTTAATTCTATTAGTTAACAAGTTTTTACCTAAAATATTCTCTTGTAAACCGATCAAAACCTAGTGGTTTAATTTTATATCGAAATAAACTGTACGACAAAAAAATCGTTGAACATTTATTACATATAAGAATCATTCTCATAAATAGCTTTGCTGAAAGGTGTCAGCTTGCCAATTTTGTGATATAAATCACGTTAATTAATTAGAAAGATGGTAAGCTGTTATCATTCGAAGAAAGAGGGTTACTTCGAAAATATATTTGTCTTTATTATTGTTTTTTTTAAGTTTTTTAAGCAAATTATGCCCTCTAATAATTATTACTGAAATAAGCACACTATCATCTATCTAGGCTATTCTTATTAGTTATGATGAAAACGGCTAATTTGCTTAAAAAATTTAACATTTTATCAGGAGTCTCTTTATGTCTGTAACTAACGTTACTGAACTCAATGATTTGGTTGCTCGTGTAAAAAAAGCTCAACGTGAATTTGCTAACTTCTCTCAAGAACAAGTTGATGCCATTTTCCGTGCTGCTGCATTAGCTGCCGCTGATGCTCGTATTCCTCTTGCAAAATTGGCTGTTAAAGAGTCTGGTATGGGTATCATTGAAGATAAAGTGATTAAAAACCACTTCGCTTCTGAGTATATCTACAATGCGTATAAAGACGAAAAAACCTGCGGGATCTTATCTGAAGATCTGACTTATGGCACAATGACCATCGCTGAACCTATTGGGATCATCTGTGGTATCGTACCAACAACTAACCCAACTTCTACTGCGATTTTTAAAGCATTAATTAGCTTAAAAACACGTAATGGTATTATCTTCTCTCCACACCCTCGTGCAAAAGAAGCAACAAACCGTGCTGCTGAAATCGTCTTAAATGCAGCTATCGCAGCAGGCGCACCAAAAGATATTATCGGTTGGATTGATGAGCCTTCAGTCGCTCTATCTAACGCATTAATGCACCATGATGATATTAACCTGATCTTAGCGACAGGTGGTCCAGGCATGGTTAAAGCCGCGTATAGTTCGGGTAAACCCGCTATCGGTGTTGGTGCAGGTAATACGCCAGTTGTTATTGATGACTCTGCTGATATCAAACGTGCAGTAGCTTCAATCTTAATGTCTAAAACTTTCGATAACGGTGTAATTTGTGCATCAGAGCAATCTGTTATCGTTGTTGACAGCATTTATAAACAAGTTCGTGAGCGTTTCTCTACTCACGGCGGTTACATGCTGACAGGTAAAGAATTAAAAGCTGTTCAAGATATCATTTTAAAAGACGGTAACTTAAACGCAGCCATTGTGGGTCAACCTGCAACAAAAATTGCTGAAATGGCTGGCATTGAAGTACCCGTAAATACCAAAATTTTAATTGGTGAAGTAAAAGAAACAACAGAAGCTGAGCCGTTTGCTCACGAAAAATTATCTCCACTATTAGCAATGTATCATGCTCAATCATTTGAAGATGCCGTGCTAAAAGCTGAAAAATTAGTTGAGATGGGTGGTATCGGTCATACTTCTTGCTTATATACAGACCAAGATAACTGCCCTGAACATGTTGCCTACTTCGGCGACAAGATGAAAACATCTCGTATTTTAATCAATACTCCAGCATCTCAAGGTGGTATTGGTGACTTATACAACTTTAAACTTGCTCCTTCTCTAACATTAGGTTGTGGTTCATGGGGTGGTAACTCCATATCTGAAAACGTAGGGCCAAAACACCTTATCAACACTAAAACCGTGGCGAAAAGAGCAGAGAATATGTTGTGGCATAAACTTCCTAAATCTATTTACTTCCGCCGTGGTTGTTTACCTATCGCACTGGAAGAGATTGCGACTGATGGTAAAAAACGTGCCTTTATCGTGACCGATGGTTTCTTATTCAACAATGGTTATGTTGATGAAGTCACTCGTGTACTGAAAAAATTCGGTGTTGAAACAGAAGTCTTCTTTGAAGTTGAAGCAGATCCAACATTAAGCGTTGTGCGTAAAGGCGCAGAACAGATGAACAGCTTTAAACCTGACGTGATCATCGCATTAGGTGGTGGTTCACCAATGGATGCTGCAAAAATCATGTGGGTTATGTATGAGCACCCAGAAACTCATTTCGAAGAATTAGCATTACGCTTTATGGATATCCGTAAACGTATTTACAAATTCCCGAAAATGGGTGTGAAAGCACAAATGGTTGCTATCACAACAACATCAGGTACAGGCTCTGAAGTAACACCATTTGCAGTAGTAACTGATGATGAAACAGGTCAGAAATATCCATTAGCAGACTATGCATTAACACCAGATATGGCTATCGTTGATGCAAACCTTGTTATGAATATGCCTAAATCTCTGTGTGCATTTGGTGGTTTAGATGCTGTAACTCACGCATTAGAAGCTTACGTTTCTGTATTAGCGAACGAATATTCTGATGGACAAGCACTGCAAGCATTAAAATTACTGAAAGAATATCTGCCTGCAAGTTATCATGAAGGTGCTAAAAACCCTGTTGCTCGTGAGCGTGTTCATAATGCTGCAACTATTGCAGGTATCGCTTTTGCTAACGCATTCTTGGGTGTTTGTCACTCAATGGCGCATAAATTAGGCTCTGAGTTCCATATTCCTCACGGTTTAGCTAATGCGTTATTAATTTCAAACGTTATTCGTTACAACGCTAATGACAACCCAACAAAACAAACTGCATTTAGCCAATACGACCGTCCTCAAGCACGTCGTCGTTATGCAGAAATTGCTGACCACTTAGAACTTTCAGCACCGGGTGACCGTACTGCTGCTAAAATTGAGAAATTATTAGCTTGGTTAGAAGAAATGAAATCTTCATTAGGTATTCCATCTTCTATTCGTGAAGCAGGCGTCCAAGAAAGTGATTTCTTAGAAAGAGTTGATAAATTATCTGAAGATGCATTTGACGATCAGTGTACTGGTGCTAACCCACGTTACCCACTGATCTCTGAACTAAAACAACTGTTATTAGATTCTTACTACGGTCGTGAATTTAATGAACATCCCGTTGTTGAAGTGAAAGAAGAGACAAAACCTGCTAAAAAAAGCAGTAAAAAATAATCGAAACACGCTGTGTTAGTGTGATCCTCAATATTTCGATTATTTGTTCTTAAATAAAAACCCAGTCCTATGGCTGGGTTTTCTTATGGCTTATTATTTATCTATATACATTTCGCTACTGATTTTTAAGATTGAGGAATATGGCGAGGTAAGTCACTATTTAGTCACAAATAATAAGTATTTACACTTAGTTGATAGGTTCAATTTTTACTATAAAAATAGTGCCTGCCTTTATATGTTTATAATTGGCTCTAAAAAAGGCGTTGAGCTACTTATCTCTTAAGTTACATCATTGCATTACCACATTATAAAAAGTGTCTTGTGAGCGATTACAGGGCTTGTCAAACTCCTCTCCTCTTTCATTAGTTGGTATAATTATTTCACTCTTACCTTATTCCCTTCATAAAATGACTATAACGAAATGTTATTTGAAACCATTGTGTTTGCGTTACGATTTGCAATCGTACTTTTATTCTTATCTGATAAAAAATAAATAGACTTAATCACATTGATTATTAATTAGTGATCAAAATATAGAAATCTAAATATTTTATATCTCTAGTTATCTTGGATTTATAAGAAACATAGTTTCAATAAAATATTATCAAAATGAGGTTTGTTATCTTGAGTCTGCTAAAGTAATAGCGTAATAAAGGTCGCTATTTGTGCATTCCACTTAGAAATTACTCCTTTAGGAGTATGAAAGGAGCCTGTTTATCCGTATTAACTGGCATACAGCGAAGTGTTTTATTTATTCAATAACAACTTGAGCATCCCATAATCAGCATCTATAAAACCCGATATAAATGTTTCATTATACCAACCATAGATAAAAGAAATATTTCTTAGTATTTTATGACTATCTTTATTCAATTTTATTAAACTATGAATAATATAAATGCATCAAATGTCTCTTTCTCTTATCATTTGTAAAAAACAATATCGACATCACAAAACAAACACCTTACGTATATTTGATTATGTCTTTTTTGATTAATGATAATGAAATCGATGAAATAAATAAATTTTCCCATAAAAAATAACATATCTTCACAGAAGAAAATCAACCGCACTGCAATTTGATATAAAAAAAGCCAATAAATTGGCTAAAATTTAAAAATATATAAACATTTTTTAGTATTATGTAATATAACACTTTATTTGAATTCTTATTTCATCCCCCTCTTTCACTCTGACAAATTAGTAAAAGAGGGAAAATGAAAAGGTTACTCTTGTTCAATACACCCTTTTAGTGTTGCCTGTGTATAATGCTTACGGCAGACTGAAACATATTTTTCATTTCCACCAATTTCAACTTGAGCACCATCACTCAGTACATTTCCTTTATCATCTAAGCGTAATACTTTATTCGCCTTTCTACCGCAGTAACATACTGTTTTAAGTTCTACGAGTTTATCAGCCCATGCTAATAAATAAGCACTACCAGTAAATAACTCACCTCTAAAATCCGTTCTTAGCCCATATGTGAGAACGGGAATATCATAGGTATCCGTTATTTCGCAAAGTTGTTCAACATGTGCCTTACTTAAAAATTGGCACTCATCAATCAATACACAGTGAATAGGCTGTTTGTTATGCTCAGCAACAATAACGTCACGAATATTCATATCATCACTAAAGAGTAATGCATCCGCACTTAATCCTATTCTTGAGCTAATCTTTCCCTTTGCAAAGCGTGTATCAATAGCCGCAGTAAAAATCAATGTGCGCATTCCTCGTTCATTATAGTTATAAGAGGATTGCAATAAAGATGTTGATTTTCCAGCATTCATGGCTGAATAATAAAAGTAAAGCTGAGCCATCAGCTCTCTCCTTAAATAGCGTTTATTTTCACGAGCGACAGTCTAACATAAACAATCTACAAGTTATCCATAACAAATATTTATTACCTTTATTTCTATTCTAGATATACCGCCGAAAGATGAAGTTCGTTGTTAATGCTAATTTTTGCTTAAAAAATAAATAGCTTTAATAAGTACTTAACATATTAAAACACACCTTGATATACCTTTATTAAAGTATGAAAGTTAGTCCGATTCCATTTTTAGAAAAAAGTCCGTTATTATAAAAAAATGAACAAAGCTTTCTATTCTTTAGCATTAGCGCTATCATCAGTTAAAAGATGCATTTCCTTACTAATATTTCCTTTATTGACTAAAGATGCCTCAACTTTTATTATTTTTTTCGTTGAGATATTAGTTTAAAAAAAAGAAATTTTACGTAAGGTTTGTATTTAGGTATTGCAGAAATTTAAATAGCAATCTATTATTAGTATTACATCAGCCAACAACATTTATTTGAGACCAGGAAAATGAGCGAATCTTTAAAAATATTAAATAACATCCGTACTCTCCGCGCACAAGCAAGAGAAACTTCTTTAGAAACTTTAGAAGAAATGCTGGAGAAACTCGAAGTTGTCGTTAATGAGCGTCGTGAAGAATTCTCATTAGAAAAAGCAGCTGAAGAAGAACGTGTTCAGAAATTACAAAAATACCGTGAAATGTTAGAAGAAGCCGGTATTGATCCAACAGACTTACTTGAAGCAAGTGCTGTTAATAAAACTGGCCGTGCTAAACGCGCAGCTCGCCCAGCTAAATACTCTTACGTTGATGAAAATGGTGAAACTAAAACTTGGACAGGCCAAGGTCGTACACCAGCTGTAATCAAACGTGCTATTGATGAAGAAGGCAAATCATTAGACGATTTCCTGCTGTAATTTAAGTCAATACTCTATTTGAAATACCCTTTTAATTATTTAAAAGGGTATTTTCTTGTTTACCTCATTTAATTTAAACAAGCGTTTAATTTTAATAGTGCTGATGTTGTTTGTATTAGATGTAGGTAAGCAAAAATAAAAAATGTAATAACTACGTTATTTATTTTTATTTATAATGAAAAAGGAGCTTTTATAGCTCCTTTTTTCTTTGATTTAATTAAACTAATATTATTAATTTTTATAATAACTTAAATACCAATCAACAAACTGTTTTACGCCATATTCTACTTCTGTATTCGGCGAAAAACCAATTGTCTCAGACAAATCTTGGCAATCAGCACAAGTAGAAAGAACATCACCGTCTTGCATCGGCATTAAATTCAATTTAGCTTTAATATTGAGTGATTTTTCTATCGCTTCAATAAATGCCATCAATTTAGTCGGTTGCCCATTACCCACATTATAGATTTTATAAGGTGCAGAACTTGACGATGTTTCACCTTTTTCTACTGTCCAGTTTTCATCTGCTTCAGGTATAACATTAACTAATCGAACTACTGATCCCACAATATCATCAACATAAGTGAAATCACGTGTCATATTGCCACCGTTATAAACATCAATAGGTTCACCAGCTAACATTGCTTTAGTGAACTTAAATAATGCCATGTCAGGGCGACCCCAAGGGCCATATACCGTGAAGAAACGTAATCCAGTTGTCGGTAATTGATATAGATGTGAATAACTATGAGACATTAACTCATTAGCTTTCTTTGTTGCTGCATATAATGAAACTGGATGATCAACACTATCTTCTGTTGAGAAAGGCTGTTTCTGATTTAAACCATAAACAGAGCTTGAAGATGAGTAGATAAGATGTCCAACTTTATTATGGCGACATCCTTCTAATATATTAATATGACCAACGATATTCGCATCAATATATGCCATTGGATTTTCAATCGAGTAGCGAACACCCGGTTGAGCCGCTAAATGAATAACTCGGTCAAATTGGTGTGATGCAAATAATTGAGCCACTTTTACTGAGTCAACAATATCAAGTTTCTCAAAATGGAAATTTTCTAGCTGTTGTAATTTAGCTAATCGAGCTTCTTTTAAGCGCACATCATAATAATCATTAAGGTTATCTATTCCGACAACATGATAACCCATTTCGATTAAACGCTGACTCATATGATAGCCAATAAAACCCGCAGCACCTGTTACCAATATTTTCATATTATCACTCAAATAACCCAATAATTTATTTTTATGTCAACGCTATCATGCTTAATATCACCTTGATTAAACATCATAACGCTTAACATCGTCATACATTACAGAAATCAACATGGCTCAATACTAAATGCATTGAGCCATACCTTAATCTCTTACAATCGCTTTATCTAGCTTTTCCCATAAAATAATCAGCTTATTACGCAGCGTGCATTTACAGGAATTATACAATGAGATTAACCATATAAATGATTATTAATAAACTTTATATCACTGTATCTTTAATGATTTTAGCCATTGTGCAAAATCTTCGCCAAACTCTTCGTGCTGTATTCCGTACTCTACGAAGGCTTTCATATATCCTAGTTTATTACCACAATCGTGGCTTTTCCCTTGTAGGTGATAAGCTTCAACAGGTTCTTTTTCAATCAGCATTGCGATCGCATCAGTTAACTGAATTTCATCTCCGGCACCCGGTGCGGTTTTCGCTAATAATGGCCAAATACTTTCAGATAACACATAACGCCCTACGATAGATAAATTCGAAGGAGCTTCTTCTTTCTTAGGCTTTTCAACAACACGAGTAATTGGTTTACTATCACCTGGACATAAATTTTCGCCCATGCAATCAACAATACCATAATTAGAGACTTCATCTTCAGGAACAGGTTCAACAAGGATTTGACTTGCGCCTGAACGTTCAAAATGAGAAAGCATCTCTCTTAAGTTAACTTTTGTTAAATCCGCACTGTATCTATCTAAAATAACATCAGGCAGGATAACAGCGAAAGGTTCATCACCAATTAGTGGCTTAGCACATAAAATGGCATGACCTAATCCTTTTGCTATTCCCTGACGAGTTTGCATAATAGTGACATGGCTTGGACAAATGCCTTGTACTTCTTCTAATAACTGACGTTTTACTCGTTTTTCTAAAATCGCTTCTAATTCAAAACTCGTATCAAAATGGTTTTCAATTGAATTTTTAGATGAATGTGTAACAAGCACAATTTCATTAATACCTGCTGCAATACATTCATTCACTACATATTGAATAAGAGGCTTATCAACCACAGGCAACATCTCTTTTGGAATTGCCTTGGTTGCAGGTAGCATTCTTGTGCCTAATCCAGCAACAGGGATCACCGCTTTTCTAACTTTACGCACTGCTGATGACATTATACTTCTCCTGCAATTCGTACCGTTCTACTTTCAAATGTGAATGGGTACAATTAAAAATAATCGCCAGAGTATACCAGCTAATATCTAAGGATAAACAGAGCCCTACCCGTTAATTGAGATAGTTCTTCATTTATGTTTAATATATGCACGATATTCTGTTTTTATTTAATCTAAATTTAACTTTTATAGATAGGGGAAAACATTAATTTAATCTGATTTGTGTTATCCCAAATTTTACATTGCCAATTTGTTCCCTCGCATTTTACTTGATTAATATATAAAAGTTGCAACGTACCTAAAGGGACACCACTATTTAATTCGAATTTTTTACTTTCTGTTTTTATTTCAGCTTTTAAACCTGCTGATGCTAATAGTATATTTTTTTTCTGAGTATGATAATAACCGAGTGTAATAGGAAATTGCCCTTTTACTCCAATCTCATTAAGCATTTTATTTAGTTTATTCAACATATTATACATACTTGGCAAAGATCGCACTTTTTCTGATGACTTTAATACATCATTAAAAACAACCCGTAAGAGTAAAGCAACCAAAAGCCCATTTTCATCATCTCTTGATATATCGACACAATAGAAAATAATTTGATCTTCTGATAAAGCCGCAATATCAAATAATAAACCCATTTTAGCGATATCATTTAATTGGCGATAATTAACGCAATATCCCGCAACAACTTGCTTAACCTGAGGTTGCATCTGTTTTATGAACGACTGAATATAATGGGTATCTTTTCGTAAGCTATTCCAAAGTGGTTCTAAATGTATACCTTCTATTAATACTGATTCAAAAAATCCAGGGCATAATACTTCAATGACTTTTTGTTTTAATTTATCAAGATGTGTTATTGGCTTAAGGAAAATCTCTTGTGCCCCTAAACGCAACATATCATCTATCTCAGCCATATTATCTGTACATGAAATAGCAATAACAGGAATAGCCAATTTTCGTTGTTCAAGATGACACAAAAAAGTGGGTCCATTCATTACTGGCATACGGATATCACATAAAATAAGATCAGGGAGCAATCCTCCCTCTAATAAAGATAATGCTTGGCTGCCATTATCAGTTGTATAGACACAAGCCTTCTCATGTGAGAAATATTCCGTCAACATGGTACGAAAAACGACCTCATCATCAATTATTAAGATTTTTTTACCCACTAAGGCTTTGTTCATTGGTGACTCCGGTAACTATCGTTTCACATGCTGATTAATTAGCGCTACATTATTAGTTTAGTTCAACATTGACGTTAATTATTCCCAATCGTTACTTTTTTCAATCTATGGGAAATCGTCATACTGATAACGTGAGTTAGGACATTATTTTGTCGAGTTTATGCCCCTGTAATAGCCAATTATTCTACTCTGATTGCTGTGAGCCTTACCATTTAGGTCAAAAAAACGCCCCAACAGCAGAAGCATTGATGCGTTCGCGTTATAGCGCGTTTGTTAAACATGATGCTGATTACTTAATAAAGTCGTGGCATCCTTCTTGCCGTGTTGCATCCTTGCATGATGAATTAGTTTCAGGTTTTCCAAATACACAATGGCTTGGACTTAATATTATCTCATCACAAGCGAGCACAAATAAAAATGAGGCATATGTTGAATTCTCGGCTTGCTTTATTGAAAGAAATGCCGATGATAAACAGTACTTACATGAACGCTCTCGTTTTCTAAAAATAGATGACTGTTGGTTTTATATTGACGGTGTGAAACCGAAAGTGGGACGAAACGATCCCTGCCCTTGTGGCTCAGGACGTAAATACAAAAAATGTTGTGAAAATAACATCAAATAACTGCAAACACAGAAGTAAAAGAAAGGATTTATCCATACATGCAACACCAAAATACTCAAAAAAAAATACTGCGTACTATTTGCCCTGATGCAAAAGGACTTATCGCTAAAATCACGAATATTTGCTACAAACATCAATTAAATATTGTTCAAAATAGTGAATTTGTTGATCATCGTACAGGTCGCTTTTTTATGCGCACCGAGCTGGAAGGTATCTTTAATGATGAAACCTTTCTTGCGGATTTAGATGATGCTTTACCACAAGGTTCAAAACGCGAATTAAATACCGCAGGCCGTCGTCGCATTGTCATTATGGTGACAAAAGAAGCACACTGCTTGGGTGACTTATTAATGAAAAGTGCATTTGGTGATTTGGATGTTGAAATTGCCGCTGTCATTGGTAACCACGACACGTTAAAACATTTAGTAGAACAATTTGGTATTCCTTTCCATCTTGTTAGCCATGAAGGCTTAACTCGTGATCAACATGATGAGAAGTTAATTGCACAAATTAATCAATACAAACCTGATTATGTTGTGCTCGCAAAATATATGCGTGTATTAACACCGGCATTTGTACAAAACTTCCCAAATCAAATTATTAATATTCACCACTCCTTCTTACCTGCCTTTATTGGTGCACGTCCTTACCATCAGGCTTATGAGCGCGGTGTTAAAATCATTGGTGCAACAGCACACTACGTAAATGATAATTTAGATGAAGGCCCAATCATCACTCAAAACGTGATTAATGTTGACCATACGTTTTCTGCTGAAGATATGATGAGAGCGGGTCGAGATGTTGAAAAAAATGTTCTTAGCCATGCTTTATATTGGGTACTTTCACAACGCGTTTTCGTTTACGGTAACAGAACCATCATTTTATAAGTTTTCTGTCACTAATAACGCACACAGTACGGCTATCTAAATGTAAACCGCGATATAAAGCATATCGCGGTTTATTTTTTATCCCTTATTAATATGGATCATATTGCTTAAAATCAATACGATAGCGCATAAAGCTTGAACAGTACGCACATTTTTACAGCAGTCAGTCGATTTTTAGCAAAATAGCGCTTTACAGATCTCAGGTATTTGGTATTATTGCGCCCGCTGTCACGGACAGCAAAACAATTTAATGTTGGTGGGATACCCAAGCGGCCAAAGGGAGCAGACTGTAAATCTGCCGTCACAGACTTCGAAGGTTCGAATCCTTCTCCCACCACCATCTCCTCTTAGCTTTACTCTCTAAAAATTCTTTTTATTCCATTTTATCAATTAAATCCAAAAATCGATTCAATACACTTGAGTGATACTTAGATTTATAGATATAACAGCTATACCGTATTTCAGGTTGAATTAATGGTATAAAGCATAAGTCTGCCTCAAATTCATTTTTCAATGGGTTTTCGTCAGTTAATAAAAGAGAATGATGCGTTTGAATAAAACGTAAACAGCAATTAAGATCATCCATTATTCTGACACACACGGTTTTTCCTCTATTCCCGATTTCACTCTCTAATTTTTTTATCTTAGCTGTCTTGTATAATGCGGGATCACATAACCATATATTTTCACTTAAAAGCCTATCAATATTATTATTCATACTATTCGCGAGTATTTTTTGACAACAAATACCTAAGTATTTATTTTCTATTTTATGAAGAAGGCTAAATTTTTCACTAATAATTTTATCAGAGCTTAATATTAATGTATTACCATCATAGTCGGGTATTTCTTCAAAATTTTCTTTTGAAAATCGCATGATATTTATATGGGAATAATTTTTATTTGCCGCTTGATAAAACTGAGTTAAATACTGGCTTTTTCCCCAATCATAATAAACATGAATGCTATTGTTTATGATCCCCGAGATATGTTTTTTAGTTATCTCTTTTTCCTGAAGATAAAGCGATTTCAAATCATTATAAAGCTCAAGTCCTTCTTGGGTTAAACTCATACCAAACTTTTCTCGCTTAAATAAACGCTTTCCTAACACGGCTTCAAAGTCTTTGATAGATTTAGCGATAGGAGGTGTCGTGCGATTCATCACACGCGCGGCTTTACTTAACGAGCCATTTTCGACTACAGCCATAAAGGCTTCTAACTTACGAGAAAAAAACATAATTCACCATTCCTTTGCTGTGTAGAATAAAATAATTTCATCAATTCATTTAATGTAAATAAAATAGTGATTAATTAATTTAAAATTTAATTTTATATAAAAGCAGTTTTATATAAATATTCCTTTACCTCCTTTTAATGAATACAATTTATAACTACAATATTATTTTTATTATGTCATCATTCCTCACATATAAAGAATAATAATACTTATATTCTTCTATCAAAGATTAGTTTATGTTTCTAGTTTGTTTAATTAATATTTTTTGTTATGCAATTAATTATTTTTATTAAATTAGCACACTCTATTTAATGGCTTTTATTTTTATCTAATTTTATCTTTCTCTTGATAAGCCGTGCCATCATTTCAGTGATTGGCTTACATTCATTTTATGATCCTGCTAGTATAAGACATCCTATTATTCAATATATAAATGGTTACAGTCACATGAAATTTGTCTCTTTCAACATTAATGGTTTACGTGCTCGCCCTCACCAGCTTGAAGCTATCATAGAAAAACATCAGCCGGATGTTATTGGACTTCAAGAAACGAAAGTTCATGATGATATGTTTCCATTAGATACGGTGGGTGCTTTGGGTTATCACGTTTTCTATCATGGTCAAAAAGGGCATTATGGCGTTGCTTTACTCACAAAAGAAAAGCCAGTTGCAGTGCGTAAAGGCTTTCCGGGTGATGATGACGATGCTCAGCGCCGAATGATCATGGCTGATATCGAAACACCAGCGGGTTTATTAACAGTCATGAACGGTTATTTTCCTCAAGGTGAAAGCCGTGATCATGAGACTAAATTCCCAGCAAAAGAAAAGTTCTATGCTGATCTGCAAAATTACCTAACCACCAGCTTAAAACCAACCTCTCCAGTACTTATTATGGGTGATTTAAATATTAGCCCAACAGATAAAGATATCGGTATTGGCGAAAATAATATGAAGCGCTGGTTAAAAACAGGCAAATGTTCTTTCTTACCAGAAGAGCGTGAATGGCTGGCAACATTAATGGGTTGGGGATTAACAGATACATTCCGCCAGCAACATCCTGAAGCTGATGATAAATTCTCGTGGTTTGATTATCGTTCTAAAGGATTCGATGATAACCGAGGCTTACGTATTGACTTACTTCTAGCAAGTCGCTGCCTAGCGGATAATTGTATTTCAACAGGAATTGATTACGAGATCCGAGGAATGGAAAAGCCCTCTGATCACGCACCCGTTTGGGCTGAATTTAAAATCTAATTAAATTAAACCTTAATTCAATAAAAGCACTTCCCCGAGATAACAAAGGAAGTGCTTTTTATTTGTACTTACTTATCCGTTGTTGTTTCTTTACTCTGCGCTTTATTTTTTGCCGCGCTTGCTTTGTTATTTCCTTTAGTCGCTGCCTTACGCTTTTTATTATGCGCGGGTGCAGGAAGATTTCTGAAAGCTTGAATATTCGGACGACGTTTCGCTTGAGTAATCAACTCCATCAAGGTGTTATTTAATGGCATCATAAAATCTTGATATTTAAATTGCTTCTCACTAATTTGCGTCAGTATCGATTCCCAATGTGCAGTCATGTCCGGTAAAGTTGCCATATCTGGCAATACATGAATTAATGCTCTACCTGCTGGGGTTGAGTTAATGGCTCGCCCTTTCTTTTGCAAAAAACCACGCTTAAATAACAGCTCAATAATTCCCGCTCTTGTCGCTTCCGTACCTAATCCATCCGTCGCTCTTAGGATTTTCTTAAGTTCTTTATCTTGAACAAAGCGTGCAATTCCTGTCATCGCAGAAAGCAATGTTGCATCCGTAAAAGGTCTTGGAGGCTGCGTTTGTTTTTCAACAATCTCCCCTTTTTCACACAGCAACTCATCACCTTTAGCCACTACTGGCAATGCAGAACCATCATTTTCAGCATCCTGCTCTTTCGCACCTAATAATACTCGCCATCCTGCTTGCGCCAAAAAACGTGCTTTAGCGATAAACTTACCATTCTCAATATCAAGTTCAATAACGCATTTACGATAAACAGCATCAGGCATAAATTGCATTAGATATTGGCGAGCCACAAGATAATAAATATTCTTCTCATTTTCACTTAATGAGATATTACCCGTTTTTGCCGTTGGAATAATCGCATGGTGAGCATCAACTTTTTTGTCATCCCAGCAACGATTCTTTTTATCAATATCTAAGGTATCTTGCGGTAATAGGCTTGCATCATGTGTGCTAATCGCATTAATAACAGCATGACGACCCGCAAAATGTTCATCAGGTAAATAACGACTGTCAGAACGCGGATAAGTGATTAGTTTATGCGTTTCATAGAGTCGTTGGCATGTATCTAAGACTTGCTGTGCGCTTAAACCAAAGCGTTTTGCCGCTTCAATTTGTAACGCGGAAAGCGAAAAAGGAAGCGGTGCTATTTCAGATTCTTGCTTATCTTGATAATCCGTTACATTGGCAGGTTTGTCTTTAATTCGCTCAACAACATGCTCTGCAAGCTTACGATTTAATAATCGCCCTTCTTCATCTTGCCAAGGTTCACAGTGCTCGCTTGGCTGCCAAATCGCAGTAAAGCGTTCATCAGCAGGTGTTACAACATGAGCTTTAACTTCAAAGAAATCTTTAGGCACAAAATTTTCAATTTCTTCATCACGACGAACCACTAAGCCTAATACGGGTGTTTGTACTCGCCCCACGGACAATACACCTTGATAACCATTGCGTTGACCTAAAAGCGTATAGGCTCGAGTCATATTAATACCATAAAGCCAGTCTGCTCTTGCTCGTGCCAAAGCAGATACACACAATGGTACAAACTCATGGTTATAACGTAGTTTATCAATAGCACGCGTCACTGCCGCTGGGTTTAAGTCATTAATTAAGCAACGACGCGCCTGTTTCCTTTGATCTTCGCTGATATTTAAATAGTTAAGCACTTCATCAACTAAAAGCTGACCTTCACGATCGGGGTCTCCCGCGTGGATCACTTCTTTTGCTTGCTTAAGTAGTGTTTTGATGGTTTCTAGCTGTTTTTTAACATCAGCTCGGGGCTTGAGTTGCCATTTTTCAGGAATAATAGGCAAATCATCTAACGACCAGCGGGCGTACCGCGGGTCGTATGCATCCGGCTCAGCTTGTTCAAGTAAGTGACCAACACACCACGTCACATACTGGTTATCACCACAAAGAATAAAGCCATCGCCCCTTTTATGAGGCTTTGGCAATACATCAGCAATAGCGCGAGCAAGGCTGGGTTTTTCTGCAATAAATAATCTCATTACGTTAGTTAGTCACTTCAATCAACGCTTTTCCAGCTACTGGTGCAGTTAGCTCGCCAATAGACGTTAATTCGATATCAAAACGTGAAGCAACTTCTTTCACTTGTTCAACGGCTTCAGGCAATACGGCTAATAATAAGCCACCTGATGTTTGCGGATCACAAAGTAATTTACGTTGCATTTCAGTGATCTCACCAATTAAATGACCATAACTTTCAAAGTTACGACCTGTACCACCCGGAACACAGCCTTGTTCAATATAAGACTCTACTTCTGGTAATCTTGGTACTTGTGAGAAATGAATCGTAGCTTGTACACCAGAGCCGTCACAGATCTCGCTTAAATGCCCTAATAAACCGAATCCTGTAACGTCAGTCATTGCAGTGACGCCTTCGATATCAGAAAAATCAGAACCCGCTTTATTCATACGACACATAATTTCTGTCGCTAAACCTTGGTGCTCTGGTTTTAACAGACCTTTCTTCTCAGCTGTTGTTAATACACCGATCCCCAAAGGCTTCGTTAAAAAGAGCTGGCACCCTGCTTTAGCTTCACTGTTTTTCTTCACTTTGCTCACAGGTACGACACCTGTAACAGCAAGACCAAAAATAGGCTCTGGCGCATCGATTGAGTGACCACCAGCCAGCGAAATTCCTGCTTCTTGGCAAGCGGCTCGACCACCTTCAATCACTTCACGCGCGATTTCAGGTGCTAATTTATTAATAGGCCAGCCTAAAATAGCAATCGCCATAATAGGTTTTCCACCCATTGCAAAGATATCACTGATTGCATTTGTCGCAGCGATACGCCCAAAATCATAAGGGTTATCAACAATTGGCATAAAGAAATCAGTAGTGCTGATAATACCTGTACCATTTCCTAAATCATAAACAGCGGCATCATCTTTGGTTTCATTACCGACGAGTAAATGAGGATCATGAAATTTAGCTTGTTCGCTATGTAAAATGGTTTCTAAAACTTTTGGTGAGATTTTACAGCCACAACCTGCACCATGACTGTATTGTGTTAAACGAATTGCTTCAGACATAACATGCCATCCTTTTTAAAAATAAGTCACAAAATCAGTTAAGTCAGCAGGAGAAACCGTCATTGGCGCTTTCAGGGCTGGCGTGCCTAAATAAAGAAAACCAATAATCTGGTCATGTTCACCACAGCCAAGTCCTTCTCTTACCACTGCATCGTGAGTCCAAGAGCCTGAACGCCAAATCCCCCCAAATCCTTGAGCAACAGCCGCCATTTGCATTGCTTGAACACTACAACCAGCAGCGACAACTTGCTCCCATTCAGGAACCTTTGGATGATCTTTCACTTTCGCAATAACAGTGATGATCAATGGGGCACGAAAAGGTGCATTTTTTGCTTTTTCTTCAACTTCTGGCCCTAAATTACCCACCACCGCCGCTTTATGCAGTAATTGGCTAAAACGCTCAATACCTTCATTTTGCATCACAACAAAGTGCCAAGGTTTAAGTGCACCATGATCAGGCGCGCGCATGCCGGCTTGTAAAATAGTATTGAGGGCTTCACTATCAGGGGCTGGAGTAGTCAGTCGGGAAGCTGAACGGCGGTTCAAAAGCAGTGTTAATGCATCCATTTTTATTCTCCTGTCAGCATTTTATTTTAGCAAGATCCCATTCTTATGGGGATGGACAGTTCTTATCAATTCGCAGTATAACAAACTGTTATATTACCACCATCCACAGATTTAGGCGGGAATTTTTCTAAAAATCAGCTGTGTGGTTATTTAATCGTAATTTATTGTTCACAAAATGATTAATCTTAGCTTACTAAGTTAATTTAAGCTTATTTTGATCTTACTTTTCTTTTTAATTCGACGAATTCCTATATTACTTTTATGCCTTTTTGTGTGAAATTATTTAGCTATTTTCACGTAAGATAAATGTTTACTTAATAACACCTTAAGCAAAAGTTATCATTAGTGGCTTCCTAAAAATCAATAACAGACATTCAATAAGAGCTATATTAGAATATTCCTTCATTGTTATTGCTATTCTCTCTATTGCTAACAACATTTTTTGTTTTAATAGTATGAGATTATGTGGATGTAGCCTGCTTACCAATAATTCTAGCATGACTGTTTAGGATTAAAATTTAGCTTTACATGATGTGGAGATAATATGAATAAAATTATGGAGTTAATCGGCGCAATATTAAAATTTAGTTGGCAAGCCATTAACTTTATCAGGAAATTAATCTTAAACGTTATTTTCTTTTTCCTTCTCTTTATGGTCATTGGTATTTTCTTAATTAGCAAAGAAGCACAAAAACCAGTGGATTATGAAGGTGCCCTTCTTGTTGATCTTAAAGGTGTGATTGTTGACCAAACTGCTACACAAAATCCTTTAGGCGAAGTTGGACGTGAGCTTTTAGGTGTTTCAAGTAGCCAGCTTCAAGAAAATTCATTATTTGAAGTTGTCGATACGCTACGCCTTGCCTCTCAAGATCCGAAAATTAAAGGTATGGTGCTCAAACTTGATGAATTTGCAGGCGCAGATCAGCCTTCGTTAAATTATATTGGTAAAGCACTTAATGAGTTTAAAAAGACAGGTAAACCTATTTTTGCAGTGAGTGGCTATTACAGCCAACCACAATATTACCTCGCCTCTTATGCAGATAAAATTTATCTCACTCCTCAAGGTGCTGTGGGTGTTTATGGTTATGGCTTTCAAAATCTCTATTACAAAACACTGTTAGAAAACTTAAAAGTCAGCACTCATATTTTCCGCGTCGGAACGTATAAATCTGCGGTTGAGCCATTAATGCGTAATGACATGTCTGCGGAATCTCGAGAAGCTTCATTACGTTTAGTTAATGCACTATGGTCTACATATTTAACCCAAGTTGCAGAAAACCGTAGCATTACCACTGAAGATGTTTTCCCGGGTGCAAAAGAGATGATTGCACAACTACGCAACGCAGATGGGGATAACGCAACGTATGCGCTAAATCGTAAATTAGTGGATTCTGTAAGCTCATACGCTCAATTTGAAGCTGATATGACAGAAACCTTCCAATGGGACAAAGAGAACAAGCAATTTAACAATATCAGCATTTATGATTATGCCGATACGCTAACCTCATCTTTACCTGCCAGTGATGAAGGTAATATTGCCGTAGTCGTTGTTCAAGGCGCGATTATTGATGGTGAAAGTATCCCCGGCTCTGCGGGCGGTTCAACTATTGCAAATCAAATTCGTCAAGCACGTTTAGATCCAAATATTAAGGCACTTGTATTACGTGTAAATAGTCCTGGTGGTAGTGTTTCTGCGTCAGAACAAATACGAAGTGAAGTTGCCGCCTTTAAGCAACAGAAAAAATATGTGGTTGTTTCAATGGGGGGTTTAGCTGCATCAGGTGGATATTGGATCTCAACCCCTGCAAGTAAGATTATTGCTAGCCCATCAACATTAACAGGCTCGATTGGTATTTTTGGCGTTATTAATACTTTCGAAAACAGCTTAGAGTCTATTGGTGTTTATACCGATGGCGTCACAACTTCGCCATTAGCCGGATTATCTGTCACAAATAAACTACCTGAAGAATTTGCAGAGCTTTTACAGCTCAATATCGAAAGTGGTTATAAAACGTTTCTTAATTTAGTGGCAGAATCTCGTAAAAAAACACCTGCTCAAATTGATCGTATTGCTCAAGGTCGAGTGTGGGTAGGAATAGATGCAAAGAATGTGGGTTTAGTCGATGAGTTTGGTGATTTTGATGATGCTATTGATGCCGTTGCTAAAATGGCAAAAATTGACCAACCTGTTATTGATTGGATGAAACCAGAGCTAAGCCTGTCAGAGCAGATCATAATGAGCTTGTCGTCTAACGCAAAAGCACTTCTTCCTGATCCGTTACAAGCTTATATTCCTGCGCCTGTTTTAAAAGAAGTTAAAACACAGACAGAGTTTTATCGCAATATGAACGATCCGCTAAATCGCTATGCGTATTGTTTATCTTGTGGTGATATTCAATAATCTTTCCACTGATACACCTGTTCACACTGAGCAGGTGTATTTCTCTCTTTTTTCTGACTTTTGATAGAATGATATTCTGATGAGTGATTTTTGTTCGTTTATATTTAAGCTATTTTTAACACAATGATTTAAAGCAGATATTAGTCAGTCTCTATTTTCTTTTTTTAGCATCCTTTCCTTTTTTTATTCTGCAAACTCCCTATAATCAGGTATTTCTCACAGCTTAATAAGAGTGCTTTGTCTGATGCAAAAGAAATCAATCTACGTTGTTTATACTGGCGGTACTATTGGTATGCAACATTCTGAACATGGCTATATTCCTGTATCAGGACATTTACAACGCCAATTAGCTAAAATGCCAGAATTCCACCGTGAGGAGATGCCCGATTTCACAATCAAAGAGCACCTGCCTTTAATTGATTCTTCAAATATCACACCTGAAGATTGGCAATCTATTGCTGATGATATTAATGAAAATTATCACAATTATGATGGGTTCGTTATTCTTCATGGTACAGATACCATGGCATTTACCGCATCAGCACTCTCTTTTATGTTTGAGAATCTTAGCAAACCGATTATCGTTACTGGCTCTCAAATTCCTTTAGAAGCCTTACGTTCTGATGGGCAAACAAACCTATTAAATGCGCTTTACCTCGCCGCACATCATCCAATTAATGAAGTGGCACTATTTTTTAATAACACGCTATATCGTGGAAACCGCACAGTAAAAGCGCATGCAGATGGTTTTAATGCCTTTGCATCACCCAATAGCGCCCCACTGTTAGAAGCGGGTATTAATATTAAACAATTTAAAATTAATTCATTTCCGAAAGGAAATGGGGAATTTACTGCGCATAATATTACGCCTCAGCCGATTGGTGTTGTCACCATTTACCCGGGTCTTTCAGATGAAGTTGTTAAAAATATCCTGATGCAACCTGTAAAAGCCTTAATATTACGCTCTTATGGTGTTGGTAATGCGCCCTCGCATCCTGCTCTACTTTCAACCCTGCGTGAAGCAACAGAGCGTGGTATTGTTGTTATCAATCTTACGCAATGTATTTCTGGTCGAGTGAATATGGAAGGTTATGCAACAGGTCAAGCACTAGCGGAAGTGGGTGTGATCAGTGGCTTTGATATGACATTTGAAGCAACATTAACTAAACTGCATTATCTCCTTAGCCAACAATATAATTACACTGAGATCTGCCGACTAATGCAACAAAACCTTCGTGGTGAAATGACATTAGACGATAACGACTAAGTTTAATCTAAAGGTAAATTTGGTGAAAAATTCCGCACTGTTATTGGTTGATATACAAAACGATTTTTGTACTGGTGGTGCATTAGCTGTTAATGAAAGCGATATAGTGATACAAACAGCCAACCAACTTATTTCTGATTTTAAGCAATCTAAAAATCCCATTATTGCTAGTTTAGATTGGCACCCTGCCGATCATCTTAGCTTTGCTGAAAATTCAGGCTCGGTTGTTGGGGAAATTGGAACGCTTAATGGATTACCACAAGTGTGGTGGCCTGTGCATTGTGTACAAAATTCTTATGGTGCTGCATTTCACCCTGAATTAAACCAAGCTCTGATTAATCATATTATTTACAAAGGGCAAAATCGCCTTATTGATAGTTATAGTGCTTTTTTTGATAACGACCATGAATATCAGACCGGCTTGCATACTCTTTTGCAGACTCTGAATATAAAACATCTTTATATTTTAGGAATTGCTACGGATTACTGCGTTAAATATACGGTACTGGATGCTTTGCAGTTAGGTTATCAAGTGACTGTCATTACAGACGGTTGTCGTGGTGTAAATATTCAAGATGATGATAGCGAAAAAGCACTAGAAGAGATGCAAGCAAAAGGTGCGGTATTAATTGATTCAGCACATTGGCTTAATCGTAACAATCAATAGGTTCGTTATTTTCTTTATCTTCATAAAATGAAAAAGGGGCTATATTTAACCAGTTCGGTTAATAAATGCCCCTTTTTTATTTCTATTCTATCCATTCAACATACGTTTTAGTCATCATCCATTGGTGTTAGTGTTGCTAAACGTTCAGATTGAAACTGAGCTTTTAATTCTTGTTTGCTCTTCATGGTAATTTGCCCATTAGTTCCCACTGTCATATGCTCAGGTGTATGGTTATTTTTCGCCTGCCATAATAAAACAATCTGCATGCAATGTTCTTTTTGCTCATCGGTCAATGCAACGCCATCAGGCCATTTACCTAGTTCAACTGCGGTTGAAATACGTTGATAAATTTCAGGGGTTACCATAGAAATAAGTTCATTAACTTCCATTGATTGCTCCATAAGCTAAATAATCATTTGAAATGGCTGAATCGTTTTTTCCATTGTTATTATTTTGTTAATTTAACTGAATTAACCGACTTGTTTTTCGCCTGTTTCACTATTCGTAAACGAAAGAGATGCTGAATTAACACAATAACGCTCCCCTGTTGGGGCAGGACCATCATTAAAAACATGACCTAAATGTGCGTCACATTGCTGGCAGCGTATTTCAGTTCTTTTCATATTGTGAGAAAAATCATCAATATAGCGAATTGCATTATCACTAACGGGTTGATAAAAGCTAGGCCAACCACATCCTGCATCAAATTTCGTCTCTGAATAAAACAAAGGAGCAGAACAACATAAACAGTGATAAATCCCTGTTTGACGATTGTGTAATAATTTACCACTAAACGGAGGTTCTGTACCTTGCTGTTGCGTCACATAACGTTGCATTTCGTTGAGTGTTGATAAATCAAGGTGATTGTTATTACTTGAAATATTCACTTTCTTTTCATTATCTGCCATATCGACCTCTTGCCCAGAAAAATGCTTTTTAAAACAACAGTGAATAATAACAAAGATTTAACAACAAATCTGAAAAATATAGTCTAAAATCATCAAGAGTAATCTTTAGTTTTTGAAATGTGATGAATTTCACATAACGGAGCAAAGGTAACTTCATTTATCGGCGTTGATCCCGATAATACACAGCGTAACATTTGGCTAAAACGACCAATCTTTAAGCGAAAAGTGTTTTTTTAATTGATTTTTTGCAATTATTGACACGATTCCGCTTGACGATTGGCGCGGTTTTGGTAACTTTAGAAGCAACTTTTTAATTCACTAAATTAAAGCTGGTGGAATACATATGACTATCAAAGTAGGTATTAATGGTTTTGGTCGTATCGGCCGCATCGTTTTCCGTGCTGCTCAAGAACGTTCAGATATCGAAATCGTAGGTATTAACGATCTGTTAGACGCAGACTACATGGCATACATGCTGAAATACGATTCAACTCATGGCCGTTTCAACGGTACTGTTGAAGTAAAAGATGGCCACCTCGTTGTTAATGGTAAAACCATCCGCGTAACTTCAGAAAGAGATCCAGCAAATCTGAAATGGAACGAAGTCGGTGCTGACGTTGTTGCAGAAGCAACTGGTCTGTTCTTAACTGACGAAACTGCTCGTAAACACATCCAAGCTGGCGCGAAAAAAGTTGTTCTGACTGGTCCTTCAAAAGACAGCACTCCAATGTTCGTAATGGGCGTAAACCATAAATCATACGCAGGCCAAGATATCGTTTCTAACGCATCTTGTACTACTAACTGCTTAGCGCCTTTAGCTAAAGTTATCAACGACAACTTCGGTATCGTTGAAGGTCTGATGACTACTGTTCACGCAACAACTGCAACTCAACGTACTGTTGATGGTCCATCTGCAAAAGACTGGCGTGGTGGTCGTGGTGCTTCTCAAAACATCATCCCATCATCAACTGGTGCTGCTAAAGCTGTAGGTAAAGTTATCCCTGAACTGAACGGCAAACTGACTGGTATGTCTTTCCGTGTTCCTACTCCTAACGTTTCTGTTGTTGACCTGACTGCACGTCTGGAAAAACCAGCAACTTACGCTCAAATCTGTGACGCTATCAAAGCAGCAGCTGAAGGCGAACTGAAAGGCGTTCTGGGTTACACTGAAGATGCAGTTGTTTCAACTGACTTCAATGGCGAAGTTCTGACTTCAGTATTTGATGCTAAAGCAGGTATCGCTCTGAACGACAACTTTGTTAAATTAGTTGCTTGGTACGATAACGAAGTTGGTTATTCAAACAAAGTTCTGGATCTGATTTCTCATATCTCTAAATAATTAGAGTTTAGAAAGTCACGATTTCTTTTAGAGCCACCTTTTCGGTGGCTCTTTTATTTTCTAGCCAGTCAGTTTATTGTATTGAAATAGTCAGTGACATAAGGTCATAAGATAATGAATGAGAAAATTTTTTCTTTGCCGATTATTGAACAAATATCACCTTACTTAAGTCGTCGGCAATTAGGCGAACTTCCTATCCTTGTTATTTCGCATCCTAAAGTACGCGCAGCTATCAGCCTTCAAGGCGCACATTTAATCGCTTGGCAGCCCGCACAAGAGCATCCTGTATTTTGGGTAAGCGAAGCCTCTCTCTTCACGCCGGGTGTTGCCATTCGTGGCGGTATTCCTATTTGCTGGCCTTGGTTTGCTTCAGCTGGTACACCAAGTCATGGATTTGCACGTATTCTTCCTTGGGAATTTAGTGCCCATACAGAACAAGATGACGGTGTTCTCATCACCATGACATTAAAAGAGAGTCAACAAACGCAAAAATATTGGCCTCATCCCTTTACTGTTATTGCTCGTTTTAAATTAGGAGCAACCTGTGAGGTTGAATTAGAATCTTACGGTGATTATGAAGCAACAGCTGCCCTTCACTCTTATTTTAATGTGAGTGATATCGATAATGTCTCTGTAACCGGCCTAGGAGGCCACTACATTGACACCGTGGCAGATAAAGAGGTTTACACTGATGAAACCTCATTACGCTTTGATGGGCGCACTGACAGGCTTTATACAGAGCCTGACGATTTTAATCTCATTCATGATGATGGTTGGGATCGGACCATTGAAGTTCACCATTACCATCATAGTGATGTCGTGTGTTGGAATCCGGGTGCAGAGCTTGCAAGCTCAATGAAAGATATGAGTGCAGGTGGCTATCGTAAGATGGCTTGTGTAGAAACTGCTCGTATCCACCAGCCATTAAAACCAGATAACGTTCATCCCGGCCGTTTATCTTTGGTAGTCCGCGTTCGTAAGAATATTGCTGAAAAATAAAGCATTACTCGCATCTTACACAATAAAAAAGCTTCGAATTTGAATCGAAGCTTTTTTATCATCACTGATTTCACTGAATTCTAATCAGATTTTTGTTAATTAGAATGTGTAAGTCACACCTGTCCACACAATCGCAGTAACAGATTTATTCACCATTGGGCTGTCTTTCACTTCACTTGGTAAATGGTCAACACGTCCCATTGCAAAGAAATTCCATTTTTCAGCAAATTTATAGTTAGCAGAGAGTTCAACATAAGGTCTCCAGCTATCATTTGGCGTATATTCTGCTAAACCACTGCGTTGTGATTCTGCATGAGTAATTCCATAAGCATAACGGTTTTGCTTTTTGTTTTCCCAAACAACACCCGCACCCGGCTGTAAAGACCAGTTACCGAATTCGAAAGGATATAAATAAGCCGCGTCAGCGATAATACCGTTACTTTTGCCTAGCAGATCACCCGATACGATTGCTCTTAAACTACCCCATGATTCGTGGTGTTTATAAGTAAAGCCACCCATCATGGTGTCACGACGACGATTCAGTTTTTTCATTTGCTCATCGTCACTGTCGCTTGGTTTATAAGCCTGAGGATAATAGTGCAAATCGACAGAAAGTTGATCTTTAGGTGTATTCCACAGGTAATATCCCGCAGCTAACGTTGCGAAATAGAAGTTTTCTGACTGGTAGTTAACTTGTGGTACTGGTAATAAATAATCTTTTGATTTAGCCCCTTTATAAGGAGTAACTTGCGCTAAAACTGAACCACCAATTGACCATTCGCCAGCAAATGCTGCTGGTGTGCTAAGCCCTGCGATAACGGCTAAAGAAATGATAATCTTCTTATTACTCACGATGATTTTCCATATTGTCATTAATAAAGTAGCAACCAAAAACCTATTTCAGTCACAAATAACTAAAACTGGTATTATTTTACCTATAATCATTTTAGTTTTGCATTAAATGTGTAGCAATCAGTGCTTGCCCTAATGCAATACCACCGTCTCCGGCTGGTAACATCATAGGGGCGAGTACTTTTTTATTGTTTAATTTTTTCTTAAACATATGTTTGAGTAATGTATTATTTAATACACCCCCCGTAAGTACAATGGTGTCAATCTGATATTTATCTGCATATTGCAATGCAATATCGCCTAAACCTTCAGCTAATAGATAATGAAATAACCATGCTTTTTCACTGACATTCAGCGCTACACTTTCCCACTGCGACCAAAAAACCGACAAATCAAGCACACTGTTTTTTACCGGCATTAAATGCCCATATTGCTTAATGATTTCTGCCTGTTTTTCTTGATGGCACGCTAATGCGGCTGTTTGTAGATAGCAAGCCGCTTCACCTTCCCAACTTATCTCTTTAGGCGCTAATCCCAATGATGCTGAAACTGCATCAAAAAAACGCCCACAAGAAGAGGCTTTAGGTGAATTTAAGCCACGCTCTACGGCCTTACTTAATATCTGCAAATCATTGCTAGGCACCATTTGGGCGATAACACTACCTTGCCAATCTTCAGAAAAAGTAGCTAAATGTGCGAACCAGTTTCGCCAAGGTTGAATCGAGGCAAGATTACCACCGGGCATTGCAACAGCCGGAAGTCCACCAATCCGCTCTGATTTTTGATAGTCCACCAGCAGACACTCCCCGCCCCATAACGTGCCATCTTGTCCAAAGCCTAATCCATCAAGCGCAATACCAATGACAGCACCTTGTTGATGTGTATGACCATGTTCAGCAAGACAGGAAACAATATGTGCATGGTGATGAGAGACTTCAATAACAGGAATATTTTGCTCTTGAGCAAACTGCTTACCCAACTGATGGCTAATGTAGTTAGGATGTGCATCTATCGCAATCGCTTTAGGTGTAAAACGATAAATTTGCTGAAAGAGCGCCAACGATTTAACCAACTGCTGTCGCACACTTAAATCATCAAGATCCCCTAAATGAGGCCCCATAATGGCTTGATGTTGACGTAATAAGCAAAATACATTTTTAAGATCACCTCCCATAGCAAGTACTGAGGGTTGCTCTCCAAAATCGTCAGGTAATGAAATCGCGTCTGGGACATAGCCACGAGAGCGTCTGATCGTCACACTCTGTTTACCCTCAATGCGAACAAGTGAGTCATCAGCTCTTTGTATGATCTTTCTATTGTGCATTAAGAATAAATCTGCAATATCTTTCAATTGCATTAAGGCATCTTCGTTACTTAATGCCGGCGTATGACCTGACGCATTTCCTGATGTCATAACAAGTGGAATATTTGTGCCACGCGCTAATAGATGTTGCAATGGGTTGGCGGGCAACATAACGCCAATTTCCGTTAATCCCGGCGCAATAAGCTCAGATAATTCAGCTACAACCGTTTTAGGAACTAACACAATCGGGGCTGCGGTGCTTTGCAAGGTTTGGATAGCCGTTGGAAGAAAATCTGGATCTTGCTTATCTGCTTTAATTAGATCAATTCCTGTGATCATCACTGCGAGTGGCTTCGCAGGTCGGTATTTTCGTTCTCGTAATAATGCAATACTCTCATTATTGCGTGCATCACATACTAAATGAAAACCACCAATACCTTTAACTGCAACAATCTTTCCAGCAAGTAACGCATCACAAGCTTGAGTTAATGCAAGCTCTTTTATTGCTAACTCTTTACCCTGATTATCTGCAAGCCAGATATGAGGCCCACAGACAGGACATGCATTAGGCTGAGCATGAAACCGTCTATCTGCGGGATCTTCATATTCATGTTTACATTCAGGGCAGAATGGAAACTCAGACATTGAAGTAAAAGGCCTATCATAAGGCATTTTTTTTATGATAGTAAAACGAGGACCGCAATGTGTGCAGTTGATAAAAGGATAATGATAACGACGATTTTGCGGATCAAATAATTCATTAACACAAGCTTGGCAAGTTGTTGCATCAGGAACAACTTGTGTATCCATTTCGCCACCACCACTTTTTACAATAATAAAGTCTGTGGGTAGCTGTTCCCATTGATAGGGTGATTCTTCTATTCGTTCAATGCGTGCTAGTGGTGGACATTCTGCTTTTAATGCTTCGATAAAGAGCGCATTTTTAGGTGAAGGGGTTAAATGCACCAATACACCTAAACTATCATTGCTTACTTGCCCTAATAAACCAAAACGATGAGCTAGTTGCCAAACAAATGGGCGAAACCCAACGCCTTGAACCTTTCCTTTCACACGCAATGCAATGCCGTTACTCATAGGATCACCAAATCAAAATAAATTTAAGCTTATTCTAGTTTAGTGATTATCAACAACTTTCATTTAGATCAGAAAAAGTGGAATTAGGTAGATTTATCATTACTTCAACAGTCACTCTTGGTGCAATTGCACACAGTAATTCATAACCAATAGTGCCACATGCTGTTGCTACATCATCAACAGGGAGTTGCTCTCCCCATAATTCAACCGGACTACCGTAACTTACATCGGGAAAATCCGTGACATCAACGGTTAGCATATCCATAGAAATACGCCCGACCAACTGTGTTTTATGCCCATTAACAATCACTGGCGTACCGTCTGGCGCATGTCTTGGATAGCCATCAGCATAACCACAAGCAACAACACCGATCTGCATATCACGCTCAGCAGTATATCGGCTACCATAGCCTATTTGCTCGCCTTTTTTGACTTGTTGAATAGCTAATATCTCGCTATTAAATGTCATTACGGGTTGTAAATCGAAATCGGCAATATCTTGCCAAACACCTGAAGGCGAAACACCATATAAAATAATGCCCGGACGCACCCAATCTTGATAAGTTTCAGGCTCAAACAATGTTGCGGCTGAATTTGCCAAACATCGAGGTAATTCGTTTACCATAGCTTGATTAATGGTATTTTTTTGTGCATCCATATTCAGTCCCGTATCTGCATTAGCAAAATGCGACATTTGAATAATAGAACCAATATTTTTGATACTTTTTGCACGAGCAATTGCTTGCTTATAAGCGTCTGGTCGGTAGCCCAGACGATTCATTCCACTATTAAGCTTAAGATAGATGTTAATGGGCCTTTCTAGTTTTGCATTTTCTATAGCGTCAAATTGCCAATCAGAATGAATCGCTGTCGTTAGGGAATAACGTTCTAATAAATAAACATCATCTGGCTTAAAAAAACCTTCCAGCAAAAGGATAGGCCCTACCCATCCCTGCTCTCTTAACATAACAGCTTTGTCTAACTCAATTAATGCAAAGCCATCAGTATGACTTAATGCTGGCCAAACACAGGATAATCCATGTCCATAAGCATCTGCTTTCACAACAGACCACACTTTACTGCCTTTGACTCTCTCTTTAATAACAGACAGATTATGGCTTAATGCATCGAGGTTAATGGTTACTTTTGTGGGTCTGGACATGGATCTTCCTCAATTAATAAGCTGCATCAAGTTTCTGCCCCGGTAAGAGCAATTTAGTATTAAAACCATCGATATAGCGAAACACAGATAAATCATCGGCAGCAATAGCAGGTTTATTTCCTGAAATTAAATCAGCTAATAGTTGCCCAGAGCCACAAGCCATTGTCCAACCTAATGTGCCATGCCCTGTATTTAATGATAAATTGCGATAAGCCGTAGGCCCTACAATAGGTGTACCATCAGGTGTCATAGGTCTTAAACCCGTCCAAAATGTGGCTTTCTCAATATCACCACCACCTTGATAGAGATCTTGTACAACCATTTTTAATGTTTCACAGCGTGATTTTAAAATATCCAGATTAAAACCAACAACTTCTGCCATTCCTCCGACACGAATTCGCTCATCAAAACGCGTTACCGCAATTTTATAGGTTTCATCTAAAATCGTGGACATTGGTGCTCTTGAAGCATCAATAATCGGCATCGTAAGTGAATAACCTTTAAGAGGATAAACCGGAATAGCGACTTTGCTTTTCAAAAACTCTGTTGAGTAAGAGCCCATGGCAACAACATAGTGATCGGCTGTTAATAATCCATCATGGCATTGAACGCCCGCTACTTTATCACCATCAAATAACAAATGTTTGATTTCTTTGTTAAATAGGAACGTAACACCCGCATCTTCAGCCATTTTAGCGAGTTTTTTCGTAAAAGTTTGGCAATCACCCGTTTCATCATTCGGTAAACGTAAGCCACCCGTTAATTTGTGGCTAACATGCTCAAGCGCTGGCTCTGCTAATTTTAATTGTTCCGCAGTTAACAATTCATAAGCAACGCCCTCTTGCTTTAAGACAGCAATATCATTGGCTGCATTATCAAATTGCTTTTGATCGCGAAAAAGTTGCAGCGTTCCACCTTGACGCCCTTCATATTCAATACCGGTATCTTGGCGCAACTGACGAATGCAATCACGGCTATATTCAGCAATACGCACCATACGGCTTTTATTCATGGTGTAATGTGAAGCATCACAATTACGTAACATTTGCCACATCCAACGTAACTGGAAAAGTGAGCCATCAGGTTTAATCGCTAAGGGTGCATGCTTTTGGAACATCCATTTAACGGCTTTTAATGGAATACCTGGCGCTCCCCAAGGCGTTGCATATCCCGGAGATATTTGACCTGCATTACCAGCGCTAGTCTCTTCTGCTGCACTGTTTTGTCTATCAACAACAATGACTTCATGGCCTTGTTGTACAAGATACCACGCACTTGTTACACCAATAACGCCGCCACCTAAGATGATCACTTTCATGGCAAGACTCCAATAATTCACATTGATATAACATAAGAATAATATTCCATACACAAAAAGCCAATATAGAATAATCATCTAGACTAATAAAAAAGCAAATTTTAGAGTTGAGTCACATTTGATTGCTATTCAACAAGTGATTTTCAAAAATAATTATTAAATTAACGCATAAAATCAACAAGATATAATTTTAACCATAAATTATAATAATATTGATTAGTAAATTATTTAAAATTGAAGAGAGTTTAAGGCGTAAGAAAAGAAAATTGATGTTTTATTAAAATCCAAAAATATACACCAATTAAGATGATAATTCTTTAATTAACTCACTTTGGTTGCTCTTTTTACTAAAAATAACCAATTTAAAGCATTGCCTAAAAAATGACACTTTCTAGCTTTTTAAAAGTATAAAAAAACCAGTATCACAAATTATATGAATACTGGTTTTTTTCTATTGTGATAAAGCAGTAAACGTAATTAGCGTTTTACTTCTTCTAGATCACTAGGTAGTGGTGACTGTAAACTTTGCCAGATAATACCACTGTCTTTACCATATTGGCGGACGCATTCCATGACATGCTCGACATCTTTTTGCTCACATAATGTAGCCAGTTTTTTATAGAATGCTAACGCGAGTTCTTTGGCTTGGATATTTGAGAAATAATAACGGCCTACGCGTGTATAAAGCCCTTTTAAGCCGTTTAAGATAAGACCATAAATTGGATTACCTGACGCAAACGCCAATCCACGGAAAATGTTGTAATCCAGTTCACTAAACTCATCAGCACTATTTTCAGTGGTAAGCTCATGGTTTAAAACTTCAATACATTTTTCAGGACTATTTCTAAATGCGGTACGTATAAAAATAGCTGAGATATTGGTTCTAACCGCCAATAAATTATCTATTAACTGTGGTACTCGATCATGATCAAGACGAGCAACTGTTTCAAGGATATTAAGGCCAGATGTTTCCCAGAAATTGTTTACCTTCGTTGGCTTTCCGTGTTGAATAGTCAGCCAACCATCACGAGCTAGACGTTGTAACACTTCTCTTAATGTGGTTCTTGTGACACCGATTAATTCAGAGAGCTCACGTTCCGCTGGAAGAATAGATCCAGGAGGAAAACGATTATTCCAGATGCTTTCAACAATATACTCTTCCGCAAAACCTGCGGGGCTTTGAGCCTTAATAACCATATTTTTATTTCTTCCGAAGCGATTTTTCTGCTAATAATGGAAAAGATAATATCAGAATGCGTAATTTTGATATAGCTCAACCATCATTAAATAGTGAATGGCATCATAAAACTTGATGTAGTTTTATCAATTTATTATTACTAAGGCGCTTAATTTCACAGCGATTAGCGCGTACTATGGTTAAATTGCGCATCATTGCGCTTAAAATCTCTATTTGGAGGATGAGAAACCTAATGGATATGAGTATAAGACAAGCACTACTAAAGAACTTTATGGGGAATTCCCCAGATTGGTATAAGCTTGCTATTCTTACTTTTTTAATTATCAACCCACTGATTTTTTTCTTTGTTGACCCTTTTGTCGCCGGCTGGCTATTAGTTGTAGAATTTATTTTTACGCTGGCTATGGCGCTAAAGTGTTACCCGTTACAACCCGGAGGATTACTTGCTATTGAGGCCGTCATCATTGGTATGACTAGCCCAAAACAGATTGGTCATGAAATTGCCAACAACCTTGAAGTGATTTTACTTCTTGTCTTTATGGTTGCAGGTATCTATTTTATGAAGCAATTATTACTGTTTGCATTTACTAAACTGCTGTTATCCATTCGTTCTAAACGAATGTTATCTATTGCCTTTTGCTTCGCAAGTGCATTTTTATCTGCCTTTTTAGATGCTTTAACCGTAATCGCAGTTGTAATCAGTGTCTCTCTCGGTTTCTACTCTATTTATCATAATTTTGCCTCTAATCAATCAGGTGCAGAATTAAGTAATGATGGATTTATTGATACCGCAGAAAAAAAACAAACTTTAGAACAATTCCGTGCCTTTTTACGTAGCTTAATGATGCATGCTGGTGTCGGCACTGCGTTAGGTGGCGTAATGACCATGGTGGGTGAACCACAAAACCTGATTATTGCAAAACATTTAGAATGGGATTTTGTGACTTTCTTTATCAGGATGTCACCGGTCACTATTCCTGTTTTCTTCGCGGGCCTTGCAGTGTGCTACTTTGTAGAACGCTTTAAGCTCTTTGGTTATGGTGCCGAATTACCTGATTTAGTTCGTAAAGTTCTCACTGAATACGACAAGAAAAACAGTGAAAAACGTACTTCTCAAGAAAAAGCTCAACTGATGATCCAAGCATTAATTGGTATTTGGTTGATTGTTGCTTTAGCGCTCCATTTAGCAGAAGTTGGTATTATCGGGTTATCTGTTATTATTCTTGCCACTGCATTTTGTGGGATCACAGAAGAACATGCTCTTGGTAAAGCATTTGAAGAAGCCTTACCTTTCACTGCATTATTGACCGTATTCTTCTCTATTGTTGCTGTTATTATTGACCAGCAATTATTTGGCCCTATTATTCAGTTTGTTCTTCAAGCTTCAGAATCCTCACAACTGTCTCTTTTTTACCTCTTTAATGGTCTACTATCTGCTATTTCAGATAACGTGTTTGTGGGTACGGTTTATATCAGTGAAGCTTTAACTGCATTGCAAGATGGATTAATTAGCCAATCACAATATGAGCATATTGGTGTTGCTATTAATACAGGTACAAACTTACCTTCTGTTGCCACTCCAAATGGTCAAGCTGCATTCCTGTTCTTATTAACATCGGCACTATCACCACTCATTCGTTTATCGTATGGTCGTATGGTGATAATGGCTCTGCCATACACGATTGTAATGACATTACTTGGTTTACTGGCTGTTGAATTTTGGCTTGTTCCTGCAACACATTGGTTCTATGAAATTGGTTTAGTTGCTATTCCATAACAATAGATCCACAGTTACACCACATTAATAGGACTTTTATTTGATAAAAGTCCTATTTTCTTCTTTAAAAGAAGCTTGAATGTAAATATTTGTGAAATAACGGGTTTTAACTTTTTTTGCGCTTAATTTTTGGGCAGAATATACACTTATTTTATTTAATATTTAAATGGATATTATTATGCTGACTTCTCTTCGTCACTGGTCACAAAGCCGTTTTTCATGGCTATTGCTTGCATTAACAGCAATAGGTCTTGAAGGTGCTGCATTGTATTTTCAGTACGGAATGGAATTAATGCCTTGTGTAATGTGTGTTTATCAACGCATCGCAGTATTGGGTATATTAGTTGCTGCATTGATTGGGGCTACCGCACCTAAAATGGCGCTTATGCGTATGGCGGGTGGTTTCTTATGGATTTATTCCGCATACCGAGGAATAGAACTCTCTTGGGAACATACACAACTTATTCTGAATCCATCCCCTTTTGCAACCTGTGACTTTTTTGTCACTTTACCCTCTTGGTTTGCTCTGCAAGATTGGTTCCCGGCTGTATTCCAAGCAACGGGTGATTGCTCTGTCAGCCAATGGCAATTTTTAACTTTAGAAATGCCACAATGGATGCTTATTATTTTCTCTGCTTATTTTGTTGTAGGTTTATTAGTATTAATGAGCCAAATAACAAGTTCTTTTAAAACAAAAGAATAAAAAAGAAAATAGCCCTTAGCGATAAACTAAGGGCTATTTTTATAATAAAAAATTGGTGATTAAATTTTCAACCAACAATAAGCTTTAACCTGGAATACAAGCCCCTTCAATTAAAGCTTGTTCACTACAACGCTTGCCATTAGCAAATTGGCACACTGGTGTCTGACCACCATGTAATTCATAGTTTAAAGAAGGCACACCACCTGAAAAGACACAGGTTGCCTTGGCTGATTCATCTAAGGGTATATCAAGACTGGTTGTCGGTATTGTTCGACTTTTACTAACCACTTGTGTAGATGAATATTGTGTCTGCGCTGAATTACTGCATCCTGCAATAAAAGCAAAGCTAGTTAACATAAATAGATAACAAGCTGTTTTAAATTTCTTTTGCATCAAAGACACCCTAATTTCTTCCAGTTATTCCTATTAGTGTGAAGCACTTTTTGAAAGTAGATTTATAACTAAAACACCAGCAATAATTAAAGCCATACCAATAATGGCAGGTAAATCAAGTTTTTGTTGATAGAGAAATACAGCCGCAACAGAAACCAAAACTATCCCTAATCCACTCCATATTGCATAAGCAATACCTAATGGCATAACTCTTACCACTTGAGAAAGTGCCCAAAAAGAAAAACAGTAACCAATGACGACCACAATAGATGGATACAATCGGCTAAAACCATCAGAAGCTTTTAGCATTGTTGTCGCAATCACTTCCGATATAATTGCCAACATTAGGTAAGTTAATCCATTCATTTTTTCGCCTTAATCCTATACAAAGTCAATTTTGTGAATTCTATCACAAGCGAGATTAAGGATATTCACCACAACAAATAAAAAAGGCATCTTTCATATTGAATAGATGCCTTTATATCGTGGAAATACTTATTTAGTGTTGATGAAGTTGATTCTTTTGACGCGGCTCTCCACCCATCGAAACACGATAGCGATTAAAGATAAAACCACACCAAATAACTGCGATAACACTTAATATTGTTCCTGCATAGCCAAGGTTTGTCATGCCAGCATGTAAGATAACTTGATTACCAATCAATGCTCCTGCGCCAATACCGATATTAAAAATACCGGAGTAAATAGACATCGCAATATCTGTTGCATCGGGAGCTAAATCAATCACTTTAACTTGCATACCAAGGCCGATACACATAAAGCCAATTCCCCAAAATATAATCAACACAATGAATGTCGTTAAATTTTGGCTACTTATCATTAATAAACTTAAGCAAGCAGTAAGTAAAATTAGTGCAAAGAATAAAAATGATGTTGGCATCCTGGCACTGTAACGACTAAATAACACACTACCAATAATGCCAGCACCACCAAAAATAAGTAAAACTAACGTAGCAAAGTTTTGATCTAATTTTGCAATATCAATAACAAAAGGCTCTATATAACTATAAGCAGTAAAATGTGCAGTAACAGCGATGACGGTTAACAGAAAAATCCCCATTAATGGGCCACGTTTTAATAACACAGGCACACTTTTTAATGATCCCGAATGCTCACTCGGTAATAAAGGTAAATAACGCATTAATGCAAACATGGTAATTAAAGCTAAAACACCAATTCCCATAAAGGTTGCACGCCATCCTAACCATTGTCCAACGACACGCCCAATAGGTAAGCCAAGAACCGTAGCTAATGCAGTTCCTGTTGCTAATAATCCTAATGCCTGAGCTCGTTTACCAGGAGGTGCCACTCTAATAGCCAGTGATGCGGTAATCGACCAAAACACTGCATGAGAGAAAGCAACGCCAATACGACCAGCTATCAGTGATTTAAAATCCCATGCTACGCCAGATAAAATATGACTTAAAATAAAGATAATAAATAAAATAATAAGTAACTTACGTCGCTCAACTTTGCTTGTCATTATCATTAAAGGCAAAGACATTAAAGCCACAACCCAAGCATATATTGTGATCATTAAACCTGTTTGAGCAGGGATCATACCGAAGCTTTCAGAAATATCACTTAACAGTGCAACAGGAACAAATTCTGTTGTATTAAAAACGAAAGCCGCGAATGATAATATTATTACTCTGATCCATGCAGTTTGACGGCTAACTTCATTTACGTTTGATGCTGCGATATTCATAATTAATTGATGTTTTCTTAAATTATATTGATATATATGCCATGCTTTTTTATAGAAGCTTTTGTCTGATTTGCTTTTCTCACTTGTGCTAAAAATAGATTTATTAGGTTGAAAGTAAAAAAATGGCATAAAGATAAAAATGCATTTCGTTAGAAACAAAAAATAAACCAAATTATCACTAAACTTCATTGCTAAAGCGAATCAGCTATCAATTTTAGCATATTCATATCGCGATTTTAAATCCCCTTGGCAACTTCTTTTTAACGTTAACATAATCTTCCAATAGAGAGATTGTAGATATAAATGACCTATCACTACTTTATGTTGAAGAATAAGAATATACTCTTTTCAAGAGAAATATATTGTAGATTCATTGAATTAAGTTAAGAGATATTAATTTAATAGCTGGAAATAATCTTACTGTTGGACAAAAGATAAATGAAAATAGAAAAAATCTTAAGATTACTGACTCAAGTCATTAATAACTTGAAGTGCCTGCTCGCAAGCAATGTTTTTCGTGGGTGATGTTGAACCATCAAAAGCATTTTTAATAGTTGAAATTTGTTCTTTTGCAGGTCGTGGTAATATTAAATTTCCATTAGAAAGTGCTTTTTCAACATTATTTAGCTTTTCAGCTAACTGCTGACAACTTCCATTGTTATCTTTAGATTGATAAATAGCCATAAGCGTATCGCGTTTTGCTTCTACGCTAGAAAGGGTTTCACGTACTGTTGATGACGAACTTTCAATCACTTCGCGACTTTCATTCCAAAACTCAGCAGTATTATCTTTAACGACAGACACTATTAAAATAGCGGCAAGAATAGCCAGCATAATAGTTAGCGATAATATCCCTCCTGCAATAATAAGTATCTGTTTCATATTAAACCCCACATATAAATCACATCTGTTTTAATATTTCTTTTTAATATATATAGTTAAAATAAATCAGGTTCAATCTGGATTACGATTCTTTTTATTTTTTACATTTTATTACGGTGGTATACAGTTCTATTTATTCTTATTTATAAAAAAATAAGCACCTAGTTCTACTTAGGTGCCATTAAATAATACATAAATTTTTCTTGATTAAATTATTTTTTAGAGCAACATGCAATATAATTTAACACATGTCGATTCTCTCTAAAAAAATGGAACATTGATAAGAATCGTGGTCTGTTTTGCTTATTTACCAATCCATTCTTAATTATCTTTGCGGTTCTAAATAAGCCTTCATCACGAATTAAACCAACAGGTGACATTAAACTCATGTTACCCGATTTTATTTTTACTTCTGAAAAACCAATATTAATAAATAAGTCATGCCACTCTTGCTTAAACATGGGTGCTACATTTGATTTCACTACACCGATTAATTTATCTCTATTAACATCATCATTTTTTTTCATAATATCGTGAGTTAATAACAAACCACCGGGTTTTAAAACACGGTAATACTCTTTTACTAACTTTGCTTTGGCTTTATCTGCATACATTGTCAACATTGCTTCATTTATAACAATATCAAAAGTATTATCAGGAAAAGGTAAAGATAATGCATTTGCTTTTGTTAATTGGATCAAATGTGATAACTGTGCATTATCAACATTTTTTTGCGCGTGAGACAAAGCATTATCATCCATATCGATAGCAATAATATGACAACCGTATTTCTTGGCAATCTCGATTGATGTTGTCGCCATATTGCAAGCAATCTCAAGAACATGGCTTGAGGATGTAAACTGTGCATTATTAATTAACCAATCAGATGCCTCTACGCCGCCCGGTCTTAAACGTGTTTTCCCTAAACTCGCTAAGAAGGTATGCCCTGCTTTTGACGATCCTTGAGACATAGATTGCGTTGTAGTTTGATTATCCATATAGCCACCTTTAAGTTGCATTATTAATACAACTTTATAGTAAAATAGATTTAATGGGAATAGTTATCATTAATTTTCTTTTTTTATAAAGAAATTCCGAGCATACAAAGAGGTATAAAATTAGATATTGGTATATAACCAATTGAAACAAAATAGGTTAAAAAGCTATTCTGTAATTACGTCATTAAAGGTAAAGAACATTAAACTTTGAATAACAACATTGACCTTCCCCTAGGGGGAATCTTTAGAGTGATAACAATTTCACGATAAATCCAAGGAAACTGTTATGAAAAAGATTTTACCTGCTGCTGTTATTTTAATGAGCGCTATCTCTTTTGGTGCAATGGCAAACAATACACATATGAATATGGATGCATCACACAATAGCTCTCCTATGCAAAAAGAGCTCAATGAATCTATGAATAAAATGCATGCTGATATGGCAAAAGGAATGAACACTGATAATGCAGATGTTGCTTTTGCTGATGGCATGATTGCCCACCATTTAGGCGCTATTGATATGGCTAAAATTGAGTTGAAATATGGTACTGATCCTGAAATGCGTAAACTAGCTCAAGCTATTATTGATGCGCAAGGCCCTGAAATAGAACAAATGCAAAAATGGTTAGAAAAAAATAGAACCAATAAATAATAAATTTATAAGGCTGTGATTTATTAGGCACAGCCTACCTCATTTTTAATTTTTCCCTTCCAAATTCTTATTAAAGATAAATCAAATAATTTTCTAATCTTCATCTCATACATTATAATTTTACAATTACCACAACATTAATCACTTTATCCCGTATGGAGTCCATATGAATAAATTAGAAAACATGGCGTTATTAACTCAAAAACTCGCCATGCAGATTGAAAAATGGACTCACGATACTAATCAATTTGAAACTCAAATTCCGGGATTAACGCTAACACACTGGACATCTCCTACACCAATTACCAGCCATACTCACAAATCGGGGATCTGTTTAATTGCCCAAGGTGAAAAAAGAGTGATCTTAGGAGAAGAGAGCTTTATTTACGATGCCAACCATTTTTTAATTTCTTCAATAGAACTCCCTGTTATGGCAAATATTATGAAAGCCAGCAACGAGAAACCGTTTTTAGGGCTAGTTATGGAGTTAGATCTGCAAGAAATATCCCAACTCATCGTTGATAGTGAATTAACATTTAATCCAGATTCAAATGCCCAAAAAGGCATTGCAATCGGTGAATTATCAGAGCCTTTAGTCAATGCATTTATTCGCTTGCTCACTCTTCTTGATGAACCTGATAGCATTAAAATCCTTGCTCCAGGGATCAAACGTGAAATTTTCTATCGTCTACTGATTACAGAACAAGGTGAACGTTTGAATCAAATCGTTACTGCGGGTAGCCATAGTCATCAAATAGCTAAAGCCATTGATTGGCTAAAAAGTAATTATATAAAACCATTAAACATCAATGAATTGGCTTCATGTTCAGGAATGAGTAAATCTGCTTTTTATACTCATTTTAAAACGATGACATCAATGACTCCACTTCAATTCCAAAAAAAATTACGACTCAGTGAAGCCCGTCGATTGATGTTAACTGAAAATTTAGGAGCAATGACAACCACTTTCCGAGTTGGTTATGAAAGCCCTTCTCAATTTAGTCGTGAATATAGCCGATTATTCGGGGCTCCACCAGCAACCGATATTAAGATGCTTAAAGAAACAGATCGTATTTAACCGTTATAAACTCTCTTATTCTCTCTCTTATCTAACTTATATTATTCACAATCATCATTTTAGTTTTTTGGAAAAATAGGCAAGAGACTAAGAAGATCAGACATTCATTTCTAAATGGGAAAGCGATAGCATTCTCCTCAACAAATAATCCATTCCTATCTTATTTGAAGTTAAAAAATACAATCGACTTCAATTAGATAATCTTTAATCTGGCAATAGGATCTCAAAATGCAACTCGATTTCTCTTACTATAATCCAACCACCATTCATTTTGGTAAGAACTCTCTTGCTAAATTAAATGATGAATTATCACATTATGGCGAAACCATCATGCTGATGTATGGCCGTAACGCTATCAAATCTAATGGCCTTTATGACGAAGTCATGGCAATACTTAAACATGCAGGAAAAAAGGTAGTTGAGTTATCTGGCGTTATGCCCAATCCAACCTATGCGAAAATGATGGAAGGTGCTCAATTAGTACGTGAACATAATGTCAGCTTAATATTAGCGGTCGGTGGTGGCTCTGTTATTGATTGTGCAAAAGGCATCTCTGTTTCTGCTTATTGTGAAAATGAAGATCCTTTTCAAAAATACTGGGTTGAATATCAAGATGTGACAAATAAAATTGTTCCTGTCGCATCAATTCTTACCATGGTAGGCACAGGCTCTGAAATGAATGGTGGCTCAGTCATTACCCATGAAGAGACTAAATATAAAATTGGGCGTGTTTTTCCTGCCAATATATCCCCTAAATTTTCAATTTTAAATCCAGAATATACCTTTACAGTTTCTCAATATCAGATGGTGAGTGGTGTTTTTGACACGATGTCTCATTTGATGGAGCAATACTTTTCTGATCAAGGTGCAAATACAACGGATTATTTAATTGAAAGTTTATTAAAATCTTCGATTGATAATTTACGTGTTGCACTTAAAAATCCAAGTGATTACGAAGCAAGAAGTAATCTTATGTGGAATGCAACACTTGCATTAAATACCCTCACAGGATTATCAAAAACGCAAGATTGGCAAGTTCACATGATTGAGCATCAATTAGGAGCTTATACAGACTGTGCTCATGGAATGGGACTTGCTGCAATTTCTCTACCTTATTATCGTTTTATCTATAAATTTGGTATCGAGAAATTTGTACGCTTTGCCACTCAAGTATGGGGAATTTCCACTGAAGGTAAAACACAAGATCAAATTGCACTTGAAGGTATTGATGCACTGGAACATTTCACAAAAGAGTCCGGTATTGTGACTTCATTAGAAGACTTAGGTGCAACAAGAGAGATGCTTCCTGAGATTGCACAATCAACCACAATTATTGGTAGAGGCTATAAAAAGATAACAACTAAAGATGTGCTCGATATTTTGGAAGCATGTTTTTAATACCATTCTAGTATTAAGTAGATAAAAAAACGGACCTCAATGAGGTCCGCTTCTTTATATGGTGCCCAGGGCGGGACTTGAACCCGCACAGCCTTACAGCCGAGGGATTTTAAATCCCTTGTGTCTACCGATTTCACCACCTGGGCTAAATTGTATTTACTTGTTACGCTTAACATCCATTTATCAAACAAGATAGATAACAAATAAATTTAAAGCATTTACTTCTAAGCTAACTTTAGTTTTTTACTCTTCTCTCACCAACTTGGTTGCTAGTGGAAGAAAAAACGGACCTAAGTTAAGGTCCGTATTTATATGGTGCCCAGGGCGGGACTTGAACCCGCACAGCCTTACAGCCGAGGGATTTTAAATCCCTTGTGTCTACCGATTTCACCACCTGGGCTAAATTCTGTGGTGCGCCCGTAAATTCTTATTACTAAGAGAGATACTGGTATGGACGACTTATTACTTACTTCCCAATGCCATTTACAATGGACTTTCTTTTTTGCACCAAACTCTTTACCTAAAAGAGATGGTGCCCAGGGCGGGACTTGAACCCGCACAGCCTTACAGCCGAGGGATTTTAAATCCCTTGTGTCTACCGATTTCACCACCTGGGCATTAATGGAGGCGCGTCCCGGAATCGAACCGAGGTACACGGATTTGCAATCCGCTGCATGACCACTCTGCCAACGCGCCTCAACTGCTCAATCTCATTAGAGATTGGAGCGGGAAACGAGACTCGAACTCGCGACCCCAACCTTGGCAAGGTTGTGCTCTACCAACTGAGCTATTCCCGCTTTACCGAACCTGCTGATTTACTTATTTATTTCCGTAAACCGTTGTGCCTTTCGATGCGTTGCATTCTACTGATTTCCTGAATCTAGTCAACACTATATTTGCATCTTTTTGACTGTTCGGTGAATTTTCAGTCATTTCGATCAACCTTCGCGCAAATCTGACCACGCAGCGCTCAAATATTGAAACATTGACCAGAAAGTCAGCACTGTTGCGATATATAATAAAGCGAATCCAAACCACTCTGCTTCAACAGTAGGACGCCATAATAACACAACCAGCGATCCCATTTGTGCGGTCGTCTTCACTTTTCCTATCCAAGAAACTGCAACACTATTACGCTTTCCTAATTCAGCCATCCATTCTCTTAGTGAAGAGATGATAATTTCACGAGCAATCATGGTTGCTGCGGGTAAGGTTATCCACCACTCATGATAGTATTCAGTAATTAAAACAAGTGCTGTTGCAACCATTACTTTATCTGCTACTGGGTCAAGAAAAGCCCCGAAGCGAGTAGTTTGTTTCCATCTACGAGCTAAAAAACCATCAAACCAGTCAGTTGCAGCTGCTACCATAAAAATAATAGCGCAGACTAATGGAGCATCTTTGAATGGTAAATAAAACACCAAAACAAAGAATGGGATTAGTGCGACACGAAATAGAGTTAGCCAAGTTGGGATATTTAGTTGCATAGCGTTCTACACGACCTAGAAAAGTGAGAGTTATTAATATGGTGCATCAATACACTTAGTGTTTCAACGCATTAAAAATTTTTTCTGCTAATGCAGTCGAAATTGTGGGGACTTTCGCAATTTCTTCAACACTTGCGTCTCGCAAAGCTTGTAGCCCTCCCATATATTTCAACAACATTTGACGGCGCTTAGGCCCTACACCTTCAATAGACTCTAACGAGCTGGTATTTTTAACTTTTGCTCTACGTTGACGGTGCCCTGTTATTGCATGACGATGCGATTCGTCACGAATATGTTGGATCAAATGCAACGCAGGTGAATCAGAAGGTAATGCCATCCCTTCACCTTCAGGCACAAAAAACAAGGTTTCAAGCCCTGCTTTACGATCACTCCCTTTTGCGACACCTATTAATTTCGGGTGTGATTTGTCCCAATCAACATCAAGAGAATCAAATACCTCTATTGCTTGTGCTAATTGCCCTTTACCACCATCGATAAAGATAATATCTGGAACCTTAGTCTCTTCTAATGATTTACCATAACGTCGAGTGAGCACTTGATTCATCGCCGCATAATCATCACCAGGAGTAATACCACTGATATTATAGCGCCTATATTCAGATTTTAATGGGCCGTTCATGTCAAATACTACACATGAAGCCACAGTTTGCTCTCCCATAGTGTGACTAATATCAAAACATTCCATTCGTTTTATCTCTTTCATATCAAGAAGAGACATCAACGAGGTATAACGTTGTGAAATTGTCGATTGCTCGACTTGTTTTGAAGCCAATGCTGTTGCTGCGTTTGTTCTCGCCAATTTTAAATAACGAGCTCTATCACCGCGCGGTTTTGTTTGAATTTGAATTTTTCGCCCCGCTATTGAAGAAATAGACTCAGAAAGAATGGCTTTATCTTCTAAATCAAAATCGAGCAAGATTTCAGTCGGTAAAGTTCGAATTGCACTACCTTGTAAATAAAACTGACCAATAAAAGTTTGAACAACTTCATCGATTGAGGTATTTGCAGGGACTTTAGGAAAATAACTCCGACTTCCTAACACTTTACCTTGACGGAAAAAGAGGACATAAACACAAGCAATAGCACCATTAAAAGCAACACTGATCACATCAAGATCATCACCAATATTGGCGACAAATTGTTTTTCGGTCACTTGTCTTACGGCTTGGATTTGATCACGAATGCGAGCGGCCTCTTCAAAACGTAATTCTTGGCTGGCTTCTTCCATACGTTTAACCAATCCGTCAATAACTTGCGTATCATCACCTGAAAGGAAAAGTCGCACATAATTAACTTGTTGGGCATATTCTTCATCAGAAACGTAGCCTTTTACACAAGGTGCAAGACAACGGCCAATTTGATATTGCAAACAAGGTCTTGAACGATTGCGATAAACACTATCTTCGCATTGACGAATAGGAAACAATTTTTGCATTAATGCCAATGTTTCTCTTACTGCAAAAGAGTTAGGGAAAGGTCCAAAATATTCCCCTTTGGCATGTTTTGCACCACGGTAACTAGCAAGTCTAGGGTGTTTATCACCACTTAAATAAATATAAGGATAGGATTTATCATCGCGTAACAACACATTATAGCGAGGTTGATAACGTTGGATGTAGCTATGTTCAAGCAATAAAGCTTCCGTTTCTGTATGGGTGATCGTGACATCAATATTTGCGATGCACTTCACTAAAGCTTCAGTCTTACGGCTATTTACTTGTGTACGGAAATAGCTTGAAAGCCTTTTTTTCAGATCTTTAGCTTTGCCAACATAGATTACTGTGTCTGTCGCATCGTACATCCGATAAACACCCGGTTTATCAGTGACTCGGCTTAAGAATGCTTTGGCGTCAAATTTGTCTTCCACTTTGTAAATGACTCTCTATCTCAATTAACCCATAGCGTATTGCTATATGTGTTAATTCTACATCACCTGAGATTTTAAGTTTACTAAACATTCGGTAACGATAGCTATTTACCGTTTTTGTATTAATATTCAGCTCACTTGCGATTTGTGAGATTTTTTTTCCTCTAATGATCATCGACATAATCTGCAATTCTCTTTCTGAAAGGTGATGTAACGGATTTAATTCTTGCTGTAATTTTGTTAGTGCGATTTCCATCGCTAACTCTTGGCTTATATACCGTTGACCGATACAAACTTGTCGGATAGCTTGTAGAATATTTTCACAAGAAGTATCAATAACAATAAAACCTTCAATACCCAATTGAAGAAGTGTTATTGATAATATAGAGTCTATTTTTGGTGAAATAACAATGATTTTAATTGATAAAGATGATCGCTTTATTCTTTTTATAGAATCAATTAATGAGAGTGATGGTACTGAATAAATAATAATAAGATTAACCGAAAATTGTCGACAATAACGAAATGCATCACTTTCATCATTCATCACCTTTCGGACATTGATTTTTTTAATCTGACTAAGAAGTGTTTTTATTCCCAAGCTAAATATTTCAACTTGACTTATTATCAATGTATTTATCAATAACACGCTCCTTTTAAATCAAGACATAACAAAAAAACATTAGGTAACTTATCATAAATTCTAAAGAAAACATCATACTATAATAAAAAACAGCAACCTACCTCTTTCTTAGCATTAATTAATATTTATTTAATAAAATCCATTTATAAAAAAAGACTCATATATAAAAGAGTCTTTTAAAATTTAAAAATACAAAAAACCAATAAATAAAATATTATTTATTGAACATATTCATAATATCTTGTTCTGTTAGCATTGGTGTTTTTTCTACAAAATTATAATAAGGAGGTTTACTATCTATATAAATTTGCATTGTTAGTTTGCTTTCTTTTGCATCAGGGAATAATCCTGCTGATACATAGTAAGTATTGGTTTCTTTTAGATGGTAAAAAAGATGAGAACCACAATGCTTACAAAATGCCCGTTCTCCCCATAAAGATGAATCATAGCGTGTTATATTTTCTTCGCCTTCAATCTTCAAATCTGATTTGCAATCAATTGAAAAACCTGGACCACCATTCCAACGCAAACACATACTGCAATGACAAACACTGAGCGCAGATATATCTTGTGCTGTTGATAGTTTAACTTTACCGCATAAACATTGACCTTGATGCATTATGGTTCTCCTTTTCGTTAAATCATGCACTAACCATTTAAGATTATATGCATGATTTAATTACTAAAATAAACACATAGTAAACTAAAATATTACTTACACACTTGTATTGTTAGTTTGTTTTTTCGGTGGTAATGGTGAGAAATACCCGATTAATAAAATCAGTATTGCAACTCCAATAAAGGCCAATGCTCTTAGCAATCCACTACTTAATGATGTATCAATTAGAAAGAGTTTAGCAATAACCACAGCCAACAGTACACCACCAATAAACCATTGTGAGCGTGATTTCTGACGTGTCGCCATTACCATAGTCACTAATGCTGTAATCGCCCAAATAATGGCTAATACTGTTTGGATCACTTTGGAATTAATGATTGCATAACTCGACCAATCAATATCTGTTGCAAAGACTAACCCTCTTAATAAAATACCGTTTGCCCACCAAAAAATCATTGCGGGAATAATGTAATTTAATAGAGGTAAGTTATTTTGTAATAATGCTTGATACTTAGGTGACTGTTTTATTACTGAAATAAATTTATAGCCAACCCATACTCCAATAACACCCATTAGATCCATCAAATTAAATAATGGAATAAATTTAATTCCACTTTCAGTACCGTTATTAAAGTTTGCAAAGATTAAAGAAAGTGCCAGTAAGCCTAAAACAGGTGAAGTAACTAGCCAATAGGTATTTTGATACTCTTTAATCCAATTAACTCTCATTGCTAGCATATAGCTTATTGCGATAAATAAACTTATAGCAAAAATGACGCTAGCAAAATGTAAGCTCACATAAAGATACGTAACATCCATTAACCAAATAATTTCAGTTAATAAGAAAATACCAATAAAGACAAGATGCATACCATGGATCAATGCTTTTTTGATCCTTTGCTTCGGCAATAACGTATTTGCTTTAAGCAAATAGAAACCACTCGCAAAAATTGCAACCCAGATAATTGCACTGAACCAATTATCAATTAGCGAACCTGCAAGATAGATGTACACCAACATAATAAGTGCTGACATCGGCCATAATAAAATAGAGCAACTTGCCAACTCAGAAAATTGGGTTTTCTTACCCGCAAAGAACATGCCCCAACAGCTAATAAGAATAAATGCAAAGGTAATGGATTTTACCTCTGGGTAGAGCCAATACTCGCCATATTCTTGTAAAAGTAAAACGCTATATCCCCAACTTACAACCGAGATAAATAGTGTTACATATCCAATAGTTTGACTATCAATATTAGTAAATTTAGCTCGATACCACAGTACTGTGACGGCAAATACAACAATCACTTGTGTTACAATCATTAGCCAATCGCCTAACAAAATAACAGGCATGTTAAATGATAGAACAAAGGAAACCGCAACTAAAATAGTCCCCGCAATAGCAGGTTTCTTTTGTTGCTGTAAAACAGAAAATGCAAGGATCATTACCCCTTCAATTGCCCATACAATTGATGTCCATTCAGCAGAGAATGCAAATGGTACGGCTAAAGTGGCAAAGGTGACAGAGAGCATAAAGAAGGCAATTGCCAGCAATTTACCCTCTTCGCGATAACGTTTAAGTGCAAACCAACTTAGTGCAAAATAAGCTAATCCATAAAGTGATGAAGCAATAGCAACACCATATGGCCATTCTGAGGCTAATCGATGTTGGAAGATAAAACCAATTAACGGCGTACCAAATAGTAATGTGGCATCAAAAGGAATATTAAGTTTCAGTTTATTTTTTAATGTTGAAAGTTCTGTTGCGACACCAAAAATCAACCAATTTGCAATTAAAAATAGCTGGCAAGGTAAATAATCGACATGAGTGTAATTTGGTATTGCCCATATAAAACCAATACCAAAAGTAAAAGCAAAACCAATAAGATTTAATAAACGCCAAACTTGCCAATGGCTGATAATAAGAATACCAATTGAAAGAATAAGATAATAGCTAAACAATGCAATATAATTGCCACTGCCCGTAGACAATAGAACAGGTGCTAAATAACCACCTAATGAAGCTAATACCGCTAAACTAATAGCTCGATGAATAACCGCCAAACTCACACTGACCAAGCAGATAAACACCATAATAGCGAGAGCGATGCCAATAGGAATAAAGTCATAAATTTTAGTCGCAGCAAAAATAGTAATATAAAGCCCACCAATACCGCCACCTTGTAAAATTAATGCATATATCAGGTTTTTCTTTCTAAGCCACCAGCCAATACCTAATAAGGCAAAACACCCTATTCCAGCCATCATTAAACGTGTTGACGCTGAGACAAGCTCATTCTCAATACTGTATTTAAGTAAATAAGACAGGCCAAAAAAGAGCAATAACATCCCTATTTTTGCCAGCGGATTTCCTGTTACTACCCAATTCCAAATAAGCCCCAAAATCGATTTTTGTTGACGTTTTGGTCGAGGATTTAAATTAGGTCTATATTGCGATGCAGGTCTATTTACTTGAGGTGTGGCATTTCCTAAATGACCTGTTTCAGATCCCGTAAGGCTAGCACTTACCACATTCGCGTTATTCTCCACAAGCGACTCTGATGTTGATTCAGTATATGTTTGCTTCGCCTCTTTTTGATAATGACGAGCAAAACGGCTTGTTGCTACCTTAGGTTGATAAGACTCAGGCTCTTTAGGTGTAGGGACTGTTGATATTTCTGGCTTATTAGGTTGTTTGTTTTCAAGGTTAATATCATTAACCATAGAAGATTGAGTAACTGGATTTTCTTCTTTAGGAGAAACTTTATTAAATGTCGTTTCTTGTGATGTTTGTGCATGTTGATATACAGGCGTTTCTTTATTCTGCACCTTATTTTGCACATGTTCTGTTGTATTAATAGGTTCAACTGTTTTAGGGGCAACCGTTTTGGGTTGATAAGTTGAAGCGGCTGAAACTGTTGGTTGAGGCTCTCTTTTTATATCACGAGATAAATCCTTAACTTCGCTTTCCTGAGCGTCAAGCTCTGTGCGAATATCCACAGTTTTGTCTTTATTTAATAACTTAAATAATTTCTCTTGTTGCTCAGTAAACTTTTCTTCAAGCTGTTTAATTCGATGCAACAATGAGTTGCTATTTGTATAAGCGTGGTATTGCCAATACAAAGATACTACGACAAATATTGTAACAATGAGCGCCAAAAAGTCGTCCATAAACCTAATCCTTTTGCATTAAGCATCACATGATTTTGATCTCTTAACCTTAGTTATACTTTAATTTTCACAGATTTATCTTAGTTTATTCCTAAATAACCTATTTCGAGAACTCTTGATTTAAACCTAGCACATAATTTCGAAAAAAAGGTATGATCGATAACCTATCTTAATCTTCCATTTATATCGCAAAACACACTCATAATATGAAATTAAATGACGAACTAACTAATGCTATCGCTTCTGTCACAGAAGCCGCAGCTATTGCAGCAATGCCTTGGATTGGAAAACAAAATAAGAACGCAGCAGACGATGCAGCAGTCAGTGCCATGCGTGAACGTTTAAATAGCCTAAATATCAATGGTGAAATTGTCATTGGTGAAGGTGAAATAGATGAAGCACCTATGCTCTATATTGGTGAGAAAGTCGGTAATGGGAAAGGTGATAAAATAGAAATCGCAGTTGACCCAATTGACGGTACTCGTATGGTAGCAACGGGCGAAAATAATTCCCTAGCAATTTTAGCCGCTGGCTTTGAGGGTAGTTTTTTACAAGCTCCCGATATGTATATGGAAAAATTAATTGTTGGGAAGCAAGCTGCGGGTGTGATTGACCTTAACCATTGTCTCGAATATAACCTTGATGCTATTGCACAAACATTAAATAAATCTATTGAGCAATTAACGCTCGCTATTTTAGATAAACCGCGTCACCACGATATTATTAAAGATCTACGCGCTAAAGGCATTAATGTTATTACACTTCCTGACGGTGATGTTTTAGCCTCTTTATATGCCACAATGCCTAATAACAGTATTGATGTTATGTACGGTATTGGTGGAGCACCTGAAGGTGTTATTAGTGCCGCTATTGCTAAGGCATTGGGCGGAGATATGCAAGCACGCTTAATTACTCGTGATATTGCCAAAGGAAATAGTGCAGAAAATAGAGAATATGCCATTTCTGAAATTGCTCGTTGTCATAAAATGGGTACTGATGTAAATATCAAACTATCACTAGACACATTAGTACGTAACCAAGATGTTATGTTTGCAGCAACCGCAATTACTGCCGGTGATTTCTTATCGGGTGTTAATCAACAAACCCAATACCTACAAACACACTCTTTAGTAATTAATGGTTCAACACATTCATTACGTTATATTGAGAATTACCATTTACGTTAATACCTCAATTTGTCTTTCTTTCCTTGAGACATAAAAAAAGCGGCACTCGATTAAAGTGCCGCTAAATTTATTTCAAGGGGTATATTTATTGTTATTTATTCACTTCAGATTTAAGCCAATAAATTGGCTGGATTCTCAACACATAATTTCTTGATAATAGATTTATCAATGCCACGTTGAGCCAATAATGAAAGGAATACATTAGGAACAAAGCCCCAGCCATTACCTCCATTTTTTGCCCACATCTGTTTTAAAAACACATCATGGCTTAATACGATTTGGCTACCATAGCCTCTTTCAATTAAGGTTGCGACAGCTTCTACGGTATCCATAACACTTGGTGCTGCCCCTTCTTTAGGAAAAGAGATATCAAGACCAATCATATCGAACTCAAGCCAAACACCACGATCTAGCATTTTGCATTGATAATCAAAATCTTTACCTGATGGATCAGAGTGTGCCAATGAAATCTTAGCGGGATTGCATCCCATTTCAGTTAATAGAATATCTAAAACTTCATCACCACGACGTTGCCAACCCGGCATATGAATATTCATCGATGCATGAGGATTACTATTTTGTGCAATAGCAGCCGCTCTTAAGCTATTTTTCTCGCCATCTGTAAAGAAGGGAGAAACACCAATTTCACCAATCATACCTGCACGAATATCAGTGCCATCGATACCTACATTTAATTCATCATCAATGATTTTTGCCATTGCATCAATATCATCAGCCAGTCGCTCCCCTTCAAACTTCTCAATATAAAGCCCGGAAGAAGCTACAACGTTAATACCTGTTATTTCTGCAACTTGTCTTAGTTTTCTAATATCACGTCCAATAGATGAAGAGCCAGTTGCATCAACAATTGTTCTTCCACCTAACTCTTTGAAGTTATTTAATTCAAAAATAACATCTTCGATTGGTTTTTTATCCATATTATCGCAACAGCAATATGGATCGTATTTAAGTCCCCACTGAATATCTGCACTCACTTTTTTATCAACTAACACATGCGAGAATTCATAAAAAGGTTCATCAACAACACCAGAGAGATCATTAAAGAGGTGTTCATGGGGCAATGTTAACCCCATATCTTCTTTTTTCACGGGGCCAGTTACGGTTTGAATATAACCTTTCATTACGATACTCCTACGCTTTTGCTGACTTAGTGGCTCTGAATTCAGGGATTGTGGTTACAATCGCACCTACTAGCGCAAATAATGTACCGATGATTGTCACTAAATAAACAGTATTGCCTAATGAAGGTAATAATAAGTCAATTAATACAGAACCTAATAATTGACCCGCTGTTGAAGCAACACCTAACATCAGTAAGCCTAAACCACGAACTAAAATAGCCATTAATGCGATAGACATGAGTCCTAAAGGACCGCCTAAATACATCCACCAAGTACCTGGTAATTCAAGAGTGATATGACCTAATGCCATACGAACAATAAGAGCAATGGTTAAAACGGTGAAGCCAACGATAAAGTTCCAAGTGATAGACACCATCATAGAACCTGTTGCTTCTGCAACTTTAGAGTTACCTGCTGGCTGCCAACCGGCTAATAAACCTGCAAGGAAAGGTAAGATTGCTAAATAAATAAATGAGGTTGAGTGCCATTGTGGAGAAACCACAAATAAAGTTGCAACAACGGCTAACACTGCACCTAATACACGATATGGCGTGAAGTATTTTTTCTCATCTACGCCAACACCAAAGCGGTCACATAATAGACCTGATAATAAGAGTGCTGAGATTAATGCTGTTTGGAATGTTGCAATCCCTAATGCGCTCGCAGAAGCCCCTTCAGAGAAAACAACCATTGCACCACAAAGACCCGCAAACCAGTTCCATAATGGAATTTTGCGCGTTTTAATTAAACTTGGAATTGAAGCAAATTGCTGGCGATACTGTTTTTTCGACATGATGATAAAAAACATCACCACTAAACCACTAGCAAAAGAGATAACTGCGCTGGCGTTACCATCTTTTAAAACATGCCCTAACTGCCCATTCACCGCAGACTGCATTGGTGATAGCATACCTGCTAACACAGTTGCTAACATCAGCAATGGTGTTGATAAATTTTTTGTACTCATAAGATGTTCCTTTTGGATTATTGGCTATGAGTGATTTCTTTTTTTATTTTTCAAGTAATCGGTTTTTTATTAGCGCAGAGCGGCAACTCTGCGCTTTTTTACTTTTTATGACAGTTATTCTTAATTCAAATTAACGGGCGATTTGTTTAAGAATGTTGACCCACATATCGGCATAATGAGGCCATGCTAAAAACTCTTTGCTACCCCAGTGAGGAGAACAGTCACTCATAAAGCAGCCTGTTTTTCCTTTTTCGAACTGACCAAATACCAGTAATGGATCTTCACCAATATTTAATACAGTCTCTGTATTCTCTTTAGCTGAAACTTTGTTATAGCCAAGGAACATTGGCCATTCACCAAAACCTTTTACTGATGCATGCTGAGCATTCACTGCACTTGCAAATACACCTTCAGGCGCTTCAACACGATCGTCACCATCCAGCATTTCGACAGGCAGAACTTCTGCAAGTAATGTGTTTTTGTAGTTTGCTTTAGCTTCAATACCCATAAATGACAGGTAACCACCAATCATTAATAAGCCACCGCCATTCACTACAAACTCTTTAATTAACCCTAGTGCGTTAGGAATAACTTTCATGTTATAGAAAGTATCGTTTTGCAGAAGGAACGTATTTGCACCAATGTCACTAATAACAATGACATCGTATTTAGCCAATGCTTCGGCTGTTTGTGGGAATGCAACCTGAACGGTATGAGCAGGCATATAATCAACTTCAACACCCTTTTCTCTTAAGCAACTTAATAAGAACGTTGAACCTTCTTCATATTTGCTGGAAGTGAAACTATCGTAGCCTTTAGAGTGGATCATATGAATGTGCCATGACTCACCAATAAATAAGATTTTCATTTTTATTCCTCTTTCAAAAAAGATTATTTATTCAGGGGATTGGGTGACAATCTGTGAATATGTTGTTTGATTGATGCGATGTATGACATTAATATCTTCAGGCATTTCTGAAGCATTACTCGTCTCAACAGCTAATGATGAAAAAGCTGATGCATAGCGTAACGCATAAGAAAACTGCTTTCCTTTTGCCAACGAGGCAGCGAGCGCACCATTAAAAGCATCACCTGCCCCTGCTGTATTTTTTACCACTGCCGGATATGCCGGCGAGTAAATATACTTATATCCGTCATAAGCTAACGAACCTTTACTACCTAGCGTAATAACCACCTTATTTACGCCTTGTTGATAAATAGAAACTGCAGCATTTTTTGCAGATTCTAAATCGAGCACTTCTATTCCAGATAATAAACTTGCTTCCGTTTCATTAGGTGTTAATACATCTATCATTGGAAGTAATTCATTAACTATTTTGTTATACGGTGCTGGATTAAGAATAATAGGAATATTATTCTCGTTTCCAATAGCAATAATTTCTTTTAATGCTTCAATATTCGTTTCTAATTGTAGTAAAATGATATCTGCATCAATAATTTTATCTTTCTGTATTTTTACTTCATCAGCAGAAATATCCATATTAGAACCAGAGTAAATAGAAATAATATTCTCCCCACTCTCTTCCGAAACAAAAATAGAAGCTGTTCCTGTTTGGTAATTTTCAGTTTGATATATCGTTGATGTTTTTATTCTTGATGACGATATAAAATTAACTGCATAATCACTAAATTGATCAGTGCCTATCTTAGTAATAAAATGGACCTGCGCATCGGCATAACTCGCAGCCAGTGCTTGGTTACAGCCTTTACCTCCCGGTGAGAAGATAAATTTATTCGATAATAAGGATTCCCCGGCTTCTGGCAATCTAGGAAGATAGCTAATCATATCAACATTAAATGAACCCAGTACGCACACCTTATTTATTGCTGTCTTGTTTGCTAAATCGTTTTTATCAATTTGATCATTACATTCCAAAAATTGTATAATTTCTTTCTTAGCTACTTTGTCTAATGTTTCAAATTCTATAAAAGCGCCACCATGGCATCTTTTTATAATTCCTTTTTCTGCTAGTGTATTTAAATCTGATCGTATTGTTTCTTTGGTAACATCAAGTTCTTTAGCCAAAACAGAAACTTTTACTGCACCATTACCCTTGATCAGATTAATTATTTTCTTATGACGTTCTGCTTTCATTTAATGTTACCTCTATGGCAACAACTTTAGTTTATTAGTTGTTATGGGATTGTGATTACAATCATATGTTATTTATTAAAAGCAAAAAAAAGCAGAAATACAAAAATAAAAAACAAAAATAAACAGAAATAAACAATGATAATCGTAAGATTATTTAATAAATAAATTTGAGGCTTATTCTTTTTTTATAAAAAATAGAATCATTAAATAACGTAACGTTAACTTATTTAGTATAAATAAATTTAATATTAGTTTTTAGCTATCCAAAGAGAATAATATTAAAATTTTACATGCAAGAATAAAATTTACTTTTATAAATAAGACATTACAAAAAAAACATTTTATATTTCTGTAAAATAACCGTAATAATGCTTAAATAAAATACAATCTAATTGAATCGAGCAATGCATTAATTATTTTTATCATCTTTAATTTTTAGCCCATATTTACAATAAAGAAATTCTAATCATTAAATACCAAGGAAAACGATACCCCTTTACAAAATAACGCAAATTACTTAAGTAATGCAAAAGCAATGCTTAAAACACGCTCAGTTTTCATCTTTCATTTTTGTGATCCAAGTAACATTTAGTTAGATAAAAATACCATCAACTTTGTCTATTTAGTTCATCTGTAAGTCAATCTTTGAGTTCATATTGTAAATCAAGAATGGTTTTTATCTATTTTCTATACTATCTATAAATATGATTTGTTTTTTTAACCACTTCATTCACAGTAATTACATCTAGAATAAGAATAAACGCAGATAATAACTTCAATAAAAATAAATATATCGATATTTTAAACCTTTTATTTTTGTCAGAAAGTCTTTTCATCAGAAACATTTAGACATACTTCTTTCCTCGCACTTTGCCTATTTTATATTTAAGTTTATTCATATCGTCAGACACAACATAAACTCCTGACAAAAAACACAACGAAAAATAAGGATATATCAATGAAAATAAAATCACTTATCGCAATCTCATTATTAAGCGCTAGCTTTTCTCTTTTTGCCGCAGAGAGTTCAACATCATCTACCAATATTCAAGCTCAAAGCGTTATTCAGGCTCAAAAAGAGCTGAATGACTATGAGAAAATCATGATAGAAAAAGTCTGGGTAACTACAGATGCGGTCGATGAAAAAGGTAATAAAATAAGTTCAGATAATACACAAGTAAGCAATTATTTTGGCATTGCTGAATACTACCCGAATGGCACATTTATTATGTTTACACCAGAAGGTAAACAAAAAATGCAGGGCGACTGGTCAATGTCAGATGATGGTAAATTACGTACCTTAGTTGCCAAAGATACTGAAGGTAAAACACTATTCACCCGAGATGTAGAAAATATCACAGTTAAAAATGACGAGTATACCTATCGTATTTATCCAAATGCTGATGATCGTAATACCTATTTCGATATTATTCATCACGTTAAAAAGTAAATTTAACACGTTGTTTTTACCTGCAAATTAGCCCTACTCAATAAACAAATAAAAAGGGTTACTTATAAAGATAAGTAACCCTCACTTTATTTTTATAACTGACTTATCATTTCACCAACTTCCGTCAGATAATTAAAGTATGCTCTGAGATTGCCCTTCAATCCAATAAATCACTTTATGCGCTTCTTCTGGTGTAGGTACTTCCAATTTACTCAACATACGTTCCATTACTTTAGCCGGCACAGCTTCATTTCTTGCATTATTTTGCCTCAGCCATTGTGCATAAGGAACTTCAATATAAACCAAGGTGACTTTTGCATTATAACGATAAAACAAAGAGATAAGTTGATCTCGCATTTTTCGCGTAATATTGGTGGCATTCCAAACAAAAGGTTTATGCTCTCGTAAATAAATACGGGCTTGCTCTTTTGCTTGCTGTGCTATCCAACCATTAGCATCCCTATTATCAGGTTTAATATTATGCTGGCGACGGAGATCATCTAAACTCACAATCGGAATATCTGCACAATGTTGGCGAATAAAGGTATCTTTTCCCATACCCGGTAATCCACATAACACCGTAACTTCACTTCCTTTTTCAGGATAAGGCTCATAATTGCAATCAGTACTATTTTCTGTATAAAAATAGTGAAAACGAGCATCATCTGAAGGAAATGGCGCAGCTCTACGCCAGCAATTTAGCTCTTCACAATAAAGCGTAAATAACGCAATTTTATCAAAAAGAGCCTGCTCATCTTCACAATCTCGCCCTAAAACATCAGCTTTAGCCAATAATGCCAGTAAATAGCAATCTACTCTTAATGATGCAGCAAGCAGTGCTTTTTTAGGATCAGGTTTATCCATCACCCACAGCGGTAATCCATGAAAGCGAACTAAAGCCGCGATCTGCTCTCTATCGGCAAAACTCAAAGGTACTTTTTCATATAGAAAAAGACGTGTCGTTAATTCACCTTTACGAGCATGACCCGGTGAGACAATTCTCCCCTCTTCTTCTCGTGTTGTAGAACGTTTTTCCACATCATGAAGAAGTGCCGAGATCCATAAAATTTGCTGTTCTCTTTCAGTTAACGTTTTATATTCTGGCAATGATTTAACTGAATTGATTACTCTTTGTGTATGTATTGCCACATCACCTTCTGCATGATGAATAGGATCTTGCATAACACCTACCATATCACTAATTTCATCATACAGTTCACAAAGGTGTTCCCATGACATTTCAGTGTGTAATTTCTTATGAAGCATCATTGAGACTCCTGTGTTTTTTCCCAAATTAAAGGGGCTCGTCGCCAATTTTTTTTCCAATGAACATCTGTTTTAACATGATCTTTTCTAACATATTTAAAAACACGATGTGAAAAATCATCTAAAGAAAACGACTGAGCATCTCGTGTAACAATGCCTTCCATTGGGCTTGGTTTTTGCGTTAAAACATCTTGCGATTGAAAAAAACTTGCCTGCTTGGCTTGTGAAACAATCATATTTTCAAAATCAGTTTTATCCTGACATTCCGGCAGCTTAATTTCTGGCACCGTTGGCAGATCAAAGAGAGAAGCATAAAACTGCACTTCTTCCCAACTTAGCCATTTATCTTTATAACGAACCGCAAACACATAGAAATATTCTTCTAAGTGTGCATATTCAATAGAATGAATGGCATATAGATTTTCACCGAAAATATCTAACTCACCCAAATCGTTTTTCATCATTTGCCAACGTTGACGCAGTTGAGATGTCCACGCTGATTGAGTCGGGGTTGCATGCGAGCGAGCAAAAACTCCCATTTTATTTAGGCAATTATTTTCTCCATCCAGTTTTTCTGTATGGATAAGTTGTTTTATTTGGCAAATATCCCGCCACCATTGCGCATTGATACGATCGTCATTTGTTGTGCCTGGTGAAAAAGGATAGTGATAGGTTCTATCATATTTTTGTGATTGATTATTCATTATTTAATACTCATTAAGTAACAGAAGGTCTACCAAATTTAAAAAGAAATTCGGTAAGTTAATTTTTCTGTATTTGCACTATATCCTTCAGTGCCTCAATGCGTATTACATAACAACGACCTAAATAATCAAAAGAGAGAGGAAAATAAATTTAGACAGATACTACCTGTAAGTTTTCCAAAGAGCTAGAAAATTAATGTTATTTATTTTTTTGGTTAAAACTTATTAAAAGATGACAAAAATAAGTGTTACTGGGGATATTGGATAATATTTTCAGAATTAATCAGATTTTCAGGAAAAATAAGTGGGTTATCTGAAATAAATGGCATATCTAATTTTCGAGTACCAGTAGAAATAGAAACCCCTGCTTTTAACCATGCAGTAGCAACTAGTTCAGTGCAATAAACACCTTGCCCCGGTTGAATACTAAAATTTTCACCTACTCGTTCTAATGCAGTTTGCACCGCAATCTTTCTTGCTTCTTCACTTCCTTTCACTTGGTAAAAGCGAACTGAATTAGGCTTTGCTCGACTAATGAAAAATTCAAGACTATCCACAGTAACACCATCTTTTATATTACTATGTTCACTGGGTGTAGAATGGATCACTTGAATACCATTATCAGAGATCCACAGCATACCTACGTGGCTAAACCCGCTTTTATCGACTTGTTTAATTATCTCACTAATAACTTCATCCCCATCACGAAAAACTAAATCACCATTTTTTAAGTCATGAGGCAAAGCGAGTGCATAAAATGCACCCGCTAAGAATAAAGCTACAATATTAAATGTGCGAACAATCACTTGAAGGCAACTTTCCATTTACCATCTACATTAATCATTTCTTGTGCTTTTGTTTTTTCAACACCATCTTTTAAGACTGTTTTTAATGTCACAATTGCGCTCTTTTTATCTTCGCTATATTCAACGCTAACAATTTCTACCTTGCTTAAACCGCCTTGCTCTTTAACTTGTTTCCCTGTTTCCGCAACAATCATTTTAAATTTGCTATTAAATTGCTCAACTCTTGGATCTTTTTCCATTTCACCCAAATGGATTAATGCTACAGCTTTATCCCCATTTCCTTCTGCAATTGCTTCGACAAATGCAACAGCAGCTTGCCCTGGATCATCTGTTTTATCACCACAAGCTGATAATGCCATAACTGTAAATATTAAAAACAGAGAACCCACAATTTTCTTTAACATAATTCACCATCACCATAAAAAGTTATTTTGACCAAAAAAATCTTATATAAAATATTTCCTATATTAAAATATAAGATAGCAAATACATTATTTAAAATTAATTCAATAAAGAGAGCTAACTTAGCCTTTCCTATCGATAAATTATACGTGATAAAAATAAATTTCGGCATATTTTTATATCACTCGTTATTTACAGGTAGAGATTAAATGATGTTTAATTAGTTTTGCAACGTATCATAAAAAGAGTAACTCTAATTATCACAAGATCCTTACTAGTTACACAATGAAAATAATTTATTTTTTACCCTTTATAATCAATAGATAAAGAAAAAATCATCTATTTTTTTATCTCTAACTTTCTTTTTAAGAAGATAATTAAGAGCAAGCATTAATAAGAATAAATTTTATTACTTTTGTAATAACCCTAAAATAAAATTATTCTCTATTTATTGCTGTAACCACTTTAATTTTTGCTAAATATAATGCATTTCACCTTAATTTATCTAATTAACAAATATCATTTAAATTAATATTTCATAGAAAGTATCAATTTAATATTACAAATAACAATATTACAACAATCAAACAGACTAAAAAACAATTCTATTTGTTTTCACAATATGTCATCGCGTATTATTGCCTAATATTTAGGTGATTTGCCTATAACACATTGCAAAAAAATACAAATAAACACTAGAAAAATTGTGATCACATACACCTTTTTGCATCATTAATGCTATTTAAGACAAATAGAAACTGCTTTTTTATCAACAAATAGGTAATCTAGCGGTCTGATTTCGATGACCAAACATGAATAGTTAAAAGGATATTTTATGTTTACTTCACAGCTCATGCTGGTCGGTTATGTGTTGTTGGTAAGTCCTTGTGGAAATGATTCTTGTGATGCAGTTCCTGTTACAGAAACAATTTATACTAAAGATGAATGCACAACACGACTTAACTACTTAAAACAAAAAAGACCGGACCTTATTATTTTCTGTGGAGAAGTCTTGAGAGATCCTGAAGTTACTGATGAAAACCCTTATCTCACCCCACCAGATAGTGCAGATGACGTTTTCAAAATTAAGTAATTAATTTATTCTTAATTTTATGATTAAGATAAAATACAATTTAATTTGTTTTCTTTTTACGATATACTCTTTGTACTTGAATATGTAAGGACACGTATTAGGAGTCACTAATGTCTATTGCGAAACGTACCAAAGATAAACGCATTGCGTTAGGTTTAACACAATCAGAACTTGCTACTTTAGCGAGTACAACACAGCAATCCATAGAACAGCTAGAAAGTGGTAAAACTAAACGTCCCCGTTTTTTACCTGAATTAGCAAAAGCACTAAATTGTGATTTAGCTTGGCTACTTGAAGGTGAAGAACCAACCAATGCGAATTCTGAAATTCCACCAGAGAATGAATGGCAACCAGTGAGTGAATGGGATAGTAATACCCCTTTAGGTGCTGATGAAGTGGAAATTCCCTATTTTAAAAGTATCGAACTCGCAGCGGGTGACGGTTGTTGTACTAACGAAGATCATAATGGATATAAATTGAGATTTTCAAAAAGCACATTACGCCGTTATGGCGCATCTTCTCAGAACGTTATTTGCTTTTCTGTTTATGGCGATAGTATGTCACCTGTTATTCCAAATGGCTCAACGGTCACTGTTGATACAGGCAACACACGTATTGTTGATGGTGGCATTTATGCTATCGAACAAGATGCCTTATTCAGAATAAAACTACTCTATCGTCAACCAGGCGGTAAGTTGATTATACGTAGCTATAACAAAGACGAATTTCCTGATGAATCAGCAGAAACAGACTCTGTAAAAATTATGGGTCGCATTATTCATTGGTCAGTAATGGCATGGTAATCAATAAGTAAGATAATAATTTCATAGTATTGAGTTTTCAGTAACAACTTGTCCTTTAGACAATAAAACCGTTTTATCCGCTAAGGCCCTAATTTCACGAGGTTCATGAGTAACCATGATCATCGTTATGTCCTTAGATTTTAAGGAATCGATTAAATCCCAAAGCTGATAACGTGTTTCCCAATCCAAACTCGAAAAAGGTTCATCCAGTAGTAAAAGTTTGGGTTGGCTAATAAGAGCTCTCGCCAATGCGACGCGTTGCTGCTCCCCTCCTGAAATTTGATGAGGATAACGTGCTGCGAGATGTGCAATTCCCATTTGCTCTAATATCGCCGTTTCTCTCTCCTTACTTCGTTTCTGCTTTGCACCATACTGTGCTAACCATAAATTTTGTGTCACCGTCATAAACGGAAATAAATAAAGCCGTTGATTTAAATATCGACAAGAACGTAACCACACTGGTTGTTTATTTATATTTTTATCTGCAAGGTAGATATCACCAGTATATGAAGTATATCCAGCAATCGCATTTAAAAGCGTTGTTTTTCCACTTCCAGATGTACCACTTATTCCTAAGCATGTTCCTTTCTCTACGTTCAGCGAAACATCTTTTAATATACCCGTTGTTAATGAACGAATTTCTAGCATGATATTTTCCTTTCTCGCTGCAAACGATGTAACGCAAATAGTAAAGTAATCGCGATAGCGATAAGAACAAGTGCACAACCTATTGCCAGAGTGAAGTCTCCGCTGGCGATATTTAAATAAATTGCCATAGGTAACGTTTCTGTTTTTAATCTTGTTGCACCAGCTAACATTAACGTAGCGCCAAATTCGCCTAAGGCTCTAGAAAATGCAATGATGCTTCCACTCATCAAAGCGGGCCAACACAGTGGGATCTCAATAAGGAAGAATGTTTTTGTTGGCGTTAATCCTAGATTTTGTGCAGTTTGAATATAAGCAGGATCAACAGATTTAAAAGCAGAGAGGCTATTTCTCATAATAATCGCGCTAGCGACATAAGTTTGAGCAATAATAATACCCAATGGTGAAAAGAGAGAGCGAGATAACTCAGGAAAAACTCCTGTTAAAGGCCCCTGATTTCCTAACAATAATAATAATCCGATACCGATAACTAATGGAGGAGTCACCAAGGGTAAATCTAATAATGCATCAATAAAACGATGTCCTTTAAAAGGGATCCTTGCCATCGCCCATGCGGCTGGTACACCTAGGATCATAGCCAGACATAAAGAAGTTAACGCTGTACTAAGTGACATACCAATAGCAAAATGGAATTCAGGATCAGTAATGACTTGCCTCAATTCAACATAAGAAAGCTGGCATATTAGTGCAATTAGCGATCCTAAGATCAGAAATAACAACAAAAAAAGTGGAATTAATGCCCATCGAAACACGTTATTTCCTTTTTAAGATAGATATTTATTTTGCTGTAATAATGAAAAAAGCCACCAGTGAGTTGGTGGCGAAAAAACACAATTTATGTGAGAAAAAAATCTATGGTTTCGAAATTACAGGAAGAAAACCATAATCAGTAAAAGCCTTTATCCCTTCAGCACGCGTAAAATAATCAGCAAGTAATTGTGCTTCTTTTGGATTTGCTGATGTTTTTAAAACAGCAAGTGTTGCCACTTCTTCTGGGCTGCCTTCAGGAACTGGAAGTAAAACAAGTTTATCTTGGTTTTTCATTGCATCTGCATATCCAATAATGGCGGCATCCACTTCCCCATTTAATAAATACATAAGCAATTGTTTAATCGTTGCAGTGCGCACAACAACTTTATCACGTAATTTATCGCCTTGACCTGACGCATCAATCAGTTGCTCGCCACTTTTGCCTAATGCGATAGCTTTAGCATCACCCATTCCTAGTTTTAATGAGCTATTCGCCAGATCTTCTAGTGTTTTAATATCACCCACTTTATCTTTACGCACAGCAATAACTGGAATATGACGAACAATAGAATACTGATTAACGACTTGCCCTTCTTTATCTAACTTTTCCACATAATCTTGTGAACCAGGAAAGAATAAATCCCCCTGCTTAGTTAAATTAAAGCGTGTTAATATTTGACCTGAACCGCCATATTCAATAGTGACTTTATTTCCTGTCTCTTTTTCAAATACACTTACAACTTGCTCTACGGGTTGTTTTAACCCAGCTCCTGCATAAAGATGAAGCTCAGCGGCAAATGTATTATGACAAATTAATCCTAATGCTAGTCCTAAACCAGCAAGCAATTGGCGTTTCATAAAATGGTGATCCTGACTATCGTTATATAATTTTTTATATAATGAATGATATAACTGTTTAAGGCAAGAGGCGCATATAAAAAAAGAGAAAAATGTTAACAACTTATCATTTTTATCTTTTTCTTTATGTGCAAGCTCTACAAAAGAGACTGATCAAAATAAATGCTTCAAATATTTATTTTTATCAGAGATAAGTAGATCTTAAAATAGTGGTTTGCCGACAAATCCTCGCTTTCACGAGGATTTTATGACTAATTATCTAACTCTAATAATGCCAACGCAGTCACTTCATCAATCACAATATCAGTGGCGTAACCTCCTTTTATCGCCCCTATTGTTGCCTGAATATTTTCCACGCCACCTGCAATAAAAAGTCGCTGTGTTATTTGTCTTAATTGAGCAAGGCTTATTCCCATAATCCTAAGATCAATATCAGAAACCAAAGGATTGCCTTGCGCATCATAAAAACGCCCACAAATTACGCCCACAGCACCCAAATCACGATATTGAGCCATTTCACTGCTCGTTAAAACCCCCGTTGTTACCAGAGGATTGTCATCTCGTGTATTACCCACAACAAACAGAGCTTTATTACACTGATTCAGCGCTGAAAAATTACGTCTAATAATAGGCTCCGCTTGAAGTTCCATTGCTAGACGTGCGCTAGACACCACCGCAGGTACATGCAAATTAATACTGCACCCTGATAACTTGTTTGCGATTAACGCGGCGGCTTCTGTTGTTTTAAAATCAGGCTGTGGTGCCACTGCACCTATCATTTGCAGTACTGTGATGTTTTTTAATGATTTGGGTGGAAGATAATTACCCAATTTATAAATTGTTCGTCCCCAAGCAACACCTAAAATATCATCGTCATTAATTATCTGAGAAAGATACATCGCTCCTGCCTTCGCTAATCTTTCTCTGTTCATATTTAAAGTGTGTTGCGATTTATTCTTTTCTTCATCAGGTAAAATAAGCACATTATTAAGATCGAATTTTGCTTTTATTCTTATGGCATAATCAATCGTAGAAAATACTGATGAATCCAAGTTAATATTTACGAATCCTTTTTCTCTAGCTAGATGCAAATATTTCACTACTGTGACACGAGAAACACCCATTATATTTGCAACTTCACTTTGGCTGAGCCCGTCCTGATAGTAAAGCCATGCAGCATAGAGAACGGGATCATTATCAAATAAACTCGCGTTTTTTAGCGAATTATTATCCATTTTAAACCCCACAAATTTTTATAAATCTTATGACTAATTAGTTTATTTTATATTAGAGATATTATTGAAGATAAAAATGCCTTTGGCAAAATTAAGCCTTATAACACAAATAGATACATTTCATTAATCTACTAATAATATCGGCACCCTGATATTTTTCTTTACTACAAGAACCTTATAATACGTAAAAAGCCCTTAATAATGCCGTAAACAGTTCATATCGAGAAAGTTTTTTTTGAAAATACTGTTTTATTTCGCTAAAAATAAAAATATTAGCTTTAAGTTTTAAAAAGTTTTATTTTGATAAAATTAAAATCACCTAACCTTTATTGTTGCTATGAAAAATCAAATTAATTTAAAAAGGAAAAACAATGATAATTGCATACTCAACAGCACCAAATGAAACCATCGCTAATGAAATTGCTCACTACCTCATCAATGCGAAACTTGCTGCTTGTGTAAATTTAATCCCTCAAGTCAAATCTATTTATTGTTGGAATAATAAAATTATTGAAGATAATGAAATACTTATGATGATAAAATCCGAAAAGAGTAAACAACAAAACTTAATTGATACTCTTGTCGAAATACATCCTTACGATACTCCTGAAGTAATTATAATACCGATTGAAAATGGTTTTAAAGGTTATCTTAATTGGATCCATACATCCTTAAATTAAAACAATGTTAAATTTTTAGTGAGACATCTTTTCTAATATTTTTTCCAAAAAATGATAATAAATTGTAAATAAAACCCCCTTACATCATCTCAATTATTAGACAAGTAACTTATTGTTAATGTTAAATTAAATTTCTTATTCTAAATTAATACAGGTATTTTAAATATACTTTATAATAAAGAAATTTTTAATTTCAACTAATAACAATATAGATGGTTAATTAAATAAGGAATATATAAATATTTATTTTATTGGCATGAATATATTTTAAATATATAGGTAAAATAGCCTTTAATGCTAAATTAATAAACTTACCAACAGTTTATTCTTTTTATTTTCTGTTATAATAAACAGGCTTTCTCTAAATTACATGAAAAAAGGAGTGAGTTGTGAAAACAAACAGAGTCGCAAGACGTATTTTAGGTTTACCTTATAATTTAAGTCGGTCTAAAAAGAAAGTGCGTTTTTCCATTATTGCCTCTACAAACGCTGAAAATGTACCTGCTGAGTTAAAAAACACAGCTAAAGTCTGTTTAAAACAGGATCTCAGAAAGAAAGCAGAGCATAAGCGTATCTATATGAAGTTAACTGATGCTTATCCAGAGTATCTTGCAACCAATTAATATGGTTATACGCCAACGCTATTTAATAAATATTTTTGTATTCAGTTTGTATACTTAAAATATTAAAAATAGCATATCCCTTACATTACGTAAGGGATATTAGTTTTCTAGGCCAGTTTATTTTTTTACTATTTATAAAGCTCTTTTCTTATATTTATAAGTGCAACTTCTGCGATTGAAGGCTCAATTTCATCAGGCAATGTACTTAGTTGAAATGCATTCTCAATATTCTTGATAAGTGTTTCACTACGCTCTAATAATTCATTATAACTAAACTGACCAGTTTTAATTGCCAATAATTCATCTCGATTATCACACCAAACCTTCACTTTCCCTTCTTGTGCGATCCCTAATGCGATATAAAGCAATCTAAAGGTATGCATCATATTTTTACTATCGTAACTTCGTCCATGATCAATGTTTTGTTGATAACGGACATCATTACGTTGTTCAACCCACTGCCAATATTCATGATATTGTTTGCGATATGCGCTATAACCTTCTTTATTAAAACTAAGATAACCTTCTAGTTTTGCTGTTTTAGAAATACTGCTTAGCAATACATCATTTGCACTTTCTTTTTTTATTATTCCTTGATAAGTCGCTTTATCATCATAAAAAATTGCATAAATATCTTGAGCATGGGCGAGTTTTGTTAATCCAATATGTTCTTGTTTCCAATGTCGATTTTCTAACCAAGTATTGATTAAAATTGTTTTTCCGTCTTCAATCACATAACAAAAGTCGAGAATAGTTTTTAATTTTTTTTCGACTGGATTTACTATTTTTTTGTTTAATCCTTGAGCTTTTTTAATCTGACCTTGTGCATAATGCACAAATGTTTGAACACAAGTTTTAGATAAAAACCATTCTGGTTTTATTAATGATATTAAAGGGTGCCGATAAATAACCACATGTTCAGGTGAATTAAGTAGTTCTAAAATATTAGGATTAGATGCACACAATAGTTCTATAAATCGTCCTAGTTCATAATAAACGATATCATTGGTTTCATTACTGACTTGCGTCGTGTATTCCAACCCATAAAAAAGATCTCTAGGGAGATAAAATACACCTTTAATATCTGTATCCGATGTTTCCGTCGCAAGGTTATGTGAACGACTTCCAGCGATACTTTCAAATAAAAGATAAGGTTTTATATCTTCAATGGTCAGCTTCATCTAATTTCTTCCTAAACCAATTATTTAAAATATCATTATCTGGTACTGTTCTTTTTGCTAATTGAACATTTGTCTCTTGCCATAAAAAAATCACTAGATGTTGCATCGCTTCTGTTGGAACCCAAGTAAAATGCTCATCTTTGTCTGATTTAAATTCTACTAGCTCTTCGATGGCTTTTTGTTCTTCAACAGTTAAGATTTTTATCAGCTTATCCAACTCCATAGGCGGAATGTCACCCGTTTTTACTGTCCAATAAGCGGATAAAAGAGAACGTAATAGATAGAACCATTTTTTTAATTTTATTGACTCTACACTAATCTCATTCTTTGAGTTATTTTCAGGAGAATATCCACTCACAACTTTAGCAATTCCTCGATAATGATGAACAATCACTTTGGGTTGATAAAAGAGTTTTGCAAGCTCAAATAACTCTTTTTGAACATTAGGATATTCTTGATAAATTATCGGTGATTGAAGCCATTCTAATAATATACAGTTCGATTTACGTAATAAATGCAGTGCTTTGGTAATATCCCAAGCGCCGACATCAAACCAACTGTTTTCTATCCATTCAAAGGTTTCTTTAGGTTTATCGATAGAAAGATAAGCATTGCGAGGGTGTATAAAAATACCTCTCACATCATAATCACTATCTGTTGAAGCAAATCCCCAAGCTCGGCTACCACTTTCTGCAACATAAAGTAGTTTAACTTGATGATCTTGTTCTATTTGCGGTAATTTTTTTAATATCTCATTATGCATGATATCCTTATCTCCTTATTTGTGACTTTTTCACTAATTTACTTCTTAACACTAATATTCTATGGTTATAACACAGACATAAGCCAATACAAACTTAGTCAAATTCTCATTTTATCCATGTGTAATTAGGTGGTTTACAAATTAAAATGATAACCTCACAACAAGCACAAGATATCGTTCTTAATCACTGTCATTCATCACCTTGTGGTGAGCGATTTGCTATTTATTCTTGTGAGTTATCGCCTAAACAAGATTTTTGGATAATTCGTTGTAACTCTGAGCGTTATGTTATTTATAATCAACTAGAGCATTGTTATGTTGGTGTGAATGCCTATTTAGTGGGTACCTTTACGGGTAAAATTGATATCGTTGGCAGTGGGGAAAGTGTCGAGGATTTTCTGCAAGATATCTATGATGCCCAAACTGCTGGCAGTCAGTTTTATCTTCTTCACCCTACTTTTTCTAAAGAAAACAAAATTGCATTACTTAATTTAAAACAATGGCTAGGATGCGGATATACCGACACCATTAATTTACTCACCATTAATAGACATTGGTTTACTGGTAAACGCCGCCATTTACAACATATACAGATATTATTAAATAAGAGAGATATTAAGACAAAAATTATTTTAGCAGATAACACTAAAAGTATAGTTATTATCGATAATAGTACATGGTTTGAAGAGGATATAAGAAAAGAATTAAGGAAGGTTATTTTAGTTTGATGGTTTAATTATATTTATAATAAATTATTATGCTTGTATCCTGCTAAAAAATGTATTTTTACTTTTTCTAGTATTTTTTCATGTGGAAATTTACTGTAATATTCAACCAAATAGTCTTGGTTAAATATTATGAAAAAGAAAGAATTAAAAGCAATTAAAGGATTAAGTGAGGAGAACACAGAATTTCTTACATGTATTATTCTTCACATGTTAATTCCTTTGTTACCTCTTTTCTTGGAAACATGGAAAATGCAAGGATATCCATCAGACGCCACTCTGACTATTACAGCTTCAATGTACTCGATATCTATTGGCTTATCTTCTAGAAATAAAGCTATTTTTTCCCTGTGCTTTTTTATTAGTATACTTTTTTCTATGGCCTTTGGTTTTATTCTTAGTAATACAACAGAGACTTTACCTTTAGTAAAAATAAGTTCAATTACTACTATTGTCCTAATATTCTGCATTCATACTTGTGAACGCTATAACAAACATGTTGTTGAATGTATACCTTATTGGAACTTTAATAATGGGAGTTCACGTTAATGAATTTAATCACCATTCTTCCTGCTATACTAAGTTTATTAGGTACTGCAATTGCTTTTTACGCGATGTTGCAATCTACAAAGAAATTACATTCTCGTTTAAAGATAGAACGAAAACTTACATATAAATTAGCACAAGAACTTAAAAGTAGAAATATCAATTTAGATATTATTGATTTAAATAATCTCGTTGTTAAAAACAATAATGAGGAGAATATTCTTTTATTAAGGCGGCAAATTGATGATGCAATACACGTTGTTTTGCAAAATTTTGTTGAGTCAGAGCAAGCGTTAATAAAAAAATCATTGGAACAACCTTCAAAACAAGGTCAGATTCATTATCTTAAAAAGTTATTGAGTAATTCATGTCGAGTCAGAATGATTAAGTGTACCTCGTCTTGATTTTTTTATTAATAAAGATTTGTGTATTGATAAATATATAACTACTTCACCATAGTGATTACTGACTTTAAAATTGTACAGTTGCATACAAAAAAGCCACCAGTAACTTACTGATGGCTATTAGTTTTTTAACCTTTATCAACTATTGCTGATAAACGGTATTTTATTCCCACTCAATTATATTCTAGTAACTTAACCCACTGATAAATATAAATTATAATTAAATTAGATATCACTAACACCGTCACCGATACCGTCATTATAAAATCTGTCTACTTTTTCATCGGTAAGAATTGAGGAGTTTTTCCTTTGCTTCCAGCTCTGAAATACAAAGGTTGAGTGTTCTGGTGTTTTCATCTGCACGCTGAGCTTCACGCCCATATCGTTCAAGTGTTTCTCGTAATTGTCGAGAAAGTTCACTGGCTTTGGCTTTCTCAATTCGGCAGGTATTGGTGTTATCGGTACTTGCAACTTCTGTTTTCGTGGTACTGGTTGAGAACTGCACCCTGTCAAAGTGATTAAGAACACGATCAAGCAAAGCATCTGTGCGTATCGTATCATGCTGTTGTGCTTCATGATATATCTCCAACCTATTTTGCTGTTCATTGTCTGCGTGTTTACGCAGTTCAATATTTGTGGCCACATCCTTTTCATCTAATTGATTACCTGCAATCTGTTTATTCATTGCTCGGTTATCAAAATAAATACCGCCAGCAACAAAGCCAGCGGTAAAGGAAACAGCCAAAGCAATTAACGCTATGACGGTTTTATTCATTAACGAACCCCATTATGCTCTAATGAAAAATGATTACCGTCAGGACGAGTTTTAAAACGTCCGCCCCAACTTCCACCTAATGACTCCCAATACTCACCCAGTTCTTTATAGTCGCTGGTGGCTGTAAGGTATTTTCCGTTAGCATCAAATAGGTTGAAATCGACTGCTAAACGTTGAGTATGCAAACTGTTGCTAATACCCGATCCTTTCTTTGCATTAAGCTGTGCTTGTTCTGGTGTTCGATAAGCTTCACCAAACGTCAGCTTATATCCGTTCTGCTGAGCAAAGGTGATCAGCTTTGCAACCATACCTGTAAACGTATTCTGTTTATCGACTAATGACATATTCACCCCTTTATAAACTTGATGACATTGCCCTTACTGACCAACAACGTTGTGCAGATCAGGATATTGGCAAAGATGTTGTAGATATCAGCGTGATAATTAGGATCGAAGTAAGCGCGAATAGGTACGCTTGAAGAGTAAGCAAGAATGAGGAAAGCTAACCATCCACCTTTTTTACAGTGTTGTCTGCCGTCACGTTTAAAATAGAACACACGTAGAAATATGACGGTACAGATGATGGCATTAACAATAGTGAGCAATGTTTCGCATTTCATTGTTGCCCTCCTTGTTTCGGTATATCAGCCCTTCCGTATGCTTTTACGCTTAACTTAACCACAAGCAAAGCGGAAACAAAAGCACCTACGGCATCGATATGTTCGATTTCGTATTGCTCCGGTTTCACACCGAAAAGGCCAGTAACAGAAATAAAGATAGTTGCTGCGGGGCTAAAGAATATAAGACCACAAACGAAGCTTAGAAAGGCCAATAAAGACCTACGCTTAAAGTTATATTCAGTAGCTGCAGTGGTAAAGAAGATGGCCCCCAACAGTGAACCCATAACAACTTCTGCTGGAAGCCCTGCGAAGTAACCAAGAAAAGCAGTTGTGCCGATCCCAGCTTTTGTGTAGACATCTTCTTGCATGAGTGTAGTACCAGTGATTAATGAATAGTCATGATAATACATAACCAATGAGATAAACAAAAATGCAAAAAAAGTTAATAAATTGAAGTTTACCCCATAACACATAAAAATCATGAATATATACTACTGACCTATTTTTACATTAGTGGTAAAATTGCATAAATATCAAATTAACCCTTAGATTACTATGCAAAAAAAGAAATTTAGAACAGATATCAATGGAATGAGAGCAATTGCTGTCCTACTAGTTATCTTATTTCACTTTGACAATTCACTAGCTCCTGCTGGTTTCATTGGCGTTGATATTTTCTTCGTTATATCTGGATATTTAATGACCTCTATTATTTTGACAGGTATTGAAAATAACAATTTTTCCATTATTAAATTCTATTCAGCACGATGTAAAAGAATAATTCCAGCATTAATGCTTTTAATATTTATATTAGTGTTTCTATCTTATTTTTTGATAGAACCAAATGATTATAAGAAAATAGGTATTCATGCTCGTGACTCATTATTATTCATATCAAATATTACATATTTCAATGAGTCTGGGTATTTTGATGTTGAATCGATGGAGAAGTTCTTACTCCATACATGGTCATTATCTGTTGAGTGGCAATTTTATTTAATATATCCATTAATAATATTAGCAATCAGTAAGATAACGACATCAAGTAATACTAGAAAGTCTTTAGTGTTTCTTTTTTTTGTTTCACTAATATTGTCTTCAGTCATAACAAAAATAGATCCAAGCCAAGCATATTACATGATACACACAAGAGCATGGGAAATGATGGCTGGTGGATTAGCATTTGCATATCCTGTAGCAAAGGTTTCAGAAAAGAATAAAAAAATATTATTCTTTTTATGCCTAATTATAATTATATTTGCTTCATATTTTTTTGATAGCAATACACCTTGGCCTAGTTTTTATGCATCAATTCCTGTAGTAGCAACAGCTATAATATTAGCTATAAATTATGAAAAAAATTTCATATTAAGTAATCCTATTTTTCAAAAAATTGGTTTATGGTCTTATTCTATTTATCTATTCCATTGGCCTTTACTTGTCATAACTAAAAAATTAAACTTAGAACTAAGTTTGATAATATACTTAACAATCACTTTTATCTTAGCTATTTCTTCATATTATTTGATAGAGAAAAGAAGACTAAAAATAGTATTTATTATTCCATTCTATATTATTATTCTTATTGCTTGCCAATATATTGCTAAAGATGGAGTAACACAAAGGATAGATAAAAAAACACAAGAATATAGTAAGAATTATAAATTTTACTATAACCCATGGGTTTTATATAGAGATAAGCAAAATGATATATTATATTTTAACGAGAATTTACCATCTAAAAAAATAATATTGTCAGGTGATAGTTTTGCTTTAATGTATGTTGAAGCAATGAAAGAATATGGTGTTAATTTTGAATTATATTCTAATGAATCATGCAACACTACAATGATCAATGATTCATATAAAGGTAGTAGAAATTGCATTACAATGAAAAATAAATTCTTAGAAAGAATAGCTAAAAATGATGATTCGCCTGTAATTATATCACAACGGTGGGATTTGTATTTAAAAGGATTAGATAAAGTACAAACAGAAAATAAAATAAAATTATTTTTAGATAATTTAAAAAACAAAGGCCAAAATAGAAAATTCTATATTTTAGGTGATTATCATCAACCTAGTTATAATCCATACAGTTGTTTGTTAAACTCACAAACAATGCAAAGCAATTTTTTATCTGATTTACTTCACTCTGAAAGATGTGAAAAGATGGAGAGTAAAGATAAAGATAGCTTAAGGACAGATGTTGATATTGAAGGAATTTTTAAATTATTAACATTGCAATATGATAACATTGAATTCATTTCTATGAGAGATGAACAATGTAATAAATTCAGCTGTACAATTATAGAAAATGATAATCCTATAATTATAAAACCTCATCTCACAAAGTTCGGTGCGGAAAAATTCACTAAATTTATTATGAATAAGATAAATTACAAATAAAAAAACCACCTTTAATGAAGGTGGTATAAAACATTAAGAATAATAGGATTCGTTATGGAACCTATTATTCTTTCTTCTCACAAATAATTGCTTTAATTGCAACCTGCATAGAGCGCGGTAGTGATGTTGGTTTTACTTTCATCCTATTCAGGGTTATTAAAGCACCAGAAGAACTACTAATAACAAATGATTTTCCTGAAATATTAGAAATGGACACCGTTCCGCCATTTACCCCAAATAGCACAGGAAATCCAGTTATCCCTCCGTGGGTTATCAGGATACCATTTGATTTGTCTATTGTTATATTTTCAGAGACAAATGGTGGAATGCTTGATGAGCTCAAATCTGGTGCTCTCATCAAATCACCATCTTTTGAAACTGCAAATGAAACATCCATTAAAAAAGACAAATCTATAGCAAATTCATTATTCCCAACAGAAGCAACTGTAGGGAAACATTGAACACCAAAAACCTTACCTCCCTCATTCATTTCAACATCAAGACCAAGTATCCAGTTAGCTCTGCTTTGTAAGTAAAGTCTAACTTTATCTTCAAGCATTTCTATTCTAGAAATATTTATCGTTCTATATGAGTAACCAGTGTTCGACTTGTCAAATAGCGTTAAATTTCCGTCAGAACCAACTAATAACCTACCATACGTATATCTCCATATTTGGTCTTGTGGTAGCAGTGGAGTTCCATACATTTCAGTTTCAAATTCTGAGGAAGAGTTTTTATTAAATAGAGAATCAACAATAACACTGGCTGATTCATTCCCCATAATATTATAGCCATTTTGAGTGTAATGCACTCCTTCTCGTAATAACCCATTGCCAATGGTAAATGTCCCGCACCCAGAATAAGCCATCACCATCCAGTCGTAAGACTGGCATAGGTAATCTTGAGCGGCTTGTATACCATACCAAGATGTTTCTTTTCTATTCTGAGGGCATCCAACTCGATATAAAAAACACTTATTCAGCCCCATATCTGAGCGCATATCTCTAATTAGTTGATCTAATGTATCTTGATATTCCTGCTTTTTAGTTCCTAGCGTCATGTCTGTTTCACCTTGGTGAAACAGACATGACTTATATCCTATTGATATACCATCTCTATTTGCGACAAACATTGCGGAGTTAAATGAGCTAATCATCTTATCATAGACGGTATTTGATGGGGTTAATGGCTTTGATAGTTCAACAATAGATGATTCACCTCTAGCACAGGGAATAATTAGAACCTTTCTTCCTGTTTTCCTTATGTACTTATTAGCAAACGCAGCCCACGCGTGACCAGTACTTACATTTCCTGAAGAATAAGGGAGAGCTTTAATTATTTTTTTTATAGTATTATCTTTATAGTCATAATACATTGCACCATCGATAACATCTGGAAATCCATAAGTATCTTGAGCGTACCCAACCGCATTTGATTGTCCATACACAACAAATACATCATATATATCTCCATGATTAAAATATTGATTTATTAGCAAACCAGAAGCTTCACTTAAATTATCAAAATTAACATCACCAATTAAACTAGAACCAGAATCTTTTGCTAATTCAAGCAAAACATCACTTGCTGTTCCTTTTTCAGGCAATATAGTTATTGGCTGGCCATTATCATCAAATGCTAAAATCTTATTTGACCTTTGTTTTGTATCTGGAATTGTATTTATTATTTTATCGCGTACCCGTAAAGTTTTTCCATAGGAATTACTAACAATAGCATCTACATATTTTTTATTTGTAGCATCACCTTCTTTTTTAGGATCTCCTAAATTTTCAATCCTGTTATTTTTAGCATCATAATATTTAGATAAATAACTGGGCTTACGCAGACATAATGATAAAAAAACCAATGCCTTTTGAATTAACATTGTTAGATAATCAAAAGCATCTTCATGTACTTCAGCAAAGAATTTCCCCTGATTACGTAAGTCAGTTTCTTGTACAACAGGTAAATCACGTTCTAATAATATCTTCCAGTCTTTGGCTAATGGTTTATTTAAAACCACCTTACCGCCATGATAAGAACCAGCTCCCACAATAGTGTAATCAGTACCATCCTTTAATGTTGTTTCATTACCATCACTGTCAGCAACGACAACAATCAAATGTCTGCTTTCAAAGATACGGAAGCGGAAATCAAAATCCGTTGTTACTCCATTGCCCACATACTCTTCATGGCTTAGTTCAGTAGATACAGTCATTGCCCATCTCCTCTGGTGTTAATGAGGATATGATACGTTTAACTATAAAATATATCCATATTTGCAATAATGGTTATCAAATGGATGATTAGATTAACCATTTAGATAAACATTTTAATGCATTTACGTTATTATAGTTTGCGTGACCGTTTTCATTAGTGAGGACTTTAGCAATGGAAAAGAAGTATGAATACCCTGCACCAGCTAACTATCCAGATGTAGTGAATACCGATGAAGGGATTGAAAAATTAATTACGAAATCAAACCTTGAAGCACTTTTAACAAGGATGGGAGAAGATGGTCATGATGTATCAGCTCCACTTGTAGAACTGATTGCAATGAGAAACTTTATAGTTCAAAAGATGAGAGGCAATAAAAATATAATACCGTTAGTGGAATGTATTTTGTTTGAGCTTAAGAAGTAAGGTAAAGCACCGCTTAGACGGTGCTATTTACATATTATATGTATTTGTCTTTACCAATAAATTTTAAATTCTCTTTGATCTCTTTAATTAATGAGGTATTAAAATAATCTTTTTTATTCAAAAGCATACAAGCTGTTAATTTTATGCCATCTCCTTTAATAAAACTATAAAGTGTATTTACATCACTTGAAGAATAGATTCTAAAGTTATCACCATCAGGAATAATAAATAAAAACTGCCTTGTTGTTACTTCATATTTTTCCCATTCATCCCAATAGATGCTTGATATTCTAACATCATCACTACTAAATCTCCCTATAAAACAATCACAAAATTCTTTAATTTCAATATTTTCACGATACTCATTCGTCATCGGTTGCAATATTCTTTCTTTTACTATTAACACATCATATTTTTCTTTTTCTATTTCATTAATAGCTGATGGCAATAATTCATTATTTTTAAAAATTAACTCTAAAAACTTAATCATCACATCTGTTATCGAATAAAACTGTTGACCTGCTCTACCTTTAGCTGCTTCATATAGCAATCCGTTATATGCTAGATTATTAATTGATTTCAACACAAAACCATCAGTAGAAGAGGATATCTCAATTAGTTTATCATTTTTATTTTGATATCCAGATATCTCAAATTTATTATATATATAATATTTCCTTGCTAATTGAACATCATATACACTCAAAGATTTTAAAATTCTAGTTATCTCTCTTCTTTCTTTAATGTCAAAATCAGAATTGGAGATATTTAAAGTAAGATTGATATAATACTCTAACTTATCATTCTCAGTGTCTTTCATTACATAATCTATGATCTGCTCTGCATATTCAGGACCAAGAGCCTGTAACTTATTGGGATTATCTTTATAATTTATGCCATAAAAGAACTCAACTAGTCTTAAGACCTCATTCCCATCTAGGTATTCAATCAAATCACTTTTAAATTGTATTACTTGCTTAACTCCAGGTATAAATGATAGCCCTACCCACCTTGTTTTGGATAAAAAATTACTATTTTTTTTCTCTTTTTCTTTTTTGAAGAATTCAATTAGCTCTTTTTTCTTTTGTTCATTATCTGCTGACATATCACCATCTCATATCATTAATATTTCTTACATACTAATCCGCCCTATTCTCATTTCACACTCCCATTATGGTCAATAACTAAATAAAAAATTGCAATAACATAACCATTTTGGTAATTTACAACTCCTTATTTATGCGCCATAGTGATATTACATCAGCAAAATCTGATGTCGGGATTGGCGTCCTGAATCTATCTAAACGGCGCATACACCGCGCAAGCGGTTTTTTTGTATGTGAAATACAGTTACACCTATTCAATGGTGGGCTGTGTGGGGGCATCGAAAGATGCGCCAGTATCCGTTTAGGCTGGTACGCCAACCCCATACAGTTCACCACCAGTAATTGGCGTTGCTAGTGGTGATTACCCAAACTAAACGGAGTAATCATTATGACTAATCAGTTTCCTATCAATTTAAATCCTGAAATCGTTGTTAACAACAAAGGTCAAGCCGTTACCTCTTCTCAATCTGTGGCCGCATTTTTTATCAAGCGCCATGATGATGTTCTAAAGAAAATACGCAACCTTGATTGCTCACCAGAATTTCATAACCGCAATTTTGCGGAGATGTCCATTAACCTAAAAATAGGCAATGGAGCCATGAGGAAAACACCATTCTTTCAAATGACTAAAAATGGATTTGTATTTTTAGTTATGGGTTTTACTGGAAAGAAAGCAGCTCAATTTAAAGAGGCTTATATTTCCGAATTCGATAGAATGGAAGCCGAACTTGCAGAAGAACGTTATTTATCAATTGGTAATTCAACAGATAAAAAAGGCCTCATAGCACTTGTCGATCAGTTACAACGCACCATCCATGAAGGTGAGTTTATTCCTGCTGGGCAAGTTGCCAAAGAATATAGCTTTCCTCGCACTCGTAAAAATCGCATCGAATTACTGGATGATTTTATGCGTAACCCAAAGAAAGATGTTTTACACAATCTCCTCACCTATCTAAAAAAAGACGGTCACAACGTTGATGAAGCTGAAAGAACACTGCGTTGGGTTCGTGAATCGCTGTTAGAAATGAATGGTGCAATGCAAGAAATACGCACACACCATCAATATGTAGAAAGTTTGATTAGCCGATTATAGTGACAAGTAAGCACCAGTTTAGGCTGGTGCTTTTGTTAAATTGGTTTAAATGAAGATATAAATTTTTCCAATATCTCTAAATCTGTTTCACTGGCTTTTCCTAGCAAGTAATTAGCACTAATTCTTAATATTCTCCCATTGAAAATTCCAGTATAAGTATTTTCAAAAATAGGGTATTGCATTTTATTTTTAACAAAAAAAGAATAATTCAGAAAGTTATTTCCATTTATTAGTGAATTAGGATTTATTTTAACCATAACAATATCACTATCAACTATTTTTGGTGCACTTCCTTTTATCATTATTTTTATAAATTTTTCAGCAACAGACGGGGTCTTCATAGCTTGAATAAATTCAGTATTTGATTTAAAAAAATCACTACCTTCAATTTTCTGTCCATAAGATATTTGGACTTCAACTATTGATGAACATTGCTTACATACATATAAATCTGCAACAGGTGTTCTTGCGACTTCCCATCCTAGTTCGTTTACTTCATATAGCTCGCCTTTTTCATATGCAAACGTATATATTGGCATTGTTAACAACAAGCATAGAATTAATTGTATTATTTTCATTTCATCTGCTCCTCAACCTGATTCAATAATGGTGACAAATAAAACAAGTTTTGGAAAGGTAATAGTTTGAGTAAAAATGGGTTAACATTGTGGTGTAAAAACTACATGGGTCAATCTAAATGAAAACAAAAAAATTTTTAATTTACTCACTTGTATTTGCATTAGGCGCAATTAGCTACCCACTTGTAAACATGGGCTGGGAACAGATAAAAAAGGATGAAAGCATCTTTCTAACTGATTCAAATGCTAATTTCTTTAAGGAATATGTAATACCACTTCCAGAAGATGAAAAACCGAATAACAATTACGATGTTTTCATCGCTTATAGTGATGATTCTAAAATAGAATTAAATATTAAACTAAAAATGTTTACTCATGATGAAACAACTAATTTTTTAGAGTTTATCGCTAACAAACCTTCCTTAATGAAGGATTCATTACGTGAAATGTATTGTAAAAAACTAAATGGTGAACCTCTATTTCCAGACTCAACACTGTATCCATTCATAACCGCAAGAGAGAAAAATAAAAATATAATACTTAATTATTATGATAAATCAGGTGAAACGCTTATTTTTGGATTTGGTATATCCCCATTAAATTGTATATAAAAGCCGATACATATCGGCTTTCTAATAAATTTATTTCAGATTTTCTTCAACTTTATTAAGTATCGGAGTAAAGTAAGGCAGATTCTGCCCTGGTATTATTTGTCTTGCTGCTCTGATCGGGCCATCATCAAAGTTACCACTTAGAATGCCACTCGATATCTCACGTAAGTTTTCTAATGTACCAAATGTAGGGCCAGCAATCGAACTCAATACGCCTCTACTAGCATAGCGTGATTGCGTTCCTGTTCCTATCATAGGACCTAATCCAACCGTTCCTTCACTGGCTTTCTCTAATATGTTATTAAATTCCATTAATGGACCTAATATACCTGAGCGATCAACACCCTCAATAATAAGTTTCTCGGGTGACCAATCGATATCCCTGCCAGCTAATGTATTTTTAATCGCATAAGTTAATGAACCTAGCATAATTTGCAGAGCCATTCCGTAATAAAAATGAGCATCTCCAGCCTGTATTCCGCTTATTGTTGCACGATTAAATGAGCCAAAAATAAACGATTTAAATTGGAATATATGTTTTCCAAACAGACCACTAGACCATAATGGAGTATCACCAATACCAGGAGTTATAACTGTATTATTAACGTCTTTCATGACGGCAGATTCAAAAGCACCGCGAACAACAGGATCATCCCATTTACTGCTATTACCTATACGCAGTCCATCAACTGTTTCACCATGTTTAGCAAATTGTTGTTGAATACGGCCCAGCATGCCTTCATCAATACCTAGCTTGGCTAGCCTAGCATTAGAAGCCTGAGACCCTAGAATAATATCCGCAGTATTTATACCATTTATTGTCTTATGGAAAGAGTTCCATTGATTCATTAGAGTCAAATTTCCAAATTTACCAGTCATATAATCTAAACCAGACTCTAAGGCACTACGTTGAGCATATCCATCTGTCAAATCAGCTATTGCTCGACTACGGTCTGATAAGTATACATCTAGACCAACGCCCATTTTTCTTAGCTCTTCCTTACCAGCTTTCCACACATCACTACGAGATAACCATTTACCATAAACGTTAAATGTTTTACTAAAGCCATTGACCATAACGGCACGAGCAACATCAGGGATTGCTGAAACAGTCATCCCACCAAGCATAGTTAAGAAGTTGAGATTACGCAGAACATTACCAGCTCGAATAAATGCATTTGAAGGGTTATCAGGACGTTTATAGACACCTAAAGCCCTATCTCTCATCGCCATGATGTCTTCTACATCACGTAGCTTCAACTTACTTAAGCGTCTAATTTCACCTGATTTTTCTAGCGCTTGAATAGCTTCTTTTTGTGCTGCATCAAGCTCTTGATTAATAAATTTAAAATACTCCTTTTCTGACATGTTATTTTTCTTATCAGCATATTTAGTTTCAAGTTCTTTTCTTAGTACCGAAGGATTACCTTTCATGAGTTCGTCATATTCATCCTCGATGCTGCGTATTGTTCGCTCCATCGAAGATTCACCAAAAGCACGCGTTAACTCAACATTAGGAGCAGCATCTCGTATATGATGTTGCAAAACATAGCGGACATCATTCTCCAAAAATTCTTCAATTAATTCATCAGGTATCGCTAAAGTTCGAGATTTAGTTGAGCCAGGTAGCTTAACTGAAAAAGCATTGGCATAGTCTTGTGGTCTCATGGCTCCAGTAATTTTGTTAATTACTTCATCAGCAGCAACTTCCAAGTCTTCCAAAACTGCCTTTTCGCTTCTTGACCAGTAGTCCGTTAATATTTTTTTAAATTCGCTTCGTCTAGAAAGTATTTCACCTACACGATACAAGCGAGGAAAGTAGCTCATGCCACCTACAAGCTTTAAATCACTTGGTAAAAGACCCACAGCTTGTAATTCAGCCCTCACATTATCTAAAGCCGGTCGCAGTGCACGAGCTGTTTCCTGAACAACAGGGTTTGCACTTGTATCATTTCTACGCATTGCTTTTGTCACTTCAACAGCAAAATTAAAACGTCTGCCTGTTCCACCAGCAGCACGATATTTAGCATAGCCACTATTGGTAGTTATAATGACTGCAGCTTCATTACGTGACCACATTCTAATTTTAGTTTCAACAGCTGCAGGTGTCGCAATTCCTTCAAGATTCTTTGCTGTTGTGAAATTATTTTCAGCTAATAACTGAGCTGTTCTACGAGAGGTAACGGCTGGTGAATCCATTAAACGCCCGATCGGTGTCATTTTCATGACAGAATTAGCCCAATTCGGTCCTTTCATTGCTTCTTGAGCTAATGTTGTTTCTGCTACCCTTTGAGCGCCAACACTACCACCAGAGAGCGATTGAGCCAATGAGTTACTAATTTCATTAGTAGCTCTCTTTTTTACCTCTGCGCTTATCAAGTGACCAGCACTACCAACCATACCGCCCAAAATAGCACCTGCAGTTGTATGTATTACGCTTTCTTCAAATGTTCTAGTGTATTGTTGCTGATGTAATATAAACTCACTAGCTGCAGTGCTTAGACCAACCGTTGCTGCGGTAGTAGATGCTTTTGCAATAAGCCCTCCTTGCGCACCTGGAATCAACAGGCTTCCTAGTGTTATAGGATCCAATAACCCCGCAGTGAAAGAAGCTAGAGTACCTTGCCAACCTGATTCAGCTAAATGCTGTCTATCCTGATTTTCATTATCTATTTGTTGTTTTATCCATGCTGTTTCTTGAGGAGAACGTGAGTCTGCGAATTTTGTAGCCCACATTCTGTAACCATCTAACTCATTAGGATCATTGTAAGGGTTATAATCATCCTCTCTTTCAAAATCAGGCGCAGGATTAAATAACCCTGAAAGTATATTATACTTCCTAAATGCAGCGCCCATCACTGACGGGCCTTCTTCTTGAGGTTTTGGGTTAATTCCAACTTCATACGGCGTATCCCAGCCTTTAGTATATGGAAGCGTAAAGTTATTAGCAGGTCCTTCTGTTTCTGGATAAATTGGCATTATTCATTACCTCCCCAAGAAAAATAGCTACTTAATTGCTCTTTCTGCCTTTCAATACGTTGTTCATGAGCTTGTTCATACTGCTTATCAAACTCATCATGACGATCATAGAATGCTCTCCTTGCTTGACCTTTAGCATCTTGCTTAATTTCATATTCAGCGGCTTCTGCAAGTAAATCTTGATATGGCTTATAACTCTCTAATTCAGGCTTATATCTTATTTTAGAACCTGATTCATCATGATAAGGCTGTAAAGTTGGTATTCCATTCTTATCTTCTTTGGAAATAAATATGGCGTAATCACCATTCCTAGGTGTGAGATGATCGACAACTAAGATAATTTCACCATCAACTATGGGTTTAGGTTTATTCTCTGAAGTATCAATTCCTCCTGTTGTGTTATTTACTCTGAATCCTATATCTTGATTGCTTTTACGCTCTTCACCATATTTTAATTTCCATTTCTCCTCTTCCCATTGTTTTGCTTGCCATCCATCAGGCCCTCCTTTATATAATGCTTCTGGGGCATATTTCATTAATTCTGCTTTGCCGTTTATTTCAGTGATAGACCATTTTCTTGATATTTGCTGATTGGTCATCTTTTTGGTGATTTCATCATTACCACCAGCAATTCGATAATTAAGGTCATATAAAGATTCATAATCATTTCTAAATAAGGCTGCTTCATTAGTCTTATCAGTAGCAGATGGATCAATACGAAAAATCTGCCCTAGATCACTCACAAAGCCTTTTGCTGACTTCAATCGATTATTTTTATAATCAGTAGAAGATTGATCTTTTGATAACTGCTCTTTTACATCATCTGTTTGTTTATATGTTAAGTTATAAGCATGTTCTACAGATTTTGTATCATCTACACCTACGCTTCTAAGTTGATTTACTTGTAAATAAAATGCCTGCTTTTCTTTTGACATACCTGTTATTGCTGTTGGGTTTGTTTCATATAATCGACTAACAAAGTCAGCGGCAGGCAACACTGTTTTTGCATCTTGGGTAACAGCGGCAGCGTTAAGATGGGATAATAATTGCGTAGGAATAATCCCTGTATTTCCAACTAGCTTAAGAACACCTGTTACCTGTTCTTCATTGCTTAAATTAAGGTTAGCAAAATGAGATGCATAATAACTATCGGTGGCTGCTTTATTACTTTTGCTACTTGGATCAAGAGGAATGCCATAATTAATTGCATTTGAAACCATTTGAGCACCTTGATTAGCCTCCCATGCTTTATCAAACTCATTGAACTTAATACGCATCTTTTCATATCTCTGCTGTTGAGCAGCAAAGTTAGGAGCGTTAGGGTCTTTAGGTCTATTCTGTTCTAAAATATCAGAGCGGCTATCAGGGCTAACCTCTCTTGCTGCAGCAATTATGCTTCCATATTTCAATTGTTCTTGCACTTCCGCATAGGCTTTAAGACCTTTATATTCCCCATACGCTCTGGTATAAGCAGCTTCACTAGGAACATTTGTAGGCTGCAACCCTTCATCTGTAGCAGCATAAATATTTTTATTAATTAAAGATATTTCATCAGAATACTGCTTTCTTCTTTCACTTTGCGCAGCTTCACCTTGTTTTCTGATTCGGTATTGCTGCATAGGTGTTAGTAGATTCCACCATGGGCTATTAGTATTAGTAATTTGCCTACTTTGCGTTTGGTATTGTGACGCCTCTGGTTGTGGTAACCTAGTAAACCCTAGTGCAGCTTGAAGACCTGTGTTTACTTGATCGTCTGTAACACTATGCTTTCCTTCCATTTGCATAATAGCTGTTGTGATATTCTTCAACGTTTCGATATTGCTAACATCAATCGGTATATTCGGATCAACACCTAATTTATCTGAGACGAAAGCAATATATTTATCTGTTTTATTGCCATCTTTTTCTGGCGCATAACGGCTAATTATCTGGTTTATCGTAACAATACCGTTATTGCGATAAGTAAGTAGATTTTTACCTAAAGCACGTACACCATGCTCTGGTGTGGCAAAACGAACAAATTCACCATCATCTCCTATTTGCCCTTCCCATTTGTTATCAGAAACTCTGATATTACCCGGATTATTATTTCTTCCATTTCTATCATCAGGATCAGAAGAACTATTTGATGTATTACTTGGAACACGAATAACACCACCAATATCTGATGGTTCACCTATTACATTAAATGTTCCCATAGCATCAGTTGCCATTGCATTCTGTGCAGCAGTCCAAGCAACTTGATTGTTAAAATTATCTACTTTTGCTGAAATTTCTTCCTCGCTAATACCACGAGCACGATTGAATTCAACAATACTATGTTGCCCCAATGTCATAAAACTAATAAAAGCTTGAGGATTATTGAAACTATCAGAAGCATTTTTTGCATAGCCAGCGACAATCCCATCATTCCGACTAGTTTCAAATGATTGAACTTCTTTTAATTCATAAGATTTAGTCTGATTAGCATACTGTCTTTTAATCACATTAAATTGTTTAAGAAAATCTTCTTGTGAACCTTCAGGCAATTGTGACATTAACTCTTGCCCTTTTGATTCTATATTGAAAATTATTTCATCAGATTGACCAACTGCATTTTTACCTTGCTTCGTGTATAAACCCGTTTGAGGATTATTAAACAGATCATCTGCATGGTCTTGGAGTTGCAATAATGCATCTTGCGCTAGTGCAACATTGGCTCTTTGTTTTGCTTCTGCAAATAAACCGACATATTGCTCACCAACACGACCAAATCCAGCGCCAAAAGCATCAGGTGATGATTGAACAGAAAACCCATTATTTGGTAACTGCTCAGGCATAACCGTTCTATTATCGTATGTAGGAACCTTGGGCATGATTAAAATCCTTTTGGTGCTTTAGCAAATGTCTTACCCGCTTTCGCAGCACCTGAGCCACCACCACCGAACGGACTCCATGTACCACCAGCCAACTGATACGCGCCATAAGCTTGAATAGGAGCTGTTAATAACGTTGTCATTGCGCCCATGTTGCCTGAACGTCTTGCCATTTTTGCATTAAGGCGATCATTCTCAGCTTGCATACGATAGCCATACGCTTCACGAGAAGCGTTATTTACCATAGTTAACGCATCAAGCTCACCCATTGCGGCAGTATCACCCAAAATATCTAAAGCACCCGCAGTACTTAAATCAATGCCACTGGCTGACATTGTTGCCGCCTGTGTGCCGGCTAATTGGCGAGTACGTCTACGCTGTTCTTGTGCCTGAGCGTTTCCTTTATTAATTGCATCAAGTGCAGCATCTTCATTAATTTTGGCGTTTTGATTAGCCACTGATGCTTGAAATTTACCATCGGTATATTGTCCGTATGCTTGCAACGCAGAAGTACCAATCACTGCAGCCGCTAATGTTGTTGGTTCACACATTATTTAGCCCTCAATGTAAAACGATGGAAAGGTAACTGAAGTAAACCTGCTGGCTTTGCTTCTTCAATCTGAAACCCCAACCAATGGAGCCACGCCTTAGCAATATGATTACGTTCATCGACATAATTCATCAGTGTTGGGTATTGCCCTAACATCTGTTTTAAGATGGGTTTACAGCGCCGTAGAAAGGTTTTCTGATGTTGCTCTAATAAGTTAGAACCCACCAACCAAGGAACACCTAAGCCAGTCAGTAATGAGCCAGAAGCAACACCAAAAATAGTCACCACCTCATTATTAATAATGCCGGCATAGGCTTTAGTAGAAACAGATAAGCCATGTCGTAATACCTGCTCAGGTGTTTGCATTGACATAGCGTAGAACTCATCAACATCAGCTTGTCTTACATGTGGTAATAAACGAACAATATGTTCATGAGTAGCAGGAATGATTTGTACATGATGTTTTTTCATATTAGAAACCACCAGCATCAATACGCGGAATAACAGAGAGCACCGCTAACGGTAAAGGATCAACCTGTCTAATAAAGACACGTCCGTTTTTGCTCCAATCTGCATCTAAATTAATTTCAACAATGCCTGTGGCATCATCAACAGGATTGTCGTAAAACTCGAATTGACGTTGAGGATACTCATATAGCCGTTCTTTTTCAGTACCGGCCCAAATACCCCGACTACTATTTACAATTAAGCTGGCAACCTTAATAAGCTTCTTCTTATCAAGTAATGTTTCTTGCCCATTGATATGGATATCAAGCGTTTCTAATTCGCTGGTAATAGGTAATCCGATATGTACTACGGCTGATGGCGTATCAATTTCCACTGTACCATTGGTGACAATGGCCTGCGGTGAAACATTAGCATCGGAAAGAATATTAACTGTCTTACCTTCAAGATGATTTAAGCCAGCAAAGCGATAGCGGGCTATGCTCCATTCAGTAGTGGGCGTATTTTGTAATACTGGTGGAATATTGCGATTAGCAGAAATAACCACTTGATTTTCAGATACATACTGAACAATCTTACAGCGAAGCTCTTTATGTTCATTATCTTCAAAATAAGGAATATTGACGGCACTACCAATATCAGAAGCACTAAAGACAGGATCACCTGAAATCACTAATGGATAGTTTTCTTGATAGTTCCACTCACCCGCTCCACCAGTGATGGTTGCTGTTTTTGATATATCAGTATTTCTACCGTCATAACTTAAGCCAGAATCCACAAAGAAAGCATCTTCTGTACGAGTAAATAAACGGCTGGCTAATCGTTCTACATACCGAACCTGTTTACCGTTTACTGTGCGCTGAACAATAAAATAAGCTGAATCTTCATTGCCTTCACTGATGGAACATGTGGACTCAAATTTCCCTTCTGTCGATTGTGGCGCCCATGCAAAAACTTGTTGTTCTCGTAAATAGGTTAAAGCCAACATTAACCCATCGTCACGTATGCACCATGCAATAGAATATGGAACCGTAGTAAATGACCAATCAACAATGCGGTGACGTTGAAATAGGTGATTTGCCAACATAGTTAAGTCAGTGCCTTGATACCCATCCACATCAAAGGAGTACGATAAATCACGCACGGCACTACCTTTCTCTTGTATATAAAGCGCAATATTCGCAACAGAGATTGGAGGTAAATCACTTGAGCCGTTAGCACCTTGTGATGACATTGAAAAACTGGAAGGTGTAAGTACTTTGTTCTGATCGCCTGTGATTTGATATTCACCGCCTGAGGTCAATGCCACCAGCGAACCGACATCAATCAAATGGCGAATTTCATTAACTTGACGACCTGCATACGTGTAGATAATGCGATCATCATCTTGAATAGGATTGTTGCGCCCAAAGTCTTTATAGTCACCGCTACGACTGGCCCATATCGTTTGTGGGTAGGCACGAGATCCGGCAAAGAATAAACGTTGTTGATAATAAACAACGGTGCTTGGATAACCATCAACATTATTCCACACTGCACGCGCCCATTTATGGCTTGCATTATCTTCACCAACGGCATTGGATGGAATATAAGAGATCACCTTTCCTGTGGCTGTTTTGCCATCTTCACTAACAGTTTCAATTTTTACGATACCAAAACCACTATGCAAATATTCCCACTGGATCCCTGTATCACCACCCCAACCATCCCAGCTCATTCCTTCAGTATGAGACGGTCTTAGTGTTCCTGTTTTACCGCCACTATTGGCACGATAGTAGTTACTGTCAGCACGGCGTTGATCATTAAGGTTGGTTGTTTTATCTGTTTCCCATACAGGAACCGCATCAATATCACGTTGCTCTAAATAGAACTGCTTACCTATTTGCTCGGTACCAAAAATATCATGCGTAGACGTTAACGTAATTTGCCCCGTGCTTGCACTGGCATAAACTTTCATTGCCTTATCGGTATTGATATCTTCAAAGGGACCGTTCTTGGTTTCAACGGAGACTAACTTCCAATCATCATGATCGTAACGCTGTAACTCCATTGGTGGATAATCAGTATGAACAATCGTCATAACATCTGCTGATTGCGTATACTTCAAATCAAATAAATCAGCTTCTTTATAAAGTGTCGCTAATTCAAACACTTCGCCTTTATGTTCACCATCAGCATAGAGAACCTGCCCACCATCTTTAAATACGCGAATATAACGATCACCAAACTCTAACGCATAGGTTTGTACGGTGCTGAATTGGAAAGGAATAAGGCGAGACTTCTTATTTTGATACTTTGTTTCAGCAATAAATCGTGTGCCTGGTCTATTCTCAACGCCACCATATTGACGAACAATAAAGTTATGGCACTTGCGCAGTGCAGTTGAATACTTCGCAAGATCAACACGACCATATAGGCTTGGTGCAATTTCACCGCCTGAAAAACTAGGTTGAATAAGACTAAATGGCATTATGACAACCTCGCTAGTGTGAATTCATCAATATAATCAGTTGGCTCTGCTGACTCACTTAATGAATGTGCTGCCGCACTTTTAATAACACCTTGGTAAATTTGTAATGCCTCACCACCAATACCCGCATTTGATGCCAATGGACGAGCCAATTCAGCCGCTAAACGCCATGCAAGCGCATCTTTAAATAACGCATCAAACATATTGACGTCAGTAATACGTGCAACATATTCAAGCCATGCACTTGGATGATCAGTAAAAATTAATCGACCAGTCCCGTTTTCATCTGAACCAACATGAAAATGGATTGCTGTATCTGGTCTACGGTACTTTTGATGAGGTTCGACAATACCAATGGCTTTTAGACAATCATTAGGATAGCGATAGGCATACGCCCAATTAGGTGGAGGATTATTTGTATTGGCTAATGCCACCTTTTTAGTTGCAAAGTTCCAAGGAAAATCGGCCAATACACTATCACGGCATTGCGCATAATGAAGGTTGCATTGAACGGCTTCTTTGCTGGCTTCAGTCATGCTATTAATTGAACGACTATTACCAATGCGACTTAATGCAATATTGCAAATTTCAATTTCTGAGGCCATATCATTTATCTCCAATAAAAAAGGGGCTTTCGCCCCCCTTTATCATCGGGGGTTAAACCCCAAGTTCTTTCCGCTTTTCATCTATTGCGGTGCGCATTTTATCTGCGCCCATATTGTGATGAGGTGCTTTACCAAATAGCTGGGTATATTGCTCACGAAGCGCATCAAGGCTTGAATCAATTGCCACACCTGAACCGCTTACAGCAATATTACTTATGCCTTCACCAGTATTATCACCAGCCCCATCAGCCACACTATGAGTATTAAGTCGAGCATCAGCGCCACCAATTAACGCTAAGTTATTGCCAGCTATACCGTCGTACTCAACCTCTTCACCGATTTCAAGTAGACGCCCAGCGATAAATGATTTTTTTAAAACCTTATATCGTGACATGTCACACCTTATTGAGTTGCAGCATCGTAAATAGGATGAGCATCAACAGTTAGGTTGATACCCGCAGTGAACTTACCCGCTGTTAATGGCCCTTCTGCAACAACATATTGCAGGCGCAGATACTTCAGAACGCCTTGAGGTACTTTCGCCACAATACGTTTACCTGCATTTAAATCGGCAATTGGTATAGCAACAGATTCAAAGATAGATTTAGCATCAGAGAATTTATCGTCTGTAGCGGTTTCTAACTTGATTTGAACAGTCGCTTCACCTGCTGCTTTAGCCTGTTCAGTCACTTGTTCAAACAGCTCTAATGGCTCACCAATACCGATATCACGAAATGCACCATGCACTGGCGTTAAGTCGATAATTTGCTTACTTACAGCAGATGCAGTAACCGCCTGATCCAGTGAAAAAAGCGTTTCTTTATCTAAAATCATTTTGACTATCTCCAAATAAATGAAAGTTAGCGGAGCCGTTAAACGACACCGCAATAACTTATTTCACCTGATCTTCAGTCGTTAAGATGGCATCAACACGGCGAACAGGAATTTCATCGAATGAAACAACTTTCTTACCGGCAACTTCTGCCATGGAAATATTGACGTTTTTGCTGTTTTTAATTTGACGACGCATCCAGCTACGAATTTGCTGGTTACAATAAAAAACAGGACGCCCCATAGAGAGGTTAGGGATCTTCTCAATTGCTTGAATAAACAAGTCTGGTAAATCGAGTGTGTCCGCTTTTTCTGGATCTTTACCAATTTTGGATAAATCAATATTGGCGATACGGACAACATAACGCCAGTCACGAACTGAGATACCATTTTTCCATTGGAAGTGAGTACGAAAGCCTTGGTATTTACCTTTGTTCTCATCTTCTAAAGTAACTTCACCTAAATGGTTTTGTTCTAAACCTGCTTTAGAACCTTTAGGGAAAATACCGTGAACAGTGTTTTCACCCCATACGACTAACCACACAGAAGTTAAGTTACTGCCAGTACCACCAGCATCAATGATGTTGACTGCATTCTTTGCTTTCATATCGTTAAAGCGTGCAGCTAAACCCGTAAAGCGCTGAGGATGAACCGTAGCATCACCATAAATAACTGTTTCAGCCATTTGCTGGTTCATTGACTCTAAGAATGCAATTGATTCAGACAATAGAAATTCATTCTTTTGCCCGTTCAAATTAGCAAGGTCTTTATCAACTTCAGAATAGGTTTCAAGCATACCAATCGCATCAGTAACCTGTGCTGTGGTTGATTTGCTTGGTGGTACACCATAGTTAAGTAAGCGCCATGTTGCAGATGGTAAACCAGTACGAACGGTTGTACGGTGACCCGTTGGTAAGTTACCTTCAACGAAAACCATATCATCAAGGATTTCATTAGACTGATTCAGCAATTCGACGATCTTCGCTTGCTTGCTGTCAGGGCCTTGTCGTTTAGCCCAATCAACGAGAGTTAAAGCAGGCATGTTATTTCCTCTTTGTTATCCAAATAAAACATCAGCAGCACTTTTACTGCCGTTACTGTTGCCAGTGACAAGACCGTCCTCTGACATTGCTTTGCCAACACTGGCAAAGATACGAATAAGCTCAGGATGGTTACCTAGTCCTGACTCTTCTAAATACTGTTTCAGCTCAGGTGAACCAAACTTATCCATTGCTTTTTGTGCCGCACCGATAGATTCAGCGGAACCAAGCTCTTTATCTGCTTTAACAGTTTCAGCCCATTGCTCTGTCTGTTTTTGCCAACCTTCAGCAAGTTGCTTATTAATCGCTGGCATGATTTTAGAACCATAAACATCAACCAGTTTTTGCGCTTGTTCGTTGTTTAAATTCAGCTCACGAGCAATAGGCTCAAAGACTTCCAATGCACCTTTATCAAGCTCTTGACCTTCTTCTGGTGCTTTAAATTCATACTTTTCAGGCGCACCTACATCTGATTTATTGGCATCATTTTTCTTATCAGCCGGCTTGCCTCGCTCTCCACCATTCTCTTTTTCAGTGCTTTTATTAGGATCAGCACTGTTTGCTGGTGGCTCATTTTTATCTGTTGCTGATGTTTCTTGAGTAGGTTCTGTTGCTGTACCGCCACCGCCTTCACCTCCCTCGCTGTGTTGCTCGTTATACAAGCGACGCATGATTAGTTTCTGCCATAAATTCATGACTGTTTCTCCCGTTGTTAAACGCTTGGTGTAGCTGCTTCATTTGCCATTTGCGCATAAAGCTCAGGGCAAACTTGGTGTAATTGATTGAAAACTTTTAACCCATAGTTACGCTCGCCTTCTCTAAAGGCAGTTGCATAGGGATCGTTAGAAAAAGAGCTACGAAATACGCCAGAGTCAGAAATCAAACGCCAAATAACAGCACGCCCAGCCTCTGTGGACATAACTTCTTTTAGCTGCTGTTCTTCTTTCTCTTGCCTATTTTTTTGTTGAATATCGTATTCAGTGCGAGCAATTCTCTCGTCTTCATACGCATCAAATGGATGTGTCATTGAGCACCTCCACCAGCCATAACTGACAAGGCACTATCATTATCAAGATTGGTATCACTGAGCGTTTTAGCACCATCAATAGCAGACTGTGCCATTTGCATCTGTGCCATTTGTTGTTGCTGTGTTTGTCGTTGTTGACGTATGGCTTGTACCTGCTCATTGGTTGCAACGATTGTTGGAGAAACACCAATAGCCGACGCATAATTATCAATAGCATCATCAGCATTAAGCTTGTCGAGAGCTTCTGGTTTAACTCTTGCCAGATTGCCAACAAAGCCAGCAAAGCGTTCGATACTGCCAACGCCAATCGATTTCTGTGCCTGAGCCATTACAGAAATGTACTCAACCTTTAGATCCATTCCTTGCATTTCATCAGGCGCAACGGGAAGTAAGTTTTTGTTTACCAAGATTGAGAAAGTGCGATTAATCAGCTTGTCGAGTAACTCAGAATCAAGGCGTTGCAGAACAGGCCCTAATTGCAATAGCTTCTCTTCTCGCATCTCAACAACGGCTTCAATCGGCATAGAGCGCGTATTCACCATTTGCATCATGCGGAATAAATCGACAAAGTAAGCTGTATCAATCAGTTGACGGGTATCTTGAACATCTTCAAGTAGTGCTTTCAATGCTACGGGTTGAACATCAAAAATCGTTTGAATTTTATTAGTAGGATTGGCCTCATCAAGATAGTTAATGCCTCCGGGTATGGTATTTACCCGTTGGTTTTTTAATGAGGCTGGTACTTGTAAAGGTGGGTTGGTCAGCTTATCAATCATCTGCGCTTTACGTTTTTGCATTAATTGAAGTGCTTTAGTGCCACCTAACGCCAACATACCAGGACAAGATGAGCCGTAAACATCTTCACCATTCACTTCCCAACGTGGCGCCATAATAGGAAATTCATCATAGCCAGACTCACGTAACACTTTCTCGTGATCACCCGCCACTTCAAGATAAACGGATTTAAAAGGCTTGTGCTTCGCCTCTAACTTTCCTGATTGTCGTTCAAGGTTTGGATATACGGCATGAACCACTTCAACCCATTGGCTGTACTGGCTTGAATTCCACATTGATTTAACAGTGTCGCTAACGCTATCAATCCCGAACTCCATTACCAACTGGCGAACGGTCATCGTAAATTTGCGATAACAAACATCAACACTCAGGCTCGGGCTATTCGCAATGTAATAACTGCCAAGGGGGAAATGAACGGTACGAATAATACGCTGACTATCTTCAACAACCGCCATTGCAGCAGTGCCGAAAGTACCTAAATCACCATACATCAACGGTAATGACTGATAGAGATTAGAACGATTGAACACTTCGTTCATGCGTTGTTCTGTGGTTTCTAGCCAAAGTTTTACAGGGCCATAATCCATTAAATCAGGATCAGGTGTCGCTAAACGAAACCAAGGACGAGCAGGACTTGTAATGCCTGACATCATGCCACTGGAAAGCACCGATGAAGCTAAAGATGCCGTAGGGTCAATGATCTTACTATTACGGCGATCACCTCGATTAACATCAGACGCAGTAAAACGCGTACTACGAGGACGAGTGAAATCTGACAATTCACGCCAATGCGGTTCAAATGAGCTACGCTCTGTATCCAACTGATTAAGTTGTTGCAGTAGCTGTTGTTTCAATGGCGTTGACATAGTCACCCCTTATTGACCAAGTAAGGTTTTACCGCTGGTGGATGCTGAACTTGTCGCACCCTGCGCACCTGTTAGTAACGTAGACTTACGACCTGCGGCTGCACGGCGACGACGCATTTCATCATCACGACTACCCGTTACTGCCGCATCTTGTTCTTGAGGTGCTGCCTGAACAGCAGGAGGAGTTGTAATTTTTGGAGTATTGCCAAATGGATTACACATATCGACACACCTTTATAATTAACCAATATTGCATATTAAATTAATAATACATGTTATTTGACAATATTGAAAATTATAACTACCACTTTGGTTATGCAATGCCACTGCATTTTTTCTCGGTATTGTTACCACGACAGCGTGCTTTACCTTAGGACTGTTTGCCCTCTACTCCAGAGGGCTTTTTTTATGCGAATGGATCGTAATCTGAATTGCTGACATTAACGCCAGAATGAGGTGAGGAGTAATTTCTATCTATTTTGGTGACTGGATACGCGAACGTCAGTGCTAGTGCATCACCTTTACCCGGTGAACGACCAAGACGCTTTTTAATTTCTGTTTTATCTTCTAGTACAATCTTGCTATCGATAACACGAACCTTGTATTCACCACATGACAAATCATCTGCGGTTTCCTGATCATCAATAGCCCCACCAATTTTTAACCATGTCTTAACGCTGTTATGCATTTCACCGCGTTTGTTCAGCATTTGTGGATCTGTTGATGCACCACCAAACTTAACTAAACGCCACACGCGTCCCCAACTTGTTCCAATAGAGTGAATGCCGGTACCATACCCAAAGTCGATATGAACAGCGTCAGCCTTGTATTGATCTTCAAAGTCAGCAATACGCTTTGCCATAACAACATCGTCAGTTGTTTTAAAGCCCGTCCACAAGCACTTACTAAATAAACCTTGGCGTAGATAAATGACTGCATCATCAATACCAGAATAGGCAGGGTCAACACCAATAATTACGGGCGCATGAGCAACTTCAGCTTGTGTGACAATGCGTTTCATGGCTTCATCGGTTAAACCTGTTGGAATAAACTGTAGTTCTGATGCTGACGGGAACACACCACGAACACGAACTTTAAAGAAGTCGCTATCTTCGCCGTAGTCCTCTTCCCAATTTTTAATCTGCTCTTTGTTGCTACCTTCAACGGTACGGCTATCAATCTGCTTGGTGTTCCAACGATGTTTAAACTTACGAAAGCACTCACGAAAGCGCCCTGTGTTACGGGTTGGGTTACCAAATGCTATCCAAATGATTTCGGTACCTTCATCCGTTAACGCCCCTTCTGCAACTTCCCATACCAGATCAGCAATGTTAGACGCTTCATCAAACACGAGGATAATACGCTTGCCTTTGTTGTGAAGCCCTGCAAATGCCTCCGTGTTGTTCTCTGACCAAGGTACCGCATCAGCACGCCAAGCATTAGCATGATTAGGATCGTTTGAATAGATAGCTGTCTTAGTGCAAGTAAACCAATTATTGGTAAGTGATAGACGTTGCCACTTCGCTATTTCTGGCCACGTTTTAGTGCGTAGCTGATTTTCAGTGTTGGCAGTGACGACGACCTTACAATCTTCGCAGGTATCCATACCCCACTTGATGATCATTGAAATAAATGCCGATTTACCGATACCGTGACCAGAAGCACGAGCAAGTAACAATGGCTGGTGGCGTGTCTTTGGATTGCGTAGATGTTCACCGATTTCATTTAATGCTTCGGCTTGCCACTGACGAGGACCATTGTATTCTTCAAGCTCTCCACCAGCTTCACCCCACGGAAACGCGTAATACGCATAACCTAATGGATCATGCGTAAATGATGCGATATCTTCTATGAGTTGTTCTTCTGGTGACTTCTGTAAAGCTTCTGACATTACTCAACGCTCCCTTGCTGAGCACGTTTACGAGCAGATGCCAACTTATCAGCCAATGATACATTTACATCGACCTGTACTCTGTCTCTAAAAGCATTGATATCAACATGCTTACCAATCAGTTCAAGCACCTTGATTTTATCCAGTAACTTTACTTTTTTAATGCGTGTATCACCGTCAATATCAATGATATCGAATGCAGCAACACTTTTACGCCAAATAGGTGACCATTCAGATATTGGTTTAATATCGCCTTTCTCATTGAGAATATCAGCAATATCCGCATCAAGCATATCGACCAAGCGCTTGAGAACATTGTCAGCACTCATCTTGGTGCGCTTATTACGCTGTTGCATAAGTTGTGCGATACGCTCTTGAATACGGGGATCAGCCATTAGCTGTGATGCGCGCTTGCAAGCACTGCCAGAAGCATATCCAGCAGAGATTGCAGCATCAGTTTGATTATCGGGGGATTTGATATATTCCTGACAGAAACGTTCCATCTTGTCGTTGATAGGCGTTGGCTGTCGTGCAGGTTTCTTTCTTGGTCTTTTGATAGTCATAATGATGATCCACTAACATTGCTCACAAAAAATCCACCATTGTCTCGCGTATAAAATTTATGAACCTCATTTTTTACACGGAGATACCCAAATTTATAATTATTCTTCATTTCAAGATCTAACGAATCAATTATATGTAGCGATAATGGTATTATTTCTTGAGTAGGTTTTGCAATTAACAATGTGGTAACCATTTCTTTTAATTCATCAACATCATCCTTTTTTATAATAGAAACAATACTATTCATAACATCTCTTAAGGCGTAGATTTGCATATTTAAGTCAAACAATAAATCAGTTAAAGTCTTATCAACTTTAGACGCCTCAATTAATACTGAATAATTAAACATTTCTGGCATCTCAGGTCTATGAATAGTATAAACTTCAGTTCCGTCCTTACTATTAAACACTACAGTTTTCCAATTTCCTTCTTTTGATTTCTCTATATTCACGCTGTGAATCATTTCATTTTTTTCATATAAATCAGTTATATAATATAATTGCTGAAGTAGATTGAAAGCCACATTACTTGCTATATCTCTAACCGCCAATATGGTATTATTCTTATTCTCCAGTTTGATTTTCATTTCATTTTTAATTTTAGTTTCAAACTGGCTTACTGATACCTCGGTAATTTTACCTATCTCTCTAAATGTATTATTGGCTATATTATTAGATTCTATCGTTGATTTTTCTGATTTCTCTATTGATTCTTGCGTTGTTCTAAGTGATGCCCGAGTATAAAAAATAGATATAACACCAATAACTGTAGTGAAACACAGTGAGATAATAGCAATAATGATTGCCCAATCAATATCGCTACTCATAGTAGTCACATCCAGCATCAGGTCGGAAAAAAAATTTGAAATGCAATATATATTTTCCATAGTAAACCTTAATCTGATAGTAATCAGTTTATTCTACCTTCAACATCATTTCACGCCAGCCCTTTGTTACCCAACATTTAGCATCACCAGATAAACAGCATTGCTGAACGGGTAATTGTTCACCACAACGCTCACACTTGCGCTTAGATAGCTCCTCAGCTTGTCGTTTATACTCGGCATCATCTTTACGAATAAGCATCTGCAAGTATTCAACAACATCATACGGTTCACGACCAGGCCTACGCAGAACACAATTACGCTGTAACATCTCCAGCTCTTGATTATCCACCAGCAATTCAATCTTTGTTACACCAAGCTCCTTTTGGCGCTTACGTTGTAGTGCCTTACGTTCAGCAGGTGATTTAGCCATTTACTAACTCCTTTGGCACATCGACTTCACCACCTAACACCACAGCGACAGTAGCACGACAAATTGCCTCTTGAGGTGTATCACCATCGTAATAATCATCTTGTAAGTAATTACAGATAGCAGACCATGCAATTTGATAATGTCCGAAATCGTTACTCAACATCTCATTGATAAGTTCGATAGCGTAAGTCTCAATAAACTCACCACACTTTAACCAGTCGCTAGATGGGCTATATACGCAGTTATTAGCATCAACAATAAACTCTTTATAAATACGAACATCAACGCCAACGGCTTTACCTACCGCCCAATCAAGCGCTAATCCTTTTAGTTTTGAGGTTTTAATTTTCATCATTTGCCTTTGCGTGACATGTCACGATTGTTTGATTTGTTGAATAAGTCTAATAGCATCAATTTCTTGACTCATAATTTCTTCCCAAACTCATTCAACGATTAATTAACTCAGTCACGAACTTAACGAATGGTAATAAGTTCATGATTTTCTGTATTTTCAGGTAACGTTACCCCTATCTTTCCCTGCTCACCCCAAAGCTTTGACGCGCTGATATTCCACACCCTGCAATCTTCATCAAAGATGGCGTCCATAACGGCTTTAATCAGGTTATCGACATCAGGACGTTGCTGGTGGGGTTTTCCATTCATCTCAATGCGTTTTTTCTTACTCCATGATTTAGGCATAGGGATAACAAACGTTAGGTGAGCACCGCTTTCCGGTAACGTAAAATGGTTAGCTCTCATCTCGTCACAAAAAGCGTGGTACTTAACGACAACGGGTCTTTTCTTCCATGCGTCACGCTGTGTCATACGTGGCTTTGGTACAGGATTGATATAATAAATTTGCTGTTTCATGCACGTACCGCCACCAGCATTGCGTTCATACGGTTATGAATATCAGCAATCTTTCCATGCTGTAACGGTGGTAAGCTCTTTCTGACGTAGGTTAGTGAACCTTTCTGACAGATAACATACTTATCCGTAGGTTTTGCTGGCTTCTTGGTCATTAGAGAGGCTTCTTTTTTGATATCTAAATCACGTAGACGCTCCATGTAATCAGGCGCTAGCGTGTATACATAACCAATTCCGACTACCGCTCTGCGCTCAACAACGGCGCATTCAATCAACTTGATCAACGCATAATTGGTCGTTGAGCGATTTTTCTTACCATCAAGCTCTGAGGCAATCTCGGTTATTTCGTTAACTGATAGCGGTTTTTTCTTGTCATGTAATATTTCAACAACTAAATCCTGCATAAATTTCATATACGATAACCCTTAATAGATTAATCATTACGCTTAATATATCCAATTTGGTCATGTTTTCAAGTATAAAAAAACAGAGTTTTTAATTAAACTCATACCCACTTAAAACGCTCTCAAATCGTCTATACGCTGTTTTCACTACTCAGACACCCAATCGCATACCTATAACAAATAAAACTCACCAGTGTTTATTACGCTAAGAATTTTGATATCCAATAAACCTCATGCCGATTTATGTTTACGTTTTTCAGCATTTTCTAATAAATCCATCCATGCAGGTCTCGGTCTGGTTTTATCTTCAAGTCTTAACGTGGGTTTAGGTATTACCTCTCCTCGTTGTACTCGCTCAGACCACATACGGATCATTTTATTTAATCGCTTCTCAACCTCCGCTTCTGTCAACCTAAGGTCGTATACCTTTTGCCTAAGGTCAGTGAAGATCCAATACTGTACCGGATGTCTAAATGGGTACATCTCAGCACTATGGTAATTGCATCGTCTTGCTAGGTATTTATTGAAATCTCTCAGCATTTCATCAAATGGAATTCCAAAAGCATTAGTGTCTACCAGCTTGTCAGAAAGCATTGAAATGACATCAGATAACTCTGGTGGCCACGGATTACCATTGCTACAACGCTCAATGCAGAATTTAAATATCAAATCGAATTGATCGTTATTCAATCCGCTGAGTGCTCGTTTCCACATCAATGAGGGTTCCGTCCCGTTCTTGTTTGTCCATTTCTCCCCATAGAACTCCGTCATTTGTAGCCAAAGAGTCGAGATACTCTTGCCCATGTTTTTCTCTGATTTTGTGTTCCACGAGTTGTACGGCTCTTGATTTGCCACTGTTTGGATCGAATTTAAATTCTGATTTGCCATTATTATTTACTCCAGTATTGCTGTTATTCGCTTTAGCACGTTGGAATTTAATACTTTTTGCCAATGCCATTTCCCATTGTTCGTGATGTTTAGCTTTCCCCTCGGATTTCCAGTACGTAATAAATTCGGCAAGTTCAGTTGGTTTAACTGGCTCTGTTAAAGTGCATCCCCAAAAAGCAGATTTACGTAAAAAATCGCTATCAGGTTCCCATTCATCAAACATCACAAATTTACCGTCAACGCTAAAACCACCAGCAGGAACTCTGTCATTTAAAATGGCATTATCCACATCAGGCAAATTTCCTTCGCGCGTGTTACAGAGAGTTGTTTTAATACTTCCTTTCCCTTCCTTTCCTAAAGGTAGTCCTACCGTATCGCTACCGTAGTCATACGGTAGTAGGTTCATCTCTTTGATTTTACTTGGCGTTTTCTTGTTTACGACTTGATGTTTTGTGAAATTATTTATTAATCCAAAGTGCTTCCCATTTTGGGCAGAAAATAAGCTGATATAGCCACAGTTGGAAAGCTCCTGTAGTAGTACCGGAATACTACGGGAGGTTTCACGTATTGGAAAAACAGCCGCTTTTATTAGCTTTGGATTAGCATTGAAATAGCCTTCATCGTCAGCGTAATTTAATAACCCTATTGCCAATAAACACGCTGACTCAGATATTTCAGCCATATCCTCATCAGTCCAAAATGTTGGCTTAATAGTCCTGATACGGGCCATATCACCCCCTGATATTGTCTTCATAAGCAATATTTCTATTACGAGCCATCTTTAATAATCGGCTGACTTCTTTTCTGTAGTTGGATGAATTAATTGCGGAACATTCAACACAAACACCATTACTGGTAAAACGCTCAGAATCATGACCATGTCTACATAATTTTCCCGTATAGAAACGACTTAGACCATTTTCAATGGCTTGCTTTCTAGTCACAATTTTCATCATCACCTCTTTTTCTATGATTAGTTAGCAATAAGATTATCCATTATTTTAAAATAGATCAACCTAAAAAGATTTATTGGTTATCAATAAAAAAATTAAGGACCACCGAAGTGATCCTTATCTATAAACAGCCTTTGAATTATTATCGAATAAAGAAATTGATTAATTGCTCTCTGGTTGTATCTGCACCGAACTCAACACAAATATCATATAACTTATTGAGTTTACTTAGTGAAGGCTTACGTTTTGCATAGCGTAGCTGATGTGATAGATACAATTGGCTATATCCCGTTCTTTGAGAAAATGCTTCTCTTTGCTTAATCGTTAAGCTATTCCAAAATTTTTTAAAGTCGAAAACTTCCATAATTTCACCAATTTGATTAACCAATAAATAATAGTAACCGTTTAGGTACTTTACCAAAAGGGTTATTTGTTTGTTTAATACACCATAACTTAATCAAATTTGTATAAAGAATAGACACCAAAGGACTTGGAGAAATGAAAAGCATTGCTGAAATTAGAAAAGATAACCTGATTTATATTATTGAACGCTACTACAACGGCAAACAAAAATTACTGGCTGATGCGTTAGGCGTAGCACCAAGTATGATCTCTCGTTACCTATCACCAAAAGATTTAAAAAGTCATCGTGAACTCACCGATCCAATGTCACGCAAAATTGAATATGTGACTAGAATTAGCAAATATTGGATGGATGTAGACCACTTAAAAGAAGGTCATGCGGAGTCAGAAAAAGAAGAATATATTCCGACTGAAATTGGCAAGATACTCTCAGATAACATCACAACATTCATGTTAAATGATGGAATAAAATCAAGAGTTAAGCTTTCTGTCGATTCAGGGCTAGCACAATCAACGGTTAACCGCATTATCAATTGTGAAGCCAGCGCCACCGCTGAAAGCATTGATGCTATTGCAAAAGCAATGGGTCGCCAAGCCTATGAATTACTAATCCCTAAAAATGATAAAGGCACTATTAACTATGATAGAAGAGCCTATTCAAAACTTCCCGCCAGCGAACAAGCTGCTATTGAAAACTTCATTGAATTTATCATTAATAAAAACCAGCCTATCTCCCACGACTAACCCTCTCCATTAAAAAGAAGTCATATCTTGGCTTCTTTTTACTCTTAATAAATCATTAAATTTCATAGTGATAAAAACAAACATAACCATATTGGTGATTTATTTGTTTTTCATGGTTGACAATGGTTAATTTGTGGTTATTATTAAAAGCATAAGTTAACCAATACGGTTAATTTGTTCTTTAACAATATGGATAAAAGAGACTGATTTTTTAATGCGCTCAGACATAACCAATTTGGTGATTAGTCATGATCTTTTATATCAAAGACGGTAAGCATGTATTTACCTTATCTGGCTTAAATGAGTCACAGTCATTTGACAATTTTAAAGCCGGTATTGAGTGGGCTTATGTAAGAAAGCTCGCATTACAAACAGAACAATTAGTAGGTAAACAAAATGTCAGACACTAAGCACTTAAATGTGTTGATTGCAAAAGCTCTTTTACTTAACCAAGATATTAGTGATAGCGAACAAGTAGATGCGCTAACAGCTCATATCAATGGTGATATTGAAAAAGAAGAGTTTAAGCAATATGACCACTTTATTAATATCACGCTACTTGCACTTTCATTGGTTCCTAATATCAGCAGTGAACTCAGTGAAGAGCAAATCGTTAACGCTATTATGTCATTTATTGATAACCCTGATATGCGTAGCGTTCGTCATAGAGTTAATCACTTTAACTCATTAATAAATCCAAAAACCGCCTCAATTGAGGTAGAAAAAAAGGAAGTACCTCAGGACGAGGTGATTTTTCATGTCAGCAATAATAACCAAAACGGTCAACACAAAGAAACGGAAGATATTCCACAGGAAGAAAATGACCAACCTGCTTATTTTGAACCTGGTCGTTATCCCGATATTCCTAACGAGGTGTATCACAGTTCAAACGGTATCAGTAGTTCGATGTTAAAAGATGCTCGTATTAGTTTGATGTATTACGAGTTACGCCATGTAACAAAAGTTATTGAGCGTGAAAATAAGCGTTGTTTCGACTTAGGTAGCGCATTTCACACGTTAACAATGGAACCTGAAAAGTTTGATACTGAATTCAGTGTTAAGCCAATTATTCCAGAGGGTGCCTTTACAACAACGGAAACAATGAAGTCATGGATTGACGAATACAACAATAAGTTGCCTAAGAAGCTCTCACAAGATGAGTTAAAAGCAATTATTGAAGAACATAATGCCACTCTGACACCGCAACTTTCCACCAGCGGAAAAGCCGAAGAGCTAGGTCAGATATACATGCAGTTACCCGATGAATTTAAAGCCATTCCAGAGGATGGGAAATTCACAGGTGCAGCAATGAAAGCCTGTATCAAAGCCTATAACGATACTTTGCCAACACCATTGAAAACCTCAGGTAATACCGACGCATTACTTGAGCAGATATACCACCACATCAACCCCGAATTATATTTGTCAGAAGTAAGTAAGCCTGAGCCACTTAGAAAACCCGTCAAAAAAGATGACCTCATGCAGGTTATTAAAGAAGTGAACCCTGATGCTGTATTTGAAGATGAAATCATTAGCCAATGGCTTAGTGATGATTCAAAAATTCATGTTCAAACCGTTGACTATGAAATGGCAAATAACATGCGTAGCGCTGTTATGAACCACAAAGAAGCATCCAGTTTATTAAACCACCCTAACCGCGTATCAGAAGTGAGCTACTACGGCATTGATGAAGATACTGGTCTTGAAATTCGTGTTCGTCCTGATATCGAAATTCAAACAGAAAATAACCGATTAGGTTTTGACCTCAAATCAGTAGCACTTGGTCGATTTAAACAAGATGCCATTGAATCCATGATCCGCAGAGAAATCATTAATCGCGATTATCACATCAGTGCAGCTATGTATTGTGATGTAGCAATGCTGGATCAGTTCTTCTGGATATTCGTTAACAAAGATGAGCATTACCACTGGGTTGCTATCGTTGAAGCCTCTCCTGAATTACTTGAACTGGGTCGTGCTGAGTACAAAAAGACACTGCGTGATATCCGTGAAGCTATGGATACAGGATATTGGCCAGCGCCTATCACCACTACTCTCACTATCGATATCACTGACTTTGAGCAGAGAAAGTTAGAAGAACTGCAAAACGAAGTCGCTTAATAAAACTGCGCTTGAACAATCAGGCGCACGTTTGGAGTAAATATTATGTCAGAAGTAGCAACTCTCGAAAGAAATCAATCAGTAATGAATAACACATCATTACTTTTTAATCCTGAATCATTAGACCGTATTGTCAAATTTGCGGAGCTAATGGCATCAGGTACAGCAACGGTGCCAAGACATCTGCAAGGTAAACCATCTGATTGTCTTGCTATCACAATGCAGTCCGCACGTTGGGGAATGGATCCTTTCGTTGTCGGTCAAAAAACTCATGTCATCAATGGTGTGCTTGGTTATGAAGCCCAATTAGTAAATGCAGTTATTACCAGTTCAAATGCTGTTGTAGGTCGATTCCATTACAAATACGGTGGCGACTGGGAAAAGATTGTAGGCATGAAAGATAAACGTGATGAATCGGGTTTATTTATTGAAGTCGGTGCAATTTTAAGAGGTGAAGAAGAAATTACATGGGGTGAGCCTGTTTACCTTGCTGACGTACAGACGAGAAACTCACCACTTTGGAAAACAATGCCTAAGCAACAAATCGCGTATCTCGCTGTAAAATATTGGGCCCGTCTTTATTGCCCTGAAGTTATCCTAGGTGTGTATACACCAGAAGAACTTGAAGATCGTCCGATTAAAGACATCACCCCACCGAAAGAACGTGTAAGCATTAATGAAATCACTACCCAGAAACAATCAAATAATGCTGAACCTGTAAAAGAAGCTCAAGGCGAGTTTATACCTAAGTTCGATGCGCAAGCATTTAGATTAGCTATTGATGATGTTCAAACTGTCGAAGAAGCTAAAAATATTCGTGCAGAAATTGAGAACTTAAAAAATGAAATGGGGATCAACCTGTTTACTGAATTAAAAAATAAAGCAGTACAGGCATACCACCGCATTGATGCACGTAATGCCTTAGAAGCTTCTATCAACTCACTTCCTGAATCTGGCTCACCAGAAGCCACAGAAGCATTTGAAAAAGTAGACAAGCTACTAAAATCAAGCAAAAGAAAACTTGGTGATGAATTATACGAGTCTTTCTCTATCACACTTGATGATATGCGCCCTGAATACCAGTGATCCTATTTAAAGCGGAGCGATACAGCTCCGCAAGGAGTTTAAATATGAATATTAAATTACCTATCAACCCTATTCGTATGCCTGCTGTTTTAAAGCTAACAGGACTTTCTCGCTCAACTATTCGCACTTTAGAGAAGAAAGGTGATTTTCCAAAGCGTATGTATTTGTCGGTGCGCTGTGTTGCTTGGGAAGCGGAAGAAGTAGATGAGTGGTTGAAAAAACGTTCTCAATCAAGAGAGACACCTAAGTGTTACACCGAACGTAAGCGTAATGAAGCTGGTCAGTTTGTGAGTAACGCCTAACCCCTACCCGTTAACCAAAGAACTCAGTGTAAGGATGCAATGAAGAGGAATGACGATGAAACATCCATCAATTATACAAATTAGCAACGATAGTATTCAAACGCTACTAATGAAAGGGGAGCATACCGCCAACGAGGTGATTAATTCAGCCATTGAGTCTGGAGAAATAGATGAGAGTGACCGCCAATTTTGGGAAAAACACAACAAGGTAGATATTTGTTATTTCAAAGCAGTTCCCAAGCCTGGTTATTCAGCGTATTACCATGAATCAAGCAAAGATGTTAAAAGTGCATTTTTAGCAACGGCTGTCATGGTTTATTGGTAAGGATGCAATGCGGAAGAATGAATATGAAAGACAGAATCAAGTTTAACGATGTAATGCTAAAGGCTGTCATAGATGGCAGAAAAACACAGACACGCAGGCCAATTAAACCACAACCAAAAGTAACCGAAGATGGGTTACGCTATCTTAGTGCATGGCAAGATGGTTACACACTATCAGAGCAAGTATGCGCAGCATGGCGGCATGGATTTGTTGATGTTGATTGCCCGTATGGTGAGATTGGCGACATTATCAACATTGCAAACAAGGACGGTAATATCAAAGGAAAAATTGAAATTACTGATGTTTGGGTTCAGCAAGTAAACAATATCAGCGAAAGTGATGCAGAAGCCGAGGGATTTAACGGGAAATTAAATGCACATACTTCTTACTTTGCTGTGGAATGGATTGCAATATATGGAATTGATAGCTGGGTAAATAACGAATGGGTATGGGTGATTGAGTTTTACTATATAAAGAAGTAAAGTCATAGTAATGTAATTCTGAAAAATATTTATCAACAGTATGAAAAATAAATGTATAAAACTTTATCGAAAGCTATTTTCACATACGCCTTCCGTGCGAGAAGATATCGATCTGCTATCCGATGAGCACTATAGAAACAAGGAGTATAATTTTTATTTTATATCATCAGCATCCTTATCAATAATTTCAGCAACTTTTTTTATAGGAATGCTTAGTTTTAATTTTAAAACAGCCAGTATGATTGAGTTAGTGGAAATATATTTATCAATATTCTTCTTTTCCATGTCTCTTTCATTAAACTCATTTTTTATTTTTTCATTATTTATATCTTCTGGTGATGAACTTGACAAAATAAAAATAATAATTTTTAAGTATAGAGTTTTTGGATTGTTTAAGTTGTTATCATTTATATTTCCTTTTCTTGGGATGTTTTTTCTAATATCATATTTCAGTTTTTTAATTGCAATTTTCTCATTAATTAGTTTTTTTGTTATGAATTATTGTTATGAAAGGTTAATAATGAAAGCAAAAAAAAGAGCAAAAAAAATTTGAAACGATGCCCTGCACTAGCAGGGTTTTTTATACCTAAAATTCAGAGGATACAATGAAGCCAATACTTGATATGTGCTGTGGCTCTCGTATGTTTTATTTTGATAAACAAGACGACCGAGTTTTATTTAATGATATTAGAGCAGAAGAACATATTTTATGTGATGGAAGAATTTTAAATATAACACCAGATATTATTTCTGATTTTAAAAATCTTCCATTTCCTAATAATACATTTTATCAAGTGCTATTTGATCCACCTCATTTAATTAGAGTTGGCAAAAATAGCTGGATGTTTAAAAAATACGGTTCGTTAAATAAAGACTCATGGAAAGAAGATTTAAAAAAAGGATTTACTGAAGCATTTCGTGTGTTAAAGCCAAATGGAACCTTATTGTTTAAGTGGAATGAAACTCAAATATCCGTTAAACAAATATTAGCTTTAACCAATGAAAAACCAACTGCCGTTCAGCGTGTAGGGAAAAACGATAAAACACACTGGATAGCATTTTATAAAGGGAACGAATGAAAAAATATGACCTTATATATTGTGATCCTCCGTGGGATTACAAAAATAAAGTTTCAAACGGTGCTGCTAAAAATCATTATCCAACAACATCCCTCTTCAATTTAACTCATATCCCTATTCACTCTATTGCATCTGATAACGCAGTTCTTGCCATGTGGTATACAGGTAATTTTGTACTCGAGGCTATTAAATTAGCTGAAGCTTGGGGCTTTAAAGTCCGCACAATGAAAGCTTTTACATGGGTTAAGTTTAACCCTTTAGCATGGCAACGAATTGATAAAGCTATTAAAAACAGCGAGTTATTTAATTATCACGACCTGTTTGAACTATTAGATGCTGAAACAAAAATGAATGGAGGTAACTACACCAGAGCCAATAGTGAAGATGTTTTAATCGCTACTCGAGGCAATGGATTACAGCGCATTAGTGCTAGCGTTAAGCAAATCGTATTTAGTTGTTTAGGTGAGCATAGCGAAAAACCGTGGGAAGTAAAAAACCGTCTTGAACAGTTGTACGGTGATGTAAATCGCATTGAGCTATTCGCTCGTAACATGTCACAAGGTTGGGATGCATGGGGCAATCAATGTCCTAACAACAGTATCGAACTTATCAATTCTCATTTTATTTGTAAGGAATAAATATGCCTGATATCGCAGATGATGCTAATGACTTAACGGCTCTACAAATCAACACCGCATTAGCAAACAGAGAGCCACCGGCCAAAAGCTTAACTGGATTTTGTATCTGGTGTCGTGAAGAGCCTGTAACAGAGAACAGCGCTTACTGCTCTAAAGAGTGTGGGGATGATCACGCTCAGTACAAAAGGAAAAACGGCTAATGATTATTTTACTCACATTATTAGCTGTGTACTTATGGCTTGCTGGATACCTGTTTTCAGAATCTAAGCACGAAAGCGACAATATAAAAGATATTGTGGCCAGACTGTTTTACTCAACAATCTGGCCTATTGTCGGTGTGCTTTACCTATCGTCACTACTTGCTTATAAAACACTTGGCGAAGAATGACCGAGCGTTAATCTTTCTCTTTTATCCATTCATCCACCATATCAGCCCACTCTTGTAACATCTTCCTACGCTGTTCAGCATATTCAGCTTTGTTGTAAACGGCTCTAACGCCATTTTGAACGTGTGCTAAACATTTCTCTATCCAATCTGAGTTATAACCTGCTTCGTGCAATAGCGTGCTTGCTGTGCGTCGTAAATCGTGAACGGTAACTGGTTCGAACTCAATACCTTTTTCATTGATACGTTTTACGGTGCCATCAATCACGTTATTCAATGCAGCATTAGAAAGTGGCTTTTTAATATCATATCGACCAGGCATTAAGTAATCACTTCCCATCGCACAAACTTTCATACCAGTTAGGATATCCATTGCTTGATCAGAGAGATAAATAACATGCTCTTTTCTCCCCTTCATTCGCCCTTTAGGGATCACCCATTGTCTATTTTTAAAGTCTATTTCATCCCATGTAGCGTGAATAAACTCAGACTTTCTGACTAATGTTAGCAAGACAAATTTAACGGCCAATTTTAAGGTTGGATAACAACTATAGTTTTCTAGTTCACGAAATAAGATACCGATTTCTTTCGGTGACATTGCCCTTTCTCGTGCCTGAAAAGTCCCTATCGAAGATGCCTTTATTGCATCTGCTGGGTTAGTAATTTCATAACCTCTATCTATGGCATAAGTAAAAACAGATCCAACAATCTCACGTACTTGTAATGCGGTCGCTTTTGCGCCTCTATCCTTTATCTTTTCACACAAAGCTCTAAGCCTTGGTGTGGTGATCTCTTCTAGCTGAAGCTTGCCGAATACAGGATAGATTTCTTTTTCAATAATTGCTTCTTTCATGGCCCTTGTAGAGTCAGCATATTGGGCATCATTAAGGAAATTGACGGTATAGTCTTTGAATACCGTCCCTATTTTTTTACTCTCAATACCGTCACGTTTCTTTGAAGCTGGCGATATGCCTGCGCTTAGCAGCCTTTTTGCTTCAATTAATTCAGCTCTTGCTTCTGCAAGCGTGATACCGTCAGCACTGTATCGACCAAAAGTAACCGTTTCTCTCCTTCCATTAAAACGATAATCATATCTAAATGAAATAACACCACTTTTTGTCACTGCAACGTATAAACCATCTCGATCAGACACTTTATAAAGCTTGTCTTGTGGCTTTAAACTTCTTAGTTTTGTATCGGTCAGCATGCTATAACCTCAATGCTGATACCGTCAAATGACAGCAAATTCATGACGGTATCAGTGTCTTAATTTTATAATTTATATTTTGATACCGTCACATATACCGTCATTTTTTTCGGTTCTTGTCAACCATCACCAACCATAGAAAACAAAAAAGCCACCAGTAACTTACTGATGGCTCTTGTTTTTTTAACCTTTATCAACTATTGCTGATAAACGGTATTTTATTCCCACTCAATCGTTGCTGGTGGTTTACCGCTGATATCATAAACAACACGGGAAATACCACTAACTTCATTGATAATACGGTTAGAAACGCGACCTAAGAAGTCATATGGTAGATGTGCCCAATGCGCTGTCATAAAATCCACAGTTTCAACTGCACGTAATGAAACAACCCAGTCATATTTACGACCGTCGCCCATAACACCCACTGAACGTACAGGTAAGAACACGGTAAATGCTTGGCTTACTTTATTATATAAATCAGCTTTATGCAGTTCTTCGATAAAGATAGCATCAGCGCGACGTAATAAATCACAGTATTCTTTCTTGATCTCACCTAATACGCGAACCCCTAAACCTGGACCCGGGAATGGGTGACGATAAAGCATGTTGTATGGTAATCCTAACTCTAAACCAATCTTACGCACTTCATCTTTAAACAGTTCTTTTAATGGCTCAACTAAGCCCAGTTTCATATCGTCTGGTAAACCACCTACGTTATGGTGCGATTTAATCACATGAGCTTTACCTGTTGCAGATGCAGCAGACTCAATCACATCAGGATAGATAGTACCTTGTGCTAACCATTTAACTTGTGGCTGTTTAACAGCTTCTTCATCAAAGATTTCAATGAATGTATGACCAATGATTTTGCGTTTTTTCTCAGGATCGTTCTCGCCTTTTAACGCAGTTAAGAAACGCTCTTCCGCTTCAACATGGATAATATTTAGGTCAAATTTACCTTTAAACATTTCCATGACTTGTTCTGCTTCATTCAGACGCAATAAGCCGTTATCAACAAATACACATGTTAAACGCTTACCAATTGCACGGTTTAACAATAATGCAGTTACTGATGAGTCAACACCGCCTGATAACGCTAAAATAACGTGATCATCACCAATTTGCTCTTTTAAACGAGCAACAGTGTCTTCAATAATTGCAGCAGAAGTCCACAGCGCATCACAACCACAGATATCTAAAACAAAACGTTTTAAAATCGCTAAACCTTGATGGGTATGTGTAACTTCAGGGTGGAATTGAACACCATAAAAACGTTTTTCTTCATTCGCCATAATAGCAAATGGGCAAGTTTCAGTGCTTGCTACTGTTACAAAGTCTGATGGAATAGCAGTTACTTTGTCGCCGTGGCTCATCCATACATCTAATAATGGTTTACCATCTTCGCTAACTGAATCTTGAATATCACGGAATAGTGCACAAGTTTCACGAATTTCAACTTGTGAATAACCAAATTCACGCTCACCAGAAACTTCGACGTCGCCACCTAATTGCATCGACATCGTTTGCATACCATAACAAATTCCTAATACAGGAACGCCTGCATTGAATACGTATTCTGGTGCGCGAGGGCTGTTGTCTTCAGTAGTACTTTCAGGGCCACCAGACAGAATAATACCATTAGGATTAAATTCACGAATTTGTTCTTCTGTAACATCCCATGCCCAGAGTTCACAATAAACGCCGATTTCACGGATACGACGAGCAATAAGCTGCGTATACTGTGAACCGAAATCAAGGATAAGAATGCGATGATTATGGATATTTGCTGTCATTTGTGGTGAATTCCAAAACAGATAAAGTCATAAAGTTGAAAGGCTTGCCAATTTATAATTAAAACACGGTAATAACTAAAACAAGCCTTTCTCGGAATAAATTACATACCTAAGCGATAGTTAGGCGATTCTTTCGTGATGGTTACATCATGGACGTGGCTTTCTTGAATACCTGCACCACTGATACGAACAAATTCAGCTTTGGTATTCAACTCTTTAATTGTTGCGCAGCCTGTTAAGCCCATGCACGAGCGTAAACCACCCATTTGTTGATGCACGATAGTTTTCAATAAACCTTTATAAGCAACACGGCCTTCGATACCTTCTGGTACTAATTTGTCTGCTGCATTGTCGGTTTGGAAGTAACGATCTGATGAGCCTTTAGACATCGCACCTAATGAACCCATGCCACGATAAGATTTATAAGAACGACCTTGGAACAGTTCGATTTCGCCCGGAGATTCTTCAGTACCTGCAAACATTGAACCAACCATAACGCACGCTGCACCTGCTGCTAATGCTTTTGCAATATCGCCAGAGAAACGGATACCACCATCTGCAATAACAGGAATGTTGCGATCTTTCAGCGCTTCAACAGCATCTGCAATAGCAGTAATTTGTGGTACACCAACACCCGTTACGATACGTGTTGTACAAATTGAGCCTGGGCCAATACCTACTTTAACTGCGCTCACACCTGCATCTGCTAGTGCTAATGCGCCTTCTGCGGTTGCAACGTTGCCACCAATAATAGGTAGATTTGGATATAATGCACGAGTATCACGAATACGCTGTAATACACCTTCAGAGTGACCGTGAGATGAGTCAATAAGTAAAACGTCAACACCAGCAGCAACTAATGCAGCGACACGCTCTTCATTACCTGCACCCGCCCCAACAGCAGCACCAACACGTAAACGACCATGTTCGTCTTTACAAGCATTTGGTTTACGTTCTGCTTTCTTGAAGTCTTTTACAGTGATCATACCTTTCAGGTGGAAGTTGTTATCAACCACTAAGGCTTTCTCTACACGTTTTTCATGCATTCTTTGCATAACAACATCTCGTGCTTCGCCTTCTTGTACAGTCACTAAGCGCTCTTTTGGTGTCATTACCGCAGTAACAGGTTGGTCTAAATCAGTAACAAAACGAACATCACGACCAGTAATAATACCTACTAATTCGTTGTCATTAGTCACAACAGGGTAACCCGCAAAGCCATTGCGTTCAGTCATTGCTTGAACTTCACGTAAAGAAGTTTCTGGTGTTACGGTGATAGGATCAGTGACAACACCACTTTCATGTTTTTTCACACGACGAACTTCTTCAGTTTGACGTTCGATAGACATGTTTTTGTGGATAAAACCAATTCCACCTTCTTGAGCTAATGCGATAGCTAAAGGCGCTTCAGTCACAGTATCCATTGCAGCAGAAAGCATAGGAACATTTAGGCGGATTGTTTCAGTCAGTTGAGTAGACAAGTCGGCAGTATTAGGAAGAACAGTGGAGTGTGCAGGAACTAACAAAACATCATCAAATGTAAGTGCTTCTTTTTTAATTCGTAACATAGCAATATCTCACCAAGGCGGCTTTTAGGAAATAGAAAATATTGCCGCGGAATTATACACACCGTAATCGGTTGCTTCTAGCTTTTTTTCAAAATTTTTATTGATCCTGCCACTAACTTAGGTAGTATCAATCAATTAAGTCTTTGTTTTAAAATTTGATCTGGCTCACATGACACTACCGATAAACAATAATATTTTTACTGTTAGCCGTCTAAATAAGACCGTTCGCCAGTTATTAGAAATGGAAATGGGTCGCATTTGGATCAGCGCTGAAATTTCCAATTTTACTCAACCCTCTTCTGGTCATTGGTATTTTACGTTAAAAGATACCAATGCCCAAATTAGAGCGGCGATGTTTCGTGGGCAAAATACTAAAGTTACTTTTCGCCCTCAGCATGGTCAGCAAGTTTTAGTGCGTGCAACAATTACATTGTATGAGCCAAGAGGTGATTACCAATTGATTGTTGAGAGTATGCAACCTGCTGGTGACGGGCTTTTACAACAACAGTTTGAGCTATTAAAACAAAAACTCAGTGCAGAAGGTTTATTTGATGCTATTCATAAAAAACCCCTGCCATCACCCGCTAAACAAATTGGTGTTATCACTTCATCAACAGGAGCAGCACTACACGACATTTTAAATATTCTTCGTCGTCGTGATCCCTCTTTGCCTGTTCTTATCTATCCAACTGCCGTTCAAGGTGCTGAAGCGCCTATGCAGATTGTTCATGCCATCGAACTGGCTAACCGCCGTAAAGAATGTGATGTTTTAATTGTTGGTCGTGGCGGTGGTTCGTTAGAAGATCTCTGGGCATTTAATGATGAACGCGTTGCTCGTGCTATTTTTGCCAGTGAAATTCCGATTGTAAGTGCTGTTGGTCATGAAACTGATGTCACTATTGCTGATTTTATTGCCGACCTTAGAGCCCCAACCCCTTCAGCTGCAGCAGAACTTATTAGTCGTAACAAACTTGAGCTATTGCGCCAATTGCAATCACAGCAACAACGCCTTGAAATGGCGATGGATTACTATTTGGCGAAAAAATTACGTGCAATAACACAGCTTCATCATCGTTTACAGCAACAGCATCCTCATTTACGTCTTGCTCGTCAGCAAAATGTATTAGCTTCAACACAACAGCGTTTAGTTGCTAGTTTTCAACGGTTATTACAAACCAAGCAACATCAACAAACACAACTACAAAAACGCCTTACTTACCAAGAGCCTAGTTCCCAAATTCAAGCATTACTTCGCCAACAACAGCTGTTGATTTACCGTATGCGAGAAAGTATTTCACAACAGCTATCTCGTCAACGTGAACAATTCGCGATTAGCTGTTCTCGTTTAGAAAGTGTGAGTCCTCTCGCAACACTTTCTCGCGGTTACAGTATTAGTGAAACAGAGTCTGGAGAAGTGCTGAAAAATACCAAACAGGTGAAAGTAGGTGATCCGCTAAAAACGCGTGTTGAAGATGGTTGGATCACCAGTGAAGTGGTTAAAACGCAAAAGATAAGAGCTAAACGTAAGACCACCTCTAAAAATGATGATTAACCTCCTATCAAATATAGGTCAATATAAATACAAAAGGAAAACGGCATCAGAATAATATTGATGCCGTTTTTATTATTTATACTTTAAGATAATCATTACGTTACATTAAAAGCGTACTTCTCCTGCAAATAAGTAGCTTCGACCTCGGGCAGTTTGAGTATTACTTCCCGGATCTTGCATCATTGGCGCTGAATTACTTCTATCAAGCGCATTAGAATAGTTTTTATTCATTAAATTATGCACTGCAAATTTCAAAGAAATATTTTTATTAATTTTGTAATTACTATAAAGATCAATAACTGTCGGGATATTATCTTGTTGCACCATAGGGACTTTACCCGTATCAAAATCAACACCTTCAGGTGAAGATTTACGCGATTTCCCTGTTATTTGGATCACTGTACCTAGTTCTAATGACTGGTCATCAAAGAAGCGAACACCAGTATCAATAGTGGCATAATACTTAGGTAATTCAGAGGCAGGTGTTTGACCAAAGTCTGTACTGGCAATCGAAGTTGGTTGAGATGTACGCTGATCGCTATAAGAAAGGTTTGTATAAAATACCCCTGCATCATAATTTGCTTGAAGTTCATAACCCCGCAAAGTTACAGGCTCAAGGCTATTGGTATACAGGAAAATATTGCCATCATATTCAATTCCCGCATAATCTTCATCCGTTAAAGAGCCGTCATTTTTACAACGCACACCACCTTTACAAACAAAATAAGAATCACTAGAAATGTAATCTTTAATTTTTGTGTGGTACCACAACCCTTTAAATCGTAAGCTGTCACCTTCAATAATTAAATCAGGACGATAGCTATTGAAACCCAATTGAACAGTATCGGCCTTTTCACTTTTTAAAAATGGATTCATTGAAGCACCACCTTCATTGGCAAAGAAAATCTCTTGTGATGTGGGTGCTCTCATCGTTTGTGCATAACTGACAAATGGTTGAAATTCAGGAATAATTTCAGCAGAAAGTAACATTCCCGGATCCCAATTTCTATCATGGCGATTGACATTCCATTCACCTTCAGGGAAGCAAGCTGCGCGTGGATCGCAAGCAGGTTTTCGCCCTTTAATATGATAATCGACATAATTTAAATTTAGGTCGAGAGTATAAATATCGTATTCAAATTTCATTTGTGAGAAGAAGCTGGTTAAATCATTTTTTCCTTGAGGCGCAAAGGAATTATATTCAACCATATTTTGTGATTGCCACGGATCAGTAGAAGGTGCAATAACACTACGTTTGTATTCTGTTGACATTAATTTTGAGCCAAGTGTTAATGCCATATCCAATTCACCGTAATTAAAGCGACTGGTATTTTTCGCCACTAGTGAGTCTGATATATTTTTGGCATTCGCTTCTCGTAAACTCACAAGAGAATCACCCTCAAATTTTTGTGAGGCTTGGCTGTGGCTAAGCAGAATTTCACCATCAAATAAATCATTTAACGGTGTATAGCGATATTTTGCATAATAATCTTTAGCATCTATTTTGCGACGATTAAAATTGTTGTTATAAAAACGACCGCTTAATTCTAATTCATGAGAATCATTCGGCTTTATATTTATTTTAGTGAGTTCTGAGTGTGGCCTTTGATTAAATTCTTTGCTTGTCGAAAATTCTTCACTATTAAAACCAGCACCATTTTTATAAGAAGACTCTATTTTGTGTCCACTTAACGCAAGCATCGCCCCCACTGTACCATTATCATTAAATAATGAACGTTGGCCTGCCACCGCAACCATACCATTATAACCTAAGCCATTCGTACCACCAGCCGCTTTACTTCTTATCCCCCAAGAGTGGTTTTCAAATAAAATATCTTCAACACCAATGGTTTTAAAATTAGCACTTCCTGCTAGGGCATTAATACTGTTTTCACCATCTTGTTGACCACGAGAAATATCGATTTTAATAATAAAATTCGGATCAATCATGGTATTAAATTGATTGTAAGGTTGTGCGCCATGCGCATATTGACTGGGTGATGTGCTATACATAGTTTGTGTAACACCATCTACCATCATATTAACGCGCCCAAAACCACTAAGTCCGCGAATATTAACACTAACACCAGGTTGGCTTACATCCATTTGAGTATACGTACCCGGTGTTGATCGTAATGCTTGTTCAACAGATTCGAGATTATTAATTTCACCAATAGAACTATAAGCGCCCGGTTTTCCTAATGCTTTCTGTTCTGGTGTTTCTTTTTGTGCTGATGAAACTTTTAAGCTACTAAATTGAACCGCTTTATCCGCTTCAGATGCGATGACAGGATGATTAACACTCGAAAATAAAATAAGAGTGCTAAGTATTTTCCTTGTAAATTTCATAATAAACCTATTCTTTATTTTTATTTAAATAGGCTCACGTTGCTTTATATAAAGTAATTAAACTAGAAAATATTATTATTGTTATATTCGATTTAAATAATAGCGCTGTCTCTCTTAAAGAGAGACAGGCTAATTTTATTAAACTTATTTATTATTACAGATTATTCTATTTTATATTTTGAGCTTTAAAATAGACTTCAGGTTGTTCTAACATCAGAATAAAGGCATATTCTTTTGCCGTATCGCGTAAGCGATTAAAACGTCCTGATTTACCACCATGTCCTGCACTCATATTAGTATCAAGTAATAGTAGGTTATTATCTGTTTTTAATTCACGCAATTTAGCAACCCATTTTGCAGGCTCCCAATATTGCACTTGTGAATCATGTAATCCCGTTGTGACGAGTAAATGAGGATAGGCTTTAGCAACGACATTGTCGTATGGGCTATATGATTTTAGACGGAAATAAACGTCTTTATCCGCAGGATTTCCCCACTCTTCATATTCCCCTGTTGTTAAAGGAATTGAAGCATCAAGCATGGTTGTCACAACATCCACAAATGGAACTTGAGATACAACACCACGGTATAATTCTGGTGCCATATTCACAACAGCGCCCATTAATAAACCACCCGCACTGCCGCCCATAGCGTAAACGTGTTTAGGTGCTCCGTAACCATTGGCAATTAGGTATTTAGTGGCATCAATAAAGTCGGTGAAAGTATTAACTTTATGTTCCATTTTACCTTGGTTATACCAACGCTTACCTAATTCACCACCGCCACGCACATGTACAATCGCATAGACAAAGCCTCGGTCTAACAAACTTAAACGAGGTGAGCTAAATGAAGGGTCAATGCTACTACCGTAAGAGCCATAACCATAAATTAAGATAGGGTTTTCACCTTTCTTAAATAAGTCTTTGCGATAAACCAATGATACTGGAACTTCAACACCGTCTTGTGCTTTTACCCAAGTACGTTCACTTTCATACAGATCGCGTTCAAAGCCTTTTACCTCTTGCTGTTTAAGCAGTTGCTTTTGGTGCGTTTGCATATTCCATTGATAAGTTGAAGATGGTGTGGTCATAGAAGTATAACCAAAGCGAAGCTCTTCACTATCTGCTTGAGGGTTAAATCCTAACCATGCCATATAAACAGGATCGTCAAACGTAACATTGGTTGATTGACCTGTTTTCCAATCAATTTGACGTAATGACACTAAACCTTGTTTTCTTTCTTCAACAACCAACCAGCGATTAAAGAGATCAAAACCTTCTAAATCGACATCTTTTTGTGGCGCAATGACGGTTTCCCAAGGCTTATCAATTGAGGCTGTTTTATAAAGACCAAACAATTCACTCTCATGATTCGAACGAATATAGAATTCGCCATTAAAATGGTCGATATCATATTCACGTCCTTCTTGACGTGCAGAAAAAATAACCATCGGTTTTTCTGGTGCATTCGCGTCAATTAAACGAGACTCTGAGGTGGTTGAACTTTCAATAGAGACCAAAATGTAGTCTTCAGATTTGCTTTTACCCATCCATGTATAAAAGCGATCATCATTTTCTTCGAAGATTTTGACATCTTGTTTACGATCAGTGCCATATTGATGGCGATAAATTTGATAAGGCAATAGTGTTTGCGGATCTTTATCAACATAAAATAGTGTTTTGCTATCATTTGCCCACACTAAGTTTGCTGAAATATTGGTTAACACATTCTCTTTCCATGTGTTATCCGATAAATCTTTATAGGCAACATTATAGTTTCTGCGCCCTTCCTTATCTTCCGCAATAGCAATACGTTTGTTATCTGGGCTAATGGTCAAATCACCTAATTGATAGAACTCATGCCCTTTAGCACGTTCGTTTCCATCAACAAGGACTTCCCACTCACCTTCGCTATTAACTGGCTTGCGCTGATAAATTGGAAAATCTTTACCTTCTTGATAAATAGTACGATAAGTATAGCCATTATAAATATAAGGCACAGACTCATCGTTTTGAGCCATACGGCTGACCATTTCATTGAAGAGTGTTTCTTCAAGGGCTTTACCTTCTTTCATCACTGATTCGGTATAAGCATTTTCAGCATTCAGATAATCAAGCACTTTAGGATCTTTGCGTGAATCATCTCGTAGCCAATAATAATTATCTGTGCGCGTATCTCCATGATCTGTCATCACATGAGGTACTTTGTTCGCTTTTGGTGGCATCACTAGGGAGTCCTTCTGATTTTGAGCCAATGCAGGTGTTGCTGAAATTAACAATGCCATGATCGCACTCGTTAATTTCAACGTCATCCGTTTTTTTGTTGCGATTAACATAACGTTTTATTTCCTTTTGACCTGTCGTTAGAACGTTAGTGTAGAAAACTCAATTGGCATTTCAACCATTATTTTACCTTTCGTCAGTAACTCTACTGGTGGTATAGGTAAGGGCTCCGCACGTTTGAGTACTCTTTGTGCTTCTCTGTCTAAAGAGCGCACGCCACTACTGAGAATTAATTCACTAGAGATGACATAACCTTGTTCATCAACAAAAAAGCGCACTTTAGAAATACCGGTTCTACCTTTGCTTTTTGCTTCTTCAGGATAGGCTTTATAGCGATTAAGGTGCCCTTTAGTTTTAGCTTGCCATAATGCTAACGCGCTTTCTGAGCTATCTGAATCGCTGTCATAATTTGCACTAACATCATTAGATTGTTGTCTCGCCGCCGAGCGACTACTTGAAGGCGCTGATTGGCTAGACACATTTTCACTAATAGTGGGTGCTGGCTTTACTGGAGAGGTAATCGGTGTCACTTTAGCTGTTTGCTCTACATTGACTCTTTTTTTCGGTTTTTCTAGCAAGATGTCTGCATTTTCATTCACAATAAGATCAGGCTGTTTTTCAGCAACATCTTGCTCTACCTTTTTTTGGCTCGCTACCGCAAGTTGTTGATCGACGCCTACAACCTGTTTTTCATCGCTGAGTGCTTGTACGTTTTCACTTAAGCTCATCATTACAGCTAATTCAGGCTCTTGTATAAATACCGTATTCTCTTTATTGAAATAAAAATAAGCCATGACAAAAATAGCATGTACACCGATAGCCAAAATTAAAGCTTTAGAACTACAAAGCTGAAATTTTGGCATTTGATCCATACAAGAAGAAATAAGCATATTCGTGTTATCAAGAAATTAAGGTAATGCGACAGGTGTTATCCAAAGATAATCGGCATGAACTGAAGTAACATCACTTCCCTCTTCTGCCATTATCACGACTGTCACGCTTTCATTCGGTGCTAAATCAGCAACGTGTAAAGGCACACCCATTACTTTTGTCGCATGAAAAGAGCCAGCAATTAAAAGTGCGGGTGTCGGAGCATCTAATAAACTTTTAGCCATTGCACGATCACGCAATTGCTGAATAACTGTCATTTTTTCTGCTTGAGTTTTATCAAGCTCACCACCATGAGAAAGCTCGATTGTTTTTTGAATGAGTTGGCGAACGGATGTATCAGTTGAATGCACACCATCAATAATAGGAGGATTTTTATACGCACTAGATATTTCACTGCGATCAATATTGGCGGCTAACAAAGGATAATCAGCACTCAACCCTGCTTTAACAATGTTGCCATACCATTTCCAAGGCCAGCCTGAATTCCATTTCAATGCAGCCATTAATCTCTCATCACGTAAGTATTCAGAGCCTGAATAACGTTTCTTTGTGTTATCAACTAATGATTGTTGGCTTGGTGTTAGCATCTCAAGTAAAACCGCACCTTGAGGGCGTTTTTTAGGCAGCTCTGTCATCAACCAATATTCAATATCATGATGATAAGCATTGTCATGTTTTTCACCAATAATCACACGTGATTGGCTTGCTAACCGTGTTAGCAGTGTATCTGCCGTGATGGATTGCCCAGTCTGAGTATCAATGATGTTTGCCGACTGAATAATTGCCAGATCTACAGTTGATGCCGGTTGTTTTTCTATCGAATGACATGCTGAAAGACTAATAAATGAAACTAGTAGCAAGATCCTTTTTGATATTGAGAAAAACATAATCATCCTATTAGTTATATATACTTATTTTAGTTGGGCGAATAGGTTAATATTATTGCTAATAATTATCAATATCATTCTTATATTAATTTTCATTTAATGCTTTTGTACCTATTTTAGAAACACAAAAAAAGCGCCTGATAAAAGGCGCTTTATGGATGGAACTATCTAATTAGAGACAATTAGTTTTGAGATTGTGCCTGAGCTTCAACAACAGCTAATGCCACCATATTCACGATACGACGTACTGACGCAATTGGTGTCAAAATGTGAGCTGGTTTAGCAACACCCATTAATACTGGCCCTACTGTTACACCATCAGAACTCGTTACACGTAATAAGTTATAGCTAATACGTGCGGCTTCCATTGTTGGCATAACTAATAGGTTTGCAGAGCCTTTTAATGGGCTATCTGGCATCACGTCACGACGAATAGATTCTACTAATGCCGCATCTGCATGCATTTCACCATCAATTTCTAATTCAGGTGCGCGTTGTTTGATTATCTCTAATGCTTTTCTGAGTTTGATTGAAGATGGACTATCAAATGAGCCAAAGCTTGAACGAGAAACCAACGCTGCTTTTGGCTCAATACCAAAGCGACGGATAGTATCAGCAGCCATAATCGTAATATCTGCTAGTTGTTCTGCGGTTGGATCTTCATTGACGTAAGTGTCCGTAATAAAGGTGTTACCACTTGGCAATAACAGTGCATTCATTGCTCCAGCCGTTTCCATCCCTTCACGTAAGCCAAACACATTTTTGTAGATTTCAAAATGTTCAGAATAGCTACCTACAGTACCGCAAATCAGGCCATCTGCTTCACCTCGGCGAACCATAATGGCACCAATCAGTGTTGGATTACCAATCATTGCACGGCGAGCTTGCTCTTGTGATACACCGCGACGTTTCATGATTTGGTGATATTCTTGCCAGTACTCTTTGAAACGTGGATCGTTTTCATTATTCACCACTTCAAAGTCTTTACCCGCTTTAATATGTAAACCCAATTTCTGAATACGCATTTCAATCACACTAGGGCGACCAATTAAGATTGGTGTCGCTAATCCTAATGTTACTAGCTCTTGTGTTGCATGCAGTACGCGATTTTCTTCCCCTTCTGCTAACACAATGCGTTTTTTCTCTTTTTTCGCTTGAGAGAAAATAGGTTTCATAAATAAGTTCGTTTTATAAACAAACTCATTAAGGTGTTCGATATAAGCAGAGAAGTCTTCAATTGGGCGTGTTGCAACACCTGAATCCATCGCTGCTTTTGCAACTGCTGGCGCAATTTTCACAATCAAACGTGGATCAAATGGTTTTGGAATAATGTATTCAGGACCAAAAGAGAGCTCCTGATCACCATAGGCAGAAGCAACTTCTTCGTTTTGTTCTGCCAATGCCAATTCTGCAATAGCATGAACACAAGCAAGTTTCATCTCCTCATTAATTGCCGTCGCACCAACGTCTAATGCACCACGGAAGATGAATGGGAAACACAATACGTTATTAACCTGATTTGGGTAGTCAGAACGTCCTGTGCAGATAATCGCATCTGAACGTACTGCTTTTGCTTGCGGTGGTAAAATTTCAGGCTCTGGATTGGCAAGCGCGAGAATAAGTGGATCGCGTGCCATTTTTTTGACCATTTCTTGCGTTAATACGCCCGGCCCTGAACAACCTAAGAAGATGTCGGCATTATTAATAACATCATCTAATGTACGAGTACCGTTATCTTCAATCGCATAAGCCGCTTTAGTTTCTGCCATATTGGCTTCACGACCGCGGTAGATAACCCCTTTAGAGTCACATACAGTGATGTTTTCACGTGTTAGCCCTAAAGCAACCAATAAGTTCATACAAGCAATAGATGCAGCACCAGCTCCTGATACCACTAATTTTACTTTGCTGATCTCTTTTTTAATAATACGTAAGCCATTGAGAATGGCTGCTGTAGAAATAATCGCTGTACCATGCTGATCATCATGGAATACAGGAATGTTCATTTTCTCACGCAGTTTTTTCTCAATATAGAAACACTCTGGTGCTTTAATGTCTTCGAGGTTAATACCACCAAATGTTGGCTCTAATGACGCAATAATATCAACAAGTTTATCAGGATCTGTCTCATTAACTTCGATGTCAAAAACATCAACGCCAGAAAACTTCTTAAACAAAACGCCTTTACCTTCCATCACAGGCTTACCTGCTAAGGCACCGATATTTCCAAGTCCAAGTACCGCAGTACCATTTGAAATCACCGCGACAAGGTTGCCTTTGGCTGTGTAGCGATAAGCGGCAAGAGGATCTGCTGCAATTTCTAAACAAGGAGCGGCGACACCCGGTGAATAAGCTAATGCTAAATCACGTTGAGTTGTGAGTGGTTTTGTCGGTGTTACTGTGATTTTGCCAGGTACGGGAAATTCATGAAAATCTAGAGCGCTTTGTTTTAATTTGTCTTCCATCTTCATATCCTTTGTATCAATAGGGTAAGGGCTTCGTTAGTATAATGGTAATGGAGCGTTAAATCATGACGGCTCCGACACTTTTTTCAAATTAGTAAACTAGATTCATTATAAACAATTAATACCTAGTTATAGGTATATTATTAACGCTATTTAATTTCATCTGTGTAATAAACTCGAACAGAAAAAAGACAATATTTGTTTATTATTTACCAGATATTAAATTAACATTTAAAATAATTAAATTTTTTATATAGTTTAAAAAAACAATAACTATTTTCACTTGTTGATTATTTTTAAAATAGTCTTACCTCTGTACAACTCATTGTAACTATAAAGATTTTATAGAATTAGATGTTTTGTTAGTCTTTTTGGTTATTTTCTTTTTTACCCGTAACAATAATTGGTGTAATATTGCCAACCGTCAATTTTATTTTCTTATTGTTTTAATAAGATGTCTGATTCTAATTTTTATTCCTCATTTGGAATTTACTTTTTTATTTTCTGCTATTGGAAAGATTACGCACATTATTATTTTTTTTTAGGGAGAGGGGTTATGCCTAGCTACTCAATTATGATAGTGGATGATCACCCTATCATGAGATATGGATTACGGCTATTGTTAGAAAAAGACAAGGATTTTGTCGTAGTAAGCGAAAGTGGCAATGCTCAAGAGGCTGTAACCGCTGCAAAACAGTTAAATCCAGATTTAATTATGATGGATTTAAATCTACAAGGGCGTTCAGGTATTGATATTATTCGAACACTTCGTCGTTCTGGTTTAACATCTTATGTTCTTGTTTTATCCGTTTCTGATTCGCGTAATGATGTTTACGCTGCGTTGGATGCAGGCGCAAACGGTTATCTTTTAAAAGAATGTGAGCTAGACATGCTATTACTTAGTTTGCGTAAAGCGGCTGTTGGGCATCCGGTTTACAGTGAGCGAGTATGGCAATATATTCAGCTTAGGCAAAACTATTCTGATCCACTTTCAGCGTTGACTAAAAGAGAATTGGATGTTCTTCATGAAGTGTCTGCTGGAATGAAAAATAAGCAAATTGCTGAGAATTTATTTATTTCTGAAGAAACAGTGAAAGTTCACATTCGTAATATTTTAAAGAAACTGCAAGTCACTTCTCGTTTAGCTGCCAGTCTTATTCTTATTAAGCATCAGTACTAAACGTTTTACCCCGACACTGGGTCGGGGTAATAAGATATATCGTTTCAGTATTTCATTTAAGTCTGTATCAAGTCATTTATTACTCGATAGGTACAGGATAGCTCAATACTTTAAAATGGTTATCTGGTAATTTTTCGATATTTAACTGATACAACTCTCGATTTATTCCATTAATCACAATATCAAGTTCGCTAAAAGCGGATTGTATTTCTTCATTGGTTGCCCATGAAGGAATACCTCTCACTCCATAATAGAAATAAATTTTACTTTTACCTGAGTCTATTGGCTGAATTTCTTTTATCTGACTAATGAAAAGATGGCCATAGCAGAAATCTTGATAAGGTTGCCAAGCTTTACGCCCTTTTTCACTAAGATTAAACACCCACTCTTCTCCATTTGCGGTTTGTTCAATCAATCCAGCTTCAACTAATGCATGCATTCTTTCTAATACCCAGGGTGCATCATCTTCATTGCTGTACACAGGCCATTTCCCTTCGCCCAAACACAATAAATAATCACTGTTAAAAAAGGCCTCTAAGGCTATTTTATACTCATCAACTTTTGGACTGTCTTTTTCTTCATCAGCCCAGCTAAAAGAAGAGAGTAAAAGCAATATAAGACTCAGTGAAATACTTTTCATATTTTCTTTTACCAACGGAAATCTTTATTCGTATTTGTATTACTCTACGCTACACAATTCGTTACACTAACGTGACAGTTTAATATCCGATATATTTTATAATGTAAATAGGATTTTTCACTACAACAAAAGCTGTTATTTTGGAATTGTATAACACTCATTCACATCAATACTAATATTACGTATTGTCATATAAGGAAAATATCATGTCCACGACAAACCTGACATATACCATGTACGGCATAAAAAATTGCGATACCATCAAAAAAGCGCGTAAATGGTTAGATGATAATCATATTCCTTACGCATTTCATGATTACCGCAAAGAGGGTTTGACGGAAGCATTATTACGCACCTTTACAGAAAATTTAGATTGGCAGACACTTGTGAATAAAAGAGGAACAACTTGGCGTCAATTATCCGATGAAGAAAAGAACGCAATCACTGATGTTACCTCGGCGATTTCACTTATGTTAGATAAACCTGCCATTATTAAACGCCCTATTCTTGCGTCATCTGACAACCGTTTTATTGTTGGTTTTGATACCAATGATTATTCGACCTTTACAGGAGCCTAATTTTTATGTCCTGTCCTGTTATTGAGCTTGCACAACAACTCATTTCGCGTCCATCAATCAGCCCTGATGATCAAGGTTGTCAGCAATTGATCATTGATAGGCTTGCCCCTCTTGGTTTTACTATTGAAAGAATGCCTTTTGGTGAAACTGAGAATCTCTGGGCTTGTCGTGGTGGTGAAGGTGAAACGCTAGCTTTTGCTGGTCATACTGATGTTGTACCAACTGGTGATCCTAATTTGTGGGATAACCCGCCTTTTGAACCGTCTATTCGTGATGGTATGTTATATGGGCGCGGGGCGGCAGATATGAAAGGCTCGCTTGCCGCCATGATCGTAGCAGCTGAGCGCTTTGTTCGCTCTTATCCTGAACACCGTGGGCGACTCGCTTTTTTAATTACATCAGATGAAGAAGCTAAAGCCGCAGATGGTACGGTTAAGGTCGTACAATCTTTGATGTCGCGTGGCGAACGCCTTGATTATTGCCTTGTGGGTGAACCTTCAAGCCAACATCATTTAGGTGATATGGTAAAAAACGGTCGTCGAGGCTCAATAACAGCAAATTTAATTATTCAAGGTGTGCAAGGTCATGTCGCTTACCCTCACCTTGCAGAAAATCCTATTCATCTTGCCTCTCCTTTTATCCAAGATCTTGTTAATACTGTTTGGGATGAAGGCAACGAATTTTTCCCGGCCACCACAATGCAAATTGCCAATATTCATGCTGGTACAGGCAGTAATAATGTGATCCCCGGTGAGCTGTTTATTCAATTTAATTTCCGTTTTAGTACCGCTATTACAGATGAAGAAATTCGTCAACGTACAGAAGCTCTATTACAAAAGCACCAACTTCGCTACCAATTAGAATGGTCGTTATCGGGTCAGCCTTTTATTACTGGGCAAGGCAAGTTACTTGAAGCAGTACGTTATTCCGTTAAACATTACACCAATTTAGAGCCAGAACTCTCCACCAGCGGAGGCACTTCTGATGGCCGATTTATTGCCCAAATGGGAGCACAAGTTGTCGAATTAGGTCCAATTAATGCAACAATTCATAAAGTTAATGAGTGCGTTAATGCAGCAGATTTACAACAGCTTAGCCGTATTTATCAGCGGGTTATGGAGCAACTTATTTTATGATAACGCCTTTAATGTTAACAGGCCGTTCTACCGACCATTTAGTCACTTTATCCGGTCAGCATCGCTTACAGTTTAATGCCACTAAGGCTTTTTTAGCGTTACAACAACAAGCCACAAAAGCAGGCTTTAAATTAATGCCAGCCAGCTCTTTTCGTGATTTTAATCGTCAATTAGCGATATGGAATGGGAAGTTTGAAGGCAGTCGCCCTGTTTTAGATGCACAAAGCCAGCCTATGGATATTCATGCATTATCAGAAGGTGAACGCTGTATTGCTATTTTAAAATGGTCAGCCTTGCCCGGTGCAAGTCGTCACCATTGGGGCACTGAGATTGATATTTATGATCCGTTTCGCTTACCTGAGGGTCAATCATTACAATTAGAACCTTGGGAATACGAAGAAGGTGGCTATTTTGCAGAGCTTAATGAATGGTTAACGGAAAATATGTCAGCGTATGACTTTTATCGCCCTTTTACTCATAAAGAGAGCGATATTGCTTACGAGCCTTGGCATATCAGTTATTGGCCCCTTTCTCATGAAGCGTCTCTTGCTTACACACCTGATATTCTAAAATCGGTGTTAGAAGAAGAGGATATTTATGGTAAACAGTGGCTATTAGCTAATCTTGACGAAATATTTGCACGTTACATTGTTTTGCCTGAATAACATTATTTTTCACATGGAGCTTCTTGTTGATCGTTAACAGGAAGTCTCCACATAAATATCAACAAACACACTAAGATTATCAGCAATAATATTCTGACCCAAAGCATAGACACTAACCACAGTGAAATCGCAAAGGTAATTAAGATCACTAAGATAGCTTTAGGTTTCGCCCCTTTAGGCATAGCGCGATAAGTTTGCCAATATCGTAAATAAGGACCAAACCAAGAGCGATAAAGTAACCAATAATGGAAGCGCTTTGACGAACGAGAAAAACACCATGCGGCAAGTAATAAGAAAGGTGTTGTGGGTAATACAGGTAAAATAACCCCCAATGTGGCTAATCCCACACATAACCAACCTGCTATAATCAATAATATCCGTTTCATGCTGTGCTTTTCCAACTCATGCTTATTGCGTTATTTTATAGAGTAAATAAAAAAGATCCTCATTCTCAACAACAATTTTAAAATATAAGGCTTATTTATGCACTGGCTTGCTGACTATTGGTGGGTAATTTTAATTCTTTTAGTAGGAATTATTATTAACGCTATTAAAGATATGAACAAAATCGATCCCAAGCAATTTCTTAAAAATAAGCGAAAGTTACCGCCACATCGTGATTTTAATGATAAATGGGATGATGAAGATGATTGGCCTAAACAAAATCAAAACAAGAAGGATGAGAATAAGTAGCTAACCACTGTTGATAACGCGATGTTAACTGAGCATCTTTTTCAGCCATTAATTGTGCGCATTGCTCTCTTAATTGCTTAGTTAAGGCTTTTTTTCCTGATAAAGAAAACTCAGCCACACACTGCTCAACTGATTTATTGTCTACAAAAAAAGCCACTAGTAACGGATAGTGTTGCTCATAACCTACCAAAAAGTTAGCAACACTCTCATAAACAGTAAGGGCTGGACGATGGGCAAATGCAAAGCCCGCCATCATTAACCAATCGTCTTGTGGTGTAGCAATATGACTTGGTATTAACTTATCTGCTAAACAGAGGTTTGTTTGCTGTTGTATCTGCGGATATTGCAAAGCAAAAGCACGTAAAGAAGAGTGCAATAACTGTTTGCCTTTTTCTGTTAATGGATAAATCGCCATTGCGGCATAACATCCACTGCTCGCCTCTTTATGTACTCCTAATCGCACTATTTGAAAGCCACATTGCATCCAAAATTGCGCTAACACTTCGGTGTAACCAAAGCTTACAGAAAGATAATCAATAGCCTGTTCTTGGCTCTCTTTTACAATATTAGAAATTAAAGTTGCTGCAATTTTTTGACGTCGATATTGAGGCAAAACAGCAATACGGCTAATACGCAATGAATTTAAACACATTGCATCGGGTGTTAAACCATAAGTCACTAATGATTGAGCAACTAAATTGCCTCTAGGCCTACGAGTGCCTAGCCAAACATCATGAGCTAGCTCGACAGATAGCCCACCTTCTTCAATACACCACACAGCACCTACGATTTTTTTATTGATTGATGCTGACCAATAACGTTGCTTTTGACCATCAAGTAAACGTCGTAGATCAAGTGGTGTTGTCCGATAATGTGCACTAGTAAGTAATTGATAAAAATCATGTAGTTGTGAAATGTTATTGTGCCAATTTCCTTGAAGCTGCTGAGCATCGACTTCACCTTGTTGCTGACAATCAAAATCGTACTCAGGCTCATCAAGCAATAACAACTGATTAAGCCAATTTTCTAGTGGGCAATCTTTAGCCCAACGAATGGGCATTTGTAATTGATAGGTACGTAAATTAGGAATGTTATCTCCTAACTTCAGCATAAAACCGCGCCCTGTTCCTTCATAGCCTTGTACTGTGGTTGTCATTAATACATTAGGAAAATAACCACACAACGCTTCTAGTTGTGCAATAGGTAGAGAAGCTGCCTCATCAATAATCAACCAATCACTTTGAATTTCGTTATTTATGCATAGCGCTAATAAATTATCAGGAGAATAAAATGAAATAGCTTTATTGGTATGTGAAGATAAAATATCTGTACTATTTTTAGCTGGTGCACATACCAGTACACTTCCTTGATACTGTTCGATAAACATTCCCGCCAGCGCTGACTTTCCTCTGCCTCTTGGTGCAATAACACTCCAAACACCGGATGTCGATAAGAGTAAACTATCTAAAATCGCTTGCTGTTCTGCGGTCGGTTTACCTTGTGGAAGCGCCCAAGGTTTAGTTTTTTCAATCAATGTAGGTAATTGAAATGACGCTGATTGTTGCCATATGATCACTTGCTCATCACTCAAAGTGATGTTTTTTAGCCACGCCATAAAATTTGGTGTTGAAAGCACACCTTGAGCATCATTCCAGCGCTGACTATCGTTATCGATATAACTATCCCAATTTTCAATATCAGGTAGACATAAAATCAATAAACTACCTGCTTTTAATGTGCCTGTTAACATGGCTAAAGCATCAGTATTAAATCCCTCATTGGCATCAAAAACAGCATGCAGAAACTCACGTCCTAACAGACGAATAGCGTGTTCAGGCAAAACAGCATTAGATTGATTGGAAGAAATTGTGATCCAATCGCCTTGGCATAATTGAGTAATTTGCTGGATCTGCGTCACTTGCCATGCAGGATCACCTGCTAATAGCAATAACTGACGTTGCCCTAATTGCGCTAATTTTTGCTGATATTGATGTAAATGAGAAAATGACACAGCTAGGATTTACCGATTAACAACGAAAGAATACCTGCTGCAATTAATGGTCCAACAGGCACACCTCGGAAAAGTGCGACACCAATGACGGTTCCCACTAATAAACCAGCAACTGTTGAAGGCTGGTTATTCATTAAAGAAACACCTCGTGCGCCTAACCAAGAAACCGCGATACCTATTGCAATCGCTAACAGTGATTTCCAGTTTAAAAATGAGTTAAGAACTTCTTGCCCTGAAATACGCCCTGTTGCAATGGGTGTCATTACCCCAATGGTCAGAATTAAGATCCCGATGGTCATGCCATATTTTTCAACAACAGGAAAATATTGATTTAGAGGCGTGATTTTAATCACTAGCAAAGCAAGCATTGCTAACGTTACAGTCATATTATGACTAATAATGCCAAGCCCGGCGAGAACCAGCAAAATTAATAGTGAGGGATCAACGTTACTCATGTTTGTTCCTAAGCCTTTCTCTTTATAGCGTTAATTGTCTTTTATTTACCGACGAATGGTATTAGTTCAAAGACGAAGAAGCAAATGTATCACAAGATTTGATATTGCCACTGTTATAGCCACGCATAAACCAAGTCTTTCGTTGTTCTGCGGTGCCATGTGTAAAGCTATCAGGCACGGCATAGCCCTGTTGCTGTTTCTGTAATCTGTCGTCACCGATCGCTTGCGCCGTTTTTATCGCCGTTAATAAATCGCTTTCATCAATACGGCCTTCACCTGCAATAAAATGTCCCCACATTCCAGCAAAACAGTCTGCTTGCAGTTCTAATTTTACAGATAAACGATTCGCTTCTGCTTTTGAGCGTGCCATTTGTTGTTTTTCACGCATTTGATTAGTAATACCTAATAAATGCTGAACATGGTGCCCTACTTCATGCGAAATCACATAACCTTGAGCAAACTCACCGCCGCCACCTAGGCTATGTTTCATTTCATTATAAAAAGAGAGATCGAGATAAATTTTTCTATCCGCTGGGCAATAAAAAGGTCCCATTATTTTTGTACCAGTGCCACATTGTGTCGTAGTGCTATTGGTATATAACACAAGTTTTGGATAGCTATATTTTTTGCCCGCTTGTGCAAAAATAGTTTGCCAAAAATCTTCTGTACTGGCTAAAACGACGCTACTAAAATCTGCGGCTTCATTATAAAGGGCACTTTGTTGTTCGTTGCGTTGTGGTGCTTGGTTGGTTTCACCTGTTAATGAGTTAAAGTCAAACCCCATAAAACTGGCTATCACTAAAACAATAATAACCACAAACCCGTATTTAGTGCGTAATAAAAGTGCAATTAATCCTAATGGAAGATTACCACCACCTGATGCGGAGGAAGATTGCCCTCTTCTATCTTCAACATTGTCACTTCTTCGGCGATCATTCCAACGCATAACTTATCCCCACTGTTTAAATAGACCACTTTAGCTTTATTATGAACAAATTTATCACTTGATTTGAGATAATAACAAAAAATTGCATTCTCTATTCCCTATTTTTTGAGAACAAGATAATAGAGACTGTTAGAGAAAATAACTCAACACATCCTAGTCATTTCATAATAGAATTCTTATTTCTTACCCTTGTGTTTTTTCTTCACTAATAAATAGATAATTTAATGACTCGAACTCAACGTTTACTCACTTTATTGCAGATTTTAAAAGAAAATCGCTATCCAATAACGGCAGAAGCGCTGGCAGATAAATTGGAAATTAGTGTCAGATCTATTTATCGTGATATTGAATCTTTGCGTAACCAAGGTGCTGAAATCACGGGTGAAGCTGGTATAGGTTATCAACTAAAATCAGGTTTACTCCTGCCACCATTAACCTTTGATATTAATGAACTTGAAGCGCTTATTTTAGGTTTACGTTGGGTAGAAAGTCATACAGATAAAGAATTAAGTCATTCTGCATTACGGGCAATTAATAAAATCAATGCCGTAGTAACAACTCAGCACCAAACCTTACTTGAACAAAACACCTTGTTTGTTCCCACTAACAGAATTATTGAAGTTGATCACACCATTGCCAAAGATATGCGTTTTAGTTTACGCGAAGAAAAGAAAGCCAAAATAGATTATCAGGATGCTCAAAAGCAATTAAGCACTCGGATTATTTGGCCTATTGCTGTGGGTTATTTTCAAGATTCTCAAGTTATTGCCGCATGGTGTGAATTACGCCAAAGTTATCGTCATTTTAGGCTTGATAGAATTATCTCTTATGAAGTATTAAGTGATAATTTGCCTTACCCTAAAAGCTATTTATTCTCACGCTGGAAAAAAGAGATCTTGAAAGAGACTCCTGACAGAAATTGACACATGGTTTGCGTAATATCTTCCTTACTGTTCTTCGTTTAGCTGTTCTAATCTAAATAATATCATATTAATCAACACAGTAAGGAAACATTATGGGTGAACTTATTCTTTATACTAATGCAATGTCTCGCGGTAACACTGCTGAGCTTTTCTTAAAAATATTAGATGTGCCTTATCAGCGTGTTGAATTAGAATATGGCGCACCAATGCGTACTCCTGAATATCTTGCTATTAATCCGATGGCAAAAGTTCCTGCATTAGTGGATGGTGAAGTCGTCGTTACAGAGACGGCGGCAATTTGTGCTTATTTAGCAGATAAATTTATTGAGAAAGGATTTGCTCCCGCCCTTAATTCACCCGAACGCGCTGCTTATTATCGTTGGTTCTTTTTTACCGCAGGCCCTATCGAATCTGCATTTACTATAAAAGAGCTTGGTATTGAACTTAATGAAGAGCAGCAAAAATCATCTGGTTTTGGTTCTTTTGAACGCGCTTTTCATTGCTTAGAGACGGGCTTAGCCAGCGCTAAACCTTACCTTTGTGGTAAAAATCTGACTGCCGTTGATGTGTATGTGGGTTATTTCCTTATATTTATGTGCAAGTATGCACTTATTCAACCTACCCCACTGATTAATCAATATATTGATAGCCTTGCGCTTAATAAAGAGTTTAAACAATTATTAGAAAGTTTAGAATTACGATAAATTTTCTTATTATTAAATGTAATTCAATCAAGCTATCTCCATAGTTGCTTGTTTTATACATTCCATTTAATACGCCCCATTTAAGACAAAAGGTCAGCTTTAAGCTGACCTTTTCTAATTACATCTTATTAAACTTGACGTAATCGTTTGCGTATTTAGTCTAAAGAAACACCGATTCGACGTGCAACTTCTTCGTATGCTTCAATTAATCCGCCTAAGCTTTGACGGAAACGGTCTTTATCCATTTTATCTAAGGTATTTTTATCCCATAGACGGCTTCCATCAGGAGAGAATTCATCACCTAATACCACTTTGCCATGAAATAGACCAAACTCAAGTTTAAAATCGACTAAAATAAGTCCTGCTTTATCAAAGAGTTCGCTAAGGACATCGTTTGCTTTATAGCTCAAACGTTTCATTTCTGCGAGGTTTTCTTTAGACACCCAACCAAAGGTTTCACAGTAAGATTCATTGACCATAGGATCATGACGAGCATCATCTTTTAAGAATAAATCAAAGATTGGTGGGTTTAAAAGTGTACCTTCTTCGATACCTAAACGTTTGACTAATGATCCCGCTGCACGATTACGGATAACACATTCAACAGGTACCATATCGAGTTTTTTTACTAGCACTTCATTATCAGAAAGCAAACGTTCCATCTGCGTTGGGATACCCGCTTCTTCCAGTTTATTCATAATGAAATGGTTAAATTTATTATTTACCATGCCTTTACGATCAAACTGTTCAATACGTTGGCCATCTAACGCTGATGTATCATTTCTGAATTCAAGGATAAGAAAATCAGAAGATTCAGTGGCATAGACCGTTTTGGCTTTTCCACGATACAACTCAGCTTTTTTCTGCATCTGACACACTCCAAAGATGTGATAGGTTTAACAAGAAATTTGCTTCCCATACTCTACTCTAGATCAGACAAAAAAGCTTTTAAAACGTGAGTACTATCACTAAAAAATCTCGCCTTTAATCTGAAGTTCACAACGTTTTATTATTAAAAATAATCTCTGTTATTAGAAATCATATTTCAATTAATTCTATTGAACAATCACACTCATAACGAAAGTTATAATCATCAATAAAAAGATCGTTTGGTAAAATCAGAATATATAAAATATAAAAAGTCAGAATAAGAATAATTATAGATTATATCACTGCATTATTTCTATTTTCAGATAATATTCTTAATAATCATTAGTTCTGTTTCATATTACATTTATTTTGAGTAATCAATAATAAAAAACCAGATTAATTTCTTTTTATTGAAATTTAATCTGGTTATCAGTATTAGCATCAACGCGTTTTAATGATTTATCTCTAATCTATTTTTATATTTAAAAAGACTTATGTTATCTCTTAATAACATCATGTTTTAATTAAATAATGTAACAGTAGATCTCATAAGCAAACCAGCCTAATAAAGCACCTGCAGGTAAATCAATTAAGTAATGTTGTTTCGTAAACATGCAAGATAATGCGATAAATAATGGGAATAAGAAAACCCAAGGCCCTAAGGTTGCATAAGCAAGACATGCGGTGAGTGTTGCAACGGAAACGTGCATACTAGGGAAGCAGTTTGAGGAATCATCAAAATACTGAACAAACTTAAGAAATTTCTCTGACGCTGTTTTTCCTGGGTTTAATGTGCGCCAATGTGCTGGAGTTGCAACAGGGAACACAACAAAGAAAAACATTTGCATGACTAACAAAACAATATAACTAAAAACAATCATAATGAATTGTCTTGAGTCTTGAATGATCCAGTTGAGGTATAAAATTGCAGGATAATATAAAAAGCTATAGATCCATGACCACCATGGCCAGAAAGGAATTTTTTCATCAATCGGTGAGTTAATAACTTTCACTTCTCTCAATGTATATCGTTGAGTAAAAAAATAAAATTGATAAACACCTACAATAAGTATCCCACTTAATATCAAGTGAATAATCATATCACCTGCACTCATAAATACCCCTTCATATAGTCAGAGAATGCTTTGTTATTTTTATTTAAGAATAAGAATTGACGCAATATTGCATAAATTTAATCGTATTGCATTAAGATTAATATTATTAATAATTTTAAATTAAACCTTATCATTAAAAGAGCATTCAATTAATGATGTTAAATCCAGCAATCTCGATTGTATTTTTATAAATAAATTTCAATTTAGATTAATACAATTAAGTTAAGATCATAAAAAAGCCGCACAATATTTATTGTACGGCTTCTCATATTTTTAAAAAATAATACTTATTTAACAGGCTTACTAAAAGCAGCTTTCAGTGCAGCAACCATTTGATCATTTTGTGATTGTGTTAATGGTTTACCTTTATCACTGATAAATTGTAAACTACTGCGGTTATTTAAATCGCCGACTTGTAATTTATAATCCGCTTCTTCAACAGTTGGTCTATCAACACCTAACGCACTCCAGTTCGCACTGCTCATTCCTTTATAGGTTACTTCAATTGAACCTTTAGAACGTGTGCGATCACCCATCTTCATACCAACACTTTCTAATGCGATTGGTAATCTATCCCAAACTACATCAAATGGTGCACGAACGATAATCACTGGAAGGCCCGCATTATCACTGCCACTTTGGACATCGATAATACCTTGTAAGCTACTGCTTGCCGTATTTTCGCTTAAATTACGCATACGGTTTAAGCCATCAACCAATTCGTTAAGCATTAAAATATTGTAACGCTTCACCTCAGCCGGATCAGTCATCTCAGTTTCGCCTTGGCGTAAACCTTCATTAGTCACTGTTAACGAAATAACATTACCTGACTGAGCAATCACTAAACGCTGACGTGTTTGGAAAGGTACGTTTTCATCTGCACGTAACCATGTGATCCAATCAGTGTGGATCTCTTTTTGCCCTGCATCACTTTTGGCAATCGCAACACCTTTCTCTTTTAAGATAGAGCTAATTTGCTCATATAGTGTTGTATTTTCAGGTGAATTTGGTAATAACAAACGACTGTTATCTGCATTATTTTCACTGCGTGAACCACTTAACAGATTCAGTGCTTGAGTTGGTGGGCGAATATCAAGCGCTAAACCAACAGGTTCAGTTTTTTTAGGGGTTGGAATGTCATATTCCCCATTTTGCAAAGGCAACACCATACCCGCCGGAATTGCTAAATTCTTTAGCCCTGCCGTCTCTAAATAAGACTCATCACCACTGACCTGACGTTTATAGCGCTGATCACTTGAACAGGCTGCCAGTAAAACCACCAGCGACAGACCCGCGACTTTCATAATCTTTGATTTATGCAATAGTGTTGCCATTAAAATTCCCTAAGTTTTACAGTATTCCCGCTGTTAACAGCGCTTTCTCAACAATTTGCTGACCTGATGATGTCAACGGAGTCATAGGTAAGCGCAATGTGGCGTCTTCAATCAATCCAATACGTTGACACGCCCATTTAGCTGGGATTGGATTAGGTTCAACAAATAACTGATGATGTAAGTCCATCAGACGTCGATTAAGTTCACGTGCTTTTGCAAACTCACCCGCATTTGCTAATCGACATAATTCTACCATCTCTGACGCTGCAACGTTAGCAGTAACCGAAATAACACCATGACCGCCAAGTTGCATAAAGTCTAATGATGATGCGTCATCGCCACTTAATAAGATAAAACTATCATCATTAACCAACTCTTGGATTTGACTAACACGACTTAAGTTCCCTGTCGCCTCTTTAATTGCCACAATATTATCCAACTTGGCTAAACGTGCAACTGTTACAGGCAATAAATCGCATCCAGTGCGACCCGGCACATTATACAGGATTTGTGGTAATGCTGTGCTTTCAGAAATCGCTTTAAAGTGCTGATATAACCCTTCTTGTGAAGGTTTATTATAATAAGGTGTAACACTTAAACAACCTGCAATACCTTTATTTTCAAACTGTTGTGTGAACCAGACTGCTTCAGATGTTGCATTAGCACCCGTACCAGCAATCACAGGAATACGCCCATCAGCCATATCTAATGTCATCAGAACAACATCAACATGCTCGTCATGACTTAATGTTGCAGATTCTCCTGTTGTACCAACAGAAACTATTGCGGCACTGCCTGCATTAACATGATAGTCAACTAATTTACGTAAACTAACCCGGTCAACATTGCCTTTTGCGTCCATTGGTGTAACCAATGCCACCATACTGCCTGTAAAATTAAATTCGTTATTCACCATAATCATTGCTCCGAGATAGACGTATACTCAATGGTACTCATTCGTTGCTCTATTGAAAACTACTTAACTCTAGGTTTCTAATGAAATTTGCTAATATTCTTTGATATGAATTAAAGAGATATAATAATTGAAGATAGTGAGCAAGGGATCTTGGCAGAAATCGAAATTTGTGTTTACCTGTTAAGAATATACTGAAAGTCAAAAGGAACCTTATTTTGCCCATACCTGATAAACATTTTCTCGTCATTACTGCATTAGGTGCTGACCGTCCTGGTATTGTTGATACCATTACACAATTAGTCAGCCAATGCGGATGTAATATCGAGGACAGCCGACTTGCGATGTTTGGTCAAGAGTTTACGTTTATCATGCTACTTTCAGGTGGCTGGAACGCTATCGCACAATTAGAAGCGTTGCTGCCCATTAAAAGTGCGGAACTGGATTTATTGACCGTAATGAAAAGAACCACCAATGGTGCGCCGATCACCTATCCTTCAACAATCGCAGCAAAAGTTGATATTGAAGATGCACCCGGTATTGTAGAACGCTTTACTAATCTATTTAGCCAACATAATTTTAATCTTGCTGAATTAATCTCTAAAACACACCCGTCAGAAGATGGCTCACCTGCCCGTTTAGAAATACAAATTACGGCGCATAATCCATTAGATGATCATGGTCTTGTTATTAATGAGAAATTTAATCAATTATGTACAGAGCTGAACGCTCAAGGCACAATAAGTATCGTAAATAGTCTGATGATGAAACAGTAAAAAATGGAGAATGACCTAATGAACCCATTAAAAGCCGGTGAAAAGGCGCCTCAATTCAGTCTGCCCGACCAAGATGGAGAAACAATTAATTTATCTGATTTCGCTGGCCAACGTGTGCTCGTTTATTTTTACCCTAAAGCAATGACACCGGGTTGTACAACTCAAGCTTGTGGCTTACGTGATGAAATGGATGCACTAAAAAAAGCTAAAGTTGAAGTACTCGGCATCAGCACAGATAAATCAGAAAAACTTTCCCGTTTCGCTGAAAAAGAGATGCTAAATTTCACGTTGCTTTCGGATGAAGATCATAAGATTGCAGAAGAGTTTGGTATCTGGGGAGAAAAGCAATTTATGGGGAAAACTTACGATGGTATTCATCGTACAACATTCTTAATTGATAAAAATGGTGTTATCGAACACGTATTTGATAACTTTAAAACCAGTAATCACCATCAAGTCGTTCTCGAATATCTCGCTCAGCATCCATAATAAAAGCTTAGTATTGATAAGATAACAGACAGTTTGCACTGTCTGTTTTTTTATCTACTTTTTATTTGTTTTTTGTTAATGCGTTCAATGCTGTCTTCAGTTTTTCTTTGTATGTTGCTCATTCGCAATTTCATCGGGTAATGCATGCAATACTGCTTTTATCAGCGTTGCTAATGGTATCGCAAAGAATACGCCCCAAAATCCCCACATTCCACCGAATATAATCACCGACAATATAATAACTAAAGGGTGCATATTTACAGCTTCAGAGTACAAAATTGGTACTAATAAATTGCTATCCAATCCTTGAACAACAAGATAAGCGATAAATAACGCCCAGAAATCAGAGCCTAATCCCCACTGAGATAATGCAATCACAATAACTGGAATTGTTGCTAAAACAGCACCAACATAAGGAACTAAAACAGAAACGCCGACGATCACAGCAAGTAATACAGAGTAGCGCAAGTCGAAGAAAGCAAATACAAAATAAGTGAAAACACCCACAATTATCATTTCGGTTACTTTGCCCCGAATATAATTGGTAATTTGCTGGTTAACTTCAATCCAAACTTGAGCTGCCAATATTCTGTTTTTTGGTAAAACACGACGAACCGCATTAAGCATCTGTTGCTTATCTTTAAGTAAGAAGAACGTCATTAAAGGCACAAGAATAAGATAAATCGACAGTGTAATAATTCCGATTAGCGAAGCTAAAGACACTTTTAATACAGATTCAGCCACCGTTGAGAACTTACTGCGTAAGTTTTCTGCCATCATATCAACAATACCCGCATCCATTAATGCAGGGAAACGATCCGGTAATTCATGCGCAAATGCATTGAACTTATTGATCATATTTGGGATATCTGAAATCAGTGTCATCCCTTGCTGCCACACAGTTGGCGCTAAAATCAAAATAACAATGGCACTAATACCAATAAAGAGTGTCAGAATTATCGATACTGCCCATATACGGGCGCACCCTAATTTCTCAAGTAAATGAGTTGGCCACTCTAAAAGATAAGCAAGCACAATTGCCACTAATAAAGGAGCAAGTATGCCACTGAAAAAATACAGAATTGAAAAGCCGGCAATCAAAATGACCACAAGGGCGATAACTTGTGGATCAGCAAATCGGCGTTTGTACCATTGAACAAGCAAGTCCAGCATGAAAATAAAGATCCTTTATAATAATCAGAATAATAGAGCTGTATGTATTTATTTACATAAGCAATAATCTTTTGACAGATTTTACGTTAGGTTTTGCTATCATACATCATTAATTATTAATTTTTCGTTAAGATAGCCATCAGGATACAGTTGTATGAAACTCAGACTTAAAAAACCATTAGTCGCGCTTCTTGTTTCTGCGTTGCTATCAACATCAGTAGTGCCTGCTCAGGCTGCGATTGATATTGAAGACTCTTTACCTGATATGGGAACCACCGCAGGTTCAACATTAAGCATCAATCAAGAAATCGCTATGGGTGATTACTATACTCGCCAACTGCGAAATAGTGCACCATTAGTTTTTGACCCATTACTTTCTAACTATATTAATAATTTAGGACAAAAACTCGTTTCGAACGCCAGTTCAGTCAAAACTCCTTTTCACTTTTATTTAGTTAACAACCCCAATATTAACGCCTTTGCTTATTTTGGGGGAAACATTGTTTTGCATTCCGCACTCTTTCGATATAGCCGAACAGAAAGTGAATTAGCCTCTGTTATGGCTCACGAAATCACACACGTTACTCAACGACATTTAGCACGAATGCTTGAAGATCAGGCTAAAACAACGCCCCTTGCTCTTGCTGGTGTATTAGGTTCTATTCTGATATTTATGGCAAACCCGAATGCAGGTCTTGCAACCTTTACAGGTAGTATGGCGGGTATGCAGCAAAATATGATCACGTTCACGCAAATGAACGAGCAAGAAGCAGACCGTATCGGAATACAGACACTCTATCGTGCAGGATTTGATCCCAAAGGGATGCCGGACTTTATGCAAATTCTTGCTGACCAAGTACGATATAGCTCTAAACCGCCTGAAATGTTATTAACGCACCCCTTACCAGATAGCCGTTTATCCGATGCAAGAAGTCGAGCAAGTCAATTTCCTGCTCGACAGGTTCCACAGTCAGCTGATTTTCTGTTTGCTAAAATGCGTGTATTAACCATGTTGACGAAAAATCCAACATCAGAGAATGCATTACAAACGATACTTGATCAGTTTAAGCAAGGTACAGCTCTTGAAAAGTCAGCTGCAAATTATGCGCTAGTACTTATCTATTCTCGTGATCGTAAATTTGATGACGCAAGAAAACTGCTCACTCCGATGTTAGAAAGAGAGCCGAATAATATTTGGCTTATTGATGCCATGACCGATATCGATTTAGAACAAAACCGTGCAAGCGATGCGGTTGCAAGATTACAACAGGCATTGAAGCAAAAACCCAATAACAATGTCCTTATTGCCAACTTAGCTAACTCATATATACATAATAAGCAATATAACGAAGCAAACCGCCTGCTTTATCGTTATACCTTTGATAACCCAAACGATCCTATCGGCTGGCAATTAATGGCAGAAAATTCAGCTAAACAAGGTGATAGAGCTCATGAATTAGCCGCTTATGCGGAAGATTTGGCCCTAAGAGGTGACTTTGAAACGGCAATTCGTTATTTAGGTGATGCAAGCCGACAAGTCAAATTAGGCAGTAACGATCAAGCTCGCTTTGATGCTCGCATAGACCAATTAAGAAAAATTCAGCAAAGAGACAGTCAATTTAAATAAGGGACAACATGACCAAGAAAGTGACGATTTATCATAATCCACGCTGTTCAAAAAGCCGTGAAACCTTACATTTACTAGAAGAAATACAAATAACACCTAATGTTATTCACTATCTAGATACAGCACCTTCTGTTGAGGAACTTAAAACACTGCTCAACGCATTAGGTTTTAATGACGCAAGAGAATTAATGCGCACAAAAGAAGAAATTTATAAAACACTAAAACTGGCTGATGAAACATCACAAGATGTATTAATTCAAGCAATGCATGAAAACCCTAAACTTATTGAACGCCCTATTGTGGTTGTAGGTAATAAAGCCCGTTTAGGCCGCCCTCCAGAGCAAGTGAAAGAACTGTTTAATTAATCTTCAAAATTCAAAGCCTATATTTATATTCTTATATATGGGCTTCTCTCTATCTACGTCATTATTAATCCCGCAACCGTTTACTCTCTTTTCTCAAATAAGAAATAAATCATTAAATGTTGTTAAATTGTAAACATTACAATTAGCAAAGTGTTTCTTATTTCCACAATAGAAAAAAACCAATCGCTTTATGCTTTCAAAAATTTTCATCTCAATTTCATATTTTTTATGAGTAAGAAATCGCCATTTTTGAAAACTTTTATTGAGATCACACTACACCGCATAAACTCACGATTATGAGAAAAAAATAATCATGCGTTTCATTTATATTGTGACTCAAGTCTCTTTACGCAAATGCATT